>JBGAQH010000006.1:0-396084 GCA_044220875.1 Phycisphaerales bacterium | reverse complement strand
GTTGTTGCACGGCTCATTCCCCCATGACCCCAGCAGCACCGCGAGGTCGTCGGCGCCGACCACGCCGTCGAAGTTCAGGTCCGCACCCGTCGTCGCGAAGTTGTCGACCACCAGCTTCACGCTCGTCAGCGAGTAGACCAGGTGGAAGTAGCCGGCCCCGGCATTCGGGAACTTCACGCAGCCGAAGACGCCGTTGATGTTGGCGGCGGTGAGGATCGTGAATTCCTGTCCCGGCAGCGGCAGGAATGGACCGACGAGGCGGACCTGCAGGGCGCCGCCGATCGTCGCGTTGCCGCTGATCGTGAGGAGGTCGTTCCCGGCGAGGCCGAGGTCGACGACGTAGCCGCCGTTACTGCCTTGGCTGTAGGTCCCGTTGATGGCGAGCGAGCCGAGCTCGCTGCCGTCGGCGTTCGAAGGCGAGGCCGAGCCGCCCTGGATCGAGACCGCCGAGTTCACGGTGCCGTCGCCGCTCAGGAGGCCCCCCGACTGGGTGTAGCTGCCGCTGGTGATCGTCATGGTGCCGTCGACGCGGGTCTCGCCGTCGGTCTGGACGTAGGTGCCGGAGCGGCTGAGGAGACAGGACGCATCGACGTCCATCAGCCCGCGGTTTTCCCACGCGCCGAAGGCGATGTTCATGCTTCCGCCGCCGCTCACGCGCATCGTGCCCTCGTTCCAGCTCTGACCGCCGTCCCACGGGTCGATCCACATCCCAGAGGACTGGTTCGCCTCGATGAGTCCCTTGTTCTGAAACTGGGTGTTGTTGAACCCGACGGTGCCGCCGCCGACGATCGAGTGGCCGACGCCATTCACCAGCGTGCGAGCCGTGCCGATGCTGTAGATCCGGTTCGACGGGCTGTTCCCGAGCAGCAGTTGGCCGGGACCGGCGAAGGTGACGATCGGCGCATTCAGCTCGATGTCCGTCCCGTTTCCCGCGGATGCGAGTTGCCACGTGCCCTGGTTGGTGATGGTCCCGGTCAGGATGACGTCCGCGTCGTTGGGCATGTACGCGGTGCCGTCGAGCGTCACGTCGCCGAAGGTGCAGGTCTCCGGCGTGAAGAGGAAGGCGCCCGTCCCGACCGACTTCAGCAGCCCGCCGGACATGCTGCCCCACCGCAGCCAGACCTGGCTGCCGTCCTCGGCGCGGATCTCGCCGTCGGTGTTGTCCACCGGCGAGGCGTAGAGCGTCAGGCTCGAGCCGGACGTCGCCCGCATCAGGCCGTTGTTGTCCAGGGTCTTGTTGTCGGCGATGTCGATGAAGAGGCCGTTCGAGCCGATCGCCTCGATGAGGCCGTCGTTCACGATCCCGGTGTTATTCAGGCCGACGGTGCCTGACCCTCGGATGGTGTGCGTCGCCGTATTCACCAGGGTGCGGGCCACGCCGATGCTGTAGATCCGGTTCGACGGGCTGTTCCCCATGTCAAGGGCGCCCGAGCCATCAAAGAAGAGGTCGGCGTTCAGTTGGATGTCGGTGCCGTTGCCCACCGAGCTGAGCTTCCACACGCCGTCGTTGACGAGTCCAGTGATGCTCAGGTCGCGGTCGTTAATCTGGTTCAGGGTGCATCCAGCGCCGATCGTCAGCGTCGCGATGGAGTAGAAGCCATCCTCGGTCACCTCAAGCGGATTGCGGCCCGTCGTGATGACGGCATCGGTCACGGAACCGGTCCCGGGAACCCCGGCGGTCCAATTCGCGGGAGAACTCCAGCTCCCCCCGGATCGGCCGATCCAGGAGGAAGTGACGCCCGCGTCGGCGGCGGAGGTCACCGCGGCAAGGGTCAGGATGAAGAGCGGTCGTGACGTGGAACGCATGGGTGGTCCTCTCGTGAGCGGATGGGGCGTGAATTCCTGCGGCGCAGGGAATCGGGACAGGGGGCGATCGGGACAGGGGCGACCGACTCTCGAATGGGAGGCCGCGACCGAACCGGACGCTCGCACCGATCGAATTCCCGACTTGTCCGAGAAGATCGCCGCCCCACATCCTCGTGAGCCGGATGGCCCCTTCGATGCGCCGCAACAATTCCCCCTCCGGTCAGACCCAAACGCACCGGCCGCCGAGGAAGTCCTCGGCGGCCGGTGGTGATTCACGCACGTCAGAGCGTCGAGTCGCTCAGTCCCATTCGCCCAGCAGGATCGCCAGGTCCACGCCGTTCACCTTCCCGTCCCCGTCGAGGTCCGCAAGTTCAGGTCCGCACCCGTCGTCGCGAAGTTGTCGACCACCAGCTTCACGCTCGTCGGCGAGTAGACCAGGTGGAAGTAGCCGGCCCCGGCGTTGGGGAACTTGACGCAGCCGAAGACGCCGTTGATGTTCGCGGCCGTCAGGATTGTGAACTCCTGCCCCGGCAGCGGCAGGAACGGCGCCACCAGCCGCACCTGCAGCGCCCCGCCCAGGGCCGCGTTCCCGCTCACCGCGAGCACGTCGTTCCCCGCGAGGCCGAGGTCGACGACGTAGCCGCCGTTGCTCCCCTGGCTGTAGTTGCCGCCGATCGAGAGCGAGCCGATCGGCGAGCCGTCGGCGTTCGACGGCGACGCCGAGCCGCCCTGGATCGAGACCGCCGAGTTCACGGTGCCGTCGCCGCTCAGGAGGCCCCCCGACTGGGTGTAGCTGCCGGAGGTGATCGTCATGATGCCGTCGACGCGGGTCTCGCCGTCGGTCTGGACGTAGGTGCCGGAGCGGCTGAGGAGACAGGACGCATCGACGTCCATCAGCCCGCGGTTCTCCCACGCGCCGAAGGCGATGTTCATGCCGCCGCTCCCGCTCACCCGCATCGTTCCGTCGCTGTAGTTGTTCCCTCCGTCGTTGGGATCGATGGTGAGCGTCGTCGTTTTGTCGGCCTCGATGAGACCGCTGTTGTGGATGACCGTGTTGTTGAAGCCGACCTGGCCGGCGCCGCGGATGGTGTGGCCGGCGCTGTTCACGAGGGTGCGGACCGCGCCGACGCTCAGCACGCGGTTGTTGCCGCTGTTGCCCAGCTCGAGCGAGCCGTTGCCGGCGAAAGTGACGGTCGGGCTGTTGAGGCCGATGTCGGTGAAGCTCCCCGCCGACTCGAGGTACCACGGGCCGTTGTTCACGATCGTCCCGCCCACGTAGCAGTCGGCGTTGTCGGCCTGCCGGAGGATGCCGTTCTTGGTGAGGTCCGTGAGCTGTCCGACCTCGGAGGTTACGCGCAGCTCGCCGCTGCCCGTCGTCTCGATCGTGCCGCCGGAGACCGAGCCGTAACGGAAGGTCACGAAGCTCGCGTCCTCGGCGCGGATGACGCCGTTGGCGTTGTCGATCGGCGACCCGTAGAACGTCAGCGTCGAGCCGTCGCGGGCCCGCAGCAGGCTGTTGTTCTTGAGGGCCACCGTGTCCAGCTCGTCGATGGTCAGGCCCACGGGCAACGTCGCCTCGATGAGGCCGTTGTTCTCGATCGCGGTGTTGTTGTAGCCGACCTGGCCGGCGCCGCGAATGGTGTGGCCGGCGCTGTTCACGAGGGTCCGCGATGCGGCAATGCTCAGCACGCGGTTGTTGCCGCTGTTGCCCAGCTCGAGCGAGCCGCTGCCCGCGAAGGTGACGGTCGGGCTGTTGAGGCCGACGTCGGTGAAGCTTCCCGCCGACTCGAGGTACCACGGGCCGTTGTTCACGATCGTGCCCCCCACGTAGCAGTCGGCGTTGTCGGTCTGCCGGAGGATGCCGTTCTTGGTGAGGTCCGTGAGCTGTCCGACCTCGGAGGTCACGCGCAGCTCGCCGCTGCCCGTCGCCTCGATCGTGCCGCCGGTGACCGAGCCGTAACGGAAGGTCACGAAGCTCGCGTCCTCGGCGCGGATGACGCCGTTGGCGTTGTCGATCGGGGACCCGTAGAACGTCAGCGTCGAGCCGTCGCGGGCCCGGAGCAGGCTGTTGTTCTTGAGGGCCACCGTATCCTGCTCGTCGATCGTCAGGCCCACGGGCAACGTCGCCTCGATGAGGCCGTCGTTCTCGATCGCGGTGTTGTTGTAGCCGACCTGGCCGGCGCCGCGGATGGTGTGGCCGGCGCTGTTCACGAGGGTCCGCGATGCGGCAATGCTCAGCACGCGGTTGTTGCCGCTGTTCCCCATCTCGATCGAGCCGTTGCCGGCGAAGGTGACGATCGGGCTGTTGAGGCCGATGTCGGTGAAGCTCCCGAGCGACTCCAGGATCCACGGACCTTTGTTGACGATCGTGCCGCCGACGTAGCAGTCGGCGTTGTCGGTCTGCCGGAGGACGCCGTTCTTGGTGAGGTCGCTGAACTGCCCGATTTCGGAGGTCACGCGCAACTCGCCGCTCCCGGTCGCCTCGATCGTGCCGCCGGTCACCGAGCCGAAGCGGAAGGTCACGAAGCTCGCGTCCTCGGCGCGGATGACGCCGTTGACGTTGTCGATCGGCGAGTCGTAGAGCGACAGCAAGGAACCGTCGCGGGCCCGCATGAGGCCGTTGTTGTCCAGCGACGTGCCGTTGTGCTGGTCCACCCACATGCCGACCGGCAGGGTGGCCTCGATGACGCCGTCGTTGGTGATCTGGGTGTTGTTGAAGCCGACCTGTCCCGCGCCGCGGATGGTGTGGTTGGCGCCGTTCAGGAGCGTACGAACCGCTCCCACGCTGAGGATGCGATTGGCGGAGCTGTTCCCGAGCTCGATGGTGCCGCTTCCCAGGAACCCCATGTCGGCGCTGAGGGCGATGTCCGTGGCGCTTCCCGCCGAGCCGAGACTCCAGAATCCGTCGTTGAGGACGCCCGTGACCGTCATGTCGCGATTGTCCGGCTGCAACAGCGTGCAGCCCGAGCCGATCGTGAGCGTCTGGATGACCGGGAAGCTGTCCAGGTTCACGGTGATGAGCCCGCGGCCGGTGGTGATCACCGCGTCCGTGACGCCGCCGGTGCCGGGCACGCCGGACGACCAGTTCGCGCCGCTGCTCCACACGCCGCCGGAGCTGCCGATCCAGGTGGAGGTGATGCCCGCGTGGGCCGACGCCGCAGTCGCGGCAGTGAGGATGAAGATGGGGACGTTGAGTGATCGCATGTGGTACCTCTGCACTTCGAATTGGAATTCCGCGCCGCAGCGGACAACTCCCCGAGCGGCGCTGCGGACTTCGTGTCCGAGAAGACCACTCGAGCAAGGGCCGCGATGAGTGAGCATCGGGCCTCCATCAGGGCCTAGGCATCCGCGTTCGATCGTCTGACAGAAACCGGCCGAATTCGCGCACGCGTGGGCTATATTCCCCCCGTGCTGGCCCGGACAACGCATGCAACGCTGCTTGAGCGGCTCTCCGCCGGCGACGATCGCGCCGCGTGGCGGGAGTTCTGCGATCGCTACGGCGACCTGATTCGAGGATTCGCGCGCCGGGCCGGCTGCAACGACAGCGATGCCGACGACGTGCTGCAGGACGCCTTGATCGCGCTGGTCAGCGCGATGCCCTCCTTCCGCTACGACCCGGCGAAGGGACGATTCCGCGGGTACCTGAAGACGATCGTGGTTCGTGCGGTCGCCCGCCGATCCTGTCAGAAGTCGGGGACGCTCCCGCTAGAGACCCAGGAGGACGTCGTCGGCGACGACGGCCCGGAGCACGACCAGCACTGGGAGGCCGAATGGCGGCAATATCACCTGCGGATGGCCATGCGGATCATCGACGCCGAGTACTCGGTGCACGATCGCGCCGCGTTCCAGCGCTATGCGGTCGAGGGCAAGGGCGTGCAGGAGACGGCATCGACGCTCGGGATGACCGTCGATCAGGTCTACCAGGCGAAATCGCGGATCCTTCGTCGTCTTGGGGAACTCGTCGCCCAGCAGGTCGCCGAGGAAGGCTGAGCGCATTCGAGCAGATCGCACCGGGTGGTCCCGGATCGGAGTCGGCATGATCGACGGGGATCCGAACGAGACACCGAAGAGCGGGCCATTGGACTCGCCGACCTCGATGGGCGTGGGCGTGGGCGTGGGCGTGGGCGAGGGCGCGAGCTGGTTCAGCGACCCTGACGTCCTGCTCGATTCGCTGCGGGCGGCGCCGCGCGGCGAGCGCGGACCCGACGTGCCCGGCTACGAGATCCTCCACGAACTCGCCCGCGGCGGGCAGGGCATCGTCTATCTCGCGACGCAGGTCTCGACGCGGCGGCGCGTCGCCCTGAAGCTCCTCGTCGAGCGCGGCTTCGCGACGGCCGCGGCCCGGCGCCGTTTCGAGCGCGAGATCGAGCTGCTCGCGTCGATCGATCATCCGGGCATCGTCAAGATCTTCGACAGCGGCGTGACTCGCGACGGACTGCTCTACCTCGTGATGGAGCTCGTGACGGGCGTGGCCCTCGATCGTCATCTCGCTGCGGCGCGCGGCGCCGGCAGCCCCGGCGATCCCGCCGCGACCGCAAGCCTCTGCGCGGCGATCGCCGACGCAGTCCATGCGGCGCATCGTCGGGGCGTGATCCACCGCGACCTCAAGCCGAGCAACATCCTCATCGACGGCGAGGGTCGGCCTCGCATCGTCGACTTCGGACTGGCCCGGGCCCTTGACCGCGGCATCGGCGACGCGACGGTCAGCGTGACGGGGCAATTCCTCGGAAGCCTCCCGTGGGCGAGCCCCGAGCATGCCACCGGCTCGCCGGATGCGGTCGACATTCGCAGCGACGTCTACGCCCTCGGCGTCATTCTCTTTCAGTCGCTGACGGCCGAATTCCCCTACCCCGTCGATGGCTCCTTCGCGGCGACGCTCAAGGCGATCACCGAACAGCCGCCCGCTCGGCCAAGCTCGCGGGCCAAGGGCATCAGCCGCGATCTCGACGCGGTGGTGCTGGCGTGCCTGGCGAAGGATCCCGACCATCGATATGCCTCCGCAGCGGATCTGGCCGCGGACCTGCGGGCCGTCGTCGCCGGCGAGCCGATTCGCGCCCGGCGCGACAGCGCGTGGGACGGCATGAGCCGCACGCTGCGGCGCTACCGGCTCATCGCGACCGTGAGCACCGTCGCGGCGCTTGCGGTCTGCGTGCTGGCCGGCGTCGCGTGGTGGCAGTGGCGCGTCGCCAATGCCGAGCGCGGTCGGGCGGAGCGCCGATTCAACGAGGCGCGTCAGCTTGCCCGCTCGTTCCTCTATGAGTTCCACGACGCGGTCCTGCCGTTGGCCGGTTCCCGGCCGGCGCGGGAGAAGCTCGTCGAGACGGCGTTTGGCTACCTCACCGGCCTCGAGCAGGAGGCGGGCGATGATGCCGCGTTCCGCGCCGACCTGGCCGGTGCGTGGGAACGGGTCGCGGACATCCAGGGCAATCCGACGATGCCGAACCTCGGGCGGACCAAGGAGGCGATGGAGTCGCTTCGCCGGGCGATCGCCCTCCGCGAGCAGAATCTCGCCGTCGCCCCCAACGACGCGGACGCGCTCCTCTCCTGCGGACGTGTCCTCGACACGCTCGGATACCTGCAGGGCATGGGCGGCGCGCCCGCGGAGGGTTTGGCGACGCTGCGCAAGGCCGATGCCCTGCTCACCGAGGCCCGGACCGCCAGCCCGACCGACGCCAGGATCCTCCGCGAAATCTCGGCCAACCGTGATCGGGCCTCAACCCTGAGCGAATCGGCGGGCGACCGCGCCGCCGCGATCGACCGGCTCTCCGAGGGGCTCGTCTCGCTCGCGTCGGTGCCGGACCTCGCCTCGCAGCGCGACGCCATGGCGGTCCTCTACGGCAAGCGGGCGTTTCTCCTGCGCAATTCGAAGCGCACGAACGAGGCCCTCGCCGACTCCGGCGAGGCGATCCGCCTCATTCGCGAGCTGGTCGCCGAGCAGCCGTCGAACGCGATGGTCCGCCGGAGCCTGACCGTGAACCTGAACGAGCGGGCCGCGGCCCTGATCGAGCTCGAGCGATACGACGAGGCCCATACCGTATTGGACGAATCGTTAGGCATCGCCCGCGCTCTGCTCGAGGCGGACGCGCGGAATCCGACGACCGTCAACGATCTGGGCTATGTCCTCATGAAGCTGGCCCAGCTCGAGCTGGCCCGGGGCCACCACGAGGATGCGCTGCGCCGCTACGACGAGGTCATCGCCCTGCGGTCGGAGGCGGCGAAGCGCGATCCGGCCAATGCGATGATCCGCCGCGGCGTGGTCGTCGCGGTGGTGAATGCCGGCGAGACGGCACAGGCCGCGGGCGATCGGGGCGATCTCGCCCCCGAACGGCGCCGGGAGTTCCTGACGATGGCGGTGACCAGGTTCGACGAGGGCATTGCCCTCATCGAGGCCATGCGGCGCGACGGCGTCCTGATCCCCTCCGACGCGACCCTGGCCGACGACGTGCGCGCGGAGCGGACCAAGGCCGCCGAGGCGATGGCCGCGCTGACGAAGTGAGCGACGCGTTAGGCCGTGCGGCGGCGCCGCCGGCCCGACGCGGCGACCGCAATTGCCGCAAGCGAGGAAGGCGCCGGAACGCCGGCCGGGGCGCCGTCGCCGCCGAAGACCCAGCCGTCCCAGGAGCCGTCGGCAACGAGGCGATCGGCGAATCCGACCATCGCGGAACGCCAGGCATCGGCGGAGCCGTCGCGGAGCCAGTAGTGCCAATAGTCGAGGTAGGCCGGCGGCGTGCCGAAGCCGGCGTTGGCGTCGGCGCCGATCGCGAGCCCGTAGAGCGCGTCGCCGAAGGGGAAGGTCACGATGTCGGCGGCGAAGAGGTCGGGCTGGGCGGCGCCGACGATGTCAAAGAGGTCGCGGCCCGTCGTCGGGCCATCCCAGTGGATGGTGTAGAGATAGCTGTTGCCGTTCTCGAAATCGAACTGCAGGGAGGAGGTCGAGGCACCGGCGCCGAGCTCGTAGCTGGCGACGAGCCCGGCCTGGGCGGCGCCGGCGAGAAGAAGTGCCGCGGCGGTGGCGCCGAGCGATGAGGCGATGCTGGACATGGAAGAGGCTCCGTCATGCGGTCGGATCCGCGCCGACCATTCCCGAGAGACGCCCCGCGCCGGAAGCGGTCCGCGGGCGGTGGGAACGTGACGCACGATGCCGCACGAGCGTTCGGCCGCGCAGGCGCCGGAGTCGCTCGACCGGGAGGCTCTCCCGGAGCTTCGCGCGAACCTCCCGCCGACCGGAGCCAGCACGCGGGGAAGCCGACGAACCTCGTTCCCGAACGTCGACCCGACTGACCGGCGGAGCTGGAGCTCGCGGGATCACGGTGACGCGTTCGTGGCGGATTTGCACCGCCTTCCTCGTTCAGGAAGAGGGCCTGCCATCGGACAGGCGTGCGGAGCGTAGCGGATCGAGCGGAGTCTTGCGGGTGCCGCGCGGCTGCGTCGCGGCGACCCGACTCGATCGAGCGGAAGTTGGTCGCGTTCGCCTTCCCCATCTTCCCTCGCCGCCCTCGCACCCTACGATGGCGGCCGTCCCCGAGGCCGCTCGGGCCGCTCACCTGGCTGGCGTGCTGGAGTCCACGCATGAACACCGTTGCGCTCGTCCTCGTCACACTCGCGTCGCAGGTCAGCATGCAGACCGCACCCGCCCAAACGGAGTCGCCGCGGAGTGCGCCGCCGGCGCAGCGGGTGGTCCCGACGGTGAGCCTTGATCCGGAGAAGCCCTTCCCGATCGTCGGCTGGTGGAGCAACGGCACGCAGATGCTCGAGGTCGCGCCGGATGGAGCCTATCGGCTCTACGAATCGCAGAACCAGTACCGCAAGCCGATGGAAGTGGGCCGCTGGCATCGGCAGAACCACGCCGCGTTCTGGCTCGAGCCCTACACGATGCGGAAGGAAGAGCAGACCCGCGTGCCGCTGTCGATCATCGACGACAGCGTCGCCATCACGGTGCGGAAGTTCAGGCCGATGAACTTCATCGACGGTGCCCCGATGGCGCCGGAGGATCTCTTCATCGGGCTCTGGTCGGGTCAGGGCGGGAGTCTCGACCTGCAGCCGACGATGCGCTACCACTATGTGGCGCCGAAGAGCGCGGGCGAGGGACAGCCGGTGGTGATTTCGAGTCACAAGGGCGAGTGGCGATTGCGCGACGGCAAGGTCGAGCTGCTGCCTGATTCGCCGTCGGTGACAGCGATGCTGCTCGAGCCGGAGGCGCGAGCGGAAGCCCCGCAACGGGGCGCGACCGACGCGAAGGGTGACCACGGCGAGGGCAAGGATGCGGACCGAGAGCCGCTGACGTTCCTGCGGCTGCTGTCGGTCGAGGGACCGCTGGATCGCATCGTGCAGCGGCCGACGGTTGGACCGGGTCGGGGCGAGGGCACGGCGGAAAAGCGCGAGACGCAGCGTCCGACCGGTTGATCGACGAGTTGCGGCCCGAAGCAGACGGCCGCGCGGAACGAGCGAACGCCATCGACGGACGCCGAGGATCGTGCATCGCATGGATGCGTTTCAATGGTGGCCCCGGTTTCACGATGCGGCCTATCGCCCCTCGTTTCGAGCGGCGACGGCGATGCACTGGCGAGCGAACATGCTGATGCTGCGATCGCCGCGGGCGATCGTCGGGTTTGTGGCGGCGAGCCTCTGGCCGGTGTTCGTCCTCGTGGGAACGTGGTGGCTGCTTGGATTCCTCGACGACAACAACCCGTTCCTGACGCGAAGTACGACGGGACTGGTGACGGCGGCGGCGACGTTTCTCGGCTTCCTGCTGCTTCAGCATGTGGCGTTCTCGCATGCGCTGATCGTGAGCTATGCGCCCTTCGTTCGACGGGCGATTCGCGAAGGCGGGACACCGGTGTGCGTGCGCTGCGGACACCTGTTGGGCCGGACCGGTGATGGCCCGGGACCGACGCGCTGTCCGGAGTGCGGCAATGAGAGTTCGTAGGTCGGCCGAAGCGGAGTCATCTCGGAGTTCGCGCGACGCGGGGCGCAGTGCGTCACGAGGAAATCGGTTCCGAGCGCGGAGCGCGGGCGGTCCTTCGTCGGAGCGGGCGGTGTCGATGCGGAGGGAATGCGGCCTCGACGCATCGCGGCCACGGCGGCGAGTCGGCGAGGGACCGCTGGGGCGCAGGCCGTGGGGCGGGCGCCGAAGCGGAGGGGCAACCATCGTGTGACGGAGCGCTGGCGGCGGCCCGAGCGAGCGCCTGCCCCACAGGACCGCCGTGGGGAACGGATGAGGATCGCCCACAGGAAGCCGATGGACGATCAGTCTGAAAGGGAGCAGAAGCGCCCGTAGCGCGTCGCTCGAGCCCCATCACGGAGCGCAACCTCTGGCTGCGGGTGAGGACACGACAAGGCGACCGGGGGCGTATCGCGAGCCCACGTGGCCGGCGAGGGCCGGCCGGGATCGAGCGGCCCGATTGACTCGCCTGATCGACTGCCCCACCGCGTGGCCCGACCGAGTCGCCCAATCGACTGGCCCACTCGACTGGCCCACTCGACTGGCCCACTCGACTGGCCCACTCGACTGGCCCACTCGACCGGACCACTCGACCGGCCCACTTGACCGGCCGGTCCCGAAACACCCTGCAAAGCCGCGGATCACCCCGGGTTCCCCGGCTTGGACCGGTTAGGAGAACCGATCGGGGCAGGCCAGGGAGAGGCCGTGCGCAAGTGCACCGCCGGGGCCAGTATGATGCGGAACTCACTGCGGGGCTCTCATCCCCGGGTCATTCCCCCAGCAGCGCGTGGCGAAGGCCACGAGATCGACCGAATGCCTGTCCGCAACTTCTCCATCATCGCCCACATCGACCACGGCAAGAGCACGCTCGCCGATCGCCTCTTGCAGGCCACCAACGCGGTGAGCGAGCGCGAGGCCAAGGCCCAGCTGCTCGATTCGATGGACCTGGAGCGGGAGCGCGGCATCACCATCAAGGCGAGTGCGGTCACGGTCTATCACAAGCACAACGGCGAGATCTACCAGCTCAACTTCATCGATACGCCAGGCCACGTCGACTTCGCCTACGAGGTTTCGCGGGCCCTGACGGCGTGCGAGGGAGCGATCCTGGTCGTTGACTCGACGCAGGGCGTGCAGGCCCAGACGGTCGCGAACGCCTATCTGGCGGTGGCGAACAACCTCGAGCTCATTCCGGTGATCAACAAGATCGACCTTCCCGCGGCCAACTCGGAGCGGGTGGCGATGGAGATCGAAAGCGTGCTCGGTCTGCGGGCCGAGGATTGCATCCTGGTGAGCGCGAAGACCGGTCAGGGGATCAAGGAGCTGCTCGGCGCGATTTGCGATCGCCTTCCGGCGCCTCGAAAGGCCATCACGACCAAGCTCCGGGCGCTGATCTTTGACAGCCACTACGACGACTACCGCGGCGTCGTCGTCTACTTCCGCGTCTTCGACGGCAAGATCAAGGTCGGCGACAAGATCCGAATGATGGGTACCGGACGGACGTTCCAGGTGACGGAGCTCGGCCGCTACACCCCCTTCCCGACGAAGGTCGATCACCTCGACACGTCGGAGGTCGGTTACATGGTTGCGGCGATCCGCAGCCTGGGGGACGTGCGCGTCGGCGACACCATCACCCACGAGAATGACCTCGCCGACGAACCGCTGCACGGCTATCAGGAGCCGAAGCAGATGGTCTTCTGCGACTTCTACCCCGCGAGCGCCGGCGCCGACGGCTCCAGCGGAAAGAAAGGCGACTTCGAGGCCCTGCGCGAGGCGATCGAGAAGCTCCACCTCAACGACGCCAGCTTCACCTTCGAGACCGAGCATAGCGAAGCCCTTGGCTTCGGTTTCCGCTGCGGCTTCCTCGGACTGCTGCACATGGACATCATCCAGGAGCGCCTCGAGCGCGAGGGTGATGTCGAGATCGTCCAGACCGCGCCGACGGTGAGCTACCTGGTCGACCTCAACGACGGCACGACGGTCGAGATCCACAATCCCGCGGACCTGCCCGACCTTTCCAAGGTGAAGGCGATCCGCGAGCCGATCGTCAAGATCGAGATCATCTGCCCGACGATCAACATCGGCGAACTCATGAAGCTCTGCGACACCCGCCGCGGGATCTTCAAGGGGCAGAAGTTCGTGTCCGACGATCGCCAGATGCTCGAATACGAGTTGCCGCTGGCCGAGATCATCTACGACTTCTACGACAAGCTGAAGTCGATCACCCGCGGATACGGCACGATGGATTACGAGATCAAGGAGTATCGCGAGGACAACCTCGTGAAGGTCGCGATCCTCGTCAACGGCGAGCCGGTCGAGGCCTTGTGCCTCATCTGCCACCGCCACAATGCCGAGCAGCGGAGCCGAAGCATCCTTCAGAAGCTGAAGGCTCAGATCGACCGCCACCAGTTCGAGATCCCGATCCAGGCGGCCATCGGCGGCAAGATCATCGCCCGCGAGTCCATCAAGGCTCTCCGCAAGAACGTCACCGCAAAGTGCTACGGCGGCGACGTCAGCCGCAAGCGCAAGCTCCTCGAGAAGCAGAAGGAAGGCAAGAAGCGGATGAAGACGATCGGCAGCGTCACCATTCCGCAGGAGGCCTTCATGGCGGTGCTGGAGCAGGGCGACTGAGACCGGGTCCCCGAAGCGAGAATTCGTCGCTTCGGCCTCCGACGGTTGTCCGTCCCCGCCCACGCCAAGAGATGGTGTCGGTGCGTCACGGGGGTCACGGCTTCACGTCGTCGTCACGGCATGAGGTCATGGGGTCCAAGCGCCCGGTACCTCAGCGAGATTCCCGCCGGCCACCCAGCCATCGCGGCTGACGTCGCCTCGCCCGGCAGTCGTCGGTCGTTTCTCCACCCGCGGCTACCGTCCGTCTCCGATCCCGCGGGTGTGTGCGCACTCAACGACGTAGATCCGGCCGGCGGATCGGCCGATCCGCTCGCACGCGCTGGCAAGTTCGAGTTCCGCGGTGAGGTGGTCGTCATCGCGGATGACCTCCACGTACGAGGGGAGCGACCTTCCCACGATCAGCATTGGGCCACGAGGGCCGCGCGGCGGTGCGGCGAATCGCATCGCGATGAGAGCGATTGTCACCACTGCCATACTCGACAAGGCGATGCGGATGACTCGGCGGCGCGTATGACGGCGGCGAACCGTTCGATCAAACTCCGCAAGTCCGCGTTCAAGAACGGCTTGCTGGCTGGTGGGCAGGTCCATCACGATGTCACTCCTTCCATCGCTTGACGAGCTTGAGCGGCTGCGCGGCGCAGACGGCTGTCGACACCCGCCTTCCCGAGACCGACCATGCGGCCCAATTGCGCGAGTGTCGCGCTGGTTCGGGCCCGTAGCTCGAGGATCGATCGCTCCTCGCCGGAAAGGACGCTGAGCTGGCGCAACTCGTGTCGGGTGGATTCGAGCAGTTCGACGTCGAAGACGAACTCCTGCGCCTCCTCACGGGTGCGGGCCACCGTCTCCTCGCGGATCTGCCGCGAGAGCTCGCTTCGCAGCAGGTCGACCACCGAGGTCGCCACAATCCGCTGCAGCCAGGCGTCGAGTTTGGATTCGGACTCGCACCGCCGCGGAGCGCGAGCGACTCGCAGCCACGTCTCCTGCACCGCGTCCTCTGCGAGATCCCGGTAGCGCGCCAGCCGCCGGCGGAATTGGCGTGACGCCTCACGCTCGACAAACGCACACCGCAGCTCGAACAGCCGGACGTAGGCATCTCGCTCGCCACTGACCATCGCATGGGTCAACGCGCGCACCGACTCGTTGGCGTTCTCTGGCGTGCAGAGAGACGCTGCGGTGGTCGGTGCGGCGTGGCTGTCGGCGGGAGCCGTGCCTACGAGTTGTGCTGCGGGGTTTGTCATGCAGACGTTCGATGAACCGCGGCCCTACGAACGGAGTGCGACTCTGTTCGGCAATCCGCGGACAGCGCTCAGTTCGTCGACTCGCGCACGCCCGCGCTCGATGGCAACGCCTTCACGGCAGCGCGGACCGTTGCGACGTCCCGATCGGTGCCGTGGACGAAGAGCATTCCCGTCTCGCGGTGGATCTTGAGCCTGAATTCGGTCGAGCGACCCTCGTGTGAGAGCTTCTCGTCGATCGCGAAGATCACCGAATCCTGTGCGGCTTCGACGGATGCCTTTGCGTCTCCCTCACCGACGGACGCGGGCATTCGGAAGAGAACGACCGCAGGTGCGGCCTTGATCGGCACCACGAGCGTTCGCGCGTCGGGCTTGTCGGTGGTGAGCGTCAGCTTCGCCGGACGGCCGGCCTCGACCCACTTCTTCCAGTCGATCGAGATGCGCTGCTCGGCACTCGACCCATGAGGCAATTGGACGAAGGAACTCGGCTCAGCGCCGGTGATCGTGAAGGGCGCCTTATCGACGCTCTCGAGCGTGACGATCGCATCGGCGCCCTCCGGCGTCTGCGACGCGTCGAGGACATCGGGCGAGACGCGCACGACGGTCTTCACGTGGCCCTTCACCGTCATGGTCTGGACACCCACGCCGGCGATCTGGAAATGCACGGCCTTCGCCAGATCGATCCCGGTCTTCGCACCGGGGTCGACGGTGATCTGCACGGTGAAGGAGCCGCCTGCGGGAATCGGCTCCGTGGGCGGAGCGGACACGGTCGTGCAGCCGCAGGCACCCTTGATGCTGGCGATGGTGATCGGACTCTTGGTGACGTTCGTGACGGTCAGGGAGCCGGACTTGGGCGTGCCAGAGATCATCTCGCCCAGGTCGAGGGTCTCTGGGGAGAATCGGAGCGAGTTGACGGCCGGAGCGGCCTGGCTCGGCGGCGGTTCGGCCGCCGAGGTCTGCAGGCTGGCGGTTGCGGGCAGAGGGCCTGCAGCCAAGAGGGCGGCGACAACAGCGATAGCAAGCGACATGAAGGTCTCCAACGGGTGGACGGGTCGGACGGGAACGGCTCACGACGAGCTCCCCATGGTTCAACGGAGCCGACCGATCCGCGTCGTCGCGATCTGAACGGATTGTGACGCGATTCCATGCATGGAATCGCCGAGGGCGGCACCGACGCGCCTGCCCGCGAACTCACGTTTCGCACTCGCTCAGGCTCGTCTCTCAGCCCACGCCATCACCACCTCACCATCGTGAGGCTCCGCCCCGGATCCCACCTCCCGTAGCGTCGGTCGCTCAGCCCGCGGTCACGTTCAGGGCCTTGAGCACCTCGGCGGTGATGTCGATCGTCTCCGGATACTTGAGGAACGTCCGCGAGATCACCTGCTCGCGCGAGCCGGCAAGGGAGTCGGTCTCGAAGGGCAGCGCGGTCGGGGCGAACCGAATGACGATGTCGATCTTCTCCTTGTCGGCGACCGACTCGACGGCCGCGGTCAGCTCGCGATAGGCGGCCTCGATCTGCTCCGCGAAGAGCTTCTCCTGGATCTTCATCGAGCCCTGCCGCCACTGGTCATATTCCTGGAAGAGCGCCTGGCTCTCGGCCTGGGCCTTCGGCGCCTCGGGGCTCTGCGGCCCGACGTTGGCGTACTTCTTGCGGAGCTCCTCGACGCGTGCGTTGAACTCGGCGTCCTGCTTCTTCGCCATCTCCTCGAGCTCGTGGCGCTTCTCCGCGTACGCGCTGCCGTTCAGGATGGCCTTCATCGCCTTGTCGACGTGCACCGCCCCGATCGACCACGCCTTCGAGGTCGAGCGGTCATCCCAGGTGAGCCGCTGCTCCTCGACGCGGAGCCGCACCGGCGCCGCCTCCTTGCCGGAGGACTTCTGCTCGTTGAGCACGAGGGCATCGGCCGGGCCCAGATCGTTGCCGCTGGGCGCGAACGGCGAGGGCGACGGCAACGCGTACGCGCTCGACGAGGGCACGAAGTGGAGGGCGAGCGAGGCGACGGCAACGACGAGCGACGTGACGACGATGAGGCGGTCTGCGGTGCGCATGGCCACAGGATACGGCAGGTCGTCGCGTCGGAAGGCCGTCCCGCCCCGAAGCCTGCCGCCCCCACCGTTCGGGATCAGTCGCCTCCCGGGGGAGTTCGCGCCGCGACCTCGGCGGCGTCGAGGAACGTCTGGGCGATGCGCCGCTTCACCTCCCGCATCGTCGGCGGCGACGAACACTCGAGGGCCAGCGACGTCACCGGTCGCCCGACCAGTCCGCAGGGGACGATGAGGCCGAAGTGACGCATGTCGGTCGTGACGTTGAGGGCCAGCCCGTGCATCGACACCCATCGCGAAATCCGCACGCCCATCGCACAGATCTTCCGTCCGCCGCGGGCGCTCGCGTGGCCAGCCTCGCAGGTCGCGCCACCGTCCGCCGCGCCGCCCTCCCCGCCGACCCACACGCCCGTCGCGCAAGCATCGCGATGTCCGACGACGCCATAGCCCGCGATCGCGTCGATCACGACCTGCTCCAGCCAGCGCATGTAGCCATGCACGCGAAAGCCAAGGCGGTTGAGGTCGAGAATCGGATACGCGACCAGCTGCCCCGGTCCGTGATAGGTGATGTCGCCGCCGCGATCGGTCTCGGCAACGGTGACGCCGTGCTGGGCAAGCAACTCCGGCGTCGCGACGAGGTGATCGGCGACGCCCGGGCGGCGGCTCACCGTGATCACCGGCGGGTCGTGCTCGAGCAGGTAGATCGGCATCGGCGCGTCCTCGGCGCGGTCACGCCGGGCCAGCACCTCGGCGTGCGTGCCGCGCTGGATCGCAAGCCCGTCGGCGTAGCTGATGCGGCCGAGGTCACGGACCTCGATGAGTCGGCTGTTCGCGATGACCTCGGTGGCGGCGTGCATGCGGAGGGGAATCGTACGTTCCGCTCCGGTTCGGACCGAGGATCGGTCCCTGTAGAATCCGCTCATGCCCCACATCCACCCCACCGCGATCATTGACGGCGACGTGCAGCTCGCCGATGACGTGGTTGTCGGTCCCTTCTGCATCCTGAACGGGAAGATCCGCATCGGTCCCGGGACGACCCTCGTCGCGTCGGTGCACCTCAACGGGCCGCTCTGGATGGGCGCGAGGAACGTCTGCTATCCCGGCGTCTGCCTGGGCTTCGCGCCGCAGGACCTGAGCTTCACGCCCTTCACCGACGGCGCGGGGCTGGTCATCGGCGACGGAAACACCTTTCGCGAGCACGTCACCATCCATCGGGCGACGAAGGACAGGCCGACGACGATCGGCAGCGAGAACTACTGGATGGCCAGCAGCCACGCCGGCCACGACTGCATGGTGGGCAACAACAACATCGTCGCCAACGCGGTGTGCCTCGCCGGGCACGTGCACATCGCCGATCGGGTGATCATCGGCGGCGCCACGATGATCCACCAGTTCGTCCGCATCGGACGCAACGTGATGCTCTCGGGCGCCAGCGGCTCGACCTGCGACGTGCCGCCGTTCTTCATGCTCAGCGACCTCAACATGACGCCGGGGCTCAATACCGTCGGGCTGCGGCGGGCGGGATTCTCGCGGATGACCATCGATCACCTTCGATGGGCCTTCCGGACGCTCTACGCGGAAGGCGCCTCGCCGAAGCAGAACGTGCACCGGCTCCGCGAGCGCGAGCACGTGCCCGAGGTGAAGGAGATCATCGACTTCATCCTCGCCAGCAAGCGGCCGATCGTCGATCGCGTCGGCCGGGTGCGGCATGCGATCATGGCACTGAAGCGCGGCGCATCGGCCGACGAGCCGCTCGGAGAATGACGTGCTCGAGCTGACCGTCCTTGCCAGCGGCTCCCAGGGAAACGCCAGCGCCGTCGTGGCGGGTGGGCGGCTCATTCTCATCGACGCCGGACTCTCGCCCAAGGCGACGCGCGAGCGGATGTTCGCGGCGCTGCGGCGGATGCCCGACGAGGCCACCGACCTGCTGCTCACCCATCTCGACGCCGACCACTGGCGGGAGACGTGGCGGCGCCCCATCGCCCGCCACGGCATCCGGGTGCGCGTCCACCGCGAGCACCTGCGCGAGGCGATCCGCTGCGGCGTGCCGGCCGACCACATCGTCCCCTTCGACGACTGGTGCGACCTCGGCGACGGCCTCGCCCTCTTCTCCTGCCGGACGCCGCACGACGAGCGCGGCTCCACGGCATTTCTCATCGAGCGCCGATGCGACGTCGGCGTGACCAGGCTCGGCTACGCGACCGATCTCGGCCGCGTGCCGCGGGCCCTGCTCGACCACTTCCGCGACGTCGACGTCCTCGCCCTCGAGAGCAACTACGACGAGGAGCTCGAGCGCACCAGCGACCGCCCCCGCTTCCTCAAGGAGCGCGTCATGGGCGGCAAGGGTCACCTGAGCAACGACGAGAGCGTGGCCGCGGCGCTCGAGATCGCCGGTTCGAGCGAGCTGCAGGCGATTGTCCTCCTGCACCTCTCCCTCCAGTGCAACCGGCCGGACATCGTCGAAACGGTGTGGCGCGAGCGGGCCGGACATCTCTGCGACCGGCTCGTCGTCTCCGACCAGTTCCGCCCGGCGCGGACCGTCGTCGCCCGCCCGCGCCAGCGGGCGCCGCGCTCGCCCGGTGTCGCCGCGTCGCTCTTCGACGTCACCTAACGGGGCGCGCGCCGGGCACGGCCGGGCGTCGCGTTAGACGCGCTCGACGGGGATCGCCGATCGGCCGTCCATCGCGCCGCGCTGCAGCGCGCGCCACTCTTCCGCGGGATGGGCGAAACCCCGCACCGGCGTGCCCGCGATCGAGATGGCCACGAGCATCGGCAGTCCCGGGGGAATGTCGCCCTCGAGCGGCGCCACGACGTCGCGCACGAACCGACCTCCGTCGTCGAGCTCGCGGTAGACCTGGGTCGGCCGCCCCGTCGGCCGATGCGCGCAGCCGGGGAGCGTCACGGGGTCGCGCTCGGTGAACCAGCCGATCGGCTCGTTGGGCATCGCGAGCGAACCGGGCGGCATCAGCGCGAGGGTGCCGACCACCGGTCCGGTGTCGACCTGTGGCACCTCGTACGCTCCCTCGCCCTCCCAGACGATCTCGACGAGGCCGGCATAGATCGCCTCGCGCAGCGCGACCGTCGCGTCATCCTGCAGCTCGAGGATTCCTCCCGGCATCGGGTGGCGTCCCCACACCGACGTCAGGGTCGCGTTGGCCCGCCGCACGGTCGCCTCGGCGCGATCGCGGGCCACCGAGCGATCGCGAGGGTCGATCCGGTCAAGCTCGCGCAGGGCCCACACCGTCGCCTGCAGCTCGATGAATGGGACCACGGACCGCTTCCAGCGGCCCCCCTCGCCGTCGTCGGGCAACGCGACGCTGGCCTTCGCGAACTCGATCCACCGGCCCAACAGCGCCGTCCACGCCATCTCGCGCACGGCGAGCGAACGTCCCCCTTCGTCTCGTGGATCGGGCGCTTCTTCGGGAGGCATCGGGAGAGGGATCGTCACCCAAGCGACCCCCATTGGCAACGCCCCCAATCCGCCCTACCCTTCCCTCTCCCCCTCGCCACGAACAGCACGGAAGCGGCGCGACCTCTCGATGAGCGATCCCATCAAGCACGAATGCGGGCTGGCGCTGGTCAGGCTCAAGAAACCGATCGCGTGGTTCCGCGCGACGACCGGGGATCCGCTGTGGGGGCTGCGGCGGCTCTTTCTCCTGATGGAGAAGCAGCACAACCGCGGCCAGGACGGCGCGGGCATCGCGTCGGTGAAGTTCGACATGCCCCCCGGCGAGCAGTTTCTCGTCCGCGAGCGGACGGCGAAGCGGAACGCGATCGAACGGCTCTTCGACGGGGCCTTCGCGCCGGTCGAGGCCCTCTCGGCCCGCGATCTCGACGGCCTCGACGAGCTCGAGCTGAAGCGCCGCATTCCCTTCCTCGGCGAGGTGATGATCGGACACCTCCGCTACGGCACGCACAGCGGCCGGGCGACGGCCCTCTGCCATCCCTATGTGCGGCACAACACCGCGGCGAGCCGGACGGTCGCGCTTGCCGGAAACTTCAACCTCACCAACAGCGCCCAGCTCTTCGCCAAGCTCGTCGAGTACGGGCTTCATCCCGTGGGCGAGAGCGACACCCAGGTGGCGATCGAGAAGATCGGCTACTTCCTCGATCGCGAGCACGATCTGCTCGCGGAGCAGATGGGGCCCGGCTCCTTCACCTCGCTCGAGGGCCGCGAGCTCTGGGATCAGGTCAGCGCCAACCTGAATGTGCCGCGCGTCCTGCGCCGGGCCGCTGCGGCCTTCGACGGCGGCTACGTCTTCGCCGGACTCATCGGCAACGGCGACGCCTTCGTCTGCCGCGATCCTGCTGGCATCCGGCCGGCGTTCGTCTTTGAGAGCGACGAGTGCGTCGCGGTCGCGAGCGAGCGGGCGGCGCTCGTCACCGTCTTCGACGCCGAGCCCGACGACGTGAAGCCGCTGGAGCCCGGCCACATCCTGGCGCTGCGCTCGGGCTTCGCCGCGCGGCAGGACGCCGTGGTTCGCGAGCGATTCGTCGATCCGCTGCCGATCCGCCAGTGCACCTTCGAGCGCATCTACTTCAGCCGCGGCAACGACCGGGACATCTACCGCGAGCGGAAGGCCCTCGGCCGCAACCTCGCCGCGCGCATCGTCACGTCGCTCGGCGGCGACGTGCACGACGCGGTCTTCGGCTTCATTCCGAATACCAGCGAAACGGCTTATTTCGGCCTGCTCGAGGAGCTCGACCGGCTCGAGCGCGAGCGGCAGGCGAAGAGCATCGCCGAGCTCGCGGCCAGGGGCGAGGCGACGCTCGCCTCGATCCGCGCGGTCCTCGCGACGCGGCCGCGCGGCGAGAAGGTCGCCCACAAGGACCAGCGGCTGCGGACCTTCATCACCCACGATTCCGCCCGCAATTCGCTGGTGAATCACGTCTATGACATCACCCGCGGGACGGTGGGGCCGAACGACTCGCTCGTCGTGATCGACGACTCGATCGTGCGCGGCACGACGCTTCGCGAGTCGATCATCACGATGCTCGCCAGGCTGCGGCCGAAGCGGATCATCGTCGCCAGCAGCTCGCCGCCGATCATGTATCCGGACTGCTATGGCATCGACATGAGCCAGCTCGGGCGGTTCATCGCCTTCGAGGCGGCGGTCGCCCTCCTGCGGGACCGCAAGGAGGAGTCGCTCCTCGACGAGGTCGAGCGGCTTTGCCTCCAGCAGCAGGACCTTCCGCCCGAGCGGATGCGCAATCACGTTCGGCTGATCTACGACCGCTTCACGCTCGACGAGCTGTCGGCGAAGGTCGCCCAACTCATCCGAAGCCGCCGCCTCGAGGAATCGGGCTGGAGCGGATCGATCGAAGTCGTCTACCAGACCGTCGAGGGACTCCGGGCCGCGATGCCCGAGCACAGCGGCGACTGGTACTTCACGGGCGACTATCCGACCCCCGGCGGCTCGCGCGTGCTGAACACCGCGTACCTGAACTGGCGACGCGGGACCGATCGTCGGGCCTACTGACGTCGCGAACTCGATCGGGCCGGAGCGGGGGCGGGGGGACGGCGGGCGATCGCGTGCCCGCCGAACATCCGTTCTCGGACTCCGCACCTTCGATGGAGTGGGTCCGCGTTCCACCCGATATCCACCGTCGGAGGGGCCACTTCACCCGTCACCGGGAGGCCCCATGTCTGCGATCGCCATCTCGTACACCCGAACGCTGCTGGCTTTGAAGCCCCATTCAGGGACCCGCCGAATGCAACGCAATCCCCGCTCCAACGACGCGATGCCGGATCTTCGTGAGCCCCTTGACGCCCTGGAAAACGGCATTGCCGTCGAGACCCTCGATCGCATCGACGAGGCCCTCGATGCCGGCGATCTCGCTCGGGCCAAGCACCTTGAGCGACTTCTTCCGCAGAATCTCGGAGCCGAGCCGGCCGTGATCGACCGTCTGGCGACCCTTCGCCTGCTCGACGGCGATGTTGAGACCGCCGGGGCCATGCTCGGCGCCTGTCCCGTCACCACTCCGCGCCTCGACCTCCTCAGGGCCGTTGTGGCCCTCCGTCAGGACGACATGCTGACTGCGTTTGCGGTCGCCAGCAGCGAATCCGCCCGCCGCAGCCTCTGCCTCCGAATCATCGCCGCCGTCGTCTCCGGCCTCACCGCCTGGGAACAGGGGATCCGGGTCGGCGCGGACACCACCGCCGCGGTCTGCGAGGCCACCCGCGATGGCACCCACGCCACCTGCGGCGTCGGCCCGACCGCACTGGTGCCGGCCCTGCGGACCCTAGGAGCCCTCCTCCCCGACGCCCCCGCGGGCACCTTCATGCACGCCACCCGCGTCGCGCTGGTCGGCATCGCCGAGGACTTGGGCATTCCCCTCCCCGTCAACGGACCCGGCCTCGGCGTCACCCCCGACGATCGCGACGGCCTGAACCTCCGCGCAGCCTGACCTGCTTCCTTGACGAAGCCCCTTCGCTTTGGTCTACTTCCCGATCCTCCGGTCGGGCGTCCCGCCCGGAATTGTGGTTTCCAACGCGTTTTTGACCCGCTTCCGACCGAGGCCCGCGCGTCCCTTCCTCAACGGACTGGACCGCTCGCGACGTCGGAGACGCTGGGATCGCTCCCTCGCCGAGTGGCCTGATGCCGCTTCGATCGAGTGGAGCGAGGATCCGTCAAGAGAAGGATTGCGATGGCTCGTTACCTCGGTCCGAAGGTGAAGCTCTCCCGCAAGGTCGGCGTTCCGATCGCGGACACCCCGAAGCACACCGCCAAGCGGCAGCTCACCGTCCCCGGCATGCACGGCTTCCGCGGCCGTCGTCTCAAGGACTACGGCATCCGCAAGAACGAGAAGCAGAAGCTTCGCTATCACTACAACGTGCTTGAGAAGCAGTTCCGCAACTACCTTGCGGAAGCGGGCCGCCGTCCGGGCAACACCGGCGAGGTGCTCATGCAGCTTCTCGAGTCGCGGCTCGACAACGTCCTCCGTCGCGCCGGCTTCGCCCGCACGATCTGGGGCGCTCGTCAGCTCACCGTCCACGGCCACGTGCTCGTGAACGGCCGCAAGCTTGACCGTCCGAGCTACGGCGTCGAGGTGGGCGACACGATCACCCTCCGCGAGCGCGTGCACAAGCTCGGTCGCGAGCAGATGGAATCCCTCTCGGGCCACGTGACGCCGGGTTGGATCCAGGTGAACCCGGCGGAGCTCTCGATCAAGGTCGTCGCCAAGCCGACCTCGGATCAGATCCCCTTCGACGTGAACACCAACCTCATCGTCGAGTTCTATCGCTAATTCGATCGCCCTCCCGACACCGCCACGGCGTCGGGATGGGAAGCACGCGGCCTTCGACGCCCGTGGTTCCCAGCTTGGGGGCCAATCACCCACCGGCGGCGGCAGTCTTCACGAAGGCGACCGTCGCCGGTGCTTTTTTTCCCCTGCCCTCCCTCGACGCAGGCGAGGGCTTGAGACCGATTCGATGCTCCGCCATCTCCGAACCCACAATCGCACGATCATGGCCGTCGGCGGCACCCTCCTTCTGGTGAGCTGGGCGCTCGGCGGCGCGCTGTCGAATCTCAGCCAGAAGGCGGCAAGCGCCGGCGCCTCCTGGGCCACCTACGGGACGAGCCACACCAAGATCACCCAACGCGAGCTCGTGGATCTGCAGGCGGAGCTCGAGATCGTCGACTTCCTCGGCGATTCGGTGCTGAACTCGCTCGGCGCGACGAAGGAGCCGGCCCACTGGTTCCTCCTGAGCCACGAGGCGATGGCCGCGGGCCTGGTCGGCGGCGGCGCCGACGGCCGCATGCGGGCCGAGGAGATCGCGATGATGGCGGCCGCACAGGCGCAGGGCAAGGCGACCATCGACGCCAACGGCCTCATCCAGCGTCTGATGATGCGCTGCGGCCGCGACAGTCGCTTCGTCGAGAACACCCTCGCCAAGGTCAACGGCGTCCACCGGCTCATCAGCCTGTACCAGACGATGCCCCGTTTCTCCGACACGCGGCTCAAGTCGACCGCTGCGGCGAAGCTCGATGCGGTGGCCTGCGACGTCGTCGCCCTCGACGCCCGCACGCTCACGATTCCCGAAGTGCCCGAGCCGACCACCGAGGAACTTCAGGCCCAGCTCGCCAAGTACGGCGAGAAGAAGCCGGGCGAAGGCGACTCCGGCTTCGGCTACCGGCTGCCGGACCGCGTGCAGGTGGAGTGGATCGAGATTCCGCTGGCCAGCGTCCGCGCGTCGGTCGAGGCGACCGGGGCCCTCGACTCCCTCACCCTGAAGAAGAAGTTCGCGGAGAACCCCGCGAAGTACGGCGCCGACGCCCTCACCGGGGATCCGCTCACGGCGTTCCCCGCGTATGAGGCGACCGTCCGGCAGAAGGTCATCGACGAGCTCGTCACCGAGCGCATGAACCAGATCACGAAGTTCACCGCCGACCAGGTGGCCCTTGCCGTGCGCGGGCTCGCCAAGGACGGCGCGTACGTGAAGCTCCCGGAGGACTGGGCGTCGCGGCGCACGAGCTTCCAGTCGCTCTCCTCGCAGATCGTCGACGAGTTCAAGATCGCCCAGCCCGTGTCCATGTCGACCGGCAACACGTGGACTCCGGTCAGCGACATGAAGACGCTCACCGGCATCGGCACCGCGTCGACCACCAAGTTCGGACCGACGCCCATCCAGTTCAGCCAGCTCGTCGAGCGGGCCAGGGAGCTCGGCAAGGGCAACGACACGACGCCGGTCCAGAAGGACGTGATCGGTCCCCCGCTCACCGGCACCAACGGAAGCGTCTACTTCTTCCGCATCGGCGACATCGACGTCTCCCGCGCCCCGAAGACGATCGAGGAGGCGGGTCCGTCGCTGGCCATCGACGTGAAGGCCGAGGATCGCTACGCGGCGCTCAAGGCCGCCCAGGCCGAGATCCTCGCCACCGCCAAGACGAGCGGCGTGCGAACGGTCGCCGAGCAGTACAAGTCCAAGGTCGAGTTCGCATCGCGCGTGGCGGAAAGCAACCCGCAGATGCTCGCGTACGGGTTCCGCATGGCGCCGTCGCTGGCGAGCATCAACGATCCCAACGCGGTCAAGGAAGTCGTTCGGCTCTCGGCGTCGCTCCCGATCGACAAGCCTCTGAGCGAGGTGCCCGAGGCGGACCGGACCTACGTGGTCCCGCTCGACGGCAAGCTCGTCATGGCCGTCGTGCGCATCACCGACCGCTTCCCGCTCACGATCGAGGACTTCCAGTCGGTCGTCTCGAATCCGCGGGCCAACGACGCGCTGCTCGACGACACGTACATGAAGTCGGTCGCCGAGGCGCTGTCCTTTGATTCCCTCAAGAAGCGGAACGCCTTCACCTTCACCCGCGAGCGCGGCGAGAAGGCGACCGACGAGAGCGGCGCCCCAACGGAAGGCAAGACAGACGGCAAGACCGACGGCAAGACCGACGGCAAAGCAGACAGCAAGTCTGGCGGCGCCACGCCGGCCAAGTCCTAACGCGACGCCCGTCACGAACAGCGCGAGGCCGACCCGCACCGGGTCGGCCTCGTTTCGTTGATGGGCGTTTGCGTTTCGGTCAGCTCACCTTCGAGCCGGCCTTCACGGGTCGCTGCACGGTGAGGACGACGACGTCGCGCTCCTCCGCTCCCGGCTTCGCCCCCGGCGGCGGGGCAACGGCGCCTTCCTTCAGGTCGCTGGCCGCGAGGATCATCCCCTGGCTGATCTCGCCGCGAAGCTGGCGGGGCTCGAGGTTCGCGACGATCACCACCTGCTTTCCGACAAGGGACGCAGGGTCGTACCACGCCTTGATGCCCGCGCACACCTGCCGACCCTCCTGCGTGCCGTCGTCGAGCCGGATCTTCAGCAGCTTGTCCGCGTTCGGATGCGGTTCGGCGCTCAGGATCGTGGCGACGCGCAGGTCGAGCTTGGCGAACAGGTCGTACGCGATGTTCGGGAGCGGGCCGGATGCGGCGGATGCGGCGGGAGCGGCGGACGGGGCACTCGGAGTGGCTTCGTTGGTCATGACACGGTGGAGGATACAGCCCGCCCACCCGTTTCGTCATCGCACGAGGCGTGGGCGACCGGGCTCATGCCCACCGATTGCTCGACGGCTGGGTGCCTTCCCGCTCGCGCTCCCCTGTCGCAATCGGGCGGAAGTTCCGACAATGCCGGCATGACCGCCTCCAGCCTCGCCTCGCGCCTCAATCGCGAGTACCTCGATCGTCACATTGCCAAGGAGGAAGCCTTCTGGGCGTCCTACATGGGCCTCACCAACGACGCCACGCAGGCCCGCGCCGCGCTTGATGAACGTGAGATCGCCCTCAGCGGTTGGCTCCAGGCCCCGGAACGCCTCAGTGAAGTCGAGGCATCGCTTCCCGCGGCGGAAGGCGACGAGCGCATCGCCCTGCAAGGGTGGCGCAACACGTTCATCGCCCACGGCATCGCCAAGCCGGAAGGCCGATCGCTGGCCGCGAAGATCATCGAGATGGAAGGCTCGCTTGCCAACGCCCGCGGGGCGATGAGGCTCGGCTACACCGACCCCGAGACCGGCTTTGTCGCGGCCAGCAGCGTGCGGCTGGGAACGATGGTCCGCACCGATCCCGACGAGCGGAAGCGAAGGGCCGCATGGGAGGGTCTCCGCTCGATCGAAGCTCACGTGCTCGCGAACGGATTCGTCGAGCTCGTGCGGGAACGCAATCGGCTTGGCCGGATGTTGGGTGGCGAGGACTACTACGACTGGAAGGTGAAGCGCGTCGAGCGGATGACCAAGGCCGAGATCTTCGGCGTCCTCGGCGAGCTCGAACGACTCACCCGTGACGCGGGTCGGCGTGGACTCGATGAGCTGAAGGCCAAGCACGGCGACGGCTGCCTCCGTGCGTGGAATCTCCAATACCTCTTCTCGGGTGACGTCGCCCGCGAGCAGGACCCCTATTTCCCCTTCGGCCCCTCGGTCGAACGCTGGGGCCGGAGTTTCGCGGCGCTGAACGTTCGCTTCCGCGGCGCGACGCTGACGCTCGACCTTCTTGACCGGAAGGGCAAGTACGAAAACGGATTCATGCACGGGCCGGAGCCGGCGTGGCGCGAGCGCGGCGTCTTCCATCCGGCCCGCATCAACTTCACCGCCAACGCCATTCCGGGCATGGTCGGCTCGGGCTTCCGCGCGACGAACACCCTCTTCCACGAGGGCGGCCACGCGGCCCATTTCGCCAACATCGACATGCCGTCGCCCTGCTTCGGGCAGGAACACGCGCCGACCTCGGTCGCGTTCGCGGAGATCCAGTCGATGTTCATGGACTCGCTCCTTTCCGACGCCGATTGGCAGCGGCGCTACGCGAAGAACAACGCCGGCGAGTCGATGCCGATCGAACTGATCGAGCGGGCGGTGCGAACGAGTCAGCCAGGCGCCGCGCTGTCGACCCGCATGATGTTGGCGATCTGCTTCGCCGAGAGGGCGATCTACGAGATTCCCGACGCCGAGCTGTCGGCCGAGCGCATCCTGGCCGCGATTCGTCAGGCGGAACGGCAACTGGTCATGATCGAGGACGGCAACGGACGTCCCGCGCTGTCGGTGCCGCACCTTCTGGCCGGCGAGTCGAGCGCGTACTACCACGGCTATGTCATGGCCGACATGGGCGTCCGCCAGACCCGCGCGTTCTTCGAGAAGCGAGACGGCCACCTGATGGACAACCCGAGGATCGGGCCGGACATGGCCAGGCACTACTGGCAGCCGGGCAACAGCAAGACGCTCAACGAGATGCTGCGCGGACTGACCGGCGAAACGCTCTCGCCCGCGCCTCTCGCCCGTCACGTCAGCCGCACGGCTGATGAAGCGGTGGCCGAGGCCCGCGAGCGCATTCGACGACTCGACTCGATCAAGCCCTTCACCGGCGCCGTTGACGTGGATGCCCGGCTGCGGGCCATTCACGGCAATGAGATCGTGGCGGATCTCGACCGCGATTTCGCCTCGTTCGCCGCGACCTTCGAGCGCTGGATCGACGGCAAGATCCACGAGGCGAAGGGAGCGGCGTCGTGAGTCGATGGGCGTTGGGGGCGGTCCTGATTCTGGGCGTGAGCCCGATCGCTCTCCCGGCCTCCGCGGCGGATGACGCCGCCGGCCGAGCGACCGCCGCCGCGCCGCTCACGCGCGATGCCGCGACCAAGGCAGTGCACGCCGCGTGGGAGGCATTCGTCGCCAAGGAGCGCGACGCGCGGGCGGCCGAGATCGCGGCGGGTAAGGTCCCGGGCGGCGGAACGACCATGAAGTTCTTCCACGTCGCCCGCGGCGCGAAGCCCGAGCGAGGTCATGCCCTGTACATCTCGATGCACGGCGGCGGAGGCACGGCCGCCCAGGTCAACGACCAGCAGTGGGAAAACCAGAAGCGGCTCTATGCGCCCGACGAGGGGATCTATGTCGCGCCGCGAGCTCCCGGCGACACCTGGGACCTGTGGCATCAGGCGCACATCGACCCCCTGTTCGACCGCCTGATCGGCGACTTCGTCATCACCGGCGAGGTCGACCCCGACCGCGTCTACCTCATGGGCTACAGCGCGGGAGGCGACGGCGTCTTCCAGCTTGCCCCGCGCATGGCCGACCGGTTCGCGGCGGCGGCGATGATGGCGGGCCATCCGAACGAGACGAAGCCCGACGGGCTGCGGAACCTCCCGTTCACGATCCACATGGGCGAGAGGGACGCGGCGTATGGGCGCAACGAGATCGCCGCCCGGTGGAAGACGATGCTCGATGACCTTGAGCGGAAGGAGCGCGAGGCGGGACGCGAGGGCGCGTATCCGCACCTCGTCGAGATCCACGCCGGCAAGGGACACTGGATGGACCGGGAGGACGCCGTGGCCGTGCCGTGGATGGCGAAGTTCACCCGCGAACTGCGGCCGAAGCGCGTGGTGTGGCTGCAGGACGACGTGACCGAGCGCCGCCTGTACTGGCTCGCCAACGACGCCCCCAAGGCCGGCGACCGGGTCGAGGTCGAGCGCGACGGGCAGACGATCCGCATCGTCGGCGCGAGCGGCCCCGAGTCGCTCCGCATCCGGCTCGACGACAGCATGGTCGACCTCGACCGCGAGGTAAAAGTGACGATGGGCGAAAGCGTGCTCTTCCGGGGCATCCTCCCGCGCTCGGAGGCGGTGATCGCCGCGACCCTTGCCGAGCGCGGCGATCCGCGCGGCATGTTCACCGCGGAGGTGACCGTGCGGCTGCCGCCCCCCTCGCGACCGGCGGGCGGCACCTAACGCTTCGTCCGCCGCGCCCGCCGTCCCCCCCTGGGGGCGTCAGCCCGCGCCGACCGCGCTCGCGTCGCGGTCGCTGAGCATGCCGCCGTCGGACCGCAGCCGGACCGTGCCGTCGCGCTTCCAGCTTCGCTCGCATCGCGGCTCCTGCCGGAGATCCCGTACGGACGCCTCGGCCGCGCCCTTCGCGATCGACACGCGGCTGACGCCGAAAAGGTCGGGCAGCTCGGCGGCCAGCGAGGCGAGCATCCCATCGGGATCGGGCATGACCAGTTCCGCGTCGAGCGGATTGTCGATGCCCGTCGCCTTGGCCCTCTCCAACGCGTCGAACGCCTGGGCACGCGATGCGATCGCCGCGGCCCAACCTTGGTGGACCGCACCGGCATCGCGAACCAGGTCGCGGAAGGTCTCCATGTGCACGCAACGGCCATCGGACTTCCACAGGGCCCGGAACGCCTCGTCGGCGGTGTGCGGCATGAGCGGCGCGATGAGGCGGATCAGCGTGTCGGCGATCTCCCACATCGCCGTCTGCGTCGCCCGACGGCGGGGCGCGTCCTTCGGGTCACAGTACAGGCGGTCCTTCGTCGCGGCGCAGTAGATCGCCGAGAGCGTCTCGTTGCAGAAGTCGTAGATCGCCAGGTGGGCGACGCGGAAGTCGTAGGCCGCATAGGCCGCCCGCACCGTCGCCTCGACCTTCGCCGCGGCGTCGAGCGCCCACGCGTCGATCGAGGTCGGAGCGATCGCCTTCAGGTCGATCGCGTCGCCGCGCTCCTCCGTCGTCCGCGGATGGAAGTCGTCGAGGTTCGACAGGAGGAAGCGGATCGTGTTCCGCACCTTCCGGTAGCTCTCGCCGGCCACGCGGAAATACTCCATGTCGACCTTCATGTCGTCGTCATAGGCGAGGCTCGAAGCCCACCAGCGGGCGACGTCGGCGCCGACCTCCTTCAGCAGGTCCTCGACGTCGAGCGCGTTGCCCTCGGACTTCGACATCTTCCGGCCGTGCTTGTCGACCATGAAGCCGTGGGTGAGGATCCGCCGGAACGGCGGCTCGCCGGTTGCGCCGAGCGCGGGCAGGAGCGAGAGCTGGAACCAGCCGCGATGCTGGTCGCTCCCCTCGAGATACAGGTCGCAGGGATAGCCGAGTCCCCGGGCCCGCATGACGGCGTTCCACGACGACCCGGCCTCGAACCAGACGTCGAAGATGTCGTACATCTTGACGAGCGACGCGACATCGAGCCCCTTCGGCGCCTGCGGATCCTCCGCGGGCCGGTAGCCCTCGAGAAGTTGGGCGGGCGTCTCCTGGAACCACGCGTCGCTGCCGCGCTTCGCGAAGGCCGCCGCGACGGCGCGAACGCTCGCCGGGGTCATCAGCACCCGGCCGTCGGCCGTCGCGAAGGCCGGGATCGGCAGGCCCCAGGAGCGCTGCCTCGAGATGCACCAGTCGGGCCGGCTCTCGAGCATGCCGCGCATGCGGTTGCGTCCCCACGCCGGCGTGAACTCGACCTTCGCGGCGATCGCGTCCAGCGCAGCCTGTCGCAGGGTCTTGCCGTCGCGCTTCGCCGGCCGGTCGACGCCGATGAACCACTGTTCGGTGGCCCGGAAGATGACCGGCGTCTTGCTGCGCCAGTCATGCGGATAGCTGTGCGTGAAGGTGTGGCTGTGGAAGAGATGGCCCGAGTCGCGCAGTCGCGTGACGACGAGGTCGTTGGCCGTCCAGATGTCCACGCCCCGCAGCCACTCCGGCACGGAGTCGTCGTACGTGCCGTCCTCGAGGACCGGACAGTAGACCGGAAGCCCCTCCTTCAGGCCGGTGCGATAGTCCTCGGCGCCGTGGCCGGGGGCGGTGTGCACCAGGCCGGTGCCGTCCTCGAGCGTCACGTATTCGGCGTGCACGACGGTGCCGGTCCGGTCGACGAAGGGATGGCGATAGGTGAGGCCGACGAGGCTCTTGCCCTCGGTCTCACCTAACACTTCGACCGACTCGGCCTTCGCCGCGGCGGTCACCTTGGCGACGAGGTCGCTGGCGATGATCGTCTCGTTGCCGTCGACGCGCACCAGGCTGTAGCGGTAGCGCTCGTGCACGGCGATTGCCAGGTTCGCCGGCAGCGTCCACGGGGTCGTCGTCCAGATCATGAGCGAGGGCGTGACGTCGAGCTCGAGCCCGAACGCCCGCTCGAGGGCCTCGCGGTCGGTCGCCTCGAAGTCGACGTAGATCGAGACGTCCTCGCGGTCCTCGTACTCGAGCTCCGCCTCGGCGAGCGCCGTGCGGTTCGCGATCGACCAGTGCACCGGCTTCTTGTCGCGATAGACCAGATCCTGCTCGATGAGCGCGGCGAAGACCTCGAGGGTCTTGGCCTCGTACGCCGGCGCCATCGTGAAGTAGGGATGCTCGTAGTCGGCGAGCGTGAGCAGCCGGCGCATCTGGCCGGCCTGGAGCTGGATGAACTTCTCCGCCGACTTCGCGCATTCGCGGCGGATCGCGATCCGGCGGACATCCGGGGCCAGGTCCTCGAGCTTCTTCGCCTTGCCGGTCTTCACCAGCTCGGTCATCACCTTGTGCTCGATCGGAAGTCCGTGGCAGTCCCACCCGGGGACGTAGGGGCAATCGAGCCCCTCCATCAGGTGCGTCCGCACGACGATGTCCTTGAGCACCTTGTTGAGCAGGTGGCCGACGTGGATCGAACCGTTCGCGTAGGGCGGCCCGTCGTGGAAGACGAATCCGGCCTTTCCCCTCCGCGACTCGACCAGCTTTCCGTAGATCCCAATCTCATCCCAACGTCGCTGCGAGAGCGGCTCGTTCTGGGCGAGATTGGCCTTCATCGAGAAGGCCGTCTTGGGCAGGTTGAGCGTGGCCTTGTAGTCGGGCATGGGTTCACCGGGAAAACGCGAGAGAATACCACTGCCGCGGGCCTGCCGCAGCGGCCGCGACCATGCCCCGCGCCCATTCGCCCCGGACCTCGGCTCACGGATGCTCGTCGGGCTTGACCGTCTCGTTCAGGTACCGCTGAAAGTCGCCCATGCGGTAGCTGACGAAGCAGAACACGTGATGGAGCGTGAACCACTCGAGATCGGTCGGGTCCTTGGACAGGTCCGTACGAAGCCGGTTGAGCTCCGCGAGCACCGTCTCTGCCTTCACCAGCGGCCTGTCGGTCATGCGAGGATCCTCTCTGCCGGTTCCATGCGGGCACGTCCGGTGCCGCTCATGGGACCCTGATGTCGTGGATGTCGTGGGTGTCGTGGGTGTCGTGGGTGTCGTGGGTGTCGTGACTGTCGTGTGCGCCCTCATGGGCGTCGCCATGTGCATGGTCGTGCGCGACGTTGGCCTCGCCCGGGACGTGGACGTGGGAGCCGGCCTCCAGTCGGGCGAGCGCGAACGCGAATCCCAGTCCGACCAGCAGCGCCGCCGAAAGGCCGACGCGGTCGTGGCGGTGGAACTGGAGCTCGGGGAGGAGATCGCTCGACGCGATGCAGACGAACATGCCCGCGGAGAACGCGAGGGCCCACGAGGCGACGACGTCCACGTCGCTTCCCGCCGCTCCCGCCCAAAAGAGCCCGACGCCCGCCGGCACGAGCAGCGCCAGCAGGACGTTCGCCATCATGCGCGACGCCGGCGTCGCGCCGGAGCGGCGCATGAGCGTGGCGAGGGTCATCGAGTCGAAGGGCTTGTGCAGCACGATCACGAGAAAGGTCGCCAGCCCCGCGAGCGCGCTTCCGGTCGACGCGACGACGACGCTCGCCCCTAACGCGACGCCCTCGAGCAGGCTGTGAACGCCTAACCCGACGAGCGCACCCGACCAGGCGAGCGCCCCGCGCGGTCCGCGCGCCGGATGCCCGGCATGGTCATGCGCATGGGCGTGCGGGGCGTGATCGTGGCCGTGTCCGCAGCCGCCCTCCCCCGCGCCGACGTCCGCCTCCTCCGGCTCGTGCTGGTGGAAGTGGAAGAAGCGCTCCATGAGGAAGAGCGCGAGGAAGCCGACGACCGCAAGGAGCATGAGCGGGTCGAGGAGGTCGTGACCGATCGCATGTCCGTGACCGTCGGTCGCGCCGGCGTCGGCCGCCGCGTCGGCCCGCAGCATGATCGCGTGCGGGAGCATGTGGAAGAAACCCACGCCGAGCATGACGCCCGCGACGAAGGAGAGGACGAACTGCAGTTGCCTGTGCCCAAGGCGCAGCAGCGTCGGCAGCAGGCCGCCGGCGAGCGACGCGGCGACGATCGCCACGGCGTAGAGGATGAGCAGCGAGGTCGGCGACACGGGCATTCCCACGACGGGGGAGCGCCTCCTCCCGCGGATCGGCGGGTGGAGGCCTGAGGGGGCGAGAGCGTACCGCCTTCCGACGATCCTCCGGACCGAGTCCGAGATGCGAATTCGGGGTGTAGCACGCTTCCCCGGCCGCCGATATACTCCCGCGTCCCTCGGGGTGGTAGCTCAATTGGGAGAGCGCCTCGGTCGCATCGAGGAGGTTGTGAGTTCGATCCTCATCCACTCCACTGAGCCAGGCCCATCGGCCTGACGTCACCAAAACCGTCGCGTCCCCGCCCCCATCGGCGGCGTCGCGACGGTTTTCGTTTCGGCGGCGAGGGCCGCTGGCGGCGTCATGGCGTCCCGTATCCTGCCCTCGTGACCACGGCCGCCCCATCCCGCATCGCCGGCGCCAACCCCGCGGCGCTGGAGGCGAACCCGCTCTTCCAGACGCCCGCGATGCGGCAGTGGCTCCGGTTCAAGACGCTGCACCCCGAGTGCCTGCTCTTCTTCCGGATGGGCGACTTCTACGAGCTCTTCGACCGCGACGCGGTGGTCGTCCACCAGGCGCTCGGCCTCACCCTCACCGAGCGCACCAAGGGCATGCCGATGGCCGGCGTCCCCTTCCACTCGGCCGAGGGCTACCTCCGGCGGCTCATCGACCAGGGCTATCGCGTCGCGGTCTGCGACCAGCTCCAGGATCCGAAGGACGCGAAGGGCGTGGTCGACCGCGGCGTGACGCGGGTCCTCACCCCCGGCACGCTCGTCGACGAGACGCTGCTGGAGGAGGGCCGCGCCAACCAGCTCGCGGCGATCGCCTTTGACGGGAGCCGCGCCGCGATCGCGCTCCTCGAACTCTCGACCGGTTCCTTCACCGTGCTCGAGATTCCGACCGACCGCGCCTCGGACGAGCTTCAGCGGATCGCGCCGGCCGAGGTGCTCTACGCCGAGGAGACCGACGGCTCGGTGCCGGCGGCCCTCGAGACCCTGCGCGTCGCCCGCGGCACCGCGCTGACGCCCCGACCCGCCTGGAACTTCCGCGAGCGCGATGCGACCGACGCGCTCAAGGGCCACTTCGGCGTGTCGACGCTCGAGGGCTTCGGACTCGCCGACGCCGAGCCGGCGACCCGCGCCGCGGGCGCCCTCCTCCGTTCCGTTCTCGAGACCCAGGCGAGCGATCGCGCGCCGGGGGAGCCCGCCGGCTCCCTCGCCCACCTTCGACCGCCGCGGCGACTGGCGAGCGGCGACTACGTCATCGTCGACGGCACCAGCCTCCGCAGCCTCGAGCTTGAGCGCACGCTGCGCTCGGGCGGCACGGAGGGGACGGTCCTGGCCTCGATCGACCGCTGCCGCACGGCGATGGGCCGACGGCTCCTCCGCCAGTGGCTCTGCTTTCCGCTCCGCGAGCGGGGCGCGATCGAGCGCCGGCAGCGCCGCATCGGCGCCATCGTCTCCGACGAGCGCTTCGACGACGACCTGCGGCAGCGGATCGGCGCCGTGCAGGACGTGGCCCGCATCGCCGGGCGCATCGGCACCGGTCGGGCGACGCCGCGCGACGTCGTCGCCCTCGGAACGTCGCTCGCCCAGCTCGACGCCCTGCGCGAACTGTTAGACCAACGTCCGGCCTTCGCCGACGACCGGGCAGCACTTGACGGAGCCCGCACCGCCCTCGCTCCCCTCGCCGAGCGCATCGCCGCGACCTGCGTCGAGCATCCCCCGGCGCACCTGCGCGAGGGCGGCCTCTTCCGCGACGGGTTCGACCTCATTCTCGACGAGGCCCGGCTCCTGCAGCGCGACGCGAACGCCTGGCTTGCGGCCTACCAGCGGCGCCTGATCGAGGAGAGCGGCATCCCTTCGCTGAAGGTCGGCTTCAACAAGGTCTTCGGCTTCTACATCGAGATCACCCACGCCAACGTCGAGCGGATCCCCGCGATCTTCAGCCGCAAGCAGACGCTCAAGAACGCCGAGCGCTACATCACGCCGGAGCTGAAGGAATTCGAGGACAAGGTGCTCACCGCCGAGTCGCGGGCGATCGAGCGCGAGCGCACGCTCTTCCTCGAGCTCTGCGCCGCGATCGCCCGGGCGACCGAGGAGCTCGGCCGCTACGCCGACTGCGTCGCCGGCCTCGACGTGCTCCGGTCGCTCGCCGAGATCGCCCGCCGCGAGCGCTGGGCCTGCCCGACGATCGCCGACGCGCCGACGCTCTCGATCCGCGGCGGCCGCCATCCGGTGCTCGAGGGGATCCTGCGCGAGCGATTCGTGCCCAACGACTGCACGCTCGGCGGCGAGTCCGCCGGCACGCTCGCCCTCATCACCGGGCCGAACATGGCGGGCAAGTCGACCTTCATCCGCCAGGTCGCGCTCATCGTCCTTCTTGCCCACGTCGGAAGCCACGTGCCCGCGGAGAGCGCGACGGTCGGCCTCGTCGACCGCATCTTCACCCGCATCGGCGCCAGCGACGAACTCCACACCGGGCAGTCGACCTTCATGGTCGAGATGACCGAGACCGCCAACATCCTCCATCATGCGACCGAACGGAGCCTCGTGATCCTCGACGAGATCGGGCGCGGGACGAGCACGCTCGACGGGCTCTCGCTGGCGTGGGCGATCGCCGAGACGCTCGCGGCCCGCGGCTGCCGGACGCTCTTCGCGACGCACTACCACGAGCTGACCTCGCTGCCGGAGCGATTCCCCGCGGTCACGAATCTCCATGTCGCGGTGCGCGAATGGGAGGAGTCGATCATCTTCCTCCACCGCATCCTGCCCGGGCGGACCGACCGCAGCTACGGCATCCACGTCGCCCAGCTTGCCGGCCTTCCCCGCGAGACGGTCGAGCGGGCGTCGAAACTCCTCGAGACCCTGGCGGTCGAGACCGAGGCGGCAAGTTCGCGGGCCCGACGGGCGGCCACCGCGGCGCCGGCCAAGGCGGCCCCGCAGCTCTCCCTCTTCACCGAGTTCCTGCCTCATCCGGCGCTCGAGCGGCTCCGGGCGATCGACCTGCAGGCGATGACCCCCCTGCAGGCGTTCGACGCTCTCCGCGAGCTCCACCGTCAGGCGACCGAATCGGGCTGATCCGCGCGGCGGGATCAGGCGCGGCGGGATCGAGCATGGCGGTCGCATCCCTCCGCCGCGCCGAGCGTACGCTGATGCTGTGGCGTCCCGCATGATCATCGCGGCCCTCGTCGGAAGCGCGTTCCTCACCGGACGCTGCCCCGCCGCGGCGCGGGCGCAGGAGACGCCGCCCGCCGCCGAACCGCCGCCGAGCGGTCCGGTCGCGGCGCGGCTCGTTCTCGCCGAGGCGCCGCAGGAGGAGCGCGACGTCATCGAGCGGCTCCGCCACAGTCCCTCCTGGGTGCGTCGGGCCTTCGCGGCCGAGCGGCTCGCCCGCTTCGACTGCGAGGGGAGCGAGAGCTACCTGCGCGGGCTCCTCGCCGACGAGGAATGGAAGGTCCGCTGCTTCGCGGTCCTCGCCCTCGCCCGGCGCCAGAAGCCGATTCCCGAGAGCGCCTTCGCCAACGAGCGCGAGATCCGCGTGATCCGGACGGCGCTCCGCTGCCGCTACGCGGTCCCGCGCAAGCCGCTCGTCGCCCTGGTGACGCGCCTGGCCCGCAGCGAGTCGCTCGACGACAAGGTGATGGCCCTCGAGCTCGCCCTCGCCGCGGAGCTTCCGCAGCGCGAGTCCGACGGCGGCCTCGATTCGGTCGAACTGTTAGGCACCGTGATCATGCGCATGGATCGCGTCGAGACGGGCAGCCTCTCGCCGCGCCTCGCGGAGATCACCGCGGGACACGACAGCGGCCGGAGTTACCGCTGGCGGGATTGGTACCGCAGGCACCGCAAGGATCCCGGCCTCAACGGCGCGTTCGTGGTGCCCGCGGGCGGCGAGCCGCGCGACCGCGGCACCGTCGCCGCCCTGCCGCTGCCGACGCTCGTCGAGCTCGAGCGGCACATGCAGGACCTCTCCTCGAAGCCGATCGACATCGCCATCGCCCTCGACTGCACCTCGAGCATGTCCAACGAGATCGCCGAGTGCCAGTCGGGCATCGACGCCCTGATGCTCTTCGCCCAGGACGTCGGGAAGACGGCCCGCATCGGGATCGTCGGCTATCGCGACCCGCACGACGACTGGGAGACGCGGGGCTGGGACCTTACCGCGTCGCTGCCCGACGCCCGCGATCACCTCTGGCAGCTCAGCGCCGAGGGCGGCGGCGACCGGCCCGAGTCGGTCCTCGCCGGACTGCGGCTCGCCTACGGCAAGATGTCCTGGGAGGCGAGTGCGCAGCGCTCGGTGGTGGTCGTCGGCGATGCCCCGCCGCACCCCGGAACCGGCGACCTCTCCGTCGACGCGGCGCGCCGGGCCTTCGCCGCGGGCATCCGCACCTACACCATCGCGCCGCGCGCCGATCGCCCCGAACGCTCGAAGCAGCGCGACGAGGATGTGACCGATCCCGCGAAGCCATCCAAGCCGGACGAGTCGACCGAGCCGAACCCCAACAACCGCGTCGGCCCGGCGCCGTGGACGCGACCGGGCAAGCAGACCACCAAGACGGAGAAGCCCAAGAGCCCGTGGCGCCAGAAGCTGCCCCCGGGCGAGGTCGAGTTCTGGAAGGAGATCGCCGAAGCCGGCGGCGGGCGCACCGTCGGCCTGCCGCGCGACGCGAGCCTCATCGCCGAAATCGCCGGGCTCACGCTCGGCGACAGCCACAAGGAGGAGTTCGAGTCCTTCTTCTCGAGCTGGTTCTCGCTCTGCCGCTGACCATTCGGGCGCGCACGCACAACGCGCGACGACCGCAGCGCCAAGGCGCCGCGGTCGTCGCGGAAAAAGCTCCGGACCCGCCCCGGGGGGGGGATTTGGTCGAGACCGAAGCCGAACTGGAAGTCGAATGGAGTTCCCGGATGGGTGTGTCGAGAGGATCGCCCATCCGTCGAACGCCCCGGTGAATGCGCGATGAAACGACGCTCATCCACCGAAAAATGTCGCTGGGTATGCTCCAGCCCATGCGTGTCCTGATCATCGAAGACAACCCCAAGATGGCGATCGCGCTGCAGCGGGGACTGCGGGAGCATGGGTACGCGGCCGATATCTGCCACAGCGGCTTCGACGGCGAGGAAATGGCCGTCCGCGAAAACTACGACGTCGTGCTGCTGGACCTCATGCTGCCCGACCGGGATGGCGTGCAGGTCTGCCGCAATCTCCGACGCCGCGGCGCGAAGACCCGGATCGTGATGCTCACCGCGCTCTCCGGCACCCGGGACAAGGTCGAGGGACTCGACGCGGGCGCCGACGACTACCTCCCCAAGCCCTTCGAGCTCGACGAGCTGCTGGCCCGCATGCGGGCCGTGGTGCGCCGCGGGGAGGCGTCGGAGGCCCGATTCCTGCACTTCGAGGATCTCGAGCTCGACCTCTACGCCCGTCTGGCGAAGCGCGGCGAGCAGACGATCGAACTCTCGAACAAGGAGTTCGCGATGCTCGAGTTCCTCATGCGGAATCCCAACCGCGTCGTCTCGAGGGCCCAGATCGGCGAGAAGGTCTGGGACATGAACTTCGAGCCGGCGAGCAACATCGTGGACGTCTACATCTCGTCGCTGCGAAAGAAGATCGACCGGGGATTCCCCCGCGAGATCATCCACACCGTCAAGGGCGCCGGGTACCGATTCGGGTTCGTCGACTGAGGTGACCCCGACGGATCTCCGCCTGTCCGCACAATGCCGCGACCGATCACGAATCCGAACTCCGGCGCCCGCGCGACCCACCGACAGGCGTCGCTTCGGCGCCGCATCACGCTGTCGATTCTCCTGCTGTCGGGTCTGATGCAGATCACGCTCGGCGTGATCGTGGCCCTCTATCAGAACGCCTCGACCGAACGGCTCTTCAACACCCGCATCGGGCTCCGACTCGCGGACATGACCACGCGCATCGAGGCGCTGGACCATGTTCCCGGCCGCGCTGACCTGCAGCGCCTGGAAAAGGAGTCCCTCCGCTTCATTCTCTTCGACTACGTCGCCATTTCGCTCTTCGACGCGAACGGCGGGCTGATCGCGTCGACCCAACCGGCCAGCGGTGTGCTTCCGACCGAGACGATCGTCGCGGCGACCTCCGCAGCGAGCTTCCTCGCCCCTTCGCAGTTCGTCTCCCTTGTCGCCGACGAGGAGCCGATGCCGGCCCGGTTCGGTATCCGGCGCCTTCGACTGCCGAGCGGCGAGCCCGGCGTGCTCGTGCTCGGGGCGGGCGACCAGAACGCCCGAGAGTTCATCAGCAGCACCGGCCGCCTGCTGGTGGTCGCAATCGTGGGAGCGCTGGCGGCATCGACGATCGCCACCTGGCTCATTGTCGGCCGTGTGCTCGCCCCGCTGCTGCGCATGGGCTCGCTCGCGAACCTCGTGCGGCCGGAACAGCTTGTCGGCGAGTCTCCGGGTCAACCCGACCTGCCGGCCGAGCGGTTCGAGGAACTCGCGGCCCTGCGCAGCGAGCTGGAGGGAGCCCGCGTTCGGCTGCGGGAGGCCTTCGCGGCCCAGGATCGGTTCATCTCCAACGTCTCGCACGAGCTGAAGACGCCGATCGCGGTCCTCCTCACCGAGGCTCAGACGATCAACCAGGCCGAACTGGGCCCGGCGGGCGAGGAGTTTGTCCGTTCGTCCATGGAGGAGATGAAGCGGCTCGCGGCGATGATCGAGAGCTTCCTGCTGCTGACCCGGATCCGCATCGGCAAGGCCATGCCGGTCGACAAGCGATTCTCCATCGTCGAAGCCACGATGGAGGCAGTCGCCCATTGCGAGAAGCTCGCCCACCAGCATCAGGTCTCGCTCCTGCCCCTGGCGTCCGAGGGCGCCGGGCTCGACGACGAGGTCGAGGGCGATCCGATGCTGGTGCAGGTGATGGTCGAGGGGCTCATTCGCAACGCGATCCGATTCTCCCCCAGCGGCGATCGCGTCGAGATCAGCGTGAGCCCCGACTGCGACCGCGACGTCCTCATTCGGGTGCGCGACAACGGCCCGGGCATTCCGGCCGAAATCAGGGCGACGCTGTTCGAGCGCTTCGTGCAAGCCGCATCGGAAACGCAGCGAGGCCGCGGCACGGGACTGGGGCTCTCCATCGCGCAGGGCATTGCCGAACTGCACGGCGGCATCATCACCTTCGAGAATCAGGCGCCGCGAGGATGCGTGTTCACGGTGCGCCTGCCGCGAGCCAATCCCGGAACCTCGCTCGCCGACCAATCCGCGGCGCCATCGGCGTGATGCCGCGGGTCGCGGACGTTCGTGAGTGGCGATTCACGCACAGGCAGCACACAGTTCATCCATCCGGGCGACGCTCCACACGTGCTCGCAGAACCGGACTATCCCGACCCCGAAGACGACCTCGTTGGCGCCTGGGCCCACCGCATCGGCTCCTCGCGACGCGCGATCCGATTCCGGAGCGTGGTCTGCGCCATTCCGCTGCTGGTGAGCGCGGTGATCGGTTACGTCCTCTTCGGAACCGACGTCGATCGGAGCCACGCAAGCCCGCTGCTCCACGCCCTCTTCATCGCCTCGGTCATCAGCTTCCTCATCGCAGGCATCTGGTTGCTGCTTGAGGTGGCCGCTCCGCATGGCCCGCATCGGCCACGGGAACCGAAGACGCACTAGGCTCCGAGCACGCACGTCTCGTCGAGCACGTCTCGTCGAGCGCGTCTCGTCGAGCGCGTCTCGTCGAGCGCGGCTAGTCGATGTCGTCCGGCTGATCGCCCTCGTCGGCATGGCCGTGCGGAGATTGACCGTGCGGCGGCTGTCGCGACGCCGCTCGGCCGGAGCTCCAGCCCGAGGGCTGCATCGGCTCGCCCTTCGCCTCACGGACCAGCTCCCAGCACTTCTCCAGCAGTGGCTGCCGACCTTCGCCGGTGGCTCCGGAGATGGCGATGCACTCCTGCCGCGTCAGGCGAAGCCGGCTCCGCAGCCGCTTGAGGAGCGGCTCTCGCTCATCGTCGGGAACCATGTCGAGCTTGTTGAAGGCGATGAGCTCGTGCTTTTCGGCGAGTTCGCTCGAAAAGGCGGAGAGCTCCTTCCGGATCGTGCGGTAGTTGGCGACCGGATCGCTGCCGTCGGCCGGCAGCACATCCACGAGGTGGACGAGCACGCTGGTCCGCTCGATGTGCTTCAGGAAATCGTGGCCGAGTCCCGCTCCCTCGCTTGCCCCCTCGATGAGGCCGGGAATGTCCGCGAAGACCATGCGACGGTCGCCGGAGAGTTCGGCCAGGCCAAGCTGCGGGGTGAGCGTCGTGAAGGGATAGGCGGCGACCTTCGGATTCGCGCGGCTGATCGCCTTGAGCAGGGTCGACTTCCCGGCGTTGGGGAGGCCAATGAGACCGACGTCGGCGATGAGCTTGAGCTCAAAGCGAAGGCGCCGCTCGATCGCCTCGCCCCCCTCCTCGAACTCCGTCGGCGCCTGGTGCGTCGAGGTCTTGAAGTGATCGTTGCCTCGTCCGCCGCGACCGCCGTGGGCGGCGATGAACTCCTGACCGGGCTCGCGCATGTCAACGAGGAGCACGTCGGTGTCAGCGTCGAAGACCAGGCAACCGAGCGGAAGTCGGATCCGCAGGTCCGCGCCGTCCCTGCCGTGGCACTTCTTCTTCTGGCCGTTCTCCCCCTCCTCGGCGAAGAAGTGCACCTTGAAGGCGAACTCGACCAGGGTGTCGAGATGGGGATCGGCCACGAGGATGACGTGACCGCCGCGCCCGCCATCGCCGCCGTCGGGACCGCCCTTGGGCACGCCGGCCTCGCGCCGGAACGCGGCGCTGCCGCGGCCGCCGAGGCCCGAGCGAATGGTGATGAGTGCGGTGTCGACGAGCATGGGAAACGAAACGACCGGCCTGCCCCAGGCGAGGCGGTGCCGGTCGAGGTGGGTGATGACGTCACAGTGCTGTGCGACCCGATCGAGACCCGATTGCACTCCGCGTGGCCCTCGGGAACCGGCGAGCGAACACGATGTTCGTGCCCGCCACCCGCCGCCGCCAGGCCGTCACGGTCAGGCCACTGCGGTCAGGCCGTCACGGACATCTGCGGAATCGCCGGATCGGCCGGAACGATGTCGACGGTCGCGCCGCGGAACTTCACGGTGCCTTCGACCAGCGCCATCAGGGTGTCGTCCTTGCAGCGCTGAACGAGATAGCCCGGGCGGTAGCGGGTGCCGCACTGGCGAACGATGATCGAGCCGGCCTTGGCGCGCTGGCCGCCGTAGAGCTTCACGCCGCGGAACTGCGCATTCGAGTCCCGACCGTTCTGGGTAGAGCCCTGTCCCTTTTTGTGAGCCATGACGTAACGCTCCGAATCAGCAAGTGAGCCCGCAGACGGATCCGGCCCCCGTCCGGCGAAGCATGCGACGTGCATGCGACGGGACAGGCGATGGGGCGGATCTGGGACGCCGGGCGAAGATTGGGCAGTATACAGAGCCCCCACCCGAGGGCAAGATCGTCGAACGATGCAGAGGTCCTTCCCGCCGAGCACCGACCGAAGCCGGCAACAAGCGGGCGGAGGGAGCCGCCTCGGCTTATCGCCCCATCACCGCCAGAGCCAGACGCCGACATCGTCGCGGCGGCGCTCGGCGCCTTCCTTGATGTCCTGATCGGCCGGCACTCGCTCGACCGGCTCGCTCCCGCGAGCGTCGGCGTCGCCGGGCACCAGGTAGTTGAAGCGAAGCGTCCACCGCTCCGCCCGCGGCTGACCGGTCTTCGGGTCGGGAACCTTGCGGACCTTGCCGCTGACGCCCGTCGCGAAGATCGTGAACTCCGTGACGTCCGCCGGTCCGGCGGGCCAGACCACGAGGCCTTCCTTCGCGTTCTCCTCGCCGACGAGGATCTCGCCGAGGACGAAGTTCTGGTCCTGGAGCAGCGGGTTTCCGAGGAGCTCGCGGATCGCATCGGTGACGCGGGAGGGGACTTCCTTCCCGGAGACCTTGATTTCGCCCTTGTCGGAAAAGAACTCGAAGCGCGGGGCCCACATGCGGTCGCGGCCGGTGCGATTCACGACCTTGTACGTGAAGTACCAGTACTTCGCGCCGTCGGTGGGGTTGATGTAGAGCCGGAGCGCACCGGGGCGGAAGTCGAGCTGCCAGTCCATGCCGCGGGCCACGCTCTTGCCGACCACGGAACTGCCTGAGGAGGGAGCCTTCGGGGCCGCGCCGCCGGCCGGTGCGGCAGGCGACTGCGCTGCACCCATGAGCGAGCCGGCGGTGGCCGTGGCGAGGAGAGCGACGGCGGCACCCATCACGAGGCGCGATGCGGAGCGGTGGTTCGAGACAACGAAGATGGGGCGCATGGTCGGGCTCGGAGTCGATCCATCGGCGGCTTCTGACGAACGGGTCAGCGGAGCGAGCGCGCGAGGGGCGACGCAGTGTAACCAAGGCATCTGCGCGCGAAAGCCCCCGGCGCGCGAAACGGCCGTTCGCGTGCGGCTCCGGGCCTGACGCGCGCCGGTGGTGGCGCGGAACGACCATCTGCCGATTACGCTTCAGACGATGGCGTCGCCCGACCCAACCCCACCGCCGCACGAGTCGGCAACTGCCCCACCGGCGCCCCCCGTTCCAATCGGCGCAGGGACCGCGGACGGAGCTGGGGGGAGCGCGTCCGTCGTCCATGTCCCCGCCGATCGACGGCTCGAGGCCATTCAGGCACTCCTCCGCTCCGACCGAAGCGCCGCCGAGCGATTCATCCAGTTCGCCGCCGAACATCGGATCCGACTCGATGCCCTTTGGGGCCACCTCGACGAGCGGGGTCGCATTGCCTTCGCGGCGCTGGCCTCCCCCAGTGCCGGCCGTACCGCCACCCTTTTCGCCAGCGCCGCCCGCACCGCGGGTGAGGTCGCTCCGCTTGCCGCGCTCATCCGCCACGTACTTTCGTCAATGGGCCCGCTCGACGTCGATCTGGCCCAAGCCCTCGTGGATCCCGGCGAGACCCGACAGATCAGCGTCTATGAGCAGAGCGGCATGGATCGGCTGGCCAGCCTCTCCTATATGGAACGCCCCACGCCGCGCCGCGGGGCGTCGGCGCCGTCGCCGGTGCTGTGGCCGCACGACCTCCGCGTCGAGCGCTGGGAGAGCGGGCGGACGGAGGCAGAACGCCCCCCCGCGCCGGACGACCTCCGGCCGATCGGCACGCCGGAGCGTCGAGCCGAGCTGATCGAGGCCCTCGAGCGCTCCTACGTCGGGACGCTCGACTGCCCGGCGCTCGCTGGACTGCGCATGGGCAACGACATTCTCGATGGGCACCTGCACAGTGGCACGTTCGAGCCATCGCTGTGGACGCTGCTTCGGTTCCGCAGCGGACCGCACGCGGGGCGCGTCGCGGGCGTCTGCCTCTTCAACTCGTCCACCAACGCGGCGTCGGGGAGCGGCTCGCTTGAGCTCGTCTACTTCGGACTCGTGCCCGAGGCGCGCGGTCGTGGACTCGGGCGATTGCTCCTTCAGCACGGACTTGACGAACTGCACGACCGAAGCGAGACGACGGTGATGCTCGCCGTCGACGATCGCAATGAGCCCGCGCATCGCATCTACCGGCAGGCCGGATTTCGCACGCGTTTCCGGCGAATTGCGTTCATCCGCGGCGTGCGGCGATGAGCCGCGCCGAGGCGCGACCGAGGACGGCGCGCGGCGCGGCGCCCGGATACATGGCGATGCGCGACGATGCAAGCGCCTCATCGCCGCGCGCTCTGCGACGAGTTGTCCACAGCACGCCCAACGCGCGATTTCCACATCTGGTGGAGAACTCTTTTTGTTCGCGCGCAAGTGTCGCTTTTCGCCGCGATTCCGCGATGCGCAGCCTGTGTTTCTCGCATCAGCGCCTTGTCGCGCCGCGATGCCGCGGTACATTTCTCGACGCCACACAAGGACGTGTGCGCGTCGGTCTGGCGGAGCCTTCGAGACGCACCGCGTGCGAAGGCAACGACTGACCGAGAGGCGTCCCCCGACGCGGCACGGAGAAGCGTGAACCTCCACGACAGTGACTCTCCCTCTCCGCGTGCACTCGTCGTGTGAACGAGTTCGACACCGCGGAACAGCCGACTGCTCCTTCCGCCCACCGCCGACCCGGGTAGCTTCCTGCTCCCCGCGCCAGCGGACGGCGAATCCAGAGCTGCCCTCGTCCGCTCTCGCCTGACTCTCCGAGCTCGCCTCGTGGGACATCCGGGCTTTGTTGGGAGTTGTGACAGATCCGTGTGGCCGGCAAGGCCATGGTGGATGCGGTTGTCTGCTGGGCCGAATTCGATCCCATCGCGGCTGCGCGCCCTCGCGTCGGTGTGGCCTTCCAATGTGCGTCCTTGGGTTTGCGTTGTGGGGTTTGCGTTGTGGGGTTTGCGTTGTGGGGTGTGCGTTGTGGGGTGTGCGTTGTGGGGTGTGCGTTGTGGGGTGTGCGGCGTGTGGCGTGCGTCGTTCGACGCGCTCCGTTCGCGCCGCGAATCTCCTCGCAGGCTCTTGGACGACGACATGTTCCGCCGGGCTGAAAGTGGTCCGTTCGGCGGCGACAACCGAGTTGATGGAGTGATCGCGGCGTTCGTCGCCGCCGGCGCCATGCGTGCGCCCCTTCACCCCTCCCCATCACCCCTGCACGATGCGCGTTCTCGCGCCGCGTCGGGAGATCCTCTCGGCCCATGTTCGACACGCTTGGATGGCACAACCTCGCGGCGGCGATGCCCCCCCTCCTCCGACCAGCCTCCGCCGACGTCACCCCTTCCTTGCGTGGCGGACGTGCCTCCTGAGTACACCGTGCCAACACCCGCTTCCTCCGCACCGTCCGCTCCCGTCCGCCCCTCACCGCTTGCCCGAATCGGAGAGCGACTTGGAGAGCGCATCGGGACCCACAAGTACGGACTTTGGTTTGATCGGCAGACGACCCGCCTTCGGGTGGAAGGCGGGTCGCTGCTGGTCGAACTGGCCACTCCCTACGTCGCGGAGTGGATCAGCCGACACTTCGCCGAGGAGCTCGCCGACGCCGCCCGCGATGCGCTGGGCTCGACTGCTGGCGTCTCGATGCGGGTTTCGCCTGAGCTCTTCGCCCGCGCCGAGGGCGAGACCGCCGCGCCATCCGAGCCGGCGACGACCACGACGGGCCTCGCGAATGCCACAGACTCCCGTGCTCCCCGGCGCGGCGACGCCGCCTTCGAGCCGGACCGCATCACCCTCCTGCCTCCGCCGCTCCGTCGGCCCGGGATCGAATCCCGCCGCGTCGCATTGCGGAAGCTCGACGAGTTCGTCGCCGGTCCCTCGAATCAGCTCGCCTATGACGCCTCGCGAAGGCTCGCCGAGGGAGCGCCCGGCGCCACCCACCTCCTCTTCGTCCACGGCGACTGCGGCGTCGGGAAGACCCATCTTCTCCAGGGCATCTGCGACCGACGGCGGGCCATGTCCCCCCGCTTCCACGTGCGGTACACGACCGCCGAGCAGTTCACCAACGAGTACCTCGCCGCCCTCCGCGAAGGGACGCTCGAGAATTTCCGCAAGTCGCTCCGGCGCCTTGACCTTCTCGCCATCGACGACATCCACTTCCTCTCGAACAAGACGGCGACCCAGAGCGAGTTTCTCCACACGATGGATGCCATCGACCTGAGTGGGGCCCGGATCGTCCTGGCGAGCGACGAACACCCGCGGCAGATCAAGAAGTTCAGCCAGGCGCTGGTGAGCCGCTTCCTCTCCGGCATGGTGGTCCGCGTGGACCGCCCCGACCGCCAGACCCGCATCTCGCTCGTGCGACGCCTCGCCCACAGCCGAGGCATCCTGCTCCAGCCCGCCGCTGAGGAAATCGTTGCCAACCGCTGTGTCGGCAGCGTTCGGGAGATCGAGGGGGCCCTTGCCCGGCTCAGCGCGTTCGCGTCACTCGTTCCCAGCGCAGCCGGCCAGTCGAACGGACCGGACCGCGACCAGGCGTCCCCCGCTCGGAGCGGCGGGTTCACCGAGATCGGTGCCCTGATCGCCGAACGAGCGTTCGAGGAGGAGAGCACCAGTCGACCGAGCGGCCCGATCCGCATCGCCGAAATCGTCGAGCGAGTCTCGACCCGCCTCGGCGTCGAGCGGGGCGACGTGCTCGGCTCGGGCCGCCATCGCCGGGTCGTGCTCGCCCGGAGCATCGTCGTCTTCCTGGCTCGCGAGCTGACGACCCAGAGTTTCCCCGAGATTGCGCGCGCCCTGGGTCGCGACACGCACTCCACGGCCCACTCGGCGTGCAAGCGGATTGAGCAGATGCTTGCCGACGGAGATCGCGTGGAAACAGGCGATCCGAGCCTTGCCGGCGCCGACGGGCTGACCCCGCTCAAGGAATTGCTCGCCCAGCTCCGCCACGACGTCCTTCGGGCGGCGCCGCGGGTCGCGTAGGTCCGCGACGACGATTGCTGCATCCCTCTACACTGCGGCCTCCCATGGCGACCGCATCCATCCGAGTTGCCCGCGCCGGCAGCGAGCGTCCCCATCGCCCTTCGCTTGGCGTTGCGTGCGCCCCGCTCGCCGCGACCGTCCTGATCGGCGCGGCACTCTCGCTGGTCACGCTCGTCGGCAGCGCCTCGCCCTGCGCAGCGCAATACGCCAACACCTCGCCCTGGGACGCCTCGGTCCGCGAGCTTCGCCTGGCGACAACGTACGCGACCGACGGCTCGCATCATCCGCGCCTCGTCGCCCTGCGGCAGCTTCACGATCCGGCGCTTCGACCGCTGTTCCAATCGCTCGTGCAGGGCAAGCACTGGACGATTCAGATCGACGGCATCCTCGGTCTTGCCGAGCTCAATCCGAAGGGACTCGTCGATCCCTTCCTCCTTGGTCAGCTCAAGGGCGAGACCGATCGATCGACGGGCATCGGGGCGGCCGTCGGCCTCGACATGGTCGGCGTCGAACAGGCCCAGGCGATGCTCGTGTGGGACGACCTGCCGCCGCGCGACCGCGTGCTGCTCCTGGCCGAGCTCCTTCGTCGCGGGGGCTCGCCCGACGTGGAGCGGCTCCGCTCGCTCGCCGAACACCGCAACGACGAGGTCGCCGGCGTTGCGACGCTGGTGATCGCGACGATCACCAAGGATCCCACGACGCTGGACGCCTTCCGCACGCGATTCGGGGCACTGTCGACTCGGGAGCGCGACGGGGTGCTCGGCGCCCTCTCGAACGCCGCCGTTCGATTCAAGCTCACCGGCGGCATCGCCTTCCTGAGCGGGGCGCTCAAGGACTCGGCGTTGGGAGCAGAGCCGCGACTCGCGGCGATCTCGGCGCTCCTGCAGCTCGACACCTCGACCGGCTACGCGGCGTGGAAGAGCGCCGTGGCCGCCGATGAAGGACAGGCCAACCGGGTTCGCCTTGCTCTCGTCGCCCTGAGCGCCGAATGTCCCCTGCCCAAGAACGCGGGGCAGCCGCTTCGCGAGGTCGCCGCAGGCTCGACCCTCGACACGCTCGTGGCCAAGCTTGCCGACGCGATTGACGCGTTGAGCGGATCGGGGGATCCGGTGAAGGCGCTGCCGGCTCTTGTCGCCACGAAGCACCGCCCTTCGCTCGCCGCGACGCTGGAGGCGACCAAGCGACTCGGCTCGGATGCCCAACGGGCGACCTACGAGGCCTTCGCCGACCTGGTCTGCGCCGCCGAGCGGCGCGACATCACGCCCGCGGTCGCCGACTTGGCGATCGAGGCGCTCGCGCGACTCGGCACCCTCGATCCCGCGGCGATCGAACGGCGGCTCGCGAAGGCGACCGATGACGCGAAGCTCCATGACCTCTTGCTCCTCGCCCTGGTGCAGAGCAACACGAAAGAGGCGGCGACGGTGGCCATGAGCGCCCGGGCCAAGGCCAGCCGGCGCGGCGCGGCGTTGGCCCTTCTCCTCCACGCCCGTTTCGCGACGACGCTCGACAACGCTCAGGTCGACGAACTGGGCCTGATCGCGGCCGGCGGCTGGTCGCTCGATCCGGGGCTTGAGGTGCAGGCGGCGTGGCTCTACGCCCGCCACACCGGGCGTGCCGACGAGGCGATCGCGGCGGTGCTCAAGCCCTGAGGACCGACCCGGTGCGGAATGCCCGACCTGCCGCGCGGGGCCGACGGGACAAGTCCGGCGCCCCATTCGCCGATAGACTGCGGTCGCTCGCCAGCACCCCCCGCTCCCGCGCCGAATGGCGCGGACCTCACGCGGGAGTCAGCGGCGCCTTGAGGCCCATCTCCCGTGAGTGAGACGATCCCGCTGTTCCTCCCGGACATCAACGACGACGACTGCGCTGCCGTGGAGCGCGTCCTCAAGGGCAAGCGACTGGGGTTCGGCGAAGCGGTGCGGGAGTTCGAGTCCCTCTTCGCCGCACGCGTGACCCGTCCGCACGGCATCGCCGTCGGCTCGCTCGGCACGGGCTTGCGGATCGCACTTACCGCCTGCGGCATCGGTCCCGGCCACGAGGTCATCCTGCCGGCGTTCGGTCCCGTGGTCGTCGCCAACGCCGTCGCGTTCACCGGCGCGCGGCCGGTCTTCGCCGACGTCGATCCGCGCACGCTCAACGCCTCGCCGGCCACGGTCGAGCCGCTGGTCTCGGAGCGCACCCGATCGATCGTCGCCAGCGCCAACTTCGGCAATCCGCACGACGTTGACCGGCTCGCCCACCTTTGCACGAAGTTCGAGATCCCGCTCATCGAGAACGCGACCGAGACGCTCGGCGGTTCCCTCGGCCGCGAGCCCTCAGGCCGCTTCGGCCGCATCGCGACCTTCGGCCTTCCGGCCAGCGGCGTGGTCTGCGGCGGCGACGGCGCGGTCCTCGTCACCCACGACGACATCATCGCCAACGCCTGCCGATCGCTGCGCGACGCGGGCCGACCCTACCTCGACCCGGAGGAGGGCTTGCCCCCCGAGGTCGGTCGCATCTACGAGCACGAGCGCTTCGGCTTCGACAGCCGCATGGACGAACTCCGCGCTGCGCTGGCCGCGAGTCAGGTGAAGCGCATCGAGCGCTCGATCGAGCGGCGGGCGAAGATCGTCGAGCAGTACGTCGTGCGGCTCGGCGGCAATCCCGACCTCATCCTGCCGACCCTGCCGCAGGGCTGCACGATCGCGTGGCCGGGCTACGTGGTCCGCCTCGGCGACACGTTCACGGCCGACGACCGCGACCTCATCATCCGCGGCCTGCACCGCCACGAGATCGGGGCGAGCAATCCCTACCCGGTCGCGCCGCTGCTCCCGTTCTACGCGATGCGCTGGGGCCACAAGCCCGGGGACTTCCCGATCGCCGAGCGCACCAGCGCCCGCTCGATCGCCCTCCCCTTCCATCATGCCCTCGGCGAGCGCGAAATCGACCTCGTCTGCCAGACGCTTGAACTCATGATCAAGCGGCAGACCTTCCGGCGGTGAGCGCCGCGGCGCTCACTCCCACTCGATCGTCGCCGGCGGCTTCGAGCTGATGTCGTAGACCACGCGGTTGACGCCCTTCACCTCGTTGATGATCCGGTTCGAGATCGTCGCGAGCACGTCGTAGGGAATGCGGGCCCAGTCGGCGGTCATGAAGTCCTGGGTCTCGACGGCCCGGACCGCGACCACCGAGTCGTAGCTCCGTCCGTCGCCCATGACGCCGACCGACCGTACCGGGAGCAGGACGGCGAAGACCTGGTTCGTCGAGCGGTAGAGGTTGTTGGCGACGATCTCCTCAAGCAGGATCTCGTCGCAGTCCCGGAGCAGGTCGAGCTTCGGCCGGGTGATGTCGCCGAGGACGCGCACCGCGAGGCCCGGACCGGGGAAGGGATGCCGCCAGACCATGTGCGGCGGAAGACCTAACACTTCGCCCAAGGCGCGGACCTCGTCCTTGAAGAGGTCCTTCAGCGGCTCGACCAGCTCGAACCCGAGCTGCTCGGGGAGTCCGCCGACGTTGTGGTGGAGCTTGATGTTCGCCGCGGTGCCGGCATGGCTCTGGCCGCTCTCTATGCGGTCGGGATAGAGCGTCCCCTGGGCGAGGTAGCCGATCTTCCCGCGTCCGTCGCGCTCGACCTCGGCCGCGGCGGCCTTGAAGACGTCGATGAAGCGGTGGCCGATGCGGCGGCGCTTCTCCTGCGGATCGCTGACGCCGGCGAGGTCGCCGAGGAACTCGCGCTCCGCGTCGACGACCCGGAGGTCGATGTCGAAGTGATCGCGGAAGGTGGCCTCGACGAGCTCGCGCTCCTTCTTTCGGAGAAGGCCGTTGTCGACGAAGATGCAGGTGAGCTGCTTGCCGATCGCCTTGTTGATGAGGGCCGCGGCGACCGCGCTGTCGACGCCGCCGGAGAGGCCGCAGATCACGCGGCCGGAGCCGACCTGGGCGCGGACCCGCTCGCACTCGGCGTTGAGGAAGTCGCTCATCTTCCAGGTGCCCGTGCATCCGCAGACGTTGTAGAGGAAGTTCCGGAGCAGGTCGACGCCGTGCGGAGTATGGGTCACCTCGGGATGGAACTGGACGCCGTAGAAGCTCTTCGCCGCGAACCGAACCGCGGCGAAGGGGCAGGTCGGCGTGGACGCGAGCGGCTCGAAGACCCCCGAAAGGTCGGTGACCTGGTCGCCGTGGCTCATCCACACGCTGGTGTTGGCGGGAATCCCCTTGAGCAGGTCGCGCGAGTCGGTGATGGTCAGCCGCGTCCGGCCATACTCGCGGGCCGGCGCCTGGGTCACGGTCGAGCCGAGCATCTGACACGCGAGTTGCATGCCGTAGCAGATGCCCAGGACCGGGACCTTCAGTTCGAAGAGCCTCGGATCGCAGCGCGGGGCGCCGCGTTCCGTCACGCTCGACGGCCCGCCGGAGAGGATGATGCCCTTCGGGTTGAGGGCCCGCAGCTTCTCGAGCGGCGTGTCGGGGGCCATGAGCAGGCTGAATGCCCCGGCCTCGCGGACGCGACGGGCGATGAGCTGGGCATACTGGCTGCCGAAGTCGAGGATCAGGATCGTCTCGTTCGCCGCCGGGGTGGAGGTCTGGGTGGGCGTCACGTTGGTGGGGGCACTCATCGCGTTGAGGTCCTTCGCTGGCCGCGGCGAGGCGCGGGGGTCCCGCGCTTCGGGAAAAGGCGGAGACTGTACCAAAGCCCCGATAAGCCTCGGCGAGCCAATGCCGGTTGCGCTGCTATCCTCCCTTCTCGTGGCCGAGGACTCTCCGCTCGATCTTGCCCGTACCGACCGGCGACGTCTCCCTGTCGCGCCCGTCGCGTCGGCCGCAGCCGCCGCGGGAATTGCCCTGGGCGCTCTCGCCGGCTGCGCCGGCTCGCGCGAGGGAGGCTTTGAGAGCCCCGTCCCGGGGGCGCGGCTGGAGGCCATCGGCGCGGCTGGAGGCCATCGAGGCCACGGCCCGCGCCTATCGTGCGACCCGCGAAATGCCCGACGAGGCCACCCGCCGGCACTTGGTCGAGTGTCTGCACGCAGACGACCCGCTTGTCCGATTCATGGCCATCGGAACGCTGACGGACATCACCGGCGACTCCATGGGCTACCGCCACGACGCCCCCGAATCGGTTCGGGAACTGGCGATCCCCGCGTGGGTCGCGTGGGCCACGAGCCAACCCGTTCCCGCTCCGAGGGAGCCCGCGCCATGACCGAGAGCAATCACCCGCCCGACGCGACCGGACTCGAGCTCCGCTGCTGGAGCAAGGCGGAGAACCTGAGCGCGATTCGAGCCTGCGTCGAGCGTTTCGCCGCCACCGCCGGTTTCGACGAGGAACGGCAGGCCCGCATCGCCCTTGCGGTCGATGAGGCGATCGCCAACATCATCCGACACAGCTACAAGGGTCGGCCCGACGGACCGATTCTCCTTCGGCTTGAGCCGCTTCCCGGAGGTGGCGTCCGCGTGAAGCTCGAGGACGAGGGCGAGACCTTCGATCCCTGCGCCATCGCGCCACGCGATCTCAACGAGGTGAAGCCGGGCGGCCTCGGCATTCACATCATCCGTTCGACCTTCGATCGCTGCTCGTGGACGCCGCGCCCGCTGCGTGGCATGACCGCGACGCTCGAAGTGGGCTTGCATGCACCGATGAAGGCGCCAGCGCGGTCGCCGGCGCGGGACAAGCCCGACGAGGGCCCGCGGACAACCCCCTGACGGACGCGTTCCTGTACGCTACCCCTCGATTCGGCCCGACTCATGGCAAGCACGCTGCAGATCACAAGCGAACGGTTCCCCGACGGCGTGGTGGTTGCGCTCACCGGCGAAATCGACCTTGCGCGCTCCCCCGAGCTGCGCTTGCGGCTGCGGGAGGAAGTCGATGCGGGCCCGAAGCGGCTCGTGGTCGACCTGGCCCGCGTGACCTACATGGACAGCTCCGGCGTCGCCACGCTCGTCGAGGCACTGCAGCGATCGAAGGCCCGCGGCTGCCGACTGGTGCTCTGCGCCCTGCAGCCCAAGGTGCGATCGATCTTCAGCATCTCCCGACTCGACACCGTGTTCGAGATCGCGCCGTCGCCCGACAACGCGAAGGCCCCGTGATCTCGGCTCACGCATGCCCAGCGCCAAGTCCATTTCCGTCGCGCCGCTGAAGCCCATCGCGATGCTGCTGCGGCTGCTCGGCGAGATCGTCTTCGCGACGATCGAGTTCGCGGGCAGCCTCACGTGGCTCGGGTATGACGTCCTCGTCTGGCTCCACCGCTCGCTCATCCAGCGAAGCGTGCGTTTCGGCAACGACGCGTTCGTCGCCCAGATCGTCCGCGTCGGCGTGCGCAGCGTGCCGATCGTCATGCTCGTCTCCGGCTCGATCGGCGTGATCCTCGCCCTGCAGACGGCGCCGAGCCTTGCCCAGTTCGGGCAGACCGACAAGGTCGCCAACCTCGTGGCCGTCGCGGTCTTCCGCGAGCTTGGGCCGCTCATCGCGGCGATCGTCCTCACCGGATTCGCCGGCGCGTCGATCGCCGCGGAACTCGGCACGATGGTGGTCGGCGAGGAGATCGAGGCCCTCGAGGCGATGGCCCTCCATCCGGTGCGCTTCCTCGTGATGCCCCGCGTGCTCGCCGCGACGATGAGCCTCATTCTGCTCTCGGTGATCGCCGACCTCACCTCGGTCGTCGCGGGCGGAGCGACCGGCGTCTACAGCCTCGGCATCGCCTACGAGGTCTACCGCGACAACACGCTCGACCAGCTGAAGTCGGCCGACTTCCTCACCGGTCTCATCAAGGCCGGCGTCTTCGGACTCCTGCTCGGTCTCATCGCCTGCCGCAACGGCCTGATCGTCCGCGGCGGCGCCGCCGGCGTCGGCAAGGCGACGACCGACACGGTCGTCCAGACCGTCGTCACCGTCGTCCTGGCCGACCTGGTGTTCACCGCGGTCTTCTACGCGATCGGCTGGACCTGAGCGTCGAGCCGAGTCGGACACCTCGACCGAACGCCGGTGATCAGCCCGCGGATCGTTTCGCGCGCGACGGCTTGGCGGCTGCGGCAGCCCGTCCCAGCGGCGTGCCCTGGATCGTGAGCGCAGCGCACTGCGGTCCCTTGCCCGCCTTCGGTTGACTCACTTCGGCGAGCGTCGTCTGCCGAAAGGCCAGCTCGATGCTTGCGATGGCATCGTCGAGGCGACGGTGGAGGGGACAGAGATTCAAGTGCGTCGGATTGCCGAGCGGGCAGGATTCGATGCGACGGATCGGCGTCACGGCGTTCACCACGTCAAGGACGCTGATCGCCGACGGATCGCGGGCGAGGGTGAAGCCCCCGTTGGGACCGCGCTGCGACTCGACGAGTCTGGCGACGACGAGGTCGCGCATGACCTTTGAGATGTACCCCGGCGGCACCTTGGTCGCCTCCGAGATCCGATCGCTGTTCACGGATTCGCCGCCCTGCGAGGCAAGGAAGACGGCGGCGCGGAGGGCGTACTCGGTGGTGCTGGAGAACATGCGTTTCCCAATCGCTAGGGCGCGGCCAACGCTTCGCCTTCCGACGGCCGCACCGCTCGGTCGCGCCGATCAAGCCATGCCAGCCGGGCGGCGCCGAGCGCATCCCAAGAGAGTACCCGGCCTCCATGGGCTTCGCGTCCCCGCTCCGCCGACGAACGGTCGGTGAAGGCGAGAAGCCCCGAGGCCATGGGCGTGCGAATCGAGGAGCCGTCGAGGTAACCCGCTCCGGTCGCCTCACACCATGCGGCCCGGTCATAGTCGCGCACGAATCGGGCCGTCGGCGGCTCGTCGGGGTGGGTTCGCTCCCAGTCGAGCATGCAGCCGATGTCGTCGAAGACGCGATGGACGCGCCCCTCGTCGCCGTTGACCAGGAGGGCCGCTGCGCACCGATCCTCGGAAATCATCATGCCGCATTCGGCGCATTCGTCACGGCCGAGTCGCAGGGGCGGCGGGCCCTCGGGGTCGCTGCGCCCGCAGCCCGCCAGAACGAAGGTGAGTGCGATGGTCGGAAGCAGCCTCATACCGGGGACCTCCGGGCAAAGATCAGGAGTGCGAGAAGGAGCGGCAGCGTGATCCAGAGGAACAGGACTGCGGCAAAGAGCGCCGCGATGCCCTCGCCGAACGTGTCCATCGCGTAAAGGCCGGCCGGGCCGAGGACGTCGAGCGTGGCGTCCACGGCGTGCAGCGACCACATCTTGAAGACCTGGAGCGGGTTCGCGAGCGAGAGCCCGAAGAGCGTTTCGATGCGGAGCCGCAGGGCGATCGCTCCCGCCATGAGGGCCAGGTCCGAGACGAAGACGAGGGACAGCCACGTGAAGATGGCGGTGCCGACGGCCACCGACGCCCTGCGTGCGAGAACCGAGATCAGCATGCCGACGCTGAGCATCGCCAACGCCAGGAGAAAGGAGAGACCGGTGAGCCACAGGATGCTCGTCGAGCTCGTTCGCACGCCCTTCGACGCGAGGATCAATGCGCAACCGCCCAGCCCGAGGCTCAGGCAAGCGAGGAGCGCGCCGGCGAGACCGAGGTACTTTCCGAGCACCACCTCGTGGCGGGCCACCGGCTGCGCCAACACATAGGCAAGCATCCCGCGCTCGCGGTCCGAGGCGATCGAGGCCGCACCGGCGGTGAGGGCCATGAGCGGCACGACGAGGAGGACGAGGTTGATGAGTCCCGCCGTCGTTCGGCCGAAGCCCGAAAGACCGGACGCCCCGGTTCCCGCAGCCGAGACATACGAGACCGCGACGCCAAGGACGGCGAACGACAGCGTATAGAGCCAGAACCACCGGCTGCGGATCGCGTCGCGCAGCTCGCGGTGGGCGATCGAGGCGATGTTCGCCGATGCTCCCGGCGGGCGGCGACGGCCTCGGAGCGCCGACGCGACGGGAGCGGGCGGGACCTGTCCGGAGGAGAGCGTTGCGAGCGTGGTCATGAGCGGACCTCCGTGGTGCGCGCCGCAAGCGCGGCGGCGTGGCGTGTGGACACGATCTCAAAGTCATCGATCGGGACGCGCGATTCGGCGAGGAGGCGGAACGGGACCGCCTTCTGTTCGGGCAGGACCGGAACGAGAACGCCAACACCATTCAGCTCCGCCTGGAATCCACCGGCACGGAGCGAGCGAATCGCCGCGTCGCGCACCCCTGCCCGCATCACCAGATGGAGCACCGCGCCGTGGGTCAGCTCGGCGACGAAGCGGTCGCAGGGTTCGACGCGGGTGAGGCGGCCGCGTTCGAGGAGGGCGACGCGTCCGGCAAGGGTCGCGACCTCCTCGATGCGATGCGACGCGAAAAGGAGCGTGCGTCCGGCGCCCGAGAGTCGTTCGAGGAGCCCGACGAACTCATCGCGACCGACCGCGTCCAGGCTCGCCGTCACCTCGTCAAGAAGAAGGATCGGGGGATCGCCGAGCAGGGCGATCGCCAGGGCAAGCCGCTGCTTCATGCCTCCGGAGAGTTCACGGATCCGCTTTCGCTCGTGACCGAGGAGTCCGACCTGGTCGAGCGTCGGCGAGACGTCGGGCAGTCCGAGCCCCTTGAGGCGGGCGAAGAACGCAATCGCCTCGCGGACGCTGAGGTCATCGTAGAAGCCGAGCTCCTGCGGCACGTAGCCAATGAGGAGGCGGGCGGCCTTCCCGTCACGGCGCACGTCGTGGCCACCGATCGCGATCGTCCCCTCGAACCCGAGAAGGCCGAGTGCGCAACGGATGAGCGTCGTCTTCCCCGCTCCGTTCGTTCCCCAGAGGGCAAGGCTCTCGCCGGCGGCGACGTCAAGGGAGATTCCCTCCACCGCCGCAGTCCGACCGTATCGTTTCGTCACGTGTCTCATCTGGATCATCGGAGTGCTCCGTGGGCCCCGCGGGGGCGATGTCGACCGACTGCCACCAGGGCGACGCCCAGCCCCATCAGGGCCGAGCCGCTCAGGGCGACCGCATTGACGCGACCCTCACACGCGGGCCGCAGCGCCGGCACCGGCGCTGGAGCCATGAGCGGCACCTCGTCGGTGAACTTCGCCTCGGGCCGCACGGCGGGAATGGCCCGCCCGACGAACTCGATCGCCTGCTGGGCGGGACTGAAGAGGAAGAGCCGCAGGGACGGCCGCTTCTCGAGCAGGTTCTCGAAAAGCGTCTGCGACTCGTGCACGAAGTCGCCGACGCCGTCGCCGTTCAGGTCGTAGCCGGTGTAGTCGCTCCAGAAGTTGCCGCGTTCGCCCTTCCAGAATCGGTTCGCCTCGAGCGACCCGCGCCCGGCGACGGCGATCTGATCGATGTTGTCGACGAAGTTGTTCTCGGTGAACTCGTTGCCGCGGGCCGACGGCAGGAACGTGCAGCCGACGTCGTTGTAGGCGAAGGTGTTGCGGGTGAACTCGCCGGGCATCGCCTCGGTGAAGGGCGAACCATCGATGTAGACCCCCGAGCGGTTGCCGACGAGGATGTTCTCGCGAATCGAGAAGCGGTCCGTCTCCTTCAGTCCGATGCCGTAGCCGCTCGGCCCGCGGTTGCGGACCAGCCGATTCCGAAGGAGCTCGACGCCGGTCGTGTACATCAGATAGATGCCGACCGAGTTTCCGGTGAAGTCGTTGTCGACGATCGTGATGCCGTCGCTGAACATCAGGTGCAGCCCGTAGCGGCAATCGAAGCCGGTGTTGCCGCGCACGGTGACGTTCGAGGAGTACCAGAGAATCGCGTCGCGGCCGTCATGGATCGTGTTGCCCTCGACGAGCGCCCGGTCCGAGCGCCAGAGCCGAAGGCCGTCGCCGCGTCGGGCGATGTCGAGCTTCTTTCCGCCGATCCGGTTGCCGACCACGCGGGAGTCGGGCGATTCGCGGAGGTCGATGCCGAAGAGGATGTCCTCGAGCACGTTGTTCTCGAGGGTGACCCGCGGAGCGACGACCCGGATCGCCGCGTTCTCGTGATCGAGGTCGATGCCGGTGTTCCGAATCGTGAAGCCGATGATGCTGACGTCGGGGGCGAGGATCTCGACGATGTCGCCGCTGCCGTCGCCGTCGAGGACGACATCGCCGTGGGCGACGAGCCGGACCGACCGCTCGATCCGGAGATGCTCGTGGTAGACCCCCGCTTCAATCGTCACCGTCTCGCCCGGCGCGGCCGCCGCGAGTCGGTCGCCGATCGGCCCGCGCGGGTGGGCCGGCGCAGCGATGTCGCCCGTCCGCGCCGGCGGAGGGGCGTGCTCGTCCTGGGCCCGCGCGGCGGAGGGGCCGCCGAGGAGTGCGAGCGCGGCGATGGATGCGAGCCCGTGGCGCCGGCTCATCGTGTCACCTCGGTCTCGGCGCGGAGGGCCAGCGGCCGGTAGGCGCGTCGATGGAAGTAGAAGCCGACCATGGTGACAACGGCACAGGCGACGGCGCACCAATAGCCGCTGCCGAGATCGGCGAAGGTCTTGAACTGCCCGATGCCTCCCTCGCCGAGAATCGTCGGAACGAAGGGCTTCACCGACGCGGAGAGCGGCGCGTCCGGATCCAGATGCAGGCCGAAGGTGCGCATCCAGTAAGCGAGATCGGCGACGAATCCAATCGGAAAGGTGATCGCGGGCAGCGCAAGGAGCACGGCCCACCGGCTGTGGATGAAGGCCGCGCCCTCGACCAGGAGGAACATCGCCATGATCATCCAGACCGACGCGGTCCGTTCGAAGGCCGCGGCTTCGCCGAGCGGACGCATGCCGATGTAGTGGTTCAGGCCGTCGATCTCGCGGACGTCGCCGGTGAGGTGATTCACGTAGGCGGTGAGGACGAGCCCATTGGGGTATTGCGGCGCCTCGAGCTCCATGCGCCAGTAGGGCAGGAAGATCGAGACCAGGAGAAGGACTCGCGCCACCATGAAGAGGAAGGTTGGCGTGAGATATCGCAGGCGGTGAGCCTGCAGTTCGCTCTCCGGCACGCGCGGACCGATCAGCGATCGGAGAAGTTGCGCCATGGGAGTGGCTCCGTTGATTGAGGCGAGAAATGCCCTGCCGCGGGCGTTGGCCCGCGGAGGGCGTGGGTCAGTTGGCCGACGCCGTGCGAGCGGCGGGCTTGATGTGCAGGTATCCCATCATCTCCAGGTGCAACGCCGAGCAGAACTCGGTGCAATAGAAGGGATAGGTGCCGGACTTGTCCGCGATAAAGCGGAACTCGGCGAACTCGCCGGGCTCGAGCGAGAGATTGATGTTGTAGGCGCCGATGCAGAAGCCGTGGGTGGCGTCCTGCGCCGTCTCCATGGCGGTGATGCGCCAGGTGACCTCGTCGCCCTCATTCACCTCGACGTGCTCGGGCACGAAGTGGCTGCGCACCGCGGTCATCTTCACGAGCACCTTGTTGCCGTTGCGGGTCACCCCCTCCTCGCCCTTCTTCGGGGCGTTCGGATCGAGCTGCTGGGTGTGCGGGTTCCAGCCGATCTCGGGATAGACCTTCCACGTGCTCAGCTTGTCGGCCTTGATCATCTGGCAGTAGTGCGGCTCGCCCACGCCGATCGGCAGGTCGTAGAGGACCGGCATGGTCGTGCCCGGCTGCGAGATGTCAACGAGCTGGAAGTTCTGCGGCAGGAGCGGCCCGGTCGTGACGAAGCGGTCCACCGACCACTTCGACATCGAGATGAGGAACTTCCCGTCGGGGCTCGCGGTATCGCCCTCGGCCGCGCAGAGGTGACCGATGTTGTACTGCACCGAAGTCTTCTGAACGAGCTTCCAGGGCTGCTCCTCGTGGAGCTTCGCGTAGTCGCCGCCGAGACTCCATCGGGCGACGGCGGAGTCGAGGAAGAGCGAGGTGTAGGCGTATCCCTTGTCGTCGAACTGGGTGTGCAGCGGCCCGAGGCCGAGCTCGACCTGGGCTTCCTTCACCGCGTCGAAGTCGAGGACGGGAACGCCGAAGTCGTCCGAGCCCGAGTACTTCTTCTCGGCGATCGCTTTCTTGATCCTGTCGATCGAGTAGACCGTGACGTGCGGATCGAGCTTGCCGGCAACGACCATGTACTGCCCGTTCGGGGTGACGTCGACGCCGTGGGGGCTTTTCGGCTCGGGAGCGAAGTACAGGATGCCGTCTGCGATGCTGGTGTCGAGCATCAGCACCGGGAATCCGTTGACCAGCTTCGCCTTGCCCGCCTTGAACGCCGCCTCGGCCTTTTTCCAGTCGACGATGTGCAGGTAGTCCATGTCCCGCTTGCTGGCGCCCGCCTCGAAGGGCGGCTTTCCCGACTCGATGCCGCCGGTCGCCATCTCCGAGTTGAACGAGTTGACGAAGAAGTAGCCGTCGCTCACGAACTTGCCGGCGTCGGCGAGATCCTGCCAATAGGGAGGCAGCTCAAGCGCGAAGGAGTTCGCGACGTCGATCCGCCCCTTCGCGCGGTCGAACTTCCACATCGTGACCATGCCGCGATAGGACTTCTTGTAGTCCTCCGGCGGCGCGTAGCCGTAGCCGAGCACCGTCGCGTACTGGCCGCCCTCGATGACGTAGTCGGTGTTGGGCGTGACGAACGCCGCGCCGTGGTCGCTGATCGTCAGCGGATTCTTGACGATTTGCTTCGTCTCCCAGTCCCGCAGGTCGATCACGCCGAGACGGGCGTTGGCCTTGTCGCCGATGAAGAGGAACTGCCCGTCGTAGTCGCCCTTGGTTTCGGAGAGCGCCGGATGGTGGGTGTCGCCCCACGTCACCGGACGTCCGTTGATCTCAAGCTCCTTACGCACCCGATCGTCGAGTCCGGCGAAGCCATACCCCTGCCACGACTCGGGGGTGAAGACGGCGATCGACCGGAGAAGCCGCATGCTCGGAACGCCGATCGCGAACACCTGGCCGCTCTGGCCGCCCGAGGAAAAGAGAACGTACTCGTCGAGATGACCGCTTGGCGTGTAGGTCTTCGCGGCGGCGAGGAGATCGTCGACATTCAGCTTGCGCTCGTTGGCGATCTTCGTGAACTGCGCCACCTGCTCGGGGGTGAGTTCGACGGGCTTCGCCTCCTGGGCCGCTCCGCGACGACGACGGGTTTCTTGGGCATGGGCATCGGGCGCGAGGGCACTCAGGACGCCGCCGACGACAAGCATCGCGGCGACCCAGCGATATGGGCGTGAACAGGTTTGATAGGACATGTGCTGACCTCCGAGTGAATGGCGACGCAGGAGGCCGACATCGGCTCCCGCCGCTCCGTTGAGGTGTGAACTACTTTGCTGACGGCGCCGAGGGAGCCTGGCCCTGCAGCGTGCGCAGATACGCGATGACGTCGAGGAGATCGTCGTCGGAGAGCGCCGGATTCCCGCCCTTCGGCGGCATCTGAATGCCGGTCGTGTTCTTCGGCTCCGATGGGGCACGGCCGCGCTTGATGAATGCGAGCAGGCCCTCGTCGTCGAGCGACTTGATGAAGTCGTTCCTGACGAGCGTCTTGCCGTTGCCGGGCATGCCGACGCCGCCCTTCCCATGACACGCGACGCAGCCGGTATGGAAGATCCGATTGCCGTTGGCGATGTAGCCGGCGAGCTCGGCGTTGCCGCCCGCCGCCGCAAGAGCGGCCGCCTTGTCGTCCGCGCTCGGCGGCGGCGGCGCGGGCGGCGCGACGGGGGCACGCAACGCATCGGCCGGAATGCGACGGGGATCCTGCAGTCCCCGAAGGAAGACGACGATCGCCGAGAGGTCCGCATCGGTGAGCAGCGGATTTCCGCCGCGCGGCGGCATCGGGATGCGAGTGGTGTTCGCAGGATCGTTGACGGCGCGCCCGGCGGCGATGAACGCCACGATTCCGGCATCGGGCGTCTCGGCGACGTAGCGACTGGTCACGAGATCTTTGCCGAGCCCCTGGACGCCCTGTCCCGTGGGACCGTGACAGAGGGAACACGTACCGGCGAAGTGCGCCCGACCGGCGAGGAACGCCGCGCTGTCCAGCGATGGACCGGCCGCCTGCGTGAGGATCGCCAGCGGCGCCGGCGGCTTGGGGCGCACGTGGTCTTGGGCGACCAGACCCAACGCGGTGGCCCCGACGACCAGCCCCGCACTTGCCGCCCAAGCGGCCAACGTGATCCCGACGGCGAGCAGTTCGCGCCGAAGGCCGGAATGGCTGCTTCGACGGACCGGCTCGTCCCCGTTGGCCACGGCGGTCGGCAATGACGAGCGGAAAGGGTTGGCGATGGTGGCTCGGCCAGCGGGGCCGGAACCGACGGTGTGGATGGCGAAAGGCTTCAAGGTGGTCATGGCTGCTCCATGGGCTATATCCACGGTTCCTGATCTAGATATCTCCTATCGGAACGCAGGTCAAGCCCTCTCAAGCGAAATTCGCGACAACCCGCCCCTCGCGGGCAGCAACGCCCTTCCCGGCCCCTTCACGAGTGTGCAGTCGCAGTCGATTCCGCGACGCGACCATCGGCGGAGTCTCGCAAGGCGCGAGGAACTCACACGGCGCGTCCCCTCACGAGGATCGCCGCTCGTCGCCCAAGCGCCGCGCCGTGGCGCGAGGGGATCGCTCCGCACGTGCGCTTGGGTCTTCGTGCGGCATTCGTGCCGCCGCGGACATCAGATGAGTCGACGCGGCCGCTCGGAGACGGCTTCGTCCTCGCCGACGTCGGCCGTGGCCAGCGCGAGACTCGCCGCGTTGCGGGTCATGGCCGCAGTCGGTCCCTTGCGCACGGCAGCCGTGGCGTCGCGATCGATCTCCGGATCGACGAGGAGCGCCTCGGCGGCGAGCAGCTCGGCGTGCAGCGGCTCGCCGCATCGCCACGCAAGTCCGACCAGCACCGCGATCGCGGCGCCGGGAACGACGACGTGGCAGAAGAACGCCGCCAGCGTGAATGGACTGCCGGCGGCCTTGAGCGCGGTCGTCTCGGCAATGAGACCCGCGTACGAATTGAAGAGGCCCGACCACGGCACCTGCGGCCAGAATGCGCTCCAGGGCAAGACCAAACCGAACGCGAAGAGCGCCCAGAGGATCCCGCCCATGCTCGCGTTGGCGGCGCGCGGGGCGCGGACGAGCGAGGTGATGAATGCAACGAGGAGCACGATCGGGAGGAGCGCCAGGGACGCGACGCCAACCACCGTCGAGGCGGCCGTCAGGAATGCAAGGAAGGAGTCGGCTCGCGATTGGGGCTTGAACTCCGCGGCCGAAGGCGCGGACTCCGGGACAGATTCAGCGGCAGCCGGCTGAGCCGCCGGCTTCACGGAGACGATCGTCCCCGGAGCGTCCGGAGGCACTGCCGCCGACTCACCATGCTCAAGGACCCGCTCGGGGTGCGTCACCGCAGTCAGCCCGTGTTCACGAACCTCGGTGAAGCAGAGCGTCGCCCAGATGCAGGAATGGACGACGATGGCGATCCCGCCCGCAAGCGACAGCATCGCCAGCGACCGAACCAGCCGGGCGAGCACCGGTGCCATGTGCGCTTCGGGTGAACGACGCCGATCCATCGTTCGAAGCATCGGATCCGCGGCGCGTGTCCTCGACGCCGGGTTGTGCATCGGCGGGGATCGCGAGAAGGGAATCCACGCCAGACGCTACAGACGTCCCAGAGCGATCCGATCGGCTGGAGCATCGCCTCCCGATGCCTGAGACGCTACGCTGGTGCCCTTCCCACTCGCCTCTACGGTCACGCATCCATGGCTGTCCCCACCGCCGCCCCACACACGCTTCAGAGTGCCGTCACGCAGACCGCTTCCGGCCGGATCTTCAACTTCTCCGCCGGCCCCGCCTGTCTTCCCGACGAGGTCCTGAAGCAGGTCCAGGAGGACATCTGGAACTACCGCAAGACGGGCGTCGGCATCCTCGAGCACAGCCACCGCTCGGCGACGTTTGATCGGCTGCTGGCCGAGACCTTCGCAGAATGCCGCGCGGTCGGCGAGATCCCCGGCGACTTCGACATCATCTTCATGCCTGGCGGCGCGACGCAGCAGTTCGGGCTGATTCCGATGAACTGGCTCACCCCCGGTTCGACCGCGGACTACCCCGACACCGGCATCTGGACCTCGAAGGCGATTCAGGAGGCGAAGACGTGGGCCGCCGTCGTCGGCGCCACCATCAACGTGGCGTTCGAGGGCAGCACGTGCCGCTACGACCACGTGCCCGCCGCGGACGAGATCCGCCATTCGCCCAACGCCGCGTACTTCCACTATTGCTCGAACAACACCGTCTACGGCACGCGCTATCCGACCGTGCCCGTGTCGAAGGCGCCGCTTGTGTGCGATGCCTCAAGCGAGACCTTCGCTCGTCCCTTCGACTGGTCGAAGCACGCGATGATGTACGCCGCCGGCCAGAAGACCCTTGGGCCGTCGGGCATGGTGCTCGTCGTCGTCCGCAAGGACTTCGTCGCCAAGACGCGGACCGACCTGCCGAGCATGTTCGACTACCGGTCGTTCATCGCCGGCGAGTCGCGCCCCAATACGCCGCCGGCCTTCGGCATCTATCTGATGGGTGAGATGTTCAAGTGGATCCGCCGCCAGGGCGGGCCGTCTGGCCTTGCTGTGAAGAACGCCGAGAAGGCCCAGATCCTCTACGACGTGATCGACGCCTCGGGCGGCTTCTACACGGGGCTCGCCCGCAAGGATTCCCGCTCGCACATGAACGTCTCCTTCCGGCTCCCCACGGAGGAGATGAGCTCGCTCTTCGCCAAGGAAGGCGCCGAACACGGCCTCGATTGCCTCAAGGGGCACAAGGACGCCGGCGGCATTCGGGCCTCGATCTACTCGGCCTTCCCGAAGGCCGGCTGCGTCGCGCTCGCCCAGTTCATGCGGGAGTTCCAGCGGAGCCGCGGCTAAGTCGACCGCGCGGGCGCCGCTCCGCCGCCGGCTGGCGGCGGAAGCCGGTGCGAACCGCATGCAAGTTGGTCGCGGAGGATCTGGGTCAGGCGCAGTGCCGCCCGCGGTTGCGTGCGGTCCCTTCGCCACGTCACCGCGATCGACCTGTCGACCTTCGCGCCGCGCACGCGAAGGTAGCGTCGGCCGCCGCCGCAGTCGCAGGCCGCCGCCATTTCCGGCACGATCGAGATGCCGACGCCAAAGCTCACGAAGGCCTGAATGGTCTCCAACTGCGTCGTCCGGCAAACGACATGCGTGGCGACGCGACGGGCCGTGCAGAACTGCTCCACCTGCTGACTGAGGCAGTGCATCTCCTCAAGCCGAATGAGCGGCTGGTCGCGCAGCTCCGCAAGTGAGATCGTTCCGTTCTCCCCCACGTTCATCGACTCGGGGACGACGACGATCAGTTCCTCGCGCCCAATCTCCTCGGCCTTCAGGAGCTCATGGTCGATCGGCAGGCTCGTGATGGCGCAGTCGAGCTCGTTGTCGAGGAGCGCCTCGACCAATGCGTCGGTGAAGTCCTCGCGCAGCACGAGCTCGCAGGCAGGGAGCTCCTGCCGAAGTCGCCCGAGCGCCTGCGGCATGAGGTAGGGCGCCATCGTGGGAATCGCGCCGACGGTGAGCATTCCCCGCCCCTCGTCGACGTCACGGCTTAGATTGGTCTCCGCGTCGTGGATCTCGGAGAGGATGCGGCGCGCCCGCGGCAGGAGCGCCCGGCCGGCGTCGGTGAGGACGATGCCGCGTGCCTGTCGATCGAAGAGCTCGGCACCGAGCGTCTCCTCCAAGCGTCGAAGTTGCTGGCTCAGCGACGGTTGGGCCACATGGCAGCGCATCGCGGCCCGGCTCACGCTGCCCGCCTCGGCCGCCGCCACGAAGTACCTGAGTTGGTGAATCTCCACGAGCACCCCCACGGCGAAGCCGCAAACACCCCATAGGCAGTCCCTATGGGAGATGCTGACACAAAGTCTTCGACAGGTCTAGGTAAGCGGGGTAATTTCTCTGTGTTGAGCTGCCTCGCCGAGTTCGCGGAACCTCCCGAGTCGTGTGGGAGTCCGAAGGCCTCGGTCGTCGGGGTGCACGGGAATGGGCGCACAGCCAAACCCGCTGGACCGCACACCCGGCAACGAACGACCGCCCCGCGCCTCGCGCGGGGCGGTCGTCGTTTGTGCGTGTGTGGATGAGGGCATCGCCCGCCGAGCGAGGGGCCCAACGACGAATCGACAGCGTGGGTGCGTCAGGCGCCGATCGCCAGTCGATACGCGAGAAGGTCAGGAAGCCCCGCACGGCGCATCTGCCGTTGGGCTTCCGAGACGTCGTAGGTCAGGCGGCGAAGATCGAAGGTCCCTTCCTTGAGGTCGAGCAGTCCGTAGCTCGCCCGCGGGTCGCCATCGCGTGGCTGACCGACGGAGCCGGGATTCAGGATGTGACGCCCGACGGCGCGGAGTCGGAAGGGCTCGCCCTCGTGCAGGATTGTGGCCTCGACGTCGCAGGGACCAAGTCGGTCTTCGCAGCGCTCGCTCTCGGTGTGGAACGCCATCGGGACGTGGGTGTGCCCCACGAGACAGACGCGGGCATCGACGCCGCGGAACGCGAGTCCGGCGGTGAGCGGATCTCCGACGTATCCGGTGGTCGACGGCGGAACCGGCGTGTCATGCACGCAGATCAGGTACGGCGATCGGTCGAAGACCAGCCGCATGTGAGCGAGCGACTGCATGTGCGGCGCCGTGAGCCGCTTCCGGGTCCACTCGATCGCCGTCCTCGCCACGGCATTGAAGCCGTCGGCGACGGTGGCGTCGAAGAGCGCATCCTCGTGGTTGCCGCGCACCGACACCATGCAGCGGCCCGCGAGTCGCTCGATGCAATGCTCGGGCTGCGGGCCATAGCCGATCACGTCGCCCAGACAGATGATCTCGTGCACGCCCAAGCGCGCGATGTCATCGAGCACGGCATCGAGGGCCTGCAGATTGCCGTGGATGTCGGAGATGATCGCTATGCGAGCCATGCCAAACGCTGTCCGAAGGGTTTCGGTGAGGATGATCCGCTGGGCAGGCGCTCCGCAGCGCCTCCGCGATCGTCCCCGCCACGTTGTGAAACCGGCACCGTGTCCTTGGGATTCGGCATCCTTGCACGACACAGACGATGCCGTGCGAGAAGGAGTCCGCTGCGACGCATTGCCATCGGCGATTCCGCCGATTCTCGAGTCGATTTTCCCGGAGGCCGGACGCTCTCGAAGATCGAGAGGGCACGGCGAGGGAGATCCATCAACGTCAGCGTAGCCCACGAACTGCTGCCCGTCCGTGAGTTTGCCGCACTTCGCAGGCGAAGACGCCGGTTGCGGTCGCCCTGTGACGATTGCGTGACGCCCGATACCCCCGGCGCTGCTCGCGTGTGGAGCCCGATCACGGACCTCGAATCGCCTGTGCCGACGACGGTTGCGAACGGACGCGCTGCAACAGCGCATCGCGTGCTTCCCAGCGCCCCTCGGCGTCGCGTCGGACCATGCCGGCAAGCTCAAGGAGTGTGAGCTCGGCCAGAAACGCTCCGGCCTCCTCGTCGGTCACCAATTGGCTGAGTGCCAACGGGCCGCGAGCCGCAAGCGTCTCGCCGAGCCGTCGCGCCGTCGGCGTCAGCACATCGCCCCCACCCTGCGGATCCACCGCGCACATCGCCCGTGCGCCGCGCAACAGGTTCCGCGGAGCGCCATGCTGTCGCAGGTGCTCGATGACCTCCGCCGGCGAGGACACCAGCGCCGCCCATCCCTCGCGGATCGCTCGATGCGTTCCCTCGCTGGTCGGCTGGTCCACGCGACCGGGGAGCGCCATCACTTCCCGGCCGAGATCCTCGACCGCGAGCCGTGCCGTGATGCTCGCCCCGCTCCGCGAACGGGCCTCGACCAGAACGACCGCGAGGGACATTCCCGCGATGATCCGGTTGCGGCGGGGGAAGTACGCGCTCCGCGGCTCGGTCGTCGGCGGATGCTCGCTCACGACCGCCCCGTTCCCGCCGGCGATCTGCCGGAAGAGTTCTCGATGTTCCGGCGGATAGGGGCACGCGAGCCCCGAGCCCAGGATCGCGATGGTGCGGCCGCCCGCGCGGAGCGCCGCGCGATGCGCTTCGGCGTCGATGCCCCGAGCGCCGCCGGAGACGATCGTGTGACCGTGCTCGACGAGCCCCCGCGTGATTCGCGCCGTCTGATCGATGCCGTAGGCGGTGCATCGGCGCGCTCCGACCATGGCGACGGACCAATCGTCGATCGACTGCAACGTCCCCTGAAGCCAGAGGACCGGCGGCGGATCGGGAATCGCGGCCAGGAGCGCCGGATACTCAGCGTCGCCGCGCCCGACCAGTCGCGCGCCGATCTGAATCCCCGCCCTGCACTGCTCGCCGATCGAGGCCCTCCATGCCGATTCGCGGCAACGCTCGGCCCGTCCCGGCGCGCACTCAAGCGCGTCGGCCCACGCCATCGCCGGCGCGTGAAGCGCCGCCCGACCGCTGCCGAACGTCCGCAGCAGTCGACTGACCGCAACCGGCCCGACCCCATGCGCGCTCACCAGTCGCAGCAGCGCGAGGCACTCTGCCGACGCCGCAACGGCGGCACCCTCCCTGCATTCGTCACGATCATCCATCGCCTCCGACGCTACCGCGCCGGCATGCGCCGCCTCCATGGCGGAGGAAAACCGGCAATCATTTTCCTGTGGATTGCGCCGACGGCCGCGCTTCAGTCAGCGCTGTGCGGCGGAACGATCGGACGGTCCGTCTCGCTCCCCGTCACCCGATCTTCGAAGGCCTCGTCCAACTCGCTGGGCGATCGATTCGCGTCAACGATCTCGTCGTCCACGACCTCGACGTCGATCACCTCATCGTCCGTGATGCTGGCGATGGAGGCCGGCAGGGCGTTCATCGCCCTCGATCCTCTCGCCATCGGATCTTCCGACGGCTCCTCGGTCGCGACGGCGGTCTCTGATTCCGTCGATGCCGGCTCACCCCCGTGCGCGGTCGCGTCGTCGGCGGGCGTCGGAGGCGCCTCGGTCACCGGTTGCATGACCGGGCGGACCGGATCAGGTCCAAAGAGCAGTCCGATGAAGAGAAGGAACACCGATGCCGCCAGCATCCACAATCGATTCGGACCGACCGCGAGTCGTCCGAGCAGCGTGTCGGGATATGGCTCCGGCCGGAGCTTGACCGTTGGAACACTCTCATCGATCCACTGGGCGACGCTCTGATTCAGACCGGGGGTGAGAAGCAGTGACTGCTCCCCCTTCGGCACCATGTTCAGATTGGCGATCGCGAGTCGGCGGATCAGGTCGGGGTTGCTCGTCCGCAGGTCGGCGAGGAATCGGTCGTAGGCCTCGAGTCGGGCGTAGACGCGTGCCTCGGTTGCCTCGACCACCTTCTGCTGGCCCCGCAGTTCATGCAGCTCGCGCTGGGCTGGGATGAGGATGCCGGCGATCAGAAGCGCCAGTCCTGCAAGGACAAAGGGCCAACCCGGATCGAGCCGGAAGAGCGGGCGGTAGTTCGAGGGAGTGGAGTCAGGCACGGGGCGCTCACAACCGAAGACACTCGGCAGAAGACCGAGTGGCGTGGTATCGGCGATTCGGGAAGAACCGAGCCACAATCGAGCTCGAGAGGGTTCCCCGGGGCGCCCGGCGTGCCACGTCCCTGCGGCGAGTCGCATCCTACCGCCAGACGGGCGACCTCGATGGGGACGGCTGTCCTTGATGTCCGCCTCGCCTGTTCAGACCACGCGACCGAACCCACCAGCACAGGCTCCTTTCTCGGAAGGCCTCAACCGACGCGACCGGGTCGCCGATTCAGCCTCCGATCGGCCGTGGGCCCTCGCGTCGCGATGGGTCCGTGGCCTCCTCCGGGAGTTCCCCAGCAGTGTCGCTTCAAGTATCCATTGACGCCGTCGCCAAGGCGGTCGCCCTGACCGACGTCTCCGACCTCCCCGGCCTTGTCGCACTCCAAGAGCTGCTCCTGAAGCTGGCCTCCGAGGCCGCGGACGCTCAGTTGAGCCGCATCTCGGATGTCTCTTCCCAGGCGGCGGAGATCGTTGAGCACATTGTGCTTCGCGAGGTGGAGGACACGAACGCGGCACTGCGCAAGTTGGGCGAGGCCGTCGAGTTCGCCCAGCGCGTCCAGCAGGCGGACGAGCAGGGTGACACCGTCGGGGACATCCCCTCACCCTTCGACGAGGTCGCCCCGGCTGCGGCTGGCCAAGGCAACCCGCAGGCAAACGGGAATTGGACGCGTGAGTTCGGACTGCTTGAGGCGGCCGTCACGACCTTCTGTGCCGACACCGCGACGACCTTCGATGCGGTTGCGGCAACGTCGTTGCAGGAGCGCTTCATGGCGCTCGCCCAGGCGAGCGATGCGGCAGGCATGGCCGAGGCCGCGTCGGTGTGCCGAAGCGTCGCCGGAACGATCAATGCATCGTGCGAGGCCAAGCGTCCGCTGCCCACGCAGTCGGCCCGCACCGCGCTCGACTGGCTGCGCGGCGCCATGGCCGGCAGCGGCTCGACGGGAGGCGCCGCGGAGGCCGACAACCCCGACGACCTCGCTCCGGTCGTGATCAACGCCGACTCCGACGAGACGCTCGGGGAGTTCCTCACCGAAGCCCGCGAGCATCTGGCCAACGCCGAGGCCGCGGCCCTGCAGCTCGAGCGGAATCCCACCGAGAAGGAAGAGATCAACACGGTCTTCCGAGCCTTCCACACGATCAAGGGCGTCGCCGGCTTCATGTCGCTCAAGGCGATCGTCGAGGTCGCCCACGCCGCCGAGACGCTCCTCGACCGGGCCCGCAGCGGCGCGTACCAGATCGGCCGCGAGGGACTCGACCTGGTCCTGGCGAGCTGCGACATGCTCAACCGCATGGTCGGCCAGCTTCAGGGGGGCGAGGCGCCCACGAAGGGCGAGATGCGCCGACTGGTCGAGCGGCTCGCAGCCGCGGCCGAGGGCAAGTCGCTTCCCCCGTCGCACGTCGCCGCCAAGACCGCATCGCCCAGCGCCGCCGCGGCCGTCACCGCGAAGGCCCAGGCGCTCACCGCCGAGCCGAAGCCGCGACCCGATCATCCCGAGCCCGCGGGCGAGGAATCGACGGAGCACGCGCCGAAGGCCGTCGCCCGCCGCGCCGACCAGACCGTCAAGGTCTCGACGCTTCGCATGGACAGCCTGCTCAACATGGTCGGCGAGCTCGTCATCGCCCAGCTCATGGTCCAGCAGGATCCGGTCATCTCGAGCGTGAGCGAGCAGCGCGTGCAGCGGAACCTCGGGCAGATGGCGAAGATCGTCCGCGACCTGCAGGAGGTCGCGATGAGCCTGCGGATGGTCACCCTCAAGGCGACCTTCCAGAAGATGTCGCGGCTCGTGCGCGACATGTCCATCAAGGCCAACAAGAAGGTCGAGCTCGTCCTCGAGGGCGAGGACACCGAGCTTGACCGCAACGTCGTCGAGGAGATCGCCGACCCGCTCGTGCACATGATCCGCAACGCCTGCGACCACGGCATCGAGAGCGAGGCCGACCGCATCAAGGCGGGGAAGAACCCCTGCGGCACGCTCTGCCTGCGGGCGTTCCACCGCGGCGGCATGATCGTCATCGAGGTCGCCGACGACGGTCGCGGCCTGCAGCGGGACAGGATCCTGAAGAAGTGCCTCGAGAAGGGACTCATCGCCGCCGACCGCAACGTCAACGAGATCCCCGACTCGGAAATCTACAACTACATCTTCCTCCCCGGCTTCTCGACCGCCGAGAAGATCACCGACATCTCCGGCCGCGGCGTCGGCATGGACGTCGTGCGACGGAACATCGAGGCCCTCCGCGGCAAGATCGAGATCCGCTCCGCGCCGGGCCAGGGCTCGACGTTCGTCATGCAGCTGCCGCTCACGATGGCGATCATCGACGGCATGCTGGTTCGCGTCGGCGGCCAGCGCTACGTCGTTCCCACCCTTGCGATCGAGCGGTCGTTCCGCCCGAAGCCGGAGGAGATCCACACGCTGCTGGGCAAGGGCGAGCTCGCCATGGTCCGCGGCCGCCTGCTCCCGATCCGCCGACTCAACCGCATCTTCGGCCTGAACGAGGGCGCCGAGAGGATCTGCGAGGGACTGCTCCTCGTCGTCGAGATCGGGAAGGAGCGCTGCTGCCTCCTGGTCGACGAGATCCTCGGCCAGCAGCAGGTCGTCATCAAGAACCTCGGCCAGAGCATCGGCGAGGGCGGCTACCGCCAGCGCGGCGTCTCCGGCGGCGCCATCCTCGGCGACGGCCGCGTCGCACTCATCGTTGACATCGGTGCGCTCCTGCAGGACTCGGCTCACGCCGTGGCCGCGTAAGGCGCACGCACGTCCGCTTCCATCGACCCACCTTCCGGGACACACCATCCATGGCCATCTCGAACGCCCAAGTCCAGAACGCACGCAGCGCCGACAGCAACGCCCACAAGTACCTCACCTTCTGCCTCGGCACCGAGCAGTACGGCATCGAGATCCTGCGGGTCCGCGAGATCATCGGCCTCATCGCCATCACTCCCCTCCCGCGCACCCCCGAGTTCGTGAAGGGAGTCATGAACCTCCGCGGCCGGATCATCCCGGTCATCGACCTGCGCCGGCGCTTCAACCTGCCCGACGCCGAGACCACCAAGGAGACCTGCATCATCGTCGTCGACGCCAACAGCGGCGAGGGCGAGCAGAACCTCACCGGCGTGATCGTCGACAGCGTGCGCGAGGTGCAGGACATCCCCGCCGAGGCGATCGAGCCGGCCCCCGAGTTCGGACTCGCGGTCCCGCTTGACTACATCCAGGGCATGGGAAAGGCAAAGGACAAGGTCGTCGTCCTGCTGGACGTCGGCGAGGTGCTCGACGCCCGCGCAGCGGTTCCCGCGGACGTGCTCGAGGCCGCCGAGATGCGCCGCGCTGCCTAACGCTTCGCTCACGCACCGAACGGCCGCGGCGGCCTTCGCCGCAACGGGAATCGCGCTCTCCGAGCGCACACGGCAACCAGGAGAACTCTGAATGCGCCTTACGATCGGCAAGAAGATTGCGCTTGGCTTCTGCGCGGTGATCACGATGATGATCGCCAACGGATTCGTCACCAACCAGAAGATCAACGTCCTGTGGAACCTCCAGGACCATGTCCTCGAAAACACCCTTCCGAGCATGATCGCGCTGCAGAGCGCCATCGCGTCGGCGGACGACCTTGCGGCGGGGGCGGACAATCCGGCGGAGACGCTGAAGGAGTTCAACACCCACTGCGACACGCTCAAGCGGCTCTCGGCCGATTGGGGCCCGGAGGCGAGGAACGCCCTTCCCCTGCTCGACGAGGTCATCCAGGGGATGAATGCCTCGACGACCAAGGAGCAGTGGCACCCGGTGATGGAGCGCATGGACGTCGTCGGCGAGACCCTCGGCTCGGTCTGGGACAAGGAGTCGGCAGGCGTCGCCAAGCGATTCGATGACGAGACCTCGGTGGCCCGCATCACCCTGGCCTCGACCGCCGGCGCCGCGATCCTGCTCGCGATCATCTTCGCGATTCGCCTCGGCCGCACGCTCGAGCGCGGCGTGAACCTCGTCGCGGCGAGGGCCCGTCGCATCGCCGACGGCGACCTGACCGGCGAGCCGCTGGCGTTCGAGAGCCACGACCAGCTCAGCGACCTCGTCACCACCATCAACGAGATGACCGGCCGGATCCGCAAGATGGTCGTCGAGATCCACTCCGGCTCGAAGCAGATCGACCTCGGCGCCGAGCACATTTCGAGCGCGAGCCAGAACCTCGCCCAGGGCTCGAGCACCCAGGCCGCGAGCATCCAGCAGGTCAGCGACAGCCTCCGCTCGATGTCCGCCGCGACCCAGCAGTCGGTGTCGAACGTCGAGCAGGCCAACTCGCTCGCCGCGGAGAGCCGCAACGCCGCGGTCAGCGGTCAGAGCCAGGTGAAGGAAATGGTCCAGGCCATGGGCCAGATCCGCCAGTCGAGCGACGAGATCGCCAAGATCATCAAGCTCATCGACGAGATCGCGTTCCAGACAAACCTGCTGGCCCTCAACGCCGCGGTCGAGGCCGCCCGCGCAGGCGAGGCCGGCAAGGGCTTCGCCGTCGTCGCCGAGGAGGTCCGCAATCTCGCCCAGCGCTCCGCCGAGGCGGCCCGCAGCACCTCGTCGATCATCGAGGAGTCCTCGCAGCGCGCCGAGCGCGGCTCGTCGCTTGCCGACCGCGTCGCCAAGAGCTTCGAGGTCATCACCAACGGCGTCGACCAGGTGAACCAGCTCCTCAGCCAGATTGCCGAGGCGTCGCGCGGCCAGGCCAACGACATCGCCGCGGTGAACTCGAGCATGGGCGAACTCTCGAACGTCACCTCGTCGGCCGCGGCCAACTCCGAGGAGCTCGCCGCGACGGCGGAGGAGACCGCGGCCCAGGTCGCGAGCCTCCACGATCTCGTCCGGCAGTTCCGCCTCGAGGAGGAAACCGGACCGGAGACCTACGTCACGCGACACGCCCCGGCCCACGAGCCGATGCGCGAGACGGCGAAGCCCTCGGCCGGCGAAGCGCCGCGGAGGCCGGCGGCGTCGAAGCCCAAGACCGCGGCCAAGCCGCCGGCCCCGGCGTCCTCGCATCCGGCACCGAAGCCGGCAGCGCCCACGGCGCCGAAGCGGGGCAGCTCCACCGCCGGCACCGCGACCGTTGCGGCCGAGCCGGACGAGGAGTTAGGCGACTTCACCCAGTTCTGATCCGACCCTGTACGTCGCGACGGGCCGCGGGCGCACGCCCGCGGCCCGTCGCCGTCCTGACCCAGGCGGCGGCCAGCCCCGCACCGAACCATGCTTGAGATCGCGCCCAATGTCTTCAGCCGGATCGTGAGCCTCGCCAAGGCGCGGTGGGGCATCCATCTCACCGACCGGAAGCTCCCGCTGGTGACCAATCGGCTGAACACGTACCTGCGCAAGGTCCAGAAGTTCGACTCGATCGAGGCCTACGTCAATCACCTCGAGGAGGCGTGCGACGAGGACGACATGCTCGTCTTCTTCGACATCCTCTCGACGAACGTCACGAGCTTCTTCCGCGACCCGCAGCACTTCCACTTCCTCGAGCGCGAGCTCTGGACGCCGCTGGTGCGCGGGACGATCCCCTGCCCGAATCGGAAGGTCCGCCTCTGGTCGGCGGCCTGCTCGGTGGGATGCGAGCCATACTCGATGGCCATCCAGGCCCTCGAGCTCGTGCCCGACATCGAGCGCTGGGACATCCGGATCCTGGCCACCGACCTCTCGAGCAAGGCCCTGCGCGGCGCCCGCGAGGGCGTCTATTCCGAACAGGTCGTCGAGAAGGTCGAGCCGGAGCTGCGCAAGCGCTACTTCGAGCCGGTGAACGCCAAGGACGGCCGGATGTATCGCGTGTGCCAGGCGGTGCGCGACCTCGTGATTATCAACCGGCTCAACCTCATGGAGCCATTTCCGTTCCGCGGCCCCTTTGACGTGATTTTCGTGCGGAACGTCATGATCTATTTCGATAAAGACACTCGCGAGCGCCTTGTCCAGCGGCTCGCCAAGTACCTGCGGGCCAACGGCATTCTCGCGGTGGGCGGCGCGGAGACCCTCTCGGGCCTCGACGTTCCGCTCCATCCCGCCGCGGCCAGCATCTACCGATCGTGAGCGGATGGAGTGCGCGACGGACTGACGGGCGCCAGGGTCGCCTGACCCCGGCTTGTCTCGACTGCTCGGCGGAATCCCGCCGGGCGAACCAACGCTGAGTCCTCCCCAGTGACCGTTCCGACCCCATCAACATCCTCCGGCGCCCAGCGGCCGCTGCTGCCTCCCGATCCGAAGATCGTCGTCGGCGTCGCGGATCTGGCCGTCGCGAAGGACCCTGGAAAGGCCATCATCACCTACGCGCTCGGATCGTGCATCGGCGTGACCATCTTCGATCCCGTGTCGAAGGTCGGCGGCATGCTGCACTTCATGCTGCCCGAGGCGAAGACCAGCCCCGAGAAGGCCGCCGCCAATCCGTGCATGTTCGCCGACTCGGGCATTCCGCTGCTGTTCCAGAAGGCCTACAAGCTCGGCGCCGAGCGGGCCCGACTCGTGGTCTGCGCCGCGGGCGGCGCGGAGATCCTCGCGGAGGACGGCCACTTCCGGATCGGCGCCCGAAATCGCACGATGCTGCGAAAGCTCTTCTGGAACAACAACGTCCTGCTCGCCGCGGACGACACCGGCGGAAACCAGAGCCGAACGATGACGCTGTCGCTCAAGGATGGGTCGATCACCATCCGCTCGCAAGGAAAGGAGAGCGTCCTATGGGCACCAGCGGCCTGACGGACCTGAACAGGCTCCTCGGGGGGCTCGAACGACTTCCGGCGCTGCCGGCGACGGCCGCTCGCGCGATTTCGCTGCTCAGCCAGGGCGGCACCTCCGCGGCGGAGATCGAACGGATCTTCCGCGCCGACGAGGGCCTCGCGGCGGCGACGCTGCGGCGGGCCAACTCCGCGAGCTTCGCGGCCGGCGCCAAGCGGAGCTTCGGACTCAAGGACTCGATCGCCCGCCTCGGCAACAAGGTGCTCATGCGCCTCGCCCTCGAGCAGCAGGCGTCGAACACGCTGCGCGACGGAGGAAAGTCCTACGGCCTCGAGCGCGGTTCGCTCTGGCGCAGCGCCCTCGGCGGCGCCGCCGTCGCCGAGAAGCTCGCCCATGACCTGGGCAAGGCCGACGCGGATCTCTGCTTCTCCGCGGCGCTCCTGCGGGACATCGGGAAGCTCGCCGTCGACACGCTCTCCAAGGGCGAGCGGGCCCTGGCGTGGAACAAGGGCGAGGAACGGCCCTTCGTGGACGTCGAGCGCGAGCGCTTCGGCGCCGACCACGCCGAGATCGGCGCCTTCCTCGCCGAGAAATGGGCGATGCCGCAGGAGATCGTCCTCGCGGTCCGCCATCACCATCGTCCGCCGGACGACCCGACCAGCTGGGTCTGTGACATCGTCCACTGCGCCGACTGCATCGCCCGCTGGGCGGGACTCGGCATCGGCGACGACGGCATGTGCCACCCTCTCTCGCCGCGGGCCCGCGACGCCGTCGGCATCCACCGCGAGCGCGTCGAGTCGCTCGCCGCATACGCCCTCGACTTCGTCAACACCATCGAACGCGACCTGCAGCCCGCGGGCAAGGGCGGCCAGTCGAGTCCCCACCAGAATCCCCAGCAGAATCCTGGGAGGAAATGCGCATGAAGTGCAACGTGCTCATCGTCGACGACTCGCCCGTGCTCCGCAACGCGATCCACAAGGTCACGCGGCTCGCGGGCGTTCCCGACGACCGGATCTTCACCGCCGGCAACGGCAAGGAAGCGCTGGCGGTGCTTGACGCCACGTGGATCGACCTCGTCCTGCTGGACATCAACATGCCGGTCATGGACGGCGAGGAATTCACCCGCGAGGTCCGCAAGAACCCGACGCTCGCCGACCTCAAGATCGTGGTCGTCAGCACCGAGGCCAACGACGAGCGCCTGAAGCGGCTTCGCGACCTCGGTGTCGTCGAGACGCTTCGGAAGCCCTTCCAGCCCGAGGATCTCTGCCACCTCATCTCCAAGCTCCTGGGAGTCTCACCATCATGCGCGAGCTGACCTCCGATGCCCTCGTGCGGCTCACGTCGATCGCTCTTGAGCGGACGGCGTTCCTGATGGCCGAGCCGGCCGAATCCTCGAGCGATACCGACATGCCCGGTCGCGGCTCGCCGCTGCCGCCGGCGGCCCGCTTCGCCAAGATCGACTATCGCGGGCCGGAGCGCGGAGAGGTCGTGCTCGTCGCCAGCGACGGCTTCGTGAGGAAGCTCGCCGCGGGCCTCCTCGGCTCCGAGCCGGAGGACGTGGACGCCGGCACCGCCGGCGTCGACGCCCTGCGCGAGCTGGCCAACATCGTCGCCGGATCGCTCATCTGCGAGTTGGGCGGCGAGCGCTGCCCCTTCTCGATCGGACTTCCCGCGGCCTGCGGAAGCGAGGCGCTCCCGGCCCACCCCACCGCCGTCGCCACGCTCGACGTCGAGGGCGAACGGCTCGAGGTGCACTGGTCCCGCCTTGCCCTGGCCCAGGCCGCATGAGGGAACGAGTTCGAGCGAGCGAGACCCGCGGCCAGGCCATCAGACGAACGCGCTCGACGCATCACAGCCGCACATAGGGAACGGCGAGGAACAGGATGAGCGGGAAAATTGGCGTCATCATCATCGACGATTCGGCGATCACCCGCTCGGTGATCGCACGCGAACTGTCCAAGGCCGGCGACATCGAAGTCGTCGCGACCGCAGCCGATCCCCTGACCGCGCGGGACCTCATCATCGAGAAGCGCCCCGACGTCATCACGCTCGATCTTGAGCTGCCGCGCATGGACGGGCTCACGTTCCTTCGCCGCGTCCTCAAGTACTCGCCGGTGCCGGTGATCGTCTGCTCCTCGCTCACGCCGGCGGGATGCTCGAAGGCGATGGAATGCCTCGAGGCCGGCGCCTGCGAAGTCATCGGCAAGCCGCGCGGCGGCTCGACCGCCGAGTGGGGCGCCCAGCTCATCGAGCTCGTGCGCGGCGCGGCCCGCGCCCAGGTCGCGCGGCAGTTCCGGAGCCCGCCGCCCGTTCCGGTCAGCAAGCCCGCGGTGACGGCGCACCAGCTCGCCCCTGTGGTCGCCAACGTCGATTCGCGCAAGATCGTCGCCATCGGCAGTTCGACCGGCGGGACGGAGGCCCTGCGCACCGTTCTCTCGGCGCTGCCGCTCGAGACCGCCGCGATCCTGATGACCCAGCACATGCCCGAGGGGTTCACCAAGCCCTTTGCAGAACGGCTCAACGGCCTCTCGCGCATGGACGTGCGCGAGGCGGTCGACGGCGACGCGGTGCGGCCGGGCCTGGCCCTTCTCGCCCCCGCCGGCAAGCACCTGCGGCTGAGCCGCGAGAACGGGCGCTACGTCGCCCGGCTTTCGGAAGGCCCGCCGGTGAAGCGCCACCGTCCGAGCGTCGAGGTCCTCTTCGAGAGCGTTGCCCAGGCCGCCGGCCCGCACGCGATGGGGGTGATCCTCACCGGCATGGGCGATGACGGCGCCGACGGCATGCTCTCGATGAGCAAGGCCGGAGCGTTCACCGTCGCCCAGGACGAGGCCAGCTGCGTCGTCTTCGGCATGCCGAAGGCCGCGATCCACCGAGGCGGCGTGAAGCACGTCTGCAGTCTCGATGACGTCGCCTCGCGCATCCGCGACTTCACCGCCGGCGTGGTCGCGCAGGCCGCCTGAGCGTTCGTCGGGACCCCAGTTCGCCGCTTGCCGCACCCACCATGACCACGCACCAGCAGCCATCGCAACCGCCGTCGCCGCGAGATCCGTCCTCCGGCTCGCACCAGCGCGGTCCGGACCGGTCTTCGATGCACTGCACGATCCTGATCGTCGACGACTCGGCCTCGGCCCGGACGCTCATGCGGCAGGTGGCCCGCGAGGCCGGCGTGCGCGACAGCCGCATCTACGAGGCGTCGAACGGCCAGGAGGCCCTGGCGCTCTTCGAGGAGGTCTGGATCGACCTCGTGCTCCTCGACATCAACATGCCGGTGATGAACGGCGAGGTCTTCGCACGCACGCTGCGCGGCCGCGAGGATCTCGACGACGTGCGCGTCCTCGTCGTCACCGCCGAGCACAGCCCCTTCCGCCATGCCCGCCTGCGGCAGATCGGCGTCGACTGGATCCTCACCAAGCCCTTCTTCGCCGACCATCTCCTCGACGCGATCCGCCGCTGCCTGCCGAGCGCCGAGGTCCGCGACGCTGGCGACGGCAAGCGCGCCGCCTAACCCGGCGCGCACTTTTTCGACGCATTCGCAGATCGACGTCGGCGCGCACCGATCGCGTGCACGCGAGCTTCGTCGCGTCTGGCGGGGCTTGGAAGCGCGTTCTCCCCGTGGAGCCGGTTCGGGTCTCAACAGCGATGGTCGGTGGAGTGTTCGCGCGAGCTTGATGCGCCTCACACGCTGCGTAGCATCATCCCTTTCGCGCATGCCTTGTGGGCGTGTCGCCAGGAGATGAATCGTGGAACTGTATCTGATTCTGTTGGGAGTGGTGGTGGCCGTTCCGCTTGTTGCCGCGCTGATGCTGGTCCGTTACGTCCCAAACGACCGCATCGGCGTCGTGGAAAAGCGCTTCAGCGGCAAGGGATCGATCAAGGCGGGTCTTATCGCCCTGAACGGCGAGGCCGGTTTCGCGCCCACCGTTCTGCGCGGTGGGTTTCATTGGCTGAATCGCGTGCAGTACCGACTGCACATCATGCCGCTCGTCACCATTACGCAAGGCAAGATCGGCTATGTCTTTGCCCGCGACGGCGCCGGACTCGAACCGACGCAGACGCTCGCGTCGAACCGCGGCACGAGCCGCTTTGAGGATGTCGAGGCGTTCCTGCGCGAGGGCGGCCAGCGCGGCCCGCAGCGGACGATCCTCCGCGAGGGCACCTATGCGATCAACCTCGCCCAATTCGCGGTGATCACCGAGGAGCGCGTCTACTTCCTCCCGCTCAACCGCGAGGAGACGGCCGTCTTCCAGGAGATGGCGACGCTGCTTGAGATCCGCGAGGGCTTCTCGCCGATCGTCATCCAGGGCGCCGAAGACCGCCTCGGCATCGTCACGGTGCACGACGGACCGGCGCTCGCCGACCAGCAGATCATCGCCCCGGTCGTCGGCGCGATGCCGACCGACGGCGCGACCTACCACAACTGCTTCCAGGACCCCGAGAAGTTCCTCGCCGCCGGCGGTCGCCGCGGCCGTCAGCTCCAGGTCCTCGTCGAAGGCACCTACTACATCAACCGCCTCTTCGCGACGATCGAGCTCGTCCCGAAGACGGTGATCGACGTCGGCAACGTCGGCGTCGTCGTCAGCTACACCGGCGAACTCGGCCTTGACCTCTCGGGCAAGGACTACAAGCACGGCGAGCTCGTCAAGAACGGCGAGCGCGGCGTCTGGAGCGAGCCGCTGCTGCCCGGCAAGTACGCGTTCAACACGTACGCAGGCAAGATCATCCAGGTCCCGACGACCAACTTCATCCTGAAGTGGATCACCGCCCAGGTCGGCAGCCATCGCTTCGACGAGAACCTCGCCGAGGTCTCGCTCATCACGAAGGACGCCTTCGAGCCCTCGTTGCCGCTGAGCGTCGTCGTCCACATCGACTACCGCAAGGCCCCGCTCGTCATCCAGCGCTTCGGCGACATCCGCCGACTGGTCGAGCAGACCCTCGACCCGATGATCTCGGCCTACTTCAAGAACGTGGCCCAGACCCGCACGCTCATCCAACTCCTGCAGGACCGCTCGGAGATCCAGGCGATCGCCGGCAGCGAGATGCGGAGCAAGTTCGAGCACTACAACCTCGAGCTCGAGGAGGTCCTCATCGGCACGCCGACGAGCGGCAAGGGCGACACGAAGATCGAGACGATCCTCGGCCAGCTTCGCCAGCGGCAGATTGCCGAGGAGCAGATCGAGACCTACGCCCGTCAGGAGAAGGCCGCGGTGAAGGAACGCGAGCTGCGCGAGGCCGAAGCCCGCTCGCGCCAGCAGCAGGCGATCACCGAAAGCGAACTCTCGATCGCGATCCAGTCAAACCAAGGCAAGGCCGAGTACCAGCGCTCGCTCCAGGAAGCGGCGCGGGTGCGGGCGATGGCCGAAGCCGAAGGCGCGAAGATCCGCACGCTCGGCGAGGCCGAGGCCCAGCGCGCCGCCCAGATCGGTATCGGCCAGGCGATCGCGATCGACGAACAGGTTCGGGCCTACGGCGGTCCCCAGTTCCAGCTCACCCAGCAGGTCATGAACCGCTTCGCCGAGGCGATCCAGGCCTCGCGGGTCGACGTCGTCCCGAAGATCGTGATCGGCGGAGGAGCGGCCGGCGCCGGCGGTGCCAGCGGCTCGGGCGGCGCCGGCGGCAACGTGATGGAGGCGCTGCTGACGCTCCTCCTCTCGGAGAAGCTCGGCCTGAACGCCGCCGAGACGATCGCGCCGCGATCGCCGCAGGCCGAGGCGATGCGAGCGACGGTGCTGGCGTCCATGAAGCCGGCGGAACACTGATCGGCCCGTGAGCGCGGCGCACGCCGGCTGACGGCTGCCGCGAAGGCACGACGACGAACGGAGGAGGCCGGACAGGCCCTGTGGGCTCGCCGGCCTCCTCCTTCACTTCGCGTGCGAACGGCCATCCGCTGTGAACGTCGCGTTAGGCTTGCCACGAGCCAAGCAGGATCGCCAGGTCCGAGGCGTTCACGATGCCGTCGGCGTTGATGTCGCCCGGTCCGCCGGTGCCCCAGCCGCCGAGCAGGATGCCGAGGTCGGCGGCGTCGATATGGCCGTCGCAATTGAGATCCGCCGAGTTGCAGCTCGGGGCCGGATTGGGCACCGTGAAGCACAGCTCGATGAAGCAGCACTTCAGCCAATCGGCGGAGTGCTGGCCGATGGTGAGGCAGAAGACGTCGCCGGGAGCCATGCCGCTCGTGATCGTCACGGGCCCGATCGTGTGGGTGCCGTAGGTCGGCACGCCGGGGAAGTTCCAGAGCGCCGGACTCACCGAACCGGACGTTCCGCTCGGGAAGAGCGAGACGTGGCCCATGTTCCAGGCCTCGAGGTTGGTGATGTCAAAGGTGAGGGTGAAGACGCCCGACGCCGGCGTCGCGGTGAGATGCACGTTCGAGGTCTGGGCGCACTCGCAGTCGGGCAGTTGGATGCAGGGATTCAGGTGGCAGCACTCGTTGCCCTTCACGTCGCCGAGGATCATGTCGAAGCAGAATTCCGTGCCGGGCTGCTGGCCGTTGATCGTGATGGTGATCGGCGCCGAGGTCGCTCCGTTGGCGAGCGGTGGGCTGAAGGGGATCACGTTCGGGGACATCGACGGACTCGGCAGGATGAGGACCGAGGCGGTCGAGCCCGAGGTGTTGGTGAGCGTGAAGGTCCAGGTGTAGCTGCCGTTCTCGCGGCAGAGGATCTCGCTCGTGTTCACGGTCGCGCAGACCGGCTCGGCGCAGGTGACGTCGAGCGAGCCGAGGAAGTACTTCTGGATCACGTTGGTGACGCCGTCGAGGTCGACGAGGACGCTTGAGGTCGTCGGAGCGCCGGCGAGCGGCTGGCCCTGGATGCCGTAGTAGAACGGCGGCACGAGCGACGCGGCCTTGAGTGCATCGCCCATCGTCCAGACATAGCCGGTCGAGAGGTCCACGCCGACGCCGCCGGCGCTCGAGTTCAGGTTGGCATACGGTCCGATGATCGCCTCGCCCACCTGATAGACCTGCGGCGTGCCCCATCCTGCCGCGGCGTCGTAGCAGAACTTGAGGACCCGCGCGGAGTGGGCGTAGGTCGTGATCTCGTCGAGTCCGCGCTCGGCGACGTACATGCAGCAATCGGTGTCGAAGGTGATGTCGACGACCGGGCAGGAGCCACCGAAGTTCTGGTAGGTCGGCAGGATGATCTCCAGCTGATCGGTTGCCGGCAGGAAGTTGCCGTTGGCGTCGATCGCGACCGAGCGAATCGTGTTGGCGCTGCCCGAGAAGAACGGGAAGGGCGGGTTCTGGACGATGCTTCCGGCCCAGACCGAGTAGTAGAGTCGGCCGCCGCTCGCCTTGACCGCATAGGGCCGCTGGCCGAGCGGCACCCAGCCGGGGGCGTCACCCGGTTCGGCGAGGGCGTTGTTGGCCAGCGCCCCGGTGATCGTGCCGGTTGCGAGATCGAAGGTCGACTTCACCTTGCTGGTGCCGCCGTTCGGATCGATCGAGTAGATGCGGCCGTCCTCGAGGTTCGCCGCGAAGAGACGACCCGAGGTGCAGTCGAAGCAGAGATTGCCGAGGCCCGGATAGGCCTCGTTCGGCTGGCTGAGGGCAATCGTCGGATCGATCGAGTTCGGCAGGCGGATGAGTTCGGTCGCGTTGCCGGTGGTGCCGTCGAGTCGGTAGATGCTGCCCGCGCCGCCGAGGGAGCCGAGGACATCGCCGCCGATCCCGCCGTAGCAAGAGGTGTGGCCGACGAAGATCGTGCCGGTGTCGGTGATGGTCACGCCGAAGACCTGGCCGAGCTTGCTCATCGTCCACGAGGGATGCGAATAGCGCTGGGCCGCAGTCCAGTTGCCGCCAAGCGGTGCTGACCCTTCGTTGCCGAGCTGAACGACATAGACCGACGGGTCGTTCAGCCCGAAGGGACTGTTGGTCGCGGCGGCGACGATGCCCGAGATGAAGGGGACGAAGGGAGCGCCGGGGTTGTCGACGAGCGGAGGCCGCGCTGCGCAGCACTCGCACGAAGTCGGTGGCGTGCCGCCGCCACCGGTCGAGCTGCAATCCTGACCGAGGCAGGTGATCTTGAGCGTGCCCGTCCCGGGCGGGGCGTTCGCGGTCGTGCCGAGCTGGACGAGATAGGTCTGGCCGCAGACGACGTCGCAGACCACGCGGGTCTGGAAGCCGCACTCGTCGTCGCCGCAGCACTTGGGCGTCGAGAGGAAGGGCGGGCAGGCGCAGCCGTCGTAGATCCGGATCTTGGTGTCGATCTGGGTGAGGCCGCAGGTCGAGAACTCGACCTGGCCGTTGCAGGTCGAGGTCCAGCAGTACCAGATGTCATGGTCGATGCCGGCGCCGTTGAAGTCGCACTCGAGCGAGATGGCCCCTTCGTTCCCGCCCGTCGCCTGGGTGAGGTCAAAGGGGTAGAGCCCAGTGCCGCTGACGGGCGACGCATTGACGCAACTGTCGTTGGCTGGGGGGGCCGCAAGAGCGGAGGAGGACGCGACCAGCACAACCGACGTGCACAGAGCCACCAACGACGACTTCGAATGATCCATGATGCTCACTCCTGAAGGGGACCGTTCTCAGAGAGGGGTCCGTTCTCAGACCCAACTCGGGCGATGCGGCGACGAAGGGGACCCCACTCCCCCCCCACTGCGAACGAGGGCGAGCGACCTATCACCGCGAATGTCGAAATCGACGCGGGAAGCGCTTTCGCGGGCTTCAGACCACTCCCGGCCGAGTCCGGGAGGTCGCGCCGCGGGCTTGAGGAGAAGGACGCGGCCGGGGTGACGACGGATTCACCACAGAGGACACAGAGGGGTCACCGAGAGGGGTTGGAGGGGGTGGGGTGAGTAGGATCGAGCGCGGGGCGGTACGCGCCGCTATCGTCACCGTGGGTGGTTGCCGTGGGAAGGGACGCTGACCGAGGCGTTCGCGACCGTCGCGGGCCATGCGTTTCGGACGCCTCCGCCCTCCACCGCGATGGACGACCGACCACGCACTGCACTGAGCCCTGAAGTGATACCCGTGAGGATCACAGCCCGTCTCCTGCCCGAGCTTCGGCGGGCGGCGGTGATTGCGGTGGTCGGCTTGCTTGTGGCACTCGTCGCGGCGAATTTCCTCGCCATCACTCCGATGACTCTGGCGAGGCGCGTCGTCGGCTTCGTCGGCTGGGCGATCGCCGGCGGCGGACTCCTGTGGACGGCGTTCGGTTTCCGGATCGAGGTCGACGCGGAGCGAATCCGCCGGCGCAGGCTCTTCCTGATCGACGAATGGAGGCGCGATGACTTCCAGTCCGGGGCGATCCGACGAACGTCTGGCACGCGCTTCGAGGATTCGACGCGACCGTGGTGGCGGCGAGTGCTCTCGATCGCGTCCGTCGAGACGTCGTCGGTCGAGGCGATCTGCGAACGCATTCGTGCATGGGTCCCGCAGACAGGCAGCGCGCCGCTTCCGCCGGAGCTCACCGTCGAGCTGTGGAGGCGCCGCATTCGATTCGAGCGAACCGGCGTTCGATATGGCCGCGGCGCGCACGAGCTGGGGCCGCTCCATCGCTGGGCCGAGATCGGACGCATCACGCTCACTCGCGATCGGCACGACACGGTCGCGTTGCAGACCCTCGCCTTTCGACTCACCGGCCTTCGGGGCGAGGTCCGGCTCGCTCACTACCACGAGCAGCCCGTCTGGCGCGGCCCCGATGCGGAGACCCTCGCCCGCTTCATCGAAATCCACGTCCCCGCCGAACACCTCCTCGTCATCGCCCGCGGACGGCCGCGCAGCGAGGCGGAACGGGCGTACCGCTTGGCGCGGTGCGATCGATCGCTGCACACCACCGGCCGTCTGCTCTTCGTCGGCTGCCCGATCGTTTTCCTGACGATCGCGGTGCTCCTCTCGACATCGCCAGCGGCGGGCACAGCCGTTCCCGCCGGGTGGCTCGCGGGAACGTTTGTCAGCGCCCTCTATGTCACGCCGTTCGTCGCCCTGCTCGCCCATGCCCGCCACCAGGCCCAGGCGTCACGAGCCGAATTGCTCGCGCAGGTGAGCGACGACAGTGTTCGCCCCGATACGAACCCATGAAAAAGCCCCGCTCACGCGGGGCTCTGATTCTGCTACGGCATTCCGCTCAATGCTCTCTCGAGCAAGCGTTCACGCGAGACCTTTCTCGACTCTCGCTTACGCCAGCTCTGGGAAAATCTTCCGCACCACGCCCACCAGATCCTTCACGTGGCTGATCGACTCGTCCATCAGCTTCTTCTCGTCGGCATTCATCTGGATCTCGACGACCTTCTCCATACCGCCCTTGCCGAGGATGCACGGCACGCCGACGAAGTATCCCTTGCCCTTCTCCGTCGCCACGCCGAACTCCTTCTCGCAGTAGGCGGCGCGGTGCAGAGCGCGCTTCATATCCTTGAGGTTCGCCTCGGCCATCTGGACCAAGTCGCGACGCCCGATCGACTCGAACTCGCAGCATGGACGCAACCATAAAAATCCGGAGGCGAATATCAGATTATTCAATTCGTCCGCGCGGCATCCGCAGCCGTCTGACTTGCCGCGAGGTTCGATACACCGCTTACAGAGGCGCAATCCCGTGATTCAACGCCCATTCTCACTCAATGCGGCGGTTCTGTCCTTTCGTCAACTTCCACGCCCCGAGCGATGGGGGGGTATTCGCTGTAGCCACAGCGAGTCTCTGCGTCGCGTCCGCTGCGTTCGCCCAGTCGCCGCCCCCTCCCAATATCAGATCATTGACCTAGGAACGCTCCCTGGCTGGTCCGCGAACTCGCAATACACGGCTTGGGCCATCAACGAAAACAATGTGGTCGTGGGCTTCGTGACCGGTGAACTCAATGGCGTGCAGACCACCCACGCGTGGGTTTGGACGCCCTGCGGCGAGTTCGGGCTCCCAGCCCGAACGATGGTCGATCTCACGGCGCTCGTGCTTCCATCCGGCTGCACGTCTGGTTGCGACGGATTGGCCTGGGACATCAACAACGCCGGAATCGTGGTCGGCGAACAATCAGGTGTTGGTGCCACAGATCCGTCCGCGTTCATCTGGAACCTTGCCACCTCGCAGTCTTTCCCACGTGTCAATCCGACCGGCGGGACCGCGAGCGCTCAGGGCATCAACGACAACTCGCCTGCCGTGGTGACGGGATACCGATTCGACGGCGTGTTGACCACCTGCGGAGCATCACCAGACTCCTTCTTCTGGAACTACTCTTCGACCGCCACAACCCTTACCTCAATGCCCAACGGGGGCAGCGGCATCTCCACGGGCTACGACATCGGCGACGACAGCGTCAACCCAACTGACCTTTCCTTGCTACTCGGAGCGTGGGGTGCATGTTCCCCCTGCGCCAGCTGCGTGGGCGACCTCGACGGCGACTGCGCAGTGGGCGCGGCCGATCTCTCGCTTCTGCTCGGTGCGTGGGGCGCGTGCCCAAATGTGTGGTGCTCCGGCAACACGTTTGTCGCCAACTCCGAGGCAGATGCCATCACCAATCCCGGTGCGCCGATTGCGCTCGACGCGCCTCTGAGCCTCGCTCTCAACTTCTTCGGATTCGATTCGATCGAGTCGTTCGCCGCATGGGCTCAAGGCGCAGAGCCCGCCGAGGCTGCGGCTGTCGCAGCCGGGCTGTCGGCGATCGCGGGGGCGGGGTCATGAATCGAATCCTCCTCACGCAAGTGGCGTGCGCGGTCCTGGCCGGTTCCGCCCCTGCATCCGCCTCACTCACCATCTACGACGGCAACTTCGACGGATGGTCGGCTGCGGTCGGTGCAGTTACCAAGGTCGGCTTCGACGATCTCGCGCCGAACGAGTGGGTGACAACGCAGTACGCCAGCCTCGGCATCACATTTGGGTTCGGCGATCCGGACATCCATGACATGATCCCCGGCACGTTCATCGACGGGCACGGAATCGACGGGAACTGCGTCGTCGACATGCGGTTTGGGTCGCCGATCTATGGATTTGGAGCGGTGTTTCCCGGACTGCCAAAGTTCCAATTGTATCTTGGATCTACGCTGGTGGAATCGACGGGGTTCTTTGTCGGCAGCCCGGGCCACTTCACAGGCGTCGCCACAACAACGGCATTCGACCGAGTGCTCATGAGTGGCACTTTTGTTCCCCCGCCGTTCCCCTGCTCGCAAGTTGCCGTTGACGACGTTTACTTCCAGACGATCCCAGCACCACCTTCAGCGGCCGCGATGCTCATCGCCGTATTGACCGCTGGTCGACGAAGCCGCCGTCGTTGACCTGCAATATCCCACGTCGTAGCGAACAAGAGCCCCGCTCACGCGGGGCTCTTGTCTTTCTCTTCTCTGTCTGTCTCGGCACTCTGCCTCGGCTCTCTCGAGCGAGCGTTCACGCGAGACCTTTCTCGACGCTCGCATACGCGAGACCTCTCTACGCTCGCTTACGCCAGCTCGGGGAAAATCTTCCGCACCACGCCCACCAGATCCTTCACGTGGCTGATCGACTCGTCCATCAGCTTCTTCTCGTCGGCATTCATCTGGATCTCGACGACCTTCTCCATACCGCCCTTGCCGAGGATGCACGGCACGCCGACTGGTCTTCGCAGTACGCGGCGCAGGGGAGGATGCGCTTCTTGTCCTTGATGATCGCTTCGGCCATCTGGACCGAGCCGCTCGCCGGAGCGTAGTAGGCGCTGGTGCCCATGAGCTGGACGATCTCGCCGCCGCCGACCTTGGCCCGCTGCACGCAGGCGTCGATCTTCTCCTTCGAGAGGAGCATGTCGATCGGGATGCCGTGCACGCTGGTGAAGCGCGGGAGCGGGACCATGTCGTCGCCATGACCGCCGAGGAGGAGGGCCTGGATGTCCTCGACCGAGCAGCCGAGTTCCATGGCGAGGAACGCCCGGAAGCGGGCGACGTCAAGGCAGCCGGCCTGGCCGAGGATGCGGTGGGTCGGGAAGCCCGAGGCCTTCCATGCGGTGTAGACCATCGCGTCGAGCGGGTTGCTGACGACGATCATGACCGCGTTGGGCGAGTGCTTGGCGACGTTCTCGGCGACCTCGCGGACGATCTTGACGTTGGTCTGGATGAGGTCGTCGCGGGACATGCCCGGCTTGCGGGGCAGTCCGGCGGTGACGATGACGACGTCCGAGTCGGCGGTGTCCTTGTAGTCGCCGGTGCCGGTGATGTTGGCGTCGAAACGCTCCATCGGGGCGCAGCAGAAGAGGTCGAGGGCCTTGCCCTTCGCGAAGTTCGCACGGTCGGGGATGTCGAGGAGGACGATGTCGGCGAGTTCCTTGGCGGCGGCCCAGTGGGCACAGGTGGCGCCAACGTTGCCGGCGCCGATGACGGAGAGCTTTGCGCGTCGCATGGTGTGAAACCGTTCGTGGGTGTTGGAGGAATCGGGCGGCGTGGGCCGGAGGAGCCGGCGGCCGACCCGAACGTGAGTTGAAGAGGCAAACATGGTAGCGATTCGCCCGCTCGACGGTGCCGTCTGAGTCAACCGGCGGAGGCGCTCGCGCGGCGGCGGGTAGCATCCGCCTGCTCGGTGACCGCCTCCCCGAAGGAGTGCCACGTGCAGGAGAGCCAGATGCGGCGAATTCTCGTCTGCGGATCGTTGATCGGCGTCGTCGCGTTCTCGCTCGGCTGGGATGCCCCGGGACATCGCGCCGTCACCGACGCGGCGATCGACCTCCTCCCCGCCGAGGCGCCGTCCTGGCTGCGCGACGCCGACATCCGCGCCCAGATCGCCTTCCAGTCGAATGAGCCCGACCACTATCGGGGCGTGCGGAGCGCCGTCCTCGCCCACGAGAACGGTCCGGAGCACTACATCGATGTCGAACTGTTAGAGAAGCACGGGCTCACGCTTCGTTCGCTTCCCCCGCTCCGCTACCAGTTCGTCGCGGAGATCGCCAAGGCCTCGACCGAGCCGGCGCCGAAGGCGCCGGAGGGCGCTGCGCCGGGCACGCCGCCGCGCCGCGGCGTCGACCGGCGGATGTTCTCCGACGACGTCGGGCTCGTTCCGTACTCGATCGCCGAGCACTACGCGAAGCTCGTCTCCAGCTTCAACACGATGCGCATGATCGAACGGTTAGCCGATCCCGCGCGGGCCAACGAGCTCGTCGCGGCCCGGGCCAACGTCATGCACGAGATGGGACAGCTCAGCCACGCCGTCGGCGACGTCGGGCAGCCGCTGCACACCACCGTGCACCATCATGGCTGGATCGGCGACAACCCCGACCGCTTCACCACCGACCGCGGCTTCCATGCCTATGTCGACGGCGAGGTCATCGCCCTGCATCACCTCGACGCCGCGGCGATCCTGGGCGCGAAGCGACCGCGACGGGAGGTCGCCCCCGACCGCGCCTTCGACGAGGGCATCGCCCTCATCGAGCGGAGTTTCGCCGCGGTGAAGCCGCTCTACGAGATGCAGCGCGACGGCACGCTCGACAAGCAGCAGGGGCGAGAACTCCTGCTCGAGCGGATGAGCGATGCGGCGTCGGTGCTCGCGGGCATGTATTGGGCGGCGTGGAAGGAGAGCGAGCCGACCGACGAGCAGGTGAAGGACTTCGTCCGATACGACAAGATGGCGACGCCCGCTATGGCACCCGCGACCCCGCCGCCTGCGGTGCAGCAGCCCACTGCGGCGCCGCAGGCGCCCGCATCGCCGGCGAATGCCAAGTAGCGAGCTCGCTGCCTCGGCCGAAATTCCTGTCCGACGCGTCCCCCCTTCCCCATTGGGGCAAGGGAAGGACTTCACACCCATCGGAGCAATCCGTGGCGCCCTCCGGGCGCACACTCCTTCTGGCGCGACAGGCGGTTGCATCCCCTGTCACGCGCGGCTTGCAAACACGATCCGAGTTACCCCATGCAACGACTCCAGAGAGGCGCGACTGCCGTCGCCATGGCCGCGGTTGCGCACGCGTCCGCATTCGCCCATCCGCCGCTTGAGACCGTGGTGCTCAGCACCTCGGTCGCCCCGGGTACGGCGTCACCGTTCGGGGGTCTGTCGCCGCCGGTCCTGAACAACAACGGGCGCGTCGCCTTCCGCGCGACGCTCCAGCAGGGCAACGGCGTCAGCGGCATCTGGTCGAACGACGCGCCGATGGGATTCGGCGGACCGAGCGGAACGCTCTCGCTCGTCGCCCTGAAGGGCGCGGTGGCGCCGGGCACGAACGGGCTGACCTTCGACGCCATCGACGGCAACAACGTGCTGCTCTCGGACAACGGCCGCACCGGATTCGTCGGCTTCGCCCAGAACGTCATGGGCGTCTGGGTCGAGGGCGCTGGCCCGCTCGAGAACATCATGCTGAACGGCGGCGTGGCGCCGAGCGTCCCCCCCGGAACGTTCAACGCGTCGCTCGGCGAGACCTTCCTCACCCTCAATGCCCAAGGCGACGGCGCGTTCAAGGCCAGCTTCAACGCCCCCGGCCCGCCCGGCGGACCGCCGACCCAAACCTACACGGGGATCTGGAAGGACACCGCCTTCGGTCTCGAGCTTGCCGCGAAGACCTCGGGCGCCAATCCGCAGATCGCGTTCACGTCGTTCGCCCATCCCGAGGTGAACGACCAGGGTCTCGTCGCCGTCTACGGGATGTACTACTTCGAACCGGGGGCATCGAACAAACTCGGCATCTTCGTGGGCCCGCCTGGGGCGCTCGCGCCGGCGTACCTCGGCGGCAACCAAGCCCCGGGCTTCCGTGCGGGCGTGAGCCTCGGTCCGCCGAGCACTCCCTTCGGCTTCAACAACAGCGGCGAGATTGCCTTCACCGCCGGTCTCGCCGGCCCGGGCATCAACGGTTCGAATTCGCTCTCGATGTGGCGCGGGAACGGCACGACCGTGTCGCTCGTCGCTCGACAGGGCGACGTGGCGCCAGGCACCAACGGCGCGACCTTCAGCAATCTCTTCGCTCCGCAGCTTGCTGACTCGGGCCACATCGTCTTCCGCGCGAACCTCGCCGGCGCTGGCGTGAACGGCACGAACAACGTCGCGATCTTCCGGCAATCCCCGGGCGTCAACGGCGGGCTCGAACTCATCGCCCGCCTCGGCGATGCGGCGCCCGATCTCAACGGCGGGACATTCTCGACCTTCAGCGGGACGATCGCCACCAACGCCAACGGGCAGGTGATCTTCCAGTCGCTCGTCAACGCCCCGCTGCCCGCCGGCAGTCCGATCATGATTTTCGGCACCGACGCCTACGGTCACCTGCGCCTGGCCTATCGAAGCGGTGCGCAGCAGGCGATCGGCGGCGGCGTCATGGCGTCGGTGAGCTGCAACTACCTGCCGCTCGAAACGGGCGGCTCCGATGGCGCTCGGCGGAACTTCAACGACGACGGACAGTTTGCCTTCAGTGACGGCTGGTCTGCCGGCGCGGCGTCGGGCGGAGGCATCTTCATCGGTCGCATCCCATCGGCGGGCGACATCAACGGCGATGGGACCGTCGACGCGGTGGACCTCGGACTCCTCCTTGGCGCCTGGGGCGCCTGCGGCGCGAGCTGCGGCAGCGACATCAATCGCGACGGCGTGGTCGATGCGGCGGACTTGGCGATCCTGCTCGGCGCGTGGGGATGATGGGGCGAGAGGCCCACGGAGGATGGAGCATTCTGCACTCTTCGCGTCGTCCGTTCACCACAGAGGACACAGTGAGCACAGAGGGGGCACAGAGGAGCGGAATGAAGGGGCGGAAGCAAGGGCAATGGTCGGGTTGGATTGGCGACAGCCGGGAGCGGCCGGGCCAGCCTGATCGTGATGGACCTGCCACTTCGATCCCCCATGTACCTTCCTCTCTGTGGTTCTCTGGTTCGTCCACGAAGCGCTACGGCGCGGACGTGCTCCAGCCGCCTAACAGAAGTGCGAGATCGAGCGGTCCGACGCTCCCGTCGCCGTCGAGGTCGCTCTCGCGATCCGGCGTACCCCAGGCGGCGATGAGCGTTGCGAGGTCGGTCGCGTCAACCAGCGCGTCGCCGTTGACGTCGCCTGGCACCCCGGATCCGAAGCGTCGAACGATGACGTCACGGAAGCCGTTGGAGTCGAAGGGCGCCAAGCCGTCACCGACGATCGAGAATGCGATCGTGCGTCCATCGCCGCTGATCGAGGTCCATTCGGGCCAGTCTGGGGCGAGCCCAGCGACCGATGAGTAGGAAGCGAGTTCGACGTCGGCATCCCCTTCGGCGGCGAGGCGATCGAAGCGGAAGACCTGGCTAATCGAGCCCGGCAACGGGACGTCGGTGAGCGATGGGTCGTTCGAGACGAAGCTCAGGAACCGACCGCCGCCGTTGAGTTGTGGATAGTGGTAGAAAATCTGGCTGCACGGTGTCCCGGCACCGGCGCAGGTCCAGACACCCTGATCGTTCGCGCCGACGCCGCGAGTCTGCCCGTTCAGCCGATCTCGAACATACAGCCGTCGCGCCCCGCCGCTGTCAAAGCCGGGGACGCTCCCGTCGGTGAGGAACGCGACGATGGAGCCATCGTCACTCATGCTTCCCTCCCGGACATCCTGGCCAGACGCGAACGTCACGCCCGCCGTGACTTCCTCAGCAGCTCCCGCCACGCGATCGACGAGAAAGAGGCGATAGGCGACGACTGGCGGCGAGAGACTCTCGAGTGAGTTCCAGCGCAAAAGAATGAACCGTCCGTCCGGGCTCATCTCCAGCGGGTCGGATTCCGCGCCAAGCTGGAGCGGCGACGCGAAGCTGACGCGGGTCGTCGTCCCCAACACTCGATCGCGAACGAAGGAGTCGTAGCTCGAGCTCGTGCCACCGGGGGCGAGGTTCGTCGCATAGCTCCCGAAAAGAACGAACCGTCCATCATCCGAGACGCCGCGAGGCGAACAGGCAACGTTCGCAGCCTCGCCCGTCGTCGAGACGCTCACCCGCTCGGTGATGCCGAGAAGGCGATCGCGCAGGTATGTCTGCGCCACCGTCGGCGGCGGACCGGCCACCAGCGGCTGGCTTGCATTGAAGAGGACGAACCGTCCGTTCCGGCTCATGACCGGCGCGACGACTCCGCTGCCCCCCGCTCCCGCGACGCCTTGATCCGGAACGCTCACACGATCAGCGATCGGTCCCGGCTCGTCGGCCGTGGCGGTCCCGGCGAAAATGTCAGCGGTCTGGTTCGTGTCCCCCGCGACCAGATTGGATGCGGAGCTCCAGTACGCGACCATCGTCCCGTCGCCATTCACGCGCCGCCGCCCAGCCTCGTCTTCGAACGCACTCGGTCCGTTCGCCTGCTCGAACGGCGTACGGCTGATGACCTGCATCGAGGGCAGCCCCGGGAGAGCGCGTACGGCGATGGGGCTCGCCGCATCGATGCCTGCGAAGTTCGCTCGCACCACGGTCACCCCGCCGCGCAGGCCGATCGCGGCGCCGCCCGCGCCGACCTCGACGACGGTCGAGTCATCGACGGTCCACACGGCCTGGTCCGAGACGTCGAAACTCTCGCCGTCGAAGGACGCGAATGCCCGAAGGGCGGTGACATATCCGATCGGCAGCGAATCGGCGCCACTGATCGTCAGGCCGTCGATGTGGTCGGGGAAACGAACGTCGACGACCCGTTCCTCCTGTCGAATCAGCCCGGGAATGCCGTAGGGCGCACTCACGGCGCCCACCGTCCATCGGCCGTCGAGCGACCCGCCAGTGACCAGCGTGAACACGAGTCCGGGCGGAGGCATCGCGCCATCAACCAGCGTCACATCGATCGTACCGTTGAGGGTGCCGGTGCCCGTGATCGTCATGGTGCTCGGTGCGCCACCGCCCAACTCCCACGCGTAGGACTGCTCGCCGCTGCTTTCCAGCTCGCCCGCGACGATCGAGGCCCCATGCTGCAGGAGGATCGCGACGGATTCACCTGCCCCAGGCGACGGCGTGCACTTCAGGGCACCCGCGTGCATGCTCCCGCCATCGACGCGCACCTGCGTGCCGACTCCCGCGAGCCGGAGCTGCTGCGCCGTGAGATCGCCTCCTGCCACAACAAGCGATGAGGGCCGAGCTGCGTTTCCGGAGATCTGGAGAGCACCGTTGACGACGAGCGCCGCATCGACCCCGTCGATCGTCAATGCGCCTCCGCCACCGATCGTGCCGCCCGAACCGAGATCGACGTTTCCGGCGACGGTCGCGGCGCCTTCGACCGCGACCACCGCGATGCCGCCTTGGCCCACGCGCATCTTGCCCGGCGCCATCTCGATGGCCGCCCCCTCACCGAGCGTGAGCGTCCCCGTGCCAAAGGCACCCACGCGAAACTCGGTCGAGGGATGGATGCTCGAGTGATCGATCGAGAGATGCCCCGTCCCCGCCAATGATGCGCTCTCTCCACCGACAAACACTCTCTCGGCCACGACGTTCGAACCTCCGCTCACCGTCAGCGTGCCGTTGCCGCCCTGGCGGCCCACGATGAGCGATCCGGCCACCGCCAATTCGCTCTCGTTGGCGAGGGCTACGGTTGTAGGCACGAACGCCCCCACGACAAAGACCGATTGGGGCACCGTCCCCTGATGGAGTGTCGATGCATCCAGGGACAGCATCGCGTTTCGAAGCATCATGTTGCCATCCACCGTGAGCGATGCGGAGGAGAGCGAGAACGCCGCCGATCCGGCAAGGTCCCCGATCGTCGCCGTCGTCCCAACGTGCACAGCGCCGTTGCGGAGTTCGAGCGCCGGCTCGATTCGCGCTTGCCCATTCGGGCGCTTGACCGTCAGTGACGCAAGCAGGAGCGCATCGCCGGTCGGCAGTGCCTGATCGGCGAGATCGAGTGCGAGGCGCTGGGACTCCACTTCGATGGCGGCAATCGCGGCGGGCGCCGCAAGGGTCACGACGAAGGGCGTCGAATCGGCCGTCGCCCCGAAGCGAGCAATCCAGCCGGGCACCGGCGGTCCGGCCGACCACCGCGCGGGGTCGCTGAAGACGCCGTCTTGGGCGACGAGCCAGGAGGTCACGCTCTGGCCCGAGCAGGAGGCCGTGGCGAACAAGGCTCCAAGTGACGCGGCCGCAACGGCGAATGCGATCGCCGGACGCCGCGCCTGACTCCGCGCCGGATGCCGGTACTGGTGCTCGCACTGGCACTGGCACTGGCGAACGGCGGGAAGTCGCAGCGATCGCTCGAACGGTCGTCGAATCACGTCCCCCATGAGAGTCCCCCAATCAGAGCCGCCAGTTCGTGAACAACGCAGCAGCGGCGTGCGTTGGTGGCCTGCCATCCCAGTGCGCGCCAGCGCCAGTGCACGCCATGCCAATACAGGCCATGCCAGTACCTCGCGCCGATGCGAGGGCGGCGATGTCGCAGGGTACTGTACGCATCGTGACCGCAGCCCGGTTCCAGAACTCTCGCACAATCGTTCGCGCGACAGCGGCGCGAGCATCGTCATCGCTCGTCTCGTCTGCAGACGCACGGCGCGTCTTGCTGCACCTCCAAGGTCTCACCGCGCCGCCGAAACGTTCCTCGCCGAAGGCCGTGCAGTCGTTGGTCGAGCGACTCGGCTACGTGCAGATCGACTCGATCAACGTGCTGGAGCGGGCTCATCACCTCATCCTCGGCACGCGGCTCGACGGCTATCGGCATTCGCACTTGGCAAAGCCGCTGGAAGGCACGCGCGGCCTCTTCGAGCATTGGACGCACGACGCGTGCGCGATTCCGACGAAATGGTTCGGGCACTGGCGCCATCGCTTCGCACGCTACGGCGATCGCGTGCGGCGGAACGCATGGTGGCAATCGCGCTTTCGCGGCGATCCCGATGCGACCATTCGGAAGACGCTCGAGCGCATCCGGCGCGACGGCCCGCTCAAGGCCCGTGACTTCGAGCCGCCAAGCGACCACGAGAGCAAGGGCTGGTGGGAATGGCATCCCGAGAAGGCGGCGCTCGAACACCTCTGGCGTTCGGGGCATCTCGTCATCACCAGGCGCGAGGGATTCGAGAAGGTCTATGACCTCACCGAGCGGGCGTTGCCGGAGGCGCACGCGGCGCACGCGACATCGCACGAGGAGCATGTCGCCTGGGCCTGCCGCGAGGCGATGGCCCGCATCGGCATCGCCACCGCACGCGAGGTCGCCCACTTCTTCCATGCGATCTCGATCGAGGAGGCTCGGAGCTGGTGCGCCGGGGCCGTCACGCGCGACGAGCTGCTCGAGGTCGCCGTCGAGGACGCCCGCGGCGGCAAGCCGGTGAAGTGCTTCGCCCTCCCCGATTGGAGGAAGCTCCGCCGCGAGCCCGCCGACGATCGCATCACGCTCCTCTGCCCGTTCGATCCGGTGATCCGCGAGCGAGCCCGCGTCTCCCGGCTCTTCGGCTTCGACTTTCGCTTCGAGGCATTCGTGCCGGAGCCGAAGCGGCAATACGGCTACTACGTCCTCCCGGTGCTCGAGGGCGACCGGCTCATCGGTCGCATCGATCCGAAGTTCGATCGGGCCCAGGGCATGCTGCGGGTGCGCGGTCCGTGGTGGGAGCCGGGCTGTGCGCCCGACAAGGCGCAGCGGAAGCGCCTCGCCGAGGCCCTGTCGCGGCTCGCGAGCCAGATCGGCGCGACAGCGTGGTCATTCGACACCGGCACACGGGCAGCGCGGGCGTAACGCGGCACACATCGCATGGCCACCGAACGCTGGGTGAGGATTGACGCCTTCCTCGTGCGGGCTTGGCGCAGGCCCACGACCATGCCGCCCGTGCCGATTCGTCCACCGGCATCGATTCAAATGGACGCTCCATCAAGGAAATCTCGCATGACTCGCAACTCGCTCGCACTCAGCAGTGCCGCCACGCTTCTGGTGGGCCATACCGCCCTGGCCCAGTCGTACACCATCGCCGGCCCCTCGTCCTCGGCGACTCCCTACGTCGTCGCGATGCCCGGCAACGGGGTCGTCACCGACATCGTCTCGATCATCACGGTCGGCGACTCGGTCGGCGGGTACCAGTTCGTCGGCATTCCCGACGGCATGGGCGCGTTCCCGGCCGGCGAGGGCTCGATGAGCCTCTTCCTCAATCACGAACTCACGGCCTCGGCCGGCGGCGCGCAGCATGCGTTCCAGCCCAGCGGCTTCGCGGGCGGGTCGTTCATCGACCGGTGGTCCATCACGACCGACGCCGGGCCGAACTTCCTGACGGTGAATGCCGGCGCCGAGGCGATTCTCGCCGCGAACACGCTCACCAACGGCAGCGGCGGCTCCCTCTTCAACTTCGCCCGCTTCTGCTCCGCGGACATCGCCTCGACGGCTGCGTACCACAACAGTGCGACCGGCAAGGGGACGCTCTCCCGGATCTACACCGTCGGCGAGGAGTCCGGATCGACGGGCCGCATGACAGCGACCGACCTGGCCACGGGCGCCCTGTATCAGCTCCCCGCCTTCGACCCGCTGCTGGGCGGTTGGGAGAACTGCGTCGCTCGTCCCCACGAGAGCGATGCCACCGTGATCATGGCGACCTCTGACGGCGGTGCCAACCGCGTCTTCCTGTACGTCGGCACGAAGCAGACGACCGGCACCGAGATCGAGAAGGCCGGCCTCATGAACGGCACCGGCTACGGCATTCAGGTGCAGGTGAACGGGAACAACGTCGCCGCCGAGAGCCGCTCGCTGTGCTTCGGCACGAGTACGCCGGTCTACTCGGGCACCTTCACCGTTGCCGCCGCTGCCACCGCCGCGGGAACGTCCTTCCTGCGACCCGAGGATGGGGCGTGGGATCCCAGCCACCCCAGCGACTTCTACTTCGTGACCACCGATCAGATGAGCACCACCGCAGCGGGCGTGCCGCAGGCCCACGCGAGCCGTCTCTGGCGGCTTCGCTTCAGCGACGTGAACAATGTCCTCGCGGGCGGAACGATCGAGGCCCTTCTCGACGGGACCGAGGGCATGGAGATGGGCGACAATCTCTGCGTCTTCAATGACCTGCAGGGTGGAACGCGGGTCATCATCCAGGAGGATCCGGGCAACCACCCGCACAGCGCGAAGACCCTCCTCTACACGGTCGCGACGGACAGCCTTCAGGTGATCCTGCAGTCGGATCCCTCTCGCTTCGGAAGCGTCGGCATCCCCGCCACCGCGCCCTTCACCCAAGACGAGGAGAACTCGGGCGTCATCGACGCACGCGAGACGCTTGGCCTGGGCTGGTTCATCGCCGACTCGCAGGCCCACTACGGCCTGGCCAATCCGCTCGTCGAGGGCGGCCAGCTCTATGCCTTCTTCGCGCCGGAGGCCGTCGGAAGCTCGCGCAGCGACCTCTCGACGCCGCTGGACGGCAAGGTTGACGGTTCCGATCTCGCCATGCTGCTCGGCGGCTGGGGCACGGCCGGACGGAGCGACATCAATCGTGACGGCACGACCGACGGCGCCGACCTGGCGATCCTCCTCGGAAGCTGGAACGCGAGCTAACGGAACGCTCGCCTGCGGCACACGGGCGTGACAGCCCGCTGGTCACCCACCATCAGCGAGCGTCCACACGAACGGATCGAGAGAGGTCCGGTGGAGGGCCGGCGAGCGCGACGCTCGCCGGCCTTCTTTTGTTGGGTCGGCGCGGCGCCAATCTCAGGCGAGCCCGAGCGTCGTCCGCATCGCCGCATACGCTGCGCGCATCGGGTCGAGCGCGGCGCCGAAGCGCTCCGCCCGACCGATCGAGGAGTCGTAGACGGGCCGCTTGACCTGGTCGGCGGAGAGCGTCGGCGGCGGCTCGTTCGCCCCGGCGTGCTTGCGCTCGTGCTGACGCGTGCATGCGTCATCCCACGGAAGCCCGGCCGCGTCGAGCACCGGGCGAAGCGTGGCCTCGGGCGCTCGGGCGAGATCCTCGTAGCGGATCTCGAGCATCCGCCCGGGCATCACGGCGTGCCAGTGCCGCATGAGCCATTCGTTGATCGCGAGCATCGTGCCCACGTGGGCGAGGTCGCAGCACCAGGGCATCGCCGCCGGGACGAGCCGCTCGAAGCAGCTCAGGCCGGTGTCGAAGGGATCGCGGCGGATGTGCACCATCGTCGCGTCGGGGAAGCTCGCGGCGATGAGGCCGGCGAAGATCCAGTTCTGCAGGTGCTTGTCGGCGACGCGCTCAACGCCGGGAGCGACGAAGACGTCGGTGAGGGCGAGGTAGCCCGCGGCGATCCCGTCGAGTTCCGCGGTCGTGATCGACCCGATGACCTCGGGCCAGCGCCGGTCACCCTCGGCCGTGCCGGCGAATCGGGCGACCTGGGCGCGGAAGGCGTTCGTCTCGCCCGCGCCGGCCGCGCGGGGGTGCGATGCGATCATCTTCTCGAGCAGCGTCGTGCCCGAGCGCGGCATGCCGACGATGAAGATCGGCCGACGCGACGGCTGCGTCGGCTTCGGCAGCGCCTTCACGACATCGGCGGTGAAGGAGTTCACGACGCGCTCGAGTTCTGCGCGAACCTCCTCGACGACGAACCGCACGGGGAGCCCTTCGCGCGAGCGGCGGAAGTTCTCGAAGGCGGCCGCGTAATTGCCCTGCATCTCCTTGATCTCGCCCAGCCTCCGGAGCATGTGCTGCTTGGGCGTGGTGTTGCGGAGCTCCCAGCCCATCGCGTCGCGCAGGACCTTCTCGGCGGCCGCGAGATCGCCCAGATCGATGAGCGCTTCGCTGATGGTCACGGCCTGCGAGGGGGACTTCGGCGTGCGGCCGAGGAGATCGAGGGCCTTCTTCGGTTCGCCCATCTGGCGGACGCACTCGGCCCGGGCGCTGCGGGCCTCGGGGTGCGCCGGATTGAGCTTCTCCGCGGTGGACAAGAGCTCCGCGGCCTCGGCCATGCGTCCCTGCCGCATGCGCATCATGGCGCGGGCGAAGGGTACCTCCGCTTCCCGCGGGGCAATCGTCGCCGCGCGATCAAGCGCCTCTTCGGCCTGTTCCCAACGGCTTGTGCGGGCTGCGATCCGTCCGCGAAGCAGCCAGACGTTGATGTCGTTGGGGACGAGCGCGAGAAGACGGTCGGAGAGCTGGCCCGCCGTGGCAAGATCGCCTTGGGTAAAGGCACTCACGGCTCGCTGCATCAACGCCTGCGGTGACTCGGCCATCGGTTCAACTCCAACAGTCGCAAGGGAGCGGGGGCATCGGAAGACGCCGACCCTTCGTCGGCGGAACGCCGGACCTCCGCCACGAAATCCCCGCCGCGATGGGAGATGCGGCTGGGACCAATGAAAATGCCCCGTCCGGGCTGAACGGGGCACGTGGTGGAATGGGCGAAAGAGGGCTCGAACCTCCGACCTCACCCTTATCAGGGGTGTGCTCTAGCCAACTGAGCTATTCGCCCGTCAGGTCATCCCGCGCGGACCGCTCTCCGGCCCCTAACGGGGTCGGAAGTGTAACAGAAGCGTTGGACGATGCCAGCCCCTGGAAATGCCGATGTGAGACGTGGAGCGTCGGCCCGCAGGCCGGATGGCGAATGGGGAATCTCGCCGAGTTTCCGGCTTACCGGAACCCAGCCATTGACCCGAACGGCGCCGCGCTCAAGACTCTGGACGGTGATACTGGCCCTCAACGAAAGGTCACCATGTCGCACAAACACCAGAACACGCTCAACAAGCTGTTCGCGCACCCGATCGAGATGAACATCGCCTGGCGCGATGTCGTGAACCTGCTCGAATCGCTCGGCGGAAAGCTCGACCACACCAAGCACGGGCAGATGAAGGTCAAGCTGAACGGCACCGAGAAGACCTTCGGGATCCCGCATCACGAACACACGATCAAGAGCCGCCACGAGGTCGTCTCGCTGCGGAACTTCATCGAGATCGCCGGCTTCGCGCCGACGCCGAAGGTGTTCGAGAACCGCCGTCTCACGCCCGACACGGCGACGGCCGCCAAGTCCGCCAGCGCCTCATGAGCCGACGAGGTTGCCCGTCACCGGCTCGACCAGGTCCTTGATGGCGACAACCCCGAGCGGCTGACCGTTCGCGGCGTCGCAGACGATGGCCAGTCGCACACGGATCGCGCGCATCGCGCGAACGGCCGCAAGCGCCGATTCGGTCGGAGCGAACACCGTCGGCGGCTTCATGATCGCCGAGGTCGATGCGTTCGGCTCGAGAATCGCGTCGAGCGCCGTGAGGATTCCGACGACCCTGCCCGCGCGATCCACCACGGGCAACCGACTCGCGCCGGAGCGGACGAGCGTCGCTGCGCGCTGGGCGAGCGGGGCGTCGACCTGAAGCGTGGTGACTCGCGACCATGGCGTCATCTCGCCGGCCACCGTGAGCCCGCGGAGTCGGAGGGCCCTGTTTGCGAGCGTCGTCTGCTCCTCGCTGAGGACGCCGGCGTGCACGCCCTCGCGAATGAGCTTGGCGATTCGCTGGCGGGGCTCGACCAGCGCCGCCTGCTCGTTGCCGCCAATCGAGCGCTTGACCACATTGCCGATGAACGCGACGGCGGGCACCAGCGGGATGACCGTCAGGAGCAGGCGCCACGCCCGCAGGTACGAGGCGAAGATGTAGGTCCAGACGTCGGTGTAGGTGCGGAAGAGGTCCTTCGGCAGCGTTTCGGCGGCGATGAACGTGATGGGCAGGAGGACCGCGAGATTGATGAGGACGCTCTCGATCGGCCCGAAGCCGAATTGCTCCAGGATTGCGGCGATGCCGAGACCGCTGAGGTAGTGGGCGATGGTGTTTCCGATGAGGAGCGTGGCAAGGACTCGGTCCGGCCGAGCGAGTTCGCCGTCAAGCAGGCGGGCTCGCCGGTCGCCTCGTCCGACGCGCACGGCGAGTCCGATCCGGTTGAGCGTGTAGCAGCCGGTTTCCAGCCCGGAGAAGATCGCGCTGAGAACGATCGCGAAGAGCGCCAGCGCGGCGTCGGCGACCAGGAGGATGTTCATTGGGCGACCTCCCGATCGAGGCCGGCGTCGCGAGCGGTCTCTCCCGGATGCTCCTGATCCTCAAGCGTGACGCGGACGCGCCGCACACGGTTGTCGCCGACTCCCTCGACCTCCAGCCGCAGGTTGGCCAGACGCACGATGTCGCCCACGTGCGCCGGTCGGCCGAGCCGCTCGAGGATGAACCCGCCGAGCGTGCTCGCCCTCGAATTGAGGAATCGCTCGCCGAACGCGTCCGCCCAGCGCAGGAAGTTGGCGTCCCCCGCCACGATCCATACTCCCGGCTCGATCTCCTGCGGGGGCGGTTCGGGCACCTCCTCGGGGCTGACGATGTCGCCGACGATCTCCTCGACGCAGTCCTCGAGCGCAACGACGCCCGCAGTCCCTCCGTATTCGTCCACGACGATCGCCAGGTCACCCCGGTGATTGCGGAAGTGCTCGAGCAGCTGCTCGACCGAGGCGATCTCGGGCACGAAACGCGGCCGGCGCAGGTACTCGTTGAGGGGCGTGGCGTCGCCGCGCGGATCGAGGAGATATCGCTTGATCTGCAGCACGCCCACGACGTCGTCGATGCCGTTTCCCATCACCGGCAATCGCGTCAGGCGATGGGTCCGGACCAGATCGACGACCTCGCTGCGGCTCGCGGTCGACTCGATCCAGGCCATGTCGACCCGCGGGGTCATCACGTCGCGAATGCGGAGCCTGCGCAGCTCGAAGACGCCACGCAGCACCTGTTGCTCGTCCGCGTCGAGAACGCCGGCGGCGCCGGACTGCTCGAGCATGGCGGCGAGCTCGACCGCGGAGAGCCGCGGAGGCGCGTCGCGAGGCGCGGTCAGGCGCGAGAGCGGGGCGATGATCGCCCGGTCGAGCGTGAGCCGAAGGGGCAGGATCATGCGGTGGATCGCAAACAGCGGTGGCGCGAGGAATCGGACGGCCCGCGTGCGTTGGGCGTCGGCGACGAGCTTCGGCAGGACTTCCGCCCCGAGAATCACGAAGAGGAGCGTGAAGACGCCGAAGACGATGTTGCCGGCGACGCCGAAGCCGGCGCGGGCGATCAGCATGGAGCTGATGACGAAGTAGAGCGTGTTCACGCTCATGTTCGCGAGCAGCACGGTGATGAGGAGCTGGCGCGGCTCGGCGAGCATCGACTCCGCGGCGCGCGACGCGACGGGCGAGCCGTTCCGGAGCGAGCTGCGATCGTCCGATGAGAGGCCGAAAATGGCCGTTTCCGAAGCGGAGCAGAATGCGCTCGCCACCAGCAGCGGTGGCATGAGCGCAGCGAGCGTCCACTCGGCAACCCCCATGAGCATGGGCTAGCCCTCGGCCCCCGGAAGGTCGCCATCCGCGTCGGCCACGCGATCGATCAGCCGCATGACATAGCGAAGACGGTTGAGTGCGTCCTGGGCGGCGGCCACGGCGGCCGCCCGCGCGTCGCCGTTCTCGGCGAAGACGCGGTCGAGGTGATCCGCAAGCCGGTCAATCTCGGCGTCGCGTCGCGCGACCGCTGCGGCACGAAGCGACGCGATGCGATCGACGTCGCGGTTGGCAAGGGCCTCGTCGAGCTCCTCCCTCAGTTCCATCGCCTCGACGAGAAAATCCGGAGGCAGAGCAGCGCTCGCGAGCCCAGCAGCACCGGCAACCTGCAGCATCGCCTCGGCCCGCCGAAGCGGGTGGGCGAGGCGGCGTTGCGCGTCGTTGATCGCCGCCGCACGGCGGGCGCGGTCGGCGGCGTCGAGCTGCGACGTCGCCCGGTCCGGGTGGGCGGTCTCCATGAGCCGAATGTAGGCAGCGCGAAGGCTCGCCGGATCGAGGCGGAAGGAATGCGGGAGCCCAAGCGTCGCGAAGGGATCGTCAGTCGCTGGTGGCGACACGCTCGATCTCCTCGACGTTGGTCAGCCCCTGCGCGACAAGCTGCCAGCCATAGGCCTGGAGGCTCATGAACAGGCCCTGGGCAAGAACGCCCCGAATGTCCGAGATGGTCGGCTTCCGGAGCACCACGTCCCGGAGGCTGTCCGTGAACTCAAGGAGCTCGAAGAGTGCCCGGCGACCGACAAAGCCGGTGCCGAAGCAGATCGTGCAGGCCTGCGGAACGTAGATGCGGCTCATGCCCTCGACGCCCCGCCCCATCTTCATGACCTGGCCGGGTGTCGGAGTCACCGCCTTCTTGCAGTTGTCGCAGAGAAGCCGAACAAGCCGCTGGGCGATGATCAGGTTGATCGCGTTGGCGACGAGGTAGCTCTCGACGCCGAGATCGAGCAGCCGGAAAATGGCTCCGATCGAGTCCTTGGCGTGAACGGTCGAATAGACCAGGTGACCGGTCATCGCCGCCTGCATCGCAACGTTGGCGGTCTCGATGTCCCGAATCTCGCCGACGAAGATGACGTCCGGGTCCTGGCGGAGCACCGATCGCAGAATCGTCGCGAAGGTGTTCCCCTGCTTGTGATCGATCGGAATCTGGGTGCAACCCTCGAGGTGGTACTCAACCGGGTCCTCGATGGTGATCGCGTTGCGCTGCTCGACGTCGATTTCGCGCAGGCAGGAGTACAGGGTCGTCGTCTTGCCGGAGCCGGTCGGACCGCACGCGAGCAGCATGCCCGCGTCCTTGGTGGCGATGAGCCGAAGCCGCTCGTACATCCACGGAACGAGTCCGAGCTCATGGAGGCGGCTCGGGGCGTTGCCGCTGTCCAGCACTCGGATGACGAGCTTCTGGCCGTGCACGCTCGGAGTGAGACTGACGCGGTAGTCCACCCGACGTCCCTTGACCATGACGCTGAAGTGCCCGTCCTGGACGGCGACCTTCTGCGACGTGTCGATCTGACACAGGATCTTGATGACGCCAAGCACCCGCTTCGAGATCTGGGGCGAGAGTTCGACGGCCGTCACCATGAAGCCGTCAACGCGAAGGCGAACGACCGAGCGTTCGACGCGCGGCTCGAGGTGAAGGTCCGTCGCGCGGGAGCGAAAGCACGCGAGGAGCAGGAGACGGAAGGTCCGGATCGACTCCGCGGCCTCCTCGTCCTTGCCGGCCTCGACGCCGGCAGCGGTGGCCGAGTGGACGGTCACGCCGCGCGAATCCACCAGAGCGATGTCGTGCTCGGTGAAGCTCTTGTCGTTCGATGCGTCGATGATCTCGCGGAGGCGCTTCTCGTAACCCGTCTGAATGCTGCTCGAGACGACTTCGGCCAGATCGACGTCGATCGTCTTCTGGTCGTACGCTCGCTTGCGCTGCATGTCCGCGATCGCCGCGAAGTCGGGCGTTTGACGCTTGGGAGCGTCGATCTCACGCGGGTCGATGAATCGGATCTCGACGGCGCCGAGGCGAACGACATCGCCATGCCGCAGACGAGCCTCGGCAACGCGACCTCCGTTGACCTTGGTTCCGTTTCTGCTGCCGAGATCCCGGACTCGCCATCCTTCGCCGTAGGCTTCGATGATCGCGTGATTTCGGCTCAGACCTTCATCGGGAATCTGAAGCGAGTTGTCCGGAAGTCTGCCGATCGAGACGGGATCGCCGTCCAATTCGACTCGCTTGTTGCCGTGCGGCGACTTGACCTCGAGGAATGCCATTGGGAGGTCCGCGATTCTATCAGGAGATGGGACGTGACCCGGCTTTCGCTGGAACATGGGTGTCCTTCGCGCTCTCGCTTCTGGCGAGAGACTCACGAAGGTACTACGTACGAATCCTCGCGATCAGCGTCGCGCAACGCGATCGATGCTGAGTCACCACGAATGGACGGCACACACGACTCCCGCCGTCGAGCAGCATGAAAAAGGCCCGCCATGAGGCGGGCCTTCGAAGTGTGTTGCAGTGTTCGTGAAGTGCGTGAGCGCTCGCCGAGGCGATGCTCAGGCGGATTCACCACTCGTCGTCGCGAGTCTTGCGGTCGCCCTTGAACGGACGGTCGCCGCGACCGCCGCCCTTGCCACCGAAGCCGCCCTTCGAGAAACCACCACCGCCGCCGCCGCCACCGTAGCCGCCGCGGCCACCGCCGCCGCCACCACCGTAGCCGCCGCCGCCGCCACCACCGCCACCGTAGCCGCCACGGCCACCACCGCCGCCGCCGCCGCCGAAGCCGCCACCGGCCGGACGGGGAGCGCGGGGCTGGGCTTCATTCACGACCAGCGGGCGACCCTCAAGTTCCTTGCCGTTCAACGCGGTGATCGCAGCGTTGCCAGCATCCTTGTCAGCCATGGTGACGAAGCCGAAGCCTCGCGACCGGCCAGTCTCACGGTCAGTTCCGACGAACACGTCCAGAACCTCGCCGTACGCCGCGAAGGCCTCGCGCAGCGCGTCATCAGTGGTGCGGTAATTCAGATTTCCGACATAGATCTTAAACACAGAGTCGCCCTTTCCGGCGCTGGGCTCTCATCGAGTGCCAGAGGCTTTCCCGTCAGGGAACACCGTTGGCATGACTTTGAGTCCGCTCACCGAACCAATCGTGATCGCTGACGAACGCCGCCCGCGATTCACTCCAAATATCCCCCGCGCTTCGACCGTTGCCACTGCACGCCACAAGCTCTTCGTGACTGCTTCTCAGCGATCTTCACCGGGAATCGGAGGCCACCAAGGCCTCGACTGCGGCGAGCACAACAGGTGCTCCCGCGGAGGCATCGTACCGGCCCCCTCGAAAATCAAGCGCGAAGTTCGACGAATTCCCGCGGAAATCCATCGGACCGTCGCGACCACCTCCGCGAGTTCGGCGACTCGGGTCGGGCGCGGAATCGGCGAAGGTGCCTTCGAACGACGGAATCTGCTGTGCGAAGCCGAACCAAAAGACGACCGCCCAAGCGGTCGCGTCAGGCCAACAATCCGCGTCTGTCGAATGCGATGGCGCAGAACCCAAGGGCCCTTTTGCCGCCGGGAATGGTCGGCTTATCCGCCGGAATTGCCGTCCGGCCGCTTTGGCGCCGCGAGCTTCTGGGCCTTCGCCCGAACTGGCAACGGCTGCGCTGGCGGTGTCTGTGGAGCAGCGCCGCTCGGCGGCGTTGGGGGGCTCGAGCGAGTCTCCTGAGGTGCCGGAGAGGGCGGAATCGCCGGCCTTGGCGGATTTGACGGTGAGGCCGACCCTAGCTGCGGCGTCCCTCGCGGCGATGAGCTCGAAGCGATGTCCGCTCGAGTTGGCTGTGCCTGTTCACCGGCTCCGCCAGAGCGCGATCCGCCGACTCCGGTTGAGGAGCCTCCACCGAGGCCTTGCCCACCGAGCCGTGGTGCCGTTCCGCCTCCACGGCGCGGATTGCGACTGGGCCGAGAGCCGCCAGCACGGGTATCGCCGAATCGATTGAGCCTGGGACCGAACGGACCGTTTCGAATGAGGTCCGCCTTGGTGGGCGTCACCGCCCCCTTCTTCTTCTTGACTGCCTCGTTTACGACGAGCGCTCGTCCCATCAACCGCTTGCTCTGCATCGCCTTGACGGCGGCCTGACCAAGCTCGGGGTCCCGAATCATGACAATGGCAAACCCCTTGGCCTTGCCAGTGGCAGGGTCGGTTGGGATCACCAGGTCCTCGATCGGCGCAAAGACGCTGAACAACTCACGGAGCTGCTCGACCTTCACCTTGTAGTCGAGGTTGCCGACGTAGATCTTGAACATATTCGCCGAGTCCTACGCCGCGACATCATGTACGTCGCGTGACGAGCACCTGCAGGCCATCACAGCGCACACGGCATGCAATCGGTCGCATCAGAGCGGGACGATTCGCAACGGTGCCCGCTGCGAAGCAACTCGCACATCGACAAGACAACAGCGTACCGAGGAATCCAGGATGCGTCGCGAGAAGAACCCCCAGACTTCGGCACTCGCATCCGCCATACGCGAGTCGCCGACGCGTGCATCCCAACCGCCAAAGCGGCGCATGGATGCCCCGCCTCGCGGCGCACTGCGGAGGACCCTCGCACGAGTTCCTTGCCTGAACCACCGAGAGCCCTCTCCGGCTCGTATGCACTCGAAGCCAGGGAACCCTGGTGCCCTCGGCTCCCGAGCGGCGACAACGCAGATCGACGCAGGCCCAACGCATGCGAGACGCCTGCTTGGGCACCGGCGACGTCCACCCCGACTGGGATCAAGTCGCGAAGGCGAAACAAGGCTGCGACCTCCCAGCACGACAAAAAAGGAGAAGCCCGCCAAGCTCTCACTTGGCGGGCTTCAAAAGTCGGCGATAACCTACTTTCCCGCGTAGCAGTATCATCGGCGGCAAGGTCTTAACTTCTGTGTTCGGAATGGGTACAGGTGTGACCCCTTGCCTATATTCACCGACAAATCCCCTCGCCAGCTTCCGCCGGCGAGGGGGTGATTGTCATCATGAGGGAAGCGTCGCGAAGGTCCTAGGACCCGCAACATCGAGCGATTCACAGCAGTGTCAGTGTCACACATGGTGACTTGAGCGACCGCCCTCTCGACGCCGCACGGAATCCGAGCGGAAGTCGGTAGGGGGGACCAAGTCTTTGACCGTTAGTACCGGTTCGCTGAACAGATTTCTCTGCTTACACGTCCGGCCTATCAACCCGGTAGTCTTCCGGGGGTCTCCCGTCTTGCGACAAGCAGTACTTATCTTGAGGTGGGCTTCCCGCTTAGATGCTTTCAGCGGTTATCCCTGCCGTACTTAGCTACCCAGCTGTGGTCCGAGCGGACCAACTGGCACACCAGGGGTACGTCCATTCCAATCCTCTCGTACTAAAAATGTCTCCTCTCAGTACTGCGACGCCCACGACAGATAGGGACCGACCTGGCTCACGCCGGTCTGAACCCAGCTCGCGTACCACTTTAATAGGCGAACAGCCTAACCCTTGGGACCGCCTTCAGCCCCAGGATGTGATGAGCCGACATCGAGGTGCCAAACCGCTCCGCCGCTATGGACGCTCGGGAGCGATCAGCCTGTTATCCCCGGGGTACCTTTTATCCGTTGAGCGACGACCCTTCCACACAGAATCGCCGGATCACTAGAGCCCTCTTTCGAGACCGTTTGTCCTGTACGACTCACGGTAAAGCTGGCTTGTGCTCTTACACTCTACATGCGGTTTCCAACCGCATTGAGCCAACCTTTGCGCTCCTCCGTTACATTTTGGGAGGAGACCGCCCCAGTCAAACTGCCCGGCATGCAGTGTCCCCTGCCCGGCTTCACGGGAGTCAGGGTTAGACCACGAATCAACTCAGGGTGGTATTTCAACGTTGGCTCCGCCGGACCCGAGAGCCCAGCCTCATAGCCTCCCACCTATCCTACGCAGAATTAATCCATGATCACTGCAAGCGTACAGTAAAGGTGCACGGGGTCTTTCCGTCTTGCCGCGGGTAGGCGGCATCTTCACCGCCACTACTATTTCACCGAGTCGGTCGTGGAGACAGTGCTCCAGTGATTACGCTATTCATGCGCGTCGGAACTTACCCGACAAGGAACTTCGCTACCTTAGGACCGTCATAGTTACGGCCGCCGTTTACCGGCGCTTCAGTCGCTAGCTTCGCCTTGCGGCTAACCAGCTCCCTTGACGTTCCGGCACCGGGCAAGCGTCACACTGTATACGTCCTCTTGCGAGTTAGCACAGTGCTGTGTTTTTGATAAACAGTTCCCAGAGCCTTTTCTCTGCGCCCTCTCTTGCGAGGAGGGCCCCCTTATTGCGAACGTACGGGGTAAAATTGCCTAGTTCCTTCACGACCGTTTTCTCGAGCGCCTGAGGCTATTCGCCACGCCCACCTGTGTCAGTTTTGGTACGGACTTCGCGATTGTCCCCGAGCGGTTTTTCTTGGAACCTCGCCAGCCTGCATTGGCCATACGGCCAGGACGCTTCACAGTCCCGCAGACCTTAAAGATTCGTCACGTCGGTTCGACCGCACGCGAAGGGGCCGGAATATTGACCGGCTGTCCATCGACTACGCTTTTCAGCCTTGCCTTAGGATCCGCCTAACCCTGGGCGGAATTACCTTCCCCAGGAAACCTTGGGCTTTCGGCGACGGAGATTCTCACTCCGTTAATCGTTACTCAAGCTGGCATATTCACTTGCTGCCGCTCCACTCACCCTTGTCGGGAAAGCTTCAACGCTGACAGCGACGCTCCTCTACCACTGCAAATGCAGTCCACGGCTTCGGCACGAGCCTTATTCCCGATAATTATCGGCGCCAGATTCCTCGACCAGTAAGCTGTTACGCACTTTTTAAATGGTGGCTGCTTCTAAGCCAACATCCTGGCTGTCACGGCAATCTGACTATCTTTGTAACTTAGGCTCATTTAGGGGCCTTAGCCGGTGGTCCGGGTTGTTTCCCTTTTGAGCGCGGAGATTATCCCCCGCACTCTTACTCCCACGGCCGCTCACACGGTATTCGGAGTTTGGTTGGAACGGATAGGCTTGTGGCCCTCCTGTCCCATCCAGTAGCTCTACCCCCGTGTGATGATTCGTGAGGCTAGTCCAAAAACTATTTCGAGGAGAACGAGATATCTCTGGTTATGATTAGACTTTAACTCCTCCCCACAGGTCATGCCAGAACTTTTCAACGTTCACGGCTTCGGTCCTCCAGGAGGCATTACCCTCCCTTCAACCTGCCCATGGGTAGATCAACCAGTTTCGCGTCTACCCCCTGCGACTCGGCGCCCTTTTAAGACTCGGTTTCCCTACGACTCCGCCGGGATTCGGCTTAGTCTTGCCGCAAAGAGTAACTCGCCAGCTCATTATGCAAAAGGCACGCCGTCACCCCCGAAGGGGCTCCGACCGCTGTGTAGGCAGATGATTTCAGGTACTTTTCACTCCCCTTATCGGGGTGCTTTTCATCGTTCAGTCGCCTTACTGGTTCACTATCGGTCGTCAAGTAGTACTTAGGCTTGGAGGGTGGTCCCCCCATGTTCAAGCCGGATTTCACGAGTCCGACTCTACTCAAGGCCTCACCAGCAACGGCTATACAGGACTATCACCTTCTATGGTCGAGCTTTCCAGCTCGTTCACGCCGCAATCTGGCTTATCCGCTTTCGCTCGGCGCTACTAACGGAGTCGCGGTTGCTTTCCTTTCCTCTAGCTACTAAGATGTTTCAGTTCGCTAGGTTCGCTTCGATACCTTATACATTCAGATATCGATGACCCAAAGGGTCGGGTTGCCCCATTCGGAAATCCCAGGATCATGGCTCGGTTACCAGCTCCCCTGGGCTTATCGCAGGTTCCTACGTCCTTCATCGCCTCTTGACGCCAAGACATCCGTCATCTGCCCTTAATGACTTGGTCTCGCCTACCGAACGCCGATCGGGAAACCCGATGCGTTCGAACGAGCCATATCGGAGTGCATATCCGCGGCCATCCGCGGCTCCGAAGATCCGAAGTTGGCCTAGGGCACCAACCTCGAACAGTCGCTCAAGCTGCTCATCATCTCGGTGTTGCAATCCATCTCTCGCTCGCAACTGCGTCCCGGCAAAGGGCAGCAGCAACGACGCGGATGGATCGCGACGCTTCACATACTCATGACTTGTCAAAGAGCTTTCCGGCCTCGGCTGCCTGTCGCAGAACGACTTGCAGGCTTCGACCGTCTGACCTCGTTCGCCGTGCGGCGTTCGATGGGCAGACCGCGAAAGATAGCGATCCTCGCGGCGGTGTCAACAGCTTCGGCTGCTTTCTACCGCGGCTTTTTGTCGAAATTCGTCCCGCAGGGAGATAATGGGGCTCGGACGTTCAGAGATTCGAGGATCACATGCCGTCCCCGGCGACTTCCGGGTCGCCCTTGACAAGACCAACGGCTTATCCACAGACGAACCAGAGCCCCTTCCATCCGCAGACGACGACGGTCTACTTGCCCGAGGGTCCGCCCGAGCCGCCGCTTGGTCCGCTCGGAGTTTTCGGTGCCCCATTGCCTCCATCGGCCGGAGCGTCCTTGGGTTCCTCCTTGGTGGCCGCATCCTTGGCCGCCTGTACCTCGTCCATGAACCGCTGGCGGTCGGGCGACCCGGCGTCCGCTGATGACGCGCGAACGACCAGCGTCGGATCGTCGATGCGCCGGACAAGAACCTGGGCGCCCTTCTGACGATCTGAGCCGCCGTCGTCGACGATGTCAACGACGTACCAGTCCGTGGAGAAGTCGATGGCCCCCCCCTCACGGCGCTTTTCCACCACGCCGCCGATGCGGTCGCCCGGCTGGACGTGAATCGTCTCGGTCCGCCGTACGCCGTCGAAGAACCGATAAAGCTCGATTTTCGCCGAACCGAGGCCCAACCGACCGCCGCTCTCGGTGGCATCGGTCACGAAGAACCGCACTGGCGGCTCCACGGTGACGGGATCGCCCCATTCACTGATCGCGGACGGCAGGACGAACGCGTCGGAAAGCTTCTGTTGATCAGGCACGAGCTGACGCTTGCGGGCAAAGAACGGGTTGTAGAGATCGACGCGGCAGCGGTACCGGTACGTGGCGCCCGGCTTCACCCAAATGTCATGGGCCCACACGGTGAGCATCGAGTCCTTCGAGAGGTCGATGACGTTTGCCTTCGCAGCCAGATCCGCGTTCGGTGCGAGGCGCTTCAAATCAGCCTCTAGCTTCTGGACCTGACTGTCGAGTTCCTTCCACTTCTTGGTGAGGCGAACGCACTTCTCTTCGTCGTCCTTGGTCCTGCCGGAGTTGTTCTTCCCACCAGACATGCCGCCACCGCCGAGGCCGCCTCCACCCGGGGCCTTCGCGCCGCCGCCACCGCCCGCACCGCCGCCGCCAGTGCCCTTGCCCTCATCATCACCGCGCTTCTTTTCCTTGTCCTTCTCACGATCGTCGGACTTCGGAGGCTCGCAGGGTCCCCCAAGGTCCTTCACCTGGGCGTAGGTTCGATCGCGGTCAACGACCTTTCGGTTGTACGCGAGCTTGAGGCGACGCAGTTCGGGATTCTCTCCGCCGTCGTTCGGCCCTTCCTCCTTGCCGAGGACAACCGAAGGCGAGAATGTGTTTCCCTTGGTGGTGATGAACTCGGGCTGAAGGATCTCCAGCACCTTCTCCTTCTGCGCCAAGAGACGGTACATCTCATCGCGCAGCCCTACATCGGCGGTGGCGATCTCCTTCCGGAACGTGAAGTGGCCAGGAAGCACGCCGACGACCGACGGCTCGCCCCACTTCGACTCGCCGCCCGCTGAGGTCGACACTCGCTCCTGGCGCTCGAAGACGAGGTCAACAAGCCACAGCGAATCGTTGTACCAGAGCGTCGGAATCGGGAGCTCGGGGGTCTTGCCGCCCGAGATGGCCTTGTGGAGCTCGGTGCGCCACGCGGAGAGATCAAGTGTCGCCACCGGCACAAGCCACGTGATGTCCTTCGGGCGCGTCGGATCGGAGAAGGACTCCTTCAAGGTCTCCGCGAGCTCGGGGGACTGCCGCAACGCGGTTTCGTCCACCGTGTCAGCCTCCTGCCTCGTCGCGAGCATCGAAGGTCCGACAAACTTCGGCTCGTGGAAGCGCCCCGCGTCAACCGCGGCCTCGCTCGGGAGAATCGCCGCAGCCAACGAGGGAGCGACGGACGGAAGCGTCGGTCGTGGCGCGACACCCCCGTCGAGCGACTTCCTGAAGTCGTCGAAGGCGCCGGGCGGAATGCCACCATCGGCAACCCCAGTTCCCGCGGCGTTCGAGCTGAGCTTCGCCGCGACGGCGTCGGCTCGAGCCTTGAGCGTTGCCTCGATTTCGGCCGGGCCGACGGTCTTGTTCTCCATCGACACGTCGTTCGGACGCAAGAGAACCTGCGTAACGCCGACACCGAGGAGAACGAGGCCAAAGCCTCCGGCGATGAACTTCTCGATGTGCTGTTCCCAAACGGGAATGCCCTTGATCTTCATGTGGATACTCGCGGGGCAGCGCGACGAGTGGCCGTCGCGGGATTCCAAAGTGAACGAACGGACGGGAAGGCGAACGGACCTTAGCCGGCAGGCGGCGTGGGAGCGGCCGGCTCCGAACCCGGTGCGCTTGAGGTGACCTTGAGCGCGGTTCGGACCTCTGCGGGCATGAACGGCGCGGTCCACTCGCGAAGCCAGACGGACTCGATGATCAGATCGACTTCGGAGACCGGGGCCTTGCCGTAGATGAACCCACTTCGGGCAGCGGCAAAGGCATCCGATGGACGGACCTTGACGTCAAGCACGGTCATGAAGTTCCGCTTCGCCAATGCGTCGAAGAGCTCTGGAAGGCGAGAGGTCTCGACGACGAGCGTGACGTACGCGTTGCGAACGTCGTACACGGGATTCGTGGCCCGACCGGTGAAGCTTCCCTTGTAGTCGCGGGGAGCCTCCTGCGTCTGGTCAATCTGAGGCGGACCGAGAGCCGCATTCGCTTGCGTCGCGGCGGCCGCGGCAGGATCGGCCGCGGCGTCGGGCGGCGGCGCAGGCGTGTCGCCGCCGGCGCCTCCGAAGCCCATGCCGCCCCCGCCGAATCCAGCGCCCTGGGGCTGCTCCTTCGCTCCGAAATTCCCGTCTGGAATGCGAATCGAGACGACTCGCTTCACCGGGCTCTTGAGCACGCTGCCAGGCGTACCCCCATTCGAGCCAGCGCTGGCGTCGGCGATCGCCCTCAGAATGTCCTTGGTGATCCAGAACTTCCACTGCCAATCGAAGAGCTGTCCGAGTCCGGGCGGCTTCCGATTCTCGGGCGAGGGCGGCAGGTCGAGCACTGCGGTCGAGGCGTACACGGAGATCTTCTGTGCGTGCTCCCCATACAGCGCGAGCCGGCTTCGGGTCAGTTCGTCCTTCAGATCAGCCAGCTCCTTCGGGTCGAGCTTGTCGCGCGAGGCCTTCTTGAGCGTCGACTCAACGAACTGGCTCTCTCGACGGACGAGGCTCTCACCCACGACGTCGTTGGAGAGCGGCTCGCCGGCGTTGATGCTCTTGAGGAGCCCGTCGTAGGCCGCCATCAGCTCCTTGTGGAGACCGAATGCGATGACCGCCTTCTTCTCCGCCGGAGGCATCGGGAACACGCCAGCCATGACGGGCTGGTGATCCTGACGGTTGCGCTTGAGCGCCAGCTCGTGCACCTTGTCGGCATCTTCCTTGAAGCCGCCGGTGAGCTTCTTGTATTCCTCGATCACCTGCTCGTTGATGACGAGCTGTTTGGTGGTCGGCTCCTTGCCGGGAATGGCGAGCGTGATGCTGCCCTTCTCAATGCTGTTGAGATCATTGAGCTTGCGGGCCCGGGTCTCGGCCTTCGTGCGGACCGCGGCGTTGAAGGAATTCGACACGAGCCAACCGGCCACGAGGGAGCCGATCGCAACCACGCCGAGAATCACCACGAGAACGTTGGACTTGACCCAATCGAGAACTGGCTTCATTGCTGGGGTTGCTCCTGCGGGGCCGCCGCGCCAGCCTGCACCGATGCAAGCTCCACCTCGAACGTGACGACGCCGCGATACAGCGTGTCGCCCTTCTTCAGCAGGGTCGGAATCGCAGGCACGGGTGCCAGCGACTCAAGATCGAACTTCTGCGGCTCGGTTCCGGCCGCGCCGGTGCCGCTCCTGTGGATCTCGTTCTCGCGACCTCTGGAGGCCGGCTGATTCGGGTCGCCGCTTCCGCCGCCGCCGTTGGATCCCTCGCCGTTGTTGTTGCCGAATCCCAATCCGCTGCCGGGCTTGGTGATCTGGCCGCCGCCGCTGGGCTGTCGCTTGCCGGGAAGGCCGGACCCATTGCCGAGGCCGCTGCCCGTGCCCTCCTGACCCGCGTTCGGGTCGACCGGGGCGTCGTTGGTCGGACGATTCGGGTCGCCCGCAGGCTGGTTGGGCATCTCCGGCATCTTGATCACGCCGTCCTCACCGACCGTCACGGTCATGAGCTTGTCGGCGTTGAGGTTGACGCTGTCCTTCACGATCTTGTACGGAACGCCCGGGCGATCCTGACCCTCGAGCCCGCGAAGGAACTTCACGACCGTATCGTTGAGGAAGTCCTGTCGGCCCGCATTTGTAAACGTAACATCCATCGAAACGCGGATCTTCCGCGAGCCGTTGGTGAACACATATGCGCCGGTCAGGTTTTCGATATTCACGTTGCGCCGGTCGCCGGGGGCGATGCGGCGGATGAGGTCGGCGCTCTCGCCGAGGAGCTCGATCTGCGTGCCGGTGCTCGCCACCGCGCTTGTAGCGTCGTCGATCAGCGCCGGCCAGACGCGCCGGTCGTCGGTGAGACGACGCAGGTTCTCCGCGCGGAAGCCGAGATTGGCCTGCGACTCCAGCTCCTTGTACTGGCTCTGGAACTGCTTGCCGCGAGAGACGACGGTCGCGACCTGCTGATCGGTCTGCTTCGCGTCGGCGCTCTCGAGCTTCGCATCGTCGAGCGTCGGGGTGACGAACATCAGGCCGCTGGCCACCACCGCGATCGCCGCGGCCGCCGCGAACCACTTCGTCTTCGCGCCCCACATCTGGTCACGAAGAGCCTTCACGGGAGCGAGGTTCACGTCGATCGGCGCAAGCCCGATGCTCTGGAGCGCGAGCCCGTAGGCGGTCGCCATGTTCACGGTGTTGGCCGCGAAGTCGGCTGCCTCGCGTCCCTCGATCCTGATCTTCCGGAACTCGTCGTGGCGGACGACCTCGAGGTTGAGCTGCTGGCCGAGGAACTTGCGGAGGCCGGGGATCTTGAAGGTCGATCCCAAGCCGACGATCTGCTCGATCGCCACGCCGCGATGGAGCTGCTGGTAGTAGTTCAGCGACTTCTGGACGTCGGCGAGAAGATCGGTGAACACGGGCCGCATCGCCTGCATGATCTGCTTGGCGTACTTGCTCGTCGCCGACTCCTGCTTGAGAGCGTCGGCCTTTCCGTAGTTCAGGCCAAAGCTCTCCTTGATCGCCTCGGTGAAGCTCGTCCCGCCCACCGGGAATGTGCGGATCCAGCAGCGGCCCTCGTCAGCGACGATGAGATCCGTTGCGGTCGTGCCGATGTCCAGGAAGACGATCGGCTTCGACTGCGGACCGAGATCCATGTCGTAGCTCAGGGCGTTGAACACCGCGAGCGGGCTGATCGTGACGATGTCGGCATTGATGCCGAGCTCGGCATACAGCGCAAGACGCTGGTTCAGCCGCTCCTTCGTGATCGCGAAGATGCCGACCTCGATCTCGGGGCTGTCGCTGGCCTCAAAGGTCTCGTAGTCCCATTCCACTTCCTCGATCGGGAAGGGGATCTGCTGCACCGCCTCGAACTTCACGATGTCGGGAACCTTGCGGGGCTCGACCGGCGGGAGCTTCGCGAAGCGGGCGAATGCGGTGTTTCCGGGCACCGAGATGACGCAGTGCTCGCCCTCCACCTTCTTCTGGCTCACGAACTGCCCGAGACCAAGTCGAATCATCTCGTCCTGGTCAAGATCAGGCGTCGTCAGCACCTTCTTGTGTGGAATGACCGCGAAATCCGTGAGCCGGGCTTGATCGCCAACGCGTTCAAGGCGAACCGCCTTGATTGCATATGCGCCAACTTCGATACCCCAGGCCGCCTTGAATGAAGCCATGGTCGCCCTCAAGCGCGCTCGCCCGCCATCCTCCGGAGCGCCCGTCGCGCAGGCACACCGTGGACACCGGGGAAGCAGCAGATGGATGGTCTCGGAATCGCCGTGGCAACGTGGCCCCGGCGGACCGACTCCCGCACGAGCGGGGGTCGCACTATAACTCAGTCGGTCCCACAGGCTTGACGAGCCCTGCGGAACTCACGCCGGGCTAGGTAGTCCCATAAGTGCTGCGCCGCAACACCGGTCGGACATCAGGCTCGCGCGTCGTGCAAAGCCACCCACGAGGGGACCGGGCCGTCGAGAAGAGCCGTCCCTGTGTGCGGGTCGCGAGGTCGATCGACTCGTCGTCGACCACGCCACCGCCAACTGCACTGGGGCACACCCATCCCGGCGGACCCCATCCCGACAAACCTTCGTCCGTCCATACGCCAAGGCGGCCGCGACAGATGCCTCGGGATCGCGGGGACGCGCGAAGATCGCAAGCGAATGGCCACTGGCGAGCGATCGAGCCGCACCGCAGGCGACAATCTGCAATCGACGTCAAAACCCGCGGCGTCGCTGCCCACCGGTTCGGTGGTGCGGTACGCTGACGGCTCTGTTCACTCTTCGGCGCGATTCGTCGCGCGGCTCCCCTTCTCTCCCGATCCCCAATGACCACGGACCCGACCAGCGGTTCCCCTTCCAGCCCGCCTGACGCCACCGCGCCCGGCTCCGCACCCCAGCGAGCGCCGGCCGATTCCCCGGCGGGTTCCACAGGAGGGAGTTCCGGCGGGACCCGATCCGGTGGCCCCCGAGGCCGAGGGGACATCGACGCTTCGCTCGAAGCGGAGATATCCGCTGCCCTCGGCGACATGAGCGTGGAGGACCTCCTGAGTGACCGTCAGAAGCCCAAGGCGCAGGGCGGCCAGGGCGGTCGATCCGGCCGTCAGGTCCGCACTGGACGGGTGCTCCGCATTCACGCCGGCGACGTCTTCGTCGAGTTCGGCCCCCGCTCGCAGGGGGTCTGCCCGCTGACGCAGTTCAAGGAGCCGCCGGCCGTCGGCAGCGAGATGGACTTCGTCGTCGAGCGCCTCGATGCGTTTGAGGGCCTTCTGGTGCTGGCGCTGCCCGGCGCGGTGACCAAGGCCGACTGGGGCAACCTCGAGGTCGGTCAGGTCGTCGAGGCCCGATGCACCGGCATGAACAAGGGCGGCCTCGAGATGGAAGTCGCCCACCATAAGGGCTTCATGCCCGCCGGCATGGTGGACCTCCGTCACGTCCCGGACATCTCGGTCTTCATCGGGGAGAAGTTCCCGTGCGAGATCATGGAGCTCAACAAGGACAAGAACCGGCTCATCCTCAGCCGCAAGGCTGTGCTCGTCGCCGAGCGAGCCGGGAAGCGCGAAGAGCTCCTCGCCCAGCTCGAGGTCGGCCAGATCCGACCAGCGACGATCATCTCGCTGCAGCCCTACGGCGCCTTCGCCGACCTTGGCGGCGTTGACGGCCTGATTCACATCAGCGACATCGCCCACGATCGCATCAAGCATCCCTCGGATGTCCTGAAGGAAGGCGAGATCGTCCAGGTCAAGATCAAGAAGATCGACCGCGACCAGCAGCCGGTGAAGATCTCGCTCTCCCGCAAGGAGACGATGAACGACCCGCTCGCCCAGGCGGTCACGACCGTGAGCACCGGCGACACGGTGACAGGCAAGATCACCCGCATCACCGAGTTCGGCGCGTTCGTCGAACTCGCGCCCGGCGTGGAGGGACTCGTTCACATCAGCGAGGTCAGTCACGACCGCATCCCGAGCGTCGACAAGGTGCTCAAGCGGGACGAGGTCGTCACCTGCAAGGTCCTTCAGGTCGATCCGGGGCGCAAGCGCATCAGCCTCTCGATCAAGGCGCTCCAGTCGGCGCCCGAGCGGCCCGGCCGCCCCGGGACCGACGCGGAAAAGAACGCACCCCGCGAGGAGGATCCGGGTATGAGGAAGCTCAAGGCCCGGATGGGCGGCAAGCCCAATCCGCAGCTCAAGGGCGGCCTCGGCTGATCGCGGCTCGCGAAGCCGCGCACACAAGCGTCGGAAGCGAGAACGGGGCGGCTCCAGCATGCTGGAAGCCGCCCCGTTCGCTTCTCTGTCGGTACGTCACTTCGCCGCCGCTGCTCCCGCGGCGCTGGCGGAGCTACGACTCGCGGACCTTGAATTGCGCGATCCGGTCACGGAAGAGCCCGGACTGCGATGAGGTCTCCTCGGCGGCAGCGGCCAACTCCTCGGCGCTGCCCGCATTCTGTTGCGTGGCCTTGTCCAGCTCATGCACGCTGTTGCTGATCTGACTCGCCTCCTCCGCCTGCGATTGGTTCGTCGCGGCGATCTCGTTGACGAGCTCGTTCACCGACTTGGTGCTGCTCACGATTCGATCCAGCGATTCGGCGACCTGGTCGCTCAGCGAGACGGCACGCTCGGCACGAGCCGTGGATTCGTCGACCATGGTCGCCGTCTCCTTCGCGGCCTGCGCCGATCGCTGGGCGAGGTTGCGGACCTCCTCGGCGACGACGGCGAAGCCCTTGCCCGCCTCGCCCGCCCGAGCCGCCTCGACCGCAGCGTTGAGTGCGAGGAGATTGGTCTGGAAGGCGATCTCATCGATCACCTTCAGCACCTTGGCGATCGAGTCGCTTGATCGCTTCATCTCGGTCATCGCCTTGCTCATGTCCTGCATCTGTCCATGACAGGCCGTCGCCGAACGCTGGCTGTCCTGGGTGAGATCCACCGCATGGCGGGCGCCGTCGGCGCTCCTCTCGGTGCGCTTCGTGAGCTCCGAGAGACTCTGATTGATGCGCTCGAGGCTGGCTGCCTGCTGGGTCGAGCTGCTGGCCAGCGCCTGGCTCGTGCCGCTCACTTGGCCGGAGCCGGCGTCGATCTGGTGCGAGCCCTCGCGGAACTCGACGAATGTCGACTCGAGTCGCTCCAGGAATCCGTTGAACCAACGGGCCATCTCGCCGAGTTCGCCGATGGCGTTCGGGTCGGCGCGGGCCCGGAGGTCGCCCTGCGAGATGGTGTGGATCTTGGCGATCATGTCGATGATCGGACGCTTGAAGAAGCGATTCAGGGCGAATGCGAAGATCCCCAACGCCATGACCAGCGCGGGGAAGGTCCACAGCGATCCCTTCACGACGAACGCCGTCACCGCCGCGTCCATCGGGGCGAGCGGAAGGACGACCTCATAGGCGCCGTGCGATCCACCGGCCTTCCAGCCCTCCATCGCAAAGCCGATCGGGTCCTTGCCGTCCCCGTCGGTGTCCCACTTGCTCTTCGGATCGCCATGGCAGGCGAGGCAGCTCTCCTCGAGCACGATCGATCGCATGTAGTGGAAGCTGTTGGTCTCGGGATCAATGCGGCCGATCTGTCGCGATCCGCCGGCGGCGGCCTGTCGCTCCAGGTCGCGCAGGAGCGTCTCGCGGAAGGATCCCGACTCGGGCGAATTCTTCTTGTTCCGGGCGTCGAAGGCGACGATGCGGAACTCGATGCCCTCCTCGGCGGCGGCCTCCCGCGCAGCGGTCCAGCCCACGACGACCGGCACGGTGTTGAAGAACTTGGTCTTCGTGTAGTCCGTTCCGGCGGCGATTTCGGCCTTCGCCTCGGCGATGAGCCGATCGTTGTCGATCGCCCCCTCCGCGTGCATCGCGCTTGCGAGGGCCTTCGCCTCGTCGGCGACCGCGGTGAAGGCTGCGGCCTTTTCGAACATCGCCTGCTCGGAGGACTGGCGGAATGCGTTGACTACGACGAGGTAGTTGACCGCAACCGCAACGAGGACGGTCAGCGTCGTCAGCGTGAGCACGCGCCGGCCAAGGCCCCAGGCCCGGGTGTGCGCTTTGATAGCCTCGAACATCGGCACTCCTTGGATCCTCGGATCGGCGCTCGCGCGGCTCTCTGTGGGTGTGGCGACGAATTGCCACGCCACGCCAGTGCGTGCACGATCCGTCATTCGTCGGTATTGACCTACGACTGGATGACAACAGCGACCGACCCGACTGAATCGGTAGGACCACCCAACGCCGACGAATCCTCCGAAGAACCGCGGCTCTAGCCGCAGTCGCGATCGTTCAGGGCCAGAATCAGTCCGCGGAGCGCCGTCAGCGCCAGCGCGGGGACGCGGCCCTCGCTTCGAAGGTCGGCATCGAGGGGGATGTGCAGATTCGGCTGCAGACGAAGTATCCGGGTCTCGACGCCGCCATCGTCCACTCGCAGTTGGTCCAGTCGCCCGAACCGACTTTCGACGGTCGCGAAGCCCGGCTCCTCCATGCCCGCACTGACGAGCACGGCGGCGATGTCGCCCACCGTCGCGTCGGTTTCGATGCGAATGCGGCAGCAGGGATCGGCATCGACCTGGCCGCGGGCACCGCGCCCCACAAGGACGACCCGGGCGTCGCCGGCACGCGTGGCGAGCTGCGTCGCGAGAAGGGTCATCGTCTCCTCCGCGCGACACAACACGTCGGCGACGTGCGCGGCATATCCGACCTCGCCCATCGCCTCCATGGCCATGCCGCGGGCGTGCTCCCGCACCCGCGCTGCCGACACCTGCTCGGCGCCCGCGCCACCGCGCAGGGCGGCGAGGATTGCCGAGGGGATGTCCTTGGCGCGGCCGTCCCGCAGGAGCCGCGCCGCATCGCGAGCCACCTCATCCCGCCGTGCTTCCGAAAGCCGTTCGCTCATTGGGAAACGCAGTGTAGTTGCGGTCGATCGCCTCGTACGAACGCCTTCACCCACGCCTTGGCCGCGTGCCGTGCTCCACTACACTGACCGCATGCAGCCGCAATTGACGCCTGACGAGTGCCGCGTCTTGGGCACGCTGATCGAGAAGGCCCAGACCACGCCCAACCAGTATCCGCTCACGCTCAATTCGCTCATCACGGGCGTGAACCAGAAGAGCAATCGCTGGCCGGTCGTGACCATCGACGAGCTCCGTACCCTGCGGGCGATCGACGGGCTTCGCTCCAAGGGCTTCGTCCGCGAAGTGTCGATGTCCGGGGCCCGAGTCGAGAAGTTCCGACACGTCGCCCGCGAGGCGCTCAATGCCGGCACGAACGAGATCGCCCTGCTCGCCGAACTCATGCTCCGCGGACCGCAGACCGTCGGCGAACTCCGGACCCACGCCTCGCGCATGTCGGCATTCGAGTCGCTCGAGGCGGTCGAGGCGGTGCTGCACGGCATGGCCAAGGCCGAGTCGCCGTTGGTCCGCGAACTGTCTCCCTCCCCCGGCTCGCGCGCCCCGCGATGGATGCAGCTCCTCTGCCCGGAGCTTCATCCCCTCGACAGCGTCGCGCCCGGTGAGGATGGCGACAGCGGTGCCCATGCCAGCGCCGACGTGAGTCGCATCGATGCGCTCGAGGCCCGCGTCGCCGGGCTTGAGGCCCAACTCGCCGAGCTCAGGCGTTCGCTGGGGGCGTAGCGGCGGGCCGACCCAGCGAGTGGCCGTCGATCGACGAGGGGTCTTCGCCGTCGCAGACCAATCGAAGCACGAGGTAGATCCGCGTGCCGGTTTCACTGATCGCGCTGAGAGCGTAGCCCACCACGAGCATCGCGAAGCCCGCCTCCCAGAGGTCGATGAAGGCCGCTGCGGGCCGCGCCGTGACGCCGGACAGGCGGGCGGACGCCTCGCCGAGCGCGCGGCCCCCCTCGCTGAAGATCGATGGACCGCCCGCGGCGGTCGCCGCACCTGCCCCGCCGAGGACGCCGACGCCCCACGAGGAGGCCGCCAACGCCGTCGCCACGCACGCGCCGACGACCAAGACGCCGAAGCCCACCGAGGCGACGCCCACCGCCGCCAAGCCGAGCGTCCGGAATGGTGCGCGGAAGATGTAGGCGGTTGCCCGGACCGTTGCGTCCATGGCGTCGGCGTCACCGCTGGCGACCGCGGCGATGGCCATCGGAAGGCCGAGCAGCGCCGCGGCGCCCATCACCAGGGCGAGCGTCGTCGAGAGCAACACGACAACATAGAGCAGGCCGGCGAGGAGGTCGAGGCCGGGAAGGCGCAGCAGGCCGCCGAAGAGCAGGACGACGAGGAAGAGAAGCGCCGCGATCGCCATTGGCGCGAGAGGAACGCACGCGCATCGGAGGACCGAACGGCGAAGCCAGGCGAGTGCCACCGATGCGGTGATCTTCTCGCCGCGTGCCGCCTCCATCGCGCTCATCCGCCCGAGCGCCCCGCCGATTGTCGCGAGCATGACCACACCGACGACCAGCCATAACCCACCCCACCATGGCGAGAGGGCGAGGGAGTCGGCCGGTGCTCGGACCATGCCGTCCATGAGAGCGCCGCCCATTTCGACCGGCGACCAGCCAACCAGTCCGGCGACGAGCCGCCGCGTTGCCGACGACCAGCCCGACGCGAGATATTCGGCCGGTCCGCGCGGACGGGCCCGCTCGAGTGCGGCCGTTGTCCGATCCCACTCGAGGAGATAGGTGCTGCGCATCCGCTCGGCGTCGCCGGCCGCGGCGAGCTTCTCGACGCCTGCGACGTCGACGAGGGTCCGCAGCGTCGACAGCGGCGTCTCGCCATTCACTTGGGGAGCGACGGTGGTGCCCGCCACAAAGGTCGACGCCGTACGGCGGGCGATCCGCTCCGCATCGAGCAGCGGGTTCTCGGCCCGCAACGGCGCTCCATCGGGGGGCGCGGAGCGCCCTCCGGCGGCGAGGTACGCGCGATCAAGCCCCCACCCGAGCAGCGCGAACGCCAGCACGCAGAGCAGGCCCACGAAGAGGCGAGCCGGGGCCAGCGCGGTCACGATGCCATGACTCACGTAGGCCAGGCCACCTGCGACCGTCGACCGATCAGCGCCGCGCGTATCCGGTGCTCCCATACGGGGCGATGCTACCAGCCGCTTCGAGGAGCGTTGGGGCCGCTCCCATGAGCGGGGCCGACGGCCGCTCGGGTCAGGCACCCGTCTCGTTCAGCACCCAGTCGAGCTCGCGGGCGGCGTCGGCCAGGATCCAGAGGCTCGCCGGATCGGCGTTCCCTTGGGCCTGTGCGTTATGCACCAGCGTCTCGGCGTAGAGACGAGCGTCAGGCCGCCCCGCGCTTCCCATGGTTCCCTCTGGCCCGTGAAGGAGGAAGACGTGAACGGCCCATGGTCTGTTCGTTGCGTTGTCCGGTTGGGTGTGTTCGAGATGCCACGCCACCAGCGAGCCGAGGCGCCGCTGGAGCGCCGCCCGCAGGTCGCCCGCCAGACGCATCGCTCGCCAAAGCCCATGCAGGCCACAGAGCTCGGCCTCGGTCCAGACTTCGATCGCCGCCCAGTCGGAGGAGGGCCAGAGCGGACCGCTCGCCGCAAGGTCCATGCTCGTCGGGTCGAACCGCCCCCGTTCCTGCAGGCCCCGCCAAAGTTCGACTTCGCCCCCCGGCCCGCCGGGCCCCGATCGGGCTGGGCGCACGGCGCACGCCGGCGGCCAATCGGACACCGCCGTCAGCGTCGACAGTTGACGAAGGTGGTCGGCCCAGCGGGCGAGCGTCTGCGATGCGCGGCGATCGGCGATCAAGCGAATCCCTGAGCGTGCGAAGGAGAAATGGGACGACGACCGCAGCCGGCTCGCCGCCATCGCCCAGCCAACCGATGGCATTGCGAGAAACTGCGGCAATTGCCGTGGCGCAAACGACCAGCGGCTTGGACGGCGCGAAAGCGGTGATACTGTAGAGCCATGCTCGGTCGCGTCACAGCACGGCGTTCGACGCTGGGAATCCGGCGCTGCTGTGCCTGTGGCTACGGCGGCCATGCGGCCCAGATGAGCGCCGAGGCGGCTCGCTCGAGCGCCGCGATCTGCCCTGGATGCGGCTGTGACTTCGCGGTCCGCCCGCCTCGCTCCTACGCCGAGATGGAGGGGCTTGAGAGCCTCGATCCGTCGTCCGCGCCGGGCAACGATCCGCGCACCGTGGAAAGCTCCTTCGTCGAGCGATGGCTCCTATTCGGATGTGCCGTCGTGATTGCGCTGGCGGTGGCCTTCTACCTCATCGACCAGTTCCTGCAGCCTGTGGCGCTGCGGGCCTGATCGGCCGGCCGGCCAACGCCGCCCCGAGATCGCTCACGCCCGTTGGTGCTCTCCGTACACTGCGGACCCGCACTCAAAGGGTCCCACGATGTCGCTCGCCGCCAACGCCGCTCTCGCCCTCGAACCAGTCCTTGCCGCCGCCGATCGCCTTGATGGCGAGGCGATTGAGCGCCTGAAGGCGTTCCTCCGCATCCCGAGCGTCTCGACCGATCCGGCCTTCGACGGCGAGACCCGCCGAGCGGCCGAATGGGCCGCGGCCCAGCTCCGCGAGATCGGTTTCCGCGCCGAGGTCGTCAAGACGATCGGACATCCGATGGTCCTGGCCCACCACGACGGCCCGAAGGGAGCCGCCGGAACCGCGCCCCGGATCCTCTATTACGGCCACTACGACGTTCAGCCGGCTGACCCGCTCGAACTCTGGACCTCGCCGGCTTTTGAGCCGGTGATCGTCGATGGCCATCCGGTCAACGGGAAGCCCGGCAAGCGGATCGTGGCCCGCGGCGCCGTTGATGACAAGGGTCAGGTGATGAGTTTCATCGAGGCGTTCCGCGCTTGGCATGTGGCTCACGGCACGCTTCCCTGCGCGGTGACGGTGATGCTCGAGGGCGAGGAGGAGTCGGGCAGCAAGAGCCTCGATCCCTTCGTGACCGCCCACGCCGACAAGCTGAAGGCCGACGTCTGCGTCGTGAGCGACACCGGCATGTGGGACATCACGACGCCCGCGATCACGACCATGCTCCGCGGCCTCGTGTATGTCGAGATCACCCTGCACGGCCCGAGCCACGATCTCCATTCCGGCATGTACGGCGGCACGCTGGTGAATCCGATCAACGCCCTCGCTGCGATCGTCGGCCAGCTCCACGACGCCGATCGCCGCGTGCAGATCCCCGGCTTCTACGACGACGTCAAGCCGCTGCCCGCGGCCATCAAGGAGCAATGGTCCAAGCTCGGCTTCAACGAGCTCGAATATCTTGGCGAGGCGGGCGTCAAGAATCCCTTCGGCGAGAAGGGCTACTCGACGATGGAGCGCATGTGGTCGCGTCCGACCTGCGACTGCAACGGCATCTTCGGCGGGTACACCGGCAAGGGAGCGAAGACGGTGATCGGCGCCCATGCCACCGTGAAGCTCTCCTGCCGACTGGTCGCGCATCAGGACCCGGCGAAGATCTTCGCGGGCATCCAGACGTTCTTCCACGACCGTTGCCCGCCGGGGTGTCGGATCGAGATCGAAAGCCACGGCATGAGTCCGGCCATCGCGGTGCCGACCGACTCCAACTGGCTCCGCGCCGCCCAGCGCGGGCTGGCGAAGGTCTTCGGCAAGGAGGCTGCGGTGATCGGTACCGGCGGGAGCATCCCGGCGGTCGGCCTGCTGCAGCGCATCCTCGGGATCGATTCGCTTCTGGTCGGCTTCGGACTCGATGACGACCGCGTCCACAGCCCAAACGAGAAGTTCGAGCTGGCCTGCTTCCGAAACGGCATCCGCTCGCACGCGGCGATGCTGGCCGAATTCGCCTCGGCGCGGTAAGGGTCAGCGCGAGAGCCGCCGGGCCCGCTCGCGCAGGGCCCGCAACTGCATTCGGCGGGCGTCGACGCGCAGCGTCGCGATGCGGAACTTCGTGTCCAGCGCGAACGCCATCGCCCCGCCGGCCGCGAAGCTCGCGAATGCCAGGGCGACCAGGATCATGACCCACGTTTCGCTGGGGAGCGCGGACATGCCCCGGTCGTCGGCATCGCCAGCGGGTGACTTCATCCCGAGTGGCGGTTTCATGGCCTCAATCCTTTGCCCCTCGGGCCGTAACGCTACACTCCGCCCGACTCGGTCTCGGGTCCGGTATCGGCACGGGAGGCTACGAATCGCATGCCCATCGGGATGATCCCTGCGGCCCCTGACGGAGTCCGCCGACGCGACAACGCAACGATGGCCACGGCGCGACGCCGCCCGCTCGCCGGCGCGCTGCTCGTCCTGTGCGCCGCGCTCCTCGGCTGGGTGGCCGCTCCCGCATCGGCCGGCGACGTCTCGCTCGAACTCCTCTCCTTCGGCGTGGGGAACGCGGCACGGCCCTGCGACTGGATCGGGATCCGGGTGAAGCTCACCAGCCTCTCGACGGAGGTGAAGACCGTCGAGGTGGTGTGGGAGCTTCCCAACGCCGACGGCGACATCGTCGAGAACAGCCGCACGGTGAACCTCTCGGCCGGCGGCAGCGTCGAGCGCTGGCTCTACGGTCGCCTGCCGCCGAATTCGCAGGCCCAGATTTCGGTCTCGACCGCCGCCTATCTGATCCGCCTCTACGAAATCGACGCGAACCACCGGCGCATCGCCGACCTCGGCTCGACGCCCATCAACGGCGATGTCGGAAAGCCCGTCGCCCTTCCTGTCGACCAGCTCTCCGACATGGCCCTCGTCCTGGGTGACGTGCGCCTTGGCCTTGACTGCTACGCCCCGCGCGGCGGCGGAGGAGGCGCAAGCGGCGCGACTGCCCTGCCCTCGCTCAATTCGATGATCACGGTCATCGATGGCGTCGGGCCGCGCGACCTCTGCGATCGCTGGGAGGGGCTCTCCCAGTTCAGCACGATTCTCTGGTGCGACGGGACGCGGCTGCCGAACCAGCTCGACACCGAGCGGGCCGATGCCCTCAAGCAGTGGATCAGGCGCGGCGGCACCTTCGTGATCGGCATCGCCTCGGACGGCGCGGCGGAGGCGTGGGGGAACGGCACGACCGACGGCCACAAGCTCGCGGAGCTCCTTCCGAGCGCATCGCCGCGCCGCGTCGACGGCGTGCTCGTCTCGACGATCCTGCCGATTCTCTCGAAGTCCGAGGCGAACAACGCACCGACCGCAAGGACCAACCTCTACGTCTTCGACCCGCGGACGCTCGACCGCGGCTACCGCCCGCTCGTGGCCCTTCCCGCCGCGAAGGACGCGACCACCGGACTCTCGCTCGCGGGCGAGGGAAGCCTCGACGGCTCGATCGTCGGCGTGCAGCGGAACTACGGATTCGGTCAGGTGATCGTTCTCGGCATCGACGTCGACGGCATCAACCGGCGCGGCCTGCAGCGCGGCTCGCTTCCCCAAGGCGACATCTTCTGGAACGCGGTCCTCGGACGTCGCGGCGACACGCCGACGGCGGAGGAGCTGCAGATCCTCGACGACCAGAACAAGCTCTACACCAGCGCCCCCAGCCTCTCGGCCCTGGGCAGCGGCGACACGATGGCCTCGTACATCAGCATGAACAGCTCGGCCGCGATCGGCATGCTGAGCGCGGCGGGGCTCTTCGGAGCGTATTGGCTTCTCTCCGGCCCGATCGGCTTCGCCGGCCTTCGGCAGTTCAAGCGAGAGCGCCATTCATGGTCGCTCTTCGTCGGATTCGCCTTCGTCTTCACCGCCCTCGCCTGGATCGGCGGCGCCGTGCTCGGCCAGACCACGCCGTCGATACGCCATCTGACCATCATCGATCAGCTCGCGGTTGACCCGTCGGAGACCGACGCGACGAAGGGTGCGCCGCTCCAGCGGGCGACCTCGTACTTCTCGGCGTTCCTTCCCGGCTACACGCCGACGCTGGTCACGCTCGACGACGAGGCCAAGCAGAGCAACCTCTTCGCCTCCTGGTCGAAGCCGCCGTCGGGAACGGGCGACACCTTCCCGAACAAGGACCGCTACATCGTTCCCTACGACCCGAATCCCACGAAGGCGGAGAGCACGAGCAGCTATCGCGTGCCGGCCCGGGCCACCAGCGCCGATTTCATCGCGCGCTGGATGGGAAGCGTCCCGACGAAATGGGGCAACCTGATCAAGGTCGAGTCGCCGATCGGCGTGCGACTGGACCGCACCAGGCTGCCCAACGAGATCCAGCTTTCCGGTGCGATCAGCCACTCGCTGCCCGGCGACCTTCAACAGGTGCGGATCATCGTGGTGACTCCCTATCGGCGTCCGCTCGCGAGCTTCCCGACCAACGCGGCGCTGCCGATGCCGCTGACCGATCGCAGCGGGCAGATGCCGCTCTATGGCTTCTACTTCAGTCTCGACCGCCCGCTCTGGCGGCCCGGACAGGCGATCGAGTTCGGCGATCTGGTCGGCAAGACGCCCCTGACGCTTGGGTCGGCGACCTTCCAGATCCAGGATCAGCTCTCAAAGCTCTACCGGACGCCGATCGCGGAGCAGATGTACGGCACGGCGATCGCGGGCGAGAATCTCTCCCTCGATTCGCGCCGGCGCTATCTCGAGTCGCTGAGCCTCTACTCGATGCTCGAGCCCCCCGACTGGCTCCAGCGTTCGCCCGGCGCCACCGTCGTTGCCGCCCGCGCCGAGCGCGAGCATGCCCGCGAGATCGATCTCAGCCCCTGGCTCACGCGGCCCTGCGTCATCGTGATGGGGTTCCTCGAGGATGTGGCCACGCCGGTCCCGATCAAGATCGACGGTGAGATCGCCAAGAGCACCGGCACCACGCTCTATCGGTGGATCTATCCGCTCGACGGCTACGGCTGGGCGGGGGACGAGAACTACCGCGACCTGTCCATCCCGACGCCGCGGCTCCTCGGCGTGCCCGTCCCGCCGACGCCTCCGGCAACGCCCAGGAACCCGAACGACCCGCAGTCGCCGACGGCGGAGGAAGAAAGCCCCGCCGGCGCTGCGCCGCAGCCCGCCGACCGCCCGAACGCCGTTCCCGCTCCGGGCCGGCGCCGCGGACCGTGAGTCTGGCCGAGACTCCCCGCCGATCACGCTCCCCGCTCCACGAACGAACGCCACGCCCGAACGAGATCCCTTCCGATGCCGATGATCGAGACGATCAACCTGACCAAGAAGTACGGCGAGATGGTGGCCCTTGACCACCTCAACCTCACGATCGAGGAAGGCGACTGCTTCGGCTTCATCGGGCCGAACGGCGCCGGCAAGACCACGACGATCAAGATCCTTGCGACGCTCCTCAAGCCCAGTTGGGGCGAGGCCCGCATCGACGGAAAGGTCGTCGGCTACCAGAACCACCTCATCCGCCCGATCATGGGCTACGTGCCCGACTTCATGGGCGCCTACGAGGACATGGTCGTCACCGAGTACCTCGAGTTCTTCGCCGCCTGCTACGCGATCCACGGCAAGAAGCGGGAGCAGGTCGTGCGCGACGTGCTGGACCTCACCGACCTGTCGTACAAGGCCACGACGGAAGTGAACGGCCTGTCGCGCGGCATGCAGCAGCGGCTCGCGGTGGCCCGCGTCCTGCTCCACGATCCGAAGGTGCTGCTCATGGACGAGCCCGCGTCGGGACTCGATCCGCGGGCCCGCATCGAGATGCGCGAGCTCCTCAAGGAGCTGCGCCGCATGGGCAAGACGATCATCATCTCAAGCCACTTCCTGCACGAGCTCGCCGAGCTCTGCAACGTCGTCGGCATCGTCGAGCGCGGCAAGCTCGTCTACTCCGGGTCGGTCGCCGACGTCATGCGCCGAACGAGCTCGGGCATGGTGATCCAGATCACCGTCGACGAGCGCTCGACCGAGGCCGCCGAGCTGCTCGCCAAGGTGAAGGGCGTGACCCGCGTCGACGTCGTCGACGCCGAGGGCGGCCAGCGCATCGACGTGGCGGTCGATCCGGAAGGCGGCTTCCGGGCGAGCGAGCTTCCCTCGCGGCTCATCGCCAACGGCTTCCGGCTCTCGTCGATGCAGCAGGAGCAGGTCAACCTCGAGACGGCGTTCATGCGCCTGACCAAGGGACTCGTCCAGTAAGTCACGCGGCAACGGCGGCGGCCCTCGCCCCTGCCGGTACGATTCGGCCATGATCCGCCCCGCGATCCTCCTCCTCACGAATACCTCGCGGCCGGGCGTCGCGGCGCGCCTCGACGACGCGAAGGCGATCATCGCCCACCACGCGACGCTTCGCGCGGCGATCGAGGTCGACGGCTCGCCCGTGTCTGCGGCGCCGGAGTTCGACATGGCCGTCGTGTTGGGCGGCGACGGCACGCTCCTCGCGCAGGCGAGGCGGCTGCTGGAGCGTCGGCGCCCGATCGTCGGCGTGAATTTCGGGCGCCTCGGCTTTCTCGCCGAGTTCGACTGGGAGTCCTTCGTCAAGCATGCGTCGATGGTCTTCGGCCAGTCGCCGACGGTGCGCGATCGGATGGTGCTCTCGGCCACAGTGCTCTCCTCGAACGGCGAGCCGCGATTTGCGTCGAGCGCAATCAATGACTGCGTGATCGCCGCCGGTCCCCCCTACCGGATGATTGAGCTCAAGATCAGGACCAGCGGAGGCTCCGGGAGTTCGCTCGGCGAGGGCGGGCCCGACCTCACCGGCGACGGCGTGATCGTGGCGACGACCATTGGCTCGACCGCCTACAACGTCAGCGCCGGCGGCCCCATCGTGCACCCCGACGTCGACGCGATCGTCCTCACCCCCAACGCGGCGCACTCCCTTGCGTTCCGCCCCATCGTGCTCCCCGGTTCGGCCGAGCTCACCATCACCGTGGCCCGCGCCAACGAGGGAACCGCACTGGTCCTCGACGGCCAGGTGATGCACGGGCTCGGCCCCGGCGACGTGGTCCGCATCGTGCGCCATCCGGTGCGGGCGAGGCTGGTCGGCAATCCGTCGAACTCCTACTGGAACACGCTGCTGGGCAAGATGCGTTGGGCGGCGCCGCCGACCTATCGGGATCGCGGTCCGTGAGCGCCGCGAACTCAGCCCGCGCCGGCGGACGTGGCGACCGTGGGTGAATTCGATCCCATGCGAACGGACGCGCTGCGGGCCCAATGCCAAGTGCGGCAGCCGGTCCTCGCCGTCGAGGTGAAGGTGACGCTGGCGGGCATCGCGCCGGCGCACTGGCGACGATTGGTCCTGCCCGCGGCGTGGTCACTGCGGGCCTCGGCCGAGCTGATGTGCCTGGCCTTCCATCGGCCTCTCCATCGACATGGCAGCTCCGCGATCGCCTACTTCGAAGTGACCGGCAGCACGCCCGGCTCGGTCGTGCGGCATTGGTGCGGCGCCGAGGGAACGCGCCCGGCGAGTCAGCGCTCGGCAAGCCTCAACGACATCCTGACCCCCGACCTCACCCGCGTCACGCTCGTCCAGGGCGATGCGCCTCCCGAATGGAACGCGAGCGAGTCGAGGCAGGAGACGATCGATCCCGCGTGGTTCACAAGCGCGGCGTTCGGGAAACGCTGCTGGCGATGGGACGTCCACGTCGAATCGCTGCACATGGAGGATGGCGAGGCGCCGATCCCGCGGGCCGTCGCCGGCGCCGGATGTCGGATCGACCGCGGGTCAACGACGCTTGAGGAGTTTCGCGAGCGGGTGAGTCGCTGGCGCGGCGCGAATGCCGCGCCGAGCGCGGAGCCCGACGGCACACTCCGCGCCGAGTGCGGCGACCCGGACCGCGCGGATCTGCCGGCCATCGATGCCCTGATGCAGGAGTTCGCCGCCCCGATCTGGCGGCGGATGAAGCGGCTGTCGATGTGAGCCTCAGTGCGGCGCGGGAACCTCGTCGGTGAAGCCCTTGCTGACCTGCACTTCTTTCCACTGGGCGATGTGCTTCTGCTCGTCGTAGTTGGCCGGAACCTTGAAGGGGATCTCCTTATACATGGTCGCGGTCTGACCGGTCTGCGGATTGCGCATGACGCACAGCACCTGCGGCGAGGGCTGCGTGCAACCGGGAACGAAGGCGGCGACCGACAACGACAATGCAAGCAAGAGGACGGTGAGGCGGGTACGGGTGCGCTGCATGGCGAGCCATGCTACGGCTGCCGCGAGCACGGCACCACGCACCATCGCGAGCGGCGATGCAAACGTCAGCGCGGACGTGGAAGCGAATCACTTCCAGAACGCAACGATCGCAACCAACGTCCAAGACCTCCATCCCCTCTTCCCGTGTGCTCCGTGCCTCCGTGAGAGAACTCCGGCCGCGACCGCGCCGAGTGACTGCCGCGGCGTTCGTGTGATCGAAGCCAGATAGGTTCTCACGGAGGCACGGAGAGCGCGGAGAAGAGCCAGAATCCAATCCCGGCCTCCATCCCCTCTTCCCGTGTGCTCCGTGCCTCCGTGAGAGAACTCCGGCCGCGACCGCGCCGAGTGGCTGCCGCGACGTTCGTGTGATCGAAGCCAGATAGGTTCTCACGGAGGCACGGAGAACACGGAGAAGAACCAGAATCCAATCCCGACCTCCATCCCCTCTTCCCGTGTGCTCCGTGCCTCCGTGAGAGAACTCTGGCCGGGACCGCGCCGAGTGACTGCCGCGACGTTCGGGTGATCGGATCCAGAGGAGATCTCGCGGAGCGACGATCTGCCATCACGTCGCACACGGGTTCATCGCTCCGCAGCGGCGATGAGGATTCGGCTGTGTCTTCCCTTACCGGCCCGCTGCCACCTCGGCGTGCAGCGCGTTCATTCGGCGGACTTCCTTGAGGAGGAAGTCCACGTCCGTGAAGGGATCGCCTCCCGTGCGCTTCCAGTGCACGCGGCCTTGGCGGTCGATCAGGATCGTCGAATGCAGCTCCATGTTCTCGAAGTCGTCGTAGGAGGTGAAGCGGCGGGCGTTCACGTGATCCGTATCGGAGAGGAGCCGGACCGGGAGCGTGCCAAGCTTGAGCGACTCCTTGTTCTTGGCCGGCGGCGTGCTGCTCACGGCCAGGACGACGGTGTCCTCCGCCGACCAGTCGTTGGTCCGCTTGCCGATCGCGACCAGTTGCTCGACGCAGTGCACGCAGCCCTCGTTGAGATAGAAGACCAGGAGGACGTTCTTGCCGCGGAAGTCCTCGAGTCGGACTGGCTGTCCGTCGGGATCGAGGCAGTCGAGCGCCGGGGCGGCGTAGGGCTCCCAATCGAGCGGACCGATCTTGGACTGGACGTCGAGTCGATACTCACGCTCCGGAGCGGGGGTCTCGGCGATGGGCGCGGCCGCGAGTGCGAGCTTCTCGACCTCGGCCGTCCATCGCATTCCCGCATCGGCGTGCGCCCAGACGGCAGCGAAGCGTCCGGCGTAGCGGCTTGCCTTCTCCCTCTCGCCGAGCGCCGCGTGGGCTCGCGCCAGACCGGCGAGCGTGAAGGCGTCGTTCGCTTCGACCTTCAGGGCCCGCTGGTAGGCGTCGATGGCGAGCTGGTGGTCTCCGCCGGCGAGGTAGACATCGCCAAGGAGGCGATAGGTCGGCCACGGGTAGGGCGGCGGGTCGTTGCGATAGGCGTCGTCGTCGCGTGCCTTCTGCTCGAGCGATGCCGCCTGAAGCAGGAGCCGGGTCGCCTCGAGTCGGTCGCCTTCCGCGGCACGGAGCAGTCCCTCGGCGGCGTCGGCGGCGAGGGTCAGGTCGATGTTCATCGCCTTGCTCTCGTCGCTCTGCCCCTTGATCGCCGCCCGGATCTCACTGATCTTCGAGCGGGCCTCGACGAAATCGCCCTTTCCCACGCGGGCCACCGCCTCGGCGAAGGCCCGGTTTGCCTTGTCCGTCGGCGTGTCGCGCCACGGGATCGAATCGGGCTTGAGGATCTCGTCCCAGCGCTCGAACTTGATCAGGCAGCGGGTCAGGGCCTGCACCCCCTGGTCATACGCACCCATCTCGTCGTCCTTGTTGAGGAGCGGGTCGCGAGGAGCGGCGATCAGGGCCCGGGCGCCCTGGATCGAGGCGCGTTCCATCCCGAGCTGCTCCTGGATGTAGCTCAGGTAATTGCGGTTGTGGGCGAAGTTCCATGTCTCGAAGGGCAGCGCCAGCCGCTCGTTCATGTAGTTCAGCTCGACGCGCGTCGCGCTGTCCATCGAGATGGCCGCCTCATTCCACATGCCGAGCTTGCTGTAGTTGTGGCCGGGCATGTGGTTCGAGTGGCCGACGTTCGGAGCGATCGCGCCGTAGCGTCGACAGCTCTCGAGGGCCTGCTCGACGTGGTCGTGATCCCAATTGTGGATGCGGTAGTGGTGCGCGCCGGGATGATCCGGCTCCTTGGCGAGGACCTCCCGCACGACCAGCTCGTTTGCGTAGGGAGCGCTCAATCCGATGCCGTAGAGGGCAAAGAGGGCCTTGGCTTCGACGTCGTCGGGATACGCCAGCACGATCTTCTGCAGCTCTCGGGCCAGCACCGCGGACCGCTCGAGGCGGGGCCCCATGAACGCGGCCTCCCACGCTTCGATGTACATGCGCTCGCGCGGCGTCACCGAGCCCTTGCGGCGCGCGGCCTCCTTCAGGAACTCGAGCCCGCGCTTGGCGATGGGCTTTTCGAGCGACGGCTCGGTGAACCAATTCAGGTTGCACGCCGCCAGTCCCCAATACGCCATGGCAGAGTCGGGATCGAGCTTGAGGCACCAGCGGAACGAACGCTCCGCCTCCTCGAACCAGAAGGAGTGCAGCAGCGTGTTGCCTTGATCGAACCACTCCTGCACCTCCGCGACTTTCGTGGTCACCGGGAAATGGGTGTGGCCAATCCCCTCCATCCGCCACGGCCGCTGCCGGAGGCCGGTGTCAAAGGCCGAACCGTGCGACGAGTGCCCGGGCCGCTCATCGGCAAGACAAAGCTGGGAGCAACCAAGCCAGAGCGCCATTCCCACGAAGCGAATTGTGTGCATCGCCGCAGCATACCGGGAGCGAGCGACACCGCCGACGTCGCGGTGCGCTGAGGGATTCACCGCCCCGAGCCGCGGCGCTTGTGTGGTCCAAGCCCAGAAAGGTTCTCACGGAGACACGGAGAGCACGGAGATGAACCAGAATCCAATCCCGGCCTTCTTCCCCTCTTCCCGTGTGCTCCGTGCCTCCGTGAGAGAACTCTGGTCGCACCCACGCCGACTGACGGCCGCGGCGCTTGTGTGGTCCAAGCCAGAAAGGTCCTCACGGAGACACGGAGAGCACGGAGATGAACCAGAATCCAATCCCGGCCTTCTTCCCCTCTTCCCGTGTGCTCCGTGCCTCCGTGAGAGAACTCTGGCCGCGACCGCGCCCAGTGCCGGCCGCGGCGTTCGTGTGATCCAGACCAGAGAGGTTCTCACGGAGACACGGAGAGCACGGAGATGAAAAGGGACGCAGCCCCACCAGCCCTTCCCCGCTCTCTGCGTGCTCCCCTCCCTCACTCCTTCGCGAGCGCGTCGAGCCGAGTCTGTACCTTTGCCCGGTCCTCGTCGCTGACGTTTGGGACGGATTCGAGGAGCCGGAGCGACTCAACATAGTGCTCACGGGCCGCCCTGCGATCGCCGGCGGCCTCGGCGCAGCGGCCGAGGTCGTATTCGATTCGGCCGCGCGACGCGGGGTCCTTGAGGTCGTTCGCCTGGTGCAACGTGTTGGCTTCGTCGAGGAGCGGCTTTGCCTCGGCGGAGGCGCCGATGTCGGTGAGGAAGTGGCCGTAGCCGGCGGTCGCTTCGGCGAGGTCGCGCGGGGCGATGGCGGCGTCACGGCGGATGCGGACTGCTTCGATCCAGGCTTCGCGGGCGAGTTCGTCGCGGCCGCGGAGGTGGTGGAGGGTCGCGAGCTTCACCATCGAGGTGGCGATGAGCGGGTGGTCGGGCCGGAGGTGTCGGCGCTGAAGCTGCAGCGCCTCTTCGAGGCTCACGGCGGCGCCGTCGTTATCCTTCACCGTCATCTGCATCGATGCGTGGTTGGCGAGGACGAGGCTGAGGCCTTCCTCGCCGTCGCCACCGAGGGCTCGGTAGGCGGCTTCGCAGCGGCGCATGAGTTCGAGCGCTTCGGTTCGGTCGTCGTGACGCCAGCGAGCGAGGGCCAGGTTCGACATTGTCTGCGCCGTGAGCAGATGCCCGGCGCCCAGGATCCGTTCGCGGATCGCGAGCGCCTCTTCCAGCTCTGGAATGGCGGCGGCGTAGTCCTTGCGCGAGAAATGGACGCCGCTCAGGTTGTTCAGGCTCTCCGCGACCGGGAGCGTGCCGTCGCCGGTTGCCCGACGCAGGGCGAGCGCTTCGCGATGCAGCCGCTCGGCGTCGGCGTCGCGGCCAAGGTTTCGAAGGCAGGCACCGAGGTCGTTGGCGATCGAGGCGACATCGGCGTGGGTGTTCGTGCCTGAGGCGCGATGGATCACCATCGCCTCTTCGAGGAGCGCGGCGCCTTCCGCGAAATTGCCTGCGTCGTAGGCGAGCTGCCCGAGGCTTCGCAGGGAGATCGCATACTCGAGGGAGTTCGTCCCGAAGGCGTCGGCGCGGATCGATTTCGCTTCCGCCATCAGTTGCTTCGCGTCGTCGCCGAGATCCAACCGTCGAAGCACCTGGCCAAGCGTGTCCAAGAGGTTCGCCCGCACGTGGACGTTGTCGGCGTACTGCCGCCTGACCTGTTCCGCTTGGGCGAGGACGCGGCCCTTCGCCCGCGACTGCCACTGGGCATCCTGCGATGGCTGATCGGGCAGGAAGCCGTCCATCAGGAAGCTCGCGATGCTCTGGAACGAGTCCGCTTCCATGCGGGCGTGTTCCGCTTCGGCTTCGGCGATGCGACCGCTTCGACGTGCGGCGATGAGGCCCCCGAGGAGGGCGAGGAGGACGATCACCGCCGCGCCGACCGCGACGCGGTTTCGGCCGACGAATTTCGCGGCGAGGTAGCCGAGCGAGTTCGGGCGGGCCCGCACCGGCTGGCCGGCGAGATGCCTCTCGATGTCGTCGGCGAACTCCTGGGCCGATGCGTAGCGCCGCTCGGGCTCCTTCCGAAGGGCCATGAGCACAATGCGATCGAGGTCGCCGCTCAGGCTCGATCCGAGCCGCCGCGCGCTCGGACGCGGCGGCGTCTGCTCGCGGACCAGCCGCTCCCACTCGGTGAGGCTGCGGCTGTCGCTCTCGAAGGGCCGACAGCCGGCCAGCAGTTCGTAAAGAACGACGCCGAGCGAATAGACATCCTGCGAGGTGGTCACCGGACCGCCGGCGAGCTGCTCGGGGCTCGCGTACTCGGGCGTCAGGACGCGGGCGATCGTTCGCGTCGCTCCGGGGCCGGTGGTGGCGCTCGCTTCCTCTTCGAGAAAGCGGGCGATGCCGAAATCGAGGAGCCGCGGCACGCCTTGGCCGTCGATCAGGATGTTCGCCGGCTTCAGGTCGCAGTGGACGACGAGACTCTGGTGGGCGTGGTGGACCGCGCGGCAGACCTGGACGAAGAGCCGAAGTCGGGCGTCGATCGAGAGCCGCTCGCGCTCGCAGTAGCGGTCGATGGTCTCGCCGCGAATGAGCTCCATCACGAAGTAGGGACAGCCGTCGTCGGTGGTGCCGCCGTCGTAGAGACGGGCGATGCAGGGATGCTCGAGCGACGCGAGCGCCCGCCGTTCGAACTCGAAGCGTCGCAGCATCCAATCGGTCGCGTGTTCGGCCCGCACAAGCTTGATCGCGACCTCCTGCTGGTAAAGGCCGTCGGCCCGCTCGGCGCGGTAGACGACACCCATGCCGCCGGCGCCGAGGCGCTCGATGAGGCGATAGGCCCCGAGCGTCCGACCGAGGAAGGGATCCGGCCCCGGCTGCGCGCCGGCTCTCGTCTCAAGCTTGTTGAAGAGATCGCGACGTGGGTCGCCGATGACGTCGGCGTCCACGGCGAGCAGTCGTTCGATCTCGGTTCGAAGCGCGGGGTCACCGACGCAGGCTTCGTCGAGAGCCGCCGCCCGCTCGGCCGGCGCGAGATCCGCGACGCGATGAAAGAGGGCGTCGATGCGCTTCCAGCGTTCAGGATCCACGCGAATGCTCCATCGCCGTCCGCAGCCAGGCGCGGGCGAGGCGCCATTCGCGACGAATCGTCGATTCGGAGACGCCGATCGCGGCAACGAGCTCCTCGATCGAGAGCCCGGCGAAGAACCGCAATTCGACGATGCGGGCTTTCGTCGGATCCATTGCCGCAAGTTTGGCGAGCGCGTCGTCCAGGGCGAGCAGCTCCTCGTCTTCGAACGGCTCGAAGGGATCGGCGACGTCGAGACCCTCGAGGGGTACCTGCAATCGACCGCCGCCGCGCTTCTCGCGGCCCCGCCGGCGGGCGTGGTCGACGAGCACGCGGCGGATGGCGGTCGCGGCCGCGGCGAAGAAGCTCTCGCGATCGGCGAAGGTGATGTCTCTTCCGCCGACGAGCCGAACGTAGACCTCATTCACCAGGGCGGTCGGTTGGAGGGTGTGGCTCGACCGCTCGCGCGACATCTCGCGTCGGGCCATCTCCCGCAACTCGTCGTAGAGGAGCGCCGCCAGCTCCTTCGCCGCCGTGCCGTCGCCCGCCTGCGCGGCCCGGAGGATGTCGTTGATCTCAGCCATCGGCGAAAGGAGGTCGGTGGGTGGCTGCCCGAGCGAATCGGCGGGGCGCTCGCCGCCATGGCGAAGATTCCTGACCGGCGTCGGGAAGCGATGGCGCTTGAGTATACGTGGGGACTCTCGGGGCCCCGGCGTTCCGCTGTGATTCCGCGTGACGCATTTGGGCGGAACGATCGGCGACGCGGCAAGTACACGGTCCGTCGTATTTGATCCAGAACTGCTCGCTCGACTCTCTCGGCGACCCCGCCGACCGAACCACCAAGAGGTCACTGCCGATGCGCCCGATCCTCCTCGTCACCACCCTCGCGTCCCTCGCCGTGGCACCGCTTGCGGTCGCGCAGACGATCTACGTGACCACCGCCGCGGACGTCGTCGACTTTGCCGGAGCCCAAAAGGTTGCGAACCTGCCCGGCCCTGACGGCAAGGTCTCGCTCGCGGAGGCGGCGATCGCATCGGACAATACGCCCGGCCTCCAAACGATCGGCTTCCACGTTCCGCAGAACGAGTGGACCTTCCAGTACCTCTATCCGGGTCGGGCGGTGCTGACGATCTTCCTAGGCCTGCATCTCTTTCAGCCGGTCATCATTGACGGCACGACGCAGACAGCCTTCACCGGCGACACGAACCCGGCCGGCTGCGAGGTCGTGATCATGAGCTCGATGTATGTCGTCGGCACGACAGGCAGCCTCGTCAAGGGACTCGACAGCACGTCGATCTCGATCAGCGAGGGCTCCGCGAACGTCGTCCAAGGCAACACGCTCTGCGGCATCGAGGTCTACAACTCGCCGGGCACGCTCGTCGGCGGGACGAATCCCGGTGAGGGCAACACCGCGACGACGATCAAGATCGATCGAACAGGCGACAATGTCGTCGTCGGCAACACCTGCCAGCGGGTGCGGGTGCTCGGCGGCGGAGCGTTCGAACCGCCGACGGTGAACAACCGTGTCGGCGGACCGAGCCTCGCAGAGCGAAATTACATCACCGGCTACGGCACCTTCAACGGCGAAGGCTGTCCGGGAGGGATGGGCGTCCAGATCTTCCAAGCGACCGGCACGGTCGTCGAGAACAACTGGATCGGTACGACGCCGGACGGCATGGCCCAAGGGAACCCCGCGACGGTCGTCGGCGTCGTCATCGAGGGGATCTCGCACGACACGATCATCCGAAACAACCGGATCGCCGGCATCAAGGCGATTGGTCAGTACCCGCACTGCGCGGGCTTCATCTACGGCACCGGCATCCGCATCGACGGCACCGGCTCGAACGTCGCGATCACCGGCAACACCATCGGCCTGAATGCGAACGGCGACCCCGTCCTCGGCGGCGTCGAGGGGATCACGGTCCTCAACTACTACCAAGGTCCCGTGGTCGGCGTGACGATCGGCGGCGCGGGGCCGGATGAAGGCAACGAGATCGCCGGTCACTCCTCCGTCGGCGTCCTCGTCAACAACACTGTGCAGGACGTGACGATCAGCGGCAATTCGATTCATGACAACGGCGGGCTCGGCATCGACCTCGTCACCGCTGGCTTCGCCTACGGCGTGACGCTGAACGACGCGACCGATGGTGATGCTGGAGCGAATGGCCTTCAGAACTTCCCCGTGCTGAGCGTAGCGTCGAGCGGCCGCGGCGGCACCGACATCATCGGCACGTTGCAGTCGATCGCCGGCGAGCCTTTCCGGATCGAGTTCTTCGCGAGCCCGACCTGCGACGCGAACGGCTATGGCGAAGGACGAAACTACCTCGGCTCGACCGACGTGACGACGAGCCTCGCCGGCAGCGCGACCATCAACGCCCACGTCGCCGGCCTGGCCGAGGCCGGCTCGAAGATCACCGCCACCGCAACCCGCCTGGCGACGAAGGGCACCTCCGAGTTCTCGGCGTGCATCCCGGTGACCATCACCTGCGTCGCCGACCTGAACGGCAACGGCGACGTCGATGCCGGTGACCTCGGCGTTCTCCTCGGGGCGTGGGGCAGCGCTGGCGGTGCCGCGGACCTGAACGGCGACAGCGCCGTCGACGCCGCGGATCTCGCGACGCTCCTCGGAGCGTGGGGGCCGTGCGCATAAGCCAGTCGGGCGAACGGGCGAAGCGCCGCCCCTCCAACACAACAGCACCCGGGCGCTCTCAACCGCCTGCGTTCCCCGTCCAGGTCCATCCTCCAAGGAGCGCGGCCAGGTCGCTGGCGTTCACCGTGCCGTCGCCATTCACATCGGCCTGCTCGTCCGTCGTGCCCCACGCAGCGAGGAGGATCGCGAGGTCGCTCTGGCCGACGTACCCGTCCTCGTCGAGGTCGGCCATCACACCGGAGCCGAATCGCCGCACGAGGACGTCGGCGAATCCGTTGCCGTCGAATGCCGCAAGACTGTCGTCGCGGGTCGAGAACACGACCGACTGACCATTGGCCGCGATCGCGGTCGAGCGGTGCAGGTGACCCTCGTTCACGCCCAGCGGACCGACGCTCACAAGGGCATGTTCGCCGGCAACGCGGTCGAATCGGTAGCACTGCTCGTCCGAGGTCACGAAGGCGATGTACCGGCCCCGGTCACTCACCGTGACACCCCGTGGTGCACCGAACGGCCAGGATCCGTCGGCGATCGTGGTGAAGGGAGTGATGACGCCCGTCGCCCGCTCCCAGACGTAGCCCTGCACCGTCCACTGTGGCGGCGGCGGATCAACGAGGCCGCCGAGCGAGGTCAGGAAGGCGACGACCTCGCCGTCGCCCGAGATCGACGCATCGGGGGTCTCGTCGCCAGCGGAGAAGGGATCGAATCCAGCGGTCAGGTCCGTCACGGCGCCGGTCACCATGTCTTTCACGACGATCGGCAGCGGACCGTGGTCGCCCCATGCGAGCTCGCGGCGCATGACGACGAAACGTCCGTCGTTCGACATGTCAAGTGGCGTCGTGCCGGTTGCGAAGGGTGCGCCGAGCGCATCGCAGGAAGCGAGCGTCGTCGTGCCGGTCCAGCAGTCGCGCACCACGGCGTCGACGTCGCCGTTGTTGTCGCCGGGAACGAGCGAGTCGTCATAGGAGGCCATGAGGACGAATCGCCCATCGGCCGAGACAGCGATGGGGGCCGCGTAACTAGGCGATGGAGTGCCGTCGCTTGCGATCGAGAGCAGCGTGAGCGTCCCCAACCAGCGATCGCGGAGGTACGCCCCCTGCTGCACGGTGGGATAGCGAGCGAGGAGCGGCGATCGCGAGCGGAACGCGACGAAGCGGCCGTCGGGCGTGATGGCCGGATCACCGGAGCCCAAGGGAGCTTCGCTTCCATCCTCCTTGAGGCTGATCCGCTCGACCTCGCCGCTCGTGAGATTCCGGACGAAGACATCCGCGGCACCATTCGTGTCGCCGGCCACGAGCGTGCTCGAACGGCTTGCGAAGACGACTTCGACTCCCGCAGCGGACGCTTCCGCGAGTCCGACCGCGTGAACTTCGTCGAAGTCGATCGCAGCATCGCCGGTCGATGCCGCGCCCTCGAGTTGGCTCACCAGAACGATCGGCGCAAACGACGGCGCCGTCACCTCCACCTCGTGGGTCACGCTCGCGCCGCCGAAGGTCACCGTGATGGCGGTCCGCCCTGGCGCCATCGCCCGAACCGAGTGCGTTCCTTCGACCGCGACAATCGAAGGATCGCGGCTCTCCACCGCAATGGCCGGCGTCACGTCGGAGGCGATGCCATCGAGCACCGCATCTGCCCGCACTGGATAGAGGTAGCCGTTGACCATGGGAGCGACCGGCGACGTCACGACCAGACCGTCAACGTGGTCGGTGACGATGAGGTCCACCGCTTCCGACCCGATCCGCGGATAGATCGGAAAGCCGTGGGCGACGATCGTGGTCCAGTCCGTGAGCGCGATCGCCAGCGTGCCACCCTCGATGAGGCGATAGGAGCCGACCGCAGGAACGCCTGCGCCGTCGGCAAGGTCGATGGCGACACATCCCGTGAACGTCCCGTCAGTCGCAATGCTCAGCCTTCCGGGTCCGTCCGGACCGAACTCGGCTCGAAGGGACTCGATGGCATCTCCCTCCATCGAGCCGACGGCAACCTGGCCGCCGTTGCGAAGGGTGATCTCGCCGGTGTGGGCAGCGAACTGCGGTCGGATGAGGGCACCGGCCTCGACCCGGCTCGCTGCACCGTCGACGAGCAGTGAGGCCGAGACGTGCCCGAGACGCAGCGACTCACACGAGGCCACCGCGCCATTGCGCACGGTCATCGCCGGTGCCGACGAGGCGAGCGCAATGTGTGTCGCATGCAGAGCCGCGCCGTCGTCGGCCACGATCTCACCACCTGCGAGGGAGGCTCCGAAGACGTTGCCGCTGCAATGCAGCACCGCGTCCGGCCCCGACACGCGGAGCGACCCCGAACGACCGACGCCGATCGATCCGTCAACGTTCGCCGCTCCGAGCACCTGCATCGTGCCGCTGCTGGTCTCGTCGCTGCCGCCGACCGCGATCGCGAACCCGTCGATCACCGCGCCGGACTCGAGCGTGACGAGCGCAGTGCCCTCTTCGCCGATCGACAGGGGCCTCTCGATGTCGGTCCGAATCGTCGCGTTCGAGAGCGTGACGCTTGCGTGGCCGGGGCCGACCTGCGCCGAGAGCGCATTGCCTCCGATCATGATCTCGTTGCCCGTTTCGAAGACTGCACCGTCGGTGAGCGTCCAGGTCGCGTCGCCTCCCGAGCCGCCGATTTGCGTCAGCTCCCACGCGTACATGATCGAACGGTCCCGCAGGTCGAGCGACGCGACGCCGCCGACGCCAAGCGTGAGCCGCGCCGCGGGTGGGGCGGCGGCGAGGGCGATGAGTCCCCCGTGATCGAGAAGCAGCGAGCCCTGCACGACCGAGACGTTTCGAATCAGCGCCTCGCCTCCGTCGAAGGTCAGTGAGCCAGCTCCGAGCCCCGAACCCACGATGATGTCGCTTCCGTTCACGATGATCGTTCCGCCGGCGATCACAAGCGACGGCGAATCGCTCGTCGTCGCTGGCGCGATGCTGACCCCCTGATAGACGAAGAGGAGCGAACCCGCGGCGAGGTTCAGCGTTGGACGCTGGTTCGACACGGCGATCGATCCGCAGGCATGGCTGCCGGCGCCGTCGACAACGAAGGGAGTCGTGCCGGCATTCAATCCGAAGGTGATCAGGGCGCTCGACGAGGCGGGTACGCCATTCGTCCAACGTGACGGATCGTTGTAGTCGCCTCCGACGGGACTGATCCACGCCGTCTCCTGGAGCGACGTCGCGCGTGCCGATGGCGCGAGCAGCGCGATCGCGAGCGCGATGGCTGTCGCGAACTCCGCGCCAGGCGAGCGCGACGTGAAGGGCGCGTGAGCGGCTGGATGGGCCATTCGGTACCTCATGGCAGCTGAATCTGTCAACGTGCTCCCATCGGCGTGACTGGAGCGAGCGCTCCACAACCGGGTTCGCTCCCTGATCTAGACTCGGGGCGGGGCTTGGGACCGGACTTGGGACCGGACTTGGGACCGGACTTGGGACCGGACTTGGGACGGGACTTGGGACGGGACTTGGGACGGGACTTGGGACGGGCGCTTGGGGCGGGGATTGCGACCGGACTTGGGACGGGACTTCGGGCGGGGACTTGGGGCGGGGTCGTTGGCGCGGGAGTCTTCGCGAATGTGCTAGACCTCAACCCCGTGCGTGCCGGCGGAAAATCCGTGCATCGGACTGGCCCGTCGCATGAGACCGCGCTACGTTCCGCCGCCATGAACTGGTCGCTGATCGCCGACAACCTCCTCACGCCTCCGATCCTGTTCTTCCTCCTGGGAGCCGCTGCTGGCTTTCTTCGCTCCGACCTCGCGATTCCTGAAGCAGTCACGAAACTCCTGTCGCTCTATTTGATGTGGGCGATCGGCATCAAGGGCGGGGTGAAGCTCGCCGAATCGGGCTTCTCCGCCGATGCGATGTGGAGCCTCGCCCTTGCCGTCCTCCTTGCGGTGATCGTGCCGCTGTATGTCTATGCACTCCTCCGACGTCGCCTGGATGCCGCGAATGCGTCAGCCCTCGCCGCGGTGTACGGCTCGGTCTCCGCGGTGACCTTCCTGACGGCGTCGGCGTTTCTCCAGAGTCGCGGCGTCGAACATGGCGGCCACATGGTCGCGGCCCTGGCCCTCATGGAATCGCCGGCGATCCTGATCGCGGTCCTCTTCGCCCGCAACGCCCGCGCGTCGGGCGGCGAGCCGACCCCGTCGCTCGTCGCCAGCCTGCGGGAGGCGGCGCTCAATGGACCCGTGGTCCTCCTGACCGGCAGCATGGCGATCGGAGCCATCACCGGCACCAGCGGCCACACGATGCTGAAGCCGCTGTACGTCGATCTCTTTCAGCCGATCCTCACCTTCTTTCTCCTGGAGTTGGGGCTCGTGGCCGCACGGCGATCGCGCGTCCTCAAGGTCGTCGGCCCCGCGCTTCCCCTGATGGGCATCGCCGTTCCGCTCGCGAACGCGACGCTCGCGATCCTTCTTGCGAAGCTCTGTGGACTCTCGCAGGGAGACGCCTTCCTGCTGGTCGTGCTCGCCGCATCGGCCTCCTACATCGCCGCCCCCGCCGCGATCCGCCATGCGATTCCCAAGGCGAGTCCCGGGCTCTACGTTCCGATGGCCCTTGCGGTCACCTTTCCGTTCAACGTCATCGTCGGACTTCCGCTCTACTGGGCGGCGGTGCGGGCCTTCATCAGCGCCGCCTGACCGCCTGCGCGACGCGCTGATCGCAGCGAGACGACAGGGACCCAAACCACGGCATCGCGAGCAATCGTGGACGCGACCGCACTGCCCGATCACGCCGAGACCAGCACCCGCGTGAACATGAGGGCGTTGAAGTCGATGTCCTCCAGCGGCCGACCGACGCCGCGGAGCATCGCCATGGCTTGCGCCCGGTGATGCGCCTCGTGCAGCGCAAGCTGCAGGAAGCACTCTTCCGCTGTCGTCGTGATCTGAAAGCGCCTCCCCTCTCCATCCGGAAATCCAAGCCATGTCACGGGACGCGTCCACTGCCGCTCCCTTGCCACGAGCTCCTTGACCCGCGCCCCCTGCGTCCGCCACGTCGACTCGACCACGCTGAATGGCGGAGGTTGCTCCTCCTTGATGGGCCACGTTTCGTAGGGCGGCACGTCGTGGCCCATGACGCGCTCGACGTAGTACCACTCCGACGTCAGGAGGTGCGTCAGGGTCGCACCGATCGACGTCAGCCCGAAGGGAAACGCCCTCCTCCACTCCTCGGCCGTCAGCGGCCGGACTGCATCGAATACCCGCTCACGGGAAACCAAGAGGTACTCGTAGAGGCGATGGAGGTCCATGCCGGGACAATACCCGCCCGAAACCGGTAGGCGATTGCATGACTCCCTCGGGTGCCAGTGCGAACGAATGGATGTGCATGGAACAAGCCCCTCCCAACGTGCTGCGGAAGAGCTCCGCACGCCACGCGGGGCGAAGGTAGCACGTGCGACGACCTCCTCCGCGACATCGGGGGAAAGTGGCAAGGACTTTTTTGTCCACATAGGCAAGCGACCGTGCGCGAAGTCGGGGCGCCTCCCAGCCTCAGCCGCCGAGCCGACGGTGCGGGGTGTTACGAACGCGTGACCCCCTGCTGTCTGTTTCTCTGCTCCACTGGTATGGGCACGGCGTCCGTCGCCGATCGCGGATCCCCGCCTCAATCGGTCTCGCTGCGCATGCTCCCGCGCACCCGACCACAGGAACGCACCCTGATGTACTCGACTCGCCTCGTCCTCTCCGCCGTCCTCGTCGCCTTCTTCACCGGCAGCGCGATGTCGAAGGCCCAATCGCCGGCGTCAACGGGCACGGCCCAGACGGGAGCCGCCGTGAATCCCGATGTCGTCCGCGAGGCCATCGCCTGGTCAGCGAACGACACCCTGACCTTCGCGAACTTCGCCTCGGAGTTCGTGGGCCACAGCCCGGTGCCGGCGGAGTCGAAGTCGGCGCTGCTGGCCCGGGCGGCGATGCTGGCGCATCACGCGTCGAAGCAGAGCAAGCGGATCGAGGCGTATGGGGCGAAGGATGCAAGCGCGGAGCCGGCGGAGTTGCGGGATCTCCAGGCACGCGATGAGGGCCTCCGCGACGAACGCCGCGACCTGGCCAGCGAACTAAGCGTCTGGCAGGTTCAGCACGGGCTGATCCGCGCCGAGGACACCGACCTTGTCTACAAGCCGGTGGATGGCGATTGCTGATTCGTGAGAGGCGGGCCGCCCTGCCTCGCCTCACTTCGCCTCGCCGCACGTCACTTCGCCTCGCCTTACCTCAACGATCGCCGCGCCTGCCTGTTCACCTGATGTTACCCGGCCTGGCTGACTTCACCCTCGGGATCGCTCCGCCCAGGTTTCCAGAACTCATCGTCCACGCCCCGCAGCCGACTCGTTCGTTGCGGGTAGGCTGTCGTCTTGCAGCGCCCGAGTCGCCCTGTCGCGACAGACGACGCCCTCGAAGGAGCACCCGTGGCCGATCAGAACGCCAAGAACAGCCCCGCGCCAGCGGCTTCGGCCGACGCATCACCGTCCCGCACCTACCGAGCTCCGGCGGGCGTCGAGCGCCTTCTCGCCTGGCCCTCGGGCGGCGGTCGCAAGCGCGTGCAGGCGAAAGCCGATTGGGTTGTTCTTCGGGAGCATGGCGTGCCCGTCGCCGAGGTCTTCCACGTGAGCTACACGATGGAGCCGCGCGACGCGAAGCGACCGATCACCTTCCTCTTCAACGGCGGCCCCGGTGCGGCGTCGGCCTTCCTGCACCTCGGAACGGCCGGACCGCGGCGCATCACCTTCGGGAAGACCGGCCAGCCGCTCGCACCGCCGGTGACGATGGTCGACAACGCCGAGAGCTGGCTGGCGTTCAGCGATCTCGTCTTCGTTGACCCCGTCGGCACCGGCTTCAGCCGCACGGTCAGCGAGTCGCGGCTCGAGCAGCAGGGCATCGACACCGACGACGACAAGCGCGAGAAGCGCACGAAGGATCTGCCCGAGGCGAAGAAGGGCTTCTTCCGGATCAAGCGCGACATCGACGTCCTCTGCGAGTTCGTCTCCGCCTATCTCTCGCAGCAGAAGCGATGGGAAAGCCCGGTCGCCATCGCCGGCGAGAGCTACGGCGGATTCCGCGTCGGCAAGCTCATGCGGGCCCTGCCCGATCGCGGCATCGGACTCTGCTCAGCCGTCATGGTCTCGCCGGCCATGGATTTTCTGGGGCTCGTCGGCTCCGACTATGACCTGCTCGCATGGACGAACGCCGTGCCGACGATGGCCGCGACGGCCCGCCACCACGGCAAGGCCCGCGGCCGCTTCGCGAAGATGAGCGTCGAGGCGATTCGCGCCGCCGGCGAAGCGTTCGTCGACTCGGAACTCTCGCTCTTCCTTCTCCGCGGCGACCGCGTGAGCGAGGGAGATCGGGCTCGCACGATGGCGACGATGGCCGACCTCATCGGCCTGCCCGAGGAACTCGTCGCCCGCTGCGGCGGCCGCGTGCCCATCGAACTCTTCGGTCGCGAGCTCCTTCGCGCCGAGGGTCTTCTCTGCGGGCTCTACGACGCCTCGGTCACCGGTCCGAATGTCTTCCCCGATCGCGAGGGGCAGCCGAATCCCGATCCGACGCTCGCCGGCATCGGCTCCGCGTTCACCGCCGGCATCAACGTCATGCTGCGGAACGAGCTGGGACTGAGCACCGACCGCGAGTACCTCCTCATGAGCGAGGAGGTCTGGCGACACTGGGCCGACGATCGGGCGGCGGGCTACTGGAACCGGCAGCTGGAGTGCGCCGACGACATGCGATACGGGCTCGCCGTCAACCCGCAGCTTCGGCTGCTGATCACGCACGGCTGGTACGACCTCGTGACGACCTACTTCTCGACGCAGCAGACCGTGGCGAGCCTGCGATTGCCGCAGCCGCTTCGCCATCGCATTCAGTTGCAGAATTACGACGGCGGCCACATGTTCTACACCTGGGAGGCATCGCGCAAGGCGGTCCGCCGGGATGTGGAGCGCGTGATCGGCGGCTGAGTCGGCCCAGGCCAGCGTACGCCGTCAGCCGGTCCACGCGCCGAGCAACTGACCAAGGTCGGCGGCATCGACGAGGCCGTCGTGATTCAGGTCCGCGGCGGCGTTGGCGGTGCCCCACGCGCCGAGGAGCACGGCCAGATCGGCGGCGTCGACGTGATTGTCGCCGTTGAGGTCGCCGGTCATCGCCGGCGCCGGCGTGACGACCATGTTGTCGGCCATGAAGATCGGGCCCCAGTCGCCGCAGCCGGGCGGCGGCGACTGATAGTGAATGACGACATTGTTGAACGCCACGGCCGACGAGAAGCTGAGCGTCATGCTCGGCCAGTTGAAGTCAGGCGGCGCCTGGGCGGTCGCGCTGCCGACCACAGTGGCGTTCATCTTCGCCGTGACCTTCATCGTCGCGCCGTTGTCGCAGAAGAGGTCCTGGACGGCGGTAAGAATCGAGAAGCTGGTGAGATTCTTCGAGAACGAGATGTTGAGGTCCGCCGGGAAAACGCTGCTGGGATAGACGCAGAGTCCTGAGAAACCGACGGGCGTGAACCCGAGGACGCCGGCCTGCTGGATGGAGTAGCCCTGGCCGGTCGCGCTGAGATGGGCAGAAATGCCGCCGACCGCGACGTCCACCGGGAGGGGCGTGAATGGCGGTGCGTTGCTGAAGTCGAAGGTGACGCTCTGCGCCATGGCCGGCGCGGCGGAGGTGAGGGCGACGAGGAGTGCGAGTGGCAGTGTGCGCATGGGATTGCACCGATGGAAGAAGCGTCGCCGCGCGGCCGCGCGAGCGATGCCGGAGGCGTGCGAGGAGATTCCAAAGGTGATGCTACGGCGCGTTCTGATCCATCGATCCGCAAGACCGGACAGAGCGTGCGATTCGTCGAGACAACGCCGCTCGGAACGCCCGAGATCTCGCGATCGGCGAAGCATCATCCGGAAATGCGGCGCCCCCCCAATCCCGAACATGCCTCCGCTGAAGCGCTCACGCCGGAGCCGCGACGCACCCCGCGCGTGGGGCGGCGCTTCGGCGTGACAATGCCGTTCACTATCATGCGGACGTGGGATCCGCAGCTCTTCGAGGAGCTGCGATGCGCCGCGTTTCGCGGACGCACGTGTCCGCGCAGCCGCAACGACTGAGCGGCACATCCACCGCCTTGGGCAATGGACCAAGGTCGACCGCGAGGGAGCCCCGCGTGCTCCGCGCCGGGAGAGCTATGGCTCACGCCCGAACGCTTCCGCGTCCCGCCGATGGCGAATCGATTCGCCCGGGTGCGGCACGCCCGCTGCGGGCATGCCGTCGGCACACACGGATCGTCGCGCTCACCGCACGGTCGACGCACGCGATCGCCTGTTCCTTCTCGCTTCCCGTTCCCACTTCAACGCTGGAGGACCGATGTGTCAGTGCAGCACGCTGGTGATGGTTGTTGGCGCGAGTCTCCTCATGACGGCGAGCCCGTCCACGGTGCGCGGGGATGACGGCCGTGGCGTCCGGGCGGCGCCGCCCGCGGCGCTCGTCGGCGCAGCGGGAACGCAGGAAGGCGATTCGGCCAAGACGCCGCTGCCCCGCTATCGCGAGGGCGGTACGCCCTACAACCCGAACCAGTCGCTGACCCCCTATCCGGTCAAGCTCCGTTCGCCGATGGACAGCCCGTCCTCGGGACTCATGTCGTCGCCGCCCGAGTACGGCCCCGCCCGCGGCGTGATCTTCGAGTACGGCGGCGGATGGGCCAGCGTCGTCACCGCCTGCGTGAAGGCGCTCACCGCCGACCCGACGCACGACGAGATCGCGTATGTCGTCGTCTCGAGCCAGTCGGTCGCCAACACCGCGACCAGCGCCTTCGTCGCCGCCGGCGCCACCATGAGCAAGGTGGTCTTCCTGATACAGCCCAACGACTCGATCTGGCTTCGCGACTACGGCCCGCACTTCGTCTGGCAGAACGGAACGATGGGCATCGTCGACAGCCACTACTACCCGACGCGGCCGCTCGACAATTTCATCCCGACGCTGCTCGCCGACGACTACTTCCAGGTGCCGAGCTACGACATCGGCCTCTATTACTCCGGCGGCAACTTCCAGCCGGGACCGAATCGCAGCGGATTCGTGACCTCGCTCGTCACGGCCGACAATCCGCCGAGCGGCGGCTTCAGCGAGTCGCTCCTGCGCGAGTTCTACGACACCTTCCAGGGGATCGACACGCTCCACATCCTGCCGCAGCTGCCGACCAGCGTCGACGGCACCGGCCACATCGACATGTGGATGTACCTCGTGGACGAGAACACCGTCATCCTCTCGGAGTTCATTCCCGGCTCGAACGCGACGGCGATCAGCATCACCAACAACGCCGTGCCCTACATGCAGGCCCTGGGCTTTGAGGTGATTCGTCCGAAGGCGTGGAACTCGGGCGGCACCCACTACACCTACACGAACGCGTTCCGCGTCAACGACCGCATTTTCGTCCCGGTCTACGGCACCTCGATCGTCGCCGGCGGCAGCGCGTCCTACAACGACGAGGACGCCGACGCGATGGCCAAGTGGCAGCTCGCCGCGGGCCCGAACGTCGAAATCGTGCCCATCCAGTGCTACAGCATCATTCCCGCGGCCGGCGCCATTCACTGCATCGTCATGCAGGTTCCCCGCTACACCGAGGCCATGCCGGCCGCGCATGTTCTCGAGCCGAGCGGCGGCGACGTCTGGCTCGTCGGAAACACCGAGACCATCCGCTGGAACGCCACCGACACGAACAACGCAGCGCTCGCCCGCGTCGATCTTGCGTACTCGCTCGACGACGGAACGACGTGGATCCCGATCGCAACCGGGATACCCGATACCGGCTCCTACGCATGGACGGTGCCGCCGGGCGCAAGCACCCATGCCCGCATCCGCGTGATCGCCCAGTCGGCCGACGGCGATCTCGCCACGGCGGTCAGCAACGCCTATCACCACGCTCATGGGACGCGCACGGTCTATGACTTCGCCAGCGGCGCCGGCGTCAACAAGTTCGGCCTCGGGCGGCAGACGACGAGCTGGACGGGCAATGTCGCCGGCAACTCGACGCCGGTGACCTCCGCGCTCAGCGCCGCGAACTACGTCGCCATGTCGACCTCGAACGCGACCGGCGGCGACACCGACACGAACCGCTACATCTCGGCATCGGTGAGCACGGGCTCGGAGTCGACCCACACCTTCCGCTTCACGATCGCCGAGGACCCGGCCCAGATCGACGAACTCACGGTGCTCTGGGAGGGCTACGCCGACAACTGCACGCAGGCCGAACTCTACGTGTGGAACGTCGCCTCCCACGAATGGGGCGATGCCGTCGGCCGCCTCGGCCAGAATCGGTTCCTCGACAGCTTCGCCGGCAATCGCGACGGACGGCTCGTCGGCACGTTCCGGTCCAACGTCGGCAACTTCATCGATGCCGACGGCACGATCCTCTTCCTCGTCTATGGCCAACGCAGCGCCGACGAGACCTTCCACGACTACATGAGCGTCACCGTCAAGCGGGTCGACGAGTGCACCGGAGACGTCGACGGCGGCGGCACCATCGACGGCCAGGATCTGGCGCTCCTGCTCGGCGCGTGGGGTTCATGCGGCGGCTGTGCGGCCGACCTCGACGGCAGCGGCACCGTCGACGGCGCCGATCTGGCCATGCTCCTCGGCGGTTGGGGAACGTGCCCGTGACGTTCGCGTGATGGACGTCCGCCCGGGTGTCGAAGGCGACCTCGGGCTGCAGGGATCGCCGCGAAATGGGACGACGCCCCGGCCAAAAAGGCCGGGGCGTCGTCGCGTGAGGGTCATCCGACAACGGTCGTCGCGTTAGGAATGCACCGCGGCGTGAGACTCGGCGCCAAGGGCCTTCGAGGCGAAGAGCCCCGGCACCTTCGGCTCGAGCGTCGCCATGAAGTGGCGAAGGACCGGCGGCGACTTCAGGATCCGAATGCCGCCGATGCGGTCGCGCTGGGCGTTCACCCGCATGAGCACCTCGGAGACATAGTCGACGTGGCTCTGGGTGTAGACCCGGCGCGGAAACGCCAGACGCACCAGCTCGCGGGCCGCGGGGCGCTCGGCGCCGTCGGGCTGCTGGCCGAACATCACCGAGCCGATCTCGCAGGTGCGGATGCCGCCCTCGATGTAGATCGCCGCTGCGAGGGCCCACGCCGGATACTCGTTCCAGGAGAGATGCGGCAACATCGCCGCGGCGTCGAGGTAGAGGGCATGGCCGCCGGGCGGCGTGATCATCGGGATGCCCGCCGCGCCGAGCCGGTCGGCGAGATAGGCGATGCTCCGGATGCGATACCGGAGATAGTCCTCCTCGAGCGCCTCGTAGAGCCCGACCGCGATGGCCTCGAGGTCGTAGCCGGCGAGGCCGCCGTAGGTCGGGAAGCCCTCGGTGAGGATGAGCATCGTGCGGCAGCGGTTGAGGACCTCGACGTCGTTGAGCGCGAGGAACCCGCCGATGTTGGCCATGCCGTCCTTCTTCGCGCTCATCGTGCATCCGTCGACGAGCGAGAACATCTCGCGGGCGATGTCGATCGGCGCCCGCTCCCCCTGCCCCGGCTCGCGCATGTGGATGAACCATGCGTTCTCGGCGAAGCGGCAGGCGTCCAGGAAGAGGGGCACGCGATAGCGATTGCAGATCACGCGGGCCGCGCGGATGTTGGCGAGGCTCACGGGCTGGCCGCCGCCGGAGTTGTTGGTGACGGTGATCATCACCAGCGGCACGCGCCCCACGTTGGCCGACAGCACATGCTCAAGCTCGGTGAGGTTGATGTTGCCCTTGAAGGGCGCGTCGACCGACTGGCGGGCCTCGGCGCAGGGCAGGTCGAGGGCCTGGGCGCCGCGGTATTCGATGTTGGCCCGCGTCGTGTCGAAGTGGGTGTTGTTGGGGACGATGTCGCCCGCGTTCACCATCGCGCTGAACAGGATGCGCTCGGCGGCGCGTCCCTGATGGGTCGGGATGACGTGGTCGAGTCGCGTGATGTCCTTGACCGCGGCCTCGAATCGGTAGAACGAGTCGGCGCCGGCGTACGTCTCGTCGCCGCGCATCATCATGCTCCACTGATTCGCGGAGAGCGCCCCGGTGCCCGAATCCGTGAGCAGGTCGATGAGCACGTCCGCGCCGCGCAGGGCGAAGAGGTTCCATCCGGCGTCGCGAAGCGCCTCCTCGCGGCGAGCCCGCGTCGTGCGCCGCAGCGGCTCGACGCTCTTGATGCGAAATGGTTCGATGATCGTCGAGTACGGTCGGTCTTCTGCCATCGGGTACCTCAGGAGGAATCGATGGTACCGACTTCACGCGCGACCGCGCTCGCATCGAGCGCGCGGAGAAACCACGGACGAAGGGTCGCGAAAGCGCTGCGCCTCGAATGACAACGCCCGCAGCCTTGCGGCCACGGGCGTCGGAGAGAGTTTCATGACGGCGCTCGCTGCGCCGCGTGTCGGTCAGGTCACTTCGGCTGCGCGGCGGGCGCTGCCGGAGCGGCCGCGGTTCCGGTGAACTCGGTCGGCAACGCGAGCGTCGGCGTCTCCGTCTGCCAGGTCATGCTCACGATGAACCAGCGGGCTCCGTTGTTGAGGAGCTGGAAGCTGTTCAGGCCGCGGCTGTACGGCGCGGCGTCAGTCACGTTCCGACGTGCCTCGTAGGTGCTGAGGACGTGGGCCACGTGTCCGAAGGTCTCGACCTTCTGGTAGATCTCGCGCTCGTAGTAGCCACCGCGTTCGAAGTACTTGCGGTTGGCCTCGATGAAGGTGTCGACCGTGATGGCCACGGTCAGCGGCCCCCCCTCGGCCTCGCGCGTCGAGAACATCATCATCTCGGGGCACATGAGCGAACGGAGCCGATCCCAGTTGCGGGTCTCGCCCTTGGCGCCGGAGACCGAGGCGTAGTAGGCCTTGATGACCGCCTCGACGCTCGCCACGTCGGCCGGATCGGCCTCCGGACGAACGACCGCGCCGGGCGGCGGCGTGCCTGGATCGGGCTGCTTGTCGGTCGCCGGTCGCTTCTCGGGAACCGGATGGCCGGCGGGAAGCTGCGGCTGGCCCGGGGTCGGATGGCCGGCCGGAAGCTGCGGTTGGCCCGGGGTCGGATGGCCGGCCGGAAGCTGCGGCTGACTCGGCGGCGGGACCTGCGGATGACCAGCGGGAAGCGGCGGCTTCGGCGCCTGGGGATCGGACTGGGCGAGCGAGGTCGTCGAGCCGAGCGCCACGCAGCAGGCGGTCAGGGTGGCAACGCCGATCGTGAATGTCTTCATGGCATGCTCCTTCAGCGAGCGATCACGGCGAAGGCCGCGACGGCTCGGTTGGGTGTGAGAGTGTGAGTATGTGAGTGGATCAACCGGTCAGCGTCCATCGCCACGCTGGCGAAGTCCGCGCAACTGCAGCCAAACGATTGCCCCGTATCCCCACAGGAACCCGAGGGCGATCGAGTAACCCAAGATCAGGAATCCGATTCCAGCGTCGTTCATCGGCCACCTCCGGCACCCGACGCGCCGGCCAGGGTCGGCGCGTGCTCGCTGTCGAGCTCAAGACGGGCCCGCACCGCGCGGTTCAGGCGATAGCTCGCGTGGATGAGGCCGATCAGCATGAGCGTCACCGGGACGAACCACGCCATGAGCGTGTTCTTCATGGCCGGCTCGAGGGTGATCGAGGAGGGGTGCATGTCCGGCATCAGCTTGACCGAGAGGTAGACGAGAGGCACGTCGAGGAATGCGACGACCCCATAGACCGCACCGACGACGGCCCGCCGCTGCGGCGACTCGATCGAGGAGCGGACCATCGGGTAGACGACATAGAGGAGAAGCAGCGCCAGGCTGAAGGTGAGCCGCGGGCTCCACGTCCACCAGATGCCCCACGCGCTGCGGGCCCAGGTCATGCCGGTCAGCAGCACGATCGCACAGAAGAGCGCCGTGACCTTGCCGGCCGCGGCGGCGAGGTCGTCCCACCACGACTGACGCTGCCAGAGATACCCGATGCTGGCGACGAAGACGACGAACGCCGCGACGAAGGTGTTCAGGGCGACCGGCAGATGGGCGTAGAAGATCTTCTGCGGCAGCCCCATCGACTTCTCAATCGGGGCGTACCAGATCGCCATGGCCAGCACGGCCGCGAAGAGGAGCGCCGTGAGCGCCCAGTACGGCGCCCCGAAGAGCGCCGCCATGCGGTCCGTGCGGATGTTGGAGGGAGGATTCATCGGAGTGGCATCAGAGTGGCTTAGGGCTCAAGCACGAGTTCGAAGACGATCCAACTGACGGTGAGGTAGATGACGTCCCCCGCGGCGAGCGTCGCGAGTCCGCTTCCCATCACGCTCTCGTGCTGTTCGAAGACGAGCCGCATCACCTGCGTCGAGACTATGACGACCGGCAGGCACAGCGGAAAGACCAGCATCGCCAACAGGCCGCCCTGAAGTCGCGATGAGCTCACCGCCGCGGCGAAGAGCGTACCGACCGCAGCGAAACCGAGCATCCCCAGCGACATCACCAGGACGAAGGAGCCCGGCGCGGCGGAGAGGTCGAAGCGGAAGAGGGCAATCGCGACCGGCGTGACCACGAGGGCCAGGGTCAGCATGAGCGCGACGTTGGCGATGAGCTTCGACGCATAGATCGCCGAGCGGCTGACGGGGGCGGCGAGCAGGCCGGCCAAGGCGTCGTCGTGCCGTTCCCACGCCATCGTGCGCTCGAAGCAGAGCACGCCGCCGAAGAGGTACGCGACCCAGAGGATGGCGCTGGCCCCGAAGCCGTCGACCTGGCGGCCGGCGCCGAGGCCAAGCCCCAGGACAACCATGATCAGGATGCCGAGGATGATGACCAGCCCGATGGTCTGCCGGCCGCGGGCCTCGATGCGGAGGTCCTTGCCGAGCAAGAGCGCGATCTGCTGCGGGAAGGAAATCATGCGCGTTCCCCCTGCGGTACGTCGCCGGAGACTTCGCGGAGAATCGACTGCGCGGACATCGAGGCCGTCGGCCCTTCGAGCACGATGCGGCCCCGCCGCAGGATGATCGCCCGATGGGCGAGCCCGATTGACTGCGGGATGTCGTGGTTGGTCAGGATGATCGTCCGTCCCTGCTGATGCAGGTCGGTGAGCATTCGCGAGAGCGAGTCCATCGAGGGAGCGTCGAGACCCGCAAAGGGCTCGTCGGCGAGAAGCAGCTCAGGCTCGTGCATGAGGGCTCGGGCGATCGCGACCCTCTGCAGCATGCCGCGGCTGAAGGTCTTCACCGGATCCCTGGCTCGGCGGCTGAGTTCGAGCCACGAGAGCAGTTCGGCCGCCCGCTTCGCCGGCTCGCGAACGCCGTAGAGGCGGCCGAAGAAGGTGAGGTTCTCCAGCGGCGACAGATCGCGGTAGAGCATCGCCCCATGGCTGATGAGTCCGATGCGGGCCCGCAGCCGCGCCGCCTCGAGGCCGCATGGCTCGCCGAAGAAGTGAAGTGACCCCGACGTCGCCGGGGTCAGCATCGCGAGGATCTTCAGCAGCGTGCTCTTGCCGGCGCCGTTGGCGCCCAAGAGGGCCACGAACTCGCCGCGGGCAATCGTGAAGTTGAGGTCGTGGAGAATTGCCCGGCCGTCGATCTCCCGCGAAAGACGCTCGGCCCGAATCGCCGCTCCCGCACCGACGGACGCGCCCAGCGACGTCGATGCGTCGGCCGTCACCGATCCCTCCGAGCCAGCGCGGCCGCTGGGGTGGCCGCGCTCGCTCGGGGAGGAGGAAGAGATGGTGAGTCCGGACGCCATGGGTCGCATCACGCTGCGTGGGTCGTCGTGGAGCCGGACTTCCGAAGAAGCACGGTCCCGCCAATCACGAGAATCAGGACGCCGCCGATGCCCGCAATGAGTTTCGCCATGTCCGCGCCGGCCGGCGACTGCGTCTGCGCGGCCTTCGGCGTCGCCGGCTGGGCACTCGGTCCGGTGGCTGCGGGCATCGCACTTCCAGGAGCCATCTCGGGCACGCCACCGATGGACATCGTTGCCTTCTGTCCCGCGTTCATGGCCGCGGCCATGTAGACGCCGACCGTGCCCTCGCCCATGGATTGTTCGCCGCCGAAGGAGAGCCCGGTGAGGGTCTCGGCGTGCAGCATCGACGGGAGCACGACCATGGTGCTCTCGACCGTCGCCGGCGCGGTGAGGTCAAGCGCGACGACGCCGTTCTTCGCGGGCATGAGATAGGAATAGGTCATCTCGCTCGCCTCCGGCATCAGCGGCAGGTGATTGACGAGCGAGCCGTTGATGAGCGTCGAGCAGCACCACTTGTGGAAGCCCCGCCCAAGTTGCACATCCTTGGCGTCGGCCGGCAGGGGGAACGAGGTTGTGACCAGCTTCGGCCCACCTTCCTTGCGCCCGATCCAGGTCCGCTGGCCGGGATTCTCGACCACCATCATCTCGGTGACGCGAAGCCCGCCCGCCTCGGGGACCGCCATCAGGTGCCGCATCGAGATCTTCCATGCCGGAGGCACGTCGGTCGATGCGAAACAGACGACTTCGATGTCCTGCCGCGGATGCTCCGCGTCCAGCATGCCGCCGCCGACCTGATAGTCGAGCTTGTCGAAATTGACCTTCACCAGCGGCTGCACAGGCATCGCAATCGAAATTTGGTCGATCAGGGCGACGCCGTGCTCGTCGGTCTCGGTCTTGATGGTGTCGAGGAGCATCCCTCGATGGAAGAGTTGGACCTCCACCGGAATGACGCCGATCGGCGGCTCTCCGGGCGTTCCCTGGGTCACCTTGATCGCGATCGTGCCGACCGTCGCCGGCGCCGCTGCGGGCTGCTCGCCCGATCCCGTCTGGGCTGGCCAGGGGAACTTCGAGCCGTCGGTTGGCGTCGGCGGAGGTGCCTGACCGAACGCGCTCGACGCCAGCGCCGCGAAGGCGATGCAGCTCGCGAGCCGAATCATGCCGTCACCTCCATCGCGCCGGTCTCCACCGTGCGGAACGCGAACTGGGGGATGAGCCGCGGCAGCATGCAGAAGCAGCCGCCGGCCACCATCACGATGCCGCCAAGCCAGATCCAGAGGACCACGGGATTCACGCGCACCTGAATCGCCGCCACCGTGCCGCCCTGCTCCCAACCGGCGAGCGAGATGTAGAGGTCTTCGGTCCAGGTCGAGCGAAGGGCGATCTCGGCGTTCGGCTGCTCGGACCACTTGTCGTAGAACCGCACCTGCGGCGTGATCGTTTCCTTGGCGCCGCGACCGTCAGTCATGTCCACCGTTGCCTGCACGGCGTTGTAGTTGTTGCCGCGGATGTCGCCGATGCTCGCGAGGCGAAGCGAAAACCCGGCCTGCTCGAAGGAGTCGCCGGTCTTCACCTTGTGCGTGCTCTCGGTCGAGAAGAGGCTCGAGCCGGCGACGCCGACCACGATCATCATGAGGCCGAGGTGGGCGAGCTGGCCACCGTAGCGCCGGTGGTCGCGGTCGATGAGCCGCACGACGGAGACTGGAAAGGCCTCTTGTGTGCTGTGACGCCGCGCAGCGAGGCAGCGGACGAAGTCGACGATCACCGCGCCGGTGCCGAGCGTGACGATCGCCACGCACAGGAGCGCCCAGATGTTGTGGGTCAGCAGGAAGGCCACGACGCTCGTCACGAGCACGACGCCGATCGAGGGCCACCGTAGATTGTGGGCGATCTTCTTCGCCGCCTGCGTGCCGAAGGCCAAGGCCGGGGCGACGGCCATGAGTCCGACGAGCCCGATCGCCATCGGAGCGACGACACGGTTGTAGAACGGGGCCTTGACGGTCACGCCAGCGGCTCCGATCCAGGGGCCGATGAGCGGGAAGATCGTGCCGATCAGCGTCACGAGGGTCATGATCGTGAGCAGCACGTTGCCGGCGAGGATCGCTCCCTCGCGGCTCACCAGGCCTTCGATCGGCTTCGGCGGCGCCAGGGCCTTGCGGCGCCAGACGATCAGGCCGATCGAGAGCGCTGACGTGCCGAGCAGGAAGACGAGGAAGAAGAGCCCGAGCAAGCTCTCACCGAACGCGTGTACCGAGTCGATGACGCCGCTGCGGGTGATGTAGGTTCCGAAGATGCAGAGGAGGAAGGTCGCTGCGACGAGGCTCGCGTTCCAGATCTTGAACATGCCCCGGTGCTGCTGGACCATCATCGAGTGCAAAAGGGCCGTGCTCGTGAGCCATGGCAGGAGCGACGCGTTCTCGACCGGATCCCACGCCCAATAGCCGCCCCAGCCGAGTTCGATGTAGGCCCACCATGCTCCCATCACGATGCCGGCGCCGAGGAAGACCCAGGAGAAGAGCACCCAGCGGCGGATGGTGCCGAGCCACTTGTTGTCGCTCGGCCGCTTCACGAGCACGCCGACCAGCATCGCGAAGGGCATCGTGAATCCCGCGTAGCCCAGGAAGAGGAGCGGCGGGTGGATGATCATCGCCAGGTCCTGCAGCTGCGGGTTCAGGCCATGGCCATCCGCTGCCGCTCCGCCTTCAACGAGATCGAAGGGATTGGCGGTGAAGAGCAGGAGCGTTCCGAAGAAGCCGCACGCCAGCGCGAGCATGCAGTGGGCAAGGGCGTGTTCGCGTCCATCGAGCTTTCGCCAGCCGAAGACGGCGACGGCGCTCAGCATCGACAGAAGCCACGCCCAGAGCAGGAGGCTTCCCGCCTGACCGGCCCAGAGTGCGGCGAACTTGTACCCGGCGAACATCGCCCGCTCGGAGTACGAGGCGACATAGGAGATGCGGAAGTCGTCGGTCTGGAGCGCGGTGAGCAGGAGCCCGATCGCGCCGGTGAAGAGAAGTCCGATCGCAAGGATCAGCCAGCGGGTCATCCGCATCCAGCGGCGCGACGCGTCAGGCGTTTCCTGGCGTGCGGCGACGATGGAGGCAAGCATCGCGCTCACCGCAGCGAGAATGGTCCCGCTGAGGCACAGACTGCCAACGGTTTCGATCATTCGCGGCTCCCGGCCGTCGATGGGGTGGCTGCGGGCGCGGCAGCTGGGCCACTCGCGAGGCCCTGCGAGGCATTGGCGTCCGCCGGCGCCTGCTTGTGCGGATCACCGTGCGGCGCCTGTCCGTCGCCCGACTCGTACTTGCTGGCGCACTTGGTCATGAGCGTGTCGGCGACGAACGTCCCCGATGCGTCGCGCCGACCTTCGACCACCACGTCGCGCCCGGCGTCGAACATCTCCGGAATCACGCCGGTGTAGTCGACGGGCATCGAGGAGGTCTTGCCGCAGAGGTCGAAGTGGGCGGTGAGTCCCGCTCGCTCGACATGGAGGTTGGACTCGCCGACGCGCCCGTGCAGTCTCACTCGCTCGCCCCATCGGGCCTCGCTCGAGACGAACTCGTCGACGGGGAGGAAATAGACCCAACCATCTCGCATGCCGGAGAAGGCGAGGAACGTCGCTGCGCTGGCAATCACCAGTCCAGCACCAATGAGCTTCATGCGAATCGGGGTCATGGCTTCTTTCCGGCTTGTCGTGGTGGGCACGGTACACCGCGCTCACACCACGTTCGCAAGAAGGATGCCAATTCACGCCAAAGAGGCGGAGGAAGCCCAAAGGCCTCTCCGAGCCCCTCTTCGGTCGCATCACCGCACCTTGGGGCGCGTCTTTGGGGCGCGTGGGCCACCCGGGCTTCCCAGAATTGGGAGCGCGCCCCGTTCAGCGGTGTCTGGTTTGGGAATGGTCCCCAAACCTCCGTGCGCAACCGGCACTCACATCCGGTGACAGCTCAGGCAGAGCACGCTGCGGTCATTGGGGAAGACAAGGAAGTCCTGCTGTCGCGAAAAGACGGAGTGACAGGAACCACAGCCGACTCGCTGATTGAAGAGCCGAATTCGCCGATCGAGCGAGCCGAGCGACCGCAACTGCACCGCATCGCGAGCCACGGAGGCGTTGTACATGACTCCGATCGGATGGCTCGAGGCGCCCTCCATCTCGCCGCCGCGCGTGCCTCTCGCGCCGCCAATGTGCACGGCGACGTCCGCGGCCACCGTTCCGTCGTGGCAGGTCATGCACACCGAGGACTCGGCATCGACTCCCTGACTACCGCGCCCGGCGGTCGGGATTCCGCCCCGATGACGGCTGTTGGGGACTCCGGTCCACGAGGATCCTGGCGTATCGAGGTGAGCCTGAAGGATGCCAAGGGCATGCACCGAGGCTCGATCTCTCGAAGTCGGGCGGTGGCATGAGGAGCAGAGCCCCTCGACCGAGTCCATTCGAAGCATCGGGTCATTTCCCGAGAGACCCCGTTGCGAACCTCCGTGGGGCCGTTGGGCCCGATCGTCGTGACAGGTTGTGCAAACAACTCTCCCAGCAACGAGAGGAAGCCCGTTGCCGGGTGCCGAGCTGGGGATATCGACAGGGTGGGTGAGTCCCGAGGTGAAGTGGTGGCAGCGCTCGCAGCGAATGTCGAGCGCCTCGGATGCAGCTCCCAGCGTGACTTGGCCCGCTGGGGCGATGCCGCTCGGAGGCGCCGCAGCCGCCGCCGAAAGCGTGTCTCCGTGGCCGCTCCAAACGAGCATCGCCAGGCCTGCGAGCGTCGCTCGGCCCGTCAGTTTGCCGCCCGCAAGCAGGCTTGAAGAATCCAGACCCCACGCCCCATCCCGAAGGATGTCCCCCATGAGATCGCCATGGCTCATTCGTTCTCCCCTCCCCAAGATGGCTTGACCTGTCCCCCGGAATCGAGCTGATCGGCTGTCCTATTGCGGCACTTCAGTCGCCGATTGAGGGGCAGGTACTACAGCCGATCCAAGTCGCGGGAACGGATCGAGGTGCGCTTCTCACCAGTGGGAGCAGCCGACACGGAAGAGAGCGAAGAACCGCGTTCTTGTGCCCTTCCGGCGAGGAGATGACCGCCTCCGTGATTGGCACGAACGTTGCAATTCCTCTCTCGCCACTCGAGGTCAGACGGATGGAGAGCTGAGCAAAGGTTCCCGTCACCCCGAAGCAAGAACCTCAAATAGAAGGACGACTCCAATGACACGGAATAGCGCAATCTTCATGGGCTTCGCAGCGGCGACGGTCGGCCTGATCACCGCCACCAGCTCCGCTCAAATCGTCGGCAGCGCCCACGACTTCAGCTCCATGGCTTGGTCGCAAGGTCAGATCTGCCTCCCCTGCCACACCCCGCACAACTCGCTCGCTGGCTCGCCCCGCCTGTGGAACCACGAACTGACCACCGCTACCTACACGATGCACGAAGGTCAGGGCACCGCGGAAGAGGATCTCGACTACAAGAGCCGCATGTGCCTGTCGTGCCACGACGGCACGGTCGCCTTGGATAGCTTCAGCCACCAGACCGGCAACAGCTTCATCGGCGGCTCCGAGAAGCTCGGCACCGACCTGACCAACGATCACCCGGTCGGCTCTGACGCGAAGTACCCGCCGAACCCGCAGCCGGTGTGGTGGTCGGGCGCCTTCAAGGCCGCCGCTTCGCTCCCGAGCGCTCTGAAGCTGGCTGACTGGGTGGATGTTGCCAACGGCGGCGCGGCCTACAAGGTCGTCGGCTGCGGCACCTGCCACAACCCGCACAACAAGGGCTTCCCGCACCTCCTGACCATGAGCAACTCCGCCTCGGCGGTCTGCCTGAGCTGCCACATCAAGTAAGCTGCTCACACACGCTGGTAGCGTCCGCTTCACTCTGACGGGTGAAGCGGACGCACGGGCCCCCACGGCGGGGCCGGACGCATTGACGCTCGTACTGAACGAAGCATGCGTCCGGCCCCGTTTCTTTCGGAACTCAGCGCCGGCAACCCTCCAGGATGGTGGCATGTCTGCACTTCAGCCGAACCCGAGTCGACTTCGCTTCCGACCCGTTTCTTGCTCAGTTCGCACCTCGTTCCTCGCCTGCTGTCTGACTGCAGTTGCCGCACTGGCCGGATGCTCCGGCGGCGGACAGGCGGCGAAACCCACCCCGGGCGACGCTCGGCTGTACGCGTTCTGGCCACCGCCTCCGGCTGAGCCGCACATCCAATACCTCCGGTCGTTTTCGAGCAGCGCCGACATCTCCGGCAAGCAGCAGAGCGGCCTCGACAAGCTGGTCTTCGGCGACGAGAAGGATCGCGCCGCGGACATCAACAAGCCCTACGGCATCGCGAGCAAGAACGGTCGGCTCTACATCTGCGATATTCGCAACACCGGCCTGATGGCATTGGATCTGGCGAAGAACCAGACCCGCCTCATCGGCACGGTGGGGCAGTACAAGCTCGTTCAGCCGGTGGACGTCGACATTGCCCCGGACGGCATGATCTACGTTGCCGATACCCGTCGCGGTATCGTCGTGTACGACCCGAACGAGCGCTACGTCGCCGCGTTCAGCCGCGAGAAGTTCGAGCCGATCGGCGTGGCCGTCTTCGGCGATCGGATCTACGTCTGCAACCGCGCGTCGCAGGTCGTCGAGGTGCTCAACCGCGCCGACGGCACGCTGGTCTCGACGATCGGTACCGTCGGCGATGAGGACGGCCAGTTCCGCCTTCCGCTCGGTATCGCCACCGACAGCCAGGGCAATATCCATGTCGTCGATTTCATGCGCTGCCGCCTGCAGAAGTTCTCGCCTGACGGCAAGTTCCTGATCGGCACCGGCACCGCATCTGACACTGCGGGCAACTTCGTCAAACCCAAGCACATCACGATCGATCGCGACCAAAACGTCTATGTCGTCGATGCTGCGTTCCAGAATGTCCAGGTATTCGACAAGGACTACAGGCTCTTGACCTCGTTTGGCGGCGGAGGTCGACACTTGGGGGCGATGGATCTCCCCGCCGGGATCGCCATCTTCGACGGTGACCTCGGACTCTTCTCGAAGGAGGTCCATCCCTTCTTCGATGGACAGCTCGTCGTGCTCGTCACCAACCAGTTCGCCCACAACAAGGTGTCGGCATACAGCATCGGCCAGTTGAAGTCCGGCCATACCGGCAAGGAACTCGCCGCCTCGCTGGTGCCCGTGCCCGTCGATACACCCGAGGCGAAGCCGAATCCGCTCTCCGGACTCGAGAATCAGCCGCTTGATCAGACGCCGGCGCCCGATGCACCGCAAGCGACGCCGGAAACGACGTCTCCTCCCGCCGCAACGCCGCCCGCGGCCCAGCCGAAGCAATAGTCGAAGGAGCTCGGCCATCGCCCGGGAACGCCTCGTCCGCAGCACGCACCGCTCGATCGCCACGATTGCCCTGTGGGGGCCAGTCGCCGTGGCGATCATTTGGACTGGCTGCAGCGTTGAGCGCGATCACAAGTTGCTGAGCTTCTTCTTCGATGGCGTTCCGGATCCGTCGCTCGTGAAGACGAGTGCCGACGCCCTTCAGTTTGCGAAGGCGACCGGGGGTACGGTCTATGCCCATCCGCCCTTCGCCAACAACAAGTGCTGGGAGTGCCATCAGAACCTCTCCGGCGAAGAGGCCCGGCAGGTCCGACCTGACATCTGCTTCAAGTGCCACGCGGCGATCGCCAACGAGCACGCCAAGATGCACGGCGCGGTCGCCGCAGGGGCGTGCGTCTACTGCCACAGTCCGCATGAATCAACGATCAAACACCTGCTGAAGAGCACTGCTCCCAAGCTCTGCTTGCAGTGCCACTCGAAGGTCAGCTTCGGCAATCCCCCCGCTCCGGTCCATCAGGACCTGAACCGCGACTGCCTCGAGTGCCATTCTGGCCACGGTGGCCCAGAGCGATTCTTCTTGCGTGATGGATGGATGAACGTGGTTCCGCAGCCGACTGCGACGCCAAACCCGGCGCCAAACCCGGCGCCAAACCCGGCGCCAAACCCGGCGCCAAACCCGGCGGATGCCAAGCCTCCCGCGGCAGAGCCCGCTCCCGCGCAGCCATCGGGATCGCCGTCAGACCCAAGTCCCCCATCACCCGTCGCGAGTCCGCCCGGCACCTAGCGCATGCAGCCCCGCACCGGACGAATATGCACTGGTGTCCCGATGGCGATTGCAGCCTGGTTGCCTGTCGCGTTGCCCGCCTATGCCCAGAGCGCCGACGAAGGTCCGGTGATCGTCAGCACCGAGGATACGTGGGAGGGATTCAAGCTTGAGCCAATCCATTTCGCGATGGACTTCCTCGGCCGCGCGGAGGAGACCAAGGTGCGATCGCCCACGACGGGCCGGCGCCGCGACCTGCTCCGCGAGTTTCGCGCGACCGGCAGCGCGTGGACGAAGGGCTACATCGGCCACCCCAACTTCTTCGACCTGAACCTGGCCGGCACCTTCGGCTTGGGCCAGCAGTTCATCGACAGCCAATCGACGGGCCGCCGCGAGCGGCCGATCGAGACGATCGACGAGTACGACGTCAGCGGCGTCCTGCTCCAGACGTCCGACTTCCCCACGACGATCTACTCGCACCGCAACCACGACTACCTGAATCAGCAGTTCGGCGACACGCTCGACAGCCTGGTGACGGAGTCGGGCATCCAGACGGACCTGCGGTCGGCGACCTTCCCGACGTCGCTGCACTACTTCCACCGGACGGAAGAGCAGACCAGCCACCTCAACGACGCGAACTTCGCGATCACGCAGGACACGTTCGAGTGGCTCTCGACGTGGCGCCCCACGACCAGCCAGCAGGTCACCTGGGACTACACGCTCGACAATGTCACGGAGACGGGCGACCTTCGGCAAAACAACACGTTCCTCCGGCAACACGCCATCGGAACGCACGAGCTGAACTTCGGCGACAACGACGAGCACCAGCTTCGCTCGACGTTCTTCGGCTACAACGAGTCGGGCGAGATCGACATGAGCCGACTGCGCCTCGACGAGGCGCTCCGGCTCCGGCACACCCCGCGATTCGAGACGCTCTACAACTACGGCGTCGACTGGTCAAAGCTCAACGAAGACGACCAGATCTTTCAGCACGGCAGCGCCGGGTTCCGGCACAAGCTCTTCGAAAGCCTCTGGACGAGCTTTGACCTCGGCGGCAGCCGGCTCCAGATGCCGGACCAGAGTTTCATCAGCAACCAGGTCTTCACGAACCTCGACTTCGACTACCGGAAGCTCGTTCCCCTCGGCGAGCTGAGCGCCTCGGCGGGCGTCGGCCTCGACTACCGCGCTGATGGCGAGCGAGGCACCCCGCTCACGATCCTCGATGAGCCACACGCCTTCCCCGCGAGCGGACGCGTCCTCATCCAGCGGCAGAACATCACCGCGAGTTCGATCGTCGTGACGGACTCGACGGGCTTCATCACCTACGTCGAGGGCATCGACTACACGGTCCAGGTCTTCCCCGACCGCATCCAGATCACGCGCATTCTCGGCGGCTCGATCGCCGACGGGCAGGCCGTCCTCGTCGATTACGAGATCGGTCCGGAGCCCGCGGCGGACACGACGACCTTCACCGCCAGCGGCTCCGTTCGATATGACTTCGAGGAGAGCTTCGTCGCCGGCCTCGGCGTCTACATGCGCTATCTCCATCAGGACCAGGATCGCAAGTCGAAGTCCCCCGACGTCATCCTGCCGGCCAACGTCGAAGACATCACCCTCGGCGCCGACTACCGGATCGGCTACCTCCTTCTTTCCGCCGAGGAGCAGTGGCACGACAGCTCGCTCTCGCCCTACGAGGCGACTCGACTCAATGCCCAGTATCGGCTGCCGCTCGGCGTCGGCACGGCACTCGATGCGACCGCAAACTACGACATGATCGATCGGACCACCGAGAGCACGACGACGACGATCGCCACGGTCAAGGGCCGCTGGACGCAGCGCATCGATCAGACGCTCTCGTTCGCCCTGACCGCGACGTGGCGCAACGAGACCGAGGACCCCTCGAGCACGGTGGAAGCGTTTGATCAGACTTTCGAGATCTTCTGGCGATATCGCCAGACAAGCGTCACCGCCTCCGTACACAATTCCTTCGTGAACTCGAATGCCGACGACACGAGCTACCTGACGGTGCAACTGGCCCTTCGGAGAGAATTCTGACGTGGCAACCACCGTGGCATCCATCGCTCTTCCCGCGCCTCGTCCCCTGACCCGATCGCTCCGCGGCGCGATGCGCTGGGGACTGGCCGCGGCCTGCGCCACGCTTGTCGGCTGCGCCCATCCCGCGGGTCCGGTCTTTCCGCCGCTGGCCGAGCCGAAGTTCTTTCCGCCGCCGCCGGATGAGCCCCGCATCACCTTCGTCGGCACGCTCAGCAACGAGGCGGACCTGAAGCCGGCGAAGTCGCCGCTGACCAGTCTCGGCGAGGCGCTCTTCGGCCAGAACTCGACCAACTCGATGCTCTCGCCCTACTCGATCTGCACGAGCGGGCATCGCGTCTTCGTCTGCGACAGCAACTCGCAGCTCGTGCACGTGTTCGACCTCGAGTCGCGGGCCTACGCCCAGTGGAAGCCGAGCCCCGACGGCAAGGGGCAGGGCTTCGGACAGCCGGTCGGCATCGCCGCCGACGCTGCGGGGCGCATCTTCGTCTCGGACTCGGTGGCCGCCGTCATCTTCCTCTTCGACGCGACCGGCCATTGTCTCGGCGAGATCGGACACGGCTCGCTCAAGCGCCCCTGCGGCATCGCCTACGACAGCGCTCACGACCGCCTTCTCGTCGCCGACAGCGGACTGCACCAGGTGATCGTCCTCTCCCTCGACGGCACGCTGATCGCGGCGATCGGCCAGCGCGGTTCGGCCCTCGGCGAATTCAACTATCCGACGAATGTCGCCCTTGATCACACGGGCCGGCTCTTCGTCAGCGATACCCTCAACTTCCGCGTGCAGGTCTTTGATCTCGAGCTGAAGCCCCTGCGTCAGATCGGGCGACTCGGCGACATGCCCGGCTACTTTTCGCAGCCCAAGGGGATCGCGGTTGACAGCGAGAATCACGTCTATGTCGTGGACTCGCACTTCGAGGCGGTGCAGCTCTTCGACCCCGACGGGACGCTCCTCATGAGTTTCGGCGAGGAAGGCACCGGCCCCGGCCAGTTCTGGATCCCCGCCGGGATCTTCATTGACCTCAACGACCGCATCTGGATTGCCGATTCCTACAACCGACGCGTGCAGGTCTTCGATTTCCTCTCACAGGCACGCCGCGACAGCGCGTCGGCGACCGGCACCGACGCCACTCCCGAGATACGCCCATGAAGCCGTTCCAGACCATCGCAGCCGTGCTCGTTACCGGCTCTCTTGCGTCGAGCGCCGCCGCGCAGATGCAAAGCGTCCTGGACAGCCCGCACAACCTCTCGGCGATGGGGCCGGGCACGATTCGGGCGGTGAGCGAGCAGGAGATCTGCATCTTCTGCCACACGCCGCACAACGCGATGCCGATCAAGCCGCTCTGGAACCGCGCCCTGCCGACGAGTTCCTACACCGTCTACACCAGCCGATCGCTGGACGCCCAGCCGGGCCAGCCGACGGGCGCGTCGAAACTCTGCCTCTCCTGCCATGACGGAACGATTGCCCTGGGCAGCGTCTTCTCGCGCGACCAGGTGATCCAGATGGCCGCGGGCGTCACCGTGCTGCCGCCCGGGGCGAGCAATCTCGGCACCGATCTTTCGGACGACCACCCGATCTCGTTCCCCTTCAACACGGCGCTGGCCCAAAAGGACCCGAAGCTCGTCCAGCCCGCGGGCCTGCCGGCGGCACTGAAGCTCGACGCGAATCAGGAGCTGCAGTGCACGACCTGCCATGACGCCCACAACAACGTCTTCGGCGACTTCCTCACGATGGGGAACCTGAACTCCGCGATGTGCGTGAGTTGCCACCACATCGTCACGACGACGATCAACTCGCACACCAACTGCGTCTCCTGCCACAAGACGCACTCCTCGCCCAGCGGTCCCTATCTCCTGAACCACGACCGCATCTCGTCGACGTGCACCGGATGCCATGACGGCGCGCATCCGGGAGCGAAGAACATCCTCGGCGAACTGAACAAGGTCAGCACCCACGACACGCAGAGCCCCGTCGATCCCCCGCTCCCGCTCTACACCCATGCGACCTGCGCCGACTGCCACGAACCGCACACGATGAAGACGGGGACGGCCTCGGCGCCGATCATCGAGGCGACGCTGGGCGCGGTGTCGGGCGTGAACGCATCGGGCGCCGCCGTGACCGCGGCGCAGAACGAGTACGAAGTCTGCTTCAAGTGCCATGCGGACCAGAGCGCCATCGCGAACCCGCCGATTCCGCGCAAGATCGTCCAGCTCAACACTCGGCTCGAGTTCGCGATGAACGCGATCTCCCGTCACCCGGTCGAGGGGCCGGGGGCGAACACGAGCGTCCCGAGCCTCAAGGCGCCGTGGACGACCGCAAGCGTGATGTATTGCTCCGACTGCCACAACTCGAGCACCGGCGTGAAGGCCGGCGGCGCCGGGCCGAACGGCGTGCACGGCTCGAACGAGTCGCCGCTCCTCATCGCCCGCTATGTGACGGCCGACTTCACGACGGAGAACGCGACCAACTACGCGCTCTGCTACCGCTGCCACAACCGCACCGGCACCAACGGGATCCTCTCCGACAAGACCTTCAAGGAACACAAGAAGCACGTCGTCGAGGAGCACACCCCCTGCTCGGCATGCCATGACGCGCACGGCATCTCGAGCGCCCAGGGCACGCTGACTAACAACTCGAACCTCATCAACTTCGACACGTCGATCGTGCACGCCTACAACGGGCAGCTGAAGTTCGTCGACACCGGCGTCAACCACGGCACGTGCACGCTGACCTGCCACGGCGAGACGCACAACAACATGAGCTACTGACGGGACCGGCGGAGCGCACGCCGGCGACGCTGTTCGCGAGGTCGAGGTCCCGTCGGCCGCGCGGCTCGCTGGTCGTCATACGGATCGTTTTTGCACACCGCGCGCGGGGAGGCACGCAACCGCCTGTCGCGCCAGAGGGAGTCTGCGCCCCGAGGGCGCTACGGACCGCTTCAATCGGATGTCACTTCGCCGGCGCGGCGGGCGCCGGGGCGTAGGGACGACCGAGCGGCTCGGGCTTCGGGACGGCCTTGATCCGATCGTACGTCCGGGCCTGGTGGCAACCGGCCGCACAGGAACCGCCGGTCTCGAGCTTGGTGAAGCGAAGCGGGATGTCCCACTCGCCGAACTTGGTCGTCTCGCGCACCTGGCGATCGTTGATGGCCGAGTGCGTGTCGTGACAGACGCGGCAGCTTCGGCCGGCCTCGCCCTGGGCGATGACGTGCACGTAGTGCAGGTTCTGGTCGCCGTTGCGGAAGCCGGTCATCGTGGTCGTCGACTGCTCCGTCGCAAGCTCGCGCTTGTGGCAGGAGAAGCAGAGGGCATAGGCGTCGTTGTCGAAGGGCTGGTAGAAGGTCTCGGAGTAGGGCTTGATCAGGAGAGCGCGATGGGCGCCGCCGTGGACCTCATGGCAACTGCTGCAGTCGCCTTCCTTGACGGGACCGTGAAGCTGCTGGCCCTTGGCCGACATCTTCGCGACGCTCTCGATCATCTTGCCGTCGGCCTTCTTGATCGGCTTGTTGTGGCACTCGAGGCAGAGCTTCGTCGACACGGAGCGGAGGAGCTTGCTGTCGATGCTGGTGTGCGGGGCGTGGCAGTTGAGGCATGCCCGGTCAACCGAGACCGCGGAGTGCTTGACGTTGGCGCCGGCGATCTGCTTGGCGATCGGCTCATGGCAGGAGGTGCAGAGCTCACCGACGCTCTGCTTGAGGAGACTCGGCTCCTTCGACGCGTGCTGCTCGTGGCATTGCGTGCACTCGCCCTCGAAGGGCTTGTGCACGGTCATTGCCTCGGCCGGCGTCGGACGCGGGTCGGCGACGGGAGGTGTGGCGCCGGCGGTCGGCGGCGCTGACGCCGGAAGCGATGCATCCGCCACGGCGTGATCACCGCTCGCGAGCACGCGCGGGCTGTCCGAGACGGCGCTCGAGGCCCCCGACGCGACGCCCGGGTGCCCGACGTTCGAATGGCAGCCGAGACAGAGCTCTCGCCCCTCTGCCACCATCAGCTTCGGAAGCACCGATGAGTGGGCCTTGTGGCAACCGAGGCAATCGCCCTTGGCGATCGGCGAGTGAACGTGCGGACGCCCCTCGAGAAGACTCGCGTGGCAGCCCAGGCACATCTGGCTCGTGGTCGGCGCGTTGATGAGACGGCGCTGCGTCGAGCCGTGCGGCGAATGGCATCCCGTGCACTTGCCCTCCTCGACCGGCTTGTGCACATGGAGCCCGCCGGTGTCCACCTTGCCGATGTGACAGAAGCTGCAGAGCGCAGCGCCCTCGCGCCGAAGCGTGAACGTGTGCTTTGTCTCGTCGTCGTACCGGTGACAGACGTCGCATGCGCCCGCAGCCACCGGCGCATGGAGAAACGCAAACTCGACCTGCTTCGAGTGGCAGCCGCTCGTGGTGCAGTCGTGCGTCCGCGTCGTGGGTGGCACGGCGGGATTCACCTGGCTCGCCGGATCACCCTTGGCCGGGGCGGTCTCGGCGGGAGGCGTTGGCGGAGGCGAGGATTGCGTGGATGAAGCCGTCGCCACTGCGGCGGCCACGCTCCCGGCGAGCAGGAGCACGATGAGTGTGGCGGCTCTCACTTCTGCTTCGTCTCCTGCGACTTGCTGAGATCGCGGGCCTTCACGACCTTGTCCCGGGCCTGATCCAGAAGCTGCTCGGTGTAGCGGGGATTGTGGACACCCCAGCTGTTGTCGACGCGGACGAGCTCAAGGAGCTTCTTCGCCTCGTCGACGAGGCGCATCGCGGCCGGGTCGCCATTGGCCCACGGATTCTCACTCGTCGGCAGAAGGGCCTGTACACCGTCAAACATCGCGTGCGTCGCCTTCTGCCAGTTCGGAACGAGTTTCGCACCGAAGCCCGGCTGGTGGCACTTGTCGCATGCCTCGGGGACGGCCTTGTTCACGGTCGCTCCGCTGGTGGGCTTCATGCTGAGCGGGCTGGGCTTGATGTGGCAGCCGGTGCAGTCGACGTGCACCAGGAACATCGGGCTCACGGCATCGTCGTCGGGGTTCGGCGTGCCGTCGGCGTGCTCGGCCACGTGGGCCGTCGCGTAGGCATTCCGCTGGACCATGTGCTGGCCCTGATGGCACTTCTGGCAATCGAACTCCTGAAGCACCGCGACCTGGGCCTCGGGGCCGTGGCGGATCACGCCGTGGCAGCTGAAGCACTCGACCTTGTGACCGCCGGTGGCGTGCACGCGGTGCATGTCCTCGACGTTGGTGAAGCGCTCGCGGCCGAACTCGTGGCACTCGAGGCACTGGCCGCTCTCGATCGGCGGAGGCTGGAGCGTCGCGTTCTTGTGGCAGGAGCTGCATTGCGAGCCGAATCGCAGGTACTCGCTGTGGTCGATGGTCAGCCCCTGGTACTTGAAGGGCTTGTTCGGCGCGTCGTGGCAGGTGGTGCACGCGGTCGGCGCGACCAGGGGCTTCTTGTCGGCCGGGGCCGGCGCGTCGGGCGCCGCCGCCTTCGGCGCGGACGGCGGATCCTCGCCGGCGCCGGTCGCGGCGGCGACGACGCCTGCGTTGAGCGGCGTGCTCGCCGGGATCTTCGGGAACGCGTGCAGATTGAGTTCCGCCAACTTCTTCGCCGGCAGCGGCTCCAGCAGGTGGCAGTTCACGCAAATGTTGGTGTTGACCTCGAAGTGGTTCTCGCCCTTGACGTGCGAGTGGCAGGTCGTGCAGCGAAGGGGCAGGCCCTTGTACTCAATGTCCAGGTGCTTGGTGTGATCGAACTTGTAGCGCCGCTTCTCGGTCTGCTCGACCTTGCCGAGCTTCTCGGTCACGTGGCAGCCCGAGCGAAGACAGGCGAAGTCGCTCACCGACGCCGACGGCTTCGTCGACGTCCGGTTCAGCACGTCGTCGACGACCTGCCCGAGTCCATTCAGCTTGGCCTCGAAGTAGCTCATCGCCCCGGGCGGAATGTGGCACTCGACGCACGCGACCTGCCGATGGGAGGAGGCCTGCCAGGAGACGTAATAGGAGTCCATGATGTGGCACGTCGTGCCACAGAAGCGGGGTGTGCTGGTCCATTCGACGGCGGCGAACGAGACGCCGCAGAAGAGGACGACGAGAATCGAGACGTTCCGCTTCAGGTGCTTGCGGAACCACTGCCACGCGGCGTTGAGCATTCCGATACTGCCTCCGTCAAGCCGCTGGGAGCCGTTTCGTCCGTCACGCATCCAGCGGGCGGAGAGGCAACGCAGTCAGCTTGAACCCGGCGGGAATCCCCGCGGGCCACTCTTCTAGCACGAATTGTGCCGCGGTGCGAGCCGCGTTACGACGCGTTGAAAGTCGTTGCGGCATCAGGTCTTCTCAAATCATGGAATCCGCAGCGGAAATCATTCCCGAGTCCGGAACTGGAATCGGCGTTAGGCCTCCGCCGTAACTCGGGGCAGGAGGATTCGAAAGGTCGTGCCCGTGCCGATCCGACTCTCTATTTCGCAGTCGCCCCCGTGCCGCTGAATCACCGAATAGCTGATGGAGAGGCCCAGCCCCGTCCCCCGGCCGATGGGCTTGGTCGTGAAGAACGGCTCGAAGACATGGGGCAAATGCTCGGCAGCGATGCCGTGGCCGTTGTCCTGTACCTCGATCGCGCACAAGTCCCCGCGGCGCGAGGTCGCGAGCACCAGCCGCGGTGAGGGAACTTCCGCCATCGCATCGACGGCGTTGACGATCATGTTGACGAGGACCTGCTGGAAGGCATGGGGCATGACCCGAACGTCGCCCGCATCCGAGGCCAATCCCCGTTCGACCGTCACGCGCTTGAGACGCCGATCGAAGCGCATCATGTCGAGCGTCGAATCGACCAGCTCGTTCACGCTCTTCACGTCCCAGGCCGTCTCGTTCGGATGGGCGAAGTCCGTGAGCTGGTGGACGATCCGGTGGATCCTCGCCACCTGCTCGCGCAGCGTCGAGGCCGTGGACTCGGTGAGGCGTGCGGGGTGGCGCTCGACGAGCTGCAGCAGGCTGTCCATGCTCGCCAGCGGATTGCCGATCTCGTGCACGATGCCGGCGGCCATCTGGCCCAATCGCGACCATTTTCTCGCTCTGAATCAGCGCCTGCTGGTGGCGCTGCAGGGCCTGATTCATGCTCAGGATCTCGCCCTCGGCCCTCTTTCGCTCCGTGATGTCCCGAAGGATGCCGGTGTACATGGTCCGGTCGGCGAGCTTCACCTCGCTGACGGACAGGTCAATCGGCACCAGGCTGCCGTCCCGTCTTTGCCCGACGACCTCGCGCCCGATGCCGATGATCTTCGGCTGACGGGTCGTGCGATAGGCCTTGATGTACTCGTCGTGCCGGCTGCGGTCGGGCTCGGGCATGATCTCGTTGACGCGGCGGCCAATCATGTCACCCGGCTCATAGCCGAAGATCCGCTCGGCGGCGGTGTTGGCCGAGAGCATGACCCCCTCGTGGCTGATGGTGATGATCCCCTCGACCGCCGTATCGAGGATGGCCCGGAGCTGTTCGTGCTGGCTACGCAGCGCCGCCTCGCGGTCGCGAAGGTCATCGGTGATGCGGCCGGCGAGAAACGACGTGAGCAGAAGGACTGAGATCCATCCGACGAGCAGGACCAGCTCGTCGACGTGATGGGGCCACTGGCCCGCAATCGCCAAGCCCGCCAGCACGAACGCCGCCGAGAGTCCTGCCACCAGATAGCTCTGCATGGACGAGAGCAACATGCTGCTCAGCACCATGTGGAGGACGAAGAACCCGAGTATCGGCCCATGCAAACCACCCGTGGCCACCGTCGCGAGGGCCAGGCAGAAGAGATCGAGCACGATCTGAATCCACGCCATCCCGAACGGGATCAGTCGCTGCTGGAATTGGCGACCGAGCAACGCCCAGAAGCAGGCGTTGTAGGCCAAGACGACGACGCCGAGGGCGATGCCCTCGATCCACGCCTTGGGATCGGGCCACACCGACTTCCCCGCAATCGCCGCCAAGACCACAGAGATGCCGGCGAACCAGCGGAGTTCGACCAGTCGGCGCATCTCCCTCATCAGGAGATCGCTGTCACCGACTGGGTCGAATCGGGAGATCATGGATCACTGGATCGGGTTGCCAAGGGGGGCCCTGCCGGTGACCCGACCGATGGAGTGCCCACCGGCGATACAGGCGGGGCTTCCGGCGGGGACTCGGCCACCGATGCCTCCAAGTCCAACATCTTGACCCCACTGAGGTAATCGGTCAAGACGATGCGCCGGACCCGAGTCAGTGCCGCGACCGTTCCCGTCATCCTGGACAGGGCCGCCTGGATCTCCCGCAGTCGATTCGCTTCCAGCGCCCCAGCGTTGGCGCCGCGCGTGGCCAGCGCGAGCTGAAGCTGGATGATCGCGATCGCATTATTGAGTTCGTGATTCAGCGTGCGCGCGACTTGGTAGAGCGTCTCGATCTTCCGCTGCTCATTGGCCTGAAGCTGCTCGGCAAGGCCGTTGTAGGCCCTGGCAAGCTCGCCAAATTCATCGGGGCCGACGACTTCGACGCGATGGTCGAACTCCTCACGGGCCAGCCGGCGGCTCGCCTGCACGAGGCACTCAATCGGCTTCAGGATCATCCCGGCGATGCGGGAGAGGAAGATCACGGAGACGTTCAGCACCACCACAAAGCCAAGGCCGAGCCAGAGAGCCAGCGTCTGGAGCCCGCCGATCGCGGTTCGCAGGTTCTCCTCGGTGTGGGAGCGAAGGGCCGTCTGAATCGTGTCGAGGTGGTTGCGGATTGCTTCCAGACCCTTGGTGGCCACGGAGTGAGCGACCACCCGCTCGGGTGAACTCTCACCGGTGAGCCCGGGGCGGGCCCCGGACACCTGCTCGAAATACCCAGCAATCTCGGTTCGTCCCTGATTGGCGACGCTGCCGAGGTTTCCGATCCCCCGCAACTCGGTGAGGTCCTTGGCGATTCCCCCGACCATCTGATCCCAGCGACTTGGGTCGATCGGCTGGTCAAAGTCGGCGATCAGGTCGAGCTCGTTTCGCAGCGTCCCGACGCTCACCTGCATCGCACTCACAGCGGCGACGCCCGTGATCGTGTCCGAGCTGACGTTGTTCAGTTGCCCGATCACGTTCTGAAGCAGCAGCACGACCCCGACCCCCATCACGAGGAGGAGGGCGACGATGCACCCGAACAGGAAGAGCAGGCGTTTCCGCAGCACGACTCGCTCCTAACAAACGCTGGGCCATTCGCAGCCCAGGCTTCGGGGATCACGGGGAAAACTCCCCGGATAGAACGACGCACTCCCGAGAACCGCCCGGGAGCCCTTGCAATCGAGGCTCTCAGCGGAAACACGGCATGGCGAAGATCGCGGCAGCGCCGCCCGGCGCGCGTTCAGCGCCGGCATCACCGCGCTTGGCCTGCCGTGGGCGGGAAGTCCCGGTCGACCGTTTCCCAAGAGTGAGAAGGCCAACGGCACTCGATCGCGAACGCCAGCGCCTCAGCCGCCCGCGGGCGTGATCGTCCCGACCGGCGGGGCGATGCCATCCATCGCCAGCTCTGCCGCCCTTCGGTACGACGCAACCGCCTGCGGAAGCTCGCCTCGCTTCTCGTAGATCTGTCCCATCAGATAGTGGGTCCTTGCGACCTTCATGTCCTTGCTGAGCTGCTCCTTGAGTGTCGCCTCCGCCTTGGCGATGTCATCGCCGGTCGCCCGACGGATCTGCAACGCCGCCATGCCCAGGGCCGCGTCATTCGAGTCGGGATGCCGCGTCAGCATTTCGCGATAGAGCGGCTCGGCATCGGCCAAGCGGTCCTGCTTCATCAGGAGTTCCGCGAGGCCAAGCTGGGCGGCGACATTGCCGGGCTCGGCGGCAAGCGCTTCGGTGAAGCGGGCTTGGGCCATCTCGTAGAGCCCGTGTTGGGTCAGTTGCCGACCGAGATTGACCAGCCGAACGACTCGCTCGCTTGGCGCCTCGGCGGTGGCCTTGGTCGGGTCAAGCACACGATCGAGGTCCGCCTCGGTCTTCTTTCCGGCAGCCACGAGAATTGCCTCGGCGATGATCTCCCGGAAGCGCGGGAGGAAGCCGGGCATGGCGTGGACGACCTTGCCCTTGGTGTCGATCACGACCACCGAGGGCACGATCATGATGTGGTACGCGGCAAAGGCGTCGCGCTTCGTGTCTTGCAGGATGATCGACGGGAAGGCGCCCGCGGCCGCTTCCTCCTTCAGCTTCTCGGGGGGCGCTTCCTGGGCGATGATGAGCATCGCCACCGGCTTCTCCGCCGCGACCTTCGACTCGGCCAGCACCGCCAGGAGATCCGCCGACGCACGTTTCACGCCGTCGTGATTCAGCTCGCCGAAGAGGAGCACCATCGGACGATTCGCGAAGTCGGCGGAGCTCACCGCCTTTCCGTCCAGCGCCGTGAGGGCGATGGGCGGTGCGTCACTGCCGCGGGGAGGCAGCGCCGCGGCGAGATGGGCGGCGCCGAAGGCGACAACCGCGACAATCGCACGCACGAGAGGTTGCAGACGATGCATCATGGCTTGGCTTCCCCATTGGGTGCGACGGGCGCGGTCGCCGCTGGCTTCATCTGGGGCGACGGAGCGGTGACCTTCACCGAGTCACCTCGCACATAGGACTTCTGGGTGTGGCAGCCCGGCGCACAGGAGCCGCCCTCGGCGTTGGGCTGGAAGTTGATCTCAAGCATCCAGCCTGAGGAGCCGAACGGCACTGCCTCGCGGATGTGCGAGGCCCGCTTCGACGCATGCACTTCATGGCAGGATCGGCAGGTACGGCCCTTCTGCTGATTGACATGCACGAAGTGGAGGTTCTTCTCGCCGTTGCGGAACTGGGTGAGGCCGCGACCGTTCTGCTTGAGGACGAGGTCAGCGATGTGGCAGGAGAAGCAGAGCTGGAAGTTCTCGATCTTGAACGGAGCGTAGAACTCCTGCGGATAGTCCTGGACCAGCAGGCGGAACCGATCGCCGGCGTGCGGGTTGTGGCACGCGGTGCAGGCCCCTTCGCGAATCGGCCCGTGGTGGTCGGGATTCGTCGCCAGAAGTTCGCCGATGTTGGTGAGCGTCGTGCCGTCAGCAGTCTTGGTCGGCTGATTGTGGCACTCAAGACAGATGCCCGGCTGCGTCCCGCGCTGCAGCCCCGGCAATGCCGAATAGTGGGGCGAGTGGCAGACCGAGCAGCCACCTTCGACCGTCAGCGCGCCATGCACGGTCTTCGCGCTGCCAATCATCGTGTGCATCTTCTCTTCGTGGCACTGAAGGCAGAGCTTGGGCGCGACCTCGCGAAGCTGGTACTTGTGGTCGGAGGCGTGGGCGTCGTGGCAGCGGGTGCAGCCCTCCTCGAGCGCCTTGTGACCGTGGGTTCCGGTCTTCCCCTGCACTTCGGGATGGCAGGTCAGGCACATCTCCCGCGGCGGAGCGGAGAGGAGTTTCGGCTCGGAGGAACCGTGCGGCCGGTGGCAGATCACGCAGGCGCCGAAGGCCACGGGACCATGCACAAACTTCGACTGGCCCACGGTTTGGCTATGGCAGCGCGTGCACAATTCCCGTCGCGGATCGGCCCGCAGAAGGTGCGGGTACTCCGAGCCGTGCGGGTCATGGCATTCGAAGCACTTGCCGTCGCGAACGGGCGGGTGCTCGACGTTCTGGTGCGGCAACGTGTGGCACTTCCGACAGAGCTCCTCCTTCGTCTTGGTGACGAGGAAGAACTTGTGCTCCTCGGGATTTCCCTGCACGTGACAGGATTCGCAGTTGTCCTGCGCCGGGCGGTGCAGGCTCTTGCGATGGGTGATCTCCTTGTGGCATTCCTTGGCGCAGGTCTTCGAGACCTGACCAGCGGGGTCGGAGGGGTTCGCGGCGGGCGGTGGCTCCACCTGCCCGTACGCGATGCCAACAGCGATCGCCCACGCCGCAACGCCGCAGATCACCACGGGCAGCGCGAACGCGACCCAGTGCCGCTTGAGATTCATCGCCGACCATCGCACACGCCGTGCCATGGGTCGCTTCGCGTGAATTCATGGGGCATCAACGGAAGCGATCTCGATGGTGGACAGGCACATGATCGAGGGCATGCGATGAACGGATGGCGCGCAAGTCGTGAATGCACAACGATCGAGCTCGGTCGATCCATGAAGCGCGAGCTCGCGCGGCGAATCCATACGAAGAATCCCGAGTGATGGAAAACGACGGCCCGAGCCTTCTCGCCGATGAGAAGAGCGACGGGGGAAGTCGCTCCAGCTCCGCCGCCACGACCTCATCAGCCAGACCTCGATCGTCGCGGAGATTCAATCGAATCGCGTGCTCGTCGCTTACCCAACGCGTCCCGTTGCATCGTGGCCTCAACTTTGCTGTGCCCCCAGCGATGGTGACCGGCGTTCGATCCAGCGAGTACCGCGTCGATGCAAAGCACGGCGCGTCCGCGGTGCCGGGGGTGGACCCGTGAATGAACGGGAGAACGCCCTCACGTCACTCGCGCCGTGGGTCGTTGCGCTGGTCTTTTGTGCGCTGGCTGGCTGGTTCGCGTTTCTCGCGCCGCCCGGTGACATCGGCCCCGTCGCCGATGCCGCTGACGTTCACCGTGATCAGATCGTCCCCGGCGCCCGACGCACGGTGGTCGGCGAGCCGGCCGCGATTCACGTCGGCAGCTTCGCCCTCCGGTGCATGGAGTGCCACCGTTTCTTCGATTCACCGCCGGTCGAACGCCGAATCCTGACCCAGCACACGAATGTCGTTCTCCGGCACGGACAGAACACCCGCTGCTTCAACTGTCACGATCGCCGCAATCGCGGCGTGCTCGTGCGCTACGACGGCACCTCGCTGAGTTTCGACCAGGTCCCGCAGCTCTGCAGCGAATGCCACGGCACGGTCTATCGCGATTGGGAGCTGGGCATGCATGGAAAGACCATGGGCTCGTGGGATGCCGCGAGCGGTCGCCAGGTTCGATTGGCATGCAACGAATGCCACGATCCGCACTCCCCTGCGTACCCCAGGTACGTTCCCCTGCCGGCTCCGAACACGCTGCGAATGGGCGACCAGTCGCCGAGGCCGGAAGGCGAGGAGGGTGGACATCGCTCGCCGCTGATGCGTCGCGCGAACGAACACGAGGCCGCGGGCGGCGCCGAGCATGAGCCGGCCTCTCAGGAAGAGGCGAAGGACGGGGCGAAGCCCGCGTCCCCCGCTTCCGAAGCGACGCCGGAAACCTCGCAGAGCACCACGGAGAAATCCAGGGAGCATCTCCCATGAGCGGGCGCAACGAACCCAAGGGGCCCGGAGGAGGCGTTCGCATCTGGGATGGTCCCTCCGCCGACGTATATCGCTCGCCGCACTCCGGAGCTCCGACGACGCGTCGCAATTTCCTGCGCACCGCCGTCGCCGGCGCCGGCGGACTTGCGGCCTTCGCCGCCGCGCTGAGCCCGCTTCGAAATCTCAAGGCCGAGGACATCGCCAGCCCCGAGCAGTTCCTCCAGAAGCACTACAAGGAAATGACGCCGGAGGAGATGGAGGCGGCGCTCGAGCGCATTCGCGCCGCGGTCGAGAAGCGCTATCACGTTCGGCCGCACATCCGCGACATCAAGCCGCAGGCCGGCGTCGAGTTCGCCTACGCCCTGAACCTCAGCCGCTGCATCGGCTGCCGCAAGTGCGTCTACGCCTGCGTCGCCGAGAACAACCAAAGCCGCTCGCCGCAGATCCAGTACATCCGCGTGGTCGAGATGCCGCGCGGCACGCTGGATCTTGAGAAGGGCAACCATCACTACGAGCGGCCGAAGGTCCCCGACGCCGACCACTTCTACATGCCGATCCAGTGCCACCAGTGCGCCAACCCGCCCTGCGTGAAGGTCTGCCCGGTCGAGGCGACGTGGAAGGAACCCGACGGCGTGGTCGTGATCGACTACGACTGGTGCATCGGGTGCCGGTACTGCGAAGCGGCGTGTCCCTACTGGGCTCGTCGATTCAACTTCGCCGAGCCGAATCTTCCGGCCGAGGAGCTCAACCCGGAGATGTCCTACCTCTCCAATCGCCCGCGACCGCGCGGCGTCATGGAGAAGTGCCACTTCTGCCTGCATCGAACGCGCGAGGGCCGGCTGCCCGCATGCCTTGAGGTCTGCCCCACCGGCGCCCGCAAGTTCGGCAATGTCCTCGACCCAACGAGCGAGGTCTCGCAGATCCTCCGCACGAAGCGCGTCTTCGTCCTGAAGGAAGAGGTCGGCACGCTGCCACGCTTCTTCTATTACTTCGACGAGCGCTACCCGAGCGCCAACCTCCACTCCTCCGACGCCGCCTCCTCGGCGACGCCCGAGCTGCCGCCGCTGGCCACCTCCCCCGGACCGGAGGCGAGACCGTGAGGATGTACCTGGTCTTTCTCGTCCGCTGCTTCCGCCTGAGCTTCGTCGGCGATTGGCGCTATTACCTCTGGATGCTCGCCCTGAGCGTCCTTGCCCTTCTCGGTCTCAACTCCTACTGCCGGCAGTTCGTCTTCGGGCTGGCCACGACGGGCATGACCGACCAGGTCTCGTGGGGGCTCTACATCGCCAACTTCACCTACCTCGTCGGCATGGCCGCGGCGGCGGTGATGCTGGTCATTCCGGTCTACATCTACCGCAACGAGGAACTCCACGACCTGGTGATCTTCGGCGAGCTCTTCGCCGTCGCGGCGATCCTCATGGCGCTCCTCTTCGTCACCGTCGATCTGGGACGGCCCGATCGCTTCCATCACCTGATGCTGCGATTCAACTTCCCGATCTCGATGCTGACCTGGGACGTGATCGTCCTCAACGGGTACTTCGTCCTCAACCTGCACATCTGCGGCTACCTCATCTACTGCGCGTACCAGCGCCGCAAGCCGAGCAAGGCCTTCTACATTCCCTTCGTCTTCCTGGCGATCGTGTGGGCGATCAGCATCCACACCGTCACCGCGTTCCTCTACAGCGGTCTCGGCGGTCGGCCCTTCTGGAACTCGGCGGTCATCGCCCCGCGCTTCCTCGCCTCCGCCTTCGCGGCCGGTCCGGCGTTCCTCATCCTGACGCTCCAGGTGATCCGGGCCACCACCTGCTACGACGTTCCGTCGAAGGCGCTTCTCACCCTGAGGAACATCGTGACGGTCGCGATGACCATCAACATGTTCCTGCTCGGCTCGGAGATCTTCACCGAGTTCTACACCGACTCGGCCCACGTCGCCTCCGCCCGCTACCTCTTCTTCGGGCTCGAGGGTCGGCATGGGCTCGTCGGCTGGATCTGGACCGCGGTCTCGCTGAACCTGCTCGCGCTCCTCATCCTCTACCTGCCGCTCTCGCGCAGCATGCGGTTCCTGAACCTCGCCTGCATCCTCCTCATCGCCGGCGTCTGGATCGAGAAGGGCATGGGGCTCATCGTCCCGGCCTTCATTCCGACGCCGCTGGGCGAAGTCGTTGAGTACGGCCCCACGCTCAACGAGTCCCTCGTCTCGCTCGGCATCTGGTCCTTCGGCCTGCTCGTGTACACGATCCTCGTCCGCGTCACGGTGCCTGTCCTTTCCGGTCAGCTCACGTACGACCGCCCCTACGACCCCACCACACCCCCAACGCCCATCGCCTCGGTCGCGGGGCATGACGGAGCCCACTGACATGAAGACGCATCTCCGCTTCGCTTCCATCAGAATTGCATCGGCCGCGCTTGCCACGGTCGCGATCGCGTGCATCAGCTCCGCTTCCTTCGGCCAGCTCTTCGGCCCGAAGGAGATCTCCGAGCAGAGCAAGCAGTGCGTCGCCTGTCACAAGGACCGGAGCCCCGGCCTCTATGAGCAATGGGGCGCGAGCAAGCACTTCCGGGCGAACGTGGCCTGCTTCGAATGCCACGCCGCGAATCCCGGCGAGCCCGACGCCTACACGCACTACGGCCAGCTCATCGCCAACCTCGTGACGCCCAAGGACTGCGCCCGCTGCCACGCGAAGGCCGTCGAGGAATTCACCGCGTCGCGGCACTCGCAGGCCGCGCGGATCCTGGGCTCGATCGACAACGTGCTCGCCGAGGTCGTCGAGGGCTGTCGCAGCATGAAGACCTCGGGCTTCCCCGACGGCGTCGCGGCCTCGGCCGTATCGGGCTGCTGGCAGTGCCATGGCTCCGAGGTCAAGGTCCTCGCCGACGGCAAGCTCGATCCGGCAACCTGGCCCAACAGCGGCATCGGCCGCATCAACCCCGACGGCTCGCAGGGCTCGTGCAACTCCTGCCACGCCCGCCACACCTTCAGCGTCGAGCAGGCCCGGCATCCGGCGACCTGCGGCAAGTGCCACCTCGGCCCCGATCACCCCCAGAAGGAGATCTACGAGGAGTCGAAGCACGGCATCAACTTCTACGCCAACCTCGACAAGATGAACCTGGGCAACAACAAGTGGATCGCCGGCGAAGACTACTTCGCCGCCCCGACCTGCGCGACCTGCCACATGTCGGCGACGAAGAAGATGCCGGTGACGCACGACGTCGGCCTGCGCATCTCATGGAACAACCGTCCCGAGATCTCGGTGCGACCCGACGTCGCCGACGCCCGGATGAGCCTGCCCGGCTCGCAGATTCCCTGGCAGCAGCGGCGCACGAACATGCAGCAGGTCTGCCTGAGCTGCCATGACCAGCACTGGGTCGACAACTTCTACACGCAGTACGACTCGCTCATCGAGATGTACAACCAGAAGTTCGGCAAGCCCGCGAAGGATCTCTACACGCTGGCCCAGCCGCTCCTCAGCCCGGTGCAGTTCTCGAACAAGCTCGACTGGTCCTACTACGAACTCTGGCACCACGAGGGTCGCCGCGCCCGCCACGGCGCGTCGATGATGGGCGCCGACTTCACCCACTGGCTCGGCACCTACGAGATCGCCAAGCGCTTCTACTCCGAGTTCGTCCCCGAACTGCGGCGGCTCATCGAGGACAACCGGTCGAGCGCCGATCCGGAGAAGGTGAAGGGCGTACTGGCCCTCTCCGCGAAGCTCGAGGAGACGCTCTCAAGCGAGGAGCACAAGTGGTACGTGGGCAAGATGGATCCCTCCGAGGCCGCGTCACGCAAGAAGTCCGCCGAGGAGTTCAAGGCCCGCTACGAGAAGAAGGCCCAATGACCGCGCCCGCGGGCGACGAGCTTCGCTGCCCTCCGGCCGACGTCGCGTGCGACGCGGCCGAGGCGCAGCGCTTCCTCCGTGATCATGCGATCGAGCGGGCGCTCCTGGCCCGCAGCCGCTTTGGGCCGAGCATCGCTCCGGACTCGTTCCTCCGCATGCTCGGCGATCGCTCGATCGTCCGCTACCCGACGGCAATCCGCTTCGACGCGGCGGGGCTCGAGCCGGGCGAGTTCGCCTTTGCCATGCCCTGCGGCGAACATCCCTCGGAGGGGTTCGTCCTCCTGGTGCATCCGGCATTCGAGCGCCGCCCGCACCTCTGGCCGCTGCTCGCCGCCTATCACCTGCCCAGCGTCAACTACGGCGAGATCGCCGCGGCCGATGACTGCGAGGCGTTCGGCGCTGCGCTCTTTGGCCTTGCGGCCGAGGCCTACTACGAGATCCTCTGCGCCGCCGCCGACGAGGTCGCGCCCGGCGCGGCGTAAGCCTCGCGACGGGCTCGGCCGTCACGCGCGTCCGGCGCCGGTCGCCGGTCCCGCGCCATCCTCGGGGTTCTTCGGAATGCCGAGCTCGTCCATCTTGCGATAGAGGCTCGAGACGCCGATGCCCAGGTGCTCCGCCGTCTCGACCTTGTCCCAGTTGTGGCGCCGGAGGCTGTGCAGGATGTGCTGCCGCTCGAACTGACGCAGCGACTCCTTGAGGTCCTCGCCCGAGTCGTCGTTGCTGCGCTCGCCGCCGAAGGGCAGGTCCTCGACGCGGATCTCGCGGCCGTCGGCGAAGATGACCGCCCGCTCGATGATGTTCTTGAGCTCGCGCACGTTGCCGCGCCACTCGTGGTCGAGGAGCGCCCGCATTGCCCCGTTCGAGATCCCCTTCACCTCGCGGGTCATCTCCGCGGAGAAGCGGGCGAGGAAGTGATGGACAAGGAGCGGGATGTCCCCCTGCCGCTGCCGCAGCGGCGGCAGCAGGAGCTTGACGACGTTGAGGCGGAAGAGCAGATCCTCGCGGAAGTCGCCCTTGCGGACGAGGTCCTCGAGATCGACGTTGCTCGCCGCGACGACGCGCACGTCCACGGGCCGCGGCCTCGTGTCGCCGACGGGCACCACGGTGCGATCCTCGAGCACGCGGAGGAGCGTGGCCTGCACGTTCTTGGGCAGCGTCGAGACCTCGTCGAGGAAGAGCGTGCCGCCGTTGGCGGCCTCGAAGTAGCCGGTCTTGTCGCGCATCGCGCCGGTGAAGGAGCCCTTGCGGTGGCCGAAGAGCTCCGACTCGATGAGGCTCTCGGGAATCGCGCCGCAGTTCACGGCGACGAAGGGCTTGGTGCGCGTCGGGCCGTTGTAGTGGATCGCCCGCGCGAAAAGCTCCTTGCCCGTTCCCGACTCGCCGACGATGAGGACGCTGCTCTTCACCGCGGAGAGCTTGCCGACCTGTTCGAAGAGCCGCTTCATCACCGGCGACTCGCTCACGATGTTCTGGAACGAGCCCCCCTCGGCAAGCTGCTCGGTGATGACCCGCTGGTTGCGGGAGAGCGAGCCGAACTCGATCGCCCGCTCGATCTTGGTGAGGAGATCCTCGAACTGCACCGGCTTGAGGAGGTAGTCCCACGCTCCCGAACGCATCGCCTGCACCGCGTTGTCGACGGTTCCGAACGCGGTCATCACGATGACCGGCGTCTCCGGCGCGATCTGGCGAAGGTGACTGAGGAAGGTGAGCCCGTCCATCTCGGGCATGCGCACGTCGGTGAGCACGAGATCGAGCGGCTGCCCGATGACGATCTCGCGGGCCTTCGCGCCGTTCTCGGCCTGCATGACCCGATAGCCCTCGGGCTCGAGAAGTCCGGCGAGGGACTCCCGGAGGACGCGCTCGTCCTCGACCACCAGAATCGTCTTGCCGTTGGCGTTCCCGTTGCTCATAAGGTCCGGGCAGTCTACGACACGGCACCGCCTGCGAGCGGTGCCGTGTCCGAACCGAATGCCCTATCGCGGGGCGAGCCCGTCCGTCGCCCGAGGCTACTTCGCGCCCTCGCTCTTCGACTCGGCGCCATGTCCAGCAGCGGGCTTGACGACCACCTGAATCGAGGACTCCTTCGTGCAATACCGCGCGAAGGCCGTCATGACCTGCTTGGCGGTGAGCTCCTGATAGGCGTCGGCCTCGTGCACGACATCGTCCAGGTTCGTGCCGCGGAAGGTCATTTGCCCGACGCGTCCCGACCAGAAGGAGGGGTCCTTGAGCTGCTCGGCGTAGGTGTTGTCCATCTGCTTCTTCGCCGTGGTCATCTCCTCCTCGGTCGGGCCCTTGGAGGCGAAGAGGTCGTACATGGCATGCAGCTTCTCGACCAGGGCCGCGGCTTTCGCCGGGTCGGTCGGGGCGCTGGCGGCGAAGACGCCGAAGCCGGGATAGGTCGTCGCGGCCCGCGAGCTGGCGCTGATGCTGTAGACGAGCTGGGCCTCCTCGCGAACCTCCTTCACCATCCGCATCGAGAGGATCCTGGCCGCCATGTTCAGGGCCCGGGCGTCGGCGCGGTTGCTCTCGTCGGCGCCGTAGAACCCGACCGAGACATAGGCCTGCTCGGTCGGCGTGTCGATCGTGCGCTCGACCACGCGCGGGCCGACCGGGCGCTTCACGTGACGGAGCGACTCGTAGGTCGTCGGATCGACGCGCGGGCGCTTCGGCAGCGCGCCGAGGTAGGCGGCCGTGAGTTCGACGGCCCGCTCGCGGCCGATGTCGCCGACGATCGTGACCTCGATCGGCGACTCCGCCAGCAGGCGCTCGAGCCAGGCCTGGGCGCCGGCGAGGGTGAGGTGATCAAGATCGCTCACCTCGAGCGGCCGGAGTCGGGCTTCGGTCTCGGGATAGATCACGCTGCTGGCGGCGCGGGCCCCGACGGCCGACGGGTTGGTGAGCGACTCCTCGATCCCCTCGCGCGTCGAGCGAATGAACTGCTCAAACGAGGCGGCCTCGATCTTCGGTTCGGTGAGCAGCAGGTACGCGAGCTGGAATCCGGTCTCGAGCTCCTCGGGGCTGCCCGACACCGACAGCGAAACGCTGTCGCCGCCCCCCCCGCCGCCGCCCCGACCGCCGCGACCTCCGCCCCGCCCGCCGCGCCCGAAGCCGCCGCCGCCGGCCTGGACCTTCTTGCCGTTCATGAGGTCACGGATGTCGGTTGACGATAGGTGCTTCGTCGCCGGACGGCTGAAGGCGAGCTGCGCCGCCGAGGTGATGCCGCGATTGCCGGCGTCCTCGAACATTTCGCCACCGATGAGCGAGATCTGAACGCTGACTTCGTTCTTTCGCTCGTCCATGAATCGGTGGTGGACGCGGACGCCGTTGGTGAGCCAGCCGGACCAGACCTTACTGGCGGCGTGCTCGGAGCCTTCCGCCACTTCGCCCGCTTCGGGAACGGTGGTCATGAGCTGCGTCGCGTGGGCGACCTCCTGCTCGCGCGTCGGCGTGACGCTGAGGGCCTTGGTGCCCGCAGCGAGAAGGTCGGCCTCGGTCGGAATGCCGTCACCCGTGCGCAGCACGGCAACGAACGCCACCGCCTTCGGATCGAACTCCCGAGCGAAGTGGCTGGTGACCTCCTCCGGCGTGATCGTCGGGAGCATCCCCTTGAGGAGCGCGAGCCGCTGCGAGGCCGACATCACCGGCTCGCCGGCGGCGACGTCGTTGTTGATGCGGCTGATGAGCGACGAGGCCGGCGCCGTCGCCTCGGTCTCGACCGCACGCTCGGCGCCGGAGACGATGCCCTTGCGAACCTCGTCGAGCTCGCGTTGGGTGAAGCCGAAGGCGCGGGCCCGCTGCAATTCGAGGGCGAGCTCGTCCAGCGCCGCCCGCCACTTGCCCGCAATCGGGCGACAGGAAAGTTCCGCGGTGTGGATCGCGCCGGAATCGTCGGAGACCGAGGCCCGGGCGCTCTGGTAGCTGGTCCCGCCGGCCGCGATCTTCTCGCCGAATCGGCGATTGAGGGCCGCGGTGCCGATTCGCTCGATGAGATCCTCGCGGAGCTGGGCCTCGGTCGTCACCGGCGGATGGGCCGGCTCGATCCGCGTGATGCGAATGTCCTCGCTGCGCACCTCGGGGTCGGTCGCGACGACCGCGAAGGACTTCTCGTAGGCCCTCACGTTCACCGGCTGCGGCGCCGGGCGCGGGCGCTTCGGAAGCGGGCCGAACTGCTCGCGGATCACCTTGACCACGTCGGCCGGCTCGGCGTCGGCGACGACGATGAGCGTCGCGTTCGACGCGCCGTACCACGCGCCGTAATAGGCGCGGAAGTCGGCCTCGCTCACCGACTTGATCGTCTCCTCGGTGCCGATGGGAGATCGCACGCCGTAGAGCGAGCCCGGGGCTAACCGTTCGCTCAGGACGTCCTCGATGCGCTGGCGGGCCGACAGGCCGCGACGGCGCTCCTCCAGGATGATCTGCCGCTCGTTGTTGATTTCCGTCGGCGAAAGGGTCAGGTCATTGACCACGTCGGCGAAGAAGCTCATGCCCTTGCCGAGCGTCTCGGCCGTGGCCGTCGGGAGCGAGAGCTGGAAGGTCGTCTGGTCGAAGTTGGTGAAGGCGTTCTGGTCACGCCCGAAGGTCATGCCCAGCGACTCGAAGAACGGCACCAGCGAGCCCGCGGCGAAGTGCTTCGAGCCGTTGAAGGCCATGTGCTCGAGATAGTGGGCGATGCCGCGCTGCCGCTCCGTCTCGTTGAGCGAGCCGGTGTGCATGTGGACCCAGATGACCGCCCGTCCCGGCGGCACGGCGTGGCGCTGCACGACGTAGCGCATCCCGTTGTCGAGCGTTCCGCTGACCACGGCGGGGTCGGTCGGGAGCGCCGCGCTGCCCGCCGTCCGAGGGGCCTCCGCGGCGGGCGCCGAGGGCGGCGCCGAGTCGACGCCCGAAGCGAAGCAGGAAAGCGCCCCGCCGACCGACCATCCGGTCGCAAGGGTGATCAGCAGCGAAATCCCGCGCGGGGACATGGCACGTCGTAGGGTCGCCATCGAATGCTCCTTGGGGAGGGCGCGGCACCGCCCGCCGCGGCGTGCGGCGGGCGGAGCTGCGTCCAGAGCATATCGCTGGGGCGGCGGCGCGTTTCGCCGCCACCATGGGGCATTCGCGGGCCTCGGCTCAGCCGGTCCAGGCCCCGAGGAGAAGCGCAAGGTCCGAGGCATTCACGATCGTGTCGTGATTCAGGTCCGCCGCGGCGCTGTTCGTGCCCCAGGCACCTAACAGTACGGCCAAGTCCGCGGCATCCACCTTGAGGTCACCGTTCAGGTCGCCGGCCGGCGCGGCCTTGGGCGTCACGTTCATGTTGTCGGCCATGAAGATCACGCCGTAGTCGCAGGCCGGGCATTGGGGGATCTGGTTGTAGTGGACGACGACGCTGTTGAAGCCCGAGGCCGACGCGAAGCTCAGCGTGGCGCTCGGCCATACGCCGCCGGGGACGGCGCTCATCGTGTTCGAGCCGACGAGCGTGCCGTTCAGGTACGCCGTCACCTTCATCGTCGATGCGCAGTCGCAGTCGAGCTCCTGCGCCGCATACAGAATCGAGAAGTTGGTGAGCGTCTTCGAGAAGGAGACGTTGAGGTCCGCCTGATAGACGCTGTTGGGCCAGACGCAGATGCCCGAGAAGCCGACCGGCGCGATGCCCACCGTGCCGACCTGCTGGAAGGAGAAGTTCTGGCCCGTCGCGCTCAGGTGCGCGGTGATGCCGCCCACGGTGAGGTCCGCGGGGAGTGAGGTCATCGCCGGCGCGTTGTTGAAGTCGAAGAGGACGTTCTGGGCCGCGCAGGTCGCCGAGGCGGCGCCGGCGGCGACCAAAGCGATGGAGAGTTCGATGGAGCGTGCGATCGGGAGATTCGTTCGCATGGTGTTCCCTTCTATGGAGCGGCCTGACTCCGTCAGGGGCAGACGCCCCACGCACCGAGCAGGATGCTCAGGTCGGTGCCATTGGTCGTGCCGTCGTGGTTGATGTCGCCTGCGCCGGCGGTCCCCCAGCTTCCCAGGAGGAGGCTCAGGTCCGCCGCGTCCACGCCGCCGCTTGCGTTGATGTCCGCGGGGCAGGCGGCAACGGGCCCGAAGGTCGCGGTGCCGCGCTTGATGCCATTGCTGAAGGTGTACATGTCGATCGTGGCCTGCACGCCGTCGGTCTTGAGCGGATCCTCGTTGTCGAGCACGAAGCTGAAGAGGGCGAAGGCGGCCTGCGAGTTGTAGCCGCCGTTCCACAAGCCCACGATCTCGCTTCGGACGACGCTCTGGTCGTATCCGGAGAACACCGTCGCGAACGGAAGGCCGGTCGGCGGGTCGATCGAGTCGTTCACGCTCATCGCCACATCAACGCCGCCGGAGGTTCCGACGATCGCCCAGGTGGTTGGATTCACGCCGCCGACCGCGTAGGTCGTGACGCCCGCCGGGACGTTTCCGATGTGATACGGAAAGAGATCCCACGCATAGACCTTGCCGTTGAACTCGTAGCCGTAGATGAAGACATTTTGAAGAGGGACGGTGAGGTTGAACGTCACTTGATTAGCCGCGGACGCGGAGGTGGAGATCGCGGCGGCGACGAGCAAGGTCGAGGTGACGAGAGCGCGTGGGAAGCGGAACATCGGGGGTCCTTTCGGCGTGAGAGTGGCAAGTGCGATGCGGGCTCGCGCTGATGCTCTGCACCGCCGAGTTGACCCAAACTCCCAGCGCCATCGACCCAGAGCGGATCGAGTGAGGCCGATAGCCCGAGACTCATCGCCGACGCATGATCTGGCTTCCAGTCTGGCGTCGCGCCGGATCGAAGCGCCGATGGGGAATTCAACGACAATTTGCTGGCATCGACGCGGGGCGCCCGGGTATCAATCGGTGTGCTCTGAAGCGATCCGCCGATGCGCGGCCTCGCCTCGGGCGAATCGATACGGACTGGGATCGGGTCCCGTTGGGATCACGTCCCGTTGGGGCGGGATCGGAATCACGCACGACGCGTGTTGCCGGTCCTGAGTCACGCGCGGCCGGGAGAATTTCGGGTTGCACAGCGCGCCCGATCGGCTTTTCCCAGCGCCATCACCGTCGCTATCCACGTCTGGGAGTTCACGCATGTCGGATCCGCTCTCCATCGCCCTTCGCTCCAGCTCGATGTCCCGTACGTCCCGGAGCGTCCCTTTCCTGGCGTTGGCGTTGAGCCTCGGCCTCGCAGCGACGAGTGAGGCCGCCGTTCGCACGTGGGATGGCGGCGCCGGCACGCTGTCCTGGACCGACGCCAACAACTGGAGTCCCGACGGCGTGCCGACCGCGAGCGACGACGTGGTCATCGATGTCCCCGGCCAGACGGTGACGATCACGCTGGCGACCGGATCGAGCACGGTAAACACCATCGCCTCGAATGAGAACCTTCAGCTCGGCGGGACGCTCACCATCGCGAGCACCTCGGCCATCAGCGGACTCGTCACTGTCACGGGCACCCTCGGCGGCGCAGGCGCCGTGACGTTCAACGGCGGACTCACGCTCTCCGGCGGCACCCTCACCGGCACCGGCCTCGCCACCGTGCCCTCGGGCGCCACCGTCGCCTTCGACACCGGCACGAACTCCATCTCGAAGATCCTCGAGGTCGCCGGGAGCGCCAACTGGACCGCGGCAGGCATCAACTTCAGCAACGGCACGCTGAACATCCTCGCCGGCGGCGTCTTCAATGCCTCGGCCACGGCGAACCTGGCGAACTTCGGCGGATCGAGCTCGGTCAACAACGCCGGCACCCTCAACAAGTCCGGCGGCGCGACCACGGTCAGCGTTCTCTTCAACAACACGGGCGTCGTGAACGTCGACGGCGGCATGCTCACGGTCGCTGCCAACGGCACCAACTCGGGCACCTTCGACGTCGACAGCGGCGCGGCGCTCTCCTTCGGCGGCAATTACACCCACGCCGCGACCGCTCTGCTCACGGGTTCCGGCACGATTGCCTTCACCAACGGCACCCACGTGCTGCCTGCCGGGTCGCTCGCGCCAACCGGCACGGTGAGCTTCAGCGGTGGCACCGTCACCGTGAACAACACGATTCCCGCGGCCACCATCGACAGCGTCATCGGCGCGTCGCTCGTCTGCAATGCCGACCAGACCTTCCCGAATGTGACCATCTCCGGGACGCTCGGCGGCAGCGGCAACGTGAGCTTCCCCAGCGGCCTCACGCTCGCCGGCGCCAACCTCACCGGCACCGGCGTCGCGACCGTGCCCTCGGGCGCCACCATCGCCTTCAACACCGGCACGAACAGCATCTCAAAGGTCCTCGAGATCGCCGGCACCGCGAACTGGACCGCCGCGGCCGTGAACTTCAACAGCGGCACGCTGAACATCCTCGCCGGCGGCGTCTTCAACGCCTCGGCCACGGCGAACCTGGCGAACTTCGGCGGATCGAGCTCGGTCAACAACGCCGGCACCCTCAACAAGTCCGGCGGCGCGACCACCATCAGCATCCTCTTCAACAACACCGGCGTCGTGAACGTCGATGGCGGCACGCTTGCCGTCACCGGCTCGGGCACCGGATCGGGCACCTTCGACGTCGACAGCGGCGCGACGCTCTCCTTCGGCGGCAATTACACCCACGCCGCGACCGCTCTGCTCACGGGTTCCGGCACGATCGCCTTCACCAACGGCACGCACGTGCTGCCCGCCGGGTCGCTCGCGCCGACCGGCACGGTGAGCTTCAGCGGTGGCTCCGTCACCCTCAACAACACGATCCCCAGCGGGACCATCGACAGCGCCATCGGGGCGACGCTCCTCTGCAATGCGAGCCAGGCCTTCCCGAACGTGACCATCTCCGGGACGCTCGGCGGCAGCGGCAACGTGAGCTTCCCCAGCGGCGTCACGCTCGCCGGCGCCAATCTCACCGGCGCCGGCGTCGCGACCGTGCCCTCGGGCGCCACCATCGCCTTCAGCACCGGCGCGAACACCATCTCAAGGGTCCTCGAGATTGCCGGCACCGCGAACTGGACCACCGCGGCCGTGAACTTCAACAACGGCACGCTGAACATCCTCGCCGGCGGGGTCTTCAACGCGTTGGCCACGGCGAACCTGGCGAACTTCGGCGGGTCGAGCTCGGTCAACAACGCCGGCACCTTCAACAAGTCCGGCGGCGCCACCACCATCAGCATCCTCTTCAACAACACCGGCGTCGTGAACGTCAATGGCGGAACGCTCACCGTCTCCGGTTCCGGCACCAACGCCGGCACCGTCGACGTCCACGGCGGTGCGACGCTCCTGTTCAACGGGAACGAGACCTACACCGCCGGCTCTCTCCTCACCGGCGCTGGCACCATCTCCTTCGCGGGAGGAACCCACACGTTTCCGGCCGGATCGCTCGCGCCCAGCGGCACGCTCAATTTCCTCGGCGGCACGATCACCATCAACAACACGATCCCCGTCAACACCATCGCCAACCAACTCTTCGGCACGGTGAACTTCAACGCCAACCAGACCTTCCCGAACGTGACGCTCAATGGGGCGGTCGGCGGAAGCGGCAACCTGAGCTTCCCCAGCGGCGTCGCCCTCGCCGGCGCCAACCTCAGCGGCACGGGAATCGCAACCGTGCCCTTCGGCGCCACCGCGACGTTGAGCACCGGCACGAGCACCATCGGCAGGGTTCTTGAGATCGGCGGCACGGCCAACTGGACGGCGTCGAACCTGAACTTCAACAACGGCACGATCAACGTGCTCGCCGGCGGCGTCTTCAACGCGACCGGAACCGGGACCCTCGGCAACTTCGGCGGCTCGAGCGCCTTCAACAACGCCGGCACATTCAGCAAGTCGGCCGGCGCCACGACCTGCAGCATCCCCTTCACGAACTCAGGCGACGTGATCGTCAGCGGCGGCAGCTTCACCTCGACGGTCGGCTACGTTCAGACCGCAGGCAGCACGATCCTGAATGGCGGCACCTTCACCAAGACCGGCACCGCGATCGCGCTGCAGGGCGGCGTCCTCGGCGGCGTCGGCACGCTCACCGGAACGGTCGCCCAGACCGGCGGCTCGATCGCTCCCGGTCTCTCGCCGGGAACGCTCACCGTCACGGGAAGCCTCACGCAGAACGCCACCAGCATGCTCGACATCGAGCTCGGCGGGCTCACTCCCGGCACGGAGCATGACCGGCTTGCCGTCAGCGGCGCGGCGACGATCGCCGGCACGCTTCGCCTGCAGTTCGTGAACGGATTCGTCCCGCACTTCGGCGACAGCTTCACCGTGCTCACCGCCTCGAGCGTGAACGGCACGTACGCAACCATCGACGTGGTCGGCTACCCCGATTGCGTCGCGTCGGCGACCTACACGGGCACCAGCGTCACCGTCGTGATCGAGAGCGTCCCGCCAACGGCCGTGTGCAGGAACATCGACGTGAACCTGAGCGCCGCCGGCGCGGTGAGCATCACCGCCGACCAGGTCGACAACGGCAGCGCCGACAACTGCGCAATCGCCTCACTTGCGGTCGCGCCGAACAGCTTCACCTGCGCGAACCTCGGCGCGAACATCGTGACCCTGACGGTGAAGGATCACGCCCAGAACGTCTCGACCTGCCAGGCGATCGTCACCGTCCATGACGTGACCGCGCCCGTGATCGCGAGCTTCCCGGCCGATGCGGCCTTCGGCTGCTCCGGCCAGATTCCCGCTCCGGACACGTCGCTGATCACGGCGACCGACTCCTGCGGGCCGATCATCATCACCCACCTCGGGGACAGCGGCAACGGCGGCGCCGGCTGCGCCGCGAGTCCGCTCGTCGTCACCCGCACCTACCGCGTCGCGGACGGCAGCGGCAACGTCGTCGACCGCAACCAGCTCTTCACGGTGATCGACGTCACGCCTCCCTCGATCACCTCCTTCCCGGCGAATCAGTCGCTCTCCTGCCCGGGCCAGATTCCGCCGGCCAACGTCGGCAGCGTCAGCGCCCTCGACGGCTGCGGCGGCACGGTGCTCATCACCCACCTCGGTGACGTCAGCAACGGCGGCGCCGGCTGCGCCGAGTCGCCGCTGATCGTCACCCGCACCTACCGCGCCTCGGATGCCTGCGGGAATGCGGTCACGCAGAGCCAGACCTTCACGGTGATCGACGTCACGGCGCCGACCATCCAGAGTTTCCCGGCCGACCAGTCGCTCCAGTGCGCGTCGGAGATTCCGGCCGCCGACATCGGCGCGGTCCTCGCCGTCGATGACTGCGATCCCGCGGTCATCGTCACCCACGAGGGGGACATCACCAACGGCGGCAGCGGATGCTCCGATTCGCCGCTGGTCGTCACCCGCACCTATCGGGCGACCGACGCCTGCGGACACTTCGTCGAGCAGTCCCAGCACTTCACCATCATCGACACGACCGCACCGATCATCAGCGCCACGCCGGCCAACGGCAGCGCCGCCGCCGACTGCGGCAGCGCCCCGCTCCCGGACATGCGCGGCGAACTCATCGCCAGCGACAACTGCGCGACGCTGACCGTCGAGCAGTCACCGGCGCCGGGCACGGCACTTCCGGTCGGCACGCACACCATCACCTTCACGGTGCGCGATGCCTGCCAGAACGAAGCGTCGACGACGGCGAGCTACGTCGTCACCGCCGACACCTGCCCCGCCGACTTCGACCACAGCGGCGACGTCGGGGCCGCCGATCTCGCCATCCTGCTCGGCACCTGGGGCCCGTGCGACGCGTCCTGTTGCACGAACCTCGATGGCGACACGCTGGTGTCCGCCGGCGACCTCGCGCTCCTCCTCGGCGCGTGGGGCCCCTGCCCGGCGGGACATCCCAACGACGCCAACGAGACTCCGGCGAAGCCGACGAAGCCCACCGCCGAGGGTCCGGTCGCCGATGGCGGCGACGCGTCACCGGCAGCACCGGCATCGGGCGGAGCGATCGATCACGGGGGCGGCGCGTCGAACCCAAGCGCGTCGGCCGGTGCCGATCCGTCAATCGGCGCAGCCACCCCTGGCGCCGACGTTGAACAGCGCGTGATCGAGGTCACCGCCGACAACGGGATCCTCGTGATCGAGGGCGATCTCACGCTTACCGCGGCCGACCGCACGATCCTCCGCGTCCATCGCGGCGCGGGCATCGTGAGCGAGCTCATCGTCGTCACCGGCACGGCCTTCCTCGACGGCACGCTCGCCGTCGAGGTGATCGACGACGGCGCCGTGCATGACCCGCTGCCGGCGTGGACGCCGCTGACCTTCCTCGTCGCCGGCGAGATCCAGGGCCAGTTCGCGGCGATCGAGTTCGCCCGCGAAGGCGCTGGCCTTCCGGAGATCCGGGGCGAACAGCGTCGCTCGGGAAGCGCACTCCTGCTGGTCATCCCCGATGCCGAGGCGACGAGCGGTGGCGCGACGGCAGCACCGACCGCCTCCCCGGATCTCAACGGCGATGGTGCCGTTGACGTTCACGATCTGGTCCTGCTCCTGCACTCGCTCGGATCCCAGCCTGCGACCGCGGAAGTGCAGACGGTCGGTGACCTCAACGGCGACGGCACCGTCGACGCGAGCGATCTCGCGTTGCTGGTGCGCTCGCTCGCGACGCCGCCGACCGACGGCGCCTGACGATCGGTTGTCTGCCACGGCGATCCGAATGTGGCAGGGCGCGCGATCCTCGTCGCGATCGCGGCCGCAAGGGACCGATCCGCGCGATCGCGGCCGTATGCTCCGTCGATGCTCTCTCGCGTCTTCGGCATCGCGATCGGCATCGGCGGCACGATCGCCGCGCTGACGACCAGCGCCCCCGCGCGGGCCCAGGGATGCGAGGGCCTGGTCAGCGATCCGATGTCCTCGCTCGGCTTCGCGGCGCTCCTGCGGCGCCATGTGCAGCCGACGCCCAGCCAATGGCTCGTGCTGCACACGATGCACGAGGACTACATCGCGGGAGCTCTCGCGCTCCGCGACGGCGACATCGAGGAACTCCTCGCCGAGCGGGCTGGCCGCATGGGCGGCGTGTTCGACCCGGCCGTCGAGCGGGGACTCGAACCGCGGCGCCGTCGGGCGTCGGCGTCGCTCGGCGCACTCGACGCGCGGCTCTTCGACGATGCGGCGGCGCTGCTCGGCGAATCGCATCGCGACGGCATCGAGGGTGTCCGGATGCAGCGGGAGCGCGATCGTCTCGGCGAGGAGATCCAGCGCACCGGCATCAGCCCGCGAGGCGAAGGCGATCTCACGCCGGCGGTGCTGGACGTGCGGTGGACCCCCGAGGAGCGTCAGCGGTTCGTGCCGGTCCTTCGCGGATATCAGGCCCACATCCTCGGTCTCATGCGGAAGCTCGCCGAGGTCGCTCTCGACGCGAGCCCCTTTGAGCCTCCGCGCGATCCGCATCATCTTGCGGCCGTCGACGAAGCGCGGCGCCTGAAGTCGGAGATGCAGAAGGCCCATCGCGGCGTCCTCAAGGAACTGGCCATCGTGGTCACGCCGGAGCGGATGCGACAGGTCCGGCGGCTGTGGATCGAACGGCACTATCCGCAGCTCTGGATGCCCCGCGACGCGCCGGTGCCGGCGCGGCTCGCGCTGCGGTCGACCGGGCTGACCCAGGAGCAGCGGACGGCGCTTGCGTCGATGGCGGTCGCGACCATCGAGCAGGACGATCGCCTCGTCGAGCAGGCGATGGCGCGGCTCGACGAGCTGGCGATCGCCCGCGAGATCCGCGGCGCGATGGACGCTTCCGACGAGCGGCTCGCCGAACTGATCGCGGCGAGGAAGGAACTGCAGCACTCGGCCCGCGAGCAGGTCATCGCACTCCTCGGCACGCCGGAGTTCGTCGCCCTCGAGCGCCGCGGCTGGAACGTCGACCTCGACGAGCCCGGTCCGCCGATCGACGTGACGGAGCCGGTCCGCGACCCTCCGATGCCTGCCGAGCGTGTCGAGGACGCAGCTCCCTTCGAGTCCTGCGCGCGTCCGCTGACCATGGACGACTGCGTCGCCATCGCCGCGGCCGCCGGCCTGTCGAAGGAGTCGCTGGCCCGCGCGAACGCCGAGATCGAGTCAGCGCACGCCGCATACGAAGAGCGCTGGCGCGGGGCAACCGACGAGGCGCAGCGCTCGTACGCCCAACTCCTTCGCGGCGCGCCGGGCGGACCCGACCTCCTCTACGGACCGGCCAACGAGCTGCGAATCCGCTGCGGCGCCGTCGATGCCTCGCTCTTCGACGCGATCGGCGCAGCGCTCGGTCCCTCGCCCGAGGCGCTGCGGGCCCTGCGCGTCGCCCGTCTTGACCGGGCGTTCACGCTCTGGACATCACTCCCCCTTTCGGCCACGTCCGTCGTCACCCGGGCTCCGATGCCGTTCAATCCGCTGCGCGTCCTGCGCCTCGCCTCCCTCGACGAGCGATCGACATCGGCGCTCGTGGACGTCGTCCTCCGCCGCGCCGACGCGCTGCTGGCCGCGACGGAGGCCTTCCAGCGCGACATGGCCAACGCCGACGGCGACCGGCTGGTCCGCGGCCGACGGATCTGGGCGTCGCGCACCGCGGCGGCGAGGGAATTCGCCGCGCTTCGGGAGGAGCTCATCGCGGCCGCCGACGAAACCGAACGAGCCCGCCTCGAGACGCTCCTCCTTCGCGCCGCGTATCCCGCCATCGCTGACCCGCGCGATGCGGGCATCGCCATTCGGGCGGTCGTCCGCCGCACGGACCTCTCCGACATCCAGCGCGAACAGCTCGCCGAGCTTCGCCGGTGGTTCGACCGTCACTCGCTCGACGCATGCCGCCGTCTCCTGCCGGCGCCCCTGGCCAAGCCGCAGTCCGAGCGCGATCTCTCCCGCGTCATGAGCTTCGAGGGCGAGGAGGTCATCCGCGCCGAGCGTGGCCGATTCGAGCGCGACGAGCTGAACGCCCACGCCATCACCCGGCTCCGCACGATGCTCACCGCCGAACAGCAGGCCGACGTCCCGGAGCTCGCCCGACTCGACGCCTTCGAGGCGCCCCTCGAAACGCGGGAACGCTGAACGCCGCGGCTCAACGACCGGGGCGCGGCGCGTTGTGCAATCCCACCCCGGTCGGGTATTCTGCCCCAGTCCTGCACCTGTAGCTCAGCGGATCAGAGCATCGGTCTTCGGAACCGAGGGTCGGGGGTTCGAATCCCTCCAGGTGCGTTGCGGAGAGCCGAGGCATTGCGACGACGAACCGGCGCGGCGGCGAACCGGCGCGTCGACTGACCGGCGCGTCGGGCGGCCGCCCCTAACGCACCGTCAGCGGAAGGAACTCGCGGACGTTCGCGCAGCGGTCGAGCGCCATAGTCGCGGCTGCGAGCGCATCGCACTTCGCCTTGCCGAGGATGCCGTCGCCGAGGGCGTGGAACTTGACGCCGATCTCCTCCTCGGTCATCGGGTCGCGCGGGTCGCCCTTCGGCACGTCGACGCGGGTCGCGAAGGAGCGGCCGTCGTGGAGGACCATGGTGACGCGGCTGGGCTGGAACTTCGGGAACAGGCTCTCGAACTCGGCGTTGGCGATGACCTTCACCTTGTCCATGACCCCGGGGAGCTTCGGGTCGCGGATGCGCTCCTCCTTGAACTGGAGGGGCGTGACCATGCCGTCCATGAGACCGACCGCGAGGCAGTATGGAAGCGAGTGGTCGGCCGTTTCCTTCGAGTCGGGCCGGTACTTCGAGGGATCGCCGAGGATGTCCGCGGCGCGGGCGATGACCTCGACGCGGATCTCCTTCACCTCGTCGGCGCGAAGCGAATTTTCCTTCACGCACTTCATCATCGCGGTGAGCGGGGCGTGGCTCAGGGCCTCGATCGGGAAGCTCTTCATGCCGCAGTCAAGAATGCGGTATCGCGCGGCCCGCGAGGTCGGCAGCCCGTCGAGGAGCTTGGCGGTGTCGAAGCGCGCCGGCTCGCCCTTGTACTGGACGTGCCCGAAGACCGCGTACAGGCCCTCCTTGCCGTCGAACATGTGCTCCGGCCCGCTGTATCCGTGCTTCGCGAGGAGCGCCGACTCGACGCCCATCCGCGTCGCCCACGGATCGACGGTGTTCTTCATGTTGGTGAGCTTGCCCGCTGTGACGGCGCCGGGGGTGAAGGTCCGGCTGGCGCTGATGCCGATCGCCTGCACGGTCTGGTCGACCGAGAGACCTAACACCTTGCTCGCCGCGATCGGCGCCGCGAACGCCGTGAGCGTCGCGTGATGCCATCCGTACTCGCGCACCCCGGGCAGCCCGAACTCGCACAGCCGCTGCTCGATCTCGTAGGCGATGACCGTCGCCAGGATCAGGTCCCGCCCCGAGGCGCCGAGCCACTCGCACAGGGCAAGCGGCCCGCAGATGATGTCCGAGGGATGGCAGGGATCGGCCTTCCAGTAGATGTCGTTGTAGTCCATGGCCCGCACCATGTGCGAGTTCATGAACGCCGCATCGACCGGGTTCGTCCGGAAGCCCGAGACGAAGCAGGTGCAGCGCCCGCTCCCCGTCGGCGACCCGGCCATCTCGCGATGGTGGGCGAGCAGGATCTCCGCGTCCTCCTGCCGCGATCCTCCGAGCGCGCAGCCGAGCGAGTCGAACCAGTACAGCATCGCGCTGCGGATCGCCTCCGGGCTCAGGTCCTCATACCGCAGCGCGGCGGACCATTCGGCGAGCGTGTGAGAGAGCCAACGCTTGTTCGTGACGGGTGCTGCTGTTGCCATGGTTCGTTCCTTCGAACTGGTTCGTCGCGGGGCGAATCGGATTCAACACAGAGGCACAGAGGACACAGAGGTGCACAGAGCAGAGCGTTCAAGATGAACAGAGATTCCTCGCTCGCGTGCCGATCACCTGCCGACTTCTGTTCATGCGCTCCCGTCGCCCTCTCTGTGGCCCTCTGTGTCCTCTGTGCCTCTGTGTTCCCTCCCTCCCCTCACCCCGCGTACGCCGCGATGGCCTTCGCCACGTCGAGGGTGCTGGCCTTGCCGCCCATGTCGTAGGTGCGGACCTTCGCCTCGCGGATGACGCGGGCGATCGCCGACTCGAGCCGCGTGGCCCGCTCCGACTCGCCGAGCCAGTCGAACATCATCTTCACGGTGAGGAGCATCGCGATCGGGTTGACCTTGTACTGGCCCGCGTACTTCGGGGCCGAGCCGTGGGTCGGCTCGAAGACGGCGTAGCGGTCGCCGATGTTGGCCGAGGGGGCGAAGCCGAGGCCGCCGACGAGTCCCGCGCAGAGGTCGCTCACGATGTCGCCGAACATGTTCTCGGCGACGAGCACCGAGTAGTCCTGCGGGTTCTTGAACATCCACATGCAGATGGCGTCGATGTTGGCCTCGTCGGCCCAGATGTCCGGATAGCTGCCGGCCATGTCGCGGAAGACGCGGGTCATCAGGCCGCCGGTCTCGCGGAGCACGTTGGGCTTCTCGACCAGCGTGACGCGCTTGCGGCCGGTCTTCTTCGCGTACTCGAACGCCTGGCGGCAGATGCTCTCGCAGCCCTGCCTGCTCACGATGCGGGTGGAGAGGGCGAGGTTCTCGAGGCCCTTCTCCTTCCACGCCTTCATCTTCGGGTTCGCGCACAAGGCCGTGTAGACCGGCTCGGGAATCGGGCGGAACTCGACGCCGACGTAGGAACCCTCGGTGTTCTCGCGGAAGATCACCTGGTCGATCTGCACGTCCGCGCCGCTGGGATTGGCCAGCGCCGTGCCGCGGTAGTTCAGCGGGTTGCCGGCGTAGCTCTTGCACGGCCGCATGTTGGTGTGCAGGTTGAACATCTGCCGCAGCTTCACGATCGGCGAGAAGTAGCTCAGGCCCTTGTCGCGCAGGGCCGGAGCGAGCTCCTTCACCGCGTCATCCTGCGGCTTGCTCGTGATCGCCCCGAAGAGTCCGCAGGTGGTGTTCTGCAGCGCCTTCACCGTTCGGTCGGGCAGGGCGTTGCCCTCCGTGCACCAGAAGTCCCAGCCGATGTCGCAGTGGACATACTCGGCGTCGAACTTCATCGCGTCGAGCACGATGCGGGCTGCGTCCATCACGTCCTTGCCGATGCCGTCTCCGGGCATCCAGGCGATTGAGTACTTGGTCATGGTTTGCTCGATGGGGAAGGGGCTGCGTTCGATGGGGCCCGGGACGCGATGCGGCGGGCGACGACGTTCTCGGCGCCGCCGGCGACGACCAGTTCCTGGGCGACCGGTGAGAGTGGTGCGAAGGGGAAGTCACGGCCGTCGCAACGGAGCGACGACGCGCGATAGTCGATGTGGATCTCCGGCCCGACCTTGGTCAGGGCTCCCTCGCCGCGCGGGGCGGCGCGAAGGTGCTCGACCAGCGCCGGGCACTCGAAGACGACGAAGCCGTTGTTGAATGCGTTTCGCTTGTACGTTTCGCTGAAGCTCGCGGCGATGACGCAGGGGATGCCGAAGTGCTTGAGGGCGGTCGCGGCCTGCTCGCGCGACGAGCCGGTGCCGAAGTTGCGGCCGCCGACGATGACGTCGCCCGGCCGCGCGATGGCGAGGAACGCCGGGTCGTAGTTCTCGAAGATGACCTTGGCCATCTCGGCGGGCGTGATCGCCTCGTTGTAGGTGTGCTTGCCGGCGTAGATGCCGTCGGTGTTGAGGTGATCGCGGTCGAGGAAGAGCGTTCGGCCGCGGACCACCGGCGGGAATCCGTCGATGACCTCGACCTTCGACGCCGCGACCGGCTCGGCGGGCACGGCGCGGGTCGCGGTGCGGATCGCCTCGGGGCGGAAGGACTGCGGCGCGGCGATGTGGCCGGCGAGCGCCGACGCGGCGACGACCCCCGGCGACGCGAGATAGACAAGTCCCGCGCGGTCGCCCATCCGTCCCTCGAAGTTGCGGTTGGTCGACGAGACGCCGACCTCCCCCTTCCTGATGAGTCCGCGACCGAGGCCGATGCAGGTGCCGCAGCCCGGCGGCAGCTCGATCGCGCCGGCGGCGACGAGGTCCCCCCACACGCCGCTCGCCCGGGCCTGCCGCTCGATCTCGGCGCTCGCGGCGGCGACGTAGAACTCGACGCCCGGCGCGACGCGCTTGCCGCGCACGACCGCGGCCGCGGCGGCGAGGTCGGCATAGCGGCCGTTCACGCAGCTCATGAGCCACGCCTTGTTGATCGCGATCCGCTTCGGTTCGATGTCGGGCAGCGACGCGATCGTGCGCACGTCATTCGGCCCTGCGACGTGGGGCACGACCGAGGCGAGATCGAGCTCGAGCTCGATCGCGTAGCGGGCATCGGGATCGGCGGCGAGGTCGCGGCGCGAGGTCCACCATCGCTCGACGTCGGCGCGGCCGTAGCCGCCGCGGCTCGAGGCGATCTTCGCGCCGCCGGCCGCGCCCTCGCCGAGGGCCTCGGCGCGGGCGAGCAGCCAGTCGAGAAGCGTCACGTCAAAGGGGAAGACGCCGGCGAGCGCCCCCCACTCCGTCGTCATGTTGGCGATCGAGAGCCGCTCGTCGATCGAGAGCGCCGCGATGCCGCCGTCGCTGTCGGCGCCGGCCGGGCCGTTCACGCCGCAGAACTCAACCGCATGATTGAGGATCTCGTCGTTGGCGAACATCCCGCAGAGGGCGATGATCACGTCCTTGCCGACGACGCCGGGCCGCAGGCGGCCGCGCAGCGTCACCTTCGCGACCGGCGGCACCTGCCACCAGGTCTCGCCGGTCGCCCAGACGCTCGCCGCGTCGGTGCGCACCACCGGCGTGCCGAGGGCCGCGAGGCCGCCGTAGATGTTCGAGTGCGAGTCGCTGCCGACGACCAGCGAGCCGGGAATCACGTAGCCCTGCTCGATCATGATCTGGTGGGCGATGCCCGTGCCGGCGGGGAAGAAGTCGACGCCCTGCTGCCGCGCGAACTGCTCGATCTTGGCGTACTTCCCCAGGTTCTCCGGGGTGAGGTTCTGGATGTCGTGGTCGATCGCGAAAACCGGCTGGCGCGGGTCGCGGATCCTCGCGGGCGTCGCGGGCGAGTCGCCCATCATCTGCCGGAACTTCGGCATGACCGCGGCGGTGTTGTCGTGCGTCATGATGTGACGTGGCCGGATCATCACGAACGCGCCGCTGCGGGCCGCCTGGTTCGGCGCAAGGCCGGTCGCGTAGCGGGTCGCGATCTTCTCGACGAGGTTGAGGCCGGGAGACCGGCCGGCTGCATGGCTCATGGCGACCTTCCGTTAGCGGGCCCGCTTGCCGAGGAACTTCGCGATGTCGAAATCGATGAAGTCGGCGTGGTGGAAGATGATGCTCTCGATCGAGCGCTCGACCTTGTCCCCCTCATGGCTGTGCGTGGCGACGATGTGCATGACCTCGGCGGGCAGGCCGTGCTTGTAGCAGAGGGCGACGCCGCTGAAGGGATGCCGCAGCAGGTCGCCGAAGCGGCCCTTGATGAGTGTGCCCTTCGCGTCCTTGTCGAACTCGAGCATCTTGCCGACGTCGGCGAGCAGGGCGCCGGCCAGCAGGTGGTCACGGTGGACCGGCACGCGGCCGCCGAAGGTCTCGGCCAGCACGTCGGCGATGCGGAGGCACTGCCGGGCGCAGGAGTTGAGGTGCTCGACGAAGGTCATTTCGATCGGGCCGGCCAGCAGCGTGAAGGGAATGCTGCGCAGCTCGTCGAAGGTCCAGCCGCGTCCGCCGCAGCCGTTGCGGATCGAGTCGTCCCAGACCGCCGCGACCTTCGCGCGAAGCGCCGGGTCGCCGATGGCGAGGAGATCGGGGAAGAGCGTCGCGATGTCGTTCACTGCGTAGGGCATGAGTGGTGTTGGAGAGTGGTGTTGCGTGGGAGCAATGCGCCGCATTCAGCGGACGATGCCGCCGTCGTAGGCGTGGCGCACGGGGTCGATGCGCCGCATGGGCTTCTCGCGGGTCTGCTCCTCGACCACGTGGGCGACGAGACCCGGCGTTCTCGCGATCATGAAGATGCCGTTGAAGACCGCCGGATCCATGCCAAGGTCGGCGAGGATCGCGCCGATGGCGCCGTCGACGTTGATCGGCAGCGGCCGACCGATGGCGGCAAACGCCCGCTCGACGGCGCGGGCCGCGGCGATGCACGTTCGGCCGCTGTCGCTCATGCCGGCCTCGGCCGCGAACTCGAGGAGCCGCGTCGTGCGCGGATCCTTGGTGTGCACGCGATGGCCGAAGCCGCTGATGCGGGCTCCCTCGGACTTCACGCGTGCGACCTCGTCGGCGGCGATCTCGTCGAGCGATCGAGTCTCGGTGATCGAGCGCTCGAGGATCGAGCGCAGGTAGCGGGCGCAGTCCTCGATCGCCCCGCCGTGATGGCGGTTGATCGACATGATGCCCGCGGCGACGCTTGCGGAGAGCGACGCGCCGGTGCTGGCCACGGTCCGCGCCGCCAACGTGCTCGGAGGCGTGCAGCCATGATCGATGCTGGCGACGAGAATCGCGTCCATCAGCTTCGCGACGCGGGCGTCGGGCAGCCGACCGGTGAGGATCAGGTGCACCGCCGCGCCGAAGCTAACCGTGCCCATGAGCGATGCGACGTCGCGGCCGCGGACTGCGACCTCGTTCGGACGGATGCGGGTGATGGCGCTGGTCCAGACGGCGTTGCGCTCCGCGTCGTCCATGAGGCTCACGGAGGAGCGGGCCCGCAGCGTCTCGACCACGGCCGCGGGCAGCTCGCCGAAGGCGCCGACGACGCGCCCGCCGACCGCCTCTAGCGCCGCAACCTTGCCGGCGTGCGTGCCGCGGTTGCCCTCGATGATGGCGCCGGCGTGACTGAATCGCGTGCCGGCCCGCGCCGCCTTGCCGCCGATGTACGCGATGACGGGCTTCGTCACGCGCCCGGTTCGGATGAGGTCGGCGAGTTCCTCTTCCTGCGAGCCGCCGATCTCGCCGAAGACGACGATCGCGTCGGTCGCCGAGTCGGCCTCGAAGAGGAGCGCTGCGTCCGGGATCCGCACGCCCAGCGCCGTGTCGCCGCCGACATGGACGATGGTCGAGATGCGCACGCCCGCCTGACCGAGGTAATACCCGGTGCTCGATGCCATGCCGCCCGAGCGCGAAATCACGCCCACGCCGGTGCCGCCCTCGAGCGGCGGCTTGAACCACTCGCGGGCCGACTCCGCTCGTCCGCCGATCATGCCCAAGACCGCCTTGCCGGGACTCGCGACGCCGAGCGTGTTCGGGCCCAGCACCGTCGCGCCGCGACCGCGGGCGGCCTTCATGATCACCATCGCGTCCCAGACCGGGACGCGGTCGGCGACGAGGACCACGAGCTTCACGCCGGCCTCGATCGCATCGATCGCCGCCTCGCGCACGCCCGCGGCGGGAACGAAGAGGACCGACGCATCCACCGCGCCGAAGGCCTTCACCGCGTCGCGCGCCGCGTCGAAGACCGGCACGCCAAGAACCTTCTGTCCGCCCTTGCCGGGGGTGACGCCACCGATGACTTTCGTGCCGTAGTCGAGCATCAGTCGCGTGCGGGCCTGACCCTCGCGACCGGTGATGCCGTGGACAAGAACCGTGGTGCGTTCGTTGACGAGGATGCTCATGACCCTGTCCCTCCGCCGACGATGGCCGCGAGTCCCGGGATGTCGAGGGCCACGAAGATCCCCTCGATGCCGTCGCGCCTACACTCGACCTCGCAGGCGATCAGCTCGCTGTCCTTGGCGGCGAAGTCCGTCTCGGGCAACGCCCGCACCGGCACGCCGCGCTCATCGCGAAGGAGGCCCCCCGCGCGGGCGACGATCGCGGCGCCCGAACGCTTCCAGGCCTCGGGATCGATCCAGAGCGTGCCGCCGCGGATCGGCCACGCGATGGTGTTCGTCGCGCCGACGAAGGCCGGACGGCGCGGCTCGCGCGGCGTCCATGGTGGAGCCTTCGACTGGGCCACGAGCGCCGCAAACCGGGCGGCGATGCGGGCCGGCGGGTCGGACTTGCGATAGCCCTCGATGGGGGCCGCGAGTCCCTTCGTCGCCGACTGGAGAATCTCGACCGCTCGCTCTTCGGTGTTGCCGCCGAGGCGGATCACCGCGGGGATCGAGAGCTCAAGCTCCCAAAATGCCTTGGCGAGCCCATAGGCCGACCAGAATTGCTCTTGGCTCGCGACGCCGGAGCCCGATCCGAAATAGCCGACGAGTCCGGGCTGGGCGAGGATGATTCGGGCCGCGCGGTAAACCTTGGCGGGCGAGGGATTGCCGCTCGTGTCGGTGAAGTCCGCAAGCGTGAAGCCCTCGGCGCTGACCGCATCCATCGACATCATGGAGCCGCCGCCCCCCGCGCCATGGAAGCCGATGAGTCCCTTGCCGCCCTCGGCCCCCTTCACCGCGAGCTGGGCGAAGTAGAAGGTGCCGCGATGGTCGGCCTGCTCGACGGCGTAGGCCACTCGCTCGAGGGCGGTGGGCGGATGGTCGAGTTCGCGGGCGATCTCGATGCCAAGTTCGGGATGGCGGAAGACCGCGTAATCGTCGACCGTCACGCGGCAATCGAGCGCCACGACCTCCCCCTGCTTGGTGATCGCCAGCGGGTTGATCTCGAACGAGCGAGCCTCGATCGATCGGGCCAGTTCGAAGACCTTGGTGATGGTCGCGCGCACCGCGCTGGCCACCGCGGGAGCCAATCCGAGCGAGGCGACAGCGCTCTCAACCGCAGCGGCATCGGGGCCGCGTTCCGGATCGCAGCCGATGCGGCGGACCTCCGCGGCCCGCTCCTCGATGCCGCTTCCGCCGGAGGCTGCCAGCAAGAGGACCGGTGCTCGTTCGCGGTCATCGATCGAGAGCGAGACGAAGAGCTCGCGGGCGAGCTCAAGTCGCTCCTCAACCAGCACTTCGGTCACCGGAAACTGCCCGACGGTCATGGCCAGCATGCGCTCGGCGTGCCCGGCCGCCTCAGCCTGCGATTGGACCACCACAACCCCGCCCATGCCCGCCCTTCCCGTGGCCCACGCCTGGATCTTCACCATGCAGGGGAAGCCGACCGCCGCCGCCGCCTCGCCCGCGGCCGCACCAGAGCGGGCGACGCTGCCGCGCGGGACACGGATGCCAGCCGAACGAAGAAGCGACTTGCCTTGGTGTTCCGCGAGTCGAGCCATGGGAGTCTTCGGGGTGCGATGCGGTCGCGTCAGGCACCGTTCGAGGGCCTGATTCCGCCTCATTTCCCGTGCCGTCGCATATTCCGACACGGGGGTCCGGATTTATACCACATCACCCGCCGTCATTGCGAGTGCGCGGTGCGAGGCGGCTGGTCCACGATGTGGACGAGTCCGGTCGTCGAGCCGGTGACGAGCCTCCCGCCGGCGTTGTCGAGGTCGATCGACTCGAGCGAACGTCCCTCCGAGAGGATCGAGAGAACCAGATCACCGGTCCGCGCATCCCAGACGGAGAGTCGGCCATTCGCCAAGCCGCCAAAGAGCCGAGCGCCGTCTGGCGAGACGACGATGGAGAGGACGGGCGACGCGTTCTTCGCGGTGAATGCCTCCCGACTCGCCCCGGGGCCGCCCGCCGGGTTTGGAACCACGTCGTCGAGCCAGACCGCCCTGATGCTCTGGTCGCTGCTGCTGGCGTAGGCAAGCGTGCCGTCCGGCGCGATGGCCAACCCCGTCACGCTCCCGTTTGTTCGCGCGACCGGTCGGGGCGATGCGGATCCGTCCAGCGTCCACAGGATCACCTCACCGGTCGCAGCGCCACCGAGGAGGCGAGCGCCGTCGGGGGCGAAGACGAGCGCTCGCACCATCGACGGAAGGCGTCCCACCTCGCGAATGGTCGCGAGCGTCGTCGCGTCGAGGAGGAGGACGCGACCGTCGGTGAGGCCGATGGCGACCGTGCGGCCGGCGCCATCGACGGCAATCGCGTCGATGCGTTCCGAGTCAAAGGTGACGTGCGCGTCGCAGGTTCGCGTGCGCAGGTCCCATCGCCCGAGGCTGCAGTCCATCTGCGGCGCGTAGAGGTGAACGTCGTCAGGAGCGAGCTCGAGAATGCCGCTGAAAATCGGGTCCACCGACCACTCCGCGATGCGCTCGCAGGTCACGGCATCGAAGAGACGCAGGTAGCGGTCGCGCGTGCTCACCACCAGCCGCTCGCCGCCGGAGGTCAGTCGAACCCGCACGATGCTCCTTCGCAGCCGCGGCAGGATGCGATCGAGCTGGGCTCGCCGCGCGTCCCAACTCCGCACCGTGTGATCGAGTCCGCAGGAGACGAGCGACGTCGAGTCCGGCGCCCAAATGAGGTCCTCGACGACGTCGGCGTGCCCGCGAAGCTCGGCGATGGGCCGCCCGTTCAGCTCCCACGTCGCGAGCATGCCGTTCCAGAGGGCGACGGCGATGCTCCGGCCGTCGGGCGAGAAGGCGACCCGCATCGCCGCGGCCGCATAGCGCTGCATCCACAGAAGTTCGGGCGCCCCGCCCGGATGCTCCCCCAGATACTCTCTGTCCGGCAGCCGCCAGAGCCTCACCATCCCGTCATCGTGCCCGACGAGCAGTCGCGAGCCGTCGGGGCTGAACGCCGTCGACCAGGCCGCGCCGAGCGGGCCCAGGGCGACGTCGGAAACGCCCTCGCGGAGCGAGACGACGTCGACGCGATCGCCGGCATTCACCGCGACGCGCTCGCCGTCGGGGCTCACCGATGCGGCGCGTCCGACCAGCGACCGCAGGGGAGACATCGTCGGCCGCTCGGGCGAGGACCAATCGACGCGAACAACCTGTGTGGACCGCTCCCGGTCACAGACGACGCAGACCTCGGCGTTCTCGCTGAGGCGCACGTAGGAGATCGGCCCCTCGAGGGCGGCGCCAAGATCGACGATGGTGCCGTCGGAACGTCGCATCGCCCGGAGGTGCCCGTCGATGCAGCCGACGATCACCCACCCTCGGTTCGCGACGACCGCAAGGCAGATGCCGCGCGCGGGAAGTTGCACCGAGGCTCGCTCGGCGCTGAGGTCGTCGCCGAGAACGATGAGGCGCTCATCCCAGGTCGAGACGACCACGCTATCGCCTTCGCCGGTGAAGGCGGCGGCAAGGACCGGCGCCGGCTGGTAGTCCCAGCGCCGCCGCGAATCGTCGAGACGCCCAGTCAGATGCCGGAACTCCCACGTCTCGCGCAGCCCCCCGTCGATCTCCGCGAGTCGCCTCGCCGCCGTGGCCATGTCCGCGGCGTCGATGGCGGCAGCGGCCGCCGCGATGGTCGCCGCATAGGCACGGCCGCGGGCAATCGATGCCTGTCGCCCCGACTCGACCGTGGCGGCGTCGGCGAGATCGCGAGCCCGCTCCGCCTCGATGCCCCAGATGATGCTCGCCGCGGCGCCGCCGATCAGGACGATCATCGCCAACACCACGAAGGAGACGAAGACGCGATTCCGCCGCGCGTACTTGGCGAGCTGATACGTGGCGCTGGCCCGGCGGGCGACGATCGGCTGGTCCTCGAGATGACGCTCGAGATCGCGGGCGAGGTCATGGGCCGACGCATAGCGGCGGGCCGGATCGCGTTCGAGGCAGGATGCGACGATCGTTTCGAGATCGCCGCGCAGCGAGCGATCGACCGAGCCGAGGCGCCGCGGCTCCTCGTCGGCGATCGCTCGCACCGCCTCGGCGATCGGCCGATCGCCGAGCTCGCGGGGAAGCGCGCCGGTGAGCACCTCAAAGAGAAGAACGCCGAGCGCGTAGATGTCGCTCCGCGCGTCGACGACCGGATGGGTCGTGAACTGCTCGGGACTCATGTACGGCAGCGTGCCGATGATCTGGCCCGGCCGCGTCTCGAGCGTCGCCATCGCCCCGCCCTCGTCCGCCATCCGGGCGATGCCGAAGTCGAGGAGCTTCGGCTTCCCCTCCGGCGTCACCAGGACGTTCGAGGGCTTGATGTCGCGGTGCACGATGTTCTGGTCGTGGGCATGCTGCACCGCGAGGCAGATGTCGATCACCAACCGCACGCGATCGGCGACGTCGAGGGAATGCTCCCGCACGAAGTCCATCAGCGGCTGGCCGCGGACGAACTCCATGGCGATGAAGGGACAGGTGCCGCGCTCGGTGGTCGCCGTGCCGGCGTCGTAGATCTGGGCGATGCCCGGGTGCTGGAGGCGGGCGAGCGCGGCGGTCTCGCGCTCGAAGCGACGCCGTGCGCTGGGAAGGACGAAGGCCGCGCGGATGACCTTGAGCGCGACGGTGCGTCGCGGCAGATCCTGTTCGGCGAGGAAGACGCTGCCCATGCCCCCTTCGCCGATGAGCTCGATGATGCGATAGCGGCCGATCTGCGCCGGCAAAGATCCGTCCCCGCTGCCGTGGACGTGAAGATCGCGGCCGTCGCCCAGGGCCGCGGCAACGACGTCGCCCGAATCGAGGATCCCGTGCGGCGCGTCGTCAAGGGCCAGCAGGGCCTCGACCTCCGCCCGCAGCGAGGCATCGTCGCCGCAGGCGCGGGCGAGAAACGCCGATCGCTCGTGGGGGGAAAGGTCGGCCGCCTCACGAAAAAGCCGGGAGACCTCGGCATAGCGAGAGGAACTCACCGTCGCCCCACGCCTTCGAGGCGAGTGTGACAACGCATCCACGCTGTCGTTCGTCGCCGCTGCACGCGGTCAGTGTACCGGTGGGAGCGGCGCGTTCGCGCGCATCATCTCCGACGACCTGCGGCACGCTCGCCGTCAGCGGCCGACGCCGCCGCGCAGCACCCGACGACGGAGTGCGATCGCTCCCACGGCGCCGATGGCCGCGAGCAGCGCGGGGGTCGGCAGCGGCACGACGATGACCGGCTCCTGGATCCCCTCCTCCGAGGGAGGATCGATCATGCCGGGATGATCGAAGGTGCCCATGTCGAGGCCGCCGCCCAGAACCTGGAGGAACGGCATGCCGGGATCCCCACCGTTGGAACTGGCCATGATCACGGGGACGTCGACGTCATCGTTGTTGTCGCCGACGATGGTGACCTGATCGAAGGGGGTCGGGGCCCACACCGCGGGCAGCGCAAGCGTGCCGGTCGGAATGTCGAAGGCCGGCGTGGAGGTGACGAGCGTGGTGGCGATCCGTCCGACCGACGCCGCCGCGGTCAGCGAGCTGACGCTCCGCGAACGGACGAGAAACGCATGCCGAGACGAGGTCTGGTGCGCGGCGCTGTCGATCGACCAGCTCTTCGCGCCGGCGTGGGCCGCGGCACACACCGTCAGCGCAAGACACGCGGCAGCGCAACCAGCAACCCCATCGAGGGATGACATGGCACGGCGCATGAAGGCACAGCTCGGAAATTCCAACATGGGACTTTCTCGACCCCGGACGGGATGTCGCAGTGGCCGGCAGATTCGAGGCGAGTGGGTCAACTCACACCCGCAGGGAACCGAACTCGAGCGCTGTCGGCACGCAGGCTCTGAGAGTAAGTCGATTCTCGCTTGATAACAAGTCAAATCTTGAAGTTGACCGCGAACGAGGCGCCGCGATCTGCCGGGCGATTCGTTGACAGGATCCGGCGCGGGGGTATCTTCGACCCCAGTCATGCGGCGCCTGATGATCCTGTGGACGCTCCTTGCGACGGTGCTGATCGGCACCGGCGCTGTCGAGCGGCTTCACCGTGCCGGGCATGACTCGCACCGGCAGCGATCCCACGCGAGCCAATCGCATCGCGTTGCGGACCATGGACTTCCGCTCCACGACAGTACGCCTGATGCGCCGGTGTCCGCTGACGATCTCGGCGAGCACAACGACCACCAATGCCCGGTCTGCGTCACCCTGGCCTCGCTGGCCGGGAGCGTGTCGCTTGCGCTGCAGCCTGACCGAACGCCGATCGAACGGCTTGTCGGCACGGCGATTCTGGCCGACTCGCTCGCCCCGGCCCTTCAGCCGCTGGAAGCGGTCGGAGCCCGGCCTCCGCCCATCGCCTGACCGGCGAGCGCTGCGCTTCCGCCTGTCCAATCGCTCACGTTCGTGTCGTGCGCTGCTCCGTCGGCGCGGGTGAACTCCTGCGCGGCGCGATGTCTGGGCACGCCGTCCAGTCTCCACATCCGCCCGCCGCGTGATCGCGCTGTCGATCCCGCAACCGGCTTCAGGGAATCGACATGCACATTCTGCGCACCCGGTGGAACCCGGCGAGATCCTCGCCGACGGGTTTCACGCTGGTTGAGCTCCTCGTCGTGATCGCCATCGTCGTGGCGATCGTCGCAATCCTCCTTCCGGCCTTCGCGAGCATTCGCCGCTCCAGTCGCGTCGCCGCGGATCTGGCCAACCTGCGGCTCCTGCAGGCGGCCCAGCTCTCCTATGCCTCCGACTCCGACGGATACCTCGCGGATGCACGACTTCCCCACGGCGGCGTCAACCAGGACATCGAGGAGTCCTTCGTCACCACGCTCCGCCCCTACTACGACAGTTCGTTCGCGCTGCGAAGCCCGCTCGATGAGAGCCCCCACTGGCCCACGTCGATGGGCGGGCAGAACGTCGTCGTGCCGGGGACGAGCAACGGCCATCGCGTCACCTCCTACGGCATCAACAACTTCCTGGCTCGCGAGTTCTCGCCGCAGGCCGCGATCGATCCGGCATTGCTGGTCGACCGGCTGACCAAGGTCGCCTCGCCCGCGGCCACGATTCACATGCTGATGATGGCCGAAACCGGTCCCTATGCGGGCTCCGACCATCCGCACGTCGAATCGTGGGGCAGCCTCGCGCAGGCGCCGCTCGTCGCAGCCACGCAGGTCGCGACGGCGTCGGCCGGTGGACTCGCCAAGACCGGCGACGCCAGGGCCGACTGGAGCTTCCTCGACGGCCACGTCGCGACGCTTCGGTTCAACGAGACCTACGTCGATGCGGCCGTCAACCGCTTCGACCCCTCGATCAGTTCCTCCTTCGACCGCCGCGTCGGCCCAGCCGCCGGCGCTCCCTAACACTTCGCCGGCGCGCCCTCACGCCATGACGGCGCGCCGAAGGACCAACGCCATGCCATCCACGAACGCCATCGGCGCCGCATGCGCCTCCGCCTGTGCCTCCATCGCCCTTGCCCAGCATCCCGGCGACATCAATCCCTCTCTGGTCGATGCCGGCCAGAAGCTCTTTCGCATCCAAACCAATCAGGTCGACGGCCAGGGCGGCATCATCGAGAACCAGAGGGTCTTCGAGGCCGACTTCGGCAACTCCGGCTTTCCGGAGTTCACCGCCGATCCCGGCTTCGATGCCCTCCCCGGCACCTTCGCTCCGGGGACGCGCGTCGGCTTTCACGCGCCGCAGGGGCTCAGGCTCTTCACCGGCGCGGACCTCGTGCCGGTCGGAACGCAACGCCTCGACGTGAGCTTCCTCACCCTCACCACCTCGATCGGCCCCAAGCCCAACGTCGGATTCGATCTCGCCGTCCAATCCAACGGCGGCTGGCATCGCCACCTCTCCTACGAGATCGGCGACGTCGCCGGGCCGCTGCCGCCGCCCGGCATCTACGTGCTTCCCATGACGCTCTACTCGACCGATCCGGCCGTGCTCGAGTCACCGCTCTTCTGGATCGTCTTCGACTACGGCGCAGGTCAGTCGCTCCAGGACGCGGCCGTCGCGTGGATCATCGCCCATCTGCCGGCGAGCGCCTGCCCCGCCGATCTCGACGGCGACCTCGTAGTCGGCGCGGGCGATCTTGCGGTGCTCCTTGGGGCGTGGGGAACGGCCGGCCCCGCGGACCTCGACGGCGACGGCGCCGTCACGCCCGCCGACCTCGCCACGCTCCTCGGGGCGTGGGGTCCCTGTTCCTAACAGTTCGTTCACCACCTCATCCATCGCCCGTTCCGCGAGAACCCTCATGCATTCGACGCCTCTTGCATCGGCCATCACCATCGCCCTCGCCTCCTCGACCCTCGCCGGTCCGCCGGCCGCACCGCACCTTGACCTCTGGCTCCACCCCGACGGGGCAGCGCTCCTCACCGGGAGCATCACCGAGGGAACGCCGGGCAGGCCATTCGCCGCCGTCGCCCGTGTCTTCGGCGCCGACCTCGGCGAGGATCCCGAGTTCCCCTTCGCCGCGGTCGAGCCCGGCTTCCAGTCGCTGCCCGGACGCGCGACGGCCGGCGCCTCATTCGGATTCGCAATACCCGGCCCGCTTCTCGCGTGGGATGGCCTGGCCTTCGCGCCGACCGACCACACGATGACGCTCCAGTTCGGCCCGGCAATCGTGACGTCGACGGCCGGCTTCGTCGACGGCTTCGCCTTCGCGGCCCAGCCCTCTGGACTCATGCACGTCCATTTCGACTTCACCCTCAACGGTCCGTTCGGCGATCCGGCGCCGGGCATCTACGCCCTGCCGATGGCCTTCGAGGGCGTGACGCCCCTCTACGCTCCGGCGCCGACCGCATGGATCGTCTTCAACCTGTCGCAGAGCGAGCTCGAGCATGACGCCGCGATGCACTTCGCCGAAGGCCATCTCGCCTGCGGCCTCGACCTCTCGGCAGACGGCCTTGTCGACGCGGCCGACCTCGACATTCTCCTTGGGGAATGGGGTAGCGCGGACCCCGCCTCGGACCTTGATCATGACGGCACAGTCGATGCGTCCGACCTCGCGGAGCTGCTTGGTGCGTGGGGACTTGTCTGTCCGGAGTGAGGGGTTCGGACCCGATGCCGATGGGCCGGCGCGGTTTCACCCTCCCGTCGCTGCTACAGTCATGCCCATTCCCTGCGCGGCCATCGTGACCGCGCGGGGATGACTCACCCGAAGGTCGTCCCGCGAACGCCCTTCCCTTTGCGAATGGAGAGCACGCATGAAAACCATCCACCCGATCATCGCCGCCGGCCTGCTTGGCTGCGTTTGCCTTGCCGGTTGCGCCTCTGAGAAGAAGACCGCCGCAGCCGAGACGACCAAGCCGGTCGCCGCGATGGGCGCCATCAACTCGAAGTGCCCGATTTCGGGCGAAGCGATCGACGGCAAGACCACCGCGTCGTTCCAGGGCAAGACCGTCGGCTTCTGCTGCGGCAACTGCGCTTCGAAGTGGAATGCGATGTCCGACGCCGACAAGCAGGCCAAGTTCGCCGCCGCGACCAAGATGAAGTGATCGTCGCCACCGTGCCCGAACACCAGAGCCGCCCGGCCTCCTCTCGAGGTCGGGCGGCGTCGTTTGACGCGTGACCTTGCGGCGAGTCGGCCGTCAGGCCCGAGGCTCGGTCGGCGCCTCCGCGGCACGGCGGTGCTCGACCAGCCAGCAGCGGTGAATGCGCTCGTTGCGGAAATCCTCCGGCACCGTTTGTCTCGTGATCTCCTTCGCGTGCAGCGTCGGCGGCACCAACGACGGGTCGAAGTCGAGCCGCCGCGAGTTCGTCGAGAAGTAGAGGCTCGCGCCGCGGGCCATCCACCGCTCGAGCCAGCCGAGCAGAAGCGGCCAGTCGCGGTCGATGGCGAAGGAGTCGACCCGCATCCGCTTCGAGTTCGAGAAGGTCGGCGGGTCGCAGACGATGATGTCGTACTCCTCGCCCGGCTCCGGCCCGCGCTCGAGGTGCTCGAGGCAGTCGGCGTGGACGAGGCGATGGTCGCGGCCCAACTCGAAGCCGTTCAGCGCGAGATTGCGCTCGGCCCAGGCGAGGTAGGTCTTGGACATGTCGACCGTCGTCGTCTCCCGTGCGCCGCCGGCCCGCGCGTACACGGTGAACGCGCCGGTGTAGGAGAAGAGATTCAGCACCCGCTTGCCCGCCGATCGCTCGCGGACCAGCTTGCGGGTGAAGCGGTGATCGAGAAAGAGTCCCGTGTCGAGATAGTCCGAGAGATTCACCTCGAACTTCAGGCCGAACTCCTCGACCACGCGAATGACGCCCCGCGAGTCGAATCGCTCGTACTGGTCGCGCTGCCCGGCGCCGTCCCGCTGCCTGGCGCGGTACTTGATGTGCAGCCGCTCGCGCGGGATGTCGAGTCCGGTGAGGATCTCCTGCTCGGCCATGCGTCGGTACTCGACCTCGCGCTCCAGCGTGTCGTCCTTGGTGCGGTGGTAGAACCACGCGACGACGTCACCGTCGTACCAGTCGACGATCATCGGAAAGTCCGGGATGTCGCGCTCGTAGAGCCGAAAGCAGGTGAGCCCCTGCCGCCTCGCCCACTTGGCGACGTGTCGGAAGCGGTTGACGAGGCGGTTGGCGAGCATGAGGCGGCCAGTCTACGGGAGAGGGCGCCGGCGGGACGCCGTGGCGTAGCGCCCGAAATCGATGCGCAACGCGACGAACTTCGACCCCGGTTCGACCCTACACTCGCCGCCCCCCCCGAGCCCACCGTTGCACGACCGCGCCTTCACCACCAAAGTCATCCTCGCGTTTGCCGCCCTCTACACCATCTGGGGCTCGACCTACTACGCGATCCAGATCGCCGGGAAGGCGGTCCCGCCGCTCCTGATGGCGGGAAGCCGCTTCCTCGTGGCCGGCTCGGTGCTGCTGGCGTGGTGCTGGGTGACGGGCATCACGAAGGCGGGCGACTTCTCGCGGCGGAACTGGGCCGCGGCGGGCGTGGTCGGCGTCGGGCTCATGCTGATCGGCAACGGCGGCGTGGCCATGGCGGTGCAGCGCATTCCGACGGGCATCTCCGCGGTCATCGTCTCGCTCACGCCGATGTGGCTCGTCCTCTTCGACTGGGTCCAGCGCCGCGACCGGCGCCCCAGTAACGCGGTGTTCGCGGGCATCGCGTTAGGCGTCGTCGGCATCGCGACGCTCAAGCTCGCCGACGCCGGCGCCATCGAGGGGCTTGACCCGCTCGGCATCGTCATCAACGTCGTCGCCACGATCGGCTGGGCCTTCGGCTCGATCTGGGGACGCACCGCGCCGCGGGCCTCCTCGCCGGTCACGACCTGTGCGATGCAGATGCTCGTCGGCGGCGCGATCCTGCTCGCCGCGAGTCCGACGGTCGAGTCCTGGTCGGGGGTGCGCCCGGCGGCCCTGGCCCCCAGCTTCTGGTTCGCGTGGGGCTACCTCATCGTCTTCGGGTCGCTCTGCGGCTTCACCGCCTACATCTGGCTGCTGCAGCACGTGAGCGCCGCGAAGGTCGGCACCTACGCCTACGTGAATCCGATCATCGCGCTGGGGATCGGCGTCCTGCTCAACGGCGAGCGATTCTCGCCGACGCAGGCCGCGGCCTGCGGGCTGATCCTCGCCGGCGTCGTGGTGATCACCATCTTCCGGAGCCGGGCGGCGCCCGCGCCGGGCAGGGCCGCCGCCTCGTCCTGAGCGCCGCGCTCACGCCGAGAAGTACTTCGCCTCGGGATGGTGGACGATGATCGCGCTCGTCGACTGCTCGGGATCGATCTGCCAGTTGTCGGTGAGGACGCAGCCGATGCGCTCGGGCTTCAGGAGCCGGAAGAGCTTCTCCTGGTCGGCCATGTCCGGGCACGCCGGGTAGCCGAACGAGTAGCGGCTGCCGCGGTAGTGCTGGGTGAAGAGCTCGCGCACGACCGGCGAGTCGTCCATGCCGATGCCCAGCTCGGCGCGGATCCGCTTGTGCCAGAGCTCGGCGAGCGCCTCGGCGCACTCGACGCCCATGCCGTGCATGTAGAGGTACTCGGTGTACTCGTTCCGCTCGAAGAGCTGCCGCGCCCGGTGGCTCACCTCGATCCCCATCGTCACGCAGTGCATCGCCAGCACGTCGCGCTCGCCGCTCTCGACGGGGCGGAAGAAGTCGCTGATGCAGAGCCGCCCGCGCGACGCCTGCCGCGGGAAGGAGAACCGCTCGATCTCGCGATCGCGGTCCGTCGGGTCATAGACGATGAGGTCATCGCCCGCGCTGTTGCAGGGATAGAAGCCGTAGACGACCTGCGGGCGCAGGATGCGCTCGCGCCTGCAGAGGTCCTTGAGGCGCTCGAAGGTCGGTTCGACCGTGTCGCGCATCACGCGGTCGTATTCCTCCTCCGGCATCGAGCCCTTCTTGAAACCCCACTGCCCGCGGAAGAGGGCGATGGTGTTGACGTACGGGTAGATCTCGTCGAGGTCGATCGACTCGACCAGCCGGTCGCCCCAGAAGGGCGGCGTCGGGATCTCGACGTCGCGGCGCGTCTCGGAGCGCTCGATCGTGCCGGTCGGAGCGCAGGACTTCGCCTCGAGCCGCTGCCCGACCTTCGCGTCGACCGCGGCCCGCTTGCCGAGGCGGGCGTCGATCTCGCCGTCGATCGAGGCCAGCGATCCGCTCGCGAGGGCGTCGCAGACGGCGAGTCCCTCGAAGGCGTCGCGGCCGTAGTAGAGCCGGCCGCCGTAGACGTTTCGCAGGTGGCCCTCGGCGTAGTTGCGGGTCAGGGCGGCGCCGCCGAGCATGACCGGGACGGTGATGCCGAGGGCGTTCATCTCGTGGAGGTTCTGCTCCATGACCGTCACGCTCTTGACCAACAATCCGCTCATGCCGATCGCGTCGGCGTCGGTCTTCCGCCAGGCGTCGAGGATCTGCTGGAGCGACTGCTTGATCCCGATGTTGTGGACCTCGTAGCCGTTGTTCGAGAGGATGATGTCGACGAGGTTCTTGCCGATGTCGTGGACGTCGCCGGCGACGGTCGCGAGCACGACCTTCGCCTTCGGCTTGCCGACCGAGCCGATCTTCTGCATGTGCGGCTGGAGGAGGGCCACGGCCTTCTTCATCACCGTCGCGCTTTGGAGAACGAACGGCAACTGCATCTTGCCCGAGCCGAAGAGGTCGCCGACGACCTTCATGCCGGCGAGCAGGTGATCGTTGATGATCGATAGCGGCGCGTAGCGCTGGAGCGCCGCGGCGAGCGTGGTCTCAAGATCCTTGTCCTCGCCATCGACGATGTGGGCCTGGAGCTTCTCCTCGATCGTGAGGTTCGCCTTGTGGTCGACCTTCGCCGTCTCCTCGCCGTCGGGGAAGAGGCCGATGAAGTGGAGGAGCGGATCGAAGTTCTCCGGCATGCCCGCCGGCCGGTTCGCCCCGCGGAGATCGAAGATGAGCCAGCGGGCGGCTTCCCAGTGCTCGTCGGAGATCCGGGCCCGCGGCAGGATCTTGCTCGCGTGGACGATCGCCGAGGTGAGGCCGCGCTCCCGGGCCTCCTCGAGGAAGACCGAGTTGAGGACGGCGCGGGCCGAGGGCTTGAGGCCGAAGCTGATGTTCGAGAGGCCGAGGATGATCCCGCAGTGCGGGAAGCGCTCGCTGATGAGCCGGATGCCCTCGAGGGTCTCGAGGCCGAGGCGACGGTCGTCGTCGTTGCCGGTCGCGATCGTGAAGGTGAGCGGATCGAAGAGGAGATCGCTCTCGTCGAGGCCCCACTTCGCCGTGTAGAGGTCGTGCATCCGGGCCGCGATCCCGAGCTTCCGCTCCGCGGTCTTGGCCATGCCCGCGACCGGATCCTCGTCGATCGTCAGGGCGACGCATGCGGCGCCGTAACGCTTCAACAGCGGGCAGATCTCGTTGAAGCGCTTCTCGCCGTCCTCGAGGTTGATCGAGTTCACGATGCAGCGCCCGCCGCTTCGCTTGAGTCCCGCTTCGATGACATCGGCCTGGGTCGAGTCGAGCATGAGCGGCGCGTTCACCTGACGCACGTAGCGCGAGACGACCTCGCTCATGTCGCGGACGCCGTCGCGGCCGACGAAGTCGACGCAGACGTCGAGCAAGTGCGAGCCGTCACGCATCTCTTCCTTCGCCATCGAGACGAGGCCATCCCAGTTCTCCTCGTCGAGGAGCCGCTTGAACTTCCGGCTGCCGTTGGCGTTGGTGCGCTCGGCGACGATGAGGAAGGAGTTGTCCTGCTCGAACTCGACGAAGGAGTAGAGGCTCGAGCAGCCGGCCTTCGCCGGGGCGAGGTCGCGCTTCGCCGGCGCCCGGTCCTTGACGACCGCGTGGAGCGCCCCGATGTGCTCGGGCGTCGTGCCGCAGCAGCCGCCGACGAGACCGACCTGGAACTCTTCGACGAAGCGGCGCATCGCCTCGGCGAAGGGCTTCGGCCGCAGCGGATACTCGGTGCGGCCGTCGACGAGCACGGGGAGACCGGCGTTCGGGACGACCGAGACGGTGCGGTCCCAGTGCTTGGCGAGATAGGCGAGATGCTCGGCCATCTCGGTCGGGCCGGTCGCGCAGTTGAGGCCGAGCGAGGCGATCGGGAAGGGCTTGAGGGCGTTGACGACGGCGGTGATGTCGGAGCCCAGGAGCATCGTCCCCGTCGTTTCCATCGTGACCGAAACGAGAATGGGAACGTCGGTGACCTTCCGCTTCGCGTGCTCGATCGCGTCGAGGCAGGCGTTGATCGCGCACTTCACCTGCAGGAGGTCCTGGCAGGTCTCGATGAGAAGGGCGTCGGCGCCGCCGTCGATGAGGCCGCGGGCCTGCTCGCGATAGCTGTCGAGCATCAGATCCCAGGTCGTGTTGCCGAGCGTGACGAGCTTCGTGCCCGGTCCGATCGAGCCGAGGACGAAGCGCGGCTTGTCGCTCGTCGAGTACTTCGCACAGGCCGCCCGGGCGATCTCCGCGCCGCGCTTGTTGAGGTCGTAGGTCCAGCGGACCATCTCCTCGTCGAACTCGGCGCCGACCAGCTTGTTCGCCCCGAAGGTGTCGGTCTCGACGCAGTCGGCGCCGACCGCCAGGAAGCTCTCATGGATTCGCTGGATGACGTCGGGGCGGCTGCGGACCAGAATGTCCGTGCAGTTGTCGCGGCCGAGATAGTCAGCGGGCGTGCAGTCGGGGCAGGCGTGGATCGAGGTGCCCATCGCGCCGTCAATCAAGAGGATCCGGCGTTCGAGGGCGCTGAGAAAGGAAGCCATGGCGGGCACTGTAGAGGGGATGATCCGAACCTTCAACCGTTCATCCGGCAGAACGGATGGATCATCGGCCGGAGGAGCCCCTTCCTTGAGAGGGGTGGTGGCGCCTCATCGCCCGCCCCAAGGCTCTCGCGCGTCCCATCGCCGATCGGACATATGGGCGATGCGCTCGAATGCAGCCCGGTACCATCCGATCGGTTCGCCCTTTCGCTCGCGCTGCCGCGACCAGCCGGCAGCGGATCGCCGCGACCATCCCATGCGTACCCCCACTCCGACGGCCCGACATCTCCGTGTTGTTTTCGTTCGGAGCGTGTTGGCCGCGGCCCTCCTCGCGCTCGGTGCCTGCGCCGCCCCCCAGCGCGTGCCGGCGCGTCCGGCCGTCTCGCCGCCGTTGGCGATGGAGACCTTTGACGCCGTCTGGTCCACGATCGACGCCCAGCACTTCGGTCCCTCCGACGGCTCGGTCGATTGGAACGCGGTCCGCGACGAGTTCCGACCCCGTGTCGCGACGGTGCGGAGCGACGACGGCCTGCGCACCCTGCTGGGCGAGATGCTCGCGCGGCTCGGCCACTCGCATGTCGGCATCATCCCCCGCGAGGTTGCCGGACCGAGCGACGCCACGAAGGCCGGACGCGCCGCTGCATTGCCCGATCGGACATCGATGAACGCCGAGCCGCGCGGCGCCGACGAGCCGAACGAGCCCTCGGGCCGCGGCACCGGCGACCTCGGCATTCTCTTCCGCCTCGTCGACGACCAGGTCATGACCGTCGCGCCGCGTCCCGGCGGGCCGGCCGATCGCGCCGGCCTTGGGGCGGGCTGGCGCATCACGCGCGTGAACGGCCACCCCGTGCAACTCCACCTCCCGAGCCTCGCGGCGCGGACGGCGCCCGGCGCCACGATGCTCCGCTTCGCCACGGAGATGAACGCGGCGCTGCAGGTCTCGGCCGACGCCGGCGAGAGTGTTCGCGTCGGCGCCGTCGACGGTACGGGCCACGAGCGCGAGTTCACGCTCGTCGCGGAGAGTTTCGGCGGCGAAATCGCCCAGTTCGGCAACCTGCCGCCGCTCGAAACGCACGTCACCGCCCGGCCGATCGGCAGCGAGGAGTTCGGCGCCGCCGGCGTGAGCGAATCGCCGCTGCCGCCGAAGGTCGGACTCATCGGCTTCAACATCTGGATGCTCCCGGTCGCCGCCGAATTCGACTCCGCCGTCGACACCTTCCGCGACGCCGACGGGATCATCCTCGACCTTCGCGGGAATCCCGGCGGGCTCGGGGCGATGGCCATGGGGCTGGGCGGACATTTCCTCGATCAGCCGAAAAGCCTCGGGCGCATGAGCAACCGTGAGGGTTTCATCGACTTCCTCGTCAACCCGCGCCGGGCGACCTCCGACGGCCGCAGCGTGAAGCCCTACGGCGGCCCGCTCGTCATCCTCGTCGATCCCCTCACCGCCAGCACCAGCGAGATCTTCGCCGCCGGCCTGCAGGAGCTCGATCGCGCGGTCGTGATCGGCGAAACCAGCGCCGGCGCCGCCCTGCCCTCGGTTGCGGTCCGCCTCCCCAACGACGACGTCCTCCAGTACGCGATGGCCGACTTCGTGACGCCCCGCGGGAATCGCATCGAAGGCCATGGGGTCGTGCCCGATGTCGTCGTACCCTTGAGCGCCGAACTCCTCCGCCGCGAGCCCGACCCGGCCCTCGCGGCGGCGCTTCGTTGGATCGCGGCTCGGCATCGCGCAACCCGCAGCGACGGCTGAACCGGCTTCTCGACCACGCAACCTTCACGCGACTTCCGCTCGGAACACTCCTCATGACCGCTCGACGCTTCTCCTTCAGCATCGCTTCGCTCCTCGCCGTCGGTTCGATGACGCTCGCCCAGGGCACCACGCCGCCGGCGGCGCCCGCAACGCCGCCTGCCGCGCCGGCAAAGCCCGCCGCGAATCTCCCGAGTGCCGAGTCGCTTCTCGCAAAGGAACTCGCGGCCCGCGGCGGCAAGGAAGCGCACGAGGCGGTCAAGCACATGACCTCGAAGGGAACGATGGAGTTTCAGGGCATCGGCCTGAAGGCCGAGACGACCACGAAGCTCTCCGAGAACGGCAAGTTTCTGATGACCGTGTCGCTGGCGAAGGGCTCCGACGTCCTCACCGGCTTCGACGGCACGACCGGCTGGTCGATCGATCCGACGATGGGCCCGCGGGTTCTCGAGGGCAAGGAGCTGGAGCAGCTCCAGATGGACGCGAGCTTCGCCCGGCAATCGTCGATTGCAACCCAGTTCGACAAGGCCACGGTGGTCGGCGAGACGACCTGGCACGACAAGCCCGCCTACGAGATGCTCCTCAAGAGCAAGGACCGTGAGGCGACCATTTACCTCGACAAGGAGTCCTCGCTCATCACCGGCATGAAGATGACCGCCGAAACGGTCCGGGGCAGCACGCCGATGGTCGCGACGGTGCTTGAGTTCAAGGCCTTCGACGGCCCCAAGGGCAAGGTCACGATGCCCACGAAGACCGAGATGAAGCTGATGGGCATGGTGAACATCGTGACCATCGATTCGGTCGACTTCAGCCCGATCGACGCTGCGGTCTTCGAGTTGCCGCCGGCGATCAAGGCCCTGGTCGCCAACCCGGCGGCGGCGCCGGCCGGCACGAAGGAGCCCGCGCCCAATTCCCCGAAGGAACCGGCGAAGGCACCGGCGAAGGAGCCAACCAAGGAGCCGGCCAAGGAACCGGCCAAGCCAGTGTCGCCCGAGAAGCCCGCCGCAGCGCCGAAGTGATCGCAGCGCCGGAATGCGACCTCGCGGGCGTGCCTCCCTCCATCAGGCCCGAACCAGCACGCGTACGAGAGCGCCGATGAACGCCATGAACGCCATGAACGACGTGAACGACATGAACGACATGCCCCACAGCACCGCTCGCCGGCTTCGCCTCTTCGCAACGCTGTTGCTGGCTGGCGCCACCGCCACCGCGGCATTCGCGCTCTCGATGCCGCAGGCCGGCACGTCCCCGCCGGCCACTGGTCCGGCAACGGCGCCGCCTGCCGCTCCAGCCGCCGCCCCGGCGGCCGACCTGCCCGCGGCGACCACGCTGCTCGAGAAGCACCTCGCCGCGATCGGCGGCAAGGACGCGGTCGCCGCCGTGAAGTCGATGCGCTTCAAGGGCTCGCTCGATTCGGCGATGGCGAAGATGGAAGTCGACGTCGCCACGATGGTCCCGAATAGGACGCGGATCATCTATACCTCGCAGGGCAAGCACTGGGAGACGGCCTGCGACGGAACGATCGGCTGGGCGACCGATCCGATGGGCGGCAAGCCGGTGCTCCTCGAGAAGGAGATCGTCGAGGGGATGAAGAGCGGCGTCGACTTCCAGGGGCTCTTCCGCTCGCCGACGAATCTCTTCAGTGACCTCACGACGACCGGCAGCGAGGCCATCGGCGGCGCGGAGTGCTGGACCGTCTCGATGAAGTCGAAGGCGGGCGAGAACGTGACCGGGTTCTTCTCGAAGGCGACCGGCCTCTTCACCGCCATTCGCCAGACGCAGCAGACGCCGCGCGGCCCGGCGACGATGTCGATGCGCGTGACCGAGTGGCAGGACGCGACCTTCGCCAAGAGCGCCATCAAGGTCGCGAAGGCGATCGAGATCGAGGAGTCGGGGCTGCGCTCGACCGGCACCTTCAGCGGCTTCGAGGTGAACACGCTCGACGCGGCCTATTTCGTCGCTCCGCAAGAAGTCAAGGACCTCGCGGCCGCCGCGCCCGCTTCTGCGCCGGCGGCTCCCGCCTCGCCCAGATCTTGAACATCAGATCCTGAATATCAAATCCTGAACATCCAGCCCTGAACATCCAGCCCCGCATCGAAGAGCCCAGCATTGAACGACGACGGCCGGCCACACGCCGGCCGTCGTCGCATCTCGAGCGAGCGCGACTTCTCTCATTCGACGCCTGTTCGCCCCGCGACGGTCGGCTATCCTTGCGGCCATGACCGCCTCAGCGCCGCGCGCGCTCTCGCCGCATCCACCCTTCCCCAACATGATCCGTCCCGCGTCGGAGACCGACGCGGCCATCACGCTGCGCAACGTCGAGAAGCGCTTCGGCAACACCCGCGCCGTCGCCGGCCTCGACCTTGTCGTCCCCCGCGGCTCGCTCTGCGGATTCCTCGGGCCCAACGGCGCCGGCAAGAGCACCACGATCCGGATGATCATGTCGATCATCTATCCGGACTCGGGCAGCGTGCGGGTGCTTGACGACACGGCCCTCGCGAACAAGGACCGCATCGGCTACTTGCCCGAGGAGCGCGGCCTCTACCGGACGATGAAGGTCGGCGAGTTCCTCGTCTATCTCGGCAAGCTCAAGGGACTCAGCGGCGCGGCGGCCCACCGCAACGCCGGCGAGTGGCTCGAGCGCATCGATCTCCGCGGCATCGCGAAGAAGAAGTGCCAGGAGCTCTCGAAGGGCATGCAGCAGAAGGTGCAGTTCATCGCCTCGGTCATCCATGACCCGGAACTGCTCATCCTCGACGAGCCCTTCTCGGGTCTCGATCCGGTGAACACGCAGCTCCTCACCAAGATCATCCAGGACCTCAACGCGGCGGGGAAGACGATCATCTTCTCGACCCACCAGATGTACACGGCCGAGGCGATGTGCGACCGCGTGGTTCTCATCAACCACGGCACGAAGCTCCTCGACGCGACGCTGAGCGAAGTGCGGGCCCAGTTCGAGCCGCGCGAGATCGCCTTCGAGCCGGTCGACGAGCGCCTGCCGACGGGCGCGATCGCCGCGCTCGACGGCATCGAGAGCGTCGCCCCCGCCGACGGCATCCGCCCGCCCCACTCGATCATGGTCGCCCACGGCGTCGATCCGCAGCGCGTCATGGCCGAGATCCTCACCCGCTTTCCCACCCGCATGATCGCCCTCAAGCGCCCGACGCTCAACGACGTCTTCATCCAGCTCGTTGAGGCGACCGGCGGCGCAGCCCCCGCCCTCTCGAACCTCAGCAATCAGGCCACCGGAGGCTGATGACCATGGCGCACACGAACCCCAACCGATCGATCAATCCCCGCGATCGCGCGACGCCGACGACCAAGGTCCTGGCCGTCGCGTGGCGCGAGTTCAAGCACACGGCGCTGACCAAGGCCTTCCTCTTCGGCGCGGTGATCCTGCCGCTGGTGATCTGGGGCATCATCGCCATCTCGCCGCTCTTCATGAGCCGCGAGCCGCCGCCGCTCACCGGATCGATCGCCATCATCGACCCGAGCGGACTGGTGACGGCCGAGGCGACAAAGCAGTTCAAGGAACTCGAGAACCGTCCGAAGAATCCCGCGTCCGACGCGGTTGAGGCGATGCAGCAGGCGACCAAGGGCGACCCCACGGCCCTCGCCCAGCTCGCCGAGGAGACGGGCAAGGTCATGATCACCGTGCTCCCCGAGACCGACGCCGCGAAGAGCGATGAGCTCCGGGCCAAGGTCGGCAGCGGAGACCTCGTGGCGTTCGTCGTCGTCGACCAGAAGCTCCTGTCCGCCGATCCGGGCGAGGCCAAGCTCGAACTGCTCGTCCAGACGACAACCAGTCCCAAGCACACCTCGCTCTTCAGCCGCATCCTGCGCGACGCGACGGTCAAGGCCCGCATCGCCAGCACCGGCGGCGACTACAACAAGCTCACCGCCATGCTCAAGGCGCCGGAGATCAACACCGAGCGCATGACCCGCGGCGGCGGCAGGGCGAAGGAGCGCGGCGACGCCCGCATGCTCGTCCCGATCATCTTCATGATGCTGATGTGGATCGCGACCTTCTCGAGCGGTCAGTACCTGCTGACCACCACCATCGAGGAGAAGTCGAACAAGGTCATGGAGGTGCTGCTCTCCGCGGTCAGCCCGATGCAGCTTCTCATGGGCAAGATCCTCGGACAGGCCTTCGTGAGCGGACTCATCATCCTGATCTACGGCTCGGTGGCCTTCTCCGGCCTCGCGTTCCTCTCGATGGCCGATCTCATCCAGCCGATGCTGATCGTCTACCTCGTCATCTACTTCACCATGGCCTACTTCATGATCGCGACGATCATGGCCGCCGTCGGCAGCGCGGTGAGCGACCTTCGCGAGGCCCAGGCCCTCGTGACCCCCGCGATGATGGTCCTCATGCTGCCCATGGTGCTCTGGCTCCCGATCTCCGACAGCCCCAACGGCATGCTGGCGACGGTCACGAGCTTCATCCCCCCGGCGATTCCCTTCGTGATGATGCTGCGCCTCGCCGGCAGCGAACCGATCGCGATCTGGCAGGTCGTGCTGTCGATCGTCGTCGGCTTCGGCTCGATGTTCGCGATGATCTGGGGCGGGGCCCGCATCTTCCGCGTCGGCGTCCTCATGCAGGGCAAGCCGCCGACGCCGATCGAACTCCTGAAGTGGATCCGCTACCGCTGACCGGCGCGCACGATGACCATCGACCCCACGCTTGTGCTTGTGTGGACCCTGGTCGTCGTCATTGCGTCGCTGATCATGCTCCTCGTCTGGCGTGACCTCTTCGCCGACCGCTCGCGCGGGCGGCGGCGATGTCCGCGCTGCTGGCATGACCTGCAGGTGACGCCGGGACTTCGCTGTCCCGAGTGCGGCAAGGAAGTTCGCGACGAGGCCCAGCTCTTCGCGACGCGCCGGCACTGGCGGGCCGCGATCGTCCACCTCCTCGCCCTGTTCGTCGGGGCGATGGTGGTCCGCGTGCAGATGACGGGAGAGAACCTCTTCGACTACGCGCCGACCTGGCTTCTCACCCGCTCGCTCCCCTACTCAAGCGCCGTGGCCGGGCAGCGCGACGCGATCCGCGCCGCCCTCGAGTCGCGCGTGGCCCACGGCGACATGAGCGACGGGCAGGTCATCGACCTCGCCCGCCGCATCACGGTGGGCGACCGCGACGCGCTTCCGGCGAGCGACGCCTGGCGCAATCGCTACGGCGGCCTGCTCACCGTCCTCGCCAACCGGGGACTCGACGCCCTCGATCGCGGCGACACCTCAGACCCCTTCCTCACCGCCCTCGACCTCTTCCGCGCGATTCCCGCCCGCCCTTCGCTGAGCGCCGCGGCCGACTGGCCGACGGGCGAGCCGCTCATCGTCGAGCTGCGCATCGACGAGTGGTGGCCGCCGACGACCTACGCGAGGGTGCGGGTCCGCGATCTCGACGACGGCACCGAGCGACTCATCGGCCTCGACTCGGGCGGCAACGTCGCCCCGGCCTATCCGCTGAGTTTCGCGGCGATCGCCGAGGGACAGACGCAGCGGAAGTTCCGCGTGACGATCGAGTCGCGGAAGACCCTGCGCGACGGCACCCGGGACGAGAAGGAGCCGTGGAGCGCAGCGGCATCGACCGACATCACCGTGCCGGTGAAGGCCGCGCCGCCGCTCGCGCTGACCGCCGTCTCGACGCCGGCGATGGACGAGGCGATCCACGGCGTCTTCCGCGAGGGGCTCATGGCCTGGCGCAGCGGCTGGCGGCGCTACGGCCTGCGGTTCGACGCCTCGCGCACCGCCGAGCCGGACTTTGCCGGCGTCCTCATCGGTCTTGACATCGAGGTGCGCGAGGGCGATCGAGTCCGGCGCCACAGCCGCATCTGGTGGCCGGCCGGGTCGGGTCCGGCGCAAGCGCGCTGGGAGATCCTGAGCGAGGACCGCTCGCCGCTCTCGACGCTCACCGGCGCGATCGAGAGCAGCTCGGGCACATGGACGGTGCACATCCGCGGCGACCGCGAGGTGGCGATCAAGGCCCTGGCGGCGTTGCGCGCACCGACGGGGAACGGCAGTCCCTTCACGAGATACTGGAGCGGCGAGATCACCTTCCCGATCGACGTCCGCATCGAGGAGTCGAGCGCTCCGCGCCGGCGGTGGTTCGCCCTGCCGCCGGAAGACCTCGAACCGGCGAGCCCGCCCGCTCCACCGCCATCCACCTGACCGCGAACCGAAACGACCATCGAGGACACGCTGATGCTGCACGATGCACTCTGGGCGCCCTGGCGCATGACCTATCTGCGGGACCTTGAGCGCCAGGCCGCGGAGGCGAAGGCGCAGGGCAAGCCGAGCGGGGCGACGAACGCCACCAGCGATTTTCTCGCCGAGTACTGGGCCCATCCCGAGAACGATCACGCGTCGCTGGTCGTCCATCGCGACGCCTTCGGGATGATCCTCCTGAACCGCTATCCCTACGTGAACGGCCACCTGCTCGTCGCCCTCGGCCGGGGGAAGCCAACGCTTGCCGAGTACGCCCCGGAGGAGCGGGCGGCGTTTTGGCGACTCGTCGAGCACGCGATGAGTCTCGTGCAGCGAGCCCTCGAGCCGCAGGGCATCAACATGGGGATCAACCAAGGCCGCGCCGCCGGCGCCGGCCTGCCCGATCACATCCACGCCCACATCCTGCCGCGCTGGAATGGCGACACGAACTTCATGGCCACGATCGGCCAGGTGCGGATCATTCCCGACTCACTCGAAATGATGTGGGAGCGCTACCGCGAGGTCCTCGCGACCATTGCCTAACTGGCGAGCGGCCGGCGTCGGGAACTCACCTCCCGCGCGACTGGTGCGTCGGACACGGCGCCGACCTGCCATACGCTGCGTCGCGAAACAATGACGCCCCGCGGGCCCCTGCTGGGCAACCTGGACCGACCCCGAAAGGGTGGTTGAGGCAGCGTCCGCGAGGACAGCCGCCAGTCAGGTGCTTCGCTCGAACCCCAATGACAGGTGGGTTCGTCGGCCATCGATCCCGGCCTTCCACTCCACCGGCTGAAGTCGCACGGCGTGAGGCCTGACCATCGTCGCGACATCGTCGATCCCTTGGGGTTCAGCAAGGTTCGAGGAATGCGGCTGACCGTTACCCGCGGGGGCCCGGGGGCGTCGCATTGACTGTACCGATGAAGCGGATTCGAGCAAGCGCGAAGCAACCGGGATGAGGCACTTTCCGAATCGCTCACCGTTCGACGCTTCGTCGTTGACAGTCTGCGTTCGCAGCCGTTATCTTTCGCACCCCAGCGGAGTTGTCCGCTGAGGCATCGGGGCTCACGCTCACGAGTTCCGGTCGCCAGCCTCACGCCGATCCAGCCTTGAGCTGGCTCTCACGCCGATCCAGCCTTGAGCTGGCTCTCACGCCGATCCAGCCCTGGGCTGGCTCTCACAAGGATCCCCACCGATGCGCATCGCTCGTCCAGCCCTCGTGTCGCTCGTCTCTGCCACCGCCCTCGTCGGCGGCCTCACCGGTTGCTCCGCCGATCCGATGGCGACCGACTTCAAGAGCGTCAAGAGCAATCTCTCGCCCGAGCTGACCAGCGTCGCCGAGCGCGATGAGGACATCGATCGCAACGTCGCCACGACGTTTGAGCAGAACGGCCGCATGTTCTGGAACGACCTCGGTCGGGCCATGTACGTCGATCGCCCGAGCTTCATGAGCCCCTATCCGATCATGCCGACCGGCGGCCAGCCCCGCTGACGCCTGACGGCGCAGGCTCCATTCCCGTCGCGAACCCCGCTCGGGAACCTTCCGCGAAATCCCGAAGGTCCGTCCTGCTCACCGTAGGACGGACCTTTGTCGTTGAGTACGCTTGAACGCGATGCGACCATCGGTGCCGCTTGCCGTCCTTCCCTCCGAGCCCGAGCGAGCGTCCCGCGCCGCCGCGGCCGAAGCGCCGAGCCACGGCCTGCGCCGGCTGATCGACAGTCACGGCCGGACGATCCGCGACCTGCGGCTCTCGATCACCGACCGCTGCAACTTCCGGTGCGTCTACTGCATGGACCCGGACGTCCGGTTCGCCTCGCCCGCGTCGCTCCTCACCCCCTCCGAGCTTCATCGGGTCACCCAGGCGTGCGTCGCCCTTGGCGTCGAGCGGGTCCGCATCACCGGCGGCGAGCCGACCGTTCACCCCGAACTCACCGAGATCATCCGCCGCGTCGCCTCGATCGCGGGGGTCCATGACGTCTCGATGACCACCAACGGCTCGCTGGTGACCCGCCGCTCCCTCACGGAGTGGATCGGCGCCGGACTGCGTCGCATCACGTTCAGCCTCGACGCCACCACGCCGGAGACCGTGCGGCGGATGACCCGTGCCCAGGGCGACGCCAGCCAGGTCATCGCCGCGATCCAGGCCGCCATCGACGCCGGGCTCCAACCGGTGAAGGTGAACGCGGTCGTGATCCGCGGGATGAACGAGGGCGAGGTCCCGCACCTCACCGCGCTGGCCCGCACCATGGGCTTCGAAATGCGGTTCATCGAGTACATGCCGCTCGATTCCGGTCACCGCTGGGACCCATCGCTCCTGGTGCCGGCCGCGGAGATCCTCGAACTCGCCTCGGCGGCCGGAGCCCTCGTCCCCTGCGACCGCGCCGACGAACACAGTACGAGCGAGCGATACCGCTTCCGCGACGTGACGGGAACGCACCCCCACGCGGGCGTCGGCATCATCGCCCCGGTGACCCGTCCCTTCTGCGGAGCGTGCAGCCGATTGCGGATCACCGCCGACGGCACGATTCGCCCCTGCCTCTTCAGCCTCGAGGAGTTCGACCTCATGTCGATCGTCCGCGACGCGACCCTCGCCGACGAGGGCGTGCGTCAGCGGCGGATCGAGGACGCGCTCATCGCCGCGGTCTGGACGAAGCAGCGCGGCCACGGCATCGCCGCCCCGGATTTCCGCCAGCCCGATCGCCCGATGTCGGCGATCGGCGGCTGATCGCCCTCGCCGCCGATGGCCGCGGCGTCACCTCGCCCAGACCGGGCGCTTCCAGATGGGCACGTCCCGCTTCATGCGGTCGATGAACTCCGCCATGGCCCGCAGCGCCTCGGCGCGGTGGGCGGCGGTGACGACGAGACGGAACGAGCACTCGCCGACCGCCACGCGGCCGCGGCTGTGCCAGACGGCGATCGAGCGAAGTCCGTGCCGCCCGAGGACGTCCGCGGCGAGGCGCCGAAGCTCGTCGCACGCCATCGGCTCGTAGGCCTCGTAGTCTAACGCTTCGATCACGCGGTCGTCCTCGGCGGCGCGAACCACGCCGTCGAAGGAGAGGATCGCGCCGGCGCCGCCCGCCGCGGGATCAGCCGCCTGCTCTCCGTCACGGTGGGCCGAAAGCGGACCGTCCACGATCGTGCAACGGACGCTCATCCGCCGCTCACCATCGCGATGAGGGCGATCTCGTCGGTGGCCCGAACCCGCTGTCCGTCGGCCGCAAACGCATGGTTGACGGCGAGTCGGCCGGCCTGCGCCAGCGGCGCGAGCGGCGGATACGCGGCGCCGAGCGCCCTGCGCAGGTCGGCGCAGGTCGCCTCCCCCTCGATCGACACAGCGACCGAGGAGGACCCGACGGCGTCCGCGCCGGGACCGAAGAGCCGCACCGTGAACTCCATCGCCGCAGTGTACGCTTGGCGCGCCGCGGCACGGCGCCGCGCACGCACCGATGACGACGCACTCCCCCACCTCACCCGCCGCGGCGATCGCGCTTCTCCTTGACGCCGTGCGCGAGGTCGAGACGGAGCGCGCCGCGCTCGCCGACGTCGCGGGGCGCACGCTGGCCGAGGATCTCCGCTCCGACCGCGAGAGCCCCGCCCTCGACGTGAGCGCCATGGACGGCTACGCCCTCCGCTCGTCCGACCGCGAACGGTGCGAGCTGCCGATCGTCGGCGAGGTCCGCATCGGCACCGCCCCGCAGCCCCTTCCGGAGAATGCCTGCCTTCGCATCGTCACCGGCGCCGGCATTCCCGCCGGAGCCGACCTCGTCCTCCGACGCGAGGACGTCGAGGAATCACCCGAGCGCATCCGCTGGTCGGTCGATTGCGGAAGGGCCCTTCGGTCGGGGGAGAACATCCGACGCCGCGGCGAGAACGCGCCGGCGGGCGAACGCATCGTCGCCGCCGGCGCCCCGATCACGCCGGCGCTGGTGGGTGCGCTGGCGAATTTCGGTCTCGTGCGCCCACTCGTGCGCCGCCGCATTCGCGTGGCGGTGCTCTCGACCGGCGACGAGCTCGTGCCGGCCGCGACGACATCGCCCGAACCGTGGCGGTTGCGCGACAGCAACGGCCCGGCGCTCGCGGCGCTCCTCGGTTCGGCGCCCTGGATCGGCGAGGTCATCGCCCGGCGCGTCGCCGACGAGGAATCGGCGCTCGACGGGGCGGTGCGCGAACTGTTAGGCGTCGCCGACGCCCTGCTCCTCACCGGCGGCGTCTCGATGGGACATCGCGATCTCGTGCCGGCGTCGCTCGCCCGCAACGGCGTGCGCACGCTCTTCCATCGCGTGCCGCAGCGTCCCGGCCGGCCGGTCCTCGGCGGCATCACCGCCGACGGGCGCCCCGTGCTCGGGTTGCCCGGCAATCCGGTGTCGGTCCTCGTCACCGCGCGACGCATGGCCTGGCCCGCGCTCGCCCGCCGCGCCGGCGCTCCCGTCGGCGAGGCGACCCCCGACGCAATGGTGCGCGTCGTGCAGCCCGACGCGAAGTCGTTGCCCCTCTGGTGGCAGCGCCTGGTGCGCTCCTGCGGTCCGGACACGGTCGAGTTCGCCGATACCCGCGGCTCGGGCGATGTCGTCGGCGCCGCCCGCAGCGACGGCTTCGTCGAGATGCCGCCCAACGCCCACGGCGCCGGCCCCTGGCCCTTCTACCGTTGGACCCGATCCTGACCTCGGATACGCTCTCGACCGATCATGGACGCCGATTCCTCCCGCCCACTCTCGCATCTCGATCGCGACGGCAAGGCCGCGATGGTCGACGTCGGCGACAAGCCGATCACCGAGCGCGTGGCCGTCGCGGAGGGCTCGGTTCGCATCAGCGCCGCGCTCGAGGCGGCGATCCGCGCCAACGCCCTGGCCAAGGGCGACCTCCTCGCCATCGCCCGCATCGCCGGCATCCAGGCGGCGAAGCGCACCGACGAACTCATCCCGCTCTGCCACTCGCTGCCCTTGGACGTCGTTGAGGTGCATGCGACCCTCGAGCCAGGCCGCGTGCGCATCGAAGCGACCGCCCGCACCCACAGCCGGACCGGCGTTGAGATGGAGGCGCTCACCGCCGTCGCCGTCGCAGCCCTCACCGTCGTCGACATGGGCAAGGCGATGGACCGGGCGATGACGATCGAGGGCATCCGCGTTCTCGAGAAGCGCGGCGGGCGGAGCGGGACCTACCTCGCCGGATCCGACGCGTGACCACGGTGCCCATGCCCTTCCGCGCCGCCGTGCTCACCGTCAGCGACCGCTGCTCGCGCGGCGAGGCGACCGACACGTCAGGCCCCGCGTGCGAAGCGCTCCTCCGCGATCGGCTCGGCGCGACGATCGTCGAGCGCCGCTGCCTTCCCGACGAGATCGATCTCCTCAGCGCCTGCTTTCGGGAGTGGTCGACGCCGCACGCAGGCATTGACCTCATCGTCAGCACCGGCGGCACCGGCCTCTCGCCGCGCGACGTCACGCCGGAGGCGGCGAAGCGCGTGCTCGAGCGCGACCACCCCGGACTCATGGAATTGGCCAGACTCCGCTGCTCGACCAAGACGCCGCTCACCTACCTGAGCCGCGGCGTCGCCGGCACGATCGGCCGCACGCTCCTTCTGACCCTTCCCGGCTCCGAGCGCGGCGCGACCGAAACGCTTGAGGCGCTCGTGGATGTTCTGCCCCACGCGCTGGCCTCCCTCCGCGACGAGGTCCGCCCCGATCGCCACCATTCGCGCTAAAGGTTCGCTGATTGGATGGGCGGTTGGCCCTGCCCGCGCCCGCCGGTATGCTCGGCTGTTTCAACGGGCGTTTCATCGCTCGTCACCCGAGGAGACCGAGCATGGGGCAGGTTGAAGCGACGCGGAGCGGATCGCCGGCGAGCACCACGAGAAACCAGGCCGGAGGCTCACGACGACCGCCCTACGCGAGCGAACCGTTAGAGCTGCGGCGCCCCGTCCCCTCCGACATCGACATCGCCCAGTCCCGCACGCCGAAGCCGATCAGCACGCTCGCGGCGGAAGTCGGCATCCAGCCCGACGAGCTCGAGCCCTACGGCCACACCAAGGCGAAAGTCCGCCTCGGGATCCTCGATCGACTCGCCTCCGCGCCGAACGGCAAGTACGTCGTCGTGACCGCGATCTCCCCGACGCCGCTGGGCGAGGGCAAGACGACGGTGACGATCGGCCTCTCCCAGGGCATCGGCGCCCATCTCTGCCGCCGCGTCTTCACCTGCATCCGACAGCCATCGATGGGCCCGACCTTCGGCATCAAGGGCGGCGCCGCGGGCGGCGGCTACAGCCAGGTGATTCCGATGGAGGACTTCAACCTCCACCTCACCGGCGACAACCACGCCGTCGCCACCGCGAACAACCTGCTCGCCGCGGCGATCGACTCGCGCCTCCACTGGGAGCGAACCCATCCCGACGACGAGGCCTACGCGAAGGCCCTCTGCAAGAAGGACGCCTCGGGCGAGCTGCGGCTCGCCGGGCACCAGATCCGGCGCCTCAAGCGCCTCGGCATGCGGAGCGACGTGACCTCGCCCAACGAGCTCACCGCCGACGAGCGCCGCAGGCTCTTCCGCCTCGACATCGATCCCAACGCGATCACCTGGAATCGGGTCCTCGACATCAACGACCGGATGCTCCGCTCGATCGAGATCGGCCGCGGTCCCGAGGAGAACATGCCGCGCTCGACCGGCTTCGACATCGCCGTCGCGAGCGAGATCATGGCCGTGCTCGCCCTGAGCTCAAGCCTCGAGGACATGCGCGAGCGGCTCCGCCGCATGGTGATCGGCCTGAGCACCGCCGGCGAACCGATCACCGCCGACGACATCGGCGCGGCCGGGGCCCTCACGGTGCTCATGAAGGAGGCGGTCATGCCGACGCTCCTCCAGACGCTCGAGGGAACGCCGGTCTTCGTCCACGCCGGCCCCTTCGCCAACATCGCCCACGGCAACAGTTCCATCATTGCCGATCGCATCGCGCTCAAGCTCGCCGACTTCGTCGTCACGGAAGCCGGCTTCGGCTCGGACATCGGCTTCGAGAAATTCGCGAACATCAAGTGCCGCACCAGCGGACTCGCTCCCGACTGCGCGGTCATGGTCGTCTCGATCCGGGCCCTGAAGATGCACGGCGGCGGCCCCAAGGTCGTCCCCGGCAAGCCGCTCGACGAGGCCTACAAGACCGAGCAGCTCGGCCTCATCGAGGCGGGCCTCCCGAACCTCGAGCGTCACATCTCGAACACCACCCGCTACGGCATTCCCGTCGTCGTCGCCGTGAACGCCTTCGCAACCGACACCGACGCCGAGTTCCGCCTCGTGCGTGACGCGGCCCTCAAGGCCGGCGCGTTCGCGGCGGTCCGCAGCACCGGCTGGGCCGACGGCGGCGCGGGCGTCGCGGAACTCGCCGAGGCGGTGGTCCGCGCCTGCGAGCGACCGAGCACCTTCCGGCATCTCTATCCGCTCGACGCGTCGATCGAGGAGAAGATCCTCACCATCGCCAAGTCCTACGGCGCGGCGGCCGTCGCCTACTCGCCCGAGGCCGCGGCGAAGGTGAAGCGCTACACCGAGCTCGGCTACGCGACGCTGCCGATCTGCATGGCGAAGACGCACCTTTCCTTCTCCGACCAGCCGGAGCTCAAGGGCGCCCCGAGCGGATTCACGCTCACCATTCGCGACATCCGGGCGTCGCTCGGCGCGGGCTTCCTCTACCCGCTCGTCGGAACGATGCGGACGATGCCCGCGCTTCCCGCGCGGCCCGCATTCGTCGACGTCGACATCGACATGAAGACCGGTCGCGTCGAAGGGCTCTTCTGAGCGCTGGAACCGCCATGCCGTTCGCCGCCGCCCTCGCGCCTCCATTCGGGAATCACGCATGAATCCCTCCGTTCGAGCCTACCGTGCGACGCATGATCACGAGCACGCCCTGACGCCAGCGCTCGAGGCGCTCCATCACTTCGGCCAAAGCCGCCGTGAGGAAGCGGTCCGCGATCCGGCGGCGCTGCGCGAGCTCGCGGACGACGTGCACCTGCCGGTCGCCGCGGTGCGCGGGGCGCTCTCCTCCTACAGCGAAGTCGGTCACGATCCCAACGCAATCCGCTACTGCGCCGGCACCTCCTGTGCCCTCTGCGGCGGCGACGCGATCGCCGAGGCGTTTCGCCGCTCGGGCGCGGCCCGGCCCGTCTACTGCCTCGGCTACTGCGACCGTGCGCCCGCGGCGATGCTGCCCAACGGCGACGTCGTGGCCGACCTCACCCCGGACCGGTGCGCTCGCGCCTGTCGCGGCGAGGTGCCGGTCGCCGCGCCGCTCATGTCGATCCGCTCGATCGCCCGCGAGCCGATCGTCACCCGGCGGCTCCTCGGCCCGCCGTCGAAGGCCTTCCCGAGCTACGCCGGCCTGAAGGCCGCGCTCTCGATGACGCCCGAAGCGGTGACCGAAGCGGTCATCGCCGCGAATCTCCGCGGCCGCGGCGGCGCGGCGTTCCCGACCGGCCGAAAGTGGCTTCTCGCCGCGAAGTCCAAGGGGACGCCGAAGTACATCGTCGCCAACGGCGACGAGGGCGACCCCGGCTCCTTCATCGATCGCGTCCTCATGGAAAGCGATCCGCACGGGATTCTCGAAGGCATGGCCATCGCGGGCCACGCGATCGGCGCGTCCCGCGGCATCCTCTTCATCCGCGACGAATATCCGCTGGCGATCAGCGCGATGAACAGGGCGATCGTCCTCGCGACCGCGAACGGACTGTTAGGGAAAGACGCCCTCGGCCCCGGCCGCGACTTCCACGTCGAAGTCGTGCGCGGACTCGGCAGCTATGTCTGCGGCGAGGAGACGGCGCTCCTCAACGCGATCGAAGCCGGTCGCGGCGAAGTCCGCCCGCGTCCCCCCTTCCCGGTCGAGGAAGGGCTCTTCGGCAAGTCGACGGTCGTCGTGAACGTCGAGACGCTCGTCAACGTGCCGTGGATCATCGAGCGCGGCGCGGAGGCATTCCGAAAGCTCGGCACTCCTGAAAGTCCCGGCACCAAGGCGATCTGCCTGAACCGCGGCTTCGCCAATCCCGGCATCGTCGAGGTCGAGTTCGGCCTCACCCTGCGCGAACTCATCGAGCGGCCGGAGTGCGGTGGCGGCGGGGCGAACGGCGCGTCGCTCGAAGCGGTCGTCCTCGGTGGCCCGATGGGGAGCATCGTGACCCCCGACCTTTGGGAGACGCCGGTCTGCTTCAGTGCGATGGGAGCGAAGCGGATCAACCTCGGCCACGCGGGACTCGTCGCGATTCCGGCGCCGGCGAATTGGGCGGCGATCCTCCGGCATCTCCTCGACTTCATGCGGGACGAATCCTGCGGCAAGTGCGTCCCCTGCCGGATGGGCACGACGCGCGGCCACGAGCTCGTGCACGCCGGCCTGACCGTCGAGAGTGCCGCGACGCTCCGCCGCATTCTCGATCTCATGGGCGAGGCGAGCCTCTGTGCGTTCGGACGCGAGACGACCGGTCCGGTCCGCACGGTGCTCGATCGATTCGGTCCGCAAGTGATCGCCGGTTTGGAACGATCCGCCGGTCGAAAGGAGGAGGCCCGATGATCAAGAGCGCCACTGCCAGTTCGTCGAGCGCCCCGACCGCGGCTCCGCTCACTGCGACCATCGACGACCGCGCCGTCACCATCCGTCCCGGCGAGACGATCCTCTCCGCGGCGGCGCGCGTCGGCATCGAGATCCCGACGCTCTGCCATTCGCCCGGCCTCGCCCCCGAGGGCGGCTGCCGCATCTGCATGGTCGAGATCGAAGGCCAGCGCACCCAGGCGGCCTGCCACACGCCGATCGCCAACGGCATGCGGGTGCGCACCGAAAGTCCGCACCTGACCTCGCTCCGCCGCGAGATCCTCCACCTGACGATTTCGGCAAACCCGCGCGGCGCCCTGCGACCGCGCGTCGACGGCACCGCAATGGAACGGCTGCTCGCCCGCTACGGCGTCGAGTCGAGCGACTTCGGCCATCACGCGTCGAGCCGTCCGGTCGATGCGAGCCATCCCTCGATGCGCTTCGATCGCGATCGCTGCATCACCTGCCGAGCGTGCCTCCACGCCTGCGAAGAGGTCCAGGGGCAGTTCGTCTACGGCATCGAAGGTCGCGGCGGGGCGAGCCACCTCATCTTCGGCGCGACCGATCGCTTCGCCGAGAGCGGCTGCGTCTCCTGCGGCGCCTGCGTCGACCGCTGCCCGACCGGCGCGATCACCGACCGCGATCGCATCGAGCGGCGCGGCGAGCACAGCGCGGCGGCCGACCGCATCGACTCGGTGTGCGGCTACTGCGGCGTCGGCTGCCGCATTCGAAGCGAGTCCGATCACGGCACGGTGCTCAGCATCGCCGGCGTCGGCGATGCGGCGGTGAACCACGGTCACCTCTGCGTGAAGGGTCGCTACAACCACGCCCATCACCACTCGCGCGATCGCCTGACGACGCCGCTCATCCGCGGCGCCGACGGCGAGCTTCATCCGGCGAGCTGGAGCGACGCGATCGCGTTCACCGCGCAGCGGCTGCTCGCGATCCGCGACGGGCACGGTCCGGACGCCCTCGGCACGATGACCTCCTCACGCTCGACGAACGAGGCGGCGTATCTCCTGCAAAAGCTCTTCCGCTCGATCGTCGGCACCAACAACACCGACTGCTGCGCCCGCATCTGCCACAGCTCGACGGCGATCGCCCTCGGGCTCGTGACCGGCACCGGCGCGGCGACCGCAAGCTACGACGACCTCGAGGAGGCGAAGCTCATCGTCGTCGCCGGCGCGAATCCGACCGAGGCCCATCCGGTCGTCGGCGCCCGCATCAAGCAGGCGGTGCTCCGCGGCGCCTCGCTCGTCGTCATCGATCCGCGCGACATCGAGCTCGCCGCGTACGCCGGCGTCCATCTCCAGCTCTGGCCCGGCACGAACGTCCCGCTCTTCCACGCCATCGCCAAGGTGATCGTCGAGGAGAAGCGCTACGACGCCGCGTACGTCGCCGAGCGCTGCGAGGGCTTCGACGAGTTCGCTCGCTATCTCGCCCAGCATTCGCTCGACGAATACGCCCGCATCACCCACGTGCCGGTCGAGCGCATCCGGACAGCGGCCCGGCTCATCGCCGCGAGCGGCCCGGGCATCTTCGTCAGCGGCCTCGGCCTCTCGGAACAGACCCAGGGCGTCGCGGGCGTGATGGGCTACTGCAACCTCGGGCTCCTCACGGGGTCGCTCGGCAAGCGCGGCGCGGGCATGCTGCCGCTGCGCGGACAGAACAACGTGCAGGGCAATGCCGACATGGGCTCGCAGCCCTACGCCCTCACCGGCTACGCGACCCTGAGCGACGAGGCGGCCCGCGAGCGCTGCCGCGTCACGTGGGGAAGCGCCCCGCCGCGCGAGGCGGGCAAGACGATTCCCGAGATGTACGACGCGGCGATCGCGGGATCGCTGCGGGCGCTCTGGATCCAGGGCGAGGACGTCGCCCAGAGCGATCCGAACCACGACCATGTGATGAGGGCGCTGCGTGCGCTCGACTTCCTCGTCGTGCAGGAGCTCTTCATGACCGAGACGGCGAGCGTCGCCCACGTCGTCTTCCCGGCGGCCGCGTCGCTTGAGCAGGAAGGGACCTTCACCAACGGCGAGCGGCGCGTGCAGCACGTGCGTCCCTCGGTCGCGCCGCCCGGCGAGGCTCGCCCCGACTGGGAAGTGATCCGCGACGTGGCCATCGCGATGGGCGCGCCGTGGACCTACGAGAACCCGGCGAAGGTGATGGACGAGATCGCCCGCATCGCCCCGAATCTCTTCGGCGGCATTTCCTACGGACGACTCGAGGGCGACGGCGTCCAGTGGCCCTGCCCGACGAGCGACCACCCCGGCACGCGCACCGTCCACGCCCAGGGATTCGTGCGCGGCAAGGCCCTCTTCACCACCGTCGACTTCGTCCCGCCGCAGGACGCGACCGACGCGGACCATCCCTTCATCCTCATCACCGGCCGCGTGCTCGAACACTACAACGTCGGCACGATGACCCGCCGCGGCCCGAGCGTCGAGTTAGTCGACAACGACTATCTCGAGATCCATCCCGAGGACGCGGCGCGGCTGGGCATCCGCAACGACACGCTGGTCTCGGTCCGCAGCCGCTTCGGCGAGGCGAAGGCTCCGGCCCGCATCACCCGCCGCGTGATGCCGCAGACGCTCTTCCTGACGTTCCACTTCCCGGAGACCAACACCAACTCCGTCGTCGGTCCCTACACCGACCCGAAGAGCAAGTGCCCCGACTACAAGGTGGTCGCGGTGCGGGTGGCTCCGGTGCGGTGAGGGGGGGGAGTCAACACAGAGGCACAGAGGACACAGAGGTGCACAGAGAAGGCAACCGAAGAGGGGGTTGCGCGCCCACGCCCGGATGCGCAGCCCCATTTCTTGTCTTCTCTGTGGCCCTCTGTGTCCTCTGTGCCTCTGTGTTGAACGATCCGCGCTACTCCCTCCCAGACGTCGTCTGCGGCGCGCGGGCCGTGAGGTCGGCGATCGAGGTTGGGACGAAGGTCGGCGTCGGGCGGCCGAGCGGGAGGTCCTTCTCGATTTCGATCGTGAACTCGGGGCGCGTCGGCGTTGGCGAGGTCGGGGCGCGGGCGGGTGTGCGGGTGGTGAAGTGGCGCTTGAGGGCGAGGCAGGGTCGTTCGAGGAGGTACCACGAGGCGATCGCCGCGGCGAGGGCGGCGAGCGGGAAGAGGACGAGGCCCCAGGCGGTGCCGACGACCTCGACGCTGGGGAAGAGCCATCCGAACGCCTTGCCGGCGAGGACTTGGGCGGGGCGTTGCAGGAGATAGATGCCGTAACAGAGGACCCCGAGCCCGCAGAGGGGCGACCAGCGGAGCCATGCGGCCGTGACGGTCCCGCGGCGCTGGGCGGTCCAGAGAACGAGCGAGAACGCCGTGACGGCGACGAGGGAGTAGCCGAAGGTGCGGCCAAAGAGCGTCGTGCGGTCCAAGCCGCCGGCAAGGAAGGCCAGGGCGCAGGCGATGAGCGCCGCCGGCAGAAGGACCCGGACCGCCCGCGCGTTCGGAAGCCAGCAGTGGCCGCGCACGCCGAGGGCGATGAGACCGCCGAGCGCGAGCACGTCGACGCGGCTCGGCGTCGCGAGATACTGGATGCGCTCGTTCTCCGGCCAGAGGAGCATCGTCACGATCCGGAAGAGTGGCGCGAAGGCGACCATCGTCCAACAGAGCGTCGCCAGGTTTCTCGGCCGCAGCCACGCGACGACGAGCGGGAAGAGGAGATAGAACTGCTCCTCGATGCAGAGGCTCCACGTCACCGCAAGGATGTACGCGGGCTCGTGCCCGGTCAGACTCTCACGGGCGTTGCCGAGGTAGAGGAGATACCACCACGGCGAGCCCGATTGCTCGGCGAACTCGGTCGAGCCTTGCAGACGCGGGATGACGAGAAACGCTCCGACGACCACGAGGTAATAGAGCGGCGCGATGCGGATGATGCGCCGCGCGTAGAAGTTTGTGAGCGAACCGACCTGGCCGCGGGTGTCGAGCAGGATGCCGGTGATGAGGCAGCCGCTCAGGACGAAGAAGAGGTCCACGCCAACCCACCCCAGGTGCGGCAGGCTCGACCACGCCGCAAGCGCACCGGTGCTCGGCCAGAAGTGATGGAGAAGCACGGCGAGAATCGCGATGCCGCGCAGGCCGTCAAACTCGCGCACATGCCCGGCCACCCGATTCGCCACCCGATTCGCCACCCGATTTATCGAACGGAGCTGCTCTTCGACCATCGGGAAGCCTCAAGGACGAGCGGCCGGGCGATGGGGATCCGTCCACCTCAGGGCCCACCCGAAGTCGATGGACTCGACCCAAACGCCGAAGGCCTTGAGCCGGGCGCTGGGATTCGCGGAGATTCGCTGGCGAGTCACTCCTTCGAGGCTCAGCTTCCTGCGGCGGAGACCAGATTCACCACAGAGGACACAGAGTGCACAGAGGGGGCACAGAGCGGAATCACTGAGAAAGAGGACCAGGGACGGACTACGCCGTGAGCAGGGTGGAATGAAGATCACGCTCAGTTGCCGCCCCACCGCCTCCTAGGAGGATGACCCACCGCGAGGTTCGCCTGGAGGTCTGTCGCAGCAAAGGAAGTCGAATCGCCTCGTCTCCGGCCGCTGATGACTTCTCTGTGCCCCCTCTGTGATCTCTGTGTCCTCTGTGGTGAGTCTGGTCGAATTGTGCGGAATCCTGTTTAGTCCGTCTTCACTCTCTGTCCGCTGTACACGTTGAAGCCGCGGTCGCGGAGGAAGCCGACCAGCGTCACGCCGACCTCGCGGGCGAGGTCGACGGCGAGTGACGATGGCGCCGAGATGGCCACGACGATCGGAATGCCGCCGCTCAGCGCCTTCTGCACGATCTCGAAGGACGCGCGTCCGCTGACGGTGAGGATCGAGCGACGCGCCGGAAGAAGATCCTTCGCGAGCGCCTGCCCTAACACTTTGTCCACGGCGTTGTGGCGGCCGACGTCCTCGGCCGCGGCGAGGATCGTTCCGCGCTCGTCGAAGAGCGCCGCCGCGTGCAGGCCGCCAGTCGTCTCGAACGTCGGTTGGGCGGCCCGCAGGCGCTCGGCGAGCGACTGGATCAGGGCCGGCTCGACGACGAGGTCACTCTCGATCGACGGGAAGCCCTTGCGGATCGCCTCGATCGTTGCCGAGCCGCAGATGCCGCAGCTCGACGAGGCGAAGACGTGCCGCGTGAGCTTCGCAAGATTCACCGCGACCTCGGCCGACAGTTGGGCGTTGATCGTCGCCCCGCCCTCACATCCCGACTCGACGTCGCAGTGGGCAATGCGAACGATGTCGCCGCGCCCACGGATGATCCCCTCGGACAGCAGGAACCCCGCCGTCAGCGCCTCATCGTCCCCAGGCGTCCGCATCGTGACGCTGATCGGCCGCCCCCCAACGCGAATCTCAAGCGGCTCCTCGCGCGCCACCTGATCATCGATCTCCCGCGGAGCGCGCCCAGGCTCATGACGGGTCATCCGGTAGGGCTCAGATCGTGTCATGCGCGGCTCGGAGGGGAGGGAGGGAACACAGAGGCACAGAGGACACAGAGGGCCACAGAGAAGATCGGAAGAAGGTGAAAGAGATCGCTCGGTTCGTTCTGGGTGATTCAGTTCGTTGGCAGGCGATGCGAGCCACGTGCACGCCAATTACGATTCTCATTCCAATTCAATTCGTATGCTCCTCTGTGGCCCTCTGTGTCCTCTGTGCCTCTGTGTTGAATCCCCTCCCCATCACTGCAGCACCTTCAGCGAGCGGGACTTCGTCACGCGAACGACCACGCTCTTGAAGGCCGGCGTGCGGGACTCGGGGTCGATCGACTGCGGCACGAGGACGTTCGACTCGGGGCAGTACATCGCCGCGTTGCCCGGGCGGATGTCGAGGGTGCGGACGGTGATGCCCGGCATCTCGCCCACCGAGCTGGTGACGGTGACCACATCGCCGTCGACGAGGCCGCGCTTGGCGATGTCGTCTGCGCTCATGAGAATCACGTCGCGGCGAGACTGGCCGCGGTAGCGATCCTCCTCCTCGTAGACGACGGTGTTGAACTGCCCCTCGGAGCGGATCGTCATGAGGGCGAGCCCGTCGGCGTCGCTCACGATCGGGTCGGGGACTCGCGGGACGTGGACGACCGCGCGGCCGCTCTTCGTGCCGAAGCGCGGCTCGTGGATCGAGCGCCCCTTCACGTGGAACTCGCGCCGCGACGCGTCCATCTCCCCGATCGACTCGTACCCGGGCACGATCGCCGCGATCGCCTCGCGCACCGTCGCGTGGCGCTCGAACGTCCGAAAGTCGATGGGCGACTCGCGCAGCGCCCGCTGGGCGATGCGGGCGAGGAGCCGCACCTCGCCCATCGGTCCCTCATGCCGCTGCGGTCCGCCCTCGGAGTAGCGGACGTAGCTGAACATCGACTCCTGCGTCGTCGGCTCCTCCTCCTCGTCGCGGGCCCGCACCGGGAGAATGAGCGTCTCCTCGCCGCGGCCGTGGGCGTGACCGGTGTTGAGCGTCGTGCTCATGTAGACGGCCATGCCCATGCGCCGGAACGCGTCGCGCCCGGCGACCGAGTCGGGGGCCGAGCCGTAGAGATTGCCGCCCAGGTGCAGCGCAAATCGCACGCCGCCCTGTCGCGCCAAGTCGAGGCACGCGGCGGTGTCGAGCCCGCGGCCGGGGGGGATCGACACGCCGTAGCGCGACTCGATGGCGCGGATCACCGACTCGCGCAGCTTGGGGACCGCGCCCATCGACCCGATGCCCTGCACGTTCGAGTGGCCGCGCAGCGGCAGCAGCCCCGCGGAGGGGCGGCCGACCATGCCGCGGAGGAAGGCGAGGTTCGCGATCATCCGCACGTTGTCGACGCCGTGGCGGTGGTGGGTCATGCCCATCGTCCATGCGAAGATCGCCGCCTTCGATCGGGCGTAGAGCGCGCCGATCGCCTCGATGCGCTCCCGGGCGACGCCGGAGCGCTCGACGATCGTCTCCCACGGGAGCTCGTTCACCGCGGCGAGGAACGCCTCGGAATCCTGGGTCGCATCGCCGAGGAAGCGGGCGTCGACCGCCCCGAGCGCGACGACCGTCTTCGCGATCCCGTACATCAGGGCGATGTCGCCGCCGATGTGCGGCTGGATGTACTCGTCGCTCATCCGCGAGCCGAAGAGGAGGCTCCGCGGGTCGGAGGGCACGGCGAACTTGACGAGGCCGAGCTCGCAGATCGGGTTGACCACCACGACCTTCGCGCCGCGGCGGCGGGCGTCGAGCAGCGTACGCATGAAGCGCGGATGGTTCGACGCCGGATTGCCGCCGAAGAGCATGATGAGGTCGCAGCCGTCGAGGTCCTCGAGCGTCACCGTCGCCGTGCCGCTGCCGATCGTGCTGGCTAACGCGGCGCCCGACGCCTGGTGGCAGAAGAAGGAGCAGTTGTTGACGTTGTTCGTCCCGTAGACGCGGGCCACGAGCTGCATGAGGAAGCCCGCCTCGTTCGAGGAGCGGCCGCTCAGGTAGAAGTAGGTCTGCTCGGGCTTCGCCGCCCGCATCGCCCCCGCCGTCCGCTCGATCGCCTCCTCCCACCCGATCGCCCGGTAGCCCCTGTCGCCGGGGCCGGCATAGAGCGGTTGCGTGATGCGCCCCGCGGTCTCGAGCTGTCGCGGCGAGAAGCGCTCGAGCTTGTCGAAGGTGAACTCCTCGAAGAAGCCCGGGCGGATCGCGCCGGACATGTCCGCGGCCATCGCCTGCACGGACTTCTTGCAGAACTCGGGGAAGCGCCCCTCCTCGTTGGTCATGCCGCCGCGCTGGCCGCCCATGCCCAGCGCGCAGGTCTTGCAGGCGTTCTTCGATCGGAGGGCCCGCCACATCCGCAGGAATCCGCCGACCCGCCGGGCCTCGCGAAAGGTGTAGAAGATCGAGGACCAGCCACCGGCCGTGCGTGGGATTCGCGGGTTCGTCATGCGGTCGTTGCCTATCGGCGTTTCCGAGGAGTCGGAAGGATAGGATGCGATCGCGGTGCCCATCGTGCAACCCATCGTTCTTGTCGGAGGCCGAAGTCGGCGATTCGGCCGCGACAAGCTGCGCGAGCCGTGGATCGGTTCGGAGGGCGGGAGCTGGCTCGTCGATCAGCCGCGGCTTGCGCTTCGCGCGGCCGTCGGAGGTGCGGTGTGGGCCGTCGGCGCCTGCGATCCCGAGATCGCCGGCCGATTCGACCTCCACCTGCCCGACGAGCGCCCCGACGGCGGCCCGATCGGCGGGATCGTCGCGGCGCTGCGGCGCGCGGATGGGCCCGTCGTCGTCCTCTCGGGTGATCTCCCGACGATCACCGCGGACGCGGTACGGGCACTCCTTGGCGCCGCCGCGGAGGCGTCGGGCGCCGACGCCGTGCTCGCCTCGGCCGACGGCGAGCCGGAACCCTGCGTGGGCATCTATCGGACGAGCGCGCTCCGCGTCCTCGGCACGATTCCGCTCGAGGGGCGAACGCCCGGCCTGCACCGGCTGCTCAAACTGTTAGACGTCGTGGCCGTGCCGGTGCCCGGGGAAACCCTCCGCAACGCGAACACGAGCGACGACCTTTCGGCGGCACTCCCGAACTGCCACTCCCCGACGTCCCTGTCCCCCAAGCCCCTCCCGTAGCGCGGGCGGGTCCGACCGGAGCAACTCGATGGCCAAGACGAAACCCACCAAGACGGCGGTGCCCGCGGCGAAGCCCGCGTCCAAGGTCCCGGCGACCTTCAAGACCTTCATCACCCGATTCCCCGAGCTCGGCGCCGCCCACGAGAGGGTCGCCAATGCCGTCGAGGAGGCCGGCCCGCTCGACGCGAAGACGCTCGCCCTGATCAAGGTCGGCATCTGCATCGGCGCGGGACTCGAGTCGGCGCTGCGCAGCCACGTCCGACGGGCCATGCAGCACGGAGCGACCGAGAACGAGATCGAGCAGGCGATCCTGCTCGGGATGAACACCGTCGGCTTTCCGCGGACCGTCGCCGCGTGGTCCTGGGCCCAGGAGCAGTTCGCCCGCGGCCTGTGAGCGATTTCGCGCCGACGCGCCACGGCTGACTGTTCTCCGGCCGGAGGTCTGCCTACGCTGCCCCCTTTTCCCTTCGTGCCGCAGAGCCCGCCCAAACTTCCCCCCGACCTTCCGCACGTCCACGCGACACCGCGCCTCCGAACGATCGGACCGGTCCTGTCCCTCGCGGGAGCCCTGGCCGGCGCGCTTGCGGGCACCTTTCACCCGAAGCGCCTGCCGCCGATGCTCCGGGCGACCTACGCCCGCGAGCTCCTCTCCTGGTTCTTTCTCCCGGTGATGCTGGGGGCGATCGAGGGCGGAACGATCGCCGTCGTCGTGAAGAAGAGCTTCACCGGGGTCGTGGGCATTGACGAGTCGCAGCTCAACCTCGTCGTCACGCTCCTCACCGCCGCCCCCAATTTCGCCAACCTCACCAGCTTCCTCTGGGCCGGCGTCTCGCGCGGACGGCCCAAGGTCCCCTTCATCTCGGGTCTCCAGGTCGCGACCTCGCTCCTGGTCGGGCTCATCACCCTGGCCCCGCAGAGCGCGCTCGGCCTCTGGATCGTCGCGGCGCTCGCGATTCTCGCCCGCACCTGCTGGACCGGCGTCATAACGCTTCGCGCGGCGGTGTGGCGGAACAACTATCCCAACGCGAACAGGGCGACGATCGCGGGGCGCATGGCGACGGTGCAGAGCATCGTGCTGGCCATCGCCGGCATGGCCGTGGGCCTGGCGATGGACTGGAATCCCTGGTCCTTCCACATCGTCTTCCCGGCGCTCGCGGTGGTCGGCATCGTCGGCAACCAGATCTACCGGAAGGTGCGGCTGCGCGGGCAGCGGCGACTGGCCCGCGCCGAGCTCGACGGCCGCGCCGGGCCGGGATTCACGCTGCATCCGGTGGCCCTGGGCATGGCCCTCGCCCGGGCGATGCGCGACGTCTGGGTCACCCTCGCCGAGGATCGGCTCTACCGCACCTTTATGTGGTGGATGTTCATCTTCGGCTTCGGCAACCTGATGTACCAGGCGCCGCTGGCGATCATCCTCTCGGAGGAGTTCCACGTCAGCTACCTCGAGGGCATCCTGATCAACTCGATCATCCCGTTAGCCATGATGCCCTTCGCGATTCCGCTCTGGGCGAAGCTGCTCGACCGGACCCACGTCATCACCTTCCGGGCGATCCACGGCTGGTCCTTCGTGCTGGCGACGCTCGGCCTGTGGCTCGCGACGGTCACCCACATCTTCCCGATCTTCTACGTCGCGTCGTTCTTCCTCGGCATCGGCTTCGGCGGCGGCGTGCTCGCATGGAATCTCGGGCACCAGCACTTCGCGCCGGCCCACCGCGACGGCCAGTACATGTCCGTGCACGTGACGCTCAACGGCATCCGCGGCGTGCTCGCCCCGATGTTCGCGTGGTGGCTGGTCGGCGTCCTCAAGGACTTCAGCGTCAGCACCTCGTGGGTCTTCGCGGTCTGCGTTGCGGTGAATGCCATCGGCGCGATCGGATTCGTTGGCATGGCCCGGTCGCTCCGCCAGCGTGAGCGCACGGCGCAGGCGATTGAGGTGCCGGTCGCGGTCGGCGTCGCGGAGAAGTCGAGCGAGTTCGGCTCGGCGCGCTAATTCGACCACTCGCCAAGCAGGATGCCCAGGTCGGGGGCGCCGACGATGCCGTCGCCGGAGATGTCGTACGTCGATTGCCCCCAGCCTCCGAGGAGGAGGGCCAGGTCCGCCGCGTCCACGGGCCAGTCGCCGTTGAGGTCCGCGGGGCTCGGCGTCGGCACCGCGTTGGCGCCGAGGAAGGAAAGGAGCTGCCGGTCCGTCGCGACGTTCACCAGATCGACGCCGTTCAGTTCCGGCGGCACCGCCACCGCGGCGAATCGGGCGAAGTCGAAGGACGCGAGCGCGTCGGGCTGAAAGGGCTGGCCGGGATTGCTCGACGGGTCGGGATTGAGCGCCGCGTTGAGCACATGGCCGTTGTGGAAGAAGGGCTGGTAGGTCGAGGCCTTGAACCAGTCGGAGTAGGAGACGAGACCGACCTGGAGCGCCGCCGGCATGTCGGGGCGCGCGTAACGGCGATGCACCTGCCACGCGCCGCCGGGGGATCGGTAGAGGCAGATCACCGCCGAGCCGATGCGGGCGATCTGGATCGTCGCCGAGCTCACCGGCGTCTGCTCGATGCACAGGGTCGAAACGCTGTTGACGGTGGTCTTCACCTCAAGATGCGGACCGGCGCCCGGCACGCAGGGGCCGCCCTCGAGGCCATAGCCGACCGAGAGGAAGACGTAGTTCTCGCCGCCGGGCGTCCACTGCGCCGGCGTCGCGATCGGCCGGGGCGTTCGGATCATCGCCCCTCCCAGCGAGAACGCCGCGTCGGGAAGGCCCGGGCCGTTGGCGTCGGTGACGGTGACGTCGATCGTGAACGCGAAGTCGCCGGTCACGTTCTTGAAGGTAAGTTCGCCGCGGTAGTCCTGGTACCAGGTGCTCGTCCAGGGTCGCATCACGAGATGGCCGCTCCCGCTGGCGTCCACGGCGAACAGTTGGAGCTGGTCGGCGTTCCAGCCCTCGACCTGTTCGATGCGAAGCCACTCGGCGAGCGCGGCGGGGCTCCGGAACTCGTCGCCCAACGCCGTGAGCGGCCCGCCGGCGCGAGCGGATCCGATATCGCCCCACGCGAGGAGGGCGACGGCGGCGAGGGCGACGCGATGGATCGGACCGAAAAGGCAGAGCGATCGTCGCATGGGCGATTCCTTGGTGTGCCGGAAAGGGTCGCTACCGTTGAGGCGTGCGGAGCGGCGGCGGCGGCCCCGCGGTCCGGAGGCCGCATCACACTCCTCCGGGGCGCGGCGACGCAAGCGAAATCGCCCGAGATACGCCGTCATGCGAAGGAAGTTCCGGAAGGAACCGCGCGATCGGTCCCCCCGGCGGCGCGACTCGACGCTTCCGTCGGAGCGAAACCTCTCGCTATACTCGCCCCCTTCCCCCAGGCGGCCCGGGATGGTCCCGAGCCGGGCGTTGGGGACGTTGGCACTTTTTTCGAGAACGTCACCCACCCGCCCCCGCTTGTGCGGTCCGGCGGACCACTCGCACCACCGGGTGACGCTCCTAAGGAACTCATGGTCGATTACAACCTGATCGAGGAACTGCAGCTCGACTCGCACGCCGCGGAGAAGATGATCCGCGACGCCTTCGGCGACACCGTCGCGAAGGGTGACATGAACTCGCTCCTCAAGGAGGAGATCAAGAACTTCGCCCCCGGCACGATCCTCAAGGGTCGCGTCGTCGGCCACGCCGGTGACTTCGTCGTCATCGAGGTCGGCCTGAAGAGCGAGGGTCTTGTCGAGAAGTCCGAGTTCGACGGCGACATCGCCGTCGGCGACGAAGTCGAAGTGCTCCTTGAGCAGCTCGAAGGCGAAGACGGCGGCGTCATCCTCTCCAAGCGGAAGGCCGACCGCATCCGCGGCTGGGAGCAGATCCTCCAGACCCGCAAGGAAGGCGACGTCGTCGAGGGCAAGTGCATCCGCAAGATCAAGGGCGGCCTGCTCGTCGACATCGGCGTGCCGGTCTTCCTCCCCGCATCGCAGGTCGACGTCCGTCGGCCGGGCGACATCGGCGACTTCATCGGCAAGACGCTCCGCGCCCAGATCCTCAAGATCGACGAGGAGCGCCGGAACATCGTCATCAGCCGCCGCAAGCTGATCGAGGAGGAACGCGAAGAGGCCAAGCGCAAGCTCCTCGACAGCGTCAAGGAAGGCGACATCGTCCGCGGCACCGTCACGAACATCGCCGACTTCGGCGCGTTCGTTGACCTCGGCGGCATCGACGGACTCCTCCACGTCACCGACATGTCGTGGGGTCGCGTCAACCACCCGAGCGAGATCGTCCGCATCGGCGACGAGCTCGACGTCAAGATCCTCAACATCGAGCGCGAGCGCGAGAAGATTTCCCTCGGCCTCAAGCAGAAGGAAACCTCCCCGTGGGAGCAGATCGAGCGCAAGTACCCGGTCGGCTGCCGCGTGAAGGGTGCCGTCGTCAACCTCATGAGCTACGGCGCGTTCGTGCGGCTTGAGGAAGGCATCGAGGGTCTCGTGCACATCAGCGAGATGAGCTGGACCCGTCGCGTCAACCACCCGAGCGAAGTCGTCCAGGTCGGTGATGAGGTCGACGTCGTCGTCCTCGACATCAACAAGGACAAGCTCGAGATCTCCCTCGGCATGAAGCAGACCGAGGTCAACCCGTGGGAGCTCGTCGCCGAGAAGTACCCCCCGGGCACGATCATCGAGGGCAAGGTCCGCAACCTCGCCAACTACGGCGCGTTCATCGAGATCGAGCCGGGCATCGACGGCCTCCTCCACGTCAGCGACATCAGCTGGACGAAGAAGGTCGCTCACCCGAACGAGGTCTTCAAGAAGGGCGACGTGGTCAAGTGCGTCGTCATCGACGTCGACCAGGAGAAGCAGCGCGTCGGTCTCGGCCTCAAGCAGCTCGCTGAGGATCCGTGGCTCGAGGCGATCCCGACGGCCTACCGCCCGGGCATGATCGTGCAGGGCACGATCACGAAGATCACCAACTTCGGTGTCTTCGTCGAGCTCGAGCAGGGCCTCGAAGGCCTCCTCCACATCAGCGAGCTCTCCGACCAGAAGGTCGAGAACCCGCAGGACGTGGTCAAGGTCGGCCAGGCGGTGGACGTCAAGATCCTCCGCGTCGACACCGACGACCGCAAGATCGGCCTCTCGCTCAAGCGTGCCCAATGGGGCGCTGGCGTCGACGAGCGCGATCCGGCGGCCGGAGGCGGCAACACCGGCGGCTCGCGCGAGGGCGGACGTCCGTCGCCGGCGCGCGGCGGCATGGACGACCACGGCGCGATGGGTACGGACAAGATCAAGTTCTAGAGCTGGTTTGAGCGCTCCGTACGGCCCTCCGGGCCGACACTCGCTCTTGTCCAGCGGGCGCCCGCGAGTGAATCGCGGGCTGCCGGGTGGGCGGGGTGATGCAGGAGTCAGGGAACGCTTTCAGGCCCCGGCCACTTGGCCGGGGCCTTTTTCGTTCTAGCTTGAGCGCTCCGTACGGCCCTCCGGGCCGACACTCGCTCTGGTCCGGCGCGCGGCGGACTGAATCCGCCGCTGCCGGGTGGGCGGGGGGGGGCCACTCGGGAGATCTGTGACAAACTCAGGACTCGGGCGTGGTTCGGGGGCAACCGGACCGCCGCTTTCGTCCTATCGCATACGGAGATATCCGCCGACCCGTGCGGGGGCCGCCCGATGCTTGCCCGCTCGATCCATAACGTCACGACATCATCGCGGCCGGCACGGTCGTGGACTGCCGATACGTTCGTGGCCACCGGGATTGAACGCCTGTCGTCGGATCGATCAGGTGCCTGCCCTTAGTGCGTCAATGACGCGAGCATCGAGAGATTGCCGCTTCGGCCTCGCCACTCCATTCTCAGGTGCCAACTGATCGCGTCAGACCCCACCTTCGCTCCACCTTTTTCCCGTGACGAGTTCTGGAAACGCGACAGGGGAAGCACTGAGGCGGTTGGGCGAAGATCCCCAGCCGCGCAGTTCGGCGAACCTGACTATCGCAAGCGATGCCACGCACGCTCTCCCCTGATGCGAGGAGGGAAAGGGCCCGGCCGGGCTCCCGGTCGCGTTCCGCCTCGCTCTCCAACACAATGCCGCACGCGCATCTCCTTCCATGTGCGATGCAGGCGATCGGCGTTCACCGCGCCGCCCCCTCCACCAGGGCGGCCAGGGACAATGAGGCCTCTTCGCCGAGAGCGAGTGAGCGCATGCCGTTCTCGGTTCGGTCTCCGTGCTTGTTGTGCGAGGCGACACGCCGATTTCCGGCGAGCGGTGTGCCATCGACGCCAACACGCTCGTCCTGCGCGACATCCGTCGTGCTCGGAGTTGCGAGCCGCCGGACAGATTGCGATCGTCCGGCGAGCGCCGTTTCTCGCCAGTTCGCGCCCATTGCAGGACCAGCGCGTGCGGCGTTGCATGGGCGCCCGAACGGTAGGACGAACAGTGAACGGCGAGCGACGGACCGCGCCCCGCGCGGCGTGCAAGGCCGTTGGGCGGATCACCCTCGACGGCACCCTGATTGCCGCCGGCCCCCGAGAAGGCGCCATCAATTCGACCGTCCGCAATAGGCGCGTTTGACTGCGTTCGCTTGGCCACGGCGCGGCCACGCTGGTCGCGAGCCACGCCGATTCCGTCGCACGCGCAGACGACGCCGAATCCACGGATCCTCCCGACTCGCTCGGATGCGCGGCGAACCCCACGCGACGGAAACGCCGACGGCTCCTCGTGACCGGCAGGTCTCGCAGTCCACCTCGCACCCAAAGCGGGTGCGGAGGGCAGCGGTCGCACTCGACATGGCGCTTTCGAGCCGACTCGCTCCGGCGACTCCGGCACTGCAGCACGCGCGGATTGCAGGCCCTCGCGAATGCTCTCACTCGGCCTGCCGCAAACTCCGCAACCAGATGGAAACTCGGGTAACCAGAATCCAGGCGAGGCCCGCAGACAGGCTCACAACGGTCGCAACAATGGCGAATCCCATCCACGAGCGATTGCTGAATAGATCGTCGTAGCCGTACAACTGGGAGATGATGCTGAGCGGCAACCCCACGAAGCCGATGAACCCCAGCAGGAGAGCGGTGCGACGCTCGGCATTTGCCTCACGGTGCTGGTCAATCGTCTCCGCATGCTCCTGGACCAGCTGGATCTCAGCAGACAGCTCCGCAAGCAAATCGGCAACACCAAGCGTCGCCGAGATGCGGCGATGCAACAGCTGTCCATGCGGTCGGGAGGTCACCTCGCGAAACGAGAACGCGCTCCTGAATTCGATGCACCGCTCCCACGCGTTCCTCGACGCGCGAATATCGCCTCGGAGAAGGCGCCCCGGCCGCTGCAACTCGCCCAGCATGTTTCGGACCCACGTTCGTTGGAGCTGGGTCAGCAGGAACAGGTACAGGTAGTCGCTCTCCACAGTGGCTGGCAGGGCATCTCGCACCAAGGCGCAGTCCTCAATCGCCAAATAGGCGACGTTGCCATCGGAGAAGGCCACCGACCAATTTCGCCAGAGGGAATGGAACGAGTCGCCGACGAGCTGTTCAACACCGGGCTTGGACAAGGCATAGGTCGGATTGCTGGAGTCGCGCGTCGTCATGAGCTCATACATGGCCTGCTCGAATCGACTTCGAAAGCCGGCCGCCTCATCCGAATCAGACACCTGCCGCACCGCGCGTTCACCGACACCCTGCTCGAGTGAGGCAAAGCCATAGAACGTGAACCGGTCGACGAACGTCTCTCCAATGTCGTTCTCCGAGAAGCGAACTCTGCGCGTCGTTTGGAGGGAGTCGAGCCACTGAAGCACATCCGGTTGAAGTGGAAGAAGTCCAGCACTGGGGTTGGTGGAGAGGCCCTGAAGCAGAAAGTCGACCAATTCACGCGCGGTCGTGGTGCGGCCGCCGCCGGCAGCCGAAGTGAGTCGCCATTCAGCGACATTCGCGCGCAGTCTGGGCGGATGGATCCACTTCATCAACGAGAGAAGATCGGCAACGTCCGACGTGGTACGTCCGCTTGGGTGGGAACCCCCTCGCCGCGCAGGGTCCGGGTCGATGAGAGAGAACCGGAGCAGAAGAGAGCCCACTCCGCCGGGAAATAGCACCAAGTCGACCCAATCGAGCCAACAGTTCGGTGCCTTGACATCACCGGCGCCAGCGCCCGAAATGCAGATCTCTCGCAGCGGCTTGAGACACTCGTCAGCCAACGTGAGGCGGAGCACCGCATTGGACTTGAACTCTCCGAACAGCTCCGGGAGCCCCCTGCCTCGAAATCCCTTCGCCGCCGCAAGCCTGGTTTCGGCAGAATGCTGTGCGTGCCGCGCGAACTCTGGAAAGAGAAACCGCCTGATGTAGGGGAGGAAGAACCAACTATCGTCAATCGCGTGCTCGAGGTTGGCATCGTCAAGACGCGTTAGCCATGACTTCCAGATTCCGCCCCACGCGGACGCGGAACGTTCGATTCGCTCCGCCGTCAGCGCGTGAGGGAAGCTCACGACGGCGATGGCGAATTGCTGGGTGACCGGAAGCGCTGGACGAAGAATGGTCACACTGGTGGTCCCGATCGTGCGTGGTGCGATTCAACGAGTCCGAGTCGCCGGCTAGTATACCCTTGGCGACAGGAGCTCCGTGGAGGACGAAGATGATCGCGGCGAGTGGAGTGGTGACGCGATTGCTTGAGGCCAACAGGTCGCGCGTCGATACCGCGTGGTTCGACACGGAAGCCTCGCGCGCGGTCGCGCGAGTCGAGGCCTACTGGACCATGCTCGCAGAGCGGTTGATCGCGGCCATTCACGGCTGTTCCCCCGTGTCGCAACTGCGCGTCGGCCGCCCTCCCCAGCCAATGCAGGTAACGGCGGCGGACTGGGACGACCTCGACGGCGAGTTCGAGCGTTGCTTCGAGGAGGGCTCGGCGGCGCTTCGTGTCCTGCGCGCTCAGCTGCTTGGCGTCGACGCTCCGGACCTCGAGGCGCCCGTCGCATCACTCATCGGCGCGAAGCCGCTCGCCATCATTGTGCTGATAGCCCATCTCAGCCTGGTCGAGCGGAAGGGACCGTCGCGCGACCTCGGCTACCGCTTCGTCGAACTTCAAGCTGCGGCGAACTCAGCGCTCTCCTGGATTGACGTTGGCGCCTTCAATGAGGTTGATGTGGCCTTCGAACTTTTCGGGCATGCAGGAATGAGTCTCGATCGCTGCGGTCGGCTGTTCCACATTCCCTACCACGCCTTCTGGAGGCGACTGATTCAGGCGTTCCCACGTGCTACCGAGGTTCGGCAAGGGCGTGGACGGCCGAGAATCGACTGCCCTCTCGAATCAGAGGAGTCACGGAACGTCCATGCCGGAGAATCACCGCCGCCGCCGGTGGCGGAACCGGCCGACGCCGACATCATCGCTGCGCTACGCAGCGAAATCACCCACCTTGCGTGCGAGCGTGACGCCCTGGACCAATCATCGGCAATTCGGATTCTGCCGGACCTATTCACTCCGCTCCTGCGTTGCCGCGAGTCACCCGTGGTGGCGCTCCGGGCCGCGCGCGATGAATCTCCGGGTTTGGGGGGCGAGATCTTGGATGCGATTCTGGCGCTCGTTGAACGCGGGGATGTTGGCTTCACCGGAGAGATCGGCGAGGCGCTCCCCAACGATACGCCCCCGTGTCGATTTGAAATTCTGGGGTTCTCCGCGGGCGATCCGAAGTCCGTCCGACTCGTCGTGATTCGGCGTGGGTTGCGCTGGCGGGACCATCACGTTGCGCCCATTCGCGCGGTCGCCAAGGAGATGCCGTGACCGAATATGACGCCGCCATCGATCTGGGCACGACGAACACAGTATGCGCCGTGTGGGAACGAGGAGGGACATCGCCAAGGGTGGTCCCGATTACGCAGCCGCAAGACGGATTTGCGCCGAACGACATACGTGCCGACAGCGCGCGGCCGGAACTCCCTAGCGCGGTCGGAGTCTTCGGCCGCAACGCCCGGAACTGCTTCGTCGGTCGAGCAGTCAAGAAGTTCGCCAAGTTCGGATTCGTGGCGCCGCATGGAGCGCTGACGTCATTCCTCTCGATCAAGCGATGGATGGGCACCGAGGGCCCCGAGAATGAGCTGGGCTGGTCACCTGAACACGTGGCGGCGTGCATTCTTCGGACGGTTCGGCACGAACTGCTCACGCGGTACGGGACCGCACCGCGGTCGGTGGTGATCACCGTGCCGGCCTCCTTCAGCACCGAAGCTCGCGGCGCGACGATGGCCGCAGCGACCATCGCCGGATTCGACCCGTCGACGATTCGGCTCCTCGACGAACCCACGGCCGCGCTGCTCTCGGAACTCGGCGAGAGCGGGCTGCTCACCGAGGCGCTGCAGGCGCGAGCCGATTCGGCGCGGCCGTTGCGGGCAATGGTCATCGACATCGGTGGCGGGACGTTGGATGTCGCCATCGTCGATGTGGCGACCGGCGAAGATGGATGCGTCTTCGACGTCCTGGGACGCTCGCGCAAGACCGATCTCGCCGGCGATGATTTCGACTTGGATATCGCAGCCATGCTCCTGGACCGCTTTGTCGCGGAGCGAGGCGTCAGCATGGAGGCACTTGGCGAGCAGGAGGCGGTGAATCTCTGCGCCGACCTCATGAGTCAGGCCGAAACCGTGAAGATCGCGTTGTCGAATCGGCTTCAAGGCGTGAGGGGCTCGAGCGCCCGCGAGACGGTCCACGAGACCGCCACCGTCACATGCACGCCGGACGGCCAGCTGTGGCAGACGAAAGTGAGCGGCAACGACCTCTTCGGCGCTCTTGCTCGCTTCTTCCGCCCGCCGGGCGATGGCGGCGCCGCCGGAACCGACGACTTCACGTTCTACCGGGCGATCGATGACGCCGCCAAGTCGCTTATCCGCTCTGAGGGTCGGGCGGTGCCACAGTCAATCGTGGGCGTGCATGAATCGTTGGATTGCATCCTCCTGACCGGAGGCTCGGCACGCCTGCCGTTCATGTTGGAGGCGGTTGGCAAGCGTTTCTCGCATCCCAACCTCACGAAGGTGCTGATGCGGGAGCTCGATTACGGCGTCGCCCTCGGAGCCGCCCGATTTGCCGCGGAGATCGACCAAGTTCCCCTTGACCACGGCCGCCGCGTTGGACTGGTCGAACGCATGTACGACGGACTCTACATCGAGACCCACACGCGCCAGCTTCCGGAGCTGGTTCACCCGTCGAAGCGAGTACCGATTCGGCCGGGTGACCTGCCCCCCGTGACGCTCAGCATCCCCAAGAAGACTTCCGTTCTTGAACTGACCACGTACCTCGGCGCAGATCAGGACGATCCTCTCATGTCCCCGCTCCTCCACAGCACGGTCGAGCTCGGTTGCGTGCTTCAGGAGCATGATTCGGTCGAGCTGTCGATTGAGGTGGACACGAACCGCGAGGTTCGATTCACCTTTGTCCCGATCGTTGATGGGGAACGGAGGCAGCCCGTCCGGGCGAGTGGCTTGCGCCGCTGGTGGGACCGGGCCGCTCGCGGATTCGAACTGCCCCTCATCAATAGGGTGGCGGGAGGGGTTCGATGACCGTTCTTCGCGTGAGCGCCACGGCGCTTCGGATCGCCAGCATCCTCGGGCTCGCGAATACGCAGGCACGCATCGATCGTGGTTTCCAGTGCCGTGCGCTCACCCTGATTCGCAACCTCAGCGCGGACTTCGCCAGCGATTCCGGCATGTCGAAGGAGGCGATGCGAACGCGGGCCGCCACCGAGCTGAGCCGCCTCTGCCAAGAGATCGAACAGCCAAAACGCAATTACATCGCCTGCTTGGTCCTCCTCGACCTGCTCTGGTTCGCCCCGGCCCACCAGGCGGTCCGCGTCGAGGTCGAGGAGCTCGTGTGCAGTTCGTATGTCAACTGCCGCTCCAGTGACCCGCTCAAGGCGGATCTTCGGGCTCAGGTGCGAATACGGGAACGCAGCGCCTTTCCCTACGTTCGCAGTGCCGCCGTCCGGCTCCGCCAGCACGAGCCGCTGGACGAACGTGATGTGTCGCGGCTCGCAACGACAGACGAGGCCCTCCGGGAGGCGCGGGTCGGCGTCGCCGGGAGAATCGTCCACTTCCATCGCCTCATTCTCGAGCAGCAGCGTGGCCATTTCTTCGAGAGGCTGTTCGAGTACCTCGCCGCCGTGATCGAGAACCCGTCGAAGGAGTATGCAAAGGAGGAGCGTGACGGGGCCAAGCAGGTCATCGGCACACTTCGGGAGTTTCCGCTGGTACTGGTACAGCGATTCGTCTTCCCCGCGTTCGCGAGGAGCCTCAGGACGCGCGAGATCGGCGGGCTTCTCGAGAAGGCACTTGCCGACCACCGCGAATCACTCGTCGAGTTCCTGCGGGAGCGGCTGGACCGGCGCCTGTCGGAAGGAAGTGGCGGCGACGATGAGATCCCCGCGGTGCTTCGACTCTTGCGCAGCCTCACGAAGTTCGGGGTTGAACCGGCGATCCAGTACATGTTTGACCTGCTTGAGTCGGGCCGCGAACCCCTCAGCGTGCGTCAGAATCTGCTGGATGGAATCGAGCGCCACGTCAAGATGTTGGAGCAGAGAATTCCCGACATCGTGGACAGGCGCCCACAAATCCGGTCTCGGTGCGAGCGGTTTGCCGGGCGTGAGGGGCTTGACCAGTTCGGCGCGAGAATCATGGAGCTGCTGACTCCCACGCATGTATCGCAGGAGCTGTCCGCGCTGTTGGTCAAGTTGGCCCTCGATGAGGCGAGCCTGAAGGAGCAGTCGGCGCTTCGCGACTCCGGCAATGCTTGCCTCGCGAGGCTGGAGCGGTTCTTCGCCGAGCCCATCCGCACGGATGACGAGTGCAAGCGCCTCCTTGCATTCGCCACCCGGCTGCCTCCGAAGGCTCACCCAGAGAGGGTCGCGCTGTTCTTGTGGCGGGTCTACACCACTTTCCCGAACGAGCGAGCCGCCATCCGAATCGCTGCGCTTGAGGCACTCGTGCAGATCACCTTGGTTGCAAACGGCCCCGCCGACACAGACGTTCGCGCTCGGCTTGCGGCCGATCTGAAGTCCGCCGAGACGCCGATCCCGCTTCGGCGTTCGATCGAGGCCGCGTGGGGACGCCTGTTTCCCGGCGTGCGTCCGGCATGGCCACCGCGAGGGACTGGCGGATGATGGGCGACCATGACGACTTCTTCGACTCCGAAGGCGTCGTGGCGGCACGGGCCGCGGAACTCGCGGCGCTTGGCGCGGTGGAGTGCGATACGACCGCTCGGGAACCGATCGTGACAGCCGCGGTTCGGCATTTCGACGTTCGGTCGCAAACGGTCGTCGTCGCACGTGCGGATGGCCGAGAGTTCCGCATCGCCAATCGGGTCTTTCCTCAGCTGCAAGCCGGGGACCAAGTCGCAGTCTTCGATCCGGACGGTCCAAACCCCTCTCTCGAGTCGCCCAGCTGGTGGTGCAACGCGAAGGGCGAGGAAAATGCCAGAAGCGATGGCCCGCTGGGTAACCCCGCGGCCGTGAGCTTCGGAGACAAGGTGTTCTTTGCCATCGACTCAGTCGACGGAGAGGCAGTTCGCGGGCGAGTTGGAAGCGCATCGGCGTACATGGCACTCGCCGACCTTGCAGTCGGTCATGCTGCGTCAGAGTCCAGCCGGGAGGCGCTCGTCGGCTCCACGAGAGTGACCTGGGTGGCGGATCCGCGTACCCGACCTATGCGCCTCACGCAGCGCCGTCCGCACGATTGGCAGCGCCATCGCGCTCCGCTCCTCTGGCTGCCGGCACTCGCCGAACTTGAGCGCCTCGGAGTCACGGAGCTGCCCTGCTGCGTCGAGAGCGTGCATCCAGACCGGATTGTGGTCCTTGCGTACGGAATCAAGACGGCTGTTTGGCGCGGAGAATTGGGGTGGTACGCCGATGCGCTCCGCGACCCGCCGAAGCGAAGCTGGTTGAGGATGCGATTTCATGTCGACCTCGGCGCGGGAGATCTGCACCTGTCACTGAGGGCCGCGTCCGACCCTGAATGGAGCGACGCCGTCCAGCAGTTTCCTGCGGGCACCATGGTGCGAGCGACCCCGCTCGGGGAATGCGGTGCCGGCGTGATGTTGCAAGTCGAATCACGGCGCGCCCTGAGCGTCATGGCGATGGCGCCCTTTGGCCAGCTCAGTCACGGTGCCGACAATCGTCATGCGCCCGATGATGCGGTCCTTGAAGCGGAAGTCCTCGGTACCGACCCATCGCGAACGCGCCTGCTCGTCTCTCCGCGCCGAAGGCAAAGTTCGCCTTGGGTTCGATGTTTGCCCAACGAGGGAGACATGATCGCGGCCGAGTTGCTTCGAGATCCCAGTGCCCCTGCCATTCGCTGGGAGCTCGGCCAGGCGATCCCGGCGGACGGCGAGCTCACCGCAACCTCACGGTTCGGTTGGTCGGCGGTCCGTTCGATCAACGCTGATCGGCGCACGATTGAGTTGGAACTTCCCGTCACGGCTCGCCCGGCGGTCGTGAAGTCGGTGCGCGGCAACATCGCGACCGTCACCTTCCTCTCCGAACCCGTCGCCGACGCCGACGTCTCGGTGCAGGGCGAGCTCTCCGCTGGAACGGTGATCGGGATCTCGATCCGGACGATCGCATGGCGTAGCTCAGGTGCGACGCCGGTACTCCAGCGCCTTGAGCAACAGACCGGCGCGGGCGTGGACGGCGACGCGAATGATCTGGCCGTCGAGGTGACTCGCATCGAGGATCTTCGGGCGGATATGGTCGTCGAGGGCACCATCATGGCCTCAAGGGACAAGGGGCTCCTCGTGCACATCGGACTTCGAACGACGGCCTTCCTGCCGGGGTCGCACGTCGACCATCAACCACCCGACAACCTGCCCGATTGGGTGGGTCGGCGGATCCAAGCCTCGGTGCTCACGGTCGACCTGGAACGAAACCACGTGATCATCAGCAGGCGGCGGCTTCTCGATCAGCATCGCGCCAAGGAGCGATCGAGGATCCTCAGCTCGGTGAACGCCGGCGATGTTGTCCTGGGGAGGGTTAGGAATTTCGCGGATTTCGGGGCATTCGTGGACCTGGGCGGCATTGACGGCCTCCTTCACGTTACTGACATGTCGTGGAGTCGCGTTGAGCATCCGAGCGAGCTCCTTCGGATCGGTCAGGAGCTCAAGGTCAAAGTTCTGAGCATCGATCGCGAACGGGAGAAAATCGCTCTCGGACTCAAGCAACTGGAAACCTCTTCATGGGCGGCGATCGCACTCGCATTTCCGATCGGCTGTCGCGTGAGGGGAACCGTGACCTACCTCACCGTCCACGGCGCGATCGTGCGCCTCGCCGCGAACGCGGGCGGCCTCGTGCACACCAGTGAGATGAGCTGGACCCACCCAGTCAGTCACCCGAGCGAGGTAGTCCAGGTCGGTGATGAGGTCGACGTCGTCGTCCTCGACATCAACAAGGAGACGCTTGAGATCAGGCTCGGGATGAAGCAGGCCGAGATCAACCCGTGGGAGCTCGTCGCCGAGAAGTATCCGGTGGGCACGATCGTCAACGGAAAGGTCCAGAGCCTCGCCAATTTTGGCGCGTTCATCGAGCTCGAACCTGGCATCGCAGGACTCCTCCATGTCACGGACATTTCCTGGACAAGAAGGATCGGCCACCCCAGCGACTGCCTCACGATTGGCGATCTCGTCCAATGCGTGGTCACCAATTTCGATCCAGCCAGGCATCGAATCGGACTTGGCCTCAAGCAACTCTCCGTCGACCCCTGGCTGGAGGCGATCCCGGCGAGGTACCGCGCTGGAATGTGCGTGGCCGGCACCGTCACGAACCTCGCCAACTTCGGCGCGTTCGTCGAGCTTGAGAAGGGACTCGAGGGCCTCGTGCACGTCAGCGAGCTCTCCGTTCAGGATGGAGCGCGGCCACAGGACGTTCTCAGCATCGGCGAGCGCGTCAACGTCAAGGTCCTTCGCGTTGATGCAGCTGAGCGCAAGATCGCATTGTCCCGGCGCCTCGCCATCGAAGCCGACCTGCCGATCGGGCCTACCGCTCCGGCGATCATTGAGGCGGCAACGCAGGGTGTGAAGCACTCGATCGATCGCGCACCGCCCCGGCGGATCGATCCAATCGGTGAGACGCAGCCCGGCACCGGGCTCGATGCGATGAAACCCCTCACGCTGTGGAAGCTCAGCAGCGATCTCCGCCTCTCGGTGTCCAGCCTCCGAAAACTCTGGAGTGACTGCGGGATCCGGTCTGAGTTCCATTTCAAGACTCCGCTCACCGCCGAGGAGTGGAGCCGCCTAGCTCCCGCGCTGCCGCAGTCGACCTTTCGCGGACAGAGGATCGTTCAGCGTGCGGATGCCACCGTCTGGCTGAAGCGCGGCCAGGGAGATGCCGCAACACCCGAGGCATCGCCAAATGCCGAGGCGATTGCTCCCCGAACGGAGTGGGCCTTCGATGCGGCCGCCGCGTGGTTCTCGTGCCCTACGGGGGAGGCGACCCAGGCATGCGCTGAGCTGCGCTCGGGCCGGCACGCGGGCTTGCTTGGCTTTGTCGAGTGGACCGCTCGGCAACTGCCGATCGGTGGCCACGACAGCGGCGAACGAGCGCCTTCCGGGTCGACCGCGTCTCCGACGTTCGAGCCCCGCATGCTTGAACGCCTCCTGAACGAGGCGTGCTCGCCGCGAGCGACCGAACTCGACGTTGCGAACTTCGCGTCGCTCCTTCCGTGGACCTGGCTGCGCGACCATCGGTCCATCCTTGAGGGGTGGTTCCTCGACCGGACTCAGGCGCCCGACGCGATGCGGGACTCCGGCCTGGCGATCGCCACCGCACGCGGCCTTGAGACGCAGGACCAACCTTTCGACGCATTTCGGCTGATAGCCGCCCAGATCGCGATTCAGCCGACACCGACGCTTGTCGCTGAGCGAACCCGGCTGGTGAAGGCGGCCCACATCCGACTTGGTCGCCAACGCGACTTCGGCGAAGGAATATTGGAGGATCGCAGCTCACCGCGTCGCGAGGGCGGGTTCGCACAGGTGATTTGCGTGCGAGCTCCGTCGCAGACTCGTGCATTGGCCCTGAAGTGGCTTCTTCTCCGTGAGGAGAGCCTTGCCCAATTTGAGGTTCGCGAGAGACTCTGGGAACAGGAAGCGCACATTCTTGAGCGCATACCACCCCATAGAAACCTCGTCGGGTTCGTGCGACGTCTCGGTCGCTTCGCGCTTGTGCTGGAATGGCTCGATGGAGTGACGCTCGCGGACTGGCTGTCGACGGCGCCTGGGGAGGCCGCAAGACTGGATCGCGCTCGCGCGGTCGGCGAGGCCCTTCTTGCGGCGTTCGAACATCTCGTGGAGCACGGTGGCCGCGACTTTGTCCACAACGATCTCTCCCCCCGGAACATCATGTTGCTCCGCGACAGTCCGCCAGGGGACAGCGCAGGCGTCAAGCTCATCGATTTTGGTCTGGGGGCGACATCGGACTCGCGACTCGCGCGGCAGCTGTTCGAGAGCGCCCCAGTAGCACGACATACGGACCGACACAGGGCACCGGAGCTTCGTCGGGGCATCGCCTCGCCGTCGCAGCGAACCGACATCTACTCCTTTGGTATGGTGCTTCATGAGTTGATCGCCGGCCACCCCCCAACCGAGCATGCGCCGATGTCCGAACCGCTCCCGGTTGGCGGACCACTTGGCACGCTCGTCGGTCGACTCCTCGCGCCTGATCGACCCAGCTCCTGGAATGACGTGCGTCGCGCGTGGGCAACGGTGTTCCCGGCGCCGCCTACGGACCCCAGAGGATGATCAAGGCGATCATCAACACCGAATTCGCGCACTGGTTCGAAGAAGACGTCATCGACGCCATATCGCGCTTCCAGCTCGACGGGTTTGTCACCAACAATCTGCTCGTTCCGCATCACGTCCGCGACCTGCCGAACGAACACGACATTGTGATCCTGCTGGCCGGACGAATCGTGACGGTGGACGCCAAGGCGCTTTGGCCGGGCACATACCGCCGCGGATCGGCCGGTTGGGATGAGCTCCAGGCTGATGGCCGCTGGGCCCCGACGGGATTCCATGGGGATCCCGATCGGGTCGGGATCTCAAAGGCAAAGGTAATGGCAGGGCATGTTCAGCGGATTCAGAGGAAGCACCCGAATATCGCCGCTCCTGAGGTCATCTCGGCGATTGTCGTGCCGGATGACGCTGACATCTCCGCGATCCGTGCCACGCCATCGGTCGGGCGTCACTACACGCTCAACGTCCGCGACCTTGAGGAGGCTCTGCGCGCCGATGTCAGCAGCAAGCCGCGAGCCCGTCCGACGCCGGACGAACTGGTGGCGCTTCTTGAGATCCAAACGCAGTCGGGCAAACCGACCTTGCCGATGTGGCTGGGCAATATTGAGCTGCTCCGTCAGATCGCCGTGTTGGACGTGCCGTTCCGCCGTTCGCTCTTCGCAGGTATGGAACAGCCGATCAGCTTGGGGCGATCGGAGGAGCCCGGCGGCTCGCTGAAGGCGCCCGCCGGCAGGAGACTCATGATAGAGGTCTGTGAGCGATCCAACAGGGATGCGCGTCCCGCACAGATCGCCCGAGGGTTCATCGCAAACTACAGCGCCCTCAACAGTCTTGACGACGCTGGCATCCTCAAGATCGCCTACGTTCGAGAGATCCCGGCAGCGCTGGTCTGCGTCTACGAGCATTTCTCCGAGCACACGCTCGAGTCGATGCTCGCAAGCGGCCGAACCCTGACGTGGGGCGACGCTCGCCGCGTCTTCCACGAGATTGTCGAGGCGCTCTATCACGCCCACGCGAAACAGGTGTTTCACCGACTGCTGGAACCCACCTATATCCTGATCGACCTCGATCGCACCAAACATCCAGCTCGCCTCTTTGGATTCTGGGGGGCTAAGGCGATCGAGGTGCTCACGACGGGCATCGCCGCGCCGGACAGCCCGTATCGCCTTGACGCCACGACCGGCGGCGATGATCTCGCCCTTCGGGACATGTACGCCCTGAATCGCTGCCTCATCGCATCCCTGACAGGCGATCCGCTGCGCCTTCCAGCCCGCTCGACCGTGCCGGACGCCGCACTCGATGCGGTGACGCTCATGACCTCCAGCGACCAAACGACGAGGAGGGCCGCGCTGCCCAAGCTTCGAAGCGCACTCCGAAGCTGACCTACCGTGGGGCCAGACGGCGATAGCAGGACCTCAATCCCCGCGATGCCCACCTCTCGGTTTGGTGGGAGATTCCAAGTCGACGAAGATCCGAGGAGGCGATACTTGCGAACGGCGAATCGAAGGCTGCTGGTCTGGATCACAATGGTCGCTTGCGGGTACGCCTCGCTTCCAACCAGAGCGACCGCTGACCCGCCGCCGGCGCAGGCCGCCGCACCGGCCCCCCCGCCGCTCCTGAGTCGCGCCGAGCGCAGCGACTTCGTCGAGACCAGCCGCGCCGCCGACATCGACGAGTTTCTCCGCGAGCTCCGCGGCCGGACCGATCTCCTTCGCACGCGAATCGTCGGCGCCTCGGAGGAGGGACGACCGCTCCTGCTCGCGACGCTCTCGAATCCCCCGGTGAGCGAAGCGCGCGAGATTCGTGCGCTCGGCCGGCCGGTCGTCCTCGTGCAGGCCAACATCCACGGCGGCGAGGTCGAGGGCAAGGAGGCCGCGCAGCACCTCATGCGCCGGCTCACCGTGGGCGACCTGCGGCCGCTTCTCGACAGGCTCGTCGTCCTCGTCATCCCGAACTACAACGCCGACGGCAACGAGGCGATCGACGTGATGAACCGCACCGCCCAGAACGGCCCGCTCGGCGGCGTCGGCCGGCGCGAGAACGCCCGCGGACTCGACCTCAACCGCGACTTCATGAAGCTCGACTCCGCGGAGGCCCGCGCCCTGGTCGGCGTCCTCAACGAGTTCGATCCGCACGTCGTCGTCGACCTCCATACCACCAACGGTTCCTATCACGGCTATCACCTCACCTACTCGATACCGGTGAATCTCTCGCTCGAGCCGGCGCTCCTCAGCTACGAGCGCGACACGATGATGCCCGCGCTGCAGCGCTCGATGCTCGAGCGCCACGCCTTCCGCTCCTACTACTACGGCAACTTCGAGGGCAAGCCCCCCGCCAACGGCCAGCCCGACACGCGCTCGTGGGTCGCCTTCGACCACCGCCCGCGCATCGGGCAGAACTACGTCGGGCTCCGCAATCGGATCGCGATCCTCTCCGAGGCCTACAGCTATCTCGACTTCCGCGAGCGCGTCGCCGTGACCGAGGCGTTCGTCGCCGACATCCTCGGTTACGCGAGCGAACATGCCGGCGAGATCATGGCCCTCACGGGATCGCTCGACCGAAGCTTCGTCGAACGGGCCCGGCGCGCCGGCGAATCGCTGCCGCTGGGCGTCGAATACGCGCCGAAGGCGCTTCCGAATCGCGTGCCGATTCTCGTCGGCACCGTCACCACAAAGATCAGCCCGCGAAGCGGCAAGGAGATGCGGGTCGCCGTTCCCGACGCGGCCACGCCGGTCGAGATGTCCGACTACGGCTACTTCGAACCGACCCGCAGCGTGCCGATGGCGAGGGGCTATCTCCTGCCCGACACCGACGTGGGGCGCTCGCTCGCCGACCATCTCCTCCGCCACGGCATCGCCGTCGAGCGGCTCACGAAGGCGTGGACGGGCGACGTCACCAGCTTCCGCGTCCGCCGCGCGATCCGCTCCTCGCGTCCCTTCCAGGGGCGCACCGAGATCACCGTCGAGGGGGAGGACGTCACCGCGCCGTCGACGCTGCCCGCGGGAACCTATCTCATCCGTCTCGCCCAGCCGCTCGGACGCCTCGCCGCATATCTCCTCGAGCCGGAGAGCGACGATGGCGTCGTGCACTGGAACATGCTCGGGTCGGAGCCGCGCGAGGGCGATCTCCTGCCCATGCTGCGAACGCTTGCCGCGGGCGAGTGGGCAAGCGAGCCGTTCAGCGCGGCCCCTTCCACAGGGCAGCGTCCAGCACCGACCAAAGGTGAATGAGCCAGCCGAGCAGGATCAGCCAGAGGACCGCGCTGAGAACGAACATGATCACCGCCATCAGCAGCCGCCCCTGCACGAGCTGCCCGAGGCCGGGAATGAAGAAGCTGCATACGGCGGCGATGACGTTTCCCGCTGAACCCTGTCCCGGCGCGTTGCCCTGACCCATGCGAGTGACCTCCTTGGCGGCCGAACGATCGATCTCCGCAGTCATCGGAATCGGGAGGCCCGGGTTTCGCGGGCCCCTTCCGCCTGAGCGTACCCCGCGATCGTTCGGAGGTGGACGCCCGCGTCCTTGCGTCCCCGCCGCACGCGACCGACCATGCCGCCGGTGCGTCCCTTCGCCGCCGTTCTCCTCACCGTCCTCGCGATCGCGCTCGTCGCGTCCGCGGCGGGCTTCGCGCTCATCGCGTTCGACAAGCTCGCGGCGGCGCGGGGGCGGCGCCGCATCCCGGAGCGGGTCCTGCACGTCCTCGAGGCGCTCGGCGGCTGGCCCGGATCGCTCGCGGCCCAGCGGCTCTTCCGCCACAAGACCGCGAAGCAGGGCTATCGGCGGACGTTTCGTGCGATGGCAGCGGCGCACGTCCTCGTCTCCCTTGTCCTGCTCGCCGGCGCCGCGGCGCTCGGGCCATGAGCCGACCGCGCGGTCGGTTGCCGACCGACTGGTCGGTCGGTATGCTTCCGCCCCATGCCACCGGCCAGGACAGGGAGAAGGGCGGAAGCGATCGTCGACCTCGCCCGCGGCGGACCGTCGATCCGCTGCGACTGTCGCGTCGTGCTTGACGCGGCCGAGGAGGTCATCCTCCGCGACGGGATCGGCAAGCTCACCCTCGATGCGGTCGCCCGCCGGGCGAGCCTGAGCAAGAGCGGCCTTCTCCACCACTTCCCCAGCAAGGAAGCGCTCGTCGACGCCCTCGTCGAGCGCAAGGTGCAGGAGTGGATCGACGACACCACCGAGGCCTATGAGGCCACGCCGCCCGGTCGCGGCCGCAGCGTGCGATCGGTCCTGGGGACCTGCCTCTCCTCCACCGAACACTGGACCGACGCGATGCGGCGGAGTTCGATGGTTCTCGTCGCCGCGCTCGTCCACGACCCCAAGCACGCCGAGCACCTCCGCAAGGCGAACGCCCAGATGCACGAGCGATTCGGCCGCGACGGCATCCCCGTCGGCATCGGCGAGCTCGTGCACCTCGCCGTCCACGGCATCTGGTTCGACTGGATCTTCGGCCTCTCGGACTGGACCCCGCAGCGACTCGCCTCGGTCCGCGCGGCGATCGAGGACCTTCTCCGACGGCACATTCCATCCGCGCGGCGTCCCGAGTCCTCCGGCGGCGCGCGACGCGCCGCCCGATCCATGACGAAGACTGCGGCGACAAAGCTCCCAACCACGAAGACCCCGGCCCAAAAGACCACGGCCCCAAAGACCACGGCCCAAAAAACCACGGCGAAGAAGCCCGCCGCCAATCGACCCACCCCTCGGAAGCAACGACCATGAAACTCTCCACCGTCCTCGCGGGCACCGCGGTGTTCGCGACCCTCGCCGTCGTCGGCGGCGGACTTGCCCTCTACAAGAAGAGCCAGATCGATGCGGCGATGAACGCGCCGCCGATGCCCGAATTCGGCGAGTCGGCCAGCGTCGCCGTCGCCCGCGAGATCCAGTGGCAACCGATGTCCGACCTCGTCGGCACGGCGTTCTCGCTGCGCTCGGTGCGGATGAGCAACGAGCTCGCCGGCATCGTCAAGGAGGTTCGCTTCGAGTCGGGCACCGTGGTGGAGGCCGGACAGGTGATCCTCTCCCTCGACGACTCGACCGAGCGGGCCGACCTGGCCGCGGCCGAGGCCGCGATCCACGTCGCCGAGGCCAACGTCGCGGTGGGCGAGTCACATCTCCAGTTGGCCGAGACCGAACTCAACGCGGTGATGCAGGCGAGCCAGCAGAACGCAGCGACGCCGATCGAGGTCGACCGCCGCACCGCCGAGGTCAGCTCCGCGAAGGCCGACGTCGCCCGGCTCCGCGCCGAGATCGATCAGGCCCGCTCGAAGGCTGACCAGGTCCGGGTTCGCGTCGGCAAGCACGTCATCCGCGCCCCCTTCCGCGGACGGGCCGGGATCCGCACCGTGCACGAGGGGCAGTATCTCGCCGAGGGCACGAACTTCGTCCTGCTCGAGGAGATCACCGACCGCATCTACCTCGACTTCGCGATTCCGCAGGAGTACCTCACCCGCGTGAAGCTCGGGCTCAAGGTCATGGCCACAAGCCCCGTCCTCGGCCCCGACCCGATCGCCATCGAGGTCGTCGCCCTCGACGCCACGGTCAGCAACGACACCCGCAACGTCCGCGTCCGCGGCATCGTCGACAACCCGACCGTCGACGGCGAACAGCGGATCCGCCCGGGCATGTTCGTCCAGGTTCGCGTCCCCATCGACGCCCCGAAGCCCTACGTCGCCGTGCCCGCGACCGCGGTGCGACGGGCGACCTTCGGCGACCACGTCTGGGTGGTCGAGGCCAGCGCCGCACCGGGCGACCCCCCGAACACGCTGCGGGCCAAGCAGCGTCCGGTGAAGCTCGGCCCCTCGGTCGGCGACGACGTCATCATCCTCGACGGCGTGCGCACGGGCGAGCGCGTCGCCACCAGCGGCTCCTTCAAGCTGCGCGAGGGCGTGAAGGTGACCGATCCCGCCTCGATGCAGCCGCCGCCCGCCCCCGCCCCCGCGGGCACCTAGAGCCCATGCGAGCAGTCCGTGGCGCCCTCCGGGCGCACACTCCTTCCGGCGCGACACACGATACGACCCACCATGGCCTCGATCACCGACATCTTCATCAAGCGACCCGTGCTCGCGGTCGTCATCAACCTGATCCTGCTCGCGGTCGGCTGGCGCTGCGTCTCGGCGCTGCCGATACGGCAATACCCGCGGATCGAGTCGACGAAGATCATCCTGAACACCGTCTACGTCGGCGCCAGCGCCGAGACCGTGCGCGGATTCCTCACCACGCCGATCGAGCAGGCGGTCTCGGCGATCGACGGCATCGACTACGTCGAGAGCTCGTCGACCCCGGGCATGAGCATGATCACCGTCAACCTGCGGCTGAACCATGACTCGAGCGCGGCCCTGGCCGAGATCACCGCCCGACTGAACCAGGTGCGCAGCGAGCTGCCCGCCGAGGCCGAGTCGCCGGTCATCCAGATCCAGCGCGCCGACCGGCCCTTCGCGACCTTCTATGTCAGCTTCACCTCCGACTCGCTGACGCTGACCCAGCTCAACGACTACCTCGCCCGCGAGATCCAGCCGCAGCTCGCGACGATCGAGGGCGTACAGCGGGTCGGCATCGAGGGCCCGCGCAATCTCGCGATGCGCGTCTGGCTCGACGAGTCGAAGCTCACCGCGCTCGACGTCACGCCGAGCGAGGTCTGGGAGGCCATCCGGCGCAACAACTTCGTCGCCGCGGTCGGGCGCACGAAGGGCAAGGACGTGCAGGTTGACCTCCTCACCGACACCGACCTCCGCTCGGTCGCCGAGTTCGACTCGCTCATCGTCCGCGAGCGCGACGGCTCGATCGTCCGCCTCCGCGACCTGGCCGAGGTCGAGCTCGGCGGCGAGGAGCCGACCGGCGAGGCGGGATTCAACGGCAAGCCGGCGATCTACCTCTCGGTCTGGCCGCAGCCGCGGGCCAACGAGATCGACGTCAGCGAGCGTCTCATGGCCAAGATGGACGCGATCCGGCCGACGCTCGCCGCGACGGTGAAGATGGACCTCGCCTACGACGGCACCTACTACATGCGGAACGCCCTGCGGGAGATCGGCAAGACGCTTGCCGAGACCGTCGGCATCGTCGCCCTCGTCGTCTTCCTCTTCATGGGCTCGATCCGCACCGTGCTCGTGCCGCTCGTGGCGATCCCGATCTCGATCGCCGGGGCGTGCATCTTCATGTACCTGATGGGATTCTCCCTGAATCTCCTCACCATCCTGGCGATCGTCCTCTCGGTCGGCCTCGTCGTCGACGACGCGATCGTCATGGTCGAGAACGTCGAGCGCCACGTGCGCGAGGGGCGAGGGCGAATCGAGGCCGCGCTCCTCGGCGCCCGCGAGCTCCTCGCCCCGGTCATCTCGATGACCATCACGCTCGCGGCGGTCTACGCCCCGATCGGATTCCAGGGAGGGCTCACCGGCGTCCTCTTCCGGGAGTTCGCCTTTGCCCTCGCCGCATCGGTGGTTTGCTCCGGCATCGTCGCCATCTCCCTCTCGCCGGTGATGAGCTCACGGCTCGTGCCCGAGCACGGGCACGAGGGACGCTTCACCCGATTCGTGAACGCCATCTTCGATCGGCTCCGGGCGATCTACGGGCGCACGCTTGACATCACCCTCACGCTGCGCTGGACGATGGCCCTCGCCGCGGTGCTCATCGCCTGCGCCGCGGCGCCGCTCTACATCTTCTCCGGCAAGGAGCTCGCCCCGACCGAGGACGAGGGCGGCATCTTCTTCGTGCTGCAGGCCGCCCCCGACGCCTCGCTCGACTCGACGCGCGAGTCGGTGTCGAAGATGTCCGCGGCCCTGGCCACCATTCCCGAGGCGAAGTTCGTCTGGCGCGTGCTCATGTCCCCGTCGTCGGGATTCGGCGGCATGCAGACGGTGAAGTGGAACGAGCGGAAGCGCACCACGCGCGAGATGCAGGGCCAGGCCTACGGGCTCGTCTCGAGCATCGCGGGCATCCGCGCCTTCCCGATCCTTCCCCCGCCGCTGCCCGGCGCCGGCAACATGGACGTCGAGCTGATCATCACCAGCTCCGACCAGCCCGAGCAGATGGCCGAATACTCAAACCAGCTCGTCGGCGCCGCGTTCGGCAGCGGGAAGTTCCTCTTCGCCGACAGCGACCTCAAGATCGACCTTCCGCAGACGCGGCTCATCATCGACCGCGAGAAGGTCGCCGACATGGGACTCGACCTTGCGACCGTCGGCCGCGAACTCGCGGTCATGCTCGCCGGCGGCTACGTCAATCGCTTCAACCTCGAGGGGCGCAGCTACAAGGTCATCCCGCAGGTGAAGGACGCCGGCCGATCGACGCCCGAGAGCCTGCTTCAGATGAAGATGCGGACGGCCAGTGGCGGGCTGGTGAGCGTCGGCTCGATCGTCCGGCTCGAGACCGTCGCGGCGCCTCGCTCGCTCAACCGCTTCCAGCAGAAAAACAGCGTGAAGATCTCGGGCGGCGTCGCCGCGGGCGTGACCAAGGAGGAGGCGCTCAGCGCCCTCGAGGCCGCGGCGCGGAAGATCCTGCCCGCGAACTACTCGATCGACTACGCGGGCGAGTCCCGCCAGCTCCGCCACGAGGGCTCCTCGCTCGCCGTGACCCTGGCCTTCGCCCTCGGACTCATCTATCTCGTGCTTGCCGCCCAGTTCTCGAGCTTCCGCGATCCGCTGATCGTCCTGTTGGGTTCCGTCCCGCTGGCCATCTCGGGCGCGCTCGTCTTCACCTTCCTCGGCTGGACGACGATCAACATCTATTCGCAGGTCGGCCTCATCACGCTGGTCGGACTCGTCGCCAAGAACGGCATCCTGATCGTCGAGTTCGCGAACCACCTGCAGGCCGAGGGGCGCACCAAGCTCGAGGCGGTCCGCGAGTCGGCGATGACCCGACTGCGCCCGATCCTCATGACCAGCGTCGCGACCGTGGTCGGTCACTTCCCCCTCGTGCTCGTCACCGGCGCCGGAGCCCTGGCCCGCAACTCGATCGGCATGGTGCTCGTCACCGGCATGATCATCTCGACGGTCTTCACGCTGCTCGTGGTGCCGTCGATCTACATGCTCATCGCCGGTTCGCACGCGAAGCGGCACGCTCCCGAGCCGAAGGGCCAGCCCGCGCCGGCCCGGCCCGCCACGGAGCCCGCCCCGGCCATCGCCTGAGTCCATTCGCTCGCGGCCGTGAAACGATCAAACCCCGCGGCATCCTGCCGCGGGGCTTGACTGAGCCTCTTGCGAGGCGAGCAGGGGTCGACGTGGAGCGAGGACCCGAAGGTTGATGGTGAGAGCCTCTGATTCGAACTCAGCAGAGACCAGCAAATGCCAGAGCGGTGAGAAGAAGAAGCCGACGTGTCCGGTCCTCGATGGCCAACATGCGGAATGCGAGGGCGGTAATCATCGGCGTCGGTCCTTCCTGCTCTTCGTCGGGTCAGGCGTGCCGCTCGTGGTCGAGCCCGCAACACGCGTCTGAAGGGAGTAGGATCAAACGCCGTGCCACGCTCGCCCTCGAGGCGCTGCGGGTGGCTTCCGGGCGCCGTGCGGACGGTTCGGCGCCGCGCGTTCGCCGACGCTCCCGTCCGATGGTGAGGCCCGATGCGAATTCGCCACATCGCCTGTTGCCTGCTCGCCACGAGTGTCGCGTTCGCGCTGCCCTCGGGCCTCTCGACGCGATCGGGATCGGCGCAGGCCGCCCAGTCCGAGAAACCCGCCGGCGCCGCCGACCCGCAGCACGGCAAGGGCGAGCCGGAACATGGCAAGGGCGAGCCGCCGGCGCCGAGCGTCCGCATCGCGCCGCCGCCCCTCGACTCCCCGAGCGAGCCGGACATCGCCTCCTGCGTGAATGGCTTCCTCACCGCACGCGAGTGGGTCTCGGCGCTCAAGGTGCCCGAGGCCTCGGCGCCCGAGTCGGGCATTCCTCTGCCGGGCGTCCGCGGCATCTGCGTGCTGCTGCGGTTTGAAGGCCGCATCATCGGGTCCGGCGAGGAATGGCCCGGCACCGTCGGCGACGATCGCATGCTGCGGCGCGCGATCTCGCGGGCCGTCGCGTCGACGCTGGGCGACGAACTCATCCGCGGCCTCGATCCCGCGGCCCGCGCGACGGCGGGAACGCGCCTCGCGATGGAGATCGAATTCGCCGGCCGCCCCGAGCCGCTGCTCGGTCGCGTGCTCGACGAGTGCGCGGCCCGCATCGATCGCGGGCTTGACGGCATCGCCCTGCGGCGCGGCTATGCCGGCTCCATCTCCTGGCACATCGCCTTCCCCTGTCGGATGCTCGCCAGCAACACCGCCCGCGATCCGCACGGCACGCTCATGCGGCTGGTCCGCGAGTCGGGATTGCCCGACAAGGACCTCCCCGAACTCGCCCGCATCGAGCCGGTCGGCGTCTTCCGCTTCACCTCGTTGCGCCTCGCCCAGGCGAGCGCCGACGCGCCGCCGGCGCCGCGCGGCCGCGGCGTCACCCGCGTCATCGACAGCGAGATCACCAGAGCGTCCGTCACGGCCCACGCCATGGCGATCCTTCGCCGCGCGATTCGGGCGCTGCCTCCGTCGGAGGGCGTGGAGGGCCTGCCGCCCGGCATCGGGAGCTTCGGCAACTACATTCCGGTGCGCGACGCCTACGAGCCGCTCATCGCGCCGCCGCAGGACCAGGCCTTCCTCGCGTGGGCCGCGGCGGCAGTCGCGACCTCGAAGGCCTTCTCCGACGCGGAGCGCCGCGAGGCGCTCGCCCTCACGCGGCGATTGCTCGACGACTTCATCGAGACGACGCCGACGGAGAGTCAGCCGCTTGCCGTCGTCCCGGCGATGGTGGGCTTCTCCTGTGCGGTCGAGCTGTTGATGCAGGACGAGATCTCCTCGCCCAACGCCGACAACGCCGAGCCGCTCAGCGACGACGTGATGGAGGCGGCCCGCCTCTCGCGCGAGAAGCTCGCCGACCGGCTCGCCCGCGGCAACAGCCTCAACGAACGGGCCCTCGCGGCAATCGCCGCTTCGATGACGGTGGGCACCGAGCGGCGCTTCATCCCCGCGACCGAGCTCCACAAGATCATCGACTCGCTCTGGCAGACGACGGAGAAGCCCCAGCTCATCGGGGTGCTGCCGTGGCTGGTCCTCGCCGACAGCTACTACGCCCGGGCGACCGGCGAGCCGGGGGTCCATGTCGTCGAGGGCCAGGCGCTCATGAAGGCACTCCTCCTCGTCCAGGCGGGCTTCTCGGAGCTGGCCGCCGAGCAGGACCTTCGAGGCGGCTTCCGCCTGACGGGGGAACGCCGAGCCGGAGTCACCAGCCAATCGCTTCGGCCCGGATTGGCCCTCGCCGCCCTGCTCTGCTTCTCAGGCTTCGTGCCGATCAGCGACCAGGATGGCCTCCACACCCTCGATCTCTTCCGCACCCGCCTGATCGCACTCCTCCGGTTCAGCCAGGAGCTGACGATTTCCGGCGACCTCTCCGCCTTCTACCGGAACCCCGGGCGGGTCGAGGGGGGGATCCGCGAGGCCCTGTGGGACTCCGAACAGCACGTCGCGGCCAACGCCATGGCGGTGCTGGTTGACGTTTTCGCACTGCAGGCCGACCCGTGGTCTCCACTGCCGACGGCTCCGGTACCCGCGTCGGAACCACCCCAAGTGGAGCGTGATCCGGACCATGGCGAGCGCGAGCCGGGGGAGCGCGAACCTCCGGGCGGCGGCTCATCCGCTCCGCCTCCGGTCTCCCCACATGGGACGAGTGTGAAGTAACCGGCAACCTTTCACCGGCATTCACCGAAGAAAACTGTTGGTACGGGCGAGAACGTCCGTATATTCCACAGTGGTGGGGGCACCGCACCCTTCGGAGGTTTTGCATGCGTCGATCGGCCTTTGTGACTGCGTCGTCCTGTGGGGTCTCGCTCCTTGCGATCTCGATCGCGTACTGCGCCTCGGCGCAGTCGCTCTCCGAGCGCCTTCAGGGAGTCGCCGAGCAGAAGCGGTCCGCTGCCTCGCACAACACCTCGAAGGCAGCGATGCTCGGGGCGCTGATGTACACCGACATCACCTGCGACTTCAAGGCGACGCGGGCGCGCGAGGCGATCGACTACGTCGGCAACGCCCTCGGCGTCTCGCTTGTTGGCCGCTACAGCAGCGACAAGGCCGGCAACGGCATCGACCCGGAGGCGGAGATCACGCTCAAGGCCGAGCGCAAGCCCGCGCTCGTCGTGCTGGAGATGATCTTGGACCAGTGCAGCACCGACGAGCCGTGCACCTGGCAGATCCGCGACAGCTTCATCGAGGTCGGCACGAAGGAACGCCTCAGCGTGCCTTCGGCCCAAGAGCTCCGCATGTATCCCGTGCGTGACCTTCTCATCGAGGTCCCGCGCTACGACAACGCCCCCGTCTTCAACCTGAACCAGTCCATCCAGCAGGGCAACCAGGGTGGCGGCCAGGGCGGTGGCGGCAACGGCGGCGGCGGTGGCGGATTCGGTGGTGGTGGCGGCGGCGGCGGATTCGGCGGTGGCGGCAGCGGTGGCGGCGGCAGCGGCGGCGGCGGCAACGTCTTCGGCGATCCGAAGGAAGACCCCGCGCGCAAGGCCGAAGAGGACAAGGCCAACGAACTCGTCACCGTCATTATGGAGTCGGTCGAGCCCGACGCGTGGACGGAGAACGGCGGCCAGTGGGCGAGCATCCGCTACTACCAGGGCGTGCTCATCGTCCGCGCTCCGGACTGGATCCATCGCAAGCTGGGCGGCTATCCCTTCTCCGGTCAGCCGACCCATCAGGTGGCCGAGTCGCGCTATGTGACCTTCACGCCGGGCGTGTCGATCGTCGAGAACGTCAAGTTCCGCGACGGCAAGGTGACCGGCGCCACGGGCGGCGGGACGTCGGGCGGCGGCAATGGCGGCGGCGCCCCGATCAACAACCCCTCCGCCCCGAGCGCTCCTCCCTCGGGCGGCTCCTCGAAGTAAGGCTGCCTTCTCGCGAGAATCGTTCGGCTCGCACCTGAGTCGGACGATTTCCTCCGTATGAATCTCTGACGATCGCCGATGGCACGCCGTCGGCGATCGTCGTTTCCGGAGCTGCGGTCGATTCCGGCCGGCGCCGTGAGTGCGCTGGCCCTCGGCACATCTGATCAAGGAGCACTCGATGTCGTCCCCGATGCGGCAAGCCTCGATCACGAATCGCGCCTCGCGCCTCGCCCCCGCGATGGCGCATCCGTGGCTGCGAACGTCGCTCGGCGCCGTGATGGCCGCGGCGTGCGTCGCCCGGCCACTCGCTGCCGATGATGCGCGACCTGCGCCACCATCAACACCGGCAACGACACCGACACCGGCCCACGCTCCGCCCCAGCCTGCCGCGGGTCCGATGCGGACCTCGATCGATCACGCGCCGCACGTCACGCTTCGCGGCTACACGAAGACCCGCGCCGCCGCATCGCCCAACGACGATCAGGATCTCGTCGCCCTGGGCCGGCTGCTCTATGCAAAGGTCGATGTCGAATGCGATGAGGCAACGGTCGGGGCATCGATTCGGGCGCTGACCGACGCGCTCGAGCTCAACGTCGCCATGAAGTTCGATGTCGCCTTCGTTGACGACACGCCGGTGGTCCTCGCCCTCAAGGAGGTCGACGGCCTGACGGCGCTCGAGGCGATCATTTCCCAAGGCGGCGCCCAAGGCGGAAGCGCCGCCACCTGGCAGCTTCGCCGCGGCATCGTCGAGATCGGCTCGCGCGAATTCCTCGCACGGACCTCGGCCCGGCGGACGCAGCTCTACGACGTCTCCTCCCTGGTCTTCGACGTTCCCTACACCCCTGCCGGCGAAACGGCGCCGGCGGCCATCGGGCACCTTCGTCCGCAGTTCACCCTCGGCCCCGATCCCGAGACCTACCGCCGCAAGGCACCGATCGAAGTCGCCGCCGACCTCATGCAGGCGATCACCGAGCAGGTGGAACCCGAGGCGTGGCAGCCCCTGCCGGAAGGCGATGGCGCGCAAGGCACCAGCGGACCGACGCCACGCGTGCCGTCCGGCGGGAGCGTCAACCACGGGCAGCGCAATCTGTCGACGCTTGCCGACCGAAACTTCGACGCGAGCCTCGGACCGCCCTTCGTCCGCGGGAAGTGGGCGTCGCTTGGCTTCCACCGACAGAGCGCCCAACTGATGGTCTCGGCGCCGGACTTTGTCCATCGCGGGATCGGCGGCTATCCGCCAGCGCTTCCCGTGGCGCCGAAGGCTCGCTAGGCCGCTCACCACGTTCGCACGGCCGGGCACCGCGTCGCTGCGGACGCAGCGCCACTCCCATACGATCCAGCGGTGCACGCCGCGCGGCAGAACGGGTCACCCACCACGACGACGGAGACCGCTCCGCGCCGACTTCGCGCGGATCTCTCCGCGTGCACCGGCGACGGCGTCACCTACTCGTTCATGGTCGGTGCGGGCGAAACCTATCTCGCCGCCTTCGCCGTGGCGCTGGGCTTGAGCGGCGTGCAGAGCGGTCTCATCGCGGCGGCGCCGCCGGTCGCCGGCGGGGTCGTGCAGCTCATCGCCCCGCGCGGCCTGCGTCTCGTCGGCAGCCCGCGTCGGTGGGTGATGCTCTGCGCCTCGCTTCAGGCGGCGAGCCTCGTCCTTCTCCTCGTCGGCGCCCTCATCGGTCGCATGCCCTTCTCCCTCGTCTTCGGATGCGCGAGCCTCTACTGGGCCGGGGCGCTGGCCGCGGCGAGCGTCTGGAACACCTGGGTCGGCGAGATTTTCCCCTCGCGCCTGCGGGCCCGCTACTTCGGCAAGCGCAATCGCCTCTGCCAGATCGCCACGCTGATCGGCCTCCTCGTCGGCGGCGCGCTCATCAGCCGCGCCGAGGATCTGGGCCGTCCGCTCATCGGCTTCGCCGCGGCCTTCGGGCTTGCCGCGGCGAGCCGATTCCTCTCGCTTGCCTATCTCAGGATGCAGGGCGAACCCGACCGGCCGATCGTCGAGACGCGCCGCACAAGCTTGCCGCACATGCTCCGCGGCGGCACGCCCTTCGCCCGGCTCATCGTCGCGATGGTCACCCTCCAGTGTGCTGTGCAGGTGGGACAGCCCTACTTCAATCCGTTCATGCTGAAGGCGCTGGCGTACCAGCCGGCGGTCTACATGACCGCGATTGCCGCGGCGTTCCTGGGCAAGAGTCTCGCCCTGCCGATCGCCGGCCGGCTTGCCGATCGGCATGGCGCCCGGCGCGTCCTCCTGGTGAGCGCCGTGGGCGTCTCGCTCCTGGCCACGGTCTGGCTCGTATCGGGCGCGGTGTGGTGGATCATCCCCTCGCAGCTTCTGGCCGGGGCGATCTGGGGAGCGTATGAGCTCGCGGTCTTCCTCCTCCTGCTCGAGACGATTCCGAGCGAGGAGCGCACCGGCGTGATGACCTGGTACTACCTCCTCAACTCCCTCGCCATGGCGTCGGGCTCGCTGCTCGGCGCCGCCCTGCTCCGCGGCAGCGAGACGTGGGGGGGCTACGCGTTTCTCTTCGTCACCTCGACGCTGTTGCGCTTGCTGGCGATCGTTCGGTTCTTCAGCCTCCACGGCGATGTCCGCGGCCACCGTCCGCTCGCCGTGGGTACGCTCGCGGTTCGTGCCGGCGCCGGCACGATCGACACGCCGCAGGCCAACGAAGGCGGCGGCCCGGCGGAGTTTTCGCGGCGGCCGGTCGCCGAGCAGGGATCGACGCGATGGGAGTCACCGCAATGACCGTGGGCGCGTTCGTCCGTTCGCCTGCCGGCCTCACCACGCTCGCCAGCGCGCTTCTGGTCAGCGCCATCGGCCTCCTTCTCGACACGGCGTCGATCGCGGTGTGGATGGCCCACCCGGCGCGCATCGGTCGCGATGGATCCCTTCCGGCGACGACCCTCGACGGCGCGGCGCTCGCCCGCATCGCCCTCATCGCCGGCCCCTGGCTGTTGGTCGCCTGCGCCATCGGACTCGCCCGACTGTGTGATCGAGGCGATGGCAGCGGCGTTCCCGGCAGCGTTCCCGGCGGCGATCGCGAGGCGGCGCCGCGGCGGGCGATCGTCGTTCTCGTTGGCATCGTCGCCATCGGCGTGATGCTCCGCGTCCCTCTCCTCCATCAGAGCCTCTGGTACGACGAGATCGTTCCCTTCGGCGGCTACAGCCTGCTCGGTCCCGGGGCGGTGATCGGCAACTACTACTCGCAGGCCAACCACGTCCTCAGCCAACTGCTCATCTGGTGTTCGACGGCGTTGCTCGGCGCGGACGAGTTCTCCATGCGCCTGCCGGCGCTCTTCGCGTCGGTCCTTTCGATCGTCGCGGTGTGGGGAGCGGCGCGCGAGGCGAGCGACGATCGCACGGCCCTCTTCGCCGCGGGAACGATGGCGGTGATGCCGCTGAACGCACTCGCCGGTACCGATGCCCGCGGCTACGCCATCGCGATCGCCGGCGCGGCGGTGGCGCTCTGGGCGGCCGGACGGGCCCGACGCACGGGTTCGTTCGCCGCGTGGTCACTGGTCGCGTTCGCGGTGGCGTTGGCCGCGTGGGCCCACATGGTCGCGATCGTCTTCGCGATCGGGCTCGGGGCCGCCTGGCTCGTCGAACTGCTCCGGCGCCGCAGCGCCGCGGCCGGCGCCGGCATCGTGGCCCTCGTCGGCAGCGCGATCCTGACGGTGATTCTCTACGCCCCGATCCTGCCCGACATCGTCGCGATGCGCCAACAGTTCGGGGCCCATGACGCGGGCGTGCCGTCGCTCCTCGGACCCGAAACCTGGCACGCGCTGCTCGGCCTCGGCGGGGCGTGGACGTGGTGGGCGGCGATCCCGGGCTTCCTCCTCGTTGGGCTCGGCGCCCTTTCGCTCGGGCGGCATCCGGCGCTCCGCGCGACCGCGGTCGCCGGGCTCGTCGGCTTCCCGCTCGCCTTCGCCCTCGCGGCGATCGGCCACTCCTGGCTCTACGCCCGCTTTCTCCTCTTCGTCCTGCCGGCGCTGGCGCTTCTCATGGGCGTCGGATGCGAGGCCCTCGCCGGACGTCGAGTCGAGCTCGGTGTTGCCGCCTGGTGCGTCCTCGCCGCCGTTGCCGCTGCGCACCTCCTCACGCTGCCGCCGCGCCAGCCGCTGCGCGAAGCGTTAGCCACCGCACGCGCACTCGTTCCCGCCGGGGAACCGGTCGGCGTCATCGGTCTTCGAGACAATCCGATGGCCTACTACGGCATCGTGCAGGGCGTCGAGCTGGTCGACTTCGGTGATCGCGGCGCGAACGTCGAGAACGTCCTGAAGCGCGTGCGTCCCGGCGCGATCGTGATTCTCTATCCCGCGTCGCTCCCCGGCTCCGTGCGCGAGACGCTTCGCGCCAACGGGTACGTCTCCCGGGCCACGCTGCCCGGCTGGATCGACTGGGGCGCGGGCGAGGTCGAGGTCGTCGGGCGCTGAGCGCCCCTAACGCGACGCCCCTAACGCGAAGTCAACGCCAGGTGCCGCTCGATCTTCGCGTCAAGCGCCGCCGCATCGCCGGTGCGGCCCGCCTCGCGGAGCAGGTTCACGTACGTCTTGCCGACCTGGTACCAGGTCGACTGACGTCCGAAGATCCCGGGCAGTTCCTTCGGCGGACTCATGCGGCCGAACGCGCCTTCGTAGAGCGCGAGCATCCGCTTCCCGTCGCGCTGCTTCTCGAGAATGGCCGAGGCCCGCGCGAGCGCCTTCGCCACCGGCGGACCGCAGTCGGGATACCGCTTCAGGACCAGCTCATACGCGCGTCCGGCCTTCTCCTGGTCGCCTTCCCGTTCCCAGAGTCGACCGTCGCCCATGAGGGCCTGGGCCGCGAGATCGGCCCGCTTCCCGAGGAAGTCGGCGAGGTCCATCCACATCGCGTGCTGGGCGGGGACGTCCGTGACCGAGGCGATGAGCGGGGCGCAGACCTCAAGCACCATCTCGGGATAGGACGCGCCGCAGAGCGACGTGATCCGCGCGAACCACGCCTGCATCTCGTCGGCCTCCAGCCCGCCGGCCGTGCCGAGATCGCGGACCTGCATCCACGATCGCACGTCGGTCGGACACGCCCGCAGGGCCTCGGCGAGCATCGCCTCGCGCAGCTCCGAGAGCGCCGCGATGTCCGCTCCCTTCGTTCGCATGCGGTCCTCGACGCGCTCGTCCGCAACCCGCAACGTCGACGCCCGCACTCGGTCGGCTCGCGGTTCGAGCCCCCACTGCACGAGCATCGGCAGCACGGCGTCGGCCTGCTGCGCGCCGGTCTGCGGATTGCCGAAGCGACCGGTCACGCCGCGATAGGAGTCGTAGCGCCCCTCGACATCCCAGAAGGGCCTCTTGCCGCCGGTGTGGACGAAGCCGGCCCACGCATGTCCCGAGCTCGCATCAAAGCCCGTCGTGTACGCGGCGGGAATGCCGAGCGCCTTCGCCACCGTCGTCGTGAGATACGCCTGATCCGCGCAGATGCCGCCGCAGCGCAGGATGTTCGGCAGGTTCCAGCCGGCGACGTCGCACCTCTTGGGCTTCCCCTGTAGCGAATCGACGTCGTACTCGACCTTCTGGTAGAGCGCGCCGACGCGCGGAATGCCCGCAAAGTTCTTGAGCGCCCACGCGAGCTCCTCCGGACTCGCCGGCACGTCGACGACGAGGACCAGAAGTTCCGGCGCCATGTCGATGCCGTAGCGCATGCTCGACGCGTTGGCGGTGAACCAGCGCCAGACCGCGTCGGGGGGCGGGGCGCGGCCGGTGTTCTCGTTCACCCGCAGCGTGACCTTCTCCGCGTCGTGGACGACGCAGATGGCGGCGGCGAGTTCGGGATGGCGGGCGACGCCCTCGGGATCGGCCGACGCAAGTCGCTCGGCGAGCGACGCGACGGCCGGAAGCCCGTCGGCCTCGGGCATGATCGTGAACGCGAGGGTCTGGGCGAAGACGGGATCGGCTTCGACGACCCGCCACATCGCGGTCCCCTCCTCGGGAGAGAGGGACTTCGTGAGTTGGGTGAGTCGCCACGCCGCGGCGGACGACGCGAGCTTCGGCAGCAGGGCCTGTTCGAGGGCCTGCTCGGCGGCGTCCGAGACCCTTGGCTTCGCCGGCGCCCGGGCCTTTCCGCGCCTGGACTTTCGGTCGCCCCCGCCGTGCGACGCCGATGCCTTCGCCATCTCATCGACGAGGCCGTCGAGTCGGGCCGTGATGCGGGCCGCCGCGGCATCCTCGCGGCGTGCGATGAAGGCCTCGAGGTCGGCGCGATCATCGGCCTGGAACGGAGACGGCGGCGACGCGAGTGCGAACATCGCGAGCGAGCATGCGGCGAGCGCGACGGCCATGATGCGGCGAGAATAGCGGCGGGCGGCGCGGGCGCGAAGCGAATTCGCCGCACATCGTTCGCCGCACCTCAGGAGGCGGGCACCGATTCCCGGATCGCCCGCAGCCGCAGGTGGGCGAGCCGGGCGAGGCGAAGGGCCGCGATTCCCGCGAGAGCGGAGGTGCCGATGTCGATGACCATCGCCCACCGGCACACTTCGAACGAGGCGAGCGCAAGGCCGACGCCCCGCGACCGGAGCAGGCCGGTCGCCTCGACGATCATGATCGCCGTGGCCATGCCCCACGCCGCGAGCGAGAGCGAGATGCCGATCATCGGCGCGCGCCGCCATGCGACGTCGGCGAGCTTCAGCGAGCGGTGGCTCCGCCCGAGCCACCACGCCGCGAACCAGACGATCACCGCACGGGAGGCGGCCGACGCCACCACGACGACCTCGGGGGAGGGCCCGATCGTGATCCACTGCACGATCAGCAGCGACAGCACGATCGCGCAGGCGGTCATCGGAAGCGTGGTGAGGGCCATGATCAGCAGGCGCCCGCGCGGCGGCCGCGTGGACCCCGCCGCGGTGGCCGCGAGCATCGACGCCTCGAGAAGCAGCGCGTGCGTGATGATGAACGCGCCCACGAGGCCCCGCAGGAACATCGTGGGTCGCAGCAGCATCGCCAGCCCGAACGCCAGCCACGGCAGCCATCCGGCCGCGAAGCTCACGCACGCCAGTCGAAGCGTCCGCAGGCGCCGCGCCGTCCACCCGCCGAGGGAGCGGATCGACTCGTCGATCGAATGGGAGCACTCGGGGCAGCGGCCCGTCTCCGGCAGCCCGGTGAGGTCGTATTCGCACGACGCGCAGCGAAGCGGACCGTCGACCGGGCTGGCCAACCGAACGGGATCCGGGGCGGTCGACATGCCGCGACGATACCAGCGCCCGAAGCGTTAGTCGTGGCGCAGGGCGACGATCGGATCCTTGCGGCTGGCGACGATTGCCGGATAGATGCCGAAGACCAGGCCGACGCCGGCGGCGACGAGGAAGCTCACCACGATCGACCACATCGTCACCTGCGGCTCGAGGACGAGGCGGCTCGTGCCCATCCCCTTGAACCACTGGAAGCGGAGGAGGAACGGGACGAGGTGCCCGAGCCCCAACGAGACGCTCACGCCGAGCCCGATCCCGAGGACGCCGCCGACCGAGGAGAGCGTGCCGGTTTCGACGAGGAACTGGAGCACGATGTGGCGGCGCGTGGCGCCGAGGGCCCGGCGGATGCCGATCTCGCGGGTCCGCTCCGTCACCGTCGCGAGCATGATGTTCATGATGCCGATGCCGCCGACCAGGAGGGAGATCGCCGCGATGGCGATGAGCATCACGTTCCAGGTGAGGAGCGCCTTCTTCGCGTTCTCGAGGAGCTCCCACGGCACGATCACCTGCACGTCGCTGAGCTTGGGATGGCCGACGTCCATGATCCGCTCGACCCGCTCGGCGACGTTGAGGACGATCTCGGTGTTGGCGGCGACGACGTAGATCTCGGAGAGCTCGATCTCCTCGCCCGAAAATGACCCGGCGGTTCGGCGCATGACGACGTTGCCGAACTGCGACTCCGCGGTCGAGAGCGGGATGTGCACGTCCTTGTTGAGGTCGCGGCCGACCAGCGCCGATCCGGCGCCGCCGGCGAGCCCGACCGGCTTGAGCACGCCGACCACGCGGAAGACCTGGGTGTCGATGCGGATGTCGGCGCCGAGCGGGTCCTTGAGGCGGAAGAGCTGCTTGGCGACCTCGCTGCCGATGACGCAGACCGGGGCCCGGGTGCGGAGGTCCTCGTCGGTGATGTAGCGGCCCCGCGGCTCGAGGCGCAGGCGGGCGACGTCGAGCAGGTCGCTGGTCACGCCGAAGGCCTGGCTCTGGATGCGGTCCGGCCCGACGCTGATCTCGCTGCCGACCGCCTTCAGCGGAACGATGGCGACGGCATCCTTCACCGAGTCCTCGAGCCGGCGGCGATCCTGGAAGAGGATGCCGTAGGAGACGATCATCGACCGCTGGGTGTTGTTGTTGTTCGCGTCCGGCGGCTTCATCGAACGCACGATCACGTTCGTCGCCCCGAGGGCCTGGATGTCCCGCAGCGCCGCCTGCTTGTTGCCCTCGCCGATCGCGGTGACCACGATCACGGCCGCGACGCCGAGGATGATGCCGAGGCTCGTCAGCGTCGACCGCAGCTTGTGCAGCCGAAGGTTGTTGAGGCCCAGGCGGATGATCTCGAGCAGGAAGGCCATGCGGGGCGGTCATGCTAGCAAGAGGCGACCGATGCCCGTGACCACGGGTTCATCTGTTACGCTCGGTCCCGCGGCGGCGAACCGGTTCTCCCGCCCCTTCCACCGGAGCGAAGCCCCCAGCGCGGCGCTCGCCGCACGCGTTCCGCCCTCCCGCTCCACGTTGTCCTTCCGCCTCATGTCCCGCCCGATCGCCGTCGAATTGCTCGCTGAACGGGAAGCGCCGCAGGCATGGGAGTACGACGCGCAGGTACTCACCGGAGCGGGCACGCTCGAGCGGCGCGTGCTCTCCCTGAGCTGGGCCGATTACCAGATGTGGGCCCCGGACGGGGCGATTCCGCCGAGTCGCGTGGCCGAGGCGGTGCTCCGCTTCGTCGCGCTCAACGCCGAGTCGTTTCAGGGACTCGAGCGCATCGACGCGTCGATCGCGCGACGCAAGATTCGAGGGGCCGACGCCGCGATCGGCGCGCTCCTCCGCGACGAATGATGGAGACACCCGATGTCACTGCTCGACCCGCTCGATGAGATGCTCTCCCGACTTGGCCTTCCCGACCCGCTACCGGCGAGCCCGATGCAGCTCTTCGCCCAGTGGTTCGACGAGGCGGTGCGACGGAAGGCCGAGCCCAATCCCAACGCGATGATCCTGGCGACGGCGACGCCCGACGGCCGCCCCTCGGCGCGCGTCGTGTTATGCAAGTCGGTCGACGTGGTCCGCTCGTCGGTGATGTTCTTCACCAACTACGACAGCCGCAAGGGACATGAGCTCGTCGAGAACCCGCGCGTCGCGACGGTCTTCCATTGGGACCACGCGGAGCGGCAGGCGCGGCTCGAGGGTCGCGTCGAGCAGGCGACGGCCGCCGAGAGCGACGAGTACTTCCGTTCGCGGGCGCTGCTCTCGCGGCTCGGGGCGTGGGCCAGCGCCCAGAGCCGGCCGATGGCGACGCGCGGCGAGCTCTTCACCCGCATGCGCGAGACCATGCGCCGCTTCGGCGTGGGCGTCCACCATCTCGCGATGCCGTCGATGGCGCCGGAGATCCCCCGCCCCGAGCGCTGGGGCGGCTTCCGCCTGACGATCGAATCGCTCGAGCTCTGGCAGGGCGGCAGCGGCCGCCTGCACGACCGGGCCCGCTGGACGCGGAGCGGAGAGGGCTGGAGCGCGACGCGCCTCTTCCCCTAACGCGACGATCGTCGCTGGCCCGTCATCCCGAGCCCGACACATCGCCAGCGGCGGAGCGGCGTCTCCTCCACAACCGCTCCGCCGCGGCGATTCACAGTGGCCTGGTGCGCCAGAAGGCGAGGAACCTGGCGCCGCTCCATGGAGCGGGCGTCGGCGGCGGCATCCGAAGCGTGATCGCACGTGCGGATTCGCCCGAGATGCCGAAGTTCGTGGGCGCATTCGGCTCGGACGAGATGCCGCGCCGAGTGCGCCCGACCCCGGGTTCGCCGGACGATGGGAAATCGCTGCGCTCACGCTGGAACGTCATCGGAATGCCGCCGCCGAAGCCCGCGCACATGTCGCGCTCCGCGTCCCCGCGGAGAATGGATGCGGATGCCCCGGCGGGCTCGCATGCCTCAATGGCTGTCCATGCTCCGGGCGCTCTCCGCATCGCAGGACTCCTGGCGCCGCGCGACCGGGTGGCCGCGCGGCCGGATCTAGGTGCGCCGCCGCAGCGTCCGGATACCTGATTCTCCGGCAACCGAAAATTCGTCGCCGATCGCGGCCCGCCGCAGCGTCATCACCCCCGGCCGCTCAGCCGGTCCAGCCGCCGATGAGGATCGCCAGGTCGATGCTGTCGGTCGTTCCGTCGCCGTTGATGTCGCCCTGCGGGGTTCCCCACGCGCCGATCAGGAACCCGAGGTCGTCGCCGTCGACCTTGCGGTCGTGGTCGTAGTCGCCGGGCACCGGAGTCGCATCGACCGCATCGCCGGCCTGCACGCGACCGGCGCCGAGCGTCCCGTTGTTCTTCGGGTTCTGGACGTCGATCGAGCTCGCCGACGCCTCGAGGATGACCTTGGCCTCCGCGCCGTTGCAGACGCTCTTGCTCATCACGAGCGCCGCCGCGCCGCTGATCATCGCGGCCGAGGCGCTGGTGCCGTCGGCGACGACGTAGCCGCCGCCCGGGAAGGAGCTCACGATGCCGATGCCGGGAGCGCAGAGCGAGACGAAGGTGCCGGCGTTCGAGAACCCGGCCTTCACGTCGTTCTGGTCCGTCGCCGCGACGGCGCAGGCCCCGGTGAGCGACGCCGGGAAGGGCCCGAGGCCGACGGTGCCGCCGTTGCCGGCCGACACCACGATGAGGATGCCCTGCTGGATCAGGCTCGTGAGGAGTGGCTTGAGCGCCTCGACGCCCTGCGGCGTGCTGAAGCTCAGGTTGATGATGCCCGCCCCGCGGTCGCGGGCCTCGACCAGGGCCTGGGCCACCGCGAAGGCGGTGCCGTGACCGTCGGTGTCGATCGCCCGAAGCGGCAGGATCGTGGCGTTCGGGGCGATGGTCGTGATGACGCCCGAGACGAACGTGCCGTGGCCGGCGAGCTCGTCGATCGCGCCGTCGCCGTCGTCGTCGAGTCCGTTGCCGATGTCGCTCAGCCCCTGGCCGTCGTTCACGTAGTCGACGCCCTGGAGGATGTTCGTCTTCGCGAAGATCGGATGGTCCGCGCTGAGCCCGGAGTCGATCACCGCCACGATCACCCCGTCACCTAACGCTTCGCTCTGCGCGTCGATCATCCGAATGGTCGGCCAGGCGTATTGGGCGTCGAAGGCATCCTGCGAGGAGGCGAAGAAGAAGCTCTGGGTCTGGCCCTCGACGCTCTCGCCCAGCTCGCTGAGTTCCGCTTCGCTGACGCCGGGAAGGACGTTGAGGGCGTTGACGAGCTGCTTCTCGCAGATCGGATCGGGGGCGTTCAGGAGATAGAGGTGCGAGCTCGGAAAGGCGAGCATGACCTCGACGCCGGGGAAGTTCGGCGTGACCGCGGCCATGATCGCGTCGATCGAGCCGTCGTCCTCGAGTTCGAGGATGACCTCATCCTCGACGGCGTGATGCGGCAGACACGGATTGCCGCCGCTGCCGCCCGCAAGGGCGGACCCGCCGATGATCAGCGAGGAGAGGCAGGCCAGGTGTGGAGCCCGAAGGGCTGCGATCCAGTTCTTCCGAATCATGCAAAGTCTCCCGTACATCCGGTCATTCGAGTTGCCGCCGTCAAACGCCGACACTCCGTTCGCCTCGCCTCAGGGCGTGGCTCCCGCCGACACCGATCCATACACGCCGAACGCGCCCCACTCGACCAGCCGCGGTCGGCGCTGTCGCACCGCCAAGGCTGCCTCGCGGATGGCGCTCACGACACCCGATCCAATTCCGGCACGGGCGTCGGTGTCTGTCATGCTTCCGCAGGTTCCCGTCCGCTGATGCAGTTCGCACATCAGTTCGACGGTCGCTTCATCGTGCGCGAGCCACGCACTCAAGACAACTGCCGAGGCACCAGCTGCGAAAAAACCTCGCTGCAGTCCGGTCAACTCATCCCCACCTTCCACGGCGACCCGTCCGGTATCGCACCCGCTGACAACGACGATCGTTCCGGGAATGCGCCATCGGAAGAGGTCCGTGACCGTGAGCCATCCGTCGCTGAGGCGAACGCCTGATCGCAGCGGGCTCTCCGCCACGAAACGACCATGCGTCGCGCAATGGAAGATTGAGGCGCCCTGGGCCGCACGACGGACACGCTCAAGCGTCGCGTCCTGACCGATGAGCACGGCGATGGTGCCGTCGAGCACTGCGATGGCGCGGGCTTCAGTCGCGATCGACGGCGCTGCGTCGTCGGCAACGCCCACAACCACCCGACCGGCCGTGCGCTGGGCCGTCGACTGCTGGGCGTTCAGGGCCAGAAGAACCCCGAGACTCGGGGCGGTCGCAACGGGGCGCGCGGCGATCATCGCGTCGCCGCACATCGGCAGGACGCCGAAGGGAACCGCATGCAAGGGACCGGCCGGAATCACCTGCACGGCCGGCGCGTCGGCGAGCAGCTCCTCGAAGGGAGCGAGCACCGCATCGGCGATGTGCCGTAGCGATCCGGCCACGTCAAGCTCGATCCGTCGGGCCCGCTCTCCGGCGCTCATGAGCGAGCGGTGAATCTGGAATCGGAAGCGCTCGATCCGATCGGCGATCTCCGACGCCGCACCAAGGTCGGCCCCGCGAAGAAGACCGTCCCGGCTGACGATGCCGACGAGGCGCCCGCCGGCCACGAAGGTCACGACATGCGCCGCGGGCGCGTCGATGAGCCGGGCGATGTCGTCGTCGGTCGGCGGCGCCGCGATGGCCGCGTGCACGGAGTGCCCAGCGCCGAGGCGCGATTCGATGAGCCGCTGGCGCGACTCGACCGAGAGCACCGCGCTCCGCCACTCGTCGTTCGTCGCCAGCCCGGGCTGGCGGTCGAGTCGGCTGAAGAGGGCGTTGGCCTCGTGACGGATCGCCGCGGACTCGCGGAGTAGGTCCGCGGCCTCGCGATCGCTGCCCTCGGCAATCTCCTCGATCGGCACCGCGCCGGCGATCGCGTCGAGGAGCGAGCGGCTCCGCACCTGCTCCGACACCCGCAGTGCCTCGCGGAGTGACGCCGGGTCGCCGGCCCGCACCAGCGAGAGGACCAGGTCCCCCGCCGCCGATGCGCGACCCGCCACGAACGCGCTGCGGAGGCGCGCCGCCTGTAGCGTGCCGCGCAGCGACTCGACCGCGTGCACCGAGGCCCGCAGCGAGCGCATCGCCGCCGCCTCGTCGCCTTCGGCTCGCGCACAGCGCGCGGCGACGTACAGCAGCTCCGCCTCGAGCGGGCGAAGGAGATGCGACCGGGCGACGTCCAGGGCACGCTCGGTCGATGCCCGGGCCAGGGCCAGGTCCCCCAGCTCCAGACACGCCGTGGCGAGACGGGTCCGAGCCACCGCCTCCTCGGTCGGTCGCGACGCCAACAGCGGAATCGCGGCGCTGAGGTGCTCGCGGGCGCCGGCTGCGTCGCCGATGGCGAGGGCGAATTCGCCGCGAATCGTCTGCAGCGTGCCCGCGCTCGCGGGCGGGAGCTGATCGATGGTGCCGATCGACTCGAGCACCCGCGCGGCCTCGTCGAGGCGGTCAAGACGACCGAGCGCTCTGGCAAGTCCGAGGCGGGCCCGCAGCGCCTCGAGGCGAAGGCCGCAGCGGTCGAGCTCGTCGAGGGCAGCGCGGTACTCGGCCACCGATTCGGCGAGCAGGCCGGCTTGGGCGAAGGCGTCCGCCTCTTCGGCCTGCAGCCGTGCCGCGTCGCCGCGGGCGTCGATCGCCAGGTATCGGTGACGCACTCGTTCGTAATGCTCAAGCGCCTCGCCCAACCGTCCCTGGCGCCCGAGAAGGTCGGCCAGGTTCCCCTCGACGATCGCCGCGGCGTGCGTCGCCTTGGCGTCCTCAAGCGACTGCAGCGCGTCGCGGAAGGACCGCTCCGCTTCGGCGAATCGACCGAGGTCGAGGTAGGCCTCGGCGAGGTTGCTCGTGAGCTGGGCCCGCTGCACGGGATCGGGGCCCCACGCGGCCAGCGCCGCCCGAAACCGCTCGATCGCCCGTTCGGGATGCTGACGCATGCGCTCGATGACGCCGAGATTCGCGTGGGCCCGAGCGGCAATGTCGGTCGCGCCGGCCTCGTCGAGCAGGCGGAGGGCCCGCTCGCCGGCACCGGCGGCGTCATCAAGGCGACCGAGCCTGGCCAGGGCGTGGACGCGGGCCAGTCCGATGCGGGCCCGAAGCACCGTCGCACCGGGTCCCGTTCCCTCGATCGATTCGCTCTCGTCAAAGGTCGCCAGCGCGGCGTCGAAGGCGTTGCCGTAGGTCTGGGCGATGCCCAGGGCCAGCCGCGCGGCGAGTCGCGTCGAGGCATCGCCCATCGAATCGCACATCGCCACCAGCCGTCCCGCCGACCGAAGCGCGCCGGCGACATCGCGCATTGCGCTGCGATGAAGCGAATCAGCGCCGGCCTCAATCGCCTTCCGCACGGAATCGACGTCGGACTCCGCAGCCCATCGGGCCGCGAGCGCGCTCACGTCTTCCTCACCGGCGAGCGCCGCGAGGATCGAGTCAGGCGTCAGCGCTGACGGCGAACTGGTCATCGGTGGGGTGGTTCAGTCGGGAGTCGACCGGATGATGCAAGCCCGCCGTCCGGCCCACATCCGTGGCGTTCGCTCAGGAGCGGAGAACCACATCCCTCACGACGAGGGCGGTGTCGCCGGCCTCAAGCTCCACCACCAGCGTGACGACGCGGGCATCCGTGGTGAGGACGAACGTCCCATCCTCGTCGATGAGGGCGTTGGCGATGGCGGCGTGGGAGGTCGGATCGACGAGATGGAGCATGAGCGGGATCGCTCCGTGATCTCCATCGCGATGCTCGCAGGTGATCTGCCCGCGGAGCCGCGTGCCGCCGCCGACCGGATCGAGCTGGAGGTCGAGCCAGGCATCCATGGCCGGGGCGTTCGGATCGATCCCACCGATGTGGGCCCGGAAGGTCGAGATCGGGGCCGCGGCGCCGCGGAACCCGGCGAGCGAGGCGACGAGTCCGCCTTCGCTACTCCCGGATCGCTCGGGCTGCACCAAGTCCATGACCACCTGACGGGCCGCGGCAAGCCACGCTCCCACCAGCGAACCAAGATCGGCCCGCTCGGTGAAGAGCCGCTCGGCACATGCTCGCAGGGCATTCGACGGCCGGTCGAGGGGGGCTTCCCGCATGAGGGCCAGGAGCTCGCGGAGCTGGGCCACCGTGGCGTCGTCGGTCGCCGCCCCGCTCGGCAGCCGGTCGCCGAATGCGGCGAAGACGGCGGCGTCGAAGGGCGATCCAGGAACGCCGATCGAGTCCGCATGCGGGTCGTTCGGGCGGCTGGCGTTGTTCGAGTCGGTGGTCATGGTTCGTTCCAGAATGCAAGAGCCCGGGTGGATGCGGGCAGGCAACCGGCGTCCTGCTTGCTGCAACTCAGTCGCAGAGAAGTCATCACCCCCGGTCGGCTGATACCGAAAGGGTCCAAGTTCCCACCGAACCTGGCCTCCCAACCCTCACCCTTGTCCGACGGGGCCCCGGACGCTGCAAACTCCGACTCACTCCGCCGGCTCGCGCGGGGCGAACTCGGCCCGAAGGTTCGGCGGAAGGAGCTGCAGCAGCCGCTCGAGGCACCGGGCCCGCTTCGGTCCGATACTGCCAATGGGCATGCCCAATTGCCGGGCGATCTGGGCGTAGGAGGTCTCGTCGCTCCGCATGAGGGCCACCAGCAGTTCCCGACAGGCGGGGTCGATCCGGTCCATCGCTGCCGCGACCTGATGGCCGCGCTCGGCCCGCTCGACGAACTCCTCATCGGGCATGGCCACGCATCCGGCGTCGCCGCGGTCCGTAAGCCGATCGAGGGTGCTGCTCCGCGAGCGAGTCCGTTGGGCCAGCCGGAGGGCGATGCGCCGCGCGGTGGTGATGAGCCACTGCGGAAGGGCCTGCTCATGCTGCAGCGATCCGATGCGGCGGAGAAGCACTCCCCACACCTCCTGGAAGGTCTCGTCCACGATCTCCGGGGACATGCCCAGCCGGCGCGGGACCGAATAGACCAGCCGCTCGTAGCGCTGGATGAGACGAGTCCACGCATGCTGGTCGCCCTGCCGACAACGGCGGATGAGCTCGCTGTCGGTGACGTCGCCCTGTGCGTGGTTGTCGGACGAGGTGGAGGGTGTCGCGTCGGCGGGCGACATGGGCGTCGTAGCGTACCCGCGCGAGTCGACCAATTCACGCCATTGGGTCGGTTCCCCGACCGATCACGGCGGCATGAGCGGCGGCAGCTCCTTCGCTCGCCACGCCATGGGAAGTTCGACGCTGAAGGTCGCGCCCTTGCCGGGCTTCGAGACAAGCGAAACCGTCGCGCCGAGGAGTTCCGCCAGTTCGCGGCAGATCGCCAGCCCGAGGCCCGTGCCCGAGTGCGACCTCGTGTGGCTCGCGTCGACCTGCCGGAATTTCTCGAAAACCGTGTCCTGCATGTCCTCCGGAATGCCAGGTCCCTCGTCGATCACGCCCAGGCGAATGCCGGGGCTGCCGTCGCCGCGAACGCTCCGGCCGGCGAAGACGGTGACCGTGCTGCCCTCGGGCGAGAACTTGATCGCGTTGCTGAGGAAGTTGTAGAGGATCTGTTGGATCTTGCCCGCGTCGGTGTCGACGGTCGGCAGCTCGGGCTCGACGCGCACGGTGAGCGAGATGCGCTTGGCCTCCGACTGCGGCCGCATGACGGTGATGAGCCCCTCGACCAGGTCGCTCACGCTGGTCGGCGCGACGGTGAGCTCGACGCGGCCGGCCTCGATCTTGGCCATCTGCAGGAGCTCGTTGATCATGTCCAGGAGCGAGCGGCCGCTGCGGAGGATGTTGGCGATGTATCGGACGCGCTTCGGGTCGGCGCCGACGTCGGACTTGGCGATCTCGTCGAGCAGCTCGGCGAAGCCGATGATCGAGTTGAGCGGCGTGCGCAGCTCGTGGCTCACGTTGGCGAGGAACTCGCTCTTGAGGCGGTTCGACTCGTAGAGGCCGATGTTGGTCTGGGCCAGCTCGCTCACCTTCAGGTCTAACGTTTCGTTCATCGCCCGGAGGCGCTGCTGCCCCTTCTCGATCTCGTCGAGCATCGCGTTGAAGGTCTCGGAGAGCCGCTCGAAGTCGTCGCCGGTGCGGATGGTCGAGCGGATCGCGAGGTCGCCGCGCTCGACCTTCTCCGCGACCTCGGTGAGCCGCCGCACGGGACGAAGGACGAGCCGCGAGAGGATGACGCTGAAGATGACGACCGCGAGTCCGCTGGCGATGCTGCCGCTGATGATGAGGGCGACGCGATTCTCCTGGACCTGGGCCTCGGCGAAGGGGCTCGTGCGGTCGATGACGAGCACCGCGCGGAGGGCGTCGTCGTCGGAGCCGGGACGCGAGGACTGCGAGTTGAAGTTGACGAACGCCCGGTCCTGGATGCGCCGCCATTCGCGCTCCCGCAGGGCCCGGAAATAGCGATAGAGCGGGTCGCCGGCCCGATCGACGACCTTGAAGTGATCGACGAGTCCGGGGGTCGCCTCGAAGCGGTTGATGGCGTCGAGGAGGAGCTTGTCGCTCTCGCTCTCCGGCACGACGCTCTCGGCGAGCACGATCCGCATCGGGATCGGAATGCCCTCCGAGCGGCCAAGCGTGAAGCCGTTCTCGAGCCATGTCTCGGCGAGCTGCCGGGAAACCTCGAGCTGGCTCTCGTCGACGAGGGTCTTCGTCCGAAGCCACGGGACGCTGAGGGCGCCGGCGACCAGCGCGACCACAGCGCCGCCAAACAGCAGGCGGCTCTTGTTCGCAAGGGAGATCCGGGTCGGTCGCCGCGGCGTTCGCGGCGCCATGTCGCGAGCCATGGGCTCAGTGTACGGGCGAGGCGTTGCGGTCAGTGGCCGCGCGACGCCGCCCGCTGGCATTGGCCAGCGGGCGGCGTTCGGGCAACCATCCCTGCGCGTGCGTCAGCCGATCAGCATGGGCCCCACGCCCCAAGGAGCTCGGCAAGGTCGATGCCATCCACGACGCCGTCGCCGTTGATGTCGGCGACCGTTCCGCCGGTCCCCCACCCGCCGAGGAGAATCGCGAGGTCGGCTCCGCTGACCTGACCGTCTCCGTTCAGGTCCGGCGGGCAGGCGTGCGCCGACGCCGGCGCCTGCCGAATCCCGACGGAGGAGAGCGGCGCGAAGACGCCGTCGCCGTCGAGGTCCGCCTCAAGCACGATGTCGTACCACCGGAAGGAGTCGGGGGCGAGGAACTCAACCGAGAGCGTGAGCGGCGTCGTCCCGCCGGCCGGCGGTGCGACGAGATTGCCGATGTAGCGGGTGCCCGGCGGGAGGCCGTTGAGCGAGACGATTTCGTTCGGCGACTCCATGTCCGAGGGCGATGCCTTCAGCTTGATGGGCACCACCGTGCCGGAGGGGATCTCGCCTCCGTTGGCGATGGTGAACGCGACCTGCGTCGGCTCCCCGAAGGGCACGGCAAGCACCGGCTCGTTCGGGTTGGCGATGATGCCGCAGATGTCGACGTACAGCATGCCCATGGCCGTGCACACCTGGCTGTTCGAGGTGTTCACGAACGTCACGTCGAAGCAGGCCGGCCCGAGGCCCGAGGCGCCGCTCACGTTCGCGGTGATCGGGATGGTCACGCATCCGCCCGGCGGGACGAGCGTCGTCCCCGTCGCCGGCGAATAGGTGACGCCGGACACGACGCACGCGCCGGAGGGGCTCACGAACCAGGTGTAGGACTGCGGCGTGTTGCCGTCGTTGCAGATGGTGATGTCGGCCGGGAACGTCGGCGAGAAGTTCATGCAGGCCTGGCGATCCCAGCTCGCGTGGCAGTGCTGCTTGCACTTGCCGCTCGGGCCGGCGGCGAAGATCGAGTCGACCTCCCATGGCTCGAGCTCGCGGCAGAAGATCTCGATCTCGTCCATGGCCCCGTGGAAGGGACTCGACACCCAGACGCTTCCCCCGATGACGGTGGGAGCCTGCGTCGGCTGGTTGCTCAGGTCGCAGCATGCGGTGCCCGTGCCCGCGGGGATTCCGTCGACGTAGAACGTCACGCTTCGGTTTCCGGCACTGAAGCAGGGCTGGCTGCAGTCACACCCCGTCACCGCGATCGCTACGTGGGTCCAGACGCCGACGGGAATCGTCGCCGCCGAGAATGCGATGCACCGCAGGCAGTCGCTCTCGCTCAGGAGTTCGAGCAGCCCGGTGGACTCGTCGATGCCGAAGACCCAGCCGCCCGACGCGCTGCCGTAGTTGCCGACGAGGTTCACGAACCCCGGCCCGGCGACCGGCGGAGATCGCTTCACCCACAGGTCCACCGAGAAGGGCTTGCATCCGAAATTCGTCGATGCCGAGGGTGGCACCTGAATAAAGTCCCCCTGTCCGTTGAAGAGATAGCCGCCGCCGACGACGCCCGGCACCGAGAGCGGACCGCCGGTCTGCTGCGGCCCGAAGAGGCCGTCGTTCTGAAGGACCGTGATGTCCTCGGCGATCGTGCCCGTGGTCGGCTCGAGCGGGAACCACGCGACCATGCCCGACGGCGGCGTCGCGCAGGGTCCGGCGCAGACGATCTGGGTGCAGTCGAAGGAGGGCCCCCACCACGTGCCGCCGTTGAAGGCGCACTGCGATTCGGTGAGCTGGACGCAGTGATAGTCGCCGCCCTGGAGTTCCGGCGGGAGGCAGCACGCGCCGATCGGCTCGGAACTGCCACAGTCGCAGGAGAGCACGTCGATGAAGAGGAAGTCGACGCCGGTGTCGTCCTGAAGGTAGATGTCGAGCGAGCCGTCGAGCATCGTCGAGAGCACCGAGCGCGTGCCGTCGGCGCTGGGCGGAAGGTTGCCCAGGTCGAGCGTGAGCGTCGAGAGCTGACCGGAGGCGAGCGGCGGCGAGAACGCGCCGAGCGCGTCCAGGGCGACGAGCGACTTGCTCCATTGGAAGGCCTTGCCGCACTCGTCGACGACATCCAGTGCGATTCCGTCGGTCCACCACAGCGAATCCGGGCGGACGCCCATCGTGAGATGCGCGCCCATGATGCAGCTCGGAAGTCCCGTGATGGTCTCGACGAAGCACTGGTCGAGGGGCTGCACGTCGTACTGCTGCAGCGAGCCGGAGCCGCAGTTCACCTTGGCCAGGAGGGCCGCGCTGGGCGTGGTCGGGGTCGGTCCGACGAAGCCATCGGCTGCGTCGCGCGAGAAGGGAATGCGAATGCCCTGTTCGCAGGGGCAGACGAAGACGGTGAGGGCCGCGTAGTCGACGCGGGTGTCGTCCTGGACGAGCAGGCCGAGTTCGCCGTCGCAGAGCGAGGCGAGGACGCCGCTCGACGTCGGCACCTGAATCGTGTTCGGAATCGGATTCGGCCCGAGGTTCAGGACGACCGTGACGTCGCTGTTGAGGGGCCACCCCGGAAGGCCGACGAGGGTGCCGATGTTCGATGCCCAAAGCACGTTGCCGCCGTCGTAGAGACCGATCGAGTCGTTGCTCGCCAGGCCGCCGAGCGACTTCATGCGCACCGCAAGCGTCGCCCCGACGATCGTGCCGCAGCCGGGCTGCGGACAGCCGGGGCCGCAGCTCGGCCAGCAACCGGTGAAGGTGTGGGCGATGCAGTGATCGTTGTCGTCGAGGTCAAAGTCGCCGAATGCGCCGCAGTTGAGACCCGCGGCGAGTGCGGCGCTGGGCGAGGCCGGTTCGGTCGGCTGGGCGAAGCCGTCCGGGCATCCGGCGCGGCATTCGAAGGCGAGGAGTCCCTGACAGGGCGGCGGCTGGAGCGTGCACTCCCCGAAGCTCATCGCTTCCTGCACGCAGATCACGTCCCACGCGATCTGGCAACAGGTCGGATCGATGATGCCGCAGAGGAGCTCGCAGCAGCTCGCGTCGTTGCAGTTGGGCTTGGCGTGGGGAACGAAGCAGCTTCCCGATTGCGGCGAACCGCAGGGCGGCGTGAGGTCGACCGGCGTGACCACGGGGTTGATGATGATGTTGGTCTGCGGGAAGCCGAGCGTCGCGACGTCGACGAAGTTCGGCACGCCGCACTCGTCGGCGCGGAGGTACGAGGGACCCGACTGGCCGGCGCTGTTGGAGCCGAAGAAGAGGAAGGCGCCGTCGCCGCCGAGGGCCGGATCGCGCGTGGGCGAGTAGACCTCGACCACGAACGACGTGCCCGCGGGAATCACCGGGCCGGGCGCGTCGAGCGAGACGGTGTAGAGCGCCGACCCGGAGGTCGCCGGAATGTCGATGGCGCCGGTTCCGACGAGGGCGAGCTCCGAGAAGGGCCCATGCACGTCGCCGGCGTAGACGCGAACGCCCACGGGCCACGCGGCGCCGGTGTTGAACTCGACGGCGAAGGTCACGCAGTCGACGCGGGCCGTCGCCGGCGCGACGAACGAGCGGGCGTAGCCGTTGGCGAGCGTGCAGACGTTCTCGATGATGCAGTGGGCGGTGTTGAGCGGCTGGATCGTCGAACTGTCCGCATTCTGGCTGAGGACGATGCCGTCGCAGGTCGACGCGATGCCACCCGGCGCTTCCTTGTGCGAGGGCCGGAAGCGCGGTCCCTTCACGCTCAGGGCGTGCTCTCCCCGCGGCGTTCGAGCCGACGGCGGGGCGCTCGCTGCGGTGGCGCGTGCTGCAGGGGCGTCTGGGGCGGAGGACGCCGCGGCGTGTGCGACGCTCCCCTCGGGGAGCGCCCCCATCGCTCCCATCAGGGCCGAGGCGAAAGCGAGCATCAATGGCGGAACCGGGCGTCGCGTGCGTGTGGACATGGCTGTCCTCCGATGAATGCCCAATGCCCGCGCCAAGCGGGAGCAGAGCTTCACCTCCCTGTGCGGCCAGGCGGGAGCCGCCTCTCCGACGGGTTCGGGATTTGGCGAGATTCGACGTTGCGTCCGCAGCGAACGCCGTGCAACCGGCCTGCTACCGTGCCGCCATGCGCCGCGACGGCACCGATCCCGACAACGTGCAGATGGAGGATGTCCTCTGCGACTTCTGCCGCAGCAGTTGGACGCTCGAGTGTCCCTTCATCGAGGGACACCACGGGAGTTGCATCTGCGGCACCTGCCTCACCGCCGCGTATCGCCGCGTGGTGATGGGCAAGGCCAGCGACGCGACCCCCGGCTACCGCTGCACGATGTGCCTCGAGGAGCGCACCGACCCCTGCTACCAGAGTCCGACCCACCCCGAGGGGCTCATCTGCGAGCGCTGCATCAAGCTCGCCTCGGGGGCGCTGGTCCGCGACAGGGAGTCGGGGTGGGTGAGGCCGGGGTGAGGGGGAGGGTGAGGAGGCGGACTCGCCGCCTCACCGCTTCCGCAGCGTCATCGCGTGAAACGGTCGGCCCTCGCGCTTGTATTTGCGCTCGAAGTTGGTGCCGACCACTTCGCCTTCGCCGGCGCTGGCGGGGCGCTCGAAGGCGATGCGTTCGAAGAGCTGGGCGTTCCGCGTGGCGTGTTCCTCGTACCACGCCCAGAGGTCGTCGTGATCGGTGACCAGGCGCAGCTCGCCGTGGGGCACGAGGACGCGATGGAATTGGGCGAGCGTCGCGTCCTGCACGACGCGGCGCTTGTGGTGGCGGGCCTTGGGCCACGGATCGCTGAAATACAGGTGCAACACGCGGACGCACGCGTCGGGCACCCACCAGGTGATGAACTCGGTCGCGTCGTGCCAGAGCACCTTCACGTTGCCGATCTGCCGGCGGCGGATGCGGTCCGCCGCATATCGATAGAACTCGCCCGTCCACTCGATGCCGAGGAAATTCGTTCCCGGTTCGAGCTCGGCCTGCTGAATCAGAAACGTGCCCTTGCCCGAGCCGATCTCAAGATCGAACGGTCGCTCGGGATGTTCGAACCACTCGCGCGGATCGAGCCGGACGGCGCCGGTTGGGTCGAACGGCGGCAGCTCATCGCGGCTGATGCCGACGGTGCCGACCTCGAGCTTCTTTCCGCGCGAGAGACCGAAGGACACGTCACTTGACTCCAGGCGCCGCCGGCGCGGCGGGCTTGGTCTCTGGCTTCGTCTCGGGCTTCGTCGCTGGCTTGGTCTCGGGCTTCGTCTCGGGCTTGGTCTCGGGCGTGGTGGGCGCAGTGCCCGGTGCCGTCGTCGTCGGCGCCGCCTGCGGCCTCGAGCGGAGCACCGCCTTTCCGTCGGCCGGTGGCTGCTCGCTCGCGGGCCGCGGCTTCAGTTCGAGAATTGCCGGATCGTTCGCCGTCGCCGTCACCCAATCGACGAGGTCCTTGAGGGCCTTCGGATCGAAGGTCGTCTCGATGGTGCCATATTCGTCAACGCTTCCGGTCTTCGCGGGCTGGAAGAGATGGTTGAGATTCTCGTAGCGCTTCACGGTGAGCTTCACGTGGCCGAGCGCCGCCGCACTCTCGATCGACTTGAGGTTCTGGGCCGAATCGACCTGCAGGTCGAGCCCGCCCTGCATCGCCAGCACTGGCACGACCAGTTCGGCAATCGCCGGCCGCGGGTCGTAGGAAATGAAGGTCCGCATCCACAGCGAGGTCAGCTCGGACACCGCACTGCCGGTGAGTTCGTCGAGATTGGCGTTCTGAACGGGCTTGCCGTGCGCGGCCGCAACATCGAGCTGCTTTGCGACCAGGGCCCGCGCGAGCGGCGTGACCTCGTCGACCTTCCGTTCGGCGATGATCGCATCCATCGTCGTCGCCTGGAGAGCCTGGATCGCGTCGAGTTCCTCGGCCGTGGCCCCCTCGGTGGCGATGAGCTTGCGCATCTGAACAAGCAGCAGGTCGCGGCCGGTGACGCCCGGGCCCGCAAGCAGGACGATGAAGCGAATCGCCTCCGCCGGATTGCCCTCGGTCCACTGCCACTTCGCCACGAGCGGGGCGATGAGGCCGCCCTCGCTGTGGCCGATGAGGCCGATGCGCTGTCCGTCGATCTCGGGCTGCGTGCGAAGCCAGAGCGACGCCTCGTCCACGTCGGCGGCGAAGTCAAACGAGGTCGACGCGGCGAAGGATCCGGTGGAGCGGCCGACGCCGCGATCGTCGAAGCGAAGCACCGCGACGCCGGCGCGCGTCAACGCATCGGCAATGAGTAGGAAGGGCTTGTGGCCAAAGATCGTCTCGTCGCGATCCTGCGGTCCGCTGCCGGTGATGAGGACCACCGCGGGGAACTTCTTCGGAACTGCCTTGCTACCCGCCGGCGGCTGCGGCTGCTGCGGAATGGTGAGCGTTCCGGCCAGCGTGTGGCCGAAGCGATGCGGGATCGTCACCTCGCGCACCGTGTACGGATACGGCGGCTTCGGCGTCTGCGGCCGCCCCATGCCCGAGAGCATGACCGCGCCGCGCTTCTTCAGCTCGACGGGAATGTTCATCGGCCCCTGCTTCAGCTCGCCGACGAGCGTGTCGTCCTTCGGGGCGAGTTCGAGGACCGCCTGCACGCCGACCGGAATCGTGCACAGGATCTTGTTGGCCTCGCCCTTGGCGACCAGCAGCGGGAATCCGTCGAGCCCCTGCATCGGGATGTCGATCGCTCCGAGCTGCCCGAAGTTCGGGTGGTCGGCAAGCGTGATCGCGAACGGCAGCTTGGTGCCGCTGATGTCGAGCACGCCCTCCCAGGTCGTGTGCGGCTCGATCACCTTCGCGTCGGCGGTGCGGCCAAGCGTGAAGGGAACGGTGAGCGGCTCGCCAGTTCCGCCGCTCAGGGTCAGCGATCCGACGTAGGAATGGCCGCTCGCATCGACCTCGCCCTCGAATCGGCCGGTGATGCCCGCGGCCTTCAGGGTCAGGCCGAGCTTGGTGCCCTCAAGGGAAACGTCGTCAGCCGTCTGCTTCATCGCCATCGCCTGCGGCAAGGTGATGAGGACCGTCGGCTTCGCGCCGGCGAGTGCGACCTCAAGGCGCACGAAGAGCGAGCCGTTGCCTGCGAGGATCGAGCCCTGCCACAAGCCGACGGGTGAGCGCTCCGCGGCGGGCGCGGTTGCCGGCGATTGGGCGGCAGCCGGAGCAGGCGCCGGCGCGGGAGCCGGAGCCGCGGCTGGCGGGGTCGTCCCCGACTGGGCGAGCACCAATGAAGCGACGACCGTGGCGAGGAGAGACTGAAGCACGCGAACACCTCTCAGGAATGCGGGCGACGACGAGCTCGGCGTGCGCCCAGACTCAGAATGGGCTGTGGGGACATGGGGCGGGCCGACTCGGGCCGAACCGACTCACGAGGGATCGTACTGAAGGAACTCGCCGATCCGATTGGTCGGCGTGCAGATGACGACCTTGGGGCGATGCGTGCGCATCTCCTCCTCGGTCATGAGGGCGAAGCTCATGATCAGGACGACATGGCCGATGCCGGTGAGCTTCGCGGCAGCGCCGTTGACCCCGATGATGCCCGTCCCCCGCTCGCCCTTGAAGATGTAGGTCTCGAAGCGGTTGGCGTTGTCGACGTCGGCGACGAGCACCTTCTCGTTGAGGCGCATGCCGGTCGCGTCGAGCAGGTCGGGGTCGATGGTGATCGACCCCATGTAGTCGGGGTTGCAGTGCGTCACCGTCGCCCGGTGGATCTTCGCGTAGAGCGCTTCGCGGAGCATGCGGGTTCGCCGTCCTTGGGGAGGGCTCGGGGTGGTGGATCGAACGAAGGGGCCCGGCGAACGAGCGACTCACTCGTCCGCGGAACGCGAGGAGCGACGCGTCTTCGGTGCCGAGGCGGCGGAGGCGCGGGCACCGGTCTTCTTGGAAGGTGCCTTCGAGGAGGAGGCCTTGGACGCCGTCGGCTTCGCGGACGCCTTTGCGGTCGGCTTCGCGGTTGACTTCGCGGCCGACTTCGACGTCCCCTTCGAGGCTGCGGACGAGGCCCGCCTGGGCTTGGCCGGCGCGTCCTCGGTCGGCTCGCCGTCCGACGATTCATCCGCCTCGTCGTCGTCCTCGTTCGACGTGGATGCTGCCTTCGACGAGCTCTTCGCGGAGCCGCCGCGCTTCCAGTCGAGGCGCTTCGCCTGCGACCACATCAGCTCGAGGTCGTAGTAGAGACGCTGATCGGGCTCGAAGAGGTGGACGACGACCTCCACGAAGTCGACGACGACCCACGTCGTGCCCTCATCGCGGTTGGAGCGATAGGCGGCCATGCCCATCGTGTCGCCGAGGTCCGCGACGTCGGTCGAGACCGACTTCATCTGCCGCTGGCTGGTGCCGCTGGCGACGATGACGTAGTCGCAGACCTGGCTGTGGCCGCGGACGTCCAGCAGGACGACATCGGCGCACTTGAGGTCCGCAAGCAGACGCGCGGCTTCGATCGCGAAGCTGCGCACCGTCTCGGGATCGGAGTTGGAGTAGGTTCTGGTCATGCGTGCTGCATCGGGCGAAGGAGCGTGCGACGGCGAGCGAGCGAATCGATGCGACAAGTCCGCCCGAGGTCGGCGCGGAGTCGACGGAACGATGACCTCTCTCGAGATCGTCCCAACCGCTCGAAGCGGTTCACGCCCGAAGCGATCAGCGCCCGAAGCGATCAGCCGCGCGAGGGGCCGCCGCTGCGACCGCCACCGCCGCCACCACCGCCGGATCGGCCGCCGGGGCCGCCGGTGCGCTGGCCAGGGCCAGCGGGACGGTTCGGACGACCGGTGAGCGGACCACGGGGCTCGGTCCGGCGCGCGTCGCGACGACGGCGCTCGGAGGGCTTCTCGTAGTACTGCTTGCGCTTCACGTCCTTGGTGAGGCCTTCCTTCTCGCAGACCTTCTTGAACCGGCGGAGCATCTGCTCAGCGGTCTCACCAGCACGGGCCTTGATTCGAATCGCCATGCGTCAACCTTCTACAGAGAGCGGACTCGGAGCGGTACACCCGACGATCCGGATCGTCGAGCTCGTCGATGGTGGCCGGTCCCGCCCAAGGGGCGACACGACCGCACCCGGCCTCCCCCACCCCAGAGGTGGTGAGGAGAGCCGCGTCCGTCGAAGCGAGCCGAACAGTAGAACGGATTCCCCGGTGTTTCGCAAGGCAGGAGGTCATGCCCGACGGGAAAGGCCGATCGGAAAGGCGGGGCCTGGCGAGTCTTCAGCACCGCTTTCAGGGGGTGTGTTGGGGGGGTGTATTGGGGGTGTGCCCGTCCAACCCCTTTGTTCTGTCTCATTGTTCCCAATTCGACGGCGGGTCAGCGGCGGCGGCACGGGACCGGCTCCTGCTCGCGGCGGGTCCGGTGCCTGTCCACCCACCCTGTCCACCCACCCTCGATGCCTGTCCACGTTCGGTGTGTGCCTGTCCAATCGTGCACCCCAATCGTGCACCCGGACTGCAAGTAGGCAGGGCAAACACCCCACTTCTGGCCGTGTCGACATCAGCGCCTGTCCAAAGTTGGGTGCCCTCCCGTATCGGTGCCTGTCCACTCTGGGCCACACTCTGGGCCACACTCTGGGCCACACTTGGGGCAGCCAGCTCGCCGAAATGCCTGTCCACATTGATCGCGCAACCCAATCGCGGTCGCACCCCGGCGTGCGGCGGAACGGCCATCGGCGGTATCTGCGATTCCCGGAGGAGCTCACTTCGTTTGCTCCGTCGCTCGCGGCGGTTGCGGCGGTCGGGTTGTCCGCGCCCGGCCTGTCCTTCTGGCTTCGTCCTCCTAGCTTCGCCTCTCCTCCGGTCCCCCGCTTCGTTCCTCTCTGTCGCCGCCGAGGTCCTCATGCCCCGCCCGAATCGTTGTCCCAACCGCATTGCCATCTCCGCCCACGGCGCCCGCCCCGGTCCGTTCACCCGCCGCAACCTGACCGCGGCTCTCATTGCCGCCCTCACGGCCGCCGCTCCTGCCGCCGCCGAGACGACCATCACGGTCGACCTCGCCCTCGATGACTTCATGGACTTCGGCGGTGCCCAGACCGTCGCCGACCTCCCCGGCCCCGACGGTCACATCACGCTCCGCGAAGCGGTCACCGCCGCCAACAACACCCCCGGCCCGCAGACGATCGCTTTCGCGATCCCGCCGAGCCAGTGGTCCTTCTGGTTCACCGATCGGGCGATCATCCGCCTCGAACTCATGTGCTACGTGAGCGATGACGAGACGACGATCGACTTCTCGACCCAGGCCGCCTTCAGCGGCGACACCAATCCGACCGGCAACGAAGTCGGTCTCCATTACGCAGGCGTCCCCTCGTACATCCCGTGCCTCTGGATCGCCGCCAACAACTGCACCGTGCGCGGACTCGACGTCGCGTTCGGCAACAACTTCAGCCAGACGATCTGGATCACCGGCAACAACAACCGCATCGTCGGCTGCACCACGAACGGTCTCACCATCCGCGGCGACTACGGCGGCGGCGACTTCAACACGATCGGCGGCACGGAGCCGGGCGAAGGCAACACCTTCTCGGAAAGCGTCAGCCTCACCTCCGCCGCGAGCGACAACGTCCTCATCGGGAACGAGTTTCACTGGGGACTCAGCATCACCGGCGACACCTTCTACGGCACCTGCGACCGCAATCGCATCGGCGGTCCGCTCCCCGCAGAGCAGAACACGCTCTCCGGCCACGGCTACTACGCCGAGGAGGGCCTCCCGTCGGGCACGCAACTCGACGTCGCCCACGCCCACGACACGATCATCGAAGGCAACTTCGTCGGCACGACGAACGATGGCATGGCGAAGTATCCAGGCAAGAGCGGCGCCGGCGGCATCGTGATCTCGACCGCCGCCGTCGACACGATCGTCCGCAACAATCTCATCGCCGGCATCGAGATGACCGGCATCGACCACTACAACGGCGAGCGCTTCGGCGTCGCCCTCGGCATCGGCGCCTCGGCGATCGGCACGACCGTCGTCGGCAACCGGATCGGCGTCGCGGCCGACGGGACGACGCCCCTTCTCAATGTCCAGGGCATCCTCGTCCAGTCGAATCCGAACGGCTCGCCGCAGGCAACGAAGATCGGCGGCACTGCTCCCGACGAGGGGAACCTGATCGCCCACAACGAGTCGACCGGCGTCGTCGTCACCTACGGCGCGTCGGGCGTGACGCTCTCGGCGAACTCGATCGTCGACAACGGCGGCCTCGGCATCGACCTCCTCGGCTTCGGGCCGGCTGGCATCACGGCCAACGATCCCGGCGACGGCGACATCGGCGGCAACGGGCTGCAGAACTTCCCGATCGTGGCCTCGGCCGAATCGGACGGGAACCAGGTCTCGATCGGCGGCTCGTTGAACTCGACGCCGTCGAGCGCCTTCACGATCGAACTCTTCGCAAGCGACGGCTGCGCTCCGAGCGGATACGGCCAAGGCGAAACCTATCTCGGCTCGATCGCGCTCACGACCGACGCCAGCGGCAACGGCGCCTTCTCGACCTCGCTGCCCGCGACGTCGCTCTCCCCCGGCGCGGTCATCACGGCGACCGCCACCGCGGCCGCGACGGGCAACACGAGCGAGTTCTCGGCATGCCAGCAGGTCGTGATGGTCCAACCGTCGCTCGGTGACCTCGACGGCGACGGACTCGTGAACGCGCCCGATCTCGCGATCCTGCTCGGCTCGTGGGGCCGCTGCTCGGGTTGTGCCGCCGACCTCGACGGCGATGGCATGGTGAGCGCTGCGGACCTCGGGATTCTCCTCGGCGGTTGGACGAGCTGAGCGCCGCGGCGGGACGCGCGTCCTTCAGGTGAACGCCGCGATCCGGTGCGGATGCAGCAGGCGCGACCGGAATTTCGATCGGTGCGACGAACGTTCGCTCGGGAAGGGCTACCATGGCCCTTTCCGAGACGAACCGTTCCGTAATGCCGCAACGCTCTAGCGCAGCCACTTCCTCCGACGCTCCCCCGCCGGAGACGCTCGAATCCCCCGACTGCCCGCAGCGGCTCGGCCGCCCGCGCTGTCCGAAGGCAACGAAGGCGATCGTCCGAGCGACGCTCTCGCTTCTCCGTCGAAGCGGCTTTGCCGGACTCACGATTGACGCGGTGGCCGAGCGGGCCGGCGTCGGCAAGGCCACGATCTACCGCTGGTGGCCGAACAAGGCGGCACTCGTCGTCGATGCCTTCTTCAGCCATGTTTCGCCGCGCCTGCCCTTCGCCGACACGGGCAGCGTCCGCGGGGATTTCCGCTCGCAGATGCAGTTGGTCGTCGACGAGATGTGCGGCCCGAACGGTCGCCTGCTTGCCCAACTCGTGAGCGCGACGCAGACCGACGCCGAACTCCGCCGCGCCTTTCGCGAGCGCTGGCTCCGCCCGCGCCGCGCCGAAGGGCTGCCGGCGATCGCCCGCGCCATCGCCCGCGGCGAACTCCCGAGGAACGTCGACATCGAGTTCCTCTTCGACAGTCTCTACGGCCCGCTCTACCTGCGGCTTCTCTTCGAGCACGCCCCGCTCACGCCGGCGTTCGTCGAGCGCCTCGTCGCGATCACCTTCGACGGGCTCGAGCAGGCGACCCGCCACCGAAAGCGAGGGCACTGACCCATGTGGATCGTCAAGCTCGCCCTCCGGCGCCCCTACACCTTCGTGGTGATGTCGGTCCTGATCATGATCCTCGGGATCCTGTCGGCGTATCGCATGCCGAAGGACATCTTCCCCTCGGTCGACATCCCCGTCGTCAACGTCGTCTGGACCTACGCGGGTCTCTCGCCGCCCGAAATGGAAGGGCAGATCACCACCTTCAGCGAGTACTCGCTGAGCAATGCCGTCGGCAACGTCGCCCGCACCGAAAGCCAGACGCTGCCCGGCCTCGCCGTGATCCGCATCTACTTTCAGCCGGGCACCAACATCGACGGCGCGATCGCCCAGGTCACCGCGGTCTCGCAGACGATCCTGCGCCGCATGCCGCCCGGCACGCAGCCGCCGCTCATCATTCGCTACAACGCCTCGACGGTGCCGGTCCTTCAGATGGCCCTGAGCAGCTCCACCGCGAGCGAGGCCCAGATCGCCGACTTCGCGACCTTCGGGGTCCGCAACCAGATCGTCACCGTTCCCGGCGCCGTCCTGCCGCTGCCGTACGGCGGCAAGCCGCGACAGATCATGGTCGATCTCGACCCGCAGGCCCTGGCCGGCTACGGCCTCGCCCCGCAGGATGTCGCCCAGGCGGTGAGCGCCCAGAACCTCACCCTTCCCTCGGGCTCGATCAAGATCGGCACGCTTGACCTTCCGGTCACGCTCAACAGCAGCCCCGCCCAGATCCGCGCCATCGGCGACGTGCCGATCCGCGAGATCCACGGCCGAACGATCTTCATCCGCGACGTCGCCAACGTCCGCGACGGCTTCGCGGTGCAGACCAACGTCGTCCGCCGCGACGGCCAGCGGGCGGCGCTGGTCAGCATCCTCAAGAGCGGCGACGCATCGACGCTCGACGTCGTCGATCGCGTCAAGGCCCTCGTGCCGGTGCTTCAGGCCGCGGCTCCCTCGGGCATCACGGTCGAGACGCTCTTCGACCAGTCGGTCTTCGTGAAGGCGTCGATCGGAAACGTCATTCAGGAGGCGGTGATCGCCGCGGCCCTCACCGCGATGATGATCCTCCTCTTCCTCGGCTCGTGGCGCAGCACGATCGTCGTCGCGACCTCGATTCCGCTGGCGATCCTCATCTCCGTCTGCTGCCTCGACGCCCTCGGCTACACGCTGGACGTCATGACCCTCGGCGGCCTGGCCCTGGCGGTCGGCATTCTCGTCGACGACGCCACGGTCGAGGTCGAGAACATCCACCGCAACCTCGCCCTCGGCAAGGCGCCGCGCACCGCGATCCTCGACGGCGCCCGACAGATCGCCGTCCCGGCCTTCGTCGCGACGGCCGCGATCTGCGTCGTCTTCGTCTCGGTCCTCTTCCTCAAGGGCCCTCCGCGCTATCTCTTCGTGCCCTTCGCGCTGGCCGTCGTCTTCGCCGTCGGGGCGAGCTACTTCCTCTCCCGAACGCTCGTGCCGGTCATGGTCGAGTACTTCATGGCCGGCGAGCTGAAGCGACATCACACCGGCGGCGGCCTCTTCGGCGCGGTGCACGCCCTCTTCGAGCGGGCGTTCTCGCTGATCCGAGACGGATACACCGGAGCGCTCGCCTGGTCGCTTCGCCATCGCGCGTTTCCGCTCCTGGCCCTCGTCGCCACCGGCGGCGTGGCGGCGTTCCTCACCCCGCGCGTCGGCCGTGACTTCTTCCCCGATGTCGACGCGGGACAGATCCGCCTCCACGTCACGGCGCCGCCCGATCTTCGCATCGAGGAGACCGAGGGCCTCTTCCAGCGCGTCGAGGAGACGATCCGCGAGGTCATCCCGCCCGGCGACATCGCCCAGGTGATCGACAACTTCGGCGTCTTCCAGAGCATCAACCTCGCCTTCCGCGACAGCGCCAACATCGGGCCCTTCGACGGGGAGATCCTCGTCTCGCTCGCCGCCGACCGGCATGCCTCGGCGGCCGAGTACATCGCCGCGCTGCGCGAGCGGCTCCCGACGGACTTTCCCGGCGTGACCTTCTTCACGCAGCCCGCCGACATGGTCACGCAGATCCTGAATTTCGGCCTTCCCGCTCCGATCAACGTTCAGGTCAGCGGCCCCGACCGACGCGCGTCCTACGCGGCGGCGCGGCGCATCGCGAGCCGACTCGCCGCGGTCGAGGGCATCGTCGACAGCCACGTCCACCAGATTCCCGAGGCGCCGAAACTCCACCTCGAAGTGGACCGCACCCGCGCCGCCCAGCGGAACCTCACCCAGCGCGACATCGCCAACAACGTGCTGCTCACGCTCTCCGGCAGCGCCCAGGTGCAGCCGACCTACTGGATCGACGGCGCGAGCGGCCGCAACTACGCCGTCGCGACCCAGACGCCGCAGCGCGAGGTGAGTTCGATCGGCGAGCTCGAGGCGATGTCGATGACCGCGCCGACCGGCGGTCAGGTGATGCTCGCCGACGTCGGCGAACTCCGCCGCGGCGTGGTGCCGATCAACATCAGCCACTCGAACGTGCAGCCGACCTTCGACGTCTACGCCTCCGTGCAGGGCACCGATCTCGGGTCGGTCTCCGATCGCGTGCGGTCGATCGCCGCCGAGGAACGGCCCTCGCTGCCGCCGGGCTCGGCGATCGAGGTGCGCGGGCAGATCCTCAGCATGGACAGCGCGTTCCTGCAGTTGGGGCTGGGCGTCCTCTTCGCGGCGCTCCTGGTCTACCTGCTGATGGTCGTCAACTTCCAGTCCTGGCTCGATCCCTTCATCATCATCACCGCCCTGCCCGGCGCCTTCGTCGGCATCGTGATGATGCTCTATCTCACCGACACCACCTTCAGCGTCCCCTCGCTCATGGGCACCATCATGTGCATCGGCGTGGCGACCTCGAACTCGATTCTGGTCGTCACCTTCGCCAACGACCGGCGCCTCGCCGGCGACGATCCGAGGACCGCCGCGCTCGCCGCCGGCCGCACGCGACTTCGTCCGGTGGTGATGACGGCCCTGGCCATGATCCTCGGCATGCTGCCGATGTCGCTTGGCCTCGGCGACGGCGGCGAACAGAACGCTCCGCTCGGCCGTGCCGTCATCGGCGGCCTGATCATGGCCACCTTCGCGACCCTCTTCTTCGTTCCCGTCGTCTACTCGATCATCCGCCGCTCGGTGCCGAAGCACCTCGGCGTCGTCGATCCGCAGCTCCAATGAGCGACCGCTCCGAAACGCCCGCCATGTCCGACGCACCAACCACCGCGCAGCGCACCACCGACGACCATCACGAGGCCGAGTCGGCGCTCCTTGCCGCCGCGCTCTCGGCCCGCACGGCGCCGTGGAAGCCAGTGCTTGCCTTCGCCATCATGGGCATCGGCGTCGCGGGCGTGGTCATCGCCGGCGGCATTCCGAAGCGCGAGCGGGCCGAACGCCTGACGAGCACCGCATCGAGGCTCGAGGGCATTCGCCGCCGCGTGCTCGTCGGCCCGGTGCGGGCCGCGCCGCCGACCCGAACCATCACGCTTCCCGCCTCGCTCTCGCCCGCGACCCAGGTGAGCCTCCTGCCGCAGGCGACGGGCTTCATTCGCGAGCGGCGCGTGGACATCGGTGACGTGGTGCACAAGGGCGACGTCCTCGCCCAGATCGACGTGCCGCTCCTCACCGAGGATCGCGCCGCGGCCAAGGCGGCGCTGGCCGTCGCCGTCGCCACCCGCGACCAGACCGCCTCACAGCTCTCCTTCGCCGAGGCCTCGCTTGCCCGCGCGACCGCGGCCTCGGACGGCAACGCAGTCACGCCGCAGGAGATGGACGAGCGCACCGCCAACGCCCGCACCCTGCGGGCGAGCCTCGACGCGTCGGAGGCGACGATTCGGCTGCGCACCGCCGAGCTCGCCCGACTCGACCAGGAGATCACGCTCGCCACCGTCACGGCTCCCTTCGACGGCACCGTCACCGACCGAAGCGTCGACGTCGGCGACTACGTGGAGCCCTCGAGCTCGAACACCGCCCGCTCGATGTTCCGCATCGCCGACCTCTCCTCGCTGCGGGTCTTCGTCGACGTGCCGCAGGCCTACGCCGCCGCAATTCGGCCAGGCCTCGTCGTCACCGTGTCGTTGCCCGGCGCCCGCACCCGCGAGGTGAAGGGCGCGGTGACCCGCACCTCGGTGGCGCTCGACGCCTCATCGCGGGCCCTTCGCGTCGAGGTCACGGTCCCGAACGGCGACGGATCGCTTCTTGCGAATGCCTACGGCGAGGTGAAGTTCGAGATCGACGTGCCGCGCGGAACGATGCTCGTGCCGGGCAGCGCGATTCTGCTTCGGGCCAACGGCGCGAAGATCGCGTTTGTGGATGGCGGCCACCGACTGCACTACGCCCAAGTCACGCTGGGCCGCGATCTCGGCGTCGATGTCGAGGTCGTCGAGGGACTGCGCGGCGACGAGCGCATCGTGACCAACGCCGGCGACGAGTTCGAGGAGGGCGTGACGGTCGATCCCGTGGATCCTCCGCCGCCGCCGCCACCGCCGGCACCGGCGAAACCCGCCGCGACGAAGACCTGAGGGGAAGACCGGCGCGTCGCGGCGGCCGCTCGCCCGACAATCACATCCGAATCGTCGTCGATCGTGCATCAGGCCGAACGCGGCTCGCACCAATGCGGTCGAGACATGCGATCTCGCCCCCGAGCTCGCGGCATGCCATCGCGTGTCTCGGGCCACGCGGCCCAACCCTCGCGCCGTGGATCGTCGCAGCCGCAACGACCTCACTCCACCTCGGAACACACGATGAATCCCATTCTGGCAGCGCCCCGCGCGATCGGCCTGTTCACGCTCCTGACGCTGGCGATGCCCTCCCTCGCGGGCGCCGCCGATTGGGTCTCCGGCGGGACGCTTCCCGCGCCCAAGCAGCATGCGTTTGGCGTCGAGCTGGGCGGAACGATCTACGCCATCGGCGGAACGCCGTGGACGAACGGAGGCGACCAGGACGGCACGGTCTATCGGCTTTCCGGCGGCGTGTGGTCCGCCGCCGCAGCCCTCGACGGCGCCGGCCCCGCCGTGCCGATCGGCGGCGGCATCGACGGCTTGGGCCGCATCGACTTCTTCGGCGGCATCCTGGTCGGCAACGGAGATCCGGGATCAAACAGCGTCTACGACCCGGTCCAAGGCGTTCAGGGATCGATCGCGAATCCCCCAAGCGGAACGCAACAACTCGGATTCGCCTTCGCGACCGATGGCAGCGGGCGGTTGTACTGGCTTGGCGGCGGCTCGCCACCGACGGCGAGCGGCGCGTGCGCCCGCTACACGGCGTCCACGAACTCCTGGGCCGTCATCGCGCCGATGCCGATGCCGGTCGCCAATGCCTGCGCCTGCTACGACGGTGCGGGGCACATTCTCGTCGTCGGCGGCATTCCGGCGGGGAGCGCCGCGCCCACGGCGAACGTGCAGCAGTTCGACATCGCCCTGGGAACGTGGTCGAGCACCAGCGTGCCTGATCTCCCAGCCCCCATCAGCGGGGCTCGCGCGGTGCTCGGCGCCGACAACCGCATCTACGTCATCGGCGGCGTCGCCGCGAACGGCACGGTGCGCAATGCCGTCGATGCCCTCCACCTCGCGACCAACACATGGTCGAGCGCCGCACCGCTGGCGGTCGGACGCAAGGACTTCGCGGCGGTGCGCGGAGCCGACAACTTCATCTATGCGATCGGCGGCACGAGCGCCGCCGGCACGGCGCTGAACTCCGTCGAGCGACTGTTCACGACGATCTGCCCCGCGCTTCCGGATGCACCGAAGAGCGTCACCGCCTGGGCCGGCCAGACCGCGGCGATCACCGCGAACGTGACCGGCGCCGGCACGATCACCTATCAGTGGACGAAGGACAATCTTCCGCTGACCAACGGCACCACCGGCAGCGGAAGCGTCATCAGCGGCGCAACGACGGCATCGCTTGCCATCGCCGGCGTCGGACCCGCCGATGAGGGGACCTACGCCGTCACCGCCAGCAACGACTGCGGCTCGGTCGCCGGAGCTGTCGCATCGCTGACGATTGAGCTGCCTCCGGCCGTGCCGACGACGTGGACGATCACGAGCCTCCATCCAACGTGGGCGAAGTCGTCGACCGCGACCTGCGTCAGCGGGTCGCGACAGGGCGGCTCGGCGGTGATTGACACCGGCGGCTACCTCAACGTCAGCCAGCCGGTGATCTGGCAAGGAAGCGCCGCGAGCGCTCTCAACCTGACGCCGGCAAACTCCGTGGGCGGCGCGATTGCCGACATGGAGGAGACCTCCAGCGGGATCATCGCGGTCGGCTGGTGGTGGTGGCCGTATGCCTGCGGCGCCGGCGGACAGTCGGGGACCTGCTACTCGTCGCAGGCCGCCAAATGGGAAGGCCCCGCCTACGCATTCACGAATCTCCAGTGGAGCGGCTGGGAGAACAGCACGGCACTGAGCGTCTCGCATGGCGTGATCGGCGGATCGGTCACCAATGACGATGCCGTCGGCAACTTCTGGTGGCACGCCCTGCTCTGGGATTTCAACGGCGCGTCGGGCGTTGACCTTCAGCCGGCGGGCGTATCGAGCAGCAGCGTCGAAGCCATCGATGGCGACAGCCAGTTCGGCACCATCCTCACGCCCTATCCCGGCCCGACCTTCCACGCGGCACGGTGGGATGGCTCCGCGGCGAGCTTCACGGACATGCATCCGGCGGGAGCGAGCGCGAGCTTCATCAACGCCGCGGCCGATGGACTCCAGGTGGGATACACCGGCTACCCCTATGACGGGGCGAAGGCGTGCCTCTGGTCGGGCACCAAGCAGAGCTACGTCAACCTTCACCCCGCCGGCGCGACGCTGAGCCACGCGTATGCCGTTGCGAAGGGCGTCGTCTTTGGCGATGCGACCTTTGGCGGCGTCACCTCGGTCGGCTGCTGGTCGCTCGGGTCGCCGACGTTCACGAGCCTCGACGCGGCGCTTCGGCCAGCGGGATTTTCGTACGTGACCATCAGCGCGATGCAGATTTCGGCGGACGGCACCTTCACGCTGGTCGGCTCCGGCTACAACGCCGCGCTTGCCCGCACCGAGGCGCTCCTGTGGACCTCGGCGACCCATCGCCTTGGCGACGTCACCGGAGACGGCGCCGTGGACGCGGCCGACCTTGGCGTACTGTTAGGGGCCTGGGGCACCGCTGATCCGCTGGCCGATCTCAACGGCGATGGCGTGGTCGACGCCGCCGACCTGTCGATCCTGCTTGGGGCATGGACCTCCTGAGTCCAATCGCACGGGGGCCTGCGCTCGCGCTGCGCAGCATGATCACACACGAATCGTCGGTCATTTCGGCGTCGTCGCCACGGCCCGCCGGCGCCGCGTCACTGGGTGTTGCCCCTGCTTTGAAGCGGAGCAAGGCCTGATATCACGGAGCTTCAGAAATCTCGTTCCCTCGCGCGAATCGAGGTTGAGATTGCCTGAACCGATTCGGTACCGTGTCGCCGGGGGACCGAAGGACAGACACCGCCATGACCACTCGACGCTCGATCACGCTCGCCGCCGCGCTTCTCGGCAGTCTCGCATCACCATCGCTCCTCCACGCCGCATTCACCGTCGGCGACGTGTACCTCGTCAGCAATTCGCTTCCGCTTGGCGGCAGCGGTGCCGGGCCTGGCGTCTTTCGCTACCAGCCCGGCGCCGGCGTGTCGGGCCTTTGGATTCCGCTTCCGAACGGCACCTTCGGCGGTACCTTGGGGATTCAGCCGAACGGCGCCACCTATGACCCGCATCGCGATCGGCTGCTGATTCCGGTGCTCAACGGCAGCGTGCTGGGAACCGTGGACTCGACCGGCGCCCTCGGGACGATTCCGGTGCCGTCGATCGGAACGCAGCTCGTCGTCGCGGGCCCCAACGGCAACGTCTACCTGATCGCCCCGACCACGATCCGCTATCTCGACGCGTTCAACGTCGTCCACGAGCTGCTCGACATGGCGGCGGCGCCGATCAACCTCTCGGTCCTCGCCGGCATGGGGGGGCTCGGCTCCGCGATCTACGACGTCGGCACCGACAGCCTGCTCGTCACCGCGTCGGTCGGCGGCAACACCCGCATCGCCCGGCTTTCGCTCAACGCCACCGCGACGCAACTCGACGCGCCGATCACGACCGTCGACCGCGACCTCATCGCCGGCGAGGGCGAGTCGGTGGCCGGGATGAGCGCCGGACCGAACGGCTCGGTGTACGTCACGATCGACCTCAACGCCAACGGGACCTTCCCGCTCCTGCAGACCATCAACCCGATCTCGCTCACGGCGAGCACCTTCGCCAGCACCTCCGGCTTCAACAACGCCGCCATGACCACCGGCACCTGGCTCAGCGCCCAACAGCTGGGCCTTGGGCTCGACACCGGACAAGACGTGATCCGGGCGTACGCCGCGGGCGGTTCCGGAACCGGCACGATCGTCGCGACTGGCGCCTCATCGCCCGGCGGCACTGCCGAGTCCGCCCGTCTCCTCACCATCGGCGGAACGATCAACGGCACCCTTCCCAGACTTGGCGACCTCAACGGCGACGGCGTCGTGAACGCCGCCGATCTCGCCATCCTCCTTGGCGCATGGGGCCCCTGCCTGCAGTGCTCGGCCTGCCCGGCGGATCTCGACGGCGACTGCGCCGTCTCGGCCGCCGACCTGGCGATCCTGTTGGGGAACTGGGGATAGTCTCGGCGGACCGCGTGATGGGAAGCGCGATGCAAACGGCGCGGCCCGTCGTACGCTTCGCACGGATGGCGTCCGCTTCGGCCGCCCACCGCACGCTTCGCATGGAGGCGACGCATGAGCGACAGCAGCACACCCGCGAACGGGAGCGTCGGCGACGGCGCGCGAACGAAGGGCTTCCGCTTCGGCACCGGCATGTTCCTTCTCGGGGCGACGCTCTCCCTCGGCGGCATCGCCGCGTCGCAGGCGATCGCCAAGGCGCTCGTCGCGATGAGGCACGAGAGCTCCATCCGCGTGAAGGGCTACGCGGAAGAGGCGATCGAGAGCGACCAGGGCACCTGGACGGGTCGAGTCCAGGTCACCGCGAAAACGCTGCCCGAGGCGTACAAGAAGCTCGAGGAGCACATGGCGACCTTCGCCGCGTTCGTCGTGCGCTCCGGCTTCCCCGACACGAGCCTGACGATCTCCGCGGTCGAAAGCCAACCGGTCTATCGCCGCGACGAGCGGGGCAATCCGACCAACGTCATCGAGCACTATCAGCTCGCCCAGTCGATCACCGTGACCGGACACGAGCCGAAGCTCATCGAGCGCGTCTCGCGGGACGCGACGAGCCTCATCAAGGAGGGCATCGACCTCGCGTCCCTTCAGCCGATCTTCGTGAACACCCAGATCGAGTCGATCAAGATGAGGCTTCTCGCCGCGGCCACCGACAACGGTCGCCAGCGGGCCGAGACGCTCGCCAAGGGCGCCGGCGGTCAGGTGAAGGGGCTGGTGAGCGCCTCGCAGGGCGTCTTCCAGATCGTGAAGCGCGACTCGACCGACGTGAACGACTACGGCACCTACGACACCGGAACGATCAGCAAGACGGTGAAGGCGGTCGTGACGCTCGAGTTCGCCCTCGACCGGTGAGACGAAGGCTCAGTCAATCGCCCGATGCATCATGAGGGCGTCGACGAAGCCGAGCGTGGGATGCTCGAACGCCCCGGGCGAGCGGCCGATGGTGGCGAAACCGAGTCGCTTCCAGAGTTCGACCGCCCGATCGTTGGTGCTGACGACGAAGTTGAACTGCATCGCCCGAAAGCCCCGCTCCTTGGCGCGGGCGAGGCTGTGCTGGCACATCGCACTGGCGACGCCGCCCCCCCACGCGCTCGGCAGCACCATGTAGCCGGCATTGGCGACATGGCCGCCCGGCCCAAGCTGCGCCGGGCGGAGGAAGTACGTCCCGACCACCTCGCCCTCGCGCTCGGCGACCCAGGGTTCGAGCGTCGGCGCGAGCCAAGAGGCCAGCGCCGCGTCGCGCGTCCAGTCGCGGGGCAGCGCCCAGGTCTCGCCCGCCCGGACGGTCGGCTCGATGATGCGCCAGAGCGCGTCCCCATCCTCCGGCGTGGCCAGTCGAATTCGCATGGGTGGACATGCTACAGGTCGTTTCGCCCCGCATCCGCTACGCTCGCGGCATGCCTCTCGTCGTCGATGCCTTCAACGTCCTCCACGTCACCGGCGTTCTGCCGCCGGAGATCGCCGGACTGGACCTCGACGGCCTCGCCGACCTCATCGAATTGAGCTGGTCGGGCAAGGGCGGCCGGGCGACGGACGAGGTCTGGATCGTTTGCGACGGCATCAAGCCCGCCGTCGGCGGACCGCGGCGACGACAGCACGTCTGGTTCTCCTGGGCCGGCGCCGGCGGCAAGGCCGACGACCTCATCGTGCAGCTCGTCCACCGTTCCTCGTCGCCGCGGCGCATGACGGTGGTGACGAGCGATCGCGCCGTGCAGCGGTCGGTGAAGCGCCGCGGCGCGGGCATCACGAGCAGCGAGGAGTTTCTCGCCCGCATCGCGGCCGACTGGACATCGCGCAAGGCGCCGTCGCGCCCGACCAAGCCCTCGCCGCGCGAAGCGGTGCCGCTCGCCGCACCGGAGGTTCGGCATTGGCTGCGGCTCTTCGGGCTCGAACCGGATCTCACCGCGATGGAGCCGAGCGCGGCGCCCAAGGCCGAGCGACCGAAGCCGGTCGCCCCGGGAACGTCGCCCACGACCGCGAAGCCGAGCTCGTCGGCGGCGCGAGCGCCGGTCGGGACCGACGATCCGCTGGAGATCGCCGGGATCGATCTCGCCTCGCTCCTGGCCGGCACGCCTCCGCCGCGCGACGGCATTCGGGCACCGCGGCGCTCGCGTCGCGATCGCCGTTAGCGAGCCTCACTCGTCGCCCGAATCGGAAGAGCGCCGCGACTTCCAGTCCCCGCGCGGCTGCCGGCGCGGCGGCAGGTACCCGCCGCGAATGCGGACGGCCTGCGGGCCGAGATAGCGGCGCAGCCGGTCGAGGAGCGGCGCGTCGGCGACGACGCGCAGCCGCTCGCTCGCCAGCGTCACGCGCTTGTCGGCAAGATCGACATGGATCGAAACCGGCACCGGTCGCCCCTGCAGGCTGGCGACCGAACCGCTCGCCTGGCGCAGCGTGCCGGCGAGCATCTTCAGCGTCGGCTCGATCGGCTCGTCGTTCGGTCCGCGATTGCCGTCGATGATGAGGTCGATCCGCTGGGCGAGATGCTGCGCCGCCGACTCGATCGGCACGACGCGATCGACGATCACGCAGGGCTCGGCGCGGCCGCGGTCGGCATAGCCGATGAGGAGCACGCACCGGTCCATCTGCAGGGCGTCGCCATGCTTGGCGAAGGTGTCGGCGAAGAGGACGCCGTCGACGGTGCCGCGGCGATCGGTGAGGGTCATCATCGCCATCTTCTTGCCGGTCTTCGTGACCGTCGGACGGATGCGCGAGATGAGTCCGCCGATGACGACCGGGGCGTCGTGCGGGACGTTCTGCATGCCGACCGAATCGGCCGAGCAGAAGGTCATGATCGCCTCGCGCCACTGGTCGAGCGGGTGGCCGGAGACGTGGAAGCCGAGGGCCTCCTTCTCGGCCTGGAGCGCCGCCATGCGATCCCACGCGGGAACGCGCTTGAGCGCCGCGGCGGCCTTCGTCGCGACCGGGGTCACCGACTCGAAGGCCCCGAAGAAGGTCTCCTGGCCGGCGGCGCGATCGGAGGCAAGCGAGTGGCCCGCGGAGACGGCCGACTCGATCGACGCGACGAGCGAGGCGCGGTCATCGATCGAGTGCATCGAGTCGAAGGTGCCGGCCTTGACGAGCGATTCGATCATCGCCTTGTTCACGCTCTTCAGGTCAACGCGCTCGCAGAAGTCGAAGAGGCTCTTGAAGGGCCCCTGCTTCCTTCGCTCCTCGACGATCGCGCGGATGCCGCCCTCGCCCGCCCCCTTGATCGCCTTCAGGCCGAAGCGCACGTGGCCGTGGCAGTTCGTCGCGGGCTCGCCCGGCATGAAGACGACGCTGAAGTCCTCCTCGGAGAGGTTCACGTCGGGCGGCTTCACCTCGACGCCGACGTGGGCCTTCGCGGGCGTGGTGTCCGGGAAGATCGTCCGCTTGCAGTCCTCGAGATAGACCGCCCACTCCTCGACCTTGCGGGCCTGGCTTTCGAAGCTGAGCACCGCGGCCATGTACTGATTGGGGAAGTAGGTCTTCAGGTAGGCCGTCTGGTACGCGATGATCGCGTAGCCGGTCGAGTGGCTCTTGTTGAAGCCGTAGCCGGCGAACTTCAGGATGAGGTCGAAGAGGTCGTTCGACTTCTGCGGGGCGACGCCGCGCTCGGCCGCTCCCTTCACGAAGTCGCCGCGGGCGGCGTTGATGACGTCTTCCTTCTTCTTCGAGATCGCCTTGATGATCGTGTAGGCGTGACGGAGCGGGATGCCGCCGAGGCCGTGCAGCACCTGCATGACCTGCTCCTGATACACCATGATTCCGTAGGTTTCCCTGGTGTACCGGTCGACGACCTCGTGGACCGTCGGCACCGGCTGGCGGCCGTGCTTGCGGTTGTTGTAGTCGGGGATCAGGTCCATCGGGCCGGGCCGGTAGAGGGCGTTGGCGGCGATGAGGTCCTCGAGCCGGTCGGGCTGCATGTCGACTAACAGTTTGCGCATGCCGCCCGACTCGAACTGGAAGATGCCGGAGCAGTCGCCGCGGCGGAAGAGGCCGAGCACCCTCTGGTCGTCGAGCGGGATGCGCTCGAGGTCGAGCGGATGGGCGATCGACGCGTCGGGGCGCCTGGGCATCTCGCGCCCGACCGAGCGCCAGATCGCCTCCTCGGGAAGCGTCTGGCGGATGATCTTCTTCGCGAGCTCGATGGTCGAGAGCGTGCGCAGGCCGAGGAAGTCCATCTTCAGGAGGCCGACCTTCTCGCAGGTCGGGCCGTCCCACTGGGTGACGACCTCGTTCTCGCCGCCCGCCGCGCGGCAGAGCGGGACGACGGTGTCGAGCGGCTGCGTCGCGACGATCACGCCCGCGGCGTGCACGCCCTGGTTGCGGGCGTGGTCCTCGAGGGCCTCGGCCTGGTCGAGCAGCCGGCGCATCGCCTTGTCCTCGTCGTAGAGCCGCTGGAGTTCGGGCTCCTTCTGCTTGGCTTCGGCGATCGTGATGTGCAGCTCGTTCGGGACGAGGTTCGCGAGCCGCTGCCCCTCGCTCGGGGCGAGCCCCATCACGCGGGCGACGTCCTTGATGGCCGCCTTCGCCTTCAGCCGCCCGAAGGTGATGATCTGGGCGACGTGCCCATACTTCTTCCGCACGTAATCGATGACGGCGCCGCGACCGTCCTGGCAGATGTCAATATCGATATCGGGGTATTCGCTGCGGTCGGGATCGGTGAATCGCTCAAAGAGCAGTCCGTACTTCTCGGGGCAGGCGTTCGAGAGGCCGAGGACGTAGCCGACCATCGTGCCGACGCCCGAACCGCGGGCGTTCGCGGGGATGCCTCGCTGCCGCGCCCAGTTGACGAAGTCCCAGACGATGAGGAAGTAGGCCGAGATGAGCTTGTCGGCGAGGATCTTGAGCTCGCGTTCGGCGCGGGCCCGGATCTCGGGCGTGATGCCCTTCGGCCCGTAGCGCCAGATGAGTCCCGCCTCGGCGAGATCGCGCAGGGCCCGGTCGCAGCTCTCCTTCAGTTCCTTCGGATCGACGGTGTCCTTCGTCGAGTCGAAGGGGATCAGTTCGAAGCGGGCGCAGTAGCGCTTGAACCACTCGGTGAGGTCGCCGTCCCTCGCCGCGTCGTAGGCGGGCGGCTCGCCGGGACTCCGCACCTTGACCACCGGCGCGTAGTTCTGTCCCGACTTCAGCTCGACGTTGCAGCGCCGGGCGACGAGCGCGGCGTTCTCGATCGCCTCGGGGCATTCGGCGAAGAGCTCCTCCATCTCGCGCGGGCTCTTGACGTAGATCTCCTCCGGATACTTGAGGCGATCGGGGGCATCCTTCGTCTTGCCCATGCTGATGCAGCAGAGCGTGTCGTGGATGTCATGGTCCTCGCGGCGGAGGAAGTGCGAGTCGTTGTCGCAGATGAGCGGGAGCTTGAGCTCCTTCGCGAGGCGCTTGAGCGAGGGGTTGATCGCCTCCTGCTCGGGCACGTGACGCTGCAGCTCGATGAAGAAGCGGGGCTCGCCCTTCTCGTTCGGGCGGAAGGTCTGCGCGTGCCAGGTGGCCTCCTCGACGGCGAGCTTCCAGTGCTTCTCGTCCTTGCTCCGCACGTAGTTGACGAGGTGGAAAGCGATCGAGCTGCCGAGGTGTCCGTTGATGGCGATGAGGCCGTCGTACCACTGCGACAGCGTCGACTTGTCCATGCGCGGCCGGTAGTAGAAGCCGTTGATGAAGGAGTCGCTCGAGAGCTTGAGGAGGTTCTTCCAGCCCGCGAGGTTCTCGGCGAGGAGGACGAGGTGGAAGCCGCCATCCATCACGCCGGTGTGGGTGCGGTCGCGTCGGTCGCCGGGCTTGCCGTCGCGATCGGGAGCGACGTAGGCCTCGATGCCGAGGATCGCCTTGACGCCCGAGCCCTTGGCCTTCGTGTAGAACTCCATCGCCCCGAACAGGTTGCCGTGGTCGGTGACCGCGACGGCGTCCATGCCCAGTTCCTTCACCCGCTTCAGGAGGGCGTCGATCCGGTTGCCGCCGTCGAGGAGCGAGTACTCGGTGTGAAGGTGCAGATGGGCGAAGACCGGCGCTTTCGCCTGGGCCTCGCCGCTTCCGCTGACACCGACTGTTCCGTTCGCGGCTCCATCCGCCATCCGAAGTGCCTCCTGCTGAACTGGTCGTCGCATCGTATCGGGGCCGCGGCGCGGTCCGGCGCGTGCGAAACCTGTCGGCTCGGATTCCTATACTCCGTCCATGGCGTTCGGACCGTACATCGACATGACCCGCCGCGGCGCGGGCCGCTTCTGGCAGGCCAGGACCGGCGACGGCCCGGTCGAGCGGGCGCTCTGGACGGTGCTCGCGCTGCTGCTGGCCATTCCGATCGCCGTCGTGATCGCCGTCGTGCTCCTGCTGGCGGTCGGGCTGGGGCTGGCGATGGTCCTGACCGGACGGATTCGACGTGCGTTCGCCGGCGGGCAGGGCCCCAGCGAGCCCGCCGATCCGGGACGCGAGAACGTGCGGGTCGTGCGCCGCCCCGACGTCGGTCCGTGAACGAAGCGTTAGGTGACCGCGCTGGTCTCGCGTTCGACGAGCTCGCGCCACGCCGCGCGGAGCCGCGAGGCGATCGGCCCCGGAACGCCCTTCCCGATCTGCGTCTTCTCGATCCCGACGACGGGCAGCACGCCCCACGATGAGTTGGTCAGGAAGATCTCGTCGGCGGCGAAGACGTCGTCGATCGAGAGCATCGTGCGCTCGCAGGCGACGCCGGAAGCCTCGGCCAATTCGAGGATCGCCGCCCTCGTGATGCCCGGAAGCACCGGCGCCGGCAGCGCCGAGCGGGCCTCCTCGCCGCGGGCATAGGGCGTGAGCAGCGTGCCGTCGCGGAAGAGGAAGATGTTCGAGACGCAGCCGCAGGCGAGATGGTTGGTCACCGAGAACCAGACCGCCTCGCTCGCCCCCGCCGCGCCGGCGGCCTGCAGCGCCGCCAATCGCGTCCAGTAGGAGAGCGTCTTGTGACCCTCGGCGCGGTCGAGCGGATTGACGCGGCCGTCGGCGACCATGACCCGAACGCCCCGCACGAAGAGCTCGTCGGGATAGCGCGTCGGAGGTTGGGCGACCACGAGAATCGTCGGGCCCTGCACCGGTCGCTCGCCCGTCGCATGCAGCAGGTTGAGGTCACCGCCGGTGAGGGTGAGGCGGACGCGGGCGTCCCGAAGTCCGTTCCGCTCGACCGCGCTCTCGATGACCTCGATCAGCGGGTCGATGCGCAGCGACTCGGTGAGCCGCAATTCCGTGGCCGACCGCCGAAGCCGCTCGAGGTGATCCCGCACGCGAAAGACCCGGCCGTTGCGGGCGTGCATCGTCTCGAAGAGGCCGACGCCATGCTGAAGCCCCGCGTCGAAGACCGACATCGCCGCCGTGTCGCGCGGAAGCCACGTGCCGTTCAGCCAGACGTCCATCGGCGGCCTCCGCTGCCTGCTCCGGCATCAGGTCCCGGGCTCGAAGACGCCGACGATCGCCATCCTCGCGGGGTCGGAATCGTACCGGCAACGCAGGCCAAGGGCCGCGAGCCCGTTCGCCCTGATCATCACCACGTGCGATGCGCTGCCGTCCGGCGCGGGACCGCCGTCGCCGTCCCGCACGTCGACGGTCAGCGCCTGCTCCTTCGGGAGCCTCCGCAACACCGTCTCGGCGATGAGCGGATCGGTCAGGCCCGTCGGTCCGCCGGCGAGGAATTGCTCGGCAAACCGCTGCACCGCCTGCGACTGGGTCTCTCGCCCCGTTCTCGAGAGATAGGTCACCATCCCGGCAAAAACCAGGATGAGAATCGGAAACAGAAACCGTCGCGCAATCGGACGCATCGCCGCGAATCCTACGTGAGACCGCTCGGCTCGGAGACCGGTAGACTTCGAATGGTGACCGATCACGCACGTCCCGCATCCCCTGACCAGCCCGACGCCGGTGGCGGCGAGTCATCCGTCGACGCCACGCTGGTCGGCACGCTGAACGCCGATCGGATCTGCCAGCGCTGCCTCCATCAGTTGCACGGCGCCCAGATCTACCGCGATCGGCGACTTGATCTCCTTTACACCCGCTGCACCGAATGCGGATTGGTGGGCGCGGTGACGGAGTATCCGGCAAGCTGGAAGTGGCTTCGTCGGGCGAGCTTTGTCCTGATTGCGGTGCTGCTGCTGGTCGCGACGCTTCTCCTCATCGCCGATGTGGCGGCCACGAGCTCGATCTCTGTGGCCACGGCCGAGGAGGCCACCGGTCCCTTCGGCAATGCCCTGAACGAGGTGGGGCGGGCTCGCGATCCGAATGCCGGGTGGATCGTTTCGCCGGCGCTTCGCGATGATGCGGCCGCCTTCGCGGCGATCCTCGCCGACGCCAGCGTCATCGAGCAGGCTCGCCTGAACTTCGCGTTCATGATGATTCCCATGTCGATCATCGCCGCCGCCGGAGGCACGCTCTGGTCGTGCATGCTCATGCATCGCCGTGTCTGGTGGGCGGTCGCGCTCCAGCTCGTTCTGCTCGTCCTCGCCGCGATCTTTGCATGCATCGCGATGCAGGCTCAGGTGCCGTGGGATGGCGTCAGCTGGAATTTCCGGGACTTGGCCCTCTATCGCGCCGGATGGCCCTATCTCGCCGCGGCGTTCGGGTGGCTGGCGCTCGTGCGGGTGGTTGCGACGCTGGCGGCCCGGCCGATCGTTCGCCTCTTCGTCTGGATCGTGGTGCCGCGACGCGTTTGGCTTGCGATGCGGAGCGTTTGGACCGACAACGCGCTTCCCGGCTGAACGACGCCGAGGCCGATCGTCCGCGGCACGACCCGAACGGACCGGCGCTGCTGCTACGATCTCCGCCTTTCCCCGAAGGGCGTCCCCCGCCTCGGATCGATCGGCACGCATCGCATGGCAATCGCAACGGTTCTGAATCTCCGCCACAGCTACGGCGGCAACCACGTCCTTGACGGGGCGACGCTGTCCATCGCCGACGGCGAGAGGATCGGGCTCGTCGGCCGCAACGGCTGCGGCAAGAGCACCCTCATGAAGGCCCTTGCCGGCGAGCTGGAGGTCGACGAGGGGGACGTGCAGATCAACCGCAGCGCGAAGGTGGGATATCTCTCGCAACATCCGCGGCTCGACCCGGCGAAGAACCTGCGCGAGGAAGCGGCGACGGCCTTCGCCTCGCTCGATGCCACGCACAAGGAACTCGATCAGGTCTTCGACGAGATGGCGACCGCCGACGGTCCCAAGCTCGAGGCCCTCTTCCGGCGACAGGAGGAGCTCGAGGCCCGCATCAGCCGCGCTGGCGGCTACGCGGTCGGCCATCGCATCGACGCGACGCTGCACGGCCTGGGCTTCACCGACCGCGAGTTCGACACGCCGGTGACGTCGCTGTCGGGCGGACAGAAGGCCCGACTCGGACTTGCGAAGCTCCTCCTCGAGGAGCCGGACCTCCTGCTGCTGGACGAGCCGACGAACCACCTCGACATCGAGGGCCGGCGCTGGCTCGAGGAGTTTCTCGCCGAGGAGTATGTCGGCGCCGTCGTCGTCGTGAGCCACGACCGATGGCTGCTTGACCGCGTGGTGACCCGCATCGTCGAGATCGACCGCGGCGTGGTGCGCGAGTACCCCGGGAACTACCACGCGTACGTCGGCCTGCGCCGCGAGCGGCAGCTCAGCGAGGCCAGGGTCTACGAGAAGCAGCTCGACAAGATCCGCGCCGAAGAGGAGTACATCCGCAAGTACAAGGCGGGACAGCGGGCCAAGCAGGCCCGCGGCCGCGAGACGCGACTTGAGCGATTCAAGGAAGAGCAGCTCGTCGAGCGAAACGTCGAGCTCGACGTGATGAAGCTCACGCTGCCGACGCCGCCTCGCGTCGGTGACACGGTGGTGACCGGCGAGCACCTCGCCAAGCGCTATGGCGAGCGAACGCTCTTCAGCGATCTCACCCTGACGGTAAAGCCCGGTGACCGCATCGGCATCATCGGCCCCAATGGCGCCGGCAAGACAACCCTGGTGCGGGCCCTTCTCGGCGATCTCGAGCCGGACAGCGGCATGGTGCGGCGCTCGCCGCGACTGGCGGTCGGATGGTTCCGGCAGAATCAGGATCACCTCGACCTCTCGCTCACGGTGTGGCAGTACCTGCAGTCGGTCATCATCGGTCTCGATGGCAGCGCCCGCGCGAGCGAGCAGCAGGCCCGCGACTTGGCCGGCGCGTTTCTTTTCTCGGGTCGCGAGCAGGACAAGGTGCTGTCGGTGCTCTCGGGCGGCGAACGCGCCCGCGCGGTGCTCGCCGGGCTCGTGGCCAGCGCCAAGAACCTCCTCGTGCTCGACGAGCCGACCAACCACCTTGACATCCCCAGCTCGGAACGACTCGAGGGTTCGCTGCTTGGCTACGGCGGCGAGTCGGACTCCGGCGGCACCGGCGGCGCGGTTCTCCTCATCACCCACGATCGAGCGCTCCTGGATGCCGTGTGCGATCGCCTGCTGATCCTTGACGGCGAGGGGCACACGCGGATCTTCGAGGGCGGCTATTCCGAGTACCTCCAGAAGTTCCCGCCGGCGGCACGCGAACGGGTGAAGGAGTCGGAGAAGCCGGCGAGCAAACCGACGGCGAAGGCGCCGACGAAGTCGCAGCAGCAGCCCAAGCGCGGAGGGGGCGGAGGCGGCGGCGCGAAGAATCCGCTCGCGAAGCTCTCGGTCGAGGAGCTTGAGCGCCGCATCGAGTCGATCGAGTCGCGGCTTCGGACCATCGACCGCGACCTCGCGAATCCGTCCATCTATTCGTCACCGGCGAAAGCCAAGGATCTGGCCACACAGCGGGAACGTGCAACGGCGGAGCTGACGCCGCTCGAGGCGGAGTGGACGCGGCGCGCCGACGACTGACGCCTGGGCGACTGGGCGACTGGGCGAACGAAAAAGCACGCCGCCGAGGCCCGGGAAGAGAGCAACCGGGCGACGGCGGCGTGGGAGGAGAGAGTCGAGTTGTGCGCCCGCGGTCAGGCGGAGCGGAGAATGACCTTGCCGGTGCTGTCGAGAAGCTCGAACTTGCGGGTGAGGAAGTCGGCGGGCAAGCTCGCGCTGGCGTAGGAGACGGGACCCTCGGCCCCGAAGGACTTGATCACCGTCGCGTTGCCCTGCTCGTCCACCGAGCGGAGCGTGTAGAGCCCCTTGCTCGGATCGAGCCCGAAGGCCAGGAGCAGCGTCTCGCGGGTCGCCGGGTTCACGATCATCATCGCGGTGGCGTCGACCGAGAGGTCCACGCTGGCCAGCGTCAGGTTTCGCGAGTCGCGGAAGATAAAGTCGGTGAGGTCGGGAACGGCCTCGCGAAGCTGCTCGCTGATGACCCGATTCTGGGCGAACTCCGCGATCCTCTCCGCGGTGCGCATCGTGCTGCCCAGGAAGTAGAGACTGACCACGAGACTGGCCGCGAGGAAGAACGCCGCGGCCCGCCAGTAGGGTGTCGACCGTTCGCGATCGCCAAAGCTCGCCCGGGCCCGAATCTCGGCGACGAGCTCACGCATCGTCTCGTCCTGCGAATCCGGGATGTCGATCGAGGCCGCGCGATTGGCAAGCGTTGCAGTCGAGGCCGAGCCCTCGGCCGACATCGTCGCGATGCCATTGCCGAATGGGGAGCCGATGGTTGCGAGCGGCTTGAGCTGCTCCACAGCAACCTCAACGGCGTCGGCAACGTGAACAAGCACCTTCTGTCGAAGGAGCGGGCGAGGCTCGTCGCCGGCCAAGAACGTGGGGTCCTCGGCGAGCTGAGCCTGCAGGGCGCGGATCTCGGCCTGAACCGATGGCGCCGCGTGATGGAAGGAGCGGTTGAAGAGAGCTGCCTCGAACTCGTCGAGCAAGCCATAGACGTCGAGCGGGGCAAGCTCGAGCAGTTCTTCGCGCGACATGGGGTCCGGACTCGTCATTGACATCTCCGTACTGACCGAGGACTCCGTGCTCCATTTGGCATCGGCGTGTATCACCCCACCCCCAAGGTGGCACATCCGCTCGACACCGCAGGCCTCCATTGCCTGCAGGAGGGTCAGCGGCGTCCGCACAGGGACGGCTAACCTCAAAGCCCCCGATACCCCACGGCGTTCGGTTCGTCGGTGTGTTGCACCGAAGAGATGAACCGAAACACTTGCATCCCCTTACCTTGCGGCTGGTCAGATCCGACCTGGTCCCGGGGATGAGGGAACCACGACGGCGCTTCCGATCAGTGCCAGAAAAAACTGGCGACAAGGCTCCTTACGCAGCCCCCGTCAAAGTGTTGCAGCAAAGCAGTTTGTTGGCCGCGAGGGGCGTTCGCCCCGATCGAATTCTGCGCGGCAGAGCGATAACGCCAGCCGACGCGATCGACGTTGTACGCGGCATCGCGCAGCCACGTCGCGCATCGTTCAACGACGCGGTGAGACACGGCGACACCGCTCGCCACGGAACCCACCCTCTCAGCCGAGTGCGCGGCCGTTGCCAGGACGGTCGCGAAGGCGAAGCAGTCCGCGGCTCAGCGCGCTCTTCACGGTACCGAGCGGGTGCTTGAGTTGCTCGCTCACCTCGCGAAGCGTAAAGCCCTGCAGATACGTGCGTTCAATGACGCTTCGCTGCAGATCGGGAAGCTCTTGCAAGCGCTCGCGGAGCCACTGCTTCTGCTCGTCGCTGACGCGCTCGGCCATCCGCGGATCGCCGCGTTCGGCATCGCTCGCGGGCATCGTTGGCTCGGCGTCGAGGCTGGCGGCGTCAATCCGGACGCCGCGCCTCCGCAACTTGTCGATGAGGTGACGGCGGGTGATGAGCATGACCCACGTCACGAGCTTCGCTCGGCGCGGATCGAAGCGGTCGGCGGTCTTCCAGAGGCGGACGAAAATCTCCTGAACCGCATCTTCTGCTTCCGCACGAGAGGGCAGCGCCTGCCGCGAGGCCTTGTAGACCAACGGACCGAAACGGTCGTACAGCTCCGCAACTGCGGAATCGTCGCCGGAGGCGACTCGCTGCATGAAGTTCCAGTCTTCGTCAGCCATGTGCGTTCAGCCGTCCCGCGGGCACGCGCAGAGTGCGCATCTGCCCCGTGAAACGGCCCCTCGTCGACGATTCGCCAGCACCCGACCCAACGGACTCACACCAATCGGTACGTGGAATGATCCCTCGGCGGACGACTTGCGTCCGCAAATCCCATGAAATCCACAAAGACCGACCGTCGGACGCCGGCGTCGGGCTCGAGATGACCGCGATCGGGGAGGGTGCTGAGTGGGTGACTTCCCGCTGGCATCACCGGCCGAGGGTCACCCCGGCGTCGACGCACGCGACGAACACCTCCACGAGCTTTCCCACTTCCTCATCGCGGAGCCATCGCCGTCCCTCCGTCGGCTCCGAACCCCGACTATAGCCTAGGTTCTTTTCTCGAAAAGAACTCTCTGGGTGATTTGTGCCGATTTGGAGGTAGACTCAGGTTGTGTGTGGGGCTCGCGGCTCGAGCGCTGTCTAGGCGACAGCGGACGCCCGAATAACGGCGTTTCGAGTTGTGGGGCCCCAGCCTCGGCATCGCCGCGACGCTGACGCGCCGCGCCATGGGGTCCTTTGGTTCGTGCGACGATTTCCCTCGCGTCTCACGTCAGAGCAGAACCTCGCCGGACGCAATCGTCCGACGACTGGGTCGCTTCGGTTGCGCGCGTTCAGCCTCATCGAGCTGCTGGTCGTGCTGATGATCGTCGTCGTCCTGACGTCGTTGCTCATGCCGGGACTTCGCACCGTGCGCGAAACGGCCAACAAGCTGAACTGTGCCCTCAACCTCCGCCAGATCGGGTGCGCGACAACCGTCTATTCGACGGACAACGCCGAACGGCTCCCGGTGAGCTACTTCGGAAGCCCCGATGTGATGCAGTATTCGGAGATGATGGCGATCACCACCGGGGCGACCTCGTCGACCGCCAATGCGTTCGACGGACTCGGTCGTCTCTTGCCCCATGCCGGCCACTATCTCGACTGTGCCGGGTGTCTCTTCTGCCCGAGCCACCGTGGCGAACACACGCTTGAGCGCTATGCGGTGACGATCTCGAATCCGTGGGCCACAGAAGAGCGGGCATTCGCCAACTACCACTACCGGGGCGACATCGACCCCGAGACGGGCAACCGCTACCGCTTCTCGAGCGACCACTCGTTTGTGCTCGCCTCCGATGGTCTGCGGACGAAGTCGGATTTCAACCACGGCACCGGCCTCAATGTCCTGCACGGCGACCTCGCGGTCACCTGGTTTGATGACACGGACGGCTCCCTGCTCGGTTCGCTGCCCGAAATCCCGTCCGATGCCCAGACGGCCGTCTTCGATCAGATCTGGAAGGAACTGGTCGCGTCGGACAAGTAGTCGACCTTACCGTTCGACCGAAGCGTCGGCTGAGGCGAGGGGCCACCGGACAACCATCTCGTGGGCGCAATGCACGCGCGAGCCAAGGTCGAAGATCCGGTACTGCAGCGGCGCGAGCCGACCGCTCACGAGCATGTGGTCGAGTTGGAGCAGCGGCAGCCGACGGGGCCAGGTTGCGCCGTATCCGACGCCGGCAACGTCGAACGCCTCGCGGAATCCCGGGAACATGCGCTGAATCGATGCGCTTCCGCGGGTGATGTTGAAGTCGCCGACGACGCAATCCGCTTCGACCGGTGATGGCAGATGCGTCTCCGCGGCGAGCTCCTCGGCGATCCGCATCCGCGAGAGTCGTGCGTCCGAGGGTAGGTCGACCGCGCAAATCGTGAGCCGCGTGCCGCCGATGTCGAGGCGAATGACCCCCACGATGCGCCCCTCGTTGCCGCTGACGTTCCGCGCCTCCACCAGCGGCCACCGCGAGGCGACGAGAAACGTCCCCGTGTTCAGCATCTCGTAGCCGTGCTCGCGCCACACCTCCGCCCGCCCGTCGGCGAGCAGCTTGTAGGCATTGGAGACGATGACGACGTCGGCGTTGCGATCAAGGAGGAGTTTCGCGGGGACTGCGCCAGCCGTCGAGCCCGGCCAATTGGCGTTCCAGTGGACGATGTGCAGTCCCTGAAGCGCCGGGTTCCACGTTCTCCAACCGATGTCCCGGATGAGGAGTGTCGCCAGCGGAATGAGCCCGACGACGGCCCACAATGTCGCCCAGCCGCGTCGCGTCACCCCCACGACTGCCCCCGGGAGCGCGGCCGCGGCGAGCACGGAGCGCGGCGTCCACCATAGCCACTGCGACCACTCATGCCGATCGGTGAAGATCTGCCCCACTGCCAGCACCAGCAGGGCCGCCGCGGCAAGAGCGTACAGGGCGCCGCGCAACGGCCCCCAGCCGTCACGGCCCTCAGCCGACCGACTGGCCACGTCAGCTGCCTCCACGGACGACGGTGGTCGCCACGGGTGCGCGGGGGCCGAGCGGGACGTCGAAATCCACATCGACCGAGCGACACGCGTCGATGACGCGATCGTGCAGCCACTGAGGCGCGCAGATGATCCCCCGATTTCGATCGATCGCGCGACCGCGGCCGAATCGCAACGGGTTGCCGTCGCAGTCGGTCATCCGGGCACCCGCCTCTTCCGCGAAAACGACGGCCCCCGCATAGTCCCACACCATGTCGCGGTTCTTGGCAGGGTCGAACGACGCGAGTCGAATCGCGACGTCCGCCTCGCCGGTCGCGACGAGAACGAACTTGCACTGGCTCTCCATGGGCCGAACGATCAGCGGCCCGCCGATCAGCTCTGCCATTCGTCGAAGGCGAGTTCGAGCCCGATCCGTCGCACCAGGCGATTCGCAGGCGACGAGGGTGCCGCGATTGGGGTCGCTCGCGCGCGGGACAATCGGCCGACCACCAAGATCATCCAGCCGCCAGAGCGCTCCACCCCCGCCGCGCACCGCGGCCATCAGCCACCCGCGCTCGCCGAGACGTGGACATCCGGCAATGCCGACGACAGGAATGCCATCGCGAATGAGCGAGAGGCAGACGCAATACTGCTGGCCACGAAGGTAGCCGCGCGTACCGTCGATCGGATCGATGACCCAGTGCTCCGCGCCGGTGCCGTCATCGCCGCCCCGGTCGATCGCCCGATCGAGACCCTCTGTAGCGAGCCCCGGGCGAGCCAACCGAACGAGCCCCGCGACCCGCTCCCGCAGGTCAGCGCCGCCGGCTCCGGTAAACACCGCCGTCGACTCCTCACCCACCACCGGAATCGGCCCAAACCGCTCCGTCAGCCCATCGATCAGGATCGCCTGAAGGGCGAGGTCGGCCGCGGTCACCGGGCTGAGATCGGACTTCTCCCGGGTACCCCCCTCGCTTGTCACGAGGAGGTCGCAATATCGCATCGCCCAGAGCGTGGCGTCCGCGACCAATTCGATGGCGTCGCGGTAGTCAGCGAGGGAGGCGGGGCAGCGGGTCAGCCTGACAGGAAAAGGCACCAGAACCTCGTCGGGAGTTGGGAACGGCGAGGCCGGATCGATCGACCAGCACGCGACCGAACTGTACTCGGAGTGTTCGATGGTGTTCGCGCTCATGCCAGAACGGCAGACCTCTGGAGAGGGAACGCACTGAGGCAGTCGCGCAGTGGACTGCTCGAGTTCGCGCGACGAGACCACAAACGGTTCTGAGCGGTGGCCGAGCAGGAACTCGTTTCCGATTCGACCGTGCGACGCTCAAGCTCGGCTGGCATCGGAGTTGCCTTGCCACGCCCGACCTCGGGCACCATCCCGGGCGAGTTCGAGAGGAATCTACCGCTGGTGAGCGACCGCTGTCGCAGGCCCCCACGAGGGGGCACAGGTGATGCGGACTCCACGAGACCGGCTGTCACGGACGAAAGAAGGACCCCCCATGGCAAACAGCAAGATCATCGGCATCGACCTCGGCACCACCAACTCCGTGGTGGCCATCATGGAGGGCGGTCAGCCGAAGGTACTCATCAACTCCTCCGGCAACCGGACCACCCCCTCGGTCGTCGGCTTCACCGATAAGGGCGAACGGCTGGTCGGCCAGGCGGCCAAGCACCAGCAGGTCACCAACCCCAAGAACACCGTCTTCTCGATCAAGCGGTTCATGGGTCGCCGGCACAACGAAGTCCAGCACGAAGAGAAGCTCGTCCCCTACGGCGTCGTGGGCGGCCCGAGCGAGCTGGTCAAGGTCGACATCCGCGGCAAGCAGTACACGCCGCCGGAAGTCTCGGCCATGATTCTCCAGGAACTCAAGAAGGTCGCCGAGGACTACCTCGGTGAGAAGGTCGAGCGGGCGGTCATCACCGTCCCGGCCTACTTCAACGACAGCCAGCGCCAGGCGACCAAGGACGCCGGCGAGATCGCCGGCCTCAAGGTCGAGCGCATCATCAACGAGCCGACCGCGGCGGCCCTCGCTTATGGCCTCGAGAAGAAGAAGAACGCCCGCATCGCGGTCTTCGATCTCGGCGGCGGTACCTTTGACGTCTCGATCCTCGACGTCGGCGACGGCGTCTTCGAGGTCCTCTCGACGAACGGCGACGGCCACCTCGGCGGCGACGACTTCGACCAGCGGCTCATCGAGCACCTCGCGGAAGAGTTCCGCAAGAAGGAAGGCATCGACATCAAGAAGGATGCGATGGCCCTCCAGCGCCTGAAGGAAGCGGCCGAGAAGGCCAAGATCGAACTCTCCACCCAGATGGAGACGACGGTCAACCTCCCCTTCATCACCGCCGACCAGAACGGACCGAAGCACCTGCAGGTGACCCTCAGCCGCGCGAACTTCGAGCGGATGTGCGATGACCTCTTCACGCGACTCCGCGGTCCCTGCGAGCAGGCCCTCCGCGACGCGAAGCTCAAGCCCACCGACATCCAGGAAGTCGTGCTCGTCGGCGGCTCGATCCGCATTCCGAAGGTCCAGGAAATCGCCAAGGAGATCTTCCAGACCAAGGAGCTGGATCGCAGCATCAACCCGGACGAGGTCGTCGCCATCGGCGCCGCGATCCAGGGCGGCGTCCTCCAGGGTGAAGTGAAGGATGTGCTCCTCCTCGACGTGACGCCGCTCTCGCTCGGCGTCGAGACCCTCGGCGGCGTGATGACCAAGCTCATCGAGCGCAACACCACGATCCCGACGAGCAAGAAGGAGACCTTCTCGACGGCCTCCGACAACCAGACCTCGGTGACCATCCACGTCCTGCAGGGCGAGCGCGAGTTCGCCAACGACAACCGGAGCCTCGGCCGCTTCGACCTCACCGGCATCGGCGCCGCCCCGCGCGGCATGCCGCAGATCGAGGTCGAGTTCGCGATCGACGCCAACGGCATCCTCAACGTCAGCGCCACCGATCGGAACACCGGCAAGAAGCAGGAAATCAAGATCACCGGCAGCTCGGGTCTCTCGAAGGACGACATCGAGCGGATGAAGACCGACGCCGAAGCGAACGCCGCCGCCGACAAGGCCCGTCGCGAGCTGATCGACCTGAAGAACCAGGCCGACGGCATCGTCTACCAGACGAAGAAGCAGCTCAGCGAGCACGGCGGCAAGCTGGCCGGCGAATCCCGCAGCAAGATCGAGTCCGCGGTCTCGAACCTCGAGGACAAGATCAAGGGCGACGACAAGGCCGCGATCGAAGCGGCGATGAAGACGCTCTACGGCTGCATGGACGAGCTGAGCAAGGTCGCCTCGACCCCGGGCGACGCCGCTGGCGCGGCCAGCGGCGCGACGGGCGGCGCTGCGGGTGCCACCGGTCAGGCCAAGAAGGACGACGTCATTGACGCCGAGTTCGAGGTCAAGGACGGGAACTGACCCTTCGACCGAAATGCAGTGCAACGACGGTCGCCGGGCCTGCCCACTGGGCGGGCCCGGCGTCGTTGTTGGTGGCGGAGCCGATGGTGCTGAGACGCGCGCCCGGCCACACCGTCTGGCATACGACCGCGAACTCACCGTACGCTGACGCTGTGATCGCCACACTCGCCGCCGTTGCAGCACTCTGCGGACCTGCTGTCGAACCGACCTGGTCGGACGGCATCGCCGCGCTCGTCTACGCCCGGTGCTCGGAGTGTCATCGCCCGGGCGGCGGTGCACCCTTTTCGCTTCTCACCTATGAGCAGGTGAAGCGAAAGGCGAGCACGATCGCCGAGGTCGTCCGAGACCGGCAGATGCCGCCATGGCCGGCAACCGAGGGCGAGGAGACCTTTCGCGAGGCCCGCCGCCTGAGCGAGGGCGAGATCGCGATGCTGGAAGCGTGGGCCGAAGCCGGTGCACCCGAGGGCGATGCCGCGAAGGCGCCGCCGACGTTCGCCTCCACCTGGCATCTCGGCGTTCCGGACCTTGAGGTCACGATGGAGCATCCCTTCGTCGTGCCCGCGTCGGGTCCCGACATCTACAAGTACTTCACCCTTCCGCTCACCAACGATTCGCTGCGGTGGCTGAGCGCGATCGACATCCGCTCCGACGCCCCCGCCGTCGTCCACCACGTTCTCTTCTACCTCGACACGCCCGAGACCAAGGCCTCCGGCAAAGCGAAGCGCGAACGGCGCATCCCGATGGGCGGTTGGGCGGTCGGCATGCGCGGCCAGCGATTGCCGCTCGGGCTCGGCCGGCCGCTGCCGCCGGGGAGTGACCTCGTCCTTCAGGTGCACTTTCATCCGAGCGGGAAGGAGGAACGGGCGACGGTGCGGGTCGGCATGTGGTTCACCGAATCGCAGCCCTCGAAGGAACTCCTCGAGTTCCAGCTTCCCGCCGAGTTCGGCGCTCGTGCGGGCCTCGACATTCCCGCCGGCGACGCCGAGTGGCGCTTGCGCGACACGTGGCGGGTCCCCGCCGACATCGACCTCGTCGCCGTGTGGGCACACGCCCACACCGTGTGCCGAAGCGCGAGGGCGACGGCGACATTTCCCGACGGCACGAGCCGCGTCCTCCTCGATCTTCCGCGCTGGAAGTTCGACTGGCAGCTGCGCTACGACTACCGCACGCCCGTGCGGCTTCCCGCCGGCACGATCGTGGCGGGCGAGCTCGCCTACGACAACAGCGCCGCGAACCCCAACAACCCGCACTCGCCGCCGGCCCGCATTCAATGGGGCGAGCAGACGACCGACGAGATGGGATCGCTCATCTTCAACGCGGTCGCCGTTGACGCGGCGGACAAGCCCGCGCTCGGCGCCGCCTATGCGGCCCACGTCGAGGCGACCCGCGGCGGCGTCGCGGGACGCGGCGCCGAGCGCCTCATCGACGAGACGCGGCGATTCGACGCGAACGGCAACGGCATCATCGAGCCGTCGGAGATGCCGGCGAGATGGAAGAACGAACTGTTAGGCTTCGACCGGGACCGCGACGAGGCGGTGAGCTTCGCGGAGCTCGAGCGCGGGCTTCGCGGCGAACGGCTCGTCAGGGAACGCTAGCGCCGCGATAGGTCGCAAGCGCCGCCTCGGCCTCGGTCCGGCGGCGCCGGTCGGCGGCGCCGATCATCTCGATCGCGCGGCTCTGGGCGGCGACGGCCTCGTCGGCCCGACCGAGCATGTGCAGGGCCTTCGCCTTCGTCAGCCACATCGCGAGATCGCTGCCGCCGCTCTGCTCGATCGCCCGCTCGACGAGAGCGAGCGCCTCGCCGGGCTGACGAAGCTCCGCCGGCTCGATGTCGACCAGGATGGACGCGGCCACGGCAAGGTGAGCGGTCGGCGGGTCGTGGCGGGCCGTCATCTGGTGGACGATGAGAAGGGACTCGGTCGCGGAAGCGACGGCATCATCGGTCGCTCCCGAGCGAAGCTGGGCCGAAGCCAGCTGCGCGAGGCAGATTGCGAGCTCCTGTCTCGCCAGGGCATCGGTGGGGTCGTGGTCGAGGACCCGACGGCTCACGTCGACGGCTCTGCGGAGCGTCGCCGCCGCCCCGACATCGCGGGCCTCGAGCTGAACCGCGCCGAGGTCCTGAAGGGCAACGGAGAGGTTGTGCTCCGATTCGTTGTTGGGCTCCTCGCGGGCGATGATCTCCTCGCGGCGCTCGACCGTTCGGCGCAGCCAGTCCATCGCATCATCGAGTTCACCGTTCTGTCGGGCGATCTGCCCGAGCCGGCGCCACGTGCGCGTCAGGTTCATCTGCACGGAAGCCAAATTCGGCTGCACCGCGGCCTGGGCCTCGTCGATGGCGAGCGCCCGGAGATACTCCGCCTTCGCGCCGACTCCGTCGCCTGACTCGTTGAGAAGGTCGCCGAGCCGGCGGTACGCGAGGGCGAGCTTCTCCCCCGCGGACGACTGCTGTCCGTCCGCGGCAACCACCGGACGCAGCAGCTCGATCGAATCGCGGTACATCGACCCCGCCAGCGCCCGATCGCCGCCGCGGTACTCGATCCATCCCTGATAGAAGCGCGCGGTGGCCAGGTCCTCGCGGAAGGCCTTGGTGTCCTTGCGGGTGAGCGCATTGCGGATCGCGGCCTCACCCTGGCGCAGCGTGCCGCGGGCGAGCTCGATCTCGCCGACGATCTCATACTCGCGGCCCAGCGCAATGAGGCTCAGCCACGCGTTGCGGATGCGAGCGGGATCGTCGGGGCGCTCGCGGGCGAGCTCCTCGTAGAACGGCGTGACCTTCTTGAGGATCCCGAGCCGCACCTGGCGGGTCCCGGGAAACGTCTGCAGCGACTCGATGACGTCCCGTCGGATGAGGTCGGAAAGCTCGCTCGCGATTTCGTATCGGCGTTCTGCCGACACCCGCTCGCGCTCCGCCCGGAACCACGCGCTGGTGCTGACCAGCGCCGCCGTGGTCGTCGCCAACAGCACCAGCGCCGCGGAGGCCACCAGCGTGCGGTGGCGCCGTCCGAACTTCCGGAGCTGGTCAATGCCGCTCGACGGGCGGGCGAGGATCGGCGTGTGGCTCAGGTGCCTCCGGATGTCGGCGGCGAACGTTCCGGCGCTCGGGTACCTGCGACCCGGCTCCTTCTCCATGGCCGTCCCGACGATCGTCTCCACGTCGCCGCGGAAGATCCGACTCACGGCGCTCAGTCGCGTCGGATCCTCGTCATGGATGATCCGCGCCGCCTCGGCGATGGGGCGACCGCGAAGATCCAGCGGAAGCCGTCCGGCCAGCAGCTCGAAGAGGACGACGCCCAAGGCATAGACGTCGGTCCGCGCGTCGATGCGGCTCGAGTCGCCCGCCACCTGCTCGGGGCTCATGTAGGGAATCGTGCCTAACAGTTGGCCCACGTCGGTGCGAAGGCTCATCTCCGCGGAGCCCTCCGGCTCGGCGATGCGTGCGATGCCGAAGTCGAGGATCTTCGGCCGGGGCGCGGCGTCACCTGCGGCCTCGACGACGATGTTGGCCGGCTTCAGGTCGCGATGAACGACGCCCTGCTCGTGGGCATGCTGGACGGTCTCAGCGATTTCCGCGACGAGCGCCAGGACCTGCCGCGCCGTGAGACCTCGCTCCCGCACGAACTGGTCGAGCGGCGCTCCGCGAACAAGCTCCATGGCGAAGTAGGGCGTGCAGCCGCCGCGGACATCGGTCACGCTGCCGGCCTCGTAGATCTGGGCGATCCCGGGGTGCCGCATTCTCGCCAGCGCCGCCGCCTCGCGCTCGAAGCGGGCGATGAGCGAGCGGCCGCCGAAGGCGCTTCGCATCAGCTTCAGGGCCACCTCTCGCCGCGGATTGTCCTGCTCAGCCTCGTACACCACGCCCATGCCGCCCTCACCGAGCAGGCGAATGATGCGATAGCGCCCGATGCGCTCCGGCATCCCGTCGGGAAAGGCGCTCAGCGGCTCCTTCGCGCCGGCGAGAAACGCGCTGGAGGCGCCGCGGTCGTGCTCGAGGAGCGCCTCGACCCTGGCCCGGAGCGTCAGGTTCTCCCTGCAGCGTTCGGCGAGGCGCTGTCGCTGGGACGGCGGATCAAGGTCCACCACCTCGTGGAAGATCGCCTCGACGTCATCGGCCGCGTGCGGATCGTGGTCAGCCATCGCTGGCGAGGTCCTCGGCGCCGCGGGTCAGCGACTCATGGAGCATGGCTCGCGCGAAGCGCCAGTCGCGCTCGACCGTTCGCTCGCTCACGCCCAGCAGTTCGGCGATCGTCGCAAAGTCGAGGCCGCCGAAGAACCGCAGCAGCACCAGCTCGTGCTTGCGCGGGTCGCGCTCGCGGAGGAGCTCCATCGCCTCATGCAGTGCGAGGAGCTCATCGTCGGGCGCGCCCAGGGGATCAACGAGGAGACCCGGGTCGATGGCCCTACCCGCCTCGCGCTTGGTTCGATTCGTGCGCCGTCGCGCCCGCTCGACCAGGATGTCGCGCATCGCCCGGCCGGCGGCGAAGAAGAAGTGGCCTCGTCCTTCCCAGGCCGCATCCGGTTTGCCGACGAGCCGGAGGTAGACCTCGTGCACCAGTGCCGTCGCCTGAAGCGTGTTACCGGGCGGCGTACGCCGGAGTCTCGATTCGGCAAGTGACCGCAGCTCGCGATAGAGGAGCGGAAGCAGCTCGCTCGCGGCTGCCTCGTCACCCTTGGCCGCGGCGGCGAGAAGCGCCGTCATGGGCCGATCGGAGGCGTGCGGGTCAGGGTCTGGAGTCATGGCACAGGTGCAGGAAGGGTCCGCGAAGGACCACGTGGCGTACGTTCTATCGAATCATCGCAGTCGCCACTTGCCTGGTGGCTCCCCAACAGGAGTTCAGATTCGAGCCGGAGAGCCGTGTGCAAGGGAGGTACATGCCGACCCCTCTCCCCGCAGATGCCGCCTCGCCTCATCATGTCGGCCTCACTTCCCCGGTCAGTGGATGACAAGCTGGGACCGGCTTGGGAGCCAAATGGCTGCAACAAAAGAGAATGCGCGGTATTTACCCCTTGATTTTGCCCCAGCATGGTTCATGATCCGCCCCGAGGGAGAGAAGGGCCGCTCGACGGCCTTCCTCTATAGGGCGGTTCTTCCGCCATTCCGGGGAAACGGGGACATCTAGCTTTGTGTGCTGGGCATTTACCCAGCTTCGTGTTCCGTTCCGCAGGACGGTGCGCCATTCGTGGGGCACGTCCACCCAAGGTTTGGCAGAGGAGAATCTGACTATGAGTCTGAACAGCAAGCTTGCGAAGCACTTCGCTCTCGCCGCCGTCGCCACGGCCGCCGCCGCGACCGCCGCTAACGCGTCGGTCATCACCACCAACTACAACATCGTCATTGGTGCGACCATCGACGGTCTCTACCTGAACGTCGAGACCGGCGCCAACAACGGTGGCTCGGTTGGCGGCGGCAGCACGGTCCCCGGCTGGGACATCAACGTGTGGAGCTCGAGCAGCATGAGCTTCTTCAGCAACTCGACCGACATGCCGAGCGGCTACTTCCAGACCACCGGCGGCACCGGCACCTCGAACCTCGGCGCTGGCGCCGTGGTTGACGCCGCGACCGGCATCTGGCAGAGCGGCGCCGCGACTGCCTCCGGCATCGGCGCGTACACGCTGAACGCCCGCAACTACTTCGGCTTCCGCTTCAAGACCGCTGGCGGCGCGACCAACTATGGCTACATGGCCATCGACATCGGCTCGGCCATCACGACCCGTACGCTCGCCTACGTCAGCTACGAGAACTCGGGCGCTGGCATCACCGTCGTCCCGGCTCCGGGCGCGGTTGCCCTCCTCGGCCTCGCCGGCCTCGCTGGCCGTCGTCGTCGCGCCTAATTCAGAATCTCTCCACTGAAGCCTTGGCTTCCGTGGCGACAAGACACAGCGAGGGTGGCCCGAATGGGTCACCCTCGTTTTTTTCTGCCCCAAGGCTTCCACCGAAGCCCGCCCGCCCCGCTCGGCTTCTGCGGTAGCATCGCCCCGCTATGCCCGACCGGACCGCACGCCGCGTTCTCCTGATCGGCTGGGACGCAGCCGACTGGATTGTCATTGACCGACTGCTCGCCCGCGGCGCCATGCCGAATCTGCGGCGGCTGATCGACCATGGCTCGCGATCGGATCTGGGGACCCTTGAGCCGAAGCTCTCGCCGCTCCTGTGGAGCTCGATCGCCACCGGCAAGACCGCCGACAAGCATGGCATCCTGAACTTCGTCGAGCCGAAGCCGGACGGTTCGGGCCTCCAAGTCTCGAGCAGCACCTCGCGAAAGTGCAAGGCGATCTGGAACATCCTCTCCCAGGCAGGGCTGCGGACGAACGTCATCGGCTGGTACGCATCGCATCCCGCCGAGCCGATCCGCGGATCCGTCACCACGAATCTCCTGCACGAGGGAGAGCCGGCCGGCGCGAACGACGAGTGGCCGTTGCCGCAGGGCACCGTGCATCCCGCGCATCGCATCGAGGACATCCGCGCCGCGCGGCAGCGCGCCAGGGCATTCCCGCCGGCGGTGCTGAAATCCCTCGTTCCCTCGATCGAGCGGCTTCCGGCCAACGACCCGCGCATCGCCACGCTCCGCAAGCTCATGGCCAGTGCGATCGGGATTGAGCGCGCGGCCATCGTCGCCATGCGCGACGCCGAGCCGTGGGATCTCACGATGGTCTTCTTCGACGCCATCGACACGACCGGCCACCACTTCATGCAGTATCGGCGGCCGCGCATGGCCCATGTCGAGGAGCGCGACGTCGGGCATTTCGGCGACGTGATGGATCACGTCTATCAGTGGCACGACGAGTCGCTTGGCCGTTTGCTCACCGCAGCGGGACCGGAGACGACAGTCATCCTCCTCTCCGACCACGGCTTTCACAGCGGCGAGCTGCGCCCGACGCTCGTCGATCTTCCGCCAGAGCGCCGCGCGGAGCTCGAGTCGAGTTGGCATCGGCCGCTGGGCATCCTCGTCCTCTCCGGACCGGGCATTCGCGGCCGCGTTCCGATCGCCTCGCCGACGATTCTCGACGTCGCGCCGACGGCGCTCGCCCTACTCGGACTTCCGGCCGGCCGCGACTGGGACGGCCGCGTCCTCAACGAGGTCCTGACCGGCGCCGTGCCCGAGCGGATCGAATCGTGGGAGTCCGTCGACGGCGACGCCGGCCTTCACCCGCCTGACCTTCGACAGGATCCCTTCGAGGCGGCCGATGCGCTGCAGCAGCTTGTCGATCTCGGCTACATGGCCGCGCTGCCCGAGGACATTCAGGGGCAACTCGAACTCGTGCGACGCGAGAGCCTGTTCAATCTCGGCGTGGCCCTGATGTTCCGGCGCAGGCCCGCCGAGGCCATCCCCCACTTCGAGCGTCTGGTCGCCGACCGCCCGGCCGAGACGCGCTACGCGACCTGCCTCACCAACTGCCTGCTGTCGATCGGGCGATTCGCCGACGCGGCCCGTGTCATCGATGCGTTTCTCTCCCACGAGCCGGAGAGCGTCGAGGGGCGGCTCCTCCTCGCCGCGGCGCTCGGGTTCGCGGGCGATCCGCGGGCGGCGAGCACGCTTGCGTCGCTCGAGTCCGTGGCCGCGGCTCGCCCGGAGCTTCATGTCGCCATCGCCGGCGTGCATCTTGCGGTCGGGCAGCACGAGCCGGCGCTGCGACACTACGAGGCGGCGTCTCGGCGCAATCGCCGCGACCCGATGGCGCTTGCCGGCCTGGCCCGCGCGTCGCTTGCGTTGGGTCGCTTCGAGGACGCCGCGAACCACGCGCTCGAGGCGCTTGAGATCTCCCAGGCCCAGCCAGAGACCCACGTCGTCCTCGGCGCCGCGCTGGCCTGGTACGGCGACACGACCAATGCCGCGACGAGCGTGCGCATCGCACTGCAGCATGATCCGTCGAACATCGACGCCCACCGCTGGCTCGCGGTGATCGCCGAGGCCGGCGGCGATCGCGTCACCGGCGCCGCCATGCGCAGCGGCGCGGCGCGGCTCATCGCAACGGCAGGCGAACGACCTGCGGACCTTCCGCACGGCCCCGCCGCCTTCGCGGAGCGCAAGGGACTCGCGCCGGTGTGACCGCCGCTAGGCGCGATTGCGGTGCAGCGAGGGATCGACCGCAGCGACCATCGCGGGCTCGGCCAGCCCGCCGCCGAGGAACTCGTTCATGGCCTTGGCGTGCGGCGCCGGCTCGCGAATGAGCCCGGCGTGCGGAACGCGCAGCACCCTGAAGTTGGGACGGGCCGCGAGCCAGGCGCGGACCTGATGAAGCTGGCTCTCGTAGACCGCGATGAGGCGCTCCGGGGGGAGGCCGCCTCCCGACTTCCCGCTCCGGCCGAGCATCGTCGCCTGGCTCTTGACGACCTCGCGGAGATCGCGATCGAGGAAGACGACGCGGTATTCGCGGTCGTCAGGGAGCTCCATCAGCAGCATGTGAATGACCTTGACGACCTTTCCCATCGCATCGTCGAGCCATGTCTTGTCGGTACGCAGCGCCTTGACGCGCTCGAACTCGAAGTAGCCCCGGGGATTGTCCGCGTCCGGCGAACGCAGGCCGTCGGTCAGGGCGGGAATCCCGCCGGCCACCAACATCTGCATCGCCATGCTGGTGCCGGAACGAGGCAAGCCCGAAACAACCGTTACGAAGGAGCCGCTCATGTGCGGCGAGTCTACTCCGCGCGGCCCCGCTGCGGCGGACGCACAGGGGCCCCCTCGACGCCCTTGGCTGTAGACTGCCGGTCTCTCGTGGTCGCACGGGCTGCACCGCTTCCGGGGCGCCGCCGACCGCCAGATCGGCTCGTCAACATGCAACTGATCCGCGGTATCGCTGTCTCTCCGGGCATCGTGATCGGTCGAGCGTTTGTGCTCGGCGAGGCGGAACAGCACGTCCCCCACTGGACGCTCCGACCCGACGAGGCCCCAGCGGAACTCGCTCGCCTCGACGCCGCGCTTGCCGCCGCCGTCGCGGACCTCGTCGCCCTCAAGGACCGGACCAACGCCCAGCTCGGGGCCGAGCCGGCCAAGATCTTCGAGTTCCACATCGGCCTGCTGAAGGACCGCTCGCTCGTCAACCCGATGCGGAAGCGGATCGAGCAGCAGCTCGTGAACGCCGAAGTCGCGGTGGCCGAGCAGTTCAAGCAGCTCATCGTCCAGTTCCAGTCGATGGGCAACGAGATGTTCCGGCAGAAGGCGAACGACGTGATCGATCTCGATCGGCGCGTCCTCGGCAAGCTGATGGGCGAGACGGAGGGACGGCTCTCGAAGCTCGCCGAACCGGTCATCATCGTGGCCCACGAGCTGACGCCCAGCCAGACCGCGGGCATGGACCGCAAGAAGGTTCTCGGCTTCGCGACCGATCTCGGCGGGCGCACGAGCCACACGTCCATCGTCGCCCGAGCCCTCGACATTCCCGCGGTCGTCGGCTGCCAGGGGCTCTCGACCTCGGTCGAGGACGGCGACATGCTCATCGTCGACGGCGACACCGGCGTCGTCGTCGCGCGGGCGGACGCGAACCAGATCGCCCAGTATCGCCTGCAGCAGGAGCGCTACAGCGAGTTCCGGGCCGGCCTGCGCGAGCTCGCCTCGCTGCCGGCCGAGACGAGGGACGGCACGAAGATCAGGCTCCTGGGCAACATCGAGTTCCCGCACGAGGTCGAGAGCGTGCTCGCCAACGGCGGTGACGGCGTCGGCCTCTACCGCACCGAGTTCCTCTTCCTCACCGCGGCCCACGAGCCGAGCGAGGAGGACCACTACAGGGCCTACACGAAGACGATCGAACTGTTAGGCGGCCGGCCGCTGACGATCAGGACGCTCGACCTCGGCGCCGACAAGTACACCCAGCAGCGGGCGGTCGAGCCGGAGCGCAACCCCTTCCTCGGCCTCCGCAGCATCCGCTACTGCCTCCAGAACAAGGGCATCTTCAAGACCCAGCTCCGGGCGATCATGCGGGCGAGCGTGCACGGGCCGCTCAAGGTCATGTTCCCGCTCGTCTCGACGGTGATGGAGCTGCGCGAGGCGAAGCTCATCCTCCGCGACGTGATCGAGGAGCTCGAGGAGGAGGGCGTCCCCTGCCGCCATGACGTGCCCGTCGGCATCATGGTCGAGGTCCCCAGCGCCGCGCTGATGGCCCGGACGCTCGCCGCCGAGTCGGCCTTCTTCTCGATCGGCACCAACGACCTGATCCAGTACACGCTCGCGGTTGACCGCGGCAACGAGAAGGTCGCCCACCTCTACTCCGGCGCGAATCCCGCGGTCCTGCAGCTCGTGAAAACCGTGCTCCGCGCCGGGCGCCGGGCCCGCATCGACGTCTCCATCTGCGGCGAGATCGCCGGCGAGGCGCTGTACACGATGCTCCTGATCGGCCTCGGCTTCCGGTCACTCTCCCTGGTCCCGTCGCAGATCCCCCTCATCAAGCGGGTGATCCGCGCGGTGGACATCGATCACTGCGAGCGACTGGCCCGCAAGGTCGGCTCCTTCGACAGCGAGCGGCAGGTCCTGAACTACCTCCGCGACGAACTTCGGAAGATCGACCCGGGCAATCTCGGCGGGTGGCTGGGGGAATAGCGAAGCCCGGGGGGCCATTCCGCGGTGCGAACGCAACGCGACGCCCCGGCGAAGGGCGTTTTTTTCGAATCCGGCAGGATTGTCCGGAGAAACGGGACGCCGGTCGCGCCTCATGGGGGCGACCGCCGCTCGCGCCGCGGTACACCGCACAGCACAGCATTTGGGCAATCGCGCCAAGGACCACGCAAGGAACGCCATGACCTCGAACCACCCACTTCGGGCCGCCTGCCTCTCGGCAGCCGCCACGGCCCTGCTCGCCACGGCCGCCCACGCCGACGTACCGAACAAGACCTACGTCAACGCGAGCATCTACGACTACAAGATCACCCACATGACCGACATCGACCAGAGGCGTGTCGGCGTGGCGGGGAGCGGCGCGATGTTCTGCGTTCCGACCTCCTGCTTCAACCTCTTCGCCTACGCGGCCAATCACGGCTTCCCCATCGGCGGCCTGCCCCCCGCCGACTACATGTCGAGCGCTCAATACAGCTACGTGACGGACTGGATCAACTTCATCGGCGGCCTGATGCAGACCGACGCCCAGGACGGCACGACCTGCTGCGTCAGCGACTCCTACGCGTCACTCGTGTACGGGACGCTCCTCAAGCGCACCACGAAGTACGTCACCTCCGAGTACACCCCCGGCCAGGCGACGGCGACCCAGCTCGCCTGCAGCGGCTGGATCGTCTCGTTCACCTACGGCAAGTACACGAACGTCGGCACGCTGAAGGGCAATCCGATCTACGCCCGCGGCGGCGGGCACGCCGTAACGCTGACCCGCTCCTACCGCAGCGGCGGCACGCGGATCCTTCGCTACCGCGATCCCAACAACGACTCGAGCCTGGCCACGCAAAGCGACTACTCCAACAAGGAGTACACGCCGACCACCATCACGGGTTGGATCGACGGCCACGGCCTGCACAACATGACGAAGATCTTCGTCGAAGGCGGAAAGCTCCGGCTCATGGACGCGCTCCATGCGATCCGGCCGCTCTACGGCGTGTCGTTCCTGAGCACCAACGATGCCCAGAGCGGCGGCACCATCAAGATCCTCGATCCGATCCCCTTCGAGGGGTCGGAAGGCGCGATGATCCCGGAGGTCGGCATCTCGCCGTCCCTCACCGTCTCGGACGTCATTCTCCACCCCGACGGCACAAGCGGGCTCGTCATCGCGAAGTCGATCATCGTCGGCACCTCGTCGCGGCTGCGGACGCTCGACCTCACCACCGGCGACATGACGATCATCGATGCGTCACCGATGAATCTCGTGCGAATGGACTGGTCGGGGAAGAACCGGATCTTCGCCTTCGACACCTCCGGCGTCCTCCACAAGCTCGACGGCGACGGCGGCCCGGTCGGCACGCTCTCGACGATTCCCGAGCCCTCGGCGATCGCCGTCGACGACGACAACAACGCGGTCTGGATCCTCTCCGTGCCCGAGCGGAAGCTCGCCAAGGTCAACGCCGACACGATGGCCCTCCAGCTCACCGTCACGATCCCGGTCACCGTGCCGATGTCGGGCGAGGGCGAGGTCATCGTCGATCCGACGAGCGGCTTCCCGTGGATCCACACCGACGCCTCGAACACGCTCTACGGCATCAAGCCGAACCTGATCTCGGGACCGACGATCTATCCGGTCAGCCTCGGCGCGATCGACTCGATCTCGATCTCGGACGACCGTCTCTACGTCTCGACCGGCGGCATCCTCAAGGTCTACAAGCCGACGTCCGCCACCCCGGGTTGGACCTTCGACAACGCCTCGCCCTTCAACGGCCTCCCCGGCGGAAGCCGACTGGCGATGCTTCGCAACTCGACGAACTACGACCCGGCCGTGCACAGCGGCCCGCAGTGGGGGGACATTCCGCCCGACGAGTTGAACGAGCAGTCGCCCGACGTCGTCGACTGCCTGGCTGACCAGAACGACGACGGCACCGTCGACGCCGCCGACCTGAGCATCCTGCTCGGCGCCTGGGGAACGAGCAACGACGCCGCCGACATCAATCAGGACAACGTCGTGGACGCCGCCGACCTCGCCGCCCTGCTTGGGGCGTGGGGAAACTGCCCGGGCTGATCGCGGCCATCGATCCATTCGAAGTGGAGACCACCCGCCGCGCGAAGGTTCACCCTTCGCGCGGCGGTGTGCGTGAGGGGGAAGCGGCGAGCCACAGTGGCCCCAACCTGAGGGGGCAGGCATCGCGAGGGACAACGAGGAGATGCAACGAAGGACGGGGGACAGCGGGCCGGTGTGGGACGCTCGGAAATTGGCTCGATCGCCCCTTGCCATCGCTCAGTACCCCTGGAGCCCCATTTCCGTCCTCCGTGCTCCCTCTCTGCCTCTGTGGTTCTCCGGCACCCGTCCCTTCGGTTTGCCGTCCCCTCTCCCTTTCCGTACACTTTCGCCGTCCCCTGTCGGATCCCGCTCACCGCGAGCGACCATTCGGCCGTGGACACGAACAACCTCGAGCGACGCCACCCTCGCCTCTGGCGGCGGCGGCAGGCTCGATTCGGGGCGGCTGGCCCGCAACGGCCTCCGCCACGAGAAGACGAATTTCCGCGATCGACTGACCCCGGAAGCCGTTGGCGGATCGCTCCCCGAGCGATCTCCGACAGGCCCCGGACACAACCACACGAACCAACCTCGGGCCGGCGGGCTTCGCCGGCACCCCGAGCACAGGCCTCTGGACCGGAGCGGGTGAGCGCGACGAGCGTTCCCCCCCACCACAACGCGGGAGCGATTCGCTTCCCCTGGCGCCCCACACCTGAGGGGCGCATCCCAGAGCACCGCTTCCCAAAGCTCGCCTGATGCGGGATTGCCCAGCACGACCCGTGCGCGGCCCGGACGAGAACTCCCGTTGCTGACACTTCAGCGTCTTCCGCGAAACCCGGCCCCAACGCTTCCGCCGATGCGCACCGCGCGTCGGCCCGATGTCGTCGGCGCCGCTTCCGGTGAGGGCCGAAGCTTCCGTCTGCGTCGTGAATCGTCCGGGTCCCGGTCCGAGGCGTCCCGCCCAGCGAGCACCCGCGCCTCCGCGCGGCTGGCCCGTCGAGCGGACCACATGGAAGGACTGCAGGACCGTGAACGACATGACCAACGACATGACCAATGACGGCGGCGCTGACGATGAGACCCCGCGCCGCGGACGCCGCGCTGCGATGAACGATTCGAAGGGCCCAACGAGCGACCACGACGACGCGAACGCTCGCGACGCGAGTGACGACGCCGACGAGCACGACGAGGAAGGCGACGAGGAGGGCGACGAGGAGGGCGACGAGGAGGGCGACGAGTTCGACTCCGGCTCCACCTTTGACGCCGACGCGTTCGAGGGCGTCGAGCCCGTCGGCTTGCCCCGCAGCGACGTGGAGGCGAGCGTCTCCCCGGGCGGCGCTGATGACGACGGCAGCGACGATGCCGAGGGCGACGACGATTCCTACGAGGATCGCGACGACGCTCACGATGATGACGATGCCGACCACGACGAGGACGGCGAGGACGAAGGCGACGAGGACGAGTCGGGCAGCGACGAACAGGACGAACGGTCCGCCGACGGCGAGGCGACCGGCGAAGCTGGGTACGAGGCTGGGGGCGAGGCTGGGGGCGAGTCCGCCGACGGCGAGGGCGACGAGGGCGGCCGCCGCGGTCGCCGCCGGCGCCGTGGCCGCGGCCGTCGCGACGGCCGTGGGGATCGTGATGGCCGCGATGGCCGCGACGATCGCTCGCGCCGCACCGAAGACCGCCGCATGGAGACCAAGCAGGAAGACCGGCGCGGCATCAAGCAGCTCATGGTCGTCAACGACGTCCCCGACGACGAGTGCCGCATCGCGATCCTCGAGAACGGCCGCGTCGAAGCCCTCTTCATGGAGCGCTACGGCGCGACCACGAACGTCGGCAACATCTACAAGGGCCGCGTCACGAACGTCGAGCCGGCCATCCAGGCCGCGTTCGTCGACTTCGGCGAGGGCGCCAGCGGCTTCCTCCACGTCAGCGACCTTCACCCGAAGTACTTCCCCGGCCGCGAGCGCACCGAGCGCGTGGGCCGCAAGATCCCCCGCCGCGAGCGTCCGCTCATCCAGGAGGCGCTCAAGAAGGGCCAGGAGGTCCTCGTTCAGGTGCTGAAGGAAGGCATCTCGAACAAGGGCCCGACCCTCACGAGCTACCTGAGCATCCCCGGCCGCCTCATGGTGATGATGCCGGACATGGATCGCGTCGGCGTCTCCCGCAAGGTCGAGGACGAGGACCAGCGCCGCGCGATGCGGAAGATCCTCGACCAGCTCGACCTGCCCGAGGGCTTCGGCTTCATCCTCCGCACCGCGGGCTTCGACAAGACCAAGACCGAGCTGTCGCGTGACCTCGCCTACCTCACCCGTCTCTGGGCGGTGATGAAGAAGCGGATGGACACGACCGGCGCGCCCTGCCTTCTCTACAGCGAAGGCGATCTCCTGATCCGCACGATCCGCGACATGGCGGACGAGAACGTCGACGGCATCGTCGTCGACAGCGAGGATGCGTTCCGCAAGGCAACGGCGTTCCTCCAGGTCGTCTCGCCGCGCTCGGCGCCGCGGGTCCTCTTCTGGGATCGGCCGATTCCGCTCTTCCACAACTTCGACGTCGAGCGGCAGATTCACGAGCTGCACAGCCGCATCGTGCCGCTTCCGTCGGGCGGCGCGCTCGTCATCGACCAGACCGAGGCCCTCGTGGCCATCGACGTCAACAGCGGTCGCAGCCGCTCGGCCCGCGACAGCGAGACGAACGCGTACCAGACCAACGTCGAGGCGGTCGAGGAGATCGCCCGCCAGCTTCGCCTGCGCGACCTCGGCGGCGTGATCGTCAACGACCTCATCGACATGCGCTCGCCGCGCCATCGCCACGAGATCGAGGACCGGTTCCGCAACGCCCTGAAGCGCGATCGGGCGAAGTCGACGGTCGTGCCGATCAGCGAGTTCGGCGTGCTCGAGATGACGCGACAGCGCATGCGTCCGAGCGTCCGCCGCGCCCACTTCATGGATTGCCCGCACTGCCAGGGACTCGGCGAGATCCGCAAGCCCGAGACGGTCGCGGCCGACCAGTTGCGTCAGGTCGAGTTCCTCCTGACCGCGAACATGATTCACCGCGTCGAGATGGTCTGCTCGGTGCGCGTCGCGTCGGTGCTGCTCTCGGCGAAGCGTCGGGCGCTGTATGACCTCGAGCGCACGACCGGCAAGCGCGTGGATGTCCGCATCAGCGAGGCGATTCCGATCGACCGCGTCGACCTCTACGCGTACGACGAGCGCGGCGCTGATGTCGAGCTCGATCGACTGCCGCGGCTTCCGAAGCCGGTCCTTGAGGAGCTTCCGCTCGAACTGCCCGAACGGTCGCAGGTCGACGACCGCGAGGAGGACGATGGCGAGGAGGAGGAGAGCGAGCGCGGCGGCGGAGGCCGTCGTCGCCGTCGCCGTCGCCGCAAGTCGCAGCCGGCGGACACCACCGCGATGATCCTCTCGGGGACCTTCGATGATCTGCCCGACGCCGAACCCGACGAGGACGAGCCGACGATCGCCGAGGCGATCGAAGAGGAGCGACGTCAACGAAAGGTCGAAGCCCAGCGCGCCCAGCAGCAGGCGAAGCAGGCGGCCGCCGCGGCGAAGGCCGCACCGGCCGGCGTCGCGCCCGGCGCTGCCGAGGGTGATGCGGGCGAGGCTGGCGAGGGCGGACGCCGTCGTCGTCGTCGTCGTCGCCGCGGTCGCGGTGGACGTGACGAGGGTGATGGCACGTCGCAGGAGATGGCCGTCGTCGAAGCGGCTCCCCCGCCGCCTCCGCCGCCGCCGTCGGACCCGATGGCCGTCTACCTTCTCGCGAAGGAACTCGGCGTCGCCAGCAAGGAACTCCTCGCCAAGCTCGCCGAGCACAGCGTCGAGGTGAAGTCGCACATGACCAAGCTGACCGGCGAACAGGTCGACATGGTGAAGGCGTGGTACGCCCCGCCGCCACCTCCGCCGCCGCCGCCGACACAGCGGGCTCCTGCCCAGCGAGCGAGTCAGTCCGATGGCCAATCGGATGGCGAGTCTGATGGCGATGGCGCCGAGGGCGACGACGGCCAGGGCGGACCGAGGCGGCGACGCCGTCGTCGGCGCCGCGGCGGTCGAGGCCGCGATGGCGATCGCGATGGCGGCCGGCCGAACAACGCCGACGGTTCCGCTTCCACCGGCCCCGCTGAGGGAAGCGACAACGACGACGGCGATGAGGGCGGCCCCGAGTCCGATGCGAACGACGATGCGGGCGGCGAGTCCGGCGCGTCGACGGCGCAAGGTGAGGGCGGCGACGGTGGCGAGGGCGGTGAAGGCGGCGGTCGCCGTCGACGTCGTCGTCGTCGTCGCGGTCGTGGCGGTGATCGCGATGGCGCAGCGCCGCAGTCGGGCAACGCCCGAGCCGGTGGGCCGTCACCGACGCCGAGCGCTCCTCCACAGGGCGGCGATCGCCGTCCGCCTCGCGATGAGCGCGGCCGTGGCAACAACCGTGATGGCAATCGCGACCGGGATCGGGACCGCGACCGGGACCGCAACCGCAATCGCGACGGCGGCGAGAGTCGCCTGCCGCGCCCGGTCGCTCCGGCGCCTGAGCCGAAGCCCGATCCGATGCCGCAGCCGCCGGCAGCGCCGAAGGTCCGGTCCCTCTACGGTGGCCGCATCCGCAAGCTGACCGGCCCGAAGGCCGGTGGCGGTGGTGGCGGCGATGACGAGTGATCGCGGCAGTGAACGCGTGACGCCACGACGGCTCATCGTGTTGGGGTCGACCGGTTCGATCGGCACCAACACGCTGGCCGTCGTGCGTCACCTGAACGAATGCGCCCGCGTGGCCGGCGAAGCGCCGCCGTTCACGGTGGTCGGCCTGGCCGGCCATTCGAACGGCACGCTCCTCAGCGAGCAGGGCCGCGAGTTCGCGGTGCCGTCGATCGCCGTCGCCGATCCGTCGACGACGATTGACGTGCCCGGCGCGACCGTCCATCGCGGGCCCGACGCGGCCCTCGAACTGGTCACGCGCTCCGCCCGGCGCGGCGACATCGTCATGGGCGCGATGGTCGGCGCCGCGGGCATTCCGGCGACGCTCGCCGCGATCGAACGCGGCTGCGACATCGCCTTGGCCAACAAGGAGACGCTCGTCGCCGCCGGCGCGATCGTCATGGAGTCGGTGCGGCGGCACGGCGTGCAGTTGCTGCCCGTCGACAGCGAGCACAACGCCATCGCCCAGTGCCTGCGAAGCGGCCGCTCGCTCGCCGAAGTGCGGCGGCTGGTCATCACCGCAAGCGGCGGGCCCTTCCGGACCTGGTCGGCCGACCGCGTGCGAAACGCGACGGTGAAGGACGCCCTCAATCACCCGACCTGGTCGATGGGCCAGAAGGTGACGATCGACAGCGCGTCGATGATGAACAAGGCCCTCGAGGTCATCGAGGCCCACTGGCTCTTCGATCTCCCCGCCTCGCAGATCGACGCGATCGTCCATCCACAGTCGATCGTCCACAGCTTCGTCGAGTTCGTCGACGGCTCGGTCATCGCCCAACTCTCGCCGCCCGACATGAAGACGCCGATCCAGTACGCGCTGACCTCGCCGCATCGCGTCGACGGCTGCTCGAAGCGGACGGACTGGACGGCCTTCGCGCGACTCGACTTCGAACCGGTCGACCACGAGCGCTTCCCCTCGATCCGCCTCGCCTGGCGAGCGATCAACGAAGGCGCCAGCGCCGGCGCGATCCTCAACGCCGCGAACGAGATCGCCGTCGCCGCGTTCCTCCGCGGCGAGATCCCCTTCCCGCGCATCACCGAACTCGTCACCGAAGCCCTCGACGCCCTGCCCCGCCGCGAACTCCGGAGCCTCACCGACGTCCTCGCCGCCGACGACGAGGCCCGTGCGTGGACAAGCGATCGGGTGGCAACGCGAGCGTTCGTGTCGTAGCGCGGTCCTCTTGCAGCGAACCGCAGAGGCACCGCCGTCTGCACAATTCGACCAGACTCACCACAGAGGACACAGAGATCACAGAGGGGGCACAGAGAAGTCATCAGGGGCGGGGGAAGGGGCGCTTCGACTTCCTGCGCTGCGACAGGTCTTCCGGCGAACCTCGCGATAAATCATCCTCCTAACGACGCGATCCTCACTCCCACCGCTGCGATCGGACGTTCGGCCTCTCTCGCGGTGACGGATCCTCCTGCGGCGCAGCGAGAAGGGAGAGCGTTCGTCCACCCATTGTCATGGTGGGGCAGGCTGACCCAATTCCAATGTCCGGGTGTTTCCGCTCTGTGCCCCCTCTGTGCCCTCTGTGTCCTCTGTGGTGAACGAAGGACGCGACGAGTGCGGCGAGCTCTGTCCTCTCCATCGAACTCTCCCCTCCCCTCGCTTCCGCTGGTCCCGACCGCTACCATCGCCGATAACAGCAACGCGCCATGGACTTCCTCACCACCAGCGGCAACTTCCTCCTGATCCTCTTTGGGTTTGGCTTCCTCATCTTCGTGCATGAGCTGGGCCACTTCCTCGCCGCTCGCTGGGCGAACATCCGCGTCGACTGCTTCGCGATCGGCATGGGGCCGCCGATCCTCTCATGGCGGCGCGGCGTCGGATTTCGGGTCGGCTCGACGGACCGCGATCTCGTCCAGCGCTATCGCGCCATCGGCGCCCGCATGAGCGACGCCGAACTCGCCGCCCACGGCATCGGCGAGACGGAATACACGCTCCGACTCCTTCCCCTCGGCGGATACGTTCGCATGGTCGGACAGGAGGACGGGAATCCGAGCGCCGTCAGCGATGCCCCTCGCTCCTACCAGACCTGCCCGATCGCCAAGCGCATGGTGGTGGTGAGCGCGGGCGTCGTCATGAATCTCATCACCGCGGTGATCCTCTTTTGGATCGCCTTCACCGTCGGCGTGCGCTTTCCGGCGCCCGTCGTCGGCGGCGCCTTTGCCGGTTCTCCCGCCGCGCTGGCGGTCGCCACCAACGCCAAAGCCGCCGGCCTTCCGGCATCGGCGCCCCCGGGACTCCAGCCGGGCGACGTGGTCACCGCCATCGACGGCAGCGACGTCGACACCTTCGCCGACATCGTCATCGCCGCCGCCATGTCCAAGCCCGCCGCCGGCGACCGGACGCGCGGCAACGACCTCACGCTCCTCGTCTCGCGCCCCGGCGTCGCGACGCCGCTCGAGTTCACGATGGCCCCGACGCTCGATGCGACCGACGGGCTCCTCAAGATCGGCGTCGGATCCGGACCGGCACTGAGCCCGACCATCACCGCCGTCGAGGAGAGCCGCGCGGACGTCATGCGGGTCCTCGCGAACGGGGGCTTCGACGCGCTGCATCCCGGCGCCACCCTCACCTCGGCCAACGGGACACCGATCACCACGCTTGACCAGTTCGCGTGGATGCTCGCCCACGGCGACGGCTCGCCGGTGACGACGACGTGGAGCATTCCGGGCAGCGCCGAGCCAACCACGATCACGATCACGCCGCAGGCGACGCTCGACGCAATGAACGTGCGCTCGGGCGAGGAGACGGTGGCCATGAGCGGCCTCTTCGGCATGACGCCACTCGTCCGCATCGAGGGCACGCCGCCCGGCAGCGTCAACGGCGAGATCTTCAAGCCCGGCGACGTCGTCCTGCGGATCGGCGACATCGACGCTCCCAACTTCGCCGATCTCCGCCGCGCCGCGAAGGCGGCGGTCACGAACCCCTCCGGCACCTCGCTTCCGGTGACCGTCCTTCGCGATGCCAAGCCGACCACGCTCACCGCCAAGGTCAGCGCGAAGGGCAAGCTCGACGTGCTGGTCGGCTGGGCGACGGACCTGCCGCGGATCGCACAGCCGATCACCGAGGAGATCCCATCAGCGCCGGCCACGCCCGCACCCCAGAACGGCGCGAAGGAAGACGTCCGCCCGACGCCGACGCCCATCGCGACGCTGGGCCTCTTCGCCGGCTCGACCGTCACCGAGATTGCGGGCACGCCGGTCACCGACTGGTTCTCGATGCGGGCCGCGCTCCGCTCGGCGACCGCGGCGGCGCTCGCCAAGGGCGAGGGGGCGTCGGTCGGCATCACCTTCGCGCTTCCGCTCATCGAGTCGTCGAAGGAATCGAAGACGCTCACCCTGAACGCGGCCGAGGTCGCTTCGCTGCATGCCCTCGGCTGGCGCTCACCGATTCCGCCGACGATCTTCGATCCGAGCTACGTGACGCTGAAGGCCACCGGCCCGATGCACGCGACGACAATGGGCTTCCACGAGACGAAGAAGCTCGTCCTCCAGGTCTACCTCACCCTCGACCGCCTCGTGCGCGGCTCGATCGGCGTCGACAAGCTCAACGGCCCCGTCGGCATCTTCCACATCGGCGTGCAGGTCGCAGACCAGGGCTTCATGTTCCTGGTCTTCTTCGTCGCGATGCTGAGCGTCAACCTCGCGGTGATGAACTTCCTGCCGCTGCCGATCGTCGACGGCGGGCTCTTCCTCTTCCTCGTCTACGAGAAGTTCGTCGGCCGGCCGCCGTCGATCGGATTCCAGAATGTGGCGACGGCCGTCGGCCTGATCCTGATCGGGTCGATCTTCCTCATCACGTTCTACAACGATGTCGTCCGGCTGATCGGGTGACGCCCCCAAAGGGCGGCTTCAGGCGGCGCGGCGCCCGTTGAGGTCGAGGCGGTCGCGGTGGTTCGCGCAGAACCGATTGAGCGTCGCGTGGTCGCGCTCGTCCAGCGGCGGAAGCTGGAGCCCGACCTCGTGGCGGAAGAAGCCGAGCCGCCGCGAGCGGATGACCTTGGCCTCGCACTCGATGCCGCCGTCCTCGTCATGGAGGCGGAGGACGACGACGCCCATCAGCGGCTTGCGCGACACGACCGAGAGTCCGCCCGCCGAGAGGTCGAGCACGCGGCCGAGGCTGCATTGGAGCGACGTCTCGATGCGCACGCGGCCCGCGCGACGACGGTCGGCACTGCCATCGTGGGCCGAACGGAGGATTCTGGTGAAGAGCGACACGATCTCGTCATCGGACCGGTGAGCCTGCGGGTTCACCCATTCCGCCGATCCGCCGGCGATCGCCGCCTGGGCGTGATGCGGCCGCACGAGCAGCGATCGCCGACTACGGGCTCGGCACCAGGATTGCCTGACCGTTCTCGGCGTCCCGTTCGCCGCACGCACAGGCCACGACGACCGAGGCGACGTCCGCGGGCGCGAGCGCCTTCGACGCGGGCAGCACGTTGGTGCCGAAGTTCTGCCGAAGGAGCGGCGTCTCGACCGCCCCGGGATTCACGCTGAAGGCCCGGATCCCGTGCGAGCGTCCCTCTCGGGCAATCGATCGCGTGAAGGAGTCGAGGGCCGACTTGCTCGCCGCGTAGGCGAAGAACCCGTTGAAGGGATCGACGGTGCCGATGGTCGAGATGTTGACGACGCGTCCGCCGCGGCGGGCGACGAAGACCGGCCATGCCCGGGTGATGAGGAACGCCGGCCCGAAGGTGTTGGCGAAGAAGACCTCCTCGAGCAACTCCTCGGTGGTGTCGGCGATCGGCACGATCGGGGCGATGCCGGCATTGTTGACGAGGACGTCGAGCCGCCCGAACCGCTCGATCGTCCGATCGACGCAGGAGGCGGCCCGCTCGCTGTCGGCGATGTCGGCGGCGATGCAGAGCGCGTCGGCGACCGCAATCGCGCGGGCCGTCTCCTCGAGCTTCGCCCGCGTGCGCCCGACGAGCGCCAGACGGTGTCCGCGCGCGTGGAGCTGCCGCGCGACTTCCCTGCCGATGCCGGATCCGGCGCCGGTGATGATGGTGACTGGCCGCTCGCCCGCTTCGGCCCGCTCGCCCGCGTTGGCCAGCTTGCTCATGGTCGCCTCTTGCTCGTGGCCCGATCGATCTCGCGCTGATGCGTCTTCTTCGCGAGGTCCTGTCGCTTGTCGACGCGGTTCTTCCCGACGCCGACGCCGACGAGGACCTTCGCCACGCCGCGCACAAAGTAGACCCGGAGCGGCACGATCGTTCCGCCCTTGGCGTGGGCCTCGGCGGTGAGCTTGCGGATCTCGCGCTTGTGGGCGATGAGCACCCGCGGGCGCTTCGGCATGTGCTGGCCCGGTCCGGCCGGGGGATAGTCGCCGATGTGCGTGGCCATGAGCGTGAGCGACGGCGGCTCGGACTCGCCGCGCACCCAGCCCTCACCGATGCTCATCTGTCCGGCGCGCAGGCTCTTCACCTCGGTGCCCAGGAGCTTCATGCCGCACTCGAGCGTCTCGCCAATGTGATAGTCGTGATGCGCCTTGCGGTTCTCGATCACGGGGTCGTGGTGCTGCGAGGATTTCTTGTTGCTCGCCATCGGATGGGGAACCTCACCAAGCGCCTGCATCCGTCGCGGGGATCTTGCCCCATGGACCGAACCTGCGATGAGGCTTTCGCCCACGACTGCGGACGTAAACCTGCGCACAGCGTTTGGCGATTGACGGAATCCGCTTGCGATTGTGACAGATTCGGCAAGAATCGGTGAGGCTTCGCGCGAGTGCGACTGATCATCGCGCGCGGAGCCCTCGACGGACTCTCACGACAAACTCGGCGCGCGGGCGAGCACCTCGGTGCGTCGTTCGACGTCCGAGAAAGGTACCGGTGCGATTCGCCTCGTACCGACGGTGTGGGCGGCGACGGCGAGCGCGACGGCTTCCGCGGAACCTCAAGGGTCCGCGATTTCCATCGTGAGCCCGGTGATCGCATGGTTCGCCTGCATCCGGCGGCGGGTGACGCGCACTTGACTGCGGGCTCCGGGTTCCCGGGCCAGACGGTCCGGGTGCCTTCCGCTCGCATCCGATGCGGGCGGCGAAGCCCACGTCACGCACTTCGATCCAGCGCATTTTCCGGGGTGGTCAGCGTGCCGACCGCCCTTCCGTTTCTCCCCACATGTCACACGAGGTTTAGCACGTGAAGCAGAGTTTCACACCGAGCCTGAGCAAGTTCGCCCTGACGGTATCGCTTCTCGGAGCGGTCGTCCTGGCCGGTCACGTCTCGAGCGCCAACGCCCAGGCCGTTCCCAACGAAGTCGTCCCGGCCGTCGTGCCCGCCTCCCAGGCGGCGATCGACGCCTTCCTCGCCAGCCACCCGAACACTTCGGTGTCGATCCGCGGCGGCAACATCACCCGCGTCTACGGTCGCTCCTTCGCGGCCGGCACGTCGCCCATCGGGACCGCTGACTCCTTCGTCAGCGCGAACGCCGCGATGTTCGGCGTCACGCCGGCGAACCTGCTGCCGATCGGGCCCTTCCCGGACGGCGCCCGCGTCGTGCCGCTCGTCTACGACAGCGTCACCGACAGCTACAAGTTCAACCTCGTCACCTATTCGCAGTTCCTCAACGGCCTGCCGGTCTTCCGCGCCGACCTTCGCGTCCTCGTGCGGAATGAGGCCGGCTTCCCGGCCGTGCAGGTCTCGAGCTGCCTCAAGGACCTCGGTGCCTTCGCCACGAATTTCAAGGGCGGACCGGTCAGCCCCAGCTCGATCGACCAGGGAAAGCTGATGCGCTCGGTCCGGAGCCACTTCCAGGTCGCTCCGAAGGTCTCGGCCCTCGAGGCCGTGATCTGGGCCGGCGTCGATGAGCAGCCCGAGACTCCGCGGCTTGCCTACAAGTTCATTGCCCAGGGCGGCTCGCCCGTGCAGCCCGACAGCTACCAGAAGGTCCTCTACGTCGTCGACGCCGCCACGGGCCGCGTCCTCTTCAGCGAGGACCAGATCTGCAACGTGAACGTGACCGGCTCGGTCACCGGCATGGCGACGGTCGGCAGCGGCGCCGACCTCTGCGGCGCCGAAGTCAGCACCGGCATGCCCTACTCGAAGGTCGCCTTCGGCGCGACCACCGCATACGCGGACGTGAACGGCAACTTCACCGCCACCGGCGTGGCCGCCGGCCAGGCCAGCGGCACGTCGAAGATCGAGGGCCTCTACTTCATCGTCAACGACTCGGCCGCGACGGTGGAGACCGTCACCTCGCCGATCAGCGGCGGCGTGGCCAACTTCGTGCACAACGCGGCGAACAGCGACGCGCTCATCCGCGCCCAGACGAACGCGTACATCCAGGCGAACGTGATCCACGATCTCGTCCTCGCCCAGAACCCCGGCTACCCGGTGATCTCCGGCCAGTCGGGCGCCAGCGCGTTCACCATCAACACCAACATCGCCTCGACCTGCAACGCCTTCTACGACGGCGCGTCGATCAACTTCTATCAGGCGGGCGGAGGCTGCGCCAACACCTCCTACTCGACCGTCGTGCACCACGAGTATGGCCACCATGTCGTCCAGTCGGGCGGCAGCGGCCAGGGCGCCTACGGCGAGGGCCTCGGCGATTGCATGGGCATCCTGACCGTCGACGAGTCGATCACGGGCATCGGCTTCCAGAACAACTGCGCTGCGGGCATTCGCGACGCGAACAACACCTGCCAGTACTCCGCCGGAAGCTGCTCGTCCTGCGGCAGCGAGATTCACGCCTGCGGCCAGCTCATCTCCGGCTGCGTTTGGGACCTCCGCACCAACTGGGCGGCGGCCTATCCGAGCGACTATCGCCATCGCCTGGCGAGCATCGTGATCAACTCGGTGCCGCTCCACGCCGGCTCCTCGACGATCAACAACGACATCACCATCGACTATCTCACGCTCGATGACGACAACGCCGACATCACCGACGGCACGCCGAACTACACGACGATCGCCGATGCCTTCAACCAGCACGGCCTCACCGCCCCGGCGATCCAGCTCCTCAAGTTCACCTTCCCGGATGGCGTGCCCACGAACGTCAGCCCGAACGGCTCGACGAACCTGAAGGTCAACGTCTCCGGCGTCGCCGGAACCCCGCAGCCCGGGACCGGCAAGTTCTTCTACCGGACGACCACCGGCGGCGCGTTCACGCAGGTGAACATGACCCAGCTCACGCCGAACAACTACACCGTCGCCATCCCGGCGTCGACCTGCCTCGCGACGATGCAGTTCTACGTGCAGGCCGCCTCGACGACCAACCAGACCCAGACCAGCCCGTCGAGCGCACCGACTGCCACCTACTCGGCCGTCTCCGCGGCCTCGACGAGCACCATGTTCGCCGATTCGATGGAGATCTCGAGCGCCGGCTGGCAGGCTGGCGTTGCGGGTGACACCGCCACCACCGGCCAGTGGGTCCGCGTCGATCCGAACGGCACCGCCGCTCAGCCCGAAGACGACCACACCGCCGCCGGCACGCAGTGCTGGGTGACCGGTCAGGGTTCGGTCGGCGGGGCGCTCGGTGAGGCTGACATCGACGGCGGCACGACGACCCTCGTCTCGCCGACCTTCGACGCCACCGGCTTCGACGCCGCCTACGTCAGCTACTGGCGCTGGTACTCCAACGACACCGGCGCGTCGCCGAACGCCGACACGATGCCGGTCGAGATCTCGAACAACAACGGCACCACCTGGACCGTGCTCGAGACCGTCAGCGACAACTCGAACGCCTGGGTCTTCAAGTCCTTCAAGATCTCGGACTTCGTCACCCCGACCGCCACGATGAAGATGCGGTGGCGCGCCAGCGACCTCGGCTCCGGCTCGGTCGTCGAGGCGGGCGTCGATGACGTGACCGTGAGCGGCTACAAGTGCGTCGCCGCAAACCCGGCGGACCTCAACGGCGACGGCCACGTCGACGCTGCGGATCTGGCCATCATGCTCGGTGCCTGGGGCACCGCCGGCCCTGGCGACCTCAACGGTGACGGCATCGTTGCGGCCGACGACCTGGCCATGCTCTTGGGTGCCTTCAACTAAGGAAGCACCTGAGGTGATGCGGCGTTCCGGCCGCGTCTGAGTCCATCTCCTCTGATCCGAGAGGGGTGCCCGACGGCGGGCACCCCTTTTTCGTTGGGGAGCCGGTCACGGCCATGTGCTTGCACGCTCCCGAACAGCCGCTAGAATCCGCGACCTTGCCCCAATTGGCTCAGGTGGCGAAATTGGCAGACGCGCCAGCTTGAGGTGCTGGTGGGAGTAAAATCCCTTGGAGGTTCGAGTCCTCTCCTGAGCATTGCCTGAACGCATCGCCCTCCGCCATTCAACGGCGGAGGGTTTTTCGTTGCGGGACCCGCGTCGGGTCCGCGAGCCGCGCGCATGACCGCTCCGCAGCCAACCACCGCCGACGACAGCCTTCGCATCAACGAGGTCTTCTTTTCCATTCAGGGCGAATCGACCTGGGCCGGTTGCCCCTGCGTCTTCGTGCGCCTGACCGGCTGCCCGCTCCGCTGCCGGTACTGCGACACCGAGTACGCCTTCCGCGAAGGCTCGCCGGTGTCGATCGACGATCTGGTCGAGCAGGTTGCCGCCTGCGGATGTCCGCTGGTCGAGATCACCGGCGGCGAGCCGCTCGCCCAGAAGCGCGTCCATCAGCTCATCACCAGACTCTGCGACGCCGGCCACACGGTCCTCATCGAGACCTCGGGAGCGCTCGACATTCGCCCCTGCGATCCGCGCTCGATCCGCATCCTCGACCTGAAGACGCCGGGCTCGGGCGAGGCGGCACGCAACCTCTGGTCGAACCTCGCCGACCTGCGGCCGCGCGACGAGATCAAGTTCGTGATCACCGACCGCGCCGACTACGAGTGGGCCAAGGACGTGGTGCTGCGCGAGCGCCTCGCCGAGCGATGCGCTGCGGTGCTCATGTCGGCCGTCTTCGAGCAGCGCAAGGGCCTCGAGATCCTCGGCTGTCCGTCGCTCCATCCGCGCACGCTCGCCGAGTGGATCCTCGCCGATCGCCTTCCGGTGCGCATGCAGACCCAGCTCCACAAGCTGATCTGGGATCCGGGCACCCGCGGGGTGTGAGGTGCCGGGCGGGGTTGGGGTCGGGGTTGGGGTCGGGGTTGGGGCGGGCGCCCGCTCAGTGTCCGCAGCCGCAACCGCCGCCGCAGCAGTGTCCGCCGCTCGGGCCGGGGCCGCTTTCCGCGTTCGCGCCGAGCGCGGTGCCGAGCACGAGGGGCAGCGTCACGACGCGCTGGACGGGCTCGCCGGTCTGCGGATGCCTGGTGAGCGCCGGGTCCTTGATGCTCTGGGCGATCTCGAATCGCTCCCCAACGGACCCATCCTTGGTGATCACTTCATAGACGTAGGTCGGCATGCCACCAGCGTAGGGGATTCCTCGGCGCGAAGCCACAATCGGCGAACCGCGCCGGCCTCCCCGCACTACGCTCCCGCCATGCTCGCCAACGCCAACGCCCCGACGCATCAGGCTCCCGAGTTCCCGGCCGGTCCCTATCAGGCCCCCGAAGCCCTGGACATCAACGGATTCTTCCGGCACATCGACATCCTCGCCGCCCAGCCCGCCAGGCTTCGGTATGCGGTGCACGGCCTGAGCGAACAGCAGCTCGAAATGCGCTACCGGAACTGGACGATTCGCCAGATCGTCCACCACATCGCCGACAGCACGCTCAATTTCTACGTCCGCTGGAAGCTGGCGATGACCGAGCAGCGCCCGACGGTGAAGCCCTACAACGAGACCGACTGGGCCCGACTGCCCGACGCGATCCTCGGCGAGCACACCTACTCGCTGTCGATGTTCGAGGCGACCATCGGACGCCTCACCTTCACCGCCCGGGCGATGGTTCCGAGCGACTACTCGCGGACCATCTGGCATCCCCAGTACGAGCGCGAGATGTCCCTCTGGCAGCTCGCGGCGCTCTACGCCTGGCACGGCGGCCATCACATCGGACAGATCGAGTGGCTGCGTCACCACTATCGTTGGTGAGCCGGTCTCAGGTGACGCGGCCTCAGGCGACGCGGCCTCAGTAGACCCAGCCCTCGATCGATGCCTCGGCGGGGACGACGGTCTGCGTCGGCGCGGTGGTGAGGAGAATCGCGTCGAGGAGATCGCCCTCGACGTCCTCGACCGCCTCGCTGGCTAACGCGTCGTTCACCTTGACGCCGACCGACTGCAGGCGCTCGACAATCGAGCGCCGCACCTCGCGCGGCGGATCGCCCTTCCCCTTGTAGCCCCGCGCGGGCCAGCCGAGCCGCTGCAGCACGCAGGCGGGACATCCCTCGTAGACGACCATCGTGCCGGAGGATTCGCGGTTCGCCAGCGGCTCGATGCGGACGCCCGCCTCCGCCAGCGGAAGCAGCACCTCGCAGATGAGCGTCCAGGTCTGCTTGAAGACGCGCAGGTTCATCGGGGCCATCGGCGTCGACTCCGCCCGATCGCAGACCCGCTTCGGCTCCTTGCGGTGGGTGAGCCGGACCTCGTGCCGCCAGCCGCGCGGCGATCCGAACGCCGCCATCCACTGGGCCATCGCCAGCCAGTCGTGCGGGATCGAGAAGGCGTCCAGCGTCTCGATCGGCAGCGAGAAGGGCGCGTCGATCCGCCACTGGTGCTCGCCCGGCATCTTCGCCGTCTCGATCATCGTGCGAAGCAGCGTTTTCCGGTCGAAGCGCCCGCGAAGGCTCACCGCGTCGCCGCGGGCCCGGAGGTTTCGCTCGACGACGCGAATCTTCGCCGCTCCGCCGGAGTCGGCGCCACTGAAGTCAACACCGTGCAGGATCATGGTTGCTCATCTCTCGCGACGCGCCGGGCGCTTGCCGCCGGCGCTTGCCCGTCGGGTCCGGTCGCCGGTGGAGCGAGCGGCCGACCCGCCCGCCGCGCGGGACGCCGCGCCGCCGGTCGCCCGCCGCTTCGGCTCGCGCGACGCGACGCCGGCGCCGCTCGCAGGATCGAACGCGGCCTTGCGGAGCATCGACAGCTCCTTCGCGGTCAGTTCGCGCCACTCGCCGACCGCGAGCCCCTTGAGGTCGAGCGGGCCCATGCGAATGCGGCGGAGCTTCTTCACCGGATGGCCGACGCGGAGCAGCATGCGCCGCACCTGGCGGTTGCGGCCCTCGCGCAGCTCCATGTAGAGCATCGTCCGCTCGCGGTCGCGCTTGCGGATCGTGAGGCAGGTCTGGCTGGTCCGCTTGCCGTCCCCCTCAGCATCATGCAGGAAGATGCCGGCCTCGAGCTTCTTCACCTCGGCCTCGGTGAGCGAGCCGCCGACGGTGACCTCGTAGCCCTTGTGCACCTCGTAACGGGGATGCGTGAGCCGGTTGGCGAGCTCGCCGTCGTTGGTGAGGAGCAAAAGTCCGCTCGAATCCAGGTCGAGCCGCCCGACCGGAAAGAGCCGCGGATGGGCCGGGTGCTTCACGAGGTCGATCGCCCGCACGCGGCCCTCGGGATCGCTGTTGGTGCTCACCACGCCGCGGGGCTTGAAGAGCATGATGTAGACGTGCCGCTCCGGCGGCTTCAGGGCCTTGCCGTTGACGACGATCCGATCCTCGGCCGGATTCACCCACGCGGGAAGGGCGTCGACCAGCTCGCCGTTGACGCGGACGGCGCCCGATTCGATGAGCTCCTCGCAGGCCCGGCGCGAGCCGTAGCCGGCGTCGGCGAGCACGCGCTGGAGGCGCGGGCCGCGGGTGTCGAGATCGAACGAATGGGCACGTTTGCGGGTCATGGCGAAAGGGCGTCACAGCGCCGTCGGCGAGGGCCGTCGGGCGTCGATCGTCACCCTTCACGCAGAGGGCGCACGAAGACAGGGCCTGCATAGTACGGGCGACCGTACGATGGCGTCGTGTTCAGCGCACTTGCCATCCTCGCCGCCCTCTCCCTCACGCCCGCCGCCGCCGCCGCGGAGACGCCGCGACCGAGCCCGATCGCGCTCGACGACGCGACGAAGCAGGCGTTTCTCGGGCTTGCGGTGCGGGACATCGAGGGCGTCGGCTGCGTCGTCGCCTGGATCGAGCCGGGACCGCTCGACGGCCGCGGACTCGATTCCCCGACGCTGGCCCGACCCGACCTCCTCGTCACCGTCGATGGGCAGCCCGCCACCGCCGCCGCGCTGGTCGCCGCGGTAGCGGCCAAGTCCCCGGGCGACACGATCACGCTCACCTATCGCCGCTCGACCGCCCGGGGCCCATCGTTCCCGACGGCGCCGGCCTTCGACGCGGCGGTCCAGACGATCACGACCGAGCTCTCCTCGCGCGGCGCCTGGACCGGCACCTACGGAAGCCCGCGACTGCCCGCCCACGACGCGGCGGTGCCGGAACCTGCGCTCCTCAACGACGCCGCACTCAAGGCCGCCCTCGATCGCGAGCCGACGCTCCGCGCCGGACTCGACCGGCTCATCGCCGCACAGCGGGCGGTCTGCGAGCGCGAGTCCGATGCGCGCCGCCTCTCGCGCGTGACCGCGGCGCTCACCCAGCCGATGGCCCTTCCCGAGATCGCCGAGTCGATCGCGGCGCCGACGGGACGCGGACTCCGCCCGGCGCGGCTCGCCGCGACGCTCGCCGCCGAGGAGCTCGACGCGGTCCTCGTCGACGGCCCCGGTCAGGGCAGCGTCCCGGTCCCCGGCTCGCAGGGAGCCATCTACGCTCTCGACTTCTTCGCGAGCGAGGCCGCTCTCCACATGCGCGAAGCGTTAGGTGACGCCTACGCCAACGAGAGCGTCGCCCGCTCCGCCGTCGCCGCGGCACGCGGCCTGCGGAGCTCGCTCCTCATCGCGGGCCCCGAGGCGGCCGACCGCTTCGCGACGATCCGCCGCGGGGCGACGATCGACATGAACTCGATCGTCGCCGCCCTCGCCCATCTCGACGCCGACCTCGCGATCGCTGCCGACGTCGCCGGCGGCGAGGCCGAGGGCATCCCCGACGAGCTGAAGGGCGCCGTCGAGGGCACCGTCCTCACGGCCCAGCCGATCCCCGACATCGGCTGGGCGGTCGTCGGCGGTCCGGGCCCCAATCGCTACGACCTCTCGAAGGTCGCCGCGGTCATCGATCTCGGCGGCGACGACACCTACACGATGTCCGATCTGGCGATCGGGATGCGGGTGGTCATCGACGTCGCCGGCAACGACCGCTACGAGGGCGGCAAGGACCAGGGCATCGCCTGCGGACTCTGCGGCCTCTTCCTCGTCGACGACATGGCCGGCAACGATCGCTATCTCGGCAAGGCCCTCAACGCGGGCGTCGGGTGCTTCGGCGCGGGACTGCTCATCGACCGCGGCGGCGACGACGTCTACGAGGGAAGCGAGTGGTCGCTCGGCGCGGCGTGCTGGGGGGCGGGCCTGCTCATCGATCTCGGCGGCAGCGACACCTATCGCGCGGAGTTCATGAGCGAAGGATGCGGCGGACCGCGCGGCCTCGGGGCGATCGTCGACGTGAATGGCGATGACCTCTACGACGCGCAGGGCCGCGAGCCCTCGCAGTACGGAACGCCGGCGACGATCTCGAGCTTCTCGCAGGGGGTCGGCGTCGGGATTCGACGCGCGGCCGCGGGCGGCATCGGCATGATCGCCGACCTCGCCGGCAACGACCGCTATCTCGCCGGCGAGTTCTCGCAGGGCGGCGGCTACTTCTACGGGCTCGGACTGATCGTCGACCGCGGCGGGAACGACCGCTACTGGGGCGACCGCTACAGCCAGGCGTGGGCCGCGCACCAGGCCTCGGGCATCCTCCTCGACGGCGGCGGCGACGACACCTACGTCGCCCGCACCGCGGCGAACCAGGGAGCCGCGTGGGACCAGTCGACGGCGCTCCTCTACGACGCGAGCGGGAACGATTCCTATCAGGGAGACTCGCTCGCCCAGGGATCGGCCGCCCAGCAGGCGATCGCGTTCCTCGTCGACGGCGGCGGCAGCGACCGCTATGTCGCCAACGGCGAAATCGCCCAGGGCCACTCCGGAACGAACGAGTACCACTTCGACCAGGCCGCGCCGATCGGCGGCGTCTTCTCCTTCAGCCTGCTCCTCGACCTGCTCGGCCCCAACGCCGGCCAGTCCCCGGAAAGCGACCACTTCTCGGCAGGCCGGCCCGCCGGCGGGTCGATACGACTGGGCACCCGCGACGAGTCGCGCCCCGCGAACTCGACGCTCGACGGTCTCCGCATCGATGTCAGCAAGTAATTCCAACGCACCGATCGAGCGCAGCAGCCAGGCGATGAACGATCGCTTCCGCCGCTCGGTGCGCCGCGCCCACGGCGCGGACGGCTGGCTCCTCGAGCTCATCGCGCCGCTGCGTCACGTGCGGCTCGGGCGCTTCTCGGTCGGCGAGGCCGCCGAGGCCGCGACCTTCTGCCTCCGTCACCTGCGCGAGGACCGCGCGGGTCAGATCGCCGCGACCCTCGCCTTCCGCTCGCTCTTCGGACTCGTGCCGGTCCTCGTCGTCGTGACGCTCGCCGCGAAGGCGATGCTCGGCGCGACGTTCAAGGATCGCATGGTCGAGCTCTTCGCGAGCCTCGGCATGCAGAACGTCACGATGTCGGTGCCCTCGACCGACGGCGGCGCGCCCCCCTCGAGCGTCTCGCTCGCCCAGTGGATCGAGCAGCTCGTCAACTTCGCCGGCAACCTCAACGTCGCGGCCCTCGGCTGGACGGGCTTCGTCCTCGTCGCCTTCTCGGCGATCTGGGTGCTCATCACGATCGAGGAGGCCTTCAACACGATCTTCCGCTGCGAGTACGGCCGCTCCTGGGTGCGGCGCATGCTCGTCTACTGGTTCGTGCTCACGGTGGGCCCGCTGGTCCTGGGCCTTGCCCCGGTGGTCCTCTCGAAGGCCGACGCGGTGATGAACGCCCTCGCGCTCTGGGCGTGGCTCGGCGTTGCCCTGCGGCTCCTGCTCTCCCTTGGCATCTTCTGGCTCGGGCTCTTCATCGCCTACGCGACCATTCCGGCGACGCGCGTGGCGTGGAAGCCGGCGATGCTCGGAGCCCTGGTCAGCGCGGTCCTGCTCCAGATCGGGAAGAGCACCTTCGGCCTCTACCTCGCGAATGCCTTCGGCGTGAGCGCCCTGTACGGATCGCTCGGGCTCGTGCCGCTCTTCATGTTCTGGGTCTATCTCATGTGGCTCGTGATCCTCTTCGGCGCGGAGCTCGCGGCCCTCATGCAGGCGATCCGCGGCCGCAACCGCGACGGCAGCGCGACGCAGGCGCCGAGCCCCGAGTCGATGCTCGTGGCGATGCGGACGATCGCCGAGCGATTCGGGCGCGGCGAGTCGGTGCCGCTGGGCGAGGTCGCGGGGATCGCCCGACTGCCGACGCTCGTCACCGCCACGATGATCGATCGCCTCGAGGACGTCGGCTACGTGCGCCGACTCGGCGACGGCGGAGCGGTGATGCTCGCCCGGCCGGCCGAGTCGATCGGCCTCGGCGAGATCCTCGACGCGGCGTGGGCCAACGCCGACCTCGGGCGCGAGCCCGATGCCCTCACGCGGCGGCTGCGCGACTCGCAGCGGGCCGCCGTCGCGGGGCTCACCCTGGCGAGCCCGTGACTCAGCCCGCGTACTGCTCGCGATAGCGCCGGGTGAGGAGATCGTTGGCGACCTCGCCGTGGGCGCCGGTGAAGCGCTCCGCCGCCGGATCCCAGGTGAGCGGGACGCGCAGGCGGTAGCCGATCACGCCGAGCTGGCACACGCTCGCCGAGCGGTGCCCGACCTCGGCGGTGCAGATGGTCGGCGTCCCGTGGCGGATCGCGTCGACCCAATTCGCGATGTGGCTCTCGGCCCGCGGCGCTTGCCATTCGCCGGCACCGAGGGGGGCGTCGACGATCTCCGGCCGCGACGCCTCGAGCGAACCGCGCGAGACCTTGATCCAGCCGTCCGTGCCCATGAAGTGGCAGTCGACGTCGCCGCCGTGCGCGACCTCGACGCCGTTGGCGTAGCGGTAGACGAGTCCTCGCTCGGCATCCCCCGCCGGCGGCTCGATGCGCACCGGGCCCGAGGCGTCCATGTTCAGCGCCCACTGCACGATGTCGAAGTGGTGCGCGCCCATGTCGGCGTAGTAGCCCGTCGAGAACTCGCGGTAGCCGCGCCATCCCGGATAGGAACCGTGCACGCCGGGCGGGCAGAGCGTCGGGTGATAGCCGACCTTGGGCGACGGCCCGCACCAGCGGTCCCAGTCGAGCCCCTCGGGAATCGGCTGCGGCTCGAGGTCGTAGCCCTTCGGCGGGCCGGCGACGCCGACCTCGACGCGCCGGATCGCGCCGATCCGCCCGTTGCGGACCAGCTCGACGGCCCGCACGAACCGGCGCCCGAACTCGGTCCGCTGCTGGCTGCCGACCTGGAACGCGATGCCCGCGGATTTCGCGGCGTCGGCGATCGCCCGCCCCTCGCGCACCGTGAGCGACATCGGCTTCTCGCAGTAGACGTGCTTGCCGGCCCGGGCCGCGGCGATCGCCGGGAGCGCATGCCAGTGGTCGGGCGTGGCGACGACGACGGCGTCGATGTCCCCGCGCCCGACGAGCTCGCGGTAGTCGACGTGGCCGCGACAGGTGCCGGCGCCGTGGCGCTCGTCGATCCGGCGGATCGCGTCGGCGCGGCGCGTGTCGTCGACCTCGCAGACGGCGACGACACGCAGCGGCGCGGTCGTCATGCCGCCTAACAGTTCGCGCGCCCGGATGCCGAACCCGACCATGCCCACGCGGATCTCGGCGGCCTTCCCGTCGGCGGCCCGGGACGCGGCGTCGAGGGCGAAGGGCGCCGCTGCGGCGGCGAGACCGGCGCGGAGCGCCTGACGGCGGGAGAGCTTCGGCATGCGGGCATCGTACGAATGCCCGGCGGCGCACTGGACGCGCCGCCGTTTGGGTAGAGAATGCTCCCCATGCAGGCAGACCCGAATCCGACCCTCGCCCTTCTCCATCGCCATCGCTCGATCCGCCGGTTCACCGAGGAGGTCGTGACCGACGAGGAGCTCGGCCGCGCCGTCTCCGCGGCCCAGATGGCCTCGACCAGCTCCGCCGTCCAGGCCTACGGCGTCATCCGCGTGAACGATCCCGAGAAGCGCCGCCGGCTCGTGGCCCTCACCGGGAACCAGGGCAAGGTCGCGGCCTGCGGCGCGTTCCTGGTGATCTGCGGCGACGCCCGCCGCCACCGCCTCGTCGCGAAGCGGGCCGGCGCGCCGCACCTCACCAACCTCGAGGCGTTCCTCATCGCCGTCGTCGACGCGTCGATCTTCGCCCAGAACCTGGCCGTCGCCCTCGAGTCGACGGGGCTGGGAATCTGCTACATCGGCGGGCTGCGCAACGAGCCCTTCGCCGTGGACGAACTGTTAGGCATCCCCCACGGCGTCTACCCGCTCTTCGGCATGTGCGTCGGCCATCCGCTCGAGGGTCCCAGCGCCCGCCCGCGGCTGCCGCTCGACGCCGTCCTCTTCGACGACGCCTATCCCTCCGACGAGGCGATGCTCGCCGCGATCGACCGCTACGACATCCACTACGCCGAGCATCTCCGCGAGCGCGGCGCCGAGGCCGCCCCCTGGTCGGCGCGGATGACCGAGCGCTTCGCGCGGCTCGAGCGCGAGGGGCTCGCGTCCTACTACGCGTCCAAGGGCGCGACGCTCGCCTAGGCCGGATCGCCGCCCCGTCCGCCGGTCACTTCGCCGCGCCGGGCGCCGGCTTCGCGTCGGTCGTTCCGCCGAGCTCCTTGCGGACCTCGGCCGCGGCGTCGGGACGCTTCAGTTCTTCGAATGCGGCGATGAGGTCGTTGGCGACCGCGGCGCGGAGTTCGGGCGACATCGATGCGTCGCGACGCAGGAGCGTCCACGCCTCCTGCAGCGGCGTCGCCCGGGCCTCGGCCTTCCCGCCGAGCGCCCCGATGGCCTTCGCGTGCACGCGGAGCGCCGAGACGCGATCCTCGTCGAGCCGAACTTTGCGGCTGAGGGTCACGGCAGCCCGCGCCGACTGCTCGGCCTTCGCGGCCTGCTCCTCGCCCCCCGCCGCGAGGTAGAGTTCGGCCAGAGCGCCCTGGGCCATGATCTGGCCCCAGGTGTCGTTGAGGGTCTCGGCGAGGCGAAGCGAGCGATCGAGGGTGTCGATCGCCTTCGCCGGCTCGTCTTTGGCCAGCCTCATCCCCTCCTTGAAGAGCCGCTGTCCCTCGCGGAAGGACTTCTGCTCGCTCGGGCTCCAACTCGCGAAGGCATTGGCGTACTCGGAGAAGTCGGTGCCGCCGAACGCCGTGTCGGCGAGCTTGGCGAATCGGATTCCCATCCGGAAGGACTGTTGGGCGTCGGGGTGCGCGTCGCCGGCCTGCTTCCCCGCCTCAGCCTTCTCAGCCTTCTCAATCATCGCCAAGCCCCCCTCGAGGTAGCTGTCAATGAAGGGCAGGGTCTGGCCCGGATAGCGCTTGAAGGTCGCGACCACCATGCCCTCGTCCCCGGCGAGGAGCATCGTCTGCAGGCGGATCTTGGCCATGGCGTCGCCGCTCCCCTCCTCCGCCGGGGCAACGAGGGCGACCGAGAGGCTCATGACGGCGGCAGCGAGTGCGGAAAGGCGGGCCATGGAAATCTCCTGTGTGCGGCGGGTGGTCGACGGCGCGGCGGATGCGACGGCGACCCGGCGAAGCGGGTGCGGATTGTGCCTGACCGGCGCGCGATTGGGGAGCGGATTGCGCCGCTGGAGGCGCAGGTTGGGCACCCGGCGGACGCCGCCGCTGCGGGCATGGAAACGAGCGGACAGCGCGTCGATGTGGGTGCCTTCACCCAGCGGCGATGGCATTCACGCGGAGTTCCGGCTCTTGCTGGCAATTCCTGCACGACCGGTCGGTCCTCGACCGAAATCCATTCTCGGACTGGGGCTTGTCTCTTGCGGGGCCGCACCCCGCTCGGCACGCGGCGTGCATCACGCCGGCACTCCTCCTCACCCGCCCCAGACGCGAGACGTGGCATGACGCAGTTCGAACCGCAAGATCCCGGCTCATACGCCATCGGCAACAGCTACTCCAACGGGGGCTACACCAACGGCTATTCGTTCGGGAACGGGACAGGCACTCCGCCGCAGGGCATGCCGCAGCAGGTGTACGCCCCCGGATTCCCCCCGACGGCGTTCATGAGCATCCCCGCGAACTACCCGACCCCGATTGCTCCCCCGGTCGCGCCCTCCATCACCCCGGCTGTCGACCCGAGCCATGTGACCATCGCTCCCGTGCGGCCCGCGGCGATCGCGGCGATGGCCGGCAACGGCCATGGGAACGGGAACGGCCACCACCACGGCGGCGCGGTTTCGACGACAACCACCTCCGGCCCCAACGGCTCGCAGCTTCGCCTCGCGGATCTGGTCCTTCGCGCCGAGTCCGCGATCGACGAACTCCAGCGCCTCGCCGGCACGGCGATGGACGCCACCGCGGCCTCCTCGCAGGCGGCGACCGACCTCCAGGAGCGCCTCCGCCTCGGCGTCCGAATGCTCCAGGCCTTCGATGTCCAGATTCAGCGCTGCGAGCAGGTCAGCACGCAGGCCGGTCCGCAGGTCGGCATGCAGATCGCGGCCCAGGTCTCGAATCAGATCAACGCGATGGCCCAACAGTGCGAGATGCGCGTTCGCTCGGCCCTCGAGGCCTTCGACCAGCGCGTCAACGAGAGCGTCCCCTTCCTCGACGAGCGCCTCCGCCAGGCCCACGAGCAGGTCGGCCGTCTCGTCGAAGAGCGGCTCGCCAACGCCGAGCGCCGCATCGACGACCGCTACGGCCCGGCCCGCGACGACCTTCGCCGCTTCGCCGACGAGCTGGCGACGAGCTTCGCCCATCGCCTCGACGCGATGGTGAAGGAACAGAATGAGGCGATGGCCCGCATCGCCGAGACCCGGCTTGCGGAAGTGCAGCAGGCTCCCGCCGCACCAACGGTCAATCTCACCGAGGCCATGGCGCCGCTCGCCGGCTTCGAGGATCGCATCCGCTCGCTGCTGGCCGACGCCGAGCGCCGCGCCGCCGCCCTGGACGCGTCGATCAGCGCGGGCGATGCCCGCCTCCGCTCGCTCATCCGCGAGAGCACCGAAGCCGCCGACGGCCTCCTCGGCACGGTCGGCACCGCCAGCACGCTCAAGGACCTCATCAGCGACGAGGCCCGCGCCAGTCGACGCCTCGCCGACGAGGCCCACAGCTCGAGCCGCGAACTGCAGCGCGAGATGCAGGACATGCTCGAGCGCTGCACCATCGCCCGCAGCGCCCTCGAACAGCAGTTGCACGACCTCCGCAGCGCGACCGCCGAGACCGAGTCCCGGCTGGCGGCCGCGAAGTCGCTCAGCGGCGACATCGAGTCGACGCTTCGCCAGGTGGCGCCGCTCGACGCGTCGCTTCGACAGGACGGCGCGGTGATCCAGAACGTCGTCGAGACGATCTCCTCGAACGTCCGCCAGTCGCTGGCCGAGGACATGCGCACCTTCTCGACGGCGCTGCGGAGCCTCGCCGCGCGGGCCGAGTCCGCCTTCGCGAACGCCCGCTTCGACGAGTTCTCGGCGCTCCCCGACTCGACCACGACGCCCTCGCCGATGCTCCATGACCCGATCGAACTCGGCGTCCCGGCCGCGCACGGCGGAACGGCCGCCCCAGCCGGCCACGCCCAGACGAATGCCCAGACGCATGCCCAGACGCATGCCCAACTCAACGGTCACGCGGTAACCGACGCCCACGCCGGATCGATCTCGACCCTGCCCGTCGACACGCGGCGCCTGACCGCCGAGATCATGGCCCTCGACGCGACGACGCTCCTGCGTCCGCCGTCGCACGCCTAACGCGACGCTCATGCCGGTCGGAGTCGCCCGACGCACTCCGCATCGCACCGTGCCACGCCGCCTCGACCGCCGGGAGCGGTCCGAAATGCCGCTCGAAAGTTGCGAGTCGGTCGGACGCCTCCGACATCGTCGAGCCCGAGCGAATCGACGCGAGGTAGCGGGCCACGGCGTCGGGTTGGGTCGCGTGCAGGAATCGCACCAGCGACCAGGAGGCGTCGTAGAAGCGCTCGAGCGCCTCGGGATCGCGCGACGGCACCTCCCTCACGCCGATGAGTGACGCGAGGTCGGGCAGCGCGTCAGGCCCGCTCGCGCGTCGGCTCGCGAGCCGGCGCGATCGGGCGGGAGCGTCGCCGAACGCCACGCCATCGGCCGACGCGCAGGGCTCGAAGTTCGCCGCGAGCCCCTCGGCGAGGAAGAGCGGCGTGGACGTTCGCCGGCGCTGGACACCGATGTGATGGAGGAGCTGATGCGCCGCCTCGTGGGCGATGGTCGCGCCATCCTCGTCGCGAGGCGCGGCCAGCGCGCGGCGAAACACCGTGCGGTCGGCTGCGGGGGCCCAGTAGCCGACCATCCAGCTCGCGTCGACCGCGTCCCGTTCACGGGCGAAGCGCTCGAAGGCGCTGCGCTCCGCGAAGCCCACGGCCATGAGCCGACTCCCCCGCACTGGCCGACCGACACCGACCTCATCGGCAAACTGCTCAACCGCGACGGCGGTGCGCTCAAGCCGCTCGATGGCCAGGGCCGCGTCGTCGGGGGACAGGTCGCTGATCAGGAGAAATCGGGGCGAGGCGAACGCCCGGAAGCCCGTCGCGTCGAGACCGCCGAGGGCCGAGGCGAGGCGACGCATCGCCGCCGTCTCCGCCGGTCCCGGTGGCGGCGAGTCGGGCCGCGGGCCGCCCGCGAGAGCCAGCGTCACGACCGCGGCGATGGTGCCGAGCCCTGTGGTCATCGTCGCCGAGGTCATCGACCTGCGCAACGGGCGTCCAGCCCGGGGGGCGCGGAAGATCACCTTTCCCCGGCGGCGCGATTCCCCTCAACCGCACGACCGATGCGACCGATGCGAACGGACATGGTCTGCCGTCGCCCTGCCACCCTTGCCTCCCTGTGCGCCACTGCCCTGGCGATCGGACAGTGGAGTGCGTCCGCAGCGGGCTCGCCACCGGCGCTCCGCTTCGGCCTCGCGTTCTGGGAGGCGATGCCCGGTCCGATGCGCGTGCCCGTCTTCGACGCCATGGCCATCGAGTCGGGCGACCGGCTGATCGTCCTCGGCGGCTTCACGCGCGAACTCACCGCCACTCGGGCGATTCAGGTGCGGCATCCGATCGACGGCTGGCTTCCCGTCGGCTCGGCCCTGCTCGAGCCGCGAGCCGACGCCAGCCTCGTGCCGCTTGAGCGCAATCGCGTGCTCGTCCTCGGCGGCTACAGCGGCACATGGGGCAAGGATGCGACGGTGCGCGACGACGGCGAGACGCTCGACCCGTCGGTCGCCGGATCGGGGCGGGCAATCGAGCCCTTTGGCGAACCGTTCGACGGCCACAGCGCGACGCGCCTGCCCGACGGGCGCGTGGCGGTGGCCTGCGGCTGCACGCTCCGCATCTTCGATCCGCACGGGGAAACGTGGTCGGATCCGATCGAGCTCGCCCATGAGCGTCATCATCACGCGGCCATTCTCGCGGGCAGCACGCTGGTGCTCGCCGGCGGCGACGACGAGGGCACCATCGAGTCGATCGATCTCGACGATCCGCGACCGGCGTGCGTCGCGTGGGAGTCGGACCTGGGCGCCACGCTCTCGCGCGTCGGCGGCGCGGCGATTGACGGGCGCATGGTGCTTCTCGCCGGCGGTCTTGAGGCAACGGAGAACGTCACGCTCGGCTGCACCTATCTCGTCGACGTCGCGAAGCGCACGGTCCGTCCCGGCCCGGCGCTGCCGCTCGATCGCGGCGGCTGCGACCTCGTCGTCGTCCCCCATCCGCGCGGCATGCTCATTCTCGACGGCGAGTGGCGACTCGACACGGTGCGCGGCAACGCGAACGCGTCGCTCCTCATGACCCAGCTCGATGGGACGCCGGAGATCTGGCGCCTCCCCGGCCTCAGCGCGAGCCTGGACCTCGCCCATCGGATGATCGTCCGGAAATCCGACGGCAGCGTCGAGGCGATCGGCGGTTACCGCTACCGCTCGCCCGACTCGGCATTGCCGGGTGAAGAGGTCGGCGTGATCGTCGACGGCACCGGCCAGCGGCTGGTGGTCGACGCCGCGGGCACGGCGGACTAGCTCCGCCCATGCGCGGTCCGCTTCGCCCTGGCTCGTGAGAGCCGCATCACGCTTCGCCAGCCGCTACAAGTGGCCCGGCATTGCTCCTGTCGCGCAGCTTTCGCTCGCCCGGGGACTCCTGAATTGGAGCCTTCGGGCATGAACAACGCACCAGACTTTCGGGGCGGGATCCAGGGTGGTGCATCCGACGCGGGCGGCTCAGGCTCACCGCGCGGCAACGACCCGCGACCATCGCCATCGCATGCTCCGTCGCAGCCCTCGACCTGGTCGGACGCACTCGCCGCGGCCGACGCGATCTCGACGCTGCTCTCGCACCCCGTGGACATCGAGGAGCGTGGCGTCGCGGTCATTGTGCGTGCCGCCGGCCCGCACATGGCCCAGCGCGAGTGCCCGGCGATCATCGAGGCCGCACAGAAGGCGTTCCAGCACGCCCACGGTCGCACGAAGGCGGTGCTTGATCTCACGAACGTCACCGTCTTCAGCGCCATCGGCGTCGGCCTCTGCACCGACTTCGCCAAGCGAGCCCGAGAACACAAGCTGGCGCCGGTGCTGTACGGCGTGCGCGGCGAGCTGCTCGACCAGCTCCGCATGTTCAAGATCGAACGGTTGTTCACGGTGGTCCGATCAGGACATGACCTCCAGCAGATCGTGCAGGGATCCTGATCGACATCGCAAGTCGCCGTCACCCGCCCCATGACGCATGCCGATTGAGATGCGTCCGATCCGAGGACCGATCGACGATCAGTCCGAGGACGCTCCGGGGGCGAGTGACGTGACCTCCGACGCGGCGTAGCGTCGAAACCGAACAAGCCGACGGAACCAACGACCCGAGCTTCCCTGAAGCACGGGTCGTTGGCTTTATCCGCCGGCGCGTGATGGACGGACCGATCCTCGCGGGATCCGCCCGCTCGCCGGCGCATCGGCCGCAGGACGTGCTCCACTTCCATCTGGCTTCGATGCGGTGGATGGATTGGAGCACAGCCATGCGAAGAGATGCGCACGTTCACGGCGCCGTCATCGCTGGCCCTTCGGAGACCGACGGCGCGCGTGTCGCCGTCGACTTCACGATCGACCACGAGCACAACGGCATCACCATTCGCCCCCGCAGCGCCACAATCGGCGATCGCGTCTGCGACGCCATCGAGACCACGGCGCTCGCGGCCATGGACCGCTGCCCGATTGCGCGGGACGGGATGGTGATCATCGACGTCTCGGACGTCGACTCGCTGCCCGCCTCCGCCCCACGCGTCTTCGCGCGGATCGCCGCCCAGGCCATCCGGTCCGGCTACCGCCCGGCGTTCTACGGCGCCCGGGCCACGGTCACCGACCAGATACGGATCTTCGGCATCGACCGCTCGTATCGGATGTTCTTTCCGGGCGGATCGCCCCGAGCGGCATAGCCGCGACCCGTCCCGGCACGCGGCGCGGGCCGACGTGCGCTCAGCGAGCCATCATTGGACGACGGAGCCGTGGCGGCGACGGGTCACCCCGTCGCTGCTACACTCCGTCTCTCGCTTCGACGGATCGAGAAAGCACCAATGGGCATCGAATCAGCACTTCCGCTTGACAACGTTCTGACCACGCAACTTCAGCGGGTCGTCAACTGGGCCCGCCGTTCGAGCGTCTGGCCCCTGCCCTTCGCGACGGCCTGCTGCGGCATCGAGCTGATGGCCACCGCGTGCAGCCGCTTCGACCTTGCCCGATTCGGCGCCGAAGTCATGCGCTTCAGTCCCCGCCAGGCCGATCTCCTGATCGTCGCCGGCCGGGTGAGCGTGAAGATGCTTCCCGTCCTCCAGCGGGTCTACATGCAGATGACCGAGCCGAAGTGGGTCATCTCGATGGGTGCCTGCGCCTCGACCGGCGGCGTCTTCGACACCTACGCGGTCGTCCAGGGCGTTGACCAGTTCATCCCCGTCGACGTCTACATCCCCGGCTGCCCGCCTCGCCCCGAGATGCTCATCGAGGGCATCATGGCGATCCAGAAGATCATCGACAACGACCAGATCCCGCGCGACCCGACCGGCAAGCGGCTCCCGCTCGAGATCGCCCTGACCCCGAACTACGAGCCGCGCTCGCAGCCGCTGCCGGTGACCGTCGGCCTGAGCTGAGTTGCCGTCACGGCCGCAGGCAGAGGATCGAGTGGCGAATCCCCCACTGCGTGATCTTCGCGCAGTCGTCGAAGTCGCGCATCGGATCGCTGTCGATCCCCCAACCGTTGTGGGCGGTCTGCAGCATGTTCACGGTCATGTCGCCGTGATCGCCCGGATCCCAGCGGTAGGAGTAGATCGCTCCCTGCGGACCGTCGGCGAAGGCGACGCCGACGCGCGTGAGGGTCCACTCGTCGTAGAGGAGACAGGTCAGCCAGCCATCGTCGAGGGCCTGATTGCCGACCCGCCGCGTGCGCCACGCGGTGGTGAGTCCGGTCGGGCCGAACCAACCGGTGTGGAAGATGTTGAGTTCGGCGCCGGCGTCACCGCCATTCGCCCCGTGCCCCATGCTCCGGAAGACGACGACCGGGCGCGTGGTGCAGTGATTGACGCTGTTCTCGCCGCGCGTCCAGCGTGATTCCTCCTCGCGCACCGTGTCGCCGTCGATGGCCACCCACGTCACGCGCAGGCACCAGTCGTTGCCCTTGGGATTCGTCGCGCTGGTGGCGATGACCGCGCGCTTCGTGCCCGGCTCCTGGGCGATGCCCGGAGCGACGCGGGAGCGGATCGTGAGGGGCTGCGGCGCCGAAAGCTTCTCCTTCGCGTTCCAGTCGAACCAGCGGGCGACAAGCGCGTCGTCATCGGCCCTCGTCACGAGGAGCACGCGGCCGTCGACGACGCCGGCGGCGAGGTCGCGGGTCGTGATCGCGCCGAGTTCGATCGGCGCGTCGATCGAGTCCTTGCCCACGCGGGCGACGCACCACCCGCGCTGGATGCGGAAGAAGACGTAGCCCGTGTCGCCGATGCTCACGCCGATCGGATCGTCGCGGGTCGCGCTGTTCGGGATCGCCCGGGCCGGCGTCCACTGACCGTCGCCGATGCAGGCCCGCACGCTCGTCGCGGTGCATTTCGGGTCCACGGTGACGAGCTGCGTCACGCCGCCCATGACGAAGAGCGACGGCGCGGTCGCGCAGTGCTCGACGTTTCGCCGAATGCCGCAGTTGGTCGATCCGCCGTAGTTGATGTCCGCCTCGACCGTACCCTCGTCGAAGCGGCCGTTGTGGTTCCAGTCGATGAGCGTTGACTTCTCGCCGTCGGCCTTGAGCGTGAAGCGGAAGGGGTATGCGGCGAGGTACTTCACGTCGTCGTAGGCGAAGGGCAGCCGTTCGGTCAGGGCCGACTCGCGCAGTTCGACCGAGGCGAAGCGGCCGTCGCTGAAGCGGATCGCCTCGCCGTCGCCGCCGAGCGAGTAGTTGAAGGCGTAGTTCATGAGCGAGGGATAGAGCGGACACCACGCCGGCCGCGAGCCCCCTTCGTGCGCGAGCGAGAGCTGATGCCCGACCTCGTGGCCGAAGGCGGCCCAGTGGGCGCCGGCACCGCCCATGTCGCCGGTCTGCTGGGCCTGGCCGCCGCCGCCCGGCGTGATCTGCATCCAGTGGGCGATGCCGCGCTCGCGCCCCTCAAGCATGCGGTTGCCGACGTCCCACCATGTTCCCTGCCCGGCGGGGGGAACCGGATCGGTCCAGCGGGTGTGCAGGGCGATGCCGCTCGTGCCGTCGACGTTCTTGGTGGGGATCGCCGCGTAGAGCCGCTTCGACTTCTCGACCTCGCGCTTCGCGACCGCCTCATCGAGCTGCTCGTAGCGCGAGACGACGAGCAGGACGTCGCGGTGCGTGGGGCTCAGCGTCCCGTCGAACGGCTTGATCTCGCGCGGCAGTCCGTTCACCTCCCAGCCATCGAGCAGGCCGTCGTCGTCGGTGTCGCGATCGAGGGGATCGCTGCCAAGCTCCGCTTCCCGCGCGTCGGGCACGCCGTCGCCGTCGGCGTCGTCGCCGGCGTGCGCCGAGACGGCCAGGCGCACCACGCGATGGTCGTGCGGCATGCTGGCGGTGAAGGCCGCGAGCGCATCGGCCCGCCCGTCGCCGTCGATGTCGCCGGCGAAGCGAAGGAGTTGCGGCGCCGTCGGCTCATAGGGCGGCGGCTCGACGGAACCTGCAATGTCCACGGTTGCCGGCCATGCCCCAGTGAACGGCTTTCCCTCGGCGAGCGAGAGCGGCGCCGTGTGGGCGAAGAGGAGCGTGCGGTCGGCGTAGCGCACCAGGACGTCCGTGCCGACGACGGCGAGTGCAAGCGCCCCGTCCGGGACCTCCTGGCGCAGCGCTTCCCAATTGGCCGACTTCCAGCCCTTCACGCTGCGGGCCACGCAGAGCGCGTGCCCGCCGTTGAGCGTCACGACATCGGCGAAGCCGTCACCGTCGACATCGCCCGCGGCGAAGAGCGTGCAGTCGAGACCGCAGGTGATCCAGTCATCGCTGTGGCAGAGTGCTGGCCCGGTCGCCGGCGGTGCGATGCCCATCGAAGCGACATGGACGAGGACGAGCGTCGTGAGGGCGATCATGGCCCGGCATTGTGACCGAGTTGTTCCCACTCGGCATACCGCGTCGCCCCCCGCTCAAGCGCGGCTCGCGGCTCGCGGCGCTAGCGCAGCGCCGCCACCCACTCGGCGATGCGGTCGATCCCGCGCACGATGTTCTCGTCGGCGCAGGCGAAGCTGAAGCGGATGTGGGTGCGGGCGCAGGCCCCGAAGTCCTCGCCGGGCACGACCGCGACGAGGGCCTCGTCGAGGAGCGCGTCGGCGAACTGCCCCGGCGTCTCGATCCGCTTGCCGCCGGGCGTGGTGCGCCCGAGACATTCGCTGATGTCGGGGAAGGCGTAGAACGCGGCGGTCGGCTGGGCGGTCTTGAAGCGCGGCACGCCGGAGAGCTTCGCGTGGATGAGCTTCGCGCGGCGGGCGAAGACCTGGCGCATGCGCTCGACGTCGGCGGCGCCGTTCGTCAGGGCCTCGACGATCGCCGGCATGATGAAGGTCGCGATGCCGTTGGTCATCTGCCCCTGGAGCTTGATGAGCTCCTTCGCGAACCGGCCGTTGTCGCCGGGCGCACAGATGTAGCCGACGCGCCATCCGGTCATCGCGTAGGCCTTGCTCATGCCGTTGATCGTGACCGTCCGCTCGGCGAGCTCGGGGAAGGCGCCGAAGGAACGGGCCTTGAGGGCCGGGTCGATCTCGGGATAGATGAGCTTCTCGTAGATCTCATCCGAGATGACCGTCACCTGCGGATGGCGGGCGAGCACCTGGGCGAAGGCCTCGATCTCGTCCGGTCGATAGGCGACGCCGCAGGGGTTCGAGGGCGAGTTGAAGATGACGCCGACGGTCTTCGACGTGATCGCCGCCTCGAGCTGCTTCGGCGTGATCTTGAAGCCGGTGCCGACGGTGCTCGGCACCTCGACGCAGCGGCCGCCGGCGATCTCGATGAGCGGCTTGTAGCTCAGCCACGCCGGCGTCGGCAGGACGACCTCCTGGCCCTTGCCGCCGTCGAGGAGGCACTGGAGCGTCATGTAGAGGGCGTGCTTGGCGCCGGCGGTGATGCTGACGTGTTCGGGCTTGCAGGCGATGCCGTTCTCGCGCTGGAGCTTGTTCGCGATCGCCTCACGCGAAGCCTTGTCGCCCGGCGTCGGCGCATAGTGCGTCAGCCCCTTCTCGAGGCCCGCGATCGCGGCGCGGCGGATGGGTTCCGGCGTCACGAAATCAGGCTCGCCCATGCCGAAGGCGATGACGTCCTTGCCGGTCGCCTTCAGCGCGTTCGCCTTCGCCCCGACGGCGATCGTGGCGGATTCGGTGAGGTGCAGAACGCGTTCGGCGATGAGCATGCGCGGAGAATAGCGGGATTCGATTCGTCGCGGGCCGTCGCGCCACGGAGCACACCGGTCCCGCATCCCCTGATTTCGGCTACGATCAACGCCCCATGCACTACGACGCTCACCAGCCGGTGATCGACGACTTGGAGGCGCGGATCGTGACCCTCCGCGACTCTCTTTGACTTCGATCGCAAGATCCCCCAACGTGCTGCGCTCGATGCGCGGATGAACGAGGCCGACTTCTGGAACAACCAGAAGGAGGCCCAGAAGGTCATTGCCGAGATGAAGGTCCTGCGGGCCCAGACCGAGCCGCTCGAGGCGGCGATGCGGGCGCTGGACGACGCGCGGGTCGGCTATGAGATGGCCAAGGAAGCGGGCGACCAGGAACTCCTGAAGGAGGCCGACGAGGCTCTCTTCCGGTTGGCCTCGGACATGGACCGGATCGAGGCCCAGAGCCTCCTCTCCGGCAAGCACGACCACCGAAGCTGCTTCTTCACCATCCAATCGGGGGCCGGCGGGCTGGAGGCCGAGGATTGGGGACGATTGCTTGAGCGCATGTATCTCTACTACTGGGAAAAAATGGGCTTCAAGTGCGAGGAACTCCACCGCGTCCCCGGAACGGATGGCGGCGTGAGCGAGGTCGCGTATCGCGTTTCGGGTCCCTTCGCCTACGGCTACATGAGTTGCGAACGCGGAACGCATCGCCTCGCTCGGGTTTCCCCCTACAACGCCGAAGGAAAGCGTCAGACCAGCTTCGCGACCGTCGATGTGACGCCGGAATTCGAGGAAAACGACTTGGAGATCCCCGAGAAGGATCTTGAGATCGTGCCCTTCGTGCGAGCGAGCGGACCGGGCGGCCAGAACGTCAACAAGGTTGCCAGCGCAATTCGCGTCACCCACCTCCCAACCGGCATACAGGTCGTCGCGAGCACCTATCGTGACCAACCTCAGAATCGGAAGCAGGCATTGACCGTTCTTCGTGCCAAACTGGAGCAGTTGGAGGAAGAGCGTCGGGCGGCGGAGATCGCGGCGGCGACGGGCGGCAAGGTGACCCGCGACTGGGGCAACCAGATCCGCAGCTACGTCTTCTATGACAATCGCGTGAAGGACCACCGCACGAACTTCGAGATGGGCAATCCGCAAACGGTGCTGGGCGGCGCGATCGACGGCTTCGTCGACGCGGAACTCAAGCGACGACGCTCGGAGCGCGAGCGCAACGGCACGAAGGACTGATCGATCGGCGGGATGGCGTCACGAACCCCAACCGGAGGCGCAGAGGACACAGAGGGCTACAGAGAGGGAACTGGCGCCCCGATTCCGGTACGCCTCTGCGCGTGGACATAGGGCTTCACGCAACATCCCAATGATGCAACTGGAACCCCCGTTCGCTTCTTCTCTGTGGCCCTCCGTGTGCTCTGTACACGGTGCGAGCTCGCGCGAGCGAGCCCGCTAGCCATGCTTGAGCTCCGCGGCATCGAACGTCGCTTTGCCGGTGAGCGCGGACTCGCCGGAGTCGACCTCGACGTGGCCCGCGGCGAGCTCGTCGCCCTCATCGGCCCCTCCGGCGCCGGGAAGTCAACACTCCTCCGCATCATCGCGGGGCTCGATCGCGCGGATCGCGGCACGCTTCGCCTTGACGGCCGCGACATCACGGGACTCGGGCCGGCCGACCGGCGCGTCGGCATGACGCTCGATGACGCCGCCCTCTACGAGCACCTCACGGTGCGCGGGAATCTCCTTGCCGGTCTCGATCGATTCGGGCTCCATGGCGACGCCGCCCGCGCCGCCGCCGACGAGGCTGCGGCGATGGTCGGCGCAACCTCCCTCATCGATCGCGCGGTGACCACGCTGTCGGCGGGCGAACGGCGGCGAGTCGGGCTCGCTCGGGCGATCGCCCGCAAGCCGGACATCCTCCTGCTTGACGAGCCGCTGACCCACCTCGACCACCGAACGCGGAACGACCTTCGCGAGGACCTCCGCCGCGTGCACGAGGCGATTCGGCCGGCGACGATCCTCGTCACCCACGATCATGCCGACGCCCTTGCGATCGCCGACCGGCTTGCCTACCTCGACCTCGGGAAGGTGCTCCAGCAGGGGCCTGCGTCGGCATTTGATCGGCCGGCGCATGTGGACGTTGCCCGCGGCCGTTCGTGGCATCCAATGAACGTGGTCCCCTCGGCGGGTGCAGACGGTGGCTTCATCGCCTTCCTGCCCGAGGACACCCGCGTCGGCGAACCGCAGGGCGAGGGTGACCTGGCCCTGCCGGGAACGGTCCGATTCCGAACCGAACGCGGAGCGGCTGGCCTTGTCCTGACCGTCGCGCTCGCCGACGGAACGCGGATTCGCCTTCCCCACCCGCGTGGAGCGGCAATCGACGTCGGGCAGCCGCTGCGTTGCGTCGCGTCCTCGTCGGCCCTTCATCGCTTCGCCCCCGACGGAGCTCGTCTCGGGACGTAACGCCTCCGGATCATCAACCGCCTCTCCTCCGTCGGACGATAATCCCACCGTGTCCACCGATCCCTCCCCCGTCGCCCCCGGACCCGCATTCGCCGTCGATCTGGGTCCATCGATCACCGCCGACCTCGGCGAGGCGATGCGCCGCGAGTGGCTGCTCACCAACGGCATCGGCGGCTACGCCCTGGGCACCGTCTCCGGCGCCCTGACCCGCCGCTATCACGGCCTGCTCGTCGCCGCGACCCGACCGCCCGCGGTGCGAACGCTGGTCCTGAGCAAGCTCGAGGAGCGCCTCGTCGTGCGCGGCACGACGATCAACCTCTCGACGAACCTCTGGAGCGACGGCACCTGCGCCCCGCAGGGCTTCCGGCATTGCGCCCGATTCCGGCTGGAGCGCGGCCTGCCGACGTGGCGCTGGGAACTCGACGAATGCACGCTCGAGAAGCGCATCGCGATGGTGTTGGGCGAAAACGTCGTGGTGGTCGAGTATCGGCTCCTGCCCGGCAGCGCCCCGTGCGAGCTTCATCTTGAGGCGCTCATCACCAACCGCTCGCACCACACGCTCCTCCCCGCGCCGAGCTTCGACGCGGGGATCGAGCGGATGAACGGCTCGCTCGCCGGCGGCGGCGCCATTCGGGCCCGACTCCCGCAGACGAGCCCGAGCATCGGCGGCGTCGGCGACGAACTCTGGCTGCACTGCCCAGGCGCCGAGGCGACGCCTGTCGGGGCGTGGTGGCGCAACGTCGAACTTCCCGTCGAACGCGACCGCGGCTACGACCACACCGACTCGATGCTGCACGCGGCGACCTTCACCGCCCGGCTCGTGCCAAGCCAGCGCCTGACCTTCGGCGCGAGCCTCGGTCTGCCGCTGCCCCGCGATCCGCAGCTTCTCTTCGTCGCCGAACAGGCTCGCCGCCAGGCGTTCCTCGACGGAAGCGGCATGGCCAAGGCCGACCCCGTCGTGAGGCAACTGGTGCTCGCGAGCGATCAGTTCGTCGTGCGCCGTCCACTCGCCAACGGCCAGGATGGTTGGTCGGTCATCGCCGGCTTTCCCTGGTTCGCCGATTGGTCGCGGGACACGATGATCGCGCTGCCCGGTCTCTTCCTCGCCACGCGACGGCTGCCCGCGGCCCGCGGCGTGCTCGAGACCTACGCGAGGCGACTCTCCGGCGGCATGTTGCCCAATCGCTTCCCCGACCGCGACGAGAGCGGACACGAGGACCTCGAGTACAACGCCGTCGACGCTCCGCTCCTCTTCATCCGCGCCGTCGGCCTCGTCGATGCGGCCCATCCCGACGAGCAGTGGCTTCGCGCGATGTGGCCCGCGGTCCGGTCGATCATCGAGGCCTACCAGCGCGGGACGCGCTTCGGCATCAGGGTCGACGATCGCGATGGCTTGGTCACGGCCGGCGAGACCGGCCAACAGCTCACGTGGATGGATGCGAAGGTGAACGGGCACGTCGTCACGCCGCGCATGGGCAAGCCGGTCGAGGTCAACGCCCTCTGGTACGAGGCGCTGGTCCGGGCCCGCGATGTCGCCGAGCGGCTTCACGAGAACGCTGCCCCCTACGCGATCCTCGCCGAACAGGTCCGCGGAAGTTTCGAGCGATTCTGGAATCCCGCGACGGGCTGCTGCTTTGACGTCATCGACGGTCCGGTCACGGCCGAGGCGCCCAACGGCGACGACCCGAGCGTCCGCTGCAATCAGATTCTCGCCGCGGGGCTTGAGCACATCGCCCTCGATCCGCAGCGCGCGAAGGCGGTGACCGACGCGGTCGCCGCCACGCTGCTCGTGCCGCTGGGGCTTCGCACCCTGGCCCCGATTGATCCTCGCCACCGCTCGCGCTACGAGGGCGACGTCGTGCGCCGCGACGAGTCCTATCACCAGGGCACGGCGTGGCCATGGCTGCTCCCCTTCTTCGTTCGGGCGTGGCGCCGCGCCGGCAACGATCCGTCCGTGATCGCCGCCCTCCGCGCCGCGATCGCCGAGCATCTCACCGACGCCGGCCTCGGCTCGGTCAGCGAGATCGTCGACTCCGCCGCGCCGCACGAGCCGCGCGGCTGCCCGATGCAGGCCTGGAGCGTCGCGGCGGCCCTCGAGGTCATGCTGGACACCGCGGCGTCCGGCCTCGTCAACGACCGATCCCACCCCACCGTCGCCATCGCCGGAGGCGCCCGTTGAAGCACCTGAATGCCGAAGAGAGCCGCATCCGCGCGAACCGCAAGCACACCGGTCCGTGGCGTCTCTGGGGCCCCTTCGTGAGCGAGCGGCAATGGGGCACGGTGCGCGAGGACTACAGCCCCGACGGCAACGCCTGGAACCACTTCACCTTCGATCAGGCCCACCGCCGTGCGTATCGCTGGGGCGAGGACGGCATCGCCGGCTGGTGCGACACGAAGCAGCATCTCGTGCTCAGCCTCGCGCTCTGGAATGGCGTTGACCCGATCCTCAAGGAGCGGCTCTTCGGCCTCACCAACAACGAGGGCAACCACGGCGAGGACGTGAAGGAGCTGTACTTCTACGAGGACGCGGTGCCATCGCACGCATGGCAGCGGATGCTCTACAAGTATCCGCAGCGGGCCTTTCCCTACGAGCGACTTCGCGCCGAGAACGCGAAGCGAACCCGCCTCGAGCGGGAGTTCGAGCTCATCGACACCGGCATCTTCGACGACGACCGCTACTTCGACGTCACCGTCGATTACGCGAAGCCCGACCATGAGTCGGTCGTGATGCGCATCACGGTCGCCAACCGCGGGCCCGAGGCCGCGGAGATCACCGTCGCGCCGCAACTGACCTGCCGCAACGATTGGGCGTGGAATCCCGGTGTCGAGCGCCCGAATCTCCGCCGCGACGGCGACCATCGCGTGGCCGTTCGACATCGGGCCCACGCGCCCCTCGCCCTCACCGCGTTCGCCCCCTGCGACATCCTCTTCTGCGAGAACGACTCGAACGGCCCCGCGCTCTGGTCGATGCGCGACGAGGGCGGGCGCTACAAGGACGGTTTCAACGAGGCCATCGTGCACCGCAATCGCGAGGCGATCTCGGTGGTCGAGGGCACGAAGGCCGCGATGGTCCACCGGCTCACCGTGCCGGCGGGCGAGGAGCGGTCGGTCATCGTGCATCTCGGTCCGACCGTGAAGCTGCCGCATGGCGCGACGACCGGCGGGACGCCGATCGCGGAGCCGACCCAGCAGGAGTGCATGAACTGTCTCTGGCAGCGCCGCGCCGAGGCCGACGAGTGGTGGAAGGGCGTGCAGGGCGCGATCGACGACGCGGAACAGCGCATGGTCCAGCGCCAGGCGTTCGCCGGGCTGCTCTGGTCGAAACAGTTCTACCACTTCGACGTGCGCCGCTGGCTCGACGGCGATCCGGGGCAGCCGCATCCGCCGGTCGAACGCAAGCACGGCCGCAACGAGCACTGGCGCCATTTCGCGGTGCGCCGCGTCATGGCCATGCCCGACACCTGGGAGTACCCATGGTTCGCGGCGTGGGACCACGCGTTCCACGCGGTCGCCTACGCCCGCATCGACCCCGACTTCGCGAAGCGCCAGATCAGCGAGTTCCTCACCGACGACTTCATTCATCCCAACGGGGCCCTGCCTGCGTACGAGTGGGCCTTCGACGACGCCAACCCGCCGCTGCAGGCATGGGCCGCGTGGCGCGTCTACCAGATCGACCGGAAGATGAAGGGGGCGGGCGACCTCGACTTCCTCATCCACGTGCTCAATCGCCTGTCCATGAACTTCACCTGGTGGGTGAATCGCAAGGACAAGGACGGCCACAACGTCTTCGAGGGGGGCTTCCTCGGACTCGACAACATCGGGGTCTTCGACCGGAGCCGACAGTTGCCGCTCGGCGGCACGCTGCAGCAGGCTGACGGCACGGCGTGGATGGGCATGTACGCGCTGTCGCTGATGCGCATCGCGATCGAGCTGGCCATGCACTGGCCGGTCTATCAGGATCTCGCGACGAAGTTCTTCGAGCACTTCCTCCAGATCGCCGAGGCGATGACTGACCTGCACGGCTGCGGGACCGGGCTCTGGGACGAGCAGGACGGCTTCTACTACGACGTGATGCGCTTCCCCGACGGCGGGGCAATGCCGCTGAAGATCACGAGCGCGGTCGGACTCGTGCCGCTCTTCTGCGTCGAGACGCTCGAGCCTGAGATGCTCGAGAAGCTCCCCGCGTTCGCCAGCCGACTCGAGTGGATCTTCCGGGCTCGACCGGAGCTGGCCGGCCTCGTCTCGCGCTGGAACGAGCCGGGGCGAGGCGACCGGCGCCTGCTCTCATTGCTCCGCGGGCATCGCATGAAGTCCCTTCTCCGGAAGGCCTTCGATCCGGAGCATTTCCTGAGCCCTTACGGCATCCGCGGCCTCTCGCGCATCCATCGCGAGCATCCCTACGAGCTCACGCTCGGCGGCGAGCGCTTCAGCGTGCGCTACGAGCCGGGCGAGGGCGAGACGGGGCTCTTCGGCGGCAACTCGAACTGGCGCGGCCCGATCTGGATGCCGCTCAACTACCTGCTGGTCGAGAGCCTCCAGAAGTTCCACCACTACTACGGCGACGACTTCAAGATCGAGTGTCCGGTCAGCGCGGGTCAGACCGTGACGCTCGGCGGCGCGGCCGACGAACTGCGGACCCGGCTCATGCGGCTCTTCCTTCGCGATGAGCGGGGTCGTCGTCCGGTCCACGGCGAGCACGCGAAGCTGCAGCGTGATCCCCATTTCCGGGATCAGGTTCCCTTCTTCGAGTACTTCCACGGCGACACCGGCGAGGGACTCGGGGCGCGAGCCCAGACCGGCTGGTCGGCATTGGTCGGTAAGCTACTCTTCCCCTATGGCGCCCTTCCAACCCATGTCCGACCGCCGGTTGCGGCGCACTGAGGTCGGGAGGCGTGGGCCGTGACCGACGCCGCGGATCCGTGGACGCACTACCCGCAGTCGATTCTTCGGTTTCCGGAACGGAACCGAGCCGTTGACGTGACGCGGGAGCTGAGTGACGAGGATCGGAGCTTCCTCCGCTCGCTCTTTCCGCGCGGCCGTTTTGCGATCGTCACTCCCGCAAACCCACATGGCATCGAATTGCCGCAGGCCGAGAACGAGCGGCGCGTCCGGCGGTTTGCGACGGAGCTCGAGCTCCTGCACATCCCCCACCTTCGCGCCGACGGAACGAGTCTCGACGGCACGCACATCGAGCCGGGGTACGCCGTGCCGCTCAAGCTGCTGGCCGCGGTGCGGTTGGCCCATCATTGGGAGCAGTTCGGCCTCTTCTGGTTCGACGGCACGCGGGTCTGGATCGTCCCCGCCGACCATACCCACGAGGCGCTCGCCCTGCCGCAGTGAGCCGCGTGCGCGTCGCGTACCCTCGCATGACGGCATCGCAGGCGTTGCGTACGATGTCCGCCCCACCGGGTGAGGTGGCAGAGTGGTTGAACGCACCGGTCTTGAAAACCGGTAAACCCGTCAGGGTTTCAAGGGTTCGAATCCCTTCCTCACCGTTCGGCGAAGCTCGCCGGAGTCGAGTCCCCTCTTCGCTGCACTGGCGAGGAGCGGGAGCGTTTGAGTAGCGAGGAACACACGATGACGATTGCGACAGCGGCACTGGGCGAGGCGTTGAACTGGCGATATGCGACGAAGAAATTCGATCCTTCGAAGCGGATCGCGGCGGAGACGTGGACGGCGCTCGAGAACGCGCTGATGCAGGCCCCCTCCTCCTTCGGGCTCCAGCCGTGGCGGTTCTATGTGATCGACAATCCGGCGACGCGGACCGCGCTGCGGGCCGCCTCCTGGAACCAGTCCCAGATCACCGATGCGTCGCATTTGGTGGTTCTCGCACGGCGTTCGCCGCTGACCGTCGCCGACGTGAGCGCGATGATGGCCCGCACCGCCGAAGTACGGGGCGTTCCCCTCGCTGAGCTCGCGGGCTATCAGTCGATGATCGAGGGATTCATCGCCCGGCCGGGCTTCGATACCGACCTCTGGGCGGCGCGACAGGTCTATGTGGCGCTCGGGTTCTTCCTGTCCAGCGCTGCGCTGCTCGGCGTCGATGCCTGTCCGATGGAGGGGTTTGACCCGGCGGCCTACGACCAGACGCTCAATCTCGCGGCCGACGGCTACCGATCGACCGTGGTGGTGACGGCCGGCTATCGCCACGGCGAGGACTCCTACGCCTCGCTCAAGAAGGTCCGATTTCCGCGCGAGCGGCTGGTCGTCCACCGCTAATCGTGCGTCGCTGACGCGCCTTCCGGGCGCACCGACTCGGCAAAGCCCGATGGAACGCTGGCCGCGCTTTCGGCGGGGTCGGCGATCCATCGGGCGATGCCTATAGAATCCGTTCGCGTCGCTGCCCATGGCACCACCCTGTTCGCGGCGTCGCGCGGCGCGATGGCCGCGCATCGGTACGCGGTCGTTGCCCACGGATCACCCCCCTGAGTCCCGAACGGTCCATCCTCGCGCGCGTGGCGGCGGGCGAGCCTGGCGCCGCGGCCGAGTGCCTGCAGCAGTTCCGCGGCCTCGTCTGGTCGCTCGCCCGGCGGCTCTGTCCCAGTGCGACCGAGGCCGAGGATGCCGTCCAGGAAATCTTCATTGACGTCTGGCGCTCGGCGGCTCGCTACGACGCGTCAATCGCCAGTGAGGCGACCTTCGTGGCGACCATCGCCCGACGACGCCTGATCGACCGGGCCCGCCGCCGGAAGCGCCGGCCGGAGCAGACGCTCGTCTCCGAGGGGATTGCGGCGCGCGCGGCGGAAGGCGACTCCTCCGAGCTGGCCGAGGCTGCGCACTATGCCCAGAGGGCGTTTGAGCGACTCCGCCCCGAGCAGCGCCGCGTGCTGCACTTGTCGATACGACATGGGCAATCCCACGAGCAGATCGCCTCGACCACCGGCCTCCCGCTGGGAACGGTGAAGACCCACGCCCGTCGGGGTCTCATCAAGCTGCGCGAGCTCCTGGCTGCGGAGGGGTTTTCCGTCGACGAGACGGCGCTTGGCGAGGGTGGACCTGCGGCGAACCCCCCAGTGTTCCCGACGAGTGACCCGACGAGCGACGCGCCGACCGACCCGAAATCTCCCGGGGCGAAAACCGACGGACGCTGAACTCCAAGGGCGTCGTGCGGTACAACGCCCACCCCGCCTCCACCCCGCCCCC
>JBGAQH010000005.1:0-402612 GCA_044220875.1 Phycisphaerales bacterium | reverse complement strand
GAGGGGGCACAGAGACAGGCAGAGGGGAAGGGGGCGGGGCTCGGTACCGCATGAGAAGGTTCGTTCTGACCGCGGTCCGAGCGGACTCTCGCTCCCGCGCCTCGGTCCCCCTCCGCCTCGCTCTCTGTGCCCGCTCTGTGCCCTCTGTGTCCTCTGTGGTGAATCTGCCTCGTTCCTCCTCCCCAGCGTGGGACTTCACCGGTGGCGGGGTTGGGCTGGATCTCTACCATGGCCGCCCATGAGCACTGAGCACGCTGCGGGTGGGGGCATGGTCAAGCTCCGCTTGTCCTTCATGATGTTCCTTCAGTACGCGATCTGGGGAGCGTGGCTCCCGATCCTCTATCCCTTCCTGATGGGGCACCGAAAGTTCACGCTGGACCAGACCGGGATGGTCCTGGCCGCGGGTGCGGTCGGTGCGATCATCGGGCCGTTCCTCGCCGGGCAGCTCGCCGACCGCTTTTTCTCGACGGAGAAGCTCCTTGCCTTCAGCCATCTGGTGGGGGCCGGGTTGGTCTGGTTCCTCGCCGACGTCAGCGACTTCAACACCTTCGTTGCGATCTCGCTCTTCTACGGGCTCATCTACGCCCCGACGCTCGCCCTCACGAACTCGTTGGCCTTCCATCACCTCCCGGATCGCGACAGCGACTTCGGTCCTGTTCGCCTCTGGGGCACGATCGGATGGATCGCCGCGGGCATCTTCGTCGGACAGATGTTGCTTCGCATGCACACGCCCAGCGACGGGACGGCCGAGGTCATCGCCGCGGCCCAGAATGCGGGACGGTCGGACGCCTTCCGCCTCTCCGCGATCCTCGGCGTGGTGATGGCGATCTACTCGCTCACGCTTCCGCACACGCCGCCGACCAAGCAGGCCGGCCAGCAGGCGGCGTGGGCCCAGGCGCTGAAGGAGATCGCCAAGCAGCCGCTCATCGTTCTCTTCCTCCTGGCCGTGCCGATGAGCATGGTGCACCAGTTCTACTTCGTGCACACCAGCCAATTCCTCACCGGGATCCAGAACGCCAACGCCGGCGCCGACAAGTTCGCCAACACGATCAACCAGATCTTCGGCGTGGGCGGCGGAGGACTGATGACGATCGGCCAGATGTCGGAGTTCGCGGTCCTCGGCCTCATGCCGCTCCTCACCCGGGTCTTCTCGCGGAAGACGCTGCTTGGGATCGGCATCGCCGCGTACGCGGCGCGCATGGCCCTCTTCGCCTTCGCGCCGTCGTTCGTCCCGGCCATGATCGGCGTGGCGATGCACGGCCTCTGCTTCGGCTGCTTCGTCTTCATCGCCTTCATGGTGGTCGACGAGAACACCTCGAAGGAAGTCCGTGCGACGGCGCAGAACCTCTTCAACCTCGTGCTCGTCGGCATCGGCATCATCGCCGGCAGTTGGTTCGCGACGAGCGTCGCCGGCCGCATGGCAACCGGCCCGGACGGCGTGATGAGCTACACGACGCTCTTCAGCGTGCCGATGTGGCTGGCGATCGGCTGCCTCGTGGCGCTGATCGTCGCGTATCGGGGGACGGCGAAGGCGACGTCGTGAACGGCGGGGCTCATCCAATCAGCCGGTGATCGCCGCACTCGATCTTGATCTTGTGCATGATCTCCCGCATCTTGTCCATGGCGGTGATCGCCGAGCGCACCTGGCCCTCGAGCGGGTCAAGCGTCGTCTCCTGGAAGTTCAGGGCGACGTCGTCGGTCCAGTGCTCGCGCACCTGATCCCACTTCTGGAGGAGATCCTTCAGGGCGACTTGGGCCTTGATGCGGCCGCCGGTGACGCTCATGGGTTCGGCTCCGGATTCGACGTGGGGTTCGGCGTTGGGGTGGGCGATGCGGGCCGATCCTCGCCCGTTCGCTTCATGCTCGTGACGGCCATGGCGTTCGCCGCGCCGTCTAACAGATCGCGCAGGTCGGGGCTCGGCATGCGGAGGTAATCCTCAAGCGCCCTGGCCATGCGCGAGAGACGGGCGATCGCATTGGGGAGATCGCGCTCGGTCGCCGCCGAGAGTCCTTGCACCGCGCCCTTGTAGATCGCGTACTGCCGCTCGAGCTCGACGGCCCACTTCTTCGCGTTCTTCAGGCAGCGCTCGGCCTCTTCCAACTGGGCGATCGCCTTCTGGAGGGCCTTCTTCTCATCGACCACCGAGGCCCGCTGGTCGTTCGGCGAGGGCGTGATCTGCTTGCGGAAGAGGGCCGACTTGCACATCGTCACCTCCTCCTGCTTCTTGCGGATGATCTTCGTCCAGTAGGTCTGGCAATCCCGCTGAATCCAGTTGAGCGTGCGGGTGATCTCTCCCTCGCTCTCGTTGAGGGCGAGCGAAGCCTCCTCGACGAACTTGATCACGGCGACCTTGAAGTCGTCGAGCACCTGGACGGAGGTGATGTTGGCTTGGATGCTCATGTGAGGGAGAGCGTGGTTCGCTCACCACAGAGGACACAGAGGACACAGAGGGGGCACAGAGAACGCAATCGATGGTGGGGAAAGAGGGGCGAGGCGAGGTGGCGGCGGGGTCCTAGGCGCACGCGAGCTACCGCGACAGAGACACGCAGAGACGGCTGACGGCACTTCGCCCATTCTTCCTCGATCGGCTCTGTGCCCGCTCTGTGTCCTCTGTGTCCTCTGTGGTAATGAACCATCGTTGGCTTTACCGCTGGTTGATGTACTCCTCGATCCGCTCTGCCTTGCGGAGGAGGAAGGGGATGTGCTGCTCGGAGGCCTTGATGAACTTCTGCATGACCTTCAGGGTGGAGTCGAACTCCTCCTGGAACTTCGCCTGTTCCTGGTCGCGCCAGGTCTGGGCGAGGGTCGCCATGCGGTTTGCAATCATCGAGGTCATGCCCTGAAGGTCGGTATTGAACTTCTTCAGGTCGTGCGCGAAACGCCGGAGTTCTTGGGGGTCAACGATCGCCTTGGCCATATGGCGAGTGTACGAGCGGGAAGGGTCGGCAGCTGCGTCGAGCGTGCTCGAACGGTGGGGGAATTCGCGTGAGCCGCACCGACCGGGGCTGAATCCGAATTCCGATCGGTGTCGGCGGACGCCGTTCGCGCCCTCGTCACCGGGAGGCGTGCCGTGATCGGCCCGCGGAAGCGCCCATGTCCGACGTCCCGAACCGACGGAGAAGTCCGATGCATCGACAGCCCAGCCGTTCCCCCATTGCCACGATCACCGTCCCCCCGCGGGGCACCGTTCTGTCGGCGGTAGCCGCCCTGAGCGCGAGCGCCGTCCTGCACGCCGACCTCTCCTTTCTGACGGCACCCGCACCTGGCGGATTCGTGCAGGCGTGTGCGGGCCCGATCACGAACGGCGTGGGGTGGCCGGGCTACGACCTCTTCCCTTCGTTCAATCCCAACGGCGCGCCGGTGCTGGCCGAAGAGCCATTCGCCGGCAATGGCGAAGGGGAGCGCGACGCCGCCTTCGCCGGGCAGGACATCGCGAATGGCGCCCACGCGGTCGCCGGACTTGGCTTCATCCATGCGAGCGCCGCCAATGCTTCACCCGACGCGGCCAGCTTTCCTGCCGGGATTGCCCAAGGCGGGTGGTCGGAGACCTTCGTCATCAGTCATCCGAGCCTGAACGGGCAAGAGGGTTTCATGCAGTTCACTCTCGACGTCGCCGGAACGCTCTTCGCCGCCGGCCTCACCGGCTCGGCGATCTTCACCGTGACCGCGTACAAGGACTCGACGCAGCTCGTCACGAATCCCTTCTTCGATCCGGGCGACTCGAACCTCCTCAGCACGAACGCCCAGTACGGCAACTGGGGGGTCGCGACCTTTGGCAATCCTCCGACCGAGAGCAAGACCGTCGACGACACTGTTACGTTTGCCGTGCCGTTCACCTTCGGCGTTCCCTTCAAGCTTGGGGTCTATGCATTCGCCAGGGCGGGGCTGCGATCGAGCGGCGGTGCCGGAGGAAGTTCGAGTTCGCAGGTCGATTTCGAGGAAGGGCTCTCGTGGGGCGGCATCACGCAGGTCTATCTCGGCACGACGCCCACCAGCGGCTACACGATCACCAGCGGCAGCGGCCTGGATTGGGCGGGACCGATCGGCGGCGGAAGTCCCGCAGACCTCGACGGCAACGGGAGCGTGAACGCGGCAGACCTCGCGATCCTGCTCGGTGGCTGGGGAACGGCGGCCGGTGACGTCAATGGCGACGGCACGACCGATGCGTCGGACCTCGCGGAACTCTTGGGGGCGTGGACGGTCTGAGCGAGGTTCGTTCAACACAGAGGCACGGAGGACACAGAGGGCCACAGAGGAGTCGGGAGAGAAAGGGATCTGCGGTGCTGAGCCGAGTCTCGCGGCCCTATTCATGGAGTCGCCTCGATGACGTCTCAGGGTGTGTCGGCCGGCACCATGATGCGACGAATTCATGCCCACGTTTCATGTTCGAGCTTGCGTCATCCGACGGCGAGCGAGTACGTTCTTGGCTCATCTCCTCTCGCGTCGCCACTGCAGCGCGGGTCGGGTGGCTGATGCCATCGACCGCGCTGGGAAGCCTGCGGCACGCACTCCATCTCGCTGAGCGGTCATGTGCCTCGGTCGCCTTCCGGCGCTGCGGTCGGACCCTCGTCCCCGGAGTTGCCGCATGCGTCGACAAGGTACGGATCGGCGAAGGGGACCGGCCACCGTCCTTCCTGCGTGCGGTGCACTTGGGGCGGCGTGTCTCGTTGCCGCCGGCGCCTCGGGCGAGAGTTCCTGGCTCCTTCCCACGAACGGTGCGTTCTCGTCGCCGGTGAACTGGTCGTCCGGCGTGCCTGGGCCGCGTGATGACGCGGTCTTCGGGGCAATCGAGGGCACCGCGCCGTTCATCGCTGTCGTGCCGAGTGCGTTGTCCGTCGCGGGACTGCGGGTGACGAATCAGTCGCCGGTCCTCCACGGCCTTGGCGTCGGCTCGCTCGCGATCGGGTCGTCGTTCACGATTCTCGGTTCGAACGCTGCACCGCCGACGCTGCGCCTGACCGGCATCGAGATTGACGGACCGAACGTGAGCGGTGCAATCGGCGTGACGCTCGGCACGGGACATCTTCGAGTCGGTGCCGATGCCGTGCTGCAGCTCGACCGCTGCACCGTCGGGCAATGGGGAGGCCACGGGACGATCACGATCGAAGCGGGAGGCGTCCTTCGCGGCGGCGGTGCCCCTAACGGATGGCTCGTCGGATTCGGCAGCGGCGGCGAAGGGGCGATCGATGTGCAGGCGGGCGGTCTCTTCGACCTCGGCGGCGATGACCTCGACATCGGACGCACGATCGGGCAGGGGGACGTCGAGGTCGGGGCCGGCGCCCTCCTCGACCTGAACGGCGGCGTCTGTCGCGTCGGCTCGGGCGTGGGCAGCATCTACAGCGGCACGGGCACCCTCACGCTGCACGGCACCCTCGAGGATGCCGACCGGGTCGAGGTCGGCAACCACGCGACCGGCGTCCTCCATCTCGAACCCGGCGCGAGCATGATCGCGCCGCTGTCGATTGGCCTCGACGGAACCGGCTCGGTGCAGGTCAGCGGCTCGCACGCCCTGACAGACGTGCACTTCGGAACGCCACACGGGCCGTCCGGTGTCCTGCATGCGTCGGGGGCGGCCACCTCACTGTCGGTGGAACTCCTTGCAGCCGATCTCGGAAGCACTCCGATCGGCATGGTGACCGTCGATGATGGCGCCCTGGCGACGATCGCCCTCGCCCGCGGCAGGATGCTCGCCCTCTCGGCCACGGGCGGCGCGGAGATCGTCGTCGAACGGACGGAGCCGATCGACTCGCTCGTGGTCTCTGCGAGCGACGCGGTGAGCCTCGTCGACCTTCCGCCGATGACGCTTGGCAAGGGCGATGGCCTCACCCTGCACGCATCGGGTGGGGCGTCGATCACCATCGACAGTCTCGTTGGGAACGAGGGGAGCTCCGCAAGCATCGATCTCACGAACAATGGCATGCTGAATGCGATCGGCGGAATCGACGCCGGCGCATGCACCCTCGTGATCGGCAGCGGGTCGCGCCTCCTCACCGGTGGATTCAGCAAGAGCGCATCGCTGACCATCCTCACCCTGCCCCGAACGGAAGCGGCGATCGTCTCCAATGGCCCGGCGGTGATCGGCGGCGATCTCCTCATCCAGTCGGGGGGATGGTCACCGCCAGGCGGCATGGAGGTTCCCTTGATCAGCGCGTCCTCGCTGACGCTGACCGGGGGCGTCGGACTGCCGAGCTTCTTCGGGTTTCCAACGCTGCTCCGAGTGGACGATCGAAGCGCCGCGCTACGGATCTTCGATCACGTGGACGGCATCGACGCCGGACCTCCGCTCCGGATGAACCAGGGCACGAGCGTCGCCGTGCCGGTCACCGTCACCGTCGACGGCATTCTGTACGACGTCTCGTCGCGCGTGACGTGGAGCGTCGCCGATCCGCTCATCGCCGACGTGATCCCCGGCGATGCGACGAACGGCGGGGAGCGCATCGCCGCGATCGGGCCGGGGACGACCCTCGCGACCGCCCACTTCGGTCCGGCGTCGGTCGACGTCGAGGTGATCGTCACCGCGGGGTCATGGGCGGTTCGCCTCGTCAGTGGCATCGGCCTCAGCTATGGCAATGGCGACAGCGGAAGCACCGATCCCGGCGTCTTCGGCTCGGACAGCTATGTTCGCCCGGGCGCGTGCAGCGACGACGGCACGATCGTGGCCTTCGCCACCGAAGCCTCGAATCTGCTGCCCGGCGATCTCGCGGGCTGGCACACGCTGGTTGCCGATCTCAGCGACCGTCACTTCGAATCGCCCGGCGCTCCCGAGGGGAGCGATCCACCGGTCTGGTCGGGGATCTGGCCGCGGGTGAGCGGCAACGGCCGCTATGTCGTCTTGAGCGGAAGCACGGGCACGACCACGCAGGTCTTCGTCGCCGATCGCGTTGCGGGCACGATCGAACAGGTGAGCCTCTCAACCAGCGGCGGGACGCCCTCGCAGCAATGCTGGGACGGATGGGTGTCGAACGATGGGCGCTTCGTCCTCTTCCGCAGCCTCGCCAACAACCTCGTTCCGGGCGACACCAACGGTCGCGTCGACGTCTTCCTCCGCGATCGCCTGATGGGCACCACCACCCGCGTGAGCCGAGCGCCGGACGGCAGCCAGCTCGCGGTGGATTCGGAGCCGCTCGACCTCAGCGCCGACGGCCGCTACGCGTTCTTTCGGCGCTTGCATGCCGGCTGGCAGGTCGGCTACCGCTACGACCGCATCACCGACAGCATTGACCTCGCGACGGCGAACGCCGCTGGAAGCGAGCCCCAGGCATCCGTGCTCGAGGCCCACATCGCTGCCGACGGTCGATGGTTGACCTTCCTCGCGGTGGGGCCGGAGTTGTTCGTGCCGGGGCCGACGCCGCTTGGCGCTCAGGTCTACCAACGCGATCTCATCACCGGCGCCCTGCGGGCCGTGTCGATGGCGGAGGATGGCTTGTGGGCGTCGGCGCCGATTGATGCCTTCGCGGTGACGGGCGATGCGCGATTCGTCGGCCTCGCGACCCGTGCCGTCAATCTCGCGGCAGGATCGCCGCCGAATGGGCTGCGCAAGCTCGTGCGGATCGACGGTCGGAATCGGACGGCCGTTCTGCTCTCGAGTCCGGAGGGAACGCCCTTCAATGCGGATGTCGACGGCGCCATCGACATCGCCGACGGCGGCCAGAGGATCTTCTTCTCAAGCGAGGCATCGAACGTGACGCCGCTGGACCTCGCCGGTCATCACGACGTCTTCGCGATCGACCGGCCCGTCGATCCGGTCGGCGACTTCAACGGCGACGGATCGATCGGGGCGGCCGATCTCGCCATGCTGCTCGGTGCCTGGAGCAGCGATCGCTACGACCTCGACGGCGACGGCATCGTCGGCGCGGGCGATGTCGCGATCCTCGTGGCGGGGTGGCAGTCGATGTGATCGAATTCGGGGCCATCGCCCGAATGTCAGCGCAATCGGCCGCCGCTCTTCGTATAGACCGATGTCGAGGAGGTCGAGCGATGGACGTGCCAGCAACAGCCACGCGTGGTCACGACGGTATCGCTTTCGCGGCGATTGCCGCGGTGATTGCAGCAGTGATGGCGATGGCCATGGCGAACGGGGCGTATGCCCAATCGTGGTCCGCGCCGAACGCCGGCGCGTGGAATGACCCCGCTGCGTGGGGAGGGACGCCGCCGGCAGCGGGTGGTTCGGTGACCTTCGGCACGGTCGCCGGTCCAACGCCGTTTGCCGTCGCCATCGGACAGCCGATCGGGATCGGCTCGCTGTCGATCACGAACCAGTCGCCGATCTTCATCGGGGCGACCGACACCACCTTCATCGGCGTCATCGCCGGAGCCAGCGTCGTTGGTCCGGGTGAGCCGATGTGGCGGCTGGAGCGAGGCGCGTTCTACCTTCCCATTCCGACCGTGATCGGTTCCCCCGGCGGGCCCGCGGGGCACATGAGCGTGGGGCCGGGGGCCGCCGTGTCGGGCGGCGCCGCTCGTCTCGCCGCCGGCTCGGTCACGATCGAACAGGGGGCGACATGGATCCCGGCGGGGACGACGGTGTCGACCAGCGCCACGGTCGGCGATGGTGCGCCGGCGACGCTCACCGTCGGCGGCTCGCTCGACATGGGGCTCAACACGGCGCTCGCGGTCGGCATCAACGGAGGCGTCGGCACGATCGCTGTGCCATCGGGCGGCATGCTCACGCTGGGGGTCAGCGGAGCAACGGTCGGTGGCGGCTCCTCGGCCTTTCCCGCTGGCCCGGGCGTTGGCGTGATCGACATCAGCGGAGGCGTGGTGAACGGCCCGGGGGCGTGGATCCTTGGGGCCAGCGCCGGCGGCGGCGCGTCGATGTCAATCCATGACGGCAGCGTGCTCGGCTCGACGATCTACGTCGGGCGAGGCGTGCATGGCGCTCCGGCGCTGTCCGTCGAAGGCACGGTCGGGTTGGGGACGATCGTGATCGGGAGCGGCGCGATCCAAGGTCAGGCGATCGTCCAGTCGGGCGCGACGGTGCATGTTGCGGACGTCGTCGTCGGGTCGGACACGCTGCCCGCCGGAACGACGACGGTCGATCTTCTGGCGATGGGCGACGCCGCAGCGCTTGACGCCGCGAATGTCATCCTCCACCGAGGAGGTCACCTCGTCGTGAACGGGCCTTCCGGTTCGCTGACCGCGGGGAGTTTCGACCTCGGGGCAGGAACGCTCTCACTGGCTGGACGAGGGACCGAAGCGAACGTGACGAGCCTCGTCGGATGCACGATCGGCGGCGCCGCGACCATCTCCCTGACCGAGGGTGCAGCGCTGCGACCATACACGCTCTCCTTCGGCCCGTCGGGGAGTTTCGCCTTCACGCTTGAAGGCGGCGCCCGCTGCGAGGTCGCCCAACAGTGCGGATTCGGGTCCGTGCCGTCATCGGAACCGACCGCGACGACCACAACCGGGGACATCGTGCTGAAGGGCGGCGGTTCGCTGCAGGCGAAGAAGCTCAGGATCGAGCGAGACGTGACCTGCCACTGGCATCTCGCCAGCGAGTTCGTGCCACCGACCGCCGCGGCCGTCGTCGCGACCGAGTCAGCGATCGTCCGGGGTCGCATCGATGTGCGATTGCCCGACGGCGCCGTTCCGCCCGTCGGGATTCGCATTCCGCTCATCGACACGCCATCGATCACCTACGCCCCGTTCTCGGTGGCGAGTGCACCGGCGCACGGCTTCCCGCTGGTCGTCACGCCCGACGCACTCGGATTGGCCGCGTATGCCATCGATCACGTCACCGACCTGCAACCGGTGGCCCCCGAGTCGATCGATGTCGGCGACCTCTTCTCGATGCAGGCAATCCTCACCACCGAGATCGCCGGGGGTTCGCTGGTCGCTGATGTCGCCCCCATGGTGACGTGGACGATCGAGCCGCCAGGCGTCGTCGCCGAGACCCAACCGAATCGATTCATGGCTCTCGCACCGGGAACGGTCACGCTCACCGCGCACTTCGCCGCCGCCGCCGGGTCGGTCACCCTGACCGTGGTCCCCGACGGGCCGCTGTCGAGCGCGTTCGTCCTGATCAGCGGCGTGGAGGTGGCCGGCGTGACGACGTGGGGGAATGGCGACAGCGGACTGGCGCCCTCCTCAGGCTATGCCATTGACTACGGACTCGGCGCCGCCGCCCGCAGCCTCACCGCCGACGGTTCGTTCCTCGCGTTCGCTACCGAGGCCAACAACCTCACGCCCGCCGGTTCGCAGCAGGGTCCGTTCATCTATGGCCGTTCGCTGGCCAGCGACACCCTTGAGAACATCAGCGTCGGAACGCCGGCGATTCCGGCCGGCGGCGCGCGGCCATCGACAAGCGGCGATGGGCGCTTCGTCGTCTACCAATCGCAGTGGCCGGTCGGAAGGATCATCGTCCGGGACCGCTTCCTCCAGACGAGTTCGATCGCGCTCTTCGACCTGGGCGGCACGGCGGTCAACACCGCGCTTCGCCCGTTCATCTCCGACGACGGCCGCTACGTTCTGTGCGAGGCCTACTCGGCGGCGATCGTGCCGAATGACACCAACGGCGTGCGGGACGTCTTCCTCGTCGATCGAGTCACCAACGTCGCGACGAGGGTGAGCCGCACGGTCACGGGCGACCAGCTTGCGGTCGAGTCGACGGCCGCGGCGCTCTCGGGCGATGGCCGCATCGCGATCTTCCTCCGCTCCTTCGCGGGGCATGTGCTTGCCTATCGCTACGACCGCGTCACCGATCAGATCGAGCTTGCGACCCCGACCATCACCGGCGGCGCGCCGCAGATGAACGTGCGGGACGTCTCGCTCACGAGCGACGGCACGACGATGGCCTTCGTGGCGACCGGGTTCGGCCAACTCACCGCCGATCCCGCTCCGCCGTGGGCCCAGGCCTATCGGCGCGACTTCCAGTCGGGGACGACCGTGGGGCTCTCGCGAACGCTCGATGGGACGTGGTCGAATGCCCCGATCGAAGGCTGCGCGATGGCGCGGGGCGGGCGCTACGCCTTGGTCGCAACCAAGGCGACGAGTCTGGTGCCCGGCGCTCCGTCGAGCGGGGCAGGCATCACGCGGCCCGTTCGCATCGACACGCTGACCGGCGTCATCAGCGATCACGGCGTCACCGGCGGTGGCCTCCTCAACGACGACGTCACGGGGAATCTCGCGGTGAGCGACGCGGGCACGAAGATGGTCTTCGCCTCGCAGGCCACCAATGTGATCGAGAATGCGACCCCCGCCGACACGCACGACTTCGCCGACCTCTTCGTCGCACTCGCCGACGCGTCGTCGACCGGTGACCTCGACGGTGACGGCGCGGTCGGGCCGACGGACCTGGCGCTCCTGCTCGGCGCCTGGGGCGGATCGCTCTACGACCTTGATGGCGACGGCAGCGTGGGCGCGAGCGATCTCGCACTGCTTCTTGGGGCGTGGTCGGCGTGACGCCGCCGCGTTGATCGGCCAGAATTCAACCATGCTCGAACTCCGACCCACCTGCGAACACTGCAACCGACCGCTGCCGCCCGAGTCCACCGAGGCGCGGATCTGTTCCTACGAGTGCACCTTCTGTGCGGCGTGCGTCGAGGGGATTCTTCAGAACGTCTGCCCCAACTGCGGCGGGGGGTTCGAGCCGCGGCCGGTGCGACCGGCGGTGAATCGGAAGGGGGGCAACTACCTTGGGGCTCATCCGGCGTCGACGACCGTCATCCATCGCCCGGTGGACATTGCCTCACACCAGGCATCTGCGGCGGCGATTCGACTCCTGCTCCCACCAGAGCGCTGAACCCCCATCGCTCAAGCCCCATCGCTCAAGCCCCATCGCTCAAGCCCCATCGCTCAAACCCCATCGCTCAAACCACTCCGCTGGGCGCGGCCCCGGTCGTCGGTACCGTATGCGGAGCATGACACCGCTCGCTCCCGCCACCCTCGCCCTCCGCACCTCGTCCTTCATCGCCGGCTCGTGGATCAACGCCGATTCGGGGCAGACCTTCCCGGTCACCAACCCGGCGACCGATGAGCCGCTCGGCACGATCCCCTGGTGCGGCCGAGCCGAGGCCCGGCGGGCGATCGAGGCGGCGGCGGCGGCGCTGCCTGCGTGGCGCGACCGACCGGCGGCGGAGCGCGGCGCGATCCTGCGGAAGTGGGCCGAGCTCATGCTCCGCGACCGCGAGCGGCTGGCCCGCATCATGACCCTCGAGCAGGGCAAGCCGCTGGCCGAATCGCGGGTCGAGATCGCCTACGCGGCGAGTTTCCTCGAGTGGTTCGGCGAGGAGGCCCGACGCGTCTATGGCGAGACGATCCCGGCCAGTGCCGCCGACAAGCGCATCATGGTCCTTCCGCGGGCAATCGGCGTGGCGGCGGCGATCACGCCCTGGAATTTTCCCGCTGCGATGATCACCCGGAAAACGGGCGCCGCGTTAGCCGCCGGTTGCACGCAGGTCGTGAAGCCCGCGGAGCACACGCCCTTCTCTGCGCTCGCCCTTGCGGAACTCGCAATCGAAGCGGGGGTGCCCAACGGCGTCTTCAACGTGGTGACCGGCGACCCGCAGGCGATCGGCGAGGAGTTCCTCGCGAACCCGACGGTGCGAAAGCTGAGCTTCACCGGATCGACCGAAGTCGGCCAGATTCTCGTCCGCAACTCGGCGAACAACCTCACGCGACTCTCGCTCGAACTCGGCGGCCACGCCCCGTTCATCGTCTTCGCCGACGCCGATATCGATCGCGCGGTCGAGGGGGCGATCGCGAGCAAGTTCCGCAACGCCGGCCAGACCTGCGTCTGCGCGAACCGAATCTACGTCGAGGCTCCGATCAGCGAAGCGTTCACGCAACGGCTGGCGGCTGCGGCGGCGAAGCTCGTCGTCGGCGACGGCATGGTCGACGGAACGCAGATCGGACCGTTGATCGAAGACAGCGCCGTCGAGAAGGCCCTCCATCACATCGACGATGCCCGTCGCCACGGCGCAACGCTCCTGTGCGGCGGCGGTCGGGCCGAGGTCGCGGGCAAGGCCAAACGCTTCGTCCAACCGACGGTGCTCTCCAACGCGACGCACGAGATGCTCTGTTCGCGCGAAGAGACCTTCGGACCGGTCGCGCCGGTCTTCACCTTCACGAGCGAAGCCGAGGTGATCGAGCAGGCAAACTCGACACCCTACGGTCTCGCCGCATACTTTTACACCCGCGACGCGAGCCGGCTCATGCGGATGTGCGAAGCGCTCGAATACGGCATCGTCGGCGCCAACGACGCGCTGCCCGCCACCGCCCAGGCCCCCTTCGGCGGCGTGAAGCACTCCGGCTACGGCAAGGAAGGCGGACACGCGGGCATCGACGAGTACCTCACCCGACGCTACGTCTCGTGGAGGCTGTGATTGTGCCGCACACGAGCGAACGCGCCCCGCGCTGGATGCGCGGCTGGTTGATCGCCGCCGGCATCTACAACCTCCTATGGGGCGGCATCGTCGTCCTCGCGCCGAGATTCCTCTTTGACATGGCCGGTCTCACGACCTGGACCGAGTCGCCCGGGCTTCTTTCGATCTGGCAATGCCTGGGCATGGTCATCGGCGTCTACGGCGTCGGCTATCTCGCCGCGAGCAGCGACCCGCTCCGCCACTGGCCGATCGTCCTGGTCGGCTTGTTAGGCAAGATCTTCGGCCCGATCGGCTTCGTCTGGTCCGCCTCCCGCGGCGAGATCCCATGGAGCTTCGGCCTGACGATCCTGACGAACGACCTGCCTTGGTGGATCCCATTCGGGACGATCCTGCTCGGGGCTTGGCGTACGCGCGCTTGAGGTGGTTCGTTCACCACCGAGGGCACAGAGGACACAGAGGGGGCACAGAGAAGACGTAGGAAAAGGGGCTGTGCAACTCAGCTTGGTCGCGCAGCCCCTTCATTCATTGACTTCTCTGTGCAACCTCTGTGTCCTCTGTGTCCTCTGTGGTCAATCAATCGCGCCACCGCGCACTCACTTCACCGGCTCGCCCCCGGCTGCTGCGTTTTCCTTCGTAAAGAGCTTGGTGCCGAGGACAATCTTCTTCTCGACCTTCTCGCCCTTGATGAGCTTCATGGCGTTGGCGATCGCCAGGTCGGCTCCGTTGGGGTACTCGAACGTTGCCGCCAGCATGCCGCTCTTCACCGCCGCCACGCCCTCGTGGGGCAGGGCGTCGACGCCGACGAAGATGATCTCGCCCTCGCGGCCCGCGTCCTTCGCCGCGTAGTACGCGGCGATCGCCGCCGGATCATTCGCCCCGTAGACGAGCTGAATGGAGCCCTTCTCGGGAAAGCGGGCCAGCGCCGCCTGCATCTTCTCGCGGGCCTTGTCGCCGAGCCATTCCATGTCGGCGTCATAGACGACCTTGATGTCCGTGCCGCTCAGCGCGGCGCGAAACGGTTCGGAGCGGTCGGCGGCGGGAATGCTTGAACTCAGCCCCTTCAGCTCGACGACATTGCCCTTGCCGCCGAGCTTCGCCTTCACCCATTGCCCGACCGCAGCGCCGATGACCCGATTGTCGCTTCCGATGAAGCAGGTGTACTTGTCGCCCTCGACCGCCCGGTCGAGCACGACGACGGGAATCTTCGCGTCGTAGGCGTCGGCGACGACCTGGGTCAGGCTCGAGTCCTTCGGTGAGATGATCAGGCAGTCGACCTTCTGGGCGATGAACTCCTTCACATGGGCCTGTTGGGTGAGGGCGTCGTTCTGGGCATCTTTCATGACGAGAACGAGCCCCGGCACCTTCGCCGCATGGGCCTCGATGTCCTTGTCCATCTGCTCGCGCCACGGCTCGCCGCGATTGCATTGGCTGTAGCCGATGGTGATCGACGTCGCCGCCGGAGCCGGGGGCGAAGGCGCGGGCCCGGTCGACGGGGCCGCGGGCTTCGCATCGCCGCATGCGACCAGCAGCGAAGCGACCGAGAGGACGAGCAGCGAGCCGAGCGTGCGAATCGAGGTCATGGGCTTCTCCGTGGCGGGGCTCAGCGGGATCGCTGGAGCTTCAACCCCTGAAAGAGTACAGCGAGAATGATGATGCCGCCGGTGATCATGAGCTGGGCCGGCGTCGCGACGCCGTTGAGGTCGAGGATCTTGCGGACGTAGCCGATCGTCAGTGCCCCGAGGAGCGTGAGCGTCACGCCGCCGCGACCGCCCGCGAGCGACGTGCCGCCGACGACGACCATGGCAATCGCGGTGAGTTCGTAGCCGATGCCGCCGTCGGGGTTTCCCTGCCGCTCGAGGCCGGTGAAGAGGACGCCCGCGATGCCGGCGAGAAGTCCGCACGCGGTGTAGGCGAGGATGAGCGTGCGGCGCACCGGCACACCCGAGAGCCACGCGGCATCGGCGTTGTCGCCGATGGCGTAGAGATGTCGCCCGAATCGAAGCTTCGTGAGAAGGAGCAGCGTCCCCCCGAAGCAGGCGAGGAACAGGAGGACGCCGACCGGCACATCGACGATCCAGATCGGCACCTTGGCGTTGAGGGCGTCAACGACCGGCGGCGGCGGCATCCGCTGGATCTTCACGCCATGACTCAGGAGGTCGGACTTCGCGAGCCCGCGGGCGAAGGCCATCATCGCCAGCGTCGCGATGAAGGGCTGCAGTCGGAGCAATGCGACGATGAGACCGTTGACGAGGCCGCACGCCGCGCCCGCCGCCACCGCGACGAGGATCGACAGCCACGCCGGCCAGTCGAGCTTCATCGAGGTCAGGGCAAAGATGATGCCGGTGAGGGCGACGACGCTGCCGACCGAGAGGTCAATGCCGCCGGCGATGATGACGATGGTGAGGCCGCAGGCCAGAATGCCGAAGCCCGCGAGCTGCCAGAAGGTGTCGGCATGCACGGCAGGCTGGAAGAAGACGCCGCCGGCGCTGAACACCGCGCCGAGCAGGAGGACAAGGGCCAGCGCCGCGAAGGCGAAGGTCACGTCGGGAGCGATGCGCGGTGCGCGGCCCGGCGACGTCGGCGCTGCTTCGGAGGCGGAGTCGGTCACGCGCACGCTCCGAGCCCGCGACGCTCGCCCATTGCGGCGGCCATGACCGCGTGCGGCGTTGCCTCGCTCCGATCGAAGGTCGCCATCGCCATGCCGCGGTGCAGGGCGATCACTCGGTCGGAGAGGCCGAGGAGTTCGGGAAGGTCGCTGCTGGCCAGGAGCACCGCCGCACCGCGGGCCGTGGCGTCGTTGATGAGCCGATAGATCTCCGCCCGAGCGCCGATGTCAACGCCGCGGGTGGGGTCGTGCAGAAGAAGCAGGCGCGGCGAACGCATGAGCCACTTGGCCAGCGCGACCTTCTGCTGGTTGCCGCCGGAGAGCGTGCGGGCAGACTGTTCGCGCCCGCGGCAGCGAATGCCGTAGGTGGCGATCGCCGCGTCCGCGGCCGCCGCCTCGCGACCGCTTCGCATCCAGCCGAAGGGGGAGAGATCCGGAAGCGACGGCATCGTCACGTTGGCGCGAATCGACAGGCCGCGGCAGAGTCCGGTCGTGGCGCGATCCTCGGTGAGCAGGGCGATGCCGCGGGCCATCGCGTCGCGCGGCGAACGGATGCGCAGGGGCTCGCCCTCGAGCAGCATCTCGCCGGCGGTGATCGTCCCGTCGCCGAACAGGGCGTGAAGGAGCGCCCCGGCGCCAGAGCCCTGCAACCCGGCCAGCCCGACGATCTCGCCGCGCCGCAGATCAAGCGAGAGGTCCTTGATCGACGCCCCCGACCGACCGGTGACGGCGATGGCGCGGAGTTGAAGTGCCGGCGCCCCAGACGCGTCCGTCGGCCCGTCCGTCGAGGGAAGGTTCGTGCGAATCACTCCCTCGTCGATCTCGCGGCCGACCATCGCATGGATGAGCGACGCGGCCGGCAGCGCCGAGGCCGGCGCGGTGGTCACGTGCCGTCCGTCGCGCAGCACGGTGATCCGGTCGGCGATCGCGTAGATCTCCTCGGTGCGGTGGCTGATGTAGATGACGCCCGCCGGCCGCTCGCGCTGCCCGACGAGTTCGCGGATGAGCCCGAAGAGCCGGGAGACCTCGGGGCGGGTGAGGGCGCTGGTCGGCTCGTCCATGATGAGGACGCTCGCGTCCCGGAGCAGGGCCTTGGCGATTTCGACGAGCTGTCTCGCACCGAGCGGCAGCGTCGAGAGCATGCGGTCAGGATCGATGTCGAGCCCGACGCGGCGCAGCACGCCGACGCTTCGGGCGGCCGCCGCGGCATGGTCTCGCCAGCCGACAAGTCGACCGAGCGCACCGCGGGTCGGCTCGCGCCCGAGCACGAGGTTGTCCATCACGCTCATCGAGGGGGCGAGCGAGAGCTCCTGATGGATCATCGCGATGCCGCGCTCCTGGGCGTCATGCGCCGACCGAAACGCCGTTCGTTCGCCGCCGAGAAGCACCTCGCCCGCATCCGGCTGGAGGACGCCGCTCAGGATCCGCATCAACGTCGACTTGCCCGCGCCGTTCTCGCCGGCAAGGACGTGGACTTCACCCGGTCGCAGGTCGAAGTCGATCCCCGTCAGGACCGCTGCGCCGCCGAAGCGCTTGCCCACGCCGCGGCAGGCAACGAGGGGCGCTGGCTGGTCCCGCGCGTGGTGAGGACGTTGGTCGGTCGTCGGCGTCAAGAGGGTGCTGCGCGCCCGGTGGGAGAGCAGGTGGGATCGGGCGTGGGATCGAGCGTGGGATCGAGCGTGGGGTCGAGATGGAAATGGTATCGTCGGCGTCCTCCTCCACGAGGTCACGATGAAGACACGCTCGAAGCCGGCCGCGACATCCACCGCACCTCTCGCCGCGAGCCCGATGCCGGCGCCGGTCGCGCCGAAGACCGCGGTGCTCATCGCCTCCGGCGACTCGCGGAGCGCTGCGAATCTCCTCTGCTGGCCGACGCAGCGGCAGCTCGAGCGCGATGCGACGAAGGCCCTGGCCGAGCTCGGGTGGAGCGTGGTTCGCGGCAGTCCCGAGCGATCGCCCGAGGGCGAGCGGCATGGGTTCATCTGCTCGCAGAAGCACGGCCGCGAGGTCTTCGCCGGCATCCATCCCGACGCTCCGCTCATCGTGGCCGAGGCCGTTTGGCAATATTCCCATCATGTGCTCATCGGACTGCAGCACCACCGCGGCCCGATCCTGCTCCTGGCCAACTGGTCCGGGCAGTGGCCTGGGCTCGTCGGCGCCCTCAACCTCCGCGGCTCGCTCACCAAGGCCGGCGTGCAGCACTCGATCCTCTGGGCCGAGGACTTCTCCGATCCGGTCGTGCGGAAGCGGCTGCGTGAGTGGACCTCGACCGGGCGCATCCGTCACGACGCCTCGCACGTCCGCGGCTTCGATCCGCGCTCGGCGCCGGCGAAGGCCCGCGGCGTGGGCGAATGGTGCGCCACGTCGCTCCGTCGCAGGCCCGCGATCATGGGCGTCTTCGACGAGGGCTGCATGGGGATGTTCAACGCGATCGTCCCCGACGACCTGCTGCACGCCACGGGCGTCTTCAAGGAGCGCCTGAGCCAGTCGTCGCTCTATCACGCGATGACCCTGGTGCGGGACACGGAGGCGAAGGCGGTGCGCACCTGGCTCGCCAAGCGGGGAATGACCTTCCGAACCGGACGCAACGAGGCGACCCAACTCACCGACCGGCAGATCCACGAGCAGTGCCGCATGTACGTGGCCGCGGCCCGACTCGCCGAGCGGCACGGCTGCGACGCAATCGGCATCCAGTACCAGCTCGGCCTGACCGAGCTCGTCGCCGCGAGCGACCTCGCCGAGGGACTCCTGAACTGCTCCGACCGGCCGCCGGTGAAGGCCGTGGACGGGCCGTCGAAGGGCAGGGTGATTCGCGACGGGCTGCCGATCACCCACTTCAACGAGGTTGACGAGTGCGCGGGGCTCGACGGGATCATCACCCAGCGGGTCTGGTCGGCGCTCGGCATGCCCGGCGACAACACCCTCCACGACCTTCGCTGGGGGGACATCGACCGCAGCGGCACGACCGACGAATTCGTCTGGGTCCTCGAGATCTCCGGCGCCGTGCCCCCCTCACACCTCGAGGGCGGCTATCGCGGCGCGGTGAGCGAGCGGCAGCCGGCGATGTATTTCGCCCGCGGCGGCGGATCGATCAAGGGCGTCTCGCGGGCCGGCGACGTGGTCTGGTCGCGGATCTACGTCGCCAACGACCAGCTTCACATGGACATCGGGCGGTGTACGGCGATTGCGCTGCCTCGCGCGGAGAGCGAGCGGCGGTGGGCGGCGACGACCAGCGCGTGGCCGATCATGCACGCGGTGATGCACGGCGTCTCCCGCGATCAGATGATGGCCCGGCACCAGTCGAACCACATCCAGGTCGTCTACGCGACGAACGCGGCGGCCGCGGACGAAGCGTTAGCCGCCAAGGCCGCGATGGCCCACGCGATGGGCATCCGGGTCTGGCTCTGCGGCGACGTGGCGATGTAAAAAGCACCGTCGCCCACGGGGAACCCCGGGCGACGGTGCGGTGGCGTGCGATGTTGTGCGACGGTGCGCGACGGCGTCGGCGCGGCGTGCGATTCAGTTGGTCTTCTTCTTGTCGCCGCCCTTGTCCCCACCCTTGTCCCCGCCCTTGTCGCCGCCCTTGTCGTTGCCCTTGTCCTTGGCCGGGGCCTTGTCCTTCGAGCCGCCGTCATCATTCTTCTTCAGCTTGGCGAGTGCGTCCTTCACCGCCGGATCGAGGGCCTCGCCGCGGATCGATCCGCCCTCGGCGATGATCATGCCGGTGTTGCCGTCGACGAGGAACGCCCGCGGAATCGAGTGGATGCCGAACTTCTTCGCGAGCGGGGTATCCCAGCCGCCGCCCTGATAGATCTGCGGCCACTTCATCCCCTTGTCCTTCTCGGCGGCCTTGATCTTCGAGTCGGCGTCCTTCTGGTCGAGCGTCACGCCGAGGACCTCAAGGCCCGCCTCGTGGTACTTCTCGTAGACGCTGGCGACCGTCGGCATCTCGGCCATGCACGGTCCGCACCACGTCGCCCAGAAGTCGAGCAGGACGACCTTGCCCTTGTAGTCGCCGGGGAACTCGATCTTCGATCCGTTCATCGCCTTCGCGGAGAAGGAGAGGATCTTCTGCCCGGCGTGGAGCTCGGGACCGTTGTCGACCTTCTTCGGCTTGTCCTTCTTGTCGTCCTTCGCCTTGTCCTTGCCCTTGCCCTTGTCGCCGCTGTTCTTGTCGCCCGAGGCGAACGAATCGTCGGACGGGGCGGAGATCGTCGGAACAGTGACATCCGCAGTCAGCGGAAGCGACGGGGTGCTGAGAGCCAGCGCAACGGCAAGCGACATGAGCATGGTGGCGAATCCAGAAAGGTGGCGAAGAAAGACGAGGCGAAACGGAGAGGTTGAAAGGGGCGTTGAACCCCACGTGAGCCTACCGCGCACGTGCCGCTGGGCTGCTGCCGGAAGGCGCCGGGAGCTAGGCCGGACGGGTCGGCGACCGTGGGCCGGGAGGGCGAATACCCGAATTCCGAGGCCCGGGTCGGGCGATCCACCGCACAGGGCGACTCGAGCGACCGCCACACGCGGGGGGAGGCGGAGGGTGCCGATTGTGCAAATTCTGCTGGCGGGTTTGGCAGATTCTGGGTGTCCATCGCAAAACCGCCGGTACGCTCCATCGCATGGGCCGACGTTGTTCAGTCGGTCCTTCTGTCGTTGTCGTTCGAGACTACGGAACCGCGGTCGCTGTCGTTGCGCCTGACGCAGTCCCGCCGTCCCTGGAGAATCGCTGATGCACGCACGCGTGGTCATGTCGTCGCTGTCTGGTCTGTTGGTACCTGCCATCCTCATCGCCGGCGCCGCCGCGTCGTCCGCTCAGGCTCAAGCGCCGTGGGCGTCCTTCGTGAACGAATCCGCGACGCGCCTCGTGGCCAGTCCGTCTCTTCTGGTGAATGACAACATCGAGAAGGACTTCGGCTGGGGCGACTTCAACCACGACGGCTGGGTTGACCTCGCCGTGGGACGCAAGTTCCCGGGTTCGATTCAGGGCGGGTTCCGAAACATCCTCTTCATGAACGAGGGTGGCGTGCTGGTCGACCGCACGAACGAGTATGCCTCGACCTCCGATGTCGCCGGCTATCACGGCTTCCTTGATCCGACGAACGACCGCGACATGTACGCCGTCGACATCAACGGCGACGGCTGGCTTGATCTCGTGACGGCAACGACGATGAGCGATGGACTGATCGACATCATCGGCCAGCCGCGTGCCTACATCAATCTCGGCAATGACGCCCAAGGGCACTGGCAGGGCTTCCGCCACGAGCGCGACCGGATCCCGCACCTGCTTCCGCCGAGCGGCAACGCGACGGCGAATCCGCGATTCTGCGATCTCACCGCCGGCGACTTCAACAACGACGGGTTCATGGACCTGTTCTACGTGGACTACGACACGCCGGAGACCAGCGGCACGCAGACCATGGATCTCAACGGCGACGGCGACACGAACGATCCGGGCGAGACCCAACAGAGCCCCGGCGAGACCGCCGCGAACGACTTCAACAACAAGCTGCTCTTCAACTGGGGCAACACGCCAGGCGGCCCCGGCCCGGGCTACTTCTTCGACACGACCACGACGGTCGCGACCTCGGCCCAGCTCGCCTCGGCCTTCGGCAACGCGTCAACGTCGGGCGACTTCACCGGTGACGGCAAGGACGACATCGTCCGCGTCAGCACCCTCGGAGGCGACGGCGTCGGCGTGCTCACCCGCAAGGCGTCGGGCGCCGGCTTCCTCGGCATCAAGCTTGCCTACACCGGCGCTCCCTATCACGTCGAGAAGGCCGATCTCAACAACGACGGCAAGCTCGACCTGATCGTGGCCGACGACAGCCAGGATCGCTACCTGATCAACACCGGCAACGACGCGACGGGTCAGCCGAACTTCACCTCGTTTGTCATCGCCCAGAGCGCGACGGAGTTCGGCAACACCATCAAGACCTGCGACTGGGACAAGGACGGCAAGGTCGACGCCGTGATCGTCGACATCGATGCCGACCTTCCCTCGTTCTGCCCGACGACCGGACGACGGACCCACATCTACCGCAACACCTATTCGGGTTCGACCAGCAACATCCTCGTGGAGTCGAACGCCTCCTTCTCGAAGCCCTTCTCCGACACGCAGCTTCAGGCGTGGTTCGACGTGGCTCCGATCGACCTCGACAACGACGGCTGGCCCGACATGGTCGTCGGTCGCTGCTCAGGCATCGAGGTGTACATGAACCGCAAGGTCTTCTGCACCTACGCCTATCCGAGCGGACGTCCCTCGGTCGTCACCCCCGACGTCGGCGCGTCGTTCCCGCTCACCATCGCCCCGACGGGCGGAACGATTCTCGACGGCACCGTGAAGCTCAACTACTCGGTGAATGGCGGCCCGTGGCAGCAGACGGTCCTGAGCGGGAGCGGCAGCTACACCGCCTCCTTCCCGGCCCTGCAGTGCGGCGACACGATCGACTACTCCTTCGAGGCTGCCCTCGACACCGGTGGTCCCTATCGCGACCCGAGCAACGCTCCCTACGCCTACTACACGATGACGGCCGGCGAGACGTCCGTGACGCCGCTCAACGTCGGCTTCGAGACTGGTCTTGAAGGCTTCACCGTCGAGAACTTCGGCATGACCGTCGGCTCGAAGGGTTGGGAGCAGGCGACCCCGGTGGCGACGACCCTCAACAGCAAGCCGTGGGCTCCGGGCACCGCTGGTGCTGGAACCAAGGCGCTCGTGACGTGGAACGGCGTCGCTGGTGGCGCTGCCACGGCATCGGATCTCGACGGCGGCCCGACCATCGCGACCTCCCCGGTCGTTGACCTCAGCGCGGTCCCGCATCCGATCCTGAGCTACAAGCGTTGGTTCGCCAACGACGACACGCTCTCCTCGGAAGGCGACGCCCTGGTCGTGCAGGTCACCAACGACGGGAGCAACTGGGTCACGCTCGAGACCGTGAACACCCACGGCGAGAACCTGTGGCGCTCGGTCAGCTTCGACCTCGCCGACATCCTGCCGCTGACCGCGACGATGCAGGTTCGCTTCTCGATTGCCGATGCGCCGGACAACTCGGTGACCGAGGCGGCCATCGACGCGGTGGTCATCACCGGCGGCAGCTGCCCGGTGTCGACACCCTGCCCGTCGGATCTGGACCACAGCGGTGGCGTTGACGGCGCCGACCTCGCAGTCCTCCTCGGAGGCTGGGGCGGAGCCGCTGGCGACCTGAACGGCGACGGCACCACCGACGGGGCGGATCTTGCGGTCCTCCTCGGCGCGTGGGGCGCTTGCCCGTAAGTTCCAGCGACCCCTTGTTTGCTTGACACCTCGAGCCCCGGCCAACTGGCCGGGGCTTTTTTATGCGCGGTGCCGCGGGGTGCCCGCCCCATTCGGTCGAATCGAGCGCAACGGCGCCGCCGATCGACGTATCTCCCCGGGACTGTGCCCGCGCCCGCGCCGACACGATGCCGAGGCAGGCCGCCAGGCGAACGTCCAAGGACTCCATCCATGCATGTCGATCTCGCACATCACGATCAGGCCACCGGACGACGCGGCGCTCGTTCGATCCGCTCGACCCAAGGGCGCATGCTGGGCGCAGCGATTCTTCTCGCTGGCGCTTGCATGAGTCCGGTGGTCGCTGCCGATGTGCAGTGGCTCACACCGGTGGACGGCGCATTCGAGAACCCGGCGCTCTGGTCAAGCGGCGTGCCGGGAGCGTCCGATGCCGCAGTCTTCGGCGCGAGCAGCAGTGCCTCGCCATTCACCGTGTCGGTCTCCGCATCGCGATCGCTCGCCGGACTTCGGGTGCTCAATCAGTCGCCGACGCTGGTCGGCGTCGGCGGTCCGAAATTCGCCCCCACGATCACGCTCGCCAGCGAGTGGATCGTGGGTGGCGTTGGTGCTGCGCCGAGCCTGACCCTCCGCGACATCACGGTTGCACTCGACAACGCTCAGGCAACGGTTGGAGTTGCGGGTGCCATCGGCTCACTGGTCATCGATGGCGGAGCGGTCGCCCGCACGCAGCGGATGCAGATTGGCGTTGGCGGCGGCACTGGCAGTGTTCTGGTGCGGGAGGGTGGCAGGCTTGAGGCGCCGACAGCCGCCCCAAGCTGGAACGTCGGCGCGTTTGGGGCCGGAACGCTCCACGTCGAGAGCGGCGGCGAGGTCGATCTGCACGGCACGCCGCTCGTCATTGGCCTCTCGCCCGGCACCGGCGTGGCGACCATCGATGAGGGGGCCACACTCGACCTTGGCGGAGGCACACTCACCGTCGGCAGTGCGAACTCCTTCACCGCTCAGGGAAGCGGGTCGCTCTTCCTTCGCGGATCCCTGATCAACGGCGGATCGATCGCCATTGGCGTCAACGCCGTGGGGCTGATGACCATCGAGCCATCGGCATCGATCTCGCTTCCGATCGTCGTCGGCGCGGGCGGGCAGGGGTCGCTCGCCGTGTCGGGTGAGCATGCCTTCCCGACGCTTCTCGCAGGCGCATCGGGCAGCGGCTCGATCCTGATGGCCGGCAACGGCACCTCCGTCACCACGGGTCTCCTCACGGTCGGCAGCGGAGGATCTGGCTTCGTGACCGTGACGGGGGGAGCGTCGCTGGCCATCGGCAGCCTTTCGCTCGGTGGAACGTCCCCCGTCACCGCCCTCCTCGCAGCGAGCGGCGGAAGCTCCATCACGGTCGACACCATCGCATCGTTCGGGTCGTGGCTCCTGAATGCCCCGGCCCAGTGCCGCGCCGCGGACCCCGGCAGCAGCCTCACGCTCCCGGCGATGCAACTCGCCGGTTCGCTGAACGGCTCGCTCGTGGCGACCAACGACGGACGCATCGACACCAGCGGCATCAGTTCGCAGGGAAACAGTTCGCTCGGCGTCGAGGCGACGAACGGCGGCATCATTCACTGCACGGGCGGGATCTCCCTCGAGAAGGGCTGGCTCTCGGTCGGCGTGAATGGCTCGGTCGCCGCCACCACGGTGCAGACGTCGCCGACGGTCACCACCATCACGCTGCCGCTCGACGGCGGGCCTGCCATCACCGCCGATTCGGTGAGCGTCAACGGTCCGCTCTCGATCGCCGTCGCCCCCGGATGGACGCCCGCCGGTCCGGGTGACGTACCGGTGTTCGCCACCGCATCGCTGCACCTTCCGCCCCGTCCGACCCTCCCGACGCTCCTTGGCTACCCACCGCTCCTCATTGCCGATGCCCAAGGCGCGTTCCTCCGCATCATCGATCACGTCGACGCCCTCACGGTTCCGGGGTCGATCACCCTCGCGATCGGCGAGAGCACGGTTGTCCCCGCCACCATCACGGTCGACGGCGCGACCTACGACATCAGCAGCCAACTGACCTGGTCGTTCGACACGCCCTTCGTCATGATCCTCGCCTCCCAGTCGAGCGGTCAGTCCGTCGTGAAGGCCGTGGGGCCCGGCCATGCCCTCGCGACGGTCCATTACGGCGCCGCCTCGGCCACGATCGATCTCTGGGTACCGGGCGGCGGTCCGCTCCTCTTCACGTTGGCCAGTGGCATCGGAGCGACCTACGGCAACAACGACAGTGGAGCCAACGACTGGGAGGATCTCTTCAGCATCTTCGACTCGATTCGACCGCAGTCGATCGCCGCGGACGGCAGCTACGCGGTCTTCGCGAGCAAGGCCACCAATCTCGGGGCGGTGCAGTCCGTGCCGGCGGCCCTCGGGATCGCCGAAGGTGCGGCGGGCCCCGAACTCCTGAGCGGAGCGAATGGCGGGTATCCGGCGACGTCCGCCTATGACGGCGGTCGCCTCAGTCCGAACGGCCGCTATCTCGTCTTCGCCGGAAACAGTGGGGCCCTCTTCGTGATCGATCGAACGACGGGGGTCCGCGTGCCGGTCGGCATGGCGCCCGATGGCGTCACGATCATCAACGGCGGCGAGCCGCGCATCTCCGACGACGGGCGATACGTTCTCTTCGTCTCCAGCATGACCACGCTGGTCCCCGACGACACGAACGGAACATGGGACGTCTTCCTTCGTGACCGCATCGCGGGCACCACCACGCGGATCAGCCTGAGTGCGCAGGGAGCGCAACTCGCGGTGTCGTCCTGGCCGCTCGACCTCTCTGCGGACGGCCGACACGCCTTCTTCGTTCGCGCGAGCGCGGGCTGGCAGGCCGCGTATGCGTTTGATCGCGACACCGGCATGGTGGAACTGGCGGTGCCGGGCAGCGGCGGGCTTGTCCCGCACGCCAACATCCTGGACGCGCAGGTGTCGGGCGACGGTCGCTTTCTGAGCTTCCGCGCCCAGGGACAGGAACTCTTCGTCCCCGGCGCGGTCCCGATCGGCGCGCAGGTCTATCGCCGCGATCGTGAGAGCGGCGAGATCACCGCCATCTCGACGACGTCGGACGGCGCGTGGCCCACGGCGCCGATTGAGGGGTTCGCGTCGACCGCCGACGCTCGCGTGTACGCATTCACGACCCGGGCCGCGAATCTCACCGACGACGCCGTGGCGAACGGCGTGCGGAAGCTCTATCGCCGCGACACGCTGACCGGCTCGAACCGCCTGCTCTCGACGGGCGACCTCGGTGACTTCAACGACGACGTCGATCCCTCGGTCGCGATCGGCGGCGGCGGAACCCGCGTCCTCTTCTCGACCAAGGCCTCGAACGTTACGCCCCTCGACGCGGCCGGCCACCACGACGTCTTCATCGCCCACGTTCCGCTCGGCCCTCCCGCCGATCTCGACGGTGACGGGCTCGTCGGCGCGGGCGACCTTGCGATTCTCCTCGGTGCATGGGGGACGCCGGGGCCGGGCGACCTGGACGCGAGCGGCTCGGTCGGTCCGGAAGATCTCGCGTCGCTCTTGGGAGCGTGGACGTCGTAAGCGGCCCTGCCCGGGATCTCCCCGATTCGCCGACGACCGATTCGACGACGTTGGATCCGGTGGTAGGGTGTCGGCATGCCCCGACCGATTGCGTTCCTTGCCGCCGCGGCGTTGCCCTGTGTCCTCCTGACCTCCTTGGCCTCGGGGGAGTCGCTCTCGGTCAAGCTCCGTCCCGGCGTCGACGCCGCGACCGCGTGGACCTGGCTCTCCCAACAGGAGGTCGGACGGCGTCTCGTTGCCCCCGAGCCGCTCTTTCGGGTCGCGCCGGCGAACGCGACGCGTGCGCAAGAACATGGCCTCGACCGTTGGATGCGCGTGGGCCTGCGGCAATCGCGCGACGCCCAATCGGTCGCTGCGGCGCTCGGGTCCGTCGATCTTCTCTTCGAGTGCGTTGAGGTGCCGTCACGGGTCGAACTCGGCGAAGGCGAACCGCCGCTGCCGAACGATCCATCCTTCGGCCTTCAGTACGGGATGCACAACACCGGGCAGACGATTCAGGGAACGGCGGGACTGGTCGATGCCGATTGCGATGCGCCCGAAGCGTGGGCCATGGGCGCGGTGCCGCCGGTCATCGTCGGCGTGGTGGACGGCGGCGTCTTCCTCCACGAGGAGCTCGCCGGGCGCGTGCTGCCAGGCTGGAACGTACTTACCCAGTCGCCCGACACCACCGATGTCTGCAGCAGCCACGGCACACACGTCTCGGGAATCATCGCCGCCAAGCGAAACAACGGCCGCGGCGTTGCCGGCATGAACGACACGGCGCTGATTCTCCCGGTGCGGGTCTTCGACTCGACCTGCTTCGGCGAGTGGACCACGATCAGCGAAGGCCTCGTCTGGGCCGCCGACCACGGCGCCCGCATCATCAACATCAGCATTCACGGCTACGACTTCGAACAGGTGCTCGAGGACGCCGTCAACTACTGCTACGACGCCGGCTCGCTCGTCGTCGCCATCGCCGGCAACGGCAATCAGAATGTCGCGTATCCCGGAAAACTCGATCACGCCCTGGCCGTGGCCGCGACCAACAACCTCGACGTGCGGGCGAGCTTCTCGAACAACGGACCCGAGGTCGAGATCGCGGCGCCGGGGCAGTCGATCTACTCCTGCACGCAAACCGCGTCGTACGGCTACAAGAGCGGCACGTCGATGGCGGCGCCGCACGTGTCGGGCCTCGCGGCAATCCTCCTCGGCTCGGCACCGTGGCTGGGGCCTGACGGGCTCTGGTCGGTGATCCGCGACTCCGCCGACGACGTCGACGCGCCGGGCTTTGACGAGAACACCGGCTGGGGACGGATCAACGCCCCGGCGGCGCGACTGGAATTGGCCGCCCGCCTCGCCGCGGGCGACCTCGACGCCAACGGCAGCGTGGCCGCCCCGGATCTGGCGATTCTCCTCGGCGCGTGGGGTTCATCGGGCCCGGGCGATCTCGACGGCGACGGAACGGTCGGCCCAGCCGACGTCGCGGCGCTCCTCGCTGCGTGGTCGGGGTGAGGTGTGTGGGGCGGGAGGATTCAACACAAAGGCACAGAGGACACAGAGGGCCACGGAGAAGACAAGGAATTGGCTGGGAGGGTGGCCCGCCGCAGGCGCGAGAACGTCATGGTGCTGCAGTGCCAGCATCGTCACTCGCGCTGAGCGTTCAGCCCCTCAAAGTGCCTTTTCTCTGCGGCCCTCTGTGTCCTCTGTGCCTCTGTGTTGACTCCCCGCGCCCCATCACTGCGGCGTGAGAAGGTCGCGGCCGAGGATGCCGTCGAGGGTGAGGATCGTGTGGCTTGTGCGCACGGCTTCGGGCGAGGACTGCCACGCGCCGTAGCCGGCTGTGCCGAACGGCGTCGTGCGGCTCCAGAGCCGCGCGCCGCTTGCCTGGAAGAGAGCCTGATCGTCGGCGATCGCCTGGGCGTTGCGGATCCGCCCGATGTGGCCATCAAAGAAGAAGCCGCTTGGCGAGGCGAGCGAGGAGTAGTTGAAGATCCACTCATTCCCGCTCGCCTCGGTGAAGGAGGGCGACCCGACGTTCCAGTTGTGCTCGATCATCCGCGTCTTGAGGTCGGGATGCAGGCACTGCGAAACGGTGGGGGAGTTGTAGCCCTCGGCGAAGCTGTTGGGATTTCGGTATCCGCCATTGGCGTTGGCGAGAACCTCCGGGTTGTACATCGCCGCAGGACTGAGGCAGTAGGAGCTGAACGCAATCTGGCCGCCCTCGCTGTCGAACTGCACGCCTTCGTCGCGGAAGCGGGCACTGCGGTGATAGGCGAGTCGGTCGTTGGGGCTGTAGAACGTGTCGCTGTAGAAGCGTCCGTCGACATAGGCGTTGAACGCGACGGCGTTGCCCAGCCGGAAGCTCCCGAAGCCGGCATTCACGCCGGTGAACTCCATCGGCTTGTAGACGACCCAATTGCTGCAGGAGCCCGGGTAGCTGTATTGCGCGCAGAGTCCGCTGCCCAGGAAGTAGCCCCACCAGGCGCCACTGGGCGATTCGCCAAGGAGGAGTTGGGGTGGGCACGCGATCGTGTTGACGTAGGTCGAGCAGTTGCCGCCGACCGTGCCCGCGTCCTCGGGCATCACGCCGAACTGCTTCCCGGCGAAGGTCTGCGAGTAGGCCTCATGGGCCGCCGCCAGAATGCGCAGGTTCGCAAGCGATCGAGACTCGCCCGAATCCGTGTCGACGCGGCCGAGGACGGGGAGTGCCACGGCGAGAAGCGCGGTGGCGCTGAGGCTTGCCGCAACCACGTCAGCGCGGGTGATGCCGCGACGACGATCCGGCGCGGATCGATGGCGAAGGAGCGTGAGAGCGAGCCGCATCATGACCAACCTCCGAGCAGCATGGCAAGATCCGTCGGATCGACCTGACCGTCGCCGTTGAGATCGGCCGGCGCGCCGAACGCACTCCCCCATGCACCTAACAGGACGGCGAGATCGCCCGGCCCGACCGTGCCGTCGAAGTCGAGATCGAGCGACTTCGCACCTCCCTGATAGCGCAACTGTCCGAAGCCGACGGCGGCTTCGCCGCTCAGGAAGCCCGCCGCATCGATGGCCACCGGCGCGCCGGTCGGAGCGCTTGCGTCGCCGTCGATGACGGCCTCGAGCACCCACGTCGGCGCACCCGCCGCGCCCGTCCTCCGATAGATCGCGCTTCGGTGGCCGAACGTCGTTTCGTTGGCGATGCCGCCCGTGCCAACCGCGACGCGCTCGCGGTCGATGGCGATCGAGTGGCCGAAGCCAGTCCAGCCGTCGATCGCCTCGCCCGGCGCGAGCAACGTCGCCTCGTGACTCCATCCCTTCGGGCCGTGGCGGAAGAGATGGACCGCCCCAAGCCCGCACGCATCTCCTGGCGCCGCGACGGCGAGAAGTCCCTGGGCCTGCACGATGCGGGCCCCGAATCGGTCGCCGAGCTCCGGCGTCGGCGCGGTGAGCACGTCGTCGAAGAGTCCCGTCGCCCGATCGAACTGATAGACGCGGCCGTGTTCGTAGTCCGCCGTCGCGAGGGCCGACGGAGCCCCGACGAGAACGTCCTCGTCGCTCAGGGCCACGGAGGAGCCGAAGCCCTGCATTGCCCCATCGGGTTGGCCGGGGGCGATCTCCGGGGGCGTGAGCGTCCACTGAAGCGTCCAAGGTGCACCCTCAGGCGCGTCGCTCCGCTGAAAGACGAACGCAGCGCCGACGTCGATCGACGATTCGGCGGGGCCATAGCCGAGCGCCGTGATGACGGCGGTCGAGCCGTCGAGGGCGACCGCAGTGCCGAACTCGAAACCCGATCCCGTGCCAATCGCACCGGCCGGCGCCGCAATGATCTCGACGGCCGCGGGCGACGGGAGCGAGAGGTCAACGATCTGGGCGCGACCGACCGCACGCTTCGAGATGCTCGTGAAGTAGCCTGGCTCACCGACGAGGAGACGATCGTCGCTCATGGCCAGCGCCTCGCCGAAGCGCGAGGCCCGCACCGGCGACAAAGGCCAGACGACGGTCGGCGGTCCCTCGGGGTCGCCAGCAGTGGTGCGGGGCCAGAGGAGGAGAGCGCCGTAGCTATACAGGACCTTCTGCGGCGTGAGGAATCGCTTGGCGCTCGCTCCGGCAATCAACCACCGCGGAGCGATCAAGGCCGAGGTGCCGATCGAGCCGTAGGGATCGGGTGATGGATCAGGCAGGACGATCGGTGGCGAGGCAGAGGCTGTCGCGGAGCCGAAGAGAAGCGCCGCCAACGAGCTCGCAGCGAGAGCCCGCCGGGGTTCGCATGGAGTGGGGTAGTGCATGTGATGCCGCATGAGACAAGCGCCAAGGTAGAGCCGATGCAGGCGAGCATCGCAGATCGCCCATCGAGCCCATACGGTGATACGGAAGGCGCACGCCGATCGCCACGACGAAATGCGCGGTGAAGCGATTTTGGGGGCGGTGGGGCTGATTCCTCCTCGTGGTAGGTTCTATCCGAGACAGTCGCGCGGATCGAGCGCGATTTCACGTATCGCGCGTGGCGACCAACCGGTGTTTCCGGAACCGGGCAGGACCATCAACGATGGAGAGACCGATGCACCTTCGTTTCACGCTCATCACCACCACGCTCGCCGCGGCCATCACGAGCCTCGCCTTCTCGACCGAACTCCTCATGAGTTCGACCTGGATCGAGCCGACCTCGTCGGCGTTCGACAACGCCGCCGCGTGGACGTTCGGCGTCCCGGGCCCGGGCGACAGCGCCTCGTTCGGCGCCACTCCGTCGCTTGTGGTCTTCGACGTGACCGTCGCTGCACCGATCAGCCTTGGCTCCCTCGCCATCGTCAGCCAATCGCCGCGCTTCATCGCCACAGGCAAGCCTGGTGCGGCAGCGATCGCACTCGACGCCTCACTCGTGGTGGCCGGGCCCGCATCCTCCGTGCCCTCGCCTGCATTCGTGGGGGTGGACCTCGCCTCGGCGGGGCCGGTGACCGTCGGAAGCGGTGGCCTCATCGGCAAGCTCTCGGTCGACGACGCCACGTTCACCGTCCACGGACTCGACGTCGGCCTTGTCGGAAGCACGGGGCAGATCACGCTGGGCGATGGCGGGCGCATCGAGAACGCGAATCCGTTGCTGGCATGGAGGCTCGGTGAGAAGGGGAGCGGTGCGATCTTCATGAATCCGGGATCGTCGCTCGCCCTGCACGGCGGTTCGATGCTCGTCGGACGAGACAGCGGGGGCTTTGGCACGCTCATCACCGAGGCGAACACCACGATCGAACTCGACGGCGGCACGCTCGTCGTCGGCGCGACGGAGCCCTCCGGCCCCTTCGCCGGCAACGCATCGGCCGTGATCGCCGGTGCCATCACCGGACCCGGTCAGGTCATCGTCGGGCGCGCATCCAACGGTGTGCTGGTGTTGAAATCGGGTTCGACGCTCGGCGAGGCGGGCGATGTGGACCTCACGATCGGCACCAGCCTCGGCTCCGGCACCGTCACGATCGAGCCATCGCAGGCGTTCGGCCATCTCGCCGTCGGCGCGAGCGGCTCGGGCTCGCTCATCCTCGGCGGCATGGGGAACAACACCAGCGCAACGGAACTCGACCTCGGTGCGGGCGGCGTCGCGCAGGTCGCAGTGAACCCCGGCGGTTCGCTCTCCGCGGGAAGCACCGTCTGCGGCCCAGGCGTTGCGAACGGCGCGATGAGCGTGACCGTTGGCGGCGCGTCGTTTTCGACCGAGTCACTCGCTTTCGCACCGACCATGAAGGCCACGGCGACGTTCGTGGCCCTGGGATCCACCGGCACCATCGCGCTGCCGGCGATCGACCTCCACGGCACGCAGAAGGTCCTGTTGCGGGGGACCAACGGCGGGCATGTCACGGTCGCCGCTGCGACATCGGTCGAGAGCAGCGGTCTGCAGTGCGAGCTCTTCGCCGGCGCGACGGTGACCGTCAACGGCCCGCTGTCGTTCGAGGGCAGTGGCCCGAGTCACCTGACGCTTGGCGCCGATGGCGGGTCGCTGTCGGCCTCGAACATCACCACCGGCCCGTCATGCGTGACCAGTTGGACGCTGCCCCTGTCGACGTCGCCGAACATCGGGCCAGTGTCGGCGGCGGCGGTCACGCTCAACGGGCCGATCGAGGTGAAGGCGGCGTCGGGCTGGGTGCCTTCGGGGCCGGTCGATCTGCGGCTCGTCAGTGCGCCGGCGACTTCGGCCCCGCAGCCGACGACCACGCCGACCTTCTTCGGCTATCCGGCGGTCGTCCGCGTCGACGGGGGCGGCCTCCTGCTGCGGATCATCAATCACATCGACGGCTTCGCGATCCCGTTGACGATCGCCGCCGCCGCGGGGGAGAGCATTCCATTCCCGACGATCATCACGCTCGACGGACAGACCTACGACGTCAGTGCCCAAGCCACCTGGAGCTTCTCGCCCTCGTCGCTCATGGCCCGCACCGGCCCGACGACCTTCATGGCCCTTGCTGGAGGCACCGGCACGGCGACGGTCACCTTCGGCGCCGCGAGCGTCACCCTTGCGTGCTCGGTGAGTCCGAGCGTCGGGCCCGTGATGCTCCTCGCGAGCGGCACAGGCCTCACCTACGGCAACAACCACAGCGGTTGGGATGGGCCTGGGCTCTTCACCGATCCCTTCGGCGTCGGCCCACGGAGCATCTCCGCCGATGGCTCGATCGTCGCGTTCACGAGTTTCGCCAACAACCTCGTCGCGGGCGATGCGGGGAACGACATCGACTGCTTCCTCCACGACATGACCAGTGACGTCATCACCGCCCTCGCGCCTCCGGTGCCGGGCATTCCTCTCGCGGGCGGCGGAACGCCGGGCCTGAGCCGCGACGGGCGATTCCTCGCGACCGCCGTCTCGGCCACCCTTGGGGGAGCCAATGGCACCTACACGGCGTTTCTCGACCGAACCGTCGGCGTGCCCGAGATCGCGAGCGTTGCCCTCGACGGGACGCTGGCGACGAGCGACGGGACGCAGCGAAGTTGCGTCTCGGACGACGGTCGGTTCGTCGCCTTCGGCAGCGCCGCGACGAACCTCGTCGAGGGCGACACCAACGGCGTGAACGACGTTTTCCTGCGCGACCGGCAGCTCGGCACGACCACGCGGGCCAGCGTGAGTCCCGAGGGATCGCAGGTGCTCGGGGCCTGCACGCTCGCCGACATGAGCGCCGACGGTCGCTACGTCGCCTTCCTTCGGGCCCTTGGCGGCTGGAAACTCGTCTATCGCTTCGATCGCCTGACCGGCGAATCCCGCATCGCCTCGCCTGGGCTCATCGACGACACCCCATCGATCATCGCCTACGACGCCCAGATCTCCGACGATGGACGATTCGTTCTCTTCCTCGCGGTGACGCCCGAGCCGATCGTGGCCGGACCGACGCCGATCGGCGCCCAGGTCTACTGCTGTGAGGTTGCGACGGGCGTGACGACGATGGTCTCGCTGGGTGAGGATGGCGAGCTCGCGAACGCGCCGATCGAGAGTTTCGCGATGACCTCCGACGCCCGCTTCGTGGCCATGACCTCGAAGGCCTCCACGCTCACGCCCGCCGCCCCCGGCAACGGCAGTGGGCGCACGCACCTCGTCCGTCGCGATCGACTGACCGGGCGGAACCTGCATGTCTCGGAGGTCGCCGACGGCTCGACCGTGCAGCCCTTCAACCAGGACGTGCTTCCGCCGGTCGCGATCGCCAAGGGCGGCGGTCGAATTGCGTTCGTGACGCCCGCGTCGAATGTCCTTCCGCTCGACACCGGCAATCACAACGACGTTTTCGTCGCCGTGCTCCCCACCCCGCCGCTTGGGGACCTTGACGGCGACGGCGTCGTCGACGCTGCGGACCTCGGCATCCTGCTCGGCGCGTGGGGCACCGACGATCGCTATGACCTGGACGGCGACGGGGCGGTGGGCGCGTCGGACCTTGCGATCCTGCTCGGCGCGTGGATCGCCTGAGCATTCCGGCCTCGGCGTTCCGGCGCGGTGGGCAATGCGCATGAAAAAGGGCCACGCCGCGATTGGCGTGGCCCTTGCTTTCTCTGGTGCAGAACGCGGCGGTCCGCTCGGCTCGGACGTCAGCCGCCCTCTTCCTGACTCAGGAAGCTCGAGAGGCGCTGCTTGCGGACCGGATGCTGGAGCTTCCGGATCGCCTTGCTCTCGACCTGACGGACGCGCTCGCGGGTGACCTTGAAGATGCGGCCGACTTCCTCAAGCGTGTAGGTGTAGCCGTCGCCGATGCCGTAGCGGAGCTTGAGGATCTCGCGCTCGCGGTAGGTGAGGGTCTTCAGGACGTCGTTGATCCGCTGACGAAGCATGTCGTTCGTTGCCGACTCCGACGGGCTCTCCTGACGCTCGTCCTCGATGAAGTCGCCGAAGTGCGAGTCCTCGCTCTCGCCGACCGGACGGTCGAGCGAGATCGGGTGCCGCGAGATCTTCATCACGCGACGGGTCTCCTCGATCGGCATTTTCGCCTTGATGGCGATCTCTTCAACGGTCGGCTCGCGGCCCAGTTCCTGAAGGAGGTTCTTCTGGATGTTCCGGAGCTTCGACATCGTCTCGATCATGTGGACCGGGACGCGAATCGTGCGGGCATGGTCGGCGATGGCGCGGGTGATGGCCTGACGGATCCACCACGTCGCGTACGTCGAGAACTTGTAGCCGCGCTTGTACTCGTACTTGTCGACCGCCCGCATCAGGCCGGTGTTGCCTTCCTGGATGATGTCGAGGAAGGGGAGGCCGCGGTTGCGGTACTTCTTGGCGATCGAGACGACGAGGCGGAGGTTGCCGCCCGAGAGGTCACGCTTGGCCTGCTCGTACTCGCTGAAGACCCGCTCGATGTCCTTGATGTGACGGTCGAGGTCCTCCGGCTCCGCGAGCACCAGGGTGCGGAGGCCGTCGAACTCCTCGCGCATCACCATGATGTCCTCCGGGTCGTAGCGATCCGGATGCTTGTCGGCCTTGGTGATGTGCTTCAGGAGATCCTTGATCTTCCGGTTGATCGCCTGGAGCTTGCGCAGCAGCGGCTGAATGCGGCCGGTGCGGAGGCAGCACTCCTCCAGCAGCGTCGCGATCTTGCGGCGGCGCCGGCGAATCTCCTCGACGAGCTCGGTGCGGGCGTGCTCGGACATCTTCTCCGTCTCGAGCTTCTCCCACGCCTGACGGTTCAGGTCGAGGAGCCGCTGGACTGTCTGAAGATTGACCGGGATGCGGGCCGCGATCTTGTCCTTCGCGTTTTCCTCCGCGGTCGAGATGCGCATGGTGCGGTCGAAGGGCAGCGAGCCCTCGTGGACCTGCTTCAGGATCTCGATCGCCTGGGTTGCGGCGTAGTCGCTCTCGAGCGTCTTCCGCCGGAAGATCATGCGGGTCGTCTCGATCTTCTTCGCGAGACGGATCTCCTCCTCACGGGTGAGCAGCGGAATCGTGCCCATCTGGGTGAGGTACATGCGGATCGGGTCGTCGATGCGCTTCGAGCCCTGCTCGTTGATCGCCTGCTCGACGGCCGCCTGGGTCTCGGCGTCGTCAAGGATCTCGTCCTCGCCGCCCGACGAGGCGACGGTCTCTTCGGTGTCGGCGGGCTCGCCGAGATCGATCTCCGGCTCGCCACCGAGGTCGAGCGGCGGCTCGTCCACGGTGTCCTCGTCGATCATCTGGACCTTCGGCGTGTTCTTCCCCTTCTTCGGGTCGTCACGCTGGAACTTCAGGTTGGTCTGCAGCGGGGCGACGAAGCTGGTGTAGCCCAGCCGACGGATCTCGGGCTCGTCGAGCAGCGTGATGCCGTGCTTGTGAAAGAGGACGAGCAGCTCATCCAGGCGATCCGGATCGACATACTCGTCCGGAAGACAGGTGTTGAGCTCTTCGTAGGAGATCCACGTGCGCGCAACGCCCTGGTCAAAGAGCTGGCGTAGCACGTCGTACTGTTCAAGGTTGATGGTCACGGCGGGAGGCTCCGAAGCTTGGAGGAGGAGGAGGCTGCGGCGGAGTGTGAGTGGTGAAACGAAGGAGGGGGTGAGTGACGGTAGGAGAGTCGGTGGCCGGGGAACGGTCAGTTCCGAACCCGGCGGGGGACCCGAGTGACGTCGGGGCCCCGCTCCCTGAGGAGTCGGAAACGCTCCTGCGCCGAGGCGGCGGCGCTGGCAGCGGATGTTTCGTCGGTGGTGGGTCGTGATGAGTCTGTGGACGGGGACGGGCCATCGGAGGGCCAAGGGGAGTCGGAGGCCGCATCGGCCGGCACGCCATTGGATGGTTGAACAGCGTCCGGGCGAGCTCGCTCCCGGCGGTCGACGCGTTCAACATCGGAATACGCAGAACGGACGCGATCCACGGTCGTGCGCTCGTCCCTCTCGCGCAACGACTCGCCCAACAGGCACAGTTCGGATGCTAGGCCCTTTCGGTGGGCGTCGGCAAGCTCCGCGAGCACGAGTTGGAAGGTGGGTACTTGCCCGGCCTCAACACACTCGTGCCATGTCCGATAGATCGCGCGGAGCTGCGGGTCAACGAAGAGGGACGGCGGGCAGGCCTCCGGCATGGGAAGCGTGACGCGCGACATTCCCGACGGATCGTCCGGGTCGACGGTGGGAATGACGAACTGTGCGGACTCGGGATTCGTGAGAAGGAGCGCGAGCAGGTGGCGCTCGGCCTCGCGCCGGGCTCGCGAGCAAGGCCGATGCGCCTCCTCATCCATCGCGTCCGCATCGCCGTCGTCGGCGACCTCGCGGTTGGTTGAGGCGGAGGTGTCAGCTCGATCGAAGCTCCGTGTCGGCCGGGCCTCCGGCATCGCCGCCTCGATGTCCCGCTCGGAGAAGCCGGTCAGCGTGGCGAGCGAGGCGAGGACGAATCGCTTGCGGACGCCAGCGACGGAGCCGAAGCCGAGATCGACGAGCTTTCGAAGGAGCCCCTCAAGCAGCTGCTGCTTGGCCGAGATCCCGTCCTTCGCGACATATTCGGCCCGGAAGCGGCGGACGAGATAGGCGAGCGAGTCGATCGAACCGTCGAGCGCCCGGCGGAAGATCTCGGGACCGCCCGGCTCGCGAAGAAGCTCGTCCGGATCGAACTCGTCGGGCAGCGTGCAGACCTTGACGTCGATCGTCTCCTGGAAGAAGACCTCGACGCCGCGGTCGGCGGCGCGGAGTCCGGCGGTATCGCCATCGAACAGGAGAATGACGGTGTTGCAGAGCCGCCGCAGGAGACGGGCGTGCTCGCGGGTGAGGGCCGTTCCGAGCGTCGCGACGACATTGGCGAAACCCGCCTCGTGGCACGCGATCACGTCGGTGTACCCTTCGGTGACGATTGCCGTGCCCGACTTGATGATCGCCTGCTTGGCGAGATGGATGCCGTAGAGGGCCTTGCTCTTGTGAAAGAGCGGGGACTCGGGGCTGTTGAGGTACTTCGGCTCGTCCTCGTCGCGGATCTTCCGGCCGCCAAAGGCGACGGGGCGACCAAGCTCGTCGCAGATCGGGAAGACCAGGCGATGGCGAAGGAGATCGGCACGTCCGTTGGCGCCGTTGCGGACGACGCCGGCACCGACGAATGCCTCGATCGACGGGGGAGCGTCGCGGCCCGTTTCCTTCGCCAGGGTCGTGGCGCGAGCCAGGGCGTTGGCGATCCCGTCGCGTCGGTCAGGGGCGTAGCCGAGCTGAAAGGCCTCGACCATCGCGGGAGCGATTCGCCGCTTGGCGACGACCTCGCGGGCGACGGCACCCTCGACCGGGTCGTTCAGCAGACGGCGGTAGAGCTTCAGGGCAAGCTGGTTGGCTCGGTAGAGGTCGTCCTTCCCGATTTCCCCGTCGCGGTGCTCGCGCTCGCTCCGTTGGGTCAGCTCGATGCCGGCCCGCGCCGCGAGGTATTTGAGCGCGTCGATGAACGACATCTTGTGGAAGTTCATCACGAAGTCGATGGCATTGCCGCCGACGCCGCAGGCGAAGCACTTGTAGAAGGGGGTGCCCTTGTGGCTCACCACCGCGAACGAGGGCGAACGGTCGTCGTGAAAGGGGCAAAGCCCGAGGTGCTCGCGTCCCTTTGGCCGCAGCGCGACGTGTTCGCCCACCAACCCGATGAGGTCCGTCGCGTCGAGGACGCGATCACGGTCGGAGTTGGGGAGGAAGCTGGCCATGGACGGTGTAAGGAGCGGTGAGAATCGAACGTCGTTACTGCGTGCGGGCAGGTCAGGCCGACGGCGTCATCGCCGGCGGATCGGCATCGATGGACGACGCATGCGAGCGGCGAAGGCACCCGGAGTCGCGGATTGACGTGCGGATTGGCGGCCGGACCGGCGCCGCGTCGTCTCGATGCGATGTCCCGAGGGGTCGGGATCGCAACGCTGACGCTGGCATCCGAGCTGGTCGAACCGGAACGGAACCCCCGAAACAGGCAACCGGATCCGCGGTCACTCACTCGGCGTGGGTGGCGAGCGATGAGCGGCACGGTCGGACGAATGCGGTGACGCAGGGCGTCGGGTCACGCGGCACTCGATGTTCAGGTCGATGAACATCGTGCGACGGGTGACTCGCGCCGTCCGCGAGGGGACAGCTGCGTCAGCGGCATCCACGAAACCACAATCGTCGAGGGGCGGCCTGCGGTCGCGCTCGGGCCGCATGGGATGGAATCGCCTCAAAAAAGGCTGAATTCCGCTTCCTGTGGCCCGCTCATGACGGCGGGTCGTCGGCCGGGATGGACCGTTCGGAGCTTCCGTCCCTGCCGTGGTGACGCGGCGAGGGTCTCGGAACGGGTGTTCGTGGCGGGAGGGGGAGTATCCGTTCGTGCCGTGCGGGCAAGCGAAGCGTGGTCGTCAGCGAACAGCGGAAGCCTACGTCCCCGAGTGTGTGCGTCAACCAGCGGCCCGCAAGAACATGCCACTTCGGCGAAAACTCTCCCGCCAGAGGTTGACATCCACACGTCCGTTTGTTCTCTCAGGCAATCACCGGGCTGCGCTTCGCCCTGAACAGGACGAGAAGGCAGGTTCGGCGCCGACAAAAAGACAGCCGACCTCCGCATCGCGGAAGTCGGCTGGAGTGTCGATCGGACATGGGATCAGACGGCTTCGCCGGCGGCCTTTCGACGGGTATAGGCGAACTTCCGCTTGATCGGCTTGTTCACCAAGCCCTGACGAATGGCGCGGACGCTGGCCTTCACGCGCGTCGGCGTGCCGTCGATCACGGTCGTGACGACCTGAAGATTCGGCTTGAAGCGACGGGGCTTGATCGACGTGGTCTTCACACCGACGCCGCCGAGGTATTTGGCCTTGCCGCGGTACTTGCAGACGTTACCGCGAAGGGTCTTGGCACCGGTGAAATGGCAAACGCGAGGCATAGTCGGGCTCCAGAACGGAAGCCGAGCAGTGTAGCCGGAAGAGCCGCTGCGCCAAGGGGCAGGGTCATGCGGTCACTGAGAATCCCACCGCCGCTAACACCAGCCCAAGTCCGGCAGCGTCGAGGTCGCCAAAGCGACCGACCTCGTGACTATCGAGGTCGAGGACACCCACAAGCGCCGACGCCTCCCCCTTCGAGCCGTGCCGGAAGACCGGAAGGACGATCTCGGAGCGGTCTCGGGGGTCGCAGGCGACGTAATCGGAGCCCAGATCCCGGACGTCATGCACGATCCGAACCGCCCGGCCACGGTATGCCTGCCCGCACACGCCATGGAGTCCGATGGGTGAGCAGGCGGGCTTGTTGCGGGAAGGCCCAAGGACCAGCTCCGCGAGGCCGTCGTTCACCTGGTGGAGGTAAAAGCCCACCCAGGAGACGCCCGCCTGTGAGAGGTGCGTCCAGATGGCATCCGCAACTGCCCGCATTCGGAGGGTGAGGTCATCCCCGGCTTGCCCGGGGTGGGAGGACCGGGCCGAGCCCAGCGACTTGACCATCGCCGCGGCGTCGTCCGCCGCGCTCTGGTACCGCCGCTGCAGGTCGCCGATGTGTTCGGCGACCTCAACGCCCGTCGGCTTGCCCTGTGGTGCGGTGCTCATCGTGTGGTGGCGCGATTGCCGCGTGGTCGGGCCCGTTCAAGCGCTGCGGCGTGTCAGGCCGACTCCTTGGCGAGACGGCGGGCGAGCTCGGCGAGCGGCTTCCGTCGCTCGATCGCGTCCTGATCGATGGTGTACGTCACGTTGGAGTTGTCCATCTCGGGCAACTGGTACATGAGGTCGATCATGATCTCGTCGAGGACCGCGCGGAGGGCGCGGGCCCCGGTACGGCGGCGCAGGGCTCGGTCGGCGATGATGCCCAGCGCCTCGGTGGTGAACTCGAGTCGCGCCCCCTCGAGCGAGAAGAGGTGCTGGTACTGGCGCACCAGGGCGTTCTTCGGCTCGGTGAGGATCGAGATCATCGCGTCCATGCCCAGCGGCATGAGCGGGCAGAGGACGGGGAGTCGGCCGACGAGCTCGGGGATGAGGCCGAACTCGAGGACATCCTCCGGGGTGATCTGGGCGAGGGCCTTCGCATCCTCGGCGAGACGGTTGTCGCCGGTGGTCACATCCTCGGTGAATCCGATGCGGCGCTTGCCGATGCGGCGGCGCACGATGTCCTCGATGCCGACGAACGAGCCGCCGCAGATGAACAGGATGTGCGTCGTGTCCATCTGGATGTACTGCTGCTCGGGATGCTTGCGGCCTCCCTGCGGCGGCACGTTGGCGACGGTGCCCTCGAGCATCTTGAGGAGCGACTGCTGAACGCCCTCGCCGGAGACGTCGCGGGTGATCGAGACGTTCTGGCTCGTCTTGCCGATCTTGTCGATCTCATCGATGTAGATGATGCCGCGCTGGGCGCTCTCGAGGTCGTAGTCGGCCCCCTGCAGAAGCTTGAGCAGGAGATTCTCGACGTCCTCGCCGACGTATCCGGCCTCGGTGAGCGTGGTCGCGTCGCCGATGGCGAAGGGAACGTTGAGGATGCGGGCCAGGGTGCGGGCGAGCAACGTCTTGCCGGTGCCGGTCGGTCCGACCAGCAGCACGTTCGACTTGTCGAGCTCGACCGGGCAGTCCTCGTTCTCGACCTGCGTGAGCCGCTTGTAGTGGTTGTGGACGGCGACCGAGAGGGCCCGCTTCGCGGCCTCCTGCCCGATCACGTACTGATCGAGGAATTCCTTGATCTGCCGCGGCGTGGGGATACTGGAGAAGAGCGGCCTGGCGCTCTGTACGCGCCGTCGCTCCTGCCGGAAGATGTTCTGGCAGAGGTCGGTGCAGTTGGAGCAGATGTAGACGTCGCCGGGACCTTCCACCATCGGGCCGACCTCGCGCGAGGTCTTGCCGCAGAAGGAACAGGTGGTGACCTTGCGACCCCGGAAGCCGCCGTCGCCACCGTTGCCGCCGCCTCCGCCGCCGGGACCGCCGCCGCCGCCCGAGCCGCCGCCCGTACCGCTGCCGCCGAGGTAGTCGCCGTCACCGCGCCGCTGGCGCGGCGGCCCGCCCGTGGGACCTCCCGCCGCAGCCTCCGGCAGGGGCTTCGGGTTCATGGCCGGGTTCTTGCGATCGTGAGAGCGAGACGGATGCCGATCAGGCGACTGGGACGGACTGGTCATTGGGGCCCCAAAGTGGGTGTCGCGGCGCGCGGACTGGCCGGCTGTCACCGGACGCACCGTAGCGAGTGTATCGGGTCACCAGATCGGTGGGTTCAGCGTTTCCGCTGCTGGGGCGGAGGATTATCGCGATCAACGCCACCACCGCGCGGTCTCGATCCGCGCGGCTTCACCAGCTTCTCGGCCATTTCCGCGCGACTCGGCCGATTCGCCAGCATCGCCGCCTTCGCGCTCTCGAACTCGACGTCGCTCATCTCGCCGGAGCGGTGGAGGCGCCGAAGGTCCTCAAGCGTGAAGCCCGCGGCTCCGCCCTCGTCCTTCGAGGCGAGGCGACGCCGAAGCCACATCGCGAAGATGCCGCCGGCGACCGCGATGGCGAGGAGGATCAGGAGGGTCGGCCAGATCCGCGCAAAAAGATCCCCCGCACTCGCATTCAGTCCTCCCGGAGTGGGAGCACTGGACAGGAGTGCGGGGGCGATCGACACGAGGGATTGCACGGCGGCGAGACTCTGACGCGTCGCAGGCCCGAAGCCGCGGACGCCACGTACAGGCTACCGGCAGGGGGCGAGACTCACTTCTTCGACGACTTCTTCTTCGCCTCAGCCGAGGCCTTTGCCTCAGCCCGAGTCTGAATTTCCTTGTTCCAGTCGTCGGCCGGAATGTCGGTGACGTTGGCCTTCTCGAGGATGCGGTCGGCGGTCTTCTGCTCGCGGATCTGCAGGGCGACGTCGTTGATGGCGCCGGTGCGGATGAGCTGCTGACGGGCTTGGTCGGGCCGAACGCCCTGGCTCTGGGCGATCTGGTGAATGCGACCGGCGACTTCCTGTTCGGTCACCTGCACGCCGTACTGCTCGGCGAGGCGGGCGAGGATGAAGAAGAGGCGGAGTCGCGATCGGGCCTGATCCTCGCTCTGGCCGCGAAGCTCGGCGAGACGCTGCTCGACGGTGTTCTCGTCGAGGCCGCGCTGGAGGAGGTCGAGACGCTGGCGGGCGATCGCCCGGGCGGCCTGACGCTCGGAGAGCTTCTGGGGCAGCTCGAAGTTGACCTTCTCGAGCAGCCACTCGAAGACCTGCTCACGCTGAGCGGCGATCTGCTCGCCGTCGCGCCGCTGTTCGAGGGCGAACTTCACCTGCTCGCGGAGGATGTCCTCGGTGCCGAGTCCGAACTTCTCGACGAGCGCCGAAATCTCGGCCGGCGTGATGCGCTCCGCGGCGCGGATTTCGTATCGAACGGTGAGCTTCTTGCCGCGGACCTCCTCGCGCTCGTGGTACTCGGGGCCCGTCGTCGTCACCTCGATGGTGTCGCCGGCCTTCTTCCCGAGGAGCGCCTTGTCGAGGTCGTCGATGAGAAGTCCGAGGAGCTGTCCCTTGCCCTCGTCCTCGACGGCCGGCACGACGACGAGCGCCTGATCGGTCTCGAAGAAGATGCCGTCGACGCCGTCGATGCGAACCTCGGCGCGGCCGATCATGCGGTCGAGGTGCTGGAGCGGCTCCTCGATGCGGCTCGGCGTGCCCCAGCGATAGCGCTGGCGGAGGATTTCCTGGTCGATGTGGTCGGCCCCGACGTCAGCCACCGGCTTCTTCACCGGCAGGCCCTCGACGGAGGGAAGCTCAAACTGAGGAACGACCTCGACGTCGACGGTGAAGGTGAAGGGCTTGTTGCGCTCGAGCTCGGCGTCGAGCGACTCCTTGGTCAGCTCCGGATCGGTGACGGGCTTGATGCCCTTCTCCTCGATCGCCTTCGAGTAGGCGTCGGCGACGAGCTGGCTGCGGGTCTCCTTGACGATCGCGCTGCCGAAGCGCTTCTCGAGAAGGGATCGCGGGGCCTTGCCCTTGCGGAAGCCGGGCACGACGGTCTCGAGCTGAAGCGTCCCGAAGCTCGTCTCGATGCGATCGTTCACCGCATCGGCCGGGATCGTGATGGTGATCCGGCGCGTGGTGGGGCTCGTCTCTTCGACGACGACGGTGTTGGGAGTGACTTCGGTCGCGGTTGCCATGGGAGTGTTCGAAAGTTGAGGCGAAAGGGTGGGGAGTGTAGCAGGAGCTTGGGGCATCTGGGCGCGGTCGCCACGGCGATCGCATGGCCCCGCGACGGAAGCGAACGGGGGTCCCGCGGTCAGCGGGACCCCCGTCGTCACCGTTCAGATCGGCCTCGGCGTGACCTCGTCGGCCGGCCGGCGCCGGCCGTTACCGGAGCAGGAGCATGTCGGCGTAGGTCGGGAGCGGCCAGACGTCGTCGGGCATGTTCCGCTCAAGCTCGTCGCAGACCGCCCGGCACTTCTGCATGGCGGGGAAGAGCTCGTCGCGGATCTGTCGCATGTGCTTCTCGACGTCGTCGATGTGCTTGGCCTCGGCCTTGTCGACCTCGGCGATGGTCAGGCGAAGCTGGCTGATCCGCTGGACGTGCTCACGGAGCGCGGCCTCGGAGTCCGGGCATTCGACGCCGGCGGCCTGCGAGCCGGCGACGGCGTCGGCGAGCTCGGACTGGTACCGGAGCGCCGCCGGGAGGATCTGGGTCCGCACCATGGTCGAGAGCGTGCGGCCCTCGATGCGCATCACCTTCACGTACTGCTCGACGAGGATCTCGAAGCGGGCCTTGAGCTCGCGCGGGGAGAAGACGCTGTACTTGGCGAAGAGCTCCGCGGCCTTCTTCGACTTGAGCGACGGGAGGGCGTCGGCGGTCGAGGGCATGTTCGGCAGTCCGCGCTTCGCGGCCTCGTCGTGCCACTCCTTCGAGTAGCCGTTGCCGTCGAAGCAGACGCGGCGGTGCTTCTTCACCGTTTCCTGGAGGATCGACTTGACGGCGCTCTCGAGCTTCGCCGCGGTCGGGTTCTTCCCGGCCTTCTTCTCCAGCGCCGTCGCGAGGACGTCGAGGCTCTCGGCGATGATCGTGTTGAGCACCGTGTTCGGCCAGGCGACGGCCTGGGAGCTGCCGACCGCGCGGAACTCGAACTTGTTGCCGGTGAAGGCGAAGGGCGAGGTCCGGTTGCGGTCGCTGGTGTGGCGGGGGATCTGCGGCAGGGTGGTGGCGCCGAGGTCGAGCGCCGAGCCGTTCTTCGTCCGCTTCGCCTCGCCGCTCTCGACCTGGTCGAGGATGTCGGTGAGCATGTCGCCGAGGTAGATCGACATGATCGCGGGCGGCGCCTCGTTGGCGCCGAGGCGATGGTCGTTGTGGGCGCTGGCGATCGAGGCCCGGAGCAGGTCCGCGTGGACGTCGACGGCGCGAAGGACCGCGCAGAGGAAGACCAGGAACTGCATGTTCGTGTGGGTGTTCTCGCGCGGGTCGAGCAGGTTGTGGCCTGCGTCGGTCGAGAGCGACCAGTTGTTGTGCTTGCCGCTGCCGTTCACGCCGGCGAAGGGCTTCTCGTGGAGAAGGCACTCGAACCCGTGCTTCGGTGCGACGGTCTTGAGCACGTGCATCGTCACCATCTGGTGGTCGGTGGCGACGTTGGCGGCCTCGAAGGTCGGCGCGACCTCGTACTGGCCGGGGGCGACCTCGTTGTGGCGGGTCTTCACGGGAACGCCGAGCTCGAAGAGCCGGGCCTCGACGTCGCTCATGAACGCGAGCACGCGCTCGGCGATCGAGCCGAAATAGTGGTCCTCGAGCTGCTGGCCCTTGGGGGCCGCGGCGCCCACGAGCGAACGGCCGCAGATGGCGATGTCGAGCCGCTGCTGGAAGAGCTCGCGGTCGATCAGGAAGTACTCCTGCTCGACGCCGAGGGTGGTGATGACCTGCGAGACGCCGGCGTCGGTGCCGAAGACCCGGAGGACGCGAAGGGCCTGCTTCGAGACGGCCTGGATCGAGCGGAGGAGCGGCGTCTTCTTGTCTAACGCTTCGCCCGTCCAGCTCACGAAGGCGGTCGGGATGCAGAGCGTGCAGTGCTCGCCCGTGCGGAGAATGAAGGCCGGGGAGGTGCAGTCCCAGGCGGTGTAGCCGCGCGCTTCGTAGGTGTCGCGGATGCCCCCCGAGGGGAAGCTCGACGCGTCGGGCTCGCCCTGGATGAGCTGGTTGCCGCTGAACTTCTCGATCGCGCTGCCGTCGCCGGCGACGGAGAGGAAGGCGTCGTGCTTCTCGGCGGTGGTGCCGGTGAGCGGCTGGAACCAGTGGCAGTAGTGCGTCGCGCCGTGCTCGATCGCCCAGTCCTTCATGGCCCCGGCCACGGTGTTGGCGATCGCCGGATCAAGCGGCGTGCCCTGCTTGATCGTGCGCTGCAGGTTCATGTACACGTCCGGCGGAAGACGCTTGAGCATCACGTCGCCGGAGAAGGTGAGGGAACCGAAGCTGTCCGAGGCGCGATAGGTCGATTTGGCGATGTCCATGGCAGTGTCGGTGGTGGTGGATGTGCGTCGAGACATGAGGAGGCTCGTGGGCGGGGCTCGTGGGAGGGGGCTCGTGAGTCGACCGGTGACCGATCGCCGTCCGCGACGGCGATGCGGCGCGTCGAAGCGCTCGTTGCGTCGAGTCGGGACAAGCCCGGAATTATCGGCCAACACCGGCCCGAACGCAAGGCGATGCATCGTGCGGATTCGCGGCGTTCGCCAGCAAAATTCGCCACTGCGCGGAGATCGGCGACGCGCCAGGCCGCGCAGGTCGTCATGGCTCGGACGCTTAGCGGCTGCCCCGGTCGGAGCGGCGCCAACGCCGGGCCGTTCAACCGATGATCGTTCGGCGACGCGTCACGTAGTCCCACACCACGAATCGGTCGAGCTCCGACCCGCCGGAGAAGAGCACCCGACCGCCCGTCGCCTCGGCCATCCGGTGCGCGAATCGGACGTCCTCCTCGGACTGGCTCCAGCTCGGAAGCAGGATGATGTTGAGGACGATGCCGTCGCGCCGGCAGCGCTGCGCCTCGCGCATCGTCGCCTCCTCGGTGCGCGGATCGGGCGGGTAGAGCATGAACAGGCGCTGTCCCTCGAAGTGCGCCGTCGGAAGTCCGTCGGTGAGCAGGACGATCTGCCGGTTGGGCGTGTCCCGCGAGGCTAACAGTTGGCGCGCCAGCTCGAGCGAGCGCTGGATGTTCGTGAAGTGCAGCGGCAGGTCGAGCTCGGTGATCGTCGGGTCGGACATGTCGGCGCTGAGCCGAACGACCGGCTCATGGATCGAGACGGGCCTGGGCATCAGCTCGGCGATCTCGCCCGCGGCCCGGCGGCGGGCGAGCGTGTACATCTCCACGAACTCGAGGTGGTCGCCCGGGTACTCGCGGCGGATGAGCCCGTCGAGGGCAAGCGACATCTTCTTGACGGCGACGTACTGCCCGCCGTGCCGCATCGAGCCGGACATGTCGAGGATCATCGCCGTCGCGCACTTGGGGGTGTTGCGCGTGCGGTGCACCTCCATGTCGTCGGACCGAAAGCGAACCGGTCCGCTGGCGCCGCCCTCCCGCGACCGGCGCAGGAGGGCGTTGGTCATGGTCTGCGGAACGTCAAGGTTCGCGGGCGAATCGCCGAACTCGTAGGGACGCGTGCCGGGCAGCTCGACGGCGCCGTCGCCGACCACGCGCCCCTGATGCCGTCCGGTCCGGGACGCCTGCAGGTCGCCGAAGATCCGCTCGAGCAGTCGCGACTGGTAGATGCGCATCGCCCGCGGCGTGACCCGCAGGCCATCGGGCGTCGACTCGAGTCCCTGCTCCTCGGCCAGGCGCCGCAGCAGTTCGTTCACCTGTCGCTGGATGCCGCGGAGATTCTCCATGTCCCCCTCCTCGGCGAAGCGCGACAGCCCGTCCATGTCGATGATCGCCGGCTTGGCGTTCTTCCTCGCCTCGCGCATCTGCTTGAGGAGCCGCTCAATGGTCTCGAGCTCCTCCTTCACCTCGAGGGCCCTGGCCGGCGTCAACGCCTCGCGGCCGGTGAAGGTCCAGCGGGCATGGAGCTGTTCGACGCCGTACCGGATCGCCACGTCCCGAAGAAGCGGCAACATGCTTCGCGCGAACGGCGACCGCTCGTCGACCCGGTTCCAGAGGCGCTCGAGCGCCGGGATGTTCTCCTCGGCGAGCGCGGCGCGGAACTCCTGGGCGAATCGCTTGCCCAGGGCGGCCGGCGGTTCGATCGTGCCGTGACGGAGCACATCGGCCTCGGCGGCGCGTCGGGCCTCGGCGGTGTCGTAGGTCGCGAGGATCTTTCGCTTCCGCTCCTCGAGCAGGGCGATCAGCGCGTCGAGGCTCGGTCCCAGGCCGCGAATCTGCGTCGGATCGAGGCGAATCGCATTGGCCAGCTCCTCGGGCGTGAACGCGCGAGGTCGCCCGTAGGCCAGCAGATGGTCCATGGCACCGGAGACCAGGTCGGGCGGCGTCTCGTTCGGCGAGCCGAACGTGACCGGGTCATAGCCGAGGTAGGTGTGGACAAGCGGCATGCGACGCCAGCGTAGGCGCGGCGGTCGACGTGGGGGATTTCGATCGCCGCGTCGCGGGCTCCGCTCAGCCGGTCCAAGCCCCGAGCAGGAGGCTCAGATCCGCCGCATCGACGATGCCGTCGCAGTTGAGGTCGGCGGTGCAGTCGTTGCACGCCCCCCATGCACCGAGCAGGATCGCCAGGTCGGCGGCGTTGACGTGGCCGTCGCCGGTGAGTTCGATCGGCCGGTCGGGGAAGAATTTCACGTTGCCCCACCACGCCCAGTCCTCGACGGGGTTGGCGCCGGCGTTCGTGACCAGGAGCAGCTGCTCGCCCGGCGTGAAGGAGAGGCTCACGTCGATCGTGGCGCCCACGCCTCCGGTCCAGATCGGGTGGGCGTAGTCGTTGCGGTAGATCGTGAACACGACCGAGGTGCTCGCATCGGTGCCGGTCACGCCCGTGACGCGCATCGGACCCGCGTCCCCCGAAAGGGTGACGCGAATGACCGCCTCGAGATTCATGTTCGGGTGTGCCCACACCCGCTGCTGATTCGGCATCGCGTAAATCTGCGGCACGTTGAAGGCGATCCGCGCGGCTCCCCAGGTCTGGTAGGCGCCGGCGTAGTTGAGCCAGGTGAGCGGGGAGGTCGCGCCGCTCACCGTGTCGTGCATCTCGCAGGTGATGCCGTTCTGACCCTGACCGAGCGCCGGAAGCGGCTGGCCCTGGGCATTCACGTCCCAGGGATTGAGCGGCAGCGAGCGGGGCAGGTCAAACCAGAGCTGCGATGCCGGGCAGGCGACGTCAATGGCATGGCAGGATGCGGCGAGGGCCGAGGCCGCGATGGTCGCCGCGACGATGGAGTGGGATCGGAGATGCATGTGGGCACGATGCTACTGACATGCCCCCGTGCGCCCCAAGCGCGAAGTGCGCGCAATTCGTTCCCTCAGCACTGAAACTCCGTCCGTCCCCGTCGTTCGGTGCGGGAAATCCGGTCGGTCGCCCACAGTCCGGCGAGAACGAATTCGACGCAGCTTGCCCGCACCGCAGCGTTGTCGGCTGCGTTCACCTCGAACGCCTTCTCCCAGACGGGAGGAACTCGCTGCAGTCGTTGGGCGTAGGCAGCGGACGGCACCATGTCGCCGACCTCGACCTTCACGCCCTTGCCGAAGATGCTCGCGATCTCGTCGAGCCCATGCTTGGTCGCGTACTCCTCGAAGACGACGCGCACCGCCTCGGCGATCAGGGCGTCCAGAACCTGCTGGTCGCCCATCTGATGGGTGCCCATGAGATCGAGCTCAAGCTTGCCCGCGGCGCTGGCCCGCAGGTGGGCGAGGTCGCTGATGCGCGGCACCGCCGGGCGCTCCCTCAGCCGGATGCCGCGAAGCCGGGCGCTGCTGACCATCGTGCGGTAGTTCGCGGCGCTGAAGCGGGCGCTGACGCCCGAGGCGTGATCGACGAACTTCGACGACCGCGCCGCGATCGAGATCTCCTCGATGATCTCCTCCATGAAGGGGGGAACGAGCACGGGCCACTCGCCGCCGAGATCGAGATTCGACTCCTGACGGGTGATGCGGATGCCGCCGTCGCGCTCCGCCGGATAGTGGGTCTGGATCGTCGAGCCGATCCGGTCCTTGAGCTGCGGAATGACCTTGCCCGAGCGGTTGTAGGTGCTCGGATTCGCGCTGAAGAGGATCACGACGTCGAGGTCGAAGCGGACCGGATGGCCGCGGATCTGGACGTCGCGCTCCTCGAGCACGTTGAAGAGCCCGACCTGCACCTGCTCGTCGAGGTCGGGCAGCTCGTTCATCGCGAACACGCCGCGATGCATGCGAGGAATGAGCCCGAAGTGAAGGGCGTCCTCGTCGCCCATGCTCGTGCCGCCGGCGAGCTTGGCCGGATCGATCTCACCGATCACGTCGGCGAACTTCGTGCCGGGCGCCAGTCGCTCGGCGTAGCGCGCGTCGCGATGCCACCATGCGACGCGCACCTGGTCGGGCGGCGTTTCCGTGAGCTGGCGCTTGCCCTGGGTCGTGATCGGCTCGAACGGGTCCTCGTGCACGGGACAGCCGGGCAGCACCAGGAACGGGATCCACTCGTCGAGGAATCGGGGCAGGGCCCGCATGAGCCTGCTCTTTCCCTGACCCTTCTCGCCCAGGAAGAGGATGTCGTGCCCGGAGAGCAGGGCGTGGATCAGCTCCGGAATGACGGTGTCGTCATACCCGACGATCCCGGGAAAGAGATCCTCGCCCCGGGCGATCGCGGCGATCAGGTTCTCGCGAAGCTCGGCCTTCACCGGGCGCGAACGCCACCCCGACGCGCGAAGTTCGGCGAGGGAACAGGTGGGGGGAGCGGAGGGGAGGGAAGCGCACTCAGGCGCGGAGGGAGTCATGCCGGCGGAGCTCGTCGGGGGGGCCATGCGGTCACTGTAGGCGGACTCGCACAGCGCACGAGGGGATGGATGATGCGCCCCGCGGTGGTGTCGAGCCGATATACGCTCCTCCGTCCGACTCCGCTCGATGTTCCTCGCCCAGGCCCATTCCTTCACCCAGCAGGCTCGCCTCGCCATCACCCTCGCCTGGGTCGCCGGCTACACGAACGTCATCACCATCCTTCTCTGCGGCCACGTGACGTCGCACGTTTCGGGCACGACCTCCGATCTGGGACGGGCGAGCGTCGAGGCCGTCCGCGGCGCGAGCGGTGCGTGGGGACTCGCCGGCTTCGCCCTCTTCCTCGTCGTGACCTTCTTCGTCGGAGCCGCGCTCTCCGGCGCTTCCACCGAGCTCGGGCGGCGGCGGGGATGGGAATCGATCTACGTCCTGCCCATGGCGTTCGAGGCGGTGCTGCTGGCGGCCTTCGCCATTGCCGTGCAGGTCCACGGCGCGGCGCCGCCGGCGGTCCTGGCGTCCGGGGAGAGTCCGGTCGCCGGCCCGCCCATCGGTTCGGGGGCGTGGCTCTATTGGCTGACCGGGCTCGCGTCGATGGCGATGGGGCTCCAGAATGCGACGATCACGAGGATCTCGAGCGGCGTCGTGCGGACCACGCACGTGACCGGCGTCCTCACCGACCTGGGGCTTGAGGCCGTCCAGTTCGCGGAGTGGATCTGGGATCGGCGCGTGAACATCCCGCCGGGTTCGTTGCGGAGCCTCATCCAGAGCGCCCGCAACCACGCGACGCCCCGCCGGCTGGCCCTCCTCGTGTCGATCCTCGGGTCCTTCGCGCTGGGGGCCGGCCTTGGGGCCCTCGCCTTCGATCACATCATCGGCGTCGCGATGTACCTGCCGGTTCTCTTCCTGATGTGGATCATCTACCAGGACGTGACCCAGCCGATCGCCGAGATCGAGCCCTTCGAGATGATCGGCGGCGAGAAGCTGGTGCTGCCCGAGACGATCGCCATCTTTCACCTGCGCCGCGACTCGGCCCGCGGACAGCGCGGGGCCCATCGGCTGCCGAGCCTTCGGGCGTGGTCGGAGCGGCTGCCCCGCGCGGTGCGCGTCGCCATTCTCGACTTGCATGAGGTGACGCAGCTCGACGCGGATGCGGTCGACGACATCCGCGAGACGCTGAGCCGCTTTCGCGTCGAACACCGCCAGCTTCTGCTGGCCGGCGTCTCCGAGGAACAGTATGAGCAACTCCGCCGCGACGGCGCGGGCGACCTGCTCCATCCGGAGAACGCGTGCGCCGACATCGAGATCGCGATCGCCCGCGGGCTCAACGTCGTCGAGGACATGCGGGCCGGTCGGCCTCTTGCCGCGGGCCGCGATTGAACGTCGCTACCGTCGCGCGTCGTCGAAGAACGCCGTGGAGCGGGTGATCGAGGGGGTGGCCATGGTGTGGCCCGTGCGTGCGCCCGAGGGCGGCGCAAGATGGCGCGGATCGGCCTGCCGGAGCCAGCCCTTGCGCCCGAAGTAGACGAGAAGGCCGGCGGCGATGAGGACCATGATGCCCAGCGCGAAGGGATATCCATAGCGCCAGGAGAGTTCGGGCATGTGCTGGAAATTCATGCCGTAGACGCCGGCGACGAACGAGAGCGGGATGAAGATCGTCGAGATGATGGTGAGGACGCGGAGAATCTCGTTGACGCGGTTCGAGGCGCTGGTGATGTAGAGGTCGGTGAGGTTCTGCGTCGCGTCGCGATAGGCGTCGAGGACGTCGAGAATGCCCCCGAGCCCGTCGTGCATCTCGCGGAGGGCGAGATAGAGGTCGGGGCCGCAGGCCACCTCGGCCTGGCCGGCGCCCGACCAGCGTCGCGTCGCATAGAAGAGCGTCTCGATCGACTCGCGGAGCGGGACGACGGCGCGGCGCAGGCCCCGGAGGTCGCGCTTTGCGGCGTGAATGCGGTGGATGAGGCCGGCGGTGGGGCGGGCGATGAGCCGCAGCTCGAGCTGTTCGAGGCGCGTGCCGAAGCGGCCGAGGACGTTCTGGTAGGAGCCGGTCACGCTCTCGGCGAGGGCGTGGAGGAGAAAAGGCGTCGATCGCGAACGGAACGCGGCGTCGTCGCGCAGCCGGGCGCGGGTCCGGTCGAAGCAGTCCCCGGGGCGGTCCTGCACCGTCAGGATCCAGTCGGCGCCGAGGAGCACGTCCACCTTCTCGAAGAGGAGCACGTGGTCGACGTGCACGATCTCCATGATGATGTGGGCGAATCCCGGAAACTCGTCGACGCTCGTGCGATGGTCGTGGGTGAGGATCACGTCGATCGAAAGCGGATGGAGATCCATCGCGCCGGACAGGGCATTCGCGATGGCGACGCGGTCGGCGCTCTCGATGTCGATCCAGATGCGCCGCTTGGCCGCCTTCGCCTCGGCGAGCGCGCCGCGGATCTGATCGAGGGCGAGCGGGCACTCGATGACGCCGCCCTCGTCGTAGAGAAACGCCATCACGGTGACGGGGTGGCCGGGCGCTGCGGCGGAGGAATCGGCGGGCATGCCGGCAGTATCGCGAATCGCCGCGGCGGGACAACGTCTCCGCCGACGGCGGTCTCGGGCTCAGGCGATGACGATCGACTCGAGTTCGCCGGTGGCCGGGATGTACAGCGCCGCGGTGATGACGCGAGCCCGGTGGAGAGCCCCCGGGTTGATGAGTCGGACGCCGTCGACCATCGCGTCGGAACGCTCGTGGGTGTGGCCGTGGAAGATGACCTCGACGCGCTGAAGGAAGAGCCGCTCGAGCTCCTCGACGAGATGGCCGTGGGTGATGCCGATGCGTCGGCCGTCGATCTCGACCACGCCGCCGGGGTGGTGAACGTGCATGCCGATGTCGCGGGCGTAGCCGTCGAGCGAACGGGCGTCGTCGCAGTTCCCGAAGACGAGGTGGCAATTCAGCCCGGCGAGTTCGTCCAGGACGCCGTCGCCCAGGTCGCCCAGATGCAGAAAGACCGTGGCGCCGCGCTCCCGCAGGAGGTCGACCGCCCGTCGGACTCGGGTGCATTGCCCGTGGCTGTCCGAGAGGACACCGAGGACGGTATGGTCGGGCGACCCCCTCATCATGTGCGTGCGACCCCAATCATGGAAGGCAGTCAGGTACGGCCTATCTCGGCAAGCCCATCTGCCGTGACGCCATCGCCTGCGGTGATTCGGCCATGTCGCAACGACGGTCCCGCGACCGCGCGTTCGAGCCATCGACCGACGATGAGCCCCACGATGTCCGCTTCGAAGATACTCTGACCCGTCTATGTCTCCTACGGCTTCCTCGTCAGTTTCGTCCGGACCGGTGACGCGTTTTGCGCCGAGTCCCTCGGGCCATCTCCACGTCGGCGGAGCTCGCACGGCGCTCTTCTGCTGGGCGTTCGCGAAAGGGCGGGGGGGCAAGTTCCTGCTGAGGATCGAAGACACGGACCAGAAGCGGTCGAGCGACGCCGCGAGCGTCGGTTTCCTCAAGGACCTCGATTGGCTCGGCATCGATTGGGACGAGGGACCGACCTTCACGCGTCCGACCGGCGATGTCGTGGGAGGAGGTCCGCACGGCCCGTACTTCCAGAGCGAGCGGCTTGACATCTACAACCGCCATCTCGACCAGCTCGTCCGCGAGGGCAAGGCCTACTACGCCTTCGACACGCCCGAGGAACTGGACGCGAAGCGCAAGGCGGCGACGGCGGCCAAGGTTCCCTACCGGTACGACCGCGCGGCGCTGTCGCTTACGCCTGAGGAAGTGGCCACGAAGGTGAAGGCAGGCGTCCCGGCGGTCGTTCGACTGAAGGTGCCGGCGGGACCGATCACGATCAAGGACCAGATTCTGGGTGAGGCGACCTTGCCCGACGGCGAGGTCGACGATTTCGTGATCCGCAAGGTCGACGGCTTCCCGACCTATCACTTTGCGGTCGTGGTCGATGACGAGCTCATGAAGGTGACGCATGTGCTGCGGGCCCAGGAGCACTTCACCAACACCGCCAAGCACATGGTGCTCCAGGACGCGCTGGGCTTCGGGCGGCCGACGTATGGCCACCTGCCGATCATCTGCAACCCCGACGGCAGCAAGATGAGCAAGCGCGACAAGGACAAGGCCCTGCGCGCGGCCGTTCAGGCGAAGGGACTGACCGCGCCGCCGGCCGGCACGGTGGCCCCGGAGCGCTGGACGAAGTGGCTCGGCGACAAGAATGTGCAGTTGGACTTCGACGACGCCCTTCGATTGGCCGAGGCCCTTGATGTCGCGCTGCCTGAGATCAACGTGGACGACTTCAAGCGCTCGGGCTATCTGCCGCAGGTGGTCTGCAACTTCCTGTCGCTCAACGGATGGTCGCCGGGCGAGAACGTCGAGAAATTCGACAACGCGTTCCTGAAGGAGCGATTCGACCTCTCTCGCGTCCAGAAGACGCCGGCGAAGTTCGACCGCATGAAGCTGCTGTCCTTCAACTGCGACGCAATCACCTCGATGGATCGCGAGGAGTATGTCAAGCGGGCGCGGGCCCACGGTGAGCTCTATCACCCCGAATTCCTCTCGCGGGTGAGCGACGAGCAATTCCGGATGCTGGCGGGGGCGAGCCAGGAGCGAAGCAAGACGCTCGAGGATCTCTATCGCGGCAATCGATGGCTGGTGACCGCCGACGAGGCGCTTGTCTGGGAAGACTCGAAGAACGTGCGGAAGACGATGCTCGAGGGTTCGCCGCGCGGCGTGGACCGGCTCCGCGAGCTGCTGCCGATCCTCAAGGGAGTCGGCGCGTGGATGGCCGCCGACATCGAGGCAGTGGTGAAGGAGTACGCCGCGGCATTGGGCGAAGGCCAGATGGGCAAGGCCGCCCAGCCGATCCGGGTCGCCGTCACAGGCGGCACCGTCAGCCCGCCGATCTTCGACACGCTCGCCATCCTCGGGAAGGCCAGCGCCATCCGGCGCATCGAACGCTGCCTGGCGGCGATCGGCTAAGCGAACGCGTCATGGTGGCGACCGACGTTCGAAAACCTCCCGCTTCTCGGGCCTCACCGCGCCTTGCCGCCCGGCGACGGTTCGGCTATTCTCCGGCCCTCGGATCCGATTCGGATCTCGGTCATGGGCCATTGGCGCAGCTGGCTAGCGCGCTTGCATGACACGCAAGAGGTCACTGGTTCAAGTCCAGTATGGCCCACTTCGCAGGCCGCCTTCGGGCGGCCTGCTTCGTTAGGAGCTTGAGCGCTCCGTAGCGGCCGCCGCTGTCGGCGGCGGCACGCACACTCGCTGTGGCGCGCGTGCGGAGTGGGCCTGGACGGCCGCCTTCGGGCGGCCTGCTTCGTTAGGAGCTTGAGCGCTCCGTAGCGGCCGCCGCTGTCGGCGGCGGCACGCCCACTCGCTGTGGCGCGCGGTCGGTTGGGTCCGACCGGCCGCCCTCGGGCGGCCTGCTTCGTTGAAAGCTTGAGCGCTCCGTAGCGGCCGCCGCTACCGGCGGCGGCACGCACACTCGCTGTGGCGCGAATGCGGGGAGCGCCGGGACGGCCGCCTTCGGGCGGCCTGCTTCGTTGGAAGCTTGAGCGCTCCGTAGCGGCCGCCGCTGTCGGCGGCGGCACGAACACTCGCTGTGGCGGGCGACCACGGGGTCTCCGGCAAACGCTGTCCGTTGATGGCGGTCAGGCGTCCGATCGTCGTCGAAATCTGATCGGGCTCGGGCGCAGTGTTGCGGTCACGACGGATTTGAAGCGGTGCAAACGCCGATGCTTGCGGGCACCAAGACCTCCCTCGCGCTCCGCCTCCGATCGGGGCGGTTCGACCTCGCGCATCGCTGCGTCATGTCCTACGTCACGCCTGCACTCCGTCCATCGCCCGTCGGTCGGCTCCGCGCCGCCTACCTCGTCGCCTTGGGGTCGACCGCCTTGGCCACGATGGCGGGGCAGTGTGCCGTTCACGCGGTGATCGGAACCATGCCAAACGACGCGGCGCTCATCGCGGCGGCAGATCGCCAGGAGACGCTGAGCCAGCGCATCGCACGATCATCCGTGCAGATCGTCTCGGCCATCGAGCGGGGGGACCGCGACGCCGCCGACGGGAGCGCCACGGAGCTCCGTCGCCTCGCGGCTGACTGGTCGGCCACGCATGACGCCTTGGTCTCCCGCGACCCCACGCGTGGTTTCGGCGGGAGCAACCCGCAGTCCATCCGGGAACGGCTGCAATCGCTCTCGGGCATCGTTCGCTCCGTGAACGACGCCAGCGCCCGCCTCGACGCCCTCGCCTCAGCGCGATCAGCCGCCCCAAACGGCGAGGCAGAGACGCTCGCGGCGTCGATCGCGTCGGACACCGATCGATTCCTCCCGGCGATGCACGAGGCGGTCCTCGCCTTCGAGGCAGCGTCCAGCTCGCAGATCGCGACGCTCCAGCGGGCCGAGGTGCTCCTGATGGGCTTCACCGTCGCCGTGCTCGGCGCCGCCGCGGCAGTCCTCATCGAGCCGACGCTCCGCCGCCTCGGGCGGCAGCACGACGAGAATCTCCGCCGCAGCGCCGAGTTCGAGCGGCTTGCCGAAGTCGCACGACGCACGACCAATGCCGTCGTCATGACCGACGAGCATCGCCGCATCGTCTGGGTCAACGACGGATTCGAGCGCATCAGCGGCTACTCGCTCGACGAGGTGCGCGGCCGCAAGCCCGGCGAATTCCTGCAATGCGAGGGAACGGATCCGGCGGTGGTTCTCGCCATTCGCGAGGCGTGCAACGCCCATCGTCCCTTCCGCGGCGAACTCCTCAACCGCGGCAAGTCCGGTCGCGAGTACTGGCTCGACATTGCGATTCAGCCGCAGCGAGATGCGGGAGGCCGTCTCGTCGGCTACGTCGCGATCGAGACGGAGATCACCGAGAGCGTCAACACGCGCGAGCGCCTTCGCTCGACGTTCGCCGCCCTCGCCGAGGGGATCATCTACGTCGACACCTCGGGCAGGATCGCCGACTGCAACCCCGCGGCGGAGCGGATCCTCGGCCTTCCGCGCGAGCAGATCTGCGGTCGCGAGCCGCGGGACGAACGGTGGGGCGTGGTTCGGGTCGATGGCACGGAACTCCCCGACGACGAGCTTCCCGCGAGCCAGACGCTGCGCACCGGACTCGCCGTCCGCTCGTTCGTGCACGGCATCCGAACGCCCGACGGCGAACGGCGATGGGTCTCGGTCAGCACCGAACCGATTCGCGACGTCGATGGCGCCCTGCGGGCCGTCGTCGCCTCCTTCGCCGACGTCACGGCCCAGCACGAGCAGGCGACTCGCCTCGAACTCCTTGTCGACGGCGCCGGTCTCGGCACCTGGGACTGGCACATCCGAACCGGCCGCGTCGCATTCAACGAGCGCTGGGCCGCGATGCTCGGCTATTCGCTCGCCGAGATCGCCCCAGACCTCAGCAGCTGGGAGCGGCTGGTGCATCCCGACGACATGCCGCGGATCAACGCGATCCTGACCGACCACCTCGAGGGCCGAACTCCAGAATACCGCTGCGAACATCGGCTGCTCCGCAAGGACGGCACCTGGGCCTGGGTGCTCGACTCCGGTCGCGTCGTCGAGCGCGACGAGCGGGGCGGGGCGCTGCGGGCGATGGGCGTGCACGTCGACATCAGCGAGGCGAAGCGCATCGAGGCGGAGCTGCGGGACGCCACCGAGACCGCCGAGACCGCGCTTCGCGAGATGAACGCGATCCGCACCGCCCTCGACGAGCACTCGATCCTCTCGATCACGGACCGCTCGGGGCGCATCACCGAGGTCAACAACGGATTCTGCCGCATCTCCGGCTATTCTCGCGAGGAGCTGATCGGGCAGGATCACCGCCTCCTCAATTCCGGCGTCCATCCCCGCTCGTTCTGGGTGAACATCTGGAGGACGATCGCCGCCGGAAAGGCGTGGCGCGGCGAGGTCTGCAACCGGAACAGGAGCGGCGGCCTCTACTGGGTCGACTCGACGATCGTGCCCTACATCGGCGCCGACGGCGTCATCGAGAAGTACGTCTCGATCCGCTTCGACATCACCGCCCAGAAGGCGGCCGAGGCCAAGCTCGTCGCAGCGCAGGCCGAAGCCCAGGCGGCCAACGCGGCGAAGTCCGAGTTCCTCGCCAACATGAGCCACGAAATCCGAACGCCCATGACCGCGATTCTGGGGTTCACCGACCTCCTGGCCAGCGACGGCGACGTGGCCAGGGCCCCGGTGCGGCGCCTCGAGTACATCGACACCATTCGCCGCAACGGCGAGCACCTCCTCTCGATCATCAACGACATCCTCGACATCTCGAAGATCGAGGCGGGCAAGATGACGATCGAGCGGCGGGAGACGGAGCCGACGCAACTGATTCGGGACGTGCTCACGCTCATGGACGTTAAGGCCAAGGCGAAGTCGCTGGACCTGGAGGCCCGTTTCGTCACCGCCATGCCCGCCAGCATCGAGTCGGACCCGCTCCGGCTTCGGCAGATCCTCGTCAATCTCGTCGGCAACGCCATCAAGTTCACCGAACACGGTGGCGTGACGCTCGAAGTGAGCTGTGACCGCGATCGGGAGCAGTTCCGGATCGACATCACCGACACCGGCATCGGCCTCACCCCCGACCAGCAGGGGCGACTCTTCGGGGCGTTCATGCAGGCCGGCGCGAGCACCACGCGGAAATTCGGCGGGACCGGACTGGGCCTGCGCATCAGCAAGCGGCTTGCGGCGATGCTCGGAGGCGACATCGCCGTCCGCAGCGCGCCCGGCGAAGGAAGCACGTTCACGCTCACGGTCGGCACCGGGAGCGTCAGCTCCGTCCGGTGGTCCCATCCGGGTGGGGCGGCGCTGAACCTGGCCCGTGAAGCGACTCCGCATCTGATCGAAGGACGCGCCACGGTCGCGGGACTCGGCGAGGGAACTCTGCGGCTCCATGGCCTTCGCATCCTGCTTGCCGAGGACGGGCCCGACAACCAGCGGCTCATCTCCCATCACCTTCGCAGGGCCGGCGCCGAGGTGACCATCGTCGAGAACGGTCGCCTGGCGGTGGAGGCCGTGACGTGCGACGGCACGCTCGACGGGGACCTCGCGACGCCGCCTCGATTCGACCTGATCGTCAGCGACATGCAGATGCCGGAGATGGACGGATACGCCGCGGCCCGCCTGCTTCGCGCCAAGGGGTGGTCGTTGCCGATCATTGCCCTGACGGCCCATGCGATGCGCGGCGACATCGATCAGTGCCTCGCCGCCGGCTGCGACGGCTACGCCGCCAAGCCGATTGATCGTGACCTCCTCATCGAGACCTGCGCCACCGCCGGCAACCGGTGTGAGCAGCGGCGAGCGGCGTGATCGGCCCGGCCCCGGGCCGTGAGTCGTCGCCGAATCAAGTTCGGGGCCGCGCCGCGCCGCACCGATCGGCGGCCTGCCGTATCCTTGGCGTCGGAGCCACGCTCATGCCACCCATCGCGACGACCCATCCGCTCTCGGACATCATGACCAAGAACCCATTTTGTGCGACGCCGGGCATGACCGTCCGGCAACTCGCCACGGTCTTCGCCGAGCGGAAGATCTCGGGGGCCCCGGTCGTCGGCGCCGATGGCGCACTGGTGGGTGTCGTCTCCCGCACCGACCTCTTCCGTCGCATCACCCAGGACGCGAAGGAACCCAATCCCGGCTTCCTGTTTGACCTGATCAGCGAGCACGTCCCCGCTGAGCGGCAGGTCATGCCGGAGGCGCTGCTGACCGTCTCCGACTTCATGTGCGAATCGGTCATTACCGCGACGGCCGACGAGAGCATCGGTGCCGTGGCCCGACGGATCGGAACGGCCCACGTGCACCGCGTCGTGGTCATCGACGAGCGGCGCCGGCCGATCGGCGTGGTGACGGCGCTCGACTTCCTCAAGGTCTTCCCGATCCAGTGATTGTCGCGAATCGCGTGGATCCGGCGCCGGCCTCTTCGCGGATGACGCCCTAGGCACCGCGGCAGCGGGCCCTCCATCGCATGCGACCCGATCCCGCCTTCCTCATCGCGATCGCCTTGGCCTTCTGCGGCATCGTGGCGATCGCCGCGGCGCTCATCGGACAGTCGAGCCTGCGACGTCCTCGCTGCCGCCGATGCGATGCCGACGTGCGCGTCCATGCGTGGGAGGCTGACCCCCGCTGCGCCTGCGGCGCTCGCCTGTCGTCGCACGGGGCGGTGCGCTTCGCCGGGCGCGAGCGAAGCCGAAGCGCGGCGATCGCCGGCATTGTCCTGCTTGTCGCCAGCGTCCTCGTCACCGGATGGCACCTCTCGCTCCGTTCGCGAGGACTGACGTGGCGCGAGCTCCTGCCGGCAACATGGGAAGTCGCCAATCTCCGCAACGGTCGGGAGGTGCATGAGGCACTTCGCTCGCTCGTGCGCCGGTGCGACGACCGTTCCATCGGTGTCGCCGATCGGGCAACGGCGGTGGATGCGGCGATTGCCGCCCCCAACGCCCGACGGGACCTCGTGACCGCGACGCTTGCTCGGCTCGTCGGGCACCCTGCGATGCTCCGGGAGCCGGGTGCCGCGGCGACGGGCCGGGCCCTCGCCGCGCTGGACGCGATGATCGTTCAGCGGGGACCGCCGACCGTTCGGCTGCCGGCCGAGGGAGCACGCCCGCTCTCGATCGAGTGGATCTACGCGGCGCCGAGCGGCTGGAGCGTGGTGTACCTCGTTGACGAGATACGACTCGGCGAACGGCGGCTGGCCGGTCGTTCGGTCCACTGGGCGGGGGGCTCCCTGGCCGCGCCGTGCGACGTGACGGTGGCGACGCTGCTGGCCGGCGGGGGCGCCGAATCCGTCACGGTCACGAGTCACGAGTTTCGTGTGCCGAGCAGTGCCGCGGGGGCGCTGGCCGTCCTGCTCTACGCCGGCGAACCCTGTCCCGAGGGGCTCGTCCATTCGGTCGTGACCCGCAGCGATTCCGTTCGGGTCGAGCCGCCCGCCTCGGCGGAGGAGGCCTCGCCATGAGCATCGTCATTGCCGGCGCGTCGTGGTGGCTCGTGGCCTCGTCCGTGCCTGGGTCCATCGGCGAGTCGCTTGTCGGATCGATCCCCTGGGACCTTTTCTCGCCCAACGATCGCAACGCCGTCGGTTGGGCCTGCGCTGCGTTGGCCGCGAGCCTGCCGGCCTCGCTCGCTGCGCTCCTGTGGGTGCAGGCGTGGCGCGGCTCGCCGCGCTTCGGCTCGCCCCGATGCGAAGCGTGCCGGGTCGAATTGCTCGCGGCCCACCGCACGCTGCCCGAGCGCTGCCCCGAGTGCGGCCGATCGACGGGAAGCGTGAGTGATCCGCACGTTCACTTCGGACGACGGCGATGGAGCCTCCGTGGCGCGCTTGGAACCTTCGCGCTCGGCGGTCTGGCGTTCGGCGCCGCGATCGGCGCGGCGTGGCTTGCGGGCGGCGCCATCGCGGTCCTCGCGAACGCATCGGCCGCCACCGCCCAGGTCAGCGCGATTCGCTCGACGCTCATCGGCCATCGTTCCCATCGCGCGGTCACCGATGCCCTGCGCTTCGCCGCAGACGGCGCGGCCGGCGATGAGGAGATTCGACGTGAGGCCCTCGCCGCGCTCGATGCGTTTGAGAGGGACGAGGTCGCCCCGGAGTGCGGGCTGGCCCTGCTCCTCGATCGCTTCGACGACAGCACCGCGCGAGCTCTCGTCGTCGACCTGATCGGGTCGCTGGCGGGCGCGGGCACCGTCGATGCCGCCCGCGCGTCGAGCCTGCTCGCACGGGTCCGCGGCGCCGAGCACGCCGATCCCGTCCATCCGCCGCAGAGTCCGTTTCTCGCCCGCCATCTGCGACCTCGCATCACCGTCGAGGCGGTCGGCGCCGTCAGCCTCGTCTCGATGCAGATCCGGGGGGCGACCGCGCCGGGCTGGGATTTCCCCGGCGTCTGGGAGCTGCACGTGGGCGAGCGTCGGCTTCCCGTCCGTGCCGAGCGGACCGACGAGGGGCAGCTCCAGCTCAGGACGCACTGCATCGCGCCGATCGAGCCGGACGCGGTGCCGCCGACCGTTGACCTCGTCTACCGGCCCATGCCGGCCGACGCGGACGCCGCAGGTAGGATGCCCCGGGACACTTCGGCCCGCGCGTGGCCTACGGAGTTCAGAATGTCGGCCCTTGCATGGAGCAGGGGCCGCTGACAGGGGCCGCTGACAGGGGCCGCTGAGCGCCGATCACCCTCCCGCGATGTTCCGAATGCCCTCCGCCGGCCGCATCCGGTTGCAGGGGGTCCCCCCTTTGTGCCGATGCAGCCAACGCCATGCGACTCCGGATCCTGAGCGACGTCCACTGCGAGTTCGCCGACTACGTCCCCCCCGTGGTTGATGCGGACGTGGTCGTCCTCGCGGGCGACATCGGCAAGGGCGCGGCGGTGGTCCCCTGGGCGACGCGGCACTTTCCGGAGACGCCCTGCATCTTCGTGCCGGGCAATCACGAGTACTACGGCGGCTCGATCGAGAGCGTCCTCGAGGCGATCCGTACCGCGGCGAAGAACACGAATGTCCGGGTCCTCGACCGCGACGCCGTCGAGATCGCCGGCGTTCGGTTTCTCGGGGCGACGCTCTGGACCGACTACGCCCTCGGCGGCGACCGCGTCCGCAATCTTGCGGCCGCCGCGTTCGGCCTCGCCGACTATCGCCACATCCGGCTCGAACCTTCCTATCGCCGATTGCGGCCGGAGGACACGTGGGGCTGGCATGACTCGACGCTTCGCTGGATGCGCGAGCAGCTCGCAGCGTCGACGATGCCGACGGTGATCGTGACCCATCACGCCCCGAGTCCCCGTTCGATGGCCGAGCGCTATCAGGGCGATCCGCTCAGCGCCGCCTTCATCAGCGACCTCGACAGCTTCGTGGCCGAGTCGGGGGCGAAGCTCTGGGTGCACGGGCATACCCACCACTCGGTGGACTACGTGATCGGCGCGACCCGCGTCGTCTCCAACCAGCGCGGCTATCCGACCGAGTACGACAGCGGCTTTCAGCCGACCCTCGTCGTCGAGATCTGATCGCCTCCGTCGGCGCGGTCGCCGGGCGGTACGCTCTGCGCCATGCCCGCGCCCGGAGTCACCGTCGCAGCCTTCCTCGACCGCGGCCGCGCCGCACCGGTCGCGGAGACCGAACGTGTGCACGCCATGGACGTGATTCGCGGCGTGGCGCTCCTGGGCATCCTGATCGTCAACATGGACTTCTTCGGAAGCTGCTTCTCGTCGCTTTTTGGCGGCGGCGGCGTCGAGGAAATCCCGGTCGCCGACCGGCTTTCGTGGTGGGCGGTGCAGACGCTCTTCGAGGGCAAGTTCATCTCGATCTTCTCCTTTCTCTTCGGCGCCGGGATCGCCCTTCAGGCGATGCGCTCCGATCGGATTCGCTCGACGACCGCGACGACGGTCATGCTGCTGCGGCGACTCGCCTTTCTCGCCCTCGTCGGCTTCCTGCACGGGACGCTCGTCTGGTACGGCGACATCCTGTTCGCGTACGCGACGATGGGCTGGGTGCTGATTCCGCTGCGGTTCCTGCAGACTCGGGCCATTGGCGTCCTTGCGTTCATGCTCTTCCTCCTCGCGATGGGATGCGCAGCGTCCCTGAATGCGCCGGCCGCGCCGCCGCCAGCCGACCAGGCGTCACCCGTGGTCGAGCGGCGCACGGAGCCGCCGGAGATTCCCGATGGCCCAACGTCCCTCGCGCTCCTTCGCTCCATGGGCGAAGCCACGCGATGGAATGTCCTTGACGAGCGATGGGCGCCCTTCGAGCGTGCGGCCTATCGCCACGGTCCGTGGAGCGTCGCCACGCTGTTTCGGGCGCTGCAGTGGTCGCAGACGGTGCCCCTGGTCTACCTCTCGTGGGGGGCGCATCTCCTGGGAATGTTCTTCCTCGGCACGGCGGTCGCCCGGGCCGGCCTGTTGCGCCCGGCGTACGCCATGCTTCATCGGCGGGTTGCCCTGGTCGCCGTGCCGCTCGGCATCCTGTGCAGCGCCGTGATTCCGACGCTCCTTGTGCGCGGCGCGGGCCGCGGCGATCCGATGGTGGCCGGCTTCGCGTCCGTCCACGAGCTCGGCATGACGCTTCTGGCCATCGGCTACGTCGGCGCCCTGACCGGCCTCGCCCACGCAGGGCCGCGCTGGCTGGTCGCGTTCCTTGGCCGTGCCGGACGCGTGGCCTTCACGATCTACCTCTCGATGAGCGTTCTCATGACCTGTCTCTTCTACTGGTGGGGCTTCGGCTTCTTCGACACGATCGGCGAGACGAACCGGGTTGCCATCGCCGTGGTGACATGGCTCTGCCTCGCCTCGCTCGCCCAGATCTGGCTCCGCAGTTTCACCATGGGACCGCTGGAATGGATCTGGCGCTCGGTCACGTATCTGGAGTGTCCTGCGATTCGTCGCAGCGCCGTCGAAGGGAGCGTGTCGCCGTGATTCGACGCTGCAGGGCCGGGGAGCTGCGCCGCGTTCCATGGCGGAACGGGCGGGGGACGACGCTTGAGGTCGCATCGGACGCGGTCGACGGCGGACCATGGTCGTGGCGCTGTTCGATCGCCGATGTGCCGGAGAGCGGGCCATTCTCGCGGTTCGACGGATGCGAACGGCTCATCGTGTGCGTCGAGGGCAACGGCATGCGACTGCGGATCGACGGCGCTGCGCCGATGGACGTGCCGACCGCGGGCGAGGCCCTTCGCTTTCAGGGTGAGGCCGAGACGGTCGGCGAACTCGTCGACGGTGCGGTCCGCGACGGCAACCTCATGCTGCGGCGCGATCGATGGCGCGGGACGCTGACCCTGCTCGAGGGCTCGCTCGAACAGCGGGTGGAGGCCGCGGCCATCATGATCGTCGTCGCCCTTCGCGGATCGGCGACGGTCGACGAGGGCAGCGCGTCCGTCGCGCTGGAGGAGGGCGATGCGGCGATCGTGAGCGGCGGGTCCGGTCCGGTGCGCCTGCACATGCACGGTTCAGCGCTGGTCGCGCGTGTCCTGCCGCGCGACGATCGGGCCGACTGATCGGCGAGGGCGATGCGCTCAGCGCCCGTCGCCGGGCCGTTCGGCCGGCGCCGAGCCTTCCATGCGGGGACGGCCCAGCACGCCCTTCGGTGCCGGTGTTGGGGCGGTCATGAGAGCGACCAGCTCGGCCTCGGTGTAGGTGCCGGGATGGACCAGCCGAAGGGCGCCGGCCTCGTCGATGACCACGAGGGTCGGCGTCGCGGGAATGAGCGACAGCGGTTCGCCCATCGACTGCATGCCCGCCGCGATCGGAAGGGCCGACGCCGTGCCGGCGCGATAGGCCTTCGCCTCCGGCGTGCCGCACCCCGGACACCAACTGAGGGCCGTGACCTCCGGGTGCCGTGCCGCGAAGGCGTTCAGCGCGGCGGTGGCGGCCGGCGAGTAGGGACTGTCCGGCGAGCAGACGTCGATGTAGACGAGCCGGCCGCGGAGGGCGGCGCTGTCATGCGTGCCGCCGTCGGTATCGCTCAGGATCCACGGAGCGGGGGTCAATCCCGCCCATTGCCGCGCCTGGTCGATGGCGCTTCGCTGAAGGAGTATCGAGAGCAGGACGCCACCCCAGGCAATCATCGCTCCGGCCGAACCAATCGCGGCGACGCCCGACAGCGCCAGTCCGAGCCAGGCTCGGAGGCGCGACCCCGCGCGAAAGCGGATGTGGGTCACGCCGGCGTGCAGCCCGATCGCGGCGGGGATGAAGCCGACGACGACGGGGACGAGCAGTACGCCGATCGCCCCGGCGATCAGGCTCTGCGTCGCGTAGCCGGAGTCGCGGAGGACCGACTCGTCATCGGCGGCGGAGGTCGGAAGGTCAGCCACAGGACACCATCACGAGGCGGTGCCCTTGCTCGTGAAGGGCGATTCGAAGAGATACCACTTGCGGCGCATCCGCGCACCGTAGCCGAGGCCGAAGCGGGTCATGCCCACGGAGTGCACGTGGCGCACGGCCTCGATGGGGTCGTCGGTGACGAGGAACCGATCGGGATCCTCCGGCGAGATCGTGCCCGCGCGGACCATCGTGGTGCGGAGGAAGTCGACCATCGGTGCCCAGTAGTCGCGTCCCATGAGGACGATCGGGAAGTCGCGGATCTTGTCGGTCTGGATGAGCGTGAGCGTCTCGTAGAGCTCGTCCATCGTGCCGAAGCCGCCGGGGAGCACGACGAATCCGTAGCTGTACTTGACGAGCATCACCTTCCGCACGAAGAAGTAGCGGAACTCGACGCAGCGGTCGAGGTAGGGATTGGGCCGCTGCTCCATCGGCAGCTTGATGTTGCAGCCGACGCTCCTGCCGCCGGCCTCCTTTGCGCCGCGGTTGGCCGCCTCCATGACGCCCGGGCCGCCGCCGGTCATCACGGTGAAGCCCACCTTCGCGAGCTCCGCGCCGACCGTGCGGCTCATCGCGTACCACGGGTGATCCTCGCGAAAGCGCGCCGAGCCGAAGACGGTGACGCAGGGGCCGACGAAGTGCAGCGAGCGGAAGCCGCGGACGCACTCGGCGAAGATGCGGAGGGCCCGCACGAGCTCGAAGGTGCGCGACTGCGGACCCTCGAGGAAGCGAAGCTCGGGGACGGGATGGACCTCGGGCGGACGCTGCGCGGGAGGAGGTTCGGTGGGCGTGAGAGTCATGCGTTCGGCGTCGGTCCGCCGCCGGGCGGGGGCGAGGTCGCTGCAGTCTCGCCGGTTTTGGCCGACCCTGCGCTCTCCGCATCACCCGGCGCGGAGGCCGCGGGCGTGGGAGCGGCGCCGGTCTTGTCGCGGGCCCAGCGCAAGAGCGTGCGAAGCTTGCCCGGGAGCTTCCTGTCGCCGACGTTGATGAGTCGCCGCATCGGGTCGCTGGCCTTGGCCAGGAAGATGAGGCCCGGGATCCAGAAGAGCGGCGCGCCGCCGATGATCGGGGTGATCCAGATCACGGTCCCGATGAGGATGAGCACCACCCCGACGACGATGTAGATCACCCGCTTGATGACCGATCGCTCCGGCGGATGCGGCGGCAGCAGATCGCTCAACCCCTCACTCGCCTCATGGGGCGGCGGAAACAGGTCCGCGGGATCATCGAGCTGCGGACGGGGCTCGGGGCCGGGGGAGGGCTCGGATGGGTGGTGGGGTTCGGTCATGCGACGCCGCGGCAGAGCCACCGTCGGCCCCTGTGCTTCGGAGAATCGGCCCGCGGGGTTCATGCCGGCCAGACTGCGTTGGATCGAACGTCGGGCTCAGCCCGGCAAGTCGCTCGTCATTCGACCGCGGAGGCCCGTCGCGGGCATGCGGAACCGGCGCGGCCGCGATGCCGACATCGCGCTATTCCGTGGCGACCCAACGCGATCGTCGCGCAGTTGCCGCGTGTGGCTGCCGCGTGTGGTTTTGGTCCTCCGCGTCGGAATCCAGCATCAGGCAACGCGACTGGATGGGCTCGAACCATCAACCTTCGGTTTCGTAGACCGATGCTCTATCCAATTGAGCTACAGTCGCCTGAGAGGGGCGGGATCATAGCACAGGGTTGGAGGCTGTGGGGCCTTGCTGCTCCCGCCACCGACGGATCCCGGCGAGGTTCATGCGGAAAAACCGGGGTCCCAGGAATGCCCGAAGCCGTTCCGGCGTGACCCCCGACGCCGCCGCGCGGGGCCAGAGCCACGCCTGATAGCGGCCAACGGCCTCCTCCTCGGGAAGCCCGCGATCCACCTCGTCGAGCAGGGTGAGCGCGAAAGCGACCTCGTCGTCGAGTCGCCGCCGAGCTGACCGAAGGTGCCCCATGGGGTCGGCCACCCGGCAGCCATGGGTCAGCCAGAGCGTATCGGGCTTGATCGCGATGAGCCGTTCGAGCGAACGCCGCCACGCGTGGAGATCGAATTCGGGCGGCGGCGTCGGCACCGCAATGTGCGTCGACTCGGGCGTCATCATGGAGGCCACGTCGCCCGTGAAGAGGGTCCTCGCCGCGCCGCCGTCGCCCGACTCGTCGCCGACGCCCGACTCGTCGCTCACGCAGGAGAGGAGCCACGCATGGTGATGGCGGGCGTGGCCAGGGGTCTCGATCGCGGTGCAGCGGATCCCGTGCCGGAGGACCGTCCCGCCGTCCTCAACGGCGTGGACGCGCTCCGAAGGACAGGGCAGCGGATCGCCGTAGAACCGCTCGTAGGACTCGCCATGCACGCGGCGCGAGCTCGCGATGAGCTTGGCAGGATCGCACAGGTGCCGAACGCCAAAGGGATGGACGAAGACGTCGGCGGGGTTCTCCGGTCGGCTCGACCAGTGCCCGGCTCCGCCCGCATGGTCGAGGTGGATGTGCGTGACGAGCAGGGTATCGATGCTGCCGGGATCGACGCCCAAGCGAGCGAGCCCGGCGAGAAGCTGCGGCTGGCAGGTTGCCGTGCCGCTCTCGACGAGGATCGGCTGTCCGAGCCGCGCGCCGTCACGTCGTCGAACGACAAACGCGGCGGCGGCCCGCTCCAGTCCGAGGAAGCCGACGTCGATCGCGTCGATGGCGAGCGCTGGCAGACCTGCCACTGATCAGCTGCCGTTCGCGGCGCCGTTGGCGACGGGCGTGAGCGTCGCTGCGCGGGCCAGCGGCTCGCTCTTGGGCGCCGGCGCGGAGGCTGTCGCCTTCGTCGCACCACCGGAGGCGGAGTTCGCGGCGGCAATCGCATAGCCGAGGAAGAGCGGAGCGATCACGAGCATGACCGCGGTGACGGCCGAGGCCACCCGCGGCCAGATGCTGGCGGTCGTCGAAACGGTCTCGCTGCGGGCGTTGCTCGCCGCGACCAGCGGCTCGCTCAGGAGCTTCAGGTAGTAGTAGACGCTCACGCCGCTGTTCACTGCCGCGATGATCACCAACACCGTTTGGCCACGCTCGATGCCGGCCGCGAAGAGGTAGAGCTTCGACCAGAATCCGAGGAGCGGCGGCAGGCCGATGAGCGAACCGGCGCCGATCGCCAGGGCCGCGGCGAGCCCCGGGTGCCGCTGGCGAAGGCCGGCGATGTCGTCGAGAGTCTCGACCTCCTCGCCGTTGCGCTCAAGGCTCGCGAGCGGCCCGAAGGTCGCCACGTTCATGATGGCATAGGAGAGGAGGTAGAAGAGCAGGGCGTTGATGCCGCTGGTGCCGGTGACGCTGCCGCCGGCGACGATCGCGGGACCGGCGATGAGGCCGATCAGCATGTAGCCGGAGTGGGCGATCGAGGAGTAGGCGAGCATGCGCTTCACCGAGCGCTGCAGCAGGGCCCCGACGTTGCCCAGGGTCATGGTCAGGACCGCGATCATCCAGAGCAGCGCGGTGATCGGTCGCGGCAGCCCCTCGACGGCCTGCATCTCGCCGTTGATGGTGATCGTGTGTCCCGTCCAACCGACCGTCGACAGGACCAGAATGAGGGCCAGGAATCCTGCGATCTTCGGAGTGAAGGCGAGGAACGCGGTCAGCGGCGTCGCGGCGCCCTCGTAGACGTCCGGGGCGTAGAAGTGCATCGGGGCGGCGCTGATCTTGTAGCAGAGCCCGATGATCGTCATGGTCAGGCCGATGAGGGCCAGGGTCGAGATGCCCCCCGCGGCTGCCTGTTGCGCGAGTCGATGCTGGATCTCGATGAGCTGCAGCGTGCCGGTGGCGCCGTAGAGGAGGGCGAAGCCGTAAAGCAGGATCGCCGAGCTCATTGCCCCGAGGAAGAAGTACTTGACCGCCGCCTCCTGGGCCTTGCGCGAGCTGCGGCTCGTCGCGACCATGATGTAGGTCGGCAGCGACACGAGTTCGATCGCCAGGAACAGCCAGATCAGGTCGGGAGCGTTGCAGAGGAGGCAGGCACCGGCGACGGAGAGCAGGAGGAAGGAGTGGTACTCGCCGCGCATCACGCGGATCGCATCGAATGCGGCGCGGCCGCTGGCGAAGGCCTGCTCGAGCTTCCGATCGATGAGATTGACGCCGAGAAGGACGAGCGATGCCGCACCGAGCAGGATGAGGGTCTTGGCGTAGAGCCCGAGGCCGGGCATGAGAAGGCTTGCGTTGGCGAGGCGGGCCTCGGTCGACACCACATGGACGAGGCCGCAGGCGGCCAGGAGCAGGGCGACCGTGACGGCGGGCACTGCGTCACGCCAGACCTTGCCGCGCGCGAGGCCGAGCATCGTCACGATGATGGCGCCAACCACCAGCAGGATCTCGGGAAGGATGAGGGCGAGCTTGGTAGTCATCGCATTCGCTTCAGGCTGGAGTCAGGAAGGGAAGTCAGAGACGGGCGCTACGGAACGGGGCACTAGCGGAGGCTCGGGACTTGAGTCGCCTCGGGGACGCTCACCCGGTCGGGAGCGAGCGCCGTGCGCTCGCCACTCGAGGTCGCCGAGGTGCTCGTCGCCCGGATGTGCTCACGCACCGCCTCCGGATAGGCGGCGATTGTGGTCTTCACCGACGGGCTGATCACGTCGAGGAGCGGCCACGGCTGAACGCCGATGAGGAGGCACACCACCGCGATCGGGGCCAAGCAGGCGATCTCGCGGACCGAGAGATCGGTGGAGAGCCCATGGCCCGCATGACCGGCATGTCCAGCATGGCCCGCGTGCGCGTGCCCGGCGTGATCGGCCTGGGCGTGGGCGTGCCCATGGCCGTGCGAGTCGTGGCCCGGCTCCTTCAGCGGGCCCCAAACCACGCGACCAACCATGTACAGCATGTAGAGGGCGCCGAAGATGACGCTGCCGACGCCGGCAACCACCATCCACTTCGGGCCGATGAGACCGGGCCATTCGATCGCCGTGGTGGGTCGGGCGCTGAAGGCGCCGAGCAGGCAGAGCACTTCGCTCACGAAGCCGTTGAGGCCGGGAAGGCCAACGCTGGTCATCGTGAAGAAGATCATGAAGAAGGCCCAGATGGGCATTCGCTTCGCGAGGCCGCCGAGCTTGTCCATCTCCTTGGTGTGGTAGCGCTCGTACATCATGCCGATGCAGAGGAAGAGCGCACCCGTCGAGAGGCCGTGGTTGATCATGTACATGACCGACCCGGTCACCCCGAGCGGATTGAGGGCAAGCATGCCAAGCATCGCCACGCCCATGTGGCTGACCGAGGAGTAGGCGACGAGCCGCTTCACGTCCTTCTGGGCGACGCACACGAGCGAGATGGCGACGATCGCGATGATCGAGAGCGTCACCAGGAGCGGGACGACCTCGACCGCCGCGTCGGGGGCCATGGGCAGGGCGACGCGATAGATGCCGTAGGTGCCGAGCTTGAGCAGCGTGCCGGCCAGGATGACCGAACCGCCGGTCGGGGCCTGATCGTGGGCCAGCGGCAGCCAGGAGTGCACCGGGAAGAAGGGCACCTTCACGCAGAAGCCGATCATCATCGCGATGAAGACGAGGTATCGCTCGCGATCGGTGAGTCCGGTGAGGGCGAAGCTCTGGAGTTCGCTGAGGCCGAAGCTCCAGCCGAGTCCCGACTGGGCCCGGGCCGCAGCGACGTAGATCAGGCCGGAGAGCGTGATCACGCTGGCGACGAAGGTGAAGACGAAGAACTTCACCGCCGCGTACCGGCGGTTGTCGCCGCCGAAGATCGCGATGAGGAAGAGCATCGGCACGATGGTGAACTCGTAGCCGATGTAGAAGGCGATGACGTCGCGGGCCATGAAGGCCAGGAGCATCGCGGTCAGCAGCACGAGGAACCAGCCGTAGAACTCGCGCTCGCGGTTGGTCACCGAGGTGTAGGACCCCAGCATCGCCAGCGGCGTGAGGAAGGTCGTCAGCAGGATCAGGAGGAGCGAGACGCTGTCGATCCCGAGCGTGAAGGTCACGCCGAGGGCGACGGCGGTGCCGCCGTGCGAATCAGCGGGCCAGAACTTGCCGGTCATCCACTCGGGGAACTGCCACGCGAGCAGGATCGAGAGGAGGAAGACCACCATCGAGGTGATCACGCCAATGTGCTTGGCGAGGGGCTTCGGCGAGACTGCGAGGATGCTCGCCCCGATGAGGGGGAGCGTCAGCATCGTCGCCATGAGTTGCGTCGGCGACATCAGATCGCTCCCTTCTGCATCCAGATCCACACGATCATGATCCAGGCAAGGATGAGTCCAAGGCCACCGGCCATGCTGACCGCGTAGCCCTGAAGAAGGCCGTTGTAGAGGGGCTGGAAGAGCCGGCCGACCATGACGGGAAGCCGACCGAAGCCGTTGACGATGCCGCCGTCGAGGAAGAGGCTGTCGATCTTGGCCAGGAGCCAGGCGAGCCCGCGGACCGGCAGCCTGAAGAGCCCGTCGTAGAGCTCGTCGACATACCACTTGTTCTCAAGGGCCCGCGGCAGCCACCCGGTGAGAGGCGACGCCAGCAGCGACTGCTTCAGCGAATCGGCGGCCTTGCGGTTGAAGAGATGGAAGTATGCGGCGCTGCCGATGCCGACGATGGCGATGGCGAAGCTGATCGCCATCAGGAGCGTGTGGGCGCTCATGCCAAGGAGCTCGGCGTGACCTCCGTGACCGGAGAGACTCGGCACACCCGCGACCGCCGAGGAGTCGGCGATCATCCCCTCGACCCAGTTCTCGTGGCCGGCGAGGGCCATGTAGCCCGGGACGCCGGCCAGCACGGCGCCGATCGCGAGGATCGAGAGCACGCCGTTGATCGCAAGCCGCGGCGGGTGCGGGTGGAAGTGATCGTGGTGGGCAGCGGCGCCGGCATCATGAGCGTGTCCGAGATCATGGCCACCATGGCCGTGGGCATCGTCGGCGTGGGCGTGGTCGTCGTGACCGTGATGGTCATCGCCGGGCACGAACGACACCGGTCCTGCACAGACCCGGAACCAGACGCGGAAGGTGTAGTAGGTCGTGAGCGTCGCCGTGAAGAGGCCGACCCACCCGAGCAACGCGTTGCCGTGGGCGTGGTCGGTGAGGGCAACGAGCAGGATCTCGTCCTTCGAGAAGAAGCCCGCACTGAAGGGAATCGCCGCGAGCCAGAGGCAGCCGACGAGCATCGTGTAGGCGACGACCTTGAAGCCGGGGATGTGTCGGAGGCCGGAGATCTTGCGGATGTCGAGCTGCCCGCCGAAGCCGTGCATGACCGCGCCGGAGCTGAGGAAGAGCAGGGCCTTGAAGAAGGCGTGGGTGAAGACGTGGAACGCAGCGCCGTAGCTCGTCCCGACGCCGAGGCCGAGGAACATGAAACCGAGCTGCGAGACCGTCGAGTACGCGAAGACCCGCTTCATGTCGTATTGCATGAGGCCGATCGTCGCGGCGAGGAACGCGGTCGAACCGCCGATCCATGCGACCGCGGGGAGGGCGTTCTCGTCGAGGAGGAAGAGCGGATAGCAGCGGGCGATGAGATAGACGCCGGCCGTGACCATCGTCGCCGCATGGATGAGGGCCGAGACCGGGGTCGGGCCTTCCATCGCGTCCGGAAGCCACGTGAAGAGCGGAATCTGGGCCGACTTGCCGAAGGCCCCGAGCATCAGGAAGTAGGGGATGAGGTACGCGGTGTCGCCGCCGGTCGAGCCGCCGGCGATCGACTTGAAGATCGTCGCGTAGTCGAGAGCCCCGAAGTTTCGCCACGTGAGATAGATCCCGACCAGGAGGCCGAGGTCGCCCACGCGGTTCATGATGAACGCCTTCTTCGCCGCGGCGACCGCGGTCGGCTTCCCGTAGTAGTAGCCGATGAGGAGGTAGCTCGCGACGCCCACGCCTTCCCAGCCCAGGTAGAGCAGGAAGAGGTTGCCGCCCATGACGAGGCAACCCATGGCAAGGAGGAAGACGCTCACCGCGCCGAAGAAGCGGGCGTAGTTGCCGCCGACGTCGCTCTCCATGTACTCGCTCGCGAAGATCGCGATGAGCGTGCCGAGGCCGGTGACGAAGAGCATCCAGAAGAGCGTCAGGCCGTCGATGTGCAGGCCGATGTCGGCGACGAGGCTCTGGCCGATCGCGACGGCGCCGCCCGCGGCTCCCGGCGTCGACCAGTCGAGCCGGATCCAGTCATGCAGATGAACGGTGACCGGATGCTCATAGCTCCGGTAGAGCATGAGCGTGGTGACGAACGCGCCGCCGAGGGCGAGCACGGTCACGATCGCGGGAAGCTTGTTCTTGACCTTGGCGAAGCCGAAGGCCATGCAGAGGAAGGCGGAGATGGCCGGCAGAAGCAGGATCCACCCGGCCCAGTCCAGGCTGGTCGAGGGAGTCGGGAGCACCTTGGTGAGCGCCGCAAGCTGCTCGGCGGCGCCGCTGGCGTGTTCGGCATGTTCCGGCGAACCGGCGGCGGCGACATGGCCCTCCTGCCCGAAGGCGGCGGCCGTCGCAAGGAGCGCCGCGGGAAGGGCCACCGCGGCAAGGGTGCGCCACGAGGGAAGAGGACGGTGGCCCACAGGGGAGATGAGTGAGGGCATTACTTGAGTTCCTCCCGAAGGTCCGACCACGCTTCGCTCGAGAGGGTTTCCTTCTTGCGGTAGAGAAGCACGACCAGGCCGAGGGCCAAGGCCGCCTCGGCCGCCGCGACGGTGAGGATGAAGATCACGAAGACCTGTCCCGAGACGTCCATGTGCATGCGGCCGAAGGCGACGAACGCCAGGCACGCAGCTTGGAGCATGAGCTCGGTACAGAGGAACATCATGATCATGTTCCGGCGGGTCAGGAATCCGACCAGCCCGATCGCGAACAACACCACGCTGACCAGCAGGGTCACGTTGAGCGCCGAAAGCGTCGGCGGGGTGATGTCGGCGAGAAGGGGCGAGATGCCGAGGTTCAGGTCAGCGAGCGTCACGGAGGTGATTCCGGTTGCGTTCAGGAGCGTGGTCATGCGCGACCTCCGCGGGAGATCTCCGGCTCGTCGACGCTGAGTCGCCGCATCCCGACGGCGTCGCGCCGCTCGTCTTCGCCAAGCTCGAGTTGCTTGCGGGCCAGCACCACCGCTCCGAACATCGCCATGAGGAGGATCACGCTGGCGAGCTCAAGGCTCGCGGGAAAGCGTGAGACCAAGGCCAGGCCGACGCTCTGCGTGTTGGTCGGCATCGCCGAGTCGGGGAGGACGATGTCCTTCGTCTCGCCGCCGGACGTCACCTGGGCGATCGCGACGCCCCTCTCGAAGCGAACAAGTTCGCCGTCGACCGGCACAAGCTCGAAGGCGGTCAGTGACGGGTCTGCGATCTTGACGATCCGCTCGAGCCGCCGGGGCATGGCCGCGAGTTCCTTCCACTGCGTCGCGTTCGCCTCGGCGACGGCCTGCGGGGTCGCGGGGCTCAGTTGCGGACCAGGCTGCAGGAAGAAGGCATGAGTCAGCGAGGCGAGCACCAGGAAGCCGACCGCGACGGCCGGAATCGGCTCGCGCGGCGTTCGGTCGTATCGCGTGCCGCCCTCGATGTCGCCCTCGTTGGGGGTCTGCTGGGCGAGCATGAGGACGAACATGTAGGTGATGAGGATCGCCCCGGCGTAGACGATGATCAGGGCGAACGCCATGAACTCCGCGTGCATCGTCAGGAACAGGCCAGCCGAGGAGACCACCACCAGGATGAAGTACAGGGCCGCGAAGACCGGCTTCTGGTGGGTCACCATGCGCGTGGCCGCCGCGATCGCGACGGCGCCGAACAGGGCCGTAAACAGCGGGAAACCGCCCGCGGCGCCGGTCGCCGACGCGATGCTCAGCACCTCGGCCAGGAGCAGGGCAATGCCGGCCATCCCAATGAGCGTGCCGGCCACCCGGGCCTGACGGCCCAGGGAGGTGTCCGAGGGACGCATCAAGAGGTAGAGACCGGCTGCGCCGATGGCGCACGCCGCATAGAGGGCGTACGGGGTCAGGAGTGGCGCTGCCGCCACCGTGGCGGCGGTCAGGAGGTCAGAAGTGTGGTGGAGAATGGCGGGACCGCCTTCGTCAAGAGGAGCGGGGAATGTACGGAAACGCGCCACGATCCGCAACCAACGGAGCGCTCGCCAAGGGCATCGGCAGGGGATCGCGCGATCGTCCACCACCATCGGTTGCGAGGCGACGGAGCGCGACCACTCCATCGCATCGGGGCGTTTGCCCCTGAGTCATCGCCGCGCCATGGTGAGGGATCCCCGTACCATGGCCTCGATGCCGGACGGGCTCCGACAGTCCCTTCCCAACGCGCTGACCCTCAGCCGCCTGGTCATCGCCGCGGCGTTCTTCGCCACGATGTCGCTGACCCTTCGGATGGGTCCGCACGTCGACCGGGCGTTGTGGGGGAACACCGCCATCGCCCTCTTCATGGTCGCGGCCGCGACCGACGTGCTCGACGGCTACCTCGCGCGGCGCTGGCAGGTGGTGAGCGTTTTCGGCCGGATCATGGACCCCTTCGTCGACAAGGTGCTGGTCCTCGGCGCGTTCGTCTTCCTCGCCAGTCCGCGCTTCGCCGAAGTCGACCCCACCAACGACGACCGCTTCACGATGGCCACCGGCGTGGCGAGCTGGATGGTGGTGACGATCCTGGCTCGCGAACTGCTGGTGACGAGCATTCGCGGCGTCATCGAGGGGATGGGAATCTCCTTCGCCGCCGAGTCGATCGGCAAGTGGAAGATGATGCTCCAGTGCCTCACGATTCCCGTGGCCCTGGGCGTCGCCGTGAACGAGGGGCTCCTCGCCCAGCGCTGGGCCTGCATGGTCCGCGACCTTCTGGTCTGGGCGACCGTGATCGTGACCGCGTGGTCCTGCGTGCCGTATCTGGCGCGGGCCTCGGTCCTGCTGCGGTCGGCGCCGAGCGGGAAGCCGCCGGCATGAGCGATCGCCCGAGGTCGACGTTCCTGCCGACGCTGGCGCTCACCGCGGGGGGCCTCGGTCTCCTGCGGCCCGCGCCGGGAACGTGGGGCTCGCTGCCCCCCGCGGCGATCGCGGCGGCGCTCCTGTGGCTCGGGGCGCCGTGGTGGGTCGTGAACGTCGCGTTAGGGGGCCTGCTGGCCCTCGGGAGCCTCGCGTGCCTCCGCTACGGCGACGAGGGAGAACGGATCTTCGGCAAGAAGGACCCCGGCTCGGTCGTCGCCGACGAGGTCGCGGGCCAGGCACTGACCCTCCTCTTCCTGCCTTGGCCGGGCGAATCCCGCGGCATCGCCCTCGCCGCCCTCGTCGGGTTCCTGACCTTCCGGGCGATGGACATCGTGAAGCCGCCGCCCGCCCGCGGGCTGCAGCGGATCCGCGGCGGTGCCGGGATCCTCGTCGACGACCTCATCGCCGGCGTCTACGCGGCGATCGTCACCCAGGCCGTCGTGCGGATCGCGCTCACCTAACGATTCGCTCATCACGACACCGGCGCAACGAGTCCCGCCCGCGGCTCCCTTCGAACTCATCGGGGCGCGGGCGGGACTCCTTCTCCGGCAGGGCACGGCGATGGCGCTCCCTCCAGCGCCACGGCGATGCTCCAGGAGGCTCGTGATGTCCGTTCCGTCGGTCGGCGCGGTTCGCCTCAGAGCGGCCGAACGGACCGCATGTCGTGCCGCGTCTCGAGGACCGAGCGGAGATTGCACAGGTACCAGCGCCAGCTCTCGGCGCCATCCGCCATCGCGATGAGGGTCTCCGGATCGTCCCTGAAGGGACCCTGTCGGAGAATCACCCTCGAGCCGGACTCGACGTCCGGCGTCACCGCGACCTGCACCGGCACGCTTTCGTCACTCAGGGGATCGGGATACCAGTCGAAGGAAATCCGTCCCTCGGCCTCGAACTCTCGCACATGAACCGTCAGCGTTCTCGCAAAATCCCGATCCCAGGCCAGGGTCAGCTCACCGCCGGGCCTCGCTTCCAGTTCGGCTCCGACCGCAAGCCATCGCGTGAGTCCCTCCGACGTGCTGAAGCACGCGAAGACCTCATCCGCCGTCGCACCGATCGTCTCCTTGAGCGTGACCCAGATGCCATTCGTTTCGCGACGGACCATGTGTTGACTCACGTGAAAGAGTTCGCAGAACTGTCGCAGGTGTTCCGTTGTGTCGAGGTCGGATGATTCCCACTCAGCCGGTGACCACCGGCTGCGGCGTCCGCTCGTGGGCGACGAGATCCTCGTACGTCTCGCGCTTCCGAACGATGGCGAGCGTCGAGCCGTCGACGAGCGCCTCGGCGGGCAGCGGATGCGCGTTGTAGCGGCTCGCCATCGACATGCCGTACGCGCCGGCGGTGTAGATGGCGAGCAGGTCGCCGCGCTTCACCGGCGGCAGCGGCCGGTCGATCGCGAAGAAGTCGCCCGACTCGCAGATCGGGCCGACGACGTCCATTGAGCGCAGGCCATCGAGCTTCATGTCCTTCATCCGTCGCGTCGGCGCGAAGCACGTGTCGGTGCGGCAGGGCCAGATGAAGTGAAAGGCCTGGTAAAGGCTCGGCCGCAGCAGGTCGTTCATGCCCGCGTCGCAGATGACGAAGGTCTTCTCGCCCGAGGTCTTCATGTACTGCACGCGGGTGAGCAGGACGCCGGCGTTGGCAACGAGCGTGCGACCCGGCTCGAGGATGATCCTGAGCCCGCGACGAACGCGCGCCGCAAGCAGCGGAACGATCGCCTCCGCGTATTGGGCGAGCGTCGGCGACTGGTCGGTCTCGTAGTCGGCGCCGAATCCGCCGCCGAGGTCGAGCGTCTCGACCGCGAAGCCCTCCGCGGCGAGCTCGTCCATGAGGGCGATCGCCTTCTCGACGCTCTCGACGTAGGGCTGGGTCGTGTAGATCGGGCTGCCGATGTGCAAGTGAATGCCGGTGAGGCGGCAGTGCGGGTCGTTGCCGTAGGTCCGGAAGAAGGCCTTGGCCCGCTCGATGTCGACCCCGAACTTCGATTCCTTCTTGCCGGTCGAGGTGTATCGATGGGTCCGCGGGTCGACGTCGGGATTCACCCGCAGGGCGGTGTGGGTCACGGCCCCCTTGCGCTTGGCGAGCCGCGAGATGTTCTCGAACTCCGCCTCGCTCTCGACGTTGAAGAGGCCGAGCCCCGCGTCGATGGCGCCCTCGATCTCGGCGTCGGTCTTGCCGACGCCGGCGTAGACGCATCGGCTTGCCGGCACGCCGGCCGCAAGAGCGCGATAGAGCTCGCCCCCGGAGACGACGTCCATCCCCGCGCCGCGCTCGCCGAGAAGCCGGCAGATCGAGAGGTTCCCGCAGCTCTTGATCGAATAGCAGATCAGCGGGGAGAGCGGCGCGAACGCCGTCGCGAGCCGGTCGAAGTGCTCGAGCAACGTCGCCTTGCTGTAGACGTAACAGGGCGTGCCGACGAGGCGAGCGATCTCCTCGGCGGGAAGGCGTTCGCAGTGAAGCGAGACGCTCTCGCCAGCGGGGCGGTACACGAAGTGGTCCATGGAAGGCCGCGGATTCTACGGTCTTCCGATTCGCCCGCTCACGCCTGGGCCGGCGCGGCGTCGCGCTTCGGCGGTTCCTTCACCGGCCGCGTGATCCACTGGAAGACCCAGCCCGCTGCGGCGATCGACATCCAGAGCGCAAGCCATCCGAGCGGACGGACCTCCGGCAGCGAGTCGACGGACACCACCCGCGAGAGGAGCGGCGCGCCGCAGACGAGCACCAGCAGCGAGCCGAAGAGGCTCGTGAGCGTTGCCGCGGCCCAGGTGGGGCACGCGATGCCGGCGGCGAATCCGAGGAAACCTCCCGCAGCGCCGGAGGCCATCAGCAAGGTGCGGAGCGGCTTGGGCATCGCGTTCCATCGCTCGCCGATCCAGTCGCCGGCGCTGCTCAGCATGCCGTTCAGGCGATCGAGCCACGCGATGACGGCCGGGCCGAGCCCCGGGGAGACGTTGTCGAGCTTCTTCGAGAGTGCCTCACGCTCGCTGGGCGTGGTTCCGTCGGCAGCGTCCTGCACGATGGTCGCGGCGGCCACGAGCGGATCGTCGATGTCGGGAGCGGGGGAGCTCAGCGCCGCTTCGGCGGGAGGCGCCGGCTTCGGTCCGGCGTCGATCCAGCCCATCTGGGCCGCCGTGAGGGCCAGGAGCATCGCGACCGCAGCACCGATGGCCCCGACTGCGAGGCCGAGGATGAGTCGATAGCTCAGCACCGCCACGACGAGGCCGACGATCGCGCCGATCGCCGACCAGATGAGCGGCGAGATCGATGGCTGGATCGACGGGCCGATCCGGCTGGCGAGAACGACGCCACCAAAGATGGCGGCGAGGACGAGCACCGGCTTCAGCAAGCGCTGGCCGAAGCACAACAGCAGCAGTCCGGCCACGAACAGGAGGCCGATCGGGGCGAGGCTTGCGATCGGCAGCCCCCGCACCCACTCGGCGAGCGAGGTGAGGGAGACGTTGGCGTCCTGAAGCACGGCGGGGGCGGGATGCACGATGGGCAGAGTATCGGTTCGAGGGGCGGACGAAGGCCGGAATTCGGCTCGTCCGTCATTGGTGGCGCGAGCGCCACGCTTTCGCCCCGGCGGGGGAAATCTGGGAGAAGGGTGCCGATCGTTGCCGTCTAGGATGGCGGCCCGTTCGCCCGCCGATCCGACGTCCCTCCACCGCAGGCAGAGTCTCCGTGCAGCACGCCCGAACGCCCCCGGCCGCCAATCGCCTCGCCCGCGAGACCAGCCCCTACCTCCTCCAGCACGCCCACAACCCGGTCGACTGGTATCCGTGGGGAAGCGAGGCGATCGAACGGGCCCGACGGGAGAACCGACCGCTCTTCGTGTCGATCGGCTACGCGACCTGCTACTGGTGCCATGTGATGGAGCGGGAGAGCTTCGAGGACGAGGCGACGGCGAAGCTCCTCAACGACCTCTTCGTCCCGGTCAAGGTTGATCGCGAGCAGCGGCCAGACATCGACGACGTCTTCATGACCGCGTGCCAGATCTACACCCAGATGACCGAGGGCCGGGCCTCGGGCGGTTGGCCGCTCTCGGTCTTCGTCGAGCCGACGACGCTCAAGCCCTTCTACGTCGGCACCTATTTTCCGCCGCAGGCCGCCTATGGACGGCCGAGTTTCTCGCAACTGCTCGAGTCGATCGACGACGCGTGGAAGCACCGCCGCGAACAGGTGACGAGTCAGGCGAATCGGCTGGCCGAATTCGTCGCGACCGAACTCTCGCACGCGCCCGCACCGACGACGCTCGACGCGTCGCTCGCCTCGCGGGCGGTCGAGACGCTGCTCTCCTATCACGACCGGGTGAACGGCGGCTTCGGCGGGGCGCCGAAGTTTCCGCAGCCGGTGTATCTCGAACTGCTCTGCGGCGTCGCCGTGGAAGCGCCGGCGGTCGCGGCCTGCGTCGCGAGAACGCTCGACCGCATGGCAAGCGGCGGGATCTTCGATCAGGTCGGCGGCGGCTTCCATCGCTACGCGGTCGATGCCGTGTGGGGTGTCCCGCACTTCGAGAAGATGCTCTACGACAACGCCCAGCTCGCGCCGCTCTATGCGCGAAGCGCGGTGCGCACCGGCGATCGCTACCACGCCGAGATCGCCCGAAGAACCTGCGACTGGGCGCTGCGGGAGATGCGCGACGTCGACGGTACCTTCTTCTCGGCCCAGGACGCCGAGGTCGACGCGAAGGAAGGGAAGAGCTACGTCTGGCGGAGGGAGGAGGTGATCGCTGCGATCGCCGAGAAGGACCTCGCGACGATGGCTCTCGCGATGTACGGCCTCGAGGGCGGCAGCAACTTCCAGGATCCGCATCACCCGGACGAACCCGCAAGCAATGTGCTCGTGCTGCACGAGGGGCGGCCCGAGGCTGCGGCGCGAGCGCTCGGCATGGAACTGCCGGCGTTCGAGTCCCAGCGCCGGCAGATCGACGCGGCGCTCCTCGCTGTGCGATCGAAGCGTCCGCAGCCGATCATCGACGACAAGGTGCTCACCGCATGGAACGGCCTGATGATCGCGGCGCTCGCCGACGTCGGGGCCGCCCTTGGCGTGAGCGCCTACGTCGATGCCGCGGCGCGGGCGGCCGATGCGATCGACCGGCGGATGCGGGGCCCCGACGGCACCCTCCATCGCACGGCACGCGGGACGACGACGTCGATTCCGGCCTTTCTGGAAGACTACGCCTTTCTCATCCGTGGCCGGCTCGCGTTGGCGAAGGCGGAGGAGAAGGCGGAGCATCGGGCTCGCGCGGAAGCGCTCTTCGAGGAGGCGATCGCCCTCTTCGCCGATCCGCGCGGCGGGTTCTTCGACAGCCGCGAGGGAGCGAACGAACTCTTCGTGCGGAGCCGAAGCGTCACCGACGGGGCAGTTCCCGGCGGCAACGGCATCATGCTGCTCAACGCCCTCGACCTGCTCGCCTCGACGGGGAAGGCGATGTATCGAAGCGAACTCACGCGGAGTTTCGCCGGACTCTCGGGCGTCATCGCGGAGCGGCCGGTGCAGACCACGCTCGCGACACTCGCCCTGTGGCGAGCATCGCGCGAGGCACCCGAAACGCTGCCGCGCGGTGCGGCCGCCGATGATGGCCTCGTCCGCGTGACGCGCGTCGCCCAAGAGAGCGCGACGGTCACGCTTCGCATCGTCATCGCCCCCGGCTTCCACATCAACGCCCATGATCCGGGCGATGCATCGCTCGTGGGCCTCACCGTGTCGCTGCGCGGCGGCGGCACGATTGAGGTCGACTATCCGGCGGGGGAGGCGTATGGCAGCGGTCTGCGCGTCCATCGCGGAACCGTCGAGTTCACGTGTCGCGTGGCCGGAACCACCGCCGCCTCGCGGATCGAGGTCACGGTCCAGCCCTGCGATGACACCGCCTGCCGCCGCCCGCGGACGATCGTGGTCGAGTGACCCGATCCGACCGCCGTGCGCGGCCTTCCCTTTGATACAACCCCGCCATGCCCTCTGGCACCTCACTCTTCAAGCTCGCCCTCATCTCGACCGGCGGCACCATCGAAAAGACCTACGACGAGTTCGGCGGCATGCTCTCGAACCGGATGAGCGTCCTCGATCTTCTCCTCGGCTCCCTCGACCTGCGCGGCCTGACGATCGATCGCGTTCCGCTCATGAACAAGGACTCGCTCGAGATGAGCGAGGCCGACCATGACCTCATCGCCGACACGGCCGAGATCATGAGCCGAAACCACGACGGCGTCGTCATCGTGCACGGCACCGATCGCCTCGCGGTGACCGGCCACCGGATCCACGAACGCCTGAGCGCGAAGGGCCACCTGACGAAGCCGATCATCCTCACCGGCGCGATGCGCCCCTACGAGCTGCGCCGCACCGACGCGACCCAAAACGTGACCGAGGCGCTGCTCGCGGTGCAGATCGTCCCGCCCGGCGTCTACGTCGCGATGCACAACCGCGTGCTGGCGTTTCCGGGCGTGGAGAAGGACCGCGAGCGGGGGACGTTCACGCGCGCGTGAGGGGGGGATTCAACACCGAGGCACAGAGGACACAGAGGGCCACAGAGAAGGCAGGTGGAGACAGGAAATGCGCGAGAGCGGGGAAGCGTGAGGCGTGACTTGCATGGACGAGGCGACGTGTGTCCTGCGCTTCTTCGATCGATACACGTCGTCACCTCCGATGAATTTCTCTTTTCCCTCTATCCCACTGCCTTCTCTGTGGCCCTCTGTGTCCTCTGCGCCTCTGTGTTGAACTCTCCCCCCCTCACTCGTTCCACCAGGCGGTTCCGCTCAGGACGCAGAGGCGGTCGTAGTCGCGGAGGGCTGGGAGGCGGTTGAGTTCGTCGGGGGTGAGGAGTCCGATGAGGCGCCAGGTGGTGGCGGTGTAGCGCTCGCAGCGGTCGAGGCGGAAGCGGAGTTCGGCGCGGCCCGAACTGTCATCGAGGAGCGTGCCGGGACGGAATGTCGGTGCCCGCTCGCGCATCGCGGCGAGGCAGGTGAGGGTCCAGCGATCGAGGTCGCGGGCGCTGTCGGTGGCGAGTGATTCGATGGCAGCGCGGCGCGGTTCGTCGTCGGCGATGCATTGTGGGGCGCGCCGGAAGAATGGGGCGGGGTCGCGGATCTCGTGGAATCGGTTCGGGGCGACCATGCGCTCGTACTCGATTTCGACCGCCAAACGTTGGTCGGCGGTGAAGCGGCCTTCGCTCGTCGCGGTCAGGCTGTCGAGGAGCGCAGCGAATCGCTCGCGCCAGTGCGTCGACTGGCTGCGGTAGACCAACCAGCCATCGCCCTTGCCGGTCATCTCGACCGGGTCCGCTCGCCACGCGGCGAATTCGTCCCAAGCCTTCTGCAGTTCCTCGGGCGTCGCGCCCGCCATCTGCCGCCGCTGCAGATCGCTCTGGCGGAGCATGCCTTCGGCCATGGCCCAGTCGCGGAGCGAATCCCCTCGAGCACGCCCGATGCGTCGCTCGCGGGCCATCGCGATCCACGTCGCGGCGTCGGCGGCGATCGCAGCGCCGACGCTTGGCCGATGCTCGATCGGCACCGAGGTCCGCAGGAGCGTCGGCAGATTCGGCAGGACCTCGTGGTTCCAGGAGACGCCCGAGAGTTCCTCGCTGTCGGCCCAGATCGCCAAGGCCCGCTCGCAGCGGGCCAATGCAAGGGCGACGCCGAGCGAGGTCGGGCGCGTCTGCGCTTCGCCGGCGTTCACGCCGAGCACCGCGGCGATTTCGTCAAAGAGGGCGGCGTCGAACGCGGCGATCCGGTCGAAGAGTTCGACGCTCTCCTCGCCGAAGCCGACAAAGCTCTCGCGAGCGGGCCGTTCGCCGGGCGCTTCGCCCCGTTGGGCCTTCGCCGCTTCACCATAGATTCGCCCGAGGGCGTTCCCGCGCCGAGCGACGAGGTCTTCGAAGGGATCGAGGATCCGCTCCTTCCACCGCTCCTCCGCGTCCGTGAGTACCTGCCGCACCGTCGCCCGCTCGGCCTCGGTCGCGTCGGGGCACCAGGCAAGCACCGCGTCCGCCTCGAGCGGCGCGGGACGCCAGTTGATGCGCCACCGCGAGGCCGCTTCGCGCGACCCGAACCGCATGTCCGCCGAGACAGAGCCGAGGAGTCCGCCTCCTTCGCGTGCGGGATCGTCCTCTCCCTCGGGCTCTGGGCCACTGGCAAAGATGTCCCGATGCAACGCCGCGTCGTCCATCATCGGAAGGTCCGGCACCATCGCCCGGATGCGGGCGATCGCCTTCGTGCCGATTGCGTCACGCTCCTCACGCAGCGGCGCTGTGTCGCCGAGCAGGGTCTGGACCTCCTTCGGGTCACTGAGCCGGAGGAGGACACGATCGACAAAACCGTCATCCTCCTTCGCCCATTGCGCGTAGGCTGTTCGCAGCTCGGCTCGGCGAGCCTCGTCCTTCGTCGCCCGCAGGGCGAGGCGAAAGTGCCGCTCGACCATGAGGGAGTCGACGAAGATGCCACTGCCCATCGGGTCCTGTCGGCCGAACCGGCTCCACGCGAACTCGCGGGCGAGATCGAACTCGACCAAGCGGTTGAACTCCGTGCGGCAGGCCGCGATCGCCGCGACGAGCCGACGGGCGGGGGCGGTCCAATCGCCGAGGGCTTCGATGACCTCGTCCCGGGCCGGGGCGTAGGCGGCCGTCACCGATTCGCCGGCCGCGACGCGCCGAATGACCGCGGTCGTGAGGCGATCCTGGAAACGGTCGGTCGCCGCGCGCACCTCGCGGAGCGCCGATTCGATGCGGGCCTCATGCAACACAAGCGCCGGACGGATCGCCTGCCGCGTGGCGGGCGAGAGATGGCGGAGCATGAGCATCTCGTCGACGATGGCCGGCGATTGCCCCTCGCTGCCGAGACCAAGACGGTCGGTGGCCTCGAGTCGCAGGATCGATCGGGCGAGGCGGACCGAGGCGAAGGCTGGGCGTTCGGCTTCGGGAATGGCGGCGTCGATCGCGTCGAAGAGGGTGCGGTCGAGCTCCTCGATCGTTCGGGCTGCGCTGGCAATCCGCCGTGAACGCTCGGGAAGTTTCGCCGGCTCGCGCCATGCGTCCTGCTCGTTGGCGGCAAGGGGATCGAATTCCTTCTCCGCCAGCTCGCGGTAGGCGTTCCAGTAGGTCGTCTGCGCCGCGAGGATCGCCTCGCGCTCTTCGTTGGCGACGCGCCGATCGAGTCGCGTTTCGAACCAGGTTCCGATCTCGCAGAGGCGAATCGGTTCGGGAATCAGGCTGCCGTAGCCTTGGGCCGTGGCGGTCGCGGGACGGCCGAACAGGCCCGCTATGACGAGCGACGCACTCACGAGTCGGACGAACCTGCGGACGAACGTTCCCATGCGTGCGGACCTCCGAGGGCCAGCCTATCGAACGAGGTGTGTCGGTCAACGGTCGAGCGCCCAAATGATCGTCCATCGGCGCTCGCTCGATCTCCGCTACGCTGCGACGCATGCTCCGCTTCAGCCCGCTCGCCATGGTCGAACGCGTCGGGAACCGTCTGCCCGATCCGGCGACGCTCTTCGTCCTCGGCTGCGTTGCCGTGCTGCTCGGTTCCGCGGTCGCGGCGGCCAGCGGCTGGTCGGTGCCGCATCCGTCGAAGCCGGGCGAGGTCGTCACCGCGGTGAATCTTCTTGCGGTGAATGAGCAGCGCTGGATCTGGCTCAACGCGATTCGAAACTTCCTCGACTTCCATCCGCTGGGCGTGGTGCTGGTCGCCATGCTCGGGATCGGCGTTGCCGAGCGGACCGGACTCTTTGCGGCGTCGCTCAAGCTCATTGTTCTTGCGACGCCCGCGAGCCTGCTGACGCCGGCGGTCGTCTTCGCCGGCGTGAACTCCTCGGCCGCGGCCGATGCGGGCTATGTCGTCCTGCCGCCGCTGGTCGCCGCGGTCTACGCGACCGTGGGCCGATCGCCGTTGGCCGGGCTCGCGGCGGTGACCTTCGGGATCGGCGGCGGCTTCAGCGCGAACCTCCTGATCACGAGTCTCGATCCGCTCCTGCAGGGCATCACCCTGTCGGCGGCGAAGCTCGTCCAGCCCGCGATCGACGTGCGGGTTGACTGCAACTGGTATTTCATGTTCGCCTCGACCTTCCTGCTGACGCTCGTCGGCTGGGCGGTCACGGCGTTCATCATCGAGCCGCGATTCGACAGGGCGACGGTGGCGAAGCAGATTGCCCAAGGCGGCATCAACGCCACGGGACCGGAGCGGCTCAACGCCGAAGAGCGCCGCGGGCTCACGGCGGCGGGGATCGTGGCGCTCCTGACCATCGGGACGATCGTGGCCCTTGCGACCGTGCCCGGCTGGCCGCTCTCGGGCGAGTACGAGAAGGTGCCCGGCCGCATGGTCGCCGTCTGGACCGATGCCCTCGTGCCGATTCTCTTCGTTGCGTTCCTGCTTCCGGGGGTTGCCTACGGCATCGCGGCCGGCAACGTCCGGAGCGATCGCGACGTCGCCACGCGGATGGGCGAGTCGATGGCCTCGATGGGCACCTACATCGTGCTGGCGTTCTTCGCCGGCCAGTTCATCAAGTGGTTCGACCGGTCGAACCTGGGCATCATGATCGCGGTCGAAGGCGTCGATCATGTCGAGCGCCAGTGCGAAGTGGGCGATCCTCGCTCCGGTCATGGTGCCGCTCTTCATGGGGCTCGGACTCTCGCCCGAGCTCGTCCAGGCCGCCTATCGGGTCGGCGATTCGGTGACCAACCCGATCACGCCGCTCAATGCCTACCTCGTCGTGGTGCTCGTCGTCATCCGACGCTATGAGCCGAGCGCGGGCGTCGGCACGGCGATCTCGCTGCTCCTGCCGTACAGCCTGACGGCGTGGTTGGTGTGGCTGGCGTTCCTGATCGCGTGGGGGAGTATTGGCCTACCGCTCGGTCCGGGCGGCGCTGCGCCCTTCGGTCCCTGAACTCGATCGATTCGAGCGTCGGACGCCGCGAACGACCGGGATCGGAACCGAGGGATCCCGCAACTTGCCGAGCGCGGTCCGCAGGACTTTGCGTTAGTCTGCCCGGACCATGGGGAAGTATCTCACCGCGCCGGTGCAGTCGTCGGAGATGCCCAAGGGCATCCCGTACATCGTTGGCAACGAAGCCGCCGAACGGTTCTCGTTCTACGGCATGAAGACGATTCTCTTCGTCTTCATGACCGAGTACCTCCGCACCTCCGGGGGCGAGCCGGCCTTCGCGACGCCGACGCAGGGGCGCGAGTGGGTGAGCTGGTTCGTCGCGAGCGCATACTTCTTCCCGGTCATCGGGGCGATCATCTCCGACGCCCTCATCGGCAAGTACCGCACGATCCTCTGGCTGTCGATCGTGTACTGCCTCGGCCACCTCTCGCTGGCCCTGATCGACCTGCCGCCGGCGATGCTGCAGGCGACCTTCGAGCCGAAGGTGTGGCTGGGCGTCGGACTCTCGCTCGTGGCGATCGGCTCGGGCGGCATCAAGCCCTGCGTCTCGGCGAACGTCGGCGACCAGTTCGGCAAGAGCAACCAGCACCTCATGTCGAAGGTCTTCGGCTGGTTCTACTTCTCGATCAACTTCGGCTCGTTCTTCTCGACGCTTCTCACCCCGTGGCTCCTCAAGAACGCCGGTCCAGGCTGGGCGTTCGGCGTGCCCGGCATCCTGATGGGCATCGCGACGATCATCTTCTGGCTCGGACGCTACAAGTTCGTGCACATCCCGGCGGTCGGTCTCGGCAAGTACGTCGACGAGTTCGTCTCAGGCGGCGGCTTCAAGACGCTGCTCAAGCTTGTCCCGATCTACCTCTTTGTCGCCTGCTTCTGGTCGCTCTACGACCAGTCGGGCTCGGCCTGGGTGGAACAGGCCAACAAGATGAACCTCGACTTCATGGGGATCACGTGGCTCGAGAGCCAGGTGCAGGCGATCAACCCGCTCCTGATCCTCTGCTACATCCCGCTCTTCACCTATCTCGTCTATCCGGCGATCAACAAGGTCTTCCCGCTCACGCCGCTCCGCAAGATCTCGATGGGCTTCTTCCTCACGGTGCTCGCCTTCGGGCTCTCGGCCGTGATCGAGCAGTGGATCGTCGACGGCGGCAAGCCGAGCATCGCCTGGCAGATCCTCGCCTACGTCATCCTGACCGCGGCCGAGGTCATGGTCTCGATCACCTGCCTTGAGTTCAGCTACACGCAGGCCCCGCCCAAGATGAAGTCCTTCATCATGAGCATGTACCTGCTCTCGGTCTCGGGCGGCAACGCCTTCACGGCCCTCGTGAACCGCTTCACCCAGGACGAGAAGGGCAACTCGACGCTGACCGGCGCGAGCTACTACTGGTTCTTCACGGTGTTCATGCTCGTCGCGGCCGTCCTCTTCATCGGCGTCGCGTTCGTCTACAAGCCGCGCGAGTACCTGCAGGACGAGGCGGCGACGTAAGCGGCGGCGCCCCTGCGAGCGGGCGGGCGACAGGACCACATGATCGATCACCCCCGGATGATCCGTCTGCGGCGACCGCCTCAGGTGCTCAGGGTCGAGGGGCCGTTTCTTCCGAAGGTCTCCCTCGCCGCGGTCGATCGGGCGTGGGCTTCGCTTCAGACCGCGAATCCGCGCTACTTCGACGGCCCGATCCTGCATGTCCTGGGAACGAGCCGCAACGGCCACGGCGGGGTGACCATCCACGTGTCCGAGAGCTCGTACCGCTTCTATGCGGTGCAGCGGCCGGGACTCGTCGGCGGAGTTGACTGCGGCGTGCGGCCGCTCGGGGCGAAGGGACTCTGCCGCTACGACGGGCGCTACCTGATGGCGAAGCGCTCCGGCTCGGTCGCCTTCTATCCCAACGAATGGGAGTTCGCGCCGGGAGGCGGGCTCGAGCCGAGCGACGATCCGGCGCGGTGCGTTCTCCGCGAGTTGGGCGAGGAGACGGACTTCGAGGCGGTCGGCGCGCCGATCGCCGTGGCCTTGCTCTACGACCCGGGAGCGCTCTCGTGGGAGGTCGTCCACACGCTCGAGGTCACGCCATCGAGCGAGAGCGATGCGACGCACGCGTGGGAACACGCCGAGCGGCGGCTCGTTCGCCCCGGCGAATGGCCCGAGCCCCTGTGTCGCGTCGCGCGGGCGATGTGCGAACTCATCCCGCGGCCCGGGCAGCCGCGTCGTTGAGGACCGAGCGGCAGGCGCCGACGAGGGCGTCAAGCGGGAACGGCTTGCGGAGGACGCGACAGGGAGCGAGGGTGGCGGGTGGAGCCTGAATGCCGCCGGTGACGAAGAGGCAGGGGATCCGCACGCCCTTCGACCGAAGCTGTTCGAGGCACTCGATGCCGGACATGCCGCCGAGATCGATGTCCATGATGAGGAGGTCGACCGCGAAGGGGCCGCCGATCAGGATCGACTCGACGCCCTCGGCGTCGGGTCGGGCGACGACGTCGATGTCGAGGCTCTCGAAGGCCGCGACGAGGACATCGCGGATCGCCTGGTCGTCCTCGACGACGAGAACGCGATTGACGTCGGCGAGGCGCTCGTCGGTGTCGATCTCGACCGGGGCGTCCTCGACGACGCGCGGCTGTTCGGAGAGGAGCGGGAACCAGATCGAGACGCGAAGGCCGCCGAGGATCGGCGAGCGGTCGAGCTTCATCTTGCCGCCCGCTTCCTGAGCGACGCGGTTGCAGATGGCCAGGCCGAGGCCGGTGCCGGCATCGCCCTTGGTGGTGAAGAAGGCCTGGAGGACCTGCTGGCGAAGCTCTTCCGGAACGCCGGGACCGTTGTCCTCGACGACGAGGACCGCCGCGGCGCCGAGGTCAGAGCCCGTTTCGACGCCGCAGGAGACCCGCACCGTGCCGCGCTGGCCAACGGCGTCGCGGGCGTTCACGACGAGGTTGAGGACGAGTTGGCGGATGCCTTGGGCGGTCGAGCGGACCACGCAGTTGTGGGCGGCGCCGAGATCGGTTTCGAGCGTGACGCCGCGCGGCAGCAGGCGGCCGGCGAGGCGGACGGCCGCGTCGACCTCGTGGAAGAGCGGGCGGGGCTCGGGCTGTTCGATCTCGCCGCGGTGGGCGTGGATGAGGCCGCTCACGATGCCGCGGGCGCCGTCGGCGACGCGGTCGATGTCCTTGAGCGTCGCCAGCACCTCCGGCTCGCTCGTTCGCTGGCGAAGGAGCTGCACGTGGCTCGTGATCGCGAAGAGGATGTTGTTGAAGTCGTGGGCGATGCCGCCGGTGAGCTGGGCGACGAGTTCGGTGCGTTCGAGCTGGCGCTGCAGGGCGGTGAAGCGGGCGCCGGCGTCGGCGCTGTCCTGCTGCTCAAGACCGCGGGCCACGGCGAAGGCGAGGGTCTGCATCGTCGCGATCTCCTCCGGTCGCCAGCGGCGCGGGCCGACGAGATCCTCGAAGAGGAGAGCGCCGCGGAGCGAACCGCCGGCCATCACCGGAAGGCAGAGGAGCGACTGGACCTCGGGCTTGAGGCGCATCGCAAGCTCGGGCTGGCGCTGAAACTCGTCATCGCGAACGAGCGTCATGGGCGAGCCATTGGCGATCGCCGAGGCCCACCACTTCGCCGACTCCATCGGCACGACTTTCCGACGGTCGGACGCGGAGGTCGCGCCGTCGGCGATCCACTCGCTGACGAGCTTGACCTGATCGGCGGCGGCGTCGAAGAGGAAATAGGAGGCCCGCGATGCGCCGAAGTGGTTGCCGAGGAGACCGATCGCGCCGCCGATGGTCGCATCGAGCCCGCCGGATTGGAGCGCTGTTTGGAGGAAGCTTTCGAGGATGCGGGTCGAGAGCTGCTGGAGCGAGAGGGCCTGACGCTGCTGTTCGTCGGCGCGGCGGCGATCGGTGAGATCGACGGCGACGATTTCCCAGAGCTGCGGCGGCGTGCCGGCGCCCTGCACCGGTCCCTGACGCTCGTGGAACCAGCGCCAAGAGCCGTCGACGGCGCGCAGTCGGTACTGGAACTCGAGCCTGTCGCCCCGGCCCTGCCGCCGGTGGCGGAGCGCGGCGAGGAGACTGGCGCGATCGTCAGGATGGACGAACTGATGGAAGGTCGCGCGGCCGCTGACGAGCTCGGCCTGACGCACGCCGAGAATGGCCTCGACATTCGGCGTCACCCATGCGAACCGTCCCTCTGCATCGATGCGGGCCACGATGAGATGGGCCGTCTCGGCGATCGAAAGCAGGCACGAGGCCGTCTCCGAGTCGAGATGGGCGAGCGATCGCGCATCGCGCCGTTCGGTCCGGCGCAGCACGGCCGCGAACGCGAACGCGACGACGGCCAAGATTGCCAGCCCCAAGGCAAGGAAGACGTTGGGATCGAACTCGGTGTAGGCGACGACCACGGACCGCCACAGCCTACCCGCGCGCGGCGGTGGCCCAGCGCTCGAGGACGTCTCGGAGCGATGACTCGAAAACCTCGCCCGTGGCGCCGTTGGTTCCCTCCCGGACGCGGGACGGTGCCCCGACATCGCCGGCCCCGCTCCCTGTGCCGGATTTCGGGGCGGACTGCATGGCGGATTGCGGGCCGAAGTAGGTTCGCTCCAGTTCCCCGATCTGGCTGGCGAGTTCCGCCCGCTCACCGGTGGCCAGGCGAGCGCCTCGTTCGGCCTCGATGCGGCGAAGGGTCGTGATCACCGAGAGCGGGGTGATCCGCTCGGGAAGCACGTCGGTGGCGTCCACAACCCCGGGCCGCCGCCGGCGCGACCAGAGAACGCCGACGCCGATCAGCCCCAGGACGACCGCCGAGGCGACGACGACGTTCCGTGCCGACCACGGCGAACGAACGACGGCGACGCTCAGGCCCGTGACGGGCAGGACGTCCATGTCGGTGTATTGCTTCGAGCTCAGCGTCCCGGGGATTCCCGTGGCCAGGGTGGGCAGCGTGAAATTCGAGCCGACCGCGCCGCCCGAGGGCGTGTAGGTCACCATCCAGGAGCGTTCGCTTTGCAAGCGGTAGATGCCGTGCTCGTCGGGCTCGGGGTAGTCGGGCTGATCCTTCGGCGGGGGGCTTCCCGGAAGCCGCATTCCCATGAATCCGCCCAAGGCGTTGTTGGCGGACTCCAGGAGCGTCGATGGACGGGCCTCGACGTTCTTCTCGGTCACCGCGTAGCCGGCCAAGGCGCCGCGATAGCCCGGAAGGAGCACGTCAAGCTCGGGGATGACGCCGTTGCCGCGGGCGATCACCTCGAGCGTCACGCGGTGGTCGGCCTTGCCGTCGTCGATGTCGCGAAGGTCGAGCGTCTGCGTGACCTCGAGCTTGAGCACCGGACGAGGTGCCGGCGCGGACTCGCCTTCGGCAATCGCGATGGGCGGCGAGTTGGACATCACGGGCAGGGTCACCGGACCGACGGTGTCATTGAACTGAAGGTCCATCGAGACCTGCGGAAGGCGATCGACGCTCTTGTCCTTGGGCTTGAGCGTGACGTACGCCAGCGGCTTCTCCATCCAGCCGTCCTGGCCGCCCTCCTTCACCGAGCGTCCCGGGATCATGGGATCGAAGAAGCCCACGGCCTCGACGTCGAAGCGCTCGGCGAGAGCCCCCTCGATGTTCTTCTTGAGGAGGTCGCGGTAGTTCATCGACTTCCAGGTCATGCCGAAGCGCATGAACACGTCGTTCTGGAGGTACCGCGAGAATCCGCCCGTCTCGCGATCGACCTGATCGGTGTACCGAAGCGTCAGAACGGCGCCGAAGGTCGTGCCCGGCGTGACGCGATCGGGGCCGTCCACGGCGAGGCGGAGCTTGATCTCGTCCTTGACGAGATCGCGATAGAGGTCGTTGAGCCGCTGCAGTGCGGCGCCGGCGGGATGGTCGCGGATGATTCGAAGGGCGTGGCGGACGATCCGCGGCTTCACGTCCGGCTCGAGCCCTCCGATGCTGTCGGAGATCGACCGCGCGAAGGCGCCGATGTGCCGCGAGGCGGCGTCGCCGGGGAGGGTGTCGATCGCCTTGCGGATGAGCTCGATCTGATCGTCCTGCGGCGAACCCTCGACGAGGAGGTCGTCGCGGGTGAGGTAGTTCAGTTCGGTCGAGCCGACGGCGGCATTGAACCACGCCAGATAGACCGCCGGGTCGTCGCGCTGTTCGCCCTTGCCGACGAGCTGGGCGTAGCGGTCGGCCGTCTGGCTGAATGCGTCAAAGGCCTCCTTGCGGTATTGGTTGTAGGTGGCGAAGTCCTTCTTCTCGTCCGCCTGCTTGAACTGCACGCGGTCGTAGGTGAGGCCGGCCTTGGTGACGGCATAGCGCCATTCGCTGGCGTCGGCGGCGAGGGCCGAGTCGATGAGCTGGATGGCGAGGGCATAGCCCTGCTCGATGATCGCGGCCACCTCGGATTGCGTTCGCTTGACGCCGAGGGCCTGCTGGGCCCGGCGGTCACGCCAGTCGCCGCTCAATCCCGCTCGCATCTGGGCGCTCAGGGACGCGGCCGTTTCGGGAGCGAGCTTGTCGAGCGGTCCGAAGATCTCCTCGATTCCCTCGCGCGTGAACGCCTCGGTGCGGCCGTGGCAGGCGCGGAAGACCATCGCGACGCTGGGGAGTCGGCGCGGATCGAGCCCGATGGAGTCCATGACCGCGATGAGCCGTCCGAGACGGTCGAGATTGCGGCGCTGCCTGCCGCGGGTGAGCGGGGCGGCGGCGAGAGGCTCGCGACCGTAGTAGTAGAACTCCTCTTGCGGCGGTTGTGAGGCCGTCCGCATGCGCTCTTCCCACTGGCGGAGAAAGGTGTCGGCGAGGTCGACTCCCTGAGGGGGGAATCGCTTCACCGCCTGGGCGAGGTAGTCGAGGGCGAGATCGGTCTCGTCGGCCTTGATGGCCAGGGCGATCGCCGCGCGATAGGCACGGCTGGCCAAGCTCGGCTCCAGCGAACGCATCCATCGTTCGTCGGGGAGCGCGCGAAGGAGGAACTCGGTGTCGCGCGAGAGATTCTGCACGCGCCCGAACTGCGGCTGCTGCCGTTGCTCGACCGACGCCTCGATCTCGTTGACGAGGGAGGTCGTCAGCATGCGAAGCGGCACGCGAATCGTCTCCTCCGGAAGCGGGGCCGCGGGCGAAGTTCCCGACTCGCCCACCGCCGGGCCCTTCACGAGGAGCGTGTCCACCGCCTCCTTCATGGTCAGGATGGTTTGGGCACGGCGGCTGTTGTCGCCGCCGCCGTTGCGGAGTCCGACGGATTTCAGGGCGATCGCCTCCAGTGCCGCCGGAGCGAGCGACGAGCTCGCGAAGACCTTTTTCAGCCACGCGGATGCCGGCGCGGGCGGCATTTGGGGAAGGATGTCGATCGCCCGACGTAGGGCATCCTGTCGAGTCGGCGCGTCGCCCTCCTCGAGGAGCGTCACCTCCTGAAAGAGCTCCCACGCCGTTCGCAGATGGCTCTCGGCCGTGTCACCCGCCTTCGGACTGGCGGCGAAGTCCTGGTGATAGCGACCGTGGTTGAGGAGCGTTTTCGCGTCACGCTGCGCTCGCGCGATCGAGAGGTCGGGGAAGTAGCCGTATGCGTCCACCGTCATGCCGGCCGTGACGAGGAAGCGAATGGTGCGCTCGCGCTTGGGGTCGGGCTCCCGCGTTCCGTCGCGGCCGAACTGTCGCGTCCCCTGAGCGATCGAGGCGAGGGCCGGCGCGGTGCTGTATCGCGTTGCGGCAAGCTTGAAGAGCTGGGCGAGAACGTCCACCTGCCAATCCTCGAGCGTGCCGGGAGCGAGGTCGGCCAGGGACAGGACCTCTTCGGGAAGGAACGGCGGATCGACCTTCTGGTTGGGGTCGCCTCCCTGTTGCTGTTGGCGCTTGTTGCAGTTCTGAAGCACGTGGGTGTAGATCGCCTTGCCGTCCGCTTCAGGAAGCTCGGCGACGAAGGTCCGCACGGTCTCCCATTCGCCCGCGAGGAACTCCGTGTGGAACCAGGTCGCGAGGGCCTGGTTGTCCTTGCCGTCGGGACGCTTCACGGACCCAAAGCCCAGCTGCGATCGCGCGGCGAGCACCGCCTGCGGCGTGCGGCTGAAGTCGAGTTGCTTGATGGCGTCCGGCAGCGGCAGCGTCGCGGCGACCGCGGGTCCGGCCTTCAGGCCCAGTGCGACGTCGATGTCGACGCCCTGATCGGCGAAGTACGCACGCAAGCGCCCCCGTTCCTCCTCATTGGCGGCGTCGAAGGCCCGCTTGAGGTCTGCGATCTGTTCCGGTGACAGCCCGGATGCCGCGGACGATGGCCCGCCTGCGCCCGTTGGAGGAGCGACGGCGGCGGAGGAGCCCGCGACCGGCAGGGCCTGTCCGGCGGGTGTCGAGAGGCTTGGGGTGACGGCCGACGCCGGTACCGCCCGCGCTGGAGCGATTGAACGCAACGGCGTCGCTGGGACCGCCGGTGACGCCGGCGTCTGCATCGGCGCCGCGGAAGCGACGACCGCAACCAGCGAGGGGAGAACGAAGACCAGAGGAAGAGAAACGTCTCGCACGCTGCCACCTTTTCGATCGAACCTGAACCGTTGCGATGTCGTTCGTTCCATTGCCGCTGGGCTCCCGAACGACTCCACACCACCGACGCTTGCGACTCCAGACCCATCCATTCCGACGTGGCCCAAGGCGGGCCGCCGCGAGAACTACCATCCAGGGGGAATGGCTCCCGCGCCTCCCGCACCGCGAGCGTCATCCTTGCGTCGCGGCGGGTCCTTGCTCTTCCTGCCCGGCTTGTTGCCGCGCCGTTCGCCTTCGCTCTTGGATGGCGAATCGCGCGGCAGGGGCTTGGCCTGCAGGTCGGCGAGGGTCGACTGTTCGAGGTTGAGCACCAGCTCGAGATTCCGCTGGTGGTTCGCCGCCGCGACGGCCTTTGAGGGATCGCCCGAATCCCGCTCGGTCTCCGCCAGATAGCGGAACTGCTGTCGGGCCTTGCCGGACTCGACCATCCATTCCTGTGCGGGCATGCCGTTGAGCCGGAGAAGCCTCGCGCCGTAGTAGTAGGCCGTCGCGAGTTCCTCGCGGGTCTTTGACTCGAGTGCGGCGTTCTTTCCCTGCACGCTCTCGAGCAACGATTCGAGGGACTCGATTCCGCTCCAGACTTCCCCGGAGCGAACGAGGGCGCGACCGTGGGCGAGCTCGAGGGCCTTGCCTTCCGAGGTTTCGGTGGTGCCGAAGACCGCCGTGACGGCCTCGATGCGCGCGGCCGCCTCGCGCCACGCGTGTGCGGCGGCCCCATACGCGGCCTCCTCAGCCTTCGTCGCCTCTGTCGCCTTCGCCTCGTCCGCGGGTGACTTCGAGAGGAATGCCGCGCGGCGCGCGTCCATCGCTGCCAGATGCGCCGCATATGCGGCTCCCTGGGCGTCATTGGCGTCCCGTTCGGCAGCGATCGCATCGACCTGCAGACGCGCCGCCCGGTCACGCATCGCAGCCACTTGGCCTGGGCCGAAGTGGTACGTCAGGGCGATCACCGGCAGGATCGCCCACAGCGCCCAACCAACGCGGGAAAGCATCATGTGCGGGACTCCGAGAGGGAGGATGGACGCAACGAAGCCGGGAGCGCCGGCGAGGCCTTGTCGACCGCAGCCGCGGCGCCACGGGCGGGCGAGAGGCGAATGCTGGCGCCCGCCGCACCGGACGCGGTAGCGGGCGGCGCGAGCGATCCGGCGCTTCGCTTGCGACCGGCGATTTGGAGGAGCGGTGTCGCCAACGACATGACGAAGGCGCCGACGCCGACGAATGCCAATGCAAGGTCACGCAGCGCGACGTCCGCGCCAACCCGCGGCTGGATCATCGACAGTTGCTCGAGAAGGGCGCTGGGAACGTGCTTGGTGTTGCCGTCGTGATAGAAACCGCCGAGTCGCGCGGCCAGCTGGCGCAGACTTCCCGAGTCCTGTCGGCTTGGCCGGCCCCAGAGCGGTGTACTGCGATTGCTGTCGCCAACGCCAATGATGATGGTGTTTGCGATGGAGGATGGAACGCGAGGCGGCGGCGGTGAGGCGGCCGAATCGCCGTCGGTCACGACCACGAGGAGCGCCGAACTCTTGGGCCAGGGTCGAGCGACGTCGAAGGCCTCGTTGACGCCCTTGCTCACGTCGGTGCCGCCCGGCTCGAACGCCGCATACATCGGGAGGCCATCGAGGACGTTGCGGATGACTTCCTTGTCGAATGTCTCCTTCACGATCGTCAAGGCCTCGGTGTAGAAGGCGACGATCGTCACCCGCGTGGTCTCCATGTCGAGTCGGTCAAGGATTCCCTGCACGACCTTTCCCGACCAGACGGCGCGGCTCAGCTTCTCGCGCTCCGGTCCGGCGTCTGCGATGTGCATCGACGGGGAGGCGTCGAAGCAGATCAGGACGTGCTTCGATGCGTTCTTCGCAGGACGGGTGTCGATCTCGACCGGGTCGTAGGTGGCGAGGAAGAGCAGGCCCCACGACAGGAGACCGGCCGCGAGCGTTCGGGCGAATGGAACGGCCCGGGCCCAGAGCGATGGCGACCCGGTGGGTCCGAACGCAAGGCGTGCGACTCGGGCGACGCGACGGGCGTGAAGCCACTCGGCGAGCGCCACGAGCGCGGTCACCGCGATCGCCGCAAGAATGGACAGCGCCGGACCGAGTTCGCCGGTCTCCGTCGCTGCCGTGGCCGCAAGCGTCACCATGGCGTGTACCTCACGCCAAGGAGGCCCACGAGATGCAGAGCGAGGAATGCCAAGCCAGTGATCGCAAACGGAACGAAGAAGTCCATCGGCACCGTTCCCTGCGGGATGTACCGGGCCGGCTTCATCGCGTCGATGTGCTGAAAGACCCGTGCGAGGCTCGAACGGTCGGAGGCCTCAAAGGCCCGGCCGCCGGTCTGGTCGGCGATGTCGACGACCTCCTGCGGAATGGCATCGTCCGCGACGTGGATGTGGAAGAGCGTGATCTTCGCTTCCTTGAGTTCTGCGGCGATGTCGTCGACCGCGCCGCCGTCGAGATCCGAACTTGCGCCGTCGGAGACGAGGATGATGAGACGGTCTCCGGGCACCGACTCGAGAATCATGTTGTCGCGGCAGAAGCGCAACGCTGCACCGATCCGCGTGCCGCCCATGTGGGTCGGCTGTCGTCGGGGGTCAGCGAAGGGAAGTGCGTTGCGAATCGCGCTGAGATCCTTCGTCAGCGGCACCCAGCGGATCTGGTGGGAGCCGAAGATCGTGAGGCCGAACGCGTCCCCTTCGCGCGAGTCGACGAACTTCGCGATCGCATCTTTGGCCATCCCGTACCGGTCGCCGATGCCCATGCTGCCCGACACGTCCATGCAGAACTGGATGTTCGTGAGCGAGCGAGCCGCCTTGGGCTGCTGCAGCGTCTGCGGAACGGCGAGCAGGATGATGCACGCGGCGAGCATGAGCGGAGGAACGCACTCAAACGCGCCGAGAAGCCAGGTCAGCCATCGGCGGCGCTTCTGTCGGTGGAGGTGATGATCGAACGGCACCACGATGCCGGCGCCGCGGGCCGGAATCGCCCAGAGCAACAAGGCCGGAATGGCCAGCAGCAGCAGCACCATCGGATGGGCGAAGTTCATGTTCGCACCTCCGATGACTGCGATCGCCGGTCGCCGAGGCCGTCGGACCGGCCGCGAGCGAGGCCGCCCTGCAAGAGTTCCGCCGGAGCCGGAATGACCGCGTACTGGGCGAGCAGTCCCCCGATGTCCTCCGCTGGGCGAGCGCTGCCTGCGCCGCGGGCATGCAGCCAGCGCTCGACCGCGCCGAGGAGGATGCCTGCCTCGGGATGTCGGCGCATCACTGCGATCGCCGCGGGAAGCGACGCATGCTCAAGGTCGAGGCGCTCTCGCCAGACGTGGAGGAGGAGCAGCTCGAGTCGGCCCTGATCGCGCGTCGAGAGCCCCTCACGCATGGCCGCCTCGACCAACGGACGAAGGAGGTCGGCGATGGAGATCGTGGGAGCCGGCGGCGCCGGCAGCGGCGGCGGGACGCGCCGCAGCTGGCGACGCACGAGGACGATGATCGGGATGGACACCCACGCTGCGCCCAACACCGCGAAGATCGTCCGGTAGTGGCTTTCGAGCCGGAACGGCGGCTCCGGCACGGAGAAGAGGTCGGTGCCGTGGTTGTCGGGCAGCTGCGACACCACACGGATCGGAAGAGGCTCGAGCGCGGTGGCCGGTGAGCCATCGGCACGCTCGAGCAACGGGCGGAGGTCGTAATCGCCCGCCACCGATCCGATGTACTCGATCCGACAGGCAGGGTGCCCGTTGCGGATGACCTCGCTCACTCGAACGAGCACCGGCGCGCCGATCGGCTGATCCGCCTTCGCGCGAAGACCCGGTGGGGCGTCGGCAAGGATGACTTCGCCCACGAGGCCGCGCTCGGAGGTGGATCGCGGCGTCAGGTCGCCGGCGCCGCGACCGGACGTCGCTATGGCGGGCTGGCTGCCGCCTTGAGCGCACAAGGACGCGGCGGCCAGCAGGGCGGCGATGGTGTGGGCGACGACGGTCATCCCCGACCTCCGCCGGTCGAGGGCCGGAACGCGAGGAACTGCCGGAGGGCGGGGACGAACGGACGATCGGTGTGCAGCGTGAGCGAGGAGACGCCGCTCCGCACCAACTCTTGGGAGATCTCCTCTTCCCGAATCCACGTCGTGCGACCGTGCCCAAGCGTGATCGTGCCGGTCTCCGGCTCGACGGCCCGGACAAAGCCCGCACGCAAGCGCCCACGCTCCGCCGGGTCGACGAGGTGGATCGCGAGCGTCTCGTGGCGCTGGCCGGCGTGCCGAAGGGCGTCCATCGCATCGAGGTCATGGAGATCGCTGATGACCACGAGGACGCTCGAACGGTCCAGCCGCATCGACGCGTCGCGCAGCCGCTCCGCGAGACGGGTCTGCTCGTGCGGGACGCCGACGCGCAGCGGCTCGAGCGCTTGCCAGAGGTCGCTGCGAAGCAGGCTGGGCACGAACCGCGTCTCTCGCTCGCCGCCGCCGACAAGGGCGACGGGACTCATGCGCCGGAGGCCGATCAGCCCGATGGCCGCACCGATCCACACCGCAAGATCATGCTTGGAAAGGTGCGTCGACGTCACGCTCATCGAGGCGGAGGTGTCGATGATCACCACCAGTGACGTGCGCTTCAGCGTCTCGTATTCCTTGACGAAGGCGCGGCTGGTGCGGGCGGTGATCTTCCAGTCCATCATCTTGATGGGATCGCCCGGCGAGTAGGGACGCGACTTCGCGTACTCGAGACCCGACCCCACGAATCGCGAGACATCCATGCCGTAGGCCAGATCATCCGCGAGGCGCCGCACAACCATCTCGAAGTCGCCGCGGGCGAGCTCGTCGGGTGGGCGGAGTGTTGTCGCTGCGCTGGTCATGCGGGATCTGGAGGGTGCCCGATCCTCCGAAGAGGCGGGCACGTCGAGTGGGAGGGAGCGGAGCTGCGGGACGACCTGTCCGTCGGCCCCGTGGGTCGTCGGGTCTTACGCGAGCGAGCGGAGGATGGTCGCCAGCACGGCGTCCGGCGTCTTGCCCACCGCAAGGGCCTCATAGGTCAGGCGCATGCGGTGGAGAATCACGTCGTCGGCCAGGGCGAAGAAGTCCTCCGGGATCACGTAGTCGCGCCCGTGCACGAACGCCCTCGCCCGCGAGGCATGCACGAGGGCCAATGCGGCGCGCGGCGAGCACCCAAGCTCGATGTCCGGGTTGCTTCGCGTGAGATTCACCAGCTCGACGCAATCGCGGATGAAGACTTCGCTGACGTGAATGCCCTGCACCGCGGCCATGGCCTCGCTGAGATCGCGCACGTGGAGCTTCTGCGTGTCGTCGATCGCATCGAACGCCGACATCGGCACCGCACCATCACCCTGTCGCTTGAGCCTCAGCTGCAGGCTGCGGCGCACGACCTCGGCCTCCTCGTCGGGGGTCGGATACCGCAGGCGATGACGGAGGAGGAATCGATCGAGCTGCGCTTCGGGCAGCTCGAACGTGCCGGCCTGTTCGACGGGGTTCTGGGTGGCGATCACCAGGAAGGGGGCGGGGAGCTCGTAGGTCTTGTCGCCGATCGAGACCTTTCGCTCCTGCATTGCCTCGAGCAGCGCCGACTGCACCTTCGGCGAGGCGCGATTGATCTCGTCCGCGAGGAGGAGGTTCGTGAAGATCGGCCCCTTGTGGACCCGAAACTCGCCCGACCGCTGGTCGAGGATCTCCGAACCGACGATGTCCGACGGAAGAAGGTCAATCGTGAACTGCACGCGGGCGAAGCGCAAGTCGATGGCCCGCGCGACGGACTGAACCATGAGTGTCTTGGCGATGCCCGGGACGCCCTCGAGCAACAGGTGGCCGCCGGTGAGCAAGGCGATGAGGACCCGCTCCACCACGACCTGCTGACCGACGACAGTCTTTCCCACATGGGCACGAACGGTATCGGCGAAGGGACATGCGCCGTCGGTGGGGGCGGAGAGCGCTGCGTGATGGGCGGCGGGAGGAGTGGTAGCCATGGCGAATGAGTCAGGAGTCCATCGGGAGCGGACGCGCGAGGCGTCGAGAAACGCGGTTCGAGACCAGTGCTGCGACGACGCGGTTACGGTGTGGCTGGCTTGTTCGGCTCTGCGTTCGGCATCGGCTCGGCAAGCAGCATCGTGAGGGCGTCCTTGATTCGGTCGGGGCGAACGCCGGCGACGCGCACCGTCCCGGTGCGGTCGGCAATGACCGTTGTGGGTCCCACGGTGATCCCGACTTCGGCGGCGCGGGCACCGCCCGGCATCTCGGGTGTGCCCGCCGCGTCGCGCAGGATGGGAATCTTGACGCCCCGCTCCGCAAATTGCTTGATCGCGGCGGGCCAGTCGGCGCGGGCGTCGCAGATGCCGACGATGCTGACGCCCTGTGCCTCGTAGGTCGCCGCGAGCTTCTCGAGTTCGACGAGCTGCTTCATGGCGACGTCGCTGGTGGGGGAAAGGAAGTGGGCGACGATGACGCGTCCTCGGAGCTGCTCCGCCGTTGGTGCGCTGCCGTACCAGGTGGCCTCCTTCGTCATGGAGGCGACGCCAAGGCGCTTGCCCTCGGCGGCTCGCAGCGACGCCGGACGTCGCGCGCCGCCGTAGTACCACGCGTCGGGATTGCCGGAACCGCCACCCGCCTGTCCAACGTCGGCAGGCGGCGCCTCGGCCAACAGCATGTCAACGACGTCGTGGACCTTGTCGGGCAGCAATCCCGCGGCGCGGACCACGCCGGCGCGATCGATCACGACGTAGGTGGGCCAGAACTGAAGCCCGAATTTCTTGACGCTCTCGCCGCTGTCCTTGGCCACGGGATAGTTGATGCCCTTGTCGTTCACGACCCCTTGGGCCTTGTCCCAGCCGGCGTTCGCGTCGTGCACGCCGATGAAGACGAGCCCCTCTTCCTTGAGACTCTTCACGAGCTCGACGTTCTTCGGGATCGACGCCATGCAGGGGCCGCACCAGGTCGCCCAGAAGTCGACGACGACGACCTTACCTCGCTGGTCCTTGATGGTGGTCGCATCGCCGATCCACTCCTTCGTGTCGAGGTCGGGAGCGGGCTGTCCCTCGATCTGCCGAAGCTGCTTCGGGCGATTCGCGCCGTCGAAGAACCACGCATCGGGAATGTCCGCCGCGCTCGACTGCGCGGTCATGAGCGGAAATCCCAGCGAGAGAGCGAGAAGCGCGGTCCATTGGCGCACGAGCGTCGTCCAGCCATGCTGATTCGATGGACGTGCGGCATGCGGGCAGCGGTGGGCGTGCGTGAGCGGATTCCAACGCATAGCAACCTCCTATGGGCGGCGCGTCGCGATTGACGCACAAGGACTCGAGATCGGGATCGGAGAGCCACGGCGCCGCACGCGGCACGGGAGCCGACGCAGGACGAGGCAGCTTCATCACCGGAGACGAGCGTACCGCACAATTTCCGTACATCGCCAGTTCTGGCCGAAATATTGTCGAATTCGATCGCGGTGGACAACTCGCGGCGACTGCACGCACGACCGGCTCGCGGCGCCGGCGCCCCCTCTGCGCGACTGGAGCGCGACTGGAGCGCGACTGGAGCGAGCACCCCTCTCACCATGATCGCGAACGAAGGCGCCGCCTCGCGATGTTGGCGCGCCACGACACTGCCCGCGAGCCCGCGCGATGCGTTAGAAGCCGTGATCGCGCGTGGGCGCCACTTCAGCCTGCGCTGCGTCGACGATGCCTCCGCGCCAATGCCGACGGCAGGCCTCCTTCGCGCTCGTTCGCGCCGACCTCGTCGATCCGGTGCGGCACCAGATGGGCTTCATCGCCTCATCGGGTCCGGCGGGCGTGCCCGTCATGACGAACAGCGCGACCAGGCAGAAGGGCCGGGGGAACAGTGTGAGCGAGGTGCTGCCGCTTCCCATGGAGTACGAGGCGACCGCCGCGGCGGGCATCGCTTCACTCGGGGCGGGCACTCGGGGCGGGCACTCGGGCCGGCACTTGGGGCCGGCTCTGGGGGCCGGCTCTGGGGGCGGCCTTCGGGGCGGCGAGGAAACGCGGCCCGTGGGGCCGACCGCCAGTTCTGTGGCTCCCGAAACAATGCCCCGTCAAGGACTCGAACCTTGGACCCGCTGATTAAGAGTCAGCTGCTCTACCAACTGAGCTAACGAGGCTGAAGAGGGGGAGAGTGTAGCGAGTCGGACCTGTTGGTCAAGCCGTCGGAACGCTGGGAAGGGGCGTCCGCGTGGGTGGCCGCGGGAGACGTTTCCCTTCCTCGCAGGGAACAGGTCTCGCGAGAGGGCCGAATCATGCAGCGAACTGCCCGGAGAGGCGCGGGGTCGCCCTCCGGCGCTCCATCCCGCGGAGGGCACCATGGAACTCGAAGGGCATCGTCGGCTGCATCAGCGCGCGTTCACCCTGCTCGAATTGCTTGTGACGCTGATCCTGGTCGCGGTCCTGCTCGCGATCCTCCTGCCCATGACCGCAGGGAGCCACCGCGGAGGGCGGCAGGTGAAGGACGCGACGCAGATTCGGCAGGTCCACACCGCGTTTCTGACCTGGAGCCGAGCCTTCGGTGGTCGGTTTCCGACGCCGGGACTCATCACAGCGACGCTTGACCCGGCCGGCGCCACGGTCGAGAACGACAGCCTCAACACGCACGCCAACCTGTACGCGGCGTCGCTCTCCCAGAACTACTTCTCTGCCCAACTCTGCATCTCGCCCGCCGAGTCAAGCGACCGCGTGAAACCCGCCACCGCCTACGACTACACGAAGTACGCGCCGGCCGCCGGCATCTTCTGGGATTCGAGCTTCCAGGCTGACCTCGGAACCGCGTCGAATCTCTCCTACGGCACGATGCATCTCGCCGGTGCCCGTCTCACGCGACAGTGGCGCGAGTCACTCGACAGCCGCTTCGCGGTGCTCGGCAATCGCGGCGTCCGCGACGGCCTGACCGATCCCGCGGTGTACGGGGCCTCGAAGACCCTTCGCATTCACGGCGCCGCGAACTCCTGGGAGGGAAACATCGTCTACAACGACAATCACGTCGCCTTCGAAACGAGCTTCTTCAGCCCCAACGCGGCGAAGCTCGGCCCGGGTGGCGCGGTCGAGGACAACTTCTTCCGCGACGACCCCGAGGGCGCCGGCGCCGACATGTGGCTCACGATGATCAAGTCGACGGTGATCGACGGGAACGGGACAGCGGTCCCGGAGTGCTCGTGGGACTGAGGCCGTGGATCGCAGGCCGGTTGGCTGATGAAAACGGGGCATGCGACGATCGTCGCGTGCCCCGCTCGTTGACAGGGATCTCAGCCGACGGCGTCAGACGGTCGCTTTCGCTCCGTGACACTGCTTGTACTTCTTGCCCGAGCCGCAGGGGCAGGGCTCGTTGCGGCCGACGACGGGCATGCCCGAGTCGGTCGTCACCGGCGCGGCCGCCGGCTTGGCCGCCTCCGGCGTGCCGGCCCGTTCCGCAATGGCCAGATCGGCCTCCTGCTGCGCCGAGCCGCGGACCATTTGGGCCGCAGCGGCAATCGCCGGCGCCGCCGGTGCTGGCATCGCCCGAACCTGCGCCGCTGGCTGCGGCTGGGCGCCGTCGCCGGCACCCTCGGAGCCGCCTTCGATCTGCGGCGCCTGCTGCGGCGCGGGCCGCGGACGGGGCACCGGCAAGCGGCCCTTTAGCACAAGATCGGTGACGCGGTCGCGCACGCCCTCCTGCATCTCGCTGAAGAGGCGCGACGACTCCTTCTTGAACTCGATGCGCGGGTCCTTCTGGCTGAAGGCCCGGAAGCCGATCGAGTCGCGGAGCTGATCCATCGCGTGGAGGTGGTCCTTCCACGCTCCGTCGAGGATTTGGAGCAGCACCCAGCGCTCGAACTGCGTCACCTCGGAGCGGAGCAGTTCCCTGATGCGGGCGGCGCAGAACGCCTGCGGATCGGCCGCCGCTTCCTGCCGCTCGCGCTCGCTCAGCCGGGTGAAGGCGTGCTCCTGGAACCAGAGGTCAATCGCGTTCCCGCGAGCCTCGGGATCGGCCGCCGACTGCGCAGCGGAGACGGCCTTGGCCGCCCGCTTGGCGACCTTCGCGTCATCCCAGGAGCGAGCCTCCTCGATGAGCAGGGTGCGAAGCTCCGCCGGCACGTTCGACGGGAGGGACTCCGGCGTCCACTCAAGCTCGTAGCGGGACTTGACCCACGAGCAGAACTGCTGGAGCGCGCCGGCCGGATTCGACTGCATCATCGCGCTGGTGACCTCGATCGCGTACTCGACCGGATAGGTGAGCTCGCGGTCGCGATAGGCGGCGAGGGAGATGTCGACGAGCTTCTTGGTCGCCTCGTCGGCGATGTCGATGCCGGCCTTCTGGGCCCGCTCGCTCAGCGCGAACGCCGAGGGATCGCAGGGGATGCCGAAGGTCCGCGTCGTCCAGCCGGCCAGTTCCATTTGCCCGTAGTTGGGCACGAGGTACTGGTCGAGCGGCGAGAGGTCGATCGACTCGAACTTCCGCTCCGCCGCGGCCTCGAGCGTGCGAATGACGTCGAAGGGAGTCGACGCCCGCACCGTCTCGGCGTCGAGATCGGCGTCGAAGGTCGCCTTGGCCCAGTTCACGAAGCCGGCCATGTCCCACTCGGAGCGCTCGAGCTCCTCGGACATGTACTCGCCGACCGTGACGCGGATGACCGAGGAGCTCTCCTCGAGGCAGTCGGTGACGATGAGCTTGTGAATCTCGTCCCGCTCCTTGCCGCGGAAGCGATCGGCGTCGATGGCGACGCTGCAGCGGTCGCGGACCCAGTTGGCGATGCAGCCCGGAACGTAGTCGCGGCCGAGGTAATGACCGCCGGCCTGGTTGACGGAGTCGCGGATGTAGTCGACGACGACGTTCCGCACGCCGCGCCCCTCGACGATCGGCTGGCGCAGGCCGTAGAAGGCCCGACGCTGGTACTCCATCGGCTCGTCGTATTCGAGGATGTTCTTGCGGATCTGGAAGTTCCGCTCCTCGACCTTTCGCTGGGCCTTCTCGATGGTGCGGGTGAGCATCCCGAGCTCCATCGCCTCGCCTTCGCGAAGGCCGAGTCGGCTCATCGCGTTGAGCGCGGCCTTGCCCATGAAGAGCTTCATCAGGTCGTCGTCGAGCGCGAGGAAGAACCGCGACGAACCGTTGTCGCCCTGACGGCCGGCGCGGCCGCGGAGCTGGTTGTCGATGCGGCGGCTCTCATGACGCTCGGTGCCGATGATGTGCAGTCCGCCCATCTCCTCGATGCTCGTCCAGACCTCAAGACGATGGAGCGGCGGGAAGACGATCGAGTCGAAGAAGTCCACCAGCTCGCCCTCGGACATCTTCGCGGCGGTCTTCTCCGCCACGCGCTGCTCGACCGCCCATGACCGGAAGAGCTCGACCCGGACCTGGCTGTCGTCCTTGCCCTCGATCGCCTGCTTGCCCAGGGCACGCTCGGCCATGTGGCGATAGCAGCTCTGCACGATCTGGGCGTCGGGCCAATCGGCCTTCACGTCGCGGGGGCAGATGTTGCGGCGCTTCCAGTGGTCGATGAGCTGCTCGCGGGCGATCTTGGTGAGCTTGATGTCGGTGCCGCGGCCGGCCATGTTCGTGGCGATCATGACGGCGCCGAGATGGCCGGCGCCGGCGACGATTTCCGCCTCGCGGTCATGCTGCTTGGCGTTGAGCACCTCGTGCTTGATGCCGTACTTCTTCGTGAGCATCTGAGAGAGCATCTCGCTCTTCTCGACGCTCGTCGTGCCGACGAGGACCGGTCGGCCCGAGTCATGCATGCGGTGAATCTCGTCGACGATGTGCTCCCACTTGTCCTTCTGGGCCATGAAGACGACGTCGTTCAGGTCCGAGCGGGCAATCGGCACGTTGGTCGGAATGCTCACCACGTCGAGGCGATAGATCTCGTGGAACTCCGTCGCCTCGGTGTCCGCGGTGCCGGTCATGCCGGCGAGGCGCGGATACATCTTGAAGTAGTTCTGGATGGTGATCGTCGCCATCGTCTGCGTCTCTTCCTTGATGCGGACGCCTTCCTTGGCTTCGACCGCCTGGTGGAGACCGTCGGACCACTGGCGACCGACCATCTTTCGGCCGGTCGACTGGTCGACGATGATGACGCTGTCCACGCCCTGCTCGTCGGGAGCGATGACGTAGTCGCGATCGCGCTGATACACGGTGTGGGCCCGCAGCGACTGCTCCAGGAGGTGGGGCATGTCGATGTTCTCGCCGACGTAGAAGCTGCCCATGCCGGCGACCTTCTGGGCCTCGGCGATGCCCTCGTGGGTCGGGGTCGTGCGCTTCTTGTCGAGCTCGAGCTCGTAGTACTGCGTGAATCGGTCGCGCTCACTCTCCAGCTGCGGCATGCGCTTGCGGGCGGCGTCCATCTTGGCCTTGATCGCCGGAACCGACGCCCGGTCGCGGGTGGTTCGGATGTCGCCCTCGCAGGCGGCGATCTCCGCGAGGCACGCCTGCACCTTCTCGTTCGCCGCGTTCCACTGCTCCTGCTTGGCGACCAGATGGCGGGCCAACCGGTCGGCGAGGTCGTAGCGCGGCTCGTTGGCGTGGGCGGGGCCCGAAATGATGAGCGGCGTGCGGGCCTCGTCGATGAGCGTCGAGTCGACCTCGTCGACGATCGCGAACTCGCGGTGCTTCTGGAGCTGCTCCTCCGGCCGGACCTTCATGTTGTCGCGGAGGTAGTCGAATCCGAACTCGCTGGTGGTGCCGTAGACAACGTCACAGGAGTACGCGGCCTGCTTCTCCTGCGGGTGCTGCATGTGCATCGGGTGGATCGACCCGACGGTGAGGCCAAGAGCCCGGAAGAAGGGGAAGGTCCAGTCGCGGTCACGCTGCACGAGGTAGTCGTTCACGGTCACGACGTGGACCTGCTTGCCCTCGCAGCAGGCGAGGTAGCAGGCGAGCGGGGCGACGATCGTCTTGCCTTCGCCGGTCTTCATCTCGGCGATGCGACCCTCGGTGAGCACCGTGCCGCCGATGATCTGGACGTCGAAGGGACGGGCCCGGAAGGGAGGACGGCTGTCGGGAAGGATCTCCCGCACCGCGTCGTAGATTGCATTGGGAATGTCGACGTACTGCCATCCCGCGACCGGCGAGCGGTGGCCGCGGAAGTCGCCCTCGGGGGGCATCTCCGGCGCCACGGCCATGGCGGCCCTGGTCTCCTCGAAGACCGCGCGAACGCTCGCCGGCAGCGTCGATGCGTCGAAGTTCTGTGCCGGGTCGAAGATGTTGCGGATGCCGACCGCGCGGTCCATCGCCTCGCGAGCGACGGCGAAGACCTCAGGCATGAGGCCGAAGGCCTTCTCGCCCTTCTTGATGCGGGCCCGGAACTCGAGGGTCTTGCCCCGGATCTCGGCGTCGGTGAGCTTTCGGATCGACGGCTCGAGTGCGTTGACCTGATCGACGATGCGCTCGAAGCGCTTGACCATGCGTTGATTGCGGGAGCCGAAGAGCTTCTTCATCAACGGGCCAAAAAACGGAACACCCATGGTGCTGTGCCTTTCGTGAACGCCTTCCCGGCCGTGCGGCGCGGATGGCGAAGAGCGCGATCCTGGCGATCGCGCACAATGTCGAGAGTGATGTGGATGCGAAGGAACCTGCGTCAGACGCCATCGTCGCGCGAGCGCCAGACGATCGAGTCCTGGCGCGGGCGACGTTCAGGCGAGCGACGGCGGGGGCAGGTTCAGCAGACGCCGATGAATGGCGCTGCGGGCATCGATGGGACGCTGGTCGGCCTCGCGGCTCGCGCTGCGGCGGTTGGCCACGGCGAGTCCGATGTGGGCTGTGCGATCGACGGTCGGCAGGGCGAGGCCCGCACCGGCGGTCGGCACGACGCGACGGCTTCCGGACCAATCTTCCTCAAGGCGCTCGGCCACGCTCGCCAAGGCGGTCGCCAGCGCACGTCCGGGAAGGACGAGCGACGACGGAACGCGGGCGGCGAGGGCATTCGCGGAGCTCTCCGCGCTGATCCCGACATCGGCCAGACTCGCAGCCATGGCCACGAGCACGGCCACCACGACCGCGGTGGCGGTGGGCAGCGGAGCTCGGAAGCGGCGGGTGGCGGTGAGCATGACGGTCACATCGGCAGACGAGCGGGGGCGCGATCATGGCCCCCGGCGGGATGCCGGACGCGGCGAGCCGAGGAGTATCGGCTGACCGGAGGGCGAAAGCAAACAGTTGGGGCGTGACGGAAGCGAATCGTCGGATCGTTCGGGCGGGGTCAACGGGTTGTCGGGGCTGGTCGAGAGGGCCGCGAGGGCGTTCCCCCCGTGCGAGGGTGGCCGTGGAGGGGGCGATGGAGAGGCAACGGCCGTGCCAGCGGGAATACGCCGAGTCTCGACCTCGCGAGACCTTTCGGAGATCGAATGAACGCCGTCGTTTGATGGGCCGCGATGACGTGGGTGGTGCCCGGCACCCTGTAGCATGCGGGTCCCTTCGCGGAGCCTCGCGTGACGCACATCTGCCCCTTGGACTGCCGAGCGTCGATCGCCAATCCCACCTCCGCCCTCCACGGCATGGTCGGACGGACGCCGCTGGTCGAGGTCGAATACGAGTCCCGCGGCAGGGTGCGCCGGCTCTACGCGAAGTACGAGCAGAAGAACATGACCGGCAGCGTGAAGGACCGCATGGCCCTGTGGATCATGCGCGAGGCCTACGAGCGAGGCGATCTCCGGCCGGGCGACACCATCGTCGAGGCCACCAGCGGCAACACCGGCATTTCCTTCGCCGCGATCGGCCGTGCCCTCGGCCATCCGGTGCGGATTTTCATGCCCGACTGGATGAGCCGCGAACGCGTCGCCCTCATCCTGAGTTTCGGTGCCGAGGTCATTCCCGTGTCGCGCGAGCAGGGGGGCTTTCGGGCGAGCATCGCCATGGCCGACGCTTTCGCGCGCGAGAGCGCACGGGTCTTCCTGCCCCACCAATTCGACAACCCCGCCAACGTCGAGGCCCATGCGGCCACGACAGGGCCGGAGATCATCGCCCAGATCGAGGCGGTCGAGCGCGAGGTCGACGCATTCGTCGCCGGCGTCGGAACCGGCGGCACGGTGATGGGGGTCGGCAAGGCGCTTCGCCGCCGCTGGCCCGACGCCCGCATCCATCCGCTCGAGCCGGCCAACTCGCCGACGCTTCGCACCGGCAACAAGGTCGGCTCGCACCGCATCCAGGGCATCTCCGACGAATTCGTCCCCAGCATCGTGCAACTCGACCAACTCGATCGCGTCATCGACGTCTGGGACGGCGACGCGATCCTCATGGCCCAAGCCCTCGGCCATGTCGGCCTCGCGGTCGGCATCTCGTCCGGAGCGAACTTCCTCGGCGCCGACCTCTTGCTCGATGAGCATGGCGACGACGCAACCGTCGTCACGCTCTTCGCCGACAGCAACAAGAAGTACCTCTCGACGGACCTCTATCGCCACGAGGCGGTGCGCGAGGAGTACCGCGCCCAGCACATTCGCATCCGCTCCTGGCGGGCCATCGGATGCGAACCCTGCTGCGGGCGCTGAGCTCGGGCCTGTCAGCGTCCTGATCAGCGACGCAAGACCGCGTCGAGACCGCGACGGAGCGCTTCCCCGGCGTGGGTGCGGTCACCGCGACGAAACTCGATGGTGAGGATGGCGACGCTTCGGTCGACGCCGAGCATCGAGCCGAGCGATCCCGGCGTCGGATAGCCCATCGACGGCTCGACGCGCCAGGGGCGTCCGGCGCTCGATGCCGCCCCGGCGAATCGCGCCGCCTCGGCACTCGCCGGTCCGTCGAAGTTGACGAAGGGACCGTTGGCGGCGGCATGAAGGACGAGGACCAGCGTCGGTCGCATCGACTCGAGGAGATCGAATGCGACGGCGGTCTCCGGTTCGGAGAGGGCCGACGAGCCGCGGGCCTTGCTGCCGCGGAAGTTCGAGGCGGGCCAGTTGCGGTTGAGGTCGACGCCGCGGGCGTTGCGCCGCGTGCGGTGGGCGGTCCCGTCCGGATTGAGGTCGCGAATGATCGTGGCGGTCCAGAGGTCGCCGTGGCGCTCCGCGACGTCGATCGCCTCGTCGATCGCTTCAAGACCCTCCGACTCGTCGCCATGGATGCTGCCGACGATGAGGCAGCGCCGCGGTCCGTGGCCAACGGTGACCGACTCGATCGCCCGCCCCTCGACCGATTGGCCGAGGGTGCGCCATGTCGACGGTGCGGTGACGGACCCGTTCGCAGCGCCGACATGTCCGGCAGCAGGCCGTTGGGCCGCGCAGCCGCCGAGGGCCAGGACGACGCCGACGCCGGCTCCGAGAAGAGAAGCGGTGGGCCAATACCTGCGCTGCATGCGAGTTCTCCCGCCTCTCCGCCGACACGGGTTCGGGCGCCGTCCGTTCGAACTTGATCGAGGCCGACGTTTATCGGCGGATCGGATTCGCGTCACCCCAAAGCCTGCGACACAATGTGCCCATGCTTCTCGCCGCTGCGCTCGCTTCCGTTCTTCTCGCCTCGCCCGCAAGCTCGACCAACCTCGGACGGGCGAAGGCCGCGGCCTCGGCTCGCCGACCGGTGCAGCCGATGTGGGTTTTCTTCCGCGATCGAGCCGCCGGCGCGACCGGCGAGTCGTTGGTCACGGATCGGGCTCTCGCCCGGCGAGCGCTGCGCGGCACCACGAAGGGACTCACCGAGCGCGACCTCCCCGTGTCGCCATCCTATGTCGCCGCAGTGCAGGCCCTCGGCGGCACCCTCCGCATCGAAAGCCGCTGGCTCAACGCCATCAGCGTCACGATCGATCCGCGCCAGCAGCGGGCGCTTGAGGCCCTGCCGTTCGTCGACCACGTGCAGCCGGTCCGCGCCGGCCATCGCGACGACTCCGTTCCCGGCGAACTCCCGGAGGGGGGCGTGGCGGGCGGCAACTACGGCGCGTCGTTTGACCAGATCGCCCAGATGGACGTCCTTCGACTGCATGAGCGCGGCTTCCACGGCGCGGGCGTCGTGATCGGCATTCTTGACACCGGCTTCCATCGCGTGCACGAGGCGTTCTTCAGCGCCGCGCATCCGCTGCACGTCCTCGCCGAGCACGACTTCATCAACGACGACCCGAACACCGACATCGAACCGGGCGACCCGACCGACCAGCATCGCCACGGCACCTGGATCCTCGGCACGATCGCCTCGTACCTGCCCGGCGCTCTGGTCGGCACCGCGTATGAGGCCTCCTTCGTGCTCGCCAAGACCGAGGTGGTCCCGACCGAGACGCCGATCGAGGAGGACTACTACGTCGCCGGCCTCGAGTTCATCGAGGCCCAGGGCGCCGATCTGGCCACCTCCTCCCTTGGCTACATCGACTGGTACACCGCCGACGACCTCGACGGCCTCACCGCGGTCACGACCGTCGCCGTGAACATCGCCACCGCCAACGGGCTCGTCTGCCTCACCGCCGCGGGAAACCAGGGCCATGACAACGACCCCGCCGTCAACCACCTGCTCGCGCCGGCGGATGCCTTTGAGGTCATCGCCTGCGGCGCCGTCGATGGATCGGGCACGATCGCGGGTTTCTCCTCGGACGGCCCGAGCGCCGATGGCCGGGTGAAGCCCGAAATCCTCGCCCGCGGCGTGAATACCGCGACGATCAACTCGACCAATCCGACGGGCCTCTCCGGCGTCAGCGGCACGAGTCTTTCGACGCCGCTCGTCGCCGGCGCGGTGGCCTGCATTCTTCAGGCCCGGCCCGACTTCACGGTGACGGCCCTTCGCTCGGCACTCTTCGACAGCGCCAGCGACGGCAGTGCCGACCCGCTCTTCATCCGCGGCTACGGCATCATTCAGGCCGATGCCGCCGCACAGAGCGGTCGCGCTCTCGCCGACATCAACCTTGACGGCGTCGTGAACAGCGCCGACCTGGCCATCCTCCTCGGGGCGTGGGGCGGTTGCGGCGACTGCGGCGTCTGCCCCTTCGACCTCAACGGCGACTGCTCGGTGGACGCGGCCGACCTGAGCATCGTGCTTGGCGCTTGGACGCTCTGAGAGCCGTCGGCCCCGCTACGATCCGGGCGTGACGCTTCCGACGGCGACGCCGACAACTCCTCACGTTCCCGAACGACATGAACGCCGCGGCTTTCGCGTGACGGGGATGGAGTGCGCCGGGTGCGCGGCGGGATTGCAGACGGCGCTCGCCAAGCTCCCGCAGGTCGAGGAGGCGTCGGTGGACTACGTCTCGGGGCTGGCCACGGTGGTCGGGGCAATCCCCGACGAGTCGGTGCTCGGCGCGATTCGCGGGCGCGGCTTCGACGGCGAGGCGATGGCGTGCGCCGCCGGAGAGGAAGTCGGGGAGGAGGGCGAGGCGTTCGATGCGCCGATCGACCACAGCGTCATCGAGGCCGAGCAGGCCCGCCGCGAACGGGCGTGGCGGATTCGTGCGATCGTCGGACTGTCGATCTGGATCCCCCTCGAGGTGCTGCATTGGAGTGCCCACTCGCTCGGGCTCCACGGCGTCGCGATGGACATCGTGATGCTCGTCGGCGCGTCGATCGCGGTCGTCATCGCCGGCAGCGGGTTCTTCGCCTCGGCGTTCCGCGCCGGACGCCACGGCCGGACCAACATGGACACGCTCGTGTCGCTGGGGGTGGCCAGCGCCTACGGGGTCTCGCTGGCGACGTTCCTTCTTCAGCGCTTCGGCCTCATGGAGGGCGCGCCGCTCTGGTTCGCCGAAGCCGCCGCGCTTCTGGGCATCATCTCGCTCGGCCATTGGCTCGAGGCCCGGGCCAGCGCCCGGGCCGGCGGGGCGACGCGCGAACTGTTAGGGCTCCAGCCCGACGAGGCGGAGCGCGTCACCGACGCGGGCGGCGAGCGGATCGCGAGCCGAAGCATCCGCCGCGGCGACCGCGTGCGCATCCGGCCGGGGGGACGGGTGCCGGTCGACGGCCGGATCATCGAGGGGGCGGCGTCGATGGACGAGAGTTCGCTCACCGGCGAGCCGCTGCCCGTGCGGCGGGGCGAGGGCGAAGCGATCAGGGCCGGCTGCGTTGCCCTCGACGGGGCGCTCGTCGTCGAGGCCACGACCGAGGGCAGCCGAACGAGCCTGGCCCGCATCGCGGCGCTCGTGCAGCGAGCCCAATCGAGCAAGGCCCCGGTTCAGCGCCTCGCCGACCGGATCTCGTCGATCTTCGTGCCGGGCGTCCTGCTCATCGCGCTTCTCACGCTCGTCGGCTGGTCCCTCGCCGGGTCGCCGATGACCGGCGTGCTTGCGGCAACGACCGTCCTGGTCATCTCCTGTCCCTGCGCCCTGGGCATCGCGACGCCCATGGCCGTGATGGTCGGCACGGGCGAGGCGAGCAGGCGGGGCATGCTGATCAAGGACGCCGCCACGCTCGAGCGGGCCGCAGCGACCGAGGTCGTCCTCTTCGACAAGACCGGCACGCTGACGATCGGTCGCCCCGAGGTGGTGTCGATCGAGGCGGAGGCGCCGACGGTGCCCGTCGAGGTGCTTGCGGTCGCCGCGAGCGTCGAGCGCACCAGCGAACATCCGATCGCCCACGCGATCCTGCGCCGCGCGGAGGCCGAGGGGGTCGACCTGCAGACCATCACCGATTTCGTCGCGATGCCCGGTGAAGGAGTGCGAGGCCGGATCGGCGAGCGACGGGTCGCGGTGCTCCGCGACGATGCCGCCTCCTGCCGGGTCGAGCGTGACGATCGCGTCATCGGGCGCATCACCGTCGCCGACCAGCCGCGGGCCACCGCAGCCGAGGCCGTGCGGGCGCTCCGGGAGCGGGGGATTGCGGTGCGCATGCTCACCGGCGATCGCGTCGGCCCGGCTCGCGGCATCGCCCGCACGGTCGGCCTCGACGAGTCGGAGGTCTTCGCCGATCAGACGCCGGCCTCGAAGGCCGCTCTCATTCGGCAGGTGGGCCGCGGCTCGCTGATGGTCGGCGACGGCATCAACGACGCGGCGGCGCTGGCCACGGCCGACGTCGGCGTCGCCATGGGGCGCGGCGCGGCGGTGGCGATCGAAGCGGCGCCGGTCGTCCTGCTCGTTGACGATCCCCGCGCCGTCGCGGGATTCCTGCACATCGCCCGAGCGACCATGCGCTGCGTCCGCCAGAACCTTACCTTCGCGTTCCTCTACAACGGCATCGCGATTCCGCTCGCGGCGTTCGCGCTCCTGGGCTCGAAAGGCCCGCTGGTCGCCGCCGGGGCAATGGCCATGAGCGACGTATGCGTGGTCGGCAACGCCCTTCGGCTGAAGGCCACGCTTGCCAGGGAGCGGCGGGCATGACCGACGCTCCCCCCGACGTCCGCATGCGCTGGCACGACCTTCTCTTCATCCATTGGGAGGTGAACGTCGCGCTCCTGCGGCGGCTGGTGCCTGCGGAACTCGAGCTTGATCTCTTCGACGGGCGAGCGTTCATCGCTCTCGTGCCCTTTGAGATGCGCGAGACGCGCTTCCGCGGCATGCCCGACCTCGCATGGCTGCGGCAGTTCCCGGAGTGCAACGTTCGCACCTACGTGCGCCACGCCGGCGTTCAGGGGGTCTGGTTCTTCTCGCTCGACGCGGCGAGCCTGCTGCCGGTCCTCGGGGCCCGCCTCACCTGGAGCCTGCCCTATGTCTGGAGCGACATCGCGATCGAGCGAAGGGGCGAGGAGACCGACTATCGGCTGCGCCGCGTGGTGAGCGGGCGGCGCTCGCACATCCGCTGGCGCCGCGGCGAGGCGCTGCCCGAGTCTCGGCCGGGGTCGCTCGAACACTTCCTCACCGAACGCTACTGGCTCTTCGCGCGGCGCTTCGGGCGCATCGCCCGCGGCCGCGTGGCCCATGCGCCCTGGGCGCTTCGACGGGCGGAGCTGCTCGCGCTGGACGACAGCCTCATCGCCGCGTCGGGCGCGGAGACGCTCGGCCCGCCGCACCTCCTCGCCAGCGACGGCATCGACGTCGAGGGGTGGTCCCTCGAGCCATCGACCTAACGCCATGCCCACCACCGAGCCCATCCTCTTCTACGACGGCGACTGCGGGCTCTGCGCCGCGACGGTCGCGTGGGCGCTTCGCCGAGACCGGCGCGGCGTCCTACGCTTCGCGCCGCTGCAGGGCACGACCTACGCGGCCCTGGGAGAGCCGAAGCCCGAGGATCTCTCGACGATGGTGCTCCTCGACGGGCGCGGCCTGCACCGGCAGGGCGACGCGGCGCTGGCCCTGGCCGGCCATCTCGGCGGCGCTTGGGGATTCCTCGGCGCGTGCTGCCGCGTCGTCCCCTCGGCGGTCCGGGACGGCGCGTACCGATTCGTCGCGCGGCGCCGCCACCGCTGGTTCGCCCGCGCCGACGCCTGCGGCCTCGCGACGCCCGAGATGCGTCGCCGCTTCCTGCCCTAACGATTCGTCCGCCGAGGTCAGTAGACGTTGTCGAGGAAGTAGTAGGACCGGGCGTTCTCCGGCGTGATGAGCTCGACGTCGATCATCAGGTGCTTGGGCATGAACTGCAGGACCTTCGCCCGCTGGCCGTCGCGGAGGATGCCGACCGCGAGCTGGATGCCGATGGCGATCATCGACGGGGGATAGGTGATGTCCGCCGGGTACATCGGATCCTTCTCCATCACCTTCTTGATGATGTCCTTCATGCCGGCGCCGCCGAGGATCCACATCTGCTTCTCGCGGCCGGCCTCCTTGATCGCCTGCTCGGCGCCGAGGGCCATGTCGTCGTCGCTTGCCCAGACGGCGTCGACCTTGGCGTTCTTGACCAGCAGCGTCTCCATGACCTCGAGCGCCTTCTGGCGGTTCCAGTTGCCGCTCGCCTGGCCGACGACCTCGACGCCGCCGGCCTTGAAGACCTCCAGCGCCGCGGTGACGCGGTCGGTGTTCACGGTGCAGGGGATGCCCTCGAGGATGATGACCTTCGGGTGCACCGTTCCGCGGCGCTTGAACTCGTCGACCATGAACTGGGCGGACTTGCGGCCGAAGGCCTTGTTGTCCCCCTCGATGAAAATGTCTGCCGCAGGCTCGAGGAAGCCGCGATCGACGTTCACGACGAGGATGCCCTTGGCCTTGGCGTCCTTCGCGGTCGGCGTGAGCGGGGCGCTCTCCGTCGCGAGGATCACGAGTCCGTCGACGCCCTTGACCATCATGGTCTCGAGCACGGCGATCTGCTTCTCCGGCGTCGGGGCCGGCATGAGCATGAACTCGATGCTCGGATAGAGGGCCATCGCCTGCTTCGCCCACCAGATCACGCCCGCGGTCCAGCCGTGGTCGGCGGCGGGCACGCTGATGCCGATGACGACCTTCTTGCCGGGCTGGCTCCCCGACTGGCCCGCGGCGGCGGCCATCGCGGGGGCGGCGAGGGCGGAGGCGGCAAGGGCACCGAGCGACTGACGACGGGACAGGGACATGCGAAACCTCGGAAGTGCGGGGGAACGGGTGACGTGTTGAGCGAAGCGTTAGCGTCGGCCGCGCTGGATGAGGACGGCGAGAAGGATGATCACGCCCTTCACGCAGCCCTGCCAATAGGGCGAAACCTCGGCGACGACGAGCATGTTATTGATGATCGCGAGGATGAGGACGCCTAGGACAGTTCCCCAGACGCGTCCCTTGCCGCCGCTCATGCTCGTGCCGCCGATGACCACCGCCGCGATCGCGTCGAGCTCCATCGACACGCCAAGCTGCGACGCCGACATCGAGTTGTTGCGGGCGGTCAGCATGAGCCCGGCGACCGAGGCGAGCACGCCGATGATGACGTACGCCGCAAAGCGGACCCGCTCGACGGCGATGGCCGAGTATCGCGCCGCGGTCTCGTTGCCGCCGACGGCGACGACATGCCGACCGTAGCGGGTCATGCCCAGCACGACCTGACCTGCGATCGCGACGACGAGGAAGAGCACGATGTTCCAGTAGAAGACCAGCGGCTCGCCGCTGGCCATGAGCCACCCGGGCACGATCGGCACGCCGCCGCGGCCGATCGCGGTCAGCACGTCGGTGGCGCCGGCCCGCAGCTCGCCGCCGTCGGCGAGGGCCAGCGTGATGGATCGATACGCGGAGAGACCGCCGAGCGTGGCGATGAACGCCGGCAGCCGTCCGAGGGTCACGAGCAGTCCGTTCGTCGCGCCGCACGCGAGGCCGATCAGGAGTCCTACGCCTCCGCCGCAGAGGACCGCGGTCAGCTCGGAGGTCTCCGAGGCGATGCAGCGGTTCATGACCACGATGCCGACGGCGCCGGCCAGTCCCATGATGCTGCCGACCGAGAGGTCGATCCCGCCGGCGACGATGACCAGCGTCATCCCCACCGCGACGATGCCCGTCGCGGCGTTCTGGTTGAGGATGTTCCGGAGGTTCTCCGGCCGTCGGAACGTCTCGGCGCTCTCGGCGAAGAGGGCGCTCCACAGGAAGAGCGCGACGAAGGCGACCAGGACGCCGTAGCGCTCGAGGAAGACGAGCGTCCGCTGCACCGCGGTCCGGCGCCCGCCGAGAATCGCCGCTGCGGCGTGGGCCGCGCCGGCGGAGGGATCGGTGGCGGCCATCATGCGCTCCTTCGTCCCAGGTCAACGCCCGCGGCCAGGTACATGATTCGCTCCTCGGTCATCGATGCTCCCTCGACCTCTCCGACGATGTGCCCCTGACGCATCACGGCGATGCGATGGCAAAGACCTAACAGTTCGGGCAACTCGCTCGAGATCACGACGCAGGCGAGTCCGTGCGAGGCGAGCTCGGCGATGAGGCCGTACATCTCGCGCTTGGCGCCGAGGTCGATGCCCCGCGTCGGCTCGTCGAGGATCACCACCTTCGGGTTCGCGTCGAGCCATTTGGCGACCGCGAACTTCTGCTGGTTGCCGCCGGAGAGCGTCCGGATCGGCGCGTTCATGTCAGCGCAGCGGATGGCGAGGCGATCGATCCAGTGGCGGGCCGCGGCCCGCTCGCGCGACCGGCTGGGGAAGATCGCCCCGTACGCGGCGAGATGGGCGAGCGTGAGGTTCTCGACGCAGCTCATCTCCAGGTGCACGCCGCGCCCCTTGCGGTCCTCGGAGACGTAGACGACTCCCGCGGCCAGCGCCTCGCAGGGGTTGCGGAAGCGGACCGGGGCGCCGCCGACGCTGATCGAGCCCGCGCTGATCCGGCGGATGCCGACGACCGCCTCGGCCGTCTCGGTGCGACCGCTGCCGACGAGCCCGGCGATGCCGACGATCTCGCCGGGCGCGACGCGAAGCGACACGTCGCGGACGATCGGGTCCACGGCGATCGCGCGGAGTTCGAGGGCGGCGACGGACACCGCCGGGGGCGGGAGCTTTCGCGGGAAGACGTCGGCGAGCTCGCGTCCGACCATGAGCGATGCGAGGCTGGCCTCGGTCGATTCCTTGGGCAGAACCGTGGTGACGAGCTTCCCGTCGCGCAGCACCGAGATGCGGTGGCAGAGCGAGAGCACCTCGGGCAGGAGGTGCGAGATGTAGATCACCGTCGAGCCGTTGGCGGAGAGCCGCCGAATGAGCGAGAACAGCGAACGGGTCTCGCGGGCGGAGAGGACCGCGGTCGGCTCGTCCATGATGATGAAGCGGGCGTCGGCGGCGAGCGCCTTCGCGATCTCGACCAGCTGCTGCTCGGCGACCGAGAGGCGATCGACGGTCGTGCGCGGATCGATGCTCGCCCCGACGTTCACGAGCAGCGACGCCGCCGCCGCCTCCATCCGACGCCGGCGGACAAATCCGAAGGAGCGCGGCTCGCGGCCGAGAAAGATGTTCTCGGCGACCGACAGCGAGCCGACGAGATTCAGCTCCTGATGGATCATCGCGATCCCGAGGGCGTTGGCGTCGGCGACCGAGCCGATCGAGACCGTCTTGCCGGCGACGCGGATCTCCCCCTCGTCGGCCTCGATGAGGCCGGCCAGGATCTTCATCAGCGTCGACTTGCCGGCGCCGTTCTCGCCGACCAGCCCATGGACCTCGCCGCGGCCGAAGGCGAGCGAGACGCCATCCAGGGCCCGGGTCGCGGGAAAGCTCTTCACGATGCCGCCGACCTCGACCGCCACTTCCGGAGGTTCGATGGGACGCGCAAACACACCCGAACGGGGCATTGTCATCGTGGTGCGAGAAGATAGTCCCAATCGACCGCGCGCGGGCGCCGAGGGCACGCCATCACGACCACAAAGTGCGCAGTATGCTCGCGAGCCCCGGCCTCATCCTCCGCTCGTCACGGCGGCGGAGGGCGGGCGGGACAGTAGCTCAGTGGCCCAGAGCCAGCGACTCATAATCGCCAAGACGTGGGTTCGAATCCCACCTGTCCCATTGCGGCGCGCCTGTCCCATTGCGGCGCGCCGATGGAGCGCGTGCCCGAGGATCGCGCAGCGTCGCCGCTCAGCCACCCAAGGCGCCGAGCACGAGCGTCAGATCCTCGATCCGCACTTCACCGTCGCAATTGACGTCGGCCTGACAGCAGTTCCCTCCCCAGGCGGCGAGGATGTCCGCGATGTCGCCGCTGTCCACCACGCCATCCTGGTCGATGTCGGGCGAGCCCATCAGCGTGCCGGTCAGCTCAACGAACTCGCCAGGCTGCAGGGAGACGGTGAATCGCTCGCCCATCCACAGGTGAATGAAGGACTCGGGGCGATTCAGCATCACCGAATCGACCACGAACGATCGTTGGATCGCAATCGCGTTGGTCGAGAAGATCAGTACCTTGTCGCGCGCCGATTCAGGGAGTCGCCACTCGACCTGAACGTCTCCCTCAATTGGCTCAAGCGACGCATTCACCGCCATGAGATGCCAACCGAGGCCATCGTCAGCCGGGTCCACCTGGACCGCCAATGCAGCGGGCCGGTCCCAAACGACGACGGGTTGGGCGTTGTAGAGATCCACGAGATCCGCCATGGTGCAGGAGGAGCGGTCAACACTCAAGGGGTAGCTCGACGCAATTCGGCGCCGATCGCATTTCCCGCGACGAAGCCCGACGCCCAGGCCCACTGGAAATTGAAGCCGCCGATGCGCCCGTCGACATCGCACAGTTCGCCGACCAGATGCAGGCCCGGCGTCAATCGGCTCTCCATCGACGCCAGTCGCACCTCGGCGAGCGGTACGCCACCCGCGGTCACTTCCGCGTGGGCGAACCCTCGGTCGCCGACCGGATCGAGGCGGAGTGCCGTCACGGTCTGGGCGAATCGCCGCCGGAGGGCCTTGGGGGTCTGGCGGAGGTTCGCCATCGGGTCAATGCCCGAAATCGCACAGAGAACCCGCACCAGCCGCTCGGGCAGGCGGCCGCGCAGAAACCCCAAGGGCGTGCTCCCGGCGGCGGCGTGAAGCGCTGCGTCCAGGTCCTCGGTGGTCGTGGTGGGCAGGACGTTCATGGTGAGGTGTGCGCCGGGGTCACGACGTCGGGCGTCGGCGAGGTACCGACTGATGTCGAGGACGCAGGGGCCCGAGAGGCCGAAGTGGGTACAGAGCGTTGCATCGGTGAAGCGGACCGAGACGGCCCCCGTGGAGAGCACAAGCCGCAGCTCCGCCTCGAAGGAGATGCCCGTCAATTCGCGGAGCGGATGACCCTCGGGAAGAAGAAGCGGGACGAGCGCCGGAAATACGTGCGGCGTGACGGAATGGCCACATCGGCGAGCACACTCGTAGCCCGCGCCATCCGAACCGCTCTTGGGAAGGGCCTTGCCCCCGGTTGCGAGGACGAGACGCCGGGCCCGCATCGCGCCCCATTCGCCGCGCGCGATGAAGCCCGCTGGCGTCGCTTCGACATCAAGGACCCGGCGCGGATGACGAATCTCCGCGCCCGCCTCGCGGGCCGCGCGCAGGAGCGCCTCGAGCACGGTTCGGGCCTGATCGGTCACCGGGAAGAGCTTTCCCGTCTCCTCGCGCTTCAGTTCGACACCGAGCTCGGCGAAGAAGGCAACCGTCTCCTTCACGCCGAACTGCCGAAGCACGTTGCGAATCGCTGGCGGCGTCGAGCCCGCGTACGCCCGCTCGTCGACGACATCGTGGGTGACGTTGCAGCGGCCTCCGCCGGCGACGAGGATCTTCGCCCCGAGCGTCTTCGCCCCGTCGAGCGCGACGACCCGCAGGCCCGGCCCGGCGCGCGCCGCCCAGATCGCGGTCATGAGCCCTGCGGCGCCGGCGCCGACGACCACAACGTCCACCGACTCCTCCGCGTGGACGTCCGGCCGATCGCGTTCGCTGGCGTGGTCAACCGTCACGGGCTGGCGTCACTTGCCCGCCGGAGGCGGCGGCGAGGGAGCCGGCTGGGCCAGCGTCACCGTCGTCGTGATGGGCGAGGCCTTCTCGGCGACGTAGCTGAGCCCGACCGAATCGCCGGCCGCGGCGTTCACCAGGAAGCGGAAGAAGCGCGAGCTGCGCCCGGGAATGCCGTCGTCGACCTCGAGCGTCGCCGGGCGATAGCGCTGCTCGGCGATGGTCTTGTCGAAGCGGCTCCGCACGAAGCCGGCCAGAAGGACCTTCGGCCCGCTGAGCTTCAGGCGATCGGGCTGGCCGATTCCCTTGGTCGCGGCCCGCTCCGTTCGGGTCGGGATGAGCCGATCGTTGGCGATCTCGACGTCGACCTGCCAGAGCCCGTTGCCGAGGTCCTTGGTCTCGACGCCGACGAAGCGGAGCTTGGGCATCTGCGCGGCGTGGAACATCGTGAAGGCGAAGTTCCGGTGATGCTCCTCCTCGACCATGAACGGCGGGGGGATGCGCGAGGAATACTTGGTGCTGCCGCCCACCAGCACCGTCCCGAGCGTGGGATGCTTGTATTCGGTCAGGGGCGTCTTGGTCTGGCCGAAGAGGACCGTGTCGCGCCAGATCCGGTCCTGCTCCTCCGTCGGGGCAGCGCCGTTCTTCATGATCAGGTTCTCGTGCCAGAGCTCGTTCGTGAACGAGACGACGCCGCGCGTTTCGGCGAGGTAGTTGATGAAGCCGCCGTGCACCGTATAGAGGTCCGACCAGATGACCATCTTGCGGTAGAAGGGAAGCATCTGCTCCCCGACGGTGCCGATCGCGTCGTAGGTCGCGCGATCGCGGCCGCCATAGACGTTCTCGCGCTCTTGGGCGCCGGGGCCGCGGAGAATCATGCCGCCCGCGTTGTGGTAGCTCTGTCCGGCGGCAATGTTCGGATGCTCGTCGACGAATGCGGCGACGGCCCGCGACTCGGGCAGCGAAAGCGGATATTCGCCCGCTCCATCCTGCACATGGTTGGGCTGCCAGTCCGCGGGCCAGTTGCGGTTCGGGTCATAGCCGCCGGGACCATCCTCGTTCACCTGCCCGTCGCCGTCGTTGTCGATGCCCTCGCTGCCGGCGAAGCTCCACTGTCCGCGGCGGATCGTGCCGTCGGGCATGACCTCGGGGGTGACCGGCACCATCGTGTTCGGATCGGTCTCGCTTCGCTTGTGCGTCCCATTCGGATCCGGCCGCCACATCACGCCGATCGAACCGTCGCCATCGAGATCCTCCGGACCGTCCTCGTCGGCGACGCCATCGCGATCGTTGTCGACGGGCTTCTGGCCGCCGCGACTCGAGCTCGAGTTGTTGATGCCCGCGAACCAGTAGGCCCGACCGTCGGGATTGATCGAGGGGATCAGGTAGAACGCGCTCTCGTCGAGCACCTTGGTCAGCGGCTCGACCGAGCCGTAGGCGCTGAGGAGGTACCACGCCGTGTACACCACGACCTCGCCGGCCTGGATCTCGTTGCCGTGGATGTTGCCGTCGATGTACATCGCCGGCTTGGCCGTGTCCGGCCCGGTCTTCGGGTTGTTGATGATGAGGACGACCAGCGGCCGTCCCTGCACGGTCTTGCCGAGCTCCTTGAGCGTCGCCATCTCGGGATAGGCGTCGGCGAGCTTCTTGCAGAGACCGACGAGCTCCTCGTAGTCGTAGTAGCGGTCGAAGGCGATGTCGACCTTGCCCTTGAGCTGCTGCTGGGCGTTGGCGCTCGAGGCCGCCGGAAGAAACGCGCCACAGGCGGCGACGGCCACGACCAGGCGTGACGCGACGTGGGTGATGAGGCGGTGCATTAGCGGGAACCCTCCACAAGCGATCCGTTCTTCACGCTGAAGGCGCGCTGACCATACTCGGCATTGCCGATCGAGATGGTGATGACCTCGTCGGGCGCGGCCCGAACGATCCAGTCGAGCCCGACGCGGGCGCCCGGTGCCATCGACTCGATCTTGCGAACGCGCTCGCCGCTGACGATCGCGTCGATCGCGGTCGAGATGCGGGCGACGATCGGGGCACGGGCGCGGGTCGTGACGCCCATCGCCGGCATCGTCGGCAGGCGGCCGGCATTCATGACCGACGCTTCGATGCGGTAGAGCCCGCCGCCGATCGAGGTCACGGTCGGCGTCGGAATGGTGAGCGACGGCAGGCGATCGACGAGCTCGAGGAGGAACGCAGCCTGCTTCGCCGCGAGGGCGTCGAATTCGCTCGCCGGCGGATTGAGCTTGAAGAGGGGATGGAAGCCGCCGATCTCGACGAAGCCAAAGACCGGATGGGCGACCTCGTGCCAGGCGACGAAGCCGATGCCGCCGCGCATCTTGTCGCTGTAGGCGAGCCACTCGGCGCCTTCGGCGTCGCTGGCGCTCGAGCTCTGCGCTGCCTGCGGTCCGCCGCGCGGCTGGAATCCGCCGCCGGGGCCACCCGGACCGAATCCGCCGCGACGCCCGCGGCCGCCGCCGCCCTGTCCTCCACCCTGACCGCCACCCGGACCACCCGGCCCGCCCCCGGGAGGACCACCTTGTCGGCCACCCGCGCCGCCGCCTGCGGGTCCGCCCTGCGCCGGCGTCTGGCCAGCGGGGGTTTGGGCCGCTGCAGATGCGGGCACATTCTGAAAGCCAGCGGACGAGAGTTCCTCGTCGTGCTCTGCGTCGTGCTCTGCGTCGTGCTCGGCGTCGTGCTCTGCGTCGGCCTCCGTCACCATCGCGGGCCGGAGAATCGGCTTCTCCTCCGGCGCGGGCTCTGGCTTCGCCGGAGCGGATGGCGGCGGCGCGGCAGCGGGCTTGCTGTCGGGTGCAGGTTTGCCGTCCGCTGCCGCTGGTGGCGCATCGGGTCCCTTCGCCGGCTCCTCCTTCGGCAGATCAGGACGACCCCACACGGTGCTCGCGACGCTCAGGATGCCGCGATGGTCCGCAAGCCATAGCCAGAAGGCGCCCTCGTTGTCGGCATTGCCGGAGCGAGCCTGGCCGGTGGTGTCCCGATAGAGCTTGCCGATCGCCTGATAGAGCTCGATGTCGCCCGCGCCATGCACGAGCGGCGTGCGTCCGGTCGCGTCGTTGTCGCGGCCCTCGGGCACCTTGACGAGCGAATCATGGCGCCCGTAGGTGATTGCCGCAACGATCTCGGGATGGGCGAGCACGAAGTCCGCAAGCGCCTTCGACTCGGGCTCCGACACGGCGTTGGGTCCGGCATCCTTGCTGAGCTCGGGATAGCGGTGGGGGAAGTTGCGATTGAGGTCGACCTCGCCGCGGCCATCCTCGGCGATGCGGCCGTCGCCGTCGACGTCGTCGCCTTCCGGCAGCACGGCATAAAGCGGCGCTTCGAAGCCCTTCGCGGCGACACCGGTCTCGGGCGCCTTCATGAGCCGAGCGTCGGTCGTGTCGGCGATGAGCGTGGCGACGTAGGGGGGCGGCGGGTTCTTCACCCGCATCTCAAGCACGACGCCATCACTGTCCATGTCGCGCGGTCCGTCCTCGTCGGTCGCGCCGTCGCGGTCGTCGTCGACCGGACGCAGCGTGCCGCGCTGGGGATTCGGTCCGTGCAGGGTCGCTTCGAGCGCGTCGGGATTGACGCAGGGCACGATCCAGATCGTCACCTTCTCGAAGAGATCGGGACGCTTCGCGAGGGTCTCCTGCGAGAGGATGGTCTTGGCGACGCGGAGCGCGACTTCGGCGCCGACGAGGTGAAGTCCGTCGAGATCGGCGGCGATGAGGATCGCCGGTCGGGCCGCGGTGCCGTTCGCCCCGAGGCGCACCGCCACCAGTTCGCGTCCTTCGCGCGACCGGCCGATCGTGACCACCTCGACGTTCGCGCCCGCGAGCGACTTCGCGTCGGCGAGCAGGCCCGCCGCGTCGCGGTAGCCCTCAAGCAGCGTTGCGGTGATCGAGGGGCGGGCGAGAACGCTCGTGGGCGACGCTGCGGCGACGCCGAACGTCGCCGTCGCGACGCCGCCGACCATCAATGCGTGTGCGACGCCGAAACACCGGACGATGGAACGCGCGTGCGGAGCGCGAGCGGCGGAAGCGAAAGGGTGGGCCATGAAGGGTCAGAGCTCCAGCTTGAGCGATGCGTTGTCCATCGCATAGAGGCCGTACATCCAGCCTTCGGAGAGAAGCGGAGCGACATGCAGCACGCCCTCCACCCCACCGAAGAGAAGTCCATGTCGTCGGTTGAGGGGCATGCTCGACGCGAGATTCACCTCGATCGCGTCGTAGGCCGAGGGAGGCACGCCGATGCAGCAGCCATCCCACTGGTTGAAGGTCACCAGGAATTCCTTCGCCTCCTGCGCGATCAGCGGGAAGATCAGGTAGCCGTCGATGCGGACCCGCTTACCGTCGAGGAAGGCGATCCGTTGCGGGATGTCCCGCAGTTGGGCCCGCGGCTGATAGGTCTCCATCGCGCTGGTGAGCAGTTCCCACGGAACGATGTAGGGATTCTGCTCCGTTCCCTCGCCGCGCACCGTCCACTTGCCGTCGGCGACGATTGAACCGTCAGGCTTTCGCACCAGCGAGCTCGGCTTCACCGTCGCGTTCGGAATCACGCGATCGAGTCCGTCGCGAAGGGTCTCGCCGCCAGTTGCGGGCGCCGCGGGCGCAGGACTCGCTCCGGCCGGCTCCGAGGCGATCGGCTTCGCGGCGGCCTCGGCCCGCGGCGTCATGAGTTCCTTGGCCAGCGCATCGCCCGAGGATGCCGCGTCGGCGGCGGGCTTCGCCACGCTCTTCTCCATCGCCCGAATCGTCCCGTCCGCATCGGGTTCGGCCACCGGATCGACGCGAGCGCCGCGCGGCGGCTGCAGCGCGACGACGACGGCGATCGCCACCACGATGCCCAGGATGCTCCAGAACCACTTCATGCGGTGCGTTTCGTTGGGGACGAGTTCGGGCAGTGCGGCGCGACGCGAGCGCCCACCTCAGGCGGAAGGTCGCAGAGTGTCGCCGACCGGCGTGCGATATGCCAGCGCTGCGGGGAGAACTCCCGCCAACGACGCAAGCGTCACCGTGGCGGCGACGACGATGATCGCCTCCCGCGGATCGACGCCCAGCCCGAAGACGAGTCCGACCTGGTGCTTCAGGTATGCGGCCGCCGCAGCGGTCCCCGCGACGCTGAAGACCAGGCCCGAAATGGCTCCGAGGACCCCGAGCAGGGCCGATTCCGTCAGCACCAGTCCCACGATGCGGCCCCGGCTGCAGCCAAGGACGCGGAAGAGCGCGATCTGGCGACGGCGCTCGTGCATCGAGTTGTAGAGCGCCACCAGAATCGAGATCGCGCTGCCCACGAGAATCGCGACCGCCATGGCCACGAAGAGGACATCGACGCGCGAGACGATGCCGAGGAGCTTCTGGATTTCGAACGCCGGGTTCGCCACCGTGATGGTCGGGTCGCGGCGCAGCCGGTCGAACTCGGCCTGCATCGCCGTCGAGACGTTCGAACCGGGCCGCGTCGGCAATCGGAGCAGGACGCCGGTGATCTTCCGATCCTCGTCGATGAGGTCCGCCTCGGTGAGCTTCGCCTCGTGTTCACCGTCGGTGCCCGCTCCCGCCGCCGCTTCCTCGCGCTCATGTCGATCGTGGGCGTGCAGGATCCACGTCGAGGCAAGCGAACAGAAGAGCGTGCGATCGTGGGCGGAGCCCGAGGGCGCAAGGATCCCGACCACGGTGAAGGCATAGTCGGCGTGGACGTGACCGTGCTCGTCGCTGGCGCCGTGCGTGAAGAGCAGCGTCGCGCCCAGTCTGAGCCCGGTCTCCCTCGCCACGGCAGCGCCGATCACCGTTTCGAAATTCCGCTCGAAGGCCCGGCCCTCCGCGAATTGCCAGGGCTCGCCTTCGACCGGCTCGAATTTGGTGAAGAACTCAGGCACCGTCGCCAGGGTCGGGAAGCCCTTGTAGCTGTCGCCCTGCTGGATTGGGACCACCCAGGCCCACGGGAAGCTGCCGCGCAGCTCGTCGAACTTCGCGGGGAGCATCGGACGTGCCGGGGCGCCCGCATAGAAGATCGCGTTGAGGACCGACACGATCGGGCTCGCGTCGGCGCTCACGAGGAGATGGGCGTTGCCGCTGCCGCGAAGGAACGCCCTGTTCCCCGCACTCTTGAGCGAGAGCAGCGTGAGCAGGAGGGCGACGGCGATTGCCACGGTGATGACCGTGACGATCGTCGAGAAGAGCCGCGCCCGCAGGGAGCGAAGGACAATCGTGAAGTCGCTCATCGCTCCCTCCGCGCCGGCCCGGCATGGACGATCGAGGCAAGGTCGACGTGACGGTCGAAGAGCGGGATGAGCGAGGGATCATGGCTCACGCACACCAGCGACGCGCCCTGCTCGCGGCAGGTGGCCCGAATGAGCTGGATCGCCCGCGTCGCGTTCGGCGGGTCGAGGCTCGCGGTCGGTTCGTCGGCGAGAACCAGCGGCGGATGGCAGGCCAACGCTCGGGCGACGGCGACGCGCTGCTGCTGGCCGACGCTCATCGTCTCGACCTTCGCGTCAAGGCGCTCGATGCCCAGATGCGTGAGCAGCTCCTCGGCCCGTGCCGCATGACCGTGGGGAACGGCCTTCGGATCGGGCGCACCGAAGAGGAGGGCGAGCATGACGTTCTCCCGGGCACTGAAGCCCAGCGCGAGGTGGAACGTCTGGAAGATCATGCCGATCGAGCGACCGCGGAAATGGTCGCGGGCGGCGCCGCGAAGACGGTGAATGTCGGTGCCGGCGATGGCGACGCTTCCCGCATCGGGATCCAGAAGGCCGGCGATGAGCTGGAGGAGCGTGCTCTTTCCCGAGCCACTGCCTCCGGTGAGCAGCACTTCGGTTCCCGCGTCGACCCGAAAGGAGTCGACGGCAAGTTCGAATCCCCCGGCAGCCGACGCAGCCTCGCCCCGGCCGAAGCGAAAGCGTAGATCGCGAACCTGAAGGGCAGCCGGCGCGGCCGGGACGTCGGTCATCGGTGTGGTCTCATGGGGATCGCGTCGGACTATACCGGTGGCTGCTGACGGGAGCCCTCTTGAGCCAATGGTTGGATTCGCGCGATTGGGAGGGCTGACGGCGCCGTCTGGAGGGTGCGATCGCAGACAGAGCCCGACAACCGGAACAGAGAGGACAGTGCGCAGGCTGCCGAGCGTAATGCCTGAAACTGCGTTCATCTACCCACTCGTTCGGTCGATCGGCGTACCCGCAGACGACGGCAACTCCATGTCGTCCTGCTTCCAGGGGGTATGCACCGTGCGATTCAAGACGAAGTTGGCTGTCGCATTTCTCGCCGCGGGGGTTCTTCCCGCGGCTGGCGTCGGGATCGTGGCATACACGGCGACGACCACGATCAGTGAAGGCATCGGCACGCGGTTCCAGCAGACCAGCGCCGACATGCTCGACAAGATCGATCGGTTCCTCTTCGAGCGCTATGGCGACGCCCAGGCCTTCGCCGCCAATCGCACCGTGCTCGAGCGCAGCGACTGGTACGCGACCGACCGCGCCACGCCGATCCACGAGGCGATGAACAGCTACGCCTCGCTCTACGGGATCTATGAGCTGATGGTGATGGTGGACCCGACGGGCAAGGTCATCGCCTGCAACCAGAAGACCCCAAGCGGCGGCCCGGTCAAGGTTGAGCAGGTCATGGCCCAGCAGTTCGGCGACACTCCCTGGTTTCGGAATGCGATCAAAGGAGCGTTCCTGACCTCGCCCACCCTGACCGGCACGGTGGTCAGCGATCCCTACCGCGACACGCTCCTGCACGACGTGACAGGCAGCGAAGGCATGTGCATGACGTTCGCCACTCCGGTCAAGGACGCCAGCGGCGCGACCGTCGCCGTCTGGTGCAACTGGATGCGCTGGGATGCCGTCGAGGCCTTGGTTGACGCGACCTATCAGAGCTACGCCGCACAGGGCCTCGCAAGCACCTCCCTGACCGTGCTCGACCGCACCGGCACGGCCATCTGCGTGTGGGATCCCTCGACCGCCCATGCCGGGAACGCCGATCCGAGCACGCGCACCGTCGCACCCCTGAAGCTCGCAAGCACCGGCTGGCAGCCCGCGATCGACGCGGCCGCGGGCAAGAGCGGTCACGGCGAGTGGATCCCACCCGGATCCACCAAGCTCCACCACGGCGGATTCGCGCCCGAACTGGGGGCCGCCGGCTATCCCGGACTCCATTGGTCAGCGATCGCCCTGGCCGACGGGGACGAGACGATGTCGACGATCAGCACGATTCGGGCCGAACTTCTCGCGGTGATGGCCGCCGGCGCAATCGTCATGCTCACCGCAGCACTCATCATCGCCCATCGGCTGATGCGTCCGATTCAGGCGATGACCGTCCGGCTCCGCGACATCGCCGAGGGCGAGGCGGATCTCACCAAGCGCGTGCACGACGGCCGCAACGACGAGCTGGGCGATCTCGCCCACTGGTTCGACGCGTTCGTCGATCGTGTCGAGCGCACCGTCGCCGAGGTTCGCAGCGGCGCCTCGCAGATCGACGCCGGCTCGGCAATGGTCTCGACCTCGACCCAGGCGGTCGCCGGCGACGCGACGATGCAGGCCTCGGACCTCGATGCGATCTCCCGGAAGCTCGCGACGCTCGCCGGAACGATCGAGGCCACGAACGCGACCGTCCAGCAGGCGACGGCCCTCGGGGATTCCTCGCACGCCGCCGTCGATCGGGGACGTCAGGAGATGTCGCGCATGAACGAGGCGATGCAGGCGATTCTCCAGGGCTCGGGGGAGATCTCCCGGATCATCAAGGTCATCGACGAGATCGCCTTCCAGACCAACCTCCTCGCCCTCAACGCCGCGGTCGAGGCGGCCCGGGCCGGCGAGGCGGGGAAGGGCTTCGCGGTCGTCGCCGACGAGGTTCGTTCGCTGGCCCTGCGTTCGGCGCAGGCGGCGAGCAATACGACCGAGATGATCGAGTCGAGCGTCGATCGCGCCCGGCGCGGCGCCGAGCTGGCTGTCCGCGTCGACCAGTCGCTGGGCGAGATCGGGAGCGCGACCACCCAGGTGAAGGAACTCCTCAACTCGATCGCCCGCTCGACCGGCGAGGAAGCCAACGGCATCGCCGACATCACCCTCCGGGTGCAGTCCCTCGACGAGGTCACCGGTCGCACCGCGGCCCAGACCGAGGAAATGGCGGCGGCCGCCGAGGAGACCGCCTCGCAGGCTGCCTCGCTCCGCGAGCTCGCCAGCCGCTACAAGGTCAGTAGCGAACTCTGCTGAGTCGGCCTTCCCGCACGCACGAGTCGCCTATGGAAACGACCCGCCATCCGTGGCGGGTCGTTTCGCTCGCAGCGATGCCGTTCGTGCTGCCTCGCACGGGTCGGCGGAACGTCAGCGGCCATGGCCCCCATCCCCAACCGACGCTCTCGTGATGAGCTCGGCGGGATGTCCGGATCGGCCCGCGTCGTCGACTCGCCTTCGTGAGAGGGAGTCCTGTCGGGGCACGACCGCTGATGGGCGATGGTCGATGCTCAGTCGGCGTCGTCGGTTCCTTCGGTCTCGCCATCACGGCGACGACGCTCAGCCTCGCGGTTGCTCTGTTCGATCATCTTGCGGAGATATGCATTCTCGCGACGAGTGGCTTCAAGGTCGAAGATGAGGTACTTGACGCTGAGTCGAAGGTAATCAAGCGACTCCTGAAGCTCGCCGACCGACTTCGTGATCCGCTCCTTGCGGGCGCTCACGGCCTCCGCCGCCGGGCCGGCCTTCTCGCGCTCGGACTCGGGAAGGTCGCGGATGCGGTTCATGATCTCGGTCATCTTCTGCTGAAAGCTCATCTCGTCCATGGTTGATCTCTCGTGTTCTGGAGATCCGCTGCGTCGACCCGTGGGCTCAGGCCCGTTGGGCTACGGTAGGGATCGATTGTCACTGCCTCCGAGGATCAGGAATCACAATACCCGTGCCGCGCTCGGCCCCTCGCCGTGCCAGCGCGCCGCTCGAGCGCGCCGTGCCCTGTGGGCGGCGTTCTTATCGGCGTGGGCGGGATCGCCCGCGGCCGGATGCGCCGGGCGTGGCGGCCCGTCGACGCGGTGTTGCGTTTTCTCAACGCGGCGCGGTGAAGCGTCGCATCGCCTTCTGGATCTCCGGCGTCGCGGCGGCGAGTCGGGCCTCAAGATGCTCGCGCCCGGCCTCGGACTTCTTCGCTTCCTGGACCAGCCGGGAGAGGGCAAGGTCCCTTTCGTAGGTCCAGCGCTCAAAGAACGCCTCCAGCTCGTGGCGATTGAATCGCGAGAGCGGATCGTTGAGGCCGCTCTGGGCGACGGCCCAGTCGATGAGCCGAGCGCCGGTCGAGGCGAAGCGGAAGAGCCCCAAGACGAGGTCGAGGCGCTTCTCGACGGGGAGGAAGGGATCGCTCGCCGACGAGGGCAGGGTCGTCATCGCGTCCTCGGGCTTGCGCTTGGCGATCTCGCCGAGCCATCCGCCCTCATGGCGTGCCTCGCGGGCGACGAGCGTCTCCTCGGGGCCGCCGGGCGCCGTCGGCGCCGGCCCGCTGGAGGCGTCGGCACGGTCGAGTTCGGCGACGCTTGCGAGCATCGTCTTCAGCCCCGCGTTCGGAAAGCGAATCCAAACCCGCTGGTCGCGCACGCCCTTGAGCGTGATGGTCTCGAGCTTCGTGACGCTGCCGATGCCCCACTCGGGTCGTTGGCGATGGCGAACCTTGTCACCGATGGAGAGAGGAGCTGTCATGAAAGCGCGGCGGGGAGCAGGCTGTTAGAGTGTAGCAGGAGCCTCATGCGCGCCTCGTGCGGCGCCCGTGTCGCGTTCGCTCCCGCTCGTCCGGATCGCTCATGCGCATCGCGTTCCTCGGTGACATCAACGGCGCCCCGGGCAGGCAGGTCCTCATGCAGCAGATGCCCGCGCTCCTCGAGCGATGGCGTCCCGACTGCGTGATCGCCAACGCCGAGAACGCCAAGGCCGGCTCCGGCCTCACCCCCGAGCAGTTCGCGCAGTTCCGGGGCATGGGCATCGACGGCTGCACGCTCGGCGACCATGCCTACCGCGAGCCGCGCATCGTCCCGCTGCTCGAGTCGCCGAACGAGATGGTCACGCGGCCCGCGAACCTCTCCCGCAAGTCGCCGGGGAAGCGTTTCCTCCGCATACCCGCCGGAGGCGCCCGGACCCGCGACGTCTGGGTCATCACCGTCCTCGGTCGCATCTACATGCCGTTGCCGGCCGACGACCCCTTTGCGGCCGTCGACGACTTCCTCGCGACGATCCCCGAGCGGCAGCCGATCGTCCTCGTCGAGATCCATGCCGAGGTCACCAGCGAGAAGATCGCCCTCGGCCACCATCTCGACGGCCGCGTCACCGCCGTCGTCGGCACCCATACCCACGTCCCGACCGCCGACGAGCGGCTGCTTCGTGGCGGGACTGCGTTCATCACCGACCTGGGCATGTGCGGCCCCTACGACACCGTGATCGGACGTGACAAGGAGATGGTGGTGAAGGCGATGACCACCTCACTGCACATTCCCTATTCGATGGGTGAGGGGGGAGAGGCCCTTTGCGGTGTCCTCATCGACGTCGACGAGGCGAACGGCCGGGCCCGTTCGATCGAGCGCATCGCGCTGCCCGCCGACCGGAGCCGGGCCCCATTCCGCAGCTGAGTGCGGGGGGGCGACGGGGGATCGACCCCGCTTTCCGGCGCGAGCTCCTGGGCGTCGCCGCGACCTCGGCAATTTGCCGTTTGCCCGCCGGATACCGCGCAGTACACTCGCGGTGCGGCAGTTGCCGGTCAGTCCGTTGGGCTGGCGGGACCGCCGCGGAGGAAAGGGAACCTCGACATGATGCGTTTGGGCCTTACCGTGACTGTCGCGCTGTCGCTGTCGCTTGCGAGCGAGGCGAGCGCCACCATCTATGGCGGACCGGGCGGAGCGATTCCGGATGCGCCCTCGAACGGCGTCCCGGGCGTCGCGACCTTCCTCATCACCGTCGGTGACGCCGGACAGGTCGGCACCTTCAATGGCCTGACGCTCGGCGGTCTCGCCCATACCTTCCTCGGCGACCTCACCGCCACGCTCACCGCCCCGGACGGCACGGTGGTCACGATCTTCGACCGCGTCGGCAAGACCTTGCCGGACTCGGGCTTCGGCGACAGCTCGAACTTCCTCGGAACCTACGTCTTCAAGGATGGCGGCGCCGGCCTCTGGGCCGCGGCGGCGGCCGTGAATGGCGCGTCCGTGGTGGCCAACGGGAACTACAGCGCCTCCGCCGCGCTGACCGGCGCCGCGATCAGCCTGCAGGCCGCGCTCGCCGGCCACAGCGTCACGGGCGACTGGAAGCTCACCATCGCCGACTACGGCGTCGGCGAGTCCGGCACGCTCGGCAACTGGCAGCTCGACGTCAGCGTCGTCCCGACGCCCGGCGTTCTCGCAACGCTCGCGCTCGGCGTCCTCGGCGCCCGTCGCCGTCGGGCCTAACGCTTCGCTCGCCGGATCGAGGTCAGCGAACGCGTCCCCAGCCGCCGCCGCCCGGCGTCTCGACGCGAATCGCCTCGCCGGCGGCGCAGTCGATGGCAACAACGCCCTCGACAGGAACGCTTGTGCCATCGGCCCGCTCATGCCACTGTCGGCCGCGAGCGCCCTCGTCGCCGCCCTTCGCGCCGTAGGGGGCCTCCACGCGATGCTGGGCCATGAGTGAGATCTGGGCCGGCTCGCGGAACTCGATCTCGCGAACGACCCCGTCGCCGCCGCGCCAGCGGCCGGCGCCGCCGGAACCGCGCCGGACCGCGAAGGTCCGGACCACCACCGGGCACCGCCGCTCCAGGACCTCCGGATCGGTGATCCTGGTGTTGGTCATGTGGGTGTGGACGGCGCTGGCCCCATCCGCCCCCTCGATGGCGCCGCTCCCGCCGCAGATCGTCTCGTAGGCGCCGTAGCGCTCGTTCCCGAAGAGCAGGTTGTTCATCGTGCCCTGGCTGCACGCCGCGAGCCCGAACGCGCGAAGCAGGGCGTCGGTGACGCGCTGGCTCGTCTCCGTGTTGCCGGCGACGACGGGCGGCGACCGTTCCGGATTGCGGTCGAAGGGCGGGTTGAGGAATCCCTCGGGCACGACCAGTTCGATCGGCCGAAGCAGCCCCTCGTTCATGGGCACGTCGTCGTCGACGAGGAGTCGCAGCACATACATCGTCGCCGCGCGAACGATCGCCAGCGGCGCGTTGAAGTTGCGGGGATGCACCGGACCGCTTCCCGTGAAGTCGATGCGGGCGGCGCCGTCGCGAAGCTCAACCGCCACCGCGATCGGCGTGCCGTCGTCGAGCCGCTCGAGCGCCTCGTACCGCCCATGACCACGGGCGGCAAGCGTGGTCCGCAGAGCGCGCTCGGCCCGATCGAGAAGGGCGTCGCCCAGCGCCGCCAGCCGCTCCGCTCCATGGTGCTCGGCCAGCGCCGCGACATCGCGGGCGCCATGGGCATTGGCGGCGATCGCGGCCCGCAGGTCGGCAAGGTTCTCGGGGACCGCCCGGGAGGGAAAGCGGCCGCCGCGCAGGAGCGCTTCGATCGCGTCGAATCGCGCGACGCCCCGCTCGACGAGCAGCATGGGCGGAATGACCACGCCCTCCTCGGCGAGCGACCGGGCGTCGGGAGGAAAGGAGCCGGGCCGAGCGCCGCCGATCTCGGCGTGGTGGGCCCGATTCGCGACGTACCCGACGAGCGTCGCGCCCGCGAAGACCGGCGTCACGACGGTCACGTCCGGCAAGTGCGAGCCGCCGAACGCCGGGTGATTCGTGACCGCAACGTCGCCCGGTCGAAGGGAAAGCGCCGCCGCCACGCCGCGCACGCAGACACCCATCGCCCCCAGATGCACGGGAAGGTGCGGAGCGTTCTGAAGGAGCGTGCCCCGGCGGTCGAGCACCGCGCAGGAGAAGTCCAGCCGCTCCTTCACGTTCGTCGAGAGGGCAGTGCGGCGCAGGAGTTCGCCCATCGAGGTGGCGATCGACTCGAGCCGGCACGCGAAGAGATCGAGCTCGCCGGCACCCCGTCGGGGGTCGGCTCCCGTTGCGGCATCGCGGACCGCGAGCACATCCCCGTCGGGCGTCACCGTTGCCCGCCATCCGCGGGCCAGATACGCGGTCGATCCCTGATCGACGAGCAGCGCCGGTCCCGCAAGGGCCGAGCCAGCCACCAGCGCGTCGCGATGCATGGTGGTCGCGCCGCCCGTCGTGACCCGCGCGGGCCGACGGGACTCGATCGGCAGCGGCGAGGGCGCTGCGGCAACGACCCGCACCGTCTCGACGACGAGCGCTCGCTGCGGCGGGGGATAGCCAAAGAGGCGGGCGAAGGCGGTGGCGAATGCGCCGGCGATCGCCTCGGGGCGGTGGTACTCGAGCTCGAGGGCCTGTTCCTGTCCGTCGAGCCGCACGCTCACCATGCGCTGGGCAATCGACCACGGCCGCTCGCCCACGTCGGCGATGAGCGCCTGCCCCGCCTCCTCCTCGACCGAAGCGACGATCGCGTCGAGATCGCCGATGCATGCGAGGAGCGGGCGAAGCAGCGAGCGCGAGGCGAAGCGTTCGATGCGGGCCCCAAGCAGTCCGCGGGCGCTCAGGAGACCGGCATCCGCCGGAAAGACAATTTCGCCGATGCCCAGTCGATCGGCGAGGGCGCAGGCGTGCTGGCCGCCGGCTCCGCCGAAGGGTACGAGCGTGTAGTCCCGAGGATCGGCGCCCTCGCGCACCGTGACCGAGGCGATCGCGGCCGCCATGCGCTCGTCGGCGATCGCGATCAGCGCCTCGAGGAGCTGGTCGCGGGTCATCGCCGGATCGCACTCTCGACGCGCGACGGCGAGGAGCGCGTCGCAGGCCTCTTCGGCCGCCGCGACGGAGAGGGGAATCGATCCGAGCGTCGCGTCCATCCGACCGAGGAGCATGTTGACGTCGGTGAGCGTGAGGGGACCGCCGTTGCCGTAGCAGGCCGGTCCGGGCCGCGCCCCGGCGCTTGCGGGTCCGACTCGCAACTCGCCGCGAACGCAGGCGCAGACGGAACCGCCGCCGGCGGCCACCGATTCGATCGCGAGGGCCGGCGCGGCAACGCGGGCACCGCCGACCCGAGTTTCGAATCGGTAGTGAAAGCCGTCGTCGTAGCGGGCGACGTCGGTGCTCGTGCCGCCCATGTCGATCCCCAGAAGCCGCCGGCGATCGATGCGCCGACCAAGTTCCGCCACGCCGGCGACGCCCCCCGCGGGTCCGCTCAAGAGCGAGTCGCGGGCGAGATAGCGATCGGCACGCTGCAGGCCGCCGGCACTGGTCATCATGAACGTGGTCTGCGGCGACACCCGCGTTGCGACATTGGCCAGGTAGTCGCGCACCACCGGCGCGACCCCCGCATGGACGACGGCGGTCTCCACGCGGCTCAGGAATCGCGGGCTCTCCGAAAGTCGCGCCGCCCCCACGACGTCGCGCCATCCGGCGGCGCGAATCGCCGCCACCAGGCGATCCTCGTGCCCAGGATGGGCCAACCCGTGGACGAGCGCGACCGCGACGCTCTCGACGTTCGCGGCGCGAAGGGCATCGATCGCCCGCTCGATCGCCTCGTCGGTCAGGGCTCGCCGAACGCCGTCGGCGAGCATGCGCTCATCGACGCCGACGACGACGTCGCACAACGGCGCCCGCTTGCGAACGGCGCGGGCGAAGAGTTCGGGCCGGCTCTGATCGCCGATCTCGATGAGGTCCTCGAAGCCGGCGGTGATGCAGAGGGCGGTCCGCGCCCCGCGCCGCTCGAGCAGCGCATTGGTTCCGCGGGTGGTCGAGAGACGCAGTTCCATCGCGGGCATCCCCTCGCCGGGGAGGACGCCAACCAGCGAATGCACGGCGATCATCGGGGCGTCCAGCGGGGCATGCGGCGCCGCGGTGGCCCGAACCTGCCCGATTCGATGGCTGATCGGGGCGTCGAGTTCGATCGCCAGCGGCGGTTCGTTGGTGCGGGTCGCGCCGACGATTCGCCGGCGGGTGCCGTCGGGCCAGGTGAGCTCGAAGCCGATGAGAAACGACGCCGGTCGCGGAAGCCACCAGGGCACCTCGAGCCACGCGGCGTTCGGCGCTGCCGAGGTGAGGTGGCAGGGGATCGATCCGTCGCTGGGGACCTTTCGCCGGTGCCACGAGCCGTCGGGCGCGATGGCGATGGCGTCGGTAAATGTTCCGCCGGTGTCGAGCGCTATCCGCCAGCGCCGCTGCTCGCGGTTCGTCGGCGCGGATTCGTCGGTTGCCTTGGAGGTCGCGGGCACGGAGCGCCGATCGTACCGAAGATGCACGCAACCGCTTCGGAGGCGGGCGCGTGGTGGACTATCCTCTCCCCATGGCTTCCGTCGCTCACCCCGCCTCTCGTCATCGCCTCTCCGCGGCGCTCGCAACGCTGGCCATCGCTTCGCTGGCCCGTACAGGGATGGGTGAGCCGCCGGCGACATCGGCGCCGGCGCCCACGCCGGCGCCAGCGCAGCCGTCGGCCGAACCGGGACCGATGCACGGTCGCATCTATCGCGATCTCGACGGCGCGCCGATCGACCTCGCGGATGCCATCGGAAAGCCGATGGTGATCGAGCTGTGGGCGACGTGGTGCGGTCCCTGCCGCAATCAGCGCCTGCTGATGCATCGGCTCAGCGAGGAATTCACGGACGTCGTCTTCGTCGCCGCCTCGACCGACGAGAAGGGGCCGCAGGTCGTGAAGGACTTTCGAGCGGGCAACCCCTCCGAGAACCCCGCTGGCTCGCGGGTGCGCGACGTCATGGCGACGCCGGAACTACGGGCGATCATCGATCGGGTGAAGAAGGAGAACCTCATCCCGCAGACGATCTATGTGAGCCGCAAGGGCGAGATCATGGACGTCTCGGTGGGGGGGCAGAACGAGAAGTTCATGCGGGCCCTGCTCAAGAACATGACCCGAACCAAGCCGCCGGAAACGAAGTCGCCGACCGCGCCGACGACGACCGCGCCGACCGCGCCGACCAAGCCCGCCGCGCCGACGACAAAGGCGCCCGAGACCACGCCGACGCCGACCCCCGAACAGAGACCCGCATCGCCGTCGGAGCCAAAGGCCGACCCGAACGCACCCGTGCGGTCCCCGAAGGCTCCGGCGAACGCTCCCTCGGACTGAGCAGCGACTGTTGTGCGGCAACGCCGAGCGATCTCCGGTAGCCTGCAACGTCCGTGTCTCGGTTTTTCGTGGATGCCGCGTATGCGACGGCGGCCCTTGTCTCGAGCCCCCTCTGGCTCTGGCGCATGGGCCGCAAGGGGAAGCTGCGCACCGATTGGCCCGCGCGTTTCGGCCGCGTCGCCCAGCCCGCGCCGCGGACCGCACGCGCGAGGATCCTGTTGCACGCCGTGTCCGTCGGCGAGGTGAACGCCATTCGGCTCCTCGTTGAGGCGCTCGCCGCCGACGCATCGAGTCCGGAGGTCGTGGTCGCCACCACCACCGACACCGGCTTCGCCCGCGCGACGGCGCTCTTCGGCTCGCGCCATCAGGTCGTTCGCTATCCCTTCGACATCTCCTTCTCCGTCGAGCGGTTTCTCGACGCCGTGCGCCCCGACGTCGTGGCGCTGGTCGAACTCGAGGTCTGGCCCAACTTCACGGCAAGCTGTCGTCGCCGGGGCATTCCCGTCGTTGTCATCAACGGACGACTGAGCGAACGGAGCTTTCGCCGGTACCGTCGGGTGCGACCGATCGTGGCGCCGTCGTTTCGCAGGCTCCTGGCGGTGAGCGCCCAATCGGACGAGTACGCCGAGCGCTTCACCACCCTCGGCGTTGCCCGCGGCAGCGTCTTCGTGGGCGGCACGATGAAATGGGATACGGCCGAGATCGCCGACAGCGTGCCGGGCGCCGACGAACTCGCCCGCGACCTGGGCGTCGACCGGCGTCGCCCGCTGGTGGTCGCGGGATCGACCGCACCGGGCGAAGAGACGCTCGTGCGCGACGCGCTGCCGGAGGGATCGCAACTCCTCGTTGCCCCGCGCAAGCCCGAGTGGTTTGACGCCGCGGCCGCGGCGCTGCCCGGCTCCATCCGCCGAAGCGACACCATCCAGGGCAAGAGCTCAGCCCCGAGCGCCACCGGCCGCATCGTCCTCGACACGATCGGCGAGCTCCGCAAGGCCTACGCCCTCGCGGACGTGGTCGTGGTCGGCCGCTCCTTCGGAACGCTGCACGGCTCGGACATGATGGAGCCGATCGCGCTCGGGCGGGCGACGCTCATCGGCCCCCGCTGGGGCGATTTCCGCGACACGATGGAGGCCCTCCTCGAGGGTCGCGGCATCATTCAGACGACGGCCGAGCAGGTCGGCGCCGAGCTTCGCCGACTCCTGGGCGATCCCGGCGAGCGAGCTACGCTTGCCGAGCGAGGTCGGGCGGTGATCCGCCGGCACCAGGGGGCGACGCGCCGCAACGCCGAACTGCTGCTCTCGCTCCTTGAGGCTCGCCGTGCGTGAGTTCGAACTGCTGCGTCATGTCTACGCCGCCAATCGGCTGCTGCCGTCGGAGGTCGTCGTGCCGCCGGGCGATGACATGGCCGCGATTCGCCTCACCGACAGGAATCTCCTGGTCGCCGTCGACCAGGTCATCGAGGGACGACACGTGGTGATTGACGAGGACCCGGCGCTCGTCGGTCGCAAGGCGGTCGCCCGCAACCTGAGTGACGTCGCAGCCATGGCGGCCCGACCCGTCGCCACCGTCGCATCGGTCGCGCTTCCGAAGCGTTACGGAGAAGCTCGGTCGCTTGCGCTCTTCGAGGGCGTTCGGGCGACGGCCGACCTCTTCGGCTGCCCGCTCATCGGCGGCGACACCGCTATTCACCACGATGGAAGCGCGCCGCTGGTCCTCTCGGTCACGATTCTCGCGGCCCCGGCGTGGCCCGGCGCCCGCGTGGTCACCCGGCGGGGGGGTCAGGTCGGCGATGGCGTGTACGTCACCGGCCTCCTCGGCGGAAGCCTCGAGCCGGGAGGCGGCGGCCGGCACCTTCACTTCTCCCCGCGGCTCAATGAGGCCATGGCGCTCCTCGAGCTCCTTGGTGAGCGGCTCCATTCGATGATCGACGTCAGCGACGGCGTCGGACGGGACGCGGCCCACCTGACGGGCGAGCGCACCGAGATCCTGCTCGCATCAGCGTCCATTCCCACCAACGGCGGACTTCCGTGGCAGCGCGGACTCGGCGACGGCGAGGATTACGAACTGCTGTTCACGGCGACCGGCGCGGTTCCGACCAAACTCGCGGGCGTACCGATCACGCGCATCGGCACGGTGATGGACCGAACGAGCGAGATCGACGTTCGCGTCACCGAAGGCGACCAGACCCTCGACGCGTCCGCATTCGGATGGGAGCATGCGGACTGAGATGGCCCGCACGATCCACATCACCCGAAGCGACGAGGACACGCGGCGGCTTGCCGAGTGCATGGCCGCCGGGCTCGACGGACTCGAGGGTTCGACGCTCATCGCCCTCGACGGCGAGCTTGGAGCCGGCAAGACGCGGTTCGTCCGCGGACTCGCCGCGGGCCTCGGCGTGGACCTCGCCGCGATCGCGAGCCCGACGTTCGTTCTCAAGGTCGAGCATCGCGGTGCCTATGGCGTGACGCTGGCCCACCTCGACGCGTGGCGAATTCGCAGCGCCGACGAGCTGGAGTCGATCGGCTGGGAGGAGTTGCTCCAACGGCCGCGCTCCGTCATCGCCGTCGAATGGGCCTCGCGCATCGCCCCGGCGTTGCCGGACGCGCGCATCGACGTCCTCATCGAGCACGGCCCGGAGGGCGAACGCGAGATCAGCATCGACGACCGGCGCGACGAGGCCCTGGCCGAGCGCATGACCAGATCGCTCTCGCTCTACGAGCCTTCGGTCACGGGCGCTCGCCGGCGCTGTCCGACCTGCGGCGGCAGCGTCGCGCCGGACGCGGCGACCTTCCCGTTCTGCACGCCACGGTGCCGCATGGCGGATCTCGGGCGCTGGTTCAACGGAACCTTCACCATCTCCCGACCGGCGGAGAGCGACGAGGAGCTGAGCGAATGACGAGCGAGTCGCGCCGCGTCACTCCTGTTCGCCGTCACCGTCCGCGTCCGGATCCGCGTCGCCGGCGGTGTCGGGACTGATCGCGTAGATCTGAAACCGATGGCCGACGGGCTGCCAACCGAGTTCGCGGCAGATCCGGTCACGGAGCGCCACCAGCTCGGGGCTGGCGAACTCGATGAGCCGTCCGCTCTTCATGCACACCATGAAGTCGCGCGGGGCCTTGCCGTAGATGAGCTGGTAGTGGGCCTGCTTGGCGTCGAAGAGCGCCTGGGTGATGATCCCGGCCTCCTGAAGCAGGTGGATCGTGCGGTAGATCGTCGCCTTCGAGACGTCGTGGCCCGCGGCGCGCATCCGAAGCAAAAGTTCCTCGGCCTCGAAGACGTCGTCGAAGTCGATGATCGCGTTCAGGATGTCCGCACGCTCGGGGGTGTACTTGAGATGCTGGCTCTTGAGGAATCGCCGGAAGACCGAGCAGATCGGCGCCATAACGGTGAACGGGAGCGCCGCTGGAACATGGGGCGGCACCGACGCCGGTCTGGCTGGGGGAACGCGCGAAGGATTCGAATCGGAGGGGATCTCGGCCATGGCGTGCTGGCCATGCTAGTGGCGGGTCCAGAGCGTGCGTCCCCTGCGGACCCCTTCCGCGGCGTTCAAAGTCTCATAATGCCTGTTACGTAAAATCGCTGAGGCCGGGGTCGCCCTGCGGGCAATCACCTTTGACCCGACGAAGCGATCCGATCGCGATGCAAGCCACCAACTAGCGGGCGGCGGCCTTTCGCGGTGTGTCCGATTGCTGGTCGGGCTTGACCTGATCCCCGAGCTCGAGGTTGAAGGCGTCGTGGACCGTCTGCAGCGCCCTCGTCCCGTGCTCCTTCGGGACGATGCAGCTGATCTTGATCTCGCTGGTCGTGATGTTGTGGATCGGAACGCTCGCGTCCCCGAGGGCCTTGAACATCCTGCTGGCGACGCCCGTGTGGCTCTTCATGCCGGTGCCGACCGCGGACACCTTCGCAAGACCGATCTCGATCGCCAGCTCGCCGGTGCCGAGCGCGTCCAGGACGTGGCTCGCGGCGATCTTGACGTCGGCCAAGTCGGCGTGGTCGACCGTGAACGAGATCGACGCCATGTCGCCGAACTCGGTCTGGACGATGTCGTCGACCATGATGTTGGCCTTCGAGATCTTCTCGAAGATCATGCCCTGCACGCCAACGTTGTTCGGGATGCGGCGCAGGCTCACGCGACCCAAGTCTGGCTTGAGGGCCGCACCGACAACGACGATGTCTTCCATTCCGTGCTTCTCCCGGACGGATTGCTCGTCCGTGATCATGGTGCCGGTATCCGGCTTCTGGCTGTGGCGGACGTGAATCGGGACGCCGTACTTCTCGCCGAACATGACGGCCCTGGCGTGCATGACGCCGGCGCCGAGCGCGGCAAGTTCGAGCATCTCCTCGTAGCTGATCGCCTCGATCTTCGAGGCGTTCCGGACGATGCGCGGGTCGGCGGTGTAGACGCCATCGACGTCGGTGAAAATGTCGCAGTAGCCGCCGTCCTTGGCCACGTCGAGCGCTGCGGCGAGCGCGACGGCGGTGGTGTCCGAGCCGCCGCGCCCGAGCGTAGTGATGTCCCCGTTCGCGCAGGTTCCCTGGAAGCCGGCAACGACCGGCACGCGACCGGCGGCGAACTCGTGGCGCATCCGCGCCGATTCGATCGACGTGATCCGGGCCTTGCGGTGGGCGTCCGTGGTCCGAATCCCCACCTGGCCGCCGGTCAGGGAGATCGCCGGAACGCCGAGCTTGTGCAGCGCCATGGCCATGAGCGCCACGGAGACCTGCTCGCCGGTCGACATCAGCATGTCCATCTCGCGGCGGTCGGGCTCGGGGTTGATCGCTTCGGCCAGGGCGATGAGGTCGTCGGTCGTGTCGCCCATCGCCGAAACGACCACCACCACGTTGTTGCCGGCGGCCCGCGTCTCCGCGACCCGTTTCGCGCAGCGCATGAGCCGCTGCGGGTCGCCGACGCTTGAACCGCCGAACTTCTGGACGATGGTGGCCATGGAAGGTGCGGAAGTGTAGTGCGTGGAATGGTGGGGTGCCAATCGCAGCGGCGCTCCGCGGACGATCGCGGGGTCGCTACCATCGTCGCGTTCCCGGAGCCGCCCGCACGACCGTCATCGACCACGCACATGATGCAACTGCCCTGCCTCGTTGTCCTCCTGGCCCTTCAGCAAGCGCCGCCGCCGGCCGGCACCGCCGCTCCGAAGGAGATCGCGAGCTGGAAGGACATTGATCCCGCCGCCGTCGGACCGGTGCGCCCCCTGCTCGTCGATCACCCTGAATTGCGCGTCTCCGCGAAGAAGCATGTGCAGGTCGACACCGCGAAGGTCGGTCAGCCAAGCCTCGTCGTGACGATGTCGAAGACGCCCCACGCCGCGTTTCTCACCTTTCTCGACGGCAAGGTGCAGCTCCGCACATTCGACTGCGAGACGAACGCCATCAGCGAACCGATCACGACCATTGCGGTCGAGCGTCCGCCCACCGTGTTCGACGAGGGTCCCGACGGCGCCAGCGTGATCCTGCGAGCCACGCCGGACACGCCGATTCTCATCTACGACATCCCCAAGGGATCGCTGCGGGCGACCATCGACCCCGACATCGCCGGGCGCGGCGACGCGTTCGTCATCGACGACACGACGATCGCCGTCGTCGGCGGCAACGGCACCATTCGGCGGTTCAGCGCTGTCGACGGCACACACAAGGGCATGGTCCAGGGGCCAAACCTCACCGCGTTCGCCGGCGGCCACGGCCACGTGATCGGCATCACCTTCAAGGACCCGCCGAATCCCGCCGGTGTGCAGGCGGAGCGGAAAATCGTCCTGACGAGCATCAACGCAGAGTCGGGGAAGGAAGCGGGACGCGCCGAGGTCCTGGCCGGACCGGTCGCCGCCTCTCCCCTGTCGCCGACCATGGCGTTCGCCGAGGCGCCAGCGGGATGGAAGGCGATTCGGGTCCTTGATGCGGTCACGCTGGCCGACGTCAGCCGATGCGACATCACGCCGCACATCTCAAGTTACGGGCTGGGCATGGAGATCAGCGCCGACGGACGCATCGTCTACATGACGGAGTACATGACCCAGGCGGTCATCGCGTGGGAGGCCGCCACGGGAAAGCCGCTTGCCGTTTTCGGCCCGGAGCTCGGGGGATGCGTGCACATGGACGTCGCCAACCGCGGGACGCGCATGGTCGCGATCGTCGGCCCCTGGACCAAGGGGTCGCTCGTCCCGGATGCGTTCGAGGTCTTCGACGTCGCCGGCGTCGGAACGGCGAAATAGGCCAGCACTCATGAGGTGGACGGGAGCTCCCAGCGAAATCGGCGCTGGAGCAGCGAGTCAATGACGGCGTCGGTCCGCGGAGCCGGGCCGAGTGACGTTTCGAGGGCAGCGACAACCTCGAGTCCGCGCTGGACATTGCGGACGTCGGCGGCGTCCGGAACGTGCATCACCACCTCATCGACGCCGGCGGCGCCTGCGGCGAGAACCTGGGTCGCCACCATGAGGGCTCGGTTGCCGCCCAGCCGACCGCAGCCCCAGAGTCCGGAGTGAAGACAGACACGCCGCGTGCCGCTCTCGCGACGCACCGCCTGCCAGCCTGCCCACGCCGTTCGCAGGATGTGCCTGATCTCATCCTCCCAGTACTCGCCAACGCCGCATTCCGGGGCCGCGAGCGCAACGAGGTTCGAGAGCGTCGGCGGAACGAGCGGAGTGACCGCGGCGAGCACCCGCTCTCGCGTGGCAAGCGCAAAGCGAGCTCCGGCAATGCCGTCGTCGCTTCCGAGGCCGCCTCTGGCATCGAGGCGACACCGACGCACGACGCCGCCGATCGTCACGGGCGTTGCCACGCCCGCCTCCTCAAAGGACGCCGGGCGCCCAAGAGACCTCAGGTGCTCGCGAAGCGATCCGATCGACGGGTGCTCCACCATCATCCATTCCGCCTGCCCCAAGTGCGATCCGGAATATCCATCAAGACCCTGCGGCGGTACGAAGAGGAGGTGCCAGTCGACGCAGCCATCCGCAGCCGGCGCATGGTCGTAGGCATCACAACGTATGGTGACGCGGCCGGCCGCGCCGGAGAGCGAAACGATTTCCGGCAGCGACGGCGCCGAATGGCGGACGTATCGGATTACGCCCCGATGGGGACCGACGGCATCATCGATCCTCCGGGCGATTGCGATCTTGTGGCCATTCACGAGGCACGCCGGCCAGCCTGCGACAAGCGCGGCCGCTTCAATTTCGATCTCATCGACCGCCGACCAGTTTGGGACGCGCGACTCCGGCATGGGCCTCGTGTCGCACACATCGGATTGCGTTCGCTCCAACGATGACAGTATTCCGTATATTTATGTGTCCTCGGCGAGTCGAATTGCGTTCGCGAAACGCAATCTCATATGTCTCGCGTGATCCGAACGTGATCGCCTGGCCGAGCCAGCGATCCGATTGCACCACCATCGTCACGTCCGCGCCGCGGTCGTCCTGGCGCGCGGACGCCCTACGACACCGACGCTGTCGGACACCCGCTTGGCGGACGGCTTGCCCGTTCGCCCATCACGCCGAGGAACCGGGCGTGGTGACGCGATCTCGTTCGGAACGCTCGGAGCGACGTCGGGCGGCCTCGTCGAGGATCTTCTTCCGCATGCGAATGAGGCTCGGCGTGATCTCGACGTACTCGTCCTCCTCGATGTACTCGAGGGCCGATTCAAGCGAATAGAGACGCGGCGGCTTCAGGACGACCGTCTGGTCCTTGCTCGTCTCGCGGAAATTCGTCAGCGGCTTGAGCCGCGTGATGTTGACGACCAGGTCGTTGTCGCGATTGTGCTCGCCGACGATCTGACCCGCGTAGACCTGATCGCCCGGGCGAACGAAGATCACGCCGCGGTCGGCGAGGTTCTCGATCGCATAGGCCGTCACGCGACCGCTCTCAAGCGAGAGCATCACGCCGTTCTGGCGCTTCTTGACGCCGCCCCGAATGGGCTTGTATGCCGAGAACGTATGGTGCATCACGGCACTGCCGCCCGTGGCCGTCAGGAGCCTGGTGCGAAGTCCGATGAGGCCGCGGGCGGGAATCTCCGCCTCGATGTGCATCCGCTCGCCGCGGGCATCCATCGAGAGGATCTCTGCGCCGCGGGATCCGAGCAGTTCCAGCGCCGGTCCCATCGACGTGCTTTCGACGTCCAGCGATAGCCGCTCGAAGGGCTCGCAGGTGACGCCTTCGATTTCGCGCTCGATCACTTCGGGCTTGCCTACGGTGAGCTCGTAGCTTTCGCGACGCATGTTCTCCAGCAGCACGCCAAGGTGCAGCAGGCCACGGCCGCTCACGTGAAATTCGTCCGACGTCTCGCCCTGCGACACGCGGAGCGCCACGTTCGACTGGAGCTCCTTCTCAAGCCGCTCCCAGATCTGCCGGCTCGTGACGAACTTGCCCTCCGAGCCGCCGAACGGCCCGTCGTTGATGCGGAAGACCATGTGCAGGGTCGGCTCGTCAACCTTGACCCGCGGCAGCGGCGATGGCCGGTCAACGTCGGCGATCGTGTCGCCGATGTCGATGTCCGCGATGCCCTCGACGGCACAGAGGTCACCGGCCTCGATGCACTGGGCCTCGCGCCGCCCAAGGCCCTCGAATCGGTTTACCTTCTGGACCCGGACCTTCTTGAGGCCCCCTTCCGCCTTGCACACCGCAACCTGCTGCCCGCCGTTGAGCTTGCCCGCGAAGACGCGGCCAATGGCGATGCGGCCGACGTACTCCGACCAATCGAGGCTCGTGACGAGCATCTGCAGCGGAGCGTTGACGTCGTCCTTCGGCGCCGGCACGCGATCGACGATGACCTGAAAGAGGTCGTCCACGCCGCGGGACTGGTCGTTGAGGTCACGCGATGCCCAGCCCTGCCGGCCGGAGGCATAGATGATCGGGAAGTCGAGCGCCTCGTCGGGCGCGCCGAGGTCGACGAGGAGGTCGAAGACCTCGTTGATCACGGCGTCGATTCGGGCGTCGGGGCGATCGCACTTGTTGATGACCACGATTGGGCGCAGGCCGAGCTCCAGCGCCTTCGACAGCACGAAGCGCGTCTGCGGCATCGGCCCTTCCGCGGCGTCCACGAGCAGGAGACAGCCGTCGGCCATGCGGAGCACTCGCTCCACCTCGCCTCCGAAATCGGCGTGGCCCGGCGTGTCGATGATGTTGACGCGGTAGACCTGTCCCCGACGGTGTCCCTCGCGCAGCGTGTAGGTCACCGCGCAGTTCTTCGCGAGAATGGTGATCCCCCGCTCACGTTCCAGCGGGTTCGAGTCGAGCACGCACTCCTGGCCGCCGTCGGAGAACTTGATGACGCCCGACTGCTGGAGCATTGCGTCCACCATCGTGGTCTTGCCGTGGTCGACGTGGGCGATGATCGCGACGTTGCGGTGGCGGATGTCGGCAGAGGTGTCGGTTGGGGAGGCCATGCGGTAGCTCGTTCAATGCCGATATTGGCAGGCCGATCGCCCGGGCGTCCCGTTCGGCGCGGGTGGGGTCGGCGCGGGTGGGGTCGGCGCGGGTGAGATGGGCTCGTCCCAGATGGGCGCGGCCCAGATCGGCGCGGCGATTCGCGAACCCCGCTCGGGGTGCCTGCTCGATGGGCCACTGGGGAGAGTCCCGGAGTCTAACAGGATGTCGCGATGTTCGGTAGCCCCTAACACGCTCGGCAGGTGTGCGCGTCGTGGGCTGCCTCTCCCTCGCGCGAACGACGATCTCGCCAGACGCTGAGCGGCGTGCGGTTCCGTCAGTTCGGCATCAGGGCCGCGTAGCCGACACCCATGATCGCGGCGTCAACGATCGCGTGACTCAGGTACCCGGGCCAGATCGAGCCCGAGCGACGGTAGAGCCATGACCATGCGACGCCTCCCACGAAGACTCCGGCGCTGGCGAGCATCATCGTCGGCATCGGCAGGTACTTCGCGAGCACGATGACGTGGTGGGCCGTGAATGCGAGCGCAGCGATCGGAACCGCCCCGCGATTCGACAGCACGGCGATGCGCGTCGTGATGAACCACCGGAAGACGTATTCCTCGAGCATGGCATTGACGACCGTCAGCCACGCCGCCGCAGCCAGAAATCGCGCCGGGGTCGTGAGCCCATTCTCTGCCAGCACCGAGCGAAAGCTCGAGAGATCAATCGCCGCGTCGCCGAACGCCCACCATGTGCAGAGAATCAGCCCCCCAACGACGAGCCCGAATGCCGCGCCGAGTCCCAGCTCCGAGCCGCTGCGGGTGTTCGGCAACGGCGAGAGACTCAGCGACTCGCGGTCGATGCATCGTGCCCACACGGCGGGCGTGAGGTACAGGATCGCCTTGCAGATCCCATAGACCAGGATGCCGATTGATCCCGGCGCCAACCAGAAGGACACGACGGCGCCGATGGACGGTGCCGGGATCACGATGGCAAGGGCGATGGCGGCGCTGCGTCGGCTCGGGGACACGGCGGCATGGTAGGTTCCGCATCCGCTGCGGCGGAAGCACTCGTCGCGCCCGAATCACAGGCCGTAGAGCGGCTTCAGCTTCCCCTCGAGATGTCGCATGAGCGGCTCCGCCGAGAGCGGCTTGCCGGTCACGACCGTGCAGAGATCTGCGGAGTGATATCTCTTTCCCTGCTGGTGGATCTTGGCATTGAGCCAAGTCCGCAGCGGAGCGAATTCGCCGCGGGCGAATCCATCCTCAAGCCCGGAGATCTGCTCGCGGGCCGCCTCAAAGAACTGTGCAGCGAAGAGGTTGCCAAGGGTGTAGGTCGGGAAATAGCCCATTGCGGCCATGGACCAGTGAATGTCCTGCAGGCACCCTCGCCGATCATCGGGCACGGTGAGGCCGAGGTAGTCCTTGTAGGCCTTGTTCCAGACTTCGGGGATGCCAGCCACCTCGAGATCGCCTCGCAGAACCGCCCGCTCGATCTGGAATCGAATCATGATGTGCAGGTTGTAGGTCGCCTCGTCAGCATCCACGCGAATGAAGCCCGGCTCGACGACGTTCGCGGCCCCGTAGAGGTCGTCGAGGGTGAAGCGACTCACCGAGGCACCGGCGAACCTCGGCAGTTCCCTGATGGCCCACGACCAGAACGGTCGGCCGCGCCCGACCTGATTCTCCCAGAGCCGCGACTGACTCTCGTGAATCCCAAGCGACACCGACTCGCCCATCGGAAGCCCGATCTGGTCGGCCCGCAGTCCCTGCTCATAGATGCCGTGTCCCGTCTCGTGCATCGCCGATCCCAACCCGTCGAGAAGCACTCGCTCGTTGTATCGGCTCGTCATGCGGACGTCGTTGCAGTGGGATCCGCCGCAGAATGGGTGCGTCGAGCGGTCAAGACGCCCTCGGGCGTAGTCGAATCCGAGCCGACCCGTGACGAACTTCGCGAACGCTTCCTGGGCATCGATGGCGACCTGAAAGTCGTTGAAGCCATCGGCTGGCTTCTTCTTGGCGCCAAGGATGGAGTGCACGAGGGCCGTGAGGCGTTCGCGAAGCGGCGTGAAGACCGTATCGACATACGCCGCGGTGCAACCGGCCTCGTAGTCATCCGCGAGCGCATCCCACGCTTCGCCTCCACGGGCCCACCCGAAGCACTTCGCCTTTTGACGCAGGAGGTCGACGATTCGCGCGAGGTGGGGACGGAAGCGTCCGAAATCAGACGCCTTCCGTGCCTCGGCCCACTCGTGCTGACCGACCGATGCCGCCATCGCCAGCTCCTCGACGAGGGACGTCGGCAGCTTGGTTGCCCGGTCGTAGCTCCGTCGGATCTCGCGAACGTTCACGGCTTCGACGGAGAGCGGATCCGCCATTAGATTCGAGTCGCCTTCACACGCCTGAAGCCACTCGCCGATCCGCTTGTCCGTGGTCAGTTCGTGGGCCATGCGGGCGAGCTGGGCTAGCTGACGGGAGCGGTGATCAAGCCCGCCATCCGGCATCATCGTTTCCTGATCCCAGCCGAGGATGTTGCCCGAGCTCGTCAGGAGCGACGCATCGGCGATCCTGGCAACGAGTTGGTCATAGGCGGAGGTGGCGGTCGACGGGCGGGCAGAGGCGGTCGCAGACATCGATGACTCCGGTGCACGGGGCGGTGAAGCCCGCATGATACGGAATGAGCCGATGCAAAAACGGCTCGGCCCGCGCCGTCGCGCGGGTCGAGCCATGGAACCTTGGTTGATGTCACCGGCTCTCGACGTTGTGCGTCAGGAGCGATCGGTGGCACCCGTCACTTCGTTGCCGGGGCCGTCGGGGCGCCGCCTGCCGGCGTCGTCTTCGGCGTTCCGGGGGTCGTTCCCGTTCCGGTGCCTGCGGGCGGTGCGGCGGCTGCCGCGCCGGACGCCGGCACGAACGGAGTCAGATACGCAACCACCTTCGCCTTTTCGGCGTCAATGCGGTTGTTGGCGTAGTCCAGGGCGTTCCAACCCCGCACGTCCTTCGCAGCCACGTCAGCGCCCGCGGCCTTCAGGGCCTCGAGCTTCTCGACGTTGCCACTCATCGCCGCAAGCATGAAGGGAGTGTGTCCCAGATTGTTCTTGGCGTTGACGTTCGACTTCGCGCCGAGGATCGACTTGAGCGACTCGATCTTGCCCGTTCGGGCCGCTCGCATGAGGGCGGTGTCGCCGCTCATCTTGTCGGCGACGTCCACCTTCGCGCCGGCCTTGATCAGGGAGTCCACCGCGTCGGGCGAACCGATTCCGGCCGCCCACAGCAGCGGAGAAAGGCCGTTGACGTCAACGACGTTCACGTCGGCCTTCTTCTCGATGAGGTACTTCACGACCTCGGGGCTGCCGAGGCCCGAAGCCCACAGCACCGGGCTGCCGCCGATCTGGTCGCGAGCATTCACGTCCGCGCCCTTCTCGACGAGCATCTTGACGACGTCAAGGTCGCGACCTTCCGACGCCAGCGTCAGCGGCGTCTTGCCCACTCGGTCCTTGGCCTCAATGTTCGCCTTGGCCTCGAGCAGGACCGGAATCATGTCCTTCTTGCCTTCCTTGACCGCCCAGTGCAGCGCGGTGCGTCCACCGCTGACCGGATCGGCGGCATTCACGTCGTTGCCGTTGGCGAGCAGAATCTTCAGCGTCGCAACGTCGCCGGCGCGAACGGCCTGAATGATCGGCGAAGCGGGAGCGCTCGCCTTCGGGCCCGCGGGCGGCGGCGGCTCAGGACGGTCGTCGACGGCACGCTTCACGATGACCGTGAGGCTTGCGGCCTTGGGGTGGTCCGTGGTGAACGCGAGCTTCGGCGACTTGCCGCTCTCGGCCCAGGTCGCCCAATCGATGTGCACCTTGTGCTCGGTCTTGGCCTCGCTCGAGATGTCCTTCACGAGCGGCGGATTCGCGCCGAGGATCTTGAAGGGCTTCCCGTCAACCGAGGTCAGGGTGATCTCGCCCGTCTTCGACGCATCGCCCTGAGCGTTCTTGCCAGGAGCATCGATCATCTCGGGAGCGACCTTGATGAACTCCGCGACGTGGCCCTTCAGGTCGAGCACCACGGGAGCGTGGCCGTCGAGCTGGAACGTCACGCGCTTGTGCAGATCGAGACCCTGCTTTTCCGGTGGCTTCAGCGTAATCTCCGCTTCTGCCGACCCGCCGACCGGAATGGGTTCCTTCGGCCAGGTCGGAATCGTGCAGCCGCAGCTGGCGACCGCCTTGGTCACCGTGACGGGCTGATCGATGATGTTGACGATCTTGATCTTGAGGGTCATGGCGACGCCGGCGGTCATTTCGCCGAAGTCGAGAACCTCTGGATCGAACTTGATGGCGGGCGCGGCGTTCGCCGGAGTCTGGCCCGCAGCGCCGTCGCCCGGGACGACCTGATTCCGCGAGGGGGCTGCCGTCGGCGGCGCCGTGTCGGTGGGCGTCTGCCGATTCCGATTCGGTCGATTCGTCAGCGTGGGCGTGGTCGGTCGCGAGGGCTCGCCGTTCTGGCTTCCACTTGGGTTCCCATTTGGGGTTCCATTTGGGCTTCCTGCGGGCGGAGCCGGCGGCTTGGGAGCTGCCTTTGCGGGAGCGGCCGGTTGCGTCGCGGGCGGCGCAGCAGGCGGTGTCTCTGGCTTGGTCGCCTGGGCGATCGCGATGCTCGGTGCCACGAAGATCGCGGCAGCGAGCACCGAGACCGGCGCGATGAAGGTCCAGCCGCGAGGGCCAGACATACGCGTGCGGTTGCTGACGTGCTTACTCATGGTTCTCGGTTCCATTCCTTTGGCGACCCCCCGGAACGCGGGAGGGTGCGTGCAAGGCTCTCGGGCTCGTTGGGCACACTCTCAGGGACACACTCGGTGGGGTGGCGAGCGCAAGCTCGGCCTCCTCTCCGAAGTCGCGCGACGGGGGTGACCCGTGCGCTGGTTTCGCGTCATCGGCGACGCGAACAAGCGTCGTCGAACGACCGCGCCTGTTCAGGGATTGCGTCGAAGGCGATCATTCGATCGCGAGGATCGTGCGGCCCATGTCGAGGCGAATTCCCCGTTATCGGCGAGCCGCGCATGCTACCGATCAGCACGCCCTCATGCGAGTCGCATCCTGTGGATCGCTTGGTGTACAGTGCCGCGCATGCCGTCCGTCGAGGAACTCCCCTCCCATCTCCGAACGCCCCAAGTCCGCCCCATTCAGCCGCTCCCGCTGCAGGCACAGAACAAGGAGAATGGCCAGACGGCGCTCCTGATAGGCCTCCGGGACCCGTCCATGCTGTCCAACCAGATGATGGTCGTGCCTCCGCAGGCCCTTCAGCTCATCCAGCATTTCCGAGGCGATAAGCAGGTTGAGGACATTGCGGCGCTCTTCAAGACCGAGGTGCAGCCCGTCGTCGAGCTCGTCACCAAGATGGACGAGTTTGGCCTCCTGTGGGGGCCGACGTCCGAGCGCCTTGAGGGTGAGATGAAGGAGAAGCTCCGCACCGACGGGCACTTCCCCATCACCGCCTCGGGTTCACTCGGCAAGGACGAATTGGAGTGCCGCACCCGGCTCGATGAGTGGCTCGGCCAGACGGAAGACCCTGAGCTCGATACCCCCGCGACCGGGATCATCGCCCCCCACCTCGACTACCCGCGCGGCTGGCCGGTGTATGCGACCAGCTACCGCTGCTTCGACCGGGCGGCCCGCCCCGACCGCGTCATCGTGTTGGGCACGAATCACTTCGGCGTCGGAGACGGCGTGGTGATGACCGACTTGGGTTTCCGAACCCCGATCGGCGCCGTGCGTCCGGATCGTGGGCTGATCGAGCGACTTCGGGGTTCGCTGGGCGATCGCCTCTTCATTGACCAGCTCGACCACCTTCCGGAGCACTCGATCCAGCTGCATCTCCCGTGGATCCAGCATCGCTGGGGCGATGTGCCGGTCGCAGCAGCGCTCATCCCGGATCCGCTCACGCCCATGATCGCGGACGACGGTGGCCGCGTATCGCGCTCCGAGTTCGTCGCGGCCGTCAATGCCGCTCTGGCGGCTGAAGGGGGCACGACCTATGTCGTCGCCTCAAGCGACCTGAGCCACGTGGGACCGCAATTCGGCGAGCCTGTCGCCGTCAATGACCAGCGCAAGATCGAAGTCGAGCGACACGACCGCGAGCTCATGGGCAAGTACCTGTCCGCGGACCCGAAGCAGTTCGTCGAGGCGTGCGAGTGGACCAAGAACCCGACCCGCTGGTGCAGCATCGGGAACATGACCGCGGCTCTCGAGATCGTGAAGCCAAGCGTCGTCGAGCTTGTCGACTACCGCCAAGCGTGCGACGAGCAGGGTGTGGCCATGGTCACCAGCTGCTCCATGGCGCTGATTCGCTGACCCGTACCACTCTTGCTTCTTGACCTGTGATCGCCGTCGTCCAGCGGGTCCGCAGCGCCTCAGTCCTCGTGGAGGGCCAGGTGGTCGGGTCGATCGGCGTCGGCCTCTGCGTGTTCGTGGGTGTTCAGCGCGGCGACGTGGAGGCAAGCGCGACGGCGATGGCGTCGAAGCTCGCGAAGCTCCGGATATTTCCAGACAGCGATGGCAAGATGAACCGTTCCGTCATCGAAGTCGGCGGCGGGGTCTTGCTGGTCAGCCAGTTCACACTGGCGGGCGACACTTCAGGGGGAAATCGCCCGAGCTTCATCGATGCTGCGCCTCCGGAAGCCGCTGAGCCCCTTTACGACCGAGTCGTGGAGCTCCTTCGGTCACAGGTCGCGGAGGTCGGCACGGGGCGGTTCCGAACGCACATGGACGTCATGATTCACAACGACCGTCCAGTCACCATCCTCGTGCGCACGTAGGGCCGTCGTCGAATGCGCCAGTGGTCGGCGATCGGCTCTCTGGCTCACTGGCTCTCTGCGGCGCAAGAAAAAGAGCCCGTCACAGGTAAACCGCGACAGGCTCCTCGTGGGGGGCTTGGATCCGAGCGTTCGTCCTCGGGACGTCACGTCTTCGGGAGGCGTTGGCCTCGTCAACATGTCCGCAGAAATCCGCCAGCGGTTCCAGACTTCAGGCAAGTTTGTGCAGGATTTCGCACTCTCGAGCGGCATGCGGCCCCTCGGTCGCCGGCTTGGCGCGAACCGGCGGCGTTCACGCTCGCAGCCGTGCAAGCACCGCCTGCAAGTCCGACCAGACCTGTCGCCGCGTCTCGGGGGTGTAATTCCTGAGAAGGTAGGCAGGATGGAAGGTCGGCATCACCGGGATTTCCATGGCATCCGCGGGTGACGACGCGTCGTCCGTTGGAGCTCGAGAGGATCTGAATGACGCCCATACCCCGCGCAGCCGGGTGATTCCCAGCTCCGTCGCCAACAACAACTTGGTGGCCGGTCCTCCGAGCGTCACGATCACGCGAGGCTGGAGAATTCGAAGCTGTTCGACCAAGTACGGCCCGCAACGCTCGACCTCGTGTTGGAGAGGCGTCCGGTTCTCCGGCGGCCGGCTCTTGAGAACGTTCGCGATGTAGACGTCGCTCCGCTGGAGTCCGATGGCGCGGATCATCTCGTCGAGCTTCTGTCCCGCTCTTCCCACGAACGGTCGCCCCATGTGGTCTTCCGTCTCGCCCGGAGCTTCCCCAACGAAAACGAGCGGCGCTTCCGGACTTCCCTCGCCAAACACCAAGTTGGTGTGGTACGTCACCGTGGTGCAGTGCGGACACTCTCGGGAGTGACGCTCGCGCAAGGCCTCCAACGCCTCCATGCGTTCCTCTGCACCCATCGTCACTCGAACATCCAGCCGGGGCCTGAGGGTCGGAATGTGACCTCGCACAGTCTCCGCTGTGGGTGCAGCTTCAGGGGTGGGCTCGCGGAGCTCCACCTCGGCTCGCGCACCGTGCGGCCGCTCGCGCTCGGTCGCTTGCACCGAAACGGGTTCCGCGACAGGTTCTGCGTTCGCCGAAGAGCCCATCCGAACGGGTACGGCGTCGAGCCCGAAATAGCGATCGGTTGCAACACACTGCCGAGCCAACCGCAACGCATTCGTGGGCCGCGAAGTCATGGTCGGATGCTACCACTGGATCAGGCGCGCTCGGGCGTCCTTCCCCGACGTGCGACAACCAAAAAACGACGCGACCGTTGGGTCGCGTCGTTGGTGCCGACAGGAATTCCTTCTGATCTGACAGCTCAGCCGAGATCGTCGCTCACGCGCGACGATCGGGACGACTTCGCCGCTCGCTTCTTTGCGTCCGCGTCTCGGACGATCTGGAACATGGACTGCGTCCGAAGTACGAGCCCGCAGTCACTTCGCAGGTGGTATCCCTGCAGGTGCAGTTCGCTGCGAGTGGCCTGGACGTCGAGCACAGAGAGGTTCGGCTTGCCGTACTCGTCGGTCCACATGGATACGAGCGAGTCGCTCTCGCGAGCGTGCTGCAGCATTTCCTTGTAGGTCCCGATGTACAGGTGATCCGACAGCGTCTCGGTTTGCATCGTGGTCATGTAGACCAGCTGCTCGCCGAATCGCTCCTCGTGGTCGCGCTCGCCGGCGCACGGCAACGTGGCAACCAGCCCGCGATCGGGGATCTGCTCGATCGTCTCCAAGACCACCTCGACCACGCAAAGACCGTTGTGCTGGAAACGAAGGCTGTGTCCGCCACGGAAGATCCAGCTCTCCGCCTCATAATCCTCGTGGCGGATGCGATTGCGTCCCTCGATGCCGAAGAACTCCGGGTGGAGCGCCTTACGGAATACGAGCATGTGGTAGGTCTGCAGGCTCGTCGCTTTGGTGGGGTTGCTCATGACGGATGTGGGGGTTGTGCCGGGCTCACTCACGGGACCGAAGCATCGGCCAGAGAGTGAAGCCTGTTCTGACGCGTGGTAGGTATGGCTGAAGGAGCCGGAGTCGTCGCTGCACGCGATGCGAGGCAATCGAAACGCTGAAGTCTCGGCGGTCCTGAAGCACACGGAACCGATGGGATGAATCGACAGGAGCCTCTTGAAGCGGGACGCGCAGCTCGGCTACGTCGCCATCACTCCAAACGGATCCCACGGCTTGTCACCAATAGCCCCGCGAGCTCAATGCCGCACGGCGTGCGACGAATGAGCCCAGATTGTTGCGGTCTCAAACCGAAAGGCAACAGTCCGCATCCAAAAGTCGGTCAATTCGATTCGTTGTGGGTATCAACCCACGGCACACGATGCGTGGTGGAACGCAAGGCGACTGCCTACCTCAACTCCTTGACTCGTGCAATCCCGAGTTGGCAACCACGAAGGGCACAACACCCCCTTGCGGGGGTGCCGTGAGTGCCATGGACGTAAGCCGAATTCTGTCGTGGCATTCCCGTGGGACGCCATTGGTGACCATTTCTCTGGGACGTCCGTTGCCGGCCGCCTCCTGCACGCTACCCGCTTCACGCTGCGGACCGCAGGTGCCAGGCCGATCCCGAGGGAACGAACGCTGGCGGAAGCTGCTTGCGTTTGCACGCGGTGGGGTTTGCCATGCCCCGACCGTCACCGGTCGGGCGGTGCGCTCTTACCGCACCGTTTCACCCTTACCTCAGGCCGCTCCGGGAGGAGGCGGCCTGATCGGCGGTCTGTTCTCTGTTGCACTGTCCCTGACCCGCATTCGGGCCGGTGGGCGTTACCCCCCACCGTGTCCTGCCGTTTTCGGACTGTCCTCCGGCGAGCCCGCGTGGGCTCGGCGGCGGTCACCTGTCCATGGCGCCAGTCTACGAGCACGAGCGTTGCGGCGTTCGGAGAAACCGCTATACTGCCTGATTCCCTCCGGCAGAAGCGCCGGCGGCTTTCTGCATCAGTGAAGGAGTCAAGACCGTGTACGCGATCATCGAGGACAGCGGAACGCAGATCAAGGTTCGCCAGGGCGACATCGTCGACATCGACCTGCGTGATCTTGCGGCGGACCAGCAAACCGTGGTCTTGGACAAGGTCTTGGCCATTGGCTCCTCCGACGGCAAGTCGGCGGCGAAGATCGGTCTGCCGTACCTCGCCGGAGCGAAGGTCACGGCGTCGGTTCTGGGAGAGGCCGTGGGACCGAAGGTCGTGGGCCTCAAGTACAAGCGCCGCAAGGGCAGCCGCAAGAAGTTCGGCCATCGTCAGTCGTATCTTCGCGTGAAGATCGACTCGATCGCCTGACGGCAACGAACAAAGAACCTCGTCAACGCGCGCCGCATGCGGCGCGCGTTGTCGTTTGGTCGCAGGCAGTCCCTCAGGGACGGGCGGCGATCGACTCGACGCTGGCCGGACTTTCGGCGTTGCCGGTGCGGATGCTCAATCGCGCCGCGTCGGCGAGCGCGAGCCGGGCGATCTGCCGCGTCCGTTCCTCGCGGCCTCCCCGAAGCCGGGCGAGCGTGCGAAGCGATTCGACGCATGCCGCAACCGCGTCCGCGGGCGAAGCCAGCTCCATTCGCTCGATGACGGCACCTGAGCGACTCCACCGAACGATGAGCCGATCGCCGACCAACAGCCGCCCTGCCGGCCCAACGAGCTCGACGCTCCGCTCCCAGCCTCCCGCGTCCGCGAGATCGATCGACACCACCGCTCCGTCAAGCGATCGCGCAATTGCGGCCAACACCCGCGCGTCGGTCGTGGCGTTCGGCGAACGACCGATCGCCGAAACGCTTTCGATCCCGGGCAGCACCTCGAGCGCCACATCGCAGGCGTCAATGAGCATCGTGTCGACGCTGCAGAGCCCCGCCTCGTCGGATGCCGAACGCATGCGAATGGAGACGCCGCTGGGCGATCCCTCGCTCAGGAATTCCTCGATCAGCGGCTGAGCCGTTCGAAACGCCTCGGACCACCGAAAGAGCGGCACCGTTCGGAGACGTCCCCCCTGCTCGCCGAGGCGATACGCCTCGACGGTATTGGCCGGAAGCGCCGCTGTCCCCATCACGATGGCATCGCCCTCGAGGAGCGAATCGAGATCGGCCTCGGCCGGCATGTCACGCCCGAGCACCAAGCGGACCGCCGTCGCGGCGCGGGCCAACTCGCGGAGCGACGCGACCTCCGCAGCGCCGATCCTCGCTGCCCACGCGCTTGCCGTCGCCCGTCGATCGCCGCCGATCGCCGCGAGTCGCCATCCCCACGCCGACTCGATCGAATCGCTCCCGTCGCCCGAAAGGGCGGCAGCCAAGGCGTCGCCACCGGGCCCGACCCAGCAGCCGACACTCAGCGTTTGCGAGGACACAGCGACCTGCTCACTCATGGACTCGACGGTCCGGCGTTCGGGACGTGAAGTCATGCGGGGATTGTACGAGAGCGGGCCGGGCGGCTGTGCCATCAGCCGCAACGGGCGCGAAGTCCCCGCATCCGATCGATCGCGGCTCGAAGCGTCGCCTCGCGCTTGCAGAATGCAAACCGCACGAGTCGCCTGCCTTCCTTTCGATCGCAGTAGAACGACCCTGGTGGAATTGCGGCGACGCCGACATCACTGACGAGGAAGCGGCAGAACGCAAGGTCGTCCTCGAATCCGAATCGGGAGTGGTCACACATGATGAAGTAGGTGCCGGCCGGCACGTAGACGTCAAAGCCGGCATCCGCGAGCCCATTCGCCATGAAATCGCGGCGCTGCCGATATTCGGCGATGAACTGCCGGTCGTATTCGGCACCGGTCCGAAGCGCCTCGATCGCCGCGACCTGCAGCGGCGTCGGCGCGCAGAACGTCAGGAACTGGTGGGCAGCCCGGACCCCGGCGGTCAGGCCGGGCGGTGCGATGGCCCAACCGATCTTCCATCCGGTGAACGAGAACGTCTTGCCGAGGCTCGACAGGGTCACCGTCCGCTCCCGCATGCCAGGCAGCGTCGCGATCGAGATGTGCTCACCCTCGAAGACCAGCCGCTCGTAGACCTCGTCGGAAACGCAGATCAGGTCGTGCTCGCGACAGAGTGCCGCGACCGCCTCCAGCTCGGCACGGCTGAAGACGCGCCCCGTGGGGTTGTGGGGCGTGTTGATGAGAATGAGGCGTGTTTTCGGCGTGACCGCGGCCCGCAAGGCTTCGATGTCGAGCGAGAAGTTCGGAGCCCGCAACGTGACGGAGCGCACGGTCCCCCCTGCCATCGCCACCGTTGCGGGATACGAGTCATAGAACGGCTCGATGAGGATCACCTCATCGCCCCGATTGACGAGGCCCAGCATCGTCGCGGCGATCGCCTCGGTGCAGCCGGCGGTGACCGTGATCTCGGCATCGGGGTCGACGACGATGCCCGTGTCGCGTGCGAACCGCTCGGCGATCGCGGTGTTGAGGTCCGGAACGCCGAAGCTCCGCGCGTACTGTCCGTGTCCCTCGCGGATGGCGCGGTAGGCCGCCTCCTTCAGAAACTCAGGCCCATCGAAGTCGGGGAAGCCCTGCCCGAGGTTCACGGCATTGTGCTTTCGAGCGAGCAAGCTCATCTCGGTGAAGACGCTTGCTCCAAACGGCGCGAGCGTGGCGCTGGTCCGGAGCGTCGGACGGGTCGACGTGGTCATGCGGGCAGCGTATCGAGGCGGAGGCCATTGACGGCGAGCGTCGCTCGCCGAACCGAGTAGAGTGCGCGGAGCAATGCCGGTTCCACGCCCCAACGCGAGAGTGCGCATCCGCGTCGCGCATGAGGATGCCCGAACGATCGTCGTGAACAAGATGCCGGGCGTGGTCACCGAGCCCGGGCTCTCCCACGGCGGCGATTCGCTTCTCAATGGGCTCTTCGCGCATGAGCGGGGTCGCCTCGCGACCAAGCTCGGCCACATGGGTGAGGCGCGAGACTGGGGACTGCTCCATCGACTCGACCGCCTCACCAGCGGTCTCGTGCTCGCGGCCTTGGATGCCGACGCATGGGACTCGCTCCGCGGCGCGTTCGAGACGCGGTCGGTCCGGAAGACCTACCTCGCCATCGCCCGCGGGGAACTGCGCCATGATGCCGGCGACATCGACGCGTCGCTCGCCGACAGCACCGACGGCGACTACCGCGTCAGCGTGATTGATTCTCGCGGGAAGCCCGCCCTCACCCGCTACCGGGTCTTGCACCGGCATGGCCGATACGCACTGGTCGAATGTGATCTCGTGACGGGGCGCCTCCACCAGATCCGCGTCCATCTGGCGTCGATCGGCGCACCCGTCGCGGGCGACCCGATCTACGAGACGGGCGGTCGGGCAAAGCCGAATGCGGGTCGGGCGAAGGACCCGAGTCTCTATCTTCATGCGTGGCGGCTTGCGTTCCCTCATCCCGACGACGGTCGCATGCTCGCGGTGAGTGGCGAGATACCCCGGCGCTTCGCGGAATTCGCGACGTCGCACGAGCTGCCGCTGCCCGCCGACTCCGACGGCGACTGATTCTCCGCGCGGGCGACCATCGAAAAAGGGGCCTGCCGCGAACGGCTGGCCCCTGTGAGCGAATCTTGGATCGCGCGGCCCGGAGACCGCGACGTGCGTCAGCGGGTCTTCTCGGCCGGGATTCGCATGCTGTAGAAGCTACGGTAGACGAAGAGCAGCGCGATCGCGAAGAACGCGCCGCCGATCCACCACTTCGCGTCTGCGATCGCCGGCTGCACGGCGATCTCGACCGCAAGCAGGCCGAAGAGCGTCGAGAACTTGATGACCGGGTTGAGCGAGACCGACGAGGTGTCCTTGAAGGGGTCACCGACGGTGTCGCCGACGACGGTCGCGGCGTGCAGATCGGTGCCCTTGGCCCGGAGCTCGACCTCGACGATCTTCTTCGCGTTGTCCCAAGCGCCGCCGGCGTTCGCCATGAAGATGGCCTGGAATAGCCCGAAGAACGCGATCGCGATGAGGTACCCGATGAAGAAGAAGGGGTCGAAGAACGGCAGGGCTACGGCCATGCAGAGGACGACCAGGAAGATGTTGATCATTCCCTTCTGGGCGTAGACCGTGCAGATGCGAACGACTTCCTTCGAGTCTTCGATGCTCGCGGCGGCCTTGCTGAGGTCGATGTTCTTCTTGATGTAGACGACCGCGCCGTAGGCGCCGGTGACGACCGCCTGCGTGCTGGCTCCGGTGAACCAGTACACCACCGAACCGCCGACCAGGAGGCCGAGGAGAATCTCGGGCTGGACGACGCTGAGCTTGCCGACGACGAACGCCGCGGCCTCCTTCAGGATGTTGACGTCGGTCGATCCATGCGCCTGGTCCTTGATGAGGGCGAGGATGATGCCGAAGACCATCGTCGTGGCGCCTACGACGGCGGTGCCGATGAGCACCGGCTTCGCGGTCGCCTTGAAGGTGTTGCCGGCGCCGTCACCCTTCTCAAGCTGGTGCTTGGCGTTGTCGAAGTCCGGCTCGAAGCCGAAGTCGCGTCGAATCTCGTCCTTGATGCCCGCACGACCCTCGATCTGCGAGAGCTCGTAGATGCTCTGGGCGTTGTCGGTGACGGGACCGAAGCTGTCGACGGCGATCGTCACCGGCCCCATGCCGAGGAAGCCGAAGGCGATGAGTCCGAACGCGAAGATCGGGCCGGCGAAGGTGTATTGGGCCGGCATCAGCGCCGCGACGTCGGCGCTGGTCGAGAAGAACCAGCCGATGCCCATGAGGAGGGCGATGACCAGGCCCGTCCAGAACGCCGAGAAGTTGCCGGCCACGAAGCCTGACAGGACGTTGAGACTGGCGCCGCCCTGGGCGGACGCGTTGACCACCTCGCGAACGTGCCGCGAGCCGGTCGAGGTGAAGACCTTGGTGAACTCGGGGATGAGCGCGCCCGCGATGGTGCCGCAGCTGATGATGATCGAGAGCACCCACCAGAGGTCCGTCAGCGGCTTGCCGTTGAAGTCAATGCCGTGCAGCAGGACCCAGCTGGCGACGAAGGTGACGCCAATCGAGATGATTGAGGTGATCCAGACGAGCCAGGTGAGCGGCGCTTCCTCGTTGAAGTCGCGGAGACCGCCGTACCGGGCCTTGCTGATGGTCTCGTTGATGAAGTAGCTCACCAGCGAGGTGACGATCATCAGGGCCCGCATCGAGAAGAGCCAGACGATGAGCTTCGCGCACATGTCGTCGTGCACGCCGCCGAGGGCGTACGCGAGGAAGGCGATGAGGGCGACGCCCGTGACGCCGTAGGTCTCGAAGCCGTCGGCCGACGGGCCGACCGAGTCGCCGGCGTTGTCGCCGGTGCAGTCGGCGATGACGCCGGGGTTCTTGGGATCGTCCTCGGGGAGCTTGAAGACGATCTTCATCAGGTCAGCGCCGATGTCGGCGATCTTGGTGAAGATGCCGCCGCAGATGCGGAGGGCCGACGCGCCCAGCGACTCGCCAATCGCGAACCCGATGAAGCTCGGGCCGACCAGCTCGGTCGGGAGGAACATCAGGATGCAGATCATGAAGAAGAGCTCGACCGAGACGAGCAGCATGCCGACCGACATGCCGCTCTTCAGCGGAATGCCGAGGACCGGCAGGCCATCGCCCTTGAGCGAGGCGAAGGCGGCGCGGCTGTTGGCTTGGGTGTTGATTCGGATGCCGAACCACGCCACGCCGTAGCTTCCGAGGATGCCCAGCACGCTGGCGAGCAGGATCACGACGACGTTGAACGCCGGCTTGTGCTCGAGGTAGCCGAAGTAGAAGACGATGGCGGCGCCGATCGCGAGCCAGAGCATCGCGAGGAACTTGCCCTGCTGGAAGAGGTAGCTCTTGCAGGTCTCCCAGATGATGTTCGAGACGTCGAGCATCGACTTGTGGGCCGGAAGGGCCACGGTCTGTCGGTACTGGACGAGCCCGAACAGGGCTCCGAGGATCGCGATCACCAGACCGGCGATCAGCAGCTTTCCGCCGCCGACAGACGATCCGAAGAGGTCAAAGGAGACGGTGGTCACGCTGGGGAGCGTGAGGTCGGCTTCGCCGGCGAAGGCGCTGGCCGAGCAGATCGCAAGGGCTGCCGCCCCGAGAAGGACGATGCGGGCGGAGAGGCCGCCGGTGGCGGCCGGAGGCGCATGACGGCGGGTTGACTCAAGACTGGATTGCACGGAGTCGGCCCTTCAGAGCCCCGATGGAGGTCGGCGGCGTCGGAGTGGAGAACGGCGAACGCCCACGCGTTCGCCCACCGGAGAGGGAGACAGCGAATCGGTCGATCAGCGAGGCGCTCGCGTCGGCACTCCGACGGGCACCCGAGACCACCCGAACACCACCCAACCCGGAAGGGGCGGGAGTGTAACAAGAGTCCGGCGGGTGTGGGGATTCCGCACGCCGCGTTCGCGCTCAGGAAGGTACGACCGAAAAAGAGGGAGGCGCCTCGATGAGGCGCCTCCCGAACAATGCCAAAGCGGGCGACGAGACTTGAACTCGCGACATTCAGCTTGGAAGGCTGACGCTCTACCACTGAGCTACGCCCGCGGAGACCGCATGGTACCGACAAAGACCGCCTAGGGGGCCTTCTCGACCGCAGCGCGGATCGCATCGAAGTCGACCTGCACGCCGGGGTTCTCGGAGACCCACGCGTAGGCAATCGCGCCGTCCCGGCCGATCACGAAGGCGGCCCGCTTCGTGACGCCCTTGAGTCCCATGAGCTCCGCATGGAGTGCGTCGTACTGGGGCGCCACTGACTTGTTGAAGTCGGAGAGCACCGGGAACGGGATCCGCTCCGCCTCTCGGAACTTCGCGACCACGAAGGGGCTGTCCACCGAGATTGCGAAGACCTTGGCGCCAACGGCCTCCCACTTTGACCAGGAGTCCCGGAAGTGGCACATCTCGGCGGTACACACCGAGCTGAAGGCCAGGGGAATGAAGAGCAGAACGATCTTCTCGCGACCGATGAGGCCGCCGACGTCCACCATCTCGCCTGGCTTGGCGGGCAACTGAAACGCGGGGGCACGGGATCCAACTGTGAGCATGGGCAACTCCTGCGACGGGTTCCGGACAATAACGCCGGGTCGTCCGCCGTACCAATCACGGGGAGCTTTTCCTCAAGTCGGGCGATCGCGTGCGGCGTGCCGACGCGGGAGGATCCGCCAGCCAACCCAAATCACCACGAATCGGACATTTGCACCCGGCAAGATCCCTCCCGAGGGGTAGATTGACAGCAGTCGTCTGGAGGCCTCCTGCGGTCAGGGGGTTGCATGCAACCGACCGGGCGACTCGAACTCTCGTGTAGACCTGTTGAGGAGAAATTGAACATGCGCGCTAGTCACTGGTCCTTCGTGGCCACCGTGGCGACCGCCTCGATGCTTGCCGCAACGACCGCAAGCTTCGCCGGCGATCCCTGTACGACTTCCACCAACGACTGCTGCGTCGCGGGCACCGGCCCCGGCTGCGCAGACTTTGATTGCTGCACCGCCGTCTGCGCCGCAGACTCGTTCTGCTGCGCCGTCGCGTGGGACGGCTTCTGCGCCAGCGACGCCGCCGGCCTCTGCGCCGTGTGCAGCACCAGCTGCCCCATCGATTGCAGCAGCGCGACCGCCGAAGAGGGCGAAGTCTGCGGCAACGATGACAACGGCGGCTGCAACAACCCGCTCGGCCTCGTGACCAACGCCGACCTCGGCGACGTCGTCTGCGGCACCTACTGGGCCGACGGCAGCATTCGCGACACCGACTGGTATCAGTTCACGCTCACCGAGAACAAGATCTGCACCTTCACCCTGCAGGGTCAGATCCAGTCGAACCTCTTCCTCGTCGGCACCGCGTGTCCGGCGGGCGTGATCCAGGTCGCGACCGGCGTCGCCGGCAGCTGCGATCCGGTCACGATCAGCGACGTCTGCCTCCCGGCCGGCTCGTACCGCATCGTCGTCGTTCCGGCGAACTTCAACGGCTCGCCCTGCGTCAATGACGCTCACTACCTGCTGAGCTTCATCGACACTGGCGCCGTCTGCACCGCCGCTCCCGGCGACTCCTGCGCCGACGCGCTCCCGGTCGTCGAGGGCGTCAACGACGTCTCGACCATCGGCGCGTTCACCAACGGCGACGCGCTGCCGGCCGAGTGCGCCTCGTTCGGTTCCGTGACGATGTACAACGACACGTGGTACACCTTCACCGCCTCCGCGACGAGCCTCTACTCGATCTCGACCTGCGATACGGTCAGCTTCGACAGCCGTCTCGCGATCTACTCCGGCGGCTGCGACGCCCTCAACCTGATCGCCTGCAACGACGACGGTTCGGGCTGCACGGGCTTCACCTCGAAGATGATCGCCCAGCTCGAGGCCGGCACCCAGTACTGGGTCCGACTCGGCGGCTACGACGCTGCGGCGTCGGGCACCGGCACCCTGCTCATCGAGCAGTTCGTCGGCTGCGACGTGGCGTGCCCCGAAGGCGGCGTCCCTGAGGCCGAGCTCTGCGGCGAGGACCTCAACGGCGGCTGCAACGGTGGTGGCGTCTACGAGGACATCGCCCTCGACACCCCGATCTGCGGCCAGTTCTGGGCGGCCGGCAGCACCCGCGATACCGACTGGTACCGCTTCAACCTCGCTGAGGCGTCGAACGTCACCATGACGGTCAACGCCAACATCGACGTCACGATCGCGCTGCTCAGCGCGACCTGCGGCCCGATCATCTACACGATCGAAGTCCAGCCCGGTTGCGGCGCCACGCTTTCGTTCTGCCTCCCGGCGGGCGAGAACGTCGCGTTCGTTGCCCCCGGCAACTTCACGTCGCCGCCGTGCGACAGCGGTGTCCTCAACCAGTACACCCTGACCGTCACCGCGACCAGCGCCTGCACCCCGCTCACCTGCGGTTCGGCCGAGACCGGCGACTGCTGCGTGGCGAACGCTGGCCCGTTCTGCAACGACGCCGACTGCTGCAACACCGTCTGCGCCGTCGACAGCTTCTGCTGCTCGGTGGCGTGGGACGCGATCTGCGCTGATGAGGCCTCCAGCCTCTGCGCGATCTGCGCCGTCGAACCGCCGGCCAACGACGAGTGCGCCGGTGCGACGCCGATCTTCAACGGCGACACCGCGTTCTCGACGCTCGGCGCCACCGACAGCCTCCCGCCGCTTGACCCGGCCTGCGACGAGGGCTTCGGCACCGCGTTCCACCAGGACATCTGGTACTCCTACACCGCGACCTGCAACGGCACGGTGAACTTCTCGACCTGCGGTCAGGCCGACTTTGACACCCGTCTCGCCATCTACAGCGGCACGTGCGACAACCTGTCGATCGTGGCCTGCAATGACGACGGCGTCGGCTGCACGGGCTTCACGTCCTCGATGGACGCCGAGCTCACCAGCGGCCAGACCTACCTCCTCCGCGTCGGTGGCTTCTCGGGCGATGGCTCGGGCACCATCAGCATCAACTGCGGCGGCGGCGGCGGCGGTCCGGCCAACGACGAGTGCACCGGTGCGACCCCGCTGAACCTCGGCGCGAACGCCTTCTCGACGGTCCTCGCGACCGGCGTCACGGTGCTTCCGGCCGAGTGCGCCAGCTTCGGCTCGGTGAACATCAACAACGACGTGTGGTACACCTACACGGCGACCGCGACCGGCACGGCGACCATCTCGACCTGCAGCACCGCGAACTTCGATACCCGTCTGGCTGCCTTCTCGGGCACCTGCGACGCTCTGTCGATCGTGGGATGCAATGACGACGGTTCCGGCTGCACCGGCTTCACCTCGCTCATGACCTTCGAGGCGACCTGCGGCACGACCTACTACATCGTGGCCGGTGCCTACGGTGCGGGCGTGACCGGAACGGGCACCATCACGGTGACCCAGGCCGGCAGCTGCCCGACCCCGTGCGTTGGTGATCTCGACGGCAGCGGCGACGTGAACGCCGGCGACCTCGCCATCCTCCTCGGCGCGTGGGGCAGCGCGGGCGGCCCCGCCGACCTCAACAACAACGGTCTGGTTGGCGCGGAAGACCTCGCCCTCCTGCTCGGTGCTTGGGGTCCGTGCCAGTAACCCACGGTGAGACCCGAGACCTTTCATAGAGGCACCCTCGAGTCCCCAGTCTGATTGACGCCAGCCCCCCGGGTTCTCCCGGGGGGCTGGTCTTTTTTCTTGGCGGGGGCGTCGGCTCTCAGGTTCGACAGGACTCGGGAGGCAGCCGGAGCGCGAAGCTGGGCAACTTCCGCCCCTGCATTCGCGCCGATCAGGACAGGCATCGCGACCGGAGTCACCGGCTTCGGTCTGCCTCGATCGCTCCGATCGTCGGGGAAATTCGGTTGTCAGATTCCGGGAAAGCCGGGGCTCCGCATTTGGAAAGCACAAGTCCGCTGTTATTCTCAACAAAGGTCTAACCGCGCCGTGAGGTCGGCGTGGGTTTTTTGAACCGGGAGACCGCTTCTCCGTCGACCCGGCGGCGGACAAGGAGATTTTGAGATGCGCGTGAGATCATTCTTCTGTATCAGCACCATGGCTACGGCGGCCCTCTGTACCGCCTCCAGCTTCGCTCAGTGCGACCTTTCCTGCCCGCCCGGCTCGACCGCTGAGGTCGAGGGCTGCGGTGAGGACATCAACGGCGGTTGCAACGCTCCGCCGACCGGCAACAGCACCTGCTGCTTCGCCAACGGTGGCGTCGGTTGCGATGACCCGACCTGCCAGGACACCGTGTGCGCGTTCGACACCTTCTGCTGCAGCTTTGCTTGGGACGGCTCCTGCGCCGCCGAAGCTGCCAGCTCCTGCGGCGACCTGTGCGCCGCCGTGGCTGCCTACCAGAACATCAACTGCGGCGACACCATCTGCGGCACCTTCTGGGCCGACGGTAGCTTCCGCGACACCGACTGGTACAGCTTCACCCTCGCCTCGACCGCCACGGTGACGTGGTCGGTGAAGGCCAATGTTGCTGCCACCACCGCTCTTCTCGACAGCAACTGCCCGCCGTTCATCTACGTCATCACGACGCAGACCGGCTGCCCCGCTGAGATCTCCTACTGCCTCCAGGCCGGTTCCTACACCGCCTTCGTGGCTCCGGGCTTCTTCGCGGGTCTCCCGTGCGGCACCGGCGACGACAACAACTACGTTGCCACGCTGACCTGCGGCGACGTCTGCGAGCCGCCGGCCTGCGGCGCTCCGTCGACCGGCGATTGCTGCGTCGCTGGCGCCACTCCCTACTGCAACGACGCTGACTGCTGCAACGCGGTCTGCGCTGCCGACAGCTTCTGCTGCGCGGTCGCGTGGGACGGCATCTGCGCTCAGGAAGCGGCCGTCATCTGCCTCGCGCTGTGCGCTCCTGACTGCGACGTCTCCTGCCCGCCCGGCTCGACCGCCGAGGCAGAGGGTTGCGGCGAGGACACCAACGGTGGCTGCAACGCTCCGCCGACCTCGGGCAGCACCTGCTGCTTCGCCAACGGCGGCCTGGGTTGCGACGACGTGACCTGCCAGGACACCGTCTGCGCGTTCGACACGTTCTGCTGCAGCATCATGTGGGACGGCGTCTGCGCCGGTGAGGCCGCGAGCCTCTGCGGCGACCTGTGCGCCGCCGCCGCTGCGTACGAGCCGATCGCCTGCGGTGAGACTATCTGCGGCACCTTCTGGGCCGACGGTAGCATCCGCGACACCGACTGGTACTCCTTCACCCTCACCGAGGCGACCAGCACGACCCTCTCGGTCAAGACGCTCGTCCCGGTGACCCTCGCTCTCCTCGACAGCAACTGCCCGCCGTTCATCTATGTCATCAGCACCATCTCCGGCGCTTGCCCGGCTGAGGTCACCTGGTGCCTTGAGGCGGGTTCGTACACGGCGTTTGTCGCTCCTGGCTTCTTCGCGGGTCTCCCGTGCGGCACCGGCGACGCGAACAACTACGTTGCGACCCTCCAGTGCAACGGCAGCTGCGAGCCCCTCGGCTGCGGCTCCGCCAGCACCGGCGACTGCTGCTCGGCTCAGGCCACCCCGTACTGCAACGACGCTGATTGCTGCAACACGGTGTGCGCGGTCGACAGCTTCTGCTGCGCGGTCGTGTGGGACGGCATCTGCGCCGGCGAGGCTGCCTCGCTGTGCACGGCGTGCCAGTTCGGCGCTCCGGCGAACGATGAGTGCGCTGGTGCCTTCGAGCTCTTCAACGGCGTCAATTCCGTGACGACTCAGGGCGCGACCGGCCAGACTGATCTGCCGGCCGAGTGCGACTCCTTCGGTTCGGTCAGCGTCTACAACGACGTCTGGTACCACTACGACGCGACCGGCACTGGTCCGGCCACCGTGTCGCTCTGCAATGACGCATCCTTCGACACCCGCATCGCGGTGTTCACGGGTACCTGCGACAACCTGACCCTCGTCGGCTGCAACGACGACGGCAACGGCTGCGCCGGCTTCACCTCTGAGCTCACCTTCGATGCGACCTGCGGCACCGAGTACACCATCGTCCTCGGCGCCTACGGCATTGGCACCACCGGTACGGGCAACATCACCATCACTCCGTCCGGCAGCTGCCCGGCGGCGTGCATCGGCGACCTCAACGACGACGGCGTTGTTGACGCCTCCGACCTGGCGATCCTCCTCGGCGCGTGGGGCACGGCGAACGCAGACCTCGACGGCAACGGTACGACCGATGCTGCCGACCTCGCTCTCCTGCTCGGCGCTTGGGGCACCTGCCCGTAAGACTGACGCATCGAACCGGCGTTGACGCCGGCAAGATCTCCATCAGAACTCCAGCCCCCCGGTTCGCCGGGGGGCTGGTCTTTTTGGTTCGCACGTCGCGTGTGCACCGGCGCCGAGTCGAACGCGTTACAGGTCTGGTCACCTGCATTTCGCAGACTTTGGACCGGCCCGACAACCAGTCTCGACGTACATTCTCTCGCCCCCGTTTCGCCGCTCGCCCCCGATTCACGGCTCGCCCCGTTTCGCGGCTCGCCCCGTTTCACGGCATGCCCCGTTTCACGGCACGCCCGACAGCATGCGTTCCACCTCTCGATACCGCGTTCTATCGTTCCTCGTCGCCGTCGGCGCAGGCGCTGTCACAGTGGCGATCGCCCGCCCGGCCTCCGCCCAATGCGCCACATCGGGCGCCTCTTGCCTCATCGCGCACCCGACCCCGGGCTGCAACGATCCGGCCTGCTGCGAGAACGTCTGCTCGAGCGACCCGAGCTGCTGCACGACCGACTGGGACGCGGCGTGCGTCCAGAACGCCGAAGTGAGCTGCATCGGGCTGTGCGGCGCGGACATCAGCCTCAGTTGCCTGGTGCCCCACGACACTCCCGCGTGCGACGACGAGGCCTGCTGCAATACCGCGTGCGCGGTCGACGCCTTCTGCTGCGACGTCCGGTGGGACTTCGCCTGCGTCCTCTTCGCAACGCTCAACTGCAACATCGGAGAGCCGGGCGTCTGCGGCGGTCCGAACACCGGCAGCTGCTATGAGGCCCACGCGTCGGCAGCCTGCGACGACGCCCAGTGCTGCGCCGCGGTCTGCTCGATCAGCCCCTCCTGCTGCGACCTCACCTGGGACGTCCTCTGCGCGTCGCTCGCCGTCGACGTCTGCATTGGCGGTTGCCAGCCCGATTGTCCGGCCGGCGCCCTGCATGAGGACGAGCAATGCGGCCAGAACACGAATGACCCGTGCTTCTTCCCCTCGGCCTCGCCGGTGATTCTCACGATTCCCTGCGACGGAGCCGCCTGCGGGACCATCAACGTCACCTCGTCACCCAACGGTCTCGTGAAGGACGTAGATGTCTGGCGGGTCATCGCCACCGACCCCAACGGTGATGGCCTCACCTCGATTCAGCTCAGCTTCACCTCCGCCTTCGTCGGTTTTGCGGCGATCATTCCGGCGAGCGGGTGCGCCCCCCTGACCTCGGCGCTCATCCACGTCAACACGTCGATGTGCATCGAGATCCCCAGCGCCCCGGTGTGCGTGACGCCGGGCGAGTACTACCTCGTCATCGCCAGCGGCACCTGGCCGGCGCTGAACTCCTCGATCATCGACTGCGGCTACAGCGACGGGTACGTGATTCGCGTCTACTGCAGCGACCAGCTCTGCGCTCCGCCCTGCAATCCCGACGCGGGAAGCTGCTACGAAGCCCACATCACCCCCGGCTGCGGCGACGTGTCATGCTGCACCGACATCTGCGCCACCGACCCCTTCTGCTGCGACATCAACTGGGACGGCGATTGCGTCCAGGCGGCGATCCTCCTGTGTGCCGTGACCCCGACCAACGACAATTGCGACACGGCGATGCCGATCGCGCCCGGCACCGCGCTGCTCGAGACGTTTGCCGCGACGGACGGGCTCCCGATCGCCAACCCCAACTGCATTGAGGGAGGCGGAAGCCCCTCCGCAAACGACCTCTGGTTCGCGTACACGCCGACCATCGATGGCCTGGCGAGCGTCTCCACCTGCGGCAACGCCATCAGCTTCGATTCCGCCATCGAGGTCTACGTTGGCTCGTGCGGCAGCCTGACCCTTGTCGCCTGCGACGGCAACGGCGGATCGTCCTGCCTGCCCCCGGGCGCGGCGACCGTGTTCTGGAGCACCGATTGCGGTCAAACGTATCTGATCCGCGTCGGCGGCGGACCGGGCACCGGCACGCTGACGCTGACGCAGATCAACGGCAGCGCGTGCCCGCAGTGTCCGGCTGATCTCGATCACTCCGGAAGCGTTGGTCCGTCCGATCTGGCGATTCTTCTCGGGGCATGGGGTGGCGGCGGTCCGGCAGACCTCGACGGCAATGGCCAAGTCGGATCGACGGACCTGGCGATTCTTCTCGGCGCATGGGGTCCCTGCTGACGTGCGTCATGCGGTGGCGGTTCCCTTCGTTTCCGGGGTGAGCTGGCGGCGGACGATCTTGCCGGTGGCGTTGCGCGGCAGGGCGTCGAGGCAGCGGATCTCGCGCGGCACCTTGAACTGAGCCAGATGCTCGCGGCAGAACGCCCGAAGCGCGGCGCCGTCGAACGTGGCGCCGTCCCGAAGTTCGACGAACGCAAGGGCCACCTCGCCGCGGCTCTCGTCGGACATGCCGACGACCGCCGAGTCCTTCACCGAGGGATGGCGGTTGAGCACCTCCTCGATCTCGCGCGGGAAGACGTTCTCGCCGCCGATGATGAGCATCTCCTTGATGCGGCCCGTGATGTACAGGAATCCGTCGTCGTCGAATCGCCCCATGTCGCCGGTGCGGAAGTAGCCCTGCTCGTCGAACGCCTTCGCGGTTTCCTCCGGAAGGTTGTGGTAGCCCCGCATGATGTTCGGCCCGCGCATGCGGACCTCGCCATCCTGGTGGGGACCGAGCAGGCTTCCGTCAGGCGCGACGATGCGCTGATCGATGCGCGGCAGGGGCTTGCCGACGGTTCGAGGCCGGAACTCGTGCGGCCTGCACCAGTTCGTTGCGGGGGCGGTCTCCGTGAGGCCGTAGCCCTCATTGAGCGTGATGCCGTACTTCTCGCGAATGCCCTCGAAGACGGCCGCTGGAAGGGGCTCGCCGCCGCTCACGGCGAAGCGAACCGCCTCGAAGTCCTTCGGGCTTCCGTCCTTCACCATGAGCAGCGCGTTGTACATCGAGGGGATCGCGATGAGCGTCGTCGGCCGGTGCGTTCTCGACAGCTCGACGATGCGCTTGGGCAGGAATTTCGCCGTGTAGACGACCCGGCACCCCACCGACAACGGAAGCAGCGTGAGGGCGGTGAGCCCGAAGGAGTGGAACTGCGGGAGGACCCCCAACATCACGTCGTTCTGGGTGAAGTGGATCCACGTGCGGATCTGATCGACATTCGCGGCGAGGTTGCCCGCCGTCAGCATGACCCCCTTCGGCCGCCCCGACGTGCCCGAGGTATAGAGCAGGATGGCCACGTCCTCCTCGCGAAGGGGATTTCCCAATCGCGGCCACGGGATGCCCCTGAACGAGATGGACTCGAGGTTGAGCGAGCGGATCCCTTCCGGCGCACCGCCGATGAAGTCGAGCATCGGCTGGACCGTCACGAGGACGTCGCAGCCGGAGTCCTTCAGGACGTAGGCGATGTCCGGCTTCGAGAGGAGGTAGTTGATCGGCACGACCGTTCGCCCGAGCGCCCACCCGGCCATCGCGGCCATCGGAAAGAGCCCGGACGTCGGCAACATCACCGCGACGCCGCGCCGACTGCCGGACGCCTGGATCGCGCTCGCCACGTGCCAGCTGCCGGCGAGCAGATCGATGCCTCGCCAGCTGCGACGGTCGTCGATCGCCGCAACGCGCCGGGGATGAAGAAGCAACTGACGACGGATGGCGGCAAGCAGTTCCATGGGGCCGGGCGCTCCGAATTCGGCGTTAGCATACGGACCGCGGCGTTCCCCGCCCGATTGCACGCCCTCCACCTCACCACCTTCGACCACCATGCGATCCCTCAACGCCGGCTCGAACCGCTTCCAACGTGTCCCCCTCATCGCGATCATCGCGACGGTCGGACTCTTCGCGCCGGTGGGCTGCAATGCGCCGCAGGGCGATCCGCTCGGTCGCTCGCTCACCGCGTATGAGGGCGGCCAGTATCAGGAGTCCCTGACGCTCGCCCAGGAGGCGAGCTCCAGCGCGAGAACGACGAGGGATTCGCTTGAGTCGGCCTATCTTGCGGGCATGAGTTCCTTTCGGCTCGGCAAGCACGCGGATGCCGTGAAGTGGCTTGAGGAGCCGGCGCGGAGCGATGACCGTTGGATGTCAGGGCAGGCGAACGTGACGATGGGCAGCTCGCTCCTCCAGCTCGGACGCAAGGGCGAGGCGGCTCGCGCATTCGCCAAGGCGGCCGATCGCCTCGACGGCGACGAGGCGAAGAAGGCCCATCTCGCCGCGGCGAACGCATTCCGCGAACTGGGCGACCGAAGCGCGTCCGACGAGCAGTTCCGCCTCGCAAACGTGACGCCGCCCGCACCGCCCGCGGCGGAACAGGCCACAGCGCATCCCGCGGGCAAGCCGGCGACGCCGGCGCAGGCCAACACGGGCTCCGCGAGCGCAGCCGGCCCATTCGTGCTGCAGGCCGGGGCGTTCAAGGATCGCGCCAAGGCGGATCGGCGGGCCGAGGAACTTCGCGCCAAGTCCAAGCAGGCCGGCATGGGCGAGCCTCGCGTCGTCAGCAAGCGCGGCGCCGACGGGGGCACCGTCTTCGTCGTCCAGTTAGGCAGCTTCGGCGACCGCCGCAGCGCGGACGCCGCGTTAGGGCGCCTCGGCATGAGCGGCGTCGTGGTGGGGCGTCCCGTCGCCGGCTAGCGGTTCATCAGGAACGTCGATGCCCGCTCAAAGTAGAGCAACATCTCCTCGCGCTCCGGCGAGGGGATCGCGGCGTCCGTCACCGCCCCGCTCATGTGCTCCATCCAGCGATTGCGGGCCGCAAGGTCGATCGGAAACGGCATGTGTCGCCCGCGAAGTCGCGGGTGTCCCTTTCGCTGCGAATAGGCGGTCGGCCCGCCGAAATACTGAATCAGGAATTCGGCCTGATTCCGAATCGCCTCCTCAAGATCGGTCGGGAACATCGATCGGAATTGGGGCGTCGGATCCCGGTCGACCCGCGCATAGAACGCCCGGGCCACTCGCCAGAAGGGGTCATCGCCACCCAAACGTTCGTAGACGGATGTCGTCGGTGCGTCCATGCTGTTGATGCTTCCGTTCGGGAAAGACGGGAGTTTCGTGGGGACATCGCTTCCGCCCGACCGTATATTCGATCCGTCGAGCCGATGTCGCGCCGGTGCCATGCCGATGGTACCAGCGGTCCGCCTCCGAGAGCCCCCGCATGTTCCACCCCCTGCCGCTCACTCCGATGGCAACAACGATGATCGCGTTCGCCGCGGCCGCTTCGGCCGTGGCCATGTGCCCGCCGGCCAGCGATGAGCTCCGGAGCCGCGTCGATCCGCTCGGTCATCCGATCGTCGTCGGCAAGCAGAACGGCGACGAGATGCTCCGCACCACGCCGCCGACGCCCGGCGCCGACGAACAGTACGCCCGCGAGCCGCTTGCCAGGCGGAGCTCCTCGGCCGACGTCGCCAGCGAGATCCGCAAGCTCCGCCGCGAGCACTTTGGGGGGATGCGAAAGCAGTCCGTGCGCGAGCAGGGATTCGAGAAGCTGAAGCAGTTCAAGCAGCCGTCGTCCATCACGCCGCTCTACGAGGAGCTCCGCACCGAACAGGATGACGTCGTGCTTGCCATGCTCGATCACGTCGCGTCGCTCGGCGATGCGGGACAGGCCGCGCTCACGTGGATGGCGATCATGGACGCGAATCCGGCCCTTCGTCACGAGGCGGAGCGGCGGATCCGGCAACCAGCTTCGTCCGCGGCCCTCGGCGTCCTCGACACCGCGCTTCGGTCAGGCGACGACATGGTGGCGAACCGAGCCGGCTCGCTCGCCGGCGCGATCGGAGCCACGCAGGCAATTCCGCTCCTGATCGCCGCCCAGGCGACCGAACGCCGCGCCGAGAGCGAGGGAGACCTCGCGTGGATCGCGATTCAGACGCAGCGTTCCTACGTCCAGAACCTAATCCCGGTGACCGGCAGCAACTCCGGCGCGTTCCAGCCGGTGATTGGCGTCATCGGCGAGGGCGTGCTTCTCCGCATCATGGACGCCGTCGTCGTCACCTATCGCACCGAGATCCACAACGCGCTCGTCAACCTGAGCAGCGCCGATTGGGGTCAGCCGACCGACGGGTTCGGCTACGACATCGGGGCGTGGCGAACCTGGTACGAGCAGGAATACCGGCCCATGCTCAGCCGGCGGGGCGACGAGGCCGAGCGCGTGGCGAAGGCACGGCAGCTCGAGCGCGAGGCGGCCCGCGAGGACGAGTGAGCGCAGCGCCGTCGCGCGTCGCGTTAGTGCTGTCCGCGCGGCTCGTCGACGGTGAAGTTGACGAACGCCACGCGGGCGTCCTCGACATCCCGGACGCGTCCGTCGGCGCCGAGCCGAACGATGCGCGCGGCGACGAGCCGGCCGATCGCGAAGGTCGCCTCGGTGCCGGGGCGAACGGCGACGGTCCCGTCAAGGACGCCGTTGACGCGCGACTTCAGCTCGCTCGCGTCGGTGTAGACCAGCGATGCGGTCGTGCCGATCACCCGCTGCGGGCGCTCGACGCCGCGCATCGTGAGCACGCGATGGTTGATGGTCAGTCCCTCGCGACGCTCGTCCTCCCGAATGCCGATCGAGACCGATCGCGCGACCCAATCCGGGGCGGGCAGGTCCTTGCGGTCCATGCCGACAGGAATGTCGACTCCGACGCGGCTCGGTTCGCTCGACGACTTGCTCGGGCCCGAGTGGTCCCAGGGGCCGTCGGCGGTCGCCATGAGCCAGACGATGCCGCTCGCCACGCTCAGGGAGATCGACCCGGCGATGATGGAACGGAGATTCGGCACGCCCGAACTCCATCGGCCGACCCGTCCGGGAGATTCACGGCAAGAGGCGAGTCCGCAGCGCGTCGGCGAGGAGCTGGTACTGCGTGGGGCGGTTATACGCCTGCGCCGAGATGCGCACGTGCCAGCGACCTCCCCAGTCGATGATGGGGACCTCAATCCGCTCCCGCTCGTAGAGGTCCGCCTGAAGGGCCTCCGGCCCCGGGAATCGGCCGGGCGCCGTCCTCGGGAGCTCGATCGTGGCGATCGAGCCGAGCAGTTCCGCGCTGCCCGCGCGAGCCGGCATCGGCGTGAGCGGACGCGTTCCGAGCTCGCCGCACAGCAGGCGGCGTCCCCACGACGCGAGCGAAGCGTTATGCCCGCGGAGTGCGGACCACCCGAGCGGCTCGAAGAACGCGATCGCATCCTGCACGGCGAGCCACGCGCTGATGTCTCGCGTTCCCTGCCAGTCGAATTCGCTGTCGAAGCCCTCATCCAGGAAGTGGCTGACGGTCGAGGGATGCACGCCCGCTCGCCTCGACTCGGTCACCCACAGGAACGCGCTGCCCTTCGGGGCGCACACCCACTTGTGGAGATTGCCGGTGTAGTAGGTTGCATCGATCGCGGCGAGATCGAGGTCGAGCATGCCCGGCGCATGGGCCCCGTCGACCAGACACTCGACGCCGCGCTCCCGGCAGGCCCGCGCGATCTCGGCGACGGGAAAGACGACGGCGGTCGGCGACGTGACGTGGTCCACCAGCACGAGCCGCGTTCGGGCGTCCATCGCCGCGACGATCCGCTCGACGATCTCGTCGCTCCCGCTCGTCGGCAGCGGGACCGGGACGATTCGCACCTCGGCCCCGGCGCGGCGTGCGACGTACTTCATCGCCTGATGCACCGCCCGATAGACATGGTCCGTCGTGAGCAGCACGTCGCCCGGGCGTAGCTCGAGGGAACGAAGCACGGAGTTCACGCCTTCGGTCGCATTGGTCACAAGGCCGATCCCCATCGCGTCCGCCCGCAGGAAGCGCCCGACTCGCTCCCGTACCGGAGCGAGCAGTTCACGGCACCGCCGGCCAAGCACCTCGATGGGTCTTGCCTCCACCAGATCGCGATAGCGACGCTGAGCCTCCTGGACGGGAGTCGGGACGCTTCCGAAGGAACCATGGTTCAGGAAGACGTAGCGCTCGTCGAGGGGCCAGCAAGCGGCCCACTCCGGCGGTAACGGGCTTGGCGGCGGGAACGCGGCCGGGTTGGCCACGGCTGAGTCGACAACGGCTGATCGCATGGACTGGAGCCTACCAACCGCGTCCCACGTCGCTCCGGTACTGCGCGAAGACGTCGAGGGCGCCTCGGTGCGGAGCCTCGGCGACCACGCGTTGATTTGGAGAAATTCGCTCCTAGGGACTTGCAGCCGGTAACTGTTCGGGTAACATCCACCAAACGAATTCTGAAGGAGTACCCGAACACTTTCCGATCACAGGCCGGTCACCTCAGCGAATGCCATCCGCGCGACGGCAGCAGATGCCGTACCCGAGTCGACTTCTCGGGCCACTTGATCTGGTCCGCTCATTCCGGCAGGCTCACCATGACGCACGTCACGCACCACTCAGTCTCACGCTCCCAGCAGCGTCCCCGCAAAACGGGATCGCTCCCACATCCTCTCGCCCAGTCCTTGGGCGAGTGCCGTGCCGCGCCAGCGAGCTCCTGTGGCGACGGGCATTCTCGTCCTTGCTGCGATTCTCTCCCGCTGGTGCTCCTCGGGCCGGGCGGGACCTTCAGCTACGTTCCGACGCCACTGGGCCATGGTGCAGACTCATCCATGGCGTCCTTGGGGAGCACCGACACTCCTCTCGCTGATCAGTTGATCGACAGCATTCGCGCTGCACTCGCCTGTCTTCTCGCCGCCGCCATGGGTTTGCTTGGTCGCCGCGTTCGCGTCGCGCGAGGCTCCGCTGCCCGAGGCGATGGGGCGCGTCCCATTCCGGTGCCACTGGCGCAGCACTTGGCGCAGAACTTGGCGCAGCGCTGGGCGCAGCGCTGGGTGCAGCGCTGGGCGCAGCATTCTTTCGGACGGTGGTTGGGCGAATTCTGGGCCGCGATTCTCAGCGAATTTCGATCGGACTCCCAGTCCCCATCGGAGTCAGATTCGCGGGGCCGGCCCTCTCCCGAGGATGACGCGTGGCGCGACGCTGCGACCGGTCTTCGCCCTTCGTCACGCACGCTTGCGTCGATCGCAGTCTCCGATGCCAGCAGCACGAGTCCCATCGCTGCAGGCGATCACTGCGACCGATCGCCCTTCCAGGCGGTCACGGACGAGAATCGGGACGCCTGCTCCGATGCGAGTCAACGGCTCCTCGCCGAGCAGCACGCCTCGCTTGTCAGCGCTTCCAAGCGACTTTGGCGACAGTCTCGCAACATTGAACGGGTGCACGCCTCGCTGGTCATGACAGTCGAGGCCTCCGCAACCAATGATCTTCGAGGCTCGCCGAGCGGCACCGCACGCCGAGCTGTCGCGCGACTCGTTGCAACCAACACTTCGACCTCTCGTTTCGATCCAGCACTCACCGAGCCGCGCATTGCGGTTTCTTCCACTTCGTATCGAGCTTGCGATGAATCTCACCCCGAAGCAACTCCGCATCCTTCAGCTCATTCGCGACTGGCGCACCCAGAACGGCTACTCTCCGACAATGCAGGAGATCGCCGACAGGCTCGGCGTGAGCAAGGTCACCGTCTTCGAGCACGTCGAGTCGCTGATTGCGAAGGGAGCCTTGATTCGCAATCCGAACAAGGCTCGCTCTTTGTCCATTCCGGATGATGTCGTCGTCCCAGGTCCGACGCTTAGCTCCGCCGTCGGGGTCGACGAGGAGTCTGACCTGACCTCGCGACCCGCCCTTCACTTCCCCTTGGTGGGGCGAATCGCGGCCGGATATCCGATCGAGAAGTTCGCTCAGGACGACACGCTGAGCCTCGAGGAGATCTTTGGCCCCAGGCGTGGCCAGCGAGGCAGCATGTTCGCGCTGCAGGTCGACGGGCACTCGATGCGCGACGAGGGCATCTTCGACGGCGACTACGTGATCGTTGAGCGTCGCGATACCGCCAGGAACGGCGAGCGGGTCGTGGCGTTGCTTCCGAACGGAGAGACGACTCTGAAGACCATCTTCAAGGAGAAGGACGGGACAATCCGTCTTCAGCCCGCCAATCCGGAGTTTGCGCCGATCATCGTGCGCGAATGCACCATTCAGGGAGTTGTTGTCGGCGTGCTTCGGCGGTATTAGCCGAGACGACATGGCAGTGCATTCATCGGACGGCGAGTGCGCCAACAGTGTGCCCCTATCCGGGCGCCTCCATCGCTCACGCCTTCGCAAGCGTGCTGCCGAGGCGCGAGCCAGTGTCGATGGCTCGCATCGCCGACGACGGTCGCGTGACTCGGCGCAGGGCGTCAGTTGATCGAGATCGGACCGCTGACGCCGGAGTGAGCACAGATGCCACTCCATGCCGTCGCCAATTCGGCGGCGTCACGGGTGAGGCACACGATGCGGTCCGAGAGCGACCGCTCCCCCGCCTCGCTCGACTCACGGCAGTCGGCGTCCGCTGGCGACTCGCAAGCCCGTGCCCGCGTGGTCGCGTATCCGTGTGGAGCACACCACGGGACACACGTCGCGGCGATTGCGCCGGGCCACGCAGAGGACAAGAGCGGCTCGGGCCGGCGCGTCCATCGACGCCGCGATCGAAATGCCGATCTATCGGCGAGCTGCTTCGACCAGCGTTCGAACGAAACGCTCCGCCTCGGCAGCAGGGTCATCTCCCCGACGGACCGATTCCGCAAGTCGTCGCACCAGCGCCGATCCGACTATGGCGCCATCGACCTGTGCAACGGTGGCTCTCACGTGTTCGGGCGTCGAGATGCCGAAACCGGCGGCAATCGGAATCGCCTGGTCGACGTCGCGAATGAGGTCCGCCTGCCGACGGAGGTCGGGCGCCCCACCTCCGCTCTCGCCTGTCACGCCGGCTCGCGCAAGGAGATAGACGAATCCTCGGCACAGGCGGACGATCGCTCGCAGCCGCTCTCCGCTGGAGGTCGGAGCGATGAGAAACGAGCAGGAAAGCCCGCGTTGGTCGCAGTGGCGTGAGAGATCACCCGCGAGAGCGATGTCAATGTCCGGAACGATGATCCCGTCGAGGCCCGCGGACGCAATGTCGCCGACGAAGCGGTCGGGCCCCATGCGATGCACGATGGAAACGCTCACCATCGCGACGGCCCCGACCGATCGGCCTTCGCGAGCCGGTCCTTCGCGAGCCGGGCCTCCAATTCGCAGCCCTCGAATCGCGTCGAAAACTCCGCGCGGCGTCACGCCCCGTCCCAGGGCCTCGTGCATCGATGCGGCGATCACCGGCCCGTCGGCGATCGGGTCGCTGAACGGAATGCCGATCTCGATCGCACCGGCGCCGGCCCGCTCGAGCGCGACCATGATGTCGAGCGTCGCGGGCAGGGACGGATCCCCCGCCGTGATGAACGGCATGACCAGTCCGCGATTCTCCCGGCGGGCCGCGGCGAAGATGTCAGCGATGCGTCCCATGTCGGCGTTCCATCCCTCCGATCAACGCGTCTTTCGCGCCCGTGGCGATCGGGAAGAATACAACGGCTCGGAGCATCGCGGTGGTTGCCGCGACGAGTCGGCGCATCGACGAGGCTCAGCTCGCCCGAGCCATCGCCCACGGCGGCATTCGTCGCGGGCAAGCAGCCCACCGACGGCCAGTGTCCCCGCCCTCGTTGGGGCTCCCGCTCCCGCGCGGCGCGCCCCCTGCGCCTTCGCGTACCACCACCAGCGGAGGCTGGTACGCCGCTCGCGACGTTCCTTCTCCTACCCCCCTTCGAATCGGCGCCACGTCCGCCTCGCACCGCGAGCCTCGCGACCGACGTCGAGCCGCCACGATCGGCATGCCGCGCCCGGTCGAAGCGAGTCCTCTCGCCGTGCGTCCCGCGTCGGGCGGCTGCCCCGCACATGCATCGACCTTCTCGCGGCCTCGCCCCGTACTCCACACGTGATTCGCGCCGCTCGCCGCTCGCATTACCCTCCGGGCCGCACGCCACGGAGCAGCGTCGACCGCTGCACGGGCGGATTCGTGCTCACCGGCAATCCGAGCAGGTTCTGCAGGAAGATCGCATCGTCGTAGCTCGCGCCCTCCGTGCCCATCGCAGCGAATCGAACGACGACCAGATCGGCCTGCGGAATCACGTACAGCCGCTGGCCTCCGGCACCGGCGGCCATCACAACCTCGATCGGCTTCCCGTGTGTGTCGACAACGCGAGATCCCGTGCGACCACCAGCCGCCGCGGGAGCGCCCGATGTCTTCTCCACCGACTTCCTCTCCCCCTTGCCATCGTCGACGCGGACGCCGATGCCGCCGGTATCCGGAATGTTCGCGATCGCGCTCGACTGCCCCGTGAGAATCCACCACGTGAGCCCGTATGCCGGATTGGTCGGACTGGGGCGAAAGCACTCGGCGAGCGACGCGGCGGCCAGTATCCGTCGCTCACCGCTTCCATCGGGTCCGGCGACCCCGACGACGCCGCCCCGGCGGACCATCTCGCCGAAACGCGCCCACTCCCGCGCCGTCAGGTGGCCTCCCGACGGAAGCGCCGGCTTGTTCGCGGCGTCGGGCGCAAAGCGATCCAGTCCGACGTCGATCTCGCAGGGCACGAGCACCCGGGCCTTGAGGTAGTCGAAGTATGTCTTCTCGTTGCGCTTCGAGGCCCCGAGCTTCCGCTCGAGGAATTCGCCGAACGCGTAGAAATGGCTGGGGCCGTAGTGAAATCGCTCGCCCGGCCTCGCCTCGGCGGGAACGCCCACGGCAGCGGCAAATCGATCGGCCGGCTTCTCGGCCTGCATTCGTTCGCGCACCCGTCGCGCGATCGGGCCATCGCGCCCCTCACCCAGGTCCCGAATGCCAGCTCCCTGCGGGCCGAGCGAGGGGTGATTGGGCTGCAGTCCCGAGGAGAGCGTCAGGAGATGCCGAACCGTGATCTGGCTCTTCCGCGGATCGTCCTTCCACTCGAGAATCGTCTCGCACACCTTCTCGTCGAGCGACGCGATCAGTCCATCCTCGATGGCGCACATCGCGAGCACGCCGTTGAAGCTCTTCGTTCCGCTGGCGAGGGGATGCGGCCGATCGCCGCTCCAGCCCTTGGCGTATTGCTCGAACAGGATCTCGCCCCGCTGCATCACGAGCACCGCCCGCCCTCCATGCGATTCCGAGTAGGCGGCGGCGGCGGCCATCGACGCGACGTCGGGCCGGGCGTTGAGCGGCCGGGGCGGTGCCGCCGTCGCGGGCGCCGGCGGCGGCGGATCAGCGGCCCCTGCGGCGACGCGCATGCCGCCCATCGCCGCGCACGCGATGACACATGCCGTCAGCGACGTCAGGGAGGGAGAGGATGGCACGAGGGTCTTCGTCCGGGACATGAGCAATTCCTCCATGCGACGCATCGTCCATGCGCTGCGTGCAGATCCTTGGGAGACGAGGCCGGAACCTTGTCGATCGCAATGTCGATCGACGGTCAGCGTGCGGATCCGGTCCGAGATCATCGCCTACGCCTCGGCTCGCGCCGCCGTGCACGCGAGAAGCGACAGTTCCTTACAGATTGGCCCCGTCGGCCAACCGCACCGACGACCTGCGGCAACCCGCGACCCGGCGTTCACGCATCCGGTCGCCGCCAGCGGTCGGAGCCCGCGAGCAGCGCGTGGCGCACGAGCTCGTTGAGCGACGCAACTCGCTCGGGCATCGCTGCCTCGATTGCTCCGCGCTCGACCGCCCGATACCAGTCCGCGACCTTCCACGCGGCCGTCTCGGGCCGATCGCCGTACCGAGGAACGAGATGGACATGAAGGTGCGGCGATCCCTCGCCGAACGCGATCGCATAGACGCGAAGGGCCCCGCTCGAACGCTCGAGCGCCGCCGAGGCCTCCTGCAGGGCGATGCCGAATTCGGCCGCCTCGGATGGATCGAAGTGGGCCGGCCCCTGCACGTGACGACGACTGATGAGCTGCAGCCAGCCGACCAGCGGCGCCGGATGCATGTGATGGCGAACGATCCAGCGATCGCTCTCGACGACGACGAGGTCCGCGGCCGGTCGCGGTCGCGTCTCCCATGCGCACACGGCGCAAGCCGGTCCGCTCCCGCTCACTTCGTCCCCTTCGGCCCGCCGCCGTCGAGGTACTTCGCACGGATCGCAGCCTCGAGGTCCACCTCACAGACGTTCGCGATCGTGGTGAGCCACGCCAGCACGTCTGCGAACTCCTCCTCGAGGTTCGCGCGATCCTCCTTGCCCTTCTCGCGCTGGGCCAGCGCGTGGGCGAGTTCGCCGATCTCCTCGGTGAGCCAGAGAAATGTCTTGGGAACGCCACGCTCCCGGTCGGTCGCGTAGTAGCGATCGCGGATGAGCTGCTGGAACTCACTGATTCTCATGACGGCAGGTTCGCAGAAAACCGGCTGTGCGATCGCGCGAGTGATCGGAAAACGTCCATGGCGGGGCTCGAACCTGCAACCTTCGCCTTCGGAGGGCGACGCTCTATCCAATTGAGCTACATGGACCGGACGCCGGAACCGTGACGGTCCGGACGGGCGGAATGGTAGCAGATTCGTCGTGTGCGTCGGGTGACCGGCCGTTCTCCGCGTCCCGCGGCGGTGCGCTCTCGCAGCCGGATAGCATCCCGCCCGTGCCTTCGCCGATCTCCCACGCGCCCGCGACCAACGCGGGCCAGCCGCCCACCTCGCTCACCCCGATCGTGGCCGTCACCTTCCTCCTTTCGATCGGCACGGGCATCCTCTGGAACGGCCTCTCCTTCGTCGCGGAGCGGGCCTATCACTACGACCGATTCGACAGCTACACGCTCTCGGTCGTGCAGGGGCTCTTCTACGTGACCGGCGCACTCCTGGCCGGTCGCATCATCCGCGCCGCCGAGCGCTTCGTCGCGCCGCGCACCGTGTTAGCCATCGTGCTCCTCGTCCAGGGGCTGATCGCGCCGATCATCCTCGTCGCGGCGACCTCGACCTCGCTCTGGATCGTCGCCTGCGCGGTCAGCGCGACGTCGGCACTCCAGTGGCCGATCATCGAGAGCTACGTGACCGCAGGCCGCCCCGGACGGGCCATGCGGGCGGCGATCGGCTGGTGGAACGTCGTCTGGATGAGCGCGACGATGATCGCCCTCGCCCTCACCGGTCTGATCATCGGCCGCGACATGCCCAACGTCGCCATCGCCGCCCTCGCGCCGGTGAACCTGGCGGCGGCGGGGCTCCTGGTCTTCTTCCGCGTCTCGCCCGGCGAACACATCCACGACGAGGAGCAGCCGGTACCGGCGGCGTACCGGGCCCACCTCGCCGCAGCGAGGATCCTGCTGCCGATGAGCTACGTCGTCGTCGCCGCGATCGCCCCGCTCATGCCCTTCCTCACCGGCCCCTTCGGATTCCGCGACGAGACCAAGACGCTCGTCGCCTCCACCTGGCTCGCCGGCCGCCTCTGCGCCGCGGCGATCATGTGGCGCACCCATCGCTGGCACGGCGTGTGGGCGACGCTCGGCGCGGCGGGCGTCCTCATCGCCGGGGGCTTCGCCATGGCGGTGCTCGCCCCCAACCCCCTGCTCCTCATTCTCGGCCTCGCCCTCTTCGGGCTCGGCCAGGGCATCATCTACTACGCGGCGATCTACTACGCGATGGCTCTCGGCAACGCCGACGTCGACGCCGCCGGAACGCATGAGGCGCTCATTGGCCTGGGTTACCTCATCGGCCCGGGCATCGGCCTCGTCTCGACGCTGGCGAGTGCCCATGACCAGAGCCGCAACCAGATCTTCGTCATCGCCGTCTGGGCGCTCATGGGACTCGCCGCGGGACCTGCGATCCGCCCGTGGGTGCGTGAGCGTCAGCGCGGCGCGGCCTGAGCCGGCGCCGTCGCCGTCGCCGCCGTACGGCGCGGGAGCGCCAGCAACCACTCGATCGCATCCGGCAGCGCCGCGGTGACCATCAGCGTATGGCCGTCGTGTGGATACTCGCGGTATGCGTAGGGCACCTTCGCGGTGCCGAACGCCTCGCTCAAGGCGACGTTCGACTCGCGCATCCGCTGGATCGGAAAGAGCGGGTCGAGTGCGCCGGCGCAGAGCATCGTCGGCGGATGGTCGGGGCTCGCCTTGACCGCTCCGCCGCCCGCGAGCATCGCGATCCCGGCGATCTTCGACCCGCGAAGTTCGGCAAGCCGCGCCGTCGCCATTGCCCCAAGACTGTGGCCAAGGACGAAGACCCGCTCCGGATCGGCGTTGGCGGCAAACGCCATCTCCTCAACGATCGCGTCGAAGACGACCGGCGTCGTCGCAATGGTCGTCGTCAGCGGCGCCACCACCACGAACCCGCGACGCTCCGCCATTTCCTTGATGGCTCCGGCGCCGTAGCCGTCCATGAACATGCTCTCGTCGCCCCCCGCGCCGTGGAGGGCGATCACGAGGCTCGGCCGCGCGTCGGCCGCGAGCGACGACGGGACGAAGACGCGGCAGGGCGTATCGATCGCCACGGCGCGAATGGTCCTCCAGTCATCGCCGCGGCGTCCCTTCCAGAAGGACTCGCCCCGCTCGATCGCGGCGGCCTCCATCGCCAGATCGCGCATCAGGGACGCCTGATCGGCAAGGAATTGGGCGCTCTTCGTGGTCGATGGCTTCGACGTCAGCAGGCCGATGCGCGACGCGAACGCGGCCCGGTCCCGCTCCCGGCCGAGCTGCTTGGTCTCGAACTCCTCGGACTTCGCGCGAAGCCGCTTCGCGACCGCGTCCGGGCTTTCCCCCACCACCTGCATGCTGGCCATCGGCAACGTCGTGCCGACGCCACGCGGCGTGATCAGGAGCCGGTACCGCCCGACATGCGGCGCCGGGGTTGCGGCAAACGTCCATCCGGCCCCGCCGCGATGGGGTACCGTCTCGCCGAGCGGACCGACCAGCTCCATCGCGAGCGTTGCGGGATCAACGGCCCGCGCGTCGCCGATCGGCCTGGTGGAGACGTCCAGCGCCGCGTCGCCGCCCGCGACCACGATCCGCGGGGCAATCTCGACATGCTGATTCAGGATGTCCGCGATGGCGCCCCGCGTTGCCGGCTCGTCGCTCATGCAGGACGCGGTGAGGGCGTTGAGTTGCACCATCGCCGCATCGAGCTTCGCACCGAAGAAGAGCATCGTGACGGCGTCGAAGGAGCGGCTGATCTCCTCGCGCCGCTGGTCACCGAGACCCGCCGCCGAGAGCTCGGCGAATGCGGTGTCGAAGTGGAGATACGCGCGGGCCATCTCCTCGCGCGTCACGGCGGGGCGTAGGGCATGGGCGGCACCGGTGTGCTCGGCGTCGCGCTGCGCCGGCGGTTCGGACGACTGCCTCGCCGCGGCCACGCACGAGCCCGCGACCAACCACCCCGCGCCCATCCACATCGCGGCCACCAGCGTCTCGATTCGGATTCTCATGGCTCATCCCTCGACACGGACACTACGGCCAACGCCTCGAGCGCCCGACCCCGCGCCATCCCGTGATCGACGATCGGTCGCGGATAGCTTCGGCCCAGCGTGACGCCGGCCGCGGCAAGGACATGCGGCGGCGCGTCCCATGGCTTGTGAATCCACGCGGTCGGCACCTTCGCGAGCTCCGGCACCCATCGCCGCACGTACGCCCCGTCGGCGTCGAACTTCTCCCCCTGAAGGACCGGATTGAAGATCCGGAAGTAGGGCGCGGCGTCGGCGCCCGACCCCGCACTCCACTGCCAACCGAGCGAGTTGTTCGCCAAATCCGCATCCACCAGCGTCTCCCAGAACCATTTCGCCCCCTCCTGCCAGGGAAGCAGCAGGTCCTTCACCAGGAAGCTGGCGACGACCATGCGGACGCGGTTGTGCATCCAGCCGATGGCCCAGAGCTGGCGCATGCCGGCATCGACGATCGGATAGCCGGTCCGTCCCCGCTGCCATGCCTTGAGCGCCGCGGCGTCGGTCCGCCACGGGAATCGGGCGTATTCCGCCCGCAGCGGCGCATGATCGGTCTGCGGAAAGTGCAGCAGGATGTTGTGCGCGAACTCGCGCCACAGCACCTCGGCCCGGAACTTCTCCGCCTCCTTCGCAAACCCGCTGTCGTCGCGGCGCCGGAGCGAATCGCCCACGGTGTGCCAGATGCGCCGAACGGAGATCTCGCCGAAGTGCAGATGGGGAGAGAGTCGCGAGGTGCCGTCCACGTCGGGACGATCGCGATCGGTCGAGTAGGTCTCGATGCGACCCGCCGCGAATCGCCGCAGGAGCGCGGCCGCCCCTTCGCTTCCCGGCGTCCACGCTGCCCTGAAGCCCGCATCCCAGGGAACGCTCGGCAGGAGTGCCAGCGTCTCGAGGGCCTCGGAATGGGGCCACCGCGCCGGCGAGCGAAGCTCCGGTGCCGGCCGCGGCCGATCCGGCGGCTCGAGCAGGCGAAGCGTCTTCGCGAAGGGCGTGTAGACCTGATAGGGCCGCGCCGAGCCTGCCCGCAGGCAGTCGAGCGGGAAGAGGAGACTCCCCTCGTGGCGCTCGAAGGCGATCCCCTCGGCGGCCAGCGCCGACCGAATCGCCTCGTCACGGACGAAGGGCTCGTAGCGGCGCGTGCACACCACCCGCGTCGCGCCGCTTGCCTTGGCTACGGAGAGGAGCGCCTCGATCGTCGGCCCGCGTCGCAGAATGAGCCTGCTTCCCATCGACTCGAGGCGCGACGAGAGCCATGCAAGCGAGTGATGCAGCCACCAGCGCGTCGCGCCACCCGGTTGCCAGGGCGCGTCCTCGTCGGGCGCGAACACGTACAGCGGCACGACCTCATCGGCCGCCGCGGCGCTGAGCGCGGGGTGATCGTCCACCCGAAGGTCCTGTCGATACCAGAGAATCGTGGTCATGCGTGTGTGAGCCGTCCCAGCTCAAAGCGTAGGGCAGAGTCGAGATCGGGGAAGTCGAAGGCGAACGCCGCACGCCCGAGGGCCGCGGGTCGAACGAAGGCGCCGCCGAGGAGAAGCTCCTCGCCCATCGCTCCGAAGAGCGTTCGCACGGCGAAGACCGGCAGCGGCAGGACGGCGGGACGGCGCAGGACCGCTCCGAGCGTGGTGCCGAACGTCCGGTTGCTGACCGCTCCGGGGGCGACGGCGTTCACCGGCCCGGCGAGCGCGGGCATCCGAATCGCCGCCAACAGGACGCCCAGAAGATCATCGAGCGCGATCCACGACATGGCCTGCCGTCCGCTGCCGACCGGTCCGCCGAGCCCGACCGAAAAGGGGGTCAGCAGCGCGGTGAGCGCTCCGCCGGCACCGGACAGCACCATGCCGATGCGGGGATGAACCACGCGAACGCCCGCGGCCCGGGCCGGAGCCGCCGCGTTCTCCCACGCCTCGCAGACCTCCGCCAGGAAGCCGGCGCCGCGCGCCGCGCTCTCGTCCACCGCCTCATCGCCGCGATGGCCATAGAAGCCGATGGCTGAGGCGCTGACGAACACCGACGGCGGCCGTCGGAGGCCGGCGATCGTCCGCGCCAAGAGATCGGTTCCTCGCACCCGGCTCTCGCGAATCGCCACCCGCTTCGCCTCCGTCCACCGGGCCGCGATCGACTCGCCGGCAAGGTGCACAACCGCATCGACGCCCTCGAGTGCCGCAGCGTCGATCGTGCCGGCGCGGAGATCCCAGACAATGTCGTCGGGCCGGCCGCCCTGCGATTGTCGGCGCACGATGCGGCGGACCGTGTGACCCCCGGTGGAGAGAAATGCGGTGAGGGCGCTGCCGACCAATCCGGTTGCACCGCTGATCGCGACGGTGAGCGGCGGGCCGGGAAGCGACCGATGCCGGCGCAGGTCGTTGCGGGTGCGGTGATGACGCCACGCGAAGGTCCGGGCAAGATCGCGCAGGACCATCGAACGACCAAGCCGCCCGAGTGGCCCGAAGGGCAGTCGAAAGGTGACGTCATCCTCGAGCATCGACTCCGCCCGCACGTCGCCCGGGGCGTCATGGAAGCGGTGCACATGCCGCCACCCCGCAAACGGGCCGCTGAGCGCCCGATCGACGAACTGTTCGCCGGCGACGAGCTCCTCGTGGATCGCTTTCCATCGGGAGCGAATCCCGACGAGCCCCGCGGGACCGAGCGGTACCGAAAGCTCGGCGATGGCGCCCTCCGTCATCTCCTCCAGCGAGCGCACCACCCGCACCCCGGACCAACCGGGCACCAGTCGCTCGAGCGCTCCGCGACGACCATGCCACGCCGCCAGCTCGTGGCGGGTGCAGGGCATTCGCGCGGACAGCACGAAGCGTGTCCCGTCGATGGGGTCGGAGCTCGTCACGAACGCAGGCTATCCGTCCCAGCCGGTTCGGGCGCGATCCCGATCGATTGCGCGCGTTCTCGGCATCCACCTGCGGTGTGCATCACCCGTATACTGGCCCTGTGACGCCCGAGCGCACTGCCGCTTCCCCCGTGTTCGCCGCTCCGGCGAAGGACCTCGAAGGATCGTCGATCGCGCGCCGACGCATCGAATTGGCCTTGGCGGCGATCGGATCGCTGCGCCAGCACGCCGCGGCAATCGATCGGATCGCCGAGCGGATCGCGGAACGGCTGGCACGCGGCGGAACGCTCTACACCGCCGGGAACGGCGGATCGGCCGCGGAGGCCCTCCATCTGGCCGAAGAGCTGGTCGGCCGCTATCGCAGCAATCGCCCGCCGCTGCGGGCCGTCGCCCTCGTCGCTGACCCGACCGCCCTCACCTGCATCGCCAATGACTTCGGGTTCGACGAGGTCTTCGCCCGGCCCTGCGAGGCCTTCCTCGGGCCCAACGACATCCTCGTCCTCTTCACCACGAGCGGTCGGAGCCCGAATCTGGTGAAGGCTGCCCTCGTGGGACGACGCAAGGGTTCGCTGGTGATCGGACTGCTGGGCGGCGACGGCGGCGCGACGCTGCCGCAATGCGATGAGGCAATCCTCGTTTCAGGTCCCCTCACCGCCAGCGCCGAGGGCAGTCGAGAGGGCCCAGCCGCCGTGATTCCCGCGTTCGACTCCGCTGCGATCCAAGAGGCCCATCAGGTCATCCTCCACGCGATCTGTGAGCGTTTGGAGCCGCGGGGTGGAACGGACTCCCGCGCGGCATTGCCAGGGACGACATCCTGAATTCGTGAACCTGGCCCTCACGGACCAACCCCCGCGGCCCGACCCCACAGCCAGCTTTCAACACCCCGACGCCCACACCATGACGACGGTCGCCACCCCGAGTTCCTCCGCCGCCATCGCGCCCTCCTCTCTGCGCTCGACCATCGGCACCCTCCTGTGTCGCGTCCTCGTGCCGCTGTGGCTCGTCACCGGCGCGCTCTTCAAGCTCTCTGACCTCAACCCGAACGTGCTTCCCGGGCCGGTCAAGGACGTCGTCCTGTACCTCGGCGAAATGATGTCGGCGGAGCCCGCCACCTGGCTCGTCACCAACATGCGGGCGATGGTCGCGGTCGAGCTCGCCCTCGTTGGCATCATGCTGTTCGTGCCCCGTCTCGCTCGCCCGGCCGCCATCGCCATCCTCACCCTCTTCTGCGTGGTGCTGGCCTTCGAACTCGCCAACACCGTGCAAAGCGCGACCTTCAAGAAGAAGGGCTTCGCGTCGCTGCTTGAGCCCTGCGGCTGCTTCGGCGCCTGGTCACCCCCCACCATCGTGACATTCATGATCGACTGCACCCTTCTCATCGGTACCCTCGCCTGCCCTCAGGGGCAGCGGGCGCGGCGAACGCCCGGCAACGGCATTTCGCTCGTGGCGCTCGTCGCATCGCTTCTCGTTGGCCCGGCCATCGCATTCGGCAAACCGGCGAAGACCATTGAGGCCCCACCTCCGGCTGACACGAAGCAGCCCGTCGGTCAGGAGTCACCCAAGAACCCTCCGCAGCAGCCCGAGAAGAGCCCGCCTGCGGGACAGGCCCCGCCTGCTGCAGCAACCACCCCGTGGCCGGCGATGCCCGGAAAGCTCGCACCGACCTACGTCATTCTCGACAAGCGGGCGATCGGCAAGCCCTTCGCGTCGCTCCCCACCGCGGGGCTTCTCGCCCAGCAGGTGCCGGCCGACATTCAGACGGGACGCAAGACCTTCGTCTTCTATCGCGAGACCTGCGACCACTGCTTCGAGATGATGAACAAGCACTTCTCGGGCAAGCTCGCGACCCCGACCTATTCGATCAAGGTCCCCGACTCGACCGGCGGCAAGGTCTACACCAACCCGTGCAAGGAATGCGTGAAGTGGGAGCTGCCGAAGGGCCCCGACTACATGATCGAGACGCCGATGATCATGACGATCGTCGACGGCACAATCGCGGCGATCTGCAAGGACGCCGAGAAGCCCGGCGCCCTCGACGCGACGCTGAACGCCTGGCTCCCCGGCCATGAGAAGGACACCGCGGTGCCGGGCATGGTCCTCGCCCCGATGCCAGCGACGGGAAACGCGGCGCCGCCCGCCAACACGCCCCCCGCAGCCGCAGCGTCGAAGCCGTTCCCGCCGATGCCGACCAAGCTCGAGGCCTATTACGCCCCGGACTTCGACAAGTGGACGGGCAAGCGACTCGATGAACTCGACCTGCCCCTCATCATCACGCGGCCGCTGCCGCTCGACGTGAATGCCGGTGAGGTCGTCCTCCTCTTCTATCGCGTCGACTGCGAGCACTGCGAGCAAGTCCTCAACGATCACTTCAGCGGCGTTCTCACCGCTCCGACCCTCCTCGTCGCCGTGCCCGACGCCGCGGGAACGCCGTTCCAGAATCCCTGCAACGACTGCAAGCGCACGTCGCTGGTCCAGGGTCCCACATACGTGATCGAGACGCCGGTGCTCGTCGTCGCGAAGGATGGTGTCGTCCAGCACGTCTTGGCCGGCAGCCAGAACGACAATCCCGACGACGTGAAGGCCGTGCTGCCCAAGGGCGCCGGCGGCGGAGGCAAGTGACGTGAGCGCTGGCGTCCCGAGCTCGACCGCAGTCCCGGCGCGAAGGATGCCCGGATCGCGGCTCATCGGCGGCGTTCTCATCGGCGCTCTCGCCGCGGTGCCCTTCCAGGCGGGTCCGGCCCTGCCCGCGTGGATCGTGCGATTGGGCGAAAGCACCGGCGTCGGCGGCGATCACGCCGCCCGATGGCTGGCGGCGTTTCTCGCAACGACCGCGCTCCTTGCGCTCCTTTGGCCGGCGACAGCGTCTCTGGCCCTGACCCTCGGAGGCGTTGCCCTCGCCTTCTGCGGCGTCGCCACCCTGGCCGGCGGCGGCAGTTCGGTGACGCTCGCCGTCGCGGCGGTGGCCCTCGTCGTGGGCATCGGCTGCTCGACCTGGCTGGCCGGGCAGGTCGGTCCGCGACCGGGAGGACGACGGGGCGCGTCGGTCGCGTGGCATCTGCTCGTGTCGATCGCCCTCTTCGGCACGCTCCTGAACATCGCGGCCCGCATCCCCGTCCGAGCGACGGTGCCGCTCATCACCTCCCGGGCGTTTGGTCCGCACAATGCAGCCGTCCCGGCGAGCGCAGTCCAGATGATCAATTTCGAGCTCGACCAGTGGGAGGGCCGTTCCCTCGCCGAGACCGGGCTCTATTCGTATCTGCCCCAGCTCACCAGCCTGGTGGGCGACGGCACCGTCTTCATCGTCTTCTACAACCCGCGCTGCAGTCACTGTCACGAGCTCTTCGAGAAGCACTTCGCCGGACATCTCGATGCGACGGTCATTGCGATCGAGATCCCCCCGGCACCCGGCGCGACGCTCGTCGAGAGCGACGAGCCAACCGACATCACCTGTCCCGAGTGCCAGCGGCTCACGCTGCCGACCACGCATGCCTGGGGGGTGACGCCCCCCGCCGTGGTGCGGGTCGAGAGTGGGATCGTGCGATGCGCGAGCGAAGCGAATGCCCTCACCGGGAAGAACTGCATTGGCGTCACCACGCCTGTGCAGTCGCCATCGCGGTAGGCGCCAGTCGCTCCGGCTCGAACTTCAGCGTGCTGCGGCGGTCTGCGCCACCGCGGCGCGAATGGCCTCGGCCGTGCGTTCCGTGTAGAGCGCCTGCTTACCGAAGCCGCGAAAGGCACCCGCGGCCATGGCGGCCTGCTGGGCCTCGTCGAAGTTCGAGATGAGAAGAATCACGGGGCCGTCCGGCAGCGCGGCGCCCCGGGCCACGATGGCCAAGCCGTCGTCGGACCCAAATGATCCGTCGAGCACTCGATTGACGAGCCAGATCGCCCCCGCGTGACGATGTTCGGCGAGCGCTGCGGCGCTGTTCACGCCGACGAACGCCGCGCCCGGCACGACGCGACGGACGGCGCTGCGAAGCATGCCGGCATCGGGCGAGCAGTGACCGACGAGAACGAAGAGCGGGGCGGGAGTCGCGGAAGCCATCGCCATAGGCTATGCCGAAGCCGCCCCGTCCACCTCGCGGTTGGAGGGCATCGACAGCAGCACCTCCGAGGCGCGAATCTCGCACCGACCGCCGCACCCGGTGCGACCAAGCGCGAAGTGCCGCGGAGCGAGGCGTCGATCGCACGCGGCCCGCGCGATGCGCTCCCACGTGACGCGCGGCACGGCGAGCGCGCACTCGGCCGAGCCGTCCATCGCCGCGGCACGAATCGCCCAGGCGACGAGCGTCGGGTCGGCGGCCCGACAGAGGTCCCGCGTCCACCGTCGGGCGGTGGGCGGTCCGAGGCGGGCGCGGGCCAGCCGGTCCATCGCGTCGACCGCGACGAGCGCCTCGTCGGCGAGTCGCGTGGCGTTGCGGACGATGGCCGGCCACCGATCGAGAAGGTGCGGCAGGACCTCGCGCCGAAGATGGCCGCGGGCCTTGGCCGGATCCTCGTTGCCTGGATCGCACGCCCAAGGCACGTCGAAGCGCTCACAGAGCGCGAGGCACTCCTCCTTCGTCGAATCGAGCAGCGGACGAACGAGCGTGACCCCGCCCCCAAGACGGCGTCGCCAGACCGGTTGGGCGATCCCGCGGATACCTCGGCCACGGGCCACCGCGAGCAGGAGGGACTCAAGTCGATCGAGGGCGTGATGAGCCACAGCAACGGCCGAAGCCTCATGGCGCCGAGCAGCCTCGAGCAGCGCCGCGTACCGATCGTGCCGCGCGTTGGCAGACAGGTTTCCTGTCCGCTGCCCCGGCCGAACATCGACTCGCTCGTGGGCGACGCCGAGGCGCCGAGCGAGCCGCGCGACCGCAGCGCATTCATCGTCGGCTTCGGCCCGAAGTCCATGGTGGACGGTCACCAGAATTGGCGTCGGTCCCCGCATTCGCCGGCGGTGAGCGAGCGCCGCGAGCGCCATCGCGAGCGCGCTGGAGTCCGGTCCGCCGCTGCATCCGACGACGATCGAGGCCGACGAATCGCCCAACGGAAGAGCGCAGCGATCCGCAAGTCGATGAGCAATTCGCGCCGTGAGCGGTTGCCGCGCAATCGCTCGGCATAGGTCTTCACCCGACGAGGATCCTGTGGGCGATCGCGGCATCACTGGTATTCTGCCACGCAGACTCCCGTGGGGGCGAGTTTTGTTCGGCCCCGCGCTCCCTTTCTCCTCGGACGAATCCCTCAGAGCGCCGCCTCGACGGTCCTGTGTCGAGCGAGTTCATGACGGACGCCGGACCACCGACGGGGTGACGCGATGGACTCAACGCTCCTCGCATCCCTGATTCTGGGCGGAGCCATGATCGTGGCTGCGGTGACGATCGCGGTTGCGTTTTCGCGCGGCCGCACCGCGGAGGGAGCGCAGCGCGAAGCCCCCGCGAGCCCTTCCTCCGACGCGAGGGGCGAGGCGCACCCGCAGGCCGATTCCCATGACCACGCGCGGCGCGAGCCGGAGTGGAGGAAGCGCGACGAGGCCCTTCGCGATGCGCTCGAAGCGTTAGCTCGCCGCGTGAGCCGACTCGAGGCCGATCGTCACCATCGCACGCCCGCCGCCACACCGAACGCCGCGGCCGAGAGCGGCGAGCCGCCGCTCTCCGTGCACCCGCCGATGCCCTCCGCCGCGGCAGCGCCCACGACGGCGGTGCAGCCGACGCCTCCAGCCACCATCGTCGAGCCCGCGCCGCACGCCCGCCGCTCCCGCGACGAGATGGCGATGGAGGTGCGGCGGCTGCTGGCCCGCGGACGCAACGCCGTCGAGATCGCCCAGATGATCGACGTCGACGTCGGTGAGGTCGAGCTCGTCCTGCAGCTCGACCGGGCTTCGCCTGGGCGAACGAGGCTCCCCGGCACCGAGCGCGGCACGTCCTAACGCGACGCTGGCGCCGGCGCGGTGGGCGGCGGCGCGATCTCGGCGTCGATGGTCAGCTCGAGCGAGGTGTCGCTCGGCATCGTCATCGTCCAGCGGATGGCCCGGAAGCGCTCCGCGATCGAGGCGATGAACTCGATGCCGCGGGCGAAGCCGCGGGCGTCGTCGCTCTGGAAGGCCGCGGCCTCGCCGGTCCAGCTTCGCAGATGGGAGGCGACCCGCACGCCGCAGCAGTGGCCCGCGCTCGAGATCTCCCGCGGATCGGCCGGCGCGGCGGGCATCGTCGCCAGCGACTTCGAGACGGCCTCAAGCCACTCCGGATGCGTCGCGTACACCTGCCACGCGTGGTCCCCGCCCCGAACGGTCTGCCAGTTGAGCGAGGTCGCCCGCAACAGCGGATGGTCCCCGAAGAACCGCTTGAGGAAGGGCGAGGTCTCGACGCGGCGCGGCTGGCTCTTCGAGGGCGGTATGACAATCGGCGGCATCTCATCCCGCGGAGGCTGACCCGCGACGGGAGGCGCGGCGAAGCGGCGCCGCACGCCGGCCACGAGCGCCGTCATCATCCGATCCTGGTCATCGGTCGCCTGATCGGCGTCATCGACCTCGTACGCGACCGCAATCGCCGGGCAACGCATCGCAAGCGGCGGCGTGACCTTCGCGCCATCCACCTCGCCCACGAGGATGAGCCGCCGATCGCTGAAATTCAGCCGCGACGCAGGGCTCGGAACGAGCTCCGGAAAGGTCGTCACGAGAAAGGCGTCGCCGGGCGTGACCGTTGGGCGAATCGGATCGAGTTCGGCGGCGAGGCAACCGGCCCTCTCGTCCTTGAAGTGCCCGAGCACCGACACGTCGACGGTGCGGGGCTTCGCGTCGGGGAAGGGAGCGTTCGCGTATCGGCCTCGAACCCCCCCGCGAAGGTGCCCGTCGCGCAGGTCGAGGAGAAGGGCAGTGTCGCCCGCGATCGGCTGCGAACCCCGGAAGATCACGGCCAGCCGGCCTCCTCCGAGCGACGCGAGCGCTGCGGCATCCAGCCCGGTGCGGGCAATGGTCTCGCCGAGATGGGGGGCGGCTTCCATCACCCCGCGCTCGGCGATCTCCCGGAAGAGCACGCTGTCGAGCGCTCGCCCGACGACGAGCCACTCGCCGCGCTGGGCGAAGGCCAGGTGCTCCTCCGGCACGTCGAACATGGCACCGGCCCGGGGAATCGCCCGGAGCTTCTGGGCGAGGAGCTCGATGTCCGGGCCCGCGACGCGGCTGATGAGGCACCAGTCGAGCGAGGTGCCGTTCCCCCGCGCCACCAGGCGGGCGTCACGACCGAGATACCGGTCGAATGCTTCGGGGAGCGGCAGGCCGAGCCGCGCCGCCAACGCGATCGCGCCGCGCGAGGTGCGCGGGTCGTCTGCGATCGCCCCGACCAGCGTTGCCGACATCTCCGTCACGAATCGCCCGACGCTCGGATCCGCGAGCCACGCTCGGCCGTCAACCAGCCGAATCCAGAGATCGGCGTCGGCGGGCGCGGTGGCGACGGCATCAAAGGGCGACGGAGCCTTTGGATCGCCGGCTGGAGCCGCCTGCTCGATTCGCACGATCAGTCGCGGCGTCGCGATGGCCGACGGCGACAGGACCACGACGACAGCGGCGAGAAGGACTCCCCACCATCGAATTGCGAGTCGGAGGCTGTTCGAGGCGCCGCGCACCATTGCAGGCTAGACCTTCTTCAGCGGCGCTTCGGCCGGCGCCGTCCCATCGCGTGATGGGTGCGGAACCCGCAGCGGGAGTTCCGGCGTCGTCGGCGTCGCCGGCGTTGTACCGGCATCCTTCGAGGAAGATCCGAAACCGGGCCCACGTGGCTGGATGCCGTTGGCGACATCGCCCAGCCAGCGGCTCTTCTGGGCGAGGGACGCACGCACGACCTCCTCGACCGAGTTCGGGCGAGTCGCTTCGGAACGGGCGTTGTGCACCGACCACAGAACGGTGCCGACGACCGCAAGGACGGCCGCGGACGCCGCGAGCCGCCAGCCCCAGCGAGCGAGCCACTCGAGCCGGCGTGCCGCGGGAGTGGCCTTGGCGTACCCGAGCCGCGCGAGAACCGAGTCGGCGAGGTCGGGACTCACGCCTCCCTCCTGCTCCTCGCGCATGGCCCGCAGAACGGCATCAAGCGCCGTGTTGGGCGAGGCCTTCCGGCGGCGGCGATGGTCACCGAAGGGGGACATCACTCGTCACGCTCCTCGGCCTGTTCATCGTCGATGGAGCGCGAGAGTCCCGCGACGACCGCAGCGGTCTTCGCGTCGTCCAGATGGGCCACGCCCCAGGATTCGAGCGCGCGATCGCGGGTCACCCGATCGCGGCAGATCTCTTCCTGCATGCGCTTGCGGGCCCGATGCAGGTGGCTCTTGATCGTGCCTTCCGGCATGGCGAGATGCGCCGCGATGTCCTGAATCGGCCAGTTCTGCTGATGGAAAAGGAGGACGATCTCGCGCTGCTGGGGATTGAGGGCCTCAAGCGCGACGTCGAGGAGCTGCCGCACATGCTCGCGGTGCTCGATTGCGGCGCTCAGCTCGTCGGGCCGTTGGGTGATGCCCTGCCAGTCCCCGACCGTGTCGGAGTCGTAGCTCGGTCGGTGCTTCTGGAGGAAGTTGACGTAGAGACGACGGGCAATGGTGAAGAGCCACGTCGAGAACCGGAATCGGTCGTCGAAGCGATCGAGATTCCGGAGCACGCGAACGAACGCCTCCTGCACCATGTCTTCGGCGACGTCCGGCCGTCCGGAGAGTCGAAGCATGAAGGCGTACAGCGGCTCCTGATGGGTTCGGACGAGGCGCTCAATGGCGACGCCGTCGCCGCGCTTGGCCTTGCGGATGAGAGCCCGCTCAACGGTCTTCAGCACGCGGAACACCCCTATGCGGTGAGAGGGAGGGGAGAGGCCAAGGAGCCGCCACGCGCGGCGTCGCGCACACCGATCGTTGAGGCCCGGCCTCGCCAGGACTCGAGCGACCGCGATCCATCGTCGAACCGACCATCCAACCGGAGGTCGGGACTGGCGTTGCAGTGTACGCAGCCCTTCCTGAATCCTGCGCCGTCTCCCGCGGAAACGGCGACCACCCGATGCCTTAGACGCGACCCACCGTCACGGTGCAGACGCCACAGGTGAGCGGGAACTGGTCGACGCCGCTGAAGCCGCCTTCCCGGACCAGGGTGGCGAGCGACTCGGCGGTCAGGAACGTCTGGACCGACCGAGGCAGGTACTTGTACGCCCCCGAGCGGTCCCCGGCGATGAGCGTCGCGGTGAGGGGCATGATGTGGCGGCAGTAGACGCCGTTTCCGAAGCGGATGATCGGGTTTTTCGGCTCGCTGAACTCAAGGACCACCAGCCGCCCCCGCGGCCGGAGGATGCGCCGGAACTCTCGAATGGCCCGGGCGGGATCGGAGACGTTGCGGAGGCCGAAGGCGATCGACACTACGTCGGCCGAGCCGTCGGGAAGGTCGAGCGCGGTGGCGTCTCCCTCCCGGTAGGTCGGTGCGGGGCCGGAGATTCGCTGCCGTCGCGCGGACTTCTCGCGGGCGATGTCCAGCATGGCCGGGGTGTAGTCAATCCCCAAAACGCTGCGAACGCCTGCCGCGACGAAGGCCTCGGTGAGGTCTCCGGTGCCGCAAGCGACGTCGACGACGTCGGAGTCGCGACCCGCCGCCGAGAGCCGTACCGCCGTTCTCCGCCATCGCTGATCGAGCCCGAAGGAATGCAGGCGGTTGTTGAGGTCGTAGCGGTGCGCGATCGCCCCGAACATCCCCTTCACACGATCGGCCTTGTCGTCTCGGGCGTGGGGGTTGCCCGCGAGCGTCTCCTCGGTCCAGCCCGCGGCCCGCACGCCCTCCGATGGCGAGGAGGAGGCCGCGCTCGGCGGACCGGAGGGTGGCGTGGTGGACGACATGGGCGGCGAGTATAGAGGGGCGCTACGGCTGCCAGACGCGGGCGATCCGCTCGCGACCCCTTCCTTCGGCGAAGGGAGTTCGGCGCCGGCGCCATGGCAGGTGGTAGCATCGAATCGTGATCTGCGACGTCGATACCCGCATCTGGTCCTCCCGCGACGATCTCGGACCTGTCTTGGGTCCGCTCCTGCGCCGGCTCACCGCCGACCGAACGACGTTCGACGCGAGCGAGGACGCCCACGCCGCCGCGATGAAACCCGTCGCCCGGGGGTTCGTCCTCGGATTCCGAGCCCGGCGGCTCCGCTGCGAGTTTCCCAACGAGCGGGTGGCCGCAGCGGTCCAGCGCCGTCCCGATCGACTCATCGGCATCGCGGGCATCGACCCGCTGAGCCCAACGTGGCGGGAGGAGTTCGACCGAGCGATCGATCTTGGACTGAGCGGCGTCACCGTCAGCCCGTCGTTTCAGGGCGCCCCGCCGACCCACTCGCAGGCGATGCGACTCTGGGAGCGATGCCTCGAGAAGTCGCTTCCGGTCGTCGTCAGCCGTCCGACGCCGATGCCGCAGGAGGCGATTCTCGAATGCGATCGCCCGACCCATTGGGACGAGGTCCTTCGTTCGCTGCCCTCGCTCCGCGTCGTCTTCGCCTCGCTGGGAGCGCCCTACGTCGAAGAGACGCTGCTGCTGCTGGCCAAGTTCCCCGCAGCATTTGCCCATGTTGGCGCATCACTCCGCCGCCCGATGGATGCCTATCGATGGATCAGCGCAGCCTGCGATCTCGGCGTCGGCGACCGCCTGCTGTTCGCCAGCGGATTTCCGTTCGAAACCCCGGCGGCGGCGCTTGAGCGCCTCTACGGCCTCAACACCGTGGTCCAGGGGACGACGCTCCCGACCGTGCCCCGACGCGAACTGCAGGCCATTGCCGACCGCGACGCGCTCGCCCTGCTGGGAGTCCGGGACCGCGGCGCGATCATGATCGACGGTGAGCGACAGGCCCTGCTGGCGGCGGCGGAGTCGCTCCGCGCCGATCGGTGATACGCTCCGTCGCGTATGGCCCCGACGTCCCTCCTCCGTCGCGTTTCGTCGCCGAATGCACTGCCGCTCGCCCTCTGCGCGGCCACGGCAATGGTCACCCTCGGCGGCTGCGCGGGCTGGTGGCAATCGACGTTCGCGGCGGAAGGCGGCGAAGTGCGGCTTGAGGGTCTCGGGACCTCCCCGCTGGCCTTGGATGGCGTTCTTCCTTTCGGCGCGTACGCCGCCTCGGAGGCCGACCACGCGTTCTACTGCAGCGACGTCCCGATCGAGGACCTGCTGAAGGGCGGCGTGCAGAACGGCCAATTCCTGCATGTCCAGCTCCTCTGGCTGCCGCTGCCGGGGCGCACGCCGGTGGACGAGACCGCAACGAATCTCACCATTCGCTACGTCGTGGTAAGTGAGGGCAAGGTCGGCGTCTATGGCGGCGGCGGATTCGCATGGCCGCGGGGGGAGCCGGGCAAGGACGACTTGACCCTGGTCATCGAAGGCAGCTCCCTCTCCCTTCTGGCCAAAAGCGAAGGCTTCACCGACCTGCTCACGCCCGCGAAGCTGACCGGCACCGTGTATGCCAAGCTTGATGCGGAGGTCACCCGCCGTTACCGGCGCGGACTGAATCAGCTGGTGACCGACGGCCTCGGAGCGACGCGTTGGGTGGATGGCCGTCAGCGGCCGCTCACCGTCGATCAGGTCATCGCGATGGCGCTGCCGGCCGCCGCGGACAAGGCCCCGAGCACCTCCGCCGCAACCGGTTCGCGCTCCGGATCGTGATCGTTCCACAGCGTGACGCGACCTCGCTCGGTCGGGAATGAGAAGACCGCGTGCTCGAGCGTCGGCGCCGTCGGCGTCCGTTCGCCGTAGTCGCCGTCCCCGACCAGCGGCGCGCCAAGGTGGGCGCACATCGCCCTGATCTGATGAAATCGGCCGGTATCAAGGCGAATCGCCGCATGCCATTCGCCGGGGCGTTGCGGCGCAGGGGCGATCGCCAGAACCGACAGGAACGAGGGATCCCCGCCGGATCGAACCACCGCCGCCGTGCGGCCGACGCGCCGGAGAAACGCCTTGTGCGGACCGAGCAGCGCCGCGGGATCGCCGTCGATGCGCAGCCGGGCGAGATACACCTTGAGCCAGCGCTTCGCGCGAACTGCCTCGTTGTGGCGCGCGACCGCCCCCGCGTCGCGGGCGACAAGAAGGAACCCGCGCGTGATGCGATCGAGCCGATGCGGCAGCCGCGCCTCGGGCCAGCGCATGCCCGACGCGAGCGACGCCAACGCCGCATCCGGCGAGCCTTCGCTCGCGATGCCCGCGGGCTTCACGACCACCACCGAGTCGTCGTTCCGCCACACGGGCACCAGCCACCGTTCGTCGATCACGCCCCACCTCGCCGTTCGCGTCCGTCGAGGTCGTTACGCGCTGATCAGTCCCTCGCGAATCGCGTAGCGGGCGAGCTCGACGCGATCGTGAATGTCGAGCTTGTCCATCACGGTCGTGACATGCTTGTCGACGGTCTTCACCGAGATGTTCATCATCTCGGCGATCTGCTTCTTGGCGAAGCCGCGACCGACGTAGCGCAGCACCTCGAGTTCGCGATCGGAGAGCCGCTCGCCCTTGGTGGCGCCGGCGGCGCGCTTCGCGTCCTCGGGAACGATGCGGGTCTGCACCGTCGACGAGAAGTAGCTCTGGCCCTTGGAGATCGCGCGAATCGCGTCGATGACCGCATCGGTGCGATCGATCTTCGCGACGTAGCCCTTCGCGCCCACCTGCCGCGCCGACTGGATCAGGCGATCCTGCACGCTGCCGGAGAGGACCAGGACATCGGTCGCGGGGCGCTCCCGGCGCAGCTCGGTGACGAGCTGGAACGCATCCTTGCCGGGCATGTCGACGTCGAGGACGAGCACGCGCGGCGAGCGCGACAGCGTCTCCGCATGTGCCTCCTCCATCGTGGAGGCCTCGCCGAGGACGCGGATGTCCGGCGTGGCGTTCAGCACGCCCACGAGCGCGGATCGGATGAGGGCGTGGTCGTCGGCGACAACAACGGTGATCGCGCCTGCTGCAGCGTGGTTGCCAGTGGCGGCGTGAGTGCCAGCGGCTGCGCCGGCGGATGAACCGGTCGGGCTGGTCGGCGTCGGATTCGGCATCAGTCAGAGTCTCCAGAAAGACAGTCCCAACAACAAGGACGTCGCAGTGTAGAGGACGAGTGCTCGAAACGTCCGGCGTGAACTCGCGCGATTGCGGTGCATCTCATCGCCGCGAGGCCGGTCGAGGGGATGGGCCGCGCTCCCGGTGCGCCTGCCGCAACGGATCCGGCGCGTCCTAGGGGTCGGCGACCGTTCCTCGTCGACGGGACGCGCCGGGTAGGCATTCGCCGGAACGGAAGCGCTCCAGCGAGCAGACTTTGCTGACATCCCCTGCCAGCTCGAGGGCCAAATCGATGATGGTTGAGTTGACTTGCGGGATTTGGGTGATTTCCCGCTAGAGGATTCATCCCTTCCGGGGTTGTATGCGTGCCTTCGTGGGGATTGGCAGGTTGTCCACCTTTCGCCAAGCCCCAAGGACGATGCCGCGGACGTCCAATGCGGTCGGACGCTCCGGATCGACATCGAGTCGCACGTCTCAAGGGCGGAGCCCTTGACGAGCAGGGACAGACCCCACGCGTGTCCGGCGTGGCGGTGGAATCTCCTCTCATGCAAGTCCCATGCACTCGAGCCGACGTGGTCCTTCGCCTCTTCGATGACTTTTACGAGCGCGTCTACGCATTCCTCCGAAAGTCCACCTCGCCCGAAGTCGCGGAAGATCTCGCCCAGGAAGTCTTCGTTCGCCTCCTCCAGCACCCCGAGCTCGAGCGTCTCACGATTTCGGTGAGCTATCTGCTCAAGATCGCCCACAACCTGCTGCGCCGGCGGTACGCGCGGGCGACGCGGCTTCGTGAGCTCCTTCAGGAGCGTCAGCAGGCACTCGGGACCGACGGCCTTCCGGTCGCCGCGGGCGGCGCGCCGATGGCGCTGGATTCGGCACTGCTCGAGGCCGCGATGGGACTCCTCACCAGCGACGAGCACAGCGCCGTTCGGCTGATCGTCTGCGAAGGCCGAAGCTACCAGCACGCCGCGGCCAGCCTCGGCGTCACCGTCACGACCATCAACAACTGGAAGCACCGCGGACTGACCAAGCTCCGCCGGTATCTCGCCGAAGCCGAGCGGGGTGACTGCGCCGGCCATCATCGCGAACCGGAGGTGTCACTCGCCGACCACGCCGGACGAGATCACCACGACGACATGCATGCCGAGCGGCACGGCCGTGACAGCGGACCGACCATGGTCGAATCCGCGCACCGGGCCCGAAAGCTCGGGGCCCGACGCCCGGGCTTGCTCGCCGCGACCGACGACGTCGCCTGACCTCCGACGCGGAATCGCCCGTAGCGGACTGGGCCGGACGCACACGCTCGTCGCCACCGATGCGCCCCGCGCGGACCCGTCGTCAGCGGCCGCCGAAAAGCATGCGAAGGAAGAGGCTCGCGCCGGCGAACGAGACCAGCACCGCGGCAAGCAGGATGACCAGGACCAGCTTTCGCCACTCGCGCTTCGACGCGCCGCGGCGCCGCGCCGTGTCACCGCCCAGATACGCGTAGCACTTCGGACAGACATCGGCCTGATCCCAGACCTCTGCGCCGCAGTCCGGGCAATAGGCGTGCTCGCCGCCGAAGCGTCGCAGGTCCTCTTGGCTCGGGCCGTCGTCATCAACGGGAGTCATGGCTGTTCGTACGATACCGCCCATGCCTCCCACCCCTTCCACGATGCTGCCCCTGGGGACCCGCGCCCCCGCATTCGACCTTCCGGACGTCCGTGGCGGGCGCGTCTCGCTTGCCTCGCTCGGCGACGCGAAGGCGCTCCTGATCGTCTTCATCTGCAACCACTGCCCCTTCGTGCGGCACATTCGCGATGAGCTCGCGCGGCTTCCCCGCGATTACGCGAGCGCCGGGCTTGCGGTCGTCGGCATCTGCTCGAACGATCCGGACCGGTACCCGGAGGACAACTTCGATGCGATGTGCGCCGAAGCCACCGACGCCGGCTGGACCTTTGCCTATCTCCACGACGAGGATCAGGCGGTGGCGAAGGAGTATCGGGCGGCTTGCACGCCGGACTTCTTCCTCTTCGACCGACACCAGCGGCTCGTCTACCGCGGTCAACTCGACGACAGCCGTCCGACCAACGGCGTCCCGGTGACGGGGCGCGATCTCCGGGCCGCGATCGACGCAACGCTTCACGGGCGTCCCGTTGCGGCGGAGCAAAAGCCCTCGATTGGCTGCAACATCAAGTGGATTTCCGGGCGTGAGCCCGACTACGCCCGCAACGATTGAGATCTCTCCGACATCGCCCCCTCATCAACCCCTTGACGCGATCCCGGCGGGTGATATTCTCTCCCGTCCATCGCTCGACGCCGGCAACCGCCCGCGTCGGTCGAGGGATGCGAAGAGTCCGACGGACGGGCCGACCGACGAGGCCGGCATCGCACGAGGGCAGCGCGCAGCCTGTTAGGGGCGGTAGCTCAATTGGTTAGAGTACCGGCTTGTCACGCCGGTGGTTGCGGGTTCGATTCCCGTCCGCCTCGCTTGCAGATCTCGTCGGCTTCCGACGAACGCGAACACACGACAACGGCCCCGTTTCGGCGGGGCCGTTGTCCATCGGGCATCGAGGGCGCGATCGTTTCGCAGCGGCGACGGAGGGCTCAGCACTCGAACCAGTTGGGGCCGCTGCCGATCTCGACCTTGAGCGGCACGTTCAGCGTCATCGCGTGCTCCATCGCGTCGACCACGACCCCGCCCACGCCGTCGATCTCCTCCGCCGGCGCCTCGAAGACGAGTTCGTCGTGGATCTGCAGGAGCATGCGGGCCCGGGGGAATCGCTTCGGCAGCTCGCGATGGAGCTTCACCATCGCGACCTTGATGAGATCGGCGGCGCTGCCCTGCACCACGGTGTTGATGGCGATGCGCTCACCGAAGGAGCGCTCCTGCGGCTGGCGCGAGTGAATCTGCGGAATCGGTCGCCGGCGGCCGAGGATCGTCTCGACATGGCCGTCGGCCTGGGCCTTCGCGATGCAGGCGTTGAGGAAGTCGCCGATCTTCGCGAAGCGGGCGCGATAGTCGTCGATGATCTGCTGGGCCCGTTGCCGGCTCGTTCCGCCGCCGAGCCTGCGGGCCAGCCCATACGCGGTGACGCCGTAGACGATGCCGAAGTTGACCATCTTCGCGGTGGTGCGCATCTCGCCCGTGACCGCGCTCGGGGCCACGCCGAAGACCTCGGCGGCAACGGCGGTGTGGATGTCCATCCCCTGCCGAAACGCCTCGATGAGCGCGGGGTCGCCCGAAAGATGGGCGAGGATCCGCAACTCGATCTGCGAATAGTCTGCGGCCAGCAGCGCGTGACCCGGCGCGGCGACGAAGGCTTTGCGGATGTCGCGGCCGACCTGGGTCCTGATCGGGATGTTCTGGAGATTCGGATCGCTTGAGCTCAGCCGTCCCGTCGCCGTCACCGTCTGGTGGAAACTCGCATGCACGCGGCCGGTCTCGGGGAGGATCGCGTCCTTGAGGGCGACGAGGTACGTGCCGACGAGCTTGGTGAGCTGTCGGTATTCGACGATCCTCGCCGGGAGCTCCGTCTCGACGCCCGGGTCCTCGGCGAGCTTCTCAAGCACCTCGACGTCGGTCGAGAAGCCGGTCTTGGTCTTCTTCACCGGCTTCAGCCCGAGTCCCGGCGGTTCCGCGTCAGGCCGATTGAAAAGCACCGCTGCAAGCTGCTTGGGGCTGTCGGGATTGAAGGGCACCGGCGCCAGCGAGGAGATGTCGCGACGAAGCTCCTCGATCCGCCGCGTCAGCGCGTCCCGCTGCCGGTCGAGCTCGACCGGGTCGACGATGATGCCGTTCCACTCGAGCTCCGCGAGGACCTCGACCAGCGGCAGCTCGACCTCGTCATTGAGTTTCGTGAGGCGCATCGCCTCGACCTGCGGCGCGAGCGCATGGTGAAGGCGAAGCGTGACGTCGGCATCCTCGGCCGCGTAGGGCGCGGCGATCGCCAGCGGCGCCTGGTCGAATCGCCGCTCTGTCACCCCCGACCCGATCACGTCCGTGATCGGCATCGTTCGATAGCCGAGCATGTTTTCGGCGAGGGCGTCAAGCCCGTGGCTCGAGCGGGTCGAGTCGACGAGATAGCTCTCGACCATCGAGTCGGCGACAAGCCCCCGGATCGCGAGACCGGCGCCGCGGAAGATGTTGAGGTCGAACTTGAGGTTGTGCCCGACCTTTCGCACGGCCGGATCGGCGAGAAAGGCCCGCAGCGCCTCGCACGCCTCCTCGGGCGAACAGTGGCTCTCCGCCTCGGGCGAACGGAGCGGGACGTAGACGCCGCTGCCTTCGCGATGCGAGAGCGAGACGCCACAGAGTTTCGCGGTCCGCGTGGTGAGGCCGTCGGTCTCGGTGTCGATGGCGACCAGCGGAGCGTTCGGGTCTGCGCCGCGGCACTCCGCGAGATACGCGGCGATTTCCGCGGCGGTCCGCAACGCACGGTAGTTGCCGGCGGGAAGCCTTGGATGACCCTCCGCCGGGACACTCGAGCCCTCGGACGGGGCGGCGAAGAGCGTCCCGAATCCCTCGTCCGACGCGGGCGCATCCGGGCGGGCGGGCTTGGGCCGCGACACGGGCGCCGACGCCGGAGCCGGCGCAGCGTCCTCGACTGCGACGCCCATCGAGCGGGCGACGGCCCGGAGGTCGTCCCGATGGCGGTGGAAGCCAAGCTCGCGGAGCGCGTCGAGAAGCTCCGGCACGCGCATCCTGGCGCCGTCAACCTTCGTCTCCTCGAGGGAAAAGGGGACGGGGCAGTCGCTCCGGAGTTCGACGAGCGACCGCGAGAGGGCCAGCGTCTCGCGCGCAGCCGCGATCGCCTCGCCCTTCTTCCCCTTCACCTCGTGCACGCGGGCTAACAGTTCGTCCAACGAGCCGTACTCGGTGATGAGCTGGGCCGCGGTCTTCGGGCCGATGCCGGCGACCCCCGGCACGTTGTCCGCGGTGTCGCCCATGAGGGCCAGCATGTCAACGACCTGCGAGGGACGGATGCCCTTCTTCTCGAAGAGTTCCTCGGTGCCCAGCGACTGCCCGGTGTGGACGTCGTAAAGGCGCACGTGCTCGTCGACGAGCTGGCCGAGGTCCTTGTCCTTGCTGACGATCCGGATGTCGAGATCCGGCTCGCTCGCCCGCATCCTCCGGACGATGGTGGCGATGACGTCGTCGGCCTCCATCCCCTCGCAGCCGTAGGTCGGTACGCCGAAGAGCGGCATGAGCGAGAGGCACCGCTCGACCTGCGGCGAGAAGTCCTGGGGCGTTGGCGGCCGATGGGCCTTGTACTCGGGATAGATTTGCGATCGGAAGGTCCCGCGGTCGCCGCTGACGTCGAGGACCAGGGCGAGATAGTCGGGCCGCTCGTCGCGGAGGATCTTGAGCATCATCCCGACGAAGCCGAAGGTCATGTTCGTCGGCTCGTTCGTCACCGGGCTGGTCAGCCCGGAACGGATCGCGTGGTACGCCCGGAAGAACTGGGCATAGCCGTCGATGAGATAGAGACGCCGGGCCATCAGGCCACCGGCCCCGGGCGATCGCCCGCCGCGACGGCCGCGGCATGGAGCCGCTCGACCGCGTGCACGTAGGCCGGCCCCGGTTCGAGCGACCGGCGCTTCCACACTGCCCGCATCACCTCGACGAACTTGGGCAGCGCATAGCGTCGCTCGCCCTCGTCGGTGATCCACGCGAACCGACGCACCGTCGAGGGTGGCGGCGCGCTGGACGCGATCATGGCCCCGGTGCCGACGACCGTACCGGTCATGAGTCGGGTGCCGATGGCGCACTTCACGTGGTCGCCGATGATCGCGCCGAGGAAGATCCTGCCGCTCCGCTGCCGCGCCCCCTCGGGCTCGAGCCGGACCGGCACCTCGCCGTAGGTGTTGAGGAGGTTCGAGTTGTCGGTGCCGGCACCGAGATTCACCCACTCGCCGATCACGCTGTCGCCCAAGTGGCCGTCGTGGGTCTTGTTCGAGAAACCGACGATGCTCGTCCCCCCGACCTCGCCGCCGAGGCGGCATTGCGGGCCGCAGGTCGTGCTCGGCTTGATGAGCGCACGGTCCGCGACCGTCGACCCGGCGCCGATCGAGACCGGGCCGCAGAGAACGGTGAAGGGCCGAATCGTCGCCTTGGGAGCGACGTGAATGGGACCGGCAGTGGTGTCGAAAACCACGTACGGGGCAATCTGGGCGGTGCGATGGAGCAGGACGAGATGCTCGCCCATCCGCGCCGGATCGCGAGCCGGCAGCACGCGGTAGCCGAGTCCCTCGGCCTCGCCGCCGATGCGCTCGATGTCGGCGGTGATGAGCCGGGGAAGCCCGTCGAGGAGTTGCCATGGCGTCTCGAGAAGCGACGCCGCACAGTGCGTGACCCGCACGGCGTTCGGCAGGGCGCGGTCGCGAAGCAGCCGCTCGGCACTGCACCGTCGCAGCCAGGCCGCGAGGACAGCGCCGTCGGCGCCGACGATCGCTTCCTCCTCGGGTCCGCCCGGTACGTGTGGCAGCGAGCTCAGCGTCGTGAGCCGGCCGTTGACGACAAGGAAGGCATCGCCGGCGGGTACCGCGTTCGTCGGCAAGGAGGTCGACTCGGCGACGATGCCGGCGAGATGACCGGGCACCCAGAGGGCGGCGAGGTCGGCGCGGGCCTCGGCGGCCAGCCGCTCGATGGTCGTCGACGCGCCGGTTCGCAAGCCGAAGCTCGGTCGAAGGTCGCAGAGCGGCCCGAAACTCCCCTTCCCGTCGTCCACCACAATCATCGGGCGTCGATCCACGTTGCCGGAGCTCATGGGCCGCACTCTACCACTCGATCCGGTGGGCGGCCCGACTGCCGATATCGTGTCCACACTCGGCACCGCGCTCCATGGCCAGCACCTTCTCATCCTTCTCCTCCTTCCCCCAGCCGGGCGGACCAGGCCCGCGGATGCGCCAGCTCGCACAGCAGGCGACGACGCTCTTTCAGTCGGGACGCTGGAGCGAGACGATCCCGGTGCTGGAGGAGCTCCTTCGCCTCGAGCCCGCCAACGCCGCGGCCCACCGAACCCTCGCCGGGTGTCTTCTCAACGTGGGACGACTCGGCGGGGCACGGGAGTCGCTCGCCCGCTCGATCGCACTCGAGCCGCAGGATCCGCGGAACCACAACCTGCTCGCGTACACCTGGAAGCGCGAAGCGGCGTGGGAGAGAGCCTTGTCGGCGATCGATGCCGCAATTCGCCTCGCTCCAGGCGACGCGAACTACGTTGCTACCAAGGCCGAGATCCTGCACCTTGCCGGTCGGCTGGACGAGGCGCTCTCGACCATTGCGCCGGTCTTGGATCGCGCGGCCTCCGTTCCCTCGGTCGCGGGCGTTTTCGCCGCGATTGCGCTTCGCGCCAAGCGACAGTCGGAAGCGATCCCGCTGCTGACCTCGCTTCTCGCGCGAGCCGATCTGCCTCCCAACGGGCGCGCGAAGTACATGTTCGATCTCGCCGCGCTCCACGACAGCATCGGCGACTACGAGGCGGCATGGCCGCTCTACGAGGCGGCGAACAGGCTCAGGAATGAGCGATGGGATGCCGCGACCCACACGGCGACGGTGGACACGATCATCGCGGCATGGACCCGGGCCACGATCGGCGGCCTTCCCCGTTCTCCCGTCGACGGTTCGCCCTTCGTGTTCATCGTCGGCATGCCGCGATCCGGCACCTCGCTTGTCGAGCAGATCATCTCGACGTCGCCTGAGGTCCACGCGGCGGGCGAGCGAAACGAGCTCCTCCGCGTGGCGGCGATGACCTCAAAGTCGAACGGCATGGGAATCCCCGTGGCCGCCACGCCGGCGCCGCTCGTGAATGCCGCGGCGGTGCGAAGTGCCGCCGAGGCCTATGCGAAGCCGGTGCGGGCCCTCGCGCCGAACGCGGCGGTCATCACCGACAAGATGCCGCCCAACTTCCTCAACCTGGGCTTGGTGCAGGCGCTGCTCCCCGGCGCACGCGTCCTCCATTGCCGCCGCAACGCGATGGACTCCTGCCTCTCCTGCTACTTCCAGCTCTTCGCCGGTGCCCTTCCCTTCGCCTACGACCTTGCGAACTGCGGTCGCTTCTATGTCGACTATGAGCGGGCCATGAATCACTGGCACACCGTCCTCGACCTTCCCATTCTCGACGTGCCCTACGAATCGCTCGTCGCCGACCAGGAGGGCTGGACGCGCCGCATCCTCACGTTCATCGGACGCCCCTACTCCGACGATGCCCTGCGCTTCTACGAAAGCGATCGCACGACGCTCACCGCGAGCAGCCAGCAGGTCCGCGAGCCGATCTACACCCGCTCCGTCGCACGGTGGAGGCACTACGACCGTCACCTCGAGCCGCTCCGTCAGGCCCTTGGTTCCTTTGCCGAGCGCTGACTGGGGGCGCCGCTCAGGTGCGGCGCGAGCTCCACGGGGCGTTGCCCGAGTAGCCCAGGAGAGGCGCGCACTTCTGCAGCGGAAGGGCGAGCACCACGGCCAGACAGCCTGAGGAGATCGCCTTGAGGGCCTCGATCCCCATCCAGGAGATCGCTCGGCTCTCGGGGAGCCATGGCGGCAAGGTCCCCGCGTACCAGCCGCGGATCGAGTAGATCGCCGTCGTGAGCAGCATCGCTCCGAGGCAGAAGAAGATGACGAGGAAGCCGAACGCGAGCGGGTTGCGTCGAACGACCATCGACCGCATCGGCAGAATGATCGCGGTGCCCAGGACAAAGGCCAGCGCGTTCGGACCCAGGAGGACGTAGGGGCGGACGCCGTCGAAGAGGGCGATGGTGTTGAGGTCCACCGCGAAGCCGGCGATGAGCGCTGCCCAGAACGCGGTCTGCCGCTGGGCGTACATGGCGACGAGGACGACCAGTGCCGGCGTGGCTGCGGGATAGACCCGCCCGATCGCGAAGACCTGGGCGAAGCTTGTGTCGAATACGACCGCGACGAGGAGGAGCGGGAGGAACGCCCACCATTTCACGGGCCACCTCCACCCTCGCCGCCGGCCGGCGGATTGCGCTCGTCGGTGAGGACCACGTGCGGCACGCGGAGGGCATCGACCAGCGGCTGGACGGCGATGCGCCGCATCAGCGGCGCGTCGTCACGGACGGCCACCGTCTCGACCACGCCGACGCGAAGTCCCAAGGCAGCCCGCGGCCATCGCTCGTCGGCGACGCGGGCAACCCAGCCGACGGCGATGTCGCCCGGCTGGGTGAGGTCGACCGTCCACATCCCATCCTTGCTCACGAGGACGCCGCGCGGCGCCTGGCTGGCGGGCAGCTCGCGATCGACCGGAAAGAATCGCACCGTGAAGCCCGGCAGCGCCGTTGCGGGAATGACCGAGCTGGTGAATCGCTGCACCCCATCGGCGATGCGCCCGACCACCATGTCACCCTCCCACGTCGCAATCATGCCCGGCATCACGCCATGCAGCGTGCCGACGTTGAGCTGGAGCGACCCGCCGGAGCGGGCCGAGGGGGGCGTGACGCCGACGACGGTGCCGGCGATGGTGCGAGTCAGCTCGCCGGCCCCGGAGAGCGTCTTCGCCCGCTCCAGCAGGGCGATCCGCTGGAGGAGGAGATCGCGCTCGATCTCGAGCCCCTTGTAGTACGTGCGGGCCTGCTCCAGCTGTCGCTCGAGGTCGCGCACCTGCTCCGGCGCAGCCTCGAGGGCGTCGGGAATCGGGCGAAGCCAATGACGCAGCGAGGAGAATGCGTGCTTCGACGGCGTAAGCGCGACGTTGGCGAAGTCGGCGACCTCCGCGGTCCAGCCCACGAGCCAGCGCGAGGGCAGAAACGAGAGCGTCAGCATCAGACCCAGCGCCATGAGCCACGCTCGGATGGGCGCGGGCGAGCGGGAGCGGAAGAGGGATCGGCGATCACCGCGTGACATGGCATGACATGGCGTGAGATGGGGGGACGTGCAGATCCGGCTTGTGGTGACGATCGTGTGATGACCGCCGGACGGCGGCGGCTCGCCCGCACCGACTCACAACCGTCAGCCGAAGCCGCTCACGAGTCGCCGTCCTCGCCATCGAGGACCTGCTTCCAGCTTTCGAGGTTCTCAAGGAACATGCTCGTCCCGCGAGCCACGCAGGTGAGCGGATCGTCCGCGATCTTGGTCTCAAGGCCGGTGGCATTGGAGATGACGCGATCGATGCCGCGCAGGAGCGCGCCGCCGCCGGCCAGCAGGATGCCGTTGTCGACGAGGTCGGCGGCAAGCTCGGGCTCGGCGTTCTCAAGCGTCCGCAGCACCGCCTCGGTGATCGCCGAGATCGGCTCCTGCAGGCACTCGCGGATCTCGTCGCTGGTGACGACGGTCTTGCGCGGAAGGCCCGACACCATGTCGCGGCCGCGCACGTCCATCGTGAGCGTCTCGCCGATCGGCGCCGCACTGCCTATCTCGACCTTGATCCGCTCGGCGGTCTGCTCGCCGATGGTGAGGCTGTAGGCCTTCTTCATGTAGTCGATGATGGCCTCGTCGAAATCGTCGCCCGCGACGCGCACCGATTCGCACGCGGCAATGTCGGCGAGCGAGATGATGGCGATGTCCGAGGTGCCGCCGCCGATGTCGACGATCATGCTTGCCGTCGCCTCGGCCACGGGAAGTCCGGCGCCGAGCGCCGCGGCGAAGGGCTCCTCCAGCGTGAACACGGTGCGGGCCCCGGCCCGCTGGGCGCTCTGCTTCACCGCCTGTCGTTCGACCGCGGTGATGCCGGCAGGGACGGCGATGACGACGCGGGGGCCGACGATGCGGCTCTTCCCGTTCACCTTGTTGATGAAGTAGGAGAGCATCGCCTCGGTGATCTGGAAGTCGGCGATGACGCCGTCCTTCATGGGGCGGATCGCGGAGATCGAGCCCGGCGTCTTGCCGAGCATCTCCTTCGCCGCCCAGCCAACCGCCGTACCGTTGTTGAGGACGTGGGTCGTCCCCTTGCGGACAGCGACGACCGAAGGCTCGTTGAGGACAATGCCCTCGCCCCGCACGCACACCAAGGTGTTGCAGGTACCGAGGTCGATCCCCATGTCGACGCTGAACCAACCAAGCAGCCTGTCAAGAGCAAACACCGAATCGACTCCATCCCGCGTCCGGGTGTTGCAGGGGATTGGATCGGCTCCGTTCGCCGGAGCCAGACCACACCGGTCTCGGCACGACGAACAGGCGATGGACGACCGGTCACCAACGCCGCACCGCCGAAGGCCATCCATGCCCCCGACAGTCCGAAAACCTGCCGTCAGCGACCACGATAAGCGAGAAAGGCCCGCACGTGCGGGCCTTTCTCTCTGTTTCTGAAGGGACCATCGACCGAGCGCCGCTCGGGGCTCCAGCATTCGGCCTGAGCAGCAGGCCGACGCCCACGCGGCGTTCGGGCCGGCTCAGCCGTTGATGATCGTGAACGGGCCGCCCTCGGAGCTGCGGCTGTTCTTGGAGTGCTCGGTGTTGGCGATCACCAGGGCGATGACGCCGAGGGCGAGCACCACGGCGGCCGCGGCAAGCAGCGCCGTGTACACGTCCATGTCACCGCCGCTGCGTCGCATCGAGCTGTTCACTTGAGCCATCGGAAAGTCTCGTTTCGGGGTCAGGTCAGGGAGTCTGCCCGCAGGCGGGCACGTGGATCAACGCAAGGCTCCGTCGAGTTACTCGCCGCGGCGAGCAACCGCACGCTGGCCGACCGCGATGGATTGGCCGCTGTTGACGAACTTGGCGATGCCGGTGGCCCGGTTCACGTCGACCTTGATGATCCGGATGTCGGCGACGTAGTTGCCGCCATCGCTGACGACGAGGGTCCAACCCTCCTTGATGCCGTCGCGGGCGCCGGCGTTGACCTCGACCAAGTTCTGGCCATTGACGGCCGAGACGCTGAGCACGGTTGCGGAGAGGTCACGGTCGGCCGGAACGCGGCCGGCGTCTTCGCTGATCGCGGCGACGCCGACGGCCTTCGGAAGCTCGCCGAACATGGCCCGGAACTTCGCGCTCTCGGCGAGGGCGGCAACCTTCTCCTCACGGACCTTCTGGAGCTCCTCCTGCACGGCCTTGCGGGCCGCGTCGGCGACCTCGAGCTGCGACTGGAGCGTGCTGACCGTCTGGTCGAGCTCGATCACCGTCTTCTCGGCGAGGATGACCTTCTCGCGGAGGTCGCGAACTTCCTTCACGAGCGCCTCGTTCGTGGTGACCGCCTGCTTGCCGGTCTGGGCCATGATCTCGAGGTTCGAGTTGATGCTCGCCTGAAGCGACGAGGAGGCCTTCAGGTCGCCCTGAAGCTTGCGGATGTCCGCGCCCTTGAGGTCGGCTTCCTTGCGGAGGCCGGCGATGATGTTGTTCAGTTCGGTGATCTGGGTCGCGAGGGCGGTCTCGGCGGCGGCCTTCTGGGCCTCGAGCGCCGACGCCTTGGCGGCGGCGCTGGCCGCGTTCGCCTCCTCGTTCATCCAGAGCTGCTTGTACTTGCCTTCGTTCGTCGCATAGACGGCCACCAGCGGGACGATCGCGAGAGCCAAGAGCGTCACCAGCACGATGAAGATCTTCGTCAGGACGTGCACGGGGGTCGTACCTCGAGTGGAGCCTTAAGGGGAGTAGCGTGGGGAGGGTGCGCGGCGCTCGCAAGAGCGATCACACCGAGCCGAAGGTTGTAACCGTGGCGGAACGTGATGTCAACGCTTCGAGGTCGCTTCTGGTCGGCAAAAAGTCCGTTGGCGAAGCGGTGTTCGAAGACCGCGCGTCGCATGCGAGCGATCCCATCGGGAACGCACCCGAGCCATACGCAGCAGAGGGTCGACAGGGCTCAGCGAGCCGTCGTTCCCTCGAGAATTGCAGCGGCCGCGGCCAGGCGAACGACCGGATCGCGGTCGTCAAGGAGCGGCTCGACCGAGGCCAATGCCCCGGCACTGCCGCTGGCGCCGAGGACCAGACAGGCCTGCGCTCGCTGCGCCGGCTGCGGCGCGGCGAGGAAGGGGCTGGCCAGCGGGACCACGCGCGACGGATCGACCCCAAGGCGGGCCAGCGCCTCCAGCGCAACGAGCCTGATTTCCGCCGGACGGGCGGAATCGCGATCGGCCTCGACGAGACGCTCCAGCATCGGGCGGGCTCGGCCGTCCTTCAGGCGACCGATCATCTGGCACGCCAGCGCAGTCACTTCGTTGAGTTCCGCCGGCGCGAAGAGCGCCGCGCGAATCGGCTCGACCTCCTCCGAACGGCCGAGACGGACGAGGCACTCGGCCGCCTGCAGCTCGACGATCTTGATCTTCGAGCTATCCGCCATCGAGAGTCCCTGGCCCACCGACTCGCGGACCATCTGGATCGCCGACCCCCCACCCGCGTCCGCGCCGATCGTGCCCAGGGCGAGGTATGCGTTGCCGCGCACCTCGGTGTCCTCGCTTCGAATCATGGTCGCCAGCGGCGTGAGGTCCGGATGACGGCCGCAGAGAGCGAGCGCCGCGATGGCCGCGGCCCGAACCGACAGGGAGTCGTCGCGAAGCAACGGCTCGACGAGATGCGAGAGTTCGGAACGCTTGGCGCGGGCGATGGCCAGCGCCGCGACGAATCGGACGCCGCGGTTCTCGTCGATGAGGCCGCGTCCGACCACACTGTCGAGGTCAGAGGGCGAATTGACCAACGCCTCGATCGCGTGAGCGCGAAGGAGGGCCGACGTCGAGGCCATCGCCTCGTGGGCCACATCGACCGCCCGCCGGCGAAGCGTCATCGGGTCGCTCTGCTCGCGCGGCGTGGGCCGGGCAAGAACCGCGGGCTCGCCGATCGGCTCCACCCGACCGTCGCGGGCCGGCCCCTCCGCCGGGAACGTCGGCTGCGTGCCGGCGGATTGGTTCTTGCTGCTCCAGGTTGCGGCGCTGCCGTCCTTGGGCGCACCGCCGCAGGACGCAAGAGGAACGATGCACGCCGCGAGCGAGATCACGGCGGTGCGACGCACGCCACCGAAGGCTGCGCGATTCGACGAGGCACGATGCGACGACTGTGGGTTCTTCATCCGAGCGTCCTTTCTCGATGAGACGATGCAACCGGTGATGCGCTGCGTTCGCCGATCCGTCGGCTACGCATCCACAGGTATCCCGTGGCCACCACCATGAGCCATGGCCAGAGATCGCCGATGCGCCCGTACAGCGTGGTCCGCTCGCAGCGGCGGACCGTGAGCGGTTCGACCATGGTACCCGTGCCCACGGCCGGCGCGGCCCCCGCCTCGCCGACGCGACCGCTCACCCGCCCGTTCCACTCGATCGCCACGCTGTACCCGGTGTTGGCGCAGCGGATCATCGGCACCGCGAGCTCGATCGAGCGCATGCGGGCGTGGAGGACGTGTTGCGCGCGACCGGCGGCGCTCCAGCCGAACCAGCCGTCGTTGCTGAGATTGACCATGAGGTCGACCCGCCGGGCGCCGGCCTCGTAACAGAGGGTGCGGCAGAGCGGGCCGGAGGTGTCCTCGAAGCAGATGGGGGTGACGAATCGGAGACCGCCGCCCCGATCGTTCGATGCCGGAGCGGCGGATCGCCACGGCACGGTAAAGCGAATCGGCTTTTCCCCCGCTTCGAGATCGAAGGTCATTCCCGGCGCGCTGAGGGCCAAGAGTTCCTTCTCGAGCCACTCCCAGCGGGAAATGAGCGGCATCTCCTCGCCCATCGGCGTGAGAAAAAGCTTGTCGTAGCGGGCGTAGGGCGGAGGACCGTCGATGAGATACGCGCTATTGAAGTGGCGGTCCCACTCCCACGACTCGGTCTCGGTGTTGGCCCGAAGTCCAAGGTAGGAGCCCGAGCCGACCAGCAACGGGATCCCCATTCGCTCCTGCAGCCCGGCGAGCGCGTCGGCGTACATCGAACCCGGGTAGTACTTCCCCTCGGAGAGGGTGCGAATGGTCTCAACGTCGAGCCCAAAGCCCGGAACCATGGTCTCTGGCCAGGCCACAAGATCAACGGGCTGGCCCCTCTCCTTGGCGGCGTTCGCGCCGGCCATCGTCGCCTTCAGGTAGACGACGGTGTCCCGCTCCTGATCCTCCTTGGACCAGGCGTTCTTGTTCGAGACCGACAGGTCCGTCTGGACGACGAGCACCGTCGGTCCGGCCTGGGTCGCTGTTGTGGTGACGACCCATGCGCCGAACCCGAGATTGGCCGCCTGCACCGCAAGCGTGATGAGCACCCAGCGCCGCACCCTTCGCCGATCGCCGATGCCGGCGCGGAGCCGCCAGAGATCGACGAGGCAGCCGCCGAACATCGCTGCGACGGTCGACAGCAGATGGACGCCGCCAAGCGATGCCGATTGGGCCCACCAACCGGCGGAATCCTCCGTGCCGGCAAGGGGGAGCCCGAGCGTGTACCAGGGATAGCCGCCCAAGATCACCGTCGAGCGCAGGTATTCGGCGCCCGACCAGAGCAGCGGAATCACGAGCGCCATGGGGATCGCTGCGGTGCCCGGCGCGCGGGCGACGCGCCGGACGAGGACCGCGAAGAGCGCCGTGTACAGCGCGCAGTAGAGGTCCAACAGCACGCCCCCCGCCGGCGTGAGCTGCACCATCCAGGCGTGCACGAACCCCCATGGCAGCGCCTGGGTCAGCGCCGTCACGACGAACGCGCGCCGCGCCGTCGGCTGGGCGATCGCCATGATCGACAGCGGGGCGACGGCCACGAAGGCGAGCCACCAGCATTCAAAGGGGGGCCAGACGAGCGTGAAGCAAGCCGAGGCAAGCAGCGCCCAGCCGATGGTCGCCGGCCAGCGCATGGCGGTCGGGAGCGACGGCGTCGCGGTGGCCACCGCCGCGTCGCCTGTCTGCCGATCACTTGCCCGCATAGTCGATCACGCGGCTGATCTCGCTGCGGAGGTCCTTCCGGTGCACGATGCGGTCGAGGAACCCCGACTCGAGGAGGAACTCCGCGGTCTGGAAGCCCGGAGGCAGCTCTTGGCGAATGGTCTGGGCGATGACCCGCGGGCCCGCAAAGCCGATGAGGGCCTTCGGCTCGGCGAAGATCACGTCGCCGAGCATCGCGAAGCTCGCCGTCACGCCGCCGGTCGTCGGGTCAGCGAGCACGGAGATGTAGAGGCCCTTTGACTCGTGAAAGCGGGCGAGAGCGGCGCTGGTCTTCGCCATCTGCATGAGTGAGAAGCCCGACTCCTGCATGCGGGCGCCGCCGGAGCAGCTCACGATGACCAGCGGCAGGTCCGCATCGGTCGCGCGCTCGATCGCCTGGGTGATCTTCTCGCCGACCACCGAACCCATCGAGCCGCCGAAGAACTTGAAGTCCATGGCGGCAAGCACGACGCGCCGCCCCTTGATGAAGCCGTACCCCGAATGCAGGGCGTCGTTCTCGCCGGTCTTCTTCTGGGTCTCGCGGATCCGCTGCAGGTAGGGCTTCTCGTCGACGAATCCCAGCGGATCGGCGGGCGACATGTCGTGGTTGAAGGGTTCAAACGAGCCAGGGTCCGTGAGCTGTTCCACCCGCTGCCGTCCGGAGACCCGCATGTGATGCTGGCACTTCGGGCAGACGTGGAGGTTGGCCTCGACGGACTTCTTGAAGACCGTCTCCGCGCAACCCGGACACTTGATCCACAGGCCCTCGGGGACGCCCTTCTTTTCGGCAAAGACCTCGGCGGTGCCGTCGGTCGCCGCGTCGCCGCCGCCGGCCGGCGGCCCGATCGGCGCGGAAGAGGGAGCTGCGGGCGTGTTCGGGATGCTCGACATGGGCGGTGAGCGGGAGTCTATCAATCGACGCCGCGCAACGTCCGAATCGGCTCTCGGTAGTCGGGCTTGGAGAAGATCGCGGTCGCCGCCACCAGCACGTCGCATCCGGCGTTTCGACAGCCCGCGACCGTGTCCGGCGCAACCCCCCCGTCGATCTCGAGGCGCTGGTCGGCCCGCAGGTGCGGCTTGAGTTGGGCGCACTTGGCGAGCACCTCGGGGATGAACTTCTGCCCGGAGAATCCGGGGAAGACGCTCATGCAGAGGAACATGTCAAACGCCCCGGCGAAGGGCAGCACCCGCTCGATGGGCGTGTCGGGGTTGAAGGCCAGCCCGGCGGTCATGCCCAGCGAACGGATCCGCTCGGCAAGCGGCCGCGGGTCTTCGAGCACCTCGACGTGGACCGTGCAGTGATTGGCCCCGGCGTTGTGGAAGGGTCCGACGAAGAACGCCGGGTCGGTGACCATGAGGTGCACGTCGAGGAATGCGTCAGGCACCGCCCTCCGCGCCGCTGCGCATATCGCCGGCCCCATCGAGAGGTTGGGGGCGAAGTGCCCGTCCATCACGTCAACGTGCAGCAGGTCGCCGCCCGCGGCGAGCACGGCACGGCACTCCTCGCCCAGCCGCGTGAAGTCGGCCGAGAGAATGCTCGGCGCGATGAGCGGGGCCCTGGTCGGACGTCGAAGGAGATCCGTGCGGACCCCCGACGCGGTTGGTGATGCTGCGGCGATCGGCACGGCCCTTACTTCGCGGTGTCCTTGGCGGGGTCCTTGGCCGAGTCGCCCGCCTTCGCCTCGGAGGCCTTCAGGGCGTTTCGGAACTGATCGAGCTTGATCTTGTACGCGGCCTTGGCGGACTCCGGCGCGATCATCCACGCCTCCATCTGCGAGTCCACGGCTTCCTTCACCTTGCCGGTCTGAAACTGGTAGGTCGCGTAGCGGGAAAGAAGGCTGGGCTCGCTCGGCTTCGGGGCCGGCGCGGCCAGCGAAAGCATGCGTCCGACCGCCGCCTCGGCGAGAGCCGTGTCGCGCTCCTTGATCTCCTGGTCGCTCACGATCATGAGCGCCAGATCGATGAGGGCCGAACCGTCGTCGTGATAGGTCTCCAGCAATTGCTTGCCGTAGGCGGCGCCGGCCTTGGGATCGCGGGCCTCGGTCACCATGAACTTGTACTTCTCGAGGGCGATGTTCGAGAAGAGCTTCGGGTTCACGGCGATCGCGGTCTCGTAGTGCTGGTAGGCGTCGCGGTAGTTGCGGATCTTCCCCGCCCGCCGTGCGGCCTCGAGGGCCGGTCGGGCCTTGGCCTCGGAAATCGGGTCGTATCGATCGGCGAGGACAAGCGTGAAGATCCGGTGGAGGTCGTTGTCGCCCGGATCGCCGGCCCAGACCAGCCGCTTGGCCTTGTCGACGATGAAGAGGCAGAGGTCGCCGCTCTGGCCGGTCGCCTTCATCCATGCGTCCCATGACTTCTTGTCGCCGTCGGCACCCACCGGCACCTGACCTCGCTTCACGCCGCGGTTGGTGATGTAGGCGTCGGCGTCCCCGATCTTCTCGTTGGTGAAGAAGACCAGCTGCACCTGACCGGCGTAGCGATCCTGAATATCCCAGAACTGCAGGAAGCCCTTCCGCGAGCCCTGCGATCGGCTGTTGAAGAAGAGGACCGCGTAGACCATGCCGTCGGTGAAGTCAGGCCCATGGTCGCCGGCCCACTTGCCGTCCAGCGGCGGCACATGGTCGCCGAGTCGGAACTTGGTCTTGTTCTCGTCCTGAGCGGCGGCGGGCGCCGCGAGGAGAAGCGTCGGGGTCGCGAGCGTCGCGACGGCGAGGACGCCGGTGACCACGCGGGCGAAGAGAGTCGCACCGCAAGCGGAACGACGGAACGCGGAGGAACGGTGGAACATGGCCATGGGAGAGAAGTCCATGAGGAGAGATCGCAGGGAAGGTGCTACGGCGGTGTGCTGAGCGAGGCGACGCGCGGGACGCTGACTGGACGCGACGCCGCGAACGCCCCCGAACTATATCGGAGCGCCGCATCGGAGCGCCGCCCGCCGACGAGCGCCTGTCGGACGACGCCCTCGACACGGGTGACTCGATCCCATTCAGGCCGATCGCGCGATTCAGGTTGGTCGCGCGAATCAGGCCGAGAAGGGATCATGCCCCATCGAGCGCGTCCAGACAGACCAGATGCTTGCCTTCGAGGACCTCCAGGCTCGCGCCGCCGCCGGTCGAGACGTGGCTGAAGAGGTCCGCGAGCCCGAATTCCTCGAGGCTCGCCGCGGTGTCGCCGCCGCCGGCGATCGTGATCGTCCCGGTCTTGGTTGCCGCGGCCGCGGCATCGGCGATCGCTCGGGTACCCATGTCGAAGGGCTTGGTCTCAAAGGCGCCCATCGGGCCATTCCAGACGACGGTTTTCGAGGCCCGGATCGCCTCCGAGAAGAGCTTCACCGACGCCGGTCCGATGTCCAGTCCCATCCAGCCGTCGGGAATGGCCCCGGTCACCGTCTTGGTTGGCGTCCCCGCCTCGAGCTTCTGGCCGCAGACATGGTCGACGGGCAGGAGGATTGTGCAGCGACCGGCCTTGGACGCGGCCAAGATCTTCTCCGCCTCGCCGAGGAAGTCGTTCTGGACGAGGCTTGCCCCGACCGCGATCCCCTGGGCCTTGAGCAGCGTGTAGGCCATCGCTCCGCCCACGATGAGCGAGTCAACCTTCGCCATGAGGTTCGAGATCGCGGCGAGCTTGTCGGCGATCTTCGCCCCTCCGAGGATCGCGACGAAGGGCCGCGCCGGCGACTCAAGTCGGGCCATCAGGTACTCAAGCTCGGCGGCGAGCAGGAAGCCCGCCACGCAGGGCTTGGCGGGCGAACCGCTCCGCATGGCCATCGGCACCGCATACATGCTCGCGTCGGCGCGGTGCGAAGTGCCGAAGGCGTCATTGCAGTAGATGTCGCCGTAGGCCGCGAGCTTCGCCGCAAAGGCCTGGTCGCCCTTCTTCTCGCCCTTCACGAAGCGAAGGTTGTCCAATAGGACGACGCCGCGGTCGGGCATCGCCGCCACGGCCTTTGCCGCGGCGTCGTCAACCGGATCGTTCGAGGGAAACTGCACGCCATGCGGCGCATCGCCGCCGAGGAGCTGCTGGAGCCGGGCCGCGACCGCCTTGAGCGTCCCGTCGGGTTCGAAGCCCTTGCCCTCGGGACGGCCGAGGTGGCTCATGAGCACCAGCTTGCCGCCGCGGGCCAGCACCGACTTCAGCGTCGGCAGCGAGAGGCGAATGCGGCGGTCGTCGGTGATCGCGCCGTTGTCATCGAGGGGAACGTTGAAGTCCACTCGCACCAACACGCGCTTGCCCTTCACGTCCACGTTGTCGATGGTCTTCTTTCGCATGAGGGCTGCTGATGATACAGAGCGGCGCGGCTTCGTCGTCCTCCGCGCGGCTCGGGCATTCCCCGCCCGAATCTGCGATTCTGTCCTTCATCGTGACCACGCCCGACCCGAGCTCCTCGGACCTTCTCATCATCGTCGGCCCCACCGCCGGCGGGAAGACGGCGCTGTCGATCGAGCTCGCCGAGCGTCTCGGCGGCGAGTGCATTTCCGCCGATTCGATGCAGGTCTATCGGGGCATGGACATCGGCACGGCGAAGCCGACGCTCGACGAGCGCAGGGGCGTGCCCCATCACCTGCTCGACATCGCCGATCCGAGCGACGATGGCTTCACCGTCGACGAGTGGCTCGAACGCTGTGAGGCGGCAATCGCGGACATTCGTTCGCGTAAACGGCGCCCGATTGTCGTCGGCGGGACGAACCTCTATGTGCGAGCGCTGCTCGAGGGGCTCTTCAAGGGTCCGGAGCCGGATCCGGCGCTGCGGGCGGCGCTCGAGGCGACTCGGCTGACGGAACTGCGTGCCGAACTCGAGCGGATTGACCAGAAGGCCGCGGCCCGCATTCATCCCAACGATCTCCGGCGCACCGTGCGAGCCATCGAGGTCTTTCGTCTGAGCGGCCGGCCGCTCAGCGAACACCAGACGCAGTGGTCGGAGGATCTCCGCGGCAACGTGCGCGGCGACGCCTTCATCGTCGGGCTGGACTGGTCCGTGGACGCAATCAACCGCCGCATGAATGCCCGGGTCAAGTCGATGTTCGATGGCGGACTCGTCGAGGAGGTGCGCCGCCTCCGCGAGCGCGGGCTCGGCCGTCAGGCCAGCGAGGCGGTCGGGTACGGAGAGGCGTTGGCGTACCTCGATCGGAGCCTCACGGTGGAGGAGGCGATCGAGCGCACCAAGATCCGAACCAGGCGCTACGGGAAGCAACAGCGGACCTGGCTTCGGCGATTCCGAGGGCTACCCAACGCTCTTTGGATCGATGCCGACACGACGCCGCCGACGACGTGGGCCGATCGGGTCATCGAGGCGCAAGCCGCTTTTCTCACTCGGGTTGGATCAGCTTCCGCCCAGCCACATCGCCCCCCGGCTTGACGCAGCGCGGCCAAAGTGGTTTCAATCCCCTCCCCCGCTCGGATCGATATCCGCTCCGACGGGACCGATCCTCCGAATCCTCTCCTTGCGTCCGTTCCTTCATGGAAGCGGCCGTCCGAGGAGGGGGCATGAGGGGCCTTCCGAAGCGTGCGCCGCTCCAGCGTGGGTGCATTGCGACGACATCCCGTGTGCCCGCTGTTCCGCGAACCGCCCCTATCCCGTCACATGGCCAAGACCCCGAGCCGAGCACCCTCCGCGACCCCCCGTTCGAAGCCCGCACCCCGCGCCGGCGGCGAGGCGGAGACGACGGCCAAGAAGGCTCCTTCCCGAGCCTCCTCGGCCAAGAAGCCCAGCGCGAAGCCTGCAAAGAAGCCCGCTGGAACGGCCCCCGGTACCGAGAGCTCCCGCCCCAGCGGCGGCAAGCAACTGGTCATCGTCGAGAGCCCCGCGAAGGCCAAGACGATCAACAAGTACCTCGGCAGCGACTTCCAGGTGATGGCCTCGGTCGGGCACGTCCGCGACCTTCCCGCGAAGGCCCCCAAGGGAACCAAGCAGCCGGTGCCCGGCGTCGATCTCGAGAACGACTTCGAGCCCAACTACGACATCCTGCCGGAGAAGAAGAAGACCGTCAGCGATCTCCGCGCCGCGGCGAAGAAGGCCTCCGAAGTCTGGTTCGCGACCGACTTGGACCGCGAGGGGGAAGCGATCGCCTGGCATCTGGCGAGCGTCCTCGGCGTCGATCCGCTGAAGGCCAAGCGCGTCATCTTCAACGCCATCACCCGCACCGAGATTCAGCGGGCCTTCGATCACCCGCATCCGATTGACATCTTCAAGGTGAACGCCCAGCAGGCACGGCGCATCGTCGATCGCGTCGTCGGCTATCAGGTTTCGCCGCTCCTCTGGAAGAAGGTCGCCCGCGGACTTTCTGCGGGCCGCGTGCAGTCGGTCGCGGTGCGCCTCGTCGTCGAGCGGGAGCGCGAGATCAACGCATTCGTGCCCGACGAGACGTGGGAAGTCAGCGGCCGGATGAGCGCCCCGGACAAGGCGACCGCCCTCGGCGCCGCATGGTCCGACTTCCTCGCCCAGCGCGACGCCAAGGGCAACCCGCCGACGCAAAAGGCCCAGATTCAGTGGCTCTCCGAGCGTGCTGCGGTCCGCGCCGAACTCGTCGAACTCGACGGGAAGCCCTTCGACCTCGGCTGCGTGTCCACGGCGCCGCGCGACCTCACCGCCGAAGTCACCCGCGTGGCCGATGCCGTCGGCCTGATTAAGGTCAGCACCCGGAGCGAGAAGGATCCCGCGGGCAAGGGTCCCGCGATGACGAAGCGATTCGTCGAGGGCACCGTCGACCCGAACGCCCGCTACGCGATCGAGTCGATCGAAACCAAGCGCACCACGACCCGTCCGAACGCGCCGCTCATCACGAGCACGCTCCAGCAGGCGGCGTCGAGCTTCCTCGGCTTTGGCGCCGACCGCACGATGCGGATCGCCCAGGGCCTCTACGAGGGCGTCAACGTCCCCGGCGAGGGACAGGTCGGCCTCATCACCTACATGCGCACCGACTCGACGCACCTGTCGGGCGAAGCGTTAGGGATGGCCCGCGACTACATCGGCGGCCGCTTCGGCGCCGAGTACCTGCCCGAGAAGCCGAACTTCTTCGGGTCGAGCAACAAGGCGGCCCAGGAGGCCCACGAGGCGATCCGACCGACCGACGTGCGCCGCACGCCCGAGTCGCTCGAGGGTTCGCTCAACGAGGAGCAGTGGAAGCTTTACCGGCTCATCTGGAACCGTTTCGTCGCCTGCCAGATGACCTCGGCGGAATTCGACGCGACGGCGGTGACGATGCGCCGCTCCGACGCGAAGACCGGCGCCGTGCTGCGGGCGACCGGCCGCGTCCTCGTCTTTGACGGCTTCTACAAGGTGCTCGGCGCCCCGAGCGCCGAGAACGAGCCGACGCTCCCGCAGTACACCAAGGGCGAGATCGTGGCCCCCTTCTTCCTCGGCGCGGTGCAGAAGTTCAGCGCTCCGCCCGCCCGCTACAACGAGGCCTCGCTCATCCGCGAGCTCGAGAAACAGGGCATCGGCCGTCCCTCGACCTACGCGGCGATCCTCCGCACCATCGAGGACCGCAAGTACGTCGAGCAGCGCGAGCGCCGCTACTTTGCGACGCACCTCGGCGAGGTCGTCACCGACAAGCTCATCGAGGGGTTCCCGAAGCTGATGGACGTCGGCTACACGCGGTCGATGGAGGACGAGCTCGACAAGATCGAGGAGGCCCACACCGACTGGAAGGCGATGCTCCGCGGCTTCTACGGGGAGTTCAGCGACGCGCTCGAGAAGGCCGGGGCGACGATGACCCACGCCAAGGCCGACATCGAGCCCGCGATCTACGCCTGCCCGAAGTGCGGGAGCCAGACCAGCTATCGCTTCGGCAAGAACGGTCGGTTCCTCTCCTGCTCCTCCTACCCCGAGTGCGACTACGCCGCCCCGATCGACCGCGACGGCCGACCGATGCTCCCCGAGCGCGTCAACGTGCGCTGCCCCGAAGACGGATCGCAGATGGTGCTGCGGACCGGGCGATTCGGCCAGTTCCTGGCCAGCGTCAACTACCCGAAGGTCAAGTACGTCCTCAATCTCGACAAGAAGAACAAGCTCAAGTTCCCATCGATCCCGGCGCTGGTCACCGAGCTCAACTGCCCGAAGTGCGGCAAACACCCGCTGAACCTCCGCAACGGCAAGCGCGGTCCCTGGCTCGGCTGCTCCGGCTTCCCGAAGTGCCGCGGGCGCGAGACATGGTCGAAGGTCGAGGAGACGCTGCGGACCCGCCTCGAGAAGGAACTCGCCGACCACGAGCGCGCGCATCCGCCGGCCGTGATCACCACGCTGGACGGGACGCCGATTCCCGAGGGCACGCCGATCGCCGACCTCACGTTGCCCGGCGGCGTGCAGGAGCTGAAGGTGCATCCGGCCTCCGTGCCGGCGAAGGCCGGTTGATCCCTGACGACGGAACGGGCGACGGAGCGGGCGACCGAGTCAAGCGGATCCGCGGGCACGAACTGCCCGTACACTCCCACCGTGCCCCACACCGACGCGCCGTTCGACGCCCCCCATGACGCAATCGGGCGCACGGAAGTGCTCCTCCGCGAACTCCGCGAGGCGGTCGCCTTCCGCGCCGCCGAAGAGAAGGCCTGCATCGACTCCGCCAAGAGCGATCGGACCAAGAACGAGAAGCTCAACGACCTAACGATGAGCTCGATCCGGCAGCGCCGGACCGACGAGCGCCGCGCCGAGGACGATCGCTACGCGACGCGGACCGCGGCGATCGCCGACGGCTACGCGAACGACCGGGCCGCCATCGACGAGGAGGAGCGTTCGACCCGCGAGAGCATCGCGACCCGCGTCGACGCCAATCTGGTCGCCGCCGCGGCGAAGCGCGACGAGGCGATCTGGGTCGCCGAAACGGTCTACGAGGGTGCCGAAGACCAGCCGCGCCTCGCCTACGAGAAGCTCCGCGAGGACGTCACCGTCCGCCGCCAGGAGCTCGACGACATCGAACAGCAGGCTCGCGCCGCCGCCCGCCGCTTCCGGCAGGCGCTGCCCGAACCGCCGGCCCCCAATGCCGAGCGCATGGCCAGTGCCGCATCGCGAAGCGACGGCGGGCTCACCATGGCCTTGGGCATGGCCCAGGAGCAGCTTCGCTTCCTGAAGTCGCAGCGGCTTCCGCGGGCCTTCGTCGGCGGCACGCCCTTCATCGTCCTCTTCCTCGGCATTGCCGCGGCGGTGGGCATCACCTACGCCGCGATCGGCACCGAGCAGCGCACGCTCTGGACGGCGGTGATCGTCGGAAGCGCGATCATGTTCGCGCTAATCTTCGCCCTCTGGACCGTTGCCCGCGGGCACGTGCGGCGGGCGTGGTTCCCGCTCGCCGAGTCCATCGCCGTCGGCCGGCTGTGCGCCGCCAGGGCAATCGAGGAAGGCGCCGCAGCCCGCGCCCTCTTCGAGAAGCAACTGAAGGAGACGCGCGACCGCGACGTCGCCGAGGCGACGGTCCGCTATGCGCCGCTCGCCGAGGAGTTCGAGCGGCAGCGCGTTGACCGCCTCGCCAAGCTCGCCGAGAAGATCCCCGCCGCCCGTCGGGATCTCGAGGCCCGGCGGGTCGCCGACACCCAGGAGAACGAGGCGTTCCACCGCCGTCGCCTCGACGAGATCGAGCAGGTCGCGACGCAGGCCCTCGCCGCCGAAGAGGCCCGCGTCGTGCGCGAGCGTCGCGTCATCGACGAGCGCGAGAGCGAGCGCTTCGCGACGCTTGAGCGCACCTGGCACGAGGTGACGAGCCGATGCCTCGCCGGGCTCGACGCAATCATCGCCGCCGACCACGCCCTCTTTCCCGCGTGGACCGACGGCGCATGGCGCCGGTGGTCCGGGTCGCAGGACATCCCCGACGCGATTCGCTTCGGCGGCGTCCGCTTCGACCTTGCCGCGTGCGAGGGGGGACTGTCGAAGGACCCGCGTCTTGCCATCGGGCGCCCGACGGCGCTCGAGATCCCCGCGACGCTCGCGTTCCCGCACCGCTCAAGCCTGCTCGTCGAGACCGACGCCGACGGGCGCCCCGCGGCGATCGGCCTCCTCCAGACCGTGCTCCTTCGGCTCCTCGGGCGCGTCCCGCCGAGCAAGGTGCGCCTGGTCCTCGTCGATCCGGTCGGCCTCGGGCAGAGCTTCGCCGGATTCATGCACCTGGCCGACGAGATGGAAGCCCTGATCGGCGACCGCATCTGGACCGAGCCGCGACACATCGAACAGAAGCTCACCGATCTCACTGAGCATATGGAGACGGTGATTCAGAAGTATCTTCGGAACGAATTCGATTCGATCGAGGCGTACAACGAGAAGGCAGGCGAGATCGCCGAGCCGCTTCGCTATCTGGTCATCACCGATTTCCCCGCCAACTTCACCGACATCGCCGCGAAGCGCCTGCAGTCGATTCTCGCCAGCGGCCCCAAGTGCGGCGTGCACACCCTCATCCTCCGCTCCGGAAAAGGCGAGCTGCCCGCGGGCATCACCGACGAGGACCTCCGGCGCGGCGCGGTCGTGCTCACCAAGACCGCAGCGGGCGGCTTCGCCGTGAGCGGCGAGGAGCTCGCCCGCTGGCCCTTCACGCCGGACCCGGCGCCGCCCACCGACCTCCTCATCCCGCTCGTCCGCTCGATCGGCAAGGCAGCAAAGGAAGCGGGCCGCGTCGAGGTTCCCTTCTCGATCATCGCCCCGGCACTGGCGGGCGGCGGGGGGGGCGACGGCGGCGGTGACGGCGGCGGCGCCGACCAGTGGTGGAGCGAGTCGAGCGCCAAGCGCGTGCGCGTCCCGTTAGGTCGTTCGGGAGCGACGAAGCTTCAGTTCCTCACCCTCGGCGAGGGCACGAGCCAGCACGCCCTCATCGCCGGCAAGACCGGCTCGGGCAAGTCGACGCTCCTCCACGCCCTCATCACGAACCTGGCCTGCTGGTATTCGCCGGACGAGGTCGAGTTCTACCTCATCGACTTCAAGAAGGGCGTCGAGTTCCGGACCTACGCCCACCACAAGCTGCCGCATGCCCGCGCAGTCGCCATCGAGAGCGATCGCGAGTTCGGCCTGAGCGTTCTTCAGGGCCTCGACACGGAACTCAAGCGGCGCGGCGATCTCTTCCGCGATCTCGGCGTGCAGGACCTCAACGGCTACCGGAAGACCGGCCATCCCGAGCCGATGCCGCGCACGCTCCTCATCATCGACGAGTTCCAGGAGCTCTTCGTCGAGGACGACAAGGTCGGGCAGGATTCGGCGCTTCTCCTCGACCGACTCGTGCGTCAGGGCCGTGCGTTCGGCATGCACGTCATCCTCGGCTCGCAGACCCTCGGCGGCGCCTATTCGATCGCCCGGGCCACGATGGGCCAAATGGGCGTGCGCATCGCGCTCCAGTGCAGCGAGGCGGACTCGCAGCTGATCCTCTCCGATGACAATTCCGCCGCCCGACTGCTCTCGCGCCCCGGCGAGGCGATCTACAACGACGCCAGCGGACTCATGGAAGGCAACTCCCCCTTCCAGGTCGTCTGGCTCCCGGAGGAGATTCGCGAGCGCTACCTCGACCGCGCCGCGAAACTCGCCGTCGAGCGGAAGCCGAAGTCGCGCGGCACGATCGTCTTCGAGGGCAACATTCCCGCCGACCAGCTCGCGAACGCGACGCTCAACGAGCGACTCACCGCGGCGAGCTACGAGGATGGCCTCAAGCCGACCAAGCTCTGGCTTGGCGATGCGATCGCGATTAAGCCGCCGACCGCGGCGAGCTTCCGGCGGCAGGCCGCGGCGAATTTGATGGTCGTCGGCCAGCAGGACATCGCCTCGACGGCGCTCATGGCGATGACCATGATCTCGATCGCGATGCAGCGCTCGCCGGCCGACGCGAAGATCGTTCTCCTGGACGGCACTCCCGCCGACGACCCGAAGTTCGGACTGCTCGGCCGCGTCGCCGAGTGCCTGCCGCATGACGTCAAGGTCGCGGCCTATCGCGAAACCGACGACGCCATTCGCGCCGTCGCCGAGGAGGTCGCTGCGCGGCAGGCCGGCGGCGACGATCGGCAGTCGGTCTTCCTCCTGATCCACGGGCTGCAGCGCTATCGCCAGCTTCGCAAGAACGAGGACGACTACGGCTTCGGAGGCACCTCGGATGGCCCGGCGCCGGCCGACAAGCTCTTCGCGTCGATCCTTCGCGAGGGCTCGGGCCTCGGCGTTCACGTCGTCCTCACCTGCGACACGGTCGCGAGCCTGCAGCGTTCGCTCGATCGGAGCGCGATGCGCGAGTTCGACTGGCGGGCGATGTTCCAGCTCTCCCAGACCGACTCGAGCACGCTCATCGACAGCCCCGCCGCGAGCCGGCTCGGACCGCAGCGGGCCCTTCTCTACAGCGAAGAGTTAGGCACCATCGAGAAGTTCCGGCCGTGGCTGTTGCCGACCGAGGAGTACCTCGCGAAGGTGCGCGAGGCGTTCGCCGCACGGCGGTGAGCGAGCAGATCTGCCCTTCCACGGCGAACCCGTGTCGCGCGAGTCCTCGCCGGCACCTGGTCGTTCGCCCTCGAAGGCCGAAACTCGAATCGGCCCCCTCCGCATGCGATATGGGCCGAACTGCGCTTCCGACGATCACACGCTTGTACCCGACTGTCGGAAATGGTATTTCCGATCAGCGTGGACCTCGCTCGTCATGCCCCACGCTCGAGTCCCCTTGTCGACGCTCGGCGTCGGAGGCGGATCATGAGGCGCACTCAGCGGACATTGAGCACCCTGCGCGCGGGCGTGGCGGCCGCCGTGCTCATGACGGTCGTCTCCCGGACGCAGGGCCAATGCGCCTACGACCTTCAGATCATCGGAGACCCTCAGTGCCCATGGGCGTTCGCGCTGACGCCACTGGCCATAGACGACGAAGGCGTTATCGTCGGTTGGGGCGCCCCCTGCGGCTCAAACACCCAGCGCGCCTTTCGATGGTCGGCTGACGACGGCCTCACCTTTCTCTCGCTCGGTCCGGGCATGTCTACGTCGAACGCCGTCGATGTGCTTGAGGACGGCACCATCGTTGGTTGGGGTGCGACCGGGCTCTTCGCCGTCCGCAAGGGATTCGTCTGGAAGGACGGCGTCGTCCAGGTGATCGCGCCGAGCGACCCTGCCATTTGGGTCGACGTGGAAGGCGCCATGGCCGACGGCACGGTCGTGGGGTACCTCACGACTCCTTCCAACGTCTACGCGTTCCTGTGGAAGGACGGGGCGTTCCTGCCTCTCCCAAAGGACCTTGCCCTGCCTGGCGTCGCTGTCGGCAAGCCCAGCCGTAATGGATGGGTGAACGCCGCGATCGCCTCCGTGAGGTTCACCAGCGTCTTCGCCTGGTCGGAACTCCTCACCGTCGCCACGCCTTTGCCGAAAGGCCATCTCGGCCCGGAACCACGGGCGGCGAACTGTCGGGGCGAAACGATCGGACGGGTGTTCCTCGTTCCTCCCGGACAGCCGCTGATCGGATATGACCGCATCTACCGCTGGAACGGAACCGCGATGGAGATCATCGGGCCGCCGCCTGGTTTCGATGTCGTCAGCCCTCGCGGCATGAACGACGTGGGGCAGATCGTCGGTCAGGCATACTGCAAGTACACGCCGCCCGACTGCGCCGGCACTGCCGTCCTCTGGCAGAACGGGATGTACATCGACTTCGCTGACTTCCTGCCGTCGACGCTGGTCGGAGGGGTGCACATCGCGACGGCGATCAATAATCGCGGCCAAGTCGTCGTCCACGGTTGGGCCACGAACCAAGGGTCGCTCTTCCTCTTCACCCCCAATCCCCCGCCGGGCGATGTCGACATCGATTGCCGCGTCGGACTCTCGGATCTCGGCTTCGTCCTTGAGAACTGGGGACCGGTCGACATCAATTCCGTCGCTCGCGCCGACCTCGACGGGAGCGGTATCGTCGACGCGGTGGATCTGGCGCTGGTGCTGGGAAACTGGACGCCCTAACAGTTTGCGAGGCACGCGACCGACGCTCACCCGCGCAACTCTTCCCACACCGCCGCCAGTCGCTCCGGCGAGACGGGGATGGCGGTACGGAGTTCGCCGGCGAAGAGTTGGACGCGATACTCCTCAAGGAGCGTGCGATAGCGCTCGACCAGGGCGGGCGGCGCCGAGAGCGGAATGGAGGCGAGGTGAACGGTCCAGCGCTCGAGCTCGGCCTGCAACTCGCGGTCGCGATCGACCGCCCCGGCCAGCCGACGGAGGCGGATGCGGATCGCGCTGACATAGCGCGGCAGGTGCCGCAGCCGTTCGACGCTCGCGCTCGTGAAGACGTCCGGCGGCATGAGTCGGCGGAACTCGGCGCGCATGATGCCGATCGCCTCCGCCCAGCTCGGCGGATGGTGGCCGTCGAGGACCCTCGCGGTCTCGTGATAGGCCCGCAGCAAAGGTTCGGCCAACGCCGACGCCTCGCGGGCGGCATCGAAGAGTCGGTGTTCGCCCTTCGCGGCCAACGCCTCGAACGCGACCGCATCCCGTGGGAGCGCGACGCTGCCGCCGAGGAAGCCCAACTCGACCGCGAGATCGATGAGCGTTCTCGCCAGCAGGGCCCGCGAACCGAGCGGAGCGAAATCGATCGCCAGCCGCTCGAAGTGCGGGAAGTACTCGACGTGATGGGAGAGCGCCGAGGCGAAGCGGAGGGCAAGCAGCCGCCGCAGCCCGCGACGGTGGGCGAGCTCGGCGGCGTCACGGCGCTCAAGCAATCGGACGCTCACGCTTGTCCCGTCGTCGGCGAGACAGGGATAGCCGATGAGCGGCACGCCGCCGCGATCGAAGGCGATCGACTCGGGGAGGGCATCGCACAGCCACTCGACCATGCCGCTTCGGAATCGCTCGGGCGACTCCTTCGCCACCGAACGAACCGCCGCGACGAATTCGCCCGCGGCCCGCTCCCGGAATGGCCCTAACACTTCGTTCGCGTCGCGCCCCTCGGCCAGCGTCCGCTCGCCCTCGACGACCAGAACCCGCATCCGCAGGTGTGGCGGGATGTGGGAGAGATCGAAATCGCTGGGCTCGACCTTCACGCCGGCGAGCGCCGTCAGGTGCCGCGCGAGGGCGAGCGGCAAGGGCCCCTGCCCGAACGCCAACGTCTCGGCCGCCCCGCTCGCGTACTCGGCGGCCGGCTGGAAGCGCACGCGAAGCCGCTTCGGCAACGCCCGCAGGAGTTCGATGACTTTCTCCTCGAGAAGTCCCGGCACGAGCCACTCGAAGAGGTCGGTGTCGATCCGATTCACCGCCGCGACCGGCACGCGAACGGTGACGCCATCGTCGACCTCGCCCGGAGCGTGGCGATAGGCCAGCTCAAGGGCCAGCCCGCGCATCACCATCGTGTCGGGGAAACGCGAGGCGTCGGGAGCGTTGGTCCCGGCCTTGAGGAGATCCTCGGCCCGCATGTGGAGGTAGGTCGGCTGGGTGCGCTCGATGTGCTTGCGCCACTTCTCGAAGCTCGGCTGGCTGTGGATCTCCTGCGGGAGGCGCTGGTCGTAGAAGGCGTAGCGTGCGGCGGTGTCGACGAGGAGGTCGCCGTGACGCCCCTTCGCCTGCAGCAGTTCGATCGAGGCGAGGACGTTCGCGTTGTGCTGAAGGAAACTGCCCTGGGTCCGCAACTCCCCTTCGACGAGCCCGGCGTGCAGGAAGATGTCGCGGGCCCCGACCGGATCGATCGGCCCGAAGGGAACGCGCCGCTTCGGCACGACCGTCAGCGTGCCGATGGCCACCCGCTCCCACGCAGCGACCTGCCCGGCGTCCTTCAGCCAGTGCGGCTCGCTCTGCGTGCGCTGACAGAGGTGCCCGGCGATCCGCTCGATCCAGTCGGGCTGGATCTTCGCGCAGATCCGTGCGAAGCGCCGCGAGGTCTCGACGATCTCGGCGGCCATGATCCAGGGCGGCGTCTTCTTCGCGAGGACACTCGATGGATGGAGGAAGAACTCGCCGCCGGTCGCGCTGCGGTACTCGTTCTTCTCGCCCTTCGAGCCGACGCTGCCGACGAGCCCGGCCAAGAGCGCCCGATGCACCGCGTTCGCGTCGAGTTCCTCGGCGAGCGCCGTCTCGCGTCCGCCCTCCTGACCCAGTTCCTTCCGAGAGTCCTTCCGATACTCCTCCCGCAGGATCCGCTCGCGGACGAGCTCACGCAGTTGGCGATGGACGTCCATCCACTCCCGCATGCGAAGCCACGAGAGGAAATGCTCGCGACACCAGCGGCGGAGCGCCGAACTGCCGAGCTCCGCAGCCTTCTCGCGATAGCTTTTCCAGAGCTTCACGAAGCCGAGGAAGTCGCTCCGATCGTCCTTGAATATCAGTTGCGCGAAGTCCGCGGCGTTGGCCTTGTCGGCGGGCCGTTCGCGCGGATCCTGCACCGAAAGCGCCGCGGCGATGACGAGGACCTCTTCGAGGGCGTGCTCGTCGATCGAGGCGAGGATCATGCGCGAGAGGCGCGGGTCGACGGGAAGGATCGACATCCGCCGACCGAGCTGGGTGAGCTCGTGACGCTTCGTCACCGCGCCGAGTTCGATGAGCGTCTCGTAGCCGGCGAGAATCAGCCGCTGCGAGGGCGGATCGAGGAAGGGAAACTCTTCCGGTCGCCCAAGCCCGAGCGAGGCCATCTGGAGGATGACGCTGGCGAGATTCGTCCGCAGCACCTCGGGCTGCGTAAAGCGCGGGCGGCCGGCGAACTCGGTCTCGTCGTAGAGGCGGATGCAGACGCCCGGCCCGGTGCGCCCGCAGCGGCCGCGGCGCTGGTCGGCGCTCGCCTGCGAGATCCGCTCGATCGGCAACCGCTGCACGCGACCGCGCGGGCTGTAGCGGGAGACGCGGGCGAGGCCCGGATCGATGACCGCGTCGATTCCCGGCACGGTGATCGAGGTCTCGGCCACGTTCGTCGCAAGGACGATGCGGCGCTTCGGGCTCGGCCGGAAGACGCGATCCTGTTCTTCGACGGAGAGTCGGGCGTAGAGCGGGAGAATCTCACTCGTCGGCTGACGGCCGCGCAGGGCCTCGGCGGTCTCGCGGATCTCGCGCTCGCCCGAGAGGAAGATGAGGACGTCGCGCCGCGCCTCGCCGCCCGGCCGGGCGACCGCCCGCGGCGCCGTGTCGATCTCGTCGACGGCGTCGAGGATCGCGTCGAGGAGCGCGGGATCTTCCTCATCGGCCTCTTCCGCCCGCTCGACCGGGTGATAGCGGGTCTCGATCGGATAGGTCCGACCTTCGACCATGATGATCGGGGCGTCGGCGAAGTGCTTGCTGAAGCGCTCGGGATCGATCGTCGCGCTCGTGATGACCAGCGACAGGTCGCGGCGCCGCTCGAGCAAGCGCTTGAGGTATCCGAGGAGGAAGTCGATGTTGAGGCTGCGCTCGTGGGCCTCGTCGACGATGATCGTGTCGTAGGCGAGGAGATCGCGATCGTGCCGCGTCTCGGCGAGAAGGATGCCGTCGGTCATCACCGAGACGAGCGTGTTCGGTCCGGTGCGATCGTCGAAGCGGGTCTTGATGCCGATGAGTCCCGCCCCGGCACCGGAGGCCGGCGCCGGAAGGCCCAGTTCCTCGGCGACGCGGGCGGCGACGCTCCGTGCGGCGATCCGGCGCGGCTGGGTATGGGCGATCGTGCCGGCTACGCCGCGGCCGGCCTCGAGGCACATCTTGGGAAGCTGGGTGCTCTTGCCGGAGCCGGTATCGCCGCAGACGACGAGGACGCGATGGCGGCGGAGGGCGGCGATGATCTCCTCGCGGCGCTGGGCGACCGGAAGTTCGGCCGGATAGGTCGGGGTCGGCACCGACGCGGCGCGGGCCGCACGGCGGGCGGCGGCGCGGGCCCACTCCGTCTCGATGCGACGAAGGGCGTCCTCCAGCCCCCCCTCTCGGGCTCCCCGGAGTCCGCGAATTCGCCGGTCCAGCTTGCGGGCGTCGGTAAGCATGCACTCGGCCGAGAGCCGACCGGCGCGGCGCTGAATCGCCTCGATGAGCTCGTTGCGGGCAGGGCACACTCCGCCCTCACCGGTCGGACCATCGGGCCGGGCCTGTGCCGGGTCATCGCCCCGGGGACGAGGGGCTCGACATCGGGGTTCGGATGACTCGGGCTGATCGCTCATGTGGGTCGGCGTCGAGCGGCGTGTCGGCGCGGCTCGCGAGATGGCCGTCAGGGGGAAAAGGGCGCGGAGTGTACGAGGGAGCCAGTACAATCCCGCACCCGACCCTTCGTCCCCGTCTCAGGCCCGTGCTGACGGAATCGTGGGGTCGGCGGACAATCCGTTCACGCGGGGGGAACTTCCAGCGCCCGTCCGCCGGATGCACTGCCGGATGCACTGCTAGGTCCGGTGCGTGGCCAGCGCCACGAGCGGCGTCAGGCATGCGGCCGCGTGGGCCACTCCCTCGGGCAGTGACCCCACGACCCTCAGCGACAGGAAGGGGCTCTCATCGTTCCGAGCCAGCCCGCCCTGGCCGAAGCGTGCCTTCCACCTTCGGGCGCTTAGCTCAGCGGTAAGAGCACCGCGATTACACCGCGGTGGTCACAGGTTCGAATCCTGTAGCGCTCACTCCTCTCCGTCCCCGATCGATCCCCTCCGCCCACGGTCGACCCACCCGCATGCGAACACCCACCTTCCTCGCACTCGCCTGCGTCGCCGCCGCGTTCGTCGCCGGCTGCGGCGAAATCGTCGAGCGGGCTGACCCGAAGCCGAAGCTTGACGCCCTGTCCGCCCGGAACTTCACGCTGGACGTCGAGCCGATCATGCGCGGCACGGTCGCGAGCGAAACGGTCGTCACCGGCTTTGCCCCGACGGTGGTCCGCGGCTACGGACTTGTGGTCGGCCTGCATGGCAACGGCAGCCGCCTCATGCCCGCCGACGTCCGGGCCCACATCCTGCGGGAGATGACCCGTCGCGGCGTCGGCAACCCGACGATGAACATGCCGGAGATCTCCCCCGAGAAGCTCCTCGACACCGAGGACTGTGCGGTCGTCATCGTCGAGGGCGTCATTCCCCCGGGCGCCCCGAAGGGCACCGCTTTTGACGTGCGTGTCTTCGCCGTTCCGGGTTCCGGCACGACCAGCCTCGAGGGCGGTCGTCTCTGGACCACCGATCTGCGACCGGGACCGCTGGTGACGGGCAACCGGCAGGCTCGCATCCTCGCCGAGTCGATGGGCGACGTCTTCATCAACCCCTTCGTCGAGCCCAACGCCACCCGCAAGGACACCGTGAACCGCCTGAGCGGCCGAATTCTCAACGGCGGTTCGGTGAAGAGCGACATGCTCCTTCGCCTTCGCATGGCGACCACCTCCCATGCCCGGGCGGAGACGATCCAGTCGGCGATCAACTCAATGTTCCCGCGCGAGCCGGGGCAGCGGGACGACACCGCCCGCGGTCGCTCCGGCGACGCCATCGACATCGCCGTCCCGCCGAGCTACCACGATCGGCCGGAGGACTTCGTCAATTTGGTCCAGCACACACCCATGCTGGTCGAAGCACCGGAGCAGACCGCGATGTACGTCCGCCGGGCGCTCCTCGCGACGCCGGGCATGGCCGAGGCGGCTTCGTGGCGCTGGCGCTCGATCGGGAAGAAGGCGGTCCCGATGTTCCAGGATCTCTACGCCTATCCCGAGGAGCAGGTCCGGCTCGCGGCGCTCGTCGCCGGAGCGAACCTGAACGATCCGCTGACCGTGCAGCCCCTGCTGGCCATGGCGGCAAGCCCGACGGCCGTCGGCGCCTCGGGACTCGGCGACCCGAAGAACCGGTTGACCGCCATCGAACTCCTCTCCCACATGGGCATGAACCCGGCGATCGACCTCGGGCTGCGCCCGCTGCTGGATGACCCGGATGTCGACGTGCGGCTCGCCGCCTTCGATGCCCTCGAACGGCGCTTGGACCCGCTGGTGAGCACGCTCACCATCGACGACAAGTTCGACCTGATGATGGTGCCCAGCAGCAAGCCGATGATCTACATCGCCCAGACCGGCCGCCCGAAGATCGTCGTCTTCGGCGAGATTCGGCTGGCCGACTCGATGACCTTCCAGGCGTGGTCGAACCGGCTCATGATGAAGGCCGATCCCGGCGACACCATGGTGCAGGTCTTCTGGCGCCCGACCGAAGGCGCTCAGCCGGAAACGAAGCGCGTGGACCCCCAGCTTGCCGAGTTCATCCCCTTCCTCGGTCACCAGACGACGATCGAGAAGCCCGCGGCGGGCATCGGCCTCACCTACTCCGAGACCATCGGTGCCCTCCACCAGCTCTGGCGGAAGGGGTATCTGGGCAAGAGCGATTTCAAGGCGGAGCAGGACCGCATTCTGGCAGCGATCATCCGCAGCCAGAAGCCGGATGAGGTCATTGACCGGCCGGAATTCGACGATCTCGGCGACACGGTGAAGTCGGGGAGCGCGGCGAAGACCAAGGCCCCCACCGACCCGATGGCCGAGAGCGATCTCGCAAGCATTTCCCCAAATTCGGCGGACGCTCCCGTCAGCGGGGCAAGTGGCGCGACGGTGATTGAACGAACCGCGATTCAACGCGATACTGTGCCTCGCTGAACGCGCGTCGGGTCCCTCGGGACATCGTCGCGCGCGACGCTGATGGGCTTGCCCAGCGTTGCCCCGCTGGGGATACGTGCTGGGTCCCGCCGCTCCCTGGCGGGCCCGGGCCCGGGGGATCGTCATTCGGCACATCCGACCGCGGACGCTCCTGTCCCCGTGTCGCGACAGGAGGTCACGGACGGATGCGGCTTGCCAAGCTCACGCTCAGCGGATTCAAGAGCTTTGCGGACACCACGGAGTTTCGCTTCGACCTGCCGATCATCGGCGTGGTCGGCCCGAACGGTTGCGGCAAGAGCAACGTCGTGGACGCGATCAAGTGGGTGCTCGGCGAGCGCAGCGCGAAGAGCCTGCGCGGCGGCGCCATGCTCGACGTCATCTTCGCCGGTTCGGCGTCGCGGAAGCCCTCGGGCATGGCCGCGGTCACGCTGACCTTCGACAACCCGATCGTGGACGAGGCGATCGTGCGGGCGGAGCGGCAGCGGGCGTCGGGCGGTATCGAGGGCGACCCTGAGTTGGCCGCGGCGGCGGAAGAGTCGGAGTCGCTCGGCGACCACGAACACTCGATCGTGCGCCGCTCCCAGGTCACCCATCGTCGGCTGCCCATCGACGCCGACACCGTCGACGTCACCCGTCGGCTCTACGCCGACGGTCGCAGTGAGTACCTCATCAACGGCAAGAAGGTGCGGCTCCGCGACATCCGCGAGCTCTTCCTCGACACCGGCATCGGCAACGACGCCTACTCGATCATCGAGCAGGGCAAGGTCGATGCAATGCTCATGGCCAATCCGCTCGAGCGCCGCTCGATTCTCGAAGAGGCCGCGGGCGTCGCCAAGTTCCGGGCCCGCAAGATCGAGGCCGCTCGCAAGCTCGAGCACGCCGAGAAGAACCTCGTCGTCATCCGCGAGCAGCTCGCCAGCACCGAGCGCCGCCTGCGCATCGTGCGCGGACAGGCCGACAAGGCCAAGCGATTCCAGGTGCTCGACGCCCGCCGCCGCGAACTGCGGACGAGCCTGGCGCTCGACATCTACCACGAGCTGCACGAGCACCTGCACGGCCTGACCAGCGAGCTTTCGACGCTCACCGCCGAGCGCGACGCGGCCCACGCGGCGCTGCACGGACTTGAGGAGGCCAAGCAGGCCGCGGAGCTGCACCGGCATGAGGTGCAGGTTCGCCATCACGCCCTCGAACAGAAGCGCCTCGAGCTGACGAGCCAGGGGCAGCAGGCCCGACAGCGGGTCGAGTTCTCCGAGCGGTCCCTCGCCGACGTCCGACAGAGCATCGCCGACGAGACCAAGCGGCTCGCCGACCTCGAGGCGGGCATCGCCAACCTCGCCAGTCGGATCGCCGAGGCGGAACAGACCATCGCCGCCTGCGCCGAGGCCGCCGCCGACGCCGAGCGTTCCGTCGCCAAGGCCAGCGAGGAGCGGGCGAAGGCGACGACGCTGGCCCTCGAGGAGAAGTCGGCGCATGAGCGCATCCGCGACCTCCTCACCGGCGTCGAGCGCGAGCGTTCGCAGATCTCCGGCCGACTCGCGAGTCTCGAAGCCCGCGCCCACTCGCTCGCCGAGCAGCGCTCGAAGCTCGCCGGACGGCGCGATCCCTTCGCCCGCGAACTCGATCAGCATCGCGTCGCCCGCAGCGCGGCCCGCGTGCGCACGCTGGTGAGCGAAGATCAGATCCAGCGCTTCCAGCGCGAGCTCGACGAGCGGACGCACGTCGCCCAGCAGCTCGGCGATCGGCAGACGACGCTGGGCACGACGTTGGCCGGGCTGCGCGACGAGCGCACCAGCCTCGAGAGCCGTCGCCGCGTGCTCGACGACCTGCAGAAGAGCCGCGAGGGACTCGGCGATGCGGTCAAGGCGATTCTCGCCGACCGGGCCCGTGACCCGTCGAAGTACCCGACGATCCGCGGCGTCATGGCCGATCTCATCGAGACCGACCGCGACCACGCCGATCTGGTCGAGGCGGCGCTGGGCGAGCGGCTTGAACTCCTGCTCGTCGAATCCCTCGATGGACTCATGATCTCGCTGCCGGAGTTCCGTCAGCTCGAGGGGCGAGCGGCATTCGCGCCGACGGCGCTGCCGCCCGCGATCCGTTCGATCGGCGCCGTCCCTGGCGCCACGCCCATCCTCGAATACGTCCGCTGCGAGCCGATTGCCCGGGCGTGGCTTGAGCGCATGCTTGGCGACACCTTCGTCGTCGACGAGATTGAAACCGCGGTGCGCCTCGGTCGCGGCCCGCTCGCCGGCTGCCGCATCGTGACCCGTTCGGGCGAACTGCTCGAAGGCGATGGCACGCTCGTCCTCCATCCCGCGGAGACGGGCGATGGCGGGGCCGGATTCGCCGGCGTCCTGAAGCGCCGCGCGGAGCTGGCCGAGGTCGTCACTGCCCTCTCGTCGCTTGCGTTGCGCATCGCCTCGCTCGAACTCGACCTCTCGCAGGTCGCCAGCGAGTCCGGCCAACAGAAGGTCCGGGTACGCGAGCTCTCCGAGAAGCTGCAGGAATCGCGACGGGCCCTCATCGACGCGAACTACCAGGGCGAGCGCCTCGAGCAGCTCATCCGGCGGATCGAAGGCGAGTGGGCGCGAATCGACGAGGAGGACCGCGAACTCGCCAGCCGGGCGACCGCGGTCGAGACCGAACGCGAGCAGCTCGCGACGCGGGTCGCAACGCTCGATGAGCAGATCGCCGCCGAGCGAGGTCGGGCCGAGGAAACGAGAGCCGCCTACGAGCGGGCTGCCGCCACGGTCGCCCAGCTCGGCGAAACGCTCGGCGTCGCCCGGGGTCGCCTTGGCGAGGCAAACGCAAATCTCGAGAACGCCCGCCGCGAACGCCGTTCGCTCCAGGGGGCGATCGAGCACAGCCAGCGACAGGTGCAGGCCGTCCGCGAGCAGGTCGAGCGTCGGTCATCGCAGATCGCCCGCCTGGACGAGGCGATCGTCGAGGCGACCGAGGTGGTGAACGTCAGCGATGCGGGCCTGCAGGAACTGGCCGGTTCCTTCGTCGGCATCGAGTCGGCGATGAAGGAAGCGGCGGTCGAAGTCGAGCGCACGTCGGGCGCCCTCGCCACCGGACGGAGTACCGCGGCGGTCTTCGAGCGGAACTGGCATGCGGTCGAGATGAGCCGCCGCGAACTTGAGATCAAGCGCGAGAACCTCGAGGAGAATTCCCTGCGCGAGAGCGAGCTCGACCTGCCGGCGCGCTATCCCGAGCATCGCGAGGCCAGGGCCGCCGAGGGCTTCGTCGCCATCGACCGCGAGCTCGGCGAGAAGGAAGTGCAGGAGTTGAGCCAGGAGATCCGGCGCCTCGGCCACGTCAACATCGACGCGATCGAGGAGCTCGGAACGCTCGAGCAGAAGAACCAGGAGCTCGAGTCGCAGCTCAAGGACATCGACGAGGCCAAGGCCCAGCTCGAGCGGCTCATCAGCCAGCTCGACGACGTCAGCCGCAATCGATTCGAAGAGACCTTCAAGGCCGTCCGCGAGCACTTCGCCAGCAACGACGGCATGTTCCGACGTCTCTTCGGCGGCGGCAGCGCCGACCTCTACCTCCTTCCCTTCGAGGACGGACCGCGGGCGGGCCAGACCGATTGGCTCGAGTCGGGCGTCGAGATCCGGGCCAAGCCCCCCGGCAAGGAGCCGCGGGTCATCAGCCAGCTCTCCGGCGGCGAGAAGACCATGACCGCCGTCGCCCTGCTCATGGCGATCTTCCAGAGCAAGCCCAGCCCCTTCTGCGTCCTGGACGAGGTCGACGCGGCGCTCGATGAGTCGAACGTCGAGCGGTTCTGCGCGACGCTCAAGCAGTTCCTCGACCGCAGCCACTTCATCGTCATCACCCACCACAAGCGAACGATGCAATCCTGCGACATGCTCTATGGCATCACGATGCCGCAGCGCGGCGTGAGCAAGCGCGTGGCGGTGCGGTTCGAGGAGGTCGCCAACGACGGCCGCATCCTCAAGTCGGCCCAGGAGCGGCTCGACGCCGAAGAGGCGTCGGCGGCGACGGTGGTTGAGATCCAGCCCGATGCGCTGCGGCGCGTCGCGGGCCCCTCCGCGGCGATCGCCGACGCGTGGGAACGCTCGACCTGACCGGCCGGGATCGATCTGTACCGTCCGATGCCGCAGGTTGATGACGCAGGAGCGAGAACGCTTCCTCCTCTCGCTGCTTCAACCGACGCTTGCGTTGCCGCGTCAACTGAGGACAATGACGGCTCCTTTGGCGCTCCGTCCGCGGGATCGCCGGTGATGTTCGCCGGTCCCCTGTCGTCGGCGCCACGGGCTTTGAGCGGAACCCCTCGCCTTCAGCCCCGTCTGGCGCTTCCATGATGATGCGCCTGCCGGGAACTCGATCGGTTCCGGGCGTCTCAGACGCCATGAGGTACCTCAAGGTGCAATTGCCAACGATCGTGCGGACGCTTTCGGAAGACTCTGGCGCCGTCGTTCTCTGCTTCGACGACCGCATGTCGCTTCTGTTCGCGACGCCATCCTGGCTCGACGCGTCCTTCGGGCGGACGCTCGCGTCGTGCACGGGACTCCAGCTGACCGATCTCTTTCCCCCCAACGTCGCGGCCATCGGCAGCTCGCTGCTGGAGCGGGTCATTCGGGGGGCGGAGCGCATCAGGCGAGTCGGATTCTTCTTCGGGCGATTGGCGGTGCTCACGCTCCGTCGCCATCCCTGCCCGGACGCCCCCGGTCGGTGCATCGTGATCATCAGCCTCCGTCCGCTGCGGACCCGGGCCGAGTACGACGCGGCCCTGGCCGAGCAGGAAAGCGAGCCGGCCCAGCTCAACGATCGCGGCGTGCTCTCGAAGCTGACCACGCGTCAGGCAGAGGTGCTCGCCCTCGTCGCCCAGGGACTGCCCGGACTGCAGATCGCCCGCACGTTGCACCGCACGCCCAAGGCGATCGAGTTCCACCGCCAGTCGATCAAGGAAAAGCTCGGCTTCGGTTCCGTGGCGGAGCTGACCAACCTCGCCTTCGAGAGCGGACTCGCACTGCTGCGCGTCGACGAGGTCGGCTACTGGTGGCGACGCGGCGGGGACCGATCGCGATCAACAGCACGGCGCGATCGCGATGACGGCCCGAACGACCCGCCGGCGACGCAGCGCAACTGAGCCGACGGCCGACGTTGACGCCGGTCCCCTCGACGGCGACGCCGCTTCCCCGCGGACGCGTCGCTCCTCGCGGCCCTCATCGCACCCGCGCTCCCGTCGCGAGCACGGCTCGCCGTGATCGCCCTTTTGGCGTTCAGCCGAATCGAGCCTCGATCCGCTCGCCGGCGCCGATCCGAACCCGCTCGCCAAGCCGCGCGACGGCACGGTGTCCGTCGTCCGAGCGCGTCGCCGCAACGCTCCGCGTCGCGCCGTTCGTGGCCGTGATCGAGACCCGCACGCCGCGCTGCGCGCCGTCCCCGACACCCAACGCCGTCGCCAGCGTCTCCAATTCGAGCTGCCCTTGCACGACCGCAAGCGAGAGGGTGCCCGCGCCGGATGGCTCCACCACCTGCCGCACCGTGCCCCACCCTTCGGCCGCGGTGAACGCGGCCCGGAAGTCGGCGGCGCCGATCCGCGGGTCGATGCCGACGTGTCCCGCGGGACCGTCGTACTCCCATCCGCAGGCCGCGAGATAGACGCCATAGCTGGCCATCGCTCGCGCGTAGTGATCCGAGCATTCGATTTCGTTATAGGGATTCCGGCGGGACGGGTGATATCGATCATGCACCGAACGCATGACCGCGAGCCCCTCGGGCACCATTCCCTCCCAGACCATGTGCGCGGCGACCTGGTGCTCGAAGCCCGACATGCACTCGTTGAAGTACATCGCCGCCCACGCCCCGGGGCCGCCGAAGGCCGGCGGCTTCTCGAACGGGAAGCTCGCCATGATCGTTCCCGACTCGCCGGGCACCGCGTACCAGCGGCCCATTTTCTCCTTCGCCCGGAAGGGTCCGACGTCCACGAGATAGTCATGCTTCCAGATCGCGGCCAGCGCCGCCCTGGTGTGCTCGGGATCCATCACGCGCTCGAGACCGACCTGATGGCACCAGCCCTGACCCAACACTTGGTCGATGTGACAGCCTTCGAAGACGCCGATCGTGCCGTCGTGCGAACCGTCGAAGACGTGGATGAAGTAGCCGTGGCGCTTGCTGAAGCACTGGGCGACGAGATTCTGCCGGCCGCTTGCGATGAGGTCGCGGCAGCGGCGGGCGAAGGCGACGTCGCCCATGCGGTCGGCCATCGCCGCGCCGGCGGCAAGCCCGGCGTGATACATGCTGACGAGCCAGGGGACGACGCCGGGCCAGTCCGCATCGAGCGTGTTGTGGAGCGGACCGACGACGATGCCGTCGCGCTTCGGGTCGCGCTCGATCATGGCCTCGACCGAACGCCGCACGCGCAGCCAGACGCGGCGCAGGAACGCGTCGTCCCGCGACATGAGATGCTCGCGGTAGGTTCGCAGGATCGTTCCCGCCTGCCCGTCGATCGCGAACATGTCGTTATGTTCGGCCCGGAAGCGGATGACGCCCGAGTCCTCGTGGAAGGCGACGCCATAGTCAACCCGCTCGCGCTGGTCGCGCTCGAGTTCGGGGAACACCCGTCCCATCGCCTGGGCGTAGTGCCAAACGTGGGTGCAGGTCCCCGCGCAGCATCCGACGCCCTCCCAGGCCCAGAAGCGCCCGTCGCGCCAGCGCTGAACGGTCGCGGTCGCCAGGGTCGAGGTGTTGGCGAAGGCCCGATCGAGCAGCCAGTAGGGCAAGGTCGAGTCGTACCAGGTGTCGCGCCAGCGGCGGGTCGATCCCTCGAGCGACAGGAGGTCGGCGAGGACCGCGTGGGCAACCTCCGCCGCGTCGGCGTGGCGACTCTCGTACCAGCGGCCGACGCGCCCCTTGCCGCCGACCGAGAGATTCGGGAAATGCCACGCGACGACGAAGCGACGGGCTGTCGAGGCGCCGGGCGCCAGCTCAAACTCGGCGGAAAGTCCGCCAAAGAGCCGCTCGGAGAACATCGCCTGCTCGCGCTCCGCCGAGGAACCCTTGCACTCGCTGATTCGATCGCGCACCACCGCAGCGAGGTCAACCGCGCAGTCCCCGTCGCATGCGATCGCCAGGCTTCCGATGTCCGGCATGCCCATGAGGTCATCGACGATCATCGGCCGATCGGTGAGCCGCAGCTCGCCCACGCCGACGTGTCCCCATGGCCCGCGCTCCTGATCGACGATCCGCACGGTCAGTGCAGCGCCGGCGTGCTCGCGGAGATCGACCGCGACATGGGACATGCGGTTGTCGTCGCGGCCGCTCACCCGGGCGACGAGGGCGCCGTCGCGCAGGAGTTCCACGCAGGTCTTCTCGTGGTGACCGCCGCCGACCCACAGCGAGAGAAAGTCGCGCTCGGCCGTGATGGTCCGCGAGAGCGTGCCGACGAAGGAGTCGCGGGCCCGCACTTCGTTCGCCGGCGCGCCGCCGTGGGAGTTGGCGACCCGTTCCGTCGGTCCGCCGACGTCGCCCTGGTACTTCGGCATCGCCGACTTCGCGATGGGCCCGGCGCCGAAGGCGTCGCCCTCCACCGTCCATCCCTCGAACCGTTCCTTCGTCCAGTCCTCGACGACGATGTCCTCCCGGATCGGCGTGCGCTCGCTGACCCACGGCGCGGCCCGCATCAGGATGGCGCTCCGCGCCGCCGTCGATCGGTCAAGGTTCTCGCGCAGGGCGACAACCGAACGGTGGTCGATGCCGACGGCATTCTCGAGCCAGCCGTCAAGCGCCCCGCGCAACGGCTCCTTCGATGTGTTGGTGAGGGTGATGACGAAGACCGTCGCCGGGTAGCTCGAACGATCGGCGTCGAGGGGCACGAAGGGCGAGAAGGCCTCGAGCGTCACGGCGATCGGCTTCGCGCCGTCGCGATAGGTGACGGTGCCGATCGGATATTGGCCGAGAAACGTGACGTCGGACCAGTCCGCGGCATCGAGCCGCGCCGCAGACGCCGCACCGCCCTGTCGCCAGCGCAACGTGAAGCCCTGACCGACCTCGGCGCCGGTGCCGGTCGTCGCCAGGGGCGGCGTGACGTAGCTTGCCCCTTCGGTCGGTCCAAGCTGACGATCGCCGTAGGGAACGGCGGAGGGACAGATGCCGGCCCGCTCCCGATTGAAGATGTCCCAGTGCCAGAGGCGCCCGTCACCCGAGAGGTAGACCGTCCCCGCGCCGATGCCGCCGACGGGCATGCCGATGCGCTGCAGGTCGGCGCCGCGCGCCGTGAGCGGCTGCCCGCGCGCCGTGAGGCTCGCGACCCAGCCCTCGTCGAGTCGCTTGCCGAGCGGTCCGTCATCGGCGGCGACCATGGGCGGAAACGCGACGGCGACGGCGCTTGCGATCGATGGCGCCGAGAGCGTGCCCGCCACCGCTGCGCGCAGGAACGCGCGTCGGTCGACCACGACCGAACTCGATGCCGACGCCATCCCCAACGCCGAGGCCGACGGTGATTCGCTGTGCATGCAGGCATCTTCCAAGCGGCGAGCCACCGACGCAACACGCCTGATCAGGGCGAATCCGCTACGCTTCGTCCTCCATGGCCGTGACCGAGGTGGATGTCGTCGTCATCGGCGGCGGGATCGCCGCCCTGTGGCTGCTTGACGCGCTCGACGAGCGCGGGTTTGCCGCGGTCCTCATCGAACCCGGCGCCCTTGGCCAGGGCCAGACGCTCGCGAGCCAAGGCATCATCCACGGCGGCCTCAAGTACACGCTGCGCGGGCTCCTGAACGCGAGCGCCGAGGCGGTCAGCGCGATGCCCGAGCGCTGGCGCCGCTCGCTCGCCGGCGAGTCCCGCCCCGACCTGCGGGCGGTGACGCTGCGGAGCCCCTCGACCTGGCTCTGGCGGAGCGAGTCGCTTCGATCCATGCTCGGCATGGTCGGCGCCCGCGCCGGCCTCAGGACGGTGCCGATCGAGGTTCCCCTCGCCGAGCGACCGGCGATCCTGCGGAGCGTCCCGGGCACGGTCTATCGCGTCGATGAGCCGGTGCTCGACACTCCCTCGCTCGTGGCTGCGTTCCTCGAACGGCATCGCCCGCGGATGATCGCCGCCCCGGGGCCGACATCGATCGACCTGCGCTCGGAGCCCCTTGATCACCGCATCACGCTGAGCGGCGCGGAGGGAACGACGACGATCCGCAGCCGCGCCGTGGTGCTCGCGGCCGGCGCGATGAACCAGGCGCTTCGCGCCGAGATGCACCTTCCGAGCGGCGTGATGCAGCGCCGCCCCTTGCACATGACGATGGTCCGCGGGCGACTGCCCGAGCTGCACGGTCACTGCGTCGACGGCGCCGCGACGCGCGTCACGGTGACCACCTCGAGCGACCGCGCCGGCCGCGCCGTCTGGCAACTCGGCGGTCAGCTCGCCGAACAGGGCGTCGAACTCGACGCGCGGCCGCTCATCGCCAGGGCCCGCGAGGAACTCCGTCAGGTCCTGCCCGACTTCGATGCCCGCGACGTCGAGTGGGCGACCTATCGCATCGATCGCGCCGAACTCGCCACCCGCGGGAGCGCTCGACCCGACGACGCCCAGTGCCTCACCGACGGACCGCGCGGGGTGATGACGCTCTGGCCGACGAAGCTGGCCCTTGCTCCGCGGGCCGCGGAGCAGGCGCTTGCGGCGCTCGACGGCGCCCACGTTCGTCCGAGCGGCCCGACGTCGATCGAAGGTCCGCGGCCAACGATCGGCACGCCTCCCTGGGAGACGGCCTCATGGGAGCGCTTGCCATGAGTTCGATGCGCCCGCGCCGTCTGGGATCGACTTCGCTCCAGCTCTCGCCGATCGGCTTCGGGGCGTTCAAGATCGGCCGCACCGAGGGGGCGAAGTACGCCGAGGCCTACCCCCTGCCGAGCGACGCCGAGGCCACGGCCCTCGTGCACGCGGTGCTCGACCTTGGCATCACGCTCATTGACACGGCGCCGGCCTACGGCGTGAGCGAGGAACGGGTTGGTGCCGCGCTGCGCGATCGCCGGGCCGATGTCGTCCTCTCGACCAAGGTCGGCGAGCGCTTCGAGTCGGGGCGTTCGAGCCATGACTTCAGCGAGGCGGCGACGCTCCGCAGCGTCGAACGGAGCTGCGCCCGCCTGGGCCGCGCGACGATCGACATCGTCTTCGTCCACTCCAACGGCGACGACCTCGCCATCCTCCAAGAGGGCGGCGTGACGCGGGCCCTGCGAGCGCTTCGCGACCGCGGCGTGGTGCGGGCGATCGGCTTCTCGGGAAAGACGGTCGAGGGACATCGCCGGGCGATCGACGAGGGCTACGACGCCCTCATGATCGAGTACCACCCGCTCGACCGCTCGCAGCGGCCGGCGCTCGAGGAGGCCGCGGCCCGCGGCGTCGGCGTCGTCGTCAAGAAGGCCCTCGCCAGCGGCCGCGTGCCGCCGAGCGAGGCCGTGCCCTTCGCCCTCGCCGCGCCGGCGGTGGCGAGCGTCGTGATCGGCTCGCTGCGGATCGACCATCTCGCGGCGTGCGTGGAGCTCGCCGAACGCCATGTGAGCAGTCCGTAGCGCCCTCCGGACGCACAGTCTTTCTGACGCGACAGGCGGCTGCGTCCCGCGTCATGCGCGGCGTTCAAGCACGATCCGCCGAACGCTTCGCTCACGACTGCCGGATCAGGGACGCATCGCCGAGGGCATCGGACGCCCGCGCCCGAACGCCCGGTGGGAGAGCTTCAGGATGATCGCGGCCTGGTCGCGCTTGTATTGCATGCGGTCGATCGCCCGGCACCAGCGCTCGACGACCGTCCGGTCGATCCCCGACTCGCGGACGATCCCGTCAACGTCGAGCTCGCGCTCGATCCGACCGGCGACGATCGCGTCGAGCACCTCGTAGGCGGGGAGCGAATCCTGGTCGGTCTGGTCGGGACGAAGTTCGGCGGACGGCGGCTTCGTGATCGAGCTCACCGGAATCGGCGGCTCGGCGAATCCGTAGCGGCGGTGTTCCTCGTTCAGCCGACGGGCGATGGCGTAGACCTTCGTCTTGAGGAGATCGCCGATCGGGGCAAGCCCGCCGTTCATGTCGCCGTAGAGGGTCGCGTAGCCGGTCGCGTACTCGCTCTTGTTGCCGGTGGTGAGCACCATCGCTCCGGTCGCGTTCGAGATCGCCATCACGGTCACGCCGCGAAGCCGACTCTGGACGTTCTCGTCGGGAACGCCGTCGAGGCGGTAGCCGCTGCCCTCGAACATGCCCGCGAGCGCCGCGTGCGCCGGCTCGATGGCGATCGTCGGCGCGGCCTTGAGTCCGAGGCGCCGAGCGCTTTCGCGGGCGTCCTCGATCGAACCGGCCGAGGAGTACCGCGACGGCATGAGGACGCCGCTGACGTTGGCCCCGCCGATCGCCATCGCCGCAAGGGTCGCGACCAGGGCCGAGTCGATGCCTCCTGAGAGCCCGAGGATCGCCTCGCGGTGGCCGGTTTTGCGAAGGTAGTCGCGGATTCCGAGGACGATCGCCTGAATCGTCTCGTCGAGTCCATCGGGTTCGCTCCACGCATGGGCCACATCGGCGCCGAGCGCCACCGTTCGGACCTCGCTCGCGAAGCCAACGCACTGCGCGGCGAGTCCGCCGCCCGCCGCAAGGAGCCGTGATCGCCCGTCGAAAATCAGGTCGTCGTTGCCGCCGACCTGGTTCACCGCCGCGACGTGAATCCCGCGCTGGGCGATGGCGCTCAGGCGGGCATGATGGGCCCGCTCCTTGCCGACGGTGAAGGGCGAGGCGGAGAGGACCGCGAGCATCGTCGCCCCCTGGACGATCGACTCGACGACCGGGTCCTCGCGATAGCCGCGACCGCTGCTGACGTCGCCGGCCCGCCAGAGGTCCTCGCAGACGAGGACGGCGACGCGCTCGCCGGCAATCGGGACGACCAGCGTCTCGCGGCCGGGGGTGAAGTAGCGTTCCTCGTCAAAGACGTCGTAGGTCGGCAGAAGCCACTTCGCGTAGATCCTCTCGACGCGACCGTTGCGGCAGAGGGCCACGGCATTGCGGAAGGGCCGCGGGCCGGCCGGCCAGGGCTGGGCAAATCCGACCAGGGCACAGGTGCTCGGGCAGCAGGCGGCGATGCGCTCGACCGCCGCGGCCGAGCGCTCGGCGACGCCCGCCCGAAGGAGCAGATCGCGCGGCGGGTATCCCAGCACCGCGAGCTCGGGGGTGACGACCAAGTCCGATCCATCGCGCTGGGCCTCTTGGATCGCGCCGCGGATGAGGGCTTCGTTGCCGTCGATGTCGCCGACGGTCGGGTTGAGTTGGGCGAGCGTGACGCGCACTGGGCCGGGGAGCGTACCCCGTTCGTCAGCCTCTGCGTATCAGGGCGCCCCCAAGACGGGCCGCCAGCAGCCCGATCAGGAACCCGACCGCAAGGGTCGTGATCGCCGCGGCCACCTCCCCGTCGGCGAGACGATCGGAAGCCCCGGCGGCGAAGGAGGAGAAGGTCGTGAATCCCCCGCACCATCCGGGGACGACGAGGGCGAAGCGTCGGCTTCGCAGAAGTGCCCGTCCGCTCCACGCAGTCGTCACCAGCCCAGCGACGATCCCGCCGAGGAGGTTGATGCCCGAGAGGGCCAGCGTCGAACCCAGCGACGATGACGACGATGACATCCCCTCGACGGCGCCGAGCACCGCGGCGCGGCACACCGATCCGACGCCGCCGCCGACCATGACCGCAAGCAGGAGCGACCACTCCGCGGCCGGTCGAGCGGCTGGGGTTGCTGCCGCACTCATGCGACACCGCCCGAGGAGAGCCACGCGGCCAGAGCGCCGCCGAAGCGCACGCCGGGAATCGCGAGGAGTACCGGCAGCAGGGTCTGCAGGAGCGCGGCGCCGCGGCGCCCCTCGCTCCAGAGGCGGTCGCTGAAGACCGACATCGCGCTGAAGCTGGTGTATCCGCCGAGGAGCCCGACCGAAAGCGCCCAGCGTGCTGCGCTCGGGTCCAGTCCCATGACCGCTCCCCCGCCCGATCCGCCGTGGCGGTTGAGCGCCCCGATCGCGATGCAGCCGGTGAGATTCACCACGAGCAGCGCACACCATGCATGGCGCCCGAAGCGCGGGGCCAGCGCCGCCATCACGAGATATCGAAGAGCGCTCCCCACCGCGCCGCCGCCGAAGACCAGTGCAGCAGAAGCCAATGACATGACCGCCGCACATGGTACTGCGCGGCGGTCATGCCGATGCTCACTCTGTTCCTGAACCAGGGGGTGACCACGAATGGTCACCACCCCAGGTGATGTCAATGCGCCGTTCGCTCGAGGCGATCACACGACTGCGTGCACGCCTTCGATCGCCTCGATCACCTGCCGCACGCTGAATGGCTTGCGGAGGATCCCATCGAAGCCCCGTCCGAGGAGCTGCGTCGCCTGGCCATCGGTGATCTTGCCGCTCATGCCGAGAATCCGCGTGATCTGCAGGTCCTCGTTCGAGCGGATCATCGTGGTGAGCGACGCTCCCTCGCCTTCCGCCAGATGCACATCAAGGAGCATCACGTGCGGTCGGAACCGTTCGCACTCGACACCGGCGGCGAACGCCGTGTTCACGAGTCGAACGTCATAGTTGGTCTGTTCGGCAAGGACGCGCTTGAGCGTCTCGCCGGTATCTCGATCGCCGTCGACGACAAGCACCCGAGGATTGCCGGACATGAGTCCGTCCATCGGAATGTTGTGCTTGCGCATGAAGGCCAAGAGGTTGGAGACAGGAATCCGACGGTCCTTCGACCCTGGAATCCGGTAGCCCTTGAGCTGTCCGGAGTCGAACCACTTGCTCACCGTACGGCTGGCGACGTTGCAGATCTTCGCCACCTCCCCCGTGGTCAACACATCCTTGTCGGACAGGAAGGGTTGCTCGCGCATGAACTCGATCCTTCTTTCATCCCCCCCGAACCATCCCTGGTTGGGGGACCCCGGGCACCGCAGCCCCTGATCCCGGCGACGTGCCGGAAGCCGTAGTGCGTCGGGGTGACTGATCGGCGGATTGCTCCGGCGAGTTCATGTGGGCAGAGGAATTCGTCGGCGGAGCGAGTGATGACGGGGCGTTATCGCTCTTCCGGCCTGAATATGCGGTGTTTTCGCTTGCTCGGTCGCTATGCGCATGCGAGCGACGTTGCGTTCACGCAACACTTCGTGCGATGCACCGCCCCCGTCACGCCCCGTTCCAGGGTCGCGGCGGGCCCGCATCGCCCGGCAATTCCATGCGAAACTCGGCGCCGGCCCCGAGCGCACTCTCGCAGACGATCCGGCCCGCCATGGCCACGGTGAGCTCGTGGGCCAGGGCCAGGCCGTTGCCCTCGCTCGATTCGCCGGCGGTCGGACGAGCGGAAAGCATGACGCCGCGGCGGAAGAGCCTGGCCTTGTCGCTTTCGCTCAGGCCCGGCCCCTGATCGACCACCGACACCGAGGAAATGCTGCCGTCCTCGTTCTGCCGCACGGAGACGCGCACTTCCGTGTTCGACGCGGCGAACTTCGATGCGTTCGAGAGCAGGTTGTCGAGGACCGCCCCGATGAGTCGGGCGTCGCCCCACGCCGGCACGCCGCGGACGGTGCCCTCGAGCACCATGCGCTGGCCCTTGGTGCGGAGCATCGGTTCGGCGCGGGCGACCGCGGCGCGGGCGAGGTCAGAGAGATTCACGCGATCGGTGGCGATCCGCGGCTGTCCCTGGTCGAGCGGCTTCTCGAGGAACTCGTTGATGATGCCGGCGATCTGGTCGGCGCAGCGCACGATGTCATTGCCGTGGACGCGGGTCGTCGGCGAGGCGTCCCGCCCCAGCAGTTCGCCGCGCATGCGGACCACCATGAGCGGCGAGCGCAGCTCGTGGTTGGCCAGGGCAACGAACCGGCTGCGGATGGCGTCGAAGGCGCCGAGGCGGCGCGACGCGGCCTCGAGCTCGGCGGTCCGCTCGGCCACCGCAGCCTCGAGCTGGGCCTGGACGCGTTCCTTTTGGGCCAGTCGCCATCGGCTCGCGAGCGCGACCGCGAGTCCGGCGAGCGCCACGATGACCACCATCAGAAGGGCCCGGTTGCGGTTGAGCCAGGGGGCCCCCGCGAGCAGCTCGACGTCCCGTGCGCCGTCGACGAGGAGGAGCGGCCACTTGTCGCCGAGCATCGCCGAGACCACCGGCCACTTCACCCCGGTGAAGGCGACCCGCGCGCCGACCTCGATCTCGGGCCCGAGCTTCTGGGCCTCGTCGGCGGTGAGCCGCAATTCGACGATGCCCTGTCCATCCTCCATGCGGGCGCTCAGGATCGTCTCCCGCTCGCGCTGGGTGATGCGGAAGACCTCCGTCTCGATCCGCACGAGTTCGCCGCCCGCTACCGAGCTCGCCAAGGCCGCGGCGGTCGGAACGGTGCGGGCGAAGGGCCTCGGCCCGCTCGGCCCGCGGGTGAGGATCGCGTCCTCAATGGTCGTCATCGCATCATCGGCCCGGGCGAAGCCGATGACCTCCACCTCGTCGCCCACTTGCACCTCGGCCGGAGCGGTCGGCCGAACGAAGGCCGCGGCACCATCGCCGGCGATGAAGAAGCTCCCGTCGCCGCGGCGGAGGGTGACCACGCCCTTGGTACGGGTGCGGCCGCTCGGATCGGCGACAGCGCGATACGTCAGGAGCCGCGCCGGAGAGACCCACGGCAGCGTCGCCACCGGCCGCGCCGGCGCGATCACCTGCAGGTCCGCGCCTTCCTGCGAATAGAGCCGCATGCCGGTCATCTGCCCCCGCTCGTTCAGCCGCATCGCGCAGACCCCGCGGGCCGAGACGCGGGCCCCGACGAGGTCGTCGGTCACCGAGGCCGCACTCTCCGTGGGGATGAGGACCGCGACGCGGCCAAAAGAGGTGGCCATCGTCACCTGGACGTGAAGCGGCTCCTTCGCGACAAGCCGAACGACGCCGCTGAGGGCGATGAATCGGCAGTCGTGCTCGCCGTTGGCGAAGGCGAGTTCCTCCGGGGCCGCCGGCAGCGGCAGCGAGTCCTGACCGACCACGGACACGCCATCGGGGTCAGGATGGATGTCGGGCGCGAAGACGCCGGCGTTGGTGGCGCCGCGGACCTCGACCAGATCGCCGCGACTGAGGCGAGCGCCGCTGACGCTCGAGACCCAGATGGCGTGCTCGCCCGACTGCATGAAGAAGTCGAGGGTCGAGACCTGAACGAAGGTGACGACGCCGCGCAGGACCACGCGATAGCCGCGGGCGGCCTCATCGGGCGGGAGACGGAGCACCTCCCGAATGTCGGTGAGCGGAGCGGCCGCGCTCGGCGTCGGGCGCCCGACATCGCCGCCGCCTTGAGCGAGCGCGGTCGCGTTCCAAGCGGGACAGACGAGCGCGACGACAAGCAGCATCCACGCGGAAAGCGGAGCCACGAGCCACGATCGCATGGGACGACGAAGGACCACGTGCGCTACACGATACCGCTCTCCCGCGGCCCGGTCGGACCGAGTCTGCAGGGCTGTTAGGCGAGCTCGACGGCGCAGGCGGTCAGGACGGCGATGGTGCTGACGCTGAGTGCGACCGCCCACGGCCGCTCCATGCGCAGGTAGCGGTGCGCCGCGACCCACCACCACCACGTGAGCACCGCACCCAGCGGAACGACGATGACCGCGTCGCTCCAATCGCCGGTGAGGAGCCCCCCCGGCTGCCAGCGGCGCTGTGGCCGGCATGCATCGATGACCAGGAGGAGGACAACGAGCAACGGCAGCGTCCCGATGGCGAGGTAGAACGCCGATCGAACGAGGTGTGCGCCGCGGACCTTCGCCCGACGCCGAGCGATCGGAAGGGCGACGAAGGCAGCGACCGAGCAGAGGATGGCGACGATGACGAGCGGCAGTCGCACACCAACGGCTGAGGCGGCGTCGCTCCAGCAGCCCCGGGGGCTCGTCTGAAGCCATGCGACGGTCACGCGTTGGCGACTCTGGCGCAGGGGCGGGAATGGCTCACCGCGCGCTTCGGCACGGCGGGCGTCGTGGATCCAGCTCGGGGTGGGCAGGAGGACCTCCGACTCGACGATCAGCGACCGTTTCGCCCACGGATCCGTGAAGATCGGCTTCATGGTCCGGAGGAGTTCGCGATTCGGAATGGGGCCGACCGGCATGAGTTGCTCGACGAGCATGTCGCTGCCGCTGGACGGATCCTTGGCGACGACGACCGCGAGCGCCTGGGGCGGAGCGTTGCCGAGCGTTCGTGCGATCGCGCGGAAGCCGGTCACGGTGACCAGGACGGAAAGGACCACCGCGGCGAGCAGGCCCAATGCCAGCGAGCCCACGAGGAGTCGCTTCCATCGGATCGGATGCTCCATCCGCAGCCGCGCAAAGAGGGGGAGCGCCAGGCAGGCGATCCACGGCGTGAGGAGGAGTGCGACGGGAAACCACGCGCGCGGGGCGTGCTCGAGCCAGCGGGTCGGCAGCGTGAAGTCGCGACGGAAGTAGTCGCTCCACGCGATTCGGCAGCCGCACTCGGCGCATTGGCTTGCCAGCGGCCACGCCGGATTCGCCGCGCCGACCACGCCGCTCTGGTCGTATCCGCATCGCGGACAGGCAGGCGAGGCCCACGCGACGGCCAAGGAGGGCGGTGCGTCCGCGGCAATCGCTGGGAACGCGGGGGACGCTCCCTGGGCGTGCGGGCTCGGATCCGGGTCGGCGCGATCGACGTCGGTCACGCCCGAAGCGTACTGGCCGTTGCCTGACCTCCGGCTGCCGGACCGACAACTTCCCGCGAGATCGGGACCTCCGCCCTTCCCGACGGACCAGCGGCAACGGAGCACCGCCGGCGCACGTGCGAACCTTGCCTCCGTCTTCAACGCACCCTCGAACTTCGCTCAATGCCGCGCCGCCTGCGACCGATGTCCGGTCTATGAGCGGACCGAGAACTGACCTCTCCATCGTGCGCCTGCGGTCCGCGGCCGCGTCCGAAACCAACGCCCCGCTCGCCCACGCCACTGGGGCGCTCGACGACGCCCGATCACCTCGGATCGGCGCCCTCGACGGCCTTCGGGCGCTCTCGATTGCGCTCGTGATCTGCGCCCACGTGGCCTATATGCCCAACGGTCCGCTGCCCGGCGAAGCGACGCGACTCTTTCCGGGACCGCACGTGCTCGGCGCCGTCGGCGTCGACGTCTTCTTCGCGATCAGCGGATTCCTCATCACCACGCTCCTGCTGCGGGAGCGGAGCGAGCGAGGGAGCATCTCGCTGCGAGGCTTCTATTGGCGACGGGCGGTGCGCATTCTTCCGCCCCTGCTCGCCTATCTCGGCGTGCTCGCCCTCCTCGACGGCGCGGGGCTTCTCGCGATCGTCGCCCGTGACTGGCTCGCGGCACTCACCTACACCGTGAACTTCATCCCGGGCGTCACCGTGCCGCTCGGTCACCTCTGGTCGCTCTCCGTCGAGGAGCACTTCTACTTCCTGTGGCCGCTCCTTCTCGTTCTTGCCGGCATCGAGCGCTCCGGCATCGTCGCCATCGGCTGCCTCCTTGCCCAACCGGCCCTGCGCTGGCTCCTCTATCGATATGGCCAAGGGGTCGTGGACATCGACTATGCGACGTTCACGCGGCTCGACACCATTGCCTGCGGATGCCTGCTGGCGATCCTCGCCCACCGGAGCGGCTCGCTCCGCCACGGAGCGAGTGGCGGACGGCGACTCCTCGATCGCGCGGCGGCGGCGCTCGATCGCCACGCCGCCCTCGGCTTCGGCGTCGGAGCGACCCTCCTGGTCCTCTCGATCGTCGTGCTGAGCCACAGCGGCAAGTACATGATCGTCGCCCGTCCCTTCGTCGACGCGATGGCGATCGGGCTCGTCCTCTGGACGACGAGCCGGCATCCGGCGCTCCTCGCCGCCCGCGTCCTCAACTGGGCGCCGCTCGCGTGGATCGGCCGCCTCTCCTACAGCCTCTATCTCTGGCAGCAGCTCTTCCTCGACCCGACGCACGCCGATCGCTGGGTCTGCCAGTTCCCGCAGAACATCCTGCTGCCCCTCGCCGCGGCCGCGCTCTCGCATTACGCCATCGAACGTCCATGTCTGCGCCTTCGCACGCTGGTCGGCGCTCGACGGGCGAGTGCGAATCCGCAGCCTCAGCGGCAGCTCGAGCCGCTGCGGAACGCCGCCTAGGCGCAAACGCCTCGATGATCAGGTGTGGCTCTTGGAGAGGATCCGGAAACCGGCGGCCTCGATCGTCCGGTACACCTGACGGGTGTGTTCGATGTCGCGCACCTCGACGGTGCAATCGAGCTGCACGGTCGAGATGTCCGGTCCGCCGAAGGCCCGCTCGTGCTGGATCTGCTTCACGCTGGCCGCGGTCTCGGCGAGCACGGCGGTGAAGGCCGCCAGTCCGCCCGGACGGTCACGGATGACGACCGTGAAGCGAATGAGTCGGCCGTCGAGGGCGAGGCCGTGGTCGATGACGCGGGAGAGGATGGTCGGATCGATGTTGCCCCCGCAGAGGGCGAGGACGACGCGTTTCCCCTTGAGGTGACCGAGCTGGCCGCCGAGGAAGGGCGCGAGGCTGGTCGCGCCGCCTCCCTCGACGACGCCCTTCTCGAGTTCGAGGAGCCGCAGGATCGCGAGGGAGATCTCCTGCTCGTCGACCGTGACGACGCGATCGACCTTGTCGCGAGCGATCGCGAAGGCCCGGTCGCCAACCTCCGGCACCGCAAGTCCGTCGGCGAGCGTCGGCGACGACTGGACGCGAACCGGTCCGCCGGCCTTGAGCGCCTCGCTGAAGCTCGCGCAGCGCCGCGGCTCCACGCCGATGATCTCGGTCTTCGGCGAGACGCGCTTCACCGCAAGGGCGACGCCCGCGATGAGTCCGGCGCCACCGACCGGAACGATGATCGCATCGGCGTTCGGAACCTGCTCCATGATCTCGAGGCCCATCGTGCCCTGCCCGGCGATGATGGCGGCGTCGTTGAAGCCATGGATGTAGGTGAGGCCCTCGCTGGCGACGAGCTGATCGCCGCGGACCTTGGCCTCGGCGATGTTCTCGCCGTGGAGGATCACGCGGGCCCCGAGCCGTTCGCACTTGGTCCTCTTCACGAGCGGCGCGAACGTGGGCATGACCACCGTCACCGGAATGCCGAGCTGCCGACCATGAAAGGCCAACGCCAGGGCGTGATTGCCGGCGCTGGCGGCGACCACGCCGCGCTTCCGCCGCTCGGCATCGAGCAGCAGGAGCGCGTTGCGGGCCCCGCGCTCCTTGAACGAGCCGGTCCGCTGCTGGTACTCGAGCTTGGTGAAGATGTCGCAGCCGGTTAGCTCGCAGAGGTCGAGCGACTCGCGGCAGGGCGTGACAAAGACGCCATCCGCAATGCGCTGTCGCGCGGCGACGATGTCATCAAAGGTCACGCTGGCGGCAAGGTTCGAGAGTTGGGTCATGGCGAACTTCGCTAGGCCTGGCTGCGGTGCGGGGGGATTTCAACACAGAGGCACAGAGGACACAGAGGTTCACAGAGCAGAGGCGGGGAGCGTACGAAGGTTGATGGACCGGCAACATGCGTCCGGCTGAAGGAACTCGAAGCGACCGACTCCCGCTTCGACTTCTCTGGGGTCCTCTGTGGCCCTCTGTGTCCTCTGTGCCTCTGTGTTCGATCTGTCCTCCACCCGTGTTCAATGCCCGCCGGACTTGAGCCAGCGTTCGATGTAGTGGATGTCGTGCGTGCCGTTCACGAAGTCCGGGTGATCCATGATCTTCCGGTGGAGCGGGATGGTCGTCTTCGCGGGGCCGATCTTGAATTCGTCGAGGGCGACCTTCATGCGGGCGATCGCGGTCTCGCGGTCCTTGCCGTGGACGATGAGCTTGCCGATCATCGAGTCGTAATTCGACGGGATGCGGTAGCCCGGGCGCACGTGGCTGTCCCAGCGGACGCCGGGACCGCCGGGGGCGACAAAGGTCTCGACGAGACCGGCCTGCGGCATGAAGTTCTTGTTCGGGTCCTCGGCGTTGACGCGGACCTCGATCGCGTGGCCGTTCACCTTGATCTCGTCCTGCTTCACCGAGAGCTTCTCGCCGGCGGTGACCTTGATCGTCTCGGCGACGATGTCGACGCCGGTGATCATCTCGGTGACCGGGTGCTCGACCTGCACGCGGGTGTTGACCTCGAGCATGTAGAAGTTCTGGTGCCGGTCCATCAGGAACTCGACGGTCGCGGCGCCGGAGTACTTCGCGTTGCGGATGAGCTCCGCGGCTGACTTGCAGACGGCGTCGCGCTTCTTCGGATCGACGCCTGGCGCCGTCGCCTCCTCGACGAGCTTCTGGTGACGGCGCTGGCTTGAGCAGTCGCGCTCGAAGAGGTGGATCGCGTTGCCGTGCTGGTCACCGAGGGTCTGGACCTCGAAGTGCCGGGCGTTCTCGAGAAACTTCTCGACGTAGACGCTGCCGTTGCCGAAGGCCGCGGTCGCTTCCTGTCGCGCCGAGTCGATGCCGGCCCGGAGCTGCTCCTCGTCGCGGGCGACGCGCATGCCGCGGCCGCCGCCGCCGGCCGCTGCCTTGACGATGACCGGGAAGCCGATGTCCTTCGCGACCTTCACCGCCTCTTCGACGTCCTCGATCGCCCCCTCGGTGCCTGGGAAGATCGGCGTGCCGGTCTTCTTCGCCATGCGCTTGCAGGAGACCTTGTCGCCCAGGAGCGCCATCGCCTCGGGCGAGGGGCCGATGAAGGCGATCTTGCAGTCCCGGCAGACCTCGGCGAAGTGAGCGTTCTCGGAGAGGAAGCCGTAGCCGGGGTGGATCGCGTCGGCGTTCGTCACCTCGGCCGCGGCGATGATCCGCTCGATCCGGAGGTAACTCTGCGGCGACGGCCCCGGCCCGATGCAGACCGTCTGGTCGGCGTACTCGAGCCACGGCCCATCCTTGTCGGCGGTCGAATAGACGCAGACGGTCTCGATGCCGAGACTCTTCGCCGCACGAATGATGCGAAGGGCGATCTCACCGCGATTGGCGATCAGGATTCGGTTGAACATGCGAGGGTGACTTCAACTCACGGGTACTCGACGCGGAGGGATTCAACACAGAGGCACAGAGGACTCAGAGGTTCACAGAGCAGAGGTTGATTGGGGCTGTGTGCCCTCGCCCACGCTCGCAACCCCTTCATCAGCGCCTTCTCTGTGGCCCTCTGTGCCCTCTGTGTCTCTGTGTTGAACGAACGACGCAACGAATTCACGCTCAATCCGGCCGGATGCGGAAGAGCGGTTGCCCGAACTCGACCGCTTGGCCGTTCTTGGCCAGGATCGCTTCGACCGTGCCCGAGGTCTCGGCCTTGATCTCGTTGAAGATCTTCATCGCTTCGATGAGGCAGACGATCGTGTCGGGGGTGACCTTCGATCCGACCTGGACGAAGAGCGGCTTGCCCGGTCCCGCGGCGGTGTAGAAGGTGCCGACCATCGGACTCTCGATCGGCTTGGTGCCGTCGTTGCCGCCGGCGGCCGGCGCTGACGGCGCGGAGGCGGCGATTGGCGCCGCGACGGGCACGGCCGGCGCCGCGGGGGCCGCGGCTGGCTGCATCACGGGCATCTGCTGCATCGCATGCATTGGCGAGAGCACCATCGGCGCGGCGCCGGGCGTCGCCCGCTTGATGGTCACCTGCTCGTGCTCGTCGCGGACGTCGAGTTCCGTGAGGTCGCTCGTGACCATGAGTCGGACGAGTTCTTTCAGCTTTCGGATATCAATCATCGAAGGTGCTTCCGGGGATCAAGAGGAAGGACGGATGCAGGCGGTGGAGTCTGGCATGGGGCCGACTCGTGGCCGGGACCGGTTGGTCGGAGCTCGGGCGCTGGTTCGCCGGAACGCCGCGGCTTCGCCCGTTGGGAGCGGCGCCGCTCCCCCCACGCGCTGGCACAGCCCTCAAGCCATTGCCACCGTGGATGGGACCACGTCAGCGGGTCGGAAGTGTACCGACAACCGGAGGCCTAAGGTGGAGCGATCTCACCCGTTCCCCGACAGTTCGGGCCGGGTTGCTGCGTGTTCCCGGCGCAGAGCCCCCGCGGACAAAGCCGGATCTACCCCCCGGCACTCCCATTCGCTCGCACCGTTGCGCCATCCCCCGATCAGCGCTTCCGCTCGAACACTTCGCTCAGGAAGCGGTAGACGAGCTTGGCGGCGAGCATTTCGCTCGCCCATTGGCCCGGGGCGGGCAGCAGCTCGACGACATCAAAGCCAACAACGGTCCGCTTCGCGCAGAGCTTCTTCAGGAGCTCGTTCACCTGCCGCCACGACAGGCCGCCCGGTTCGGTGGTGCCCGTCGCACCGACATGGCTCGGATCGAAGGCGTCCAGATCGATCGTCACGTACACGTGCTTTGACTGCTGGTTGACGACCTGATCGATCCACTTGTCGTCGGTCCGCCCGTGCAGGTCATGTCCCCAGAAGACCCGCCGCTTGTCCATGAGCGGGTACTCGCAGGCGTCGATCGCTCGAATGCCGACTTGGGTGATCGGACAGAGCTCGCGCGCTCGGGCCATCACGCAGGCGTGGTTGTACGTCGAGCCGTGAAACTCCTCGCGCGTATCGCCGTGGGCATCAATCTGGAGAATCGAGAGGTCAGACCACTTCGCGACGACCGCCCGGAACGCCCCCACCGAAATGGAATGTTCGCCGCCGAGGGTCACCGGGAACTTGCCGTCCGCGAGCACCGCCGCCACGGCCTTCTGCACCTTCGGGGCGAGCTTCTCCGGGTCGCCGGCGTGCTTGATCGCCGGAAGGGTGTGGATCCCCCGCCTGTAGACCTCCGACACCGTTTCGATGTCAAAGAGCTCCATGTTGGCACTCGCCTCGAGCAGGGCGGCAGGCCCCTTGTCCGCCCCCTTCTTCCAGGTGCTCGTGCCGTCGTACGGGACAGGTACGACTGCGATGGCGCTGGTCTCGTAGCGTCGGAACTCCTTCGGCAGATCGCCGAAGCCGGTCTTGGATGCACTTTGGGCCATGGGGGGTGCGGGAGTGTAACGGCGCCAGTTCCCATGTTTGGGCCTCCGGCGGCTCCGCTCCGTTGACCCCAGGCCGTCGCCCGTGGATGGCAGAGACTGTGTTTGCTTTTGGCCTTCCCGGGGAACTCGCCTCAAGCGGCGCCACAAGACGCCGATGACCAGTGTGAGCACCATGCTGGTGCGATCGCGTAAGGAGTGTCGAGTCCATGGGTCGCCCGCCGCGTACCCCCCGCATCTTCGCTGAGATCCTGACCATTATCGCCCTCGCGGAGGTCGCGGTGATGTTCATTCTTCCGGTCATCGCTCCGCGGGCGAGCAGCGTTCAGGAGGCGGCCCTCGACGCGGCGCTTCTCTCGCTCATTGCCTCGCCGCTCATCGCCTGGCGATTGCAGACCTCCGTCGACCGCTCGCTGCTGGCGTTGAGCGGCGCGTCGGTCGGGAGACGTTTCCGTTGGCAGAGTCCCGCGCTCCTCCTGCTCGGATTCTGCACCACGGCGTGGGTCGCCCTGGCCTTTCACCGAAGCGAAGCCATCGAGGCCCATCAGCGATTCGAGCGCCTCGTCGATCGCGTCGTGAGCGAGGCCACCTCGCGCATGGACCTTGTGGTCGACGAGCTCGGCGCCGCCCGAGGCGTCTTCGCGGCAAGCAAGTCGGTCGAGCGCGGAGAATTCCGGGCCTTCACCGGATCGAGTGCCATTCGGACGGATCGCCTCCATCGCGCCCCCGTCGACCTTGGCTCCGGCTTCATCGAGCGCGTCCCGCGCTCGGCGGTCGAGGGCTTCGTGGAGGCCCAGCGTCATGACGAGGCACCGAACTTCGCCGTGCGGGACGACGCCGGCGGCCCGATGCTGGCCCTCATCAAGTTCCTTGAGCCGTCCACGCAGTTCCCCGGCGCGATCGGTCGTGACCTCAGCGGAAGCGCGGCATTTCGGGAAGCCAGCGAGCGGGCGATGCGCACCGGCGAGGCGACGCTCACGGCGCCGATCGACTTTGCCTTGGGCGCGGCCTCCGACGGCGCGCCCCCCCTGGTCCTCTATCTCCTGCCGTTCTATCGCAACGGCGCGCCGTCGTCGACCGCCGAGGAGCGAGCCGAGTCGCTCATGGGCTGGCTCTTCTGTCCGGTCAATTTCGCCGCGTCCATGGGGGATGTCACCGACATCGCCGACAGCCTCGTGCAGTTCAGCCTCACGGATGACGCGGCCTCCGCGGTCCTGCTGACCTCCCTCGCGACCGACCAGTCGATGGCGCCCGCTCACGACCGCACCGAACGCATCACGCTCGGTGGCCGATTCTGGTCGATCCGCGTCGCGTCGCTGCCCGCCTTTGACGCGGCGCTCGGCGGCATGGGAACGCGCGCGGTCCTCGCCACCGGCACGGTCCTCAGCATCCTGCTCTTCGCCGTCGCCCGCTCCCTGAGCAGCGCCCGCAGCCGCGCCGTCCTGCTCGCCACGCAGATGACCGCGGAGCTCAAGGGCGCGAAGGAGTCGGCGGAACGGGCCCTGCGCGAGTTCGCGGCAATTCACCACGCCCTCGACGAACACGCCATGGTGACGGTGACCGACCAGGACGGCATGATTCTGGAGGTGAACGACGCGTTCTGCCGCGTCAGCGGCCATCCTCGCGAAGAGCTTCTGGGCAAGCTCGAAACGCTCATTCGCTCCGAGGAGCACGACGACCGATTCTGGACCTCGACGTGGCGGGCGCTCTACACCGCCGAGGCGTGGCATGGAGAGGTCTGCGAGCGGAACGCCTCCGGCGATCGCTACTGGGTGACGCTCACGATCGTTCCCTTCCGCGACGAGCGGGACACGATTGAGCGTCTGGTGTGGATGCGCCACGACATCACCAGCCGAAAGCGGGCGGAGATCGCCCTCCTCGAGAACGAGGAACGCACCCGACTGATCATCGACACCGCACTCGACGCGGTCGTCACGATGGACGCCTCCGGCATGGTCCTGTCGTGGAACGCCCAGGCAGAGCGCACCTTCGGCTGGGTCGCCTCGGAGGCGATCGGCCGCCGCATGGAGGATCTCATCGCCCCCAGCGACCTCCCCGACGAGGAACGCCGTCAGATCGGAGCCCAGCTCCGCTCGGGGACCTCCGATGCCCTCGGGACGCGCATCGAATTCAAGGCCTGTCGCAAGGACGGTTCGCGACTGGTGATCGAGTTGGCGATCACCCCGGTGAGCACGCAGCGCGGCCTCCAGTACAGCGCCTTCCTTCGCGACATCACCGACCGGAAGGAGGCCGAGCTCGCCCAGGCCGCGGCCCTGAGCGTCGCCACGCGCCTCGCCCGTTCGGTCGACGTCATCGAGGCGTCGCGGGCCGTGAACGATGCGTTAGGCACCATGACGGGCATGCCCCGCTCGGCCGTCCTCCTCTACGGCGATGACGGCGTCTGCCGCTTCGTCGGCTGGCGCGGCATTTCCGAGGGTCTTCGCGCCGTCACCGAGGGTTACAGCCCCTGGGATCAGGGAAGCCGATCCGCCGAACCGATCGCCATCGCCGATGTCGCCGCCGACGAGTCGGTGGCGACGCTTCGGCCGCGGCTCCTCGCGGAATCGGTCCGATCCATGGCCTTCCTTCCGATCCTCACCGAATGCGGTGTCGTCGGATCGCTCGTGATCTATCACGAACAGCCCGCCATGATGACCGAGAAGGTGATGCGCGCAGCCCATGTCGCGGGCACCTATCTCGGCGTTGCCGTCGGCCGCCTGCTGGCCCAGGAGCGCCTGCGCCGCAGCGAGCAGCTTTTCCGCCTGCTGGTCGAGAGCACCGAGGACATCGTCCACCTGGTCGATCGCGCCGGACGGACCGTCTACCTCTCGCCGGCGTTCGAGCGACTCACCGGCTGGACGGAGTCGGACCTCGCCCTCGAGGGAATCACGTCGCGCATTCACGCGGAGGATCGGGAGCGGGCCTCTGCCGCCGTGGCCAGCGCGCTCGGCGGCGAGTCCTCGCAGGTCGAATACCGCCTCGTCGCCAAGGACGGGCGCACGCGGTGGCTCGACGTCCAGCTCACGCCGGTGCACAGCGCCGATGGGGCCCGCGTCGATCACCTGCTCTCCTCCTCGCGCGACATCACCCCGCGCAAGGAAGCCGAGGAGGATCTGGCCCGCGCCCGCGTCGCCGCGGAGGCAGCCAATCGGGCGAAGAGCGAATTCCTGGCCAACATGAGCCACGAGATCCGCACGCCGCTCACGGCGATCCTCGGCTACGCGGATCTCCTTCGCGACGACGGCGATCTCGCGGCGGCGCCGGAGCGGCGCATTCAGGCCATCGACACGATCCGCAACGCGGGCACGCACCTGCTCACCGTGATCAACGACATCCTCGACCTCTCGAAGATCGAGGCCGGGCGCATGAACATCGAGGAGGTGGAGACGCCGCTCATCCAGGTGCTCGCGGAAGTCGAGAGCCTCATGCGGCCGCGGGCGGTGGCCAAGGGCGTCGCGCTCTCGACCGAGCTGCTCACCCCGCTGCCCGACCGAATCAAGTCCGACCCGACGCGACTCCGCCAGATCCTCATGAATCTCGTCGGCAACGCGGCAAAGTTCACCGAGCACGGCTCGGTCCGCGTTCGCGCCGGACGTTCCGAGGCGGGATCGCTGGTGATCGAGGTGGAGGACACCGGTCCAGGCATCTCCAGCGAACAGGCCACGCGGCTCTTCGGCAGCTTCTCGCAGGCCGACGGGACGGTGACTCGGCGCTTCGGCGGCACCGGCCTCGGGCTCGCGATCTCCGGTCGCCTTGCGTCGCTCATGGGCGGCAACGTCACGCTTGAACGAAGCACGCCGGGCGTGGGCTCCTGCTTCCGCGTCGAGCTGCCTCTCGTTCCCGCGCCCGGCGCACTGTCGCGCGACCGGCTCACGGTTGCCACCTCGGTGCCGCGTCTGGCCGAGACCGCACCGCCGTCGAAGCTCGCGGGACGCATCTTGCTCGCCGAGGACGGTCCCGACAACCAGCGGCTCATCTCCTTCCATCTCCGCAAGGCAGGCGCGACGGTCGACATCGCCGACAACGGCCGCATCGCCCTCGAGCGCATCGACGCCGCCATCGCCGCCGGAATGCCCTACGACCTTCTGGTGACGGACATGCAGATGCCGGAGATGGACGGTTACACGCTGGCCCGCACGCTCAGGGAGCGAGGCACCGCGATGCCGGTCATCGCGCTCACCGCCCACGCCATGAACGAGGACCGCGATCGCTGCCTCGACGCCGGCTGCAACGACTACATCACGAAGCCGGTGGACCGCGGCGTCCTGCTCGCCACCTGCGAGGCGTGGATCGTCTCAGGCCATGGTCTCCGGCGGGACGACGAGATGCGCCGCGCCGCGTAAGCGCCGCCGCATCGCTAGACCCGCGGCAGCAGCAGCACCGCGATGTCGTAGCTCGCGTGGGTTCCCACCACGATGCCGAAGCCGCGGAAGGCGAAGACCGCCCCGAAGTAGCCGCCGATGACGAGATACGCGCAGGCCCGCGACCATTCGATCGCCCCGCTGGCGTCGCGCAGCGGGTGATACGCGGCGAATGCCACCGCCGACAGGATGATCGAGAGGGCGATCCCATGCCCCTCCTTCCAGCGGAGGGCGTCGACCAGCAGCGTGTGCAGCACGGCGATGAGCACCATGCGGAAGATGAGCTCCTCGTAGAGCCCAGCGCCGATCGAGACCGCGAGCCGCCCGAGAATCGGCAGTTCACCCAGCGGCGGCACCGCCGCGCCCGCCGTGTCCGCGGCGGTCGGCGCCGCCGACGTGTGCGAGAGGACCTGCACGACGAGCTGGACCAGGATGACCAGCGGAACGGCCAGCGCCGCACTCTCCGCGGCCATGAGCGCGACGCTGCGGAGGTCGACGTGCCATCGCCGCCGCGTGAGCACCTGCCAGACGAGCAGCACGACCACCAGCAGGATGCCCGGCAGCGAGAGCACCGGCAGGCTCATGGCCGTCGCGTCGATGCCGATCGCGTCGAAGACCCGACGAATCGCATCGTGGGCGCGGTTGTCGAGCACCATGCCGCCGGAGCGAAGGACGAGCACCAGCCCCAACTCGTAGAGAAGAACAAGCGGCAGGAGGAAGAAGAGGATCTCCAGCGGCTGCTGGGAGCGCGAAAAATAGCCGTCCGCAGCGGCGCTCCCGTCGGAACGGGTCGCGCTGCGGACGGCCTTCGCTGAGACATCACCCCGGGTCTTCCCCGAGCGATGCTGAGATGGTGCCCTTGCCATCGTCGGGCCACCTTTGCCGGCGCGAAGGCTACTTAGGCCTTGGTCTTCTTGAGCGCGTTCAGTCGCTTGGCCAGGCGGCTCTTGCGGCGGCTTGCGGCATTCTTGTGGATCGTGTTCTTGGTCGCGACCTTGTCGAGGATCGCAGCGACCTTGCGGAACTCCACCTCCGCCGCCGCGGCATCGCCAGCGGTGATGGTCTTGAGGAAGGCCTTGGTCTGGTCCTTGATCTGGCGCTTCCGCCAATTGTTCAAGGCGTTGCGCTTCTTGGTCTGGCGGACCCGCTTCTTGGCAGATTCGGTATTTGGCACTGGGGACGTTCCTGCGTGGGCATCGGCCCCCCCATTCCGAGGGCGGTGGCCGGAGAAACGCGGGAGTGTGGCAGAAGCGATCGGAAACTGCAAGGGCTGGGGCGGCTCGGACGCCGTCCCGACCGGGAGCTCGCAACGTGTCGCGCCCGCCTCGTCCCGAGGTCGCTCAAGCTATGGGGCTCGCTCCGACGCCGCAACCGCCGCGACACCCCCAATTGCCGGATCGCCCCTGCACTTTCGCTTCCGGACCCGGTACCCTCAGGTGCGCCGACCGCCCATGTCCTTGCCCACCTCCCCAACCCTGACCGCCAGCGCCGGGCTGTCGACCCAGATCGACACGCGAACGGCTGCATTGGAGGTCGCCACGAGGATCAACAGCGGGCTCTCGGGGGGCGGCGCTGACCTGGTCCTCCTCTTCGGTTCCTTCCACCACCGGGCGGGTTTCGGTGAGGCGGCCAACCTCATCACCAAGCTGGTCGAACCCCGCTGCATCGTGGGCGTGACGGCCGAGTGGGTCGTCGGGCCACGGCATGAGGTCGAGGGCGGTCCGGGCATGAGCGCCCTGGCCCTTCGCCTCCCCGGGGTGACCATCGATCCGGTGCGCTTCGATCCCTTTGACGGCCCCACCGAGCATTGGTCGGACGAGCACATTCGCGAGCGGATCGGCGCCGGTCCCGAAGCGAAGGCGACGCTCCTCTTCGCCGATCCCTTCTCGCTCCAGGCGCCGGTGCTTCTGCGGCGCATCGCCGAGGCGACATCGGACCACACCTTTCCGATCATCGGTGGACTGGCCAGCGGCTCGAGTCAGCCCGGCGCGAACGTCCTCGTGCTCGATCGAGCCCTCGCCGCCAGCGGCGCGGTGGGCGTGACGCTCTCCGGTCCGATCTCGGTCGATCCGCTGGTCAGCCCCGGCTGCCGACCGGTCGGGCGACCGATGGTGATCACGAAGGCCAAGGGCAACATCGTCGAACAGCTCGGCGGACGTCCCGCCCTTGACGTCGCCCGCGAGACGATCGGCGGCCTGCCCGATGACGAGCGCACCGCCGTCCGCGAAGGACTCCTGCTCGGCTTCGCCGTCAACGAGTACCAAGAGCGATTCGGACGAGGCGACTTTCTGCTTCGCGGCGTGCTCGGCGCCGACACCAAGAAGAACACCCTCATCGTCGGCGACTCGGCCCGCGCCGGACGCACCGTGCAGTTCTTCCTTCGCGACCGGACGACCGCGGTCGAGGACCTCGATCTCCTCCTCGACAAGGAACAGATGCAGGACGCCCCCTTCGCCGTCTTCATGGCCACCTGCGGCGGACGGGGTCGAAAGCTCTTCCGGGCCCCGCATGTCGACGCCCGCCATTTCGCGCGGCGCCTCGGCGATCCGCCGCTCGCCGGCTTCTTCGCGGCCGGTGAGATCGGCCCGATCGGAAGCACGACGAATCACGCTGGTCCGGCCTCGTCACCGCCGTCGTGGCTCCACGGACACACCGTGAGCGCCGCCCTCTTCCGTTCGCTTCCTCACGACTGACGCGCATGAGCATCGAAGCGATCCTCCGCGAGCACTGCCTCCTCGAGCCAACGCAGCTCGAGCGAGCGATCGAGGAGCACCGGCGGACCGGAGAGCGCATCGACCAGGCGGCGGTGCGGCTCGGCTACGTGCAGTCGCGCTCGATCCTCCAGGCGATCGCCGAGCAGTTCGAGCTTCCGGTGGTCGACCTCGACGAACTCGATCCCGATCCGCAGACCCTGCGGAGCCTGCCGGCGAAACTCGTCTTCAAGCTCCGCTGCGTGCCGATCGCCCGCGTCGGCTTGGGCGAACGGACCTTGCGGGTCGCTACCAGCGATCCCTTCCATCTCCATGCCTTCGACGAACTTCGTCTGGCGACGGGGATGTCGATCGATCTCGTCCTCGCCGATGACAGCGACATCGCGAAGTTCATCCGCCGCCACTACGGCGTCGCCGGCGACACGCTGGATGCCCTTTCGGCCGAGGAACGCACCGGTCCGGCGGACGAGGGAACCGGCGGTTTCGACGCCGGCAGCGAGGACGACGCCGAAGAGGCGAGCGTCATCAAGCTCGTCAACGATCTTCTCATCGAGGCGATTCGCGAGCGGGCGACCGACGTCCACATCGAGCCCTACGAGAACGACCTGAGCGTCCGCTACCGGATCGACGGCGTCCTCTCGAACGCCGGCGTGCCCGCCACGATCAGCCGCTTCCGCAACGCGATCGTCAGCCGCCTGAAGATCATGGCGAACCTGAACATCGCCGAGAAGCGGCGGCCGCAGGATGGCCGCATCACCCTGCGGCACAAGGGGACCGAGTTTGACCTCCGCGTCTCGATCATCCCGATGCTGCACGGCGAAGGCGTCGTGTTGCGTGTCCTGAACAAGAGCGCGGTCCTGATGGGCCTCGATCAGCTCGGCATGCCCGCCGACATCCTCGCCCGCTGGGATGCCCTGATCGCCCGACCGCACGGCATCCTGCTCGTCACCGGCCCGACCGGCAGCGGCAAGAGCACGACGCTCTACGCCTCGCTCTCACGGATCGTGAGCGATGAGGTGAAGGCGATCACCGTCGAGGATCCGGTCGAATACCACGTCCCCGGCGTGAACCAGATCCAGGTGAACAGCGGCGTCGGCCTCACCTTCGCGGCGGGTCTGCGGGCGATTCTCCGTCACGACCCCGACATCGTCATGATCGGCGAGATCCGCGATCAGGAGACGGCGAGCGCTGCGGTGCAGGCCTCGCTCACCGGCCACCTCGTCTTCTCGACCCTGCACACCAACGACTCCGCCGGCGCGACCACGCGACTCCTCGACATGGGCGTCGAGCCCTTCCTTGTGGCCAGTTCGGTCGAGGGGATCATGGCCCAGCGACTGCTGCGCCGACTCTGCGTCCACTGCCGACGGGCGGTGCGGCCGGAGCCGAGCGAAGTGCCCCCAGACTTCCTGACCTCGCTCAGCCTGGGCGAGGTCCCCGAGATCTACGAGGCGGTCGGCTGTCGCGAATGCCGCCAGACCGGCTACCGCGGCCGCGTGGGTATTTACGAGTTACTCGCCCTCAGCGAGAAGACCCGCGAGATGATCATGCAGCGGGCCAACGCCTCGCGCATCGCCAGCGCTGCCTGCGCCGACGGCGACCTGACCCTCCTGCGCGACGCCGCCTATCGGTCGATCCTGACCGGCACGACGACCATCGCGGAGGCGATCAGGGCGACGAAGGGATAGGCACCCCTCTCGTCGGGTGCTTTTCCGACGCTTCACGCTTCACCCGGAGGAACGACTCCCAGTGCAAAGCACCTCGAACAATCCCGCCGGTCGATCGTCGACCGAGGCCTCCGCCGGCCAGTCCGGCCAGACTGGCGGCCTCGCCCTGCCCCCCGAGGCGGTCGAGGAGCTGCGTCGGGTTGCCGGGGTGCTTCTTCGCAAGGAACGTCCGGGCCACACGCTCCAGCCGACCGCCTTAGTACACGAGGCGTACCTCCGGCTTGGGGCGCGGCTCGGGGACGCCTGGCGGGCGTCGCTCGGTGAGGCGGCCTTCCGCGTCTATGCGGCCCATGCGATGCGGCAGATCCTCATCGATCATGCCCGCAAGCACACGACCGGGAAGCGGGGCCGGGGCTGGCTGCGGGTCGAGATGGTCGACACCGCCGTCGAAGCCCCCGACGCCCTCGAACTCCTCGCCCTCAACGACGCGATGGAGGAACTGGCCCTCCTCGACGCCCGCAAGGCCCGCGTGGTCGAACTGCGCTTCTTCGGAGGGCTGACCCTGGAAGAAACCGCGAAGGCCCTCAATATCGCCCGCAGCACCGCCGATGCCGATTGGTCGATGGCCCGGGCGTGGCTCGCGCGGCGACTTTCCTCCGTCGCCGATCCGAATGCCGGACCGAACGCCAGTTCGGCCCACCAGCCCACCACCGAAGGATGACCAGACCAGTCGTTGAAGCGCCGTGAACGATGACGCGATCACCGGAGCGACGGGGCCCTCGGATGCGTCAAGCGGCGCGCCGAGCCTCTTTCAGCGCGCCGCACAGGTCTTCGAACAGGTGCGTCACGCCTCCGCGCAGGAGCGCGAGCAGCTCCTCGAGTCGCTCTGCCAGGGCGACGCTTCGCTCCTCGTCGAAGTCCGCTCGCTTCTTGCCTTCCACGATCGCCCCTCAGAGACGCTCGACACCGCGGTGATCCGCACCGGGATCGGCGCGGTCATCGGCCGCTATCGCGTCACCGACGTCCTCGGCGAAGGCGGCATGGGAACGGTCTACCTCGCCACGCAGGAGGAGCCCGTGCGGCGCGACGTGGCCCTGAAGGTCATCAAGCTCGGCATGGACACCCGCCATGTCGTCCGTCGCTTCGAGGCGGAGCGACAGGCAATCGCCCAGATGGAGCACCCCAATGTCGCCCGCGTCCTCGACGCCGGTTCGACCTCGGATGGGCGACCCTACTTCGTGATGGAGCTGGTGCGCGGGCTGCCGATCACCCAGTTCTGCGACGCGCGGCGGCTCGGCCTTCGCGCCCGCCTGCAGCTCTTCCTCGACGTCTGCGCCGCGGTGCAGCACGCCCACCAGAAGGGCGTCATCCATCGCGACCTCAAGCCCTCGAACATCCTCGTCACCGACGTCGATGGCCGTCCCGCCGTCAAGGTCATCGACTTCGGCATCGCCAAGGCCCTCACCCGCTCGACGACGGAGCGGACCTTCACCACCACGATCGGGAACGCCATCGGCACGCCCGACTACATGAGCCCGGAGCAGGCGGGCGGCAGCGACGTCGACATCCGCAGCGATGTCTATGCCCTCGGCGTCATCCTCTACGAACTGCTGGTCGGCGCCACGCCACTGCGGGCCAGGCTGCGGCTTGCCGGGCGAGAGGCCCCGGTTCCGTCGCTCGACGAGCTGCGGCGACGCGTGCGGGACGACGAGCCGCTGCGTCCTCTCTCGGCGCTGGCCGGCGCGGATCTCGCGCGGATCGCCGACGCCCGCCAGACCGACGAACGTTCGCTGCGCCGCATGGTCCGCGGCGATCTCGAGGCGATCACGCTTCGGTCGCTGGCGCTCGCGCCGGGCCGGCGATACCCGACCGTCGCGTCCTTCGCCGACGATCTCGATCGCCATCTTCGCGACGAGCCGGTGTCGGCCCGCGTTCCCTCCGCGGCCTACTACCTTGCGAAGCTCGCCCGGCGCCACACCGTCAGCCTGGTGGCTGGCGTCGTGGTCGTCGCCGCGATCATCGCCGGCCTGGTCATGGCCCTCCTCGGATTCGAGCAGGCCCGGCGCGACCGGGACGCCGCCGTCCGTGCGGAGGAGACGGCGACCCTGCTGGCCAACGAGGTCCGCGACGAGCTTTTTCAGCGCGACATCGACCGCGGACGCCAGCGCGTGCTCGAGGGGAACATCAACGAGGGGCGCGACCTGCTCTGGACCGCGCTGCTCGCCCGCCCCTCCTCGGTGCAGGCCCGGTGGGCTTTGCGGGAGATGATGTGGACGCGCGGCCCCTTCGTCGGCTTCTGGATCGGCGAGATCGTCCGCTCCATCGCAGCGGTCAATGAGGGATACACAGCGATCGTCGGCTCGTCCGACGCGCCGCCGACGCTGGTGGACCCGTCGGACGGCTCGACGCATCCCTTCGAGGGTCCGGCGATTGACGCCGGCGATGTCGCAGTCAGCCCCGACGGACGGTGGCTCGCCTGCGGCGACAGCGACGGCGGCGTCACGCTGTGGAGCGTCGAGCGCCGGCAATTCGAACGGCTGCTGTTCGCCGTCGTCCGCGGACGCACGGTGGTGCGCTTCCTCGACAACGACCATGTTCTCTGCGTTGGCGCCGACGGCATGGTGCGCCTCATCGACCGCATCGACCCGGGCCTTCCGCCCCTACTCTTCGACGGCGGAAGTCCCGCCACGCACCTGGCGGTGAGTCCGAACGGATCGATCGCGATCGGCTATGCCGACGGGCGCGTCGTCGTGGTCGACCCGCCCGACGCAAGCGGCCTGCGACCGGTGCGGGTGGTCGCCCACTTCCAGCGCGGCATCAACGGTCTGGACTTCGATCCCACGGGGCATCTCCTGGGCGTCGCCGTGGTGCCGCGCGACTATGCCGTGTACGAGTGCGCGAGCTGGCGACAGGTGCTCGCCGGGCGCATCCACCCCGGCGCGGTCCTGGACTTGCGCTTCTCGCGTGACGGCTCGAAGCTGATCTTGCCCGGCTGGTGGGACACGATGGACGTTGACATCGCCAGCGGCACCGTCCGCACGCTCGCTCCGCTCTTGGGCACGCGTATGGACCAGTCACGCGATGGCGCGGCCCTCATGTTCAGCGGTCAGAGCCGAACGCTCGCCTTCACGCTGTTCACCGGTCCCGACCATCCCGCCCGCGTGACAACGCCTCCTCCCGGCTTCGTTCCCTACGCATTCAACGCCGCCAACGGCGGGTACCTCTGCGCGAACGCCACGGAACTCCGCTGCATGGGGTTCGACGGAAGCACGCGCTGGTCGGTGAAGGGGCCGCAGCCGCGCATCGTCCGCGTCTCGCGCGATGGAGAGCGGCTCGCCGCGATCCTCTCCGACGGCAGCGTTCGCGTGCTCTCGACCGACGACGGCAGCGAAGTCGGCAGGGCCAGCGGGGCGATTCTGGGCGAGTACGGAACGATCACCATCGACGAGCACGGCGACCGTGTCGCCTTCGCCACCCGCTCCTATGGCGTGCGCATTCTCGACCTCCACGACGGCTCGAACTGCATCGCCCTTCCTCCGGGCAATTCGGAGCTCCTGGCCATCGGATTCTCCCCCGACGCGCAGGAGCTTCTGGTCTGCAAGCGCCGCGGCGAAAATCTGGTTGTCGATCTTGCCAACGACGGCGTCCGTACGCTCGTCGGCACGATCGGCGCATTCTCGGCGGCATGGTCGGCGGACGGCCTCTCGGTCGTCATGGGGCTCTGGTCGGGTGACCTTCTCCTCTGGGATCCGAAGACCGACGACCCGCGCATCGCCCGCGGTCACTCGGCCTTTCCGTCACGCGTCATGGGCCATCCGACGGATCCCGACCTCTTCCTGAGCTGCTCCGACGACGGCACGGTTCGGGTCTGGCACCGGCGCATGAAGCAGGATCTCGCGGTCATCACCCCGTACGGTCCGCGCACCGCGCTCCGGCATGTCGACTGGTCGCGGGACGGCAGCGCGTTCCATGTCGTCGGACCCGACAACGTGATTCGCACGTACAGCGTCACCGTTACGGACCGGTTCATCGAGGCCAATCGCCAATGCGAGCAGACCCGACTGAGCCGACCGTTGGTGCCGCAGTCCTGAACGGGGGACCGCATGCCGCGAAAATGCCGCGGGGCCCCGATTGCTCGGGGCCCGCGGCGCTGATCGTGGGTCATGCACTGCCGTCGACCGCAGAGGTCGACGGGGTGAATCACTTGTAGAGGTTGGTCGACTCGGTCTCCTCGATCGGCTGCTTGAACTGATCGCTGGTGAGCGACCACTTCGAGCGGACGTCGCCCTCGGACTTCGCCCGAGCGACGATGCGCCATTCGACCTTGGCCTTGGCGGCGACGGTCGGGACGGCAGCCATCGTGACGGTGTTACCGCTCGAGGTGACGGCCGACGCGCCGGTGCCGCTGACGAACTCAAGACCCGCCGGGAGGGTGCAGACGACCTTGACGTTGCTGTCCGCGGCCGAACCCTGGTTGGTGGCGGTGACGATGAAGGTCGTCGTGCCGCCGACTTCCACCGGATCGTCGGTGTCGACGACCTCGAGCAAGATGGCCGGGATGCCGGCGATCTCGGTGGCGCAGTTGGTGGTCGCAACCGGAACGCAGGTCGCGCTCGCGCTTGCGGTGACCGGGGTCGCACCCATGCCGGTCGGCTTGACCTTCACGGAGACGGTCTTGGTCTCGCCCGCGGCGACGGTGCCGAGGTTCCAGGTCACCTTGCCGGCAGCGGCGGTGCCGCCGTTGTCAGCGGAGACGAAGGACGTGTTCGCCGGGAGCGGAGCCGAGACGGTCGCGCCGCTGGCGGCGCAGGTGCCCGGGTTCTTGACGGTGAACTTGTAGGTGATGTCGCGGCCGACGAAGACCTTGGCCGGAGCTTCGCAGCTCACGGTGAGGCCCGGCTGCTTCACCACGGTCACCGGAACGCCGGACTGGGCGGTGAGGCCGCCGGTCGCCATCGCCGAAGCGCCCGACTTGAACTCGCCGGCCGAGGCGGCCTTCGCGGTCACGTTGAAGGGCTTCGACTGACCCGACGCGAGGTTGCCCGCGTTGATCTCGACGGTGTTCTTGCCGTTGACGGTGAGGCCGGCGGGGAGCGTGTCCTTGATGACGACGTTGTCCGCGTCACCGGAGCCGCTGTTCTTGACCTCGTAGGTGAGCTTGATTTCCTCGCAGGTACCGCAGATCTCGGGAGTCGCGGTCTTGGTGAGCTGGAGGGCCGGCTGCACGACGTTGGTCGAGACGCAAAGGACGTTCGCGTAGCTCACGCTGAGGCAGTTGGTGGCGACGCCCACCTTGTCGGCCTTGGCCTTGATGGTGATGGTCTTGGTCGCGTTGGGACCAAGGTCGCCGATCGACCACATCGCATCGCCGTCGGAGCTCTTCGAGAAGGCCGGGGTCGAGCTGATGTAGCCGAGGTTGTTGAGGTTCTCAGCGCTGACGACGACGTTCTGGAGCGTGCCGCTGGTGAGGTTGATCACGTCGAAGGCGAGGTCGTACTCGCTGCCGGCGCGAACGGTGCCCGGGGCCCGCTGGCGAAGGAGGAGCGCCGACGAGGCCTTGTCGCCGGTCGGGAAAGCGAGCTCGTTCGCGGCGAGCGGCGCGGGGGCCGCAGCGTGAACCTCGACTGGCTTCGTTTCGGCCTTCGGGGCCGGCTTGGAGTCGCCGGGAGCAAGGCCCATGTACATCGGGCGGTTGCTCGAGGCGGCCTTGTTGGTCTCACACCCGGTGAGGAGGGACATGCCGGCGACGCCGGCGAGAGCGATGAACAGGGTGGTCTTCATGGTGACTCCCAAACAGCCCCGCGAACGGGGGGGGCGAACTGATGGCGTCGATTGCACGCGGAAGCGTTCCGGGTTTGGCCCCACACCCGGTCTGATCGGAAGCGAATGGTCGTGACGCCACGACACGGAAACACAGGTTGCCGGCGGGCGCTCTCAACAGCATGGCGCCGTGCCGTCCCAAGGGTCTCTGAGCCCTAGGGAATAATCCCCGCCTCAGGGAGCGCACGCGAACGTGCTTCTCCAAGGAAACGGGGGTCGCATAGTAAAGGGAGGGGGACTTCTGTCAACTCGCGATGGGTGCTTTCGCCCAGTGCGGTTGATCGTTCCGACGCCTCACCGGAGCGTGAAACTCGTCGATCGCCAGCGCTCAACCACTCGATTCGAAACGAGATAGCGATCGGTGCCGGAGGGAGGCCGAGGAAGCTCCCCTGCTTCGGACCAACCGCTGAAATTCCCGACGTGCTGCCTCATCAACCTCGCAGCGCCGCGGTCGCTCCGAAGAGCAGGCCAAGCACGACACCGATCACGATGGCGACGATGGGACCCCGGTACGAGAGCCTTTGGCTCGCGGTGGACATGACAACTTTGCTCCCGCAGGCGACGTGTTGAACTGCTGACCCACGACACTCTTGAAGGCACTCCGTTGCCCTGGCAGACATTCTCTCACCGGAATCAGCCATGGCAACCCCGCGTACGCTCTTCGCGCCGGATCATCGCATTCCTCCGCAGTTGCCCCAATTCACCCCATGAAGCTCCGCTGCCCACGATGCATCGAATGCCGCTACCCGCGGGAGGGGCTTCCTGAGGGTGTCGCCTGCCCGGAATGCGCTGAACCTGCCCCGCCGCGGGAATGGCTCGTGGTGTTCGGGAGCAGCACCGAGTGGGATCCGCGGACGGTGGTCGTGGCCGCGTTGACGATGATCGGCGTGGGTCTGGGACTGGGGGCGCTCATTTGGTTCAGGCGGGCCGGACCGCCCGTTCCGATGGCGGTGGGCTTGACCATCGGTGGCCTGGTGGTGCTCTATCGGGCGATGAGGGCGGCCGATGGTCGGCCGAACGGGGGCGACATCATCTGGATCGTGAAGGACGACGGGATCGAAGTCCGCGGTTCCTTGGCCCATCACTTCTGGCCGTGGCATCAGATCACCTATGCGATCTTCGAGTACGGTTGGCGATCGGTCCGTCTTTCCTTCGGCGGAGAGCATTCCAACACCGCGAACGAAGCCGGCCTCTGGGTGAGTGGCAGCGAGGCCGAGGCGCGTGAGATGCACGGCGAGCTTCGCTCGCGGATCGCCGCGGCCCGCGAGCGAGAGGCAAGGGCAGCGACCGAGGAGCGGATCGCGAACGGCTCGCTCAATCCTCCGGCTTCTCCCCCGCCGCCGCCATCTTGACGATGCGCGGACGGAACTCGGCGAGGGCGTCGACGAGGTCGGCCTGGGCGCCCATGACCGCGGCGATGTCCTTGTAGACCTTCGGTGCCTCATCGACGCCAGCGGAGAGGAGCCGAACGCGGGCCCGCTTCAGCTGCGGCTGAACGTCGCCCCAGCGAATGGACTTCGCGGCCGCGCTGCGACTCATGCGGCGCCCCGCGCCGTGGGCGGCGCTGGCGAAGCTGGAGGCGTCACCGCGGCCGCGAACGACGTAGCCGGGTGCGGCCATCGAGCCGGGAATGACGCCGAGTTCGCCGACGCCAGCGGGGGTCGCCCCCTTGCGATGAACGATCAGTTCGCGCGATCCGGTCGGCGTGGCGTGCGTTTCCTTCCACGCGAAGTTGTGGTGGTTCTCGACGGTGAGGAGAACGGTCGCGCGGAGCCGTCGCTCGATCGCGTCGTGAATGCAGGCATGGTTCGCTGCGGCATAGCGGCCCATGAGGTTCATCGCGTTCCAGTACTCGATGCCCGGCTGAGAGTCGAGTGAGAGCCACGCGAGGCGGGACATCTCGGGAGGAAGCTCGGCGTGCAACATGCGGGCGAGCGAGGAGTAGTGCTCGCAGACCATGGCGCCGGCACCGCGACTGCCGGAGTGGGAGAGCAGCGCGACGTAGTTGCCCGGCGCGAGATGACCGCTGGGACCGTCGATGCCGGTATCGCCCACGACGAGTTCGCCGAACTCGACAAAGTGATTGCCGGACCCGGAGGTGCCGAGCTGGCTCCACGCCCGGTCCTTCTGGGCTGCGGTGATGGGGCTCACCGACCAGTCCTCGTCCATGACCGGATGCTCGCGGCGCAGCCACGTGTCGAAGGTGGCGCCGACGCCGAAGCGAGTCTCCGCTTCGATTGCCTTCACCAATGTGTCCTCGTGCCGTTCGAGGTCATGCGGCCTCAGGTCGAAGACCGAGAGGCGGACTCGACAGGCGATGTCGACGCCGACCGCGTAGGGCACCACCGCCCCGTCGGTGGCCAGGACGCCGCCGATCGGAAGGCCGTAGCCGACGTGGGCGTCGGGCATGAGGGCGGTGCCGACCGCCACCGGCAACCGCGACGCGATGCGGATCTGCTCGAGAGCCTCGTGCTGGATGTGCGAGACCCCCCATGCACGGCACGCCACGCCACCGGTCGCAAGATCGATGGCGGGGTCCGAAGGCTGGAAGGAGAACGAGGTCATGTGGGGGAGTGAGCCCGGTGCGGAAAATCGCGGCGAAGGCTACCACGGCCGCCGCGCTCGCTGCACCCGACGAAGTCGAGCGATATACTGCCGCCCCGCCGCGGGCATAGCTCAGTTGGTAGAGCGTCAGCTTCCCAAGCTGAATGTCGAGGGTTCGAGTCCCTTTGCCCGCTTTGACGCAGTGTGGTTCACGGCCTGGCATGGACGGCGCACGCCGGCGATGAGACGGCGAAGAGACGGCGCGGTATCGGTGTCTCCGCGTGCGTCGGCCGATCGGGCGCAGCGCGGTCGCGCGGAGGCACGGAAAGCGCAACGACGGAAGCTCCTCATCGAAACGGACGTGCCGCCGGCATGACGCTTCACGACCCGCGAGCATCTTGCCACTCCCGCACGCACGTCACGAATCGGGCATGGCGACAACCCTCGCGGCGTCACCCGCAAGTCAGATGCATGAAATCCACGCCATGGCCTGATCTCCGCGTGCTCCTGCGGCCGCGGCGGTGCCGTTGGGCGTGATTCGCGATTGACGTTCCGGAGCAGCGAGTCGCCATGGTCCCTTTGCAAGATTGCGCTTGAATGGCCCCCAAAGCCCTTTCACAATGGGCTCGAAGCGCTCGCCGCCGTCGTGGGTCGGCGGGGCACTCCCGTCGCCCAATCGCACCGACTCCTATGACGCCAACGACCATCGATCGTCTTCGCCTGACCATTGCCGCCCTTGTCGCCGCCTGCAGCGGCGCCGCAGCGCTTGCCGGGACCCCATGCGGATCGCCCTCTGCGGGTGACTGCTGCGAAGTCCAGTCGGGACCGAGCTGCTCGGACACCGCCTGCTGCGAACTGGTCTGCTCCTTCGACTTCTATTGCTGCGATACGCAGTGGGATGACATCTGCGCCGGCGAGGCCGCCGCGTTCTGTGACATCTGCGGCGGCGGCGCGAGCTGCGGTTCGGTGGGCAACGACTGCTGCAGCGCATCCAGCACCCCCTTCTGCAGCGACGCCGACTGCTGCAACGAAGTCTGCAACATCGACGCCTTCTGCTGCGGCGTCGTCTGGGATTCCGAGTGTGCGACGCTCGCCCACCAGAACTGCGCCCTCCTCTGCGGGAGCTGCGGCAACTCCTCGCAACCCTGCACGAAGCCGTCGCCCTTTGGCGAACCCTTCTGCAACGACGAAACCTGCTGCAACGTCGTCTGCGCCATCGACCCGAGCTGCTGCCAGACCAACTGGGACACCGGCTGCGCGGCACTCGCCACCCAGGGCTGCTCCACCGACTTCTGTGGCTTCTCGCCCAACGCCTGCTGTGTCCCGAGCCCGAGCGGATCGCCCGGCTGCTCGAATCCGGTCTGCTGCGAGGTCGTCTGCATGAACTCCTCGCACTGCTGCGACATCGAATGGGACGCGATCTGCGCGACGCTTGCCCAGCAGCTCTGCGGCGGCGGCTGCACCGGTCTCGCCTGCCAGGGCGACCTCAACGGCAACGGGCACGTCGACGGCGGCGATCTTGCGATTCTTCTGGGCGCATGGCAGACGCCGCTTGCTGACATCGACGGCGACGGCACCACCGGCGGGGCCGATCTCGCCGTTCTCCTCGGCGGTTGGGGTGACTGCCCGTAACGACCGGCCCGAAGCGCCCAAACCGTGACGCCCAAACCGTGACGCGGCCTCGCGCCCTCGCCGCAGCGACGACGAACATCACCGGCGCCCCAACGGGCGCCGGTGTTTTCACGCACCGAACCCCACACCGGGGTTCGATACCATTCGCCCCATGCCTCCGCGCGTCTCAGCGTTCCTCGCGTTCGTGGTCGCCCTGCTCTCGCTGGCGCTCACTGGCCAGATGCTCGCGGGCCGCGCCACCGACGAGCGTCATGTCGTCCTCATCATGATCGACGGGCTGCGCTGGCAAGAGGTCTTTCGCGGACTCGACGACTCGCTGGCCACGAAGGAACGGGGCAACGTCACGGACGCCCAGGCCCTGCACGCCGCGTTCGGGGGCACGACCGCAGCGGAGCGCCGCGCCAAACTCCTCCCCTTCCTCTGGTCGACCGTCGAGCGCGAGGGCCAGATCTACGGCAATCGCGACGAGGGCAGCGCCATCGAATGCACCAACGGGCGCTTCGTGAGCTATCCCGGCTACAGCGAGACGATCTGCGGCGTCGTCGATCCGGCCATCGAGAACAACGCGAAGATCGTCAACCCCAACCGCAACGTCTTCGAGGTCCTCGCGGCCCAGAACGGCTTCCGCGGTCGCGTGTGGATCTTCGGATGCTGGGATGTCTTCCCCTTCATCTTCGGCTCCCAGCGGAATGGCCTCTACGTCGACGACAGCATCGCGCCCTTCGCGCCCCCCGCCGGTTCGCCGGCGCTGACCCCCGCGATCGAGACCGTCAACCGCCTGCGCCGCGACGTCCCCCTGCGCTGGCCGACGGGGCACTTCGACGCGATGCTCACGCCGATCGTCCTGGAGTGGGTCCGCGAGGCCAAGCCGCGCGCGATGTTCGTCGGCTTCGGCGAGACCGACGAGTGGGCCCACGAGACCGATTACGCCCACTACCTGCAGGCCGCCCATCGCGCCGACGCAGCCATCGCCGAGCTGTGGACGCTCATGCAGTCGATGCCGGAGTACCACGGCCGCACGACCTTCGTGATCACCGCCGATCACGGACGCGGCGACGGCGCCACCGGCCCCACCGACTGGTCGAGCCACAACGCCCGCACCATCGGCTCGCATGGAATCTGGCTGGCGATCATCGGTCCCGACGTCGAGGCCCGCGGCTGCGTGCGCGGCGGCCCGCTCCTCCGGCAAGCCCAGATCGCCGCCACCGTCGCCCACGCCGTCGGGCTTGACTGGCAGCGCGAGGTGCCCGCGGCGGCGGAGCGCATTGCGACGAAGTAGCGGCGGTCGAGGTGCGTCAAGGGCGCCGCGCCCTCACTCAGCCGCAGACCTTCGCCAGCATCAATCGCCACTCGCCGTAGCGGTAGGGCACGGCGAATCGCTCGTGCAGCTCGACCAGCTCGCGGTGGGTGCGGGCGTAGAGATCCTGCTGCCACTCGCGGGCAGTCCGGTCGCAGAAGAAGATCCGACAGCCGAGCGGACGCTCGATGTGAGCGCCGCAGATGCGGCCGTCGAGGAGAAAGGGACAGTCGCCGCGTTCCTTCGCCGCCGCGACGGACTCCGGCGTCGAGGCCGGCCCGCCGCGGGCCCGGAGCGACCGAACGCACCACGCCGCGTCGAGCCCGGTGACGAAGAGCCGGTGGTCGAAGCGCTCGAAGTGGCAGCACTGGCCGCTCGCCAGGCAGATCGGTCGCCGGGCCGCGACTTCGACGGCGATCCGCTCGTGCAGCGAGCGCATTCCCGCGGCGATCTCCGGCCGTTCGATCGCGGCGAACCAGGCGCGGGCGAGCTCCGCGTCGTCCAGGTCGTCGAAGGCCGTCACTGCTCCTCCCCAAACGCCTCGCGCTTGCGGTCGAGGTCGCGCTGCACGCGGATCTCGACGAAGCTGTAGAGCCTCCCGCGGTTCATGCCCGGACATGGCGTGCGCGACTTCGTCTCGGACCACGCCGTCGGCGACTCGATGTTCTCCGGCCAGAAGGGCCAGGTGCGGCACTGCGTCGGCCGGGCCTCATAGAGACCGCAGATGGCCTTGCCGGGGCGCGTCGTTCGGTCGAGGAAGATGCAATCGAAGCCGAACTCGGTGCGCCGCTCGTTGAGCGAACGCCGCACGCCGATGCGCCGCGTGTAGCGATCGAGAAAGGTCGCCTCGTCGATGCCGAGCTTCGCCGCCATCGCCCGTCCCTCGTCGGGGGCGAACCAGACGGCGCCCGGTCCGCCGGTGCAGCAGTTGCCGCACTGCGTGCATTCGAAGCGGAGACCGTCGGCATACCAATCGCCGCCGCGATCGCGCCCTGCATCGCGCCCTGCATCGCGCCCGGCATCGCGCTCGGCATCGCCCGCGGCGGCGCTCATGACCTGCTGCGGGGCGGTCCACCGCTCTCGCGGTCATCCGGCCCCTTCCGTCGCGGCGGTTCGCCCGGGCCATCCTCGCCCCAACGGTCGACCTCGGCCAGGTGCACCTGCGGCGAGTTGCGGCGATGGGGCAGCGTCGAAAGCTCATCCGGCCGCTCGTCGAAGGCGACGCGGTCCATCGAATAGACGCTCTTGAACGCCCATTCTTCTTGGCCGTCGAACCACTCGGCGATGAGTTCCTCGATCTCGGCGAGCGAACCGGCGGTTGCCCAGAAGCTCACGTACGCCCCCGCTTCGGGATCGCCCTCGACCGGCTCGGCGATGACGATGGCGTGCCAGAGCGTCATGCCCAGCTCGCGGCCGCCCTCATCGATGTTCGACTCGGGGTCGATGTTGAGGGCGAGGTCCCACGCCTCGCGGAGCTGCAGCAGGAGTTCGTCGATGTCGGGCGAATGCTCGTCCTCGATCTCGAGCACCTCGCGAATCTTCGAGAGCGGCTCGTCGGGATCGAGCCCGCCCGGCCAGGTCTCGACGACCTCCTCGAGGTCGAGCTTCTTCAGCATCTCCTCGACCTTGTCCCGCCACTCGATCGGCACGTGGATCGCGACGCCCTTCCAACTGTCGACGAAAACCTCGGTGAAGGGCTCCTCGGCGTTGGCGCCGGCGCCGATGCAGACGTCCTCGAGGATGATCTCCTCGAACTCGTACCAGACCCGCAGGAAGTGGTCGAGCGGAATCGGCTCCTCGCCGACGTAGACGTCCATGCTGCGGTAGGCGTCGCGCGAACCGATCTCGACGACCGGCGTGACTTCCTCCGGGAGGAGGCCGAAGGCCGCATCAATGACGTCCTTCAGGCGCTCGTGGGTGACGACGACGTGGAAGGCGTAGGAATCGGGTTCGTCGTCCTCGCCGGCCTGATAGGTCAGGGTGTATCCCTGGGCGGGTTCGGGAAGGCCTTCCGGCTCGACGCCGAGCGGAAGCTGGAAGCTCCCGATTCGATGTCGCTCCAAATCTGTTCGCAGCCGGAATTCGCGCATGTCTTGCCCATGGTAGCCGCGACCACGGTGCGGTGCCGGGGCCGGCTCAATCTCCCAGGTACGCCTCGCGCACCCGCGGACTCTTCAGGAGTTCGGCCCCGGTGTCGGTCATCACCACGTGACCGGTTTCGAGGACGTAGCCGCGGTCGGAGAGCTTGAGGGCGGCGCGGGCGTTCTGCTCGACGAGCAGGATGGTCATGCCCCCGGCGCGAAGCTGCTTGATGGCCTCGAAGATGCGGGCGACCAGAATCGGGGCGATGCCCATCGAGGGCTCGTCCATCATGAGCATCGTCGGGCGGCTCATGAGGGCCCGGCCGATGGCGAGCATTTGCTGTTCGCCCCCCGAGAGCGTGCCGCCGAGCTGGCTGAGCCGCTCCTTGAGCACGGGGAAGATCTCGAAGACGTGGTCGCGGTCCTTGGCGATCTCCGCCGCGTCATGGCGGATGTAGGCCCCCATCTCGAGATTCTCGCCGACCGTCAGCCGCGGAAAGATCTTGCGGCCCTCGGGGACTTGGGCAAGCCCGCGGCGAACGACGATGTCCGGAGCGAGCCCGGTGATCTCTTCGCCCTTGAACCAGACCGAGCCGCCGCGCAGGCGATTCACCCGCGAGATGCACATGAGCGTCGAGGTCTTGCCGGCGCCGTTGGCGCCGATGAGGGAGACGATCTCCCCCTGCTTCACCTCCATCGAGATGCCGTGAAGGACGTCGATCGCGCCGTAGCCGGCGCGGAGGTCGCGGACCTGCAGGAGAGCGTCGCTCATCCGAGCTCCTCCTTACCCAGATATGCCTCGATGCACCGCTCGTCGCTCTTGATCTCCTCCGGCGTTCCCTCCGCGATCTTCTTCCCGTACTGCAACACGACGATGCGGTCGCTGATCCCCATCACCACCCGCATGTGGTGTTCGATGAGCACCACCGTCACGCCGCGCTCGCGGACCTTTTTGATGAGCCGCATGAGATCGACCGTCTCGGCCGGATTCATGCCCGCCGCCGGCTCGTCGAGCAGCAGGAGCTTCGGTTCGCTGGCGAGGGCCCGGGCGATCTCGAGCCGGCGCTGATGGCCATACGGGAGGTTCTTCGCCTTCTCATGGGCCTTGTCGGCGAGTTCGACGAAGCCGAGGAGTTCCATCGCCTTCGCCGTCGCCGCCCGCCGCTCGCGGAAGAAGCGCGGCAGCCGGAGGAGCGCGTCCCAGTAGCGCGTCGAGAGGCGGCTGTCCATGCCCACCAGCACGTTCTCGACGAGGTCAAGCTCGGGGAAGAGGCGGATGTTCTGGAAAGTGCGGGCGATGCCGGCCCGAGCGATGAGGTCCGGCGTGCGACGGCCGTTGCGCCAGAAGACGTAGCCCGTGCCGAGGCCGATGATCAGGCCGAGGATCGCCGGGACGAGCCCCCATGCGATGCCGATGTCCTTGAACGCCCCGAGGAACGAGAGCAGCGCCTCGCCCCACGGGAAGGGCTCGCCATAGGTGTAGTTGGCGTCCACCGTTCCCGCCCAGATGTCGGTGAGGTTGAGGGCGACGACCAGGCAGAGCGACGTGCAGAGGCCGACGACGATCGACTGGGCGATGGCCAGCCCGCCGAAGGTCCGCATGATTTCACGGCCGCGGAAGAGCACCCGGCCGGCGGTCGGCTGATAGATGCCGGTGATGGCGTTGAAGAGCGTGGTCTTGCCGGCGCCGTTGGGACCGATGACCGCGAAGATCTCTCCCTCGCGCACAGCGAAGCTGACGTTCTCGTTCGCAACGAGGCCGCCGAAGCGCATGGTCACGCCATCCACGGTGAGGAGCGACTCGCTCATGCCTTGCTCTCCCATTTCGGAGGCGTGGCGGTCGGGGGCTTCGCGGTCGAGGGCGTGGCGGCGGCGCGATTCGCCCGCGGCGCCCGGGCCGGCACGAGTCCGTCGGGCTTGAAGCGCATCATGAGGATGAGCGCCAGGCCGAAGAGCAGGAACTTCCAGTTGTTCGGACTGCCGAAGACGCTGCCGGTCGACGTGAGCCCGCTCGTCTGCATCCAGCCGAAGACCTTCTGGAGGACGATGTCGTTGACGCCGATCATCACGAAGGCGCCGACGAGCACGCCGGAGATGTTGCCCATGCCGCCGACGATGACGATGCAGAGGGCGAGAATCGACACCTGGAAGTCATAGTTGGCCGGCTCGCCGGTCGAACTCAGCGAGCTCGCCCAGAGGCCGCCGGCAAACGCGGCGATCGCCGCGGCGGTCGCGAACGCCACCATCTTCGTCTTCACCGGCGGAATGCCCATCGCCTTCGAGGCGAGGTCGTCCTCGCGGACCGACATCCACGCCCGGCCGATGCGCGACCGCTCGAGGTTTCGGTTCGCGATCACTACGATCGTGAGGAAGCCGAGGAAGAGGTAGTACCAGGGCACCGGCGAATCGGCCTGGAACTCATACCAGCCGTTCACGCCGCCGAGCGACGTCGGCAGCGGCACGCGCGGCGGCGGCAGCGGATTGATCCCCTGCGTGCCCTTGGTGATCGTCTCGAGGTTGCGGAGGACGTCCTGCACAATCTCGCCGAAGCCGAGGGTCACGATGGCGAGATAATCGCCGCGCAGTCCCAACGTCGGCGCCCCGAGCAGGAAGCCGGCGATCGCGCCGATCGGAAGGGTCAGGGCCAGCGCCGGCCAGAAGGCAAGCTGGAAGGGATAGATGTCGGCGGTCAGGATCGCGAAGGAGTAGACGCCGATCGCCATGAACGCGGCGACGCCCAAATGCAGCAGTCCGGTGAAGCCGGTGACGATGTTGAGGCCGAGCCCGAGGATCGCGTAGATGAAGATCGACTTCATCGGATCGATGAGACCGGTGCTGCCGCCGACCTTGGCGAGGAGCCAATCGGCCAGCGGCAGGAGGAGCGCGAGGAGGAAGAGAATGAGATCGAGGCGCGTCGAGCCGCCGCGGGCGATTCGCTGCGGGCGCATCAGACCTTCTCCTTCGCCTTGAGGCCGAGCAGTCCCGAGGGACGGAAGATCAGGATCAGGATGAGAATCGTGAAGACGAGCGTCGGGGTCCAGCGGGCTTCGAGATAGCCGTCGCAGAGCGAGCGGGCGACGCCGATGAGGAGGCCGCCAAGCACCGCGCCGGGGAGGCTGCCGATGCCGCCGAGGACCGCGGCGGTGAAGGCGTCCATGCCGGCGCGATAGCCAAGCTGGAAGCCGATCGTGCCGTTGTTGATCGCGTAGACGACGCTGCCGAATCCGCCGAGCGAGCCGCCGATGAAGAAGCTCGCGCTGATCACGCGGTCGGTGTTGATGCCCATGAGCGAGGCCGCGGTCGGGTTCTGGGCGACGGCCCGCATCGCCTTGCCGAGCTTCGTGTGCCGCACCAGCCACCAGAGGGCGACCATGAGCGGCAGCGTCACCGAGACGATCATCACGTCGCGAACGGTGATCGTGACCTGACCGGCCTCGCCGCCGATGAGCGGCGTCGCGGGGACGATCGGCGGGAAGTTCTTCGGGGCCGCTGCCGCCGTGCCGCCGCCGAAGACGTCCATCGGCATGCCGCCCCAGAAGAGACCGACGTTCACGAGGACAAAGGAGACGCCGATCGCCGTCACCAACAGCGTCAGCTTCGGGGCCCGCCGAAGCGGCCGATAGGCCACGCGATCGACGAGCACATTGAGCGAGCCGCAGAAGAGGGCCGACGACACAAGGAGCAGCACGACGCCGAAGAATCCCAGCGGTCCGGTCCACGTCGCGATGCCCAAGGCCCCGATGAGCGTGAGGGCGAAGAACGCCCCCAACATGCAGAGGTCACCGTGCGCCCAGTTGATCAGCTCGATGATCCCGTAGACCATCGTGTAACCGATCGCGATGAGCGCGATGATCATCCCGTTCGAGAGCCCGTTGACCAGCTGTTGGAGAAGGTACTGGACGTCCAACTCCATGCCGTGCGTGCTCCGTGACGGGATCCCGAAACGAGATCGTGAGGGAAAGGGGTGGTGCGAGGGACGATCGCGACGCGCTCAGGTCACTTGGACCCGGTCAGGTCACGTGGACCCGGTCAGGTCACTTGGAGGTGGTTCCGAGGACCTTCACGAACTCGAACTTGCCGTCCTTGACGGTCTGGCCGCTCATGATGCGGTTGGTGGTGTCGCCGTTCTCGTCGAAACTCCAGGTGCCGAGGGCGCCGACGAAGTCCTTGGTGGCGGCGACGGCGGCGCGGATCGACTCGCGGTCCTTCTTCTCGGCGCGATCGATCGCGTCGAGGAGGACGTGGGCCGCCTCGTAGCCGTAGGCCGCGTAGGCCTCGGGCTCGGTGCCGTACTTCTTCAGGTAAGCGGCGCGGAAATCGGCCCCCTTGCCGGTGAGCTTGTCGGCGGGCAGTCCGCCGAAGGTGATGTACGCGGTGCCGTTGAGGTTCTCGGCGCCGGCGGCCTCGATGAACGCCGTCTCGAAGCAGCCATCGGGCACCATCATGGGGACCTTCACGTTGCCGGCCCGCAGGTCCTTGGCGACCTGTCCGGCGTTGTTCTGCGTGGTGCCGCCGAAGTAGACGAGCTCCGCGCCGGTCGACTGGATCTTGGTGACGAGCGACTTGTAGTTGGCGGCCTTCGCGTCGATGCCTTCGTAGCCGACGACCTCGAGGCCGATCTCCTTGGCATGCTTCTGGAAGACGTCGGCGATGCCCTTGCCGTAGAGCTCGCGGTCATGCAGGATGAAGACCTTCTTGGCGCCGAGCTCCTTCGCCCATTCCGCTGCGACCGAGCCCTGCAGGTCGTCGGTCGGGACGACGCGGAAGTAATTGATCTTGCCGCTCGGGCGGTAGACCTTCGGCTCGTTCTTCTCGCCGGTGCCGGGCTTGGTCAGGCCGGGATAGGTGTTCGCCGGGCTGACCATGACGAGCCCTTCCTTGTTCAGGATGGGCATCGAGATCTTGCTCGCACCGGAGTTGAACGTTCCGATGTAGCCGACGATCTCCTTGTCCTTCACTGCCTTGTTGGCGTTGGTCGCCTCGACCTGCGGATCCCAGTTGCCGCGCTGCGGGCTTGCGTCGTCCCAATCCTCGTAGGCGATCGTGTAGCCGTCGACGGTGGCGTTGATCTCGTCGATCGCCATCTTGATGCCGTTCACCATCGTGGTGGTTTGGGCATTCGCGGAGCCGGTACGCGGAAGGCTGGAGACGATCTTGAGGACCTTCGCCGCCTGCGGGGCCGGCGCTGCCGAGGGAGCCGGGAGCGGCGCTGCGGCAAGGAGCAGCGAGGCGAGGGTGGCAACGGACGCGGTGGCGAGCTGGGTGAAGCGCATGGCGGAGCGGTTCGCTGGGATGGAGCTGGTGTCGAGCTGGTTTCGCTTCGGGACGTGCCGGGGGAGCGTGCGAGGGGCGGTCCGAAGAAACTCGGCTGCCCGTCACCTGACTCCCCGCCACGACCCAGCACCAGCCGCGATCAGGGTGGTGTCGGGACTATAAAGGATCGTCGGGGGATGTGACGAGCCCCGCCAACGCGGCGCCGGATCGCCGGCGCCGCGTTGGACGTCGAAGCGACACGCGGTCACGAGCTCCGTTCCCACACTCGTGCAGCCACGCGTCGGCTTCGCGGCCGCCGTGAGACGAATCGGGATCGATCGCACCGCCAATCGAGCGGCGAGTTGCACGCCGAAGGGTTTCACCCCAGCGCGGATGGGAGGGGCGGACGACGTTCCTACGGTCCCCTCGGTCGGGCGGGCCCCTGAGGGATGGCCGATGCGTCGCCACCCAATCCTGCGGGACAACCGACGACACCGCCGCGAACGCTCTGCGTGGTCTTCGAGAATCTGGCACATTCCCGTCGCGATCCCTGCGTCCCTTCCGTACGGGAAGATGGGACACCGAGCGAACGGCACCCGTCAGGCAATCCTGAGCCCAGGCAGACCTGAACCCAGGCAGACCTGACCCCATCGTTCCCTCGTCTCCCCCACCACGGGCCACCGCGCCTCCTTCGAGGCGTCATCTCCCGCACCCGCGGTGTACGTCGACGCACATCCCCAATGAAGGCACCCCGCGACATCCGCTGCACGCGCGATCCGCCGCGGACATTGGCCCCCTTCTCCCGCAGACCCAGTTGTCCCGAAGGCGACTGGCCCCCTCACCACCACGGAGCATCCATGCCTCTCGACCACGCCCGCGCGTCGCAGTACCGCCATCGAGCATCGATCGCTTTCGTCGGCCTTCTGGTCGCCGCAGGGCCGGCCCTCGCTGCCCCGCTCGACACGACCGCGTGGCTGGCACCGGCCGATGGCTCCTTCCTCGATCGGACGCTCTGGGACAACGGGGTGCCGACGCCGAACGTCGTCGCGCTCTTCGGCGTCACCGCCGACCCGACCAGCTTCAACGTCACGCTGGAGTCGCCGCTCTCGATCGGCGGGCTTACGGTGGCGAACCAATCCCCGATGCTCAAACTCCTCGGCAACACCCTCACGATCCAAGGTTCGGTCCTGGTCAGCGCCGTCGACGGCGAGAGCGCCAGCCTGACCGCGCGAGGCGGCACGTGGAAGCCGTCGGGGGAGACGATCGTCGGGTCAGGCATCGGAAGCGCGGGCGCGTTGACCCTGGGCCCGGGCCTCGAAGAGCCCTTCGGCTCGCCCCTCCGAGTTGGCACCAACGGCGGCGACGGCGTGCTTGTGATCACGGGTACCGGCACCAGCGTCAGCGGCAGTCTGAAGCTCGGAGTGACGCCGAGCCAGCCCGATCTCATCGGCCACGGCCGGGTGATCGTCAGTGACCACGCGACCTTTACACCAACGTCCATTGCGTTCGCGCCGCCCCATCCAGTGCTGGGGCGCTCGAGCCTCGCGGTGGCCGGCGTTGGAAGTTCGATCTGGATCCACTCGGGGGTCAGCCTCACCGGCCCGATCACCCTCGAAGCGGGCGAAGGCGCGGCGATCGGCACCCAGGCCCTCTCCCTCGAAGCAGGCGACCGCATCGCCCTCGCGATCGGCCCCAACGGCACCGGCATGCTCAACAACGCCGGCATCCTGACCCGTGCCGGCGAACTCGCCGTCACCTTCGCCCCGGGCTTCGTGCCGCCTCCCGGATCGATCTACCCGCTGGTCAGCTCCACCATGCTCACGGGCGCGTTCGACGCGATCACCGTGCCGAACGTCGGTGGCTCCGCCCTCTCGATCGTGACCATCGGAACGACGATGCTCGCGGTCGTCCCGACCTTCCAGGCCGAACTTGTCGTCGAACCAGGCAGCGTCTCGACCCCGGCGGGCTATTCGGTGTCGCTCTCGATCTCGCTCGCATTTCCTGACGGCACCCATCTCCCGGTCACCAGCGGACTCACGTGGCAGTTCGACGATCCGACCATCGCGACCTACGCCGGCGGAACGTCCATCATCGGCCTTCTCCCAGGGACGACGGTCGTTCACATCACGAGCGGCTCATCGAGCGTCGACCTGCCGATCGAGGTCACGCCAACGCCGACGAATCCGGCGGTCCAGCGCTCAAGCGAAACCGCCGGCGGCGTCGGCGCCAACGGCGATCCGCCGCCGGGCTCGAATCCCGGCGAGAACTTCCCGGCGATCTCGGGCGACGGTCGTTTTGTCGCCTTCGCGAGCCTCGCGTCGAATCTCGTGCCCAACGACCTCAACAACGCCTCCGACGTCTTCGTGAAGGACCACCTGACCGGCGCCATCGAACGGGTCAGCGTTTCCTCGTCCGGTGCCGAGGCGATGGGCGCCAGCGTCCTGCCGGAGATTTCCCGTGATGGCCGCTACGTCGTCTTCCTCAGCAACGCGGCCAACCTCGCGAACGTCAGCGGCAGCGCCAATCGCGTCTATCGCCACGATCGCCTGACGGGCGAGACGCGACTCGTCGTGACCAGCAGCGATGACGTCTCCAACAACGGGAGCTGCACCTACAGCGCGATCTCTTCGGACGGTCGATATGTCGCCTTCGTCGGGAACGCCGGATCGCTTCTGAGCGAACCGCTCTCAACCGGCATCGCCGCCTTCCGCAAGGACATGGAGACCGGCGAACTCACGCTCGTATCGCGAACGAGCGATGGGTCGCCGGCCCAAGCCGCGGGATTCATCGGCATCAGCGGCGACGGAGCCTCGATCGTCTTCAGTTCCGACGACGCGCTCCTGCCCGGCGCCCCGCACACCCTGCAGGCCTATCTCGCCAATCTCGCGGACGGCACCATCGTCGGCGCCAGCCGCCGGAGCGATGGGACGTGGGCCAACGGCACCTGCGTCACCGCCCGCATCGATCGCCTCGGGCGGCGCGTTGCGTTCCTGAGCACGGCGACGAATCTCCTCGCAACGCCGACGACTGGCCCGCGCGATGCCTTCGTCTTCGATCGGATCGACGGCTCGATCGTCCAGGCGAACACGTCCAGCTCCGGCGAAGAGGCGAGTTCCACGATCGGATCGGTCGACCTGTCGGGCAATGGGCGCTACGTCACCTTCCGTAGCGCCTCACTCAACCTGACGAGCCTCCCGATCACGAGCGAGCAGACCTTCCGGAAGGACCTGCTGACCGGCGACGTCACGCTGGTGTCGCTCGGACCGGTCGGCCCCGCGAACGGAAGCTGCGCCCACGGCTCCTCGATCTCGGACGACGGCGGTCAGGTCGCCTTCGGAAGCGAAGCGACGAACCTCGCGCCCTTTGACTCGACGACGAACGTCGACATCTTCCGCGGCGCTGCGCCCGCGGCAGTCGCCGGCGACGTCGACGGCGATGGCGTCGTCGGCTCGGCCGATCTCGCCACGCTCCTTGGCGACTGGGGGAGCGCGAGCTACGCCAGCGACCTCAACGGCGACGGCGTGGTCGAGGCGGCGGATCTGGCGCTTCTGCTCGGAGCGTGGTCGACCCGGTGATGGCCGTACGTCGGGGCATGACTCGGCGGCTCGCCGGCGACGGCACTCGGGCGCCTCGTCACGGAGTCGGATCGCGCCGCTCAGGCGGCGTCGAGAAGTTCCTCGGCGCCGGCTTGCCGGTCTTGCCCGCAGTGCGGCCAGCCTCGGCCGCCTTCGCATCCAGCGCCGCGAAATCCGGGTCGACGGTCGGCGGCGGCACGACGACAGGCTTCGGGTCCTCGACCGGTCGTCCGTCGACGAGGCGCAGGACGATCTCCGCCGCGGCGTGGGCCGGATCGCGTCCGTGGAACCGAAGCTCGACGCGGCGCAATTCCTCTGCGGCGACTGCCATGTTCTTCGAGTCCTTCAGGAATCGCGTCGCCGCGTCCACGATCGCCCGCGGGGCGATCCACGGCGGCGCGGGCACGAACTCCGGGACGATCTCGCGGCCGGCGATGATGTTGGGCAGGAGTCGGAAGGGCGTCCGAAGCATGATCTTCGCGCCGAGCCAGGAGATGAAGCCCGTGCGATAGACGCCGATCATCGGTCGATGCTGCCTGGTGAGGTCGAGGCTCACCGTGCCCGAGACGGTGATGGCCAGGTCCGCCCAGTGAATCGCGGCGTCGATGTCCCCGATCACGATGTGCAGCCCGACGGGTATGTCCGCGATCAGGCTGCGGATGAGTCGGGCTAACCGTTCGTTCGCCGCCACGATGAGTCCCGCGCAGCCGCGGTTCCGGTCGGCGATCTCGATGAAGCTCTGGATGAGCAGGCTCAGGTTTCGCTTCACCTCGCTCGAGCGCGAGCCGGGCAGGATCAGGAGCCGCGGCGACCCCTGCGGCATCGTCTTCTCGCGGATCTTGATCGAATCGGTATCGAGCTCGCGGTTGATGACCGGGTGGCCGATGAATTTCGCCGGCACCTGCCGGGTGCGGAACCACTGTTCCTCAAAGGGCAGGAGGCACATCACGCAGTCGGTGCAGGCCCGCAGCTTCTTGATGCGCCACGGTCCCCACGCCCAGAGCTGCGGCGCCACCAGATGGGCGATGCGGACGCCCTTCGGCTTCAGGTGCTTGCAGATCGGGAAGTTCGCCGCCGGACTGTCGACGGGCACGTGGACGACCACCCGATGCTGGGTGATCCACCGCTTGAGCTTCTGAATTTCGCTGCGGACCGCAGAGATCTTCTTCAGGCCGTCGAGGCCCATCGCGCCGTCGTCGCAGGTCGAGCTGATGATGGTCGCCCCGGCCGCCTCCATGAGCGGGCCGCCCCAGGCATAGACGATCAAGTTCGGATCGCGGGCCTTGAGTTCGGCGATGACCGGAGCGGCGTGGGCGTCGCCCGAGGGTTCAAAGGCGGTGAAGAGCACCGCGCCGCGGCGCCTGCGGTCATCGGCGGAGGGGCCGGCGTCCTCCGGCTCTGGCATGGCGGCGTCGGTCGCGGGCGCGCCCGAGCCGCTGCCGCGCAACGGCTTGATGAAGCTGGACTGGTCACGCCCACGATCCGTCACGGGAGGTCGGTCCCCAAGGTTCGTGATGGTGCGATGCGGTGCGGCAGGACGACGGCCCGAGCCGTCGCCGCACCGAGTCACCCAAGCGCCGAACCACCGCGGAGATGGTGGTACATTACCTCGCTTTTCCCCGGCTGTGCCCCCCCCGGTGTTGCCCCGAATTGTGCCCACGTCGGTTCGCATCACGCCACCGACACACCGGATCGCGAGTCCTCCAATGCTCAAGCGTACTCATCTCTGCGGCTCCCTTCGCCCCTCGCACGTCGGCCAGAGCGTCGTTCTCTGCGGCTGGGTGAACACGTACCGAGATCAGGGTCGCGGCCTCATCTTCTGCGATCTCCGCGACCGCGAGGGTCTTGCCCAGGTCGTCTTCGACCTTGAGCAGGTCCCCCCCGCCGTCGTCGAGGCCAGCCGTTCGCTCCGCCGCGAGGACGTCATCGCCATCAAGGGCACCGTCCGGATCCGCGGCGGCAGCCCCAACCCGAAGCTCGCCACCGGCGAGGTCGAGGTTGTCGCCACCGAGGTCGAGGTCCTCAACAAGACCGAGACCCCGCCGATTCTCCCGGACGAATACGAGGCCGAGAAGATCAACGAGGAAATCCGCCTCAAGTACCGCTTCATCGATCTCCGTCGGCCGCGCATGCAGTCGATTCTGGCCACGCGCTCGAAGGTGACGAAGGCCGCCCGCGACTACTTCACGAAGAACGGATTCCTTGAGATCGAGACGCCGCTCCTGATCCGGTCGACCCCGGAAGGCGCCCGCGACTTCATCGTGCCGGCCCGGCTTCACCCCGGCAAGTGGTACGCCCTGCCACAGAGCCCGCAGCTCTTCAAGCAGATCCTGATGGTCGCCGGCTGCGACCGCTACATCCAGATCTGCAAGTGCCTGCGCGACGAGGACCCGCGGGCCGACCGCCAGGCGGAATTCACCCAGATCGACTTGGAGATGAGTTTCGTCGAGCGCGAAGAAGTCATGCAGATGATGACCGGCTTCGTCCGCGAGCTCTGGCAGTCGATCTTCAGCTACGACATCGGCACCGTCCAGCGGATGACCTGGCAGCACGCCATGGACCGCTACGGCATCGATCGCCCCGACACGCGCTACGGCCTCGAGATCGAGGACGTGAGCGACATCGCCGCCAAGACCGAGTTTGGCGTCTTCAAGGAAGCGCTGGCGAAGTCGCGGCATGGCCGCAGCGGCATCGTGCGGGCCATCCGCGTCCCGGGCGGCGCGGAGAAGCTCACCCGCAAGATGACCGACGCCTACAGCGAATGGGTGAAGACCTTCAAGGCCGGCGGCATCCCGGTCGTGAAGCTCACCGAGAAGGGCCTCGAGACGGGCATCGCCAAGTTCCTCGAGCCGGTGAAGGAGGAGCTCATCAAGCGGCTCGGCCTCCAGGTCGGTGACGCGGTCCTCTTCGCCGCGGATCACTGGGACGTCGCGCTCAAGGCGCTGGGCGAACTGCGACAGCGCGTGGCCCGCGAGATGAACATGATTCCGGAGGGCAAGTGGAACTTCCTCTGGGTCGTCGACTTCCCGATGTTTGAGTACGACGACGAGGGCAAGCGCTGGGTCGCGCTCCACCACCCCTTCACCTCGCCGAATCCCGACCAGTTCGGGATTCTCGAGAGCGATCCGGGGGCGTGCCTCTCGGCCGGCTACGACCTCGTCCTCAACGGCAGCGAAATCGCCGGCGGCTCGATCCGCATCCACCGCCAGGACGTCCAGCAGAAGGTCTTCAACCTGATCGGCCTCACCGACGAACAGGCGAGGATCAAGTTCGGCTTCCTCCTCGACGCCCTCAAGTTCGGCGCCCCGCCGCACGGCGGCATCGCCTTCGGACTCGACCGCCTCGTGATGCACATCGTCGGCACCGACAACATCCGCGACGTCATCGCCTTCCCGAAGACCCAGTCCGGCGGCGACCTCATGACCGAAGCCCCAGGCCCGGTGGACGATGCGCAGCTCGTCGAACTGAGCGTCCGGAGCACGGTGCCGGTGCCGCCTGCGGGTGGGTGACGACGGAGTTCAACACAGAGGCACAGAGGACACAGAGGTTCACAGAGAAGCCAAAGTAAGGAAGGGGCCGCGCGATCACGCTGGGTCGCCCGGCCCCTTTTCTACTTCTTCTCCGTGGCCCTCTGTGTCCTCTGTGCCTCGGTGTTGAATCCCCTCCTCCGCGAAAGCCGTGGGGATTCGTTCCGTCGCGGAACCTTGGTGCTTGCATTCACCGGCCCCATCGCCAGAATTTGGTCATGCGCCAGACGAAGTCGCCCGCTCATGTTCTGTCGCCTCATCCGTGCCGCCAGTCTGGACTTGCGGGCACACTCGTGCTCATCATCGGTGCCGGCGTCGCGCCCTCGGTCGCACGGGGTGACGATCTCGCCGTCAAGAGCTGGGTCAATCTCGCGGGCGGTTCGTGGAACGCGGCCACGAACTGGTCGCCCGCCGGCGTTCCCGCCGCAGCGGATCCTGTTCTGTTTACGACCCTGCCGACGCCGGTGAGCGTCACCGGACCAGGAGGCTCAGCACTGAGTTTGACCATCGACAATGCCGATGTCGAGTTCGTCTCCGTCAATCTCTCGTTCGAGGATTTTTTTGAGGGTGACCTGCGGATCGGAACTCTTCCAGGTGTTCCAGCGTCGCTGACGCTGATCGGTGGGGCCGTCCAGAGCTACTTCGGCGGCGTGATCATCGCAGGGCCCCCATCGTCGTTGGGGACGCTCGAGATCGTCGGGGCTCAGCATCCCCCCATCGTGGTGGGAGGAGCGACGGGCGTTGTCGTGGGCGGGGCTGGCCAGGGAACGCTTCTCGTTCGCGGCGGAACCACGCTGGCAAACTACGCGATCTCCTACCTCTTGGCGGTCGGTTCCGAAGCAGGAGGCACTGGGCATCTTGAAGTAGCCGAAGAGTCGACGCTGGTGCCTGGTGGACCGCTGATAATCCGAGCCGGTGATGCCTTGGTGCACCACAACTGCACACTCGGAAGTTCAACGCAGGTGGTGATTGCGCCGAATGGAACGCTCCGCGGGGCCGGGAAGATCGTCGGCGGACAGTTGGCGAACTTCGGCACCATCGAACCGGGCGAACCCATCGGCACCCTGAGCGTTTCCGAGAACTACGTCCAATTCGGCATTCTGCCCGGCGTCGGCGAAGACTCGGGAGCCCTGACCGTCAGCGCCACGGGGCAAGGTAGGTCCATCGAGCACGACCGACTTGTGGTGGAGCCCGCGCCACACGAGTCGTTGGGCACCGCGGCACTCGCTGGACTTCTTGAACTTCGTGCCGAAGGTCGATTCGATCCCGCAGTCGGTGTTGTCATGGAAGTGCTCTCGGCCCCCGAGATCACGAGCCCGTTCGACGTGACGCTGTTCCCTGGCTTGCCCGGTCGCTACATCCGCCTTGAGTATGCGCCGCCGCTGGCGAACGGCGCGGGCGTCGCGACGGTGTCGCTCATCGTCGACTCGCTCGTTGGCGATGTGGGCTTCGGAGCCTCTGCAGTGGCGGATCTTCAGGGCGCTCCGCGAGCGGCAGCCTTCGGCGACATCGACGGCGACGCCGACGCTCCAGATTTGGCATTCGCCATTCCAGACTCAGTGGCGCCAACCCGTTCTCCGGGGTCCATTGCGGTTCTCTTCGACGTATCGATCGATGCGAACGGCAACCTTGTGTCCTCCGATGGCATCATCGCCCCCTCAGGCGTCTTGCCCTCCGCGATACGCGTCGCCGACATCGATGACGACGGTGATGACGACGTGGTCGCCGCGTGTACGGTGGACGGCATTCTCGACGTCTACTTCAGCGACGGCGCCTCGCTCGGCTCCCCCATCACACTCCCTGTTGGGTCGTTGCCGATGGCGGTCTCGACCGCGGCGCTCGACGGCACAGCAGGACTCGAGATCATCGCCGCGTCGAGCGGATCGCCCTCTGTGTGGGTCTACACCTTCGACGGCGGCAATTTCCGTTTGCTGCAGCAGATTCCAGTGGCGGCAGTGCCCTGCACCGTTGACCCAACTGATCTCGACCTCGATGGCGCAGTGGATTTGGTCGTCGGGAGTAACGGCGGTGACTCGGTCACGATTCTCGTGAACGACGGCACCGGAAGCCTCCACGCCAGCGGAATGATCCCTGTTGGCGACGGACCGATCGACGTTCAGGCGGCCGACCTCAACGGCGATGGCTTCCCCGAGATCGTCACATCGAACTCCAACGACGGAAGCGTGAGCATTGCCCGCAATCTCGCCGTCTCCCCTCCTGGCTTCGCGCCACCGGTGGATCTTGCCGTGGGCGCATCCGGCACCATCGTCGGGGCACTGGCACTCGTCGATCTCGGCGAGGACAAGTTCGGCGACCTCGACATTGTCGTTGTGGCCGCGGCGAAGGGTCGGAGCGGCGGAGACAGAGTCCTCCGCATCCTGCGCAACGACACCACGCCCGGGAGCAACAATCTGGCCGTTGCCGACGCCGTGTCCCTCACCTCGGAGGGACAGCCACTCCTCGTCATCACGGGCAACCTCGACGCCGACATGTCTCCTGACTTGCTCGTCCTCAACGAGCCGGTCGCGGGGCTCGCCGGGCCGCCGATTTCGAGAATCGCGGCGTTGCCGACCCTTCCCCTGCGAATCCTCGGGGACCTCGATGGCGACGGAGCGGTCGGGGCGATCGATCTTGCCATGCTTCTCGGTGCGTGGAATACACCCGATCCGCTCGCCGATCTCGACCGCGACGGTACGGTCGGCCAGACGGATCTCGCGGTATTGCTCGGGGCGTGGACTCCGCTGGGCTAGTCTCCCCGATGGCTCGTCCGCGACACAGGTCACGCTCCGCGGCATGCAGAATGGCGTTGGCCCAGAAGCCCAGTGCGTCGGGGATGCTCCGTACAGGCGGGTGGGTGACGACGGAGTTCACCACAGAGGCACAGAGGACACAGAGAATCACAGAGAAGAACTAGAAAAGGGGCCGCGCCACCACGCGTGGGGGCGGGGCCCCTTTTCTACTTCTTCTCTGTGATTCTCTGTGTCCTCTGTGCCTCTGTGTTGAATCCCCTCCCCTCACCCGCGCGCCGTCGCGCCCTCCGCGAAGGCCGCGAGGATGCGTTCCATCGCGGAGCCGCGGCTTCCCTTGAGGAGCACGCGGTCGCCGGGGCGGAGGAGATCGCGGGTGCGGGCCAGCGTCGCGTCGTTGATTTCGGCGCAGGTCACCGCCGTGCCGTGGAAGCCGCGTGACACGAGTCCCGCAACCGTCTCCGACGCGAAGCGTCCGACGGCGATGACCAGGTCGATCGGCGTCGCCTGGTCGATGGACGCAGCGACGGTGCCGACCTCGCGGTGGAGATCCGCGGCGGCCGCACCGAGCTCAAGCATGTCGCCGAGGACGAGCACCCGTCGCCCATCGCCGGGCGTCATCTCCGCAAAGGCCCGCATCGATGCGGCCATGGCGTCGGGGTTGGCGTTGTAGGCATCGTTGAAGAAGTGAATGCCGCCGCGATCGACCCGCTCGAGTCGCATGCCCGCAGGAGCCACCGCGGCCAATCCGGCCCTGATGTTGGCCTCGCTGATCCCAAAGGCCCGGCCGACGGCGATCGCCGCGAGGGCGTTCGTCGCGTTGTGTTCGCCGGGCAGTTGCAGCTCCGCGGCGAATCCGTCGCTGACGACGATTCGCTGTCCGCGCTCGCTCACCGCCCGCTCGACGAGCCGCAGGTCGAGGCCTGTGCCGCGATTGCCGAAGCGAAGGGTCCTCGCCCGAACGCGCCGACGGGCGACGGCCTCGTTGAGCAGCGTGCTGTCGCCGTTGACGATGGCAACGCCGTCGCTCGCCAGCGGCACGAGCAACGCACTCTTTTCCGTCGCGATCGCCTCGACGCTCCCGAGCCCCTCGAGGTGCACCCGACCGACCATGGTGATGACCGCGATGTCGGGCTTGGCGATCTCGGCGAGGGCGATGATCTCCCCCGGATGGTTCATGCCGATTTCAAGGACGAGGAAGCGATGCTCGCGCTTCGCGGCAAGGATCGTGAAGGGCACGCCGATGTCGTTGTTGAAGCTCTTCGGGCTCGCGGAGCCGACCAGCTCGGTCGCAAGCACGCCTTCGATGAGGCGGCGCGTCGTGGTCTTTCCCGCCGATCCCGTGACCGCGACGACCCGGGTGCCGGTGAGCTGCGCTCGCCACGCCCGAGCGAGATCGGCCAACGCCGTCTTCGTGTTCTCGACGAGCAGCACGGCGATCTCGCCGCCGATCGCCGCGAGGACGGAGGGGGCCGCCCGCTCGACGATGAGCATCACCGCGCCGTTGGTCACTGCCTGCGGGAGAAAATCGTGAGCGTCGTAGCGTTCGCCCTTGAGCGCGAGAAACGCATGGCCCGGTGCGACCTCGCGGGTGTCGAGCGAGATGCCTTCGGGCTTGCACGCCGGTCGCGGCGACTGAAGCCAGCGGCCGCGGGTCGCCTCCCGCATCGCTTCGGGCGACAGGAACGCGCTCATCGAACACCTCCCGCTGCAGCGCGACGCCGCAGCGCGTCGTTGGCGTGCTGTCGATCGTCGAACTGTCGCTTCTCGGTGCCGACGATCTGGTAGTCCTCATGTCCCTTGCCCGCGATGAGGATGATGTCCCCCGTCCGGGCCTCGCCGACCGCCCATGCGATGGCCACGGCGCGATCGACCTCGACGTGCACCTTGCCCCTCGCCGCATCGGGCACGCCGCGCAGGATGTCCTCGACGATGGCGTCGGGCCGCTCGGTGCGCGGGTTGTCGCTCGTGATCACCACCTGGTCGGCGTTCGCGCAGGCCACCGCGGCCATGCGCGGTCGCTTGGTCCGGTCGCGATCGCCGCCGCAGCCGAAGACGACGCGGAGCTTGCTGCCGCTGGGCACGACCGGACGCAGCGCGGTGAGGACGTTGAGGAGAGCATCGTCGGTGTGGGCGTAGTCGACGAGCACCGAGAAGCCGCCGACTTCACTGGCCAACGGCACCGGCTGGAGCCGGCCGGGGGGCGCTTCGCAGTGCTCGAGCGCATCGGCGAGCTGCTCGGCCGTGACCCCCTGGGTCCACGCTGCGGCGGCCGCCTCGAGGGCATTGATCGCGTTGTGCCGACCGACAAGCGGTAGGCGGACGCGCAGGTCGCCCCACGGTCCCTCGAAGCGCACCCGCATCGAGTCGAGGGCGACCTCCTCGATCGTCGCCCGGCAGTCGGCCCGCGGATCGCTCACCGAGCAGAGGAGTCTCGGCGCCCGACCGACACACATGGCACGGTGCCATGGGTCGTCCATGTTGATGATCGCGTGGGCGTCGGCGTCGAGCGACTCGAAGAGCATCGCCTTCGCGGCGGCGTAGGCCTCCATCGTGCCGTGATAGTCGAGGTGGTCGCCGGTGAGGTTCGTGAAGGTGCCGCAGGCGAAGCGGATCGCGCCGACGCGCCGCTGATGGAGCGCATGACTTGAGACTTCCATCGTCGCGTAGTCGCATCCATTCTCGACCATGCGGGCGAAGAGCTCGGCGAGCTGCAGCGCGCCGGGCGTCGTGAGCGTCGAGGGGGTGCGGGTGCGGCCGTCGTCGACCTCGACCGTGCCGATGAGCCCGCAGCGATGACCCGCTCTGGTGAGGAGTTGCTGGGTGAGATGGGCGATGGTCGTCTTCCCGTTCGTCCCGGTGACGCCAAGCACCTCGAGGTGCTTCGTCGGCGATCCATGAAAGCGCTCGCCGACCAGCGCGGTGGCCATCGCGCCGTCCTTGGTGAGGGCCACCGTGACGCGGGCGCGGGCCGTCTCGGGGAGCTCCACCGGACCATCGCTCAGGATCGCGACCGCTCCCTTGGCGATCGCGTCGGCGATGAAGGTCCGTCCGTCGGACTTCGTTCCGCTTCGGGCGATGAAGAGCGCCCCCGCCTTTACCGCCCGCGAGTCGTCGGTGACGCTGGCGATGGCCGGGTTGAGGGAAGTCCCGCCGGCGATGGTCACCGGCACGTCGTGAAGGAGGTCGCTGAGCTGCATGGCGCTACCGGATTGTCGGCTTCCGCATCGGTTCCTGATGAGCGTTCGGCAGCCAACTCAATCGCCGCTCGGCATCGACTCGATCGGTAGCGGGTCGGCCGCCTCGCCGCGACTCCATGCCCGAACGCTGGGCAAGACGAGATGCGTGATCAGGATCTTCCCGCAGGCCGCGAAGGGAATCGCCAACAGCATGCCGTAGACCCCCGCGACCGAGCCGCCGGCGATGATCGCCACGACGATCGTGACCGGATCGAGGTCGGTGGCCTTGCCGGCGATGAGCGGGGTCAGGATGTAGCCCTCAATCGACTGGATGATGACGAAGACCAGCGTCGGCCAGAGGAAGATGCCCCACCACGCCATGCGGGCCTCGGGGGGCAACTGCACCTGCTCGAAGAAGAGCAACCCGACGGCGATCGGAACGCCGACCCCGCCGAGATAGGGCACGAGCGAAATCGCCCCGACGAAAAGCCCGATCGTGATCGCGTAGGGCACGCCGCAGAGGAGCCAGCCGATCGCGAAGAGGACGGCCATGATCGCGCTGATGACGATGCGCCCGCGGACGAAGCCCGAGACCGCGCGGTCCATCAGGGCGATGAGGTAGAGCGTCTGGCGACGGTTCTTCTTCGGGATGAGCGAGTGGCCGAACTCGAGGAGCTTCGGAAAGGAGACGCTGAAGAACCAGAAGTAGAACGGGATGAGGAAGAGAATGAGGCTGTACTGGACGAGGGCGAGGAAGACCGAGGCGACCCACTCCGGCGTCGAGCCCAACGCACCAAGCACGCGCCACGGCGAGGATCCGTCGGCGTGCGTCTCGGTCGAGGGAGCGTCGTTTCGGGCCGCGTGCTCCTCGGGCGCCGCCGGCGCCTTCACGCCGCGGGCGTCGAGCTCCGCTCGCACCAGCGCCCGGATCCGCTCGTTGTCCTGAGCGGTCGCGTCGGGCGTGTCCTCCGCGGTCCCCCCCTCGGGCTTCGCGACGATCGCCCTCGTGCTCACCGTCGGCGGCGTCGGGGCGTCGACATCCGCTCCCGTTCCCTCCGCGGGCACTCCCGCGGGACGCTCGGGCGAGAGCCACTTGATCGCCGGCCGCAATTCATCGCGGTACTGCTCGGGGAGGTACTCGATGACCTTCTTCCCGATGCTCGAGTAGTCGCTGGTGCGGATCTTCTGAACGAGGCTCACCGTCTGACCGATCGCGAACGGCGCGGTCAACGTGATCGCGATGGTGACGGAGACTCCGACCGTGAGGAGGATGATCGTCACCGCGCCGGTGCGGGTGATGCCGCGAAAGCGGGTGAGCCGCTGGACGAGCGGCTCGAAGAGATAGGCGAGGGCCAAGGCGATGAGCAGCGGAACGGTGACGTCGCGCAGCCAATAGCCGACGGCGATGAGGGCGAAGATGATGAAGAGCACCAGAACGTCGCGGACGCCCTGGATCTGCCAGAGGTGGAGCGTTGTCGCGGGCGGCGGACCGCCATCGGAGCCGGGCTCATGGGACATGTCGTCAGCGTAGCCGCCACCGGCATGGCCGTGGATCGAAGCGAGCGATCAGGCCCGACCCCAATGACGAACGGCCGCAATCACGAGCGGCCCACATGACGGATCAGCACCTCGCGGGCGAAGGCCTCGTCGAAGTCGTAGACCGATCGGAAGTCCTCGATCGAGTCGTCGGCGGTCTTGCTCATGAGGCCATGCTCGATCATCGCGAAGACGATGCGGCCGAAGTCGTCGGTCGAGCGGAGGTTCCAGGCGCGAAGGACCGCGGGCGTCATCATGCCGTAGCGTCGGATGGCGTAGTCGCGAAGGCCCAGGCACAACTGCTGACCGCTCACGTGCCGCGAGTCGGACTGCATCCGGCCGACCATCGAGCTTCCCTCGGCCGGCTGCGTCCCCGCCATCCCCCCGCCAGAGGTCGCGGCCTCTGCGCCGGCGTCCATCGCCTCGGCGGCGACGTGCACCTGCTCGACGGTGTGGCTGAGCCCGTCGCGCACGAATGCGAAGGCTTCCAACGGATAGGGCCCCGCAGATGCAAGGAGCGCCTTCCAATCGGTTTCCGGCTGTCCAGTCGCCATGAGTTGCATCACCGTCGAGTGCGAATCCGCTCCCCGAAGGAGCGTGGACAAGGAGGTCGGACCGGCCCCTTCGCAGGTGCGAAAGTACCGAGTCTATCGGCGAGTGATACGCAACTTCCACACCGGCGGCCCTGCGAAGCTCTCCCCAATGTTCGGCGCGGAGCCCCTACGGCCCGTTCGACCGACCTTCCCGCACCCACGGCGCGAGCCTCTGCGGGTACCCGCCGCGACTGACGAAGGGCGAGTCGGCGACCCAGAACCGCCATGGCTTCAGGGCGAAGGCTCCCGCCGAGGCAATGCCGATACGGGGGCCGTCGGCAACCGTCGGGGGCGCGAGCCGCGGCGGTCGCAGCGTCAGTGGCCCGCCGTCCGCCTGAAGATCGACCCCGTCGAGGTTTCGGTCGACCGAGAGCGCCACGCACAGCCGTGCTGGCCCCCGGCAGCGATCCCGCCAGGCGAGGTGCGGCTGCCGTGCTGCGATCTCGGCGAGCCCGTCGAAGGGTTCAAGGGCCCGGATCAGCACCGCCTCGCCCGACTCGGCGGGGCCGCTCACCACGTTGAGGCAATAGTGCATGCCATAGGTGAAGTACACGTACGCGCAGCCTCCCCGTCGCCACATCGAGGCGTTCCGCGCGGTCCGCCGACCGCCGAAGGTATGACTCGCGACATCGTCCCCGCCCGGATAGGCCTCGGTCTCGACGATCACCCCCGCCCGCAGGCAGCCCGCCTCCCGGCGTTCGAGGATGCAGCCCAGGAGGCGCGGCGCGAGCTCGATCGCCGGGAGCTGAAGGTTGGGCAACGGGTACGGCATGGCAAGCGACTCCGGCGCCGGAGCACTCTATCGAGCCGCCGTGCGGTCGATGGTGGCAGCCCCGCCGGCGATCATCCGAGACTCGCCTCCGAGGCTCCGAGGATCCGATAGACTCCGAAACGATCTCCACACCGACGTTGGAGCCAACGGATGGCCCAACCCTCGGAGACGCTCTCGAAGGCACCCCACCATGGCCCGTTCACGCTTTCTTCTCTCGCTGCTTGCCGGCCTCTCGCTGGTCGGCCTCACCGGCTGCATCCCGCAGGCGAAGTACGACGACCTCATGACCGCCTACCGGAGCAAGGAGCAGCAGGTGCTCACGCTCCAGGGCGACCTCGATTCCTCGCGAGCCAACGAAGAGGCCCTGCGCCTGCAACTGGCCAAGGCCGCCGAGGACCTTCGCCTCGCCCAAGACATGATGAAGAACGGCGGTGGCGATCTCGCTTCGCTGCAGGCCCGCTACGAGGAGCTCCTCAAGCGCATCAATGGCATGAACAGCGGCCCGCTCGCCGACTCGGTGAACGAGGCCCTCACGGTCATTGCCGGTCAGTACCCGGACCTGCTTGAGTTCGACGCCAAGCGCGGCATGCTCCGCTTCAAGAGCGACGTCACCTTCGATTCGGGCTCGGCGGTCCTGAGCGCCAAGGCGAGCGAAGTGCTTCGCAAGATCGCTCCGATCCTCAACACGGCCGACGCGAAGGAACTCGAAGTCAAGGTCGTCGGCCACACCGACAACCAGCCGATCGTGCGCGTGAAGAAGGAACACCCGACGAACGTGCACCTCTCGGCGCACCGGGCCATTTCGGTTCGCGACGAGCTCGTGCGGGGCGGCGTGAAGGCCGGTCGCTTCCAGGTCGCCGGGTATGGCGAGTTCCGTCCGCTGGTCGTCAATGGCGCGAAGGGCGCTCGCGAGAACCGACGGGTCGAGATCTTCCTGACCCCGATGTCCTTCAACCTCGCGGACATCCCGGAGGGCGGTGACGTCACGCCGTCCGAGGCAAGCGTCGCGGCACCGGCAAAGGCCAGCTCGACCAAGCAGCCGAGCCGTCAGCCGGAAGAGCCGACCAAGTAAGGCCGGCAACGAAGGCATGGGAAATCGTCTGGGACAACTCAGCCCAGATTGACACGCCAGTCATCCGAGATCGATCTGCGTCCCCGTCCGTGCGAGCTTCCGCGAGGAATGCTCCGCGGACGGGGACGCTTTCGTTCCGCCTCGCCGAGTTTCTCGGTCGCTCCGCATGCCGCCGGAGAGGGGCGTTGGCCCCGCGTTTGATGTGGATCCGGTGAGATCCGCCGCTCCTCGCGGATGAGCACTTCTCCCGACCGGGGCCGCGCCGTAGACTCTGATTCGCTTCGGCGAACGACTGCACGGGGTATGGAGATTGAGCGGGCGTTGACGTTGCGCGATGGCGCGTGACGGCGAACGCTGTCATTGCTTGCTCGCCCGCCCACGTCGGTCAGCGTCGCGGCGTGCAGCAGCCTCCGTCCCCATTGACTTCAGTTCCCTCAGGAGATCCGTATGTCGCATCGTTTTAGCCCCCTCGCCACGGCGAGCCTGGCGGCTCTTCTCTGTTCCGGCGTGGGCACCGGCCTCGGCGCCACCGCCTTCGCGGGCACCGGACCGACCATCAGCGAGATTCGCACCGGCCAGCCCGGCCCGGACCTTGACGAGTACATCGAGATTCGCGGCACCCCCGGCACGGTGCTCAACAACGTGTACTACATCGTCATCGGCGACAACGATTTCGCCTCGCCCCCGGCGCAGAACGGCTACATCGAAGCGGTCGTCAACCTGAGCGGCCTGACCATTCCGGCCAGCGGCTACCTCGTCATCGCCGAGTCGACGTTCACCCTCGGCACGGCTGATGTCACCGCGAGCCTCCCATTCGAGGACAACGACAACGTCACCCACATGCTGGTGACCGATCTCTTCGCCGCCGTCGGCAGCGACGTCGACGTGGACGACGACGGCCTCCTCGACGCGGTCCTTCCGTGGAGCTCGATTCTCTCCAGCGTCTCGATCGTGGTGGTGCCCGATCCCGACGGCATCTCCGCCGACTTCGTCTACAGCCCGAACATCGTCGGGCCGGATGGCGCGAACGTGCCGCAGCACGTCTACTCCTGCGACAACAACCCGAACGCCTGGAACGTCGCGAACGCCGACCCGACGGCCGGCACCGACACGGTCGGCGCCGCGAACCCGGTGTGCGAGATCACGACCATTCCGCTGCAGCTCAGCGAAGTTCGCGCTGACCAGCCGGGCACCGACAACGACGAGTACTTCGAGATCCACGGCGAGCCGGGCACCTCGCTCGCCGGCTACACCTTCATCGCCATCGGCGACGGCACCGGCGGGTCCGGCGTCGTCGAGGCCTTGGTGAATCTCTCGGCCCTGACGATTCCGGCCGATGGCTACCTGCTCGTCGCCGAGCCCACCTTCACGCTCGGCGGCCAGACGCCCGACTTCGTGACCGCGGCCAGTGGCCTCAACTTCGAGAACGGCGACAACGTCACCTACATGCTGGTGAAGGACTACACCGGCACGGCGTCGAACGACCTCGACACGAACAACGACGGCGTTCTCGATCTCACCCCGTGGAGCGAGATCACCGACTCGGTGGCGATTCTCTTCGGCACTCCCGGCGGCACCAACGAATTCGTCTACAGCCCGACCGTGCTTGGGCCGGACGCAGGCGGCGCGCCGGGACACATCTATCGCTGCTCGCCCTACGGCGACTGGAAGATCGGTGCGTTCGATCCGGGCCTCGGCGTCGACACGCCCGGCTACGAGAACTTCGGCTGCCCGACCTGCGGCGGCGGCGGAAGCTGCTTCCTCGAGCACGCCGCTCCGGGTTGCGACGTCGTCGACTGCTGCGACCTCGTCTGCGCGGTCGATCCGACCTGCTGCACCACCGGCTGGGATGCGGGTTGCGTGACCATCGCCGGCACGCAGTGCGGCGCCACCGGCACCGCCCCGAGCGTGACCATCAACGAGATCCGCATCGGCCAGAGCGGCGCGGACAACGATGAGTTCGTCGAGATCAAGGGCGAGCCGGGCACCTCGCTCAACGGCGCCGCCTACGTCGTCATCGGCGACGGCGTCGACCTGAACGGCGTCATCGAGAGCGTCTCGCTCCTCAGCGGCACGATTCCGGCCGACGGCTACTTCGTGGTCGCCAAGAGCACCTTCACGCTCGGCAACCCCGATCTCATCCGCGACAGCCTCAACTTCGAGGATGGCGACACCGTCACCCACATGATCGTGTGGAACTTCAGCGGTTCGCTCGGCCAGGACCTCGACACCAACAACGACTGCACGCTGGACGTCACCCCGTGGTCGAGCGTGATCGACGCGATCGTGCTCGCCGGACCGGACGTGGCCTGCGGCTACGCCCCGACCGTGGTCGGACCCGACGGATCCTTCTCCCCGTCGCACGCCTACAAGTGCACGCCGGACGGCACGTGGACGATCGGCTTCTTCGACGTCCTCACCAACGACACCCCGGGCAGCGAGAACGCGACCTGCCCGCCGCCGAATCCCTGCGGCAACGCGAAGCTTGCCGACTGCTTCACCGTCACCGCCGTTCCGGGCTGCTCCGACGCCGACTGCTGCAACGCGGTCTGCGCTGTCGACCCGGCCTGCTGTGCCACCGCATGGGACTCGGTCTGCGTGAAGGCCGCGAACGCCAACTGCCTTGCGACCACCCCGCCCGCCGTCACGCTGAGCGAGATCCGCACCGATCAGACCGGCGCTGACAACGACGAGTACTTCGAGCTCCGCGCCGAGGCTGGCACCAACCTCACCGGCCTCACCTACGTCGTCATCGGCGACGGCAGCGCGGCCCAGGGCTCGGGCGTCGTCGAGATGGCCGTTTCGCTCGATGGTCAGACCATCCCGTCGGACGGCTTCTTCTTCGCGGCGAAGAGCACCTACACCCTTGGCGGGTACGTGCCGGACATGGTGATCGCCACGGGCCTCACCTTCGAGAACTCCGACAACGTGACCCACATGCTTGTCTGGGGCTGGACCGGCGCCAACGGCCAGGACCTCGACACGAACGATGACGGCGTCCTCGACAGCACGCCGTGGGCGTCGGTCGTCGATTCGGTCGCCCTCGTCGTCGATGCGGCGGTTCCGCCGACCTCGTCGGAGTGGGTCTACTCGGCGAATAAGGTCGGTCCGGACGGCACCTTCGCGCCGAGCCACGTGAAGTACTGCCCGAGCACCCACACCTGGACGATGGGCACCTTCAACCCGGCGACGTCCGACGACAGCGCCGGTCTTGCGAACCCCGACTGCGTCTACAGCAATCCCTGCCCGGCCGACCTGGACCACAACGGTTCGGTCGACGCCGGTGACCTCGCCACGCTCCTCGGCGCGTGGGGCGGCACGGGCGCTGCGGATCTGGACGGCAACGGCAGCGTCGACGCCGGCGACCTCGCCACGCTCCTCGGGGCGTGGGGACCCTGCCCCGGCTGAGATTGAGGGTTTTCACTCGCCCCAAAAAGGCGTGACTCCCATGCACGACACGGCGGGCCCGACCTCGGGCCCGCCGTTTTTCCTGCGCCGCCGCATCTCTCGAAGGAAACTCCGATGTTTATGAACGAGTGGTGCGAGATTCCGCACCTTTTCGCCGCAGCGAATCGGCGATACTGCGCCTTCCTGCGGGGAGCCAGCGATGTTCGTGCGGCTCCAACGATCGCCTGCCAGAGAGAGAGAGGCAATCCGATGCCAGAGTTCATGGGACGTTCCGACGCCCTCACGGCCAGTGTGGCCGCCGCCTTCGCGTCCCTCGCGAGCGCCGTCGCGTGCGCGGACATCACCATCCACGACTACGTCAGCAGCGGCAACTACCACTACCGCGTCACCCACATGCCCGACCTCGACCAGATCCGGGACGACTGCTGTGCCGGTGGCCTCGGCAATGACGGCAAGATGTACTGCGTGCCCACCGGCACCTTCAACCTCTTCGCCTACGCCGCCAACCACGGCTTCTCCTTCATTGAGCCGGGCGCCCACAACTGGCAGTCGAACGCCAACTACACGCTCGCGTCGAGTTGGATCGGCACCCTCGGCATCCTCATGGGGACCGATCCGATCGACGGCACCGGAAGCGGGTGGGCCCTGGGCACGAACGCGTTTGTCGCGACGTCGGCCCCCTTCATGACCGCCTCGTTCTATTACCTCAGCGACGACTACACGCCGCGGGCCTTCCGCATGGCGAAGAAGGGCACGCAAGGCGGGATCATCGCCTTCGTCTACGGGCGCTACTCCGTCATCGGCAGCTATCAGGGCAAGCCGCTCGTCCAGCGCAGCGGCGGCCACTGCGTCACGCTGAACGAGTCGATCGCGGACGCGAACGGGGTCCGAATTCGCTATCGCGATCCAGCGGACGTCCCCGTGAACACGTTCCAGGATCCCTTTGCCACGAAGGAGGTCACGGCGACGGCCGTGGATCTGGCCTTCCAGAGTGACCCCTCATGGGTCCGCACCGTGACTGCGATCGCCTATCCCTCGAGCGACGGAAAGTACCGCGTCATCGACGGGTATCTCGTCGTCAAGCCGATCCTCCTCATGAGCTTCAGCAACACCGGCGGGAGTTTCATGCTGGACAAGATCGCCCCGTTGGCGCTGGAAGGGCTCGGTGGCGGATCGCTGAACCTGAACTCGCTGGGCCCGATCTTCGGCGTTTCGGACCTGCTGGTCGACGCCGACGGCGAAGACGCCATCGCGATCGTGAACACGAGCGCGGTCGCCGCCATCACGCAGCTTCGGCGCATCGACACGGCGACCGGCGAGCAGACGCCGCTGGGCGGCTTCAACACGCTGAAGCGCTTCACGGTCGGGCGGGATGGCCTCATCTACGCCCATGACGGCGCGAAGGTCTACTGCCTCAAGCCCGACGGCACGCTCGGCAACGCCACCAGCTCGATTCCGACGCCGACCGCGCTGGCCTACGACGATTTGAAGGACGAGATCATCGTCTACAGCATGCCGCAGAAGAAGATCACCCGGCTCAACAAGAGTCTGCAGGTCGTCGACACCTGGACGATTCCCACCAACTTCGAGCTGGCGGGCGACGGATCCGTCACGGTGAACCCGTTCGACGGATCGGTCTGGTTCGATAGCGATGCCGGCGATGTCCTCTATCGCGCGGTGCAGCTCACCGACTCGAAGGCGGCGATCTTCAGCACGATCCCGGTCTCGGGCCTCGTCGATCCGAAGGGACTGAGCGCCGGCGATGACGGCACCGTCTACGTCTCGACGCCCACCGGCCTCAAGCCGGTGAAGCTCCTCGCCACCGGCGGCTATGGGATCGACACCACGAATCCCTTCTTCAACAAGCCGGTTGCAGGTCGCGTTTCGATGCTGCGAAGCCGCACCAACTTCGATCCGGCGCTGCACACCGGTCCGGCGTGGAACAACATCCTGCCCGAGGATCTCCTGCCGATCGGCGTCGAAGTGCAGGATTGCGTCAGTGACCTTGACGGCGACAACCAGACCGGCCCGGCCGATTTGGCCCGCCTGCTCGGCAACTGGGGGGCGACGTCCGGCATCGCCGACATCGATCAGGACGGCATCGTCGGTCAGGCCGACCTCGCCCTGCTGCTCGGTGCGTGGGGTCCCTGCGACTGACCTTCGTCTCGACTCGCGAATCACGAACGCGGAGCGGCCACCAAAGGTCGCTCCGCGTTCGTTCGTGTGGGCAGAGTACGATTCGCCGATGCTCCCCATCACCCGCGCCGTGTCGGGTCTTGGCATCTCCGTCTTCTCGCTCTTCAGCGGCTTCGGACGCTTCACCGACTTCGCCCTGTCGACGTTCCGGTGGATGGCCGTGCGGCCGGGCTGTTGGCTGCGGTGGAGCCAGCTCGCCCCGCAGCTCTTTCGCGTCGGCGTGGCAAGCGTGCCGGTCGTCGCCATCGTCGGCGTCTTCATCGGCATGATCCTCTCGCTCGAGGGCTACTCGCAGTTCGCGGCGATCGGCCAGGAAGACCGGATGGGCGGCGTGATCAATGCCGCGGTGACGAAGCAGATCGGACCGGTGCTTGCCGCGGTCATGGTTGCCGGTCGGGTCGGCGGGGCGCTGGCGGCCGAACTCGGCTCGATGAAGGTGACCGAGCAGCTCGACGCGATGCGGGCGATGGCCGCTGACCCCATTCGCACCCTCGTCGCACCGCGGGTCGCGGCATGCGTCATCATGACGCCGCTCCTCACGATCTACTCCGACATGCTCGGCTCGCTCGGGGCGTGGCTCGTCTCGGTCAAGATCCACGGCATCTCGAGCCCCGACTACTGGCACTTCACGAGCCTCTTCGTGACGTGGTGGGAACCGGCCACGGGCATCGTGAAGAGCGTGGTGTTCGGCCTCTGCATCGGCCTCATCAGCTGCTACAAGGGCTTTCACTGCAACGCCGGGGCGACCGGCGTCGGTCGGGCCGCGACCTCGAGTTTCGTCGCCAGCTTCCTTGCGATCATCATGACCAACCTGGTGCTGGCCCAGTTCCTGAGCGAACTGCAGGAGTGGATCGACCCGACGAGCCAGATGAATCTCCTTTCCTGAGTTGGACGACCTCGCCAAGCAGGGAAGGACTTTCGCGGAACCGGAGCGGCCCTCGATACGGACGATGGGTCACGACGCACGCCCGAGCCGGACACTGGGCGACCCGACCACACGGAGACGATCTTGGCCCGCACACGACCCCCACTCGCCCTCACTGTCCTCGCCGCCTGCGGCCTCGTGCTGGGGGGTCTCGCGGCGGCACCGGCAGCCCAGTCGCCCGCCCAGCCCCGCACCTCGCCCACGTCGCCGCCGGCGAAGCCCCCTGTCGCCCTGGGGCCGCGGGCCATCGACCGCTACGAGCCGAAGCTCTACGACGTCAAGTACGAGGTCGTCCTGGCTGGATTCCCATCGAGCGACAAGGACCGCGCCATCAACCTCGACGGTACGCCCTTCGCGCTGCCGATGATCATGCGCGGCCCCTTCAGCAAGATCGATCCGACGACGCTCCAGCCCCAGCTCTTCCTCGACAGCGCCGCCGACCGCACCATCACCCAGCGGGCCCGCCTCGACGAGAAGCAGGAGCTCGGCATGACCTTCGCGGTCCTTCCGGTCGAGAGTTTCGCCGGTTCCGTCATCCGCTGGAACGTCTCTTGGCGGGCCCAAGTCTGGAGCTGCCGCGTGGACGAGACGCTCCTGGGTCAGAAGACCTGGCCGCGCGAGTGGCCCGAGGAGGTCCAGGAAGCGCTCAAGCCCCAGAAGGGCATCGAGAGCGATCGCCCCTTCGCCGCCGCGATCGTCACCAAGGCTGTGGGCGACAGGCTTCGGTCCATGCCGCCGTGGCACGCCGCGAAGGAGATCATCCGCACCGCCTGCATCACCATGAAGAGCATCAGCGGTGACGGCCTGGAGCGACGCGCCCAGGGGCGCGTCGTCGGCATGAAGATGGCCGGCGCGGCGTCGGCCGCCGAGTACGGCCGCGGCTCCGGGCACGATCTCGTCGCCCTCTGCGTGGCGGCGCTTCGCGCCGGCGGGATTCCGGCGCGACCGGTGATCGGATTCCTCGAGTCCACCGATCGTGACGCGTCCGGCCGCGGCTCGAAGCAGACCACGCTCACGAGCTGGTGCGAGGTCTATGTGCCCGACGCCGGTTGGGTCCCCTTCGACCCGAACGAACTGCGCGGGAAAGCCATCCGACAACTGAAGGTGGCGGACCCATGGCCGATGGTCGGCAACTGGAAGGACCTCAACGAGCGCGTGCCCATCGCGTGGTGCTTCGCCCCCAAGGGCTACAACGGATCCGACTTCGCGTCGGTGTGGGGATGGCTTCCGCGCGGCAGCATCGCCGCGTCCTCGCTGGAGGCGGTGATCCAACTCCAGGTCGTCTCCCGCGGCCGCGGCATCGACGACCCCGACTGACGCACCATGCCCCAACGCAGGCACCCCCGGGGACGCCAGTGGTCCGCCGAGGGTGATGCGTCGTCAACGAGATGCGCGGTCGACCCGTCTGCGTCAGCGGAAGTTCCGGGGCGAAAGCGGATTGAACGGCTTGCGGAAGGTGGGCGTGGGCTTGCGGCTGGTCTTCGCCGGCGAGGCTGCGGTCTTCGCCTTCGCCTTGGCCGGAGCGGCCTTCTTGGCCCCCTTCTCGGCGGCGATGGTCACCTTGCCGTTTGAGGAACCGCCGAGCGTGACCGAGCTGGTGGTCGGCCCGTTGCCCACCGAGCTCTGCGCCGCAGGTGCGGCGGCGGGTGCCGCGGGCGCGGCGGGAGCGCCGGCGGCGGGCGGCTGCATCGGCTGCTGGCAGGCGACGAAGTTCGCCTGATCGCCGCCGACGACGAGGTTGCTCGTGATGAGCGCCGTGTCACCGTCGGTGAGCTTGAAGACGTGCCGCACGCCGAAGTCCGTGGTGACCGCCGCGGCCGCTGCCGCTGGGAACGGGGCGCCGAAGACGTTGGCGGTCTGGGCGGTGCCCGAGCCGGTGGTGCCCATGTTGAATGGGCCGTGGAAGATCTTGTTGCTGCCCGCGCCGTCGGCCAGCGCGGTGAAGACCGCATTGCCGCCGCCGGTCGAGATCGCGCCGCCGTTGGCGTCGGCGGTCAGCTTGATCGTGCACGCGCCGCCCATGCGACTGGCGTTCTGGATGAACGGGCAGATCGGCACCTCGAAGGAAAGGTCGAAGTCGGTCGCCTGCGCGGACTTGTTGACGATCGTGGTCGAGCCGTTGAGCTTCGCGTTGCCGTTCGGATCAAGATCGGCGGTGTAGTCCCAGGAGGCCTCCCACGCCCCTCCCGGATCGACCGCGGAGCCGACGAATCGGACGGTGCCGACTTCGACGCCAAGGACCGCGTTGCTCTGCACGCTGTGCAGCGCACCGCCGTTGGCCCGAAGCCCGAAGGTGCCGACCGCCTCGACCGATTGGGCAAGGCTCTGGCCGGCAATCGATGCGGCGCCGAGGACGCCAAGCAACACGATCGGCCCGCATCGAGCGAGGGCGCGACCAACGGCGCGGCGTTCGTTGCTGGCATTGAGTGGGATCGAGTTCATGGTTCGCTCCTTGCACACCGCCGCGATCCGACGCGTCAACGGAAGTCGTTGGCGCCGGGCTCGCCGGCTCCGTCAACGTTCACATTCCAATAGTCATCCTGTGAAGCAAGGAACGCTGTCGACCTTTGCGCGTTGGCGCATGGCAAGCCCGGAGGTCTGTGCGGCCTGCGGAAACTTCCGCGGCGCCCACCCAGCTTTCGCAGCCGCCACGGCCCGTCAGGGCGCGGGGAAGTGAGGAGAAGGTGGGAGCCGCAGGGAGACTTTGCCGATGAATCAGGCATGACTGCCATGCGCCCATCCCTCCTGCGACTCCGAACGGACGCCGGCACCACGCTGGTGCCGATGGAACGGGAGGAGCCGGTGAACACGCTGGAGATCGTGCGCGAGGCCCGCCGGTCGGTGCTCTTCACCTACGGCCCCTGCTGCGCCGCGTCGGCCCCGCTGGTCGAGGCCTGGGCCCGCCGGATCGCCGAGACCCGCCCGATGGCCTCGGGCACCCGTCACTGCCTGCTGGAGGAGCTCGCCCGCTTCTTCGGCCGATCGCGCGACTGATCGACTCGTCCGGAGTGCGGGCGCCGGTACGCTGGTGCCATGATCGTTTCCACCCTCGCCGCGGCATCCCTGGCCCTCATTGTTGCCGTCGGCGATCCGCCCAGCGCTCCAAGCACGCCGGCGCGGCCGCCGCAGCAGCGCGTCGCCTCGCCGCGGCTGGCTGCCGGCCAGAAGGCGCCGCAGCTCACGATCACCTCGTGGCTCAAGGGTGAGCCGGTCAAGACGCTCGAGCGGGGCACGGTCTACGTCATCGAATTCTGGGCAACGTGGTGTGGCCCCTGCATCTCGGGCATCGCCCACCTCACGGCGCTCCAACATCACTACGCCGACAAGGGCCTGGTGGTCATTGGCGTCACGGCCCGCGACGGACGCAACGAGCTCCCGGCGGTGCAGTCGATGGTCGCCATGCGCGGCGAGGGCATGGACTATCGCGTCGCGTGGGACGGCACCAGCGCGACCTACCGCGCCTACATGAACGGGGCGGCGCTGGCCGCGATTCCGGCGAGCTTCGTGGTCGGCAAGGATGGCACGCTCGAGTACATCGGCCACCCGCAGACCCTCGATCTCGTGGTGCCGAAGATCCTTGACGGCACCTGGGATCGGGAGAAGGACACCGCCAACGTCCGCGAGGCCGAGGCGCTCCGCGCCTCGATGGACTCGCTCGTGAAGAGCGACCCGAAGACCGCGATGGAGCGCTACGAGGAACTCGCCCGGCTCTGGCCGGCCTACGCCGAACAGCTTCTCCAGACGCGCTATGCGCTCGAGCGGGCCCTGGGGCGAGAGGAAGCGGCGGCAAAGACCCTTGCGACGATCGACGCCACCGCGATCGAGCGCAAGGACGTCATCGCCCTGCGCGGACTCGCGCTCCGCGATCTCGTCCGCAAGGCCGAGCCGGGCGTGCTCGATCGCTGCTTCCGGTTGGCCAAGGCCGCCGTCGACGTCTCCGGCGGCAAGGACTGCACGTCGCTTCGTGCCCTCAGCAAGGTCCATGAGGCGCGCGGCGAGCTGAACCAGGCGATCGCCATGATGAAGGCGGCGATCGAGCAGTCTGAGCCGTCGCTCCGCCCGCGGCTCGAGCAGGAACTGAAGGCGATGATGAGCGGCAACTCGTCCGGCGCGCCCGCGGAAACTCCCGACGCCGACGGTCGCTGAGCTCAGACAAGATCCGCCAGCACCTCATCCGCAAGCAGGAGCCCGGCGCGGGTGAATCGCAGATGGCCGTTGGCCCGCTCGAGCAGTCCGGCGGTCGAGTGACGGCGGATCGCGTCGCGACGGGCCTGCCCCTCGCTGCCGGAGCAGCACCGTTCGACCACGGCGTCCGCGAGGCCGTCGCGCAGGCGAAGCCCGATCATGAGAAGCTCACCGTTGCGCGTCGACTCGTCAACCTGCTCGACGTCGATGGCCGGGGACATGCCCTCGCTCTCCAGCCACTCGCTCAAGCGCGGCACGTTCTTCCAGCGCACCCCCTGCACGTGACCGCTGGCGCTGGGGCCCAGAGCCCACCAGTCGGCGTTCTGCCAGTAGAGGAGGTTGTGCCGGCAGGCTTCGCCGGGGCGGGCGAAATTCGAGATCTCGTAGTGCTCGAACCCCGCTGCGGCAAGCCGGTCGAGGGTCAGCTCGTACATCGCCGCCTCGAGATCCTCGTCGCAGGGTTCGAACATCCCGCGCTCGAGGCGCTTGGTCATCGCGGTATTGGCCTCATAGGTCAGCCCGTAGCAGGAGAGGTGCTCGGGGTGGAGTTCAAGGGCGCGATCAAGGTCGCTCGCCCAGTCCTCGAGCGTGGAGCCGGGGATTCCGAAGATCAGGTCGACGTTGATGCGGCGAATCCCCGCGTCCCGGAGTCGCTTGATGGCCCGACCGACGTTGGCCGGATCGTGCCAGCGTTCGAGCGTCTTCAGGTGCTGCGGCACGAAGCTCTGGGCTCCCACGCTCACCCGATTCACGCCGCCCTCGGCGAGGACCGCGGCAATCTCCTCGGTCACCGTTTCCGGATTGGCTTCGACCGTCCACTCATAGCCATGCGCGAGTCTTACGCGTTCGCGAAGGGCGCGAAGCGCCGCACCGAGGAGTGCAGGCCGCAGGAGCGTCGGCGTTCCGCCGCCGACGAAGATCGCCTCGATCGGTTGGTTGAGGAGCCCTCGGTCGGCGGCCGCGGCGACCTCTCCCTCCAGACGGGCGACGTAGGCGGGCTGACGGTCCTGTTGGTCCACGAAGGAGTAGAAGTCGCAGTAGTGGCACTTGTGGAAGCAGAACGGGACGTGGGCGTAGATCCCGCGGACCTTCGGGGAGGCCATGGCCGGGAGTCGGGCCATCGCGGTCGCGGCGCTCTCGGACCTCTCGGCGGGAATTCCGGGCGATCCCGACTCGGCGAGGAGCGGCAAACGGAAACCGCCCGCCGCACGGGGTGCGTCGGACGGTTCGGGTGGTTCGGGTGCAGTTGCGGGGTCGTTCACGGGCTGAAGCGAAGAGCGGCTTCAGCGTAGCGGGGCCCCCGTCGGTCCGTCGGCGTCCCGCCGATCACGCGGCGTCTTTGTCGCGCTCGGGCGGCTTGGGAACCGGCTTCGTGGCCGCGGCCGGGATCCGGATGTTGGTGCCGCAGTTCCGGCAGCGGACGAGCTTTCCGCGAGCGTTGATCGGCACCGCCAGGATGCGCTGGCAATCAAGCTTCGGGCACTTGATGCGCACGACATCGTCGCGGCCGGTGCCGTGTCCGGAGTTCGAGGCTGATGATCCAGGTGTGCTCACGATCGCTCCCTTCATCGGCCGTGCGTCGGGCCCGCTTGAGGGGAACGTCCGCGTACAATCGCCGCGGCCCGACTCCTCCCCTTCGATCTCGCCCTGTCTCGATGACCCCACCCGCCTCCCCCATCTCCCAGCGTCCCCCGTACGCCTCGCCGCATCCGACGCACGTGCGAAACGCCGCCGTCGTCGGCCTTCAATGGGGGGATGAGGGCAAAGGCAAGATCGTCGACCTCCTGACCGCCCAATACGACACCATCGTCCGCTACAACGGCGGCGCCAACGCGGGACACACCGTCGTGGTGGGCGACCAGAAGTACGCCCTCCACCTGATTCCCTCCGGGATCCTCTATCCCGAGAAGATGAACGTGATCGGGAATGGCACGGTGATCGACCCGGAGAAGCTTCTCGACGAGATCGAGAAGCTGCGCGGACGGGGCATCTCCGCCGCGAACCTGCGGGTGAGCGACCGGGCCCACGTGGTCATGCCCTATCACAAGGAGCAGGACGCGGCCCTTGAGGACTTCCTGGCCTCGAAGGCCGGCAAGGACAATGGCGGCCTTTCGATCGGCACCACCCGGCGCGGCATCGGACCGGCCTACGCCGACAAGATCTCGCGCTCGACGGCGATCCGGGTCGGCGACCTGCTCGAGCCGACGATCCTCCGCAGGAAGCTCGACGTCGTCTGCGGCATCCGAACTGCCGAACTCGAAGCCCTCGGCGTGCGCACCCGGCCGCTTCGCGCCGACGAGCTCGCCGAGCACTTCGCAGCGGTCGGCGAACGCATCCGGCCCCTGGTCACCGACACGGTCTATCTCCTCCACGATCGGCTCGCCCAAGGCAAGTCGCTCCTCTTCGAAGGCGCCAACGCCTGCCTCCTCGACATCGATCACGGCACGTACCCATACGTGACGAGCTCGAACTGCTCGACCCTAGGCATCCCGGCCGGCACGGGCGTCCCGGGAAGCAGGATCGACATCGTCTACGGGATCATGAAGGCCTACTCGACGCGCGTCGGCGCCGGCCCGTTCCCGACCGAACAGGTCAACGCCATCGGCGAGCGCATTCGGGAGCGCGGTCGCGAGTACGGGACCACCACCGGCCGGCCGCGGCGCTGCGGTTGGCTCGATCTCGTCGCGGTCCGCTACTCGTGCATGATCGGCGGCGTGACCGGCATCGCCTGCACCCTCTTCGACGTGCTTTCGGGCTTCGACGAGCTGAAGCTCTGTGTCGGTTACCGCCTCGCCGACGGAACGGTCTCCGACCGATTCCGCCCCGACGCCGATCGGCTGGGACTCGTCCAACCGGTCTATGAAACCCTCCCCGGCTGGTCCGAAGAACTTCGGGACGTCGAGGATCGTTCGTCGCTCCCGGCCAACGCCCGCCGCTATCTCGAACGCATCGAGGAATTCGTCGGCGTGCCGATCGAAATCGTCAGCGTCGGCCCGGAGCGGACGCAGACGCTCGCCGCTCGCGAACTTGTCGGCGTCTGATTCGTACGCACCTTCCTCTTCACCGCCATCTCGTCACCGCCGCCTCTTCACCGCCGCCTCTTCACCGCCGCCTCTTCACCCCTGCCGCTCACCGTACCCGTCGACTTCCAGCGTTGACTTCCCTTTCGCCCAACACCTCAGCGCCAACGCCCTGCACACCTGCGGCGTCGCTCCCGGCGGGACTGACCCGCGAGCGCATGCCGCGACACATCGCCATCATCATGGATGGCAATGGTCGGTGGGCCCAGCAGCGAAGCCTGCCACGGGCCCTTGGGCATCGGGCCGGGGCGAAGACGGTGCTGACCATCGTCGAAGAGTGCAAGCAGTTGGGCGTCGAGGCGCTCACCCTCTACTCCTTCTCGAGCGAGAACTGGAAGCGTCCAGCCGATGAGGTCGCGGCGCTCATGGAACTCTGCCGCGAGTTCATTCGCGCCCAGTGCGCGACCATGATCGCCAACGACATCCGCTTTCGGCGGATCGGACGGCGCGAGGGAATGCCCGAGCCGGTGCTTGAGGCGCTCGACGCGGCCGAGGCCGCGACCGCCCACTGCAAGACCCTGACGCTTTGCCTGGCCCTCAACTACGGCTCGCGCACCGAACTGGTCGATGCCATGCGGGCGATCGCGGAGCGGGTTGCCGCCGGCGAACTGGCCCCATCGGAGATCGACGAGCGAACGATCGAGCGGCACCTCTACACCCACGGCCTTCCCGATCCTGACCTTCTCATTCGGACCGCGGGCGAGCGACGCATCTCGAATTACCTCCTCTGGCAGATCAGTTACGCCGAACTGCACGTGGCCCACGCCCTGTGGCCCGACTTCGGTCCCGACGAACTGCACGCGGCGATCCGCGACTTCGCCTCGCGTGAGCGTCGCTTTGGCGATGTGGCCAGCCACAAGGCGTAGGCTCTCTCCCTATCCCTGGATGTTCGTTCGAGGGCGGAATCTCCTGCGAGTTCGGCCCTGATCCTTGGCAGGTCCGTGAACTGACAGGTATTCTGCGGTCTGCCCGACACTTACATCGAGTCCCGCCTCGGCTCCTCCCACCCGCTCGACACCGGTCCTGGGCCTCAGGTCGCCGAGGGGCGGGAACGCTGCAGTATCGGCGCGACGGACGCGATTCTTCCATCCCGCCCGCCGCCCGGACTCGCTGTTTGACGTATGCATTTCGGATCCGAATTCCACCAACGCCGGGCTCGGCTTCGGCAGTGGTGCAGGCCCCGCCCCTCACGACGATGACCATGCGATCGCTTTCCCTCACCTCGGTCGTGCTTGCTCTCGCCGTTTCCACGCTTCCCGCGAGCGCGGCTCCCCCCGAGATGCCGGCCGCCGCCCCCACGGCGGTCGAAGACGAGGCACCCTTCGTCGACGAGGTCGTCCCCTTCAACGAGGCGCGGCTTTCGGCGCTCACGCTCTCGCTCATGATCGAGGGCTCGGTCATTGATCTCCCGACCGCGAACGGTCCGATGCGGATGCGGCTGATCGAAAAGACCCACACCTATCTCGGGAGCGACATCTACACCTTCTTCGGCGACGCCTCGACCGGCGCGCCCTACGGCGCCAACGCACAGTTCGCCGTGCGCGACGGGCTCGTCGGGGGATTCGTACGGGCGGTTGACGGCTTCGACGTGACCGTGACGCCGCTCGATGAGGATCGTCAGTCGCTCACCTTCAAGCCGAGCAACCTCGATTCCTGCGGCAACGGCCCGGGCACGGTGGTGCTCCCTCAGGATGGCGGCGGTGGCGTCGCCTGCGCCGACCCCCTCACGCGTCAGGACGTTCTCGTCGTCTACACCCCCGCGGCCGCAGCGGCCAACGGCGGCACGGCGGCCATCACGCTCCTGATCGAAGCGGGCATTGCCGACGCGAACACAGCACTCAAGAACACCCACTCGCCCAACCGGCTTCGCCTGGTGAACGCGTATGGCTACGCCTTCCCCGAGTCGGGCGACATCGCGACCGACCTCGATGCCCTCCGCAATCCGACCGACGGTATCGGCGACTTCGTGCACACGCTGCGCGATGCGTTCGCGGCCGACCTGGTCCAGCTGGTCTGCGTGAGCAGCGGCGCCTGCGGCATCGCGTCGCTCTTCAGCAACGACCCGGCGATGGGCTTCAGCGTGGTCGAGTCCACCTGCCTCTCGGGCTACGTGCAGGCCCACGAGATCGGCCACAACTTCGGCTGCTGCCATGCGGTCGGCGATGGCGGCGGCTGCGACAACGGCGGCTACTTCCCCTACTCGAACGGCTGGCGCTTCAACGGCAACTCCGGAACGCTGTGGCGTACCGTCATGGCCTACGACCCGGGCACGCGCATTCCCTACTTCTCGAATCCGCTGGTCACCTTCGATGGCAAGGCCACGGGCAAGGCCGGCCTCGCGGAGGACGCCGCCGACAACGCCCGCACGATCGCCCTGACGTCCCAGGCCGTCGCCAACTTCCGCTGCTCGGATGACCCGGTCAACGACTGCAACGGCAACGGCGTGCCCGATGACATTGACATTGCCGACGGCACGAGTCTCGACTGCAACGAGAACAACGTCCCCGACTCCTGCGACATCGCCGGCGGCTTCAGCAAGGACGCCGACCTCAACGGCATTCCCGACGAATGCGGCGTCCTGCCGTCGAAGTTCTATCCCGACGACGACTCCGATCCGCGCGTGCTTGACTCCGCCGGCTTCAGCGTGGCGATGGGCCGCGGTCTCGTGCCGGTCGGCCAGTCCGTTCCGCTGAACGCCGTCATCGGCGCCTTCGGCGACGACGAGGCCGGCTCCAACGTCGGCGCAGCGTATGCCTTCAACTCCGCCGGCGTGCAGCAGGCGAAGCTCCTGCCGGCCGATCCCGATCCGCAGTCGAACTTCGGCCGCGCCGTCGACACCTGGTCCTTCATCCCGACCGGCCTCGTCCCGAAGCGCGAGTTCGCGATCGTCGGCGCGTATCGCGCCGACGTGAGCACGCTCTCCGAGCGCGGCGCCGTCTACGTCTACTCCTCGGACAACGACGGCCCGTGGACGCAGCGGCTGAAGCAGGTCGCCGGTGACGGCAAGGCCAACGACTGGTTCGGCTTCGCGGTGAACTTCAGCCGTTCGCCCGCGGACACCCAGCACAATCTCTTCGTCGGCGCGCCGCACGGCAACAACGGCAAGGGCGCGGTCTACATCTACAAGTACGCCGACGCGAACACCTCGGCCCTCTCGAAGAAGCTCATCCTCCCGCTCTCGACCGCCGGTGCCGACTTCGGATGGTCGCTCGCGAGCGACAACTTCGTCACCCTCATCACGACCTCGCCGGTGACCTTCACCCAACGGGCCATTCTCGTGGTCGGTTCGCCGGGGTACGCGGAGAGCGCGGGCATGGTCCGCGTGTTCGAGCGGCCCGTCACCTCCAATGCGAGCTACCCCAGCGCCGGCGTGAACGTCTCCCTCGGTTCGACCCTGGGCATCCCGGGCGATCGATTCGGCGAGGCCGTCGCCATCGCCGACAACTACATGGCCGTCGGCGCCCCCGGCCGCGACGGCGGACGAGGTTCGGTCTTCATCTTCGAGCGGACCAACGTGAATGTCTGGGCCTTCCGCGAGGAGTTCAAGCTCCCGAACGCCAAGGCCAACGACAAGTTCGGCACCGCGGTCTCGCTGACCGTCGCCACCGACGGCGCGATCTGGCTCGCCGCCGGCGCCCCGCGGTACGACGTCGTCACAGCCAACGGCACGCTCGTCGATGCCGGACTCGGCTTCATTCGCCGCAAGCCGGCCAACTCGCCCACCTGGATCGCCGTGGCTCCGCATCTGCCGACCGACTCCAACGCCGGCGACCAGTTCGGCGCAGCGGCCGTGATCTTCCCGGATGGCGGCGGCGTGCGTGCGCTCTTCGGCGCTCCCTTCGACGACGACACCGGCCTCAACTCCGGTTCCGCCTACTTCGTCATCCCCTCCTCCTCACCCTAAGGCAGCGAGTGCCTCGAGCGAACGGCCGCCACCCCGGCGTCCGCCGCTCCGATCAGCAGCGCCCCAGCGTTCCGAACGACTCCGCCTCGCCCTCGCAGCCCAAGCCCATGCGACTTCTCGCCTCCGCCATCACCCTCCTGACCTGCCTCTGCTCGAGCACCCTCCCGGCTTCGGCCGCCGCCGGACCACCGCAGGCCTGCGGCGATGCGACGCACAGTTGCCTCGAGGTGAGCCTTACCTCGCCCGGCTGCAACGACCCGATCTGCTGCACCACCGTGTGCGGCATTGAGCCTGCCTGTTGCGATACGGCATGGGATGAGCTCTGCGTGGCCCTGGCCTCGAAGTTCTGCAGCGCCTGCGGCATCTCCGACAACTCCTGCTTCAACACGAACACCTCCGAGGGCTGCAATGAGCCCAACTGCTGCAACTACGTCTGCAGCCTTCCGGGCTTCGAAGACTGCTGCACCGTGCAATGGGACGCCAACTGCGCCGCGAAGGCCGCGGTGGTCTGCGTCGGATGCGGCGGCGGCGGTTCGGGTGACTGCAACAAGGTGCACGAGGGCCCCGGCTGCGCCGACCCGGAATGCTGCGACAAGGTCTGCGCGGTGGACCCCGTGTGCTGCTCGACCTCCTGGGACACCATCTGCGTGCAGTGGACCGCATTCTTCTGCCCGGGATGCGGCGATCCCGAGTCGGGCAACTGCTGTGTTGCCCATGTGACACCCTTCTGCGATGACGTCACCTGCTGCGAAGGCGTGTGCGACGTGGACGCCTTCTGCTGCGCGACGCGATGGGACGTCAACTGCGTCGAGCTCGCCCGGGTCGTCTGTGCCATCCAGAACTGCCTCTGTGGCGATCCGTCGGCCGGAAGCTGCAAGAGCGTGCACGCCAACCCTGGCTGCAACGACCTGGCGTGCTGCGCCCAAGTCTGCCTCTTCGACGACTACTGCTGCATCGTGACCTGGGACCAGGCGTGCAAGAACGCCGCCAACGCCCTCTGCACGACCCACACCACCTGCGGCGACGTCGGCAAGGGCTCCTGCTTCCTCCGTCACAACAACCCCGGCTGCGATGATGCCGGCTGCTGCGAGACGGTCTGCAACGTTGACCCGAACTGCTGCCTGTTCAGTTGGGACCAGCAGTGCGCCGACCTGGCCACCAAGATCTGCAACGGCTGCGGCGCGATCGACGCCGGCTCATGCTATGAGGCCCACGGGAGCCCCTCCTGCGCCGACCTGACCTGCTGCAACCTGGTCTGCGCCGCCGACCCGTACTGCTGCAACGAAATCTGGGACGGCGTCTGCGTCCTCATGGCCGAGAGCGTCTGTGCCGATCCGCTGCGCCACTGCGGCGCGAACGAGTCACGCTCCTGCTACGTGCCATCGTCCTACCTCCCCGGTTGCGAGGACGCCGGCTGCTGCGTCGAGGTCTGCTCGACCATCGACCCCTACTGCTGCGAAGTTCGCTGGGATGCGGCCTGTGTCGAGCACGCCTTCAGCCTCTGCGACAAGGTCGTCGGCTGCCCGACGCGCGGCTCCTGCCTCCTGCCCCACACGCTTCCCGGTTGCAACGAGCCGGTGTGCTGCTCGGCAGTGTGCGAGATCGATCCGATCTGCTGCCTCATGTCCTGGGACGACCACTGCGCGCGATACGCCTACGCGGTCTGCTTCGGACAGTCCGCCTGCCCGAGCGACAAGCCCTGCAATGTCACGCACGGTCTCCCCGGTTGCCAGGATCCCGCCTGCTGCAACGTGGTCTGCACCGTGGACCCGGTCTGCTGCATCGAGGCCTGGGACGTGCACTGCGTCGCAACGGCGGCCGACCGCTGCCTCCCCAACGACGAGTGGCGCTGCCCCTGCCTGGGAAGCTGCTTTGAGGCCCACAGCAACCCCGGCTGCGACGATGAGTCCTGCTGCTCGGGCGTCTGCTCGCTCGATCCGGTCTGCTGCACGGTGGTCTGGGACGCCCACTGCGGGACCATCGCCCGCGTGGTCTGCTGCGGAGCGATCGGCTGCGCGAACTGGTGCGCCGGCTCCTGCTTCGAGTCGCACGATCAGCCCTTCTGCAACGACGGCGCCTGCTGCGACTCGGTCTGCACGATCGATCCCTTCTGCTGTGCGACGAAGTGGGACGGCATCTGCGTCGGCGTCGCCGAGCAACGGTGTTCGTCGCTCTGCGGCATGCCTGACGGCGGCAACTGCTTCCTGCCGAAGCTCACGCCGGCCTGCTCGGACCGCGACTGCTGCGATGCGGTCTGTGCCGCCGACGCCTTCTGCTGCACGACGGAGTGGGACGCCGCATGCGTGACCCTCGCCAAGGGCACCCGTCGCCGCCCCGGCCTCTGCACGACGCCCAAGTGCGGTGAGTTCACGACCGGTGCCTGCTGCAGCGAGCATGACCAGCCCGCCTGCAATGACCAGCAGTGCTGCGAAGCCGTCTGCAAGCGCGATCCCTTCTGCTGCGACTCGCAGTGGGACGTGACCTGCGCCGGCGCCGCCCGCAATCTCTCGATCTGCAACTGCGTCTCGGACTGCGGCGATCCCTGCTCGGGCTCCTGCTGCGAGGCCCATGGCACCCCGCTCTGCAACGACGAGAAGTGCTGCACCGGCGTCTGCGCACTCGATCCCTTCTGCTGCGACCTGAATGGCGGAGCGTGGGATTCGATCTGCGTCGGGCTGACGTCCTCCGTCCCGGCGTGCGGCGATCCCTGCCCGCTGCCCGAGTGCGGCGACGCGACCGCCGGCCAGTGCTGTGCGCCGCATGCGGGTCCGGCCTGCAACGACACGAGCTGCTGCAACCTGGTCTGCGCCCAGGACACCTACTGCTGCGACGTGGCGTGGGACACGCTCTGTGCCCTCTCGGCGGGTGATCTCTGCCCCGAGTGCCAAGGCGACCTCTACTGCGGCAGCTCGAGCGCCAACGACTGCTTCACCGCCCACCCGGCGCCGTTCTGCAACGACTTCAACTGCTGCAGCTTCGTCTGCACGATTGATCCGACCTGCTGTGCGGTGTCGTGGGATCAGGCCTGCGTCGATCTGGCCGATGCCTTCTGCCCGTAAGGAGCGTCAGGAGCCCGACCCGGCGTCCCGCTCGGCCAACGGTCGGGCGATGAGCGCAACGCGCTCGTCGCCCGTTCGCAGCAGGAAGAGATCGAGCTCGCGGCCCTCGCCGACCGACGTCCCGCCCAGTCGGCGGGCGAGCGATCGGGTCCACGCGTCGGCGTCGGCACTTCCGCCGCGCGTGCGCACGCGGGCCCGTGTGGCCCCAAGGTGCCGAAGTGCGTCAGCGACGGCCCGCTCGTTGGGGCTGACGCGGGCGAGAATCTCGCACCGCTCAAGCCATGGCGAGGGCGGAATCGAGTCGGCCGTCAGGATGCCCAGTCCCGACGCCGGCTCCCCGATGCCGAGTTCGCGGGCCACACCGCCGAGGAGCCGACTTCGCTCGAGCGCCGGATCGGGAACGGCGAGCATCGCCTTCCAGCCGTCGGCCCGCGGAGTCGGTTCCGGCACGCCCGTGCGCGTGATCGCCCGAACCGTTCCGTCGCCCGCCAGGCGTGTCGCCATGCGCTCGGCTCCCCGATGCAGCGAACCGCTCCACAGGACGAGCTGGACGAGCGTCCCTCGCTCACTGATCCACTCCAGCGAACGTTCGCCATCCGGGGCCGTCGGAAGGACCTCGGGCTCGGTTCCTGGGCCGAGCTTGATCGCCCCGCCGCGGGCGCTGCGGACGATGGCGACGCAGGCATCGATCGAAGGCACGTGAAAGGGCGTGCGCGATCGCGCGCCGGTCGCCTCGATGCGACGCGCAGGATCGATGTGCACGAGGTCGCCGCCGAATCGGAGATCCGTGACATCGGCGACGCGGGTCGCGCAACGAGCGTTCAGGGAGGCCATCCATGCCCGGACCGCGGAGCGATCGATGGCGACGGTCGGCACTTTGGCCGCCAACGCCATCGCGTCGCCTCCCATGCCGCAGCAGAGGTCGTGGATCGTCGCGCCGCGCGGCGCGTCGACGTCCGCGAAGCGTTCCGCCTTCCAGGCCGCGACGGTCGCCGAACTCGCCTGCTCGACCGCCTGTCGGTCGCACACCAGTTGATCCGCGCTCGGAAACTTGGCTCTGGCCCGACGTCGCGCATCGGCCAAGGTAAGGGCAATGGCCACCTCCCGCGCTGGCCAGAGTGCCCGCAGCTTCGCCACTGCCGCGACGTGGCCGGCGCCGCCCGCGGCCTCCTCCGCAAGCGCGGCATTCGCAACCAGTTCCGGCATGGACAGCACCCGCTGCCATGCCGCGAGGTCGTCGTCGTCGGCTGGTAATGAGACCTGCCCGCGCATGGGTCGAAATGGTACGGGCGAATGACAATTGCAGACCCGCGGCTCCTCAATCAAGCGTGTCAGCCATCGGCCCGATGAGTGTTCTACCGGGTTTCCTCGTCCCACGACCACCCCGACCATTCGCTCGCGACGTGCCGGACCGCTCGTGACTCTCTCTCGACGCACCATGTTCCTCACCGGTGGCGCACTGTTCGGCCTCATGGCCGCGCTGTACGCCGTCGTGACCACCGTGATGCTCAGCGGGTTCCAAAAGGTCGAGTCCTACTCCACCGATCTCAATGCCCAACGGGCCGTCGCCGCGATCTCGCTGGCCACGGAGACGCTCACCACCAAGCTCGCCGACTGGTCGACCTGGGATGACACCTATCAGTTCGTCGAGGACCTGAATCCGGCGTTCGTCGAATCGAACCTCACCGCGAAGAGCCTCACCTCGTTGCAGCTCACGGCGATGGTCTTCCTTCGCCCCGACCACTCCGTCGCCCACGCGGTGACGGTCAAGGATGCCGAGACGCTTGTCTCCGAGGCGCCCGCTGGGCTGATCGAGTGCATCCAGGCGACGCCAGCGATCCTCGTGGAGGGCGATGGCGAGGGGACGGAACGGAGTGGCGTGCTCACGTGGGGTGGCGGTATCTACCTCGTCGCATCGCGGCCGATCCTCACCAGCGATGCCAAGGGACCAAGCCACGGCACCCTTCTCTTCTGCGAGGAGCTGACCGCCGAGCGGATCGAGGAGATGGGCCATCGTCTCCGCATGGGCCTCGCCATTCGGCTGCTCGCGCCCGACTCGCCGGTCCGCCAAGCGACAGGCGCCCCGGCGCCGACGATCACGGTGCTTGATGAGGGGCAGATTCGCGGCACCGCCATCGTCAACGATCTCCTCAACGTCCCGGCGCTCGAGGTCGAGGTCACGCTCCCGCGATACGTCTACGCCGAGGCCCGTGCCACCAGTCGGCTGCTGGGCTTCACGCTCGCGCTCGCGACGTTCGTCTGCGTGGCGGTGACGCTGCTCGTCCTCCGCACCACGGTCCTCGGTCGCCTCGCCCGCCTCCACCGCGAAGTGAGCGGGATCGGCGCGAGCTGCGACGTCGGAGCCCGCGTCACCGTGGTCGGCCACGACGAACTCAGCCATCTGGCCAGCACCCTCAACGACCTGCTTGAGTCGATCGCCGATGCCCACTGTGACCTCGCCAGCGCGAAGGCCGCGGCGGAGCGAGCCAACAAGGCCAAGAGCGAATTCCTCGCCAACATGAGTCATGAGGTCCGAACGCCCCTCACGGCAATCCTCGGCTTCTCCGATCTCCTCGCCGACCTGCCCTCGCTCGACGAGAACTCCCGCGAGTCGATCGAAACGATTCGCCGCAACGGCCGCCATCTCCTTGCCGTCATCAATGACATTCTCGATCTCTCGAAGATCGAGGCGGGCCGCATGGACGTCGAGCTTCGGTCGTGCTCGCCGGTCCTTGTCGCCCGCGAGGTGCTCGATCTCCTGCGGGAACGGGCCACAACCAAGGGAATCACGGTCAACCTCGCGATATCCGGCGACGTGCCGTCGCTCATCACCACCGACTCGCTTCGCTTTCGCCAGATCCTGCTCAACCTCGCAGGCAACGCGATCAAGTTCACGCACGCCGGCGGCGTCACCATCCGGCTCGAGCACGATCCGATTCGGTCGCTCCTCCTCGCCGACGTCTGCGACACCGGCATCGGCATCAGCAAGGAGCAGGAGGCTCGACTCTTCGCCTCGTTCAGTCAGGCGGAGGCATCGACGGCACGGGTTTACGGCGGAACCGGGCTCGGCCTGACCATCAGTCGCAAACTCGCCGACCTGCTCGGCGGCTCGGTCGCTCTGCACGCCACGGGGCCGAAGGGGTCGACCTTCCGCATCGCGATCGCGACCGGGGCGCTGGATCCCCACGCCGAGTTCGTGAACGACGCCACGGTCGCCGATTCGCTGCGGCTCTGCACGAGGGAGTTGGACGCCGCACTGCCGGCGAGCGACCTCACTGGCGTGCGCATGCTGCTGGCCGAGGATGGCCCGGACAATCAGCGACTCATCGGCTTTGTGCTTCGCAAGGCGGGCGCGACGGTCGAGATCGTGGGCGACGGGCAGGCTGCCGTGGACGCGGCGCTCGCGGCACGCCAGGACGGACGCCCGTTCGACCTCATCCTCATGGACATCCAGCTGCCGGTCCTCGATGGCTTCGCGGCGACCCGTGCGCTGCGGGCCGCGAACGTCGCGACGCCGATCCTCGCCCTCACCGCCCATGCGATGGAGGGGGATCGCTCCGCGTGCCTGAGTGCGGGCTGCAATGACTACGCCTCGAAGCCGATCGATCGAAGCTCGCTCCTTGACCTCTGCAGCCGCCTCACGCGTGCAGCGTCCGGCGGCGAGACGCGCAAGGCGGCGTGAGGTCCTTCGCCGCTTGCGGTTTCGCGCGGAAAGCCATACCTTTCCGCGCTCCATGGCCACAGCGAAGTCCAGCACGAAGTCCGCGAAGAGCGGCTCCTCCACCTCCCCCATCACCTCCTTCATCAAGCATCACTACCGCCACTTCAACGCGGCGTCGGTGATCGATGCGGCGGAGGGATACAAGCGGCACATGGAGTCGGGCGGCTCGATGCTCGTGACCCTCGCCGGAGCGATGAGCACCGCCGAGCTCGGCATCTCGCTCGCCGAGATGATCCGCCGCGGGAAGGTGAGCGCGATCTGCTGCACCGGCGCGAACCTCGAGGAGGACATCTTCAACCTCGTCGCCCACACCCACTACGCCCGCGTGCCGAACTGGCGCGAGCTGCCGGCGAAGGAAGAGAAGAAGCTCCACGACCGGCACATGAACCGGGTGACCGACACCTGCATTCCCGAGGAGGAAGCGATCCGCCGCCTCGAGCACGCGGTCCTCGCCGAGTGGACCAGGGCCGACAAGGCCGGCGAGCGTTACTTCCCGCACGAGTTCTTCTACCGGATCCTCCTCTCGGGCGTCCTGAAGAAGCACTACGACACCGACCCGAAGAACAGTTGGCTCCTCGCCGCCGCCGAGAGAAATCTCCCGATCATCGTGCCGGGCTGGGAGGACTCGACCCTCGGCAACATCTACGCCGCCCACTGCATCGAGGGCGACGTCAAGAACGTCCACACCGTCCGCAGCGGCATCGAATACATGATGTACCTCGCCGAGTGGTACACGAAGACGACCCGCCCGGCGAAGAGCGGCACGTCCCGCGGCACGGGAAGGACCGCTGCCAAGCCCAGCACCATCGGCTTCTTCCAGATCGGCGGCGGCATCGCCGGCGACTTCCCGATCTGCGTCGTCCCGATGCTCCATCAGGACCTTCGCCGCAAGGGCATTCCGCTCTGGGGCTACTTCTGCCAGATCAGCGACTCGACCACGAGTTACGGCAGCTACTCCGGCGCGACCCCGAACGAGAAGATCACCTGGGGCAAGCTCGGCGTCGACACCCCGCGCTACATCATCGAGAGCGACGCGACGATCGTGGCGCCGCTGGTGTTTGCGTATGTGATGGGCATGTGAGGTCCGGCGACCTGCGCGGGGTTCCCTCACCACAGCGATGCTGGTGGCGGTTGCGCGCTGGGCGTGCGCGAGGTCTCCCAGAGTCTTTCTCACGGAGGCACGGAGGCACGGGAAGAGGAGAAGAGTCTGGCGCGAGCGTGTGGTCGCGATGCGGGCAACGACCTCGTCACAGCTCGCGCAGCGCGCCCTCGAACTGCCCCCAGCGTTGCTCGACGCTCCCGGTGTAGCCGATCGACACCCGCAACAGTCCGGGGCTGATGCCGGCGCGGCGGAGGTCGTCGTCGCTCAGTTCGCTTGAGGTCGAACTCGCCGAGCAGCTCATGAGCGTGTCGAAGTAGCCAAGGCTCACCGCCATGTAGCCGAAGCGATCGCGGTTCTGGAGGAGTTCCATCAGCCGAAACGCCCGTTCTTTCGTGCCGAGATCGATCGTGAAGAGGCCGCCGAAACCGAATTCGGGGCGAAAGGTCGCGCAGGCGAGGGCATGATCGACGTGGTCCGGCAGGCCCGGATAGACGACCGGGAGCCCCCGCTCCCGAAGCCGCGTCGCGAAGAGCAGCGCACGTCGCCCGTGTTCCGCGACGCGCAACGCCAAGTGCGGCACGCGAAGGCTCAGGGCATGGGCTACCTTCGGGTCCATCGTCGGACCGAGGAGCATGAGCGAGCCGGTGTGGACGTCCATGAGGCTGCCGATGAAGCTCGCGCTGCCGCAGACGGCGCCGGCCACGATGTCGGAGGCGCCGCTGATGAACTTGGTGAGGCTATGGACGACGACGTCGGCGCCGAGCTGGGCCGGTGCGACGAGGAATGGGCAGAAGGTGTTGTCGACGACCAGCGTCGCACCGTGACGCTTGGCGATGGCCGCCAGCGCGGGGATGTTCGCGACTCGCAGCGTGGGGTTCGAGAGGGACTCGACGTAGAGGACGCGCGTCGACGGCGTCATCGCGGCCTCGACCGCGCCGAGATCGCTCGCGTCGACGAAGGTGGTGCGCACGCCGGTCTTCTTCGGGAAGTAGTCGTTCATCAGGGCGAACGTCCCGCCGTAAACCGCCCGTGAGGAGACGATGTGATCACCGGCATCGCAGAGTTGGGTGAGGACGCCCGCGATCGCGGCCATGCCGCTCGCGGTGCAGTACCCCGCCTCCATCCCCTCGAGCGCCGCGATCTGCCGGCCGAGCACGTAGACGGTTGGGTTGAAGTGCCGGCCATAGAGGTAGCAACCGCCGATCTCCGGCCCGCGCTCGCCGTGGAAAATCCGCGGCATGGTCTCGGCGTCCATCACCGTGAAGGTGGTGCTCGCCTCGATCGACATGTTGACGCCGCCATGCTCGCCGAACTCATGGCGAAGGGAGGCGAGCGACTCGACGGGATTGAATGGGGCCTTCGACACGAGTGACTCCTGCAGGGCGATCGCGAGCGGACGCGCCAGCGGCTGGCGTGGTGCAGTGTATGGACTGCACCTCGGCCGTTGCCCGCGGCGAATGCCGTCAGAGCACCGCACGCCAGACCATCGCCGACCAAGGCGGACCGCCGCGGATCGCCGCACACCGACGCAAACGGGCACCGCCCGATGTGCCGTGCCGTCCGTGCGTGCGGCGCCGCTCGCGTCGGTCGATTGACACCGCCCTTGGTTCTTGGGAGGGTGGATGGCCACACGGACATTCGTGATCGCACGGGGAGGAACTCGCTCATGCTTGATGTCACCATTCACGCGGTTTCCCCTCGAACGCTGGCGGCAGTTCGGCGCCATGTCGCTCTCGGGCAGATCGCCACAACGTGGAAGCCTGCCCTCGACATGGTGTGGGAGTTCTTGCGCCGGCACCCTGGACTCCGGACCGACGGCCACAATGTCTTCGTCTATCGCCATCCCACGTCGTGCGACCCGCTCATGCAGGTGGACTTCGGCGTCGAGGTATCGCGGTCCTTCGAGCCGTCCGGTGACGTCGTCGTCGTCCACACTCCCGCGGGGAAGGTCGCCTCCGCCACGCACCGCGGTCCATACGAGAGGCTGCGAGAGACGCACGAGGGAATTCATGCCTGGGCCACCGCGAACAAGCTCACGTTCGCTGGACTGTCGTGGGAAATCTATGGCCACTGGCAGAGCGATCCTGCCATGCTGGAAACAACCGTCGTCTATCTCTTGGCCTGATTGGATTGCGTCCGCTCAGCGAATCTCTCCCTGCCCAGGCCCGCATCCCACGGTCTCGCACGCCAGCGCCCGTTCGCTCCCCGAACGCCGTCGTCCTGATGAGGATGCGAAGGATCTCGACATCGTCCCCTCCACGGAGAAGCGCTGCCCGGCGTGCGCCAAGCCTTCGACGCTCTCGCTTGATCGCGGGTTCTGACGCCCGCGAACGTGATCAACGACGATCGGTTGTGGGCACGCACCCATATCGCGCGAAGGACGGGTCACCCGAAGGGCTGGTGGTGAAGTCACCCACGATGAAGAGGATGTCTCCCCCGCCGAGGCCCGGATCGAGCGGGACGATGCGGGTGACCGCGGCATTGAAGTTCGCGCCGATGTCCGACCAGGATTGACCGTTCCAGCGGGCCATTCTCGAGCTCGGAGCGCCGCCCGCCTGCGTGAAGTTCCCGCCGGCGAAGAGGAACCGTTCGCCGGTGGTTCCGTTGACGAGCGGTGCGAGCGTGCGGACCTCACCGTTGACGCCGCTTCCGACGGCCGACCACGCGCCGTTCTTCCAGCGGGCGATCGAGGCGGCGGGCTGGCCCCCCGCGCTGGTGAAGCCGCCGCCGGCGTACAGGGCTCCGCCCGTCCCATCATCGAATGCCGTGATCGTGCGAACCGTCCCGTTGACTCCGGCCCCGAGCGAAAGCCATGCGTTGCCGTTCCATTTCGCGATCGCGCCGGGAATGCTGATGACGCCAGCCGCGAAGAGCTCCGGGCCGTTGCCCGAGCCGTCGTCGAACACCGCAAGGCTGGTGACGGTGCCGGGCAACCCCGTGCTCAGCGCGTGCCACGCCTGCCCGTCCCAGCGGGCGACTCGATTCACGGTGACGCCGCCGATCGTCACGAACTGACCGGCCGCGTAGAGCTGCGGTCCCGCATTCGATCCGTCGTCGAAGACCTGGAGATCATTGATGATGCCGTCCGGGCCCGACCCGAGCGCCGACCACTGGCTGCCGTTCCACCGGGCGATGCCACCGGTGGTGACGCCGCTCACGGAAAGAACACCCGACGCGAACAGCGAGGGCCCCGTGCCCGAGCCGTCATCGTGGACCACGAGGTCACTCACGTTCCCGACGACGCTTGGACCGACGGCCACCCAGCCCGTCCCGTTCCACTTGACCAGGGTACTGGTCGACACGCCTCCGGCGCTGAAGAAGTTGCCGCCGGCATAGATCGCGGGACCGCTCCCGGAGTGGTCATCAAAGATGGTCACGCAGCGAACGGCCCCGTCGAAGAGTCCGCTCGCGCCCAGGCTCGGCAGCCACGTGCCGGCGCAGGTCGCCACCGGCATCAGCGAAAGGTCGCCGACTTCGGTCACGCCATCGGACGCGACCGCGCCGAGCGCCTTGGTGATGTGGTAGGCGACGCCGTCGATGGTGGCCATGGCGGTGATCGAAGCGGATGGTGGTGCGCCATCGACGCTCACCTCGAATCCGAAGTGGCCGTTCTGTCCTGAGACGCCCTGGCCGCCGAGGCTCGTCACGATGACCGCATGGCCAGCGGGAGCTCCGGTCGGCAGCAGAACGCGCCCGAGCACCATGGTCTTCGAGCACGTGGCGGAGCATGGCCCCCAGGCGCCGAGCACCGTGGCCAGATCCGAGGGACCGACGACGGCGTCGCCATCGAGATCCGCCGGGCAGCAGGAGTCGCCGCCGCGGGCGAAGCCCTGGCCGGTGACGGCGAATGCCGCGAGCGAGAGGGCGACGGTGGCGGCGAGGGCTGGAGTGTGCTTCGAAGATCGCATGAATGGTCTCGTTCGGGGTGGGAGACCAGGCGTTCTCGGCGCCCGGTGGGCCGCGGCGAGACGGCCGGAGGCTCATGCGAGAACCGGCGGAGCGGGGGTCACGGATTTCAACATCGCCTGCGCGGATTCCAGTGCACCCCGGCTCTGCCCAACCGCCGAGGGGCTCGGCTGCCCCCACGCCGAGCGGACGACGACACACGCTTGGTGCTGTGTCGGTCCTCGAAGGCGCACCCAGAAGCAGCACTCACCCTACGTGCGAGCAGGCGGTGATGGCGACGCAACAGTGCCGACGGGAGAGGCGATCCCGGTCTCCTGTCACTGCGTCTTGTCCCCGCACTTCGTCCCAGTTCCCTCGGCGTGCTGTCGCGCCTTCGCGCGCCCCCGGATGTGCTCCCTCGTGGACAGGTACCGCAAACGCACCTCGACGCGCATGCATGGACCAACGCGGGTTGACCTCAAGCGTGGTGACCTCACCCATTGCGGTGAGATTCCGGCCACCTGGCCGACGCCCCGTCGAGGGATCGGTGACGTCAGACCGACCAGGCGCCGAGGAGGAGGGCCAGATCGGCGGCGTCCACTGTTCCACTCTCGTCGAGGTCCGCGCTGCAGCAGCCGGTCGCGGGACACGCTCCCCATGCGCCAAGGAGGATGGCGAGGTCAGCTCCGTTGACCACTCCGTCACCGTTGATGTCGGTGGAGGTTGGACAGCCAACGCTGATCGTGTACTGGAAGTGATCGACTTCGATGCCGCCGAGGCTGTTGGAGATGCGGATCTTTGCGATGCCCCCCGGATCGCGAACGCCAAAGAAGCGATCTTCCGCGGTCTGCCCGTTGATGAAACTGTCTGCGATCGCCACCGGTCCGATCGTGCCGATCAGGACATTGCCCGGCCCCCACGCCTCGAAGAGGGTCGGGCCGGCGCCATCGGTCCACACGATGCCGGCCTCGGTGGGCAGGCTGCCCAAGATCGCTGCGTCGAAGGTGATCACGACGCCGTTCGAGCCTGCGCCGTTGAAGAGCGAGTGGCCGAGCGTGCCGCTGCCATTGACCGAACCGTCATCCTCGTCCACGGAATCGGTGAGCCCCCCAGGGCCGATGATCGCGCTGGAGGTGAGATTCGAGCCGATGCCGGGACCGCCGAAGATCCCGTTCTCCATCGTCTGCAGGACATATCCAGGAGCGCCGACGAGAAGCGGCGAGTCGGCCGCCTTGAGGTAGGGCAGCGGACCGAGCAAGTCCGCGCCGACCGCTGCACTGCCAGAGACGATGGCGATCGATAGGACAGCCGGAATCAGGATCACGCGCATGGTCACATCTCCACAGAAGCGGGCGACCAGCGGCAAGCCCGACGGGGCCGACAGGAGCATCGCGACAACGCGACTGTAGCGGGTCTTTTCTCGGATCGAAATGCGACGGCCGGAATCGGGGGAGATTGTTCGCACGCCAAGACAGCAGTCGCGATTTCGATCACATCGCGACGGCGGCCTGCCATGCGTCCTCCTTCCGAAAAGACATTCTGGCCCCCTGTACGGGCCCACTCTGGACACCCACATTCTGAACAGCGACTCGCCGAGTACCGCGACATGCCGGCGGAGCGGAAGGCGGAGGGCGAGGCGTTCCCGCGGGAGCTCCTGCCGGCGGCATGGATGACGAGGCACTCAGGGAAGCGGCTGGCCCTTGGCGGCAAGGGCCGGATTCGACGCTTACCGAATGTGGTTGTCCAAATTTGATGCTCCGCGTTCGGCTCGCGGCCGGCGCTCGGCGCTGACGCCGCGCGACGAGGCGGTTCCTGGGTGCACATCGTGCGGCCCCAGCTCCGCGAGTGATCCGCGCACGGCCGTTGACGGCGCGACGCCTACGAATGGGCGACCATCGTCCATTGCATGTCCGCAACGATGGAGCCCAAATTGGACACCCACATTCTGGGCGGCCCGTGGACAACCAAAGCCGACACTTCAGCCTGCGGGCGTTGCTCGACGAACTCCAGCCGCCCCAACACAACCGCTCTGACCGCGAAACCGACGCTTTGCCCACGCCTGCCAGCAATGGATGCCGGTCCGTGCAAGCCCCTGTGCAAGGCGGATCCACGGATCGCATGACTTCCGCCCGTGGCGCGACCTCGGACTCCCACCCTTCCCTTGCCAAGGTGAATGTCGAGGTTCCACGCCTCCCCCACTCGCCGCGACACCGAAATCCCCAACGCCGCACGCTCATGCCTCGCGCGTCCGCAGCGACACTCCGCTCCGACGGGCGCAACCGACAGCGCCGGCAATGTCCGCACAACGCGTGGCCACCGCGCGTCGGCCCACACCCCCGCGAGCTCCCGTCGCACCGTCGTCCTACGCCCGCATCAACGGCACGAAGAGCGCCCACCACGCGAAAACAACCTGCTGGACCGTCAGGAGCGCGAGGCACCATCCGACGATGCGGCGCTCCGGCAGCGTGACCGCGAGCCAGACGAGCGTGAGCAGCACCATCGGGTCGTAGTAGCGTTGGAAGATCTGGGCGTTGGCGACATGGGCGGCGACGAAACCGCCGAGCGCCGCAAGGAGGATGAGCGCGGCGTGCTTGCCGCCGTGCGGCTCAAGCTCGGCGACGAGCGCTGCGATCACGAGCGCCCCGCAGGAGCCGCCGAAGAGAATCACCACCGATCGTCCGGCGATCACCGGTGCGTGGGCCACCGCGGTCCAAACCCAGCCGCCGTTGCGGCCAGCCTCCTCCGACGCGAAGCTCGGTCCGAGCGCGGCGAGCGCCGCGCCCATGACCGCGATGCCGATCACCGTACCGGGACGCGCGACAAGCCGACGCACGCCCTCGCGGGCCGCGGGCAGGAGACACGCCCCGTACGCGGCCACCAGCGTGAGCGTGAAGCCGATCGCCGCGGGATTGACGCCGCTGGCGTGCAGCGCCTTGAACTTCGGCGGCACGAGACCATGCCAGAGCAGAACGAACGTCGCGAGGACCGCAACCGGCATGGCCATCGCCAGGAGGGTCACTCCCGTGCCGCGGCGACCGCCGAGCCACCAGCTCGCCGCCACCGGCGCCAGCAGCCAGATATTGATCTGTCGCGTGGCCGTCGCCAGCGCCGCACCGAATCCCTGCGAGAGGCGCGATCCCGCGAGCGTCGTTCCGAATGCCGCGTTTCCCACCGCGAGGGCCACGAAGGCCAGGGCGAGGTTGTCGGTCATCATCCAGATCGCGTTGCCGAGCACATAGGGACAGGCGAGGAGTGGCAACGCGCAACCGATCGCGAACATCGGGTCCGCACGGCGCCGGGCATAGACATAGACCACCGCAGAGAGCGCGAAGGCGAAGAGCGAACTGGTGCACTGGAGCGGAACCGAGGTCTCCTCGCCCGCGCCGACTCCGACGATTTGGGCCGCACCGGCCATGAGCCAGTGGTAGAGCGGTCCCGTCGCCGAGTTGTAGTCGTGCAGGTCCACCACCGGCCAGACCTTCGCCCACTCCCGCACCAGCGGCAGGTGGAAATACCGATGGTCGTAGGCCTTCGGGCCGAGTGCCCCGCTCATGATCGCCGGCCAGACGAGCGCGACGGTGAGGGCCGCCAGCGCCGCGAGCGCGAGCAGGTCGCGCTTCGCGTCCCACCGCTCGGCCGCGTCGCTCATGAGTGGGCGCTCGCGGGACGGCCGGCAAGGTCGGTGAGGAAGAGGTCCCCCAAGAGCGACTGCACCTGCGGCACGTAGAGCGTGACGACGACGCCGATGATGAAGAGGCCGACCGCAACGGCGACGGAGCGGTCCTCGGTCAGGGCCGAGAGCGGGCTGTCGGAGAGTGCCTCGTTGGCGCGGCGGAAGAACCGGTGCACGACGATGAGAACCAGCGGCGTCAGCATCGCGAAGCCCACCGCACGCACGCCGAAGAGCTGCTGGGCATGGAAGCTCAGCGAGTACATGAGGTACATGAGAACGGTGAGCGTGCCGCTGATCCCGAGCAGCCAGTTGAGCTCAAAGGGATTGTCGTAGCCGGCCCGGCTCTTCCATCCCGTCGCCCCCGCCTTGCGGGCGCTGGTGAGGTCGCACAGCCGCTTGATGAAGCCCAGATAGAGCGTCAGCGAGAAGACGCAGGCGATGAGCCACGGGGAGATCTGCGTCCCGATCGCGAGCGCGCCGCAGGCGGCCCGCAGCGAGAACCCGATCGCCAGCGTGGTCACGTCGACGAAGATGACCCGCTTGAGCTTGAGGTTGTAGAAGACCTGCAGCGCCGCATAGGTGGTCAGGCAGATCCCGGCGCCGTGGCTTGCGGCGAATCCGAGGCCGATGCCCGCGAGAATCAGGGCGACGCCGACGGCGAGGGCATGCTGGACCGCGATGGCGCCCGAGGCGATCGGGCGAAGCCGCTTCACCGGATGCAGCCGGTCGGAGACGGCGTCCAGGCTGTCGTTCACCATGTAGTAGCCGCTTGATGCGGCACAGAAGGCGACGAAGGCGAGCACCGTCGCCACGAGCTTGGCGACGATCGCCGCACGGGCGGACTCCGAGGTGATCGGGAGTTGGCTCGGCGCCCAGAAAACGATCGCCACCAGAACGAAGACGTTCTTCGTCCAGTCGCCCGGGCGGGCGAGTCGGATCCATTGGCGGAGTGCGGTGGGCATGGTGCGGCGGACGGGAGGGAGTGTCCCTTATCGGCACTGCGGGGGAGGGCTGTCCAGTCGGCCCCCGCTCCGCCGCCCATCTGCGGACTCATCTGCGAGCCTCGGCTCCAAGGGTCAAGGGTCAGCGGGTCAGCGGGTCAGCGATCGCGACGGGAGAGAGAGCCGCGACGGGTGCGGGGGAAGGAAACCCCGGAGCATCCGCCGGGGATGATCGCCGGCCGGTCGGGCGCATGTCGGGGTCGCTCCTCAACGTCGCCGCCCCCACGGAGGTTCGCGGTCGCCTCTACAATCAAGGCTCTCCTTCTCCGACACTCACCATGGTCGCTTCCCCCACCGCCTCGTCCTCGTCGCGCCGCACCGTTCGATTCCGCGTTCTCCGTCGGGACCGCCCCGACGCCGCGACGCGCTGGGAGGAGTTCGACGTGCCGACCGAGCCCGGCGCGAACATCATCTCCTGCCTGCAGTGGATCGCCGCGAACCCGCGAACGGTGGACGGCAAGGAGTCGACGCCGGTGGTCTACGACGCCGGATGCCTCGAAGAGGTCTGTGGCTCCTGCACCATGGTCATCAACGGCCGCGTGCGGCAGTCCTGCTCGACCCTCATCGACAACCTCCTTGCCGAGAGCGGCGGCGACGTCGTGACGCTCGAGCCGATGTCGAAGTTCCCGACCCTCCGCGACCTCTCGGTCGACCGGGCCCGGTTCTTCGACGCCCTGAAGCGGGCGAAGGCGTGGGTTCCGATCGACGGCACCTACGACCTCGGCGGCGGGCCGAAGGAATCGCCGCACGACCAGGAGACGCGCTACAAGCTCTCGACCTGCATGACCTGCGGCTGCTGCCTCGAGGCCTGCCCGCAGTACAACGTCGAGGAGAACGAGTCGAAGTGGGCGTCGTCGTTCATCGGCGCCGCGGTCATCAGCCAGATCCGCCTCTTCAACATGCACACCACCGGGGCCGAGCACGCCGGCGAACGCCTCGACCTGCTCATGGGCCAGGGCGGCATCAACGACTGCGGCAACGCCCAGAACTGCGTGAAGGTCTGCCCGAAGGAGATCCCGCTCACCGAGTCGATCGCCGCCATCGGCCGGGCGACGACGGTGCACGCGATCAAGTCCTTCTTCACCGGTCGCTGAGCGGCGCTCGACGCCCCGCGAACAACAGGACACCAACGACAACGGACGCGCCGAGGGCGCGTCCGTTGTCGTTGGTTGCTTCGAGCGGTCAGCTGGGCTTCTTCGGAATCACCAGCTTCATGCCAACCTTGAGGTTGGCGGGCTCATCGCCGATCGTCTTCTTGTTGGCGTCGTAGATGAGTTCCCAGAGGCCATCCTTGCCGTAGTACTTGCGGGCGAGGGAAATGAGCGTGTCCCCTGCCGCGACGGTGTGAAGGGATTCGCCGGCGCCGACGGCGGGAGCGGTGGGCTTCGTCTCGGGCTTGGCGTCGGGCTTCGTCTCTGGCTTCGTGTCGGGCTTGGTTTCGGGTTTGGTTTCGGGCTTGGACGGCGCCGCCTCCGGCTTCGGCGGGATCACGAGCTTCATCCCGATCTTCATGTGGGCGGGATCGATGAGCGGATTGGCCTTCGCGATCACCTGCCACTTGTTCTTGTCGCCGTAGTACTTCTCGGCGATCGAACTCATGGTCTCGCCGTTGGCGACCGTGTGTTCCTTCTTGTCGCCGGCCGCGGCGGGCGCGGTGGGTGTCGTGGGCTTGGTCGGGTTGACCGGCGTCGGTCCGCCGGGAGTCACCGGCTTCGGCGCTGCGGAGCCGGCCGGAGTCGGCGAGCCGGCGGGAGTTGTGCCCGGATTTGTAGCCGGATTGGTGCCCGGATGAGCCGGCGGATTCGCGCCAGGCGCGGTCGTCGGATTCGAGCCGCCGGTGGACGGCGGATTGGATGGCGGATTCGTCGAAGGCGTGCCGGACGGGTTCGTCCGCGGCGCACCAGCGCCGCCTGGCGTCGTCGGCTGCGTGCCGGCGGGCGTCGTCGGCTGCGTGCCGGAGGGCGTCGATGGCGCGTCGCCCTTGCCGCCGCTCTCGCGCGGAGCATGGGGATCAACCGCAGGGCGCTCGCCGCCGCGGTTGGCGCCGGCCATCGGATCGTTCACCGACGGAGCCGCAGGAGTCGGGCCCGAGGGCGGTGCATTCGTGATGCCCGGCGCCGGGGCGGGCGTCGGCGTGGTCGGCGGCGCGGTCGGCGGCGTCAGCGGCGCCGGCTTCGGCACCGTGGCCGAGGGAGCACTGGGCTTCGGCGCCGCGGCGCCCGAGGCCCCGCCCGTGGTGGGCACCGCCGGCGGAGCGATGGCGGCGTAGTAGATCACCACGCTCCCGAAGAGCGCGACGATCACCGCGATGATGATCTTGGTTCCAGTGGGCATCGGTGCGTCAACCTATCGAGTGTGCGGCGCCAATGCACAGGATGGCTCGGGCGCCGCGATGGATGGGATCCGCGTCAGGCACGCAGCGCTCACGCGGGGGCAATGGCATTCCGGGACTTGGCAAGGCCTCTCGGGTCGTCGGTCGCGTCCAGCGATGCGCGACGCCGTTCCTCATCCTCTTCCTTGCGGCTGTACACCATCGGTGCGGCGACGATCACCGACGAGATGGTGCCGGCGACGAGACCCACGAAGAAGGTGTACGCGAAGGGCCGAATGCCCGTGCCGCCGAGGGCGATGAGGATGATCGCCGTCGCGAAGGTCGATCCGCCGGTGAGGACGGTTCGGCTGAAGGTCTGGTTGATCGAGTCGTTCACGCAGGCCCGCGTCGCGAAGGGCAGCTTGCCCTTGTTCTCGCGGATGCGGTCGAGGATGACGATCGTGTCGTTGATGGCGTAGCCGACGATGGTGAGGAGGGCCGCGACGACGTTGAGGTCGATGCGGAACTCTTCGACATAGAGGGCAGCGCCGATGCTGGTGTGAGCGAGGGATGGCGCCGCGGCCAGGAAGCCGAGGCAGCACGCCACGTTGAAGATGAGCGCCACGACCGCCGCCGAGGAGTAGCGGAACGAGCCGAACCGCACCCAGATGTACATCAGCATGCCGATGAGGCTGAGGATGACGGCGATGACCGCGGTGGCGGCAAGGTTCTCGGCGACGACCGGCGAGAAGCTGGCGATCTCGCGCATGCTCTGGCTCGAGATGAACGCCGAGCGGACCACGCTCCATTCGCTGCGGGCGAGCTGCTTGTCCCAGGCCTCGAACTCGGCGGTCAGCGAACTGATGCCGGGGTCGGAGACCATCACCGCCACCGAGGTGAAGCCCTTCGCGGGATCGCTCGGATCGGCGGGCGTCAGTCCGACGACGCGGGTCTTGCGACCGGCGGTGTCGGAGAAGTCAGGCTGCGAGCGGAGACGAGCGATGCGGTCCTGAAGATCCGCGGCGGTGGCCGGAGGCTCGATCGCGTTCACCACGACGGCGACGCCGCCGCGGAAATCGCCGACCGGCTCCTTGATCTCGGGCCGCCCGATGGCGTCGCCGAGGAGGTCCTTCTCGAGCGGGAAGGTGCGCTTCGTGTGGTCAGCGGCCTCGGGACCCTCGGCCGACCCGTCAAACTTCAGGGCGAGGCGGGCGTTGATGTCCTTGGCGAAGGCGGTGCTGATCGCGCCGACGATTCGGCTGGTGATCTCCGATTCCTTCACCTCCACCGTCGGGTTGCCGGTGCGAATCTGGAAGCTGTTCGACTCCGACTCGGCGCCGGACTCGCCGACGGTGAGGACGTTGGCGTTGCGGAGCTCGTAGAGAATTGGATCGGCCTCGCCGGCCTGCGTGCCGATGGCTCGCACCCGTTCCTCGACCGCGGCTCGGGCGAGGAGCAGGTTGCCCTCCTTGTCGGCCTTCTCGCCCGGTGCGGCCTTGCGGGTGTCGAGGGTCATGGCGACGCCGCCGCGGAACTCGGTCTCGAAGATGTCGCGGCCGCGCCAGACGACGAGGCCCACGGCGATGACGCTGATCACGATGCACACCGACCACATCGCGGCGCGGAGCCGCATCCAGTCGATCTTCGGCGTCAGGATGCGGGTCACGACCGGGAAGACGGTCGGGAGCATCGGCATCGTCTTCGCGCCGAACCACTCGATGAACATCATGAAGAAGGTGCGGGTGACGTAGAGGCTGGCGAAGAGGGCCGTCACGATGCCGATGAGCATGGTGAGGGCGAAGCCCTTCACTTCCGTCGCACCGAACTGGTAGAGCACGATGACGACGATGAGGTTCGTGACGTTGCCGTCGACGATGGGCGGCAAGGCGCGGTTGTAGCCGAGGGAGATCGCCGACCGCAGCGATTCGCCGCGGAGCGTCATTTCCTCGCGCATGCGTTCGTAGATGAGGACGTTCGCGTCGACCGCCATCGCAACCGAGAGGGCGATGCCCGCGAGGCCCGGCAGCGTGAAGGTGCCGTCGATGACGGCCATGATGCCGAAGATCATGATCGCGTGGATGGCCAGGCCGATGTCGGCGACCAGTCCCGCGAGGAAGTAGTACATGATCATCAGCAGGCCGGTGAAGGCGATCGAGAGGAAGATCGCCTTCTGGCCGAGGGTGAGGTTCTCGGCGCCGATCGACGGGCCGAGCACGTTGATCGAGATCGGGTCGGGCGAGAGGCTCGCCTCAAGGGAGCCGGCGGTGAGGACGCGGATCAGGTAGCCGATTTCCGCCTCGGTGAACTTGCCGGTGATGACGCCCGAGCTCGAGATCGCGCTGTTGAGGTTCGGGGCCGTGTAGACCTGGTTGTCGAGCACGATCGCCATTGGCTGGTTGACGTGCGGCGTCGTGAGTCGGGCCATGCGGCCGCCGCCGGTCGAGTCGAGGGCGAAACCGACGGCCACGCCGCCGAGACGCTGGTCGACGGTGCGGTAGACCTGCTTGAGCGACCACTTGTCGCCGCTCGCGTGGGTCATCGACTTCGCGTCGCCGGTGTAGAGCAGCATGTAGTAGCCGCCCGCATAGGTGGCGGCGACGAGGTTGCGGCGGGCGGCGAAGTAGCCGACCGGATCGCGCTGCAGCATGCCGAGCTCTTCCGGCGTCTCGTACCACTGCTTCAGGTCGTTGATCTCGTACCAGCGGGCGGTCGCGCTGTCGGTGTTGCGCGGCCCGCGCTTGGCGAGCTGCTCGCGAAGGTCATTGACGTCGACCTCGGGCGCGGTCGCCTGGGCGGCGATGTGGAACTCGAGCACGCCGGCGCCGCGGAGAAGACGCATGAGGTCTTCGGGGTCGTCGAGGCCGGTCCGCTTCGCAAAGTACTCGTCGTGGATCTTGACCAGCGGGTCGATCGCCGAGGCGAGGTGCGGGAACTCGGCCTTGATCGCGTCGATCTCGCGATCGCGCGGCGGCGTCCGCATGATCGGCTTGTTCTGGTCGTCGTACTGCTGGCGGCCGGTGTTCGGATCGATCTCCGGCTGCGGCTGGGTCGAGAGGCCGAGGGCCTTCACCACGCGGGGTTCGCTGAGCGTCGCCCCGAGGATCTTCGAGCGAAGCTTCGACTCGGTGAGCTCGGCCTTCACGAGCCGATTCTCGATCTCGCCGATCACCGTCGCGTCAGCGTTCGCGGCCTTCGCCGCGGCGAGCTCGGTCGCGGCCGCGGTCCGGTCATTGAAAGCGGCCTGCAGCGTGCGGAGGTCGTCGCCGCGCGTTCCGTTGGTGCCGAAGGTCTCGGGGGCCTTGCCGGCGACGAGGGCCTGTTCCAGTTCGGTCGGTCCGACGATCGCCTGCTTCATGAAGGCGGTGAGCGCCTCCTTGTAGGCCTGCTGGAGGACGCGCACTTCGGCGCTGGGCAGCGGCATCACGACCTCGATGCGGTCGGTGCCCTGCGGCTGCATGCCGATGTCCAGCACGCCCTGCGGATTGACGCGCTGCTTGAGCACGTCGATCACCTGGGCGAGCGCCTGGTTGGGATCGCCGCCGGTGGACGGGATCTTCACCGAGTAGATGAGGCTCACGCCACCGCGAAGGTCCTTGCCCAGGCGAATGGGCTTCGCGTACACGGCCAGGAGGCAGAGCACGGTGAGGACGACGATGACGGCCGAACGAAAGGGAATGCTCTTCATGACGAGGCTGATCGCTCGTGGGGACGCGGCCGGAGCCGCGGGCCTCGGATGCCGTCAGGCGATCCGGGGCGAAGTCTGCAGGATTGCCTGCAGGGTCTAGTCAGAAGGAACCGACGCACACGCTCGGTCCCGATGCCAACGCCGCCGCGCTCAGCCCTTCGGCTGTTCCGCGGGGGCTTCCTTCACGACGCCGACCACCGCCGTTCGGGCGAAGGTGACGCGGGTGTTGGAGTTCTCGTCAACGCGCAGGACGACCGTCTCGGGCTTCACCTCGACGATAGAGCCGATGATTCCGCCGACCGTCTGCACGCGGTCGTTCTTCTTCAGGCCGTCGAGCAGCTCCTTCTTTCGCTTCGTCTCGCGGCGATTCCCCATGTACGTGAAGATCATGAGGAGCGCCACCGCGCCGAACATGAAGAGCAGCATCTCGCTGCCGCCTTGCGCCGTCGCGCCGCCGACCGGCGTTCCGCCGCCGGTCCCGTTGGTCGCACCCGGTGCGCCGGTCGCCGCGACCGGAGGCGCAGACGAGGTGCCTGAAAGCGGCGGAGCGGCCTGGGCGAAGAGCAAGAGCGGCGCGGTGGAGGGATCCGTCAGGAGAGCCATAGTCCGGTGACTCGAGTGGGCTTCGGGGCACGGTAGGCGGAAGTGCGCACCACCGCGGCGAGCGCCGGCGGTGTGGGCCCACTCCGGTGGTTACCCGTTGACCACCGGCCATGCCCGCTGGAAAGAGGACCACGCATCATCCGTGATAGCCCTCCGGATGTCCAGCATGAGACGCTGGTAGTGCCGGAGGTTATGGAGGGTCACCAGGATCGGCCCGAGCATCTCCTCGGCCATGAAGAGGTGTCGAAGGTAGGCCCGTGAAAACCCACCCCCACAGGCGACGCAATCGCAGGTCGGATCGAGCGGCTGCGGGTCGAGGGCATGGCAGGCGTTCCGGAGGCGGAGCGGGCCGGTTGTGGTGAAGGCGTAGCCGTTCCGCCCGTTCCGGGTGGGGAGCACGCAGTCGAACATGTCGACCCCGGCGGCCACTGCCATGGCGATGTCTCGTTCGTAGCCAACCCCCATGAGATATCGGGGCTTGGCTTCCGGCAGGAGCGGGGCCGTGAAATCGACGACCCGCCGGATCTCCTCGGTCCCCTCCCCGACCGCCACGCCGCCGATCGCGTAGCCGGGGAGCTCGATCGAACAGACCTGCTCGACGCTCCGCTGCCTGAGTTCGAGGTCGGTCCCCCCCTGCACGATGCCGAAGAGCGCCTGGCGATCGGGGTGGGCATGGTGGCGAACGCAATCGGCGAGCCACCGGGCCGTCCGATCGAGGGCCGCCACCACCCGCTGCCGATAGGCGGCCGGATCGCTGGTCGGGCGGCGGGAGACCTTGGCCTCGGCCTCCTCATCGTCCTCTGCCGCCGCGGCGTCGGCGTCCCCGCGCGGGCTGGGGGGGCAGTCGTCGAAGGCCATGATGATGTCGGCGCCGATCGCGTTCTGGATCGCCATCGACTCCTTCGGGCCAAGCCGCACCAGCGAGCCGTCGACGAAACTCCGAAAGGTCACCCCCTCCTCGTCGAGGCGGTTGATGTCGCTCATCGAGTAGGCCTGGTAGCCGCCCGAGTCGGTGAGCATCGGACCGTCCCAGCGCATGAACGCGTGCGAGCCGCCGAAGCGGGTCATGCGTTCAATGCCCACCCGCAGCAAGAGGTGGTAGGCGTTGTTGAGGATGATCTGGGCGCCGCACGCGCGGACCTGCGCGGGGAGTATTCCCTTCATCGCCGCCGCCGTCGCGACGGGCATGAACGCCGGCGTGTCGAAGGCGCCGTGCGGCGTGGTCACGCGACCGAGCCGCGCCCGGTTCGTCGTGGTGCGGGCGAGGATGTCGAAGGTGATGGCCACGGCTGCGCGCGATCCTACCCGAGCGATTCAGAGTCGCGACGCGTCGCGGAGGATCTGCTTCTCGCGCTCGGTGAGGCTGTGCACGCCGTGGGCGTGGACCTTCTCAAGCACGCGATCGACCTCGCTTCGCAGGATCGTCGCCTTCCGCTGCTCACGCCGCGTGCGGTTGGTCCGCGATGTCGGATCGGCGCGTCCGAGGAAGTCGAAGAAATTGCTCAGCGTCGCCGGATGGCGGATGAAGTACCACCCAGCCATCGCCCCGCCGAGGTGGGCGGCCTGACCGCCGGCGTTGGTTCCCTGGGTGAGGAGCGTCGCCACCGCCATGACGATCAGGGCGATCGCCAGGGTGCGAAGCTTCATCGGAATGACGTAGAGAAGGAGCGCGATGTCGTTCGGCGCAAGACACGCACCGGCGATGATCACGCCGTACACCGATCCCGACGCGCCGATGAGCGGCAGGTAGGGCGTGTGCGGCAGGAAGGGCGGAATCTTGGTGACGCCGTTCTCGGCCAGGGCGACGCCGCCGGCGTTCAGAAGCATGTACAGGAGCGCGCCGAAGAAGCCGCAGAGGAGATAGAAGGCGAGGAACCGCTTTCGGCCCAGGAAGCGCTCGACCTCATGGCCGAAGAACCAGAGCCCGAGCATGTTGAAGAGGAGGTGCTTCCAGTCGGCGTGCAGGAACTGGTAGCCGAAGAAGCGCCAGAACTCGAAGCCCACCAGTCCCCGGTACTTGTCCGGATACATGAGGGCCTGTGCGGTGGTGAACTGGAGGTACTTCTGGATCGGATGGACGCGGAGCACGATCTCCGACGAGATCGGATAGCCGGTCGGCTTGTGGATGTAGGTCAGCTCGCCGGTTTGCGAGTTCGGTTCGACGGTGAGCCGTTGGGCGATGTCGGACTGCGGAATCTCGTTGCGCCGCTCGTAGAGCTGCGGGGTGATGATCGCCCCCGGCGCGAGAAAGGCGTTCGTCAGCGGAAGCGAGCGATCGACGAGAAAGACCGCCACGCACACCAGGATGAGCCAGTGGGTCACTCCCCATCCTCGCATCGCCGCTCCGATGTCCGGCGCGCCGCCCATGCCGCCCGGGGGCGGTGCGTTTCGGACATAGTCTCGGTCGTAGATGCCCAAGGTGGGTGTGGGGGTGAAGGAGTCGGCGGAAGTGTACTCGGGGACCGCCCGCCGTCATGACTCGCGTCGGCGCCGCTCCGTCTCGCGCTCGAGCGCCTTGCGCTCGGCCGCGGTCAGGCTCTGCATCCCCTGCTCGCGGATCTTGTCGAGGATGCGATCGAACTCGGCGGCCTGCCGGGCGCGATCCCCCTCGGCCTTGGCCTGCTTCTTCTCCTCGGCCTCCCGCTGTTTGCGCTCGTCGTCGCTCTCGGTCTGGACCAGTGATTCGGTGAAGATCGAGCCCTCGCTGTCCTCAAAGCCCATCATCGACTCGGTGTAGTCGAGCTGCTTCAGCGTGCTGAAGCAGGTGATGCCGCCGAACATGGCGATGGCAAAGAGCGACATGTTCATCGTGACCGCGGCGACCACGAGAAGGAGAATCGCCCCGCAGAAGCCGGCCCGACAGGCATAGCGCACCGAGCGGGCGTAGCCGACCTTCGACCAGCAGATCGCCTGGAAGATGCGACCTCCGTCCATCGGATAGAGCGGCAGCAGGTTGAAGAGGAGCAGGACCAGCGAGAGCCAGTTCAGGGTGAACAGCGTGAAGAGGTCGAATCGCTCGTAGACCGCCAGCGGCGGCGCGAAGACCAGCGGATTCGGCAGCGCCACCCGCAGCCACTGGCCCGTCCAGAGCCCGAGGATCGGCGCCGCGACAAGCATGATGAGGACGTTCACCATCGGGCCGCCGACGGCGGTCGCGAGGTAGGCCTTCCACTGGTGCGGCGGCGCGCAGAAGGCGAGTCCGCCCAACGGCCACATGAGGATCTCGTCCGCCGTGCCGCCCCATCGGCGGCAGGTCAGGGCATGGCCGAACTCGTGCAGCAGCACGATGAGGAAGATCACCGTGATCCGCACGAGGACGTATTCGATTCCCAGCCGCGTAGCCCCCTGGCTCGCCATCGGCCATGTCGCGTCGAGCACCTGCCAGGCGATGAGAATGAGGAAGAGCAGGTGAATGCGAACGTCGATTCCCGCGACCCGAAAGAGCGGGAGCGACCAGCTCATCGGATTGTCGAAGGTCGGTCGGGTCCGGGCCCATGAGCCGGTGAAGCCCTGCCGCGCCGAAGCGTCCGGATCACGGAAGCCCTCGTCGCCGGTGCCCCCCATGAAGTCGTCGGGAGCGTTGTCGCTGTTGCCTGGAGTTCGCCGCACGCAGTGTGTTCCGTTCGCAGTCCGGGGGATTGTTCAGGTGGAGGGTGCTCGGGCCGAGGCAACCTGATACAGCAGGAAGGCCCCGAGGGTCTTGCCGTCGCGAAGTTCGCCGGTGGCGATCATCGCCCGAAGCTCGTCGGCCGAGCGGATCTCGACGTCAATCTCCTCGCCCGGCTCAAGGCGACGATCGACCGGCGTGAGGTCCGTGGCCAGGAAGACGTACATCCGTTCATCGGCGAAACCGGGGGAGGTATAGAACATCCCCAGCGGTTCGATGCGTCCGGCGCGGTAGCCGCACTCCTCCTCCAGCTCCCGCCCGGCCGCGGCGGCCGGCTCCTCCCCCCGCTCGAGCTTCCCGGCACAGAACTCAAGCAACCGCTCGGCCACGGCGATCCGCTCGTTGCGGATGACCACCAGCCGACCGTCGGCCAGCACCGGGACCACCGTCACCGCCCCGGGATGCCGAACGACGTCGCGACGGGCGACGCGGCCCTTTCGATCGGTCACCTGATAGCTCTCCACCCGAAAGACCGGCCCGGTGTGGGTCACGGTCGGGGCGCCCATGCGTTGCTTCAGGGATGCCACAAGGGCGGGGTCGTTGGTGGCGTTCGTCGCGTTGACTTGCATGTGGGGACTCACGGCGGATGATACGAGGCCATGTCCGACGCCTCCGCTCGCGACGGGCATCGACCCGTGAACGCCCTACCGCCTGCCGGAAGCGGCGCGGGGTCCGCGAGCGCCCAAACGCCCGCGACCGGCGACGCGATCGTCCGCATCGAGCAGCTCGAGCGCCGCTTCGGACGGCAGCAGGTGCTCCGCGGCGTCACCCTCGCCTTCCCGCGCGGCTCCACGACCGTGGTGCTCGGCCCGTCGGGATGCGGCAAGAGCGTCATGCTGAAGCACCTCGTCGGACTCCTCAAGCCTGATCGCGGTCGCGTCTATTTCGAAGACCAGCGGGTCGACACCCTCTTCGAACATCAGCTCGGCCCGATCCGCCGTCGCTTCGGTTTCCTCTTCCAGCAGGGTGCACTCTTCGACTCGATGTCGGTGCGGGACAACGTGCGCTTTCCCCTCAAGGAGGCGAACGTCCCGGAGGACGAGTGGTCCCTGCAGCGCGTGCGACAGGTGCTGCGCATGGTCGGCCTCGAGGAGGCAATCGACAAGATGCCGGCCGAGCTCTCCGGCGGGCAGCAGAAGCGCGTGGCCCTGGCGCGGGCGATCGTGCTCGAGCCGCAGGTGATCCTCTACGACGAACCGACCACCGGCCTCGACCCGATCCGCTCCGACGTGATCAACGAGCTCATCCTCAAGCTCGCCCGCCAGCTCGACGTCACCAGCATCGTCGTCACCCATGATCTCGCCAGCGCCTTCAAGGTCGCCGACCGCATGGTGATGCTCCACGAGGGGGAAGTCATCCTTGAAGGCACGCCGGAGGAGTTTCGGCGCAGCGTGAATCCGGTGGTGCAGCGATTCCTGCGCGGCGAGGCGAGCGATGAGGAGCTCGCCGCGATTCGCGCCGCCGGCCCTCCGCGTCGCGCGTGATGGCGTTATTGGATCGGCGGGGCTTCCGGCGTCGGCGGATCCTGTGGGGCCGGTGTCGATTTCAGGATGGTCACCAGGTCAGCGATCCGCATGCCCGCGGTGCTGCCGCCGAGGTTCACGGCAACATCCTTCGGACCGCTGGGCTCGGCCTCCACCGCCTCAAGCAGCTTCGCAAGCTGATCGCGGGGAATCGGGCCGATCCGGGCCTGGGCCGACTGATCCTGCACGACGAGCCGATACGCGCGCTGGGCAGCGCCGGCGTGGGTCGCGACGACGAGGTACTTCCGCTCCTTGTCGACCACCACAAGCGGCATGTTCGATCCGCCCGGATCGCCGGGGAGCCACCAGGTGTTGAGCGAGGCGAAGCGGTTGCGAAGCCGCGCCCATCCGCCTGGCTGGTTGGTCTGCTGCACCGACTTGATGAAGAGATCCCAGAGCTGGTCGGGCATCGTGTCGGTGGCCCACTCGTACAGGCCCGGCAGCATCGCGATCGGCATGTGGGCGACGGTCACGTTGGCCCGGCGGTTGACGACGATGTCCGTGACCTTGTCGGCGGGCACCTGGCTGATCCAGGCGATCGCGTCCGGCACCGGCATCGAGAGCATCGCCGCGGGAGGCAAGTCCTCGTTCTTCGTCTCGGGGCCGGCGTTGTGCAACTGGCGATGCGTCTCCATCGCCGCAGCCTCGGAGGTGAAGACGCCGATCATCGTCTTCCCGTTCATCGACCAGAGGAGCGGCTGCGGTCCGCTGCCGGCCCGCTCGGCCTCGGGCTTCTCCATCATGGCCTTGGCGTGCTCGGCATTGCAGAGGAAGATCCACTGCGGCCGGTCCATCGCGAGCTTCCAGTACGCCCGCTGAGCGCCGACGGCGCCCTGCTGGGCGCGCTCGAGCGCCCGATCGAGCTCCGCCGTCGATTCGGCCGCGACGCTCACCGAGGGAGCGTTGGCCGAGCCGCCCTTGGCGCCCGCCCCCGCTGCCGCTCCGGCGCCCGGACCCAATCCGCCAAACGTTCCGCCGTATACGCTCCACGCCATCGGACTCGCTCCAGTCGGGTGATCCCGATCGCGGCGAGTGAGATCGCGCCGCTCGAAGACTCTCATACCATTGCCGCGTTCGCCCCCACGAAGCTCCCACGCTTCGGCCAAGATACCCGCACCGGGCGGCCCCTGCCGCCCACCGCCATGCGCGAAAGCGTCCGTAACTTCTCGATCGGCATCGTCAGCGCCGTCGCCCTTGGCGGCCTGTCGACGCTGCTGTTGCTCTTCGGCGAATTTACCGGGTTCATTGAGAGCCGAAGTCCCGTCGACGTGCTCCTGAACGGCGCAGGCGGACTTCGCAAGGGCAGCCTGGTCACGCTGCACGGCGTTCCCGTCGGTCTGGTCGACCGCATCGAGTTCGCCGCGGAGAACCCGACGCACCCCGTGCTGGTCCATCTCCTCATCGACGCCACGACGCCGATCCCGCTCTCCGCCCAGCCGGTGGTCGAGTCGTCGCTCCTCGGGTCCGGCGCAAAGCTCGAACTCCAGTCCACCCCGGTGGTCAGCAGCGCCGGAACCTACGACCTCCGGTCGCATCCCCGACTCGTCGGCGAATACCAGCCGATCGACGCGAAGTTCATCGCCGCCCTCGACGAGCGGCTCACCAGCCTCCGCGCCTCGCTCGACAGTTCGCTCGCCGACTTTCGCGCCTTCGCGACCACCTACACGGCGCTGGGGAAGAACCTCAACGAGCTCGTCCAGCCGGTGACGCCGGGGACGCCCGAGGCGGAGCGGAACCTCCGCACCACGGTCGAGCGCCTCAACCAGACCCTGAGCGACGCCCGCGACGCGATCCGGCTGGCCCGCGAGTGGCTGAGCGACGAGTCGATCAAGGCCGACGTGAAGCTTGCGATCAAGAACGCCAACGAGCTCATCCTTCGGGCGACCGACGCGACCAACACCATCAACGGCTTCGCGATGAACCTTGACGCGGACCGGAATGCGCTCGTCGCCCATCTGTTGCCGGTCTTCGACGAGGCCCGCGCCGCGATGACCGACGTGCGGCGGCTGCTGGCCGCGGCGACCAGCGGCGACGGCACCATTGGCCTTCTCCTCAAGGACCCGGCGCTCTACAAGGATCTCGCCGACAGCGCCCGACACCTGAGCGCGGCGCTCGAGGCGATTCAGGCGGTGGCGGAACGGCTGAAGGCCGAGGGCATCATCCTGAAGTTCTGATGGTGCGGCGCCACCCGCTCCGTACAATCGGCGGCCATGAAGGACGACGCTGCGCAGCGGCCCACCCCGCGCCCCCCGCTCGCGGGGCCTACGCCCGGGGGACATGCAACGGAACTGCTCGCCCAGATGCGGCTCGGCAGCGACAGCCAGCGCAACGACGCCGCCCGTCGGCTGCTCGAGGTGCTGTACGGCGAGCTTCGCTCGCTTGCCGGCTCGCTCTTCCGCGGGCAGGCCTCCTCCCACACGCTGCAGCCGACGGCACTCGTCCATGAGGCGTGGATGCGACTGGTGGACAGCGCCGCGGCCGGGGCCGACGACCGAGCCCACTTCCTCGCCCTGGCGGCGACGGCGATGCGGCACATCCTCGTTGATCATGCCCGGGCGAAGTCCGCGGCGAAGCGCGGCGGCGACCGCGAGCGCGTCCTGGTCGAATCGCAGTGGGGCGCGATCGAACCGGCGGCGGGCGAGAATCCGGCGGACGTGGTCGCCCTCGACGACGCCCTCACGCGCCTCGCGGCCCTCGACGAGCGCCAGGCGAAGATCGTCGAGATGCGGGTCTTCGCCGGCATGACCGTCGACGAAACGGCCGAAGCGTTAGGCGTCTCGCCGCGCACCGTCGACCTCGACTGGCGCGTGGCGCGGGCGTGGCTCACCCGCGAGCTCGGCGCTCGCGCATGAGAACGGCCCCGCGACGAATCGCGGGGCCGTGGTGTTTGGAATCAGTGGGCGTCGCGTTAGGGGGGGCGCCACCAGGCGTTGGCCGGCGTACCGTTAGGCGTTAGCCGGCATCCCCTCAGGCGTTAGCCGGCATCCCCTCAGGCGTCAGCCGGCATCCCCACAGGCGTCAGCCGGCATCAATAATCGCCAGCTCCACGCGCCGCGATTCCTTCTTCGAGCCCTTCGGCTCGGTCGCGCCGTAGGAGACGAAGCGGAACTGCGACTCGGAGAAGCCCTTCGTCGCGAGGTACTTGCCGACCGCGCGGGCCCGCTCGTAGCCGAGCTCCCAGTTGTCGCTCCACTTGCTCTTCTTGATCGGGTCCTTGTCGGTGAAGCCCTCGACCGAGATCTTCTTGCCCGGGTAGCTGTTCTTGATGCTCTTCGCGACCGCGTCGAGGGTCTTCTTCGCGTCATTGCGAAGCACCGCCTTGCCGCTGTCAAAGAGGACGTCGCCCGGGATGTCGAGAATCACCGAGCTGCCTTCGACGCGGGCGGTCACGCCGGCGGGAAGATCCTTGGGCAGCGCCGGGCCGCTGCCTCCGCCGCCGGCGCCGGGCGCCGGAGCGGGTTCCTTCGCGGCGGCATCGGCGGCCGCGCGAAGGCGAGCGTTCTCCTCTTCGAGAGCGCGACGCGAGGTCTCGCTCCCGTCGAGGGCAGCCTTCGTGGTGTCGAGCTCGGTGCCGAGCTGCGAGTTCTTGTCCTTCAGCATCGCCAGCTCGTCCTTCTCCTTGTTGTTGCATCCGGTGAGCAGGAGGCAGGCGCCGAACATGCTGGTCATGGCGCACGCGATCATCAGGCGGGACATGGGTTTGGATTTCCTTTCCACAGGGTGTGACGGTGTATGGCAAGCGGCGGTCTCCCTGCCGCGCGTCCGAAGTTGGACCGACGACGGGCGAGACCATCCGCAAGATGGTTGAACGAGAGCGTCATTTCAGAGGCTATGGGCGAAAAAGGCAAGCCGCCCCCCGCTCCTCCCGCCAGTGAGCCCGTTGGGCGGCACGATTGTGGATGGATCGCCGCACAGAAAAACCCACAATGCGAGTCGATCCGCCGGTGGACCACCAGCAGGGAACTATCCGCTGTGACCGAGATGGAGCTTCAGGAGGATGGCCTCCCAGAGATTCGCAAACCCCTGTCCGAGCATCGGATCGAAGGTCCGAAGCCAGGGGCCGGCGAGAAGGGCCACGACTGCGGCGACCGCCAGATGGGGACCGAGCGGCAGTTCTCGCACCGGAAGTCGCACGATCGGTCGAAGGCAGAGCGCGAGGAGCGAATAGCCCAAGGCAACGGGGAGCGCGATCACGAAGGTCCAGGTCGCCCCCTTCCAGCCCACGACAGCGCCCACCGCCGCGACCAGATGCACATCGCCAAGGCCCATCGCCTCCTTGCCGAAACCAAGGGTGCCGAAGACCCGCACCGCCCAGAGAATCGCCCCTCCGATGAGGAAGCCAAAGAGCGCCGTGCCGGCCGAGGAGAGCACCGTCAGCGTCGGCCCCGCCACCGTCGGCTCGCCGAACGCGGAGGCGATCCATCCGCCGACAATCGCCCCGAGGACGGTTGGCGCGAGAAAGAGCAGTTCCTTCAGCGTCTCACGTCGCGCGAAGGGATAGGAGGAGAGGTCATCGTCCTCCTTCACGTGCTCGTCGAAGTCGGCATAACTGAGCGGAATGACGCCCATCCGCAGGAGGATCGTGGCCACGACCAGCCCCACCGTTCCACCGATCGCGACGCCCATCGTCGTTGGGCCGACGAGTTCGTAGGGCGGCGTGAGCATGCGGGCTCGCCCGGAGATCGGCAGGAAGGGCTGGCCGATCGCGCCGAGCAACCCGGCGCCGGCGATGGTCCAGGTGATCTCGCCTGGAATGATGTAGTGCCGCGCGTCGACGATGGTGGCGGCGAAAAGGCCCGCGACCATCACCAGGAGCGCGACGAAGAGCGGCCATGACCACGCGAAGCCCTGGGCCTTCCACCACGGAAGGACCCATGCGCCCATCCATGAGTCGTTGGGCGCGATGTAGAAGAGGAGATAGAGGGCGACGAAGATCAACCCCACCGCGCTCTCGATGAGCGGGTATTGGATCGAGATGGGCTGTCGGCAGAATCGGCAGGAGCCGCGGAGCATGAGCCAACCGATGACCGGCAGGTTCTCGCGCCAGGTCAGGCGGCCGCCGCAGGTCGGACAGCGGCTCGGCGGCGTCACCACCGAGAGGCCTGCCGGAATGCGGTAGACGACGACGTTCAGAAAGCTGCCGACGCAGGCCCCGAAGGCGAAGAGAAAGAGCGAGCTCACGATGCGCCCGATGATCTCGAGGGTCATGAGCGAGCCGCCCCAGGCGCTGACGTCGACCGCCTCCCCGAGGATGGGCGGCACGGGCAGCGGGTGCCGCGTCCAGAGTGCCGTGATGAGGTCGACGATGTGGGGCATCAGGGTGGATCGAGTCAGAGCTGCCCGGCGTCATCCGTCGCGCCATGGCCCGACCGGCCAGCCGCTTCGACATCGCTCAACGAGAGTCGCCGGATCTCCTGTTCGGCGGTGTCGAGCACCGTCTGGCAGCGGCGAAGGAGCGCCCGCCCGCGCCGATACTCGGCGAGCGTCGCCTCAAGGCCGATCTCGCCATGCTCGACGCGATCGATGATCGCCTCGAGCTGCTCGAGCGCCTCCTCATACGGCAGCTTCGCGACCTGCGCATCAAGCTCGCGCTGCGCGGCGTCATCACCCTCGGCGTGGCTGCCCGCCTCACCACCGAGCCCGGGGCTCTTCTTCCCACGGCTTCGCTTGCGATCGGATTCTGCGTCGCCCGGCAGGCTCATGCGTCGCACTCTACCACCGCAACAGTGCGACGAGGAGGACGGACATCAGGAGCCATCGCCGAAGAGTCCGACGCTCGGCGGCGGCTCCCGATGGCGCGGCGGGCGCTTGGACGCGGACCCCTTCTGCGGAGCGGGGATCGAGGTCGTGCCGTCGACCAGCGAACGCACGGCGCCGTCGGCGAGCATGGTCGAAAGGCGCGTTCCGGGGGGAGCGTCCCGCACCGAGCGGACAAGCCGCCCCTCGTCGGTGAGCGTGTAGGAGAATCCCCGGGCAAGGACGCTGGTCGGAGCGACCGCCTCGAGCTGCCGTGCAAGGGCGTTCACCCGATCGCCCGCGCGGCGCAGGCAGTCCTGCGCCGCCCGCTCGAGTCGCCGACGACGCTCGATCACCTCGCGCCGCGCCCGTTCCAGCCGCGACTCCGGGCGCAGGCTCATGACCAGCGCCTCGGCGCGGGCCAACGCCTGGCGGGCGCCGCCCAGCCGCTGCGTCGCGGCGCGGTCGAGGCGCCGCTCGCCTTCGGCCAGACGCTCGCGACGGATCACGAGCGGAACCAGCGGCGAGCGCAGGAAGGGATGCCGCGCGATGCGCAGGAGCACCTCGCGTCGCTCGCGCACCGAGCGGCGGAGCGAACTTCCGAGCCGGTCGCGAAGGGCGTCGATCTGCTCGTCAAGCTCCGCGCGATCGGGGGTCAGGAGCATCATCGCTTGCGTGGGTGTCGACGCCCGTCGGTCGGCGACGAGTTCGATGATCGTCGTGTCCGACTCGTGGCCGATCGCGGCGACGATCGGCACCTCGCGCCGGGCGAAGACGGCGTCGGCGACGACCCGTTCGTTGAAGGACCAGAGATCCTCGATCGAGCCGCCGCCGCGGGTCACGAGCATCGCGTCGATTCCCATCGCGGCGGCGTTGCGGTCGACGGCGCGAATCGCCCTCGCGACTTCCTGGGCCGCGCCATCGCCCTGCACCCGCACGTCGACCAGGACGATCCCCACCGCGGGACAGCGATGGGCCGCGGTGCGGAGGCAATCGTGGACGGCCGCGCCGGTGGCGCTGGTGATGATCGCGACGCGCCGCGGAAAGCTCGGCAGCGGGAACTTCCGCTCCTCGTCGAAGTAGCCGAGCCCGCGGAGCTCACGACAGAGCGCCTCGTAGCGTTCCTGCAGCGAGCCGACGCCGACCCGCTCCATCGACCGGACGTAGAACTGGGCGCGGCCCTGCTTGGGGAAGAAGGAGACGTTGCCGGTCGCGACGACCGCATCGCCCTCGCGCGGCGTCCAGCCGACGCGGCCGGCCTGCTCCCGCCACATTGCGCAGCCGATGACCGCTCCGTCGTCCTTCAGCGAGAAGTACCAGTGGCCCTTGTCGGTGAAGTTCGAGATCTCGCCACGCACGCGAATCGGGTCGCCGAGCGACTCGAGCGCGACCTTGATGCGCGCCGCGAGCTGCGAGACCGTCTCCGCGGGCGGCTCGCGCCGCTGGCCGCCGTCACCGCGCTCGCCCGTGCCTCCCTCGCCGGAGAAGAGCCGCATCGCATCGGTGAAGCTGACGGAACGCTTGGCCATCGGATGCACTATATTCGCTCGTCGAGTGACCGACGCCGCGATCAAGCTCTCCTCCGACATCGCCACGGTGCCCGGCATCGGCCCGCGCAGCCGACAGCTCTTTGCGCACCTGGGCATCGGCACCGTCGGCGATCTCCTCAAGCATCTCCCGCTCCGCTACGAGCGACACCTCGAGGAGGGCACGATCCGCGACGCGGACGCGCTGGTGCCGCAGCAGGACGGCGCGAAGTCCGCGGGGGTGATCGCGGTGCGCGGCGAGATCGCGGCCCTGCGCATCCAGCCCGGACCGCGGCCGCGGATCGAGGCGACGCTTGAGGACGGCTCGGGTCGCGTGCGCCTGGTCTGGTTCAACGCCCCGTGGCTGCGGCAGAAGCTCCATCCCGGCTCGCGCGGTCTCGTGCAGGGGGACGCGAAGCGATTCCGCGGCTACCTCGAGATGGTCAATCCGAAGTGGACGCCGATCGACGACGGGCCCGACGAGGAGCGCCCGGCGCTCGCCGGCAAGCTGCGGCCGATCTATCCGGCGAGCGAAGAACTGGCCACGACGAAAATAGAACGGGCCGTCGCCGCGATCCTCGACGACGCCCTTCCGCTGATCGCCGATGCGGTGCCGGAGGAGCTCCGCCGGCAGCGGGCGCTCCTGCCGCTGGCCGAGAGCTACCGGCGCATGCACCGCCCCGAGTCGGAGGAGTCGATGCGCGAGGGGCGCCGCCGCCTCGCCTACGACGAGCTTCTGCTCCTCCAGCTCGGCGTCATGGTGAAGCGCTGGCACCTGCGGCGCGAGGGCAACGCCAAGGCCCTGCCGATGACGCCGGCGATCGACGAGCGGATCCGCCGGCGCCTCCCCTTCGCCCTCACCCCCGACCAGTCGACGGTCGCCGCGGAGATCGCCCGCGATCTCGCCCAGACCACGCCGATGAATCGCCTGCTGCAGGGCGACGTCGGCAGCGGCAAGACCGCCGTCGCGGCGTACGCGATGCTCACCGCCGTCGCCCACGGCGCCCAGGGCGCCCTGCTCGCGCCGACCGAGATCCTCGCCGAGCAGCATGTCGCGAGCCTGCGGGCGATGCTCGCCTCGAGCGACGTCCGCATCGAGCTCCTCACCGGCGGCACCAGGGCCAGGGAGCGGCGCACGATGCTCGCCCGGCTCGCCGAGGGCGAGGTCGACATCGTGATCGGGACGCACGCACTCCTCGGCGAAGGGGTGCACTTCAGGGATCTCGCGGTCGTCGTCATCGACGAGCAGCATCGCTTCGGCGTCGCCCAGCGGGCGATCCTCCGCGAGCGATCGGCGGGGGCATCGTCGCGCATGCCGCATGTGCTGGTGATGACCGCGACGCCGATTCCGCGCACGCTCGCCCTCACCGTCTTCGGCGACCTCGACGTCTCGACGATTCGCCATGCGCCGCCGGGCCGTTCGCCGGTCACGACGAAATGGGTCACGCCGCAGGCGGCGAGCGAGGTCTATCGCTGGCTCGATCCGAAGCTCGCCGCCGGCGAGCGGGCGTTCATCGTCGTCCCCGCGATCGACCCGACCGCGGGGGACACGGACATGGCCCTCGCGGACGTGACGACGCACCTCGCGAAGCTCAGTGCGGGCCCGCTCGCGGGCCGTCGGCTCGCGGCGATGCACGGGCGGCTCAGCGCGGCGGAGCGCGACGACGTCATGCGCCGCTTCCGCTCGGGCGAATTGGACGCGATCGTGGCGACGACGGTCATTGAGGTCGGCGTCGACGTGCCGGAGGCGACGGTGATGATCATCGAGCACGCCGAGCGCTTCGGACTCGCCCAGCTCCACCAGCTTCGCGGGCGCGTGGGGCGCGGAGCGCTGCCCGGCACCTGCATCCTCATCGGCGAGCCGGTGACCGACGAGGCCCTGCGGCGCCTCCAGGCCCTCGTCGAGACCACCGACGGATTTCGCGTCGCCGAGCTCGACCTCGAGATCCGCGGGCCGGGCGAACTCGTCGGCGCGCGACAGTCGGGACTGCCTCCCTTCCGCGTCGCCGACCTGGTCCGCGACCTCGAGCTCCTCACGCTCGCCCGACGCGACGCGGCGGAGCTCGTCGCCGGCGACCCGACGCTTGCCCGGCCGGAGCATCTCCCGCTGAAGCGGAAGCTGCTGCATGCCTATGGCGAGGCGTTAGGTCTCGCCGACGTCGGCTGAGCGCCCCACCGCGCCGGCCGCGGCGGCTACGCTCCCCGCATGGCCACCAACGCAGAGCTCAGCGCCCTCTTCGAGGAATTCGCGTCGATCCTCGAGATCCTCGGGGCGAACAAGTTCAAGGTCATCGCCTTCCAGAAGGTCGCGAGGGCCCTCGACGCGATGGCCGACGACGCGGCGGCGCTGGCCGCGACGAAGGGGGCGCTCGAGGCGGTCGACGGCATCGGGGCGTCGAGCGCCGCGAAGATCCGCGAATACGTCGAGACCGGGACGATCGCCGAGCTCGACCAGCTCCGCACCGAGGTTCCCGCCGGGCTGCGCGAACTGTTGGCCATCTCGGGGATCGGCCCGAAGACGATCGCCGTGCTCTGGAAGGAGCGCGGGGTCACCGACACCGCGTCGCTCAAGGCCAAGCTCGCGAGCGGCGAACTCGCCGGCATCAAGGGCTTCGGCGAGAAGAAGCTCCAGAACATCGCCGAGTCGATCGCCCTCAGCGAACAGTCGGCGGGTCGCATCCGGCTCGGCGAGGCGTTGCCCCTCGCCGAGGGGGTGATCGCCCTCATGGAGCGCATCCCCGGCGTCCGTCGCGTCGCCTACGCGGGCAGCCTGCGCCGCGGGCGGGAGACCATCGGCGACGTCGACATCCTCTGCGCCTCGGACGATCCGCCCGCGGCCCACGCGGCGTTCCGGAACATGCCCGACATCGCCAAGGTGCTCGTCTCCGGCGAGACGAAGACCAGCGTCGTCACGACCCGCGGCGTCCAGATCGACCTGCGCACGCTGCCGCTCGCGAGCTTCGGCGCCGCGATGATGTACTTCACCGGCAGCAAGGAACACAACGTCCGGCTGCGCGAGCGGGCGATCTCGATGGGCTACCGGCTGAACGAGTACGGCCTCTTCGTCGACGACGGCAAGGAGGGCCCGCAGCACCGCGGCATCGCGCCGATCGTCTCGGAGACCGAGGAGGCGGTCTTCGCGAAGCTTGGCCTCCCCTGGGTCCCGCCCGAGCTCCGCGAGGACCGCGGCGAGATCGGCCAGGCGCTCGCGGGTCCCCTGCCGACGCTCATCGACGTCGCCGACCTCCGGGCCGAGCTGCACGCCCACACCCGGGCCAGCGACGGCTCGATGAGCATCGACGAACTGATCCTCGCCGCCCAGGCGAAGGGCTTTCACACCGTTGCGGTGACCGACCACTCGAAGTCAAGCGTGCAGGCCAACGGACTTTCGCCCGAGCGGCTGCGCGAGCACATCGCCGCGGTGCGGGCGGCGGCGGCGAGGCACCCCGCGATGCAGGTCCTCGTCGGCAGCGAGGTCGACATCCTCACCGACGGGCGGCTCGACTACGAGGACGAACTGTTAGGCGAGCTCGACATCGTCGTCGCCAGCCCGCACGCCTCGCTCCGCCAGGAGAGCGCCGTGGCCATGAGGCGGCTGCTCAAGGCGATCGAGCATCCGGCGGTGCGGATCCTCGGCCATCCGACCGGACGGATCATCAACGGCCGCCCTGGTCTCGAGATCGACATCCGCGAACTGGTCGCCGCCGCGAGGGAGCATGACGTGGCGCTTGAGATCAACGCCAATCCGCTGCGCCTCGATCTCCGCGATGCCCACGTCCGCGCCGCGGTCGAGGGGGGTGCCCTCATCGCCATCAACTGCGACAGCCACGAGAGCGACCATCTCGACTTCGCCCGCTACGGCGTCCTCACCGGCCGTCGCGGCTGGCTGACCGCGGAGCGCTGCGTGAACGCGTGGGATCGGGAGCGGCTGCGGCGCTGGGTTGCCCGCGCGCGATGACCTCAGCGGCGGCGCCGCACTCGGCGCATCGGGCCGCGCCGGCCAGCGCGTGGCCGCACGCGCCGCACAGTCCGCGCCGACATCGCCGCGTTCGCCGCAGCGGAGCGCGGCCGCACGCCCAGAGGGCCGCGAAGGCCAGCGTTCCGAAGAGAAGCGTGTCGAGCAGAAAGCCGGTCCAGACGATTCCGCCCGGAGCGAAGGCCGGAACGAGCCGTGCCGCAACCGGCCACACGGCGCCGACCCGTCCGCGCCCGATGCGGCTCTGATAGTGCTCCGCGTCCTCGCTCACCGCGCCGCTTTCCATCGTGAGCTTCGCCCGCTCATCGGGACCTTCGGCGTCGAGCCGACCGCCGCCGAAGATCCGCACCGTTCGCATCGCGTAGAGGGGCCAGCCCGCGAGGTCGTCGACGCGCTGCGGTGACGCGTCGAGCGTCGCCTCGTCGATGCCCCACGGCAGCGGCTCGGCCCCCGACGGCACCCGATCGGGCTCGCGCTCGACCCGCCACGCGTGGGCGACGCCCCAACGCTTGTGGAAGAGGATTGCGCCATGATCCACCGCCCACGCGTATTCGACGACCGCCGCGTCGCCGGTCAGGAGATCCAGCGATCGCTGCGGATCAAGCGAGCGGGCGCACCAGCGGGCGATCAGCACGGTCGTCGTGGCCCCGAAAACGATCGCGATCAGCGCCGCTGTAACGACCTGCCCGCGCCGCACGAGACGAATCGCCCGGATGCGGGCCGCACACCACCACGCCAGCCCGACGGCCCCGCTCCACACGATCGTGTTTCCGAGGAGTCCGGACCAGATCGGCCGGAGCGGAATCACGGCCTTGAGCGGCGGCCCGACGCCGGTCCACGGAAGCCAACCGCGATCGATCGCGATGCCTCCCTCGGCGTGCTGGGTTCCGATCGAGAGTCCCTCGATCGACGCACTCGCCTCAAGCCAGGGCCAGCCCGCGGCGAGCGTCGCCCGATCGCCGTTCGGCACCGGGCCGCGAGCGGTGCGCACGCGGGCCATGGGTTCGGCGTACCGGAATCCGTCGCGGGCGATGACGTAGAGCATCGACTCACGGCCGTCGGCGTCGGGCGGTCCGAGGGACTCGAACTCGACGTCAAAGGGATGCATGATTCCCGCGGTGGCGATGAGCGCCATGATCGTGGCGCTCACGAGAAATCCCGCGGCCACCGCAACCGCCAGACGAAACGACCATCGCCGCGCGACGCGGCGATGGTCGGATGTCAGGGTCGTCAGGCCCGGCGCCGTCACCTCGGCACTGCCAGGGGCCGAGCGAGCTGGCCGGGTTTCAGTTCGCCGCCCTTCCCCTCGATCACGCGACATTGGCTCTTCTTGCCGTCCACCGAGACCACCTCAATCACCGCGATGGTCCGCTCCGCCTGGCCGAGGCTCTCGCCGGTGTCCGGATCGACGATGTCCTGCCCGCCGCCGCGGATCTGAAGCCGCGTGCCCGCCTCAAGCCGACCGCTGCCGCGATTGAGCCAGACCGTGTCGCCGTCGACGAGCGCCACCTTGATCGGAGCGACGCTCTCGACGATCGTCCCCACCAGCGAGCCGGTCATCTGCTCGAGGAGCGCGATGAGCGTGCCCGAGGCGTCGGGAGAGCCGCCGGGGAACATGCGGCTCAACTGCGAGTTGTCGTACCCCAGGCGAATCGTGTCCGCCCAGGCGATCGCGCCGGTCTGCACGTCGACGAGCCGGGCCGCGACGGACATGCCCGCATAGGAACGCGAGAAGCTGTAGCCCGAGGCCTGCACCGTCTGCGTCGCGGTCTCGAGACCCGCCGTCTCGATCGAGCCGACGAGGAGCAGGTCGGCACCCAACATCTTGCCGAAGCGGGCGAGTTCCTCGGGCGTGCGTCCGTAGATCTCGACGAAGTTCCGCTCCTTCGCCATCTCGTCGATGTGCACGCGGTCGAGGACGGTGAGGACGCCGGTCTGCACGAGTCGCTCGGTCGTCTGATCGGCGAGCTTGCGGGCGATCTCGCTCCCCCGCACCGGGTTGCCGCCGAAGGCGAAGCTCTCGCTCGCGGTGCGGAAGTTCATCACCGCGATCGTCTTCCTGGTCGCGAGCCGGTTCTCGAAGACCGCGACGCCCACGAGCGCCGTCACCTCCCGCTCCGCCGCCGCCTCGCGATTGTCGAGGACCGTCACGTGATCGACGAGCCCGCGACTCAGCGTGCGGATGTTCGCCGCCATGCCGCTCACGCTCTGGTCCGGCGCGGCGAGGGCCAGGTCAAGGTCCCGCATCGAGTCCTCGAAGCGCTGCTTTCGCGTGGCGTCGGCGGCGATCGACGGCGCGTTCACCTGCTGGGCGGCGTCGGCGATCGCCCGCCGCAGGGCCAGCTCGGCCGTCGGGGCCTTCGCCTTCACCTGCAGCTCCACGATCCTCGTCGCGTTCGCCGGCGCCTGCGGGGAGGCGATGGCGCACGCATCGACGGCGAGGAATGCGGCGACCGTCGCAACGACCAGGATGATGAGAGTTCGCATGGGGACTCCGAAGTGTGCGGGCTCGACGTTAGCGCTGCACCTTGCCGACCGTGTTCGAGAAGCCTTCCCAGACCGTCTCGCCGTTGCGGAGATCGACGACCCACATGCGCATCTCGTAGTTGCGCTGCCGGGCGGTCGGCGTCACCTGCGTCGCGGAGAGGATCTGGCAATTGACCGAGAGGCTCGGGACCGACGCGGTGCCCTGGGCGGTCTTCTCCGCCACCTGCTTCTGGTCGAACATCGGGTCGTTGGTGAGCTCGCGGTTCTCGCGAACGCTGCCGTCGCGGGCATCGCTGCCGAGCGTGGCGACGAAGCGGACACGGTTGTCCTTGCGGAGATTCGCGCGAATTCGCCCGAGGACCATCTCGGTGTTGATGTCGGGGATCGAGGTCTTGTTCTGGACGTTGCTCACCTGCATGAGCACCGGCTTCTGGTAGTTCTCGAGGTAGCCGTCGTTGAGCATCTCCTGCGTGAGGCTGTCCGACCATTCGCGCAGGTCGCTGTAGTCAAGCTGGTTGGTCGTCACCGACTCGGGACCGGTCGGATCGATGCGGCGCGGCGGCGAGTTGCAGGCGCTGAGGGAGCTGAGAACGAGAAGGGTGCCGAGCGAAAGGGTCGTGAGGCGAAGCGGAGAAGCCATGGATGCTCCAGGGAGATCGTGGTGCGAGGGGGACGGTAGGACGGCCGATGCGGTCTGCGAGCGACTCACTTGTCCCACGGTCGGATTTCGAGGCGCCAGTCGACGGTGCCCTTGGTCGGGGCGAGGCCGGAGATCTCGCCGGAGGCGCCGGTGTTCATCTCGCGGCGGGTCCAGAAGTCGTGGTTGTTCCCGATCTTCAGGCCGGAGGCGTCAAACCAGGTGAAGGCGTACATGTACTGGGCGTTGCCACCGGACCGGTTCTGGATGTTCACCTGCACGCGGAGCAGGCCGTCGGGAGTCTGACCCACATAACAGCTCGTCACGTCGACGCGCCCCTTCAGGAAGGGATTCGAGATCTTGGAGTCGAACTCGATGGCGTTGGGGCGGGCGTTCTTGGTCTCGTACACGTTGCTTGAGGTGCAGGCGCCGGCGAGGGTCGCGACGGCGGCAAGGGTGAGGATGGCAGCGGTGCGCATCAGGTTCCTCCGGATGGTGGTGGTGGTGACGATGGCGATGGCGATGGCGATGGCGGTTGCGATGGGAGATTCGTTGGGGCGCTCTCGTCCGACGATTCCGATGAGCCCTTGGCGGCGGGCACCTCGTAGCTCGCCCGCAGCGGACAGGCGACCACGATGAGTTGGCCGGGGACCGCCGAGCGGACCCAGACCAGGGAGACCGGCGCGTCGGGAAGCGCCACCTTCGTCGCGCCATACCCGACGCCGCCGTTCACGAGGGCGAGATCGATGGCGTTGTCGGCAGGGCGCGGGAGCTGGGCGATCTGGACCTCGGCGGGGATGCTCAGCCAGGTTCGCAGGTCGGACTTGTTGGTCGCGTACTTGTAGATGCTGGCCCCGATGAGGACCGCGATCTGGCCGATCGCGGCGCCGTCGCTGCCGCGGCGGGCCTGGTGGCCGAGGGACTCGGAGGCGGCGAAGGTCGCGGCCTCCTTCGCCGCGACCATCACGACCGTGCGCAGGATGATCTCGGGAAGCCGCTGCTGAAAGTCCCGCTCCCAAATCGCGTCGTAGTCGGCGAGCGTTTCGGTGCGCACGACCGCGCCGCCGCCGCGGGCCTCGAGCGCTTGGGCGGGCCGCGGATTGCGGCGCTGCCGCGGGTAGGGAATCGTGCTCAGCCCCAACCACGGCGTGATGAGCGCAATCGTCTCCTGGTCGAGTCGCGGGGCGATGCCGTTCTCGAAGAGGACGATCACCTGCCGTTCGCCGCCCTTGGCCAGATCGAAGGGATTGTGCTCGACTTCGGCAAGCAGCGTCCGGTTCTCCGGCATCATCGCCAGGGCCCGCTTCAGTTCGGTCTCGCCGCGCTGACGGTCGTTCCCGTCGCCGGTCGAGCACTGCAGGATTCCCGAAAGCCAGGAGCCGAGCGGATTGAGGTAGGCGGCATAGGCCCTGGTGAGGTCCACTCCCTCGCGTCCTAACAGTTCGCTCACCGTCTTCGAGCCGCCCCGCCTGTCGATTTCCTTGCCGACCGCGGCGATCCGCTTCGCCTGGTCGACCTCCGCCTCGCGCTGCCGTTCGGCGATGCGCCGCGCCGCGGTGGCGGCGCCGAGCGCGTCGCCGTTGGCCAGGGCCGCAATGACCCGCGCGTTCTCCATCGCGATGCGGTCGGCGTAGGAGCCGCGGAAGACCCTCAATCGGTCGTTGACGGCAACCGAGCCGAACTCCTCACCCACCGAGGTCTTCGACCATTCGAGGTCGATCCGGTCGGCCAGCAGGCTCGCCTCGCTCAGGACCGCCCAACCTTCGGCGAAGTGCCCGGCGTCGTGGGCCATCTTGCCTTCCTCGAGACGCCAGAGGAATCCGTCGCGGGTCTCGTCCCGCAGGTTCCGGTCGGCGGAGAGCATGCGATAGGCGGCGTCGGGGTTGCCGGCGGCGTAGGTCGCCTGGGCCCGTTCGATCTGCTCCCGGGCGGCGCTGCATCCGACGGGCAGAAGGCCCCCCGCCACCGCGACCATCGCTGCCGCGAGAACCCCCGACCGTCGGCCCGGACTGCCGAGCGCGGCGTCCTGCTCCGGGACGTGCCCTGCGCGCGAACCGACGCAGAGCGCGGGCCGTCGACGGAGTTGTTCGATCACGGTCTTCATCGGGCACGGGAGGAGCCGGGCGGCGGTGCGACCCCAACCGCCGGGAGACGATTCCACTGTACCGCACACACCGACCGGTGCCTGTACCATCCCACGCGGTCAAGCCCCGGCCCGGATGTCATCGGTCGGCGCGATTCCATGCGCCCCTTTCGCTGCGGCTCGCCGCGGTCTGGAGATCCTCGTGTTCGACACCCTGAGTGAACGGTTTGGCGACTTCTTCCGCAAGGTCAGCGGCAAGGGCACGATCAGCGAAACGAACGTCCGCGACGCCATGGCCGACGTGCAGACGGCCCTCCTCGAGGCGGACGTGCACCAGGATGTCGTCCATTCCTTCTGCGAGGAGGTCCTCAAGGAATCGGTCGGCCGCAACGTCACCAAGAGCCTGAAGCCGGGCCAGGAGATGATCGGCATCATCCACGATCGTCTCGTGGCCCTCATGGGCGGCGATCCCGAGGATCCCGAGCGCCGCGTCGATCCGATCGAGTTCGTCGCCCCCGGTCCGACCATCATCATGATGAGTGGGCTGCAGGGCTCCGGAAAGACGACGACCTGCGGCAAGGTCGCCGCGTGGTGCCGCCGTCGCGGCCTGAATGTCATGGTCGCCGCCGCCGACCTCCAGCGGCCGGCCGCCGTCGAGCAGCTTCGGCAGGTGGTCGAGACGGTCAAGGCCGCCGCTCCTGGTGGCTCGCGCGTCGAGTTCTACGGCGAGCCGGACAAGTGCGCCGAGTACGGCAAGGCCATCGGCGTCGCGATCGGCGTCTGCCAGCGGGCGTGGAAGGCGGCGAAGGAGGGCAAGTTCGACGTCCTGATCCTCGACACCGCCGGACGCCTGCACATCAACGATGACCTGATGAAGGAGCTTCAGGGGGTCAAGACCGCCGTCTCGCCCCATCAGGTGCTGCTCGTCGTCGACTCGATGACCGGCCAGGACGCGCTCCGCAGCGCGAAGGCCTTCCACGAGAAGCTCCACGTCGACGGCCTGATCCTCACGAAGTTCGACTCCGAATCGCGCGGCGGCGCCGCCCTGAGCGCGAAGTTCGTCACCGGCGCGCCGGTCCGCTTCGTCGGCACCGGCGAGAAGTGGGATGCCCTCGAGGAATTCCACCCCGAGCGCGTCGCGGGGCGCATCCTCGGCATGGGCGACGTCGTCTCGCTCGTCGAGAAGGCCAAGCAGGAGGTGAGCGAGGCGGATGCCGAGAAGCTCGCCAACAAGATGGCCGCGGGCCAGCTCACCGTCGACGACTTCATCGCCCAGATGCGCTCGATCCGGCGCATGGGTCCGCTCAAGACGATTCTCGGCATGCTGCCCGGCGTCGGCGCGGCCCTCAAGGGCATCAACATCGACGACAAGCAGATCGACCACATCGAGGCGATCGGCTCCTCGATGACCCAGGCCGAGCGCGACAACGTCAAGGTCGTGAACAAGGGCCGGTCGCGCCGCATCAGCGCCGGTTCCGGCACCAAGGAACACGAGGTCAACCGCTTCGTCGACAGCTTCCTTCAGATGCAGAAGCTCACCCAGCAGATGGCGGGCGGCGGACTCGCAGCGCGGGTGAAGGCGGCGAAGGAGATGGCCAACTCCGGGGCGATGCCGGGACTCGGCCAGATGCCGGGGCTGAGCTCGAAGGGCTCGTCCGCGACGGTGAGCCCCAAGTCGAAGTTCAAGAAGCGGAAGTGATGGCGGCGGGCGGATGCGTCACGCAATCAACATCGCGTCGCCGTAGCTGTAGAACCGATAGCGCTCGGCCGTGGCGATCGCGTACACGCGCTTGAGTTCGTCAAGGCCGATGAACGCCGCGACCAACGCCAGCAGCGTCGAGCGCGGCAGGTGAAAGTTGGTGAGGAGGAGATCGACGAGCCGCGGCTGATGGCCCGGGGCGATGAGGATGTTCGTCTCCCAGACGAGCGGACCGGCGGGCGGCAGCGGCGAGGGCAATGACTCCAACGTTCGGGCGCTCGTGGTGCCGACGGCGACGATGCGTCCGGCGCCCGCAATCGCCCTCGCTCGGACGTCGCGCAGCCGTTCCAGCGCCGCATGCGAGACCATGCAGCGCTCGGTGTGCATCGAATGGTCCTCCAGCCGTTCCGTCTCGACCGGCTTGAACGTGCCCGCGCCGACCTGGAGCGACACGGGAATGCGCTCGACTCCGCGCCGGGCCAGCGTCTCGACGAGTTCGGGCGTGAAATGAAGCCCCGCGGTCGGGGCTGCAACGCTGGGGGCGTCGGTCGGCGCCGCGAAGACCGTTTGGTAGCGCTGCCGGTCCTCGGCATCCTCGTGGCCATCGTCGGCGTCGCCCGTGTCGCGGCGAGCCTTGAGGATGTAGGGCGGGAGCGGCGTCCAGCCGACCCGCGCCAACGCCTCGTCAGCGGACGCTCCGCCGAGCACCTCGACGATCGAGCCTTCCCCTTCGCGCCCGAGAAAGAGCAGTTCGAACTGGTTCGCTTCGGCCCCCTGCCGCCCGGAGGCGTCGGGGCCGACCAGGCGGAGCCGCTCGCCCTCGGCGACCCGCTTCGTGTTTCGCAGGAGGGCCATCCACCGTCGCGGCCCGCGGCGCTCGAGGAGGAGCCCCTCGATCCGCGCCCCGCCCTCGCTGCGCAAGGCCTTGATCCGGGCCGGCGCGACGGTCGTCTCGTTGACGACGAGGGCGTCGCCCGCCCGCAGCCAGGCCGGAAGGTCGCGCACCCGGGCGTGCGTGACCGCGCCGCTCGAGCGTTCGTAGACGAGCAGTCGCGCCGCATCGCGCGGCGTCGCCGGGGTGCGGGCGACGAGCGAGGCGTCGAAGGGAAAGTCGAGGTCGTCGGTCCGCATCAGGGCTGTTGCGTGAATGCATCAGGTGATGCGATTCGGCGGCGCGCCCGCATGGTCGGATCGGCGCCGCGCAGGGGCACTCCGCTCGATTCCGTCACGCATGCGAACGAAGGGTGATCTTATCGGCGCCGCCGGCATGCGCGTCACGCTGGCACACCCATCGCGATGGGTGGGTTGATGTCGCTCAACGGAATAGCAGTCGGAGGCAGTCCAGCCGCAGGCACGGGCCATTCGTCCGGTTCGACGACCCCGCCTCCCACCGGAGGCTCAGGCGGCTCGGGCACCGGCGGCGCGACTGGTACTGGTTCAGGTGCTGGTGGGAGCTCCGGATCGACAGGCTCGGGCGGCGGTGTCACCTTCGGCACCTACATCCCCTTCACGAATTACGGCTCGACGGGCTGGACCTACGGCTCCTCGTCGACCCAAGGTGGCGCTTCTTCGGCGGCCTTCCCAACCACCTTGGCGTCGACGGGGAGCGAGAGTGCCGCGCTGCGGCTTCAGCTCGACAGGCTCCGCGTCGCCTTCCTCACCGCGTTCGTCCAGCTCGTCCGCCAGAAGAACATGGATCTCCTGATGCCCAACGCCTTCCGGAAGTCGGGGGTGAAGGGCGTGACGATCAGCCTTCAGGTCGCCCCGCCCACCGCCGAACAGATCCAGCAGGCCTACCTTCCGTCGACGAACGGCCCGCTTCCGACGGCGAGCTCGATCCTCTCGATCATCGCCTAACGGCTTGCTCGCCTTCCGCGCGAATCGTTAGCCCGTGCGCAGGAATGCCGTCAGCTCCTCGGGCAGCGACCTGATCCCGCGCCGCGCCGCCTTGGCCACCGCGTACTCCATCGAGCGACGGAAGCGGTCGCGAACCCGGTCGTCGATCTCGAGACCGCGCTCCTCCATCGCCGCGAGGGACCATTGCCACGCCCGCAGCTCCTCGAGGCAGCGCGGCCGGACGACGCCGAGGCCGATGGCGTGATGGCCGACCTCGTGGAGGAAGATCGAACAGCTCAGCGGGCTCTTCGGATAGGGCGACTCGAGCATCCGCTGCCGGCGGCCGTCGCGGTAGACCAGCTCCCACGCGCAGCCGGACATGGATCGCCGCCACTTGCGGACGCGAAAGCCATAGGTCGCCTTCATCTCCTCGACGACCCGGTCATAGCCCGCCTGCCGCGCGGACGTCCGCTTCGCCTGCCGGCGCGGGGCCTTCGGTGCGACGACCGGCGCCACGGCCTTCGACCGCGCGAGCGACGGGTCCGCAATCGAGCGCCCCTTCGTTCGCATGAAGGGCATCAGCAACTGCACGAGGGCACGCATCGTCAGACTCGACTCCCGCTGGCCAGATGGTTCGTCGGCTCGTATGTCGTCCGGGGCATCATCCGCCGACCTTCGCGACGCGCATGCCGCTCTCCCATCGGCGACCGGCACGATAGGCCTCCAATGTCATCGCCTTCGATCCCGGCGGCTGAAGCTCGAGCACCTCAAGCCGGCCGCTCGCGCAGGCGATGGTGCGATCGGGGAGGATCAGCCCGGGCTCGCTTCGCTCGCCGCCATCGGCGTGGTCCCGCACCCGAAGCAAGCGCACCGGCTGGCCATCGACGAGGACGTCGCATCCCGGCCACGGCGTGAGACCGTGAATCCGTCCCCGAAGCGATCGGGCGCTCGCCGCGGTGACGTCGATGCGGCCGTCTTCCTTCGCAAGCTTCCGGGCCTTCGAGACCTTGCTCTCATCCTGCGGCATCGGCAGAAGCGTTCCCGCGGCGAACTGCTCGAGCGTCGCCAGGACGACGTCGGGCCCCATCGCGGCAAGTCGGTCATGCAGCTCTCCGCAGTCTTCGGTCGGTCGGATCGCGGTCGTGCGCGTCGCGTACACGACCCCGGCGTCCATCCGCTGGGCGAGGGCGATGACGCTCACGCCGGTCTCGTCGCAGCCGTCGATGAGGGCCCAGTTGATCGGGGCCGCGCCGCGGTAGGCGGGCAGGAGCGAGGCATGAAGGTTGATCGCGAAGGTCTCCCCGAGAAGCGCCGGCGAGAGCTTCTGCCCGAAGGCGATGACCACATAGGCATCGGCCCGGACGGCGTGGATCGCGGCGAGCTCCTCGGGGACGTTCGCGTTCTCCGGTCGCCGTACGGGCAGTCCGCGCTCGGCGGCCCACGCGGCGATCGGCGTCGGCGTCAGCGCCCGTCCCCGTCCGGCCGGGCGGTCGGGCTGGGAAACGACCATCGCGACCTCGTGGGCCTCGGCGAGCGCGGCCAAGGTCGGCAGCCCGAAGGCACCGGAACCCAGGAAGACCAGACGAAGGCGCCGCGACGGGCTGGTCATCGGCGCTTGTACCCGCGGAAGAGGCCCCCGGATTTCTTCGGCGTCGCGGGCGGCGCCGGCGGCGGCGTGGGCGGGTGGGCCTCGTCCCATTCGGCCTGCAGTTCCTTGAGGGCCTTCTTGCAGGCCAGCTTGTCGATCGCCGTCATCCGGTCGGTGATGAGGGTGCCCTCGAGGTGGTCATACTCGTGCTGCCAAACCCGGGCGAGGAACCCCCCGTCGGTCCGGGTGAAGGTCTTGCCCTCGAGGTTCATCGCCGTGATGGTGATCACCGGCGGCCGGCGGATATCGGCGCGGATGTCGGGAAGGCTCAGGCATCCCTCCTCGTAGGGCTCCACCCCGCCCTCGGGGGAACTGAGGACCGGGTTGATGTAGACGCCCAGCGGTTCGGCCGGTCGCGCGTCGGTCGCCTCACGCCCCTCGACCACGAAGATCCGGACGCTCTCCCCGACCTGCGGCGCGGCGATTCCCGCCCCTTCGAGCTCCCGCATGATCCGGACCATGTCGTCGACCAGGGACCGCACCCAATCGTCGATTCGCTCGACCGGAGCGGCCTTCGTGTTGAGGACGGGGTCCGGATAGAGGACAATCTCGCGTCGTGACGATGACGGAGTAGGCATGGGCTCGCATGCTAGCCCGAATTTTTCACGGCCGGACTCGATCGGCGGTCGGAACGGCCCAGGCCAACACCCTTCCGTTGACCATCCCCTATTCTGGGGCGTACCTTTCGCGTTCCGACGCGCGTGACGCCCGCCGCAAGACCCGCGGCGCTCCCCGCGCCGGCGCCCCCTCCGACATGCCCCTCCTCACCGACCGGAGCCCGACGTGCTCCGCTCGGCTGCCAGCCTCCTGAGATCCCCCGTGCTGAACTTCTTCAAGAAGAAAGACCCCTCGTCCGGTGAGCCTCCAAAGGGGAATGGCCCAAGCGGCGGAGGCGGCGGCTTCCAACCCGATCCCGAGAAGGCGAACAAGTGGTTCAACCACGGTCGCGTGGCGATCGGCCAGCAGAACTACACCTACGCGATGTTCTGCTTCGCGATGGGGATGAAGCTCGACCCGAACAACATGCAGGCTCACGAGTCGATGTACGACGCGGCCATCCGGCACTTCAACGCCGGCGGCAAGCCCGCGGGTCGCGACGACATCAAGAAGGTCCAGGGGCCGGGCCCGGTCGATCGCTTCGCGACCGCCGAATTCGTCTGGATGCATGACCTCAACAACCTCGCCCTGGCCCTAGACCTGCTCGAGAACACCGGGCTCATCGGCCAGGTGAATTTCGGCAAGTGGCTTGGCCCGCGCGTGTTGGCGATGATGCGCAAGCAGCAGGTGAAGAAGAAGAACCAGTGGGTGCAGCTGAAGGATCACCTCGCCAGGGCCGAGTGCTGGAACGAGGCGTTCGCGGCGGCCGAGACCGCACTTCAGATCGATCCCACCGACGGTCAGCTCGCCAACCAGATCAAGGAGCTCCAGGCCCAGCAGGCCATCGAGCGCGGCGGCTTCAACAACCCCAACGCCAGCACGGACGGCTTCCGGGCGAACATCAAGGACGCCGAGAAGCAGCGGGCCCTCGACGAGCAGGACTCGATGTCCGGCGGCGCCGAGAAGGAAGAGCGAAATCTCGAGCGGGCCAAGCGCGACTTCGAGGACAACCCGATGTCCCCGGAGGCGATCGCGAAGTACGCCCTGCTCCTCAAGCGCAAGGGAACGCCCGAGGCCGAGGACACCGCGTACGCCGTGTACATCGCCGGCCACGAGCGTCTCGGCGAATACCGGTTCCGCATGCACGCCGGCGACCTGCGCATGAGCCAGCTCCGCCGGCGCACCCAGGCCGCGAAGGAACGGGCCGACGCCACCCCGACCGACGAGCTGCTGAAGACCGAGTACATCAACCTCGCCCGCGAACTGCGCGAGCTCGAGGGAGCCGAGTTCCGCGAGCGGGCCTCGAAGTATCCGACCGATCGCGGCCTCAAGATCGAGCTCGGGCGCATCGAGTACGACCTGGGCAACTACGAAGACGCGATGGGGAATTTCCAGAGCGCGAAGGAGGAGGGCAAGTATCGCGTTCGCGCGACCTTCATGCTCGGCCGCTGCTTCGCCGCGATGGGCTGGTTCACCGAGGCGATCAGCGAGTTCCGCGAGGCCCTCTCCGCGATCGACGCGACCTCGAAGGAGGTCGAGCTCGACATCCGCTACGAGCTGATGCTGGCGCTCATCGAACTCGCCAAGGCGGAGAACTCCCCCGCCGCGGCGAAGGAGGCCTTCGAGATCTGCTCGGCGATTGTGCGCCAGAACATCGGCTACCGCGACATTCGCGACCGGCGCAAGGAGATCGAGCAGCTTCGCAAGGACCTCGGCGGGTGAGCGCCGCCGCGGCGGCACACGACGGCGGCGGGCCCAGCGCCAAGGGCGCCGTCACCGCGGTCATTCCCGCCCGCTTCGGCTCGACGCGCTTCCCGGGCAAGCCGCTGGTCGCGAAGACCGGCAAGCCGCTCATCCAGCATGTCTGCGAGCAGGCGGCCCGAAGCCGTTCGGTCGGTCGGATCATCGTCGCCACCGACGACGAGCGGATCATGGCCGCGGTGCGCGGGTTCGGCGGCGAGGCGGTGATGACCCGGAGCGACCATCCGAACGGGACGTCGCGCATCGCCGAGGTCGCCGCGACGCTTCGCTGCGAGTTCATCGTGAACGTGCAGGGGGACGAGCCCTCGATCGAACCTGAGCTCATCGACGCCGCCGTGGACGCGCTTCGCGCAACGCCTGAGGCGCCGATGTCGACGATCGCGAGCCCCTTCGGCCCGCACGAGGACGCGAACGACCCGAACATCGTGAAGGTGGTGCTCTCGACCCGCGGCACCGCGCTCTACTTCTCCCGCGCTCCGATCCCCTGTTGGCGGGACCGCGACCGCGATCTGGCCCGCTCGTCCGAGGCGGCGCCGCCCGCGGGGCCGCTCAAGCATGTCGGGCTCTACGTCTACCGGCGGGCCTTCCTTGCGACCTTCGTCGGGTTGCCGCCCACCCCGCTCGAATGCACGGAGCAGTTGGAGCAGCTTCGGGTCCTCGAGCATGGCTATCCGATTGCGGTCGCGCGGGGCATGGCGGCCTTCCACGGCATCGACACGCCCGAGCAGTACGAGGCGTGGGTACGACGCGTCATGAACACGCGGTAGCGGGGCGACTCGCGGCAGCGGCGCATCGGGGAACTGGTTCGACGACGTTGCCGCGGCCGAGCGGGACATCGCCGAAGAGTTCGAGCAAAGCGAGAAGGCCCTTCCCTCCGAAGTGCCGGCGCGGTACGGTAGGGAATGCCCCTCTCGGATCCCATTCAGTCGCGATCGAACAGCAACCACCCGTCCAGCGGCCGTTCCCATGTGCCCGGCGCGAGTGAAGGTGGAAGTGCCGGCGACCTTCGAGGCGGCGTCGATCCGGAGTCTCCGGACGGTTGTGGCTTCCTCTCCCAGTTCGGGCAGAGCGAGGACAGCACCGAGTGGTATTCGCCGTCGCCGCCCGGCTACGAGAAGGGCCGGACGAAGTTCGTCGCCGTGATCGGCACGGTCATGAGCGGTCTGGGCAAGGGCATCTTCTCGAGCTCGCTGGCGAAGCTGATCCAGGACAAGGGGCTGTCGGTCGCGCCGATCAAGCTCGAGGGCTATCTGAACATCGACGCGGGCACGCTCAATCCATACCGCCACGGCGAGGTCTTCGTGCTCGAGGACGGGGCCGAGACGGACATGGACCTCGGGACCTACGAGCGGGTGCTCGCCCAGAACCTGACTCGCCGGAATTTCGTCACCGCGGGGCAGATCTACACCGAGGTGCTCGAGCGCGAGCGGCGCGGCGGCTATCTCGGCCGCGACGTGCAGATGATCCCGCACGTCACCGGCGCGGTGAAGATGAAGCTCCGCGATCTCGCGATGCACGGCAACAACGGCAAGCCGGTGGACGTCGTCTTCGTCGAGGTCGGCGGCACCGCCGGCGACTACGAGAACGGCTTCTACATCGAGGCCCTCCGCGAGCTCGCCTTCGAGGAGGGCACCGAGTCGACCTGCTTCGTCGCCCTCACCTACATCCTCGAACCGTCGATCCTCGGCGAGCAGAAGTCGAAGGCGGCGCAGCTTGGCATCAAGCGGCTCATGGAGGCGGGCATCCAGCCGCAGATCGTCGCCTGTCGGGCGAAGAACCCGGTGAACGAGACGGTGCGGGAGAAGATCGCGATGTTCTCGAACGTGCCGCTGCGGCGCGTCTTCTCGATGCACGACCGCGAGTCGATCTACGTGATCCCCGAGGCGATGCGGGCGTCGGGCCTCGACCGGGAGATCCTCTCGATCCTCCATCTGCACGAGCGGGTGAACCCCGCGTACGAGGACACCGCCCGGCAGAACTGGCTGACCTTCTCGAACAAGCTGAGCGGACAGCGGCGGCATCGGATCGACCTCGGCATCGCCGGCAAGTACGCGTCGCTTCGCGATGCCTATGCGTCGATCGACAAGGCCATCGAGCACTGCTCGATTCACCTGAGCTGCGACATCAAGGTGCACTGGTTCGACACGACCGAGATGAACACCGTCGAGCAGGCGCGGAAGACGCTGAACTCGATGCACGCGGTGATCGTGCCCGGCGGCTTCGGGTCGCGGGGCGTCGAGGGCAAGATCCGCTGCGTGCAAGTCTGCCGGACGGGCAAGATCCCGTTCCTCGGCATCTGCCTCGGCTTCCAGGTCGCGACGATCGAATACGCGCGCAACGTGTTAGGGCTCCAGGACGCGAACTCGACGGAGTTCGACGCGAAGACGAGGAACCCGGTCATCGGCGAGCTGCCCGACCAGAAGAAGATCGAGGGGATCATGGGCGGCACGATGCGGCTCGGCGGGCAGGACGTGGTGCTCGAGCCCGATTCGCTGGCGAGCTTCCTCTACGACGGACGTCCCAGCGTGCGCGAGCGATTCCGGCATCGCTACGAGGTCGAGCCGAAGTTCATCGATGCGCTGAGCGGGGCGGGCCTGGTCTTCTCGGGACGTCATCCGAAGTACCCGATCATGCAGGTCATGGAGCTGCCGCAGACGGTGCACCCCTACTTCATCGGCGGACAGTTCCATCCCGAGCTGACCAGCCGACCGCTGCGTCCCCAGCCGATGTTCATGGGCCTGATCGCCGCGGGCATCCGCCGCGCCAACCCCGACCTGCCCACGGAGGCGATTTCGAGCCGTTGGCTCCGCCCTACCCCGGCGGTCGCAACGGTGTGACGACGCCGAGCGACCGCTCTTGAACCGCTGCGTCACCGCCGATTGCCCGTCACCCGCCGTCGAACCGCCCTGTTGAGCCATCGACGGCTTCGCGTATACTCCCCCGCTTCGATCTGACCTCACGCCGATGTAGCTCAGCTGGTTTAGAGCGCTGGATTCATAACCCGGAGGTCGGCGGTTCGAGTCCGCCCATCGGCATTGACAACGGCCCGCTTTCGCGGGCCGTTGTCAATGAGAGCAGCAGCCACAGAGAGCGGAACAGCAGACCCGTAGCCATCGGCGGCTGCGGTCTGCACCGGCTGCACTGCTTTCGTTCTCACGACCCGCGGGATGTGCGCGGTACTTCCAGGTCACGGCTACCGACGGGGCTCTCCGCACCCGTCGTCGACGCGCGCAGCGGGCACATGCGCGACTCGATCGCACGGCTGACGAATGCGGTGCTCCTGCACTGGTCCGAGCCCGCGATCCGATTCGGCCGCGAGGAGGGAACGCTCGCCTGCGGCCACATCGACTCGCTCTCGTCGACCATCGCCACGCTTGAGAACCGGGACCGCCGCGTGCCGGTGCCGCGGCGGCTCCTGCGGCTGATGTGCGTCACGAGCCGTCGCATCGGCTGCGGCACCGCCGATACGAACCACGCGCTGCCGCCGCCCGCATCCGCCCCTGCACCCTTGTGTCGCTCCTGCCCGACCGGTACCATCGCGCCCGATGTCCGACGCGCAGGAGCCAGTCCGGTCTTCGGATCGCGCGGGGGATCGCGCGGGGGATCGCGCGGGGGATCGCGCGGGGGACCGCGCTGGCCTTGCGGTCGTGATGGAGCGTCTCTACGGGGAACTCCGCGAGATCGCCGAACGCTACCTTCGCGGCGAGGGGGCTCACCACACGCTGCAGCCGACGGCTCTGGTGCACGAGGCGTATCTGCGGCTGCTTGCCCAGCGCGACGTGGTGTGGGACAACCCCGCCCAGGCGCTGGGGCTCGGCGCCCAGGCGATGCGCCGCGTGCTCGTCGATCATGCCCGGGCCCGCGATGCCGCCAAGCGCGGCGGCGGCGTGACCCGCATCGCCATGGATGCCGTCGACACTCCTGCCCCGCAGCGCGACGTCGACATCCTCGCCCTGGAGGAGGCGCTCCAGCGGCTCGCGCTCATCGATGCGACGCAGGCGTCCATCGTCGAGCTGCGCTTCTTCGGCGGCCTCACCTGCGAGCAGGTCTCCGAGGCCCTCAACATGCCGCGGCGCACGGTCGATCGCGAGTGGGCGGCGGCCCGGGGCTGGCTCTACCACGCGCTGGGCGACGGCGACCGCAACGACGACGCCGGGGCCTCCGGAACGGCCCATGGATCTTGAGCGCGAGCGCCGCGGGCAGCGCATCCTGGCCGAACTCCTCGAGGCCGCGCCCGCCGACCGTCCGGGCATGCTCGACGCGCTCGCCGCGGGCGACGCCGAGCTTCGGGCCCACGTCGAATCGCTGCTGCGCTCGGCATCACGGCCGGAGGGATTTCTCGACACGCCCGCGATCGCCGGCGCCAGGATCGCCTTCGATGCCCACGACGACCCGATGATCGGGCGTCGTCTCGGCGCCTTCGAGATCGTCGAGGAACTGGGTCGGGGCGGCATGGGCGTCGTCTATCGCGCTCGGCAAACCTCGCCCGAGCGCGATGTCGCCCTTAAGGTCGCCTCCGGCGCGTTCACGCCGTCGGCCCGGCGTCGCTTCGAGTCCGAAAGCCGGGCCCTCGCCCGCATGCGCCATCCCGGGATCGCCACCCTGATCGAGGCGGGGCTTGATGTCCCGAGCGGCGTCGCCTGGATCGCGATGGAGTACGTCGAGCGCGGCCGTTCGATCGCGGCATACGGGCGCGAGCATGCGATGCGCGGCGAGCGCCTCATCGACCTCTTTCTGGCCGTCTGCGACGCCGTCCACCACGGGCATCTCAAGGGGGTGATTCACCGCGATCTCAAGCCCTCCAACATCCTCATCGACGCCGACGGCCGGGTGAAGGTCATCGACTTCGGCATCGCCACGATGCTCGGCCCCGACGACACGCGGGCGACGGTCAGCGCCGGCGGCGTGCCGATCGGCACGCTGGCATACATGAGTCCGGAACAGTGCGCCGGCGACTCCGCCGACGTGCGGAGCGACGTCTACTCCCTCGGCATCGTCCTCCACGAGCTCGTCGCCGGCTCGCCCCCCTTCGCGGTGCACGAGCTCTCGCTCGAGGCCGCGCTACGCACGATTCGATCCCAGACGCCGCCGCCGCTCCGCAAGGTGCGGCCCGACACGCCCCGCGATCTCGAGACGATCGTGCTGGCGTCGATCGAGAAGGATCCCTCGCGCCGCTACCAGTCGGTCGCGGCGCTCGCCGACGACCTGCGACGGCTGCGCGACCATCGGCCGATCGAGGCCCGACCGACGGGCTGGGTCCACCGCGCCGCGCTCTTCGGCCGCCGCCACAAGGCCGCGGTCGCGGCGACCGCCGTGGTCCTGGCCGCGATGTCGGCTGCGACGGCCGTGAGCATCCGCTTCGCGCTCGAGGCCCAGAAGGAGTTGGTCGAGCGCCGCCGCGCCGAGTCGAACGCCGAACGCGACCGGGACATCGCCCTTCGGCAGAGCTACGTGGCGAGCATGGCCTCCGCCAGCGCTTCGCTCGACGCGGGAGCGCTCCGCCGCGTGCGTGATCTCCTGAACCAGGCCCCACCCGCGCTGCGGGGATGGGAATGGAATTATCTCGACCGGCAGGCCCGCACCGCCGAGACGATCTACGACCGCCATCGCGCCCGGGTTTTCACCGTGGCGTGGCATCCAACGCTCGATTGCATCGCCAGCGGCGACGTGGAAGGCGCGGTGCGGCTCTGGCGTCGGGATGGCAGCGAGGTCGCGGAGCCGCTGGCCGGCGACCGGCCGGTGCTGGCCCTTGCATGGAGCCGCGACGGGTCGACGCTCGCCATCGCGCGACAGCATTGTCCGATCGAGGTCTATCGCGTCGCGACCGCCGACCCGCTGCGGCTCTCGCGACTTGATCGGCCCTTCGAGCTGCTCGCCGGCGGCTCGCTGGCGGTCGCGCTCTCGCCGGACGGTTCGCTCCTTGGGTATGCGGGCGAGCATGGAAGCCGCGTTTGGAACGTCGAGGACGGCACGGTGCGATACTCGATCGAGGTGTCCGCGGCCACGCGGGCCCTGGCCTTTGATCCGCGCGGGGCGATGGTGGCGGTCGCCCGCGACGGGGTCGTCGACCTCCGGGACGCACGCTCCGGGGAACGTGTGCGCACGCTCGGCGAACCCGGAGCCGCGGCTCGACAGATCGAGTCCCTCGCCTGGAGCGACGACGGGACGCGCGTCGCCTGCGGTGACGCCGAGGGCCACACCATGGTGCTCGAGGCCACCGATGGCCGGGAGGTCGTCGAACTGCGGGGCCACCAGCGCGCCGTGCGGGCCCTCGCGTTCTTCGACGGCAACCGCAGTCTTCTCACCGCGGGCGATGATCATCGGTTGCTCGCGTGGGAGCTCGCGAGCGCTCGCGTGACGAGGGCATTCGCCGGTCATGACGACATCGTGCAGTCCGTGGCCCTGTCGCCGGATCAGGCCCATGCGGTGACTGCGTCAAGCGATCGCACCGCTCGGGTCTGGTCGCTCGGGCATGACGACGGCTCCACGCTCCAGTTCGGCGAGTCGTGGCGACCCGCGATTCGGGCGCTGGCCTACTCGCCCGACGGAACGCGGCTCGTCATCGGCAATGAACGCGGCGCGGTGCGGTTGCTTGACGCCGACACGTGGCGGCCGCTCGCGGATCGCGACGTGCCTGGCGAGGGGTGCATGGCCGCCTCCTTCGCGCCGGACGGTTCGCGGATCGCGCTTGCCGTTGGCGTCGACTCGCTCGTCCTCTGCGATCGTGACCTCACGACCACGCTCGCCACCATCCGACACGGCAGCGAGGGAGGCGACGCGAAGACCATGACGCGCCGCGTCTCCGCGTTCGCGTTCTCACCCGACGGCACCGTCATCTGCACCGGCGGCGCCGACTACGGCGTGCGTCTCTGGACGCTCGAGCAGGATGCGGAGCCGCGACTTGTGCACGCCATGCGAGGTGGGCCAGCCGGCCACGCTGCGGAGGTGACGGCGATCGCCTTCGCGCCGGACGGTTCGCGGGTCTACACGGCGTCGGTTGATCGGACGGTGGCGTGCTGGGAGGTCGCATCGGGGCAGCGCATGTGGCGAAAGGCACTGCACGACGAAGCGGTCACCTCGCTCGCGGTCCACCCCTCGGGATCGCAGATCGTCACCGGCGGCCGCGATCGGCGGCTCGTCGTGGTCGCCGCCGAGGACGGCTCGGTCATCGAGGTGCTTGATGGCCATGGCCAGACGCCGGTCAGTCTCGCCTTCATGTCGCACGGCACCCGCCTCGTCTCGGCGTCGGCGACGCTTGACGTGAAGTTCTGGGACTGGCCCGGCCGGGCAGAACTCCTAACGCTTCGGGCGGGGCCGCTCGGGGTGCTCTCGACGATGGCCATCCGCCCCGGCGAGCGCGAGATCGCGGTTGGCTGCGCCGGCGCGATGACGCGATTCTCCCTCGACCGGCTCCGCTACGCGCGACCCGAGACCCTGCCCAGCGATCGCTGAGCGGTGTTCAAACACGCGGGGGCGCGGGGACCCGTCGGCGTCGCACCACCAACGACAGCGGGCCGCCCGGATGAACCGAGCGGCCCGCGAATCATGTCGTGCGTTCTGTCACGCTTCCGAGGAAGCGTGCGAGATTGCATTCCTTAGCCGCCAGTGCACTGGCAGGCGTTGTTGCAAACGCCGCCGGCCTCGCTGACGCAGAGCGCGTCCCACTGGTTGTTGCAGCAGAACGGATCGAGATTGCAGACGCAGGCCGTGCACGCCGGCTGATCGCTGCCCGCGCCGTGCTGGAAGCAGGCGTTGCTGACGGCACACGGGCCCCACGATCCGAGGAGGACCGCGAGGTCAGCGGCGTCGATGCGGCCGTCGTGGTTGAGGTCGGCCGCGCCGACCGTACCGCCCCACGCGCCGAGGACCACCGCGAGATCGGAAGCGTCCACGGTGCCGGAGGCGTCGAGGTCACCGATGCAGGGAACTTCGATGATGGCCATCTGGGCGATGTAACGATCGAGGTCGTTCCAGTTGCCGTCGGCCAGCATGGTGGTGAAGTCCTCGCCGTTGCCGCTGTTGTTCGGCTCGCCAGGCGCCCACGATGCGGCGATCGCCTCATGCGTGATAGCCACGAAGGTGCCCTCGATGGCCTGATCGCTCACGCCGATGAACGCGTCGGTCACGCCGGCGAATCCATTCCGCATGTTGAGCTTGATCCAGGTGTTCTCCGCGGGGGTGTTCGGAACGGCCAGGTGGCCGCCCAACGCGATCGCAGCCCGCTCGGCCTGAGACCATTCGCCCGTGTCGAGCACGTAGTAGCGGTGCTTGGTCGCGGGGTTCACGACCGGTCCGTGGATGACGGGCGGCTCGCAGAAGTTGTTCGCCTCGTTCACGCAGAAGCTGTCCCAGTTGGAATTGCAGCAGAAGGGGTCAAACACGCACACGACGTTGCAGCACGAGACGTCGTTGCAGCCCGGACCGTGCGTCGTGTAGCACGAGCCCGAACCCCCGCAGATGCCGAAGCCGGATTCGGTGATCGCACCCGTGGCCGAGGTCACCGGAACGTCGTTCCAGCGGCCGGCCCCCGAATCAAGCACGGCTGCGTCCTCGTTGCCGCCGGAGTTGTTCGGCTCGCCGGGGAACCAGTTCACGAAGTTGACCGGCGAACCATCGCTCCACACGAACGTGCCTTCCGCGGCGACGTCATTGATGCCGATGATCATCGGGCTGTTGGCGAGCGTGGGGACGTTGCTCGCAACGTTGTCGCGGAGCCACTCATTCTCGAAGCCCGAGTGGATGGACACCAGATCGCCTCCATTCGCCACCGCGAAGGCGCGGGCCGACGAGGCGAACGACTTGCTGAGGCGAGCGTGCTCGCGGCCGGTCAGCGGATCGACGAACGGACCGGCGACCACGGTCGGGGAGCACCAGGCGCCTTCACCGGCGCAGAGGCTGTCCCATTGGTTGTTGCAGCAGAAGGGATCGATCGAGCAGACGAGGTTGCAGCAGTCCGCATCGGCGCAGTTCGGGCTGCTGTGGGCGGCGGTGCAGCTGCCCGCATCGGGATCGCCGCAGAAATAGACCTCGACCTCAGCCACGGCAAACCGCGTCGTGGAGGTCTTCACGTCGTTCCAGACGCCCGTTGCGTCGAGCACCGTACCGACGTCCTCGTTGCCGGAGTTGTTTGGCTCGCCGGCGGCCCAGTTCGTGTAGTTCACGGCCTCGCCGTTCACCCAGACCCACGTCCCCTCGGTGGTAAGGTCATTGATCCCGATGAAATAGGTGTTCGGGCTCCCGTTCGCGGTCGCCGTCGCAAGGACCCACGCGTTCTCGGCGGCATTGGAAATGGTGACGAGGTGGCCACCAAGCGAGGCGGCCTTGTCCTGCGACTTCTGCCAGGTGGCGTTGTCGAGAACGTAATACTGGTTGTGATTCACCGGATTGGTGAAGGGTCCGGACACGACGTTCGAGACGCAGAAGTTGTTGGCCTCGCCAACGCAGACCGAGTCCCAGGAGTTGTTGCAGCAGAACGAATCGACGGCGCAGACTGCGTTGCAGCAGTCGCCGTCATTGCAACCCGGTCCGTGCGTCTGGAAACAGTCGCCGCCCGCCCCGCACTGGCCAAAGGCCGACGTCGCGGCGCCCATGGCAGCCACAACGCACCCGAACAGGAAATGTGCACGCATGATGTCTTTCTCTCCTTACTGGAAACCTACGACCGCCGACCGAACGATCCGGGCGGTGGCCACTCTCTTCCTGCAGGATAAAGGGTCGTGCCGCTCGGAGGAAGCCTCGACACCCGTATTGGATGGCCCCATATCCCGGAGCAAACAGGAGTTCTCCTGATGGGTCGACCGCTAGCGCGGGAATCGGGGCATCGAAAGGTCCTGCGGATCGATCTCCATGAACTCGCGGCCCGACACGGTCAGCCTCGCCAGCGGAAAGGTCACTTGGAGCGAACGAACCGACCGCGTCGTGGTAAGCCGGGCAACGATGTACTCCAGTGTTTGGCGGCACTGCTCGTCGCCGCCCCGTCCGCCCTCTCGATCGCGCCAGGGCTGGAGCAAGGGAACGACCGGCGTTCCAAACCCTGCAATGGCCCGCGCCGCCATGATGCCGTCGTTGGCGATGTGGTTGTCCGAGCAATGCGATATCAGAATCGGAAGGGCCTGCTGCATAAGGGCCGTTCGAGCGGTGCAGCCGGCGATCGCCGCGGCAAGTAGCCGGGCCTGCCGGTCACCCGAAACCATGGATTCGCCCAGGAGCGGCTCGGCGATATCGGCATTGCGCACGAGGTAAGAGAAGGCACTCGACGCGGCCGATCGATCGTGTGCAAGGCTCAGGTCGCCAACAGCACCCCGTACGAGGCGGTCCCGCACGGCAGGTGTCACGCGCGCCGCCCGCAGCAGGTCCACCGCCGCGGTGCGCTGCTGGCCGTCGTCGCTGTCGAGCGCCTCGACCAGAAGCGGGATGGCCTGATCGAGGTAGCGGAAGAGGAATGACCGGGCGTCTTCCGCGTTGCGATGGCGGTCGTCGGCCCGAAGGTCCTCGACGCTCACCCGAAGGAGCGCCGCGGGAGGATCGCCCACTCGCGGAAGGTCGCGCAGCAACTCGGCGACGAGCGATCGCTGCTGGTGGTCGCCGGACGCAAGGGCCTCGTAGAGCGGACGCTCGTTGAAGAGTCCGAAGATCGCCAATTGTTCCATCGCCGCCTTTGCGTTTCCGACGAGAGCATCGTCGCGAAGGTCGTGGACGAGGAGAGCGACGAATCGCTCGATCTGCCCGTCGCTGAACTGATGGTCCATCGCCCGCCGGCGCAGTTCGTCGCGAATCTCGATCGGCGTCGTCGAACCGAAGGTCCCCTCGCCGGTGAGGAGGAGGTCGGTGGGCGCCATTGCGACAAGCGACGTCGCGGCAATCGGCGGATGCCACGCCAGGGAGATGGCCAGCGCCCAGCAAAGGCACGCGATACCCAACGGCCGCCACGCACCGACCGAGCGAAGGAGTTGCTGCCGCCGGAGCGCCGCTCGGCCACATTCGGGACAGGCGACGAGGGCCGTCGCTCCTGCCTTCGCCCTCTCTCCGGGCCGCGGTTCCGCGATATGACCGCCGAGGTCATACCCGCATCGCATCCGATGGATGAGCCAGGTCGGAAGAAGCCACTGGCGAAGCGTGAGTCGCGGACCGGGACACAGGCGCCGTGGCCTTCGGTGTTCCCGCACGAACCGGGTCGCTGCCCACAGCGCTGCCGCGCCGCCGAGAAGGGCGAGGAAGTTGGGAACCACCATGTCCATGGTCGATGTGCCCATGGTTCGCTCGAGACACGGAAAGCGGTCGCGGTCGCTCTGCCTTCACGAGTGACAGAGCACAGGCGACACGACGTTGCTCGCATGCACGCGGAAGCGCTATCGGCAGCGCTTCCCAATGCTCTGCAGCGTATCGCTGGGCGCATGTGCTGTCGCTTGCATTCCGACACGCGGCACTGATCGCCCGGTCAGCGTCGCGTTAGAATCAACCGCATGCCGAAGCGCCTCCTCGCTCTCCTTCCGCTTCTCCTCGCGTCCTGCTCTCCGCAACCGGCGCCGAAGGAGCCCCGCGCTGAATCGAGCACCGTGTCGATGGGTGCGTTGCCGCCCCCCACCTCCATCACCGCGACCGATTACCCCGGCCTGCACAACCTGGTGCTCTTCGGCGACGGCATCGTGAGCGGCTCACAGCCGGAGGGCGAGAAGGGCTTCGAGTCGCTCAGGGCCCTCGGCTTCCAGAGCATCGTCTCGGTCGATGGGGCCGAGCCCGACCTCGCCACCGCGAAGGCCGCCGGCTTCCGGTATGTCCACCTGCCCATTGGCTACAACGGGGCCACGCCGGAGCGGTTGGCGGAGATCGCTCGGGCCGTGCGCGATCTGCCCGGCCCGGTCTATGTCCACTGTCACCATGGCAAGCACCGCAGTGCCGCGGCCGCCGCCGGCGCCGCCGTGTTGCTTGGCCGCACGGACCGGAACGCGGCCCTCGCGGCGATGGGCGTTGCCGGAACGGCGAAGAGCTATACCGGGCTCTGGTCCTGCGTTGACGAGGCCCTCTCCATGCCGGGCGGTTCGGTCGATCGGGCGCCGGCGGCGTTCCCCGAAGTGACCCGGCCGAGGGGGCTCGCCAAGTCGATGATCGCGATCGACGAGGCCTTCGACCACCTCAAGCTCGTTCAGTCGAAGACCTGGACGGTCCCGACGGATCACCCCGACCTCGTCCCCGCCGCGGATGCGGGCTCGATCGCGGATCTCTTCCGCCTCGCGGCCGACGGTACCTCGGGGAGGGCGGCTCATCAGCCCGGGCTCGACTCGGCGTTGCGTGCTGCCTCGTCAAATGCCCAGGCCTTGGAAGATGCGCTGGCCCGCCGGGCGCCGAGCGCCGAACTCGATCCCCTCTTCACCGCGGTCAAGAACGACTGCACCGCCTGCCACCAGGCCCACCGCGACATCGAGAAGCCCTGAGGCGTGCCGGCCCACTCACAGCACCGGCGAAGCCATCCCGACGGCGTTCGCGACGAGTCGCTGCAGCCATGACCGCTTGGCCCAGTCAGCGGGCTCGATGCGCTCGGTCCGTTCGATGTAACTCGCCTGCATGGCCTTCATGGCGAGCGTGGCGTCGGCGTCGTAGAGGATGAGGCTCACCTCGAAATTGATCTCGAAGCTCCGCCGGTCAAGGTTGGCGCTGGTCATGACGCTCAGGGTGTCGTCGACGGTGATGGTCTTCGAGTGGAGCATTCCGCCCTTGAACTCAAGGAGCGTCACGCCGGCGTCGAGGAGTCGCGCGAAGTAGGACTGGCTGGCGAGCTTCACCAGGTAGGAATCGTTGTGCTCCGGGATGACGAGCGTCACCGCGACGCCGCGCCGCGATGCGGTGATGATCGACGCCATCGTCGGCTCGTCCGGCACGAAGTAGGGCGTGGTGAGAATGATCTCCTTCTGGGCAAGATGGAGGCAGGTCGCGATGACCTGCTGCATCGACTGCTCGTCCCCGGTGGGGCCGGTGGGGCCGGTGGCGACCACCTGCACCACCGATCCGCCGTCGGCGGCCGTCGGCGGATGGACCAGATCCTCGATCGCCTCCTCCGTCTCGACCCACCAATCCTCGACGAAGACACGCTGCATCTCGTTCACCGCCGCCCCCTCGATGCGGGCCGTCGCGTCCACCCACTCGACATTCGCGCGATTGACCTTGAAGTCCGAGGCCGCCAGGTTGTGGCTGCCGATGTAGCCGACGCTGCCGTCGATCACCACGAGCTTCCGGTGGTTGCGGAGGTCGACCCGCTGGAAGAGGGCCCGGACAAGTCCGGCGGGAAGGGCCTCGACGACCTGTACGCCGGCGTCGAGAAGATCGCGGTAGGACTGACTCCGCAGAAAGGGGCGCGAGCCGATCGAGTCGACGAGGAAGCGCACGCGCACCCCGCGCCGGGCGGCCCGCTTCATCGCCTCGAGCACGGGCATCGACGAGCGGTCGGCGAGGGCGATGTAGAAGAGGACATGCACGTGCGATTTCGCCGCATCGATGTCCCCGGCGATGCGGGCGAAGAGATCGTCGGCGTCGGCGAGGTACTCGACATCGTTGCCGCCGATCGGCGGGAGGCCGGAGATCTGGCAGGCCAGCGCCGCCAGTCCGCGGGTGCCGGAGGGCATGCGATCGAGAGCGAGCCGAACGCTCTTCACACGGAGGGCCTTGGCCGTCTCCATACGGTGGCCGAGTCGCTCTCCCTGCCGCGCAAGGAGTTCGCGCCGATGCCTTTGCAGCCACGGCTTTCCCGCCAGCCAGTAGAGGCAGCAGCCGACCAGCGGGAGGACGGCGATGAGCAAGATCCACGACGTTGCCGAGGAGGTCCGAACGCGTCGATCGGTGAGGACCTGCAGCGCAGTCAGAAAGGCCAGCAGGATCTGGCCGACGAAGAGAATCTCAACCACCAGACGCCACGTCACGCGGTCCCCCTTGCGGACGGCCAGAGTAGCACGGGCTTCGTCCACGCCCGGCGTCGCCCTACCCGGTGCACGCTAGAATCCCGCGAACTGCCCTCTTAGCTCAGTTGGATAGAGCGGGTCTTTCCTAAAGACCAGGTCGCAAGTTCGAATCTTGCAGGGGGCGTTCGCGAACGCCGCCGTCAAGCGTTGCCTCCCGTTCTCCCTCTCCCGCTGCCGCACGTGCTTCCAACGCTCGAGCCCGATCGCCGACCACTCACCGGGCCCGAGCGGTTGATCCTGGTGGCGTCGGCAATGCTCGTGTGGTTCCTCGCGTGGGGACACCCGCTCATGCCGCCTGACGAGGGCCGCTACGGCTCGGTTTCGGCGCGGATGGCCGAGACGGGGAACTGGTTGGTGCCGGAGTTTCAGGGGCGGCCCCACCTCACCAAGCCGCCGCTGACCTACTGGCTTCAGGCCGTCGGCGTCAGCGTCCTCGGCCGGACCGAGATGGCGGTTCGGTGGCCGAGTCTCCTTGCGACAACGCTTGCACTGCTTGCCGTCTTCGCATTCGCCCGACGGACGATCGGCACGCGCCCCGCCCTCATCGCCACGGCGACGCTGAGCGTCATGCCCTATGTTCTCTTCGTCGGAAGGCTCGCGAACACCGACGCGCTCGTCGCCCTGTTCTGGATCGTCGGCCTGGCCTGCGGCCACAGGCTCATGACCGAGCCGGACGCGCCACCGCACGAGCGGCGCGGCACCGCCATCCTGCTCTGGTCGGCAATCGCACTTGGATTCCTCACCAAGCGCGAGGTGGCGCTGGGGCCGCTTCTCATTCTCGCGGCGTGGGCACTGCTCGCCCGTCGGCCGCGCGACATCCTCCGCCTGCGTCCCTTCGTCGGCCTGCCGTTGGCGCTCCTCCCCTTCGGACTTTGGACCGGCCTCATCCTGCTGAAGTATCCCGAGGCGGGGCAGATCTGGTGGGACGAGACGATCGGCCGCGTCACGGGTGAGAAGGACCTGCGGGCCGAGCCATGGTGGTTCTACATCCCGATCTTCCTCGGCGGGATGTACCCGGCGTCCACGATGCTCGTCCTGCCGTGGTTCAACCTCTCGTGGCGGAGCGCACTTGGGGCCCTTCGAGGCGGTGACCTGCGGTCGATGCTCATGATCGCGGTCCTTTTCCCGTTCCTTGGCTTCAGCGCCTCCACGGGGAAGCTCGCCACCTATCTCCTTCCCCTCGCCGGGCCGACGGCGATGCTCACCGCGATCACGATCGAGCGGTGGCTTCGCGGCGAGTTCGACGGTGCGTCGGCCGAGTCCGCGCCCGCCGGCTACCGGCCGCCCGACGTGCGGCGCACGCTCGCCATCGTCGCGATCGTTGTCTTTCTCGGCGAGATGGGGGCAGCGCTGTGGGTGGCGACCGCGGCCCCGGAACTCTGGGCCCTGGTCATCCCGCTGGCGATCGCGCCGGCCGGCTGCGTCGCCTGCTGGTGGACGTGGAATGACGGGAGTGCCGCCCGCCAGCGCGGACTCCTCCTCGCGTGGTTCGCGATGGCGGTAAGTTGGACGATTGTCTTCGCGATCCAGACTCGGTTCGCGACGCCGATGGGCGCCGCCGAGATGCTCCGGTTCGTCGAGCGTCGCTATGACGTGACGCGACCGGACATCATCCTCGTCGGTCTGGTCGATCCGACGATCGAGTTCTACAACGCCGATGCGCGGGGCAGCAATCCAACCCGCTTCGCGAATTCACTGGCGGCGCTTGAGAGCCGCACCGACCTGACGTTTCCGGCGATCGTCCTCGTGGACGAGGAGCGTGTGGAGGACCAGTTCGAGGATGCCCTCAGGAAGGCTCCGGGACTGGCCTCGCGCCTCTCGCCCATCGGTACCTGGTCGCGCTGGTTTGCCAACCGCACGACGGTCCTGGTGCTCTCGGAGCATCCACTCGACGCGACCGCGCCGAGGTGATCAGTCGACGTCGGCCGGCCCGATGCGCTTCTGGAAACCGCTGCCGGCGGCTCGATCCTTCGCGGCCTGACCGAAGCAGAGAATGGCCCAGAGCGAACAGACGATCAGCCAGAGGGCGTTGGCGGCGAGCACCGTGAGGACCGGGGACTGGAACATGGTGGCGAGTATATCGGCTCGATCCGCACGCGCGGCCACAGGAGGCCGAGGGGGCGGAAACGAAAGCGAGGCGGCCCGAAGGCCGCCTCGCAGGGTCGCAGGGCTCAACCGGCCGCTCAGTCCTCTTCGACCCGCGGCTTGAAGCGGGCGATTTCCGCGTCACGGACGTTGGTCGGGGCTGTCTCGTCATGGCTGTACTCCATGACGAAGGTGCCGGCACCGCCAGTCATCGACTTGAGCTGGTTGGCGTAGTTCATCACCTCCGAGAGCGGGGCCTCGGCGCGAATGATGCTCATGTTGCCGGCGACCATGTCCGTGCCGTGGATGCGTCCGCGCTTGCCGGAGAGGTCGCCGGCGATGGTGCCGATGTGGTCGGCGTGGACGTTGATCTCAAGCTTCACGATCGGCTCGAGCAGCACCGGCTTGGCCTTCATGATGGCGTCGATGAAGGCCCGCCGACCCGCCGTCACGAAGGCGATTTCCTTGCTGTCGACCGGGTGGTACTTGCCGTCGTAGACGCTCACCCGGATGCCGATCATCGGGTAGCCGGCGATGGCTCCCTCGACCAGCACCTGGCGGATGCCCTTCTCGATCGCCGGCAGGAACTGCTTGGGGATCGAGCCGCCGAAGGTGTCGTCCACGAACTCGAAGTCCGGGCCGCCGCGCTCGAAGACCGGCATCGGCTCGACGCGAAGGTAGACCTCGCCGAACTGGCCCGCGCCGCCCGACTGCTTCTTGTGGCGGTGGTGGCCGTCGGCCCGGGCGGTGATCGTCTCCTTGTAGGCGATGCGCGGAGGCTTGCTGTTTACCTCCACCGCGTAGCGATCCTTCAGCATGCGGAGCTTGGTGCGGAGATGGAGCTCGTCAAGCCCGCGAAGCACCGTCTCGCCGGTCGCCGGCACGTGCTCGATGCGGAGCGTCGGGTCCTCGCTGTGGAGCTTGGCTAACGCTTCGCCCAACTTCGCCTCGGCGTTGCGGGTCGCGGCCTCGACCGCGAGGCCGAACATCGGGACGGGCAGTGGCAGCGGGCGAAGGTGCATGTGCTCGCCGATCTCGCCGTCGTGGAGCACGCTGTTGAAGTGGACGTCGTCGATCTTGCTGGTGGCGCCGATGTCGCCGGCAATGAGCTGGTCGACCTCGACGTGCTTGGCGCCCTGCAGGCGGAAGATGTGGGCGATGCGGATCGGCTTCTTGCCGTCGTCGACCTTGGGATGGGATTCCTTCCGCACCGTGCCCTGGTGCACGCGGAAGATCGCAAGCTTGCCGACGTAGGGATCGCTGGTGACCTTGAAGATGTGGCTCACCGCCGCCTGCGAGGGATCGGGAATCGCTCGCCACTGCTTCGTCTCGCCGCCCTCCTCGTACTCGAACGGTCGGGGGTTGCCCTCGGTCGGATTCGGGCAGAGGTTGGCGAAGGCGTCGAGCAGTTCCTTGAGGCCGGCACCGGTCTTCGCGCTGACGAAGCAGATCGGGATGAGGTGCCGCTCGCGGAGGGCCTTCTCGAAGCAGGAGTGGAGATGGGCCTCGTCGACCTGCTCGCCGCCGAGGTAGGCGTTGAGGGTCTCCTCGTCGACTTCGACGATCTGCTCGACGATGCCGGTATGGAAATCGGCGACGGCACCCAGGTCGCTCGTCCCCTCCGAGCCTCGGTAGCAGTCGATGACGCCCGTGCCGTTGCCGGTCGGCAGGTTGATCGGCCGGCAAATGCCGCCGAACGTCTCCTGAATGGCCGCGAGAAGCATGGAGAGCTCCTCGGGCTCGCTCGTGGCGTGGTCGATCTTGTTGACGATGATCATCCGCGGCAGGTTGCGGCTCTCGGCCGCGGCCATAAGGCGGCGGGCGACGGGGTCGATCCCCTTCGCGCAGTCGAGGACCACAGCGACGGTCTCGACCGCCGGGAAGACCGTGATGGACTTGCCCAGAAAGCCCGCGGAGCCCGGGGTATCGATGAGGGAGATTTCCGCCCCGCCATGGCTCAGGTGGACAATCGAGCTGTCCACCGAGTGCATGAGCTCCTTGGCGATCGGATCGTGGTCACAGACGGTGTTGCCGTCCTCGATGCGGCCGGCCTTGGTGATGACACCGACGGCGAGAAGCAGCGCCTCGACGAGCGTCGTCTTGCCCGTTCCGGCGCCGCCTACGATCGCCACGTTTCGGATGTCCGTCGTTGTGTATCCGCTCATAGAAAAACCTCCTCGTAGGTGCCCACGGCGACAGAGCGCCCCGGGCGACCCGAAAGCTCACATGCGCCCGAAGGCCCGCATGTGGTTGAATTGGAAAGACCAACGGCGCTGCAGCCTGCTTGCGATCGTCTAGATCGAGCGCTCACGGTCATGAAGGCTGTAGCGTACCGCCGGGAGGCTCCCAGTCGCTATCGTCCGCAGCGTGTCCACCGCCGATTCCGCCGGCCATTCAGAGACCACGCCCGCAGGCGACGCGACCGCCCCGCGCGGCGCGAGCGCACCGCGCGACGCATGGCGCCAGAGCCCGCCTGCTTTTCACATCGTCCTGCTCAACCCCGAGATCCCCAACAACACGGGGAACATCGGCCGTACCGCCGCGGCGACGGGGTGCAGGCTCCATCTGATCCACCCCTTGGGTTTCGAGATGAGCGAGAAGGCTCTTCGACGGGCCGGTCTCGACTATTGGCACTTGGTGGACTGCCGCGAGCATGAGTCATGGGAGAAATTCCTGACCGTCGAGCAGCCGGCGCGGATGTGGCTGATGACCACGAAGGCGGCACGGCCGATCTGGGACGCCCCACTGCAACGTGGCGACTATCTGCTGTTCGGCCGCGAAACGCGCGGTGTCGACGAGGCCACCCATCAATGGATCGACCGTGCATACGGCGCCGATCACCGGCTCGTCCTCCCCATGGTGCCGATACCTGAGGCCCGGAGCCTGAACCTGGCGACGGCCGCGGCGATCGCGGTGTACGAGGGGCTTCGGCAACTCGTGGCGGCGGGCTCCCTCCCGTGGCCCCTTCGCCAAGCGACAGGCGAACTTCCCAGCTGACGGCATCTGCGGACGGAGATCTCGCGTACATTCCCCGGTACCGGATGAGCGTGACGAGGCCTTGGCCTGTCCGACGGCTTTGGCGCGCCCCGGTCCGACACTTGGAGCCGGCATTTGGGGCGAGCCTTCCTCTCTCACGAGGACTTGTGTCCTATGCAGCTCAATCCGATGTCGAGTCTCGCCGCAACCCCGCACAACCCATTTCGTCGCCCGTCACGCCCCGCCTGCTCCGACCACCGACCGGGCGACCACCGACCGAGCGACCACCGACCGAGCGACGGCCTTCGACGTCGGGGCTTCACCATCACGGAGCTCTTGGTGGCGATCGGCATCATCGTGCTGTTGATCGGCATCCTGCTCCCGGCGCTGAGCAAGGCGCTGCAGAACGCCAAGCGCACGCAGACGCAGTCGACGCTTCAGGAGTTTGCGAAGGCGATCGAGGCCTTCCACCAGGAGTTTGGCTACTACCCGGGCCTCATTCCCGAAGCAACGCTTGCGAGTGACCCGCGCATCTCCTCCACCGAGAACGCGATCCTCCACCTCATGGGTGGCGCCGTCGGTTCCGACGACCCGGCTTATGCGTCGTTCACCACCGGATGGACGCAGTACACGATCGGCTCGGGAGCGAACGCATTCTCGTTCAAGGTCAACGTCTTCGAGATCGGCAAGGGGCCGCGGATCGCGGGCAAGCAGTACCCGCCTTTCTTCGCGCCGAAGTCTGACGAATTCGCACCTGTCGCCGGCCAAGTGGCGGGTGTGTCCGGCAGCGATGCGCCGCTCCTCGATCTGCCCGACGTGCTGGACGCGTGGGGTCAGCCAGTGCTGTATTTCCGCTCGCTGCGCGACGTTGGCGACCTCGTCGGCAGCGTTGCGAACTCCCAGTTCTCCGTCGTCAGCAATGCCCCCTACCTGCTGGCGACGCAACTTGGCGAATCCGAGAAGTCACAGGCGACGAGCCTGCTCAATCCCGCCTCGGGCGTGACGCCAAACGTTGATCAGACGCTCGCCCAGATCATCCGAAGCCCGGCATTCGGCGCCAGCGCCTCGCCGCTTGCAGGAACGCCGCGAGGCCGGTTCGTCCTGATTTCGGCCGGGCTTGATGGAATCTACTTCTCGAAGAACGATGGCCTCGGCACCGCGCAGTCCCCCATCGTCAATGTCGTCTCGGCGGGTACGAATCCCGGCGGTCCCTCCTCGTTGGACAAGTGGGACGACGTCCGCGTCTTCGGCGGCGGCTGAGTGGGGACATCGCGGGACGCGAATCCAAGCGCGAACGCAGAGCATCAATGAAACGGGCCCGAGCAGTGATGCTCGGGCCCGTTGCTTGTTGTTTGGTGAGGCGTCTGTCAGACGTGGCTTCGGATGCGAAGCGACGACGGCTTACTTGGTCTTGCCGCCACCCTTTTCGCCGCCCTTCTCGCCATCCTTGTCGCCATCCTTGTCGCCGCCCTTCTCATGGCCCTTGCGAGCTTCCTCGCGGGCCTTCCGCTGCTCCTCGCGGGCCCTGTCGATGTTGGTCTTGAGCTGCGCCTTCTGCGCGTCAGTCAGGACGTCCTCGATCTTCTTCTGATAGTCCTGCGCCTTCGGACGCGAATCGTTGAGCTCGCGAATGGCCTTCTTCGTGGCGTCCGACGCTTCCTTGCCGCCCTTGCGCTCCTCGCGGGCCTTGTCCTCGAGAGCCTTGGCCTTGTCGGCATTGGCGGTCTTCCACTCCTCGGACTTCTTCTCGAACTCGGTTGCCAGAGCCTCAACCTTGGTCTTCTGCTCGGCGTTCAGGTCGAGCGCCTTCACCATCGCGACCCAGTTGGGGAAGGCTGCGGGACGACCGGCCTGGCCGTTCTCGCCGCGACCACGCTCGCCATTCTTGTTCCCGGCTCCGCCGGCGGGCGGAACGCGAGGACCGCGAGTCGGCGGCTGGGTGCCATTGGGCGGGGTGGGCTTGTCGTCGGAAGCGATCGCGGGAGAGGCGACCGTGAGTGCGAGGGCGAGGAAACCTATCGGACGGATGAATCGGAACAGCTGCATGTCGGAGACTCCTGAGGGCCGGCGGGCACGACGGGCTTCCGTCGGTCTCGGCCGTGGGCGCGTTGGTCACCGCTCGTCAAATCGAGGCGGTGGTTGAGATGCCAGTGAACGGATTCGACCATCGGCTATTTCAGCCGGGGGGGATGACCTCACCCGCTGAACTGGGCCGTATGATCGCCCGCCCGCCCCTCTGAACACCACGCATGTCCCTCTCACACCAGCAGCTGATCGAAGCCCTTCGGACCGTCCAAGATCCAGACCTCCACAAGGATCTGGTGACGCTCAACATGGTGAAGGCCGCAGAATCGCGTGGAAATGACGTCCGGATCGTCGTCGAGCTGACGACGCCCGCCTGTCCCATGAAGGACAAGATCCGCGGTGACATCGAGGCCGCAGTGACCGAGAGGGCCCGGACGGCCGGCGCGCCGCTCGGTCGAATTGAGGTCGAGTTCACCGCCGACGTCCGGGCCCCGAATGAAAAGGTCCGTGAGGGATCGAACCCGCTCCCCAATGTTCGACAGATCATTGCCGTGGGCGCGGGAAAGGGCGGCGTCGGCAAGTCAACCGTGGCCATCAATTTGGCGGTCGGTCTTGCCCGGTGCGGTGCTCGCACCGGCCTCCTGGACGGTGACATCTACGGTCCAAGCGCTCCGACGATGCTCGGGCTGAATCAGATCGGAACCGCAGCCCGCGACAACATGTTGCTGCCCTTCGAGGTCCATGGCATTCGGGCCATGACGATCGGCAAACTCGTCGATCCCGACAAGGCACTGATCTGGCGGGGCCCCATGGCCCACGGGGCTTTCAAGCAGCTCGCGGTGCAAACCGAATGGGGCGATCTTGACTACCTCATCGTCGATCTGCCGCCCGGCACGGGTGACGTGCCGCTGACGCTCTCCCAGCTGCTACCGCTCTCAGGTGCGGTCATCGTCTGCACCCCGCAGCAGGTTGCCCAGGACGACGCACGGCGGGCGGTGCGCATGTTCCAGCAGTTGGGGGTCGATGTTCTGGGCGTCGTCGAGAACATGAGCTACTTCATGGGTGATGATGGTCGCGAATACGACCTCTTCGGGCGCGGCGGCGCCGAGATCATGGCCCAAACCATGGGGCTTCCGTTTCTCGGTGCCATTCCGATCGTGACGGCCCTTCGCAGCAACAGCGACGCCGGCACTCCGCTGGCCAACTGGGATAACCCAACGCTCGCGACCGCACTCGATCGCTTCGTCAAGAACGTGGCGAGCCAGGTGTCGATCGCGAGCTTCGGCAACCGATTCGTACAGCCGACGCTCAGCATCCGCTGAGAGACGAGCAGCGGATGATGCGCTGACGTCATCGCGGAGGCGGTACCTCGGCGCGCTTTTCGACCGAGGCAAAAAGAGACGCCGGGCCACCCACGAGGGT
>JBGAQH010000010.1:0-22070 GCA_044220875.1 Phycisphaerales bacterium | reverse complement strand
CGTTGTCTCTTATGCGCACACCCCGCTCGACCGTCGCGTTGTCTCTCGTCGTTCTCACCACCCTCGGCGGCCTCGTTGCCGCGGCCGACGCGGCGACGATCTACGTCAACGCCTCGCTCGCCACCGGCGCCAACGATGGGTCGAGTTGGGAGAACGCCTATCGCGGGCCGCAGTCGCTCAAGACCGCGATGGACGCGGCGGTCTCGGCGGACGTGATCTGGGTCGCGGCCGGCACCTACAAGGCGTCGCCCTCGACGCGCACCGTCTCGCACGTCCTCAAGAACAACGTGAAGGTCTACGGCGGCTTCGCCGGCGGCGAAACGGATCTCGCCCAGCGGGACATCGCTGCCAACCTCACGGTGATCTCGGGTGACCTCAACGGCAACGACGTCATCGCCACCGCCTCCACCTACGCCGACAACTCCTACCACCTCGTCACCGTCGCCGCGGGCACGGCCGGCGTCATGGACGGCTTCGAACTTCGGGCCGGCAACGCCAACGGCGCCACCGCGAGCAACCTCGACAAGGGCGGAGCGGTCATCTGCCTCGCCTCGCAGAGCCCGACCTTCCAGCACTGCCGATTCATCGACAACCGCTGCACCTTCGGCGGCGGCGCCGGCTACCTTCTCACGTCGAGCCCCAAGTTCCTCGACTGCTCGTTTGAAATCAACCAGGGCGGAAGCTTCGGCGGCGCCTTCGACAGCGCCAACACGACGCAGCCGGTCTTCGAACGCTGCGTCTTCCGCGGCAACAAGGCCGTTCGCTCAGGGGCCCTCGAGTTCTTCGGCGGCTCGCAGCCGAAGGTGACCAACTGCCTCTTCTACGAGAACCAGGCCACCGGCAGCGGCGGCGGCGGCGCGATCTGGCTCGGCTCCTCGTCGAACGGCACCTTCCGCAACATCACGGTCACCGCGAACAGCGCGACCGTGGTCGCCGGCGGCATCTACAACACCGGCGGCACCTCGACCTTCATCAACTGCATCTCCTACGGCAACACCGGTCCGGGCACCGTCGCCGACAACGGCATCAAGAGTCAGGGCGGCACCTCGACGATCACCTATTCCGACGTCCAGGGCCTTCTCACCGGCACCGGGAACATCAACCTCGACCCGCAATTTGAGGATGTCGCCACCGACGACTATCGCCTGAAGGCGACGAGCCCCTGCATCGACGTCGGCAGCAATCCCGCCGTGCCCGCCGGCACCACGACCGACCTCGACGGCCTTGCCCGCTTCGTCGACATCGCCGCAGTTCCGGACGGCGGTTCCGGCGTCGCCCCGATCGTTGACATGGGTGCCTACGAGGAACAGGCGGTCGTGGTCGCCTGCCCGGCAGACCTCGACGGCAACGGGGGCGTCGACGCCTCGGACATCGCCATCCTCCTCGGCGGTTGGGGGGGGTCGTCCACCGACGTCGACGGCAACGGCGTCACCGACGCGGCCGACCTCGCGGTCCTGCTGGGGTCGTGGGGCATCTGTCCCTAACGGGACGACCGGATCGGACGCGTCCCCGCGGGCGCCGCTCGATCACATCAAATCGTCACCGCATTCGCACACGGCGTGGGACGAATCGGTATCCCCGCGGGTACATTCCTGCAGGTCGACCGGCCGTCCAACCATCGTGGGGGCGGTGCGGGGTCGAACGAACCGAATGACCGCACGCGTCGCACTGACGCCACTTCGGGAGCATCATCATGGGTGGAAAGTTCAGCCGTTCCTGGGAGCTCACCAAGCAGAGCTGGTCCGTGCTGCGGGCCGACAAGGCACTGGTGCTCTTCCCGCTGATCTCGTCGGTGGCGCTCATCGCCGTCATGGCGACCTATGCGATCCCCGTCTTCCTTGTGCTGCAGGACTCCGGCGTCTTCGCTGACGGCGCCGCGCGCGCATCGCATCACGAGCCTGAACTCACCAACGGCACCAAGGCGATGCTCGCCTTCATCGGTTTCGCCTACTACTTCTGCACCTTCACGGTGATGAACTTCTTCAACGTCGCCCTCATCGGCGCGGCGATGGAGCGATTCAACGGCCGCGAGACCGGCGTCGGCGTCGGCCTCTCGATCGCGGTGCGGCGCATTCCGCAGATCCTCCTCTGGTCCCTCGTCGCCGCGACCGTCGGCATGATCCTGAAGGCGATCGAGGAGCGGGCTGGCCTCATCGGCAAGATCGTCATCGCCATCGTCGGCATGGCTTGGGCCATCGCCAGCTTCTTTGTCGTCCCGGTCCTCGCGGTCGAGGGCGTCGGGCCCTTCGAGGCGATCAAGCGTTCGGTTGCCGTCCTCAAGAAGACCTGGGGCGAAGCGGCCCTCACCCGCATCGGCGTGAGCGCCGTCTTCAGCATCGCGGTGCTGCTGGTGCTGCTGCTCACCGTGGCCGGTGCGATTGCGGTCGGCGTCGGCCTGGAATCGCCCATTCTCGCCGCCGTCGTCGGCGTGGTCGGCTTCGTCGTGATCCTCGGCCTCTCGCTCATCTCAACGACCCTGCAGACCATCCTGCAGGCAGCGCTCTATCGCTACGCCGCTGATGACGTCGTTCCGGCCGGCTTCTCGGGCAGCACCCTTCGCGGCATGTTTGAGCCGAAGAAGGCGAAGCGCTAAGCCCCCTCCATCAGTCGCATGAGCCGACGGGCCGCGATCATCGCGGCCCGTCGCTGTTCACACCGCCCGCCGAGCGCGACGCTCGTCTGCTCCACCTCATCTCCGATTCTCGACGGTCAATCTGGATTCAGCACGCCAGCGGTCGATGGCTTCATCGCGAGCGCAATTGGGTTCGCGGCGCGTGAAAGTCGTGCGTTCTCAATTCTTCGGCGTGAAACGGGAGCGTCGACTGCGTATAACGCATAGATAGATGGACGAAATCGATCGCGATAAAGGGCGCGGTCGAGCGACAAACACCCGACGGTCGTTCCGACGACTTAGTCAACGAAGGGAGCGGAAAATGAACATTTCTGGTCCGCTGGTCCGCTGGTCCGCTGGTCCGCTGGTAGGACTGCGCTGATCATGTCATTGGGCGTTGCGCAGGGTGCCTTCACGGGCTCCAGCTTCGGACAACTGAGCGATCGCTATCACGTGATCGAGCTCCTGCCGCTTGCCGAGCGGTCTTTCGCAATACCGTACGCGATCAACGACGACGGCTTGATCGTCGGAGTGTCGTTCACGACTGGTGACGACGACTTCCTTCCAACGCTTTGGGTGCCCTGTGAGGGCGGCTGTTGCCCGCCGACGTGGACCGCCGTGAACCTGATGACGATCGGCTCCGGTGGTGGCCTCGGTGGCGAGGCCCGGGACATCAACAACGCTGGCCGCATCGCGGGGTGGCGTCGGTACGACCCCTCATCGGTCGCCAGTGGAACGCGACCCTACGTGTGGGACATCGCAACGCCGTCGAACTCGACGCTGCTCTCCGATCTCTCGCCGAACAATAATCAGGGAGGCCGCGCGTGGGGTATCAACGACCTTTCGCCGGCACTCGTCGTCGGGGAAGCTCTCAACGGCCAGTCGTGCTTCGGGAACCCGGCGAACAAAATCGTTCATGCGTTTGCCTGGAGCACCAGTGACTCGCCAACGCTCCTGACCGACCTCTCCGCAGAGAATGACGAGTCGTCCGCCCGGGCTATTAATACGGTGACCGAATGGCCGACGGCCGCCGGCTACGTCGGCACATGCGGAACGACCTCGGTCTGCGACAGTGCCCGTGACGGATTCGAGTGGCTGCTCGATCCCGCCGGTACCGTTCCGATGTCAGTTCAAGAGGTTGTCCCGCTTGGAGCATCGAGCGCCGCGAGCGTCGCGCTGTCGATCAACAACGACGTGATGGCGGTCGGCTTCCAGCGCTACGACCCGCCGGGATCACAGGGCTTGGGCGAGACCTGCTTCTCGAAGGCGGCGTTCTGGAACGGGTTCAATCTCACCGACCTGCACCAGTTCACGGGGCTTACGGCGGAGAAGGAAACCGTCGCCAACGCAATCTCCGAGGCGCTCGGGACCTGCTACCGCGTGGTCGGCGAGTCGCCCGATCAGGACGTCGCCTTCCGCTGGACGCTCTCGGGCGGCGGCTGGAGCGTGGATGCGTTTGACGGTTTGCTGGATGGGTTCGGCGATTCGTGGGAGATCATTCGGGCGAACGGGCTCAACGCGGATCAGTGGGTCGTCGGACGAGCGATCAAGAATGGCGGGCCGGTCCGCGTGCCGGTGGTCCTGGTCTATCGTCCTTGCATAGTCAACTTTGACGGCAACGGCACCGTCGATGCGGGTGACATCGCGATACTCCTAGGAGCGTGGGGGCCATCGACGTCCTGCGGCGGTCCGGACGCACCGGACATCGACATGGACGGCGACGTCGACGCCGCAGATCTTGCGACGCTGCTGGGGTTCTGGGGGTCATCCTGCGCGGACGGCTGCCCAGAGGGAGACATTGCGGGGAGCGGTATGGAGTCCTCGAATGCCGTTCAGACGGTCGCGGGCAATTTGGATTCGATGCTGCTGTCGATCGGATACGCAGACACATCCGCTTTCGTGAACTGGGCTGCGGGGGCGACCCCGTCCGAGCGCGAGGGCATCGCGGAATACTTGGCCGCCATCGCAAACGGAGGTAGCCAATGACAACGAACGCATTCGTCGGCGCAGTTGGCCTCCTGCTCTGTCCCGCAGCATCGGCTCAGATCACGAAGTTTAGCGGCAACTTTGATCCTTGGGCCCAGGCGGCTGGGAGCTACTCCACGATCACCTTCGCTGAGTTCGGCGCGACGCCAATCACGACTCAGTACGCGCCGCTGGGCGTGAACTTCACGGGGTCGGATCTCAACAACGCGTATTTCTCCGCCGACAACTTTCCGCAGGACGGCTGGGGCCTTGACGGGAACTCAATCATCGAGCTGACGCTGGACCAGCCGATCCATGCAATGGCGTGGCACTTTCCAGCCACGCTTTTCGTGAATCTTTGGAGCGGGAACCAGATCCTCTATTCGGATTTCTTCGGGGACTCTTCAGGCCAGGATTTCGCCGGTCTCTACTCTGAGCAGACTTTCGATCGGGTCTGGCTCCGAGGAGGTGTCGCCGAATTCGATCAAGTCTTCCTCGACAACCTCTACTTCTCGACAATCCCTGCACCGGGCGCGACGGGTCTCCTCGTGATGCTGGGGTGCTTGCGTCGGCGACGGCGAAGGAAGTGACGGGCAGGGCGCAGCCCGGTACAGAGAAAGCACTTGACGCGCAGGCCCGGGTCACCAGGTCCGGGCCTGTTTTGTGTGTGCCAGGACTCCTTCGTCCCCGTTCCTTCAGGCCTCGCCGGCGCTTCTCGCCGGCTCGACGCCACCCCGCGAATCCCCGATGATGCCCGGCGCATGACGCACACCGTTTCCGTCGGCGGCGAGTTTCGGCACGACATCGTGATCGGCGATGGTCTGCTCGCGACGGTCGCAACGCGACTCGCGGTGCTGGGCGTCGCCCCGCGCGCTCGCGTGCTCCTCGTCGTCGACGCCAACGTGGCCGCGCACGCTGACCGCGTCGCGGCAGGGCTCGTGGCCGCCGGTCACCCGGTCGAGCGCGTGACGCTCCGCGCGACCGAGGCGGAGAAGTCGATCGCGGCGGTCGAGACCGTTTGGCAGGCGGCGCTGGCCGCGCGGATGTCGCGCCGCGATGTCCTGGTCGTGATCGGCGGCGGACTCGTCGGCGACGTGGGCGGCTTTGCGGCCGCGAGCTTCCTCCGCGGCGTTCGCTTCGTCGCAATCCCCACCACGCTGTTGGCGATGGTCGACGCCTCGACCGGCGGCAAGACCGGCGTCAACCTCCCGCTTCCCGGAGGCGATCTGGGCAAGAACATGGCCGGCGCGTTCTGGCCTCCGCTCGAGGTCATCGCCGACCCTTCGACGTTGACGACGCTCCCGCGCCGCGAACTCGCCTCGGGCATGGCGGAGTGCGTCAAGCACGCGTTCATCGACGGCGAGGAGCACGTCCGGTGGCTGGAGACCCATGTCGACCGCATCCTGCACCGCGACCCCGGCGGCACGAGCGTTCCGGTCGATGGGGCGGCGTTCGCCGAACTCGTCGCCCGAAGCGTGGCCGTGAAGGCGAGGATCGTCACCGAGGACCCGCGGGAGCAGGGGATTCGGGCGGTCCTCAACTTCGGCCATACCTTTGGTCACGGGCTCGAGACATTGCCGGGGATCGACCTCACCCATGGCGAAGCGGTGGCGATCGGCATGGTCGCGGCCTGCACGGCGGGCGAGGCGGCGAAGGGGCTCGCTCCCGAGGTGTCGGCGCGGCTGCGCTCGCTCCTTCAGCGGGTCGGATTGCCGGTCCGGCTCCCCGAGCGCGGGGCGCGGGTCGTGTCGGTGGCCGATGTCGTGCGCCGCATGGGCTTTGACAAGAAGGTCGAGGGGGGTCAGGTGCGATTCGTCATCCCCTCGCGGATCGGCGAGATTGACCCAAAGACCGAGCTTGCCCCGCGCGTTGTCCAAGCGGCGTTGGTCGCGATCGGATGCGCGAGCGGCACGGGCGCCTAACCGGCGGCGAGTTGGCGGCCCGGGATGTCCCGAGTCGGCCCGCGCGATGAGGTTCGACGTCGTGGCAATGCTCCCGGGAGAAGCGATCGAATTCACAAGCGCGTTTTCGCGCCGCGCCGATAATGCCCGGGTCGCGTTCGGACGGAGGGTCGACGCGGACACGCCGCTCAGCGCCGCGCTATGGCGTTGATGCGTCGCCGGTCCTCGGGATCACCCTCATGCGAACCATCGCGATCGTCAATCAGAAGGGTGGGTGCGGCAAGACGACGACGGCGATCAACCTCGCCGCCGTGCTAGCCCGCCGCGGTCGCCGCACGCTGCTGGTGGACATGGATCCGCAGTCGCACTGCGCCGCCGGACTCGGCGTTCCCGAGTCGAGCGTGACCCGCGGGGTGGGCGAGATCCTCCTTGGGGACCTCGATCGGCCGCTCGACGGCTCGACCTTTCTCTGGGAGGTGAGCCGCAACCTCCATCTGGCACCGAGCACGGTGTCGCTGGCGGCGCTCGAGGCTGCCTCCGGCGGGCTGAGTTCGCTCCCCGATCGCGACCGCCGCCTCGCCCGCATGCTGGCCTGGCTTGAGCCGCGTTTTGACCTCTGCATCGTCGACTGCCCGCCAACCATCGGCCTCCTGACCTTCAACGCCCTGCGGGCCGCGCAGGAGGCGATTGTGCCGGTCGAAACGGGCTACTTCAGCTTCCGCGGCGCGGAGAAGCAGATCGCCACGATCCTGAAGACCGCCGAGCGCCTCGGACGGCCGCTTCCGTTCCGCCTGCTGGCCACCCTCTACGACGAGTCGCGCCAGGTCGACCGCGAGGTCATTGAGCAACTTCGCAAGCGCTATGGGGCGGCGGTCTTGCCGATGGCGATCGGCGACCACGAGGTCCTGCGCGAGGCGGCCAGCGTGGGGCAGGCGGTGACGGAGTACGCGCCGAACTCGGCTGCTGACATCGACTTCGAGGCTCTCGCGGCCTGGCTTCTCGATGCCGCGTCGTCCGACGTGCCTGCGATTCACCCCGATCCGACCAAGCACACCACCGCGTACGCCACCGCTCCGGTGCAGTTGCCGCCGCGGGTTGCACCGACATTCGCTCCGCGGTCGCTGGCAGCCATGGCCGAGCGGTCGCATCACGTGCCCGAGTCCCCCTCGGCGGAACCGAAAACGCATCGGCAGCATCCCGCGCCCGTGCCTGTCCCTGATGGCGCTGCTGCTGTCGCCGTTCCCGCTGTCGCCCACGATGGGGTTGACGTGGCCATTCGGCCCGCACCGATCGCTCACCCCGACGCCGGGGGGAACGCACCGCCCGCCGCCCCGTCGACGCGGGCCGCCGAACTCGCCCGCCGGGTCCGGGATCTTTCTGCGCGACCAACGCCCGAAGAGTTGGCGATGCTGCAGGGGCCAAGCTCGCGCCCCGGTGTCGACTCGCGGCGAGAGGTTCGTGTTGCGGTACAGCGCGGCCTTGCCTTCCGGGTCGCCGTCGCCGGCGACTTCAACGGCTGGATGGCGGAGGATCTCGTCCTTCACGCCGAGAGTGGCCTGTTTGAGATCGCGCTCGCCCTCACGCCGGGGCGATATCGGTATCGTCTTCATGTGGACGGTCGCGAGGCGCTCGACCCGACGAACCGATTGCGCGAGGTGGGGCCCGATGGGCGCGACGTCAGCGTGTTGGTGGTGACGCGAAGCTGAGGACTCGTGTGGAGGTGGATGGCATGAGCTCGTCCCTTGATCCCTATGCGGAACTCGCATCGCTCTTCCTGACCGACGGGCACGATGCCCCGCCGGCGTCGATCCCGATCTCCTCGGCCGCGAACCGATCCGCGGTGAGCTTTGACGCCGAATCCGACGATGGCTCGCGCCACGCGGTCGTTCCGCCGATTGAGGTGGCGCTCGTCGGCCACCTTCCCGTGATGGGAGGGCTCTGGCTCACGCAGTACGCCGATCAGGTCGCGCGTCGCGAGGGACCGACGGCGCTCGTGCGGCTTGAGCGCGGACAGGTGAGCTTCGAGCTGCTGCGCTCACCGAATCACCGCGGCGTGCTGGAGCGGGCGATCAGCGTCGATGAGGCCCTGGCCGATCTCAGCGCCGCGGCGTCGCGATGGATCATCTGCCCGCAGAGCGAATCGTCCCTCGAGGGGCCGCTTCCCGCCGACGCCCTCACGCTCCTCACCGGCGGCGATGACGCGGCGACCGTTGCCGCATACCGGATCATGAAGAACCTCGCCGAGCGCTGGCACATCGCCGGATGGCCCGTGCCGCCGATCGGGCTTGTGGTGCTTGGCTCGCCGCCCGATCGGGTGGAAGAGGTGGCGGAGAAGCTCGACCGCACGACGAAGGCGTTCCTGGATGTCGATCTCGCCGTCGTCGGCCAACATCAGCGCATGGATGCGATCGAATCGGCCGGGCGACGGACTTTCCAGGGGATCGAGCTTTCGGTCGGTGACGTCTGCCGACGCGTTCGCGCCCACGAGGGCCGTGCGGAGCGCGAGTCGGAACGAAGCGCAACCGAGCAGTGGAATCACGGAGCGTGGAGCCCGTCGCGGCCGGCGACCGCCAAGCTTGCGCCGAAGGCGATCGGACGCGAAGTGGCCCCCTCACCCTTGGCCTTCATCGAGCCGGCGCCGATGCCGATGCCCGCTTCGGGCGAGGCGGTCGAGAGCGTCGCCGCCGAGTGCGATATCGCGCCCCATGCCCCCGCGCCCCAAGCCCCCGCGCCTCACGCAGCCCAGGCCTCCCCGCGAGAGCACGTCCACGCCGCGGCCCCGACGAACCTCGCCGCCGGTGACGCGCACGCTCCCGCCGAACGGGCGCCGACGGCCCGTCCGATGGCCATCGCCCACGAGCTCCGCGATCTCGCTGCGCTTCCGGTTCGATGTCCGCATCACGCCGACGTCGAGCTCGCCGTCGATCGCGCCGGGCTTCTTCACCTGGTGGTCCTCGATCAGCATCTGGCCTCGCTCCGCCCGGTCGAGTCCTGGGCTCGCGCCCACATGGATCTTCTTCGGGCCGCGTGCCCGGATGTCGCCGCCCACGAGCACGCGCCGATTGCCGACGTCGTGACCTTCGACGCGCCCTCCATCGTGCCCTTGCACGGCACCGGCCTTCGCCTCCACCTGCTGGTCGAGACTCCCTCGGGCACGCTGCACGTCTGCCTCAATCGCGGCTGAGGCGCTGCCGGGTGACGAGGGGCCACGCATAGCGCGAAAGCGGGTACAACGTCGGCTTCACCGCCGCCCGCCCCGCGCACGCCCGATCGACATGGAACAGACTCCAGCCCTGCCCACGCTCATCGTCGACTTCGACAGCACGATTGTCCGGCTTGAGGGGCTCGATGAGCTCGCCCGCCTCGCCCTCGCCGACGATCCGAAGCGGGACGAGGCGATCGCGACGATCGAGGGGATCACGCGACAGGGGATGGAGGGGGCGATCGGCATCGACGACTCCCTCGAGCGCCGGCTCAAGGTCGTGCGCATCGACCGGAGCCACGTCGAGGAGGTCGTCCGGCTTCTCAAGCGGAACGTCTCGCCCTCCTTCCGGCGCCACAAGGCGGCGATCCGCCGCAACGCCGACCGGATCCACGTCGTCTCGAGCGGATTCCGCGAGTACGTCGAGCCGGTCTGCGTCGAGCTGGGCATCCGCGCCGACCAGATCCACTGCAACGCCCTGACCTGGTCGAAGGACGGGACCGTGTCCGGCTTCGACCGCAGCTCGAAGCTCGCCAAGCCCGGCGGCAAGGCGGCGCTGGTCGCGTCGCTGAAGCTGGCCCGCCCGATCGTCGCGGTCGGCGACGGCGCGACCGACTGCGAGATTCGCGACCTCGGCGCCGCCGACGAGTTCGTCGCCTACTGCGAGAACGTCGAGCGCGACAGCGTCGTGCAGCGGGCCGACCGCGTGGTGCGCTCGTTGGACGAAGTGTTATGGATCTACGGGATGCCCGGATCGCCGAGCTATCCGCGCTCGCGCATGGTGGCGCTCCTGCTCGAGAACATCCACGCCGACGCCGCCGAGGCGCTCCGGTCGGAGGGCTATCGCGTCGAGACGATCAGCGACGCCCTCAACGAGGCGGAGCTCGTCCGCTCGATCCGCGGCGTCTCGCTCCTGGGGATCCGCTCGAAGACCCAGGTGACGGCGAAGGCCCTCGACAACGCGGACCGGCTGCTGGCCATCGGCTGCTTCTGCATCGGAACGGAACAGGTCGACCTTGCCGCGTCGAGCGACCGGGGCGTCGCGGTCTTCAACGCGCCGTACTCGAACACCCGGAGCGTCGTCGAGCTTGCGATCGGCGAGATCGTCATGCTGCTCCGCCGGGCGACGGAGTCGAGCTCGCTCCTCCACCAGGGCACCTGGCGGAAGAGCGCCGCCGGCTGCCGCGAGGTGCGCGGCCGGACCCTCGGCATCGTCGGCTACGGACACATCGGCTCGCAGCTCTCCGTCTTGGCCGAAGCGTTAGGGATGCACGTCCTCTTCCACGATCTCGAGGAGAGGCTCGCCCTGGGCAACGCGACCAAGTGCGGCACGCTGAACGAACTGTTGGGGAAATCCGACGTCGTCAGCCTGCACGTCGACGGGCGTTCTGAGAATCGCCACCTCATCGGCGACCGGCAGCTCAAGAGGATGCGGCAGGGGTCGCTCCTCATCAACCTCAGCCGCGGCCACGTCGTCGACCTCGATGCCCTGGCGCGATCGCTCCGCAGCGGCCACCTCGGCGGCGCGGCGGTCGACGTCTTCCCCGAGGAGCCGCTCTCGAACAAGGACCCGTTCGTCTCGCCGCTGCGCGGGATCCCCAACGTGATCCTCACCCCGCACGTCGGCGGAAGCACCGCCGAGGCCCAGCAGGCGATCGGCACCTTCGTCGCATCGCGGCTCATCGAGTGCGTGAACGCCGGCAGCACCGCCGGGGCCGTGAACCTTCCCCCGATGCAGGTCGCGGGCATCCCGCGGGCCCATCGCTTCCTTCACCTGCACCGCAACCAGCCGGGCGTCCTCGCCGCGGTGAACGCGATCCTCGCCCGCCGCAGGATCAACATCCTCGGACAGGGGCTCCGCACCGACGAGCGCGTCGGTTATGTCATCACCGACGTCAACAAGAGCTACGACTCCGAAGTCATCGCCGAGCTGAAGGCGATCCCCGGAACGATCCGCTTCCGCGTGCTCTACTGAGCGGGGGCCGATGCATCACAGGGGCACGGCGTTCTGCACTCGTCCGCCAGACTCACCACAGAGGACACAGAGAGCACAGAGGGGGCACAGAGAAGTCATCAGCGGCAGGAGAAGCGGCGATTCGACTTCCTGTGCTGCGATAGATCTTCCGGCGAACCTCGAGGTGAGTCATCCTCCTGGAAGGCGGCGTGCCGGGCACTGAATGTGATCGTCATTCCACCCTGCTGACGGCGTCGTCCGCCGTTGTTCCTGTTTCTCAGTGATTCCGCTCTGTGCCCGCTTTGTGATCTCTGTGTCCTCTGTGGTGAGCGGACACCGCGACGAGTGCACTGTCGTCGTCGCCTCCGTGCTGCATCCCCATCACGCCGGCAGGGACGCGCGGAGCACGCGCATCCACTGGCCGTGGCGGAAGCCGGTTCGTTCGCGTTCGGACCAGCCGCGGGCGGCGAGGGCCTCGTCGAGTCGGCGGTAGTCGCGCGGATGGCGCAGGCCCATCGGCAGACGGTCGGGGCCGAAGCCGCCGTCGAGGTCGCTGCCCAGGCAGGTGCGCTCGCGGCCGACCAGCGCCGCGATGCGTTCGACGTGCGCCATCGCGTCCTCGAGCGTCGGCGTTCGGCCGACGGCCAGGAACGCGCCGTAGAGATTGAGGCCGATGACGCCGTCGCGGGCTGCAATCGCCTTCACCTGCTCGTCGGTGAGGTGCCGCTCCTTCGGCTCGAGCATCGCGCGGCAGTTGGAGTGCGTCGCCACGATGCGGCGGGAGCTCGTCGCGAGCAGCCCGTCGAGGCTGGCGTCGGAGAGGTGCGATGCGTCGTGCAGGATGCCGAGCTCGTCGAAGGCCGCGATCAGCTCGCGGCCGGCGGCGGTCAGCGGCCCGCCGCTCGAGTTGCCGCCGGAATATCGCGAGCCGTAGCCCCAGCTCAGCCCCACCACGCGCACGCCGGCGTCGAACCACCAGCGGGCTTCCTCGGGCGAGCGAATCGGATCGGCGCACTCCATCAGGATGACGATCGACAGCGGCGCGTCCGGACGATCGTCGCTCGCCGCCCGCTCGAGATCGGCGACGGTGCGGACGATGCGCATGCGCCCCGCTCGCTCCTCGGCGCGGTACCACGCGAGCTGCTGGGCCCCGACCGCGTGGGCCCCCTCGACGTCATCGGAATCGGCATAGCCGCCCGGCTGACCGGGGGCCTTCGCTTCGGTGAAGATCGTCGCAAGGGCAATGCGCACCGGCGCCTCGCGCAGGTCGGGATAGGAGACGCAGCCCGTGGAGGGATCGGCCGCGGCGCCGAAGTCCCGTCCCGCGACGGCGAGGTACGCCAGATCGAGATGTCCGTCGAGCCACCACATGGTCCACTGTCCGCTTCAGGCTGTTAGGGAAGCGACCGTCGAATCGCCTCGACGCGCCGGGCCGAATCCTCGTCGCCCAGCTTTCGATAGCGGGTGATGAGCATGTCGGCGATCTTACCGCGGCCGTCGGGAACCGATGCGACGCCGGTGCGGGTGACGATCGCCGTCTCCTCGTTCAGGAGCGACTCGGCCTCGGCGAGTTCGCCGTGGGTGGCAAGCGCCTGGGCAAGGTTCTCGCGGGTGGCGAGCACGCGCTCGTGGGTCGGCGGCAGCAGGCGGGTGCGGATTTCGTAGGACTTTCGCAGCATGCGCAGGCCGCGGTCGCTCTCGCCCGTGTGCAGGAGTCCGGAGCCCGCAACCGCCGCTGCCTCCGCGAGGTCGAGCTCATCGGCGTCGGAGCTCATGCGGAGATTCATGACCTCGTCGAAGCAGGCGACCGCATCGTTCATGCGGCCGAGCTGCATGCAGGCCATTCCCATGTTCATGAGGCCCGTCGAGAGGTGCAGCCGCCGAACGGTGGGGGAATTGCGGGCGAGTTCGACCGCCTGCCTGAAGTACTGGAGCGCCTGAAAGCCGTTGCCGCGGTGGAACTCCGCGGCGCCGATGTTGTTCAGGCACTCGGCGATGTCGTCGGCCCGCTCGGGCGAGAGCGCCTGCCGGATCTCCAGCGATCGCCGGTGGGCGGCGAGGGCGTCCTCGATGCGGCCGTTGCGGCGGAGCGCCTGGCCGAGGTTGGTGAGCACCGCGGCGACCTCGAGCGACGACTCGCCGTGCACCGCGGTCGCGAGGCGCACGCACTCGTCGAAGTGGGCGATCGCCTTCGGCAGCGCGTCGAGCCGCATGTAGCGCTCGGCTAACGCATCGTGCATGGCCAGCGCGATGTCCGGCTCGGCGTCGAGGTCCGCGGTCGAGCGCTCCGCGTCGTCGAGGGCGGTGAGGAGGTCGAGCTTCGAGCCGCCCGCCTTCGCCGGGTCGAGCGACTCGAGCATCCCAAGGAGCGTGGTGTTGAGTCGCGAGGTGCGGTTGCGGGCGTCGCGCTCGTGCCGCCAGGCGATCCCCGCCCAGACCGTCGCGCCGACGAGCGTCACGATGACCAGCCCCGCGGCGATGGTGGCGGCGCGATGGCGCTGGGCAAAGCGCTTCGCGAGATACGCAAGACCCGGCGGTCGGGCGAGGATCGGGCGCCGGTCGCGGCAGGCCCGCAGGTCGCTCGCCATCGCGGCGGCCGTCGCGTAGCGCCGGCCCGCGTCCTTGGCCATCGCCGTCGCGACGATGATCGACGGATCACCGGCCAGGGAGGCTTGGAGCCGGTGAAGCGGCGGCGCGTCATGCTCAAGGAGAAACCGGATCGCGTCCGCGACGCCGCGGTCGCGCACGTCAAAGGGAGGCGCGCCGCCGAGCACCTCGTAGGCAAGCGAGCCGATCGCATAGACATCCGCGCGGCCGTCGATGTCGGCGTCACCGCGAAGCTGCTCGGGGCTCATGCTTCCCAGCGTTCCGATCACGTCGCCGTGGACGGTGTGGACCGTCGCCGAGGGGGAGCCGTCGAGGGCCCGGGCGATGCCGAAGTCGAGAATCTTCGGATCGCCCTCGGCGGTGACGAGGATGTTCGCGGGCTTGAGGTCGCGATGGATCACGCCGCGGCGGTGGGCGTGGTCGACGGCGTCGCAGATGCGGGCGAGGAGTTCGAGCCGCTCGTCGGTCGGCGGCTTCGTCCGCGCCACCCACGCGTGCACCGGCTCGCCCTCGATGAGCTCCATCGCGCAGTAGGGAAGAAAGAGCGTCGGGTCGTGGGGATGGATGGCAACGCCGGCGGCGTGAATCGCGGCGATGCCCGGGTGTTGCAGTCGCCCGAGCAGTTCCGACTCACGGCGGAACCGGGCCAGCGCCGCCTCCGAGAGGAGCTCGGGTCGAATGAGCTTGAGGGCGACGCTGCGCCGCGGCTGATCCTGTTCGGCCTCGTAGACGATGCCCATGCCGCCGGCCCCGAGCCGACGGAGGATGCGGAAGTTGCCGACGCGCTCGCCGATGAGCGAGTCGTGCGAGGTGCCGGTCGAGAGCGTCGGGGGCGATGCGAGAAACTGGGGGTCGTCGAGGTGATGGAGCAGGCGAAGCACCTCGCCTCGCACCTCGGGATGGATCGATGGGTCGGCGAGTGTCTGCGTGCGCCGTTCGGGGGGCTGTTCGATCAGCGCATCGAACAGCTCGCGCACCGCGGCGAATCGGTCGTCGGCGCTCACGAGTCGCTGTCCGTTCCGAGGTGCTCGCGAAGCCAGGCCTTGGCGAAGGACCAGTCCCGCTTCACCGTCGCCGAGCCGACGCCGAGGACGTTGGCCGTCTCCTCGACCGACAGTCCGGCGAAGTAGCGCAGCTCGACCGTCCGCACCAGGCGTCCGTCGAGCGCCCCCAGTCTCGTGAGGGCATCGTCGAGGGCGATGAGGTCGGCCGCCTCGCCGCGCACGTCGGGATCCGCCAGGGTCTCGGCAAACTGTTCGTCGAATTCCAGCATCGCGGCACCGCCTCCACGCTTCAAGCGCCGTCTGCCGCGGGCGTGGCTCACGAGAATTCGACGCATCATCATGGCCGCAGTCGCGAGAAAGTGATTTCGGTCGGTCCACTGCGTCTCCCGCTGTCGCGACAGCCGAAGCCACGCCTCGTGGACCAGCGCCGTCGGCTGCAGGGTGTGTCCCGACCGTTCGCCGGTGAGGGCGCGTCGGGCCTGGTCTCGCAACAGGTCGTAGACGAGCGGCAGGAGTCGATCGAGCGCCTGGCCATCGCCACCGCTGGCCGCCGAGAGGAGCCGGGTGATCTCGCCGCCGAGGGCATCGGGGTCATCCTGAGTCATGGTCGTTGTGACGTCACCCAATCGCCGCGCCGCGGACCTCTGCGGAGCGAACGGAGGGAATGGGCCGGCCGCCCCATCATCATGCGACAAAGGGGGGCGGCCAAGGCAATCCCCGCCCATTCCGAAACGAATCGTTGTCTCGGGGTCGGGCGTCCGGTAGTCTCCCCCCCAATGGACTCGACACCCATCGCCTCATCGCCGCCGGATCCCGCCGCGCCGCCCACGGCCCCGCGCGTCGACCGAGGAGCGGGGGGCTGGAGCGGAGACCGAGCGATCGAGATCCGGGCGCGGCGTCGGGCCGCGGTCGTCGTCTTCATCGCCGGTGCGGCCCTTCTCTCGGTGGCTGCGTATCTTGAGCCGAGCGCGACTGGCATGGAGACGCACCGCCAGCTCAACCTCCCGCCTTGCGGTTGGGTCACGGGCTTTGGGATACCATGCCCGACCTGTGGCATGACCACGGCCTTCGCGGCGGCGGCGGACGGCGATCTCATCGCTTCGTTCAAGGCTCAGCCGCTTGGGTGCGCGCTGGCGATCGTCGCCGCGGCCTCGACGGCGGTGTCCGCCTACGTGGCCGTGACGGGTTCGGCGATTGGGGGGCATTTCCTCCGTCTGGTGACTCCGCGGTTCGGCTGGACCATGCTGGTCCTTCTGGTGGTGGCTTGGCTCTACAAGATCGCCGCGGTCAAGTTCGGATTCTGACCTCCTCTCCGTCGCACACTCTCCCCGATCCACGGGCCTCCGTCCTCATGCGAACGCTCTCCCTCTCGCGCATTTCCGTCACCCTGTTCCTGGCGGCCGCAACGATCTCGATCGGCGGCTGCGCGATCGCCAACCTGGCGGGAGCCCTGGCCAACGAAGCGGAGCGGAACAAGAAGATCGAGGTGCTCGCCGAGTACGAGGGGCTCGAGAACAAGACGGTCGCCGTGGTCGTGCACGCGGACGCGGCGACGCTCTTCGAGTACCCCAACGTGGTGCTCGATGTCGCCGGGAACGTCGCCCTGCGCATCCGCGAGAACGTCCGCGGCGTCTCGGTGCTTCCGCCTGCCGCGGTCATCCAGTGGCAGTATCAGACGCCGGCGTGGACCACGCTGCCGTACGGCCAGGTCGCCGACGAACTGGGCGTCGATCGCGTCGTGGTCATCGACATCTACGAGTTCCGCCTGAACCCGCCGGGAAACCAGTACATCTGGGAGGGTGCGGCAGCCGCGAACGTGGGCATCATCGAGCGCGACGGTCTCGATCCCGATGCCTTCGCCTCCACCCATGACGTGCGCATCCAGTTCCCGAACCAGGAAGGCCTGACTCGCGAGAACCTCTCCGGCCAGGCGATGCTGACCGGCGTGCTCACCAAGTTCGTGCAGAAGTCGGCGTGGCTCTTCTACACGCACATCGAGGACAAGTACCCCGACAAGTGATCGGGTCGATCGCGCTGTTCGCTTCGGACCTTTCGGCCTTCCACCCCGATCTGACCTGCTGATCTGCTTCGCGGATCTGAATCCATGAACGCCCGCAGCACCACACTCCGCCGCCCCGCGAACCGCAGCCAGACGGTCGCAACCCTGTCGTTTCTCGCGACCCTCGCCGCGGCGCTCTCGCTCGGCGCTTGCAATCTCGCCGCACCGGCCGCCTACGCGGTCTTCGGACCGGGCAAGGTCGAGGCGGAACACGAGCTCGCAAAGAGCCGCACCGTGGTGTTCGTCGACGACCGGACCAACGTGCTGCCGCGCGTGGCCCTTCGATCGATGATCGGCGAGAAGATCTCGCAGGATCTCATCAAGCAGGAGCTCATCCCGACCGCGGTCCGACCGGCGGACGCGATCGCCGCGACGCGCCAGCGCGAGGAGGGAGCGAAGCCGCTCTCGATCGCGGCGATCGGCCGGGAGCTCGAATGCCAGCAGGTGATCTACGTCCAACTCACCTCCTTCACCCTCATGGGTGACGGCCGCGAGGGCACCGGCGCCGGGGCCACGCCGACGGCGATGGCGACCGTGAAGGTGATCGACGTCGTCAACAACTCCCGCACCTATCCGCTCGGGGACACCTCCGCGGGGCGCGAGGTCCTGGCGAAGCTGCGCGAGGTCGATCGCCAGGAACTGCAGACCAGCGCCAAGCGCCGGGCGCTCGAGGAGAAGCTCGCGATGCAGTTGGGCGACTCGATCGGCAAGCTCTTCTATCAGCACGAGGCGGTCGAGCTCGGCGAGCACCTTGGGCCGCGCACGAAGTGATGCCGTCGGCCTCCCGATCAGGTCCGACGATGACGGGACCGGCGAAGGGATCCCGATCGCTGACGGCGGAAGGGCGAGCGGCCGCGCCGGCGGCGGTGCATCTCGTCGAGGCCCGCGACGACGATGAGGCGACGACCTTTGGCCTCATCGCCGAGTTGGCCCGAGCCCTTGCGTTGCCGGCCCGCGTGGCGATCCTCGGTCCGGCGTCCGCTTCCATCGCCGCCGAGGCCGTGGGGTGCGAGGTCATCGCCCGTTGGTGTCCGCCGCTTCGGGAATCGAGACTCGGTGCCCGTGGAGTGCGACGGATGTTGGAAGCCGTCGACGCTGAAGCGCCGTTGGCGGTGTGGAGTTCGTCGGCCTGCGCGGCGATCGTCGCGTCGCTTGGGCGGCCGATGCGCTGGTTCGTGAGCGGACCGTCGGAGCGGCTGTCGGCTCGCCGCGAGGAGGCGCTGCGGGGGATGCGGACGGTGGTCTTCTCCGCCGCGCATGCTCTCGATGTCGGCGGCGTGGCCCCGGGGACCGACATCGAGGTGATCCAGCCTTGGATCGGAGCGGCCTCCGGACCCTTCCTCTCGCCGGCTGGAACGCGCGAGCGGCTGCGCAAGGAATGGGGGGTGGACGAAGCGACGGTCGTCGTCGGCGTCGTCGGGCCGGTGACGACATGGACGGACTTCCGCCGAGCTGCGGACATCGTCGGCATCGCCGCGGTGCGCGGTGCTCGCGTTCGGCTGCTCGGCCATCCCGACGCCGCCCGGCGATCCCGCACCACCGACTGGATGGGCCAGATCGAACGGCAGATGGACCGAGGTCCGCAGGCTCCAAGCGGGCCGCCAAGCGGGCCTCCAATTGGGGACGCTCGAATCGCCCAGCCATGGCGCATCGCCGCGGGACTGGATGTCGGTCTTGTCCTTGGCGATGGCGTCAGCACCGCGGGAGCGGACGCTGCCGGTCGCCGCGGCCGGTGGTTCACTGACCGGTCGCTGACCCCTCAGCGGAGGCCCTCGTGGTCGGCGCTGTGGCTTGCGGCGGCCGGGGTGCCGCTGCTGGTTGAGGAGGGGGCGATTGAACCGGAACTCGTTGGACTGGGTGAAGATGCGATCTTCCGTCGCGATGATCCCCTACGGGCGACACGGTCGCTCGTGCGCTGGTGCGGGAGCGCCGACCTGCGCGGGCTTGCAGGCATGCGGGGAGGTCAGGCGATGCGCTCGACGGGCGTGCCCTCCGAATGGCGGCGCGCGCTCTGCGATGGCTGGTGAGCGAGCGCGATGCTCGCCCCGCTGTGCGAGACCCGTCGGGTGTGACGGGGACGGGACAGAAGCGTTGAGTGCGTTTCGCGGACGGGCGGAGAACAAACGACCGGCAGGGAATCTGTCGGGTACTGTCCGCGCGGCGGTGAGGTCGGCCATGGGTGGCCGCCGGTCACCGGACACCGGCGTCCATCGCCGGTCGCGTTGGTCGTCGATTCTCGTGTTCTTCCTCCCGTTGGAGCCGTTCGCATGCATCGCCCGCTTCGTTCCTCCCGCTCGCTCGTCGCCGCCCTTCTGCTCGCCGCCAGCACGCTCCCCCTGGCAGTGACCGCACCGAGCCTGGCCGGGGTGAAGCTCATCGCCCTTCCGGAGCGGGAGCGGGTGGAGATCAGGCTTGAACAGCTCGGCATCACGCTGGTCGAGGAGGAACGGACCGTGCCGCTGGCCGCAGGCAAGAACGACGTCGTCTTCGCTTGGGCGAACACCGCGATCGACAAGGGCACGATTCAGTTCCGCAGCCTGACGACGCCCGACCAGATTCGGGTCTTGAGCGTCTCCTATCCGCCGAACGAGAACGCCCTCACATGGCAGGTCTCCGCGCCCGCGGCCGGTCCGGCGAAGGTGCGGATCAGCTACGTCATCGTCGGCGTCGACAAGAGCTACGAGTACCGGGCCGAGACGAGCAAGGACGAGAAAACGCTCACCCTCTGGCAGTACGTGCAGCTTCACAACAAGACTCCCGAGACCTTCGGCGAGAGCGGCATGTCCTTTGGGTTCGGCGACCGTCTCGAACGCCCGATCGGCCGCAACGAGACCCGCAAGATCCTCGCCGCCCGCTTCGATGGCGTGAAGCTCCGCAAGACCTACACCGCCGACCTCGCCGCCTTCGGCATGCTCGATCCGGCGAAGCAGCAGCTCAAGATCCCGATGCACTACGTGCTCAAGAACGACGGCGACCATGGCCTCGGGCGCTTCCCGCTCGACAACGGCAAGGTGCGCATCTTCCAGGCCGACGACAAGGGCAACGTCGCCTTTCTCGGCGAGGACTGGGGTCCGTTTGCGGCGAAGGACGACGAGTGGCGCCTCTACGTGGGTGTCGCCAAGGACGTGGTCGTGAAGCGCATCATCGAGCGCAAGGACCGCAAGCCGACCGCGGGCGTCCTCTCCGACTATGACGTGGTGGTGAAGTACGAGATCGAGAACTTCAAGGACGAGCCGGTGACGGTGGACATCGTGGAGACGATGCCGAATCTCCGCGGCGAGGTCGTCGGCAACGGCAATCTCGTGCCGCAATGGGAGATCGGCGGCGAGGGCACGATGAAGTCCTTCGACAAGGCGAAGTCGAATGTGGATCGGGTGATCTTCCACGTCGAGGCGCCGCCGCGCGGCGCCGACCAGAAGGCCGTGAAGAAGACCGAGACGCTGCACGTGCTGTTCCGAAACGAGTGGTGATTCCGCCCGTTCGGCACGCCGTCGCCCGCGTTCCCGTCCTCCCCTCCTTGCGAGTCTTCCCAATGCGTTCGTTCGCGTATTCCCTGGCCTGTGCGCTTGCGCTCTGCGTCCGCGCGGCCATCGCCCAGAACATCGACATGTCCACGCTGCCCCCGCGGGACAGCGTCCAGCTCACCATCTACAACAGCGAGGACCTCACGCTGGTCCGCGAGACACGGCACGTGACCGTCCGCAACGGCGTCACGCAGCTCCAGTTCTCGTGGGCCAACACGCTGATCGACGCCTCGAGCGTCTCGATTCGTCTCGCCGACCGACGATTGGAGCTGATCGACACGCGGTATCCGCACGACCGCCAGCAGACGCTCTATTGGGCCATCCAGTCGAGTTTCGACGGCGATGCGACGGTCGAGATCAGCTACTTCACCAGCGGGATCTCGTGGGCCGCGGACTATGTCGCGACGGTGAACGCCGACGAGAGCGCGATGGGCTTCGAGGGGTTCGTGAGCATCACGAACAACTCCGGCGAGGACTATGAGGACGCCAGCGTCCGCATGGTCGTCGGCACGATCAACCTCGTGCAGAAGGTGCGCGATCTCGCCCAGCGCGGCATCATCGACAGGAACCTCGCGGCTCAGCTCAGCGACGACTCGCGCGTGGCCAACATGCCCGCGCCGGCGCGATCCGTCCTGAAGGAAGAGATGCTCGAGACGGGCAAGCCTGGGAACGCCTCCGACGGAAAGGAGATCGTGAAGGAAGGGCTCTCGGAGTACTTCATCTTCACGGTGCCTGGCGAGGAGACGGTGAGGAACGGCTGGTCGAAGCGGATGCGTCTCTTCCACCAGGAGGCGAACGCGACGGTGCCCTTCCGGACCGAGTACCGCTACCGGCCGCAGGAGTACGGCGAGCAGCTGGTGCGGCTTTTCCTGGTGCGAAACGACAAGGCCTCGAAGCTCGGCGACTCGCCCTTGCCCGACGGCGCGGTGCGGCTCTTCAGGCAGACTGGAAACGGGCTCGGCGACGGCCTGAGCGTCCTGGCCTTCGTGACGACGAAGTATGTGCCGATCGGCCAAGAGTTCGAGTTCAACCTGGGTCGCGACCCGCAGGTGATCCTTGAGCGGCTGGTGATGGAGCAGTCCCGCGACGAGTTCTGGTTCCAGACGAAGGACCCGCAGAAGCTGGTGAGCCCGACGAAGGGCGAGCGGATCGAGCCGAGCTACGCGATCGCCGGATGGAACGACCACGCGAAGCGGGTGGAGCGGGTGCGGAACTACCGGGGGTCTCCGATCACGGTGGCGTG
>JBGAQH010000008.1:0-144409 GCA_044220875.1 Phycisphaerales bacterium | reverse complement strand
CGATCGCGGAGATCGCCGATCGTCTCGCCGACGGCAAGCAGGACCACGAAGTCCCGACCGCCAAGGAGGTCGCAAACACCTCGCACCCCACGACGCCCACGCCTCCCGCGAAGGCGAAGCGCGGCAACGCGGAGAAGGCCTCGAAGGCCAAGGGTGCGAAGGACGCCAAGGACTCGCCGAAGCGAGAGGCGAAGGCCAAGCGCCCGAGCGGCATCGACCTCGCTGCGAAGGTCCTCGCCTCCGCGAAGGAACCGCTCAACTCGAAGACGATCGCCGAGCGCGTTCTGGCGGCAGGTTGGGCGACGAGCGGCAAGACGCCGCACGCGACGCTCTACGCAGCGATGATCCGGGAAATCGCCGCCAAGGGAAAGGACGCGCGGTTCAAGAAGACCGATCGCGGCCTCTTCACCGCCTCCGCCAGCGGGAAGGGAGCGTGACCCTTGGACAACCGCGACACGAGGTTCGAGGATCTGCTCAAGGCCGCATCGGCGCTCGCCTACTCGTACGACTGCCGCATGGACTCCTGCGAGGAGTGGGAGGACCTGAACCGGGCGATCCTCGCGGCAGAGGAAGCGCCGCCGAGCGATACGAAGCCTCGGTACGAGTTCAAGGGCGACACGCTCATGCGCTACAGCACGCTCGCCAGCGGGGCGGCCGAGGACCACGCCTGCGACGTCGACGACATCGAGCAGGTCGCCTACGCGATCGAGGACAAGCGCGGCGAGTGGTTCGTGGTCGGCGAGCTCGCCGGTGACACGCAGCGCGACTGGATCGTCGCGTACATCGCGGTCGAGTTCCTCAAGCGCTGCGGACTGGTACGCGACGAGGGCACCGCCAACCGCCTCCGCGCGGCGGATGGCTTCACCGCCGAGCAGGCGATCGCGGAGTTCGCCGTCGGCCAGATGAAGGCCAGCGAGGATTCGACAGGTCGGTGAACGCGACATGGCTCTCCCTCACGCCTCGGCAGTCGCCGGGGCTTTCTCTTCGGCCTGAGCGCTTCCGCCAGTCGGGACGCGCTCCGCCTTCGTCCCGGTGAACTCCTCGTAGCGCTGGACGATGACATCGCAATAGAGCGGGTCGAGCTCCATGAGGAACGCCTTCCGCCCCGTCTGCTCGGCCGCGATGAGGGTCGAGCCGCTTCCGCCGAAGAGGTCGAGGACGTTCTCGCCTGGGCGCGACGAGTACTGCATCGCGCGCACTGCCAGCTCGACGGGCTTCTCCGTCAGGTGGATCATGCTCTGCGGGTTCACCTTCTTGACGTGCCAGAGGTCGGTCGCGTTGTTGGGCCCGAGGAAGAGATGGGCGGCGCCCTCGCGCCAGCCGTAGAAGCAGATCTCGAACGCGCCCATGAAGTCCTTGCGCGTCAAGACCGGATGCTGCTTGTCCCACACGATGCCCTGGCTGAAGTAGAGCTCGTGCTTCTTGAGGTAGGGCGGATAGTTGCCGAGGTTCGCGTAGCCGCCCCAGATGTAGAAGCCGCGTCCGGGGAGGAGCACCCTCGACATGTTGCCGAACCACGCGTCGAGCAACGCGTCGAACGCCTCGTCGGTCACGAAGTCGTTCGCGAGCGGCCGATCCTTCGCGCGGAGCTGCTTGTGCGTCGCCTTCGACTTCTCGGGGTGCCGCGCGACATCCATCGACTGGTGATGCGTCGGCTTCGTCGCCGCGAAGGACGAGAGCCCGGCCGCGATCGCGTTGTTCGAGCGTGGCTCGACCTTCACGTTGTACGGAGGATCCGTGTTGACGAGATGAATCGGCTCGCCGTCGAGAAGGCGATCGAGATCCTCCGCCTTCGACGAGTCGCCGCAGAGCAGTCGATGCGCGCCGAGGATCCAGAGGTCGCCCGGCCGCGTCGTCGCCTCGTCGGGCGGCGCGGGCACGGCGTCGGGATCGGTGAGCCCGTCCTTGATGTCGCCCGCGAAGAGTTTCGCGAGTTCGTCCTCGTCGAAGCCGAGCGACGCGAGGTCGACGTCGAGCTCCCGTAGCGCGCCGAGCTCCACCGCGAGGAGATCCATGTCCCACTCGGCGAGCTCGGCGGTCTTGTTGTCGGCGATGCGATACGCACGGACCTGTTCGGGCGTGAGGTCGTTCGCGACGTGCACCGGGACCTTCTCGAGGCCGAGCTTCTGCGCGGCCTTATAGCGCGTGTGGCCGCAGACGATGACGCCGTCGCCGTCGACGACGATCGGCTGGCGGAAGCCCCACTCACGGATCGAGTGGGCCACAGCGTCGACGGCGTCGTCGTTGAGGCGCGGGTTGTTCTCGTAGGGACGGATGTCGGAGATGGGACGGAGGTCGATCTTCATAGGGTCCTTTCGGCGGACAGACGGATCTCAACGCCGTGCCGCGCAGCGGATACTGGTCGTGTTGAACGACATGCCGGGACTGCCCCGGCGAACGGAGGTTGCAGATGCGACGGAAGCGACGTCGACCCGTCTACTACTTGGCTACCGCGCTGAACGACGGAACGGTGCTGGCGGCATGTCCGATCAGGAAGCCCATGCAGCGGGAGATGGACCGACGGGGCGACCGGCTCGATGCCGACGGCGTCGCCCAGGAGTCGATGCGGGACGGGAGGGAACTTGGCAACTGGGACGACCCGGGTCGCATTCGCTTCCTCGACATCATCGCGAACAACCTGAACACGCGTCGTGCAATCCGAGCGCTGGTGGTCAAGCCGCTCAAGGAACTCGCAGAAGAGGTAGCCAGGCTGCGGAGCGAGGTCGCAGCGCTCGAACGTGATCTCAAGGCGCAGCGCGCCGGTTGACGCGGCGCTTCGGTCCAGCGCAACAAACTCAATCGGGTATTGCGGGTCTTCCGTGCGGGATCTCGGGCCGATCAGGCCGGGGAAGTACCTAACGCCGCGCCGGTCCCGACCGCCCCGTCCCGCCGTGGCCGCCCACGTTGGCGTCAGTGGCGTCCGGCCGCGCGGGCGTCGTCGGGTACCACCGACGAGCAAGGCCGCGACGTGGGCCAACGTGGCGGGCGACGACGCCAAGCGATCGGCGTGTTCAGGCTGGCGCACCAAGCGCGCCGGTCGACTGCTACGCGCTGAATGATCTTGAAGGATTCGATGGGCGGAAGTCGGGGCCGGGGCCCTGTATATGTGAGAAAGAGAGAGATCATTCAATTCTTCAATAGAGCCCCCGCACGCATGACCGCGCCCACGCGCACGCGTGTATAGACAAAGGCCGGTTGAAGAATCTGAATGATCGTCACGCCAGCGCATAGGTCGCCCTCGGCTTGGTGGCGGTCTGCTCGACCTCGTGCCGCAACTGCCCCGTCTCCAGCAGGTTGTCGATGACCTCCTGCCGCTCGCGCTGCGAGAGCCATTGCGTCCGGCGGCAGAGGTCGGAGCGGGAGATCCTTCCGCCCGCCTTGCGCACGACGCGGATGACGCGCTTCTGGCGCGCGTCGAACTGGCCGTCCGCGACCCACTCGTGGGCGACGAAGAGCATCCGACGCGTGAGGTGCTCGGCGACGGCGCAGGCCCAGCGCGCCGCGTCGACGTCGATGACGGGCCGCTCACGGTCGCGGGAGCAGGCGTAGATCAGGGCCAGGCGGCACGCCTTCTCCTCAGCCCGGGCCCAGAGCGCCGAGGCGGCCGCGTCGGGCTTCGCCAGCTCGGCGTCGACGAACTCGGCAAGCCAGTCAAAGACCTCGCCGGCCTCGGTCGTCGTCTCGACGACGAGTGGCTCGGGATGCTCCATCGCGAGGTTGCCGCCGGGGCGGAACGCGCCCCACCATGCGGCAGCCGCGACGATCGACTCGGGCACGGCCGTGGCCCTCACGCGCTGCCGCGCCGGCGTCGCCTCGGCCTCGAAGACGAGGAGCCGCGCAATGAAGCCGTCGCTCAGGCTGTCGGCGGTCAGCGACTCGAAGAAGTGCTCGGGCACCGTCGTCCCGTAGACCGAGACGCACGGCTGGTCGATCACCTTGTTCCGCTTCGGGTCGGCGTACGCCTTGCCGCGATAGACCGTGTCGGCGCACGAGTAGAGCTTCATCAGCGCTGTGAGGACATTGAAGAGATGCGGCGCCTTCTTCGGGTCGCCGATCGTCCTGAGGAAGCGGCCGAACTCGTCGATCTGGAAGAGGATCGCGGGCTCCAACTCGACCGCCGCGAGGAGGCCCGCGTCGGATGCAAGGTCCTCGTTGCCGTCGTGCTCGATCAGGTCGGCGGCGAAGAGGACGTTCTTGCTGACCTTGCGGGCATGCTCCTTGCCGGCGCCCGAGGGAGCGATGCCCACGCAGTAGAGATTCGTTCGGTTGCCGCGCTCGTCGCGCACCTTCCGGGCGCAGAGGACCGATTGGAGGCAGATCGCGGCGGCGAGCGCGAGCACCGGCTGCGGGCGTGTCGCGGTTGCGAGGTTGTGCCGCATGACCTCGTCGACGAAGCCGGGGACATGGAGAAGGCGCTCGGGCAGCGGGCCCGGATCGGGTGGCCTAGTGGGCGTGCGCGGCGCATCGCTGGTCGCGTCGCCGTCGAACGCCGAGAGGTCGACATCGCGAGCATTGCCTTCGCGTTCCGCATCGCGCAGCCAGCCGGACGATCTGCTGTGCGGCTTGGTCGCGGCGTCCTCGACCTTGTGACGGAGCTCGCGCTCCGACCACGGCGGGATGCATCGCGGGTTGAAGCGATCGGTGAGCAGCTTGTAGGCGGCGTCGGTGTCGAGCCCGAAGCCGTGGACCAAGGCGGTCGCGGCGGCATAGGTCGCGTTGTGGCCGCCTTGGCCCGAGATCGCGGGCGGCATCGCGTCGAGGTAGGCCTCGGCGCGCCGAAGGACGCGGTCGTTGTCGTTTGGGTCGCCCACGGCCCGCGACGTTGGCCCACGTTCCGTCCGGGCGGCCGATTGCGGGGCGAGCCCTGGGTGACGTCGTGCGACGACGGCGGCGGCCAGGGCCGCCACGCGGGCGGCGAGGTCCGCGCCGTCGACGAGGGGCGGCACGCCGTCGAGGTGGTCGTACGGCTCGCCCGACGGATGCACGCTCGGGCCGACGAGCGTCTGACCGCCGGTGCTCCGGATCTCGACGATCGAGCTGCGGTCGACGGGGTCGACGTGCTTCTTGGTCTTGACGCCCTCGGCGATGTACCACCGGTGCGAGCGCGGCGAGCTGGGCCGCCCGGTCACCACCGATGTGTTAGGCAGGAAGTCATCCGCCAGATCGAGGGCCTCGGGCGAGTCGAGATCGACGTCGACGAGATGTCCGCTCGGCTCTCCGAGGAGCAGCCCGATGTTGCCGGTGCCGTTGAAGTGGAGCGGCAGCTCGTCGGGGCCGAGCCGGAGCTCCTGCCAGCCCTTGCGAACTGGCCCCTTGCGTCCCGCGGGCACGGGCACGACGCGGAATCCCCTCGCCGTGTAGGCGAAGGCAGCGTCGAGAAGCATGGTCGAGGCGCCGCTCATCAGAAGGGAATCTCGTCGTCGGGGATGCCATGCGTCGACGGCGGCACGGTCTCGGTGAGGCCTTCGTCGCTCTCGAGGCGCGGCGGTCGGTCGCCGAGCGAGTGGCCGACAACGCGGTCGTACTTCTCGCCGGCGCGCCGTTCGACCGTAACGGCCAGCGTGGGCGCGAGTGCGCCGGCGTTCGCGAGCTCGACCGCCTCGTAGACCGACCGAGGCACAGCCTCGCGCGATCGTGCGGTCCACCACTGCTCGGCCTTGCGTCGCGCGTAGCCCTCGTGCTCGAAGCACACCCACTCGCGGTGCCAGCGGTTGAAGCCGACGCGGTACTCGACCCGCATCGTGGGCGGCGCGTCGGGGTCGTCGCGCTTCGTGTGGAAGCAGTAGGCGACCTCGAGGACGCGCTCCTCGTTGCGGGTCACCTGGCCCGAGAGGATGCCCTCGCTCGTCGCCGACGCCTCGTGCTGCTGCCGTTCCTTCTCGGGGAATTCGAAGCCGCACTGCGGGCAGTTCGCGTAGCCGGTCGCGACGAGTGCCTTGCACTGTGGGCACTGCTTCGCGGGCGCGTCACCGTCGCCGCGATCCTCCTGCCGCACGCGGATGTCGTCGACCGGTCCGTGCCGCAGAACGTTTCCGCCGAAGTCGAGGACGAGACAGTCCGCCTTGCCGGGATGCAGCCGGAAGCCGCGCCCGACCATCTGGTAGAAGAGCCCGGGCGAGAGCGTCGGCCGGAGAATCGCGACGCAGTCGACGTTCGGCGCGTCGAACCCGGTGGTCAGGACGTTGACGTTCGCGAGGATGCGAAGGTCGCCCGAACGGAAGCGCTTGAGGATCGCCGCTCGCTCCGCCGACGGCGTCTCGCCGCAGACGAAGCCGCACTCGAGGCCGTGCCGCTCTCGGAGCACATCGACTACATGGCGACCGTGCCGGACGCCGCTCGTGAAGATCAGGATCGACCGGCGGTCCGAGGCCTCGGCGACGATCTCGTCGCACGCGGCCTCGACGAGCGAGTCGTCGTCCATGAGGTCCTCGACCTCGCCGGGCACGAACTCGCCCGCGCGGACATGGAGCTGGTCGTAGTCGGGCCGGTTCGATCCGGCCTTGGTGCGGAGCGGGCTGAGCCAGCCCTGGACGATGAGCTCCTTCACGCCGATCTCGTAGCAGACGTGGTTGAGCACGTTGTCCGGCGAGCAGATCTCGCCCGACTTCAGCCGGTACGGCGTCGCGGTGAGCCCGATGACCCGGAGGTTCGGGTTGACGACCTTCGCGTCAGCCAGGAACGATCGGTACATGCCGTCGTCCTCGGCCGGGATGAGATGCGCCTCGTCGACGACGACGAGGTCGACCGGTCCAAGCTCTCCGGCTCGCTTCCAGATCGACTGGATGCCCGCGACGGTGACGGCGTAGTTGAGCTCCTTGCGGCGAAGGCCAGCCGAGTAGACGCCGACCGGGATGTCAGGAGCGATGGCCTGCAGCTTCTCGACGCTCTGCTCGAGGAGTTCCTTCACGTGCGCGAGGATCAGGACGCGGCCGCTCCAGAGCTGCACCGCGTCGCGGCAGATCGTCGCCATCACTGGCGTCTTGCCCGCCGCCGTTGGCAGGACGACGCAGGGGTTGTCGTCGCGGCTACGCAGATGCGCGTACACCGCCTCGACCGCCTCGCGCTGGTAGGGCCGCAGCTCGATCATGCGGCCTCCGTAATCTCGACGATGCAGGCGCCGCCGCGCACGGGCGTGCCGCGGACGATCCGCCAGTCGTCGACCTGCGAGTCGTCGCGGATGACGCGGGCGTGCTTCAGCGAGTCGCCGACCGCCTTCTGCGGGTTGTCGAGGTCGCGCCTGCGGCGGTCGGGCGGATGGAGCGTCACGGTCATGATGAGTCGTCCGGTCAGGGTGGGCATCCCGGTCGCCGCGAGGAGGGAGCGCACGCGTTCGCGGTAGCTCCGCCCCTCGCGGCTGACGAGGACTCGGGGGCCGACGTGCCGCCAGTAGCGGTTCACGCTCGGGGGATAGGGCAGCGTGAGGACGCGCCGTCGACGATCGACTCCGTCACTCATCCAAGACCTCGAAGCGAGTGACCTGAAACCGCCCGTAGGTCGGCCGGAAGTCCGCGATGCCGACGAGCCGGCCCGCATCGGCGAGCAGCGACTGGAGCATCTCGGGCGCGACGTACTCGGGCAGGTTCACGAGGAACACGAAGGTCGCCTTCCATCCGGCGCGGAGCGCCGGGCGCACGCGCGTGATGCCGTTGCGCTGCACCTGCACGCGGCAGCGATGCTCGTAGTCCCACTCGCGAACCCCGAGCGGTGCGAGCGGGGTCAGGCTGACCACGGCCGCCTTCACGAGGTCCTGTGCGGACTTCCGGGGCGACCTCGGGTCCTGCCTGAACTTCGCGGCGGCGACGATCGACTGGCGGAGGTACTCGCCGGGAAGGCAGAGCTCCGAGTCGTCGTTGCGGTAGACGTAGGACTCGACGTCGTCGGTCTTCTTCGCGGCCGACCCCTTGGCGGACCGCGCCTTCGCCTCGACCGCCTCGCAGTTCCAGCGGTGGAAGAGGAGATCGGCATCGCCGCGGATGGAGACCTCGACCCGATAGGGCCGGGTCAGGTCGATCGAGTGCCTTGCGCCGTTCGTGACCGATGGTCCGATTGCAGTTGCGATCATGTGTTCTCCGTTGCTGGTTCCATGCCGTTCCATGCCTTGCCCTCGCCACGCCTAGCCGGCCCACGACATGCCTAGCCGTGCCCCGCCTAGCCGCGCCGCGACATGCCAGGCCACTCCACGCCTTGCCGTACCGTGCCCCGCCCCGCCGAGCCCTGCCCAGACACGCCTTGTCGTGCCGAGCCTCGCCCCGGCTTGCCTCGGATCGCCCGGCCTTGAGTTTGTTCATCGCTTCCACGGCGGCGCGCTGCCGACGACGGCCGAGGGCCGAACCGGTGCGCCCACATCGCGCTTCTCGAAAGCCTTCACGACGTTCGCCATCTCGTTGTTGTCGTCACGGCGCTTCAACCCCACGACGATCGAGAGCGGGATGTTGTGGAGCTCGACGCTGTCGTTGGGCTTCATCACCCCGACCGCGCGGCAGATGGCCGACAGGTTGCCGCGGGCGATCTTGACCGTCGTCTCGTTCGGGTGCTTGAGCGTGAGGCGCTCCCACACCTTCCGGCTCTTGTAGGGGCCGTCGACGATCTCGAACTCGAGCTGGAGGTACTCGCCCGCGCCGTTCTTCGTCTGCTTCGTCGTCGAGTCGACGATGAGCGCGAGGTACTTGCCGGCGGGAATGGGCTCGAAGCCCACGTTGGGGTCGACGTCGTTGGCGTTGAATCCGTTCAGGCTGGGCATGGTTCAGTTCTCCGTGTTGCTGCTGTCGTTCGTGGTGGAGGCGAGAGGCTGCTCGCCGCGCGCGAACGCGGCGTAGGTGTCGAAGTCGAGAGGGATCTCGTCGGGGAGCGCGAGGCGGTTCTTGGCGACATGGGCAGGCCGCTCCGTCGTGCGGAGGACACGCTCGCCGGTGCCGATGCCCTGCACGCGCTTGCGGTCGAAGCCCTCGGTGCTGGTGCGGGTCAGCACGCGGTACGTCGCGAAGAGCACCTCGTCGGCCCATTCCTGGAGGAGCGCCGACGCCTGCTTCTGGAGCCGCGGGGCATAGCGGTCGTAGGTCTCGGTCTCGGGGTTCGCGAACCGCTCGATCGCGGCGTGGGCGATGAGGATGACCTGCATGCCGCGCTCGTTGCGGAGGGCGTCGAGTCCGGCGAGGACCTCACGCCACTGCTGGAGCGCGAAGGTGTAGCCCTTGCCGTAGCCGATGTCCTCGATCGACTCGACGCCGCGCTTCGCGCAGACGTCGGCGTGGATCAGCCGCTCGAGCCAGTCGAGCGAATCGATCACGACGGTGCAGAACTCGTGCTCGGCGGTGTAGAGCTCGCCGAGCGCGGCGAGCACGTCGCCGTAGCGCGTAGCGAGCGGGAAGCGGGCGGCGTCGATGCTGCCGAGTCCGTCCTCGGTCTGGATGAAGACGGGTCGCTCGGCGCAGGATGCGAACGAGGACTTGCCGACGCCGTGCACGCCGTAGACGAGGACGCGGCGGGGTGCGGCCGTGCGGCCGCGCGAGACCTGTGCGATGAGACTCATGGGACTCCGTTGGGTTCGGGATTCAGATGCGGTCGAAGGTTCGGAGGGACTCGAAGCGCGTCGGCCAGACGCCGGTGCGGCGGCACTGCGACAGCTCGTCCATCGCCTGCTCGTTCTCTCGCCGCGCTTGGTCGAGCACGCGGTCGGCGATGCGCCAGACGCCGGTGCGGTAAGGCTCGCGCTTCTCGACGGCGATGACGTGGACGGGCAGTTCGGTACCCCAGACGGCGGCGAGGAGAGCGCGGTAGAAGGCGAGCTGGTGCGGGTAGCCGAAGGCGAGGAGGTCGCCCTCGAACCAGTCGAGCCGCTCGCAGGTCTTGAGGTCGACGATGCCGCGTCCGCCCTCGGGATTGATCCAATCGAGGCGGCCTTGGCAGCGATGGCCTCCGTAGTCGCATCGAACGACGCGCTCGGCAACGCCGTCGGCCAGCAGCGCCGCAGCGATCGGGTGGGCGCGGACGCTCGACGCCATCTCGCCGATCGTGGCCGCCTGACCGTCGTCGATCGCGGGCTTGCCGAGGCGCTCGGCCCACTCGGCGAAGGCCTTCGTGCTCGGCCCGAACGGCTGGCCGGTCTTCGGGTTGATGGGGCCGCCGACGGCGAACTCCGTCTCGAAGCGCTCGCGGCCTTCCAGGATGAGCACATGCGCGGCGCGGCCAAGGGCCAAGGCCTCGCTGTCCCTGTCGGGGATCAGGCCGAGCTCCCGCTTGCGGAAGAGCGCGGGGCAGCGCCGGAACTCCGTGAGCGCATGCGACGAGAGGAACTCGCCGGCGCGGGCGTGGTAGATGTCAGCGGGTTCGCAGATGAGCGATCGCAGGTCGATCGCCGGTGCAGTCGAGGTCGGCACGTTGAGGTGCTCCGGATGGATGTCGCGGGTGAAGTCGCCTTGGCCGAGGCGGACCAACGGGGCCGAGCGTGCTCGGCCGACGGTCAGCAGCCGACTCAGGAGGCCACGCACAGCGGCTCCCCGGGCGAGCGTCGTTCGGCAACGATGGCGATCACACGACGGACGCTGAATGCCCCGTCGCCGAACTCGGCGCTGAGGAAGCGAGTGAGCACGCGGACGAGCGAGTCGCCAACGTCCGTGGTGCCGTCCACGAAGATCGCTCGCCGCGGCGCGTCGACGTGGAGCGACGCATCCATGCGCACCTTGGCCTCGCCATGAAGGCCTTCCACGGCGATGAGCGCCAGGTGCAGCGTGAGTTCCGCCTCGACGAGCGAGACAGCCGAGTTGAAATCGAATCGGTAGACGCCACGGTCCATGTGGTTCATGCCTCCTGGGGTGAGCCGGTGGGCGGACGACTCGTCCACCCACCGGCTACCTATGCAGCGGACGACGGGGTTGCCCGCTAGGTCGCTCAGAACTTGTCGAAGCCCTCGATCTCGAAGCGCTCGCGCAGGCTGCGGAGCACCTTCTCGATCTGACGGCGCGACACATCCCGTCGACGTGCCGTCGCGGCGACGCCGTCCCTCGCCACGCTCCGACACAGTTCTGCGATGTCCTCCGGCAGCGAGGCCACGACCCCGGCGACCGCCTCCCGGAGAGCTGCCTCCTCTTCCGGGCTGCGCTCATGGCGCGAGAGCCGCCGATCGAGGTCGGACTCGGAGACGACGGCCTCTCCGCGGATCTCATCACCGTCGCGGGTCACGACCAGTCGCTCGAAGGAGACCGCCGTGAATCCGGCGGCACGCCAGATCAGTCGCCGGTCCCGAAGGATGATGCGGATGCGAGTCTCGACCAGGCGCACCACGAAGCTCGGAAGCGAGCCTCGGGACGGGTCGAATCGCGGAAGCTGCTCGAGGAGGTACGCCCGAAGGTCCTGCTCGATGTCGGCGAGGTCGGACCGGCTGAAGCCAGTGCGACGCACAATCTGTCGTGCCTTCTTGCGGATGAGGTTGCTGGTGATCGGATTGGTGACGACTTCGGTGACTGCTTCGGGCTTCAAGTCAGCTCCGAAGGCCGGGCAAGTCCTCGCACGATCCCGGCGGCGGCCGTGCCGTGACGAGCGTCACGGTGGAGCACGGCCCACATCGGTGACCGTCCGGTTATGCCGGTGGCCTTCGGAGCGACCGGCTGGCGTTGCACCCCAGAGACGACGCCGGGGCTGGACCACGAAGGCCCAGCCCCGGAACTGCCTGCGGCGTAGGGAGTTCTGAAAATCTCAGGACTTCTTGGGCCTGTTGCGGCGCTGCAACGCAACAGGCTTCTCCACCGAGGCCAACTCGGCCATGCGCCGAACCTCCGCCGGACCGCCGAACTTCTTCACGGCCCTGGACACCGTCGAATGGTCCACCGAATGCCCCTGCTCCTTGAGTGCTGCCGCCGCACGCCGAGTGGAGCCGTGACGGACATAGGCGTCGACCATCGCTTCCTCCCGGAGCTCAGTCTTGGCCTGCTTCGCGGCCTCTCGTCGCACGATGCCTGCGAGGGTCTCCCCGTCGAGCTCGACGCCGGTGAGCCGTCGCGATGCCGCGTCCTCTCCGTCGACGAGCGTCTTGAGGAGGACCGCATCGATCGCGAAGCCGTCGTTGCTCCAGTCAACGACTCGCGTGACGTTGACCACCGCCGGACGCACTCCGCGCCAGACCTCACGGGGCGGCACGTCCGACGCGACGAGGATGATCGGGGGACCACCGCGCGGCACCTTGTCGATCACCGAGGCACGATCTGCCCAGCCAAGCCCGCGGGCGAGCAGCACCTCCCTTGCCACCTCGCCGAACTTGGACTTCCCGAGTCGCCAAAGCCGACCGGGGACGACCGTCGTTGCAGAACCATTGATGGCGCCTGCCAGCATCGTTGCAGCGCGATCGAATCCGATCGTCCACTGCTCGAGCTCGGCATGGGCCAGCCGCACGCGGCCCGCCGTCGGACAGATCAGGAAGAGTTGCTCCCCGGCATCGCTCCCGACACGTTGCACCTCCTCCACATGGCCGTCATCGCATCCGGGGCAGGAGACATGCGTCGCGGGCGGTGCGGCGCGGATCAGCGAGGCTGCTCTCAGAGCGGCGAACTCCGTAGAGGACCACGCCGCGACCTCCGCAGCCGAGAAGGTGGGCTCTACCAGGTCGAACGAGGACCAGAGGATGGTGATGGGTTCAGGCATCGACCACCTCCCACCGCGCGATGCAGCGCTCGCCGATGGCGCGGACCTGATCGTCCTTGCTCTTGAGGTTGTGCGAGCTGGGCGTCACGTCGAACTGCATGCTTTTCGCGCGGCGCTTGGCGGCAGGCAGGAAGTCGAGATGGAACGTGAGGAGCTTGACCATCACGCGGTCGGGTGAGAGCCGCTGCGTGTTCAGGTACTCGTTGATCCGGTCGAAGATCAGGCTCCGGCCACCCGCCGGATCGACCGACAGTTCCACCTTGTCCTTGGTGCGGCCGATCGGCACCAAGCGGACGCGGGTGATGCGCGGGTTCTCGACGGGATCGCTCGAGTCGGTGGTAAGGACCCGTTCGCGATCGAGGAGATGCGACAGCCTATGCGACGGCTTCGTCGGCTCGACCGGCGCGATGGTCTCGTCGAGCATGACCTTGGCGAAGATCTGCTGAAGGCGACCTCGCCCGTCACGATCGGCCTGCGAGAACATGGAGAGCACGCCGGTATTCGGGGCATACGCGAACACCACGGGAAAGGTTGCGCAACCGGGACGCGGCACGAGTGCGCCGTTCTCCAGCGTCCAGTCCTCGTCGGGCAGATCCTCGAGCTCCGCGAAGAGGAAGACGCATCCGTCGGTCGAACTGGTGTACTCGCCGATGTGGCAGTCGCCTCCGCGTCCTTCCTTGTCGAGGTAGTGCTGGACGAGTTGTCGCTTGAGCTCCTCCTTGCGTTCCGGCTTGACCTCGATCGTCACCTTGGGCAAATCACTGCGCACGTGCCAGTGGCGACCTCGTGCAAGGCGCTTCGCCTCCGCAAAGTGCGCCGCGGCCTCGAAGGCGATCGGGTCGTGGACGAGCACCCACGCCGCGCGATCCGCGGGCGTCTTCAGGGCGTCGAACTCGGCGAGAAGTGCGGGGCGGCCGAGCCTGACCTCCTCGGCGAGGACCAGCGCCGCCTCCTTGTCCGAGAGCGCCTCGATCTCTCGAAGCATGCGGAGGAGCCGGTTGCGCGGCGTGTCGTCGAGGCGCATGATCGCGTCGTACACGGGGTCGACGTTCGACCGCGTCACCGATTCCCAGTCGATGTCGGTCGGCCCGTCGTAGCGAGCAAGGAAGTCACGGAGGAGCGGAAGGGTGAACTTGCGGATGGTTGTGCGTGGATCGATGTTGGCTGGCATGCTGAGATGGCTCCGGAGGAGAGGAGTCATGTTGCCGATTTGGCAACCAGTAAACAGTGCGGCTACGACGCCGCACTCAGAAAGGGTCATGCGAAGAGCAGTCCGTCTCTCGACGGGAGGACGAGCCCGAGGTCCTGGACGCGATAGCGCATGGCTTCGCGTGACACCTCGAACATCTCGGCGAAGGGACGAATGAACCGGTCGATCACCGCGGCGTCGGTGTCCGATGCGCTCGCGTCCTCACGAAGATCGGTGAGGAAGACGGGGTCGGAGTCGCCCCGCCACGAGGTCCACGCCCGACGCACCATCTCGGTGGGCATCAGGAGATACCGCGCGAAGAGGTCGGCCTGCTTCTCCTCGGGCGGCTTGTGACTGGAGCGGCATACGAACTCTGGGGCACCCAACTCACCGAAGAGCGACGCTTCGGCAGCAGGCGGGGTCAGCAACTCGCGATGCAGCACCCAGTGGCCGCCCTCGTGGGCCAGCGTCCAGCGATACCGACCAAGGAGGTGCGGATGCGCCTCGATGTCGAGCGAGTCGTCGATCTGGATGCTCTTGCTCCGGAAGAAGATCGCCCCGAGCACGTCGGGAAGACCCAGCTTCCCGCGAAGATCCTCTGAGTCGACACGAAGCTCGAGCTGGAGTTCGATGATTTCGTCCACTGGAACAGGAGGCGCGGGCACCCACTTGCGCTCCGCAGACCAGCGTGCGAGCACATCGTTCGCCGCGCGCTCGATGCGGACCTCGGGAATGAAGGGGATCGAGCTGCCCTTGGAGGTCACTGCTTGCGTCCCTCCTCCTCCAGTCGCTTCGCCGTGGCGAGCAGCTTCCGCAGCGCCTCCGGTGAGAGGTTGCTGACGCTGCGGAGGAGACTCGGGATCTCAGGCCTGTTTCGGATGATCTGCGCTGAGGCTTCGTGTGCTCGTCCGGCCGCCGCAAGGAGGACGTCCGCACTCTCTCCCAAGAGTTCCGCGATCTTCGTCACACGCTCCACCGTCGGAGGCGTATCGACCTTCCCCTGCTCTACGTGCGAGAGGTAGGTCGGACTGATCCCGACGAGCGTGGCGAACTTGCGCAGGCTGTAGCCCTTCGCGAGTCGCTTCTCGCGGATCAGGTCGCCGAAGCTCATGGGGGCGGGATTCATCTGGAAACGATTGACGGAGCCTTGTCAGCCGTTTAGTCTACATGGACATAACCGGCCGGTCAACGCCCGCCTCGGACTCGAGACCCGCACTCCCCCATGCCGCGCATCTTCGACAACATCGACGCGGAACTCATGCCCGCCCTCCGCGACACGCTCAGCGTCTCAGAGCGGGCGGACTTCTGCGTGGGGTACTTCAACCTCAGAGGGTGGAGGCAGCTCGACGATCACGTCGAGCGATGGTCTGGTGAGGACGGCTCATGCTGCCGCTTGCTCGTGGGCATGCACCGTCCACCTGAGGAAGTTGTGCGCGCTGCATTTTCCCCGGTTGCCGAGGATCAGGGAATAGACAACCAGACGGCGGCGCGACTCAAGCGCGAGCTCGCCGAAGGATTCCGGAAGCAACTCACGCTCGGGACGCCCACCAATGCGGACGAAGCGGGCCTTCGTCGCCTCGCGGCCCAGATTCGCGCCCGCAAGGTGCGGGTCAAGCTCTTTCTGCGTCATCAGCTGCACGCGAAGCTCTATCTCCTCTTTCGCCCCGACATCGTGAACCCGGCCGTGGGATTCCTCGGCAGCAGCAACCTGACCTTCGCCGGGCTGCGCATGCAGGGAGAGCTCAACGTCGACGTCATGGATCACGACGCGTGCGCGAAGCTTGCAGCGTGGTTCGAGGCGCGCTGGAACGACAGCTACTGCGTGGACATCTCCGACGACCTCGTCAAGGTGATCGACGAGAGCTGGGCGCGCGAGACGGCGATCCCGCCGTACCACATCTACGTCAAGATGGCCTATCACCTCTCGCGCGAGGCGCGCGCCGGATTGAGCGAGTTCCGAATCCCGCGCGAGTTCGGGAACATGCTCTTCGAGTTCCAAGTGGCGGCGGTGAAGATCGCCGCTCACCATGTGCTGAAGCGCGGCGGAGTGCTGATCGGCGACGTCGTCGGCCTGGGAAAGACGCTCATGGCCACGGCCTTGGCGAAGATCCTCGAAGACGACCATGACCTCGAGACTCTCATCATCTGCCCCGTGCGCCTCGTGCCGATGTGGGAGGACTATCGGGAGCGGTTCCGGCTGCGCGCGAAGGTGATCCCGATCAGCAAGGTCAGTGAGCTTGAAGATCTTCGCCGCTACCGCGTGGTCCTGATCGACGAGAGCCACAACCTGCGCAATCGCGAAGGCAGTCGATACCGCGCGATCCTCGAGTACCTGCGGAAGAACGAAAGCAAAACGATCCTGCTTTCCGCCACCCCGTACAACAAGACATACCTCGACCTATCGAGCCAGCTGCGACTGTTCATCCCGGAGGACAGGCCGCTCGGCATCCGCCCGGAGAAACTGATCCGCGAGATCGGCGAGACGGAGTTCATCCGTCGTCACCAGTGCTCGCCGCACTCGCTGCCAGCCTTCGAGAAGAGCGCCTACGCCGACGACTGGCGCGATCTCATGCGACTGTTTCTCGTGCGCCGGACTCGCAGCTTCATTCGCGCGAACTACGCGACGTTCGACCCCGCACGGGACCGTCACTACTTGACGTTCGAGGACGGCCGCCGGTCGTACTTCCCGATCCGTGACCCGAAGACGGTGAAATTCAGGATTGACGACTCGGACCCGAATGACCAGTACGCGCGGCTCTTCTCGCCCCGCGTGGTGGACATCATCAATCATCTCCGACTGCCGCGATACGGCATGGGGAACTACCTCGCGCCCGCGCCAGCCGCGCCGCCGACACAGAAGGAAGCGCAGCACATCCAGAATCTCTCGCGTGCCGGAAAGCGCCTTATGGGCTTCTGCCGGACAAACTTGTTCAAGCGGCTCGAGAGCAGCGGCCACGCGTTCGTGCAGTCAGTTGAGCGCCACATCCTGCGCAACTTCGTCTTCGTTTATGCGATCAGAAACGGCCTCCCGTTGCCGATTGGCACGCAGGACGTCGGCATCTTCGACTCCCGCGTGGTCGACATCGACGCCGAAGCGAGAGCGGGCGGCTTCGACCTGTTCGAGGAGGACGGGGTAGCGCGACGCGAGGGCACTCAACCCGCAATGCCGAGCCGCACCGAGGTGGACTTCCTTGCCGCGGCCAAGCAGATATATGACGAGTATGCCGCTCGCTACGCATCGCGCTTTGTGTGGCTCCGTGCCGAGTTGTTCATCCCCGACCTCGGCGACGATCTCGTCGCGGACGCCAACGACCTGCTTCGCGTCCTCGGCATCAGCGGCGAGTGGCGCGCGGACACTGATGCCAAGCTAGCTGCATTGCGCGAGCTCGTGCTCAACAGCCACCCGACGGAGAAGGTGTTAGTCTTCAGTCAGTTCGCCGACACCGTGCGCTACTTGGAGCGGGAGCTCACGCGTGTGCGCGCGCGGGGAGTGGCTGCGGTGACGGGCGACACGGAGAATCCCACGGCCGAGGCGTGGCGATTCAGCCCCGAGAGCAACGACAAGCTTGAGAAATACGGCGAGAGCCAGAGCCGCGTGCTTCTGGCGACGGACGTCCTCTCCGAGGGCCAGAACCTGCAGGACTGCGCGGTCGTCGTCAACTTCGATCTGCCGTGGGCGATCATCCGGCTCGTGCAGCGTGCTGGTCGCGTCGACCGCATCGGCCAAAGGGCCGACACGATCCGCTGCTACTCGTTCATGCCCGCCGACGGCGTGGAGCGGATCATCAATCTTCGGGCGCGCGTCCGCCAACGGCTCCGCGAGAATGCCGAAGTGGTCGGGACCGACGAGTCGTTCTTCGAGGATGACACCAACCAGCAACTGTTCGTCGACCTCTACAACGAGAAGTCGGGCATTCTTGATGGAGAGGAGGACAGCGAGATCGACCTCGCCTCGTACGCCTTCCAGATCTGGAAGAACGCGATTGATGGTGACGCCACGTTGCAGAAGACCATCACCGAGATGCCCGACGTTGTGTATTCAGCCAAGGCATATTCGCCCACAGCGGAGCGACCAGAGGGTGTTCTCGTGTACGCCCAGTTGGGTGACGACACCGACGCGCTAGCTTGGGTTGATTCGACCGGAGCGAGTATCACCGAGTCACAGCTTCAGATTCTGAAGGCCGCCGAATGCGCGCCGGACACGCCAGCCGTCGAGCGGGCTCCGTGGCACCACGCCTCTGTTCACGCGGGAGTGAAGCTGATCGGCGACGAAGAACGGCAGATTGGCGGGCAGCTCGGGCGACCGTCGGGGGCTCGCTTTCGCGTCTATGAGCGGCTCAAGAGTTACGCCGAGCGCGTACGCGGCACGCTGTTCGCAACGGATGCGCTGAACCGCGCGATTCAGGATATCCATCGCTTCCCGCTGAGAGAATCAGCAAAGGACATCCTGAATAGGCAGCTTCGCATCGGCCTCACGGACGAGATGCTGGTCCAGCTTGTTACATCGCTACGCGACGAGGCGAAGCTTTGCGTCGAGGAGCGGGATTCCTCCGCCACAGAGCCACGCGTTATCTGTTCGCTCGGACTCAAGAGCCGGTAGCGCCCTCATGGATCCGATCGTCGCCCATCTTGGCGCACACGAGTTCCGCACGCTTTTCGTGGAGCGGCTTGGATGGGACCGCGCCCAAGGACTGACAGCAGCAACGGCAGACGGCGTTGAATTCTGGTTCGACACGATCGCACACAAGCGTGGATTCCAGGTATTTCATTGTCGCGCGGATCGATACACGATGCTGAATCGGTCTCGACTGCGCACTCTTCAGCGGCAGCTACTCCGGGTCGCACACGAGCACATAGTGATCTTCTCCTGCGAGGAACCGCGGAAGCAGGTGTGGGAATGGGCGGTACACCTGCCGGGCGGTCGCCGGGTGCGCCATCGTGAACACCCGTTCTTCTCATCGAGCCCTCCCGAGGACTTGGTCGCCCGGTTGGGGATCCTTCGCTTCACGCTTGCGGAGGAGGAAAAGGTCACGCTGCTCGACGCGCTAGACCGGGTGCGCAAGGCGCTCGATCTTGACGCCACGCTCGATCTCTTCGCCAAGAAACCCTGGTATGCGGAGCGGAGCGATCGCCTCGCACTTGCGATGGCTAACGGAGGAGACGCAGCGTTTCATCGGTTCGTCGAGTTCCACCTCCCCCTTGCGCAATGGGGCGCGAAGAAGTGGGGTCGCTACTTCAGCTATCACGAGGATGAGGACGCAGAGCAGATTGCTGCGATCGGGCTCATGCAGGCTGCGAGGCGATTTGATAGAGACCGCGGTGTTCAGTTTGCCACCTACGCGAGCTACTGGATTCGTCAGGCTTGCCAGCGATTCGGCCCTGAGGTCGGCCGCCTGATCCGTGTTCCGGGATGCGCTGCACGACGCTGCCGCGATTTGAGACGCAGGCTAAGTCAGCTGGATGCCGATCACGACGCGGCGATCGAGCTCTTACGCGATTCGGCGAGGTCACACCCTAGGGCCTGGCGGGCGTTGCGACGATACAACCTCGCAACGAATGTGACGTCGCTCTCCGATCGCGCCGCGCCAGCATTCCGTGCCGCGCTTCAGTTGCCGGGCGACGGCGATGCCTTCGCAGTCGCCGCTGACATCGATACCGCACGAGTCGTCCGCAAGGCAGTGGATGCGCTAGATCCAAAGGATGCGCTGTTGATCAGGCTCCGCTATGGCATCGACTGCGAACCCCAGACGCTCGAGCAGATTGGCGTCGCATTCGCGCTGACACGTGAACGAATCCGACAGCTTCAAGCCGAGATCGAGCGACGCCTGCAAGCCGATCTGGCACATCGTCTAGGACTTCTGCCCATGGCGAGGGCAACGCGATCCACGCCATGCGACGCGACAGAGGACTTGAAGGAGTTGACGCGAGCACAGGAACGGCTGCTCGCCATCATCGACCAGCACCCATCCGGTCTACCTGCTGCACTGGTGAGCTCCGAGTGTGGCCTCCCGACCCGCGAGCGCAAGGCAGCATTGCGGGCGCTCGTCGCCGCCGGCAGGATTCGACAGATTGGCTCCGGCCGGAGCACCCTCTACTTTCCCCTCCCCTTTGGACAACCATCGGCCGCCGGTCAGGCGGACTCCATGTGCGACCTGCGATCGGAGCTAGTCACCAATGAGTCTTGACTACGCCAAGTGCCGCCAATTGCTCGACCGATGCAATCTGGATGCCCTTTTCATTGAGTGCCTCGGCTGGGACCGGCACAACGCGTCAGTGACGGTCGCGACCAAGGCGGGCACCGTTCGCCTTCGTGGCTTCGCCCAAAAGCGCGGATTCGCTGCATACGTCGCCGAGCCTGACGAGCGAGGCCGCATCCCAGATTCTCAAACTCGCGCAGTAGTAGATCGCGAAGTGACCAAGATCTCTCGCGAGCACATCATCATCTTCAGTGACGGAAAGTCCGAGCAGGCCTGGCTTTGGGTACGGCGGACCAAGGGGCGGCCGACCCGATTCCGCGTGTACCGCTGGCGCAAGGGCCAGCTCAGCGGAACACTGCTCGAGCGTGTCCTCCCGAGCATCGTCTTCTCTCTCGCTGAAGAGGAGAAGCTCACTCTCCCCGACGTCACGACTCGCGCGGGTGCGGCGTTCGATGTCGAGAGGGTTACGAAGCGCTTCTATGAGCGCTTCCAGGCCGAGCACGAGGCGTTCCATGGCTTCATTGAGGGGATCAGGGGCGTCGCAGACCGGGAGTGGTACGCCTCGGTGATGCTGAATCGCCTGATGTTCTGCTACTTCATCCAGAAGAAGGGCCTGCTCGACGGCGACCATGACTACCTGCGCAATCGCCTCGCGAGGCTCCAGCAGAGCAAGGGCAAGGATCAGTTCTGGTCCTTCTACCGCCACTTCCTGCTTCGCCTGTTCCACGAGGGCCTCGGTCAGAAGCGTTCCAGTCGCGAGAAGTCGCTTGACGCGCTAGTGGGCCGCATTCCATACCTCAACGGCGGCCTGTTCGACGTTCACGAACTCGAGCGCACGTATCCCGAAATCCAGATTCCGGACGATGCGTTCGAGCGACTGTTCGCCTTCTTCGACGAGTTCCGGTGGCACCTCGATGAGCGCCCGCTCCACGAGAGTAATGAGATTAACCCCGACGTACTCGGCTACATCTTCGAGAAGTACATCAACCAGAAGCAGATGGGCGCGTACTACACGAAGGAGGACATTACCGGGTACATCTCCCAGAACACGATTCTTCCATTCGTTCTCGATCGGGCAGCGAGGGATTGCGCCATCGCATTCGCACCCGACTCGACTGCCTCCGTATGGCGGCTGCTTCGGCATGATCCGGATGCCTACATCTACGAGCCGGTGCGGCACGGTGTCGTCGACGAGAAGGGAGAGATCATTCCGCTTCCGAAGGAGATCGAGGCGGGAACCACCGATGTCGCCAAGCGAGGAGCGTGGAACAAGGCCGCTCCGGCACCGTACGGGCTACCTACAGAAACCTGGCGCGAGCATGTTGCGCGACGCGAGCGCTGCCTTGAGTTGCGTCGCGCGTTGGCCGCGGGCGAAGTCACCACCGTCAACGATCTCGTAACACTCAATCTCGATATTCGTCAGTTTGTCGAGGACGTGATCGACCGCTGCGAGGGGCCCGAGTTGCTTCGCGCCGTGTGGCGCTGCCTCGTCGGCAACGTCTCGACGACGTCGGTTGAGCAACACGAGCCCGGTCTAGCCGTGCTCGATCCTACCTGTGGCTCGGGCGCGTTTCTGTTTGCCGCGCTCAACATCCTCGAACCGCTCTACGACGCGTGCCTCGATCGCATGGAATCGTTCTTGGAGGATCTCGATCGCGCAAAGGCCGCGGGCGACAACGTCGATCTTCGGAAGTTCGCCGATTTCAAGGCGACGCTGGCGCAGGTCGCTGTGCACCCGAACCAGCGCTACTACATCCTCAAATCGATCATCGTCAACAACCTCTACGGCGTCGACATCATGGAAGAGGCCTGCGAGATCTGCAAGCTCCGGCTCTTTCTCAAGCTCGTCGCGCAGGTCGATGAGGGTGTTGGCGGCATTGAGAAGATCGAGCCGCTCCCTGATATTGACTTCAACATCCGCGCCGGCAATACGCTCGTCGGATTCACAACGCTGGATGCGGTTCGAGCGTCGATGGAGGGACGATTCGACTTCGGCAGCGACCTTGCGCGCATTGAGAAGCAAGCCGCCGAGGCCGCCGACACCTTCCGAGAGTTCCGAGCGATGCAGACGCGCCGCAACGTCGAGCAGCGAGATCTTGCCGAGGGCAAGCGACTAGTGCGCGAGCGGCTTCGAGCGCTTGACGGAGAGCTGAATGGATATCTCGCATCGGAGTACGGAGTCGATCCTGACAAGCCGACCAAGTTCAACGCATGGCTTCAGTGTCACCAACCGTTCCACTGGTTGGTGCATTTCTACGGCATCATGTCACGCGGTGGCTTCGACGTGATCATCGGGAATCCGCCGTGGATTGAGTATGCCAAGGTCCGGAAGACGTATCAGGTGAGGGGACTTACAACCGAACGATGCGGAAATCTGCATGGCATGTGCACTGAGCGCTGCCTCTCGCTTCAGACAGATGGCGGCCGCATGAGTTTCATCGTCCAGCTGCCCCTTGTCAGCTCAAGTCGAATGAAAGTGGTGAGGAAAGCGCTCGTGAACATGAGCGGTGACCTCTGGATAGCGGCGTTTGACGATCGCCCTGGAAAGCTCTTCGACGGTCTGCAGCACTGCCGCGCAACCATCTTCTTGGCACGGCGCAGCGGCATCGGTGAGTGCCGGGAGGTCGCCGTAACCCGGTATCAACGCTGGCCGACAGCTGCGCGAGGCAACCTGTTCGCCACGTTGCGATTCGTCGCCGTGCCGACCGCCCCTTGGCCCATTGACTGTTTCCCAAAGATCGCGAATGCCGAGCACGTCCACCTGCTTGGGTTGCTCGCAAAGGCCTCGCCCTTCGGTCTCGGGCATGCGACGGCCAAGCGGCCCGATGCGCCGTTCGTGTTCTACCAGGAGGCCACGCAGTACTGGGTCAAGGCGACTGTCGGCGTTCCGTACTATCGCAAGAACGGTGCGAAGGGCGCGCCCGCACACGGCCGCTCCATTCACTTTGACAGCATCGATCGCGCTCACGCGGCGAGCGCGGTGATGAACAGTTCGCTGTTTTACTTGTTCTACGTGACATTTAGCGACTGTTTTCACCTGAGCGACACCGTGGTGGGTGCGTTTCCTATCCCGTCAGCGTTCCTCGACGACTCCACACTGGCGAGGCTCGGACGTGAACTGCAGTCCGACCTCGATCGCAATGCGGTGCGGAAGACCATTGCCACGCGAGCTGGCGATGCAATTCAATACGCCGAGTTCTTCTGTTCGAAGTCCCGACCGCTGATCGACCAGATCGACGGTCAGCTGGCGGTGCTATATGGACTGACCAACAGGGAACTGGACGTTGTCTTGGGATATGACGCGTCGCTGCGCGACACTGAGCGCGACGAGTCCCGTGAGGACGCAGACTGCGCGTGATCTTTTCGAGGAGAGTGCATTGATCGAAACCCACCAACAGGACGCAGCATCCACCTTTGAGATCCTTCTGGAAGCGGTCGAAGCAGAGATTGACTTCGTGAACGGAGTCGGTGCTCGGTCATTCGAAGGCCGCGATTACGAACGGGCGAAGTCCTCCCTGGAGCGAGCGGCATCACTGACAGCGTTCCGCGACAAAGTCGCCGCGCTCCGTCGCGAATGGGACGAGATCGCCGCGCTGAGCGAGCAGCAGGAGGATGAGGCAACGAAGGCAGAGCGCCGGAATCTCGGACGACTCCGCCGGGGGTGCGGACCCCCGACAAGGCATTCGTGTTGCCGCTGCTTCAGGTGCTAATCGACGTCGGCGGCTCCGGCAAGGCTGCGGAGGTGCTCGAGCGACTCGGGAAGCTCATGAAGCCGGTCCTCAAGGATGTTGATTTCGATCCGTTGGCATCGGATGCGAAGAACCTGAGGTGGCGGAACACGGCCCAGTGGGCGCGCAACATGATGGTGCGAGACGGACTGCTGAAGCCCGATTCCCCCCGCGGAGTTTGGGAGATCACTGACTCCGGACGGCGCCTCGCATTGGATCGGAGTGCGTTGACTCGTTAGTGTTGAGGGTCACCGAGTTCAGCGCGTGCCACGCAGTACGCTGCATCTCCCACAATGCCACTGCCGCGATTGGTCTGATGTCACGTTCGGTGATTGAGGCTCGCCCCCGGCGCGTCGGTGGCAGAAGCAGCACGGCTTCCTGAATCTCGGGTGAAAGGTGGAGCAAGTTCATGATCTGCGTCATCCGCGGCTGGGTCACGCAGGCGAGCCGCGCCAATTCCGACTGATCGGCAACGGTGCCATCTCTGATGAGGCGATCGAACCGATGGGCAAGCGCCATGAGTCGAGCGATCCGAGGCACCCGTCCGGGCACTGCCTCGTCGGAAGGCCGACGTCGTGTGACCATCCGCTTCCGCCCCGTGGCGTCGCGGGCAAACTGGATCTTCCGCTTCACCGTGATCATGCCGCCACCTCCGCCTCGCGGGCCGCGAGCGCTCGAATCCCGGCCGCGTGCAACGACACTTCGATCGACGAGTCGCTCGCGTCGTAGTCGACGCGAGCAACGATGAATCGGAGCAGATCGACCTGCTCGCGCGGACTGAGTGCCTGCCAGATCTCGTCGAACCCGCCGAGCGCGGCTGCAGCTTCGTGGGGCCCGATCGCCTCGCGCTCGTGCGCCGCGACCTCCTCCGCGATCTCGCGCAGGCGCCGCTCCGCCGTGGCCGCCTGATCATGGAGCGCCGCGACGACGGTCGCGGAGGCGCGCGAACCATCGCCGGTCAGGACTCGGCGCAGCTCCGCTTGCGTGCGAGAAAGCCCTCGCTCGACGACGCGGCGCGCCGCGTCGAGCCGCTCAACGATCGCCTCAACCTGACCTCGTGCGGCACGGAGCGTCTCGTTGAGCATCGTGCGGTCGCTACCGAGGCATCGGATCTCGTCGACGACGGCGCGCTCGATCTCCGCGGCGGGCAGCGAGCCCGACGGGCACGAGCCGCGACCCTTCTTGATCGCGCCGCAGCAGACGTAGTAGCGGTGCACGCGCGGCTTGCTGCCGTTGAAGCTGTGCACCATCGCGCGGCCGCAGGCCTTGCAGAAGAGCAGCCTCTTGAGGAGCGCGCCGTAGCGGTTGCGGAAGTCGTTCTTGTTGCCCCGGGCATTGGCTTGGAGCTGCCCCTGCACCCGACGGAAGAGCTCCTCGGGGATGATCGCTTCGTGCTCGCCGGGATGCACCTCGTCGCGGTGGCGGATCTTGCCGAGGTAGATCGGGTTGGTCAGGTGGTCGTGGAGATTGCCGCGATCGAACGGCTGGCCGCCGAGGGCCTTTCCGGCCTTCGAGGTCCAGGCCTTCAATCGCCAACCGCGAGCGTCCAGTTCCTCGACTACGGGAAGGAGCGACCCAAGCTCGAGGTAGAGCTCGTAGATCTCGCGCACGCGAGCCGCCTCGGTGGCGTTGACCACGAGCTTCGGACTTGGGCCCGAGCGATCGACGTCGTAGCCCAGGACGGGCTTGCCACCCGCCCACTTTCCCTTGCGGCGCTGGGCCGCGACCTTGTCGCGGATGCGCTCGCCGATGATCTCGCGTTCGAACTGGGCGAAGGAGAGGAGGATGTTGAGGGTGAGGCGACCCATCGAGTGGGTCGTGTTGAACTGCTGCGTCACAGAGACGAACGAGACGTTGGCCGGCTCGAAGGTCCCCATGATTCGGGCGAAATCCATCAGGGAGCGGCTGAGGCGATCGACCTTGTAGACGACGACGCAGTCGACCTTGCCCGCGCTGATGTCCGCGAGGAGCGCCTTCAGTCCGGGACGCTCCATGTTGCCGCCCGTGAATCCGCCGTCGTCGTACCGGTCGGGGATCGCGATCCAGCCCTCGGCCTTCTGGCTCGCGATGTACGCCTCGGCGGCTTCGCGCTGTGCGTCAAGGGAGTTGAACTCCTGCGCGAGGCCCTCTTCGCTCGACTTGCGGGTGTAGATCGCGCAGCGCACGCCGGGCGATCGCTTGGTCTCGGCCTTGCCGCGTGCGTGGCGACTCATGCAGCGCTCCCGAGGCGGAAGAACCGGAAGCCGTTCACGTGCGAGCCGGTCACCTTCTTGGCGATCGCGCTGAGCGAGCGGAAGCGCTCGCCCTCGAACTCGAATCCGTCGGGCAGAACGACGACGCGAAGCGTGCGGCCCTTGTATTCGCGGGTGATGGCCCCGCCTGGCGCGGGCAGACGATCATCGGTCGAGACCACCGTCCGCACGACCGGCCCCTCGCCGACGGGAGGCACGCACGCGAGCGAGCGCTTCGGCGGCGTGACCCGCACGTCAGCATCGCGGGCCAGTTCCTCTGCCCGGCGCTTCGCGCGCTCGGAGAGACCGCCGTACGCGTTCGCCTGGATCAGCCAGATGATCCGGCGGACCAAGTAGACGCGATGTCGGCTTCGGGCTCGCTCGCCCGTCAGCTCCGCGTAGCGATCCTGCAACTGGCCGACGCTCATCGCTTCTAGCGCGGCGAGTTCCTTCTGGACATCGACGGTGGTCATCGCGAGGTCTCCGATCCGCATTGCGCCGCCTCCGGTTCACCGGAGGTACGGCGAGCCACACTGAGCCTCGGATCGCCCCAGACCTCAAGTCCCTCGTCGTTCAGTGGGCAACTCGGGGGCGTCCCGAGCAAGCCGACCGCCCGGGCCCGCCGGTGCCACCGGACGAGACCCTTGGCGAGGATGGCCGCAACCGCCCGGCGGCGGTCGTCGGGAGATAGGGCGGGGATGGCGGCAAGGTCGGCCACGGGTGGCTCCGTTCGGTCCCCCACCACTGAGCCGACAGGGCTCGAAGATGGCAAGGGGCGGGTTCACCCGGGTACTTATGCAGCGGCGAGGGGGGTTGCGCGGTCGAGCAGCCGACGGCCTCCATCCGATGCGAGAATGAGCGCGCCGACGCACGACCGACCGTGCACCCCGCCCCGTTCCCGATCGCAGAGGAGCTCGGATTGCCTCCAACACCACCATCGATGACCCCCGAGTTTGCCAAGAAGCACGAGGAGTGGGTTCGTTGCCTGGGCAGCGAGGATCGAAGCGCGGTTCTGCAGCAGGTGTATCCGATGATCTGGAACGCAGCCGCGTTTCGGGTGATTAACGAAGCGAGGCGTCACGCGCCCAAGACGGACCGCGGAGAGTCTCGCATCAGCGGGTTGCTCCACGTTCTACTTGACCGCTGCTTCTTCGAGAGTCAAATGCTCGCGGTCCGGAGGCAGCTTGACGCCGATGGACTGCAGGGGAAACGAGGCGTCTTCTCTCTCCGTAGCCTGATCGACGACATGTCCACGCATCGCGCCCTCTTCACTCGTGAGAACTTCTTTGCCTCAGCGAAGAGAGTGATGGACATCGCGGCTGCCGCCGCTCACGAGGAGGCGGAGTTTCGGAAGATGATTGAAGCAGGAGCTAACGGCGGGTGGTGCTCGATGGAGACTGACCCGCTCTCGATTCGAGAGCTCCATGAGACGTTTGACGCGTTGTCCGGCGTGGCCGCAGCGAATCGCTCTCCGGGCGATGTGATTAGCGAGGAGGTGTTCGTCGGCTTGAAGCGGCAGTTGTCGCGGATCGAGAAGTTCATCGCGCCGGTGAACAAACTACTCGCGCACGCCGCGACCCCCGAGAGTCGAGCGCTGGTCCCGCCGGAAGAGCTCGCCGTAACCCTCGGCGATCTCTGGCACGCCCACGAGATCATCTGCCGGTGCTGCCAGTTCATCGACTGCTTCCTGCTCCGACAGACGACCCACCGGTTCCTTGCGCTGCCTGGTCCGGATGTCCTGACGCATCTGGAAGTGCCACTCGCCACGGACCGAAGCAAGGCCGCACTCCGTGATGCTTGGGCGGCGTATGAGGCTGAAACAGAGTCGTGGGCTGAGACTCCCCTCGAGTGGGCGTTCGAGGTGCAGGCAGTCGCAGCGCCGGTCGCGGCGGCTTTACCCGAGACCAAAGCAGACTCCGCGCCCACTAAGCCGGAAGCCGGAGAGTAGGAAGGTCCGGAACGGCCGAGCCGCTGGCTCGATCCCCGTCCCCTCTCCTCTATTGACGGTCACCGGCTTCGACCGAAGCCGACCCACCGGTAAACGATGAACGCCCCGACCGCAAGGCCGGGGCGTTCGCGTTGGTGGGCCAGTGATTGCAAGGGTTTGCGAGGCGCGGCCGGGTTCGGCCAGTCTCCGAATCCGCGGCGCGAGACAACCGGCGCGGCACGGAGGCGGGCCGTTGGAGCCCCGATTCGGGCGAAAGTCTCTGTGTCTCGCGCGAGACTCGCCGGACGGGTTAACGCGGTGTCGGGTTCGCGAGTGGCGAGACAACACTGCCCGTCCGAATCGAGTGCCTGCCCATGCCAATTGGTTCGAGTCGGTCCACGGAGATACCCAGAGGATATCCGACCGCACGCGGTCACATCGCGCCATGAAGCACGCAAGTCTCGCCCGAGACGTTTGGGAGTCGCTGGTCCAGCCGCTGCCTACTTGTAGCGGACCGGCTGTTCGATCTTCGGCCGATACACCGGATCGAGTGCGGCCTTGGCAATCTCCGGCACGGACTTATTCATCAGGTCGAGGAAGACATCCGTGAGCGCGCGTTGGAATTCATCCGACCCTTCTGTTCTCGCGCAATAGGCACCCTCAGAGTCGAACTCGCGATCAAGCGTGACGGTTCCGTCGGATCTGACAACACGCGCTCTTACGACCATCCTGAAACGAATTTGGTGGTCGACGTAGCTCAACTGCCTGTGGTAGATCTCCAGAATCGAGCCACCCACGGTCACAGCCCCAGCAGAGCTGTCTCCGGCGGTCGTCCGATCGACGTCGTAACCCGACGCAGCGAGGGCCATCGCCAGCGCGGCTGCGAACCATTGACCTGCATCGGTGTCGCCATCAAGCAGCACATGGGCCGAAACTATGTCGAGGCCATTCCTATATTCCCCAACGATCGCCGGATCCGCACGCGAATCTGAGAAGTCTTGGACGATCACCCTCCCTCGGCCGGGAAACACCGGCTCCGCTTTGGTCAGGGTCGGCAACTCGACATGTCTGTCGATGTAGGCGCAACCAGCCAAGCCGCTGATCAAGGCCAGAACCGAAAGGCGACGCAAGCTCACTTTGTCTCCCGTACGACCTCGAAGCTCCTTCGGCTATCCGGATCAGCCCATCGATAGCCTGGCTCAGGGTCCCACGTATCCGGCTGCGATCCAGCGACGACGTGGTCGTGGTCAGGATGCGGTGTCCCCGGCACCCAACGCACCCGCAAGTCACCTGCGACGTCGTTTGCCCAGTCGTAACCCGGTGCAGTGCGATAGCGGCCGTCCGGTTCGCAGATGACACCCCGCGGAATCTTTACGATCGGTGGCGCGGTGGGTGCGGGCGTGGACACGGGCGCGGATGCCTGAGGAGCGACAACGTTCACCGTACTCTTTGAGAGCTCCGCGGCCTCAAGCTGCGTCAAACCCTGACCGAGCGCGTAGGCCCCCGCGTTCCCCGACGCCGCGCCCATGCCGCTGAGTACCGGGCCGCACCCCGCGATCACCGAGACGAAGGGCACCAAAGCAAGGGCGGCAGCGAAACGACTCGTCAGGGTCGCAATAGCCATTGGTTTTCCTCGTGATTGAGCGACTCTGCCGCGGGTCCCGGCAGAGTCGAGCCCCGTGCATTTCGCAAGTGCCGTAAGAGTATCTTGGAGCAGCAGCCGAAACAAGCTACCGTAGCCGAAACTCGCCCGGGCCACGGCCTTGGACGGCGAACGCCCAGGGTGTGCAAGTGTCTCAACAGCAACTGGTTAGGCGGAGAGATCAACCGGTCGTGTTGTTGCTGCTCCCGCCGCTGGCGCTCACGCCCAGACTGCTGCTCCCGCCGCTCGTCAGGATCGACGGCGCGATCGTCCCGCTGCTGGAGAAGCTGGATCCGCTGCTCTTCGACGAGCCGGACGAGGACGAACTCGACGTGCTGGTCGAGCTCAGCGCCGACAGCGAGATGTCGTTGTGCGCCCAGACGCCGTCGACCAGCAGGGTGTTAGTCGTTGGAACGCGAATCGCGACGGTCCGCACGCGGCCCGCGATGCGCTCGACGGTCGCGACGACTTCCTCGCCGAGCCCATCGAGGAAGAGCGCGTCGCCGACCTCGACGAACTCCGCCGACACGAAGCCCCACTGATCATCACGACGGATCAGGATCAGGTGCTCGAGCGTGCACTTCACGCGGCCGTTAAGTACCACGAAGCCGTCGTGCGTGCCGAGGCGGACCTGGCCGACCGGCTGCGCGCGACGCACGACGCCGTCGAGTCCCCAGGTCGAGAGCCAGTCGTACTGCGCGCGGTAGTCGACGTCGACGACGAGGCCGGGGATCTGGAGCGATGCAATCAGGTCGCCGGGCTGCGACTCCGAAAACGGCCTGTCCACCTGACTCGTCAACTGCCTTTCCCCCGGACGCCTGCGACCGATCCGTGGTCGCTTCGGTGACGGGAGTCTCGTCTCGACATTCAACTCCGATCCATCTTCATTGCATCAGTGCCCGCGCTGGTTGGCACTTGAGAGAAGACGAACCCTCATCGATCGACGACGTCCCTTGGCGGCGCGCTGGGGCTCGATCTGCGTCGCCGCCGACTTCAGTACGGAAAGAACCTGTGCGCTACTCACTCGCTCTACCCCTTGCCGCGTCACTTCTGACGGCCGCACCGCTGTTCGCCCAATCCGTTCTCTTTGATTTCGAGAACGCCACGCTGTACATGCCGTTCCCGTTGGACGTGACGGTCGGTGGCATCACCGCCCACTTCACCGGGACCGGCGCGGGATACTCGATTCAGAACAGTGCGTCGGTGGGGCAACCGGTCGGATTCTCCGGGAAGTGCGTCTTCCCGAGTGGCGGGCCGATGGCAGATATCACCATCTCCTACTCCAAGCCGCTGACCGCCTTCTCCATTCTCTACGCGACCTACGAGCTGGACTGCGATTGCTCCTCTACCGTCAAGGTCACCGCGTACATGGACACTACGGTGGTCGGCTCGAACACGATGTCGGCCGTCCCGGGGGGCGTCTGGCCGAGCGCGACACTCAGCTTCTCGTCAACGACCGCCTTCAACAAGGTGGTGGTGCACTACCTCCAGGGGCCGCAGTGTCCGCAATGCGATTACGGTCCGATGATCATGGCCGACAACATGCAGGTCACGCCGGCGGCCGACCCGCCCGCCGACCTGAACGGCGACACCCACGTGAACGCCGCCGATCTCGCAATTCTGCTCGGGGCATGGGGCACCAACAATCCGGCGCCTGATCTCGACGGCGATGGGGTCGTCGGTGCTGCGGATCTCGCGATACTGCTCGGCGCCTGGACTGGCTAAGGGGACTGGCTAGGGGGACTGGCTAGGGGGACCGTGACGGGAAGAACCTGCGCCTGCATGACGTTCGTCGGAGCGTCAAGGCTGCTCCGATTGCCATGTTTCGCCATGAGGGACGACGCACCGAGTGGAAGACGCTGTGGCGCCCGCGCCGCCAACTGGCTCATGCCTTGCGGCAGCGCGGGACTGGCGACTCACCCGGATGAACGCACATGGCTCCGCCTCGCTGGCGCTTCAACCTGAGAGGGTCGGAGCGTCCGACTCGGTCTCTATCGGCGCTCCGGACCCATTCGATCAGGGTTGCCCCCCCGCCGTTGACGGTCACCGGCTTCGACCGAGCCGACCCGCCGGTACACGATGAACGCCCGGATCGCGAGATCCGGGCGTTCGCGTTGGTGGGCGTGGTGGGCAAGATTGCCGGGCTCGCATCCGAGGTCGCTCGTGGCTCGGGTGGGCAACTCGCGGCGCGAGCGGGACGGCGCGTCTCCGGTCTCGGTGAGCGGCAAGCCGGATCGGTGCAGTGGCCCCGTGTTTCGCGCGGGAGCTGGCCAGTGGGTCGGCGCGCGAGTGCGCGCCGGTCGCCCGGAGTCTGATGTCCCTTTCCGGTGACCGTCCACCGATCACCGTTCACCGAGCCACTTCGTACCTGGACGCTGCGCTCTCAGTCCGGCGCTCAGCCCCAAGAGCCCAGCAGCGTGGCCAGGTCAAGCGCGGTCACCTTGCCGTCACCGTTGAGGTCGGCCGGGCAGCAGATCGCGTTGCCGCAGGGTTCGTCGCCCCACGCGCCGAGCAGGATCGCAAGGTCCGTCGGGCCGACGACGCCGTCGAAGTCGAGGTCCGCTTCGACCACCGGAATCGAATCGACGACCAGCTTCACCTTCTGCGGTTGGTAGACGACATGGAAATACGCGCCGCCCGCCGGATACTCGATGCAGCCGAAGGTGCCGGTGATGCTGGCCGCGGTGAGGATCGTGAACTCCTGTCCCGGCATCGGAATGAACGGATCGACCAGGCGGATCTGGAGCGCTCCGCCCAGGGTGACCGTGCCGCTGACCGCGAGAACGTCGTTCCCTCCGACCCCAAGATCGGCGACCAGGCCGCCGTCGAGGGTCTGTCCGTAGCTTCCGTAGACCGAAAGCGAGCCGATGGGGCCGCCATCAGCCGCTGACGGGGATGTGGAACCGCCCTCAATCCATGCGTTCCCGTTCAGGATGCCGTCGCCGCTCAGGAGTCCCGCGGTCTGCGTGTACGTGCCGGTGACCGCCAGGCCGCCGTCGACCCGTGTCATGCCGCCCGTCTGCAACAGCGACCCGATGCGGACGAGACTCGCGTTCGGAACCGATTCGATGGTGCCGTCGTTGGTGAAGGCACCGCCCTCCACGCGGAACTCTCCCGTGCCTCCCGCCACCACGTGACCGTGGTTGGCGAATCCGATCGTTGCCCCGGGAGTCTTGACGTGCAGCGGCGTGGCGTGCGTCGAGGCGATCGTGCCCTGATTGTTGATGGCGATCAGGTTGTTGCCGATCGAGCCGGAACCCGCAATCGTGTGGCCGACGCCGTTGATGAGCGTCATGACGCCCGCGGTCGACGAGATGCGGTTGCTCGCGTTGTCGGACATCTCGAAGGTGCCGGTGCCGTCGAACGTCACCGTGCCGTCGGCCTGCGGTTCCAGGGCGATGTTCGTGTCCGTGCCCGTCGAGTCGACGAGCACGTTGCCGTTGTTGGTGAGGTGCGACCGGACGCGCAACTCAACGCCGTTCTGAATCAGGCCCTCGCCCGCAAACGTAATCGAATCGAGTCTCGAGAAGGTATTGATGTCCTCGACGATCATCTTTCCGGCGTCTTCCGTGCCGGTCGACCCTTGGATCATGCCCCCTGCGACAGTGCTTCCCTTGACGATGAACGTCCCCAGCGAGCCAACGTAGATTATCCCGTCGTTCACAAGGTTCGATCGCAGGAGTTCGAGCGTTCCGCCCGCTGGTATCGACATGCCGCCAAGATTGTGCGGCGGCGGCGTGTCGGGAGTGTCGATCACGAGGTAGTCGGTGGCGATGATGGCGCCGTTGTTCTGCAGCACGGTATCGCCCCAGCACAGATCACCGCCCCCCAGGATCTTGTGGTCAAATCCGTTCACCAGCGTTCGCGTACCGGATGCGCTATGAATTCGGTTGTTCAGGTTGTCGCCGGCGAGGATCAGCTGTCCCCCGCCGTCGAGCGTGACGACATCGCTGGCGAGCTGGATCTCGCACATGGTCGTCCCGCCCTCCAGTTGCCAATAGCCGTCGTGCACGATCGTGCCGGAGAGGTACACGTCCGCCCCGTCAAACTGGCGCATGGTGCCGTTGATGGCGACATCGACCAGCGTGGGCGGATACACGGAGGTATTGATCTCGCCCGAGCCCGTGGTTTCGATGCTGCCGCCCGTGATTGTCGACGACTGCAGCGTGATGAGCCCCTCGTTCTCCGCACGGATGACCCCGCCGGAGTTGTCGAGCGGCGTGCCGACGATGAGGAGCTCCCCGCCGTTCTTCGCGATCATCGTGCCCGCGTTGACCGACGCCGGCGTTGCCGTGCCGTCGATCGTGAGGCCCGCCGCCTGGGTCGATTCGATCCGGCCGTAGTTCTGCAGGACGAGTCCGTTGGCCCCGATCTGCCCCCCGCCGCTGATGGTGTGGAGAGGGCCGTTGACGAGCGTTCGTCCGACGACCGAGGTGATGATCTTGTTCTGGACCGAGTTTGACCAGAGGAACGTGCCAGTGCCGTCCAGCGTGACGACGTCGCTGCCGACGCGCATTTCCGTGCCGGCGGACGTTCCATCGGACGCCCAGATCCCGTTGTTGACGATCGTTCCCATCAGGACGCAGTCCGCATTGTTCGGCTGCGTGAACTTCCCGGTGAGCGTGATGCCGTCGAAGGTGGTGGCCTCAAAGGTCCCCTCGGCGCTTCCGCCCGACTGCACCTCGATGCTCCCGCCATGAATGACGGAGGAGCGGAAGAGCACGGTGCCCTGCGGGTAGGCGCGGATGATGCCGCCGTCGTTGTTGATCTCGCTTCCCAGGATCGTCAGCGTGCTGCCGTAGCCTGCGCTCAGGATCCCGTGATTGACGGAGACCGTCCCCGGCGCGAGGTCCACGACCAGACCCGTGACGTCAGCCGCCGAGATGACGGACTGGTTGACGAGGACCAAGCTGTTCACTCCCAACTGTCCGCTTCCAACGATGGCCCCGTCGGACAGCGTGAGCTGTCGCGTCCCGCCCACACCGAGAATGCGGTTGTTCGAGAAGTTGTTGAGGTAGATCGTGCCGCTCCCCGAGAACAGCGAGTCGCCGCTCAGCCGGATGTCCGTATTCGCCCCGGTTGAGAGAAGGAACCAGGACCCTTGCAGCTCGACGTTGCCAACGGTGACGTCCATGTTGTTGAGTTGGGCGAGCGAGGAGCCGGTCCCGAGGAAGAGCGACGTGAGCGTGGGTGAGACGTCAAGGTCCACGGTCATGAGCGGCCCGTAGTCGGGGATCACCGCGGCGGTGGGACCGCCCAGTCCCGGAACGCCGTTGGACCAGTTGGCCGGCACGCTCCAGTTGCCGCTCGTGGGAAGTACCCAGGTCGATGATTGGGCGAGCACCGACGGCGCGGAGGACAGCAGACTCACGCCGCATAGCGCGACGGTAGAACGAAGGGAGAGGACCATCGGACGACTCCGACGAGACGCTTCCGGTCATCCTGCGATCAAGCGCTCGAAACCGGCAATCGCAAGGGACGAGCGTCTCAAACCACCGAGGCTCGCCGACCAGCGCAGCTCAACGCGTGAGCCGCGTGAGGCCAATCGGGTGTGCCGTCGGCGCATGCAGGGTAACGCGCGCGAGGCGGAATGCGAAAAGGTCCCGGCGGCGGACCCAGACCCGGAACGCGGAGTGTCGATCGGCGAGCGAGGAGCGCGTTGTCCTCTTCGCTGAACTCGTCGTCGTGATGGTCCCCATGCGCGATGGAGCCTCCACGCTCCGGAGCGCCTACGGTCCGATCGACGTCAGCGCGCTCGCTCGTCGCGCGGCGAACGACCCGCTCGTCACTTCGTTGGCTTCACCGGCGCCCGCCAACCGGCGGCCTCCTCGCGTCAGTCGTTCCGTTCGCACAGGATCGCCAGGCGCTCGACGGTGGCATCGCGAGCGTGCGAGGCTCGGCGTAGACGACGGGAAGCAACTCATCCGAGGCTCCGCGCTCGCCCGCGCCGACCGCGGCGAGCAGACGGGTGACGTCAGAGGAGGGACGTGCCCCCGGGGTGTCCATGTTGCCGGTGTCCATGTTGCCGGCGTCCATAGTGCCGGCTTCCATGCTGCCGGCGTCCATGCTGCGTGGGGCCTGATTCGCGCTGAGGTCGGAGCGGGACGCGAGCGGCACGCGTTGACTGCAGGACCGACGACCGGGCACGCGGCACCGCGTGCCGGACGGCAGCACGAGGATGTGGCCTCCTCAACAGAATTGTGGTCCCTGCCAAGGCGCCGCGTCGCACTGCCCTTTCGAGCGTCGGTGACGCTCCGAGAAACGTCCGCATTCGACAACGTGAACCCCCTAACGCCGCGACGAGGTGACCGCCAGTGATTCTCCGTACGCCACAACCATCCACGCATCTCGGACCTGACCGGAGGAGATCGCCCGGCCGACATGCGGGCGCCTCGCTTCGCTCGCTCCTCGCACGAGCCCGCCCCGTCGTCGTCGCCCTCGCGGCCACGGTGTTGACCACGGCGACCAGCGCCGCTCCACAGGACTCGGGGACCATCCAGGCGTGGGGCTCGAACTCGTGGGGCCAGCTTGCCATTCCGGCCGCGACCAAGGTCGCGGCGGGCGGAGCGCACGCCGTCGCCGCGGTGAGTTCCTTCACCGGGCAGCCTTTGGCGTGGGGCCAGAACACCAGCGGACAGTGCAACGTTCCCGCGAACCTCGTCGCCGTCGATCTCGCGGCCGGCGCGTCCCACACCGTTCTCCTGCGGAACAACTTCACGCTGGCATGCTTTGGGAACAACGACTTCGGTCAGTGCAATGTCCCGGCGAATCTCGGCTCGGTCGACAAGGTCGCCGCCGGCGACTTCCACACGATCGCCATCAAGCCCAACGGCGGCGGCGTCGTCTGCTGGGGATGGAATCAGTATGGCCAATGCAACGTTCCGGCGAATCTTGGAGCGGTGAGCGAGGCCGACGGCGGATATGGCCACACGGTCGCGATCAAGACCGCTGGCACCGTCGTCTGCTGGGGGCGCAATGACTTCGGTCAGTGCAACGTCCCGGCGAACCTCGGCACGGTGACGCATATCGCCGCGGGGTACGGACACACCGTGGCACTGAAGAGCAATGGCGGTGTGGTGTGTTGGGGCAACAACGACTTCGGTCAGTGCAACGTCCCCGCAAGTCTCGGGACCGTCACCCAGATCGCCGCCGGCATGAACTTCACCGTCGCCCTCAAGACGGACGGCACGGTCGTCTGCTGGGGCGACAACCTCGCGGGCCAGTGCAACGTGCCGGCCAACCTCGGGACCGTGAGCCAGATCGCCGCCGGCTCGGACTTCACCGTTGCGCTGAAGGCTGACGGCACGGTCGCGAGTTGGGGCGATGGTGACATGGGTCAGACCACGCCGCCGGCGTCGCTGCAGGCGAGCCCGATCGTCGACATCGACGTCGGCGCCGGGCACATCCTTGCTCGGCGGCAGAACGGCGCCGTCTTCGGCGTCGGGCTGAACTCGAGCGGACAGATCAACGTGCCCGCCAGCCTCGGCCCGGCGTCGCAGGTCGCCGCCGGCTTCACCCATTCCGCTGCCCGTCGGACAGACGGCACCGTCGTGTGCTGGGGCGCCAACAACTACGGCCAAATCATGGTTCCCGCGGATCTCGGTCCGTGCATCGACGTCGCCGCCGGCGGAGCGCACAGCGCCGCGGTGAAGCTCGACGGAACGGTCGTGTGCTGGGGACTCAACGCGAGCGGTCAGTCGACCGTGCCGGCCAACCTCGGTCCGGCGCTGCAGGTCGATACCGGCATCTGGCACACCATCGCCCTGAGGGCCGACGGCACCGTCGCGTGCTGGGGGCTCAACACCAACGGGCAATGCAACGTTCCCGCGAACCTGACCGATGTCGTGCAGGTTGCCGCGGGCGACTACCACAGCGTCGCGCTTCGCGCCAACGGCTCGGTCGTCTGCTGGGGACTCAACACGAGCGGTCAGTGCAATGTCCCGGCAAACCTCGGAACGGTGATCGAGATCGCCGCAGGCGAGGGCCACACGATGGCTCGCAAGTCCAATCTCACGCTTGCGCAGTGGGGCACGAACGCCCAGGGCCAGACGGCGCAGCAGAACAATCTCGCGCTCGTCAACTCCACCGGCCCGATCGCGGCGGGCGGACAGACGAGCGCGGCGCTGAAGCTCCAGGGCGCTCCGCTCAACGACGAGTGCGCCAATGCACTGAGCGTCCGGGAAGGGCTCGTTCAGTTCACGACGCCGCTGGCGACGAACAGTTCGCCCGCCCTGCCCGCGTCGTGCAACGAAGGCAGCGGCGTCGGTTTCGTGAAGGATGTCTGGTTCTCGATCACGGCCGACGGAAGCGGCACCGCGACCGTTTCGACCTGCGGCCATGCGTTCTTCGATACCCGTCTTGCCGCCTACTCGGGCGAATGCGGTGCGCTCACGCTCATCGCCTGCGACGACGACGCCGCTGGCTGCGGCGGCGGCTCCTCCACGATGAGCTTCACCGTCCAGTACGGCAAGACCTACCTCATTCGCGTCGGCGGCCGGACCGCGTCGGGTGCGGGATTCCTCTCGATCGATCTTCCAGAATATGTGCCGCCAAGCAACTTCGTTCCGATCGACTTCTCGACGTCGTTCAACTGGTCGACCGCGTACCAGATCAGCGGCGAGCTCTTTCCGACCGGCGAACTTCTCCTCGGCGGCGCTCCGTTCTCGATCCCGACCGTCGGCCTCAATGCCTGGCACTCGAATGAAGTGCTCGGGCGAAACCCGCACGTGCTCGAGATACCCGTCGACGTGTCCCACGCCATCAGCGTGCACGCCCTCATCAATTCCTGGTGGGGCGTGCCGGGGCCGGGTTCGCTCGCGACGGTGGAGTTCTATGGCTGCAACGGCACGTTCTACAGCAAGCCGCTCATCGGCAACGAGGACATTCGCGATTACTTCAACGGCTCGTACACCAACTCGATCAACGGAACGTCATCCACCGAGGTCTTCGGCAACGGCACGGTGCGCATGGACAAGGTCCGCATCGACCTCCCGGCGGCGTTCCTGACCGAGCGGCTCTCGCTCGTTCGGATCGTCGACACCGGCGATTCGGGCGTGCAGCGCGTCTGGGTCGGCGGCCTGTCGGTCGAGACCGGCGTTGTCTCCTGCGTTGCGGACCTCTCGGGCGATGGCATCGTCGGCGGCGAGGATCTCGCGATCCTGCTCGGCGGCTGGGGTACCGGATGCGTCGCCGATCTCGACGGCGACGGTGTCGTCAGCGGCGCCGATCTCGCGATCCTGCTCGGGGCGTGGGGGGTGTGCAACCCGTGACCCGCGCGGATCGCGCGACACGCAACGCGACGCCGCCCCGCTGCGGCGGTGGGTGAGCGACACGCGGCCGCCGGCGTCACCGTCCCTCGATCGGACGGCGGTGACGCCGGCGGCCTTCCGCGCATGGCGTTCGATTCGGGACGCACATTCCGGTGCGTCACCCGCCTTTCATTCCCCACCCGGGGCACCCGCTCCTCGGCCGCTCGTGATTCGCGGCATCCCGCCACGACTCAGGATCTGAGGCAATCGGATTTGTCTCGGCATGCGGCGCCTGTACGCTGGGGTCATGCCATCCCGGCAGGCCAAGGTGATCACCATGTCGCATATCGATTCGCGTTCGTCCGTCGTCGGCGGTGGAATTCTCGCGGCGGCGGTCTTCGCATCACCCGCGCATGCCCAATTCGTCTTCGTGACCGGCACCGGCCACGTGGAGACCTACGTTGACGTCTCGGCCGCCGGCTATTTCGACGTCGATGCCGGGTTCCAGGAACTGGTCTTCCCCGGCCCGATCGCGGGGTGGGCCTCCTCCGATGTCGTGGCCGGCGGCACCACCGTCTCGGCGGACTCACGGCTTTCGGCCTCCGTCGCTCCGCACATCGTCTCCTGCCACCATCTCAACAAGCGCGTCGCCGCGTGGGGCGACTTGATGTGGGGGTTCTTCTCGCTGTCGAAGGCGGACTTCAGCCTCAAGTTCAACCTGACCCAGGCCAACACGAACGTCCTCGTCATCGCTCACGGCAAGGCGGTCCACGCCGGCAGCGGCGGACTTCCCGGCTCGGTCGGCACGATCAAGGGCACGCTCGCCCTCGGCCGGTTCGGGGACGCGCTGATCATCAACGACAGCTACAACCTGAGCGCGCCGGGCACAGCGAGCCACGCCTATGTCGCCCATGCCGTCCTTCCGACGGGGCTCTACAACATTGCCCTGACCAGCCTCACCAACGGCGATCCGATGACCGGCGAGGTCGAGCTCGCCGTCGACCTCATCGCCGGGTGTTCGACCCAGGAGGTGAGCTACGTGTTTCCGGCGAAGGGTGCGCCGATTCAGGTCACGCTCGACGTCGGCGGCACGCAGGTCACCAAGGTGGTGGCCGTCACCGGTTCGCTCACCGGCACGGTCGTCATGGATTGCACGAATCATCCGGCGGCGCTTCAGCTCGAGTCGATCCATCTCGAACCGATCGACAACCCGGTGGTGTGGGACCTGCCCCTGGGCATGTCGCTCGTCGCCAGCAGCATCTCGATGGACGCCGACGGCACGCTCGGCGCCCTGGGTTCGCCGGCCCCGATCGCCAACAACTGCTGCGGCACGCTGGTCGGGGTCTCGCCCGTCATCAGCGGATCGGCGGTCCTCACCGCCGCCGACGGAGCGACCTATCCGATGTCGTTCAACAACCTCTTCGAGCCGAGCTTCGCGGGCATCCCGTTCACGCTGGGCGGCTTGAGCGACGCCTCGACGCTGGCCCTCGACCTCGGCTTCTCAGGGACCATCGACCTTGGATTCGGCAAGGGCAATCCGACCATCATCAGCTCCGGGACGGTGACTGCGAGCGGATTCACCTGTCCCCATGGCGACCTTGACTGTGACCTCGTGGTTGGTTCCAGCGACCTGGCGATCCTGCTCGGCAACTGGAGTTCCGGGCCTGACCAACCCGGCTGCGGCGGCGGCGTGCCATGTCCGGCCGACCTCGACTTCGACGGCGTGGTCGGTCCGGCCGACCTAGCCATCGTCCTCGGCGCGTGGTCGCCGGGCTAACGGCTCGTTCATACCGCGATGTGCAGTCCGCCACGCACTCATCACGCGCGACGTTCAAGCCCAATCGGCATGACTCAGGCCAATGTCCGCTCTCCACTGCGGGGACGATGGTGGTCGCCGAGCGTGACGAACGTCGAGAACGCGTTGCGCGCGACGCCGGTCCCCTCCGTCTGTCGTCCGGAACCGAGCCGACGGCGCAACGACCACCGCGGCGGCGCTTCAGGCATGAAGCGCCGCCGCGGTCGCATGTCGATCAGGCCGATCGCCTGATCGCTTCACTCAGGACACCGGGCAGGGCCCCCACGACCCCAACAGTGTCGCGAGATCAGCGCCGTCCACCGCACCCGAGCGATCGAAGTCGCCGACGCCCGCATTCGCCCAGTTGCCGAGGAGCGTCGCGAGATCCGCACCGTCAACGGCGCCATCGCCGGTGATGTCCGCGGGACAGGGTGGCGTCGTCGGGCCCACGTGGCCCGCGGCCTCGAGGAAGCCGCCCGCGACCGAGTAGGTCTCGCTCGCGGACGTCCCCGCCTGCCAGCCTCCGCTGACACCTACCACGGTGTAGGAGCTACTCACGCTTCGTCCCCCGCCCGAGGCGAACTCATGCGGGCCGAGGGTGAACTGGCCTCCGGCGCCCATGCCGCCGGCCAGCGACGCTGCCGTGAGCAGTCCGCCGACGAACGCGACTCGGGCGAGAGCGGCGTGCCGTGGTGCCCGGCCGCGGCTCTGTGAATCGTTGCATATGAATTGCATCGAGCGGCTCACTTTCCGCTGCGCTGGGCAGCCGACGACAGTTGCTGAACGAGCGACTCAAGGGCATCCAGTCGGCTGCGCAACTCCTCGTTTTCGCCGCGCAGCGTGGCGACCTCGTGCGTGAGCGCGGCGGTCTCGGACGCACGATCGGCGAGACGTGACTCCATCCCCTTCAGGATCGCAGCCTCCTCGCTCGCCTCGACGCCGACGACGACATTGACGAGTCCCTTGCCGCCGGCCTGGCCCTCCCAGGCCCGACCGACGATGCGTCCGAGGTCCGCAACCGTCAGCTCGTCGGCCGACTTGCCGTAGCCATAGCCCGAGTCGCCGAGGGCCACGATGTAGTCGCCCGACTCGACCTCGCCGAGCACCCACGTGAAGACCTGGCCCATGAAGGCGACCTTCTCGTTGAGCGACTCATTCCCCGCCGCCGGCATGTTGCCGAGGACGATCGGGGCACGCGAGATCACCATCACCTGCTCGGCGCCCTCGGTCTTCGAGGAGATCTTCCCGCCGAAGACGCCGACGATCTGCCCCGGCACCATCTTCTCGCTCGGATCGAGCCGCGGGAGCCACTCGGCGTAGTCGCCGAAGCCCGACTCGTAGATGACGCCGTTGTCGCGACAGGCCATTGCGGTGTTGGCGTTCGCGGCCATGGTCGCAAAGTCGAGGAGGCTGGTCGGAATGCCGAGGCCGAGTCCGGTGGCGTAGCACATCCACGCCCCGACATCGTCGAGCGAGTTGAGCTCCGGCGGATTCCAATCGGCGGCGCTGAAGTAATTGAATCCCTCGATGCGGCCGTGCATGTACGTCGCGTCCCTGAACATCATGTAGTGGTTGTATCGAGCGTTGTTCTCGTGATCGATCTGGACCACGATGCCGGAGCCGTGGAAGTTGGTGTTGCGGAACTTGGCCACGTAGTCTGCGTCGGATGTCCCGTCGGAGGTGCTGTTGCCGCGGAAGGCCTCGACGTAGAAGGGCAACGAGGACGTCGTGGTTCCGACCTGGAATCGCCCGCTCTCAAGGGTGAGGTTGCCGCCATTCATGTCCAGATTGACGCCGTGCAGTTCGGGTCCCGGCGTCGCGCCATCGAAGAATGACAATCCACCGATCGAGTTGGCGAATATCGAATAGGTTCCCATGCCCGGATTGTTGAACACCACACCGGCGGTCCCGGCGAATTGCGTGCCGTCGTCGGCACCTTCAATGCGAATGAAACGGCTCAACTCAGCAGGATTGCCGTTGAAGTTGGCGTTCCCTACGCTGACATCGCCGTCGATGTGGGTGTTCCCGGCGACATCGAGCGGGTGGGCGGGGTTCGACAGTCCGACGGCAACATTCCCTCCCGCGGGGTTCAGCGCGAGCTCGGTGTTGACGGACGTGCTCGGATTCAGCGCTTGGACGGTGGCGAGCCCGGCGATCGCGTCAACGCGGAGCTGCGACGCACCGGTGCTATTCGTGAATCGCGCGATGTCCGTCGCACCGGCGTCCTTCTTCACCTCAAGTCGTGACGCAGGATCTGTCGTGCCGATGCCGACATCGCTCGCCGCGAAGAGCTTCGATGCGAAGCGGGCGTCGCCCGAGACGTCCAGCGGGAAATTGGCAGTTGCCTTTCCGATGGCGACGTTGCCGCCGTTGGGGTTGAGGGCGAACGCGTTGACGGTGTCGGTCGAGGTGTTCCAGGCCTGCAGGTCGCTTGAGCCGCTGGTGGCGTTTCCTGAAACATTGACGCGAAGCTGCGACGCTCCGTTCGAGTTCGTGAAGCGGGCGGCGTCCACCATGTTCACGCCCTTCTTCACTTCGAAGAGGCTCGTCGGCGCTGACGTTCCGATGCCGACATTGCCGGTCGTAAAGGACATGTCGCCGCCATTGAGACCCCACGGGGACGATCCGGCGGGTCCTGCGGGACCAACGGGACCCGCGGGACCGGCCGGGCCAGCAGGACCGACCAGCGTCGCGGTCGTCTGCAGCGTGCCGTCAGGGAACATGATGCCGTCCGTGCCGGCGGTGCCGCCGACGTGAAGTCGCGCCGCAGGCGCTCCGGTGGTTCCGATGCCGACGCGACCGTTCCGCGCGAATCGCACACGTTCGGGGAGCAGGCTTGGGTCGGCGTTGCCGTTTCCTCCGTAGAAGACGAGATCGGCCTGGTTTGCCCCGTTCTCCGATCGCATCACGGCCCACGTGAAGTTGGCGGTGCTGTTCTGGAAGCGGATGCCCTGGTCGAGCGTGTTGTCGCCGGTTTGGATGGTGATGCCGCCGAAGTCAACGCTGGACTTCGTCGCGAAGATCGATGTCGGCGTCGTGGTGCCGATGCCGACGTTGCCGCCGTTGTAGTAGGCGATCGTGCCGTTCAGCGTCCAGAACGAATCGCCACCCGCCGGACCTTGGGGACCGATCGGTCCCTGCGGGCCGACAAGCCCCTGCAAGCCCTGCGGTCCGGTGAGCCCCTGCGGGCCCGTCGCGCCCGTCAGACCGGTTGGACCCTGCGGACCCGTCGCGCCCGTCAGACCGGTCGGACCTTGCGGACCCGTCGCGCCCGTCAGACCGATGGGGCCCTGCGGACCCGTCGCCCCCGTCAGACCGATGGGGCCCTGCGGACCAGTCGGACCGGCCGGGCCGGTTGGACCGGTCGCACCATCGGCGCCGATCGGCCCTTGCGGACCCGCGGGGCCCATCGCGCCGTCAGCTCCGATCGGGCCCTGAGGTCCCATCGGGCCGGGGTTGCCATTGAGTGCATAGAGGGCGAGCGGCGCCGGCAAGACGGGCTGCCGAGGGGTCAGGATCTCGCCGTCGATTTCGATCTCCATCCATCGAGCCGTCGCGACGAACACGCCGTCGCCAAAGTCGAGGTCGGCCACGAACATGCCGTCGGCGACGTCGAGCGCCGGAAAGACCTGCTCGGTCCCGACAAGGGCGCCGCCCACCGCAGCGTCGTAGAGTCGAAAGGAAGCGTTCACCGATCCGCTGAACGGCACCCCGCCCGCCGCGAGACGACCTTGGTACGTGATGGCGGTGCCGAGGGGGAATCCGCCGGCGGAGACCGGCAGCGTAGTGGCGGCAGCGAGCATGATCGCTGAGGCGAGGAGGGCCTTGCCGAGCATCGCCGGTCGTTGCGGGGCCGGTCGTTGCGGGGCCGGACGTCGCGGGAACGAGTGACATGATCCGAATGGCATGGACGAGATCCTTCCGAAGAGGGGTGAGCGTCTGGACGCGGAGGCCCTCCCTGCCGTCGGCGGCAGGACCAGGCGTGCGTCGGTCACTCCCAGATCGCAAGGCGTCCGCGAAGGGCGCAAGTTCCCTTCCGGGGATTTGCTTCGGCGGCGATCGCCCTCGCTCAGCGCTCTCGCCCATTCCTCGAAAGTTCGTCGAAGCCCGAAATCGAGCGCCGTTCCCGCGACAGCCCACCCGTAGAATCGCCCGGGCGATCGCCTCTCATGCCCGACCCCGCGCCTCTCAGATCCGACCCCCTCACGCCGCCGATCGAGGCGAGCGACGTGACCGCCCTCCTCGGGGCGATGCGGGAGGGCGACGCGGCGGCGGGCGAACGGGTCCTGCAACTGGTCTATCGCGACCTTCGCGATCGCGCCTCGGCCTGCTTCCGGAACGTCCGCAACGACCACACGCTTCAGCCGACCGCATTGGTGCACGAGGCGTACCTGCGAATCTCCTCCGGCGACATCGCCTGGAAGGACCGGTCGCACTTTCTTGCCGTCGCGGCGAAGGCGATGCGCTACGTGCTCGCAGACCACGCCCGTCGCCGGCGTTCCGAGAAGCGCGGCGGCGACGGCGCCTGGGAGCGGGTCACGCTCTGCGGCATCGGCTCGGACGGAGGCGACCGGATCATCGACGCCCTCGATCTCGAGGAGGCGCTCACCGAGCTCGGGGAGGTGAACGAGCGTCTGGCGCGAATCGTCGAGCTGCGCTTCTTCGCCGGCCTCACCGTCGACGAGGTCGCCGAGCTGCTCGATCTCGCCCCGCGCACCGTCGAGCTGGATTGGCGCACCGCGCGCGCCTGGCTTCGCAACCGCCTTCATGAGCGTGGCGAGTGAGCGTGCCGGGCATCCCGAATCCCGGTGAGGGACCTGGGTCCGAGCGGCCCCCGCAGGAGGGCGCCCGCCGCGTCGACCGCGAGGCGTTCGAGCGGGCGAGGAGCATCTTCGTCGAGCTGTGTGACCTTCCGGAGAGCGAGCGCATCGCCGCACTCGAGCGGGCGTGCGGCGGCGACGCCGCGCTTCGCCACGCGGTCGAATCGCTCCTTGCGATGGATCGCATCCACGACGACCTCCTCTCGGACGACGCCGTCAGCCAGGGCATCGCGTTCGGCATCGACGCCCCCCATCATGATGAAGCCATTCCCGAGCGGATCGGCCGCTACCGAATCCTGCGCAAGCTCGGGGACGGCGGCATGGGCACGGTCTACGAGGCCGAGCAGCAGGATCCGCAGCGCATCGTCGCGATCAAGACCCTCCAGCGCTGGCACGCGTCGCGCCCGATGATCCGGCGCTTCCGGCAGGAGTCCCAACTTCTCGGCCGCCTGCAGCATCCGGGCATCGCCCACATCTACGAGGCGAGCGTACACGATGCCGGCGACGGCTCCCCGCCGCTCCCCTTCTTCGCGATGGAGCTGGTTCGCGGCAAGCCGCTCCACCGCCATCTCGAGGAGCGAAGGCTTTCGGTGCGCGAGCGACTTGCGCTCTTCCTTCAGGTCGCCGATGCGATCGCCTACGCCCATCAGCGCGGGATCGTGCACCGCGACCTCAAGCCGGGGAACATCCTCGTGACCGAGGAAGGCCAGCCGAAGGTGATCGACTTCGGCATCGCGACCTCGGTCGATCGCGAGGAGCTTCGCGCCGGAACGGGCGAGTCGGGGCTCGAGCAGCCGTGGACGACGCTCCGAACCGCTCCGGGCCAGCTCGTCGGCACCGTGCCGTACATGAGCCCCGAGCAGTTCGGCGCGGATCCCACGGCGATCGACGTGCGCACCGACGTCTATTCGCTCGGAGTCGTCCTCTACGAGATGCTCGCGGGCAGGCTTCCGCACGACGTGCGATCGCTGTCGCTGCCCGATGCGGCACGGACCATCCGCGACGACAGCCATCCGCGTCTCGGGAGCCTCAGCCGCGATTGCCGCGGCGATCTCGAAACGATCGTCAGCAAGGCCCTCGAGAAGGAACCCGATCGCCGCTATCCCTCCGTCGTCGAGTTCGCCGCGGACGTCCGGCGCTTTCTCGAGCACCAGCCGATCTCCGCCCGCCCGCCGAGCACCTTCGACCAGCTCGCCAAGTTCACGCGACGGAACAAGCCGCTCGTCGGCGGCATCGTCGGCATCTTCCTTGTCCTCGTCGCGGGCATCATCAGCACGACCTCCTTCTGGTGGGAGGCCCGCGCCAACTTCCGATCGCAGCGCTGGGCCACCTATCGCGCCACGATCGAGGCGGCGTCGATGGCGCTTCAGCAGGACGACGTCCGCGGCGCCCGAGAGCAACTCGCCCTTTCGCCCGCGGAACTCCGCGGTTGGGAGTGGAAGTTCCTCTCGCGCGGACTCGACCAGTGGGAGTCGGTGATCGAGTGCGACGGTGAACTCATCGGAGGCCTCTCGTTCCTCGGGGACGGACGAAGCGTCACCGGCGTCCTCGGCGACGGCCGCGTCTGCGTCTGGGACATCGATCGCGGGACGCTGATCAGGTCCTGCGAGCTCGGCGCGCCGATCACCGCCATCGCCGATGCGGCGGCCGGCGACGTCCTGGCCGTGGCGACATCGACGCACGAAGTCGTCCTCGTCGATCTCACCACCGCCGAGGCAATCGAGCGCATCGCCGTCGAGGAGCCTCCGCAATCCCTCGCGATCGACCTCGACGCCCGCTCGATCGCGATCGGGACGGAACGGCGCCTGATCGTCCTCGAGCGGTCCACCCACGCCGTGCGCTGGCAGCACGAGGCGACGGCGCTGAGCCGCGGCGCCGAAAACGTCGCCCGGCTCGCGGTGGTCCCGACCGCCCTCGGCGACCGGCTCCTCGCCTCGATCGCCCGCGGCTCGAGCCGGGCGGAGCAGGTCGTCTGCGATCTCGCGACGGGCGAGGAAACCGGCCACTTCCGCGCCGACGACGGTCGCGTCCCCGCGGCGCTCGCTCCGAACGGACAGACGCTCGCCGTTGCCGCCGCCGCCCGCGACATTCTTCTCGTCGACCTGCCCTCCTCGGACATCCGCGCCCGCCCGACCGGCGACCGAAAGTCGACACGGCGAATCCGGTTCGCGCCGGACGGCTCGCTCGTCGCATCGCTGTCCCGCGACGGGCTCGTCCGGGTTCGCGACGTGGGCGATGGCCGCTCGATCGCAGCCCTGCAACAGCCGGCCCCGCCGACCGGCATCGACGGTCTCGTGTTCGATCGCGAGGGGCACCGGCTCGCCACAACCGACGGAAGCCGCATCTATGTCTGGCGAATCGGCAGCGAGCTCGCGCCGCAGCTGCGTGGGCATCGCGGCTTCGCGTACAGCGCCTCGTTCGCCTCGGACTCGCGCACCATCGCCAGCGGCTCCTTCAACGATCTCACGACCCGACTCTGGGACGCCCTCACCGGCGAGAGCATCGCCGCGTTTCCCGGCGTCAAGGAGGCGCGGGACATCACGTTCACCGACGACGACACGATCGTCGTGAACGGCACCGCACGGCTCACGATCGATGCCGCAACGGGAGAGATCCGATCTCGGGAGAGGGACGAGCCCAGGCGATCGCCGCGCCGTGAATCCGCGATCCGGGCGGACGGATCCATGCTCGACGCGAGCTTCGGATTCCAGAGGAATGGCGCCCTCGGTCGGCCAACGCAGGTCCGCGTGACGCAGCGCGTCGCGGATGGTGAGCGCGAGATCTCCCTCCTGGATCATCCGTCGCCGGCCCGCGCCGCCGCGTTCGCCCCGCAGGCGCGGCTGCTCGCCGTCGGATGCGACGACGGCTCGATCAGCGTGTGGGACCTGAACGGGCCGACTCGCATTCGCACCCTGGAGGGACATGTCGGAACCGTCTACTCCGTTGCGTTCAGTCCGGATGGAACGCGTCTGGCGACCTGCGGCAACGACGGATCGCTGCGCCTCTGGGACTGCGACTCGTGGGAGCGCGTGCTCGATCGCCGCGACCACGGCTCCTATGTGCATTCGGTTCGATTCAGCCCGGACGGAACGCGCATCGTGACCGCGTCCGGCGACGGGACGCTTCGTCTCTGGGACTCGGTCGGCAAGCCGCAGCGCCTCGCCGAGCGCCGAGCCGCCGAGGCCACGCGCGACGAGGCCGTGCGCCTCGTCGAGCGCGCGGTGGCCACGAGCGCGATCGCCGACGTTGCTCGCCAATTCCGCTCCGACGAGCGTCTCGACGGAGCCACGCGCAGCGCCGCCCTGCGCGAGCTCGCCCGCCGGTCGAGCGCGAATCGTGCGGGGTCGCCGTGAGATCCCTCGCCGCATCGCTCGCGATCGTCGCGACCGCCGCACTTGTCGGTTGCGCGGCGTCGTCGGCCCCGCACCGGACTGGGCTCGCGGCATCGCCCACCATCACACCCGCCGACCGGAACGCGGGCTGCGATGTGAGCGACGAGGCAATCGCCGCGGCGCTCGCGCGAGCGGGCCCGAACCGCCCCGCGATCGAACGATATCTCGCCCACTACGCGGGCAACGCGGAGAGCGACCAGCGGCTCGCCTCCCGTTGGCTCGTCGCCAACATGCCCGGTCATGGATTCGCGAAGATGACGCTGCAGCGGTCGGACGGTTCGACCGTTCCCTTCGAGGCGACCGATCACCGAAATCTCGCGACGGCCCAGGCGACGCTCGACGCCCTCGCCGAGCGCGAGGGCCCGCTGCGCTTCGGGCTCGATCGCTTCACGGAGGACCTCACGGTCATCACCGCCGAACAACTGATCGCGAACCAGGAACTCGCGTTCCGAACCTGGCGCGCTGCGCCGTGGTCAGGATCGATCTCCCTGCCGACCTTTCTCGAGCACGTTCTTCCCTATCGCGGTTCGAGCGAACCTCTCGACATCACATGGCGCACCGAGGCCAGCGAGCGGCTCGGGCCGGCGCTCGCGGCGCTCCGCGAAACGCTCGGCCGCGAGCCGACGCTCGCCGAGGCCACGCAGGCCGCGCGGAAGGCATCGAAGAAGTGGGTCCGATTCCGCCAGCTCTACTACCTCCACCCGACCGACCAGTCGTGGAGCGAGATGATGCGCTCGACCGCCGGCCGCTGCGAGGACCAGTCGAACGTCGCCGTCTTCGCGGCCCGCTCGATCGCCACCGTCGTCGCCGGCGACTTCACGCCCTTCTGGGCGGACCGCGACAACAACCACGCGTGGGAGGTCGCGCTCGACGCGAACGGCATCGGCTCCGCACGACTCCCCCATCACCCCGCGAAGGTCTATCGGCGCATGTTCGGCGTCCAGCCGACGTCGCTCGGTGCGATGCGCTCGCCCGGCGAATCGATACCGGGAACGCTTGGCGAGCGAACGCTCCTCGACGTGACCGAGCAGTACGTCGAGGTCTCCGACGTCTCGATCGCGGTCGGCCCGCCGCCGCCCGGCCAGCGATTTGCATATCTCTGCGTCTTCAACGCCGGCGAATGGCGTCCGGTCCACCACGCTTTGGTACACGAAGGCTCGGCGCGATTCGCCGCCATGGGTCGCGACATCCTGTACCTCCCGGCGTGGCACTCGCCGGAGGGCATGGTGGCCGCGGGCCCCCCGTTCATCCTCACGAACGACGGATCGCGGGTCCCGCTCACGACGGGGACGGATCGCCAGTCGCTTCGGCTGGAGATCGAATCGGACGCCGTCGGCGCGACGCAGGAACTCGACCTCTGGTCGGTCGCGTCGGGGCGATGGACCGCTCTCGACCTGCCCGCTCCAGCTACGGGCGCGTCGTCGATCACCGTCGACGTGCCGGCCGGCGGACTCTTCTGGCTCCGCGATCCGAAGGGCCGCGGCCTCGAACGCCCGTTCACGATCGACAACGGATCGAGAATTCGCCGGTGACGTCGCACGCCGCGACGATCACGAAGTCGCGTTGCTCGACGACTCAGAGCGAGGCGAGATTCGATGAGGAGCGAGCCATCGGGGCACGCGTCGACTGTTCGCTCCGCCGCCCCTCGATGTAGCCTACGCGGCATGTCTTCGCCGTTCACCATTCGCGACGTCGCGCCCGACGAGGCCGAGGCGCTCGGCCGACTCATGGTTGATGCGTACGCGCGCCTCCCGGGCTTCCCGTCACCCGACGAGCGGCCTCGCTACTACGACATGCTCGCCCGAGTCGCCAGCCTGAACGAGCGGCCGGGCACGCGCGTCCTGGTTGCCGTCCGCGGCGACGGCACGCTGCTCGGCGGTGTCGTCTGCTTCGCGGACATGGCCCAGTACGGCTCCGGCGGTAGCGCGACGCGCGAGACGAACGCAACCGGCATCCGGCTGCTCGCGGTCGATCCGGCCCATCGCAACGCGGGCGTCGGCAAGGCCCTCACCATTTTCTGTATCGAGCGCGCCGTGGAGCGCGGCCACGCCCAGGTCATCCTTCACACCACGCATGCGATGACCGTCGCCTGGGGCATGTACGAACGGCTCGGCTTCCGGCGCTCACCCGACCTCGATTTCCTTCAAGAGGGCCTCGAGGTCTTCGGGTTCCGGCGACGGCTTTCCGAAGCGCCGGCGAACCGCAGTGACTTCTCCGCTGAAGAGTGACGTTTCGGACCTGGGCGGTCATCGTCGCACCGGTATGCACCGGCAGGGCGCGCGGGTCGCGTGCTCTGGCCCTCGTCGCACTGGGCGATTCGACCTTCCGGTCTCGACCGATGAACTTCGCGACTGTCACGCCAAGACTCCGAATGCGATGTCGACGGTACCGCGACAAGGCCTGCTCACAGGAAGGCCGCATGGATGCTCATGCGAGCCGCTGATCGTCTGGATGGCGCGCGTGCCCTGACGGAACGGAGTGATGGTCGGTCACCGGCACCATGCCAGCACGCAGCGGTTCACGGCGCCGTCGGTGAACGTGATGCGCCTCACGACTTCACATCCGCACGATGTTTGACGATGCCGACGACGAGCAGGGTCATGGAGAGGATCAGGCCGAGTGCTGCCGGCAGATGGCAGAGCTTCACGACGGCTTCCTGCCATGGTGCAGCGCCTGCTGCTCCGGCTTGGCGTGCCGCGATGGGGAGCATCTGGTTGGCGCCCCACCACGCATTGGCGGCCTCGGACAGGGCCATGAGCCAGGTCAGCCATGCCGACACCACCATCACGCAGACCGAGCGAGGGCCCGCGCGGTGGGGCACCTGGAGGACGACGACCGCCAGTACGACGAGCAGCATGCCGTTCAGGACGAACTGGATGTGCGCGCCGAGTGCAAGCCGCGGATACGGCGTCAGTGGCGGGGCGAATCCAAGAGCCAGCCCGGCCACCATGAGGGTCAGGCCGTGAAGAAGAACCTGTCTGCCGCCATCCTGAATGGTCATGGGATCCTCACGTTCGCGTGGCTCGAGAGGAGCATACAACGCAGCAGCCTGGCTGCGCCCGCCCCGAGCCGCGCCATTCGTATGGCGAATCGTCGGGCTTCATGCCTCCGGGTCAGCCTGAGATTTCGAAAGCGCGAATTCCGTGGGGCCGAGGGTGCCCGCGTCGCTGTGCGATCGGCACCAATCGGAGTGATCGCTCAGAATGGAGCGGTCCAACGTGGCGGTTCTCACATGGACGGCTCCTGTCCACGCGCTGACGTTGGACTCGAATCCGCGAGAGCTGAGTTGCCCACCGACCTGCCCACGAGCGACTCAGAAGGTGACTGTCCAATGTGGGCCAATGTGGGCCGTCTTCAACGACGGCACCGGTGAGTGGCGTCCGCGCCTCGCGAGCCGGGAGCGTCCCTGACGGGTCATCGCGAGGCGCCGCTGCACATCCTCGCTCGCTCGACGAGGAGGCTCCCGCCTCAGTCCGAAAACTCCGCTCTTCGCCGAACGCCACGTGCCGAAGCTCGCCCGGTGAAGCGAATTGCGAGCGCTGTCTGGTAGCCTGAGCCGACGGCGCGACAGCACGTCGCCCACGTCATTCCTGCCATTCCGCTGCCTGAATCGCGACGAGGATCCATCGATATGCGCCATCTGCATGAAGCCGCCGTGACCGCCCTTCTCGTTGGATCGCTCTTGGGCGCGGCCGAGCATGTTGATGCGGGCGGCCTCTGCGCCTGCCCCGTCGCCGGCACGGTCCTCACCCAAAGCAAGATCTCCGCCACGGCTGGCGTGTTCAACGGACAGCTGGACAACACCGACCTGTTCGGCAGCGCGGTGGCGTCCGTCGGCGACCTCAACAGCGACGGGATCCCCGAGCTCGTCGTCGGCACACCGTTCGACGATGACGGGGGCCTGGACCGCGGTGCCGTGTGGCTGCTCTTTCTGGATGCCAGCGGCGCCGTCACGAACAAGCAGAAGATCGCGAACGGCGTCGGTGGCTTCCCCACACTGCTCCACAACTCCGACGCCTTCGGCAGCAGCGTCGCCGCGCTTGGCGACATCGACGCCGACGGGGTCGCCGACATTGCAGTCGGCGCGATGAATGACGACGACGGCGGGCCGGACCATGGTGCCGTGTGGGTGCTTCGCATGAACCGCAATGGCACGGTCAAGGCCCAGCAGAAGATCTCGAGTCTCTCCGGCGGCTTCACGGGACAGCTCGACGTAGGCGACGCGTTCGGCGTCAGCGTCGCCTCACCGGGAGACCTCAACAGTGACGGGGTCCCGGACCTCGTGGTCGGAGCCTCGGGCGATGACGACGGCGGCCTCAACCGCGGCGCGCTGTGGGTTCTTCTCCTGAACTCCAATGGCGCGGTGATTGGTCAGCAGAAGATCGCGGCGTTCACCGGCGGCTTCACCGGACAGCTCCACGATGCCGACGCATTCGGCACGAGCCTCGCCAGAGTCGGTGACCTCGACGGCAACGGGGCTCCGGATCTTGCCGTCGGCGCACCGCTCGACGACGACGGCGGCTCGGGCCGCGGCGCGCTGTGGCTGCTGTTTCTGAAGTCCAACGGCACCGTCCAGAGCCAGAAGAAGATCTCCAGCCTCTCCGGCGGGTTCGCCGGGCAGCTCGACAACCTCGACTCCTTCGGCAGCAGCGCCGCCTCGCTCGGCGACATCGACGGCGACGGGATCGCCGACCTTGCCGTCGGCGCGATGAACGACGACGACGGCGGAGCCGACCGCGGCGCGATGTGGATCCTCCTCATGAACGGAGACGGCACCGTCAAGGACCAGAAGAAGATCTCGGGCTCCTCGGGCGGTTTCCTCGGGCAGCTCGACAACGCCGACGCCTTCGGCGTCAGCGTCGCCCGAGTCGGCGACCTCAACGGCGACGGGATCTCCGACCTCGCCGTGGGGGCGAATCGGGACGATGACGGCGGCACCGACCGCGGCGCCGTCTGGATCGTGTCGCTCGTCGGCTGCCTGCCGACTCCCGCGCCGGTCGGCGACTTCAACAACGACTGCTCGGTGAACGGCGCGGACCTCGCGGTCCTGCTCGGGGCGTGGACGGGCCCGGCCGGAGATCTCAACAACGACGGCACGACGGATGGCGCGGACCTCGCCATTCTTCTCGGCGCGTGGACCGGCTGAACGAACGCCGATGACAGCCGTTCGTCGCGTCTCGCTCACCGCCGCAACACGAGCGTCACCGTCTCGCGCTGCACGGTGCGCGCCGTTTCGGGCGTCATGCGGCGTGACAGGACCACGAAGCCGTTCTTCTCGAGCACGCGGATTGACGGGAGATTTCCGGCAGCCGCCGTGGCGATGACGGGGCGTCGCGTGAACTCGCGCAGCAGGAGGGAGACGGCGCGCGTGGCGATGCCGCGACCCCAGTGCTCGCGTTCGATCCAGTAGCCGATCGCGTCCTGTCCCTCGTGCGGAGCGATGTTCACCGCACCGACGCGCTCACCGTCGGCGAGGATCACGCGCGGCGTCACGCCGGTGACGCTTCCGTCGCCGTCCGCGAGGATCTCCGCCCAGCGTGCCCGAAACGTCGGCCAGTCGCGCGGCTTCGTGCCGGCGAGCTCGTTCGAGGCGGGGTCGACTTCGAAGCCGTGAAGCGTCGGAAGATCACCCTCGGTCGTCGGGCGCAGCGTGATGTCGGACGGCTCGCGACTCGCCATCACCGCATGGTACATGCGACGGCGCCGCACCCTGGTGCGCGACGGACGGCTCAGCGCTCCGGTCGCCGGACCGGCGCCGAACCCATCGCCGCGATTGCCTCGCGAACCGCTCGCATTTCCGCGTCGACGCCATGGGCGACATCCGCCGCCGAAGGACGGACCGCGATGTCGGGTTCGATGCCCGCATCGGGGTGCTGCCCGCTTTCGTCCGGCGGGACGAACGCGATGATCGGGATGTCAACCTCGAGCCCGCTGGCGGGGAGCCGCAGGAAGAAGAACGCTCCGCCGTTGATGCCGCGCTGATTGCCGCCCGTGGTCTGGCCCACGAGCGTTGCGCACCGAAGCGTGCGCACGGCCATCGCGAACTCGAAGGTCGCGCTGCTGTTTGTGGCGCAGGTGATGACCCACACCCGACCCGCATATCTCGCCCCGCGCGGCTCAACGACGTCGATGCCGTCGGCCCGCTCTCCTTCGCGAACGAGCGGACGCAGCGTTCCCGCCACCGTCATCGTCGGCTCGCCCGCGGCATCGCCCCAATGGCGGAAGGAGTCGTCCCAGGTATCGAGCTGACGCTCGAGATCGCGCGGCGCCTCTCGATAGCGCACCATCCTCCGAAACGTCGGGATGCGTACCGGCCGCTCGACCAGCCGCGCGAGGATCGCGTCGCCGATCGAGCTCCCACCGCCGTTGCCGCGAAGGTCAATCACGAGGTCCGGCGTCCCCTTCGCGATCAGCTCGTCGAACGCACCGTCGAGAAACGCCTGCCAATCCCACTTCGAGTTGTAGGTCACCCACGTCGGCATCCGAAGCGTCGCCCACGCGCCATCGGCCGCCTGCCCGAAGGAGAGCGCCCACAGCGGCGTACTCTCGTCGCGCTGCGCATCGGCGAGAGCGAATGCCGCGGCGTCCCGTTCGCGCTGTGCGATCGGTGCGGCCTCGATCACGGTGCGACTCCCGCCCCCCGGCGCGAGGATCTCGAGACGGTAGGTGCCGTTCGGCGCTTGCTGTCTTTGTCCCCGAAAGACTCGCGGATAGAGCATGTCAAACGCGCAATGGCGCTCCAGTCCCGCCACCTCGAGCAGCTCGACCCGCTTCCCGTCGTTTCCGCCGTCCGCGGCCACGAGCGGCATCAGCGCACCGAGGACGTCGCCAGCCGGAACGCCGTCGAGGGACAGCACCTCGCTGCCCCGCGCCACGGAGCGGGCGTCGCCGAAACCCTCCACCACGATCATGCGCCGGTCGATCCATCGAAAGTGCAGCGGGATGCGGTCCGCCCTCCCGAACATCTCCTCCGCCAGCGCCTTCGGCAGGTTGTGGGGACTCGGAAACGTATGGCCGCAGCGAATGAACGCCGTCGCCTTGGCCAATGCGATGAAATAGCCGTCGCGGTCGAGTCCGGCCGCGCACGCGTCGTCCAGCGCCCGAATCGCGGCATCGACCTCCTCCGCCGTGCGATAGCGGAGCGTTCCCGGATGCACCTCGCGGAGCACCCGGCCAAGGAGCGCGTTGTCCGATCGGAGCGCCTCGGCGGCCAGGACGTCCCCGCGACGATCCTGACGCTGACAACCCGCCATCCAGAACAGGACGCATGGGAGGGCAATGAGGAACCGGACGCGCGAGTGTCGTGAGGTCATCGTCTTGGCATGATCGACGAACGACGGCCGAGAATCCAGTGCCATGACTCGACGCGGATCGCACTCCGATCGGAGCGCGGGGAGAGTCCGCTCATATGGAACATGCCGATCTCATCGCCCTGCGAAACTCGCGAAATGACTCTCGCGGTCAGCGATCCCCAGTCGGTATCGTTCGAGACGGCACGCGTGCGCGAGATGTCGCGAGCGGTGCGAGGGGTGATTCCGGCCTTCGCGGGGCGCGTGGCTCCGCGATCCCGACCGGCGCGCATCCCGCCCATGGAGAATTGCGTCATGGCTCGGACTCTTGCCTCTGCCGTTGCAGTCTGCTGCACGGTTCCCGTTTCGCTTGCCGCCGCCGGCCTCACCGTCACGTTTGACGACATTCCGGTCGGCACGATCGGCAATGCCTATCTCGCGTCGGGCGTGATGTTCCTGCGGGGCAACAGCACGTTCTGCAACTCCACCGGACCGATGACGTTCCCCGACGGATCGCCCGTGACGGCCTCGGTGTTCTCATGCTGCGCGATCTCCGGGAACCACATCATCATTCCTGGACTTGCGGCGAACAACGACATCATCGTGCGCTTCTACGATCCCTGCGGCCACCGCGCGGCGACGAGCCTCGTGTCGATCGCCAACGACGCGGAGGCGAGCCCCAACCAGATCTCGATCACCGCATACGACGTGAATGGCGGACCGATCGGCACGAGCATCGCCACCGGTCCGGGCGGCATCGCGCAGGTCATCACGCCCGGCATCTGGGAGGCTCACATCTGCTCGGTGTCGAGCTCCGGACTCCTCGGCTGCGACAACTTCACGTTCGTTCCCCCGTTGGCGTCGCCCTCGTCCGGTGACCTGAACGGCGACTGCAAGGTCAACGCCGCCGATCTCTCGATCCTCCTGGGCGCGTGGGGCTCCAGCGCCTCGCCCGCCGACCTGACCGGTGACGGAATCGTCGACGCGGCGGACCTGAGCCTTCTGCTCGGCCAGTGGACGGGCTAACGCGACGGGCACCGACGTCGCGCGGAGATCCCGTCGAGCCCGGTCCAGAGCGAGCGTTTGCACCGCCCCGCACATTCATGGACACTGCCCGCCCAGGAATCCCCCATGAGCGACGCAGACGACGAATGGACCGTGATCACGAAGGACTCGAACGGCAACGTCCTCAAGGACGGCGATTCGGTCGTCGTCATCAAGGACCTCAACGTGAAGGGGGCGAACGCGACGATCAAGCGCGGCACCACCTACAAGAACATCCGCACGACCTCGAGCGCCGAGGAGGTCGAGGTGCGCGAGGGGAAGTCGGTGTGGGTGCTGAAGACCTGCTTCCTGAAGAAGAGCTGACCCGGCGCCCGGCGACGCCTCAGTCGAGCGTGCGCAGGCGGATGTTCCGGAACTGGATCTTCATCGGCTGACCCGCATGCAACTGCAGGGCGATGATCCCGCGCATGCGGGCCCCCTTCGCCCCCGGCTCGATCGCCACGGCGTCGCGGTCGACGACATCCACCATCGTCACGCCGTTGATGACGTGCGTCGCGCGATTTCCCTGCACGCGAATTCGATAGCTGTTCCAGGTGTTCTTGCCGCCGATGCGGGTCGCCAGGTCGGCTGCGTCGCCCAGCGAGCCGACGACCTTCGGCGCGCCGCCCGGACCGATCTCGACCTGCTGTCCGCGCAGGGCGAGAATCCCGCGGTCGCGCTCGCCGTAGAGAATGCCGGTGTAGGTCACCGGCTCGTCGATGTCGGCCTGGGCGCCGCCGACGATCCAGTGTCCCGCGACGCCGGCGGCATCCGTCGGCAACTCGACGCTGCGATATTGAACGCCCGAGTTCGCCCAGTCGGATCGAATGACGTAGTCGAGCGTCAGTTCGAAATCGCCCACCTCGGCGCCGCGGTAGATGAGGAAGGTGTTGTGCGGAATCGGCGCGGCCGCGGTCGTCTCGCCGGTGAGCAGGCCGTCCTCGACGCGCCAGCGGCGCGGGTCGCCCTCCCAGCCGCTGAGGTCAACGCCGTTGAAGATCGACCGTCCCGGGTCGGCCCGCGCCGATGTCGTCCCTGATGCATCGGGCCGCACAGCGCACGCTCCCGAGAGGCACGCGACGGCGACGAGCGATGCCCGGGCGACACGAATGGAGAAACGCGACATGGCGCCGGGACCCTCGCAGCCCGACGGTGCGATGGCGGAGTCGGGACGACGGACGGGTGTCGAGCTCCGCTGCGTTCGGGATCGCTAGGGTATCAGGTGCGGCTCGGGCGGCGAGGCGCTGGACATTCGCCCCGGCGTGGATGCGCCGCGCAGCACGCGACCCTCATGCCGGGCAGAGCATGACGAGCTTCTGGCTCGGCAGGTCGACCTCGGCGACGCGCTCGCGGGCGAAGGAGATCGTCGCCCGCTCGATCTCGGCAAAGAGATCGATGAAGAAGCGGCGGGCCTTGGGCTCGGTCGTCATCTGCAGCAGTTGCTGGACGCGGGACCGCACCGAGTGAAAGTGCACGCGACCGGCGGCGTCCGGCCCGTCGAGGCCCATGGGATCGTTCGAGAAGAAGGAGAAGGCCCGCACGCCGACGATCCGAAGTCCCGCCTGGTTCGCGGCGGCCTCGAACTCATAGCGGCTCCGCACCCTCATCCAGTTCGTTCGCATCGTGACGCGCGGCATGTACTCGGTCGAGACGATCGCGCCGCCGTCGGCGACGTGCCGCCGGAGATTGCACATCGCGGCCATGAAGAGGTCGTCCTCCGGAATGTGAAAGAGGACGTTCGAGACGTTGATGAGGTCATAGCGATCCGGCAGATCGAGCGCCGGGTCGGTGATGCTCGCGTGGCGGAACGCGAGCGCCGTGCCGTTCGGCGCCGCGTCGCCCCACCAGGTTTTGAGCAGGTCGACCGCGGCGCGCGTGTAGTCCATGCCCATCACCGTCGAGGGGGCAAAGTGCTCGGTGAAGAAGCGGATCCAGCGACCGGAGCCGGATCCGACGTCAAGCACCTTCCTGCCGTTCGGCTCACGTCCGAGATCGCGAAGGAACGCAAGAAACGTCGGATAGAGGACGGCGTCCTCGATCGGGCTCGAGTAGGCGAGATCGGCGACGGAGTTTGCCCGCTCCGATGCGCTTTTCCATTCCTTCTCGTAGTGCGCCCGGATGTCGGCCTGGGTCATCAGCATGGCTGCGTCTCCCTGTGGACCCTGGCGATATCGGCGGTTTCAGGCGTCGCTCTTCGCGGAACCGTCTCCGGGCGGAGTCGCTTCAGCGCCGAGCGGACGTGACTGGTCCACGATCCGCACGACGCGCAGCACCGGCCGTCCCTCGGCGCGCGACGCGGCCATGTCGACCGCGCCTTCAACGAACCATTGTCGGTCATCCTCGGGGTCGAGGATCCCCTGGCGCACGCGGCCCGTCGCGAGATCGAAATCAAAGAGCTCGGGTCCGCGAGCATCGGCGGTGAGGAGCACGGCGTCGTACTCCTCCCAGTAGGGGGCGAACTGCTCGCGCGCCGCCTCCGCGCCCAAGCCGGCAGCGTCGAACGCGGCGTAGTTCGCCTGCTCCAAGGCCCGCACCCATCCGAAGGCTTGCGTCCTGACCATGCGACGCAACAGCCCGTCGACCCGCGCCGCGGAGACGCGCGATGCCTCGCGCGCGGCGCTCGCGGCCGCGGCGAGCGCAACGGGCGAAGCCGCGTCGGGCGCGACGCCATGACGCGCCCATTCCTCCGCCACGCTCGAGTCGATCGTCTCGACCAGCGCCGCGAGATCCTCGAGAAGCGCCATGAGCGCCTGCCGCCGCGGCGAGTCGGTTCCGCCGGGCCGATCTCCGGATTGGGCGCCCGGCGCCCCGCCGGGCCGGACTCCCGTTTGGGCGCCCGGCGTCCCGCCGGGCCGGACTCCCGTTTGGGCGCCCGGCGTCCCGCCGGGCCGGTCCGCGCCGATCGCCCGGGCCAGCACCTTCTGCACGTCGGAGAGATAATAATAGAGCGACTGCTCGGAATGGATGAGTCCGTGGTCGCGCACGTAGTCGCCGAACGACATGCCCCGCTCGAGGAGATCGCGGGCGACCGACTTCGGGCTCGGTTCGCGGTCGGCGATGAAGGGATGCTTCGCGTCCCAGTGGCGGAACCACACGCCTAACTCTTCGGCCATCGGCTTCGGATGCGTGATCGCATCCAGCTCGTCGCGCATGGCCGCCGTTTCCTCAAGCGACATTCCCGGCGCCCAGAGTTCCTGGCGCCGCGCGTCCTGCAGGCGACGGCGCTGGGCCTGGAGGACGTCCTGCGGATCGTCGACGATTGACTCGGCGATGGTGAGGACATCAAGGTCGTGGTTGGGGTCGGTGACCTCGAGCTGCTCGATCGCGAAGCGCACGAACGGGACGAGGGGCCTGTCGAAGGACTCGATGCACTCCTCCGCCGCGGCGAGGTCGTAGAGGCAGCCGTTCGCGTCGGGTTCGGCGCGGCGCTTCGCGAGCCCCGACTCCTCGAACGCGGCCAGGATCTTCGCGGCCGTCTCGCGGTACTCCGCCTCCTTCGATCCGACCGACGCGATGAGCCGATCGAGCGCCGCCCGGCCGTCGCCGCTGCGCCGCAGGATCTGCAGCACGACCGGCCCGGTCACCGCGAACCGCGGCACGAGCCGGTCGATCGGCGCGTCGCGCAGCCGCTCGAGCGTCTTCTCGTTCCAGGCCTTGAATCCCGGCGGCGGACTCTCCGCGTAGAACTTCTTGCCGGAGACGCCGGTCTTCCGCTTCTTGCGGATGTTGTTCACCTCGTGCTCGGGCGGCTGCACGATCACGGTGCCCATCGTGTCGTGCCCCTTCCGCCCCGCGCGGCCGGCGATCTGCCGGAACTCGCCGGGCTTCAGGTGATGCATGCCCGCGGGGCCGCCGCCCTTCGAGAGCTGGGTGAAGATCACGGCGCGGATCGGCATGTTCACGCCGACGCCGAGCGTGTCGGTGCCGCTGATGACCGAGATGAGCCCGCGCGTCGCGAGCCGCTCGACCAGGCGCCGGTACTTCGGCAGCATGCCGCCGTGGTGCACGGCCAGGCCATGCGGCAGCAGCTCGCGCAGCGTGCGGCCGAAGGGCGTGTCGAGGGTGTGCCGCTCGAGCTCGGCGTGGATGAGCGTGCGCCGCTCGCGGGCCTTCTCGTCGAGCCTCGTGCTGCGGAGTTTCGGGGCCAGTTCCGCCGCGTCGCGGCGGCGGAAGGAGACGACGTAGACCGGGACCAGCCCGTCGCGGACCACCTCCTCGATCGTCTCCATGAGGAGCCGGTCCTCCTTGTATTGATATTCGAGCGGCACGGGCCGCTCCTTCGACGTCACCGCGACGGCGTCGGCGCCGGTGCGACGGCGGAGGTCGGCGCAGAGCGCCTCGGGTTCGAGGTCGTGAAGCGTCGCCGACATGAGGAGGAACCGCGCGTCGGTCATCTCGAGGAGCGGCACGAGCCACGCCGAGCCACGCTCCGGATCGGAGAAGTAGTGAAACTCGTCCATCACCACCCAGCCGAAGGGGGCGAGCGAACCTTCCCGCAGCGCGATGCTCTCGAGGATCTCGGCCGTGCAGCAGATGATCGGCGCCGTCGCGTTCACGGTGGCGTCGCCGGTCATGAGCCCGACGTTGGCGGCGCCGAAGGCGTCGCAGAGGTTGAAGAACTTCTCGTTCACCAGCGCCTTGGTCGGCGCGGTGTAGACCGAGCGGCGAAGGCGATCGGGCATCGCCGCGTCGAGGCCCGCGGCGCCGCGCCAATACGCGGCGAAGTGGGCGGCGAGGGCGACGAGCGACTTTCCCGAGCCGGTCGGCGTGGCGAGCACCACGCTGCGGTGCTCGAAGATCGCCTCGAACGCCGCGACCTGCGCCGGGTAGGGTTCGATGCCGGCCGCCTCGCAGTAGGCCATGAACGCGAGCAGGCAATCGCTCGCCTCGGCGGAGTCGGGACGATGCTGGAGAAGCGGCGGGTCGGTGGTCACGGGGTGAACCATACGGCAACTCGCCGCACCAGTCGCGTCAGCGGCCGGCGCGGCGGCGGACCACGTCGCGCGCGAAGAGCGACCGCGAGCCGTCGGGCGAGCCGCTTTCGCCGGTGAACGTCCATCCGTCCGCGGCGGGGTCGAACACCCAGGTGTTGAAGAACGGGCCGCTCGGATAGTCGAAGACGAGCTCGAGCCGCTGGCCCTCGCGAGTGCCCTTCCCCACCGCCGAGTACCCGGGGCCGAAGGAGTCGCACCAGTGGGCGACGTAGCGGCGCTCCGTCGCGTCGAAGCCGACGAGGACGACCGCCTCGTATGGCTCGCCCTCGGTCGTGCTTTCCATGTGCAGCTCGACGAACGCACCGCCGAGGACCGGCGTGACCGTCATGCGATTGCCGACGACCTTCCCTCGGATCGACCGTTCGATGTCCCACTCGCCGACGAGCGACCGCAGATACGGATCCGCGGCGCGGCCGACCGCCGGACCGTGGGCGATCCTCGCATCGGCGCAGCCGGCAAGAGCGGGAAGGACACACAGCGCAAACGATCGCCATACCGCGGCACGCACCGACATGGTCCGATGCTCCCTCTTCGACGGTCTCTCCGGCCCGCCGCCGTGGCCCGCCGGATCGACCCACGCTGATGGAGCATACCTGCCACGCCGAAGCCCCCGTCGCGTCGAACTCAGGTCACAATCCGCGGTCGCCGGGCGACTTCGCCTCCCGGCCGCCGACGGAGAGACCATGACCGACGCCCTGCTCATCGTGACGGCCCTGCTCGCGCTCGCCTCGCTCATCGTCTCGGTCGTCGTGCTGCTCCGGGTTCGCGCCGACGACCGCGGACGGGAGGCGATCGCGTCGCTCGGCGCCGAGTTCGAGCGCATCCGCCAGGAGGTCCAGCGTCTCGAGCAGTCGGCCCGCGCCGACGCGACCGCGCAGCGCCAGGAGCTCGTCGGCCAGCTCACCCAGCAGCGGACCGAACTCACCGATCGGGTCAGCAGGCTGCAGGCCGGTCTCGACGCCGCGGTGCAGGCTCTTTCGTCGCGCGTCGCCGAGCAGGTCCAGCAGCTCACCGCCGGACTCGGCGTCGCGGCGACCTCGCAGTCGCAGTCGCTTGCGTCGTTTCAGGGGGCCTCGAGCGCCGCGGCCAATGCTCTGCGCGACGAGCTCACCCGCCGGCTCGAGGCCGCCGCCGCCGCCCAGGCCACCGCCACCGTTGAGATGCAGACGACCCTGCGCGACCAGCTCGCCGCGACGCGCACCGAGATCACCGGCGCCGTTGCGGCGCTCTCCAAGGAGAACGCGACGAACCTCGCCGGCATCGCGGAGCGCGTGGCCGCGCAGCTCACCGCCCAAACCCGCGAGAGCGGCGAGAGCATGGAGCGCCTGCGAAGCACGGTCGAGGTGAAGCTCGCGAGCATCCAGAGCGCCGCTGACGCGAAGCTCGAGCAGATGCGCGTCACCGTGGACGAGAAGCTCTCGAGCACGCTGAACGCGCGGCTCGGCGAGAGCTTCAGGCTCGTGAGCGAACGGCTGGAGGCGGTGCAGTCGGGATTCGGCGAGATGAAGAGCCTCGCGGGCAACGTCACCGACCTGCGTCGGCTCATGACCAACGTGAAGACCCGCGGCGTGTGGGGCGAGGTGCAGCTGGCGAACCTGCTTGAACAGCTCTTCTCCTGCGAGCAGTACGAGCGGAACTTCCGCCCGCGGCCGCGGAGCGCCGAGGCGGTCGAGTTCGCCCTGAAGCTGCCGGGCACCGACGCGAACAGCGGCCCGGTCTACCTGCCGATCGACAGCAAATTCCCCGTCGAGGACTTCCAGCGGCTCGTCGACGCGACGGAGCGCGGCGACCTCGAGGCGACGAAGGAGTCGCAGCGGGCGATCGAGACCCGAATCTACGCCTGCGCCAAGGACATCCGCGACAAGTACGTCAACCCGCCGGTGACGACCAACTTCGCCGTGCTCTTCCTTCCGACCGAGGCCCTCTACGCCGAGGTCATCAGGATCCCCGGGCTCATCGAGGCCCTGACCCGCGACTACAGGGTGATCGTGCAGGGACCGACGACCTTCTCCGCGCTCTCGATGGCCCTCCTCATGGGCTTCAGCACGCTCGCGATCCAGCGGCGCTCGGCCGACATCGCCAAGCTGCTCGGCGCGGTGAAGACCGACTTCGGGAAGTTCGCGGATCTCCTGGGCAAGGTCGAGGAGAAGCTCGACGACGCAAAGGACAACATCGGCAAGGCCCGTCACCGTTCGGTGCAGATCGTCCGCAAGCTCGACAAGGTCGCTGAGCTCCCGGCCGACGAGTCGCGGCTGCTCCTACCCGATCCGACCCTCGATCCCGACGCGATGATCGTCGACGACCGCGGATGAGGCGACCGTCACGGCGCGTCGCCAGGGGCGGACCACTCCAGGCACGGGGCCTCGAATCGCGTGCCCGGCGGAAAGTGAAGGCCGAACGTTCCGTCGAGACTCTCTAACAGTTCGTCCATGCCGCTCAGGTCGCGGGACTCGAGCGTCTCGGCGCCGCGACGCCGGAGGAACCGGCCGTTCTGGATGGCAAGCCTGGTGCCCTCCGGGCCGACCATGGCCACGAAGAGATTGCGGCGGAACTTGGAGTTGGGATTGGTGCTGGTCCACCAGTTCGCCAGCTCACGGTCGATGCGCGGCATCGGCTGCCCGTCGAACTCACAGATGTCGGTCCATGTCGCGCCGACGAGCGCCTGATGGAAATGCCGTCCATCCTCGCGAACGACTCGGTGCGTCTCGTGCGAGGTCCGCTGCGGGGACTCGTCGTCGAGCCGAAGCGCGGCGCTCGGCGTGAGGCCGCCGATGCCGACGTCGGCCAGCCAGGGATCGCCGTCGATGTCGACCCGCAGGAACATGTGCGTCCGCGGGGGAAGCTGGTCCCGGGACAGGCCCATCCGAACGCGGGCGGCCAGCGCCGTCACGGAGAATCCGAGCGTCTCGAGCGCCGCCATGAGGAGCCCGTTCTGCTCGAAGCAATAGCCGCCGCGCCGGCCGGCGACGATCTTCCGCTCGATCGCGTCCGGCTCGAGCGAGATCGGCTCGCCTAACAGGACGTCCAGGTTCTCGAACGGCACGGCGGCGGCGTGGCGGGCAACGATCGCCGAGAGCGTCTGAGCGCTTGGCGACCTCGGCCCGTCATACCCGATGCGCCCGAAATAGGCGTCGATGTCGATCGATGACCTCACGACGGCGAGCGTAGCCGACTCCGTCTCCGTTCGCCGCACTCGCCGCCGCGGGTCCGAGGCGAATCCCCCCGGCCCGGACGGCCGTGAGAGAGGGCACGCTCGCCCCGCGGAACAGGTGTACAACACGCCGATGCACCCGCCTCTCGCCGCTGCACCAGACGCATGAGCGCCTTCGACGCCACAAATGACGTCGAGGGCGGGGACGAGCCGTCGCCCCGCGCGATCGTCCGCAGCGTGCCGTGGCTCGTCACGCTCGTCGGGCTCGTCGGCGGCGCGGTGGCGCTGCGGGCGTGGCTTCTCTTTCGCAGCGCGATTCCTCCCGGCGTGGATGCCGGCTATTACCCACTCCAGACCCGCACGCTCCTTGAGCACGGCCGTCTTGCCTACGACGACGTGCCGGCCCGTTTCGCCTTCGACGCCCTGCTCGCCCGTGCCGCGGCGGCCCTGACCGGCTGGTCGATCGACGACGCGGCGCTCTGGGCCTCGCGGGTGATGGACAGCGCCGTTCAGCCCTTCGTCGCGGCGGTGATCGTGCTCGTGGCATTCGTGTGGTCGCGAGGGCGGACCGCGGCGATTCCGGCGGCCGTCGGCGCCGCCCTCTTCGCGACGGTGAGCCGCCCGATCATTGACATGACCGGCGACTTCGAGAAGCAGTCGATGGCGCTCTGTTGGACCGCGTTCGCGTGGATGTTCGCCTGGCGGGGGCTTGGCGCAACGCGGCGCCGCGACGCCGCCCGGTCGCTGACGGCCGCCGCGCTCCTCCTGGTCCTCGCCGGAGCGACCCATGTCGGGACATTCGGCGGCGCCGTGGTCGGTTGCTGTGCGATGCTCATCACGTGGGCGAGGCTCGGCGGCGTCTCTCGCCGACGGGCGGCGGCGATCGGCGGCGCCATCGCCCTGGCCTGCGCACTCGCCCTTCTCGGAATGTGGTCGATCGCGCCGGACAAGACCGTCGCACTCCTGAAGTCCCCGCTCCTCGTCGTCGGCGGAGGCGAGACGCGCGGACCACGGGAACTCCCGTGGCGCACGGCGATTCTCGTCCTGGCCGCGACGATCGTCGTCGGCATCGTCGCCGCGCTCATCGCCCGACTCGCCCTGCGCCGAGCCGGCTGCCACAGCGGACTGGATGTCCCAGTCACCCCGCGGTGCCGCGCCAACGGCGCCCTCGTCGTCGCGATGATCGCCACCGGCGCGATCCTGACCTGCCCGCTCCTGCCCGGCGAGTACGCGATGCGGGTCGGACTCATCGCGATCACGCCCGCGGCACTCACGCTCCTCTTCTTCCTCGTCGCGCCACGGAACGCCGCCATGGAGACGTCCGGTGCGCGATGGCGTCCGTGGGCCGGGCGGACACTGCGGGCGATCGGGCCGGCGGCCCTGATCCTCGGGTCGCTCGCGAGCGCTCCCGCATCGCGCGTCTTCGGGCCGCACCAGATGGTCTCCGCGGGTGGCCTTGCGGAGCTGCGGGCATGGCGCGAGGAACTGGGAACGTCGCTTCGCGACATCGTCGTCGCCCGCCACGGGCTCGAATGGTGGGCCGGCTTCGCGATGCACAGCGCCGTGCGCGTCCATCAGCTCAAGGCGAGCGACGCCGACAGATACGAGCGACTGTTCATCCTCCGCGAGCGGCGTACGGCGGGACCGGAGCGGGATCGCGATCGGGGACCGCCGCCCGACGGCGAGCGCCGCCGACCGCCCGGCGGCGCCGGCGGACCGGATGGCATGATGTCGCTTGGGCCGATTCCGCCGAGCGCTCGCGTCCTTCGCCGCGGCGAGTGGTTCACGCTGTATGAGGTGCCGAAGGATGCGGCGCTCGAACCGAATGCCGGCTCGTCGGGCGATGCGGGCAGCGAGCCGCGCTCCTGATCGCGCCTTCGCCATCCTGATCGTGCGCGCGGATATCCCCAGAAATATGAGGGGAACTTCTCCTCGTTGCGCGGGGAGCGCTCTCGGCGCGCGGTAGTTTCGGCGATCGACCGAGTGCGTGCGATGACGTGGCGCCGAGTCGTCGTCATTCCGTCGCGCAACGGGGGAAGGAGGGAATGGTGAACGGGGATGGATGCTGTCGAGTCGTCCGCCAACACAGGCGGAGCCGAGCGTCGCGGGGGGGTACGAACCGCGACGCGTCGGCTCCGCGTCAGTGTGGACAACGATGTCGGCGAGTCGGGTCCGGTGCGATTCCGCGACACCAGGCGCGATCACTCAATCGAGACTCAGTTGCAGGGGCCCCATGCGCCCAGGAGGATCGCAAGGTCGGCGCCGTCGATCACGCCGAGGCCGTCGAGGTCATCGCCCGAAACCTGTCCCCAGTCGCCCAGCAGAATCGCAAGATCAGCGCCATTGACGAAGCCGTCGCCGTCAAGGTCGGCCTCACACTCGTCGGTCGGGATCGTGCCTTCCTGACCGCTTCCGGTGCGCAGGTGGGCGATGAACACGGCGCTGTCCAGGATGTGGTCGTTCACGTCACCCACCTCGAACCACAGCTCGTGCTCGCCGTCGGTGAGTTCGGCGGTCGTGGTAGTCAGATGGTGAATGACTCCATGCGGGTTGGAGAACGCGGAGTTGACGTCGTCGGTGGTCTCCCAGCCGGCAAACGAGCTGCCGACCTGGATCGGATTGCCGCTCGCGTCGTAGCAGATTTGGTTTTGCGGATCGGTGCCGTCCAGGAACGCGACGAACGCATCCGTGAACTGGCTGGTCCAATAGGGGAACTCGACGGAGCCGAAGATGAAGTCAAACTTGATCTGCGACGGGGCATCAAGCGTGAACACGATCTTGATCGCCGCGACGTCATAGCTTCCGTAGAAGTTCTCGATGTTGCCGGCCGCGCCGTAGTCGTCGAACTCGACGGTACCGCCCGACTCGACAAAGTTCATCTGGCTGTTCACCTGGGCGGGCGGCGACGACGGGTCATAGCCGGGAAGCGACGCGCCCGGAATCGGGGCAAGATTGGCGACCTTACCGCTCGAGAGGACGATGCCGTCCGAGATCGTCACGGGCGGAAGGTTGAAGTTCGAGAAGGTCCCGATCTGACCGGGCATTCCCTTGGTGACGGTCACCGAATTGACGACGAGTCCCGCGGGATGCAGGGCCGCGGCAAGCGCGGCAGCATTCGTCGTCGTCACGGTCGTGACGGCGGCGCCGGCACTGGCGGCAGTGCCAAGAAGCCCGACCAGCGCTGTTGCACGCAGGAAGTGTGTCGGGCGCATTGCGGCGCGGGCCGCGGACTGAACGGAAGTCAGGATCATGTCTCGTCGCTCCAAGGAAATGAGATGCCCCAGCGCGAGAGGACGTGCCTTCGCCGGGCGTGCTGTCGGTTACTTGAACGTCCATCGGCGCCGCATGTGGCGCGAGGAACCAACCACGGAATGGTCGAGAGGCCGAGCCCTTCCGAGCGTGCCGGGGGCACGGACGGCGTGGGATCAATGCACCTCACCGCGCGGGGACCGCGTGGCGACGACAAGAGGCGCAGATGGCCTTCGCTGATAGGACTTTTCGAAAAAGAAGTCGCGGTTCAGGCGGTCGATCCGCTGGACGAAGGCGTGCCGACCGTCCCATATGGCGGGCTCGACGGTCAGGTGCGGCGCGACGCGGCCCGATCAGGGTCGTCCGTCGACAGCCTTGGTCGCGTGAGCGTCGCCGCGAGCCGCCGCCTCGATGAACACATCGACCTGCTGGCCGGGGAAGGCCCGGAGCGCACCAGCCTCGAATCGATAGATGACCTGCAGCACCCTGGTATCGACCCGCTCGGTCGAGAGCCCGGTCAGCGATCGCTTGGGGACGACATACGGCTCGATGCGCACGAAGGTGAGTTCGCAGCGCTCCGCGCTGTTGCCGCGCAGCGATGCCATCGCCTTCGCCCCCTCGCGCACCCGCCACGCCTCGGTCTCGTCGACATCCACCCGGACCAGCAGCGAGTCGGTCCGTCCGAGCACCATCGGCGACCCACCTCCTGCCTGGACGAATTCGCCCGGCCGCACATCGACCCGCATCACCGATCCGTCGATTGGCGACCGGACCGTCCGCAGCGCGATCGCCGTCCTTGCCGCTTCGACGCGGGAGCGAGCGGTGCCGCACTCCGCTTCGGCAACGGCCACCTCCTGGCCCCACGCGCCGGCGCGGGCCAGGGCGAGCGACGACTTCGCCTCCTCAAGCGCCGCCGTCCGGTGTTCGACCTGGAAGCGCCGGCGAGCGACCTCGTCGGGACTCGTCGCTTGGGCGTCACCAACCTGCTCGACAAGCTGAAGCATGCTCCTCGCCTCGCGGAGCAGGGCCTCGGCTGCGGCCACCCGCGCCTCGTGCGGCGGAATCTCCTCGACGCGGGGCGATGCCCGCAACTTCGCCAACGTCGACTCGGCCAGTGCCAGCTCGGACTCGCGCACGGCGAGCTCGGCTCGGGCCGCACGCTCATCAAGGACGAAGAGCACGTCGCCGACGTGCACCGTGGCGCCGGCGACGACCGGAACGTCCGTGACGACGCCGGCAACCTCCGTTCCGACCTGGATGAACTCGCTGCCGGGCTCGACCATGCCGACCCCGGCGACGGCGGAGGCGAATGCGCTCCCCGCGGGTGGATCGATGGGTTTCGAGACGGCGGGCGGTCGCGCTCCCGCCATCACGACGGCGACGCCCAGGGCGAGACCGGCGACGGCAAGCGAGGGAAGCACAACATTGGGCAGCAGGGTTCGGGGCATGGCGATGTCCTTCTGAGCTCAGTTCCTGGTGGTGTCGGGTCCTGCCGGTCCCATCGAGTGCTCGACCAGCCTTCCGTCATCCATGCGAAGCAAGACGTCCGCATGACGGAGGATGCGCTGGTCATGGGTGACGATGAGAACCGCACGCCCTTCGCGCACCGCGGCCTCACGCAGGACCTCGACGACGTGTTCGCCCGTCTCGTGATCGAGGGCGCTGGTCGGTTCGTCGCAGACGATGAGCCGCGGTTGGTGAACGAGCGCCCGGGCGATTGCGACACGCTGCTGTTGCCCACCCGAGAGTTCGCGGGGCAGCGCGTCGGCTCGGTGGCCGAGTTGAAGCTCCTCGATTCGCGCCCGTCCGGCCCGCACGGCGTCGCGCCACGAGACGCCGCGAATGAGGAGCGGCACGGCGGCATTCTCGGCAGCGGTCAGCGTGGGCAACAGGTTGAATTGCTGGAAGACGAACCCGACGTCGCTCGACCGCCATTCGGTCCGCTTGGCGTCGCTCATGGCGCAGGGATCGGTGCCGAAGATCCGGATCCGTCCCGCCGTCGGATCGAGAATGCCGGAGAGAACCGAGATGAGCGTCGTCTTGCCGCATCCCGAGGGACCGACCAGCATCGCCAGTCCGCCGGCGGGGACCGACATCGTGACGCCGCGGAGTGCCTCGACCTTCGTCTCACCGCTGCCGAAGATCTTGGTCACCGCATCGCATTCGATCGCGTTCGACATCATGACTTGAACACCGAGGCCGGCTCGAGGCGCATCACGCGGCGCACGCTCAGGAAGCCGGAGAGAAGGCAACTGGTGATGATCGCGACGAGCCCCATGACCAGGGTCGTCCAGGTCATCTGGAACGCAAGGCCGCCGCCGCCGAAGAGAGCGCCGGTCGCCGCGGCCAGTCCCGCGCCGATGCCATAGCCGAGCGTTCCGACCACCAACACCTGCACCGCCACCATGCGGGCAATGCGGCGATTGCGCACGCCCATCGCCTTCAGCGCGGCGAGATAGCGATGGTTCTCGAGGATGAAGGTGTAGAGCGTCTGCGCGGCGACGAGCGTGCCGATGACGAAGCCCAGGGCGATGGTGATTCCGAAGTTGATCAGGATCCCGGTCTGGGCCAGGACGTAGTCGCGGGTGCGGGCGGCGAACTCGGCGGTGGTGAGGGCCGCGAAGCCGGTCGTATCGCGAATGCGCTGGGCAAGCTCGGCGACGGGCGTGCCGGGACGTGCCTTGACGAGCATGAATGTCGTGCTGCGCCGCTCGGGGGGCGCCATCGCGAGGGCCCGCGAGTAGGTCGTGTAGATCACCGGATCCCAGAAGAAGTCTGGCGTCGCCGTGAACGTGCCGGCGACGACGACCTCGTGCTCGTTGATCGAGATCGCGTCCCCCACCGCGAGCGGCCGCCCGCTCCCGCTCCTCCCGCCGGCGTCGGCGGTTTCGCGGATCGCGAGCGACGTCCCCAGCTGGGCCTCGTTCACAAGCACGGCCCGATCGCGGCGCAGGGACGCGAGCGCCTCGGGGGTGGCGCCCTGCGGCCCGCCCGCCAAGCTCGCGTCGTCAATGCCGACCAGCCGCACCGTCACGAGCCGTCCATCGGGAAGCCGAGCCTTGAGGTAGTTCTTGTAGAGCGGGACCGCCCATGCCACTCCGTCAACGCCTCGCACGCGCGACAGCGACGTCTGGAGCAGCGGCTTGCTGTCCTCGCACATCTCGACCTGGTCATCCATGATCCAGAGGTCATGGCCGCCGTCCTCCGCGGCCCGCACGCCGTCGGAATCGGAGGGTGCGTCGGCGGTGCGGGCGGCAGCGGCGCTCCCGCCCGTATCGAGGATCCACGACCCGGTTCGCAGTGCGTATCCGCTGAAGATCGACGCTTGCTGCACCACCAAAAGCGAAGCGAACACCAAGCCCGCAACCAGGCTGAGGTACTTCAGCCGGTCGCCGATGAGCATTCGGTAGGCGAGTCGATCGAGCGGGTGCATTGGAAGGATCAGGAGGCAGTCGTGGGAGGTGCGGGGCATCCGCGGGAGAACGGGACCGGAGGCAGTCCGGTGGGCCAGCCCTGATTTGGCCCTGATTTGGCCCGGCATTGGCCCGGACTTGGCCCGGACTTGGCCCGGACTTGGCCGACGTGTTGGACGGGCTTGGGATCGGGCTTGGGACCTCGTTCTGCACCGCGTCGACGGCCAGCGGTCCGGTCGCGATGTGGTCACTGTACACTTTGATGTGGACAGTGTCCACTCGATCTGTCAGAATGTCCGCATGCGAACCAAGCCAGCCTCGAGCTATCACCATGGCGACCTTCGCTCGGCGCTCATCGAGGGCGCCCTTCGCGCCCTTCGCGACGCGCCCCCCGACGCGCTCTCGCTCCGCGCCGTGGCCCGCGCCGCCGGCGTGACGGCGAACGCTCCCTATCGCCACTTCGCGGACAAGGAGTCGTTGCTCGCCGCCGCGGCCGAGGAGGGCTTCCGCCGCCTCGCAGCTGCCTGCCGCCGCCCAAAGGGCTCGCCCCGCAAGCGCCTTGAGGGCATGAGCGCCGCGTACCTCGCTTTCGCCGCCGAGAACCCGCAGCTCTACGCGCTCATGTTCGGTCCCGTCATCCGCGACTGGGAACGCCACGAGTCGCTCGTCGCCGCTGGCAACGAGAGCTTCGGCGTCCTCGTCGAGGCGGTCGCACAGGCGAAGGGCGTCAATGCGGAAACCGCCGTCACCGATGCCGTCGTCCTCTGGTCCACGGTGCACGGCTATGCGACGCTTGCCGCCGACGGCGCACTCGAGTGCTGTCCCGCGAAACTCCTTCCCAAGCCGGCGCAGCTCGTCCGACTCGCTCGCTAGCCCATGCCGCTCGCCCGCCTCCCGATTTCCCTCGCCCTCGGCGTCCTCGCGACCGCCGCCATCGCGTGGACCGGCGCGGCGCTTCATCCCGATCTCACCCTGCGCTCCGCCATCGCCGGACCGCTGCCGATTCCGCTCCCCCCAGGCATCATCGCCGGCCCGAGCGAGCACGCCGCCCGCGCCGATGGACTTGGCTACAGCATCTATCGCGCTCTCGTCGTCTATGACGCCACCCTCGAAGGGGCACGGCTCGTCGCGCACGCCGAGGGGATCCTCGCCGGCTGGCCCCTACCCGCCATGGGCACCATGCGCATCCGCTTCCTGCCAACGACGCCCATGCCGAAGGAATGGCAGCGCGAGGCGCTCGCCCGCTACGACAGCCTCCTCGTGAACGGGCTCGAGTTCCCCCGATCGAGCAGCACGCCGATCGTCCTTCCGCTTCGCCCCCTGTGGCCCGGCGCCGCCGTCGACTCACTCCTGTGGGGAACCATTGCCTGGTGTGCGCTCAGCGTCCGAACATGGCGTCACGCCCAGCGCCGCAAGCGTCGCGCCGCCTCGCGAGAGTGCATTGCGTGCGGCCACCCGCTTGCTGAGGCGCCAACCGACGCCACTACCGATGGGCGGACATGTCCCGAGTGCGGCGCTGCAACAGCGCCTTCCTCTCTGGCGTGAACGCCCACCAGTCCTTCGGCCGATTGCCCTTTGCCTCCCACACCGTGGCCATGAAGACGTCGATCACGCAGGGGTCGTGGCGCTGCCCCGTCCTGGTGCACAAGGCCCGATAGAGTCGGAAGGGATCGCGTCGCGCCAACTGGGCGACGGAACGGATCCCGAGCACGGCAAAGTCGGCGAGCGTCGCCGCCCCCACGTTCTTGAGGTCCTTCAGTTCCTTCCGCTCTGCCCGCACCGTCCGCGCCGCTCGGACTCCCGTCGCGCGACTGGGGACTTTCCCGGCTGGCTTCAGAGCTGGCTTCAGAGCTGGCTTCACGGTTGCGGCGCGTTTGCTCATGCGGCCGAGGATACCGATCGTCCGACGATGGCACTGGCGGATTCCGAACGGTCGATCACAATGCCGCCACCATGCAGTCGAAAGCCACGACCGTGAAGGACTACCTCGCAGAGCTCTCCGCCGATCGGCGCGAGGCGATCGAGGCCGTCCGTGCCGTCATCCTCAAGAACCTCGACAAGCCTTTCGAGGAGGGCATGCAGTACGGCATGATCGGCTACTACGTCCCCCATCGGCTCTTCCCGGCCGGCTATCACTGCGACCCGCGACAGCCGCTGCCGTACGCCCATCTCGCCGCGCAGAAGAATCACATGGCCCTCTATCTCATGGCCGTGTACGGGGACCCGAAGCTCGCCGCGTGGTTCACCGCCGCGTGGAAGAAGTCCGGCAAGAAGCTCGACATGGGCAAGGCATGCATCCGCTTCAGGAAGGCGGAGGATCTCGCCCTCGACGTCATCGGCGAGACCTTCCGTCGCGCCACCTGCGCCATGTACGTCGGTCGCTATGAGGCGCTCCTGGCGAGCCAGAGTTCGAGACGTCCGAAGTCGGAAGCCGCCGCAAAGGCGAAGGTCGGCACGACCGCCGCCGGCAAGCCCGCGAGCAAGAAGGCAGCAAGCAAGAAGGCAGCAAGCAAGAAGACCACATCCGCAACGCCAGCGCGCACGAAGGCGACATCCGAGAACGCCGCGGCGCGACGATCCGGTTCCACGCGCGGGTGACCTCCGAGCACTCGGACACGCTCGCGTTTCGACCAAATGTCGCCCTTGGCGAGAAGCGAACGCCCTCCATCGCATACCCTCCCACCCTCTCATGCAGCATTCCTCGATCGAATCGACGGTTGTTCAGTCAACCCCTTCCCTTGTTTCCCTGACCAACGCCGAGTCCGCCCTGCCGACCGAACCCCGCCTGGTCGCACTCACCGATCGGATCGAGGCGCCCCTCGCCGAAGGGGCCGCGAGCCCTCCGCCGCTCGCTCCGCTCCGGACCCGAATCACCAACTTCGTCGCCGTCGTCCTCCCCTTCGCCGGGCTCGTGACCGCGATGATCCTTCTCTGGGGCACCGGCTTCAGCTGGCTCTACCTCGGTCTCCTGGTCGGCGGCACCCTCCTCACCGGGCTCGGCGTGACCGTCGGCTTCCATCGCCTCTTCACCCATCGCTCGTTCCAGGCGCGGCGTCCCGTCGAGCTGTCGCTGGCGGTGCTCGGTTCGATGGCTGTCGAGGGCACGCTCATCGACTGGGTCGCCACCCACCGCAAGCACCATCAGCACAGCGACGAGGAGCATGACCCGCACTCGCCGCATCTCCACGGCGCGAGCCTCATGGGTTCGGTGCGCGGATTCATCCACTCGCACCTCGGATGGCTCTTTCACCGCCGCCCCGAGGATCTCGACCGCTACGCGATGGATCTCCGCAAGGACAAGGCCCTCGTGCGCGTCAGCAACCTCTTCGTCCTCTGGGTCGCGATCGGCCTCATTCTTCCCGCGATCATCGGCGGCCTGATCACGATGTCATGGACGGGCGTCCTGCTCGGCTTCCTCTGGGGCGGACTTGCCCGCATCTTCTGCCTCCATCACATCACCTGGAGCGTGAACTCGGTCTGCCACATCTGGGGGGCACAGCCCTTCAACGCCGGCGACGAGAGCCGCAACAATCCGCTGTTCGGCATCCTGGCCTTCGGCGAGGGCTGGCACAACAACCACCACGCCTTTCCGACCTCCGCCCGGCATGGCCTTTTCTGGTGGCAGTTCGACCTGAGCTACCTCGTCATCCGCGGGCTCTCGCTCGTGGGCCTCGCCCGCAACGTGAAGGTGCCCAACGACGCGCGAATCGCAGCGAAGCGCCAGCACTGAGGACGCGGCCAGTACAATCGGGCGATGGCCCTCGAGTCCCGCCCCAGGCGATCCGCGACGCTGGTCGAGGACTTCGATTACGAGCTCCGCGAGGCGGCTCGCGCCCATGGCCTGCGACAGGCCCGGCGCTGCCTGACCTTCGCCGCGTGCGTCGCGGCCGTCGCACTCCTGATCGCGACGTTCGTCGCATGGACCAATGACAGCGACCAGACGCTGACCCTGAGCGGCACGGCGATTCGCCTTTCGCTGGCGGTGGCGCTCATCGCGGCGATCACGATCCTCCCGCTCCGACGGCTTCGTCGAGGAATCATCCCCTCCGACCGGATCGAGCGCCGCGTGGCGTTGCTCCTTGCGCTCTTTCCCTTCGCCTTCCTCCCCTACACGCCGGAGCTTCGCATCGCCGCCGCGACCGCGGCGGCGGCAATGGGCTATCCGCTGAAGGGTCTTGCCCTCGCGCCCTTCTTCCTCACCCTCGTCGCCCACGTCATCGCCTGTTCCTTCCTCCCGCTCCGATGGCGAGAGGTCTTCCTGCCGATCATCCCCTTCGTCACCGTCTCGGTGATCGGTGTCCTCTTCTTCGACCCGCTCGGCTATCGGCTCCAGAACGCGACGCTGGTGCTGGCCGTGGCCATCGGCATTGCCCTCCCCGGGGCCGGCATCTGTCTCCTGCGGATCATCCGATTTCGGCGGGCCGCCCTCGAGCGTGCGGTGCGCGAACGCTACGTCGAGCTGCGCGAGGACCTCGATGTCGCCCGCCGCATCCACGACCGCCTCCTGCCCGAGCCGATTGTCGACGGCCCGCTCGAGGTGGACCTCGCCTACGAGCCGATGCGCGAGATCGGCGGCGACCTCGCCTTCCTGCACCGCAGCGCGAACGGCGCAACGCACGTCGTCCTGATCGACGTGACGGGCCACGGCATCGCCGCGGCCCTTGCCGTCAATCGCCTGCACGGCGAACTCCTTCGACTCACCGGCACCACCGACGACCCCGCGCCGAAGGCGACGCTCGCATCGCTCAACGACTATCTTCGCCTCACGACCGCCCGCGACTCGATGTACGCGACTGCCATCGTCGTCCGCGTCGATCCCGTCTCGGGTTCGCTTCGCTACGCCAGCGCCGCCCATCCCGACGCGCTCATCGTCGGCGGCGACGGTCGCATCCAACGGCTTGCGTCAACGACCTGCATGCTCGGCGCCTGCCCCGCCGAGTTCTTCGACGAAGACGAGGGCCGCGCCTCCCTCGCCGCCGGCGATTCGCTCCTCCTCTACACCGACGGCCTGAGCGAGTCGCAGCCGCGCGGCGGGACGATGCTCGGCATCGAGGGGATCGAACGCATGGTGACCGCCGAGCCCGACGCGACCGCGGCAACGCTCATGGCCCGACTCCGCAGCTACCGCGACGGCGACCCGCAGGATGACTGCATCATTCTCCGCGCCCGCCGCCGCGCAACGGCGCAGTAGGTCCGCGATAGGATTCGGCCATGCAGGATGACCCGATCGCGACCGCCTCCCTCGAAGGCATCGTCCGCACGTTTCGGAGCCAGAAGAAGCTCGCCGACCGCGCCGTCGCCCAGCTCTCGGACGCGGCCCTGCGCGCGCCGCTGGACGAGAACACCAACTCGATCGCCATCATCATGAAGCACGTCGCCGGGAACCTGCGCTCGCGCTGGACCGACGTTCTCACCACCGACGGCGAGAAGCCCTGGCGACACCGCGACGAGGAGTTCATTGACCGCTACGGATCGCGGGCCGAACTGCTCGACGACTGGGAGCGGGGCTGGTCGGCGCTCTTCGATTCGCTCGCCTCCCTCCGCGCCGATGACCTCGCCCGCACCGTCACGGTCCGCGGCGAGGCCCAGTCACTCGCGCTCGCTGCCATGCGATCGCTTGCCCACGTCGCCTATCACGTCGGCCAAATCGTCCAGCTCTCGCGGGTCCGCGCGGGGAGCGAATGGACGACGCTCACCATCGCCCGCGGCGGGTCCGACGCGTACAACGCGGCGTCATGGGGTCCGGCGTCACCGCCGCCGCCGCTGCCGCCGCCACAGACGACGGCGCGTCAATAGCCGAGCCTCTTGTCGACGACGTTGAGCAGGGGCTCGCCGCGATCGAAGCGACGCATGTTCTCGACCTCAAGCTCCATGCCGCGGGCCTCGGTGAGCTGGGCGTCGGCGGCCACGTGGGCGGTGATGACGACGTTTCGCTCCTTCCACAGCGGATGACCGGCGGGCAGCGGCTCGGGGTCGGTGACGTCAAGACCGGCGCCGGCGAGCGTGCCGTCGTGCAGCGCGTTCATGAGGGCGTCGGTGACGACGACCTTGCCGCGGGCGATGTTGATGAGGTAGCTCCCCTTCCGCATCGCCGCAAATGCCGCGGCGTCGAACATGCCTTCGGTTTCGGCGGTGAGGGGCACGGCGATGGCCACGACGTCGGCCTCGGCGAGCATCGCGTGGAGGTCGCTCGGCTTCCCGACCCGCGCGACATAGGAGGGCGCCGGATCATTGCCGCGCCGCGTCGCGATCACCCGCATGCCGAATCCGCTTGCCCGCTTGGCGATTTCCGTGCCGATGCCGCCTAACCCGACGACCAACATGGTGCGCCCCTCAAGCGCCACGCGCTGCATCGACGCATCGCGTGACCAGGTGCCCTCGCGCTTCGCCTCGACGGCGCCGGGCATGTCGCGGGTCAGGGCCAGCAGCATCGCCATCGAGTGATCGGCGATGGCCGGCCCGTGCACGCCGCGGAAGTTCGTGAGGACGATCTCGTCGCGGGCGACGAGTTCGGGGACGGCGAGAAAGCGATCGACGCCGGCGCTGCGGGCCTGCACCCAGCGAAGGCGCGTGGCGGCGCGAAGAAACTCCGGCGTCGCATATTGCACGTCGGCGCCGTCGGCCTCGGCCGCGCGTCGAGTCGCCTCCTCGCGGGAGAGCCCCGTGACGAACCGAACGTGCGGCGCGGCGGCTCCGATCGCGGCGGCCTGCTCGAGGCTCGGCGTCTCGCGGGCGAAGTACACCAGTTCGGCGGCCGGATCTTGGCGAGGCACGGCAACCCGGGCGTTTCGCATCGAACTCTGGTCGAAGGCGACCGCCGGGGAGGACGGCAGGGAGCGGCAGCCGCCCAATCCGCCAAGGACGGTCGAAAGGACGAGGGCAGCGAGCAAGGCGGGACGAGCGTTGATTCGAGTCACGCGGGCAGCGTAACCGTCGGCTCCGGGCGGAGTCCCGACCGATGGCGCGACTGCACCATCGCGATCGCAATGTTCGCGTTTTCCGGCGCTGTCGCTGGCATTCGTCCGTGTTGGGAGAAGACTCTCGGCAACCCCGGGGGGGGCCTTTGGTGATCGCGCGCCCCTGCTTTTCAAACGGCAGTGACGCGCATCCACCCGAACGCTCCCCCGGGCTCCATTCCACGAGTCCGGATCAGCTCCCTGAGACGCCCCTGAAAGACCCATGCGGGTTGGGGCAGAGAGAGGTCCCTCGTGTTGAACCCCATATCGCAAGTCCTTGGGCGAACCCTGACCGGATGCCTCATTGCATCCTTGGGCGCCATCGCATTGGCCGCGCCTGCCGTCGCCGGTGGCGTGAACCCGGCCTGGTCAATCGCTCGCCAGTGGGATGAAGAGATCCTGCAGGCGATCCGCATCGCCACCCCGCGCCCGCCCGTCCACGCCCGCAACCTCTATCACACCTCCGCCGCGATGTACGACGGATGGGCGACCTACGACCCGACCGCCCGCGGCGTCTTCTTCCTCGAGAAGAACACCGCCGCCGACGTCGACGCCGCCCGGCGCGAGACCATCAGCTACGCCGCCTATCGCGTGCTGAAGGCCCGATTCGTCAACGGCAACGGTCCGAACATCGCGACGATCCAGGCCAACCTCGACTCGCTCTTCCTCCAGCTCGGCTACGACAAGAACAACACCTCGACCGTGGGCACGACCCCCGCGGCGATCGGCAATCGCATCGCCGCGGCGATCCTCGCCGCGGGTCTCGTGGACGGCGCCAACGAGGCCGGCAACTATGCCCCCAACAACGGCTACGTTCCCGTCAACGCGTCGATGCCCTTCAAGATCCCGGGCTGCGTGATGAACAACCCGAACCGCTGGCAGCCGCTGGCCTTCGACTTCCTCGTGCTCCAGAACGGCGAGATCGTCGGCGCGGCGATTCAGGCGGCGCTCTGCCCGCACTGGAATGGCGTGAAGCCCTTCGGCCTCACCCAGCCCGACCGCAATCCCGCGAACAACCTCTACTTCGACACCGGCGGACCGCCGACCGTGGGCCAGCCGCAGCACATCAGCGATGCGGTGGACATGATCGCGAAGAGCGCGGTGCTGGACCCGACGAACCCGGAGACGATCGACATCGGTCTGAACGTCTACCACAACTCCCCGCTCGGGACGTACACCCATCAGGGCTACGCGGTCAATCCGATCACGAACCTGCCCTACAGCTCGAACGTCGTGAAGCTCGCCGACTACGCCCGCATCCTCGCCGAGTGGTGGGCCGACGGCCCCGACTCCGAGACGCCCCCCGGCCACTGGCACGTCGTCGCGAACAAGGCCTCGGACAACCCGGCGCTTGAGCACCGCATCGGCGGCGTCGGCCCGATCGTGGATCGTCTCGAGTGGGACGTGAAGATGTACCTCACCGTCGGCGGCGCCGATCATGACGCGGCCATCACGGCGTGGGGCATGAAGGGCTACTACGACTCCGCCCGCCCGATCTCCTTCGTCCGCTACCTTGCCCAGCTCGGCCAGTCCTCGGATCCGAAGCTCCCGCACTACAACGCCGCCGGCCTGCCGCTCATCCCCGGCCTCATCGAGCTCGTCACCGCAGCGGACGTCGCTCCAGGCGGCAAGTTCGAGGACTTCCCCGAACTCGTCTACGACCCGTTCAGCGGCGAGCCGATCGGGACGAACACGCACGTCGGCGAGCTCGCCGTGAAGAGCTGGCTCGGCGGCTTCTACGCCGGCACGACGACCGGCGTCTCGGCGACCGGCCCGATCCCCGGCCACATCAAGCGCAACGCGAACGGCACGTGGGCGATCGGCAGCTTCAGCCTCGGCGTCGATGACACGCCCGGCGCCCTCAACGCCGGGCAGTCCCGTTCGCCGCGGAACATCCAGATCAACGAAGTGCGACTGGACCAGACCGGCAACGACAAGGACCAGTACATCGAGATCGCCGGCCCGGCGAACGCCTCGCTCGACGGACTCACCTACATCGTCATCGGCGACGAGGTCCAGACCAAGGTGCCGGACGCCCAGGGCCGCATCCAGACCGTCATCAGCCTGAACGGGCAGAACCTCGGGCCGGATGGCGTCTTCCTCATCGCGAAGACGAACTTCTCCCTCGGCACCGCCGACATGACGACGCACTTCACGCTGAAGCAGATCGGCAACTGCACGCACGCCATCGTCTCGGGCTTCACCGGATACGCCGGACAGGAGCTCGACTTCTTTGACGACGGCATCATCGACGTGACGCCGTGGACCTCGGTCGTCGACAAGGTCGGCCTGCGCCGCAAGAGCGGCAACGTCGGCATCTATCTTGGCGCGCCGACCCTCGGGCCGGATGACTCGCGCAACCAGCTCTACGGCGCCGGCTGGCTGCTTGGCGATCACTGGATGACCTACCAGGCATCCAACTTCGTCACGCCGCCCTTCCCCGGCTACATCTCCGGTCACAGCACCTTCAGCCGTTCGGCCGCGGAGGCGATGACCCAGTTCACCGGCAGCGCGTACTTCCCCGGCGGCATCGACACCGAGGTGATCCCCGCCGGCTGGCTGAAGTTCGAGAACGGTCCGGCGGCGCCGATCACGCTCCAGTACGCGACCTACTACGACGCGGCAGACGACGCGGGCATCTCCCGCATCTACGGCGGCATCCACCCGCGGGCGGATGACCTGCCGGGCCGCGTCGACGGGGCGATCATCGGCAAGAACGCGGTTGCCCGGGCCTTCGCGCTCTTCCACGGCCTGCAGTACTCGCCCGACATGAACGCCGACGGCATCGTCGATGCGATTGACCTCGCAAGCTTCCTCGGCCAGTGGGGCGGAGCCGCAAACAGCGGCGCCGACTTCAACGGCGACGGCGCGGTCGACGCGGCGGACTTGGCGATCCTGCTGGGAGCGTGGACGCTCTAACCTCACGGCGGGTCGCCCCCGCCACACCTCCGCTGCGCACACCGAGAGAGGTGCGATGCGATCACAGGGCCCCGGTCGAAGGACCGGGGCCCCGTTGCGTTCGTGCGCGGAGTGTCGCCGTGCGCGCCGCGTTAGGGCGCCGGCTTCGGGGGCGCGGCGGCCGGCACGCGGCGCAGCGTGGCCCGTTGGATCGAGCGCGGCATCCAGCTCAGGACCTCCGGGACGCCCTCGGCCTTGCCGGTCGACGTCGCATCGGCGTCGCGGGTGACGATCATCTCGACCTCGATCCGTGGGCCGTCGGCAGTACCCTCACCCTCAAGCCGCTCGCGCGTGGCGATCCGCGTGCCCTCGACGAGGAAGTGGGAGTAGAGCGTGCCGTTCAGCAAGCGGGCGTCGAGGACGATGCTGTTCTTCTCGTCGATCGCGTACTCGCCGCGGGCGGCATCCTTGACGACGAGTTCGTAGGGCCGCTCCTGGCGACCGGTCGAACCGTCGTAGATGACGGTCCACTGGAAACGACCGGGCTGCTCGGTGGCGGCGATGTTCATCTCCATGGTGAACCGCATCGGCTCACCAACCCCGGTGTCGGCGGTGGCATCCCCCTTCCAGCGACCGACCCACGCGGCGGGAAAGCCGGGCGTCGGCGCGGGAGCCGCAACCGGATCGGGAGCGACCGGCGGCACGGCGGGACCGGAGGACGCTGGCGGAGCCGCCCATAGAAGGATGGCGCCGACGACCGCAACGAGGGTGGGGTGAGGGGAGGAGATCGGCACAGCCATGGCGATTCGCTTCTGGGGTGATGGAACGCGGGCACCACGAGGGCGCCCCGCGTGGGGAGGGATTGGCGAGATTGTGACGGCCCACGATGGTGTCGAGATCGTGAGGGTCGCGATAACTCGGCTTTGCTTCGCGGGACTGACCTCAGGGATTTGCCGGGGTGAATTCTGGCAATCGCGGAACTTGGTGTAACAATCGATGCGTTCCCAATGGGGGGCTTGTCACCGCGCATCGCCGGTCCAGCCGATGCGCGGGGCCCCCTCTCGGGCCCGACTTGCGGTCTTCCAGTCCAGCGGAAGCCGCGCACGAGAAGAGAGAGAGATGCACATGTTGAACACTGGAATGGTTCTGCGCGCCGGTATTGTGGCGTCCGTCGTCGCGTCGACGCTCGCATCGACGGCACTCGCAGGGGGTGTGAACCCCGCCTGGTCAATCGCTCGCCAGTGGGATGAAGAGATTCTGCAGGCGATCCGCATCGCCACCCCGCGCCCGCCCGTCCACGCCCGCAACCTCTATCACACCTCCGCCGCGATGTACGACGGATGGGCGACCTACGACCCGACCGCCCGCGGCGTCTTCTTCCTCGAGAAGAACACCGCCGCCGACGTCGACGCCGCCCGGCGCGAGACCATCAGCTACGCGGCCTATCGCGTGCTGAAGGCCCGCTTCGTCGCCGGCAACGGCCCGAACGTGGCGACGATCCAGGCCAACCTCGACTCGCTCTTCCTCCAGCTTGGCTACGACAAGAACAACACCTCGACCGTGGGCACGACCCCCGCGGCGATCGGCAATCGCATCGCCGCGGCGATCCTCGCCGCGGGTCTCGTCGACGGCGCCAACGAGGCCGGCAACTATGCCCCCAACAACGGCTACGTTCCGATCAACCCCTCGCTGCCCTTCAAGATCCCGGGCTGCGTGATGAACAACGCGAACCGCTGGCAGCCGCTGGCCTTCGACTTCCTCGTGCTTCAGAACGGCGAGATCGTCGGTGCCGCGATTCAGTCGGCGATCTGCCCCCACTGGAACGGCGTGGTGCCCTTCGGTCTCACCCAGCCCGATCGCAGCCCGACGAACAACCTCTATTTCGATCAGGGACCGCCGCCAGGCATCGGCCAGCCGCAGCACATCGCCGACGCGGTGAACATGATCGAATCGAGCGCCGTGCTTGACCCGACCCTCCCGACGACGATCGACACCGGCCTCAACGTCTATCACAACTCGCCGCTGGGCAGCTACACCCAGGTGGGATACCCGGTGAATCCGGTGACCGGCCAGCCGTACGCGTCGAACGTGCAGAAGCTCGCCGACTACACCCGCATCCTCGCCGAGTGGTGGGCGGACGGCCCCGACTCCGAGACGCCCCCCGGCCACTGGCACGTCGTCGGCAACGAAGTCTCGGACGACCCGAACATCGAGTACCGCATCGGCGGCGTCGGCCCCGAGGTCGACCGTCTCCAGTGGGACGTCAAGATGTACCTCTCGATCGCCGGCGCGGCCCACGACGCGGCGATCATCGCCTGGGGCATGAAGGGCTACTACGACTCGGCCCGCCCGATCTCCTTCGTGCGCTACCTCGCCCAGCTCGGACAGTCCTCGGATCCGCAGCTCCCCCATTACAACGCCGCCGGCCTTCCGCTCATCCCCGGCCTCATCGAGCTCGTCACCGCAGCCGACGTCGCTCCGGGCGGCAAGTTCGAGGACTTCCCCGAACTCGTCTACGACCCCTTCACCGGCGAGCCAATCGGCACGAACTCGCATGTCAACGACATCGCCGTGAAGAGCTGGCTCGGCGGCTTCAGCGCCGGCGCCACGACCGGATCGACCACGACCGGTCCGCTGCCCGGCCACATCTATCGCGCCAAGGCCGGAACGTGGAAGATCGGTGCGTTCGCCGCCGGCGAGGACGACACCGTCAACGCGCTGAACCTCGGTCAGAAGCGGCTCCCCGCGACGATCCAGATCAACGAGATCCGCCTCGACCAGACCGGCAACGACAAGGACCAATACGTCGAGATCGCCGGCCCGGCGAACGCCTCGCTCGACGGCCTCACCTACATCGTCATCGGCGATGAGGTCCAGACCAAGGTGCCGGACGCGCAGGGTCGCGTGCAGTTGGCCATCAGCCTCAACGGCCAAAACCTGGGACCCGATGGCCTCTTTGTGATCGCGAAGACCAACTTCTCCCTCGGCGCCGCTGACCTGACCACGCACTTCACCATGAAGCAGATCGGCAACTGCACGCACGCCCTGGTGAGCGGCTTCACCGGCTACGTGGGCCAGGAGCTCGACTACTTCGACGACGGCATCATCGACGTGACGCCGTGGACCTCGGTCGTCGACAAGATCGGCCTGCGCCGCAAGAGCGGCAACGTCGGCATCTATCTTGGCGCCCCGACCCTCGGCCCGGACAACTCGCAGAACCAGACCTACGGCGTGGGTTGGGAGCTTGCCGAGCGCTGGATGCCCTACCAGGCCTCCAACTTCGTCACGCCGCCCTTCCCCGGCTACACATCGGGTCACAGCACCTTCAGCCGCGCGACGGCGGAAGCGCTGACCCAGTTCACCGGCAGCAAGTACTTCCCCGGCGGATTCGCCGAGCGAATCGTGCCCGCGGGCTGGCTGAAGTTCGAGAATGGCCCGACGCAGCCGGTGAAGCTCCAGTGGGCGACCTACTACGACGCGGCTGACGAGGCTGCGATCAGCCGCATCTACGGCGGCATTCACCCGCGGGCCGACGACCTCCCCGCACGGAACACCGGTTCCACCGCCGGCAAGAATGCGGCGGCCCGAGCTTTCGCCCTCTTCAAGGGTCTGAAGTACTCGCCTGACCTCGACGCCGACGGCGTCGTCGGCCCGGTTGACCTTGCCCTTTTCCTCGGCCAGTGGGGCGCCGCCTCGAACAGCGGCGCCGACTTCGACGGCAACGGCTCGGTCGGTCCCGAGGATCTGGCCATCCTGCTCGGCGCGTGGAACTGACCTCGCGTCCGGCCTGACCTGACCCGCTCACGCCCCGGCTCCCTCGTTCGCGAGGGGCCGGGGCTTTTCGTTGCGCTGAACCGCTCGGCGCGCACACCGGGCCCGCTCCTGCGAGCGGGCCCGGTGATCATGTGATGGCGAATGGCGTCAGGACGTCACTTCGAACCGATCGTGTCGCGACCCTGGATGCCGTCGGTCGTGAAGACGTGGTAGGAGGTGTTGACGAGGAAGTCGTAGCTCTGGCCACCGAAGTAGGTGCCCATCGGGGTACCGCGGTGCCAGAGGCCCTTCTCGGCAAAGCCGGCCGGCGCGGTCGCCTTCGCGCGGGCGTCCGACTCCATCGCATCGCCCACGCCCATCATGGCAACGTGGCCGTCGAAGAAGAGCGTCGCCGGGGCGCTGTTGTAGCCGTGGTTGAAGTACCAGGGCTCGTTGCCGCCGGCGAAGTTCGAGTTCACCGACGACTCCGCGTTCTGGAGCCACGAGTGCTCGAGCATGCGGGTCTTCAGGTCCGGGTAGGTCGCCAGGCCGACCGCCGGCGAGCGGTAGCCCGCGGGCAGCGAGTTGGGATTCTTGAAGCCGGCGCTCGACATCACGTCCGGCGCGTACATCGCCGCCGGGCTGAAGCAGTAGGTGCTGTAGGCGATCTCGCTGTTGCTCGACGTGAACTGGTCGGGGAGCTGGAAGTACTTCTCCGCGATCGCGAGGTTGATCTTGTCCTTCGGCGCCCAGAACACCGGGTCGTAGAACTTGTTGTTCACGTAGCCGGCGAAGGCCTTGACGTTGGGCATGCGGAATGATCCGAAGCCCGCATTCACGCCGCTGAACTCGATCGGCTTGTACGTCGACCAGTTGCCGCAGTTGCCGGTGTAGCTGTACTGGGCGCACTGGCCGGTGCTGCCGAGAAAGTAGCCCCACATCGTCGACGTGCCGTTGTTGTTGCCCCAGCCGAGCAGCTGCTGCGGAGGACATGCCACGGCGGTCAGATAGGTCGCGCAGTTGCCCTGCACAAGGCCGGCGTCATCGGGAATCGCGGTGAACTGCCGATCGGACCAGTCCGCGCCGTAGGCCGCATTCGCGGCGCTCATGTTGCGGAGGTTGGCGAGGCTCTGCGTGACCAGGGCCGCATCGCGGGCCTTGCCGATCGCCGGCAGGAGGATCGCGATGAGCAGGGCGATGATCGACACCACGACGAGCAGCTCGACGATGGTGAATCCGAGTGCCCGGTTCGTGCGTCCGTGACGCTGCCTGCTCGATGGGTGGGTGGAGGTTGGTGTCCTCCGTGCTTCCGTCCTTGACATCTGACATCCTTTCCGCGGCGTGTGGGACCGCGAGGGTGATGGCGCACGATCGCCCCCATGCGCAGCGACAGCGCTGCCGCATGACGATCGTCACGCATTCGTGCACGTCGTTGAAATGACTCCTACGCACCCCGACCGCGCACCGAAAGAACGGGTGCGCGTTCAGGAAGAGCCGATCCGCCGAAACGAAATCAACGCGAGCGTGCATCGCAGGCCCCTGACATGGGGGCCGAGCCTGCGGTTGGGTGGGGCGGCGTGTGGGGCCGTCGGCCCGGGTTCCGTGATCATTCGTACACCGAAGGTCGGGGTTGCGTGAATATCGATTTGGCCGCAACGAAGTGAGGCGTCCTGGCGCAACGAGCGCCACGAGTTGCCGCAACGAGTCTCGCCGTCCCACGCCGCGCCGATCGGCGGCGCGAGACAGCGCCGATGCATGCGAGTCCAAATCACTCGGTGCATCGCGTGCGCAGCGACCGCGCGGGAGACAATCGCAAGAATCGATCGAGACCCGCTCGTCTGCGCGATACCCACAAAGTCCATTCGCCGCGACGTGCACGCGCCAGAATCGCCGGCCCGCAAGGGAGCGAATCGGGTTCAGGCCGTCTGCCCCACACGGAGCCTCGCGATCATGCATGGTGCCGAAGGCCACTGGCCAGGGCAGCTCGCTCGATCGGGCTCGACGGCGGTCGGCTGAACCCGCTGACGTGTGCATCGGCGATCACGGTCGTGATCGCCAGCACCGCATAGCGACACCGATGGTACCGGCCTGCGGCCGAATCCGTTGAACGATCTGCTGGATTGCCAACATTCGCGTTCGACGGATCGACTTCGTCCGATCCGGACGACAGTACACAGCCACGGGGGGCCGGTTGCAGGGATTCGAGCGACGAGGCGACCGCGACCCGATCACTTTTCGTACGGCGCCGAGCGCATCCGCGACGCCACGCTCTCCACCATGTCCCGCACCCGCTTCCACTCGGCCTTCGACAGCCCCGTTTCCTTCGGATCCACCCGCATCGCCGGAGTCCATGCGTCGGCGACCGGCGTGAGGCAGAACTCATCCCGAAGGCTGCGCTCGAAGGAGGGCATGTGGCCTGCGCCATAGAAGATGGCGATCGACTTCTTGTCGCTCTCCGTGGCGATGACCCGCTTGAGGTCGTCGAGGACGATTCGATTGCGATCGTCGATGATCACTTTTTGCACGGCCCGCAGCGCCTCGCTGGTGCCGAAGGCGTCAAACGACGCTTCGGTGTTGGAGAGCGACTCGAGCATCACGACCTTCACGGCGGCGCTGAGCGTCTTCGAGGTGCCGATGAGCGAAAGGAAGAGCCCCGCGACCCTCGCCTCGAAGCTCTCGCCATCGAGGATCCGCAGGATGCGGTCCGCGTCGGGACCGGACTTCTCGAGCAGGACGCGGAGCGCATCGATGTCCATGTCGCTGTTCCGCCAGTTCGCCTTCGTCGAGTCCATCTCATCGATCTGAAACGCAACGCCCAGGAGCTTGGCCAAGCGGGCCTGCAGGTTGTCGGAGCGCTGGCTCGACGCGGCGCGATCGACCCGGACCGGATCGCTGTCGACCACGATGTCCGCCGCGGTTCCCTCGCCCCCCTCCTTGCCGTCGGAGCCGAACGATCGCATCTGGACCCGCTGCTTCGCGGCCGCGCCGTCGGCCGCCGGGATGTCCTTCACGACGAAGGAAAACGAATGGCCCCAGCCATCGAGCTTCGATCGCTCGACGAACGCGCCGAATCGGCCGACGTCCGCGGCAAGCTCCGTCAGGTCCTTTGCGAAATGCCCGGTCCGCTCGCGGGCGCTGACGGCGAGCTGGGTGAGGAACTTCATCCGCTTCGCGGTCGCGTCGGCCTTGCCGGCATCGTCGAGCGTCGAAGCGATCTCGCCCATGCCGGTCGACCTCACCCCCTCGAAGAGCACGAGGTCGCAGCGATCGAGCTCCGTCTGCTTCGCCTCATAGAAGCTCTTGTCGGCGATATGCATTGCCCCGACGAGATGCACCGTCGGCCCGCTCCCGTCGGCGCGGCGGTAGCTCCGCGAGGCAAGTTCGAGGGCCATGACGCCCGAGGGGTCTTCGACGAGTCGGACGAAGGGCGCTCCGGGCTTCGGGGCGGGAGCCGCCGTGGTCGCACCAGCCGGCGATGGCGGAGGCGAGGCGCTCTCTTGGGCAACACAGGAGCACGCGATCGCCGAGGCACACAACGCTGCCGACACCACCGCTGAACGACGATTGAACAATCGCATGGCGAATCTCCTGTGGCTGTACGCCGGGTCAGAGTCTACCGACGCGGCCGGGGAGGGATTCGCCGCCAATGAATCCCCGCGGCCCCTCCGCTACGCTGCCCGCATGGACGCGAAGATCCCTCCCTCGCAGCTTGATCGCCGCGGTTTTGTGGGCTCGCTGGCCGCCGGTGCGGCGGGAGCCTTTGCCGTCGGCGCCGCGGCCGATTCTCCCGCCGCACCGACCCGCCGCTCGAACGGCACCGCCCGCACCCGCACGCTTCGCTTCGCCCACTTCACCGACATCCACCTCTTCGCGGAACGGAACGCCCCCGCCGGCTTCGAGGCGGCGCTGCGCCACGTGCAGGCCGCGCCGCAGTCGGCCGAGCTGATCGTGACCGGCGGCGACCTGATCTTCGACTCTTCGGAAACTGCGCTCGGCGTTGCCCGCGACCGCTGGGATCTCCTCACCCGCATGCTCAAGGAACATTGCCGGCTGCCGCTCGAGCATTGCCTCGGCAACCACGACATCTGGGGATGGTGCAAGGCCAAGTGCGGCTCGAACGGCACGGAGAGCGAATACGGCACCGCCCTCGCCCGCAGCCAGCTCGGCCTCGACGCCGAGTGGCGGAGTTTCGACCGGGCGGGCTGGCACTTCATCGTCCTCCATTCGACATCGCGCGACCCAAACAACGAGTGCGGCTATGTCGCGCTCCTGAGCGAACCCCAACGGGCGTGGCTTGAGAAGGACCTCGCAGCAACGACGCTTCCGACGGTCGTCGTATCGCACGTTCCCATCGTGAGCGTGACGCCGCTCATGCATGGATCGGGCTATCGCGGGAAGGACAATCGGGGCACGATCTCCGGCGGCCTCATGCACCTCGACGCCCAGCCGATCCACCAGCTTTTCCGGACAAGTCGTCGGGTGAAGCTGGTCCTCTCCGGCCACACGCACCTCATCGATCGATGTGAAGCCGACGGCGTGACCTACTGCTGCGATGGCGCGGTCTGCGGCGGATGGTGGAAGGCAGACCCCAATCACGCCCCGCCCTGCTATGGGCTCGTCGACCTCTTTGACGACGGGAGCTTCGAGCATCGCGTCGTCGAATACGGGTGGAAGAGCGCCTGAGGCACGCATTGCCCTGAACCCGGACGACTGCTCTTTTTCTTCCTTCGCGAAGCGGTGTGAATCTTGGAGGACCTCGCTCTGCACTTTTGGGCGCCTGCGGGCCGTGTTGTCGCATGGCCGCATGCACCTCCGAGGGATCTCCCATGAAGACTCGATCGACTCTCCTCGCGGCCGCACTCGCTACGACTGCGTGCTGTGTGACCTCCGCGTCGGCGCAACTGATGTCCTATGACGGTTTCGGCGGCGGCCCCGTCGCCGATCTTCAGGGCTGGACGGGAGGCACCGGCTGGACCAGCGCGTGGCTCGATCAGACCTACGACGCGGTCACCGCCATCAGCGGCCCCGGCCTTGCCTATCCGAATCTCGATACGACCCCCGGCGCCGCGGTGTCGGAAGTCGGTCAGGGCGTCTATCCGATGTCGGCCTACTACCGCTCCTTCGGCGCGCTTCCTCCAGGAGCGACCCAGCTCTATGTCTCCTTCCTGCTGCGGGCCGATGCCGGCTACGGCATCTGGGGCGGACTTTCCTTCGGAACCTACCCCTATGAGATGACCGTTGGGTCGCCCATGGGCATGTACAGCTTCGGCATGATGCTGAGCGAAGGCCTGGGCGACATCTCGAACGCCGAGCTGATCCAGGGCGAAACCTATCTCGTCGTGGTGAAGATCTCGAAGAACGTCGGCAACGGCATCACCTACAAGCTCTACCTCGACCCGACCATCGGCAGCGCCGAGCCCTCCTTCGCCCTCGCCCAGTTCAGCGTCGGCCCGGTCAACGCGATCCCGACCTACCTCCGCATCGACAACGGCGGCGGCTTCACCACCGACGAGATCCGCGTCGGAACGACGTGGGCCTCGGTCCTTCCCGTCGATCCGGGGTGCTTCGGCGACCTCAATCACGACAACGTCGTGAATGCCGGCGACCTCGCCGTGATGCTCGGCGCATGGGGCACGGTCATGGGCGACCTCAACGGCAGCGGCACGACCGACGCCGCGGACATGGCCATCCTCCTCGGCGCCTGGGGACCCTGCAACTAACACGGCGCTGGCGACGGGGCCTTGCCAACCTCGCCGCTGCTGCGCTTGTGACGGTGTTCGTTCACCACAGAGGGCACCGAGGACACAGAGGGGGCACAGAGAACATCACAGAAGCAGCAAAGGAAGGGACTCCAATCGTTCAGGCAGGCGTCTCAGCGGGTACACCATACCTGGCGACTGAGCGCACTCCCGTCCCTTCGAATCTCTCTGTGCCCCCTCTGTGCCCTCTGTGCCCTCCGTGGTGAACGAACCACCGCCAGCGCGCCCCCCACCGAAAGCCACCGAAACGAAGCGAACGCCGCCCCGGTCGATATGCTCTCGCCGCAATGACGACGGGCGGTTCGAATCCCGGGGATCCCGAGAACACCGCGGGGTCATGGGCGCTTGAGGGCGTCGATGCCATGCTCGCCTCGGCGAAGGCTTCGCCGCGCCCGTTGCCGGCGCCGATCGGCGATCGCTATGCGTTCGAGCGTTTTCTCGGCGCCGGCGGCATGGGCGAGGTCTGGCTCGCCCGGCAGTCCCGACCGAGCCGGGCGGTGGCCCTCAAGCTCGTGCGTCCCGAGGTCGCCCGCAATCCGGACTGGCGGGCGCGTCTGCTGCACGAGGCCGAGACGCTCGCGGCGCTTGATCACCCGGGCATCGCCACCGTACACGAGTTCGTCGAGGACGGCGATCGCTATTGCATCGTCATGAAGTTCGTCGAGGGCACGACGCTCGGCGCGCATCTTCGCGAACGGAACCCGCCGCTCGAGGAGGCCCTCCGACTCGCCCGGCGCATCGCCGAGGTCCTCGACTATGCCCACTCGCGCCCGCAGCCGATCGTCCATCGCGACCTCAAGCCGGCGAACGTCATGGTCACGCGCGAGGGAGGCGTCGTGGTCCTCGACTGGGGCATCGCCGCGGTCATGCAGCGCGGCGCGGGCGAGTCCTCGGTCACGCTGCCGATCGCCGGCACCCCGCCCTACATGTCGCCCGAACAGCTCGAAGGGCGGGCCGATCGCGGTGCGGACATCTGGGCCTTCGGCTGCGTCCTCTTCGAATGCCTCACCCGCGAGCCGCTCTACGTTCCGCAGCCGACCTCGGTGAAGGAGCGGATCGACGCGGTCCTCCATCGCGAGCCGAACTGGTCGGCGCTCGAGTCCCTGCCACGGCACCTCCGCGACTGCGTGCGGCATTGCCTCGAGCGCACGCCATCGAATCGTCTGCGCGACATCGGCGATGCGATTCGGCTGCTCACGCCGGAAGGCCCGGGGGCCGACGAACGGCGGCGACACCTTCCCTCGAATCTCCGCGCAGCGCCGCCGAGCGCCGTCGAGCGGCAGGGCGAGCGCGACGCGCTGCGGTCCCTGCTCGACGAGGAGCGTGCCGTCACCGCGACCGGTCCGCATGGCTGCGGCAAGTCCTGGATCGCGCTCCGCGTCGCGCGGCAGACGCTCGACGCCCAGGCCGACGGCGCGATCGCGATCGACGCCTCGACGCTCGAGCGCCCGGAGCGCCTTCGCGAGGCCCTCCTTTCCGCGCTCCCGCCCGCGGATCGCGGCGTCGCCTGCGACGATCCTCTCGAGGCCCGGCTCGTCGGCCGCGCGATGACCCTCCTCATCGACAACGCCGACGGTGCGATCGAGGCGATCGCGGGCCTCGTGCCGCTCCTTCGGCGCCATGACATCCGTACGCTCATCACCGCCCGCCGCTGCGTGCCGGGCACCGCCGAGTTCCGCGTGCCGCGGCTGAGCGTCCCGTTCGCCTCCGAGCTCGATCTCGAGCGGATCGTCCGCCACGACGCCGTGCGGCTCTTCGAGTCGCGGGCCCGACTGACGCGACCGAGCTTCCGCGTCGAACGCGGCAACGCAACGGACGTCGCCGAGATCTGCCGGGCCACCGACGGCCTCCCGGCGCTCCTCCTTCGCTATGCCGGGCAGGTCGCGATCACGCCGCCGTCGCGGATCCGCAATCGACTGCTGGGCACCCTGCCGGGCCAGCGGAACTCCTCCCCTCCCGCGCTCCCCGCGGACACCGACGAGCGGCTGCTGGCCATGGCCCGCGATGACCTCGAGAGCGCGACCGCCGACGAGCGCCGCCTGCTGATCAGGCTGGCCGTCTTCGCGGGACCGTGGACGCTCGACGCCGCGGAGGCCGTCTGCGCGGACGAACTGTTAGCCCAGGAGTCCGTCGCCGACCTCGTCCTGGCCCTCTCGCGGCGCTCGATCATCGAGTTCGACGACCGCGGAGGCGGCGCCCGCTTCTGGACGCCCGAGCCGCTCGGCCGGCTCTGCCGGGCCCGGCTCCTGGAGACGCGCTCGCAGCGCGAGTCGATCGAGCTCCGCGAGCGCTTCGTCGCCCACGTCGCCCAGCGGGCGACCCTGCCGACGCGCCGCCGTGACGCGGGCACGGCGCTCGACGGCGCAGGCCTGGCCCGGTGGGCCGACGAGATCGCCCTCGAGCACGGAAACTGCCGGCGGGCGATCGAGATCGCGATGGCGGCGCCGGAGACCCGCGATCTCGCCGCGGACATCGCCATCGCCCTCCAGGACTTCTGGTATCCGCGATCGCTGTATGGCGAGGCGACCGACACGATCACGGCACTGCTGACGGTGCGCGGCGGGGCCAGCGACCTTCGGCAGATGCGGCTCCACAGCGCCGCCTTCAAGATGACTTGGCTCCAGGATCTCACGCTGGCCCGCCATCACGCCCGCGAGGCGCTGCGGCTGGCCCGTGACCTGGTGCCGCCCGCGGAGGACCCGACGCGTCAGGGCTCGCTCCGGCGCCTGGCCCTGGTCCTCAACAACGTCGGTCTGGTCGAGAAGGAACTTGGCTCGACCGAGGCTGCCGAGCTGGCGCTCTCCGAGGCCCTCGGCATCGCGACCGCGATGGGCGACGGGGTCGTCGAGAACGAGCTTCGGCTGACCCTCGGACTCTGTGCCCTGGCCCGGGGCGATGATGCCGCGGCCGTCGCCCAACTCACCCCGGCGCTCGCTGCCTTCGAGCGCTTGGGCGACGCCCAGCGGGCCGGCACCGCCGCCCACACCCTGGGCCGCGTCGCACTCCATCGGGGCGACGCTCGGGCCGCGGCCCGCTGGGTGGCCCGAGCCCTTCAGCACTCGCCGTACGAACGGCAGCCTGAGCCCTTCGTCCACGCCATCGAATTGGCCGGCGTCGTCGCCCAAGCCCTTCATCGAGGCGACCATGCGGTGATGCTCCTCGCCGCGGCCCAGGCCCGCCGCGAAGCGCTCGGCGCGAAGGCCTCGCCGACCGAGGTGGCCCTGCGCGATGCGGCCCTCGACGCGCTTCGGACCACGCTTGCCCCGGCGGCGTTCGCCTCGCTGTGGAGCGCCGGCGCGTCGCTCTCGGCAGAATCCGCGCGATCGATCGCGATGGGGATCGACGCTCCCCTCGCGTCATCGTGATGCCGAGCGGGCGAACATACGGTACGGTGCGTCCATTGCAGCTCGGACATCGGCCACGCAAGCGCGGAGAGTCACCTATGAATATGCGACGCATCGGCGGATGGAATCGGCTCGGAGGCTCGCTCGTCGCACTGACGCTCGCGGCGCTGGTCGGCTGCATGCAGGGTCATCCCCATGAGGGCGGCATCGCCGCGGCCGGCGTTCCGTCGACGGTGCATCTGGTGCCCCCGATTGCCGTCAACGTCGACAGCGAAGTCGAGATCACGGTCGCATGGGCGGCGAAGGAAACGGGCGACAAGTCGGTCGAAGTCACCGACGTCAACGGCGGGAACATCGTCGCCCAGGGGCCGAACCAATACGGCCCCTCGGCGAGCAAGCCCGCCCCCTACGTCAACGGCATTCCCGCCATCGTGCGCTTCACGATCCGACCCACCGGTTCGACGAAACTCCTCATTCGAGTCAAGAACACCGCGGGCGCCGTCCAGTACACGCGCGAGTTCCCCGTGACGACGCGGTGACCCTCCGACGAGGACGTGTGTCGCGGCGCGCGGACCGGCGCGTTCCTCGCCATTGAATGTGGCACCGGCCGCACCGTACGATGGGCCCGTCGGCTCGTCCCCGACACTCCCTGGGAGAACGGCCATGCCCATCAGCACCCTCGCGATCGTCGCGCTCAGCCTCGCGGCCGGTCCCGACCTGGTCGCGCATGACATGCCCGGATTCGTTGGCTACGCGATCACCAACGGCGAGCGGGCGTACTCGGCCGCCGGCCACTGGTGCAATGAGGGCGACGCGCCGGCCGCGTGGGTCGCCGACACGAACCAGCATCCGATCTCGGTCCTGAACCTCGTTCGCATCGAGGACGGCGCGCTCCGCCACCTGGGGGCATCGTGGGCGACGCATCAGTATTGCGCGCTTCAGCTGAACGGTTGCGGAACCTGTACGCCCGCCGGGCCGGGGTGTCCCGGCGCTCTCGGCGTCGGCTGCTCGACGAGTTCGACCGCCAGCGCGCTGGGCTTTCAGATGAACATGAGCCGCCGCTCCGACGCGAACGCCTCGACCGGCAGCTTCCTCTTCCCGTTTGCGGCCGGTTCGCCGAGCGGCCCGCTGGAGCGGCGCTGCCGCGTCGCGGTCACCGACGTCGATCCGGCCCAGCATCCGAGCGCGGTCTTCGCCTTCGAATTGGTCACGCTCCATCCGAGCGAGGGGGATGCGAGCCACCGATGCGTGACCCGCCGCATCGCGACGCCGTCGATGCTCCTCACGCCCATCGCCGCGGGCCCGGCGAACGAGAGTTCCACCGCCGTCGAGCTCTGGCGCTCGATCGTCCCCTCCGTCACGATCACCACGCTCGATGTCCCGGGCGACGGCCGCGTCCTTGTCGCAGCGAACGCGACCGATCTCGGCGGCGGCCTCTGGCGCTACGACTACGCGATCGAGAACATCGACTCGCACGAGTCGATCGGCGCTCTCGCGATTCCCCTGCCCGCCGGCGCGACCGTCCGCTCGTCGAGCAGCCACGCGCCGCTCGTTCATTCCGGCGAAGTCACGAGCAACGCCCCATGGACCACGGCGATCGACGGCCGGGCGATCAGCTGGAGCACCGAAACCTTCGCGAGCGATCCGAACGCCAACGCGATCCGCTGGGGAATCACCGACAGCTTCAGCGTCGTCTGCGATCGGCCGCCGGCGCCCGGACAGGCGACGCTCACGCTCTTCCGCTCGGCGCTCCCGATCACCGCAGGCGTTCCGGTCCCCGGTGTCGGCGGTGCGCCCCTTCTCGGTGACCTCGACGCCGACGGCGTGGTGTCGGCAAGCGATCTCTCGATCCTGCTCGGGGCGTGGGGACCTTGCGGCGGATGCGCCGCCGACCTCAATGCCGACGGCACGGTCGACTCCGCGGATCTCGCGATCCTGCTCGGAGCGTGGAACGGCTAACGCGACGACCCGATGTCGCCGCGTCCCGCTCTCGACGACCGCCTTTGATTTGGTCGCTTTTGAATTGCCTGCGACATCGCGTCTCGCGTGCGCGGTGCCCTCGCCCTACCGTGCCTCGCATGCGACGACCCACCGACGAATCGACCCGCTCTCCGCTTCCCCGCGACCCGAAGGGCGACCGCGCCTGGCGGGCCATCGTCGAGCGCGACCGCACGTTCGAGAACCGCTTCGTCTTCGCCGTCCGAACGACCGGCGTCGCCTGTCGCCCAGGCTGTCCCTCGCGCTGCCCGCGACGCGAGCACGTCGAACTCTTCGCGTCGGTCGCCGAGGCAATTCGGCGGGGCTATCGCCCGTGCAAGAAGTGTCGTCCGCACGACGATCGCCCACCGGCGCAGTCGCTCATCGCTCGCGCCGAGCCGCTGCTTGCCCGCGGCTCCCCCGTCGGCGCCGTCGCCCGCAGCCTCGGGGTCTCGCGGGCCACGCTCCACCGACGCTTCCTCGCGACGCGCGGCGTTCCTCCCAGCGGGCGATCGCGCGAGGCGTACGCGATCACGACGACTCGCACCGCGGCGGGTGTCGCAGCCGTCGCGTATTCCGCGCGCGGGGTGCGTGCGGTGACCCTCGGCGACTCCGCTGCGGCGGCGCGGGCGGCGCTTGCGGCGATCGTGCCGGTTGCCACGGCGACGAACTCGACGGACGGTGCCAAGGCGATGCGAGCCCGCGCCGTCGCCGCCGTGCGAGCCGCGCTCGATCGCGGTCTCACGTCACGCGCCGCGGACGTCCCGTTGGATCCGGCGCTCATTGATCAGGCGACGCCCTTTCAGCAGCGGGTATGGGCGGCGCTTCGGGCCATTCCGCGCGGCGAAACACGCTCCTACGGCGCGATCGCCAGGTCGATCGGGGCACGCGGCGCGGCCCGCGCGGTGGGCAGCGCCTGTGCGTCGAACGAGGTCGCCGGCCTCATCCCCTGCCATCGCGCGGTCGGCGCCGACGGATCGCTCACCGGCTACCGCTGGGGCATCGCGCGAAAGTCGGCGATTCTTGTCCGTGAGGCGTCCGTGAGGCGTCCGTGAGGCGTCCGTCATCAGGTGATTAGGTCCGTCACACCGACCAGCCCTGTCGATAGGGCTCCGTGCAGAGCGCCCGCACGTCGGCGTCCATCGCGGAGATCGGGCGGCGCCGATCCCAGATGATCGGGCGGCCGGCGCGGTAGGCGACGGTGCCGCTGAGGACCATCTCGGTCAGCGTGGCCGCATAGGAGAAGCGGCACAGCGGTGAGCCTTCGCCCTCGTTGCGCCCGGCGCGAATCGCCTGAAGCCATTCCTTGTGATGGCCGATCGACTCGGGAATCGAGGGCGGCGGAGCGTGGACCTCGCCCGCCTGAAGGATCAGCATCTCGCCGTAGTTGGCGAGCAGGAAGCCGCGCGTTCCCTGGAAGCAGACCATGAAGCGGCCGAAGTAGTCCTGGCGATCCTTCGCGCCGATCTCCTGCACGGTGGGCGGAACGCGACCGCCGTCGAACCAGCGGACGACGAGGGGATCGCGGCCCGACTGCGGGAAGGCCCACGAGACCTCAAGCCACGCGGGGCAGCCGATCGCATCGAGCGGCGGGCCCTCGGCGCGGACCTCGCACCGACTCCACTTCGCATCGTCGAGCCCGAGGGCCCACATCGGGAGATCGAGGATGTGACAGCCCATGTCGCCGAGCGTTCCCGTTCCGTAGCGCCAGTGGCTTCGCCAGTTCGCCGGCGTGATCCCCTCGACGTACTCGGCCTCGGGGATCGGTCCCTGCCAGAGGTCCCAGCGCAGCGCCGCCGGCGGATGGGCGCCGGGCGTCAGCTTGCCGCAGCACCAGCTCTTCGGGCACCAGGTGTCAACCTGCGTCACCTCGCCGATCGCGCCGCTGCGGATCATCTCGACCACGCGACGGTAGTTCGATCCGGCATGGATGAGCGTGCCCATCTGCGTGGTCACGCGATTGGACGCGGCCAGGTGGGCGAGCGTGCGGCACTCTTCGACCGTGTGGGTGAGCGGCTTCTCGAGATAGGTCGGCAAGCCGTTGCGAAGGGCCATCGCCGCGGCGGGAGCATGGGTGTGGTCGGGCGTCGAGATGACCACGCCGTCGAGGTCGAGCGAGTCGTCGGAGAGAAGTTCGCGGAAGTCGACGAAGGTCTTGGCCTCGGGAAAGCGGGCCGCGGCGGCGCCGAGGTAGCCGGCATCGACGTCGCAGAGCGCGACGATGCGCTCGTGCTGCACCGCGCCGAGGTTCGAACCTCCCTGATTGGCAACGCCGACGATCGCGAGGCGAAGCTGCGAACCCTTCGCCACGCGCCCCGCGGTGCTGGCGGCGATCCGCGCAGCGCGACGCTGGCCGGGATTCGCACATCCCCACGGGCCCACGAGCGAGGCGAGCGCAGCCGAACCCACGGCCAGAAACTGACGACGGTGCATGGAGGTCATGGCCGCATGCTATCGAGCGGTCGTGCGATGCTGAGCCTTCGGTGGGATTCGCGCCATGGGCCATTTTCCCCTGTCATTCGTCGGGCGTTGACCGTACAACAGCAGGGACCTCGCCCGGAGCCACCCATGCTTTCGATCGCCGCTTCGCTCGTGCTCGTCGCTTCCCTCCCCGGCCTTCCGCAGCCCGCGGGTCTTGAGGTCGGGCATCAGGTGGCGCATCTGCGGGCCAGCTCCTTCAGTCGCTCCGCACAATTCGAAGCGGCGATCGCTCGCACCGGCGCCGACGAGCTCACCGTCGTCTGGACGAGTCGTCGTCAGGCGAACGGGCAGCAAGGGATCTACCTTCAGCGACTGCACGGGAACGGCACGCTCATCGGCACCGAAATGCAGGTGCATCGGTACGTCGACGCCGCCCACGGCGCTCCGGCGATCGCCGGTCAGCCCCACGGCGGCTCGATCGTCGCATGGCAGTCGTTCGGCCAAGACGGCGACCGCGGCTCAATCATCGCCCGCGCATTCGGCCCCGACGGCGCGGGAAGCAGCGAAATGCTGGTGAATGAGGTGACCGAAGGCGACCAGAGTTCCCCCGTCGTCGCCATCGATGGAGCGGGCACGGCGTGGTTCGCATGGGTGGACGACGAGCGAGCGATCGCCCTGCGCGATCTCCGTGCCGACGGATCGTTCGGGCCGCAGCGACGGGTAGGCGAGGCGTGGCGGGTGCGCTGCCCCTCGATCGCCGTCACCGCCGCGGGCGAGCTGCTGGTGCTCTGGACCGCGGACAGCGAACGCGGCGACAACGATCTCTGCCGGGCCCTCGTCGGCCGCGACGGTTCGATCGACCGCGAGACCATCGCCGTTGACGCCTACGAGTCAAGCGTCGCTGCCGGCGCGGCGGGGGCACTCGTGACGTGGGCGGCACCAGCGGAAGAGGGGCACGCGATCTGGGCCGCGGCTCTCGACGAACGCGGTTGCGCCGGCCCCGCGTACCTGCTTGGCGCCGGGGTTGCCGCGAGTCCGATCGCCATCGACGGGGGATTCGCGGTGGCCATGACAACGCTTGCGAAGGGCGAGGCGCCGACACGGCACGTCGCTCTCGTCGAACTGGATGCCCACGGCGCGCCGCGCGGCGCTCTGCAGCCGCTGACCGAGGGCCTTCCCGGCGAACAGTCGATCCGCGCCGCGGCCGGCACCGCGCGCATCGCCGGAGCGCCGGGACCTTCGCAAGCGGGCGAGTTTCCTCCGCTCGCCGTCGCCTGGGATGGCGATGCGGGCCTCGGCGACAGCAGCGCCGTTCAGGTCACGCTTCTTGGGAGCCATGCGAATGCCCGCCCTGAGGGCGCGCTGGCGGGCGTCGATCCCAAGAACCTCCACGCCGCCGATGGCACGGGCGATGAGACGGCGGCCCCCTATGTCCCGCCGCGCTTTGACCCGCGTGGCGTCGAGCATGGCACGCGCACCGTGACGGCCAACGACGGCGGCATCGGCTTCGATGCGATCCTCGACACCGGTTGGACGCCGCCCGACTGCAACATGGCCGTCGGCCCCAACCACATCGTCACCACCACCAACGGCCGCGTCACCGTCCTCAGCAAGGCCGGCGTCGAGCTCTTCACCGACGAACTCGAGGGGGCGGGCGGCTTCTGGGGTTCGCTTGGCGCGACCGGCTTCGTCTTCGATCCCGAGTGCCTCTACGACACGATTCACCAGCGCTATTGGGTGATGGCGTCGGAAGGCAATGTCGGCACGAAGTCCTACATCCTGCTCGCGGTGAGCGATGACGGCGACCCGACCGGGACGTGGTTCAAGTACCGACTCGAGACGACCTCGCTCGCCGGAGCGATCTTCGATTCGCCGAATCTCGCCGTCGACGACGAGGCCGTCTACGTCACCGGCGACGGGAGCCTCGGCAACTACCAGATCTTCATCTGGGACAAGGCGTCGATGCTCGTCGGTTCGCCGCCGGCGATCGCCAAGAGCCTCAACTACATCACCGCACCGCAGTCCTGCGGCATTCCGCCGGTGATGGACCCCACGGCGCCGGGGCTCTACATGCTGGAGCACAAGGAATCGGCGTCGAACACGAAGGTGAAGTTCATCGCCCTCACCAATCCGCTCACGACGCCGACGCTCACCACCACGGAGATCACCGTGCCGAGCTACGGGCCGCCCGAAGATGCTCCGCAGAAGGGCACGACGGTGAAGATCGAGGACTTCGAGGCCCGCTTCTGGAGCGTCGACTACAAGAACGGGTCCTTCTGGGCGACGCACCACATCAACGCATCGCGCGTCATCGTCCGCTGGTATGAGTTCGCGATGAACGGCTGGCCCTCGTCGGGAAGCCTGCCGACCGTGAAGCAGAGCGGCAACGTTGATCTGGGCGGGACGATCCGGACCTTCCTTTCGGCCATCGGCGCCGACGAGCGTGGCAACGCGGTCCTGACCTTCGCCCGCAGTTCCCCCACCGAGTACATCTCGATGTGCACGGCGTTTCGGGCCCCGACCGATCCGGTCGGCACGATGCGCACGCCGGTCATCGTGAAGACCAACAGCGGCCCCTACACCGAGGCGAATCGCTGGGGCGACTACGCCGCCGCCCGCCGCGACCCGGCGGCGCCGACGACCGCACCGGTCTTCTGGGCCAACCACGAATACGCGGTCGGGCCAAGCTCCTGGAGATCCTGGGCGCAGGAGCTCGCGTTGCCCGGCCCCTCCCCTGACCTCAACGGCGATGGGCTCGTCAACGCCACGGACCTGGCCATGCTGCTCGGCGCCTGGGGCACCTCGGGCGTGGCGGATCTTGACGGGAGCGGCCTCGTCGGGGCCGAAGACCTGTCGATCCTGCTCGGCGCGTGGAGTTAGTCCGGACGATTCGCCGCCGAATCGCCTGGCGGGAGAGCGAGCAGCGAACCGGCGCCGGTCGTGGGCTACCATGGCATCGATGGCAGACCCAGCCGCCGAAGCCACCCGCATCCTCGAAGCCCTGAACCGGGGTGACGGCAAGGCGGCCAACGCGCTCCTGCCGCTGGTCTACGACGAGCTGCGGGCGATCGCCGAGCGGCGCATGCGGCAGGAGCGGATCGACCACACGCTGCAGCCGACGGCCCTCGTCCACGAGGCGTACATGCGGCTCATCGACCAGACCCGCTTCGACTGGAAGGGCCGGGCCCATTTCCTTGGCGTCGCCGCCAACACCATCCGCCTGATCCTCGTCGACCATGCCCGCAAGGTGAACGCCGACAAGCGCGGCGGCGACCGCCAGCGCACGACGCTGAGCGATGCGATTGCCGCCGAGGACGGCCGCAAGGACGTCGACCTCCTCGCCCTCGAGGATGCCCTTCAGAAGCTCGCGTCGCTGCACCCCCGCCAGTCGCGGGTGGTCGAGCTGCGGTACTTCGGCGGCCTCTCCGTCGAGGAGACCGCGGTCGTCCTCGGCGTCGCCCCCTCAACGGTCGCCGCGGACTGGGCGGTCTCGAAGGCTTGGCTGGCCCGCGAACTTGCCGGGTGACGCGTCACCGGAAAGCGGTGAGGGCCAGCTACACTCGCCCGCGCGAATCGCTCGCGGAGTCCAACGCGTGACTGAGCCCCGACCACCATCCGACGTGACCGGTCCCGACGCGCTGGAGCACGGATCGGACGACGCCAACCGCGGCCGATCGGACCTCTCTCGGCTGCTCGACGCCGCGTGCGCCGGCGACGCCCGCGCCGCCGACGCGCTGGTGCCGCTGGTCTATGACGAACTGCGGTCGATCGCGGCGGCGCAACTCCGCCAGATGCGACCGGGGGCGACGCTCGAGGCGACGGCCCTGGTCAACGAGGCCTACCTCCGGCTGGTCGGCCGCGATCTCGCCTTCGCCAGCCGCGGCCACTTCTTCTTCGCCGCGGCGCGGGCGATGCGCGACGTCCTCGTCGAACACGCCCGGCGCGGCAGCCGCCGACATGCGGTCCACGAGGAGGCGGCGCGGGAACGGTCCGGCGAGCAAGCCTCGGCCGCCGCGCGCGACGCCGAGACGATGCTGGCCATCGACACGATCCTGCCGAAGCTCAAGACGGTCGACGCCCGGGCCCACGATGTCGTCCTCCTCCGCTTCTTCGGCGGACTTGGCAACGACCAGATCGGCGAAGTGTTAGGCGTCACCTCGCGCACCGTCGACCGCGACTGGCGCTTCGCGCGAAGCTGGCTCTTCGACGCCCTCAAGACCCACGAGCCGCTCCCCGAGCGGGCGGGACTCGTCGCCCCATGAGCGAGTCGCGGGGCGAGCGGATGTCCGACCGCGAGATCTTCGACGAGGTGCTCGAGCACCCCGCAGCGGAGCGCGACGCGCTGCTCGCGGCGCTGACCGGAAGCGACCTCGCCCGCCGGGACCGCATCGCGCAGTGGCTCCTCGCCGAGCGCGAGTCCTCGGGACATGCCGGGTTTCTCGACGCCGCCTTCATCGCCTCGGTCGGCGCCGCCGGCGCCCAGAGCCCGGCGTTCGGTCCGCTGCCGCGCACGCTTGGTCCCTTTCGGCTGCTCGGCGTGCTCGGCAGCGGCGGCATGGGCGTCGTCTACGAGGCCGAGCAGGATCGCCCGCGTCGGCGCGTGGCGCTCAAGGTCATGCGCTCCGATCTCGCCTCGCGCGACGCGATGCACCGATTTCGGCGCGAGATCGAGACGCTCGGTCGCCTGCAGCATCCCGGCATCGCCCAGATTCACGAGGCGGGCACGATCGATGAGGGCGATGGCGCGGGCGCGGCACTTCCCTACATCGCCATGGAGCTCGTGCGCGGCGCGTCGCTCGACGAGTTCGTGCGGATCCGCCGCGCCGACGCCCGCACGGTCGTCGATCTCCTCGCGTCGGTGAGCGACGCCGTGCATCACGCCCATCAGCGCGGCGTCGTGCACCGCGACCTCAAGCCGGCCAACGTCCTGGTGGTCAGCGACCCGGACCATCCGCCGCGGCCGACGGTGCTCGACTTCGGCATCGCCCGCCTCACGGACCGCGAGGCCCGCGGGCCGGGCACGCTCGCGACGTCGGCGGGCCAGATCCTCGGCACGCTCGCCTACATGAGTCCCGAGCAGCTTGGTGGCGATCCGAGTGCGGTTGACGGGCGCACCGACGTCTACGCCCTCGGCGTGATCCTCTTCGAGCTGCTGAGCGGCCGACTCCCGCTCGACGTGCGGGACCGTCCCATCGCCGACGCGGCCCGCATCGTGCGCGACGAGGAACCGACGCGCCTCGGCTCGGTGGACGCCCGGCTGCGCGGCGATCTCGAGACGATCGTCTCGAAGGCGATCGAGAAGGACGCGGCGCGGCGCTACCCGAGCGCCCAGGCCTTCGGCGACGAGCTCCGCCGGTATCTCCGCGACGAGCCGATCCTCGCCCGACCGACGACCCGCATCGAGCGCATGCGGCGCTTCGCCCGCCGCAATCGGGCGATCGTCCTCGGCGCCACCGCGACGATCCTCGCCCTTCTGCTGGGCACGATCGCCACCGCCGTCTTCGCCTCGCGGGCGGTCCGCTCGCGCGACGCGGCGGAGTGGCTCGCGTATCGGGCCAACGTCGCGGCCGCGAGCGCCGCCTTCGCGGGCCACGACATGAGTTCCGCCCGGCGCTTCCTTGACAGCGCGCCGGCCCGCTATCGCGGCTGGGAGTGGCGCTACCTCGCCACCAATCTCGACCGAAGCGCCGCGATCATGCAGCTCCCCGGCGACCGGTCACAGCGCCGCGGCGAGATGCTGCCGCAGACCGGCGTCCTCCTCCAGCTTGCGCGCGGCGCGTGGGCGGGACGGGACTGGACGCTGCCCGACGCCTGGCCGGTGCGGGCGCCGCGCACGGCACCGCCGCCGGCCGGGGCGATCGCCCTTGCGAGCGTCGATCCGACGACTGGACGCGAGCTCTGGATCGTCGAACACCAGAGCGTGGTCGTCCGCGAGGCCGACGGCAGCGAGCGACGGCTGAAGGCCCACGACCTTCCGCACTTCGCGACCGCCGAGGCGGCCCTTCTGAATCCGCACACCGCGGCCATCGACCCCGACGGCGAGGCGGTCGTCCTCCTCTTCCACAGCGGCGAAAGCGCCACCCAACTCGCCTGGTATGGCCGCCTCGACGGCAGCGGCGCGGCGTCGGTTGAACTTCGCAATCTCGGGCGGCACTTCGCCGTCGCCATGGGCACGGGAGGAACCGTTGCCTTCGGCGGAGGCCCCGAGCGACTCCCGATCATCTGGCATCCGCGCGAGGGGACGATCCTGCCGATTCGCGGCCACCTCGGCGACGTGAACGCGGTCGCCATCAGCCACGACGGCTCGATGGTCGCCACCGGCGGCGCCGACCGTTCGGTGCGGCTCTTCGACGCGAAGACCGGCGCTCCGATCGCCATGGTGCGCGAACACCTCGACCAGGTCACCTGTCTCGCGTTCACCCCCGACGACACGGCGATCGGAAGCGGCAGCTACGACCACACCGTGCGCGTCTGGGCGGCGCCGGCCCTGACCTCGCTCATGGTGCTCGACGGCCATCGCGGATTTCTCCAGACCCTCGAATGCACCGGCGACGGCGCGTGGATTCTCTCCTGCGACGATGAGCTCGCCCTGCGGCTCTGGCCGCGCGATTCGGCCGCCGCGGTCGGCGAAGTGCACGTCGCCGACAACGCCTGTGGCATGCTCGCCTTTGCGGCCCATGCGCCGGCGCTCCTGGCCACCAACGGCGCGGGCGTCATGCGGATGTGGAATCTCGAGGAGGACCCGACGCGGGCGGTCCTGCCCGCCGCGATCGTCGCGTCAAGCGAGCCGCGGGTGCTCGACTCCGGCGCCGTCGCCCCCGACGGCCGGACGGCGGTGGGACTCGAGCGCGACTCGCAGCCCTCGATCTATCGGTTGGAGGGCGAGCACTGGAGCTTGGCGTGGGCCGGTCAGGAGCCGACGATCGCCGTGGGCTTCGCCGAGGATGGCCGATGCATTGCGCTCCTCCGCCACGATGCCGGCGACGGCACCGCTCCGGCGATCGCCCGGCTGCGATCGATTCCCGATGGCACGCCCATCGCGCCGCCGCTGCCGCGACTGGTGAGTCCGACGACGCTGACCAGTCCCGACGGGCGGGTCGTTGCCCTTCGCGACTCCGATCGCGACGGGACCGTGGTGCGGGTCCTCGACGCCGCGGACGGTCACGAGCGCTACTCCTTCCGCTGTGCCTACGGCGGTTCCTTCTCGATTGCCCAATTGCCCGGCGGCCAACTGGTCTGCGCCTCGGTCGAGGCGACGAGCACGGGCTTCGACGACATTCAGGCGATCACCATCCGCGACGGATGGACGGGCGAAGCGCTCCGCGAACTCCACGGCCACACGGCCCACGTCTTCGCCCTTGCCTTCACGCCCGACGGAACGAGACTCGCCTCGGCGGGACGCGACCGGCTCATTCGGTTCTGGGACACGACGACCTGGGACGAGATCGCGGCCCTGTCGGGGCCGACCTCCTTCGTCTGGGCCCTCCGCTTCTCCCCCGATGGGCAGTACCTCGCCTCGAGCGGCGGCGATCGGACCTATCGGCTCTGGCGGGCGAAGAGCGAGCGCTGAGTCGGGGCGAGGTCGTTTTCGCGAATCACGGGAGATTCATGTCGTCGGCGCCTGAAGCCACGCGGCAGGAGCGGCCAGCGCGGCCGTTCCCGTCGAACGCCGCGGGGAGATCGCCTCCCACAGGCTCTTCAGAAGGACGACCCCATGCGATTCAACCCTCTCCGGGGAGCTGCGACACTCCTCGGCTGCGTCTTTGCCCTCCTGCTCGCCCCCAGCGCCCAAGCAACTTCGGTCAGCGCCGTCACGAGCGATCGCTCCGGCAGCATCAGCGCCTCCGACGCCATCGGTCCGCCGGTCCAGCTCGGCTTCGCCCTGCCGCTCGGCGACCTCTCGCCCACCAACTTCGCCGACTGCGTGCAGGACGCGGGGCGCACGGCGTGCATGAACATCACCTCCGGCTTCCTCGGCCTGGGGCCGGGCACACACGTCGATGGCTTCGCCGCCTCGGGCACGATCTCGGCCGTCAAGCCGGCGGGGCCCGGCCACGCGACGGCGATCTCCTTTCTCTCCGTCGGCATTCAGGTGAGCGGCGTCCCCGCGGGCCAGGTCGTCCCCTTCCACTTCAACGGCTTCCTCAACGAGGGGTTGGCAACGGCCGTGATCACGCTCACCGGTCCCAGCACGAACATGGTGATCAACAGCACCACGACCTGGGACCAGACCCTCAGCTTTGCAAACGGCACCTATACGCTCAGCCTGACCCTTGATGCCTCCCTCTTCACCGCCGCGGCGGGCAGCAAGGCGCTCGGGTTCTCGGTGAACCTCCAGCGAGTTCTGCAGACGCCGCCCGTGTGCGGCGCCAGTCCGGTGTCCTGCGCGATCGCCCATGGGGCGCCGGGCTGCTCCGATGCGACCTGCTGCTCGCTCGTCTGCAACTTCGACACCTTCTGCTGCGACAACCAGTGGGACTTCATCTGCGCGGGCGAATCCGTCACGACCTGCGCGGTGATCTCGGTCACCGACACGGTGGTCAATCCGACGAACGGCCACCGATACGTGCTGGCGTCGATCGGTTCGCTTGCCGAGCTGAATGGCTTCGCGGCCAACGCCAGCATGCACGCGGCGACGATCAGCGACGCCAAGGAGAACCAGTGGATCTACGAGACGATGGCCCTGAACGTTCCAGGCATCGTCCCCCACAACGTCTTCATTGGCCTCACCGATGCGGCGAACGAGGGGACGTTCGTGTGGAGCGACGGTGAGCCCTTCACCTTCGCCCACTGGATGCCCGGCCAGCCGAACAACCAGCCCAGCGGCGGCAGCGGCGACTCCGATGCGACGATCCTGACCGCGAACGGCGGTCTGTGGGATGACGTGCCGACGACAACCGAGTCGATGGGCGTCGTCGAGGTCTACGAGTCCGCCTGCGGAACCGGCGGCTCCTGCTTCAGCCCGCACGGGCCGGGATGCAGCGACGAGTCCTGCTGCAACGACGTCTGCTCGGTCGACGGATACTGCTGCGATACCTCGTGGGACGAGCAGTGCGTGACCGAGGCCACCTCGTTCTGCAAGACGACGATGCTCCTGAGCGTCGTCAATCCGGCGACCCACAGCCGATACCTGCTCGTGTCCGGAGCCGCGTGGACGCAAGCCGAGCGCTTCGCCATCCTCGTCGGCGGTCACCTCGTCACGATCGACTCCGCCGCCGAAAATGAATGGCTGCGGCTCAACTTCCTCAACATCCCCGGCCTCCCCGCCGGGGCATGGATTGGCTTCAACGATGCCGCCGTCGAAGGCATGTTCCAGTGGACGGACCACCGGCCGGTGAACTTCACGAACTGGAGCGTGGGAGAGCCCAACAACGCCGGCGGCGCCGAGGACGCCACCATCCTGAATGCCAACGGCACGTGGAACGACGCCCAGGGCCTGTCGACGGCCGCGGCGATCGTCGAGATCCCCTGCTTCGCCGACCTCGACCGCGATGGCGCGGTTGGCGGCTCCGACCTTGGGATCCTCCTCGGCGCCTGGGGATCGAGCGGCTCGGCGGCGGACCTCTCCGGCGACCTCATCGTCGACGGCGCCGACCTGGCCCTCTTCCTCGGAGCGTGGGGCCCCTGCCAGAGCAGCGATGCCTGCACCGCCCGCGAGACGCCAGGCTCCGATCAGCCCGGCTGCACGAAGTGCGTCTGTGAACTCGATTCGTTCTGCTGCACCGTGCGATGGGATTCGATCTGCGTCGCCGAAGCCCAAGGCGTCTGCGTCAACGCCTGCCAGTGCGGCGGCTGACGCAGGGATACCTCGGAGCCACCCGCGTCGCCTCCGTCGAAGGACGGGGGCGACGCTTTCATGCGCGGCCGCGGGTCGCGCCTGAACGCGTCGGTGCGAGTCACGTTCCCGATTCGATCGAGCGCTGCGTTTCCGTCGCGTTCTTCAGGACCTCGGCGAGGATCCCCGGCCAGGACTTCTTCGAGGGGTCAAGCTTGCCGTTGGCCTCAAGTTCCCTGACGTGGTCCAAGGCGGCGATGGCCGCAGCGACGCCCTTCGCGGCAAGTTCGCGCTGCTCCTCGATCGGAGCCCCCTTCCGCTTCGCGGTCGCGGCCATCGCGGTGAAGAGCTGGGCCATGCGGAACTCCGACACCAGGAGATTCGTCCTCGCATACACGTCGCCAGGCTGCTCGCGGTCGGCCATGGTGGCGAGCTCGATACTCCGCTCGAGATAGGGCCGTGCCTCGTCGATCCGCTCGAGGCCAAGAAGGGCGTTGCCGACCTTGCCCGTCGCCGCGATGAGGTCGGCCCGCGTCTCGGCGTTGTTGGGGTCGGCCTTGTACCGACGCTCGCGGCGCTCGAGGCTCTTCGCATACTGGGCCATCGCCGCGTCCCGGTCGCCACGGTCAACAAGGGCATCGCCGAGCTTCTCGTATCCGACGGCGATGTCGCGCGGGATCATCGGGTCGTCGCTTGATTCCAGGCTCAGGACGATGTCGAGAAAGGCCTGATAGTGTTCGAGGGCCTTGTCGTGGTACTCCTTCGCCTTCGCCTGGTCGCCCTTGCCGTCCGGTCCGGCCGCCTCGCCCGCGAGGTCCCGATAGGTGTTGCCGATCCACTGGTTCACGATCGCGATCGAGCGGCGATAGCGAAGGTCCCCCGGCACGAGGGCAGCGAGCTTGGTGCGGTCGGCAAGGACCAGCTGAAAGTCCGCCAACGCATCGGCGAGCTGATTCTGCGAGAGCTTCAGGTTGGCGATGTGGTTGCGGATGATGCAGATGCCGTCGAGGGTCTTCGCCGAGTCGGGATGCGCCGCGAGCGCCGCGACGCGGATCGCGAGAGCCTTCTGGAAACACTCCATCGCTCCGGCCCGGTCGCCGAGATTGGCCTTTGAGCCGTAGCCCCGGACCTGCCCGATGCGCAGATACGCCTCGGAGAGCTCGTTCTGCAGTTGAATGTCGTCGCTCTGTTCGGCGGCGAGGCCGTCGAGATACGCCAGCGCCGTCTCGACCAGCTTCTTGCGGGCCTCGAGCGAGCCGGGCAGGTCCGCGATCATGTCGTGGAAGTCGTAGATGAAACTGTGGGCAAGCGTGCGCAACTGGCTGAAGCGGTTGTCGGCCCGTTGCTGCGCGGCGACTGCGTCCTGGCGACGATCCTCGGCGAGCTTCGTCGCCGCCTCCGCCTCGGTCCGCCGCTGCTCGGCGACGTGGCCGGCGTCGATGGCCCGAAGCATTCCGACCGAGGTGCCGACGAGGCCGAGGACCAGGACCGCCATCGTCGCGATCACGCCGCCGACGAGGGCCCGGTTGCGGCGCGCGAATTTCGAGATCTGGTAGAGCGTCGTGGCGGGGCGGGCGACGATCGGCTCGTCGCGCAGGAAGCGATGCACATCGGCGGCGAAGGCGGCGGCATCGGCGTAGCGCCGACTCGGATCCTTCTCGAGGGCCTTGCTGACGATCGTCTCGAGGTCCCCGCGGAAGACCTTGCTGAAGGAGCTCAGGGTGCGAGGTTCCTCGTCCTGGATGATCCGGGCCACCTGGGCGACGGTGTGCTTGCGGACGTCGATGAGCGGTTCGCCGGCGAGCAACTCGTAGGTGATGGCGCCGAGGGCGTAGACGTCGCTCGGCACGCCGATGCGCGTCGAGTCGCCGGCGATCTGCTCGGGACTCATGTACCCGAGCGTGCCAATGAGCTGGCCGACGTCGGTCTGCATCGTGGTCACCGCAAGGTCGCTCTCGACCGCGCGGGCCACGCCGAAGTCGAGGACCTTCACCTGGCCCTTCGCGTCAACCAGGATGTTTGCCGGCTTGAGGTCGCGGTGGACGATGCCATGTCGGTGGGCGACCGCGACGGCTTCGGCGATCTGGGCGATGAGGCCCATGCGGTCGCGCGTGCCGAGCTGGGCATGCTGGCAATACTGGACGAGCGAGCGCCCATCGACGTACTCCATCGCGAAGTAGGGAACGGTGGCGCTTCCCTCGGGCGTCGTGATCGTGGCGACGCCGGCGTCGTAGATGCGGGCGATGCCGGGATGCTCGAGGCGCCCGAGGACCTCGGCCTCGAGCTCGAAGCGCTTCCGCATTCGGGCCGCGCCGGCCGCGGAGCTTCGCATCACCTTGAGGGCGACCGTGCGGCGCGGACGGTCCTGCTCGGCGAGGTAGACCGTGCCCATGCCCCCCTCGCCGAGAATCCGCTGGATGGTGTAGCGGGCGGTGCTCGCGAGGGCCGAACCCATGCCGGGCCTGTCCGCGGCATCGGCCGCCGCGGGATCGAAGAGATCCCCGACATTCATTGCCCCGGTGACGATCCCCGCGCCGGCTCGTCCCGCCTCACCATCATGATGGGCGAGCAACTCTTCGACGTCGGCCACGAGCGACGGGTCATCGCCGCAACGCGACAGCAGGATCGACCGCCGGGCGGCGGGATCGAGGCCCATGACCTCGGCGAAGAGGTCGGAAACGCGTTGGTGACGAATTGGATCCACGGGAAGCGTGCGACGGCAGCGGATGTTGCCGCTGCCGCCGCAGTCATCCGATGGTACCCGCGAGATTCTCGCAGACGATCTCAGGAGTTTCGGGAGAGCGGAAGAACGCCCGAGATGAGGGCGCAGCGGATGTCACCGCCGCCCGCGAACGCGACAAGCGCGCGGCCCACGATCAGGCTATCGGTCGCATCGGACCTGCGGCGAGCGCGCCGCCGAAGATCGCCATGGCGCTCCACGGCAACTGGGCCGCGAAACCCCAGCCCTGAAACCCAGCCCTGAAATCCAGTCGCGAAACCCAGCCGTGAAACCCAGCCGTGCAACCCAGCTGCGAGCCCTAGCCGCGCCCCAGCCTAACTCCACGCCCCCAACAGGATCGAGACGTCGTTGAGGTCGACGGTCCCGTCGTCGTTCAGGTCTGCCGCGGGGTCCGCGGTGCCCCACGCTCCAACGCAGATCGCCAGATCGGAGGGTCCGACGCTCCCGTCGCCATCGAGATCGGAGGGGATCGGCTGAGGGTCGAGCGCGGCAACGAACACCTCGAGATTCGCCCCCGGGCCGGGATCGCCCGCGGCGGGATCGAGCACGTGCTCGTTCCGGTACGCCAGGTGCGTGCTGTCGGCGGAGATCGCCACGTAGTTCGCGGCCGCCGGCTCGCTGAGGTTGACGATGCTGACGCCGCCGATCGTCTGCGTCTCCTGTTCGAGCGTGGCGCTCGCCCGGACGTACCGGAAGAGTTCCCGGTTCCGGTCCGGGTTGAGGCCGATCGGGTCGCGCTCCGACTCGAAGAGGAGATACGCCCCGTCGGGACTGAAGACCGGCTCGAGATGGGTGCCGATGTTGAAGGAGGGCGTCACCTGCACGTAGCCGCCGCGCAGCGTGTCGGCGATGAAGATCTCGCGGTTGAAACCGGGATTGGAGCCGGCATAGTTCCCGCGGCTGATGAACGCGACGTAGCGACCGGACCCGTCGATCATCGGCACTTCGCAGAGTTGCGACGATCCGGTGATCGCCTGGAAGCCGCCGCCCTCCGACCAGCGCCAGATCTCGTAGCTGAAGTCGGGATTCTGGCCGCCGATGTTGTGGTTCGAGCGAAAGGCGACGCAGGTGCCGTCGGCATTCACGGTCGGATTGGACACGACGCATCCCGCAGGCAGGTTGGTGACGCCGCTCAGCACCCCGGTCGCGCGGCGATAGCGCATCACGTCGTTGGTGCCGTCGGCGTTGGAGAGGAAGACGACGGTCGAGCCGTCGGCGCTCATGTGCGGCGAGGAGACGGTCGCGCTGCCGGGCGTGAAGGTGAGCTGCTTGAATGCGCCTGTGGCGAGCGTGCATTCAAAGAGCTCGAAGGAGCCGTCGCCGTTGGTGCCGACGAAGTTGTAGAGCGAGCGGAAGACGACCGCGCTGCCGTCGGGGGTGACCTTCGGCTCGAAGTTGCCGAAGAGGTTCGGCGTGTGGGTGACCTGCGAGATGAGTCCGCGATCGCGGTCGTAGAGGAAGATCTCGAAATTGACGTCGGGGTTCTCGCCCACGAAGTCGTACGCGGAACGGAACGCGACGAAGCGGCCGTCGGCGCTCACGCTTGGCTCGAACATCCCCCATCCGAAGGTCGTCGCCGTCGCCTGATGCCAAGCGACCCCGGTGGCCGAGGCTCCGCCCGCGACACCGCCGACTGACGCCATCAGCATCGCGCAGAGCGATGTCACCGATCCCGCCGTCGGTCGAGTGCCCGTACGCTCGCCGCGCGACGATCGCCAAGGCCACCACTGCGGCCGGCCGCGCCCCACCCGTGCATCCTGTGCCATGTTGTGACTCCGAGTGCGACTTCGAGCAGCCCCGCGGGGACGCTACCAGTCGCTCGCGCGGAGTGCAACGACGAAGTGGCCGTTTCGCCGCACATTGATCGAGCCGGTGCATGGCGACGATGCGCCATCAATCGCGCGGCACGCTGCGGAGCACGCCGTTGCCATCGACCCGAGCATGAGCGACTTTCCGTTCGGTCGCTCATCGCCGATACTCCCCGTCCATGCGACCCGACGACGCACCCTTGCCGCCGGATGGCTCGGATACCACAGGCGAACTCCGCGATGATCTTCCCGCCGACTGGCGTGCGGCCGCCGCCCGATCGCCGGCGTCGCATCCGGCCGATCGCATCGGTCCCTATCGGCTCGACCGGCGACTCGGTCAGGGCGGCTTCGGCGACGTATGGCTCGCGATCGACGAACGGTACGACCGACCGGTGGCCCTCAAGCTCATTCGCGCCGACCGACTCGACGAGCGGACCGTCAGGCGCTTCGAGGTCGAGCGCGAGAGCCTCAAGCTCATCGCCCATCCCAATGTCGCCCGCATCCTCGATGCCGGATTCACCGCTGACGGCCGGCCGTTCATGGCGATGGAGTACGTCGAGGGCGAGACGATCGTCCGCTATTGCGACCGGCGCAGGCTCGACCTCAACGCCCGATTGGCCCTCTTTGCGACGGTGTGCGACGCCGTCCACCACATCCACCTGCAGGGCCTCCTCCACCGCGACCTGAGCCCCGACAACATCCTCGTCGTCGACGGCGCCGACGGCGGCGCGCCGCAGCCGAAGATCCTCGACTTCGGCGTCGCCAAGCCGCTTCGGCCGGAGCTTCGCCTGAGCGAGGAGACGATGACCGTCGAGACCGGCTTGGCGATCGGCAAGTGGCTCTACATGAGTCCCGAGCAGGCCGAGGGTGGCGTGCGCGGCGTGGACGCCCGATCGGACATCTACGCCCTGGGGATCATCCTCTACCAACTGCTGGCCGGCGTCCTGCCGATCGACTCGAAGGAGCTGGCGAGCCGGGCGTTTCGCGCCGCCATCGACTATCTCGTCCAGACGCCGCGCCCCGAGCCGGCGACGCGTTTCCTCACGCTGGACGAGGCGAGCCGCGACGAGTGTGCGCAGGCCCGCGGCGCCGCCGACCCCGAGGCCCTGATCCGCAGCCTCGCCGGTCGCGTTCGATTCCTGCCGCTCACGGCGATCCACCTCGATCGCAGCAGGCGATTCTCCTCCGCGGCGGCGATGGCCGACGACATTCGGCGCTTCCTCGACAACGAGGATTTCGTCCAGGCCCGCAAGGACCCGTGGGGCGATCGGGTGCTCCGCGGCGCACGACGGCACTGGATCCCGCTGAGCGGCGCTGCGCTTCTCTTCCTCACCGTCACCGGCGGCCTCGTCGGCACGACGTATGGGCTCAGCGAGGCCCGCGCGGGGCGGGCCGCGGCGGAGGCGGCCTCGAACGAGACGACGTCGATGCTCGGCTTCGTCTCCGAGGGGATGGCCGAGGGCGAGGGCGAGGAGCTGCGGCCCGACGCGATCGGCAAGGTGCTCGCCCAGGCGGCGACCCGCGCGGACGAACGGTTCGACAGCATGCCGACGCTCCAGTACCGCGTGCTGCTCGCATTCGGTGAGGGACTTGTCCGGCTCGGGCAGGTGAACGACGCGACGCGGGTGCTCAAGGCAGCGCGGGCCGCCGCGGTGCGAGCCGGCGAGCATGAGGCGTCGCTCGCGTGGATCGACCTGCAGGAGACCCAGGCCCTCTGGCGCATCGACGAGTCGCAGGAGAGTCTCGAGAAGGCCACCGCGGCGCTGGCCACGCTGCGCGCCGCGCGCGCCGACCCGACGCTCGTCGCCGAGGCCCTCAATTACCTTGGCGGCGCGCTCAAGCACACCGGCCAGCTCGACCAGGCGCTTGCGACCTATCGCGAGTCCCTTGCCCTCAGGGAGGCGGCATCGCCGCGCGACGAGCGGGCCATCGTCATCCTTCGCCACAACATCGCCCTCGTCGACATGCAGCGTGGCATGGACCATCTGGCGGACGATCCCGCCCGGGCCCAGACGCACATTCGCGCCGCCGTCGATGCCGAGCGCGACGTGTGGAAGGACGCGACGGGAATATTCGGCGCCAACGATCGCGACGCCCTCGCGCCGGCGACCGAGGTCGGCGTGGGGCTCATTCGCCTGGGCAGACTTGAGAAGGACCCGACGGCAAGCGCCGCCCTGCTCGACGAGGCGGCGCGGACCTATGAGGCGATCCTCGAACCGTTGCGCGAGACCCACGGCGCCGGTCACTGGCGCACGCTCAATGCCGTGGCGAGCTACGGCATCCTGCTTCAGTTTCAGGGCCGTCACGATCGCGCCGTCACGGTCCTCGAGCCGGCGCTCGACGAGTACCGCGTCTTCCGCGGCCGAACGCATGGGGAGACCGTTGTGGTGACCGGCTACCTGGCGGCGTCGCTGATCGCCACCCACGCATCCTCCGTCGCCGCCCATCAGGTGCGCCGAACGATCGCCGACCTCGAGGGCGAGGGATCCGACGCAAGCCGGGAAGCCGCGGCGAACCTTCGCCAGCGCTGGGCCTCAATCCTCGACGCGTCCTGACCGGCGTCCGCCAGGTCGGCAGGATCGTGATGCCCGCCCTCATGGGGCGTGCGGGGCCTGACGCGGCGTGCGGGGACTTGACGGGGGATTCATCCGGCCGCCGTCCAATTCGGCACTGGGATTCTGCGCCCGATTCGCCCTGCCTGCGTGGTGGCGGCGACGGGCCATGTGGCCCTCCTCGCCCACACGCATCGCACGCTCACTCATACGGATCACGCCATGTCCACGCATACCACCTCGATCGTTGCCGGCTGCCTCGCCTCGCTCGTTGTCCCCCTCGCCGCCTCGACGGCGATGGCCGACGTCACCCTCACCAGTTCGGACGGCCGCTGGGTCGCCACCGTGAAGGACTCCGGCGGCGGCGCCGGCCAGTGCACGTCCATGAAGGACATGTCGCTCGCCCCGGCCTACCGGAACTTCGTCGCCAACACGATTCACTACGTCCGCATGGGCTCGCCCGCGCTCTTCGGCAACTACGAGACGCAGCGGCTCGAGAGCCTCTTCACGACCGTCCGCTTCGTCGCCGAGAGCGACAACTTCACCGCGGTACTCGCCGCGAACGACCTCTCCGGCACGCTGGTGATGGTCAACGGCGAGATGGTCCCGGGCGCCGCCGGCGGCATGCGGGTCTCGCTCACCTTCATGGATGCGGCGCCGAGCGCGACGGCCCTCCTCCAGACCGCGGTGAAGCCCTTCGTGTACGCGAACATGAACGTCGACGGCGACATGTCGAGCAACGTCGGAAACTGGGTCGGCGGCTCGCCCGACGGGCACTTCTGGCAGAAGCGAAACGGCAGCCCCGCGAACAGCGAGCGCTGGTTCGTCGGCGCCGGCGTCGACGCGGTCCAGGCGATGCAGGACTCCTTCATGCAACAGTACCTGGACGACGGCGCCATCTCCCTCGTCAACCAGGTCATGACCGGCCCCGGCGACATCAACACCGCCATGAGCTGGCCGTCAGCGAACATCAACGACGCTTCCTACACCGTCAACTACGGTCTCGGCAACGTGAACCTCTTCGTCGCCCCGACGTTTGGCGCCTCGCCCACCTTCCAGATCGCGACCTTGGTGAGCCCTGACCTGCGCTGGCATGCCGAGGTGCAGACGACCTTCGACTTCATCGGGAACTTCGCCGGCTTCCTCCAGAAGGTCGTGGACACCTCGCGTCCGGAACCGGAGAACAACGTGCTCGGCGCGATCGTCCAGCTCGCCTCGGTCGGCCCCAACGGCACCGAGCCCATCGGCCAGATGGTCGGCCTGACGACCGGCCTGCACATGTGGATCACCCCGACGTCGCACCGTTCGACCGCGATCCTCCGCCACAACGCCCACCCCGGACTCGTCACCATCATCGACGGACTCATGCTCGCCGGCGACACCGGCGGCTACGTCGGCTGCACGACCCACGTCGACACCGGCTCGGGCGGGCTCTTCGTCCGCGGGTTCCTCGACTCCGACGTCGACATCAACGGCTACTCGATGAACCAGGGCGGACTCGAGGGCGATCACTTCTGGTTCACCGCGCCGAGCAGCCAGTACGGCGACGTCCGCTGGATCCGCACGACCCCGATCGAAAGCTACATGCTCGCTCCGCTGAACGCGCCGTGGGCGAAGCTCATGAACAACCAGCCGCTCGACAACACCGTCGAGACGGGCACCATGGACCTTGAGCTCGCCGTCGGCTACGAGGCCCACCAGCTCAGCCACAACGTCCCGTTCATCTACGGCTTCGCGGTCGGCAATCCGGACATCGCGATTCCCGCGAGCTTCTGCACCCCGACCGCGACCGCGCCCTGCGTCGGCGACCTCACCGGCGACGGCACCGTGGACGCGGCCGACCTGAGCATCCTGTTGGGCAACTGGGGTCCGTGGCAGCCGACCTCGCCCGACAGCGACTTCAACAACGACGGCGTCACCGACGCCGCTGACCTGAGCGTGATGCTCGGGGCCTGGGGAAGCTGCGGCTAACGCGACGCCCACGCCACACCGATCGAGAGGAGTGTGCAACGACCCCGGCGACGAGCCGGGGTCGTTGGCGTTGGCGGCGTGGCCGCCTACGGGGCGGTCGGCGTGGAGTGCGTCTCAGGCCGCTTCGGGAAGAGGAGCGAGAGGGCAATCGAAAGGCCGATCACGCCGCCGATGATGCCGAGGCTCCAGGAGATCGGGAACTTCCCGCCGAAGGCCCCGTTCAGCCAGACCATCTTGAGGCCGACGAAGACGAGGACGACGCCGAGCCCGTACTTCAGGAGATGGAAGGTGTCGGCGAGTCCGGCGAGCAGGAAGTAGAGCGCCCGCAGCCCGAGGATCGCGAAGATGTTCGAGGTGAAGACGATGAGCGGCTCGCGGGTGAGGGCGAAGATCGCCGGCACGCTGTCGATGGCGAAGATGACGTCGGTGAACTCGACGAAGACGAGGGCGACGAAGAGCGGCGTCGCATGGCGGACGCCGCCGGCGCCGGGCGGAATGCGGGTGAAGAACCGCTGGCCGTCGTACTCGTTCGTGATCGGAACGAGCTTCCGCAGGAGCTTCATCACCGGGTTCTTCTCGGGCTCCAGCCCCTTCTCGGGGGCGAAGAGCATCTTGATGCCGGTGAGGATGAGGAAGGCGCCGGCGATCAGGACGACCCAGTGGAAGGCCATCAGCCAGGAGCCGAGGGCGATGAAGAGCGCCCGGAAGATCAGCGCGCCGATGATCCCGTAGAAGAGGACGCGGTGCTGGTACTTCGCCGGAATCGCGAAGTAGCTGAAGATCATCACGATCACGAAGATGTTGTCGATCGAGAGGCTCTTCTCGACCACGTAGCCGGTGAGGAACTGGAGCGAGAGCTCCCGTGCGGCGATCTCGGCGCTGGCGAAGCCGGCCGACTCGATCAGCCCCGGGTCAAGCTGCGGCAGCCGCCACGATGCGTAGAACCAGAACGCCAGGTTGAAGGCCAAGGCCAACGCGACCCACACGATGCTCCAGCCGGTCGCTTCCTTGAAGGAGACCTCGTGGGCATCGCGATGGAAGACACCGAGGTCGAGGGCGAGCATGCCTAGGACGAAGAGGGTGAAGCCGGCGTAGAGCCACCAATAGCTGGCGAGCGGGAAGAGGATCGTCGTGGGTTCCATGGACAGGTGTTTGAGTGATGGTGGGAACGGCAAGGGTTCGGGTCAGCGCCGGACGAGAGGAGGCACTTGCCCCAGAGCCCCCCTCCTTCGCAGGGGCGTGGCAATCGAGATTCGGAAACCCGTCCCGATTGCAACGAAAGCCGGACCTTCCCTCCGCGAAGGCCGAGAGCGTAGGCACTCAGATCATGGGCACCCTCTCCCCGACCTCCGAACCGCCGAGAGGCCCCCGACTCGGACGTATCGTCCCGACCTATGCCGACTCGCCTCCTTGAACAGTCCCACATGAACCGCCACCGCGCCGCTGCCGCGAACGCTGGTCGAGGAGCGTGCGTCTCGGGCCGCGGCGTGGCCCGGATTGCGGTCGTTCTCGTATTGGCCGGCGCGGCCTTGGGTCTTGGCGGATGCACGAGCACCCCCGCCGCCCAGCCTGCCCGGGCGAGCGCCACCGCCCTCGCGGCCCCCGTCACCGACCCCGCGCTCGCTGATGGCGTCGCCCACCTCTCGCAAAGCGGCCAGACCTATTTCGGCGGCTTCCCGACTGCCGACGGCCTCCGGGCGATGCGGGCCCGCGGCGTCACTCGCGTGATCGCCCTCAAGACCAACGACGAAGTGATGAAGGCGAAGCAATTCGATGAAGCCGCCCTCGCGAAGGAGCTCGGCCTCGCATTGATCGTGATCCCGGTCTCGGCCGCGAGCTTCTCTCCGGCCGACGTCGAGCGTTTCGCCGCGGCCTACGAGGGCTCGTCGGAACCGGTCCTCATCCACTGCGGCTCAAGCAACACCGTCGGCGCCGTCTGGGCGGCGTACCTCCATCGCTTCCACGAAGTGGAGAGGGAGCAGGCCCTCGCCGCCGGCGCTGCGGCCGGCCTCACCAATCCGCAGATGAAGGCCGCTGCCGAGCGGGTGATGGACGCGAGTCCCGCGCGCTGAGTCGCCGCCGATCACGCAACGCGCGGCAGCTCGCTCGTCGACTGCTGCAAACCGCATTCTGGACAGGCACTCTCACCGGCTCTGGGGACGATCGCGTGGCCGCAGCCGATGCACAGCCGCGGATCGCGCCATCGCAGGCCGCGGAGGTACCCGTGGGTGAGGCCGGCAACCAGCGCAGAGATCGCCAGCGGTTGCCAGATGGGGAAGATCAGATGGTGGGCCGCGCCGCCGGCAGCGTGATAGGGACGCCAGCTCGAGCCATCGCGATAGACGAAGAGGTTGGCGAAGCCGATCCACCCGCCGAGTGCCGGGATCGCGGGGCTCGAGGTCGTCGTCGGCCAATCGGCCGGCAGGTCATGGTGAAGACCGAACGAGATGCACCCGTTCCCCGCCCCCACCGAGAAGCGGTCTCCGAAGATCAGCGTTCGGGGCTTGTAGCTGCCGGCGAGGAAGGCGACGACGAGGAAGGCCGCTCCGAACGCGGAGAGGTTCCGCAAGCGGCGGATGCGGGCGATGCGTCGGGCGAATGCAACCGAGGCGAGGTCAGGCGCTGCGGCGGAGGAGGTGGTGGCGTGCATGCGTGATGCCCGAGCGATCGGGCGAGCTCAATGGGGGTGCGGCGGTGCGATCATCGACCAGCGCGGTGCGCCGTGATGCGAAGTTGCGCTCGCGCGCGACGGATTTCCCCAATCACCCTCACGCGGCGCTCTCGCCGCGCAGCGCATCACCGACGAAACGCTTCCGGCGTCCGACCGTCAAGCGACCGCTGCGTCGGATCGGCGCCCGCGTCGATGAGCATGCGAGCCATCTCCTGGTCGTGATTCCAATACGCCATGTGGAGCGGCGTCGCACCGTCGGAGGCCCGGCCGGCGCGGAGATCGATGTTCAGGTGCATCGAGAGCAGGAGCCGCACCGTCTCCCGGTGTCCGGAGAAGGCGGCGGCATAGATCGGCGAGCCGAAGTACGGGGTCCCGGCGCGAACATCGGCTCCGCGCTGGACGAGCGTCGTCACGGCGCGATTCGACCCGGCGTACGCGGCGGCCAGGAGCGGCGTGAATCCATAGTCACCACCGCGGGCCTCGATCTCGGCGCCCCGATCCAGCAGAAACTCGATCGCCGCGGCATCGTCGGCCGCGGCCGCTCGATGGATCGCACGGCCCATGGAGGAAACCCCTTCCACCGACAGCCCGCGAGCGATCATCAACTCGAGCTTGGGGAGGAGATCCGGCGCATCGGCGTAGGCCATGGCATCCTCCCCGATGTCCTCGGCGGGATCGGCACCGGCGTCGATGAGCGCCCGCACCGTCGCGATCGACGAGGTCTGCAGCGCCGTGCGGATCGGCTGCCCGCAGTTCTCGAGGGCATAGCCCGCCTTCCCGTCGGTCGTCGACGATCGCACCGCCGCACCGGCCCGAATGAGTGCGATCGCCGCGCCATTGGCCCCCTCCTGCAGCGCGGCATGCAGCGGCGTGAAGCCGAGGTGGTCCGCGGCGTTGGGATGGGCGCCGGCCCGCAGCAAGGCCTCGACCACCTCCGTCTGGTCGCGGCGGGCCGCCAGATGCAGTGGCGTCGCCCCCCACGTCGCGGGGTGGAGACCGGAGTACATCGTTGCGTCGACGTCCGAGCCGCTGGCGATGAGCCGTGCGGCCCGCTCGCGCTGACCGAGGATGATCGCCCGATGGAGCGGCGAGGCGTTGCCGAAGGAGAGCCGGTCAACGAACCACCAAGCGCCCCAGGCGGCCACGAGCACCACACCCGCGGGCACCAACAACCACCAGCGACGGGTGCTGCGCGACGCCATGCCACACGTGATACGGCATTTCGTCGGTCTCTGTTCCGCCCCGCGCGCCTCTGTTCTCGGTCGGGCAAGCAGGCCGGCGAGCGTTGACCCTTCCGACGCGAAGCCGCCTGCCGCACGGCCCGCGTGCGAATCGCGGTCGAACCGGAGATTTCTGACCGCACCGCCGCGCCCATGGCGCATCCATCCACACATCCATCCGCACGGTCGCACCCGCGATCCGAACGGCTACCTTCCGGAGTTCCGATGATTCACTGGAACCGACGCGCCCTCCTGTCCGCGATCCTCATGGCCACGCTGTGGGCCACCCCGACCGTCGCCCACGGCCAGGACACCTTCTCGTGGCGCTACTACCGCGTCGGGAACACCGGCATCCAAGGCGACTGGAACGGCGCGATCTTCCTCGAAGCGAACGGCGACCCGTGGATCGGCGGATACACCCCGAGCTGGGAGGAGGGCGGCTTCGCCAAGTTCGTCCAAGCGGAGAACCGGTGGATCAACTTCTCGAACGTCGACTACCCGGTCATTGGCCATCCCGATGACGTCGGCACCTCGCGAGTGAGTGACATCATCGCCGACGGGCAGGGCAATCTCTGGCTCGGCACGTGGCGGGGCATGCTGAAGTTCACGCCGTCGATTGGCGGCAGCTCGATCGTGAAGTACAGCAACCAGAACTCGCCGCTCCCCGGCGGCCTCACCCGCGACATGACTCTTGCGCCGGACGGCACGATCTGGATCTCCGCCGAGTCAGCCTTCTGGGGCGGCGGCGGCCTCACCCGCTACAACCCGACTACGAACGTCTGGACGAACTTCAACGGCCACGGCGGCGGGAAGATCGCGGCTCAGGCCAAGCCGAGCGGCGGCTACTACATCTGGAGTTCGACCGGCGGCTCGAACGGCATGACCCGCTGGAACAGCACGACCGGGGCATGGACGAGCTTCGCCTTCGCCGCAGGCCAACCGGCGGCGCTCGTCTCGCTCGACTCCGTCGATGACGAAGGCAATGTCTGGATGATGCGCTGGATCGGCAATCAGGGCCAACAGACCCTCGACTGCATTCGGCCCGATGGCACGTGGATCACGCCTCCGCTGCCGCCGCTTCATCCGCAGGTGCCGGTCGCGGCGCTGCGGGCCTTCGGTTCGAAGCAGGCGATCATCGTCGACGGCTACGGACACCTGCAGCGCTTCGACGGTCAGGGTTGGACTGACCTCGGCCCGATTCCATCGAGCGGCTTCATCGACGACCTCGAGATCGACGCCAACGGGACCGTCTGGCTCTGCGGCAGCAGCGAAGGCGGCGCCTTCCGTCGCGACGGCGAGACCGGCGAGTGGCAGCGCTATCGCATCACGAACACGAGCCAGTTCGACAACTTCAACAGCGATCTCTCGATTGATCCAATCACCGGCGACGTCTATGCATGTGCGAACGCCGGCTCGGGGATCGGCGGCATGGTCCATTTCGACGGCACCCGCTGGACCGGCTTCAACCAGTACACCTACGGCCTCGGCTTCGAGTGGCCCTTCGACACCGACAACAGCGAAGCGCTTTGCGTGCGGCCCTCGACCGGCTCGCTCGCGGTGAATCCGACCTCGCACTTCACCTTCGACTTCGACGGCTCGTCGTGGACGTCGATCCCCGGCGGCCCCGACCAGATTCGCCAGTACGCCGAGGATTCGCTTGGACGGCTCTGGGGGATCGGTCACTACGGCGGTCTCGGTCTCTTCACAAAGGGCGGCTTCACCCAGGTCGACGGCGCCGGTTGGGGAATCCGGCTCGAGGCCGATCCCGTTCGGCCCGGCACGGTCTGGGCGAACGAGGACTGGAAGGTCACGCGGACCGATGGCGACTACCTCTTCAGCCGAACGACCGACGACTTCCCCGAGCTTCTCTTCGAGAGCCCCTTCTTCAACGGCCTCGCGGTGGACCACGACGGCTCCGCGTGGGTGGGCGTGCGCCTGCTCGATGACGCGTTCCAGCCCGCCGGCGGACTGATGCACCTCGATCCCGCGACGGGCCACTACACCCTTACGACGTCCTTCGAAGGCTGGCCCTTCCCCGGCGATCATGTCTACCCGTACTGCGTGACGCCCGACGGCAAGCTGTGGATGAGTTACGAGGGCGGCCAGTACCCCGACGACCAGTTCGGACTCTGCTGGTGGGACGGCGTGAACGTCGGCAGCTATCCGGCGCCGACGGGTGGCGAGCCGCAATGGGGCGGCCTGCCGCATGCGTCGATCAAGGACCTCGAGGTGAAGCTCATTCCGGGTGGCTACGAACTCTGGATGAGTTGCCTCAGCCGCGGCATCGCGGTGCTCACGGTGATGAAGCCAGCAGCCGTCGTCGACGACCTCGACGGCGACGGCTCGGTCGGCGCGGCCGACCTGTCGATCCTCCTTGGCGCCTGGGGGCCCTGCGCCGGCAACTGTCCGGCGGATCTCGACGGCGACGGTCAGGTTGGCGCGGCGGACCTCGCTGCGTTGCTTGGGGCGTGGGGCTAAACCGACAGGCGGGACGCGAATCAGAGCGGGATCTGCCCGCGGGGGGACCCGCGACGTGAGGAGTGCGCTCGGCGCTCATCGCGTCGCGCCGGTCCGACTGGTAGGCTGAGGGCGACCTCTTGGAGCCCCCCATGCGCATCGCCCGCCCCCTCGTGCTTTCGCTCGTCGCCTCTGGTCTTGTCGCCGCCGTCGCGATCGCCGGTGACCCGCCGGCGGCGCCGGCCAAGCCTGCCGCCGCCCCACAGTCGGTGACGATCTACGACGAGAAGGCCGACGCCCACGTTGACATCGCCGCGGCCCTCGCCCAGGCGAAGCGCAACCACACGCGCGTCCTCCTTCAGTGGGGCGGCAACTGGTGCGGGTGGTGCAAGATGCTCCACGCCACCTGCGAGAGCGACAAGGACATCAAGAAGAAGCTCCTCTACGAGTACCAGGTCGTCCGCGTCGACATCGGCCACATGGACAAGCACATGGACCTGGTCGCGAAGTACGGCGCGACGCTCAAGGAGAGCGGCGTCCCCTTCCTCACCGTGCTCGACGAGGACGGCAAGGTCCTCGCGAACCAGGAGACCGGCTCGCTCGAGAAGCCCCAGGGCGTCGAGCCCAAGGGCCACGACGTGTCGAAGGTCATGGCCTTCCTGACCGCGCAGCAGGCGCCGGCGATGAAGGCGGACGAAGTGTTAGGGAAAGCGGTCGCCGCGGCGAAGGCCGAGGGCAAGCTCGTCTTCCTCCACTTCGGCGCCCCGTGGTGCGGCTGGTGCCACAAGCTCGAGGACTGGATGGCCAGGCCCGAGATCGGCGCCATCCTCGCCAAGGCATTCGTCGACGTGAAGGTCGACACCGACCGCATGACCGGCGGTCAGGATCTCCTGAACGCCCATTCGAAGGGCAAGAACGGCGGCATCCCCTGGTGCGAGATCCTCGGCGCCGACGGCAAGGCCCTCGTCAACTCGAACGGCCCGAAGGGCAACATCGGCTTCCCGGCCCAGGCCGACGAGATCGCCTGGTTCGTCGGCATGCTGAAGACCTCGGGCGCCAAGCTCAGCGACGCCGACATCGCCACGCTCGAGGCGTCGCTCAAGACCAAGTGATCGGCCGCGGGAGATCCCCATGCATCGGACACTGATTGCCTGCGCCCTCTCGGCGGCGCTCGTTGGCTGCGCGGGCAGCGCGAGCGTCCGCGGCGACCGCGCCGGGGCCGTCGCGTCGATCGAGGCCACGCTCGACCGCCTGCACGAGTGCGCCGCGAAGGCCGACGGTCCGGCCTACTTCGGCCTCTTCACCGACGACGCGCACTTCCTCGGGACCGACGCCACGGAGCGCTGGACGCTCGAGGAATTCAAGGCCTACGCGACGCCCTTCTTCGAGAGGGGAAAGGGCTGGAGCTACACGCCGCGGCTCCGCCACGTGCACCTCGAGCGCGATGCCCCGATCGCCTGGTTCGACGAGATCGTGACGAACTCCAAGTACGGCGACTGCCGCGGGACCGGCGTCCTCCGCCTCACCTCCGGGGGCGAGTGGAAGATCGCCCAGTACAGCCTCACGAAACTCGTCCCGAACGACTCGATGGAGGCGGTGGTGAGGGCGATTGGGGCACCGGCGGAGCGGTAGATGGCCGGCTTCCACGGGCGTAAACGAGCGCGACAGCTACTTCCAACGAAGGCCGGCTCGTAAGTCGTCGTCGGCCTCGCAAAGTCGGTTTGTGATCACGACTGAGCGGACGGGGCGCACCTCAATGGTCGGACTAGGCAGTGTTGGCTCAAGGCAACTTCATCGGCGACAGGGATCCGACTCGGATCCGGTCGACGCACTCTTCAAGGGTCTTGAACCAGTATTCGTTCGGTCCCAACGCGACCGGTTGCAGCACTTCGAGGCAGGAAGGATCGCCCTTTCGCGGGAGGAGCGAGGCCTGGGGAATGAAGCGAAAGCACGTCCAATCGTCCGTCGACGGCTGCATGCAGACAGCCAAGACGTCGAATTCCCCAAACCGATACGGTCGAGTGCTCTGTCCTTCGGCACCACGGCCAGACCTTGTGCGTTGTGTCTCGACAACAAAGTACTCGTCGCTCCCTCGCCATTGCTTCGGCACACCCCTTTCACGCCTCTGAAGCTTGACCTGAATGCGGGCACTGGTCCCATCGGGACGACGAAGCGAAAAGTCGTACGCGGCGTCCGGAGGCACCTTCGCAGAGGACCAGCCTTCCAGCTGTTCCACGATGTGCTTCTGAAACACGGCCTCTGCGATGAGGCCGAGCACTCCACGCTGCGAGAGATCGGAGGCTCTCGAGATTGCCTCAAGAACGACCTCGGCTGGCACTCCCCACCGAGCCTCAAGGGAGTGAATCGGATGAAGGGACCGAAGCCACGCCAGAATCTGCTTCTGCTCCGCTGGAGACAAGGCGTCGAGAGTTTTCTTCGTCTGATCGATGCTGAACTCGGCCATGCAGAACCTGGTTGACGGAGCCCCCGACTCACCACCAAGTTGGAAGGATACACCGCGACAGCTCTTCCCAGCGCCCCGCTCCTTGAAGGAGAATGACCCTATGACCTCACAGGGACGCCTCGGGTTCTCCGAACCCCCCACGCCTCACGCTCGCTCACTCGTCGAAGGCCGCGAGTTCTATCACACGCCGTACGGAGCCGCGTACTGCGCGGACTCCCTCGAGTCGATGCGATCGATCCGGAGCGGATCCGTCAATCTGGTCGTGACCTCCCCCCCATACGCGCTTCACTTCAAGAAGGAGTATGGCAACGCGAATCAATCTGAGTACGTCGAGTGGCTCCTGCCGTTCGCGCGTGAGATCTGGCGAATCCTCGCGTCAGACGGGAGCTTTGTGCTCAACGTGGGGGGCGCTTGGAACCCCGGAGTTCCCACGCGCTCCATCTACACCTACAAGCTGCTTATCGCGCTCGTGGATGCCGTCGGATTCCATCTGGCTCAAGAGTTCTTCTGGTACAACCCCGCCAAAATGCCCGTCCCCGCAGAGTGGGTGACGGTGCGTCGGATTCGCGTAAAAGACTCGGTTGAATTCGTCTGGTGGCTCTCGAAGACGGAGTGGCCGAAGGCTTCGAATCGGGAAGTCCTGCGTCCGTACAGTGCCGATATGGTTCGTCTCGCCGCACGCGGATTGCGCCCCACCAAGCGTCCCGGTGGACACGTTGTTCGCGAGAGCTTTGCCCGAGCCGATAGCGGCGGATCCATCCCTCCGAACGTGATCGACGACGACGTGCCGTCGGAACTTCTGAAGTTCGGAAACAACTCCGCGAACGACCCCTATACGCTCGCGTGTAAAGCTGCTGGAACGAAGATCCACCCAGCGAGGTTTCCGGCAGTTCTGCCCGAGTTCTTCATCAAGCTGCTGACGTCCGCTGGCGATCTGGTTCTTGATCCCTTCGCCGGCTCCAACACCACCGGTATGGTCGCCGAGTCTCTTGAGCGAAGGTGGCTTGCCTTCGATCTGGACGCGTCGTACCTCGAGGCGAGCAAGTTTCGATTTGAGCAGACATCCTCGAGCGCCGACGAGAAGGAACCACGAGCGGCAGGCAAAGCGCCGAAGAAGAGAAAGCCCACCGCAGCGAGAACGACCAAGTAACGACCCAGGATGATCCGATGTGGCGACCAGTCGGATTGAGCGTCCCTGCTCGTGTCGCCCAATCGCCAGTGAAGGCGACCGCAGCGCCCGCCAAGCCCTGAGCTCGATCGAAACGCACAGCGACCGCCAACGAACAGGCGGGGCGACCAAGTCGCCCCGCCTTCGCTGTTCGTTCACGTCACCGGCCGCGACTCACTTGACGCCGTCGCGCTCCGCCATCATGCGGAGCATGTCGACGCAGCGGCTCGCGTAGCCGAACTCGTTGTCGTACCAGGAGACGACCTTGAAGAAGCGGTCGTTGAGCTGGATGCCGGCGCTCGCGTCGAAGATCGAGCTCCGCGGGTCGCTCATGAAGTCGCTCGAAACCACCTCTTCGGTCGTGTAGCCGAGGACGCCCTTCAGGTTCGACTCGCTCGCCGCCTTCATCGCGGCGTTGATCGCCTCGAGCGAGGTCGACTTGCTCGGGCGGAAGGTGAGGTCGACGCAGGAGACGTTCGAGGTCGGCACGCGGAAGCTCATGCCGGTGAGCTTCCCCTTCGTCTGCGGCAGGCAGAGGGCGACCGCCTTCGCGGCGCCGGTCGAGCTCGGGATGATGTTCATGTACGCGTTGCGGCCGCCGCGCCAATCCTTCTTGCTCGGGCCGTCCTGGGTGGGCTGGGTCGCGGTCACGGCGTGCACCGTGGTCATGAGCCCCTCATCGAGGCCGAAGTTGTCGAGGATGACCTTGACGATCGGAGCGAGGCAGTTCGTGGTGCAGCTCGCGTTCGAGAGGACGGTGTGCTTCGACGGATCGTACTGCTCGTGGTTCACCCTGTAGACGAAGGTCGGCACGTCATCGGACTTCGTCGGAGCGGAGATGAGCACGCGCTTCGCGCCGGCGGTGATGTGCTTGCGGGCGTCGTCGCCCGAGGTGAAGAGGCCCGTCGCCTCGAGCACGTACTGGGCGCCGAGATCCTTCCACGGAAGGGTCGACGGATCCTTGACCGCGGTGCACTTGGTGGTCTTGCCCTCGCAGACGAGGCTGTCGCCGCTCACCTGCACGTCCTTCGCGAAACGCCCATGCGAGGTGTCGTGGCGGACGAGATAGGCGAGGTTGTCCGCGGGCACGAGGTCGTTGACGCCCACGAACTCGAAGCCGCCCTGCGACATGCCGATGCGGTAGACGAGGCGACCGATGCGACCGAAACCGTTGATGGCGACGCGAATGGCCATGGAATGCAAGTCCTATGACGGGAGGCGAGCCGACCCCGCATCCCTGTTGGAACGGAGCCGGGGAGGTTCGCGGATCTCAGCCGGCCGAAGCCAGCGAATCCGCGACGATGAATCGTTCAGGATAGAACCGTCGACGACGGGCCGCAACGGCTGCGACGCCGTCACCTCGACGGAGGAAGGTACTTCAGCTGACTCGCCAGAAAGAGATCGGCGATCCACGGGCAGGCCGTGAAGAGTCCTGCTCCAAGTCGCGCGGGAAGCGACGTCCACACTTCCGACCGCGGACGTCGCAGGCACGCGATGACGGCGCGGGCGACCCGCTCCGGCGACTGAATGATGAACTTCGGCGCATGGGCCGCGACCGAGGGCACCACCGGCCCGCTCCCGCCCGCCCCGCCGCCGCCGGTGGCGACGTCGAAAAACTCCGTTGCGGTGGTGACCGGGTGCACGCTCGAAACCTCAATGCCGAACTCGCGCAGCTCATAGCGCATCGAGCGGCAGACCATCGCCTGCGCCGCCTTGGTCGCCGCGTAGGGCCCATAGCCCGGGAGGGTGAATCGGGCGACGCAGGAGCTGCACATGAGGAGGTGCCCAGGCCGACGCGCGTCGCGCAGCCGCCGCGCCGCGAGCCGCGCGAGATCGAGGCTCGCGAAGAAGTTCACCTCGAACATCCGCCGCAGCTCCTCGTCGGTGAAGTCGAGGACGCGGCGCTCCGCGCCGTAGCCGGCGTTGGCGAAGACGGCGTGGAAGGGCCCGAGACTCCGCTCGGTCTCGTCTAACAGTTGGCGCGAAAAGTCGGGATCGGCGACGTCGCCGGCGACGGCCAGGGCCCGCCGGCCGAGCGAGCGGATCTCGCCCACCACCGACTCCAGCCGATCGGCGCGCCGTGCGGTCACGGCCACGTCCATGCCGGCCCGCGCCGCCTCGATCGCCGTGGCCCGCCCGATGCCCGAGCTGCCTCCGGTGATGACGAACACGCGACCTTCAAGCGAAATGGGCATCGGGCCTATCGAAGTGACCTGCGGGGCGGAGACTCGGCAAACGAGATCGGCAGCGTACGGCAGATGCGCTCAGCCCGCGTGCAGGATGAAGCTCGCCTCGAACGGGCTCGACGGCGTGGCTTCGGCGAGGTCAACCGCGTCCGAGAGCGCCGCGCCGGGCGCGGTCATCGGCTCGAGGCAGACGAATCCGGCGTCCTCCGGCGCGTACACCTGCAGGAAGGAGTAGCCGCGCTCGAACTCGATGCGGGCTCCGCCGATCGGGGGATGGACGCCGGCCCGCGACGTGGCGCCAACGCGAAAGAGATCGTCGAAGACGTGGCCGGAGAGGGTGCAGCTCCCCGCCTGATAGCGGGCGGCGACGACCAGGTGTCCCTGCTCGCGCGATGGCAGCAGGAGCGAGTCGAGCTCGATGTGCTCGCGGGCCGGCAGGTGCAGGAGCGTCTCGCGCCGCGACGCCGTCGGAAACGCCAGGTAGGGATGCCAACCGAATGCCACGGGCATCGCGCCGGCGGTCGGCTGGACACGAGTGACGACCCGCAGCGTGGTCGGCCCGAGCTCGTAGCGCACCAGCAGCCGATGCGGAAAGGGGAACCCCGCGAAGAAGGGAAGGCGATCATCCCACCCAAGCTCCGCCTCGGCCGTCGCGATCGCCGTGGCCTCGGTGCGGATCACGCTCCAGTCGCCGAAGCGGACGAGCGAGCCGTGAATCGGCAACCCGTTCCCGTCACGCTTGAGTCCCGGGACGCCGCCGACGTTGAGGGATGTCCCGCGCCACAGGCAGCGGTCGCCGCGCAATCGATTCGCGAAGGGGTAGAGGAGCGGCACGCCGCCTGTCTTCGGATGCTTCGCGAACTCCCGAAGCGGCAGCGGCAGCGCGAGCCGCTCGATCTCCTCGACCTGCCAGGAGACGGCCGTGAAGCCGAGGGCCGGGGCGACGTCGAGCCGCGACGCGCCGCACACGAGGCGAATGAGTTCCGTGCCGAATTCCTCGGCGGCGATGCGCATCACGCTGGCGACCATGCGGGCAGTCTACTGGAGCGCCGCGTCGGGGCCGCGAAAGAGCCCCCGCTCCGCGTACACTCGGGCCATGTCTTCCGCAGGCGAACGGACCGGGGCGCTCTTCGGGCGCGATCACGCGATCATCGGCATGGTGCACGTCGGCGCGCTGCCGGGGACTCCCGGCCACCGCGATGACCTTCGCGCGATCGCGCGTCGGGCCGTCGAGGAGGCGACGCTCCTGGCCCGCGCCGGCTTCGACGCGGTGATGCTTGAGAACATGCACGACGTCCCCTACCTCCTCCGCGAGGTCGGGCCGGAGATCACCGCTTCGATGACCCGCATCGCAGCCGCGGTGCGCGAGGCGATCGACCGGCCGCTCGGACTCCAGATCCTCGCCGGCGCCAACCGCGCGGCACTGGCCGTCGCCCATGCGACCGACTGCGCGTTCATCCGCGCCGAGGGCTTCGCCTTCGCCTCGGTCGCCGACGAGGGACTCATGGCCGAGGCCGACGCCGGCCCGCTCCTCCGCTACCGGCGGACGATCGGCGCCGAGCGCGTGCGGATCCTCACCGACATCAAGAAGAAGCACAGCTCGCACGCGATCACCGCCGACGTGACCATTGCCGAAAACGCCGGCGCCGCCGAGTTCTTCGGCGCCGACGGCATCATCATGACCGGCCCCGCGACCGGCCAGCCGACGCCGCTCGGCGACATCGACGCCGCCCGGCGGGGCTGCGGCCTGCCGATCCTCGTCGGCAGCGGCGCGACCGCGGCGACCGTCGGCTCGCTGCTGGCGAAGGCCAACGCGGTCATCGTCGGCAGCGACCTCAAGGTCGACGGGCGATGGCGCAACGCGCTCGATCCGAAGCGCGTCGAGGAGTTTGTCCGGGCGGCGAGGACCGTATACTCCGCGAATGCCTGAGGTTTCATCAGAAGCGCCGCGGCCCCGCACCGTCTGGCTCAACGGCCGTCTCGTCGACGAGGCGACCGCGTCGGTGAGCGTCTTCGACCGCGGCTTCCTCTTCGGCGACGGCATCTACGAGCTCGTTCGCTTCGTCCGCCGCGCGCCGGGCGGCCCTCCCGGCGCCCGCCGATACGGCATCGGCCTCGACCTCCATGTCGAGCGACTTCGGCGCAGCCTGCGCCTCGCCCGCATTGCCGGATTCGAGGCCGGCGACCTTCGCACCATCTGCGATCGGCTGCTTGACTCGAATGACCTCGACGACGCCGCCGTCTACCTGCAGATCACCCGCGGCTGCGGCCCGACGCGGGCCCACGTGCCGCAGGCGCCGCTCGCCCCGACGGTCTTCGCGTCGGTGACGCCCTGCGAGTCGCTCGATCGCTTCCGCGAGCCGGCGGTGGTGAGCGCGATCACGCTCGAGGACCTCCGCTGGCGGCTCTGCCAGATCAAGACCATCAGCCTGATGGGCAACATCCTCGCCCTCCTCGAGGCCGACGGCCGCGGCGCGAACGAGGCGATTCTCCATCGCGACGGCCACGTCGGCGAGGGCGCGTACACCAACGTCTTCGCGGCCTTCGGCTCGACGCTCGTCACGCCGCCGGTCGACGACGACCCGCCGATCCTCCACGGCGTCACCCGCGCCGACGCCCTCGAGCTCGCCGCGACCGCCGGCCTCCGCGCCGAGGTGCGCCCGATCGCGCTCGACGAGCTCCGCCGGGCCGACGAGATCATGATCACCTCGAGTCGCCGCTTCGTCAGCGCCGTCGGGACGCTCGACGGCGTTCGCGTCGGCAACGGCGCAGCCGGCCCCGCGGCGACCGCCCTCTTCCGCGCGATGCGCGACGACTGCCTCCGCGCCGCGGGATTCGCCCCGACCCCGCACCAGACCCCGGCCGCCGGCCGCGGCGCGGCGCAAACCGCCTAACGCTTCGTTCACGCCGCCCCGGACCCACCATGCCATCACCGCCCATCCTCGCCGTTCAGGTCGGCAACACCCGCGTCCAGCTCGGTCTCTTCGACGACGAGCGCCTCGACCAGTCCTTCCGCTTCCCCAACACCGACGTCGCCGCGATCGTGGCCGAGGCGACGCGGCTGTGGGAGGAGATCAGGGACGAGCCGCAGGCCGCGATCGTGCTGGCGAGCGTGAACGAGAGGGCCGCGAAGCCGCTGCAGTCGATGATCGAGGACCAGCTCGGGGCGGAGATCTACCGCATCGGCGACGACATTCCGGTGCCGATCGGCGAGGCCCTCGATCCCGAGACGCTCGTCGGCGCCGACCGGCTGCTCAACGCCGCCGCGGCGTGGGACCGGCTCAAGCAGGCGTGCGTCATCGTCGACGTCGGGACCGCGGTCACGGTCGATTTCGTCGACGGCGAGGGGACCTTCCATGGCGGCGCGATCGCTCCCGGCGTGACGATGCAGCTCAAGGCGCTGCACGAGCACACCGACGCGCTCCCGCTCATCGCCTTCCGGAAGCCGAGCGACGAGGCCTGGGGAAGGAACACGGCAGAGGCGATGCTCCGCGGCGTCTACGAGGGGGTGCGAGGCCTCGTCTGGAAGCTCGTCGAGCGCTACGCCGAGGCCTATGGAGCCTTCCCGCTGGTTATCGCAACCGGGGGCGACGCGGACGCTCTGTTCGGGGAGGATGAGTTAGTCAACCGAATCGTCCCGGATTTGACCCTTCAGGGGATGGCCGTCGCGGCCCGGCATGCACTGACTGCCGATGAAACGGACAGCGCCGAGAATGACGGCTGACCAGTCCGCGGCTCTCCCCGTTCGGGGCGGGGCACGGGTACGTCCGCCGCTCGGTCCACAGCCCGTCGCATGACCGTCCTGCCCGAGAATCTCATCCCCGATCCGGATTGCTTCGCGATCCTGTCGACGCCGCGCGGCCCCGGTGCCATCGCGGTGATCGATCTCATCGGGGACGTGCAGGCCGGACTCGCCAGGCTCTATCCCGACGCGCCGCCGAAGGTCGGCCACCTCTCGCATCGGCGCTTCGGCGATTTCGACGACGGCATCGTGGCGGTGCTCACCGAGGATCGCGCCCAGCTCTGTCCGCACGGCGGGCTCGAGGTCATCCAGCGGCTCAAGACCTGGCTCGATGCCCACAAGGTCGGCTGGCTCGAGGATGCCTCGGCGATTGACCCGTGCGAGCTCTTTCCCGAGGCGGGCGATCGCGTCGAGGCATTCGCGATGGCCTCGCTCACGCGGGCCGCAAGCCGACTCGCGGTGCCGCTGCTGCTGGCCCAGTCGACCACGTGGCACGCGACGCCGCCCACCGACGCCGACCTCCCCCGCTCGCGCCGTCTCCGCCGGCTGCTCGTCCCGCCGCGCGTCGCCATCGTCGGCGCACCGAACGCGGGCAAGAGCACGCTCTGCAACACCATCCTCGGGCGCACGATGGCCATCACCGGCCCCGAGCCCGGCACGACGCGCGACTACGTCGCCGCCCGCATCGACCTTGAGGGGCTGGTCGTCGACTGGTTCGACACGCCCGGCCTGCGCGACACCGACGATCCGATCGAGCGCGAGGCGATCGTCCTCGCGAAGGACGTGATCGCCGGCGCCGACCTTCTCGTTGCGGTCGCCGAGCCGGGCACGCCGTGGCCGATCCTGCCGCGCGAGCCGGACCTGCGCATCCTCACCAAGTGCGAGCTCGGCGGCGCGGCGCTCGGCGCTCCCGCGGACCTTGCCATCAGCGCCCTGACCGGCGCGAAGATGCCTGAATTCGTCGCTCTCCTGCGCGAGCGGCTCGTGCCCGAGGAGGATCTCGAGGACGGCCGTCCGTGGATCTTCGACGATCGTCTCTACGCGAGCTTCGAGGCGCCGGTCCACGCGCCGCCCGAATGAGCCGGAGGGATCGCGCGCACGCGACGGCGAGGCCTTTCCGGTATCGTCCGCCGCATGGCACTTCCCCAGCTCTCCGAAGAGCAAATCCGTACCTGGACTCCCGAGCAGAAGGACCGCTGGTGGCTGACCACCGTCTTCCGCGGCAACATGCCCCAGCTCACCCTGCGGGCGGCGGTCACGGGGTTCTTCCTCGGCGGGGTGCTCTCCGCGACGAACCTCTACATCGGCGCGAAGACCGGCTGGTCGCTCGGCGTCGGCGTGACGAGCGTGATCCTCTCCTTCGCGATCTTCCGGATCATCAGCTCGATCGGTCTCGCCAAGGACCTCACGATCCTCGAGAACAACGCGGTGCAGTCGATCGCGACCGCCGCGGGCTACATGACCGGCCCGCTCATCAGCGCCCTTGCCGCGTACATGTTCATCCTGAACGAGCCGATGCCCTGGCATCAGATGCTCATCTGGAACGTCGTGGCCAGCGTGCTCGGCGTCCTCGTCGCCTTCCCGATGAAGCGACGCTTCATCAACAACGAACAGCAGCCCTTCCCCGAGGGCCGCGCGGCCGCGGTCGTCCTCGATTCGCTCTATCCCGACGCGCCGCCGGGCGGCACGGCGAACGCCGAACCGGGCGTGGTCCGCGCCCAGGTGAGCGCCCTCGCCTCCGCCATCGGCGTCTTCAAGGCCAAGGCCCTCTTCGGCGCCGCCGCATTCGGCGGCTTCGTCCAGTTCCTCGTCGCCGAGGGCTATCAGGAGGTGCTCCAGTTCCGCATGCTCGGACTGGTGAAGAAGGCCGAGGACATCTGGCACATCCCCGAGCGGCTTGACGCGTGGTATTACGAACTCGCCGCCAAGAACGGATGGTGGGTGCCCAACGTCGGCGGCTATCAGTTTCAGCAGCTCGCCCTCGTCCCGACGATTGACCTCTCGATGATCGGCGCCGGCGGACTCATGGGCATGCGGATCGCGAACAGCCTGATCCTCGGCTGTCTCATCAACTTCGCGGTCATCGCCCCGATCGTGCTGTCGAAGGGCGAACTTGCCCCGCTCCCCGCCGCGGCCATGCCCGCGGTCGGCAAGGCCCTCGTCAACTACAACGCGGCCCGCGGCCACCTCACCAACAACTGGTGCCTCTGGTGGGGCATCGGGATGATGGTCACCGCGTCGCTCGCCGGGCTCTTCGCCAAGCCGAAGATGCTGATCTCCTCCTTCACCGGCGTCTTCTCGAAGCGAAAGGTCGGCGACGACTGCCTCCGAGAGATCGAGTTCCCGCTGTGGGTCTCGCTGGTCGGCGTGCCGCTCATGACGATCGTCACGGTCGTCATGAACTACTACTTCTTCCAGATCGATCCCTGGCTCGGGCTCCTCTCGATTCCGCTCATCATTCTCCTCACCCTCATCGCGGCGAACGCGACGGCACTCACCAGCACCACGCCGACCGGCTCCCTTTCGAAGATCACGCAGTTCACCTTCGGCGCCATCGAGCCGACCCACGCGGCGACGAACCTCATCACCGCGGGCATCACGACCGAGGTCGCCGGCAACGCCTCGAACCTCCTCATGGACATCAAGCCGGGCTACATGCTCGGCGCGAAGCCGCGCCAGCAGGCGTGGGGGCACTGCATCGGCATCGTCGCCGGCGCCCTCGCCTCGACGCCGCTCTTCTATGTCCTCTTCCTCTCGAAGTGGACGAAGGAATCGGGCGTCTCGATCGAACAGCACGTGACCGAGACGGGCGGGTGGGCGATGCCCGGCGCCCTGCAGTGGTCGGCGGTCGCCCGGGCGATCGAGGGCATGGGCCACTCGGGCGAGCTCGGCACGATCCAGACCATCAACGGCATCCAGAAGCTCTGGGGCGTGATTCCGATCTCGGCGGCGTGGGCGATGCTGGTCGCGGTCGGCGTGGCGATCGTCTTCGAGGTCTTCCGCAGCCTCTCGCGCGGCAAGTTCCCGCTCTCGGCGGTCGCGATCGGACTCGGCGTCGTGATTCCCCCCTCATCGAGCATCTCGATGTGGATCGGCGCGGCCTTCTTCGCCTTCATGGAGCACCGCAACGCCCGCAAGGCCGAGGGCTCGCTCGGGCGGATGTTCTGGGTGGACAGCAAGGAAGCGGTCTGTGCCGGTCTCGTCGCCGGCTGGGCCCTGATGGGGATCGGCGACGGTCTCATCGGCGCCGGCGTGCTCGACAAGCTGCTCGCCCTCATCGGCATTGGCGGCGGCACCGGCGGCGCCGGCTAACGCTTCGTTCACCACCGCATGACCATCAAGCGACAACCCGAGGACTTCCTCGTCGAGGAACGCCTCGGCGAGGCCTTCTCGTCGGCGCTGCGGCCCGCACCCGACGATCGGGCGACCTTGGCAACCTTCGAGCTGAAGAAGTCGGGGGTCAGCACGACCGCCGCGGTGCAGAGCCTGGCCCGCGAGCTCGGCGTGCGCGGCAGCGACATCGGCTACGCGGGACTGAAGGACCGCCACGCGCGGACCGTGCAGCACGTGACGGCGCCGATGGCCGCGGGCGCGGCGGCACGCTTCGCCGAGCGCGGCGTCTCGCGCGAGACCGAGGGGGGCTCATGGTTCGCGCGGCTCATCGGCTGGTCAGCGGTGCACATCGCCGCCGAGCACATCGACGGCAACCGCTTCACGATCGTCGTCCGCGACCTTGCCCGGAACACGACCCATGAGATGGACCGGCGGGCCCACGTCCTCAGGGACGGCGATGGCCTTCTCGTCGTGAACTACTTCGGCGACCAGCGATTCGGCTCGGCCCGCCACGGCGGCGGCTTTGCGGCGCGCCACCTCGTGCGCGGCGAATTCGAACAGGCCCTTCGACTCCTCGTTGGCACGCCGGCCCGCAAGGATCAGGGGGCGACGCGCACGATGACCCGCGCCGCGGCGACGCATTGGGGCGACTGGAAGCGGATCCTCGAGGAGATGCCGCGGATGCCCGAGCGCGGCCCGTTTGAGGCCCTCGCCGCCGGCAAGGATTTCCGCGAGGCGTTCGCGGCGCTGCCGCAGTTTCTCCAGGGCATGTGCGTCGAGGCGTTCCAGTCGCACCTCTGGAACGCGATCGCCCGTCGCTTCGTCGAGCGGCGCACCGACGCGAAGCTGCTGCTCACCGCCGAGGATCCCTTCGGGCCGATGGCGTTCCCCTTCGCCCGGTGCGTGGACGAGCCGACGCGCGGAGTGATCCTCCCGCTCTTCGGCCCCGAGACGCAGTTCGAGACCGCCTGGGCCGGCGACGCGGACGCGGTGCTCGCCGAGGAGTCGGTGCGCGTCGAGGATCTCGTGATTCCGGGCCTGCGCCGCCCCTTCTTCGGCGAGGCGCCGCGATCGCTCTTCGTCCGCGTCGAGGGCTTCGCGCAGGAGAAGCCCGTTCCCGACAGCTTCGACCGCACCGGCAAGCGATTCGCCCGTACGCTTCGCTTCAGCCTCCCGCGCGGGGCGTATGCGACGGTCGTCCTCCGTGCCCTCGGGCAGTGAGGAGCCGTCGCGGCCGCGCGGCGCGATCCGGAGAGACCATGCGAATCACCCCCTGCGGCGCCGTCGGCGAAGTCACCGGTTCGGCCTACCTCGTCGAGACCGAGCGGGCCCGCGTCCTCGTCGACTTCGGGAGCTTCCAGGGAACGAGCGACGCGGCGGAGAAGAACCAATCGTTGGGACCGATCGATCCCGCGCGGCTCGACGCGATCGTCCTCACCCACGCCCACACCGACCACACCGGGCGCTTGCCGCTTCTTGCGGGGCGCGGCTGCGTCGCGCCGCTGTGGGGCACCGCGGCGACGCATGACCTCACGATGCTGCTGCTGCGCGACGCCGCAGGACACGCCGCGGAAGACCTTGCTCGGCTGAACCGCAAGCGCTGGCGTGCCGGCCAGCCGCCGCTCCGCGGTCCCTTCGACCGCGAGGACATCGAGCGGCTCGAGGCACTGATGCGCGAGCTTCCCTACGACCGGGTCGAGGGGATCGCACCGGGCATCACCATCCGCTTCCGCGAGAACGGGCACATCCTCGGCTCGACCAACGTCGAGATGGTCGTGCGCGACGGGAACCGCAGCCGGACGGTCGTCTTCTCCGGCGACATCGGGCCGAAGGGCTCGCCGATTCTCCGCGATCCGGTGCCGCCGACCGAGGCGGACCTCGTCTTCCTCGAGTCGACCTACGGCGACAAGGACCATCCGCCGCCGCAGCAGGAGGTGGCCCGATTCCACGAGCTCCTCCGCGACGCGATGTGGCAGCACAAGGTGGTCATCATTCCCGCCTTCGCGATCGGCCGCACGCAGTCGGTGCTCTATCACATCGCCGAGGGGATCCGTTCGGGCGTGCTGCCCGACTTCCCGATCTATCTCGACAGTCCGATGGCGTCGAAGGCGACCGCGACCTACCGACGGCACCAGGATCTCTACGACGCCGAGGCGCGGCATCTCACAACGAGCGGTGCGATGCGCGAGGCGCTGCGCCATCTCGTCGAGACCGACTCGGTCGACGCATCCAAGCGGCTCAACGAGATGGCGTCCTCCTGCGTGATCATCGCCGGCGGCGGCATGTGCGAGGGCGGCCGCGTCGTCCATCACCTGAAGCACCATCTCCCCAGCCGCAACGCCGAGGTCTTCGTGGTCGGCTACATGGCCGAGGGCACGCTCGGGCGGCAGCTCGTCGAGGGCGCGAAGCAGGTGATGATTGACGAGGATCCGATCGCGGTCCGGGCGACGGTGCGGAAGCTCAACGGCTTCTCCGCCCATGCCGGGCAGAGCGAACTGTTAGGGTGGCTGGGGGCGATGGCCGCGTCGAAGCCGCGGGTTGTCCTCACCCACGGCGAGAATCCGCAGCGTCATGCGCTCGCCGCGAAGATCGCCGAGCGGTTCGGCATCACGGCGGAGCTGCCGATGCCCGGCGACGTCATCGACCTCTGAATCGAGGGACACCACGACGAGCGCCGGCCACGGGGCTGCGACACACCGTGGCCGGCGCGACGCGACGTCGCGATCACTTGCAATGGGTGCCGAGGCGCTTGACCACCAGGGCATCGCACCCCTCACGCGATGCGGGATGGATCGACCGGAAGTCCTCGTGGTGGCTGTTCTGGAAGTCGACGAGGACGATCTGGCCGGCCTTGTCGCAGACGACGACGTGCACGCCGCCGACGGCGAGCTCGCCGCCGGGCCTGGTGCCGGTGAGGTAGTCGGCCAGGAGCGCATAGTCACCCTGTGGCGGGTGCTTCGTGAGGTACGCGCTGAACCCGCGGGCGAGACTCCACAGCGTCTTCTGCTCATTCATGTCCGCGACGACCGTGACGTCGGGACGGTCGGCGGCGGCGATCGCCTTGACGAGCCCGGCCTTGTTGATGCGACCGACGAGGTCCGCGGCGCTGGTTGTGATGTCGGGTGCGGCATGCGGCGCGAAGACGACGACGGTCGCGGCGGACGCGGCGGAGCGGAACTCCGTCGCGCGGCGCTCGATGGCCGCCTCCTCACCCTTGTCGGGGATGCCGATCGAGGTCCGCCACTGCCGGGCGAGCTTGCCTTCGGGGCCGCCCTCGGGAGCGGGATCCGTGAGGCCGAAGACCGGCCGCAGGCGATCGGCGACCAGCATGCAGCACTGCATCGGCTCGGCGGGCCGGACGCGGGCGAAGTCGGCGTCGGCGGCGGTCTGGCTGTCCTTCCAGGCGATTGCGCCGGAGCGTGCGGCCACGATCGTTCGGACGTCCGTGAAGGAAGGGGGACCGCCGCTGGCCTTGCTCGGGCCGACGAGGAACTCGCAGTAGAGGGCATAGTCGGTCGTGATTGCCTGGGCCGCGACAAACGCGCCGAACGCAGCGGCGGTCGCGTCGAGATCGGCGCCGTCGGGCGGCGTGAACGCCGGCGCGGCGAGCTCGAGATTCGTCATCCCCCGCTGCTCGAGCATGAGGCCGATGGCCTGACCGACCTGAGCTATCGGGCGGCCGCCGAGGCCGGTCGGGAAAATCGTGGTGGAGGCGGTGCGATCGATCGAGGGGGCATCTGGGGACCGATGGTCCGTCACACCCATTGCCGCCTGCCCGCCCTGGCGTTCGGCACAGCCGCTGAGGGCGATCGCCATCGTCGTCACCATCCAACCAAGGGTCGTCGAGAGCTTCATCCGAGTGCTCCTTTCAGCCGAAGCTGATGTTGCGGAAGCTTCTACTTACTTTTCGAACCGAAGAGTTCCGCCCGACACGCGTCGAGCGGATCCGGATAGGGTCAGCGCGGGGCCGGCCCGTCCAGCAGAAATGCGCCGACCGTGGACATCGCCTCGCGGCGTTGGGCGTCGTCGAGGAGGCCGAGTTCCTTCGTGATCGTGGTCACCGTGCCGAGGCCGATGATCGCCCATGCGACGTGGGCCGCCTCGTCGAGCGCGGCCTTGTTCCGCTTGCCGCGATGTTCGGCGATGTGGTCGCGGACGAAGAGCTGGTAGCGGCGGTACATGTCGGCGAGGGCAGCCCGAATCTCGGGATCGTGGATCTCGTTGAGGCCCGCGAAGATGATGCGGTGGTGGCCGAATTTGCCGAGATTTTCCGCTTCGTACGCAAGGAGGCGGCCGGCGGCGCTGGTCCCGTCGCCCTGCTTGGCGAGGACGCGAAGCCAGATCTCGACCGAGAGGTCGTAGACGTAGCCGATCGCGGCGATGAACATCGCCTTCTTGCCGGGCCAGAGGCGGTAGAGGATGTTCTGCTGGACGCCGCAGCGGTCGGCGAGTTCCGCGGTGGTCGCTCGCCGGTAGCCGAGCTCGGCGAAGGCCTTCGCCACGATGGGCAGGAAGTCGCGGCGCTTCTCGCTGAGTTGACTCGGTCGAGGCATGATGAGGTCGTGAGCGGCGGGCGAGGCGGCAGTCGGCGAGCGACGCCGAGGGTACCTAGTGTAAGCGGACGCTCACACTATACCTCGGCATCATCGCCCGTCAACTGAAGCGCGGCGGTTGGGTCGCCGAGCCTTCACGGAGGGTCGTTCGCCGATCGACCGCGTGACGAGGCAAGGCCGGAACGAACACCGGCCTCCCAAGGCGGGAGGCCGGTGCGAATCGATGGTGGTGTGGAGAGCCCGACCGAGCGGCCAAGGAGCGCCTGGCGGCGTCCGGCCGCTGCGACGGTTACTTCGAGCCCTTCGGAGCGGGCTTCGCGTCGCCCTTCTTGAAGTACTCGCCGGCGAACTTCCGCTGGAACCGCTCAACGCGGCCGGCGGTGTCGACGAAGGTCTTCTGGCCGGTGAAGAACGGGTGCGAGCCCGACCACACTTCGACGTGCATCTCAGGCACCGTCGCGCCGACGGTCATGACAACCTCGCCGCGGTAGTAGATCTTGCACTCGGGGTAGTACTTGGGGTGAACGTCGTTCTTCATGGCGGGCTCCTTCGCACGAGCGGGCACACCGCGAACGCCAGCGTCACAGGCGGCGTTCGGGCGAGGGAAGGCCGCCTCGATAGCGGACCGTCACCCTCCATCCCGTAGTGTCGAGCGGGGCAATGTAGGGACTGACCGGCCCCGATGCAAGGAGAGAGGGCCCTCCACTTGACCTCCCGGCAGAACCCGCTAGATTGGTCGATCCACAACCCGAGTGGCCAAAACCGGTTACTCGGACGCACGTCGGAAGCCGATTCCGACGATGCCCATACCGACCAAGATCCCCTATAGCTCAATCGGTAGAGCGGCCGGCTGTTAACCGGCAGGTTGCTGGTTCGAGTCCAGCTGGGGGAGTTCTGAGAAAGGCCTCGTAAAGAGGCCTTTTCTCGTTAACGGTCTGGGCCTTTCGCCCACCGCGCGTATCTCTCGGGAATCGTGGCACTTCCTGAAAGTCCGCGATTTGCCGGGCGCTCTCGAATCCGAGGCATCGCATCGCCGTTTCGGTCGCCACGCCGGGGTTGGGGGCCGAAAGTCTCTCCGCGCTCTCAAACGCCCGGGCGGGTCTGGTTAACGCGCTGCCGGGGTGAACGAGGGGTGAGATTCGGACCCTGCGCCGCTCTCCGACCGTTTCGCGTATTCAGAGGCAGGCGGCCCGCACCGGACGCGGGCCCCATTCCAGCATCAGGTGCGAAGCCGAGCGCCAAGCGCACGCCCGCACGGATGCATGTCCCCCTTTACGGAGGATGTGCCCGTGCACGACACCGCGATCACGGACGATGCGCCCGCCCCCACCCCCCCAACCGCCTCGCTTGATCCCGATGCCCCGACGACGCCCGTGGCGCGACTGAATGCCATCGCCGCCATCTTTGCCGAGGGCATCCGCCGCCGGCGGCGACAGGTCGCCATTTCGGAGCCGAGCATCGAGCATCAAGACGGCTCTCCGACTCGACTTGAACTCTCCGAGCATGCCCGCCCTGATGGGTCGCGTGGTTAACGACCACGAGAACGGAGACCCCGATGGCGATCGATGTGAATGCAGCCGAAAAGGCCTTGGAGAAGATGACTGTGCCGCAACTGAAGCAGCGGTACGCCAAGGTCTATGGCGAAGAAGCTCGCACGCACCACAAGGTGCTGCTGATCAAACGGATTCTCTGGCGGATGCAGGCGCTTCGGGAGGGGGACCTCTCGGAGCGGGCACGCCAGCGGGCGCGCGAACTGGCCAACGACGCTGACCTGCGGCGAAGCCCGCCACGCGCCCAATCGCCGGACGCGCCCAAGCCCCGGGCCAACGGCGAAAGCGTGGTGAGCGTGCCCATCCACACGCGAGAGGACGGGCGGCTGCCGCCACCCGGGACGGTCCTCCGCCGCGAGTACAAGGGCCGCGCCGTGTTTGTCCGGGTGCTGCCCAAGGGCTTCGAGTTTGAGGGAGAGGTCTACCGGTCGCTGAGCGCCATCGCGGCGAAGGTGACCGGGTCGCATTGGAACGGATTCCGATTCTTCGGGCTCCACGAGCCCGGCATCACGGAGGGCAAGGTATGAGAACGTCAATGGAAACCAAACCCGCAAAGAACGCCGGCGTGGCGACGGTGCGATGCGCCATCTATACCCGCAAGTCCAGCGAACAGGGACTCGAGCAAGAGTTCAACTCGCTGCACGCCCAGCGCGAGAGCGGCGAGGCCTACGTCGCCAGCATGAAGCACGAAGGCTGGGTCGCGCTGCCGGACCAGTACAACGACGGCGGCTTATCGAGGCCGGCAAGGTTGATTGCGTCGTGGTGTACAAGGTCGACCGCCTGTCGCGATCGCTCTTGGACTTTGCCCGCATGATGGCGGTATTCGAGAAGCACCGCGTGTCATTCGTATCGGTGACGCAGCAGTTCAACACCACGCAATCGATGGGACGGCTCACGCTGAACATCCTGCTCTCGTTCGCCCAGTTCGAGCGAGAGATCATCTCCGAGCGCACCCGCGACAAGATCGCGGCGTCCAAGCGCAAGGGCAAGTGGTTCGGCGGCAAGCCGATCCTGGGGTACGACCTCGCACCCCAGCCCGCGGGCGGGAGCAAGCTCGTGGTCAACGCGGCGGAGGCGGAACTCGTCCGCGAGGTCTACCACCTGTATCTGGAGCACCGCTCGCTCACCAAGGTGGCCCAGATCCTCAACGCCCGCGGCAGCACGAGCAA
>JBGAQH010000004.1:0-535108 GCA_044220875.1 Phycisphaerales bacterium | reverse complement strand
CCACGGCGCCCATGACGACCGCGCCGCGTCATGTCCCCGCGTGCTCCGTCGCCCGTTCGCGTGACGCCGTTCGCTCAGCGTCATCGCGGTGCACCCACTGCATTCATCCGCCGCTCATCACCCCGCCGGCCACAGCCATGCGAAGAGTGCGCCCGTGACGAGCCCGTACGCAATCCCATCCATCACCGACGCGACCATCGTTCGGCGGTACGCGCCGAACCAGATGCCGTTCGGGATGAACGCGAACGAATAGGCGAGGACGCCAGCCGTGCCGACGACTTGGAAGACCTTGGCGAACGGGGCGGGACCCGGCAGTGCGGCGCGGGCGAGATAGGCGATGACCGTGCTCACCACGAGGTACACGACGAATGTCGAGATCATCTTCCCGCCCATCGTCAGCGGCGTCGGCCAGACGGAGAGGTGGCCGACCGGACCTTCGTTGATGGCCCGTTGGATCCTCTCCGACTTCATCGTCTTCGGATCGCGGAAGTCGGGGAAGACGTAGTTGCCCGGGCGGATGCCGCTTCGCCGGACCTGTTCCATGAAGCTCTCCTCGTCGGGCAGCGCGATGAAGTCCCGCTTGTGATGGGGCAGTGCCATCCACGCGATGGCCGCGAGGATCCAGACGGCGGCGGCGCTGAGCAGGACCGGCAGCCAGAGCGAATTCAGGAAATCCATGCGGCGGCTCCTTGCCGATGTTCGATCGGGCGTTCGGAAGGCCATCGGCGATCCTCCGAGCGAGGGGGGTGTGCGTGATACGGCGAGCGGTGTGCGATTCGACGCGGAGAGGTCGTCACCACAGTCGGAGCGACCGTCGCGTTCCCTCCCTCACGATCGGCCTCGGTCGTCACGTTAGGAACGACGTGGGTTGCGGCCCTCCGGCGGGGCGCTTCCGCGCGGCCCGCGACCGGTGGCTCGTGGCTGGTGGGTTGCTGCGTTCGCCATGCGGCCGATCGAATCGCCCTCGTCGACCCCATCGCCCTTTGCGTCGAGCTTCGCGAAGATCATGCGGCCGGCGCTGGTCTGGAGCGAATTCGTGACCACCGCATTCACCGACGTGCCAACGCGCTCGGCGCCGCCCTCGACCACGATCATCGTGCCGTCCGGGAGGTAGCCGACGCCCTGGCCCTCGACGTCGCCGGCCTTCACGAGCATCACCTGGAGCGACTCGCCCGGAATCGCCGCGGTCTTCAGCGTCGCGGCGAGATCGTTCACGTTCAGGACCGCCACCCCGTTGATCTGGGCGACCTTCTTCAGGGCCGCGTCGGTGGTCAGGATCCGAAGCTTCTGGTCCTTCGCCAACTCGACCAGCATGCGGTCGACCGAGTTCGCCTCGACCCGCGGGTTGTCGACCGAAACGTCGAGATACGGATTCTGCTGAAGCCGCGAAACCATGTCGAGTCCGCGGCGACCGCGGGCCCGCTTCAGCTTGTCGTTCGAATCGGCGAGGGCCTGCAATTCGTCAACGACGAACTGCGGCACGATGATCGGGGCATCGAGGAAGCCGGTCGAACCGAGCTCGTTGATGCGGCCATCGATCAGGGCCGACGTATCAAGGAGGAGCGGCCGCACGCCGCGGACCTGCTTCGCGAATTCGACATACGGAATGACGAGCCGGAAGTCATCCTTCGTGGTGAGGACGACCGAGACCGAGAGGTAGCAGAGGACGATGCCGACGACGACCTTGGCCAGGCCAAGGTAGAGGGCCGACGGCGTACCACCGAGTTCCCACGCATCGGCGACGACGTCGAGGAGCGAGCCGATCGCCACGGCGCCGATCAGGCCGAAGCAGACGCCAAGATAGACGCCGACCACCGAACTGAGCCGCTTGTTCGGCGTGATCGCATCGAGCAAAAGCACGATGACGCCGATCGAGGTCGTCGACAGGATGAGACCGACGATTGTCGAGAAGCCGAAGTCTTCCGTCCGCCGCTCGCTGGCGATGGTCAGGATGGTGACCGTGACCAGAAGGACGAGGAAGAGCAGCCGGACGACCAGCATGAGCAGCCGCCGCGAGCGGGCTTCCTGCTCGGCACGAACGGAGGGGAGGTCGTAGCCGCCCGGCCGGACGGCCAGGTCGATGGCGCCGGTCTGGCCGTTCGCCGCCTCGGGCGAAGCGCCGTCAGCATCGGCTCCCGGTGGGGGAGCGGCTTCGCCACGCACCGGTGGTTCGGCACCGGTCGGCTGCGGATCGTCGGAGTCGGGCATCCGGGTTGATTGTACTGGTGGGGGTGCGCGCGCAGCGTGGTTCGTTCAACACAGAGGCACAGAGGACACAGAGGGCACAGAGAGGAACGGTCATGAGGGTCCAGAGGGAGATGCTTGAGGCGGTCGCGTCGTGTGCCGCGTCTGGCATCGCCCTTGGGATCCAGCGTCCGGCCCAGATTCCCGTCCACTCTCGGCCCTCTTCACCCCTTTCCGGTGTCCTCTCTGTGCCCTCTGTGTCCTCCGTGCCTCTGTGTTGAATCCCCGCTCCGCACTTCCCACCGCGGCGGAATCGACTACCATCCGTCCTCTCGCCGGTGGCGTAGAAGACGGCCGGGTCCGTTGGACGGGCGGCCTGTGAACCTGGTCAGGGCTTGACCGCAGCAGCCATAAGCAGCGTCGTCCGAGCCTGCGGGTGCCTGGCCGTCTTCCTCGTCACCGGTGTTTTTCTGAACACCCCAATGGCGAAGTCGAAGACCGCACCGAAGGAGAAAGCTGACCCGGCGGAGGCTGCACAGCCGCCGACGGCGTCCGCGTCCTCCGAGCCGCCGGTCAACTACCAGGTGCTCGCCCGACGCTATCGCTCGCGCGACTTCGACGAACTCGTCGGGCAGGAGGCCACGGCGCGGACGCTCCAGAATGCGATTCGCACCGGCCGGACTGCCCACGCCTACCTCTTCACCGGGACCCGCGGCGTCGGCAAGACCTCGATGGCCCGCATCTTCGCCCGGGCCCTGAACGCCACCGACCAGCTCACCGAGAAGGACGCAGTCGCCGGGGCCATCATGCGCGGCGAGGACATCGACGTCATCGAGATCGACGCGGCCAGCAACCGCGGCATCGACAACGCCCGTGACCTCATCGCCGGCGCCGGCCTCATGCCCGCCCGCGGCCGCTTCAAGATCTACATCATCGACGAAGTGCACATGCTGACGACCCCCGCCTTCAACGCCCTGTTGAAGACGATGGAGGAGCCGCCGTCGCACGTGAAGTTCATCCTCTGCACAACCGAGCCGCAGAGCGTGCCGGCGACGATCCAGAGCCGCTGCCAGCGGTTCGACTTCCGACCGATCCCGACCGCCCGCATCGCCGCCCACCTGCGGGACGTGCTTGCCCGCGAGAACGCCGAGGCGGACGAGCGTGTGGTCATGCAGGTCGCCCGCATGGCCAACGGGTCGATGCGCGATTCGCTGTCGCTGCTCGAGCGGCTGCTGGCCGCGGCCGTCCAGGACGCGAGCGGACGAATCGCCCTGTCGTGGCAGTTGCTCGAGGACATCTTCGGATTGCCCGACGAGTCGATCGTCGAGCGGATCATCGACGCCGTCGGCCGTGGCGAGGCGGGTGACGCCCTGCGCGCCGCTGGCGACTTGCTCGAGCGCGGCATGTCCATCGAGCGCTCGCTTGACCTGCTCGCCGAGCGGTTCCGCTGGATGATGCTCGCGATCGCCTGCGGCAAGGACACGGAGTTGCTCGAGGTCGCGTCGGAGACCCGCGAGTCGATCGCCCGGCTCTCGCAACCGTTCGATACCGCCTCGCTCGTCCATCTCATCGCCCTCTGCGATTCGGTGGCGTCGAAGGCTCGCGATGCGTCGAGTCCGCGGGCGCTCTTCGACGCGGCCGTCGTCCGCATGGCCCTCAACGAGACCTTCGCCAATGCCACGGCGATGCTGGCCCGCGGCGGTCCTCCGCCCACGGGATCTGGGGGCAGCCCCGCGGGAAAAGTCGCGCCGCGGGCCGCTGAGTTGACCGCGCGGCCCGCGGCCCCTTCGGTCCGTCCGCTTCCCGCGACCCAGCCACCGCAGCCGAACGCCGCGCCGCGTCCCTCGGCGCCGCCCGCGTCGCCAGCGCCATCCGCTCCATCAGCCGCCCCGACCCTCAACACGGCTCCGCCCTGCGCAAGCAACGCCGAGGGCTTCTGGTCGGAACTCATCGCCAAGGCCGCGGCGAGTCCGCGCGACGGCGCACTGCTCTCGTCGCTGGTCTGCAAGGGATGGGACGGCCAGACGCTCCTTCTCTCCGCGCGATCGGGCGAGGCAGGCTCGGGCTACCTCACCTCGAATCCCGAGCTGGTGCGCGGCGTGATGCAGCGCCTCGCCGGTCGGGCGATCGATGTGAAGCTCGAGGTCGAGGCCGCGGCGGCCATCCGCACCCCGACCGTGCAGCGCGGCGTGATTCCCGCCGAGGTCCGCGAGCATCCCATCGTGAAGCTCGCCTCGGATCTCTTCGATGCGGTGGTGGTCGACTGGTCGCCGATTCGCCGTGACGAGGTGGCGCCCGCCGTCGGCGATGCGGCGACCGCGGCCCTGACGGACCTTCCCTTTGACGCCGGCGACGACCTGCCGCACGAGCACGGAGAGCACGACGATGTTTGATTCGATCAAGAACCTCGGGGCCATGGCGGGAATCATGAAGGACATGCCCCGCATCCGGCAGAAGCTCGGCGAGGTTCGACTCCGCGCCGAGCAGACCCGCGTCGCGGCCAGCGCCGGCGGCGGCGCGGTCACGGCCGTCGCCAGCGGCAAGATGCGGATCGAGAACATCACCATCGATCCGGTCGTCTTCACCGCGATGGCCGCCAACGACGATCCGGCCAACCGCGTGCTCGCCGTCGAGCTGGTCCGCGAGGCGTGCAACCTGGCCCTCGAGCGCGCCCAACAGACGATGGCGGAGATGCTCGCCGACGCGGCCCGCGAACTGAACCTGCCGATCTCGCCGGAGCAGCTCAAGGAGTTCATGTAAGGGGAGGGAGGGAACAGAGCGGCACGGAACGTTCAGACTTGCCACCTTCGGAACGCCCGTTCAGCCCAGAGGCACAGGGAACACGGCGTTCTGCACGATTCGCGTCGTCCATTCACCACAGAGGACCCCAACGTGTGGGGGCGATCATGGAGCGGGCACAGAGCGGGCACAGAGCGGGCACAGAGCGGAATCATTGAGAAATCGGAACAAGGAAGACCTACGTCGCCAGCACGGCGGAATGACGATCACACTCACTTCCCGGCCCGGCGCGTGCTCGGAGGGTGTTTCACCGCGAGGTTCGCCGGAAGATCTGTCGCAGCACAGGAAGTCGAGTCGCCCCTTCTCCCGCCTCTGATGACCTCTCTGTGCCCCCTCTGTGATCTCTGTGTCCTCTGTGGTGAGTCTGGTCGAATTGTGTAGAAGCCCGTTCCCCCTGGCCACCCGCCGCACCCGCACGCACCCCATGGCACCAGCACTCCCCGAATCCGTTCGCCGGCTGATTGACGAGTTCGCGGCGCTGCCCGGCATCGGGCGGCGGAGCGCCGAGCGCTTGGCGTTTTGGGTGCTGAAGAGTTCGACCGAGGACGCGATGCGGCTGGCCGACGCGATCGCCGCGGTGAAGCGCACCGTGCGGCACTGCGCGATCTGCTGGAACCTCACCGACGACACCGCCTGTCCGATCTGCACCAAGCCCGACCGCGACGCGTCGAGCGTGCTGGTGGTCGAGCAGCCCAAGGACCTCATCACGCTCGAGCAGACCGGCATGTACAAGGGGGTCTATCACGTCCTCCTCGGACGGCTCGATCCGCTCGACGGCGTCGGTCCCGAGAGCCTGACCGTGAACGGCCTCATCGAGCGCATCGACCGGCCGGAGAAGAACGCCCGCGGCGTGCGGATCAGGGAACTCATCCTGGGTCTCAACCCGGACATGGAGGGGGATTCGACGGCACTGTGGCTCGCCGATCAGGCCCGCAAGCGCGGCGTCAGCGTCTCGCGGCTGGCCCGCGGCCTTCCGACCGGGAGCCAGATCGAATACGCCAATCCCGCAGTGCTCGCCGACGCAATCGCCGGGCGGCAGTCGATGTGACCGCTTGGGCCGCGGCCGAATCGTCCGCGCGATCGCCCCATTCCGAAAAGCCGCTCAGGCCCATGACTTCTCGTGGGGGTTTGGTCGATAGGATGGGACCACACGAGTTCTCCCATGCGATTTGAAACTGGACAACACCTTCGGATGAGTCAGCAGATGAAGCTGGCGCCGAAGATGATCCAGTCGATGGAAATCCTGCAGTTGCCGCTGCTGGCCCTGCAGGAACGGATCGACCAGGAGCTCGAGGCCAACGTCGCCCTCGAGCTGGTCGAGCCGGGCATGAAGGAAGGGCACGACGCGGCGTCGAAGACCGAGCATGGGGTCGAGCGCAAGGGCGACGAGACCGCCGAGCAGTTTGAGCGGCTGCGGCAGATGGAACGCAACTACGGCGAGATGTTCGATTCCGACACCGGACGGCCCTCGAGCCGGCTCTCGGGCGAGCGCGACAAGAAGATGGACGCGATGGCCAACGCTCCCAGCCGCGGGGCGAGCCTGGTCGAGCAGCTTCGACAGCAGTGGAGCGATGCGGAGCCGCCGCTCGATCTCCTGGCCGTCGGCAACCGGATCCTTGAGTACGTGAACGACGACGGCCTGCTCGGCGCCGACCTCGAGACGATTCTCGACCAGAGCCGGAACCTGCCCGACGTCGAGTGGTCGCTTGAGATCATCGAGAAGACCCTGACCGAGCTGCAGCACATCCTCGAGCCCGCCGGCATCGCCGCCCGGACCATGCGCGAATGCCTGCTCATCCAGGTGGACGCGCTGGCCGACGCCGAGGAGGACGAGACGAAGTACGAGACCTGGGACGACGCCCACGCCCTGGTCCGCGACTACTTCGACGACCTCGTCCAGAACCGGCTGCCCAAGATCCGCGAGAAGTCGGGCATGTCGATGGAGCGGATCCAGGCGGCGAAGCTCCTCCTTCGGCGCTGCACGCTCGCGCCGGGTCGCGAGCTGGTTCCCGAGGACGTCCGCCCGATCATCCCCGACGTCATCGTCGAGTACGACACCGAGCAGGACATCTACACCGCCCGGCTTCCCGGCCACACGCTGCCGGAGCTCCGCATCTCGCCCGACTACCAGAAGATGGTCAAGGACAGCGCGGTCGAGAAGTCGACCCGCGAGTTCGTGGCCCGCAACGTCCGCTCGGCCTCCTGGCTCATCGACGCGATCCACCAGCGCAAGCAGACGCTGCTCCGCGTCGTGAACGTCGTGTTAGCCAGGCAGCGCGAGTACTTCGATCACGGTCCCCATTTCCTGAAGCCGCTTCCGATGGTCGAGGTGGCCGAGCAGCTGGGCATCCACGTCGGCACCGTCAGCCGCGCCGTCGCCGGCAAGTGGCTCCAGACGCCGCGCGGCTTCGTCGAGCTGCGCCGGTTCTTCTCCGGCGGCCAGGAAACCGCCAGCGGCGAGGACCGCTCGTGGGAGGCGATCAAGGCGATCATGCGCGAGGTGGTCGAGGGCGAGAACAAGAAGGAGCCGCTGAGCGATTCGGCGATCGCCGAGAAGCTCAAGGAGCGCGGCGTGACCATCGCCCGGCGCACCGTGGTCAAGTACCGCGAGCAGCTCGGCATTCCCCCGGCCCGGCAGCGGAAGGTGCACCAGTAGCGTCCGCTTGCGGTCGGTGAGGGACCCGACCAGAATCCCCCCATGCGGATTGTCGTGACCGGCGGGACCGGAAGCATCGGACGGCGCCTGGTGCCGGCGCTCATCGCCCGTGGCGATCGCGTGGCCCTGGTGACCCGACGTCCGCGCGACGCCCGGCGGCTGATCGCCGCGACGCGCGACGGCGACGGCGGGGCGGCAAGCCCCGAGGTCGAGATCGTGGCGGGGGACTGTCAGGCGCCCGGACCGTGGCAGCGGGCCATCGACGGCGCGGATGCCGTGGTGCATCTCGCCGGCGCCGGCGTCGCCGACCGGCGCTGGTCGCGCGGCTATCGCGAACTCATCGAGCGAAGCCGGATCGAAAGCACCCATCAGGTGGCGATGGCCATCGAGGAGGCGGAGCGCCGACCGCCGACCTTTGTCTGCGCATCGGCGACGGGGTACTACGGCGACACGTCGGACGAGGAGGCGACGGAGCGATTTCCGGCGGGCAAGGGATTTCTCGCCGACCTCTGCGTGCGCTGGGAGGACGAGGCCCGACGGGCCGAGGCGCTTGGCGTTCGCGTCGTGCGGGCGCGAATCGGCGTCGTGCTCGACGAGGAAGGCCCGGCGCTTCGCCGCATGCTTCCCTGGTTCCGCGCCGGCCTCGGGGCGATCTTCGGCAACGGTCGCCAGTACATGCCGTGGATCCATCATCGGGACTGCGTCGCGGCCCTCGTTCGATGCATCGATCGCCGCACGCTGATGGGTGCCGTGAACGTCTGCGCGCCCGAGCCGTGCATGCAGCGCGAGTTCGCACGGGCCCTTGGTCGCGCCGTCCTGCGCCCGGTCTTCCTGCCGGTGCCCCCCTTCGCGGCGCGGTTGGCGATCGGGGCGCTGGCGGAGGAGCTCTACCGCTCGCAGCGGGCGGTGCCGAAGGCGCTCCTCGACGACGGCTTCGCGTTCGACGCGCCCGACATCCATCGCGCGTTCGAATTGCTGCTTGAGGAGGAGAGCGCCGACCTGCCGCAGCCGGCGCGCCGGCCGCGGGCCACGGGCGAGCGGGCGACGGCGGCGCTGCCAAAGTCGTCGCGGCCGTCCGCGCGTCCGCGCATGGTGGTCGTCAGCGCCGAAGCCGCCATTGCCGACGACGACGGCCGCCCCCGCGCCGGCGTGCGCGAGGCGATTCGCGCGGCGTCGAGCCATGGCTGCGCGGTGGTCGTCGCCTGCGAGCGGTCGAGCATCGGGACCTCGTGGCTGCTCGCCGATCCGCTGCTTCACCCCATCGCCATCGTCTCGAACGGCGCGGTGCTCTGGAACGAGCGCGAGGGCGCCGCCGCCCATGTCGAGCGCATCGAACAGTCGACGCTGGCCGCTGCGGTGCTCGCCGTGCGGCGGGCGGCGCCGGAGGTGTCGCTCGTCTACGAGGGCGATCACTGGGTCGCGAGCGATGCCGAGCCGCCGGCTGGATTCGGCCCGCTCTCCCTTCGTCTTGGAAGGAACGAGCTTCCGCCGAAGCCCGTCGCCCGTCTCCATGTCGTCGGCACCCCCGAGCAGGTCGCCGCGGCTCGGGTCGCGATCGAATTGCCCCTCTGGCGCGAACGGAAAATCGCCCTCTTCGCCCGCGGTGCGACGCGCCTCGTCATCGCCTCGCCCCTGGTCGACCGCGCCGTTGCCGCCCAGCGCATCGCCCGCAAGCTCGGCGCGGCCCGGGACGAGATCATGGCGATCGTCGGCACGCTCGATGACCTCGGCCTCGCCGACTGGTGCGGCTTCGCCGTCGCCACCGCCGACGCGCCCGATCCCGTCCGACGCCTCGCCGGCGCGACGCTCGACGCGACCGACGACCCCTTCGGTGAGGCGGTCGAGCGCTTCCTGGTCCGCTAGCCCAGTGCATGCAAGCCAGCCTCGGTCACGCCGGCCTCGGCCGCCAGGCAATCGGGTCGCGCGCCGCCAAGCGGCGGGCCTGTACACTCTCTCCCTCGCAACCCCAACTGGCCGCCGCAGGAGACGTGATGCACAAGATCTGGATCGATGGGTCGCTGGTGTCGAAGAACGAGGCGAAGGTCTCCGTCTACGACCACGGCCTCCTCTACGGCGACGGCGTCTTCGAGGGCATTCGCGTGTACGGTGGCCGCATCTTCAAGATGGGCCAGCACATCGAGCGGCTCTGGGACTCGGCGAAGGCCATCCGCCTTGAGATCCCCTTCACGCGCGAGGTGATCGCCAAGGCGATGCGGGACACGGTTGCCGCCAACGGACTCACCGACGCCTACATCCGTCTGGTCGTCACCCGCGGCGAGGGAACCCTGGGGCTCGATCCGCGCAAGTGCCCCGTGCCCTGCGTCTTCTGCATCGCCGACCACATCCAGCTCTATCCGCCGGACCTCTATCAGAAGGGGATGAAGGTCATCGTCGCGAAGCGTCCGCGCATCCCGGTGGCCTGCCTCGATCCCTCGATCAAGAGCCTCAACTACCTGAACAACATCCTCGCCAAGCTCGAGGCCATCGACGCCAACGTGCTGGAGGCGATCATGCTCAACACCGACGGCTACGTCTCGGAATGCACCGGCGACAACGTCTTCGGCATCGTCGAGCGCGGCGGCACGAGGACGATTCTCACGCCACCCGCGAGCGCCGGGATCCTCAAGGGCATCACCCGTCGCTTCGTGATCGAGGTCCTCGGACCGGCCCTCGGCTTCCGGGTCGAGGAGAAGATGATGCGGCTTCCCGAACTCCTGGCCTGCGACGAGGTCTTCCTCACCGGCAGCGCCGCGGAGATCATCGGCGTGAGCCAGATCGACGAGACCGTGATCGGGCGCGGCAACGTCGGCCCGATGACGAACTCCCTTGCCGCGGAATTCCGGGCGAGGGTTGCCAAGAACGCTCCCGAGGATTGAGTTGCGAGGGCGAATTCCGTTGGCCGGGCCGCGGTGCGCGGCGTGAGGGCGCTTCACCGTGCGTTGCCGAACCTGCGATTACCCTCTCTGGCGCACCACCCGCCGACACTGCCCGGAGTGCGGGACGGCGTTTCGTCCCTCCGAATATCGATTCGAGCCGGCGGCGGTCCTCTTCCGCTGCCCGCACTGCAGCGAGGGGTACTACGGCACCGGACGGGACGGCCAGCTCGAGCCCTCGCACTTCGACTGCGCGTCGTGCGGGATGGCGATCGAGACCGACCAGATGTCGCTCGAGCCGGCACCCGGCGTTGACGAGGCGCTCACCGGGCCGCCTCCGAACCCGTGGGCGACGCGCCAGCAGCGGGGCATGATCCGGGCGTGGTTCCAATCCTCCCTCGCGATCCTGGGCGCACCGTCGGCCTTCATCGGTGGCCTCCCCGCGAACACGCCGGTGAGCGAGAGCGTCCTCTTCGCGGGCATCACCGCGACGCTCGGCGCCGTCATCGGCCTCCTTTTCGCGGCGGTGGTCCTTCTCTCGAAGCTCTTTCTCTCTGGGCGATTCGCCAACGCCGGGCAGTACATCTTCCTGCAGTCGACGCTCGCCCTCACCAACATCGCCTTCACGATCGTCTCGGCACTCCTCGCCGGACTCGTCGCCCACGGCGTGCTGAAACTCCTCCGCGGCACGTCGGGCGGACTCGGCCGTTCGATGCCGGCGATTCTCTATGCCTACGGCGCGACCGGGGCCCTCAACCTGCTCATCGTCTGTCCCTGCGTTTCGGTCATCGCCCCGATCTGGTGGTGCGTCGCGATGTCGCGCATGCTGCAGGCGGTGCATCGGGTCTCGACGGCCAAGACGATCACCGCGTCGATCATCGCCGCGATCACGTGGATGTCGGCGATCGGCGTGGGTGCTTGGGCGTCGGCCTCGCTGCTGGGGCAACCCTTCGGATTTGCGCCGAAGGTGCGCCTGGCGTTGCCGGGATTCGAGTCCGGCGGCGGCGGCCTGTCGAAGAACGACCTCGGATACGCGACGCCGCTTGAGGCCGTCGTCGACGACGCGCTGACGATGCACGAACTCATCGGGATCATCGCGCCGGACGACGAGCCCTTTGACATCGGCGGCCTTGACGCGGAGGCGCTGAATGACGCCTCCGACGCGACCCTGCGAACGCTCTCGGCCCGGATAGCCGAGGTGCTGCCGCCCGCGAACGCCCCCTATCGGCTCGGCCGCGCGATTTTCACCTACCGCAATGCGCCTCCCGGTCCCTCGGCGTGGCTGGTAGTCGTGCTGCCCAAGACGCCGCGGGATCCGAATGCCGAGTGGACGCTCATCCGCCGCACCTCGACGGTGACCATCACCGGCGATCGCCTGGCCGCGCAGATCGCGGCGGAGAACAAGCGGCGAAGTGAGGCGAACCTGCCGGCGCTTCCCGATCTCGCGGCGATGCCCGATCTCCTCGTCACCAGGCGGCTCGCGCCCGACGCCGAGCATCGCACCGATCCGCCTGCGGGTACGCTGCCTCCGACGGCGCCGCCCTCGGCGCCCCCGGCGCCCCCGGCGCCCCCGGCGCTGCAGCCGCCCGCTTCGCCCGGAGCGTGAGAGAGGCCACTCCCCGATGCGCTGCCGCACCTGCGACTATCCGCTCTGGAACGTGAAGGCCAGGCAGTGCCCCGACTGCGGCGCTGCGTTCAAGCCATCGGACTTCACCTTCGAACCGGGGAAGGTGCGCTATCTCTGTCCGCACTGCAGCACCGCGTACTACGGGACCTCGGAGACGGGACATCTCGAGCCACCCGAGTTCACCTGCGTCACCTGCCAGCAGGCCGTACGGATGGACGAGATGGCGATTGCGCCGCTCGAGGGCGAGGCCACGGTCGCGATGGGGGCCGCCAATCCCTGGCTCGAGCGCACGAGCCTGTTTCGCCCCTTCTTCCGGTCGGTCTGGGAGGTGCTCGTTCGCCCGCAGCAATTCGGCCGGACGATTCCCCTCGCGGCCGAGCTCGGTCAGGCGGTCGGCTTCTTCGCGATGGGGACGATGGCGTCGCTGGTCGTCAACCTGCTCATGCAGGCGTGCATTCTCGGCGCGGTCGGGTATGGCCTGAGCCAAGTTGCCCCGAAGGCGCCGAATCCCTTCGGCGCGGCCGGCATCGGTCGGCAGTTGACGCAGGGGGTGCTCCTCGGACTGACGGTGTCGGTCCTGTGGGTCCTGATCGAGTCGGTGCTCGCCCACGTCGTCTTTCGGATCACCCGACCCCGGGCCACCTCGCGCGCCGTGCCCATGGGCCGCGGCGTACAGGCCTATCTCTACGGCGGCGGGGCCGGCGCCGCGCTCATGTGCCTTCAGGCCATCCCCTGCTGCGGCAGCGTGGTCGGGTTCGCGTGGTTCGGGCTTTCGATCTTCGTGATCGGCATGCTGCTGCGCGAGACCTACGGCATCAGCACCGCGCGGGCGATGTGGACGATGGTGGGGGTGCGCGTCATCACCGTCATCTTCTTCATCATCGCGATGATCGGTGTTGCGCTGACGGTGCCGCAGGTGATGGGTCTTCCGCCGGGACTGCTGAAGCGCGTGCTCGCCGGGCGCACCGTGCAGACGACCGGAACCGCGCTGAGCGCCTATCGCAGCGCCAACGGCGCGTGGCCGGCGACGCCGATCGACCCGTTCAGCAGCGACACGCTCGGCTTGATCGAGCTGGTCGAGCTGACCCGAGTCAGCGGCCCCGCGGCCATCGGCGGGCTGAGCGGCGGTGCGATCTTCACCGACGACGGAACCCTCTTCGCGAAGGAACAGGCCTCGCTCGCGGGGCTGATCGTTCCCGGAAAGCCCTTCCGTCTGTCCGGTGCGGTCTTCGTCTATCCGATCGCCAGCGCCGCTCCCGGGGAATGGCTCGTCATCGCCGACGCGAAGGGGATCAGTCCTATCGTCCGCGTCGTCACCGCCACCGGCGAGGTCGTCTACAGCAAGGAGGAGTTCGTCGTCCGACTTGCCGAGGAGAACGCCCGTCGCGCGACGGCCGGCGAGGCGCCGCTCCCCGATCCGGCCGCGGTGCCCGATCTCCTGAACACGCCGCTGCCCGCATCGCCCGATGCGCCGCCAACGCCAACGTCGCCGCCGCCGAAGCGCCTCGAGCGAGAGAGCACGCCACCCGCCGTCACACCTTGACGCGTGCCCAATCGCCCCAGACGAATCGGGCGAGGAAGAAGAGGCCGCGGGTGACGAGCTCGGAGCAGAGTCCGATCCAGATGCCGGCGAGGCCCAGTCCGAGGTGCACGCCGAAGTAGTAGGCCAGCGGCAGGCGGATCAGGTAGCAGCTGAACATGGTGATGAACAGGAGCCACATGGTGTCGCCGACGCCACGGAGCCCGTTTCGCACCACCATCGCCAGGGCGAAGAAGAGCTGCACCATGCCGCAGGTGAAGAGGCACTTCGGCACCAGGGCGAGGTGAATCGGCTCGTTCGAGATGAGCGAGGTGAGGAACGTCCCGCAGGTCATGAAGACGACGCCCAGCGAGCCCATGATGCCCATGCCGACGAAGGTGCAGGCCCAGATGGCCTTGCGGGCCAGGCGGGCGTTGCCGGCGCCGAGATACTGGCCGGCAACGGCGCCGGCCGCGGTGCCCATCGCGAAGCCGGGCAGGAAGGAGAAGGACTCCCACTGCACGGCGATGGTGTGGGCGCCGACCAGTCCGGCCTTGGCGCCGCCGTCGGCGACTTCGCTCTCGGGGGCGATGGTGCCGTCGGCCCTGGTCGTTCCGGCGGTCATGCCGATGAAGTGCATGACGATGAGCTGCACCGCCCACATCGCCAGCCCCTCGAGGAAGTTGGGAATGCCGACGCGAATGATGCGCCACGCCATCACCGGATTCGGGGCGAGCGACCACCACTCGAGGCGAAGGTCCTTGACCCCGCGCACCAGGACGAAGAGCGTGGCCAGCCCGCCGAAGCAGTAGCAGACCGCTGCGCCGGCACCGATGCCGAAGACGCCCCAGATCGCCGGATCGTGCGGCATCGGATTGTGCAGCGTCGTTGCGCCGAAGTGGAGATCCACGCCGGCGATGCACCAGGCGCCGACCGTGTTGACGACGTTGACCAATACGGCAATCTGAAAGGGCTTCGTCGCCTCGCCCGCGCCGTGGAGGCACATCGTCCCGACCGACATGAGCCCGCAGAAGGGCATGCCAAGGGAGATCGCCCGCACGTACACCTCGCACCAGTGCGTCGCACCGGGCGAGAGACCGGCGATGTTGGCGAGCGCCGTTGCTGAGAACCACATGATGACGCCGATGATCGCCCCCCAGACGAGCGAGAGGACCACCGACTGTCCGAGCGCCGCGGAGGCCTCGCGTCGATCGCCGCTGCCCATCGCTCGGGCGATGATCGCCTGACCGCCGACGCCCAGGCCGGTCATCGCGATCATGATGAACCAGCCGACGAAGGTGCCGATGCCGATGCCGTCGAGGGCATCGACGACGATCTCCTTCGGCAGGTTGCCGGCGAGCAGCTTGTCGACGAGCCCGACGCACGCCTGCATGAACTGCTGCATCAGGACCGGGACGGAGACGGTGAAGATCGCCGCCCACATCGTCTTCCCGGCGAGCTTGCCGGCGCGAATCCGGCCATCGTCGTTCACCGGCGCCGCGTGGGCGTGCATGGTCCGCTCGTGGCCGTCGAGGACAGCGGTCGGTGCGTCACCCGAGGTGGCGTCCGAGGTCGGTCGAGCGCCGGGAGGAGTTCCCGGCTTCGAGGCGGAGTTGGGGCGGTCAGCGCGCAAGCGGGCAGTGTAGCGATCGCCCGGCGTTGCCCGGGTCGGTCGGCGTTGTTCTCGCCCGTCAGAGACGAGTGCGGTCGCTACTTCGCGAGCGGTTCCGGCAACGGCGGGAGCGGTGCCGACGGCCCCGGCACGCGGAGACCGCCGAAGGCCTCGATGGCCACGCCGCGCTCGTCGCGCCCGAGCAGGACCACCCGCACGATGCGGGCGTCGGCGGGGAGGGGCGAAGGGAGCTCGACCGCGAAGGCGCCCGATTGATCCCCCGTGCCATCCGGGGTGGAGGCGTGGTGCGCGGCGGTGTGATGCCAGAGCGCGCGGTCGTTGGCGAGCGGGTAGTTGTGGGCGGTCCGGGCCTCGACGTCATCGTTGGGCGCGGAGGGCGTGAGCGCGTGACGCCCGTGTCCGCGGCGATCGCTCTCGATGGTGACCTCGACGGATTCGATCCGCATGGCAGGCACGCTGCCGCGCAGCGTCGTGCCGTCGAGGCGGAGGTCGGCGATGGCACGGCCCGGCGCGGCGATCCGCATCATCGGGTCGCCGATGAGCGCATACATCCGCACATGCATCAGCCGCAGCTCGTCGAGGGAGAGCTTCCACTTGGTGATTGCCGCGACCGGGCGGACGATGGCGTCAAGCTGCCGATCCTTCGCGTCAACGTCAAGCACCGCGCGCCGGGCGAGCCGGTCGACCTCGCCGATGGTCAGGTCGGTGTGGCCGAGCAGGGTTCGCATGAACTCCTTCTCGACGACCATGTTGCCGTACGGGTGCGTCGGCGCAGTGCCGGCGATCACGGCCACGGGGCCCTGCTCGGCCTTGAACAGGCTCTCCGCCAGACAATCGCGGGCGTGGCCATCGCCGCCGGCGGGCAGGTCGAAACGCCCCGTCGAGCAGCAGCAGAGAAGGGCGATCGGCGCGCGGCCGCCGTTGTCGGGAAGCCGTCCGAGCGACTCGGCGCGAAGCATCGGCAGTCGCTTCGTGCCCCAATGCAATGAGTCGAGTCCGCCGTTCGAACCGTGACCGACGTAGTCGAAGATGAGCGAGCCGTCGGTGAGTCGGGCGAGCACCGTCGACTCGAGCGACGACGGCGGCGGGCACCAGGGCGAGTCGACCTTCGCATAGGTCATGCCGATGTCGATGCCGTCGGGGATGAACTCATCGATGAACCGGATGAAGAGCGACTCGAGCAGGGCGTCCCATTGGGCGAAGTGCCCTTCGCTCGCGACGCATTGAACGCGCCGGCGCCACTCGCCGGGCGGGGCGTGCTCTTCGTAACGCCGGAGCTTGGCGAGCGCCGCGCGGGCTTCCGCGTCGGTCGACACCGGAATGCGGCCGACGGCGATCGCGGAGCGTTCCTCCTCGCCCCGAAGCAAGGCGTACGGATGGTCGCTCGCAAATCGAGAGTCATCGATCTCGCGGATCGCCGGTTCCGGCTGTTCGAAGGTGAAGGTCGGAACGCCCTCCGGACCCACGTCGCCAAGGAGCAGGATCGCCCGCTGCTCACCCTGCGCCGGCGGCCGCTCGAGGAGCTGATCGCGGATGCTGGCTCGCAGCGATTCGGGGGTCGCGGCGGCGTCGGTCGGAAGGAGCAGGATCTCCCAGCCCTGCGCCTGTCGATAGGCGCGCCACGCCTCGGCGGCCTCGCGGAGGCGCGGCGCGAAGACGATGACCCCGCACCGTCCGGCGTCGGCCGCGGCCATCGCGTCGCGGCCCGTGAGCAGAAGGCCGAGGGCAACCGTCAGGACCGCCGCGACCGCTGCCGTCGAGCCCGGCAACGAACCCGATCGCGGGGTGCGGAGTCGGCGGGGCGGGGTGGTCATGGCCGCAGGATACGGATCGGCGGAGGCGCTTCGACCACGCCGTTTCCCCCTTGTGCCCTTGCAGAACAGGCATTCGCCGATACATTGGTCGGTAATTCTGACGTCTCAACTGGCGACGCCACGGAGGTTGACCTTGGGGTTTACGCAGCCGGACAGCGAACATGACAAGAGACAGGAAGCCGGGGGGCAGGGAGCCGACCACCGCGAGGGGCGCACGCGGGACGGTCGTGCAGACGCTCCCGTCGCCTACAGCCTGAATCACGCCATGATCGACGGCGTCGCCGCGAAGGCCGCCGCCGACTACGCGACGCATTTCGGCGAGCCCGGCTTCGATGATCCGGCAAGGCTCTACATCGAGCAGCAGTACGAGGGGTACACCGCCAGCGATCAGGAGGCGTGGCGAGAGCTCTATCGGCGCCAGGCCGACCACCTCGCGGCGAACGCCAGCCGCGTCTGGCTCGGCGGAGCGAAAGCCATCGGGCTCGGGCCCGAGACGATCCCCGATCTCCGCGTGATCAACGGCAACCTCCGGCGCCTCACCGGCTGGCAGTCGCGAGCCGTGCCCGGCTACGTCGCGGCGCGACCCTTCTTCGCCTGCCTCTCCAGGCGCGAGTTCCCGACCACGGTCGTGATTCGCCCGAAGGAACGGCTCGACTATCTCCCCGAGCCCGACATCTTCCACGACGTCTTCGGCCATGTGCCCCTGCACGCCGACCCGGCCTTCGCCGACTTCCTGCAGGAGTACGGCAGCGCCGCGCTCGTCGCCGACGCCGGCCACACCGAGCGACTCGCCCGTCTCTTCTGGTTCACGGTCGAGTTCGGCCTTATCCGCGAGGAGGGCCGGCTCAAGGTCTACGGCGCGGGCCTCATCAGTTCGCCCGGCGAATCGCGGCATTGCCTCACTTCGCCCGACGTCGATCGCCGCCCCTTCGACCTCGATGAGGTCTGCGAGACGACCTTCGAGATCGACCACTACCAGCCGCTTCTGTTCGTCCTCGATTCCTTCGAGCAGCTTCGCGACGCGATGCGTTCCTACGCAGCCCGCGTGCGCGACGCCGCCCGCCGATCGCCCGCCACCGTCTAACGGAACGTTCACGCGAGAGCCGCGCCCCGGAGCACATGCCATGACCGCACTACCGCTCACCTCGAACTTCACCTCCACCGATCCGCTGTCGCTGGCCGACGTTGACCACGTTCGCCTGCACGTCGGCAACGCGAAGCAGGCGGCGTTCTTCTACGCCCACGCGTTCGGCTTCGCCGTCGACCAGTACCGCGACCTGACCACCGGCTCGCGCGACGAGGCCTCGTACCTGCTCCGACAGGGCAACATCCGACTCCTCCTCACCAGCGGCCTGAGCGCCAAGCATCCGGCCTGCCAGGAAGTGGCCCACTACGGCGACGGCGTGAAGGACATCGCCTTCACCGTGCAGGACGCCGCGAAGGCCTGGGAGAAGGCCCTCCGCAATGGCGCCCAGTCGGCCCACGAGCCGATCGAGACCAAGGACGAGACCGGCGTGGTCACGACCGCGGCGATCAAGACCTTCGGTCGCTGCGTCCACACCTTCGTCTCGCGACGGGGAGGCTACGAGCTCTCGAAGATCAAGGCCGGCGGGCTCTTCATGCCACAGTTCGCCCGCGTCAAGGGCTTCGGCCCGAACGAGTACAACGCGAAGAACCCCTGCGGCCTCGAGTGCGTCGACCACTGCGTCGGCAACGTCGGCCTCGGCGGCATGAACCAGTGGGTGCAGTGGTACTCCGACGTCCTCGGCTTCTCGCTCTTCAAGCACTTCGACGACAAGGACATCTCGACCGAGTACTCGGCCCTCATGTCGAAGGTCATGGACTCGGGCGCGGGCCTCATCAAGATCCCGATCAACGAGCCGGCCGAAGGCAAGCGAAAGAGCCAGGTCCAGGAGTACCTCGACTTCACCGAGAACGTCGCGGGCGTCCAGCACCTGGCGTTCCGCTGCAACGACGCCCTCGAAACCGTCGCCGAACTCCGCCGCCGCGGCGTCGACTTCCTGCGTCTCCCCGACACCTACTACGAGAAGGTCTGGGACCGCGTCGAAGGCGAAATGCACGCCAACGTGAAGGAAGATCACCAGCGGATCAAGGACCTCGGCATCCTCGTCGACGCCGACGATGAGGGGTACCTCCTCCAGCTCTTCACGATGCCGCTCCAGGACCGCCCGACGCTCTTCATCGAAATCATCTGCCGCCGCGGCTCGCAGAGCTTCGGCAAGGGCAACTTCCGGGCGCTCTTCGAAAGCCTCGAACTGGAACAGGCCCGCCGCGGGAACCTGTGACGACCACGACGACGGAGTCAACACAGAGGCACAGAGGACACAGAGGTGCACAGAGAAGTCAGGATCGCGGGGCTTCGGATTCGAACGTGCGTGTGTTCTCTCGCCTCAGCCCATTCCTTGAACTCCCATTCACCAGTCTGCTCTGTGGCCCTCTGTGTCCTCTGTGCCTCTGTGTTGAACGAATCCTGAAAGAAACGACATGCCGTACTACATCCAACGCGGAACCATCCCCAACAAGCGTCATGTGCAGTTCCGTCGTCCTGACGGGGCGCTCTACAGCGAAGAGGTCTTCGGCACCGAGGGCTTCTCCGGGCCGACCAGCACGCTCTATCACGTGCACCCGCCGACCCAGGTCTCCGGGTGGAAGGCGACCCACTCGACGGCGCCTGAGTATGTCGAGACCGATGTCCTCCGCATGCGGCACATGCTCTCGTGGAAGATGAAGGCGAAGGGCGACCCGGTCTCCGGTCGGCGTGTGCTTCTCGGCAACGCCGACGTCGAGATGTCGCTCTGCCAGCCCGCCCACGGGATGGACTATCACTTCAAGAACGCCCAGGGCGACGAGTGCCTCTTCATCCACTTCGGCCGCGGCACCGTCCACACGATGTTCGGCACGCTGAAGTTCCAGCCGCACGACTTCGTGGTCATCCCGCGCGGAACGATCTACTCGATGGAGTTCGAGCCGCTCCCGGACGACGACCGACCCGCGAACGCGACCCGCGAGGAGATGCCCTACGGCAAGTTCGTCTGCTTCGAGGCGGTGAACGGCTCGCACATGTTGCCGCCGCCGCGCTACGTCTCGAAGAAGACCTCGCAGTTCCTCGAGGACGCGCCCTACTGCGAGCGCGACCTCCGCGTGCCGCAGGAGCCGCTCTGCCACTGCCGGCTCAGCGACCCGCACCGCAGCTACGAGATGCGGATCAAGGCCCTGAACCGCATGCACAGCTACGACTTCGAATATCACCCGCTCGATGTCGTCGGCTGGGACGGCTGCTACTACCCGTACTGCTTCAACGCCGACGAATTCCAGCCGATCGTCGGCATGGTGCACCTGCCGCCGCCGATCCATCAGGTCTTCGAAGGCCACAACTTCGTCATCTGCGCCTTCTGTCCGCGACCGCTCGACTTCCATCCGAAGGCGATCCCGATCCCGTACAACCACTCGAACATCGATTCCGACGAGGTCATGTACTACGTCGCCGGCGAGTACAAGGCCCGTCGCGGGATCGGCGTCGGAAGCATCTCGCTGCACCCGCTCGGTATTCCCCACGGTCCGCACCCGGGAACGATCGAGCAGTCGCTCGGCAAGACGCACACCGATGAGCTCGCCATCATGTGCGACACCTTCCGTCCGCTGATGCCGACGAAGGAAGCGGTCGCGATCGACGACACCGAATATCCCGAAAGCTGGAAGGACGAGCACTTCAAGCGCATGCTCGGCCACACCAACGGCGTCGCCGCCGTTCGCTGACGCCACCGGCTTTCGCACCAGACTCCTGTAGTCCGCGAACCGGGCACCCCCATGGTGACATGGCGGCGCCCGGTTTGTTTGTGGTCGCCGCCTGGAGCACGACGCCGTCAGGCGACACGCATAGCCGTGCCGACGCGCAGCGGAAGGGCCGTGCCGAGCGTCGAGCGACGCTGGTCGGTGCAGGTCCACCATGGCGTCCAGTGCATTCCCAAACGCAGACGATTCATCCGCTGAAGCGGGTTGGCTGGCACAATCACTGCGGAGTGCGCGGCGGGCCGAGCTTTGACGACATATCGAGGAGATCGCGAATTCAAACCGGTAATCTGAACGCTGCCGTTTGACTTGCGAATCTCCGATGCACAGACTCCATTGCATGGAAGCTGGCCGTGCCTCGGTCGTTCCTCCGCGCGGCTACTGCATCTGGGTCCACAACAGAAGGAGCATCGTATGAAATCTCCTCTCCTCTCCTCTCCTCTAATTCGCTTTCGCTTGGCACGAACAACTGCGGATCGGCTCGCCAGTCGCCATCATCGAGGCTCATGATGTTGATGATGGCGGGCATCGTCTCCGGCGCCGCCGCTCCTTCGGACTACTGCTGTGCAGGCATCATTCGAGTCGCGCCGGGCGGCTCGGGAAATGGTGAAAGCTGGACCGCTGCTCGACCGACGCTCGAAGAAGCGATCGACAATGCAGCGGACGAAGACGAAATCTGGATCCAAACCGGCACGTACCATCCATCGACATCGCTTGCGGGGAGTGGTCGCAACCGGACCTACAAGCTCGACGGTATCAATGTGAAGGTGTTTGGCGGCTTTCCGGCGGCAGGTGAGCCCGAACGGGCTGACCGAAACGCGCTTCTCTACCCAACCGTTCTCGACGGCACTTTCACGGAGAGCAGCACGTCGATCTCGGTCTTCCACGTGGTGGATGTCAACAACGTCACCGATGCGACGAAATGGGACGGGCTCGTGATCCGGGGCGGTTTCGCCGAGTTCACCAACGAATCGCTCGACGTCTATTCCGACAAAGGCGGCGGCATCATCTGTAGGCCGCCGGGCAGTGGCCAGTCGTGCTCGCCTGTGTTCCAACTGTGCCGCATCATCGAGAACGAGGCGACCGAGATTGGCGGCGGCGTGTACGTGCGGCTCGAAGGCTTTGGGGGCGGGACGGGCGTCGCCCGCTTCCGCGACTGCGAGATCGCGTACAACGAATCCAGTCGATACGGTGGCGGATTGGACTCGGCTTCCGCGTCGCCGGAGCTGACCAACTGCGTCATCCGCGACAACCACACAACCGGATCCGGCGGTGGCATTTCAGTCGCCCGCGGGGGAACGATTCAAGTGTGGAACTGCACGGTGGCGTCGAACACCTGCGACGACCAATCGGAGGACATTGGACCCGGCGGCGGAGGTATCGCCCTGCAAGACGGCACGCAGGCGTACGTGATGAACACGATCCTCTGGAACAACGACGCGGCGTTGAACTCCGACGTGGTTGAGGACCAGATCCTGGGTCTCTCCTTCGCGGATCTCAATCTCGATCACGATTGCATCGAGGGGTGGCCGACCACCGGAGGACTCAGCACGATCGGCGACGATCCGCTCTTCGTGAATGCTGGGTCCAGCGACTACCGACTCTCGATTGGCTCGCCGTGCATCAACATCGGTGAGCAAGTGCAGGTCACGTTTGGATCGGTCACCATCGACCTCCCGATTGACACCTATGACGCCGATGACGATGACGATCTCACCGAGGCCGTCCCCGATGCCGATCGAACCAGCCGCGTTCGCCAGTGCGAGATCGACCTCGGTGCCTTCGAGGCGTGCCGGTTCGACCTCGACAACAACGGCGAAGCCGGTGCCGGCGATCTTGCTGTCATTCTGGGCGCGTGGGGCATTGATCTCTGGGGCACCGACGCGGATCTCAACGACAGCGGCGTCGTCGGTGCCGATGACCTCGCGATCCTGCTTGGGCTCTGGAGCACGGAATGTGGTGCCGCCTGCCCCGAGCCGGAACCGATGATGGCGAACCAAGCGTCAGGGGGCGATGTAAGCCAAGGTGCTGCACTTTCACCCGCGGCCGCCGCGGGGCTCCTCGGCTTCGAGTCGGTGGACGCCATGAGTGCATGGCTCGGGAGCCTGCCGTTCGAGAGCATGTCCGCAGTGCTCGAAGGGTTCGGGTGGGTGCAATGAAGCCAATGCCCTTCCAGCGCTGGACCTCGCGAGTCATCGCGGGCTGTGCCGCCTCTGTCGTCTCTGCGACTGCTTCGGCTCAGTGCCTCTACACCTGCACAGTCGTCTCTGAGCCAGCCTGCGGTGCGACCACGGCACCTGCTTGGGTGGCTAATCCCACACGTGTTGCCGGTTTCATCGTGGCGTGTGGGTCATTGCAAGAGAAGGCATTCGTCTGGACGCCACGGAACGGCATGCAAGTCCTGCCGAAACCCGCTGGGGCGACTGATTGTCGCGGATACGCCACGATTGGAACCGACATCGTGCTCGGCCGTGCCGACGGTCTCCGCATGGAAATGACCCCGATCCGCTGGGTTGACGGCATCCCCGAGGAGTTGCCTCATCCTGCCACCGCCAGCAGCGTTGAGATTCAAGGAGCGTCCGAGTCCGGTCTCGTGGGCGGAATCTGGCGCGAACAGTCGCCAGACTTCCCGTGGCCCTTTCTATTGGTGGGTGATGAGTTCTTCGACCTCGCCTCGTCGATCCTCCCCGAGTTCCCTTACGGAGTGCAGGTGAACGGCATGAACGATCACGGCACCTTGGTGGCCCACGGAACCGCCTACGGCGCAGGCGCGACCAAGCCCGACGCCGTCGTGATTGACTGGAATGGTCACGTTCGCGTTCCTCGGCCGGAGCCTTGGATCGAGCTATACGGTTGGTCCATCGCCAATGACGGGACCGTCGCTGGCTACGGCTGGCAGCCATGGCCTGGGCGACCCGAAGGCCTCGTATTGAAGCGGGCCTTCCGCTGGTCGAGTGGAAATCCGGTCGAGCTCCCTCCCCTCATCCAACACAACCAAACTCGGGCGTTCGGCGTGAACGAACTGGGGCAGGTCGTTGGACAGAGCGAGATGCGGTTCCCTTGGGGCGGCGTGGGTCAGACCACCCCGGTGATCTGGATCGACGGTGAGCCACATCGCCTCAACGAGCTTGCCGTCAATGTCCCGCAGCCCTCATGGATGGGGGCGCCCGTTCAGATCACCCCCTACGGGACGATCGTGCTCAGCGGAAGCGTCGCCAGTCACGGCGTCGCCTTTGTTCTCGATCCGATTCGCGAGCGGGACGGCGACGTGACGCTCGATTGTCGGGTCAACCTCAATGACCTTTCGCTCGTGCTTGCTGAATGGGGAAATGTGTGGGCGCTCCCTCATGGGCCTGGCGATGCGAATGGCGATCAGGTCGTCGACGCGCGGGATCTTGCCTTGGTCATCGGAGATTGGGATGCGAGCTAGACTCAGTTGAAGCGTCGAACGGACCGAACGAGAGAGCCCCACTCGCGTGGGGCTCCTCTGTTTCGGCCATCTGTAGCGAATGGAATGACGCGGGCGACAGAGGCCCCCCGCGAAAATCGTCTCACCCGACACGCACAACCGTGCCGACGCGCATGGGAAGCGCCGCATCGAGGGCAACCCGCCGCTCGATGAGCGAGGTCACCTCGACGCCGCGCTTGGCTAACAGGTCGATCGCCTCGGGCAGGGGACCGTAGAAGGAGCCTTGGACGGTGAGTTCGCCGAGGACGATCGGGGTGAGATCGACGGCCGCGCCGGCGATCGGCGATGAGGCGAGCGACTTCAACACCACCGTGCCACGGGCCCGCACCAGGGCGCTCGCGAAGGCGAGGCTCTCGGCGGTTCCGATGCAGTCGACGACGACGTCCTGATCGCCGCGCCGGCCGATCTCGTCGGCGTGACGGTGCTTGACGCCGATCTTCTCCGCGGCCGCAAGGGTGGACTGCTGACGGGCGACCACGCGCACCGCGGCGTTGAGCCTCGTCATCACCTGAGCGGTGATGAGGGCGACGATGTCGTCGCCGAGCACGGTGATGTAGGCCTTGCCGTCGATCCTGATCTGCTTGGTCGCCTCGAACGCCTCGCCGACGAGGACCGCGAAGGTCGCCCGCTCGTCATCGAGGGCGTCGGGAAGCGCGGCGAGATTCGCGATCGGCACGCATACGCGCTCGGCGAGTCCGCCGTCGCGGCGATCGATCCCGAGGATGAGCCGTTCGCGGCAGTGGGCCGAAAGCCCGCCGAGGCAGCGATCGCATCGGCCGCATCGGATCACCGGATGGATCGCGACGCGCTTGCCGGTCCAGGTCTTCGCCGCCGGACCGTCGACTGCGACGCGCTCGACGACGCCGACCGCGCATTGGCCAAGGACGATCGCAGGCTCGCATCCGCCGGCCCGCGTGTCGGCGGGCGTGACCAGCGCCGCCCGCACCCGCACGAGGCACTCGCCGTCGCGCGGCGTGGGCTCCGGGCGCTCGACCGCGGATGGTCCTCGCCCGCCGCTGACGATCGCTTTCATCGGCCGCTACCGCTCGCGCCGCCCTTGCCCGTCGCATCGCCCGTGCCGGGTTTCGCGTTCTGCTCAAACGAAGGCAGCTTGAAGTCCCCGGCCGGCTGCTCCTCGCCGCCATAGGTGCGGCGGGCGCCGGTCGAGGGCGTTCCGATCGGCATGCCCGGATCCTCGAAACTGAGCGGCACCCAGAAGAGGATGTAGTCCATCAGCCCCTTCTCGCGCCGGAAGGTCGGATAGAGGAAGCGGTCATCGGTGCGAAACGCCGTGGCCGTGCCGAGCGAGGCCCGCCATTCGTTCCACTTCCGCTGGTCGATGCCGAAGTCCTTGCCGGTCATCGTCTGGAGCGAATCGAGGGCGGCGAGATTCACCGCGAGCTCGCGATGGTCGAGCGCCGCAATGAGCGCCTGGAAGACCGCGTCGTTGGGATACTGGCCGAGCGCAATCGCCAGCTCGGTGCGGATGTCGGAGTCCTCGGCCTGATCGACGAGCTTCTTCCACATCACGTCGGCAACGGCAGGGTCGTGCAGTCGCTGGAGCGACTTCGCCGCCTCGAGGCGCACGAGTCGATACTGGCTCCCCAGTTCCTTCGCGACGAGCTGGGCATCGGAGGAATCGCCATGGCGGCCGAGGGCCCGCACCGCAAACCCCTTCACCAGGGGATCGGTCGGCTCTTCGATATAGAGGCGATAGAGCTTCTGGTACGCCTCGGCGCCGCCCCACGGGGCGCTGGCCAGAAGGGCGATGCCGCGGCGCTGATTCTCGGGGTTCGAGGTGTCCACCGCCCACGCGGCCGCCTGCGAGGGCGTCGGCGGGTTAAAGCTCTCGGTGAACGCGTCGAAGTCCGAGCCGATCGTGTCGCAGCCGATGAGGGAGACGGCGGCGAGGAGGAGGGGAGCGCCGAGGGCCAAGGCGATGCGCATGTCGCGGAGTCTACCGCGGGCGGCGGACGCTGCCGGAGGCGACGCTGTCGCGATGTGTGGCGCGGTCGGCGCGTTCAACTCCCGGGCGTCGGCTTGCCGCAATCGAAGCTCACCGGGACGAGGCAGAGAAATCGGAGATCCGCGCCTTGGTCGGCGCGAAACTGGTGGGTGACATTCGGGGCGATGAGGAGGATGTCGCCATCGCGAATGGGATGGTGCTCGCCGTCGTACTCGACCGTGCCGACGCCGCCGACGACCACCACCTCATGCTCGTAGTTGTGGCTGTGGCGGGGGGTGTGGCCGCCCGGAGCGACGTGGAACTGCCGCAGCGCGAAGTTCGGGGCGCCATCGGCTCGGCCGACCATGATGCGCATCGAGACGTCCTTGGTCCCGTCCATCACGAGCGGCTGCGGCGGGTGGTCGCTGAGATTCCGTTTGACGAGCATGCGGCTACTCTAGCAGCCCATGGAGAGCTCCCCAGAACCTTCGACAGGCCCGTCGAACGCAGCGTCCGGCGCCGCCAGCCTGCCCGAACCGCGTCCACAGATCGCCGTGCGGGCCTTGGGCATGTGGCAGACCAACTGCCACGTCGTCTCGGTGCCGGGCGGCCCCGATCCGAAGGGGTGCTGGATCGTCGATTGCGGCCAGCGTCCCCAGGCGCTCATCACGCAGATCCGCGATGCGGGACTGACTCCCCGGGGCATTCTCCTGACGCACTGCCATCTCGACCACATCATGGGAATCGACGAGGCGCTTGCCGCCTTCGGCCCGATGCCGATTCTCTGCCATCCGCTCGAGCGCGAGTGGAACGAGAATCCGGTGCTGAACCTCTCCGCGATGGGGGCGGGTCTTGAGGTGCGCGTCACGGCGCCGACGGCGCTGGTGGAGGAGGGCGCGGTGATCGACCTCTGCGGCTCGCATTGGAAGGCCCTGCACGTGCCCGGCCACAGCCCCGGATCGCTCGCCTTTGTGCACCTTCCCTCCCGTCAGGCAATCAGCGGCGACGTGCTCTTCGCCGGCGGCATCGGGCGATTCGATTTCTCGAGCTGTAGCCGGACGGACCTGCAGCGATCGGTGACGAAGGTCATGATGAGCCTGCCGGACGACCTGACGATCTTCCCCGGCCACGGCCCCACGACGACCATCGGGCGCGAGCGCCGCACCAACCCCTACGTCCTCCATCCGACCAGCTGGTGAGTCGCCGCGACCGGGCCTGACCGTCCGCTCGACACTCTCGTGGTGGGGTCATCCGGGGAGCCTTCCGTCGCGGGAAGGTCCAGGGGCCTTCCTCTATACTCCGGATCCCGCAACCGGCCTCCTCTCCCATGCCCTACACGCTGCACCCCGATCCGCTCCCCGACGTCCCCTTCGGGCTGGATGTCGAGACGACCGAATACCTCAACGACAGGGTCCAGACCGGCGACCGCTGGATCCTCAACTTCGGGCCCCAGCACCCCGCGACCCACACCACGCTCCGCCTGGTCCTTGAGATCGAGGGCGAGCGGGTGGTCCGGTGCACCCCGCACATCGGGTACCTGCACTCGGGCTTCGAGAAGCTCGGCGAGCACCACGACTGGAACCAGTACGTCTGCACCGTCAGCCGGATGGACTACGTCTCGCCGATCGTGAACGACATCGCCTGGCACCTTGCGGTCGAGAAGCTCTTCGGCATCGACCTCACCCCGCGGTGCAAGGTCATTCGCACGATCGTGCTTGAGCTGGGTCGCATCCAGAATCACCTGCTCTGCTGCGGTGCGGCCGCCCTCGACCTGGGCGCCTTCACCGGCTTCCTCTACGGCTTCAACGAGCGCGAGCACCTCTACGACATCATCGAGTACATCAGCGGCCAGCGGTTCCATCCCGATTGGACCCGGGTCGGCGGCCACTGGCGCGACATCCCCGACGACGAGACCTTCGCCCGCATGGTGAAGAAGTTCCTCGACGTGCGCCTGTCCCTGGCGATCAAGGACCTCGAGACGCTCCTGAACCGCAACCGCATCTTCATCGATCGCGTCGCGGGCGTCGGGAGCATCTCGAAGGAGGACGCGATCGCCTGGAGCCTGAGCGGTCCGATTGCCCGCGCCTCCGGCGTCCGTCGCGACCTTCGCAAGGACGAGCCGCTCCTCTGCTTCGCGGACAACTGGGATGGCGACGGCGCCGAGGCGGTGAAGTTCACCGTGCCGATCTGCAACGAAGGCGACTCGCTCGCCCGGTACCTCGTGCGCATGGAGGAGATGAAGCAGTCGGCGAACATCATTCGCCAGCTCATCGACCGCATCCCGAAGGGTCCGATCAACAGCGACGTGAACGCGAAGGTCGTGACGCCCGCGAAGGGCGACGTCTACGGCTCGATCGAGGCGACGATCCAGCTCTTCGAGCTCCGCATGCACAACCGCGGGCTCGACAGCCCGGTCGGCGAGTGCTACCACGCGGTCGAGAGCCCCAACGGCGAGCTTGGCTACTACCTCGTCGCCGACGGCGGCCGCTGCGCGTTCCGGGCCCGGACCCGCCCGCCGAGCTTCATCAACTACTCCGTCTTCTCGAAGCTGATTGAGGGGCACCAGATCGCCGACATCGTCGCGATCCTGGGGTCGCTCAACATCATCGCGGCGGAGCTCGATCGGTAACGACACGCCTTCAACACAGAGGCACAGAGCACACAGAGGGCCACAGAGCGGTCAAGCCAGAACATGACGGCGGACGAGCAGACGCCGTGCCCGCTTCCCTCCCGATTTTCCCCGTCTTCTCTGTGCGACTCCGTGTCCTCTGTGCCTCTGTGTTGATTCTGCCCACCCAAGACCACCATGGCCTGGACCACCAAACCATCCGCGACCCAGAAGATCCCGACCCGCGCCGAGCCGTATCTCACGGCCGCGATGAAGGCGTCGTGGGAAAGCGACCTCATCCCGCGCTATGCGACGCGGCACGGGGCGCTCATGCCGATCCTTCATGCGATCCAGCATGAGCATCGCTGCATTCCCTATCAGGCGATGCTCGAGATCGCTGGCTTCCTGAAGATCTCGCCCGCCGAGGTCCTCGACACGGTGACCTTCTACGAGGAGTACACCACCGAGAAGCTCGGCCAGTGCGTGATCGGCATCTGCCAGTCGATCGCCTGCGAGGTCTGCGAGCACAAGAAGCTCGTCGATCACGTCCGCGGCAAGCTCAACATCGAGCCGCACGAGACCACCGACGACGGGAAATTCACGCTGCTCACCCTCGAGTGCCTCGGCAGCTGCGACACCGCGCCGGTGGCCCTCTTCAACGAGACCCTTCACGAGAACCTCACGGTCGCCAAGATCGACGAGCTGATCGAGAAGGCCCGCAACGAGTCACCGCACGGACATCACTGAGTCACCCTTGGCCGACGAACGCCCCAAGTCGATCATGCGGTCATTGGGCGAGTTCTTCGGCCACATCGCCCACGGCATCAAGACCGATCCCACCAAGCCCCCCAGCGCCGTTCGGGAAGTGAAGCGGACGGTCGAAGAGACGCGACGCGACGACGGCGTGATCCTCCGGCGAACCGTGATTGAAGAAGTTGAGCTGCGGCCCGGACAGGTGCCGCCGACCGCGAACCAGCCGAACGACCAGCCAGCAGACAGGCCATCAGACGGGCCATCAGACGGGCGCACCGAAGCGCCCCCCGAAGCGACCAAGGACGACCCTCCATGCCCCTCACCGAACCAGTCCTGACCAAGCGCATCCCCACCTTCCCGTGGGGCGATCCGAAGAACCGCCGAACGGTGGGCATTGACCAGTTCATGTCGACCGGCGGCTACGAGACGCTTCGCAAGGCGCTGGCGATGCAGCCGGGCGAGGTCGTGAACCTCGTCAAGGACGCGAACCTCCGCGGCCGCGGCGGCGCCGGCTTCCCCGCGGGGCTCAAGTGGACCTTCCTCCCGCCGCCCGACGGCAAGACCCGCTACCTCTGCATCAACTGCGACGAGGCCGAGCCGGGCACCTTCAAGGATCGCCTCCTCGTCGACTTCGATCCGCACCAGATCCTCGAAGGCATCGCGATCGCCTGCTATGCCTGCCAGCTCGACACGGCCTTCTTCTTCATCCGCGGCGAATATCACCATCAGGCGAAGGTGATGCAGCGGGCGATCGACGAGGCATACGCGAAGGGGATCTTCGGCGGCAAGGGACTGCTGAACGGCGCGTCGAACTTCAAGGTCGAGTGCTACCTCCACCGCGGGGCCGGGGCGTATGTCTGCGGTGAGGAAACGGGCCTCCTCGAGGCGATCGAGGGCAAGCGCGGCTGGCCGCGCATCAAGCCGCCCTTCCCGGCGGTCAAGGGCCTCTTCGGCCGGCCGACGATCATCAACAACGTCGAGACGCTCGCCGCCGTCGGCCCGATCGTCGACAAGGGCGTCGCGTGGTGGAAGGGCTGCGGCTGCGAGTCGAGCGTCGGCGGTCCGCCGAGCTACGGCCCGAAGCTCATGGGCGTCTCCGGACACGTGCAGCGCCCGGGCGTCTTCGAGTGCGACCTCGGCATCCCGCTCCGCAAGCTCGTCGAGCAGTACTGCGGCGGCATGCGCAACGGCAAGAAGTTCAAGGGAGCGATCGCCGGCGGCGTCAGCATGGGCGTCCTCGGCACGGACCAGTACGACGCCGAGCTCGACTTCGACATCGGCCGCAAGTACGACGTCCTCGGCCTCGGCACCGCCTGCCCGACGGTCTTCGACGAGGACACCGACATGGTGGCCGTCGCCCGGAACCTCGCCCGCTTCTTCAAGAACGAAAGCTGCGGCCAGTGCACGCCCTGCCGCGAAGGCTCGGGGTGGATGCTCAAGCTCATCACGAAGATCGAGCGCGGCGAAGGCACGACGAACGACCTCGATCTCACCCTCGAAATCGCCGGCTCGATGGGCCTGACCCCCGGTACGACGATCTGCGGTCTCGCCGACGGCAACAACTTCGCGGTCCGCACGATCGTGAACAAGTTCCGCAGCGAGTTCGAGAAGCGGGTGAAGCCGAGTTACGTCGCGACGGGCGTGCCGATGACCGTCGGCGGCCGGTGAGGCCACGGATCGGCCGAAGTCCCGCCTCCCACGTCACGACCGCGTCGAACCCGCCGCTTCGCCGAAGCGGCGGGCGACGTTGAGGGCCCGGAGGATCGGGCGCTTCTTCGACTGATGGGTCTGCATGCGGTTCATGAGGCCGTTGAGGAATCGCACCGCCCCGACGATGTGGGGCCCCTTGTTGAGCATGACGCACTCGGCCCGTTCGCCCATCGCCGCGTCGGTGACTTCCGCCCGCGACGGTCGTCCGGTCTTGGCCATCGTCTCGAGCACCTGCGTGGCCCAGATCACCGGCAGGTGCGCCGCTTCGCAGAGCCAGAGGATCTCCTCCTGGACTTCAGCGAGCCGTTCGTAGCCGACTTCGACGGCGAGATCGCCGCGGGCGATCATCACCCCGACGCTCGGCCCGCGCAGCCCCGCGAGCAGGAGGTTGGGCAGGTTGTCGAAGGCCCGCCGGGTCTCGATCTTGAGCACCGTTCCGATCCGCTCGCCGCCCTGCTCGTCCAGTCGCCGACGAAGTTCATGCACATCGGCGGCGTCGCGCACGAAGGACATGCCGACGAGATCGGCGCAGCGCGCCGCGATCGGCAGCACTTCGAGATCGCGCGGCGTGATGCCATGCACGGGAATGTCGGTCTCGGGCAGATTGATGCCCTTGTCCTCGAGGATGCGATCGCCCTCCGGTGATGCGTGGGTGATGCGAAGGTCAATCCTCTCGGCCGAAATCCCTTCGATGACGGCGCCGACGACGCCGTCGTCGATCCATACCGGCTCGCCGACGTGGGCTCGGGCGAAGGCCTCGGGCAAGGTCGTGGTGAGGACCGCGACGGGACAGTCGGCAGACGCGGGTCGTCCGATCCGCTCGGTCAGGGACAGGTGCAGGAGGTCGCCCGCTCGCACCGTGATCGCCTGTGGCTTGGCCGGGAGGCGACCGACGGCGGCGTCGCGGACACGGCTGCCCGGCTTCAGAAGGCGAAGCGGCGTGCCCGACGCGATGTACACGGTGCGGTCGGATCGCGCGTACGCGGCGAGCTCGCCTGCGATCTCCTCGACCCGCTCGACATGCAGCACGCGACGCCGCTCGCGGGTGTCGATGAGCTCGATCGCATCGCCGGCCTCGAGTGCCGCGAGCCAGGCCCGCGGCACCGGGATGCTGCCGGATCGGGCGACGGCTGTGTCGTGCGGTCGAAGGGTCACCAGTGCATCGCGGAGGACCCAGCCAAGCGGATCGCGGGCCGGCTTGCAGCGCACGACCTCGGGGCCAGGCACGATCGGGCCTGTCCTGAGCTTCGGGCCGGCGAGATCCATCAGGATCCTGCACGAGCCGCGACCCTCGCGTTCGCGTGCCGCCGCTGCGCGGCGCACGTGATCGCACATGCGGGCCCAGGCCTCGGGGCCATCGTGGGCGGTGTTGATCCGGGCGCAGGTCATGCCGGCGTCGATCAGGGCCCGGGCGAGTTCGGGATCGGACGCCGCATCGGAGGGCAGCGTGACCATGATGTGGACGGGGGCGATGGGACCGCTGGGAATGGAGCCGGGCGGGCTGTGCGCCGGCGGAGACTCCTGTGAAACCGATGGCTGTGATCCAGGCCCGCCGCAGGCCGAGCCAAGCAGTGCCTCGGTCCGGGCATCGAGGATGTGGCGGGCTTCATGGAGCGAGAGCGGTGCCTCGCCGCCGAACTCCTCGGAGCGTTGCCCGCAGGCCCGCTCGAGGTGGCCGATGACGCCGAGCAGATTCTCGAGCACATGGGGCTCGATCCGCCCGAGCGACGAGAGCGCCAGAGCGGCAAGCGGCGCGTGCAGGTCGCGGAGGTCGTGGCGACGCAATGCGAGGTAATGGACGAGATTCCTCGCGCTGGCGGCGTGCTCGGGGCGGGCCTGACGAATGTCGTCAAGGATTGCAGCGTGGGCCTGTTCGAATGCCACGCAGTCGTCCCTCAGGTGAAGGAGTCGACCGAGGCACTCGCGCGGCGTGGCGGACGGGCTCATGACACACCGATGGTACTGCGGGGCGGGGGCCGTTCGAAGCCGCTTCGTCAACGAGCACTTGGCGGCAATTCACGTTGAGCGGAGGGATTGCGCAACGCACACGGGCTCGTAGCGCAACAGCCCTTGACGGCACTGCGGGCCGCCGTCCGGCGGTCGGACGCTGGCGCGGACTTCGAACGCCATGAACTCCGGATTGACGCGATCGCACCGGCGAGTGAGCGAATGGTGACACCAATGACGCAATCGCGTCGACCGAGCGCAGCATTCGTGAACTTCAGTTCATCGGCATCGCGATCGTTTGCGGGATTGCACCGTTGGTGCCGTTCGTCGCGCATACGCGTCGTTCAGGAAGTGCGCGGGAAGCCATGGGCCGACAGCGATTTGGCGCATCCAGGCAATTGCGTTCCCTCGCTGCGTCAGCGCGTGCTCATGGAGCCCCGCGTTCATATCGATGGAGTCGCACGATGCGGAGGCTTCATCGTGCGGCGGCCCGACTGTCTGCTATTGCACTGCGATGGCAAGAAGCGAAGCGATATGATGAAGGAACTTCATCGCGATACGCCTTACGCCAATTGACAATCGCCGTCGCACGAGTAGAGTGGCGATGAAGAGAGGCGTGACTTGCGTTCGGCGGTCACGCATGCGATCTCGAACGGTTTCAACCTGTATCAACACGTAGCAAGGGGGATTCGACGCCAGTGATGGCGTCGAGCCACGACACTTCGGAGGTTGCCGCAGTTGGGGTTGTCGCGCGACACGGGTCGCGGCGGCAGTGCGGCCCCCGACTCGCGTTTCAGCGTGTTTTCCAGCGCCATTGCACGCTGGGATTCCGGCTGCGGTTCCGCGGGGGACCGACCTGGCAGAGCGTTTCCGGCGAACTCGGGCGAGCAGATCGGTCGCGTCCACGTGATGCGCCGTCGCTTGCCCTGTGGTCGCCGCGAATGCGATGCGCCATTCGTGCGTGGATCCTCGTCGGGCGGTTGGATCATCATGAACCGGGCGTCATGCGCCCGCAGCACTTCGACGGAGCCTGTCTCCGTCGCGGAACCGCCGTTCGCGCCGCGCCTTCACGCGATGCCCGGCGATGCGTGCGATGCGCGATCGGCCGTGGCCAATGCCACGGTCGGTGAACGATTCACGGAATCCATGTCCCGCACGCGGCCCCAACGCGCTTCCCGTCGCGCCGCTGCCTTCGTGTGCCTTCCTCCCGAGGTTTGGTTCATGACATTGATGTCCCATTTCGCGTCACGCGGCGCATGGCGGCGGCCCCTTTCCGCCTGCGCGGCCGCGGCGATTTCGATGAGCGCGTCGGCGAGCACGACCACGGCCTACGCCGAGGACTTCGCCGGCTGCACGAGCGGCGGCTTCACGTTCACCTCCGGAAGCCTCTGGCATGTCGCATCCCTCAGCGGTTGTGCGCCGTCGCACCCGGGCTGCGGCCTCTACTTCGGACAGGACGCGACCTGCACCTATGCGACTCCCTTCGCCGTCGCGGGCAACGCCGACTCGCCGACGATCGACCTGACCGGCGTCGTCGCGCCGGTCACGCTCCGGTTTGATTACCGCGTCGGCAACGAGGGAAGCGGCTGCGTCTGGGACTTGGCGACGGTGCTCGTCTCCGACGATGGCTTCGGCACCGCGACGGTGGTTGCGGACCTGCAGTGCGGCGCGCCGACGGAGCTCCTTGAGAACGCCGGTTGGCAGAGTGCCGCCGTCGATCTCTCCGCGTGGGCCGGCTCGACCGTCCAGCTTCGATTCGGTTTCGACAGCGTCGACAACGTCGCAAACGGGTACTTCGGATTCGCGGTCGCCGACATCGCCGTCGAGGGCACGGTCGCCGAACCGAAGCTCACCCTCGAGGGCGGAGCGTGCGGCAACGACGCGTTCCCCTCCGAGCCGGGCCATCAGCTCGCCGTCGCGCTGTGGATGCGCGACGTCGTCGCGCCGGGCGCGAGCGGCTTCCAGGCGTTTGTCGAGTTCGACAGCGCTGCGCTTGTCTACCGCGACGACCTGAGCTCCTACGCCGCGTCGCCCTTTCCGCTGCACATCGTGAACTTCGGCGCGCCCTCGCCCGCCAACGTCGAGTGGGCGCCGGGACGCCTGCGCCTCGATGGCTCAAGCGCCCCGTTCGCGCCATCGGCGACCGGCAACGCGCCGCTGGCGACGCTGGTCTTCGACGTGCTCAACGACTGCGGCACCACCGCGCTGGGCTTCGGCGGCTATCCGGCGGTGCCGGCCTTCCACTCCGAGCTCAGTCGATTCGGAACGCCGATCGAGACGCTCGCGCCCCCGACCGGACCGCTCGCCCTCGACGACACGACGCCGGAGATCGCCTGCCCGCCCTCCATCACCGTCGCCGCGGATGTCACCGTGCCGCTGTGCGTCGGCAGCAACTGCTGTAGCGCCCACGGCACCGGCGGTTGCAGCGACGCGAATTGCACAACCGTGGTCTGTGGCATCGACGCATTCTGCTGCACCGTCTTCTGGGACAGCGCCTGCGCCGATGAGGCGGTCGATCACTGCGGTCCGGTGCAGTCGCCCTGCCTCGGGGCGACGGTGAGCTTCAACGTCACCGCGACCGACGCCTGCGACCCGACGCCAAACGTTCTCTACACGCCGCCGAGCGGCTCCTTCTTTCCGATCGGGACGACCACCGTCCACTGCACCGCGACCGATGCGTGCGGCAACGTCGACGCCTGCAGTTTCGCCGTCACGGTGACGCCGACGAACCTGGCCCTGGTAGACGTGAAGCTCGTGGTCGGCTCCGCGACGGCGCCGAGCGCGACGCGGTGCATGCGATTCCAGACGGATGAGTGCTCCGCCGTCCTGACCGAGTCGGTCGTCTTTACGAATGATGGCCTCGGGGGCCAGGTGAGCGGGCCGATCGTCCTTGAGATTCCGTGCGGTGACTGGTCGTCGCTCTGCGTGAAGGATGAGCAGCACAGCCTTCGCCAGACGGTCACGCTGAGCAATGCCGGAAGCTCGTGGGTCGCGGCGCCGCAGGTCGTCCTGCTGCCGGGCGACGACGACAACGACGGCGACGTCGACATCAACGACGTCACGTGGCTGGTCTTTACCTTCGGCGCGACCGATGCCGGCGATCCCTGTCCCTTCGTCTTCCCCGGCCCGGGGCCGCGCGACGCCGACTTCAGCCTCAACGGCGTCGTCTCCGCCGAGGACTACTCGCTCCTCACCAGTCAGTTCCTCACCGTCTCCTCGTGCATCTGCACGCTGCCGTCGGAAGGCGAGCCCGATCCGGCGAAGCCGCCACGCGTCGACCAGCGCCGATCGCTCCCGATCAGCGAGGTCGATCCGCGCATCCGCACGGTGGTCGATCGCAATCACGACGGCATCTTCGACGCCGACGACGTCGCGCTCTTCGAGGCGGAGCGCGGCCTTCCCAGCACCCTCTCGACGCGACTTCGCGGCGAGCCCTCGCATCGCCCTCCGGCGTCAAAGGGCGCCCGCCCATGATCGTCCGCAACGCGCTTCGCTCGGCGGCAACGCGCTTCGCTGGGCGGCATCACCCAGACTCAGCCATGGCGGGGGACGTGTTGTGCTCCCCGCCAGACCCCATGCAGCCAGTCCCCAACGCTGGCAGTCCCCAACCCAGTGGTACCTGACATGAAGTTCCGTTCGTCCGTATCCTCACTCGCCGCATCGGCGGTCGCCTCACTCATGATGGCGACGCCCATCGCCTCCGCCGGCGTCGTCGACCTCAAGCAGTCGCCCCTCGCTCAGACGGTCTCGGTCGGATCGATCGTCAACGTGAAGATCGTGGTCAGTGCCCCCGGACCGCTCGGGCAGGCCTGGGACGCCCTCGATGCGATCGTGACGTGGGATCCGACCCGCATGCTCCTGATCGGATCAACGCAGGTCGGCGCCGGCGCGCCCTTCTTCCTCACCGGCTTCCTGCCCGACCCCGACGGCATCAACGCGAATCTCACCGACGGCATGGTGCTCTTCACCGCGCTCGGCGTCCCCGGCGGTCAGATCGTCGCGCCGCCCGCGCCGGGTCAGCTCGTGGTGACCACGCTCCAGTTTCTGGCGCTGACCACGACGCCATCGACGCCGGTCGACTTCTTGCCGACGAGCGGCGTCTTCGGCCAGACCCGCGTGCTGCTCGGCGGCTTCAACGTCACCGGCGACGCGAGCAGCATCGCCAGCGTGACGATCATCGGCGTCTGCCCGCCGAGCGGACACAACTGCTTCACGGTCGGCACGCCCGGCTGCGCCGATGCCAGTTGCTGCGACGCGGTCTGCGCTGCGGATCCCTTCTGCTGCAGCACGCAATGGGATGGAACCTGCGTGAGCGAGGCGAGCAGCCTCTGCAATGGCTGCGGCGATCCAGCGGCCGGCGCGTGCTGCGTGGCTCACGCCGCGCCCTTCTGTAGCGACGCGAACTGCTGCGAGCTGGTCTGCGCCGTCGATCCCTTCTGCTGCTCGAACTCGTGGGACGCGCTCTGCGCCGCGGAGACGATCGCCTTCCCCTCATGCGGCTGCGATCCCTGCGCGGTGAGCGGCGAGACCTGCTTTGCTGTCCATGCCACGCCCGGCTGCGACGACGCAACCTGCTGCTCGCAGGTCTGCACCGCCGACCCGAGCTGCTGCGAAACCGGCTGGGACATCGCCTGCAAGGACGCGGCGAACACGCTCTGCGCCGGCTGCGGCAGTCCGCTGGTGGGGAGCTGCTTCTGCGCCCACGCCAATCCCGGGTGCGATGACGCGACCTGCTGCCGCGTCGTCTGCGAGGCCGATCCCTTCTGCTGCGAGGCGGAGTGGGACGCGATCTGCGCGGCGGAGGGCAACACGCTCTGCGATTGCCACTTCGACATCGACAACAACGGCGTCGTCGACGCCGCCGACCTCGCCCAGCTCCTCGGAGCGTGGGGAACCGACCAGTGCCCCTTCGATGCCGACGGCAACGGCAACGTCGACGGCGCCGATCTCGCCCAGTTCCTCGGCTCGTGGGGCCTCTGCCCGTAAGTCCACCGTTTGCGGCGCCGGTGCGACGGGCACGCGGTCCTTCGGCGCCTCCCTGATCAGCAGCGTGCGGCGCTCCGACTCGTGGGGTCGGAGCGCCCGACTCAACTCACGATTCCTTGAAAGGACATCGGAACCATGAACGTGAAGATTCTCCCCCTCGCCGCGGTGTGCGTGCTTGCGAGCCCGCTCTTCGGCTCGCCTCCCCTCTACAACCAGAACGTGACGCCGGACACCATCTTCGGCAGCGGCAACGCGAATGGCTTCTTCACGCTGGATCGGAACCACGGCGTGGAGCTCGGCATGCGCGGGAAGCTCCGCTTTGCCAATACCTTCAACAGCGGCGGCGACGGCACGTATTCGTTCAGTACGGGCGTGTCGAGTGGCGGTCCGTTCTGGAATTTCGAGTGGTCGGTGAACACCAACTGGAACGGCACCTCGCCCTATCTCCTCGACGACCTGACCTATGAGATCGGCATGGACTTCGATCCGGGGCCGGGCACGAACTACCTCCGCTTCGATCACATCACGCCCGGCTCGGTCGTTCCCTTTGCCGTCCCGCAGACGACGGTCTTCTGGGATCACTCGATCGGCAACAACTCAACCGGCAACGGCGCCGGCGTCGAGGCGGCCACGCTCCCCGCGTACCTCTCGCTCCTGGGCAGCAAGAACGTCGCCCAGAACTCCTGGCGACCGACCTTCTTCGACGAGCTTCCCTTCACGTTCGATTCGAACGCCGTCGGGCGGTACGAGTACTACCTTTCCGCCTTCGACGGCGGCTCGCGCGTCGCCCGGACCAACATCACGATCTTTGCCCTGGACAAGGTGAGCCTCTCCCTCGATGGGGCCGCTTGCCAGAACACCGATCAGGACCCGGTGACCCCCGGCACGCAGATCAAGGTGACGCTCACGCTCCGAAACCCCGACGCCGTTCCGGTGACGGGCTTCCAGGCCTTCCTCGACTACGACGAGTCGTCGATGACCTACGTCGGCGCGACCAGCAGCTACTCGGCGTCCCCCTTCGGTCTTCACATCCAGCCGATGGCCACCGCCGAAGTCGCTCCGGGCAAGCTTCGGCTCGATGGCGCCGTCACCTTCGGCGGCAGCGCGACGACGGGCGATGCCCTCGCCGCGACGCTCTTCTTCACCGTGAGCCCGAGCTCGGGATGCGACGGCAACTCCGTCCAGTTCGACCTCGGTCAGCCCTTCCCGTCCCAGGCGAGCAACGTCGGTCTGCCCTATGCAACCGACCTGCTCGACTCGCCGACGATCGTCTCGGACACCGTGCCGCCGACCATCTCGGCGATGCCGTCGATCACCGTGCATGCCGATCCCGGCACCTGCACCGCGGACATCTTCCCGCAGCTCTTCCCCTTCAACGCGGACCCCGCCCTCAGCCCGACGCAGGCCCCGGGCGTGTTCTACACCGATCGCTACGCCCCCTCGACCTTCGAGTCGGCGTTCTTCGACGGCGACTTCCGGCTCCATCACGAGATCAACGCCGCCGACTTCCAGGCGACGGACTTCTACAACACGCAGGGCCGCAAGCTTGACATCAACTCGCGGGCCGGCTCGAGCGTTGCGATGGACCTCTACATCGGCAGCGACTGGGGCGCGAACAATCGCCGGGCCGACCTCTGGCTCACGATGTTCGACGCCAACAACGACGTCTCCGACTTCCCGATCATCGGGTTCGCCCACATCGCCGGCGATCCGACGGCGACCGGCAACTTCCGCGTCTGGACCGACTCGGGGTGGGTCGACATCGGCCTTCCCGCCGGCTTCTCCTACGGCAAGTGGTACTCGCTGCGCATCACCTTCACCGGCACGAGCTACTTCTATGAGGTCCTCGATGGCGGCACGCCGGTGCTGACCTACACCGACACCCTCATCGACGGAAGCGTCCTCGTCGGCAACACCATCATCCAGGCGAAGAACTTCGGCAGCACCTACGACGTCTACTGGGACAACCTGCGCATCGCCGGGCAGTACCCGACGAGCGACGACGCCTGCTCCGGCCTTCCCTCGGTGATCGGCGTCCGCAGCGATGCGCAGCCGCTCACCGCGCCGTTCGCCGTCGGCTCGACGGTCATCACCTGGACCGCAACCGACGACTGCGGCAACACCGCGAGCACCACGCAGACGGTGATCGTCCAGGACAAGGTCGACGTGAACGTCACCGTGCAGCTTCAGGGCTCGGGCCCGGCGACTCGGTGCATCCACTTCGTCCCGAACTTCTGCTCCGACGCCATCGACGTCCCGCTCACCTTCACCGGCAGCCTGCCCGCGACGGTGACGACGACGATCGAGCTGCCGTGCGGCAACTGGACGACGCTCTGCGCGAAGGACGCCCAGCATACGCAGCGGGCGACGACGACCCTCACCAACCATGGGACCTATCTCAGCGCCGATGCGACGCTGGTCCTCAACGCCGGCGACACCGACAACGACGGCGACATCGACATCAACGATGTCACGCTGCTGTTGGCCCAGTACGGCACCTCGCCGGGCTCGGGCGGCTGCGCGTGGGACGGCGTGACGCGAAGCGCCGACTTCACGAACAACGGGAACGTCGGCGCCGAGGACTACTCGGTGCTCTCGACGAACTGGCTGACCACCTCGCCGATCTGCGCCTGCACCGGGCCGCAGGAGGGAGACAATCACCATCCGGGCCTGCGTTGGCTGAGCGTCTATGACCAGCTCTCGGCCAAGGCCGACCTCGACCACAACGGTCGGGTGGACGTCCGCGACGTCGAGATCCTCGAGAAGCGTCATGGCCTTTCGGGCGAGCTCTCGAAGCGCATGCGGAACTGATGCCACGCTGGGCCGTGAGTAGCGCCCAGCAGGCGCACACTCTGGACTGGCCAGCGTTTCGGCACTCATGACATCGCGGGCCGGCGTCGATCCTCGGATCGCCGCCGGCCCGCTTTCGTTTGACTCGCGTGAACTCGGACACCTGCAGGCGCATCGGCGACCGTGACCAGGATGGCGTCGTCGGCGGGCCGGACCTTGCGATCCTCCTGGGAGCATGGGGGCCGTGCGGAGGGTGACTCCGCCGACCCCCACGACTCGCGCGGAGATGCCGTCGCCGATTTACGCCGTCCACGCCCCGAGCAGGATCGCGAGATCGCTCGCGTCCACCGTGCAGTCGCCGTTGAGGTCATGCTCGCCGCCGACGGCGAGCCACGCTCCGAGGAGAATCGCCAGGTCCGCGGCATCGACCTGCCCGTCGTTGTTGAAGTCGGGATCCGGCAGGTCGGCGAGCTGGAACTCGAAGAGTCCGATGTCCACCGCAGCGCCCGTGCCGAGTCCGCTGTTGGGCACCGGCATTTCCACGCGGCGTCCGCGCTGGCTGAAGTCCGTGGGCAGGGCGTCGGTGTCCACGCCGTCGCCATCGATGTCGCCGGCATCGAGGGCAATGCCGTTGTTGTCGCCGGCGTCGATGAGGTCCGAGCAGGGGACCGGCCGGAAGTCGTCGTCCAGCGTGCCGAAGGTGTTGTCGGCGCCGTTGCCGTCGACGATCTGGATCGAGGCAAACGCGAGGCAATTCGCCGATGTGAATCCGGAGACGAACCCCGCGAATCCCTGGACCGAACAGCAGGTCATCTGCACCGAGCCGGCACCGACATGCTTCAGTTGGTTGCCGACCGCAGCTCCGACGCCGCCGGTGTTCGAGAAGATCAGGCTGTTGGTGAGTTTCGGCGTCGAGGTGTCGGTCGTGAACTGGATGCCGCCGGCATCGCCGGCGGAGGAGGACTTGTTCGCCGCGATGACGCAGTGGGCGATGACCGCGCTTTCGGCGTCGACCAGGACCCCGGCGCCGGCGCCGCTCACCACACCGCCGTTGTTCACCACCGCGCACTGGACGAGCCGGGCGTCGCCGGCGGCGGTGCCGCCGATGAAGACCCCTGCGCCGCCGGTGCCGTCGGTCGAGGTGTTGTTGACGATCGAGCAGTTGCGAATCGTCGGACTCGCATCGTTCAAGATTGCGATGCCGCCGCCGGGACCGCCCGCCGACTGGGCGACGCCGTCGCTGATGCGGAAGCCGTCGAGCAGGGTGTTGGTGACGAAGGGACCGGTGTAGAGAACGACGTGTCGCGAGTTGCCGGCCGCACCCGCCGCGCCGAGCTCGCCGGAGAGGATCGTCGGATGGGCCTGCCAGTCGCGGAGCGAGCGATCAAGCTCGAAACCGCCGAGCCCGTTGCCGATGAAGCCGCCGAAGAGATGAAGTCCCGCGCCCGGGATGAAACTCGCCGCAGGATCGTTCACGGTACTTGGCTTGTAGGTTCCCTCGGCGACCCAGATCTCGCCGTCGCCGCCGAACTTCGGGTCGTTCAGTTCCTGGATCGCGCTCTGCAGGAGCGTGTAGGCGTTATTCCACGAGGAGCCGTTGTTCGCTCCCGTCGCATCGGCGTCGACAAAGATCGTTCGCGGCCGGGCGAACTCGAAGGCGCCGCAGTCCGGATGCGGGCCGACCACGCCGCCGGGGGTGTCGGCGATGAACGGATCGTCGAGGCGGCGAGGATTGCTCGCGATGTCGAAGGGGTATGCCTCCGACGTGTTGCCGTCATCATCGGCGTCGGGCGAATCGACAAACCCGAAGCCGTTGTGTCCGGCGTCGATCGCGAGGGCGTCGCCGCGGAGCCGCACGTTGTCGTCCGCCGTGCCGAAGATGTCGTCGTCACCGTCGGGGTCGATCATGCCCGGGTCAGCCGACGACACGAGGTTGCCCGACGGGTTCACGTCGTCCCAGCCCTGAATGAAGCAGTGGACGAAGTTGTTGTTGGGCACGTTGGTCAGGCTGAACTGGGCGAGCTCGCTGCCGTCGCCATTCTCGGTGATGATGCTGTTGGCGACCATGAGCGTTCCGGCCGTCGCACCGATGCAGTTGAATCCGCCGCCGTTGCCGACGATGGTGCAATTCACAATGGTGGTGGATTCGTCATTCTGGATCGAAATGGCCTTCGACGTGTTTCCCGTGAAGACGCAGTTGGCGAACTGGGGGCGACGGCCGAGGATGGATCCCGTGAGGAGCGCGGCGCTGCCGTTGGCATTGGACGCGTTGTCTCGGAAGATGCATGAGGTGAAGAAGACGCGCGAGTTCGCCACAATGGCGCCGGCGCCGGCATTGTCGCCGCCCCCTCCGGTCGCCGATCCGCGGGTGATGACCAGGCCGTCGAGGGCCGTGAGCGCCGAGATCGTCCCGTCGCAAAAGAGGACGTGGAAGGAGTTGTCGTTGAGCGCGGGCGTCCCGATCTCGCCGCTCAGGATCGTCGGATGGGCCAGGATGTCCCGCTGGCCCTTCAGCGTTTCGTTGCCGGCGAAGCCGCCGATGAGGTCAACGTTGTTCTTCAGGCTGAAGCTGATCGAGCGGTTGGTCGTCGTGGTCGGCTTGTAGGTCCCCTGGGCGATCCAGATCTCGTCGCCGGCCGTCGCCGACGCGAGCGCGACCTGGAGATCCTTGTATGCGAGGGTCCACGTCGTCCCGGTCTGGAGGGCAAGCGGCAAGGCCTGGCTGGCTCGGACGAAAATGACACTGGCGCTGGCAGTGCCGTTCAGGAGGAGGGATGCGGCAGAGACTGCGAGGGCGGCGACGGTTGGTATGCGGTAAAGGCGCGTGCTCATGGTCCTCCGGACGCGCCATCGGCGCGGGCCGGGATCATGGAGTTGGGGGGATTCAACACAGAGGCGCCGACGACTCAGCCTTCTGCACAATTCGACCAGGCGCACCACAGAGGACACAGAGAGCACAGAGGGGGCACAGAGAAGGCGTCGGAGCAGGAGAACGGGTGAAGTCGAACTGCCGACGTGCGATGGAACGTTCGGCGATCGTCGCGGTGACAGATGCTTCAGCACCAGAGTGGGCAGGGAGGCACGAGCGGTCGTTCCCCAATGTGATGGCGGCGCTGGCCACCCTCTTTCCGATATCCAGGCGTTCCCGCTCTGTGCCCCCCTCTGTGCTCTCTGTGTCCTCTGTGGTGAATGAACAACGCGAAGCTTGCAGAAGGCTGCGTCGTCCGTGCCTCTGTGTTGAATCCCCCCCGTCAGTCCCACGCCCCGAGCAGCACCGCAAGGTCGGCCGCGTCGACGACGCAGTCGCTCGTCAGGTCGAAGGTGCTGCTCACCGTGTTCCACGCTCCGAGCAGCAGGGCGAGGTCGCTCGCGTCAACGATGCCGTCGCCGTTGAGGTCGGGGCTGCCCGCCGAGGCGATCTGGGCTTCGGCGACACCGATGTCGATGACCGTGGACGACGGAGCGTTCGCGATCGGCAGGTCGATCGGGGCAGGCTGCCCGTAGAGATCGTCGAGCTTGAAGTCGAAGAACCCGTTGTCGTTGAGATCGACGAGAAGCTCGCCGAGCCCGACGGTCAGGGGGCCGGCGTCGAGAAGGTCCGAACAGGGGGCGGGTACGTAGTTGTCGTCGAGGGTCCCGTACACGTTGTCGGGGCCGTTCGCGTCGATCATGCCGCCCGTCGCGTCGGTCGCGAACGTCCCGTTCGCGTTCACGCCGGCCGGCGGACCGGCGTAGTTCTGCATCGCGCAATGGTCAAAGACGACGGGAAACCCGTTCGTCGTGCATTGCGCCGTGAAGGCGCTTGATCCGCCCGCCTGGTTCGCCGCGATCACGACGGTCTTCACGAAGACCGAGGTGCCGCCGGAGACGCCGTTGAACTGCGCTCCGCCCGGTACCGACGGACTTGCCGAGACGTTTCCGGCGATGAGGCAACGCTCCAGGCGATTCGATGCGGTGCCGCCGAAGACGAGGCCGGCGATGCCGCCACCGGTCGCGCTGTTGCCGACGACCGCCGTGTAGCCGAGCAGGACGAGGTCGCCGTTGCCGCCGACGCAGGCGACGCCCGAGCCAGGTCCGTCGCCGGTGTTGGCGGTGATGACGCAGTGATAGATGCGGGCGCTGGCGCCGGCGTCGGCGCGGACGCCACCGCCTCCCTCGCTCGCGATGGCCGCGCCATCCCGGATCACGAAGCCGTCGATGAGCGAGCTGCCGCCCGTGAAGCGGACGACGTGACGAGAGTTGCCCGCCGGCCCCGCTGGCCCGAGCTCGCCCGACAGAATCGTCGGGTGCGTTCGCCAGTTGCGAAGCGATCGGCTCCGCTCGCCGCCCACAAAGCCGCCGAGGATCGAGGTGTTCGGCGGGGGAACGAAGCTCGCGAGCGGGTCGCTGCCGGTCGTCGGCTTGTAGGTGCCTTGGGCGACCCAGATCTCGGGCGTCTCGCCGGGCGGGAGGGCGGCCAGCTCCGCGATCGCCGATTGGAGAAGCACGTAGGCGTCGGTCCAGGTGGTGCCGTTGTTGGCGCCGGTCGCCGCGTGATTCACCAGCACCGTGCGCGGGCGATGATGTTCGCAGGCGCCCATGTCGGCGAGTCCGCCGGTCGGCGCGCCGCCGTTGGGCGAGAGCAGGTCATCGATCTGCCGGAGGTCGTCGGTGAAGTCGCGGCTCAGGATCTCCGAGGTCAGTCCGTCGCCGTCGAGATCGGCCGAGTCGGCGATGCCGCATTCGCCCTGGTCGATGCAGGGCGAGTCGCCGCGGAGTCGGTATCGATTCGTGATCGTGATGATGGCGCCGGCCGGATAGAGGAACATCGGATTCGACGCGATCGTCGTCGGGCTCGACGGAGCGACGTTGTTCCAGCCCTCGATACAGCTCCGCGTGACCACGAGCGGTGCGCCGGTGATTCGGAACTGCGATTCCTCGGTCGTCGCGCCGCCGGTGTTCCCGTAGAGGATGACGCTCGAGAAGGTGCTGGTGCCGGCGATGCCGGTCAGGTCCACCGCAGCGGCCGAGACGTTGTCCCGCACCGTCGAGCAGAAGAGCTGCACCGGTGAGGTCTGGGCGAAGATCGCCGCCCCTTGGCTGGCGACGTTGGCGTCGAAGACCGAGTCGCTGATCAGGAGGCCCGAGGCTGCGGTGATGCCCGAGAGCCGCCCGATGCCGGCGCCCTTCGTGGCGTGGTTGTCGCGGAAGAGGCAGCGGACCACCAGCGGCGACGCCCCGTTCACCAGCATGCCGCCGCCGATGCCGTCGTTGCCGGCACCGTTCGCGTTGCCGCCGGCGATCACCACTCCCTCAAGGATCGCCGATGTGTTGACGCTCGCGGCGGTCACGACGTGGAAGCTGTTGTCGGCGATGCTCGACGGGTTGCCGATTTCGCCCGAGAGCGTCGTCACGAACTCCCAGACGTTGCGGAAGTCGGGAAAGCCGTCGTTGCCCAGGAATCCGCCGCGGATCGTCACGCCGTTCTTGAGCGCGAAGGTCGCCGTCCGATCAGCCCCGGCGGTTGGCGCATAGGTGCCGCCGGCGAGGCGGATCTCGTCGCCGGCGACCGCCACGAGCAGTCCCTTCTGGAGCGACTGGTACGCCGTCGTCCAGGTCGTCCCATCCTGTTGGGCGAGGGGGAGATCCTGCGATGCCCGGACGAGGATGACCGCGGCGAACGACGGCGAGGCGGCGGCGAGCGAAAGGCCAGCGGCCGCGGCGAGCGACAACGCTCGGACGCGGCCACGGGCTGAGACGGAAGAGGCGGCGCAGTGCAACGGGCTGGGCATGTGGGGGCTCCACAGGCACTCGCGCCGTCTGCCGCCCGCCGGGATCACGGTGCATTCACGTGCCGGGAACGATCACCATCCAGGCAATGCCGAAGCGATCGGTCAGCATGCCGAAGCGGGGCGACCAGAAGGTCTTGCAGAGCGGCATCCGGACCTGCCCGCCGTCGGCGAGGGCGTTGAAGCAGCGGTCCGCGTCGGCTTCGGTCGGCACCGCGAGGGAGAGCGAAAAGCCATGGAAATGCGTGTCCGGGCCGCACCCGTCGGAGGCGTAGAGGGTGCTCGATCCGATGCGGAACGCGGCGTGCATGACCTTGGCGTCGAAGCCGGGTGCGAGGATGCCCGGCGGCGTCGGTTCGGGGCTTTCGTTGAAGTGCAGCACCATGTCGATCTCGGCACCGACGGCCGCGCGGTAGAAGGCGAGGGCCTCTTCGCATCGGCCGCCGAACATGAGGCAGGGTTGCACGGAGCGGGTGGTGGTCGTGCATTGGGAGGGCGATTGGCAGGCGGCGGTCGTCATGAGCGGGTGTCCTTCCGGTTGGTATGAGCGAAGAGGAGTTCGACATAGCGCCGCAGATGCCCGATGCACTGCGTCGCGATGGCGGGTCCGTTGCGGGCCTTGGCGAGGACGAAGGCGCCCTGCAGCGAGGCTTGGGTGAAGAGGGCGAGGCTCTCGGCGGTCCACGAGGCCTTCGGGGCATACAGGCGCTTGGCCTCGGCGATGTCCTTGGCGACCTGAGCGGCGTGCTCGCTGATGTGCCGGTCACATGCTGTGCGGATCGCCGGATGCGACTCGTAGGTCTCCTGCACGAGTGTGCCGAGGAGGCAGGTGAACTGGGGAATCTCGCCGCGGAGGATCGCGGCCCGGAAGTCGACGTAGCCGAGCACCCGATCGAGCGGGTCGTCATGGGCGTGGTAGGGAGCGGTGCGGAAGAGCCCGGCGGCCATCGCGGCAAAGTGGTCGGCCGCGGCGAGGGCGAGCGATTCCTTGCTGTCGAAGTGATGGAAGAAGCTGCCCTTGGTCAGGTGCGCCGCCGCGCAGATGTCGTCGATCGTCGTCGCCGCGTAGCCCTTCGAGCGAATCACGTTGAGGGCGGCGTCGAGAAGCCGGGACTTCGAAGCGTGGGCACCGGCGTCGGGAGGGACGGCAGGAGAGGCCTGTTTCGGGGATGGACGGCGAGCGTGGGGGCGGGGCATGGGGAGGGGTGCCGGCGGTCGGCGGGGACAACATACCGACTAGTTGGTATGGTGCAAGGCAGGCCGGTGCATTTTCACGAAGATCGATCGGAGGTCCTCGGGCCACTTCGATGCAGTCGCGGCCCGGATCCTGCGCTTCATGCGTGCATGCACGGCCCTCGGCCACATCAGCGATTGGCGTTCCGGCATCGCCCCAACGATTCGCGACCGTATGCGACGGAAGGTGTTGTGCCATTGCGCTCCGAGCGGTTATGTTCGTCGCCGCGTCTCGGGATGCACCTGTCACGGCGTCTGAGCGGTCCGATGCACCAGTCCAATCAGCCTGACGAAGCACGCGGGGAGGGGCAGTCCGGCGACGGGCATGGCGTTCACACGCTCTTTCCGCAGGCCTATGGTCGGTTGCGCGGGCTGGCCGCGGCGTTCATTCGGGCCGAGCAGTCGAAGCGTCTGCTTCAGGCGACGGCCCTCGTGCACGAGGCGTTCATGCGCCTCAGCGAGACGGAACGAACCTACGAGAGCGAGGGCGAATTCCTGGCCATCGCCGCCGCGCAGATGCGCCGCGTCCTGGTCGACTACGCCCGCCGGGAGCAGGCCGCCAAGCGGGGCAGCGGTCGGCCACCGGTCACGCTCGACGCTCGGGCCCTCGGCGTGCTCTCGCAAGCTCCCTTCGAGGTGGTCGACGTCGATGATGCCCTCGCCCGGCTCACCGAACTCGATCCTCGGCAGGGCAAGATCGCCGAGCTTCACCTCTTCGGCTCGATGACCATTGACGAGGCCGCACTTCTGCTCGGCATCTCCTCACGGACGGCCTTCAACGACTGGCGGGCGGGGCGGGCGTGGCTCCTCAAGGAACTCGCGCCGTGAGCGACGCGCCTGGGCTGCACCGTCGGGCGTGCGATCTCTTTACCGAGCTGGTCGAACTTGACGGGGAGGCGAGGGCATCGCGGCTCGCGGAGCGCACTGCCGGCGATGCGGACCTGCGCCGCGAGGTGCTCGCCATGCTTGCGGCCGACGATGGGGCGCTCGGAGCGGTTGATGCCATCGAGTCGCTCATCGCCTCGGCCGTGGCCCCGATCATGGCCGAGGGCGACGCGAATGCCGCAGAGGCGGATCCGCTCATCGGTACGACGATCGGCGGTTTTCGCATCGATCGACTCATCGCGGCCGGCGGCATGGGCCGGGTCTACGAGGCCCGTCAGGAATCGCCCAGCCGAACCGTGGCCATCAAGCTCTCTGACGTTCGCCTGCTCTCGCGAGCGGCCCTGACCCGATTCCGCAACGAGGCGGAAATCATGGCCCGGCTCGTCCATCCGGGCATCGCCCAGATCTACGAGGTCGGAACGCAGCGTGAGGCGCATGGCACCGCGCCGTGGTTTGCGATGGAGATCATTCCGCATGCCAGGAGCATCGTCGACGCCGCGGAGGAGCGGCACCTCGACGTGCGGGCCCGCATCGAGCTCTTCCTTCGGGTCTGCGATGCGATTCACTTCGGGCACTGCCGAGGCGTCATCCACCGCGACATCAAGCCGAGCAACGTGCTCGTGGACACCAGCGCCGAGGAGCTTCGTCCGAAGATCATCGACTTCGGCATCGCCCGTTCGACCGACTCCGACATTGCGCTTGCGACCCAGCGGACCGAACTGGGACAGCTCGTCGGAACGCTCCAGTACATGAGTCCGGAGCAGTTGGCCGGCGACCCGTCGGCCATCGATATCCGCACCGACGTCTACGCGCTTGGCCTCCTCTTTCATGAGCTCCTGACCGGCCAATCCGCGTTTGATGTCGCGGGCCTTCCCGTCCACAAGGCGATCAGCTCGCTTTCGATGGCCGTGCCCAAGCGGATGCGCGACGTCGCTCCGCATCTGGCGACACAGGTCGGCGGTGATCTCCAGACGATCCTCTCGAAGGCCCTCGAACGCGACCTTGGGCGGCGCTATCCCTCGGTGCAGGAGTTCGCCGAGGACGTGCGGCGCTTCCTGCACCACGAGCCGATTTCCGCCCGGCCGGCGAGCGCCGTCTACACCATTCGGCTCTTCACCCGGCGGCACCGGGCCCTCGTGTGGGGGGCCACCATGACCATCGTCACGCTTGCCTTGGGACTTGCCGGCACCGGCATCGGGCTGCTGCAGGCGATGGCGAGCGAAAGGGCAGCGGTGACGGCCCGCGATCAGGCCGAGTTCGATGCCTACGTCGCCAACGTGATTGCCGCCGAGGCCGCCGTGCGGACCAGGGACATCGCCTTGGCTCGCGAGCGACTCGATGCTGCGCCGGTCGTGCATCGCGGCTGGGAGTGGCGGCACCTGAATGCCGAGGTCGATCGGAGCGTGGCCCACTCGGACTCGGCCGTCAAGATCGCTCGGGCGTCGTGTGCCTCGCCGGACGGCTCGACGGTCGTGTTCAGCGATGTGGTTGGCATGGTTCGGGCGTTCGATGTGGCGACCCTCGCGGAACGCTGGAATCACCAGGCATCGCGGGAACCGACCGACGTGGCGTTCTCACCCGATGGCACACGCGTCGCCGTGGTCGCCGATTCGACCGAGGTGCAGGTCCTGGACGCGGCGACGGGGAGCGTCCTCGCATCGCGCCCCGTGAAGGGGGCTCGCATCGCGCACTTCGAGGAGGACGGCCAGCATCTCCTCATCGCCAAGACCGGCGGAACGTCGGATCGTTGGCGGATCGGGACGGAGGAGATCACGCCTCACGGAACGGTCGAGCACCGATCGGCGACCAATGACCTGATGTACCCTCAGGCGATCAGTCCAGACGGCGTCTGGATGGTGCTTGATCGGGATGGCGATGCTCGGCTGACGCGAGTCGTCGACGGCGAGGTCATCTCGCGCTTCGGCCTCGATCCCGTGCCGACTCACCGGATGGCGTTCAGCCGAGCGTCGTTCTCGACGGACGGTCGTTGGCTCGCCATCGACGTTGTTGCCGAGAGGCTTGTCGTCCGCGACATGGTCACCGGCACCGAGCGTTCAGCGTCCATCGACGCGTTGCGACCAACGTCGCTTGCGTGGCACCCCAGCGAGCCGGTCCTCTTCCTCGGAGGCGAGAACGGAGCCATCACCGCCTTCGATGCGGCGACGGCGCGGCCGTATCGAACGTTGCTCGGGCACACGCCGCCGGTCTGTGGGATCGCCGGCATCGAAGCGAGTGGTGTGAACGAGCTTGCAAGCCTCCTGAGTATTGACTACTCCGGGATCATTCGACGGTGGGACCCGGAGACGTCGGACGTCCTTCGCCACCAAACCAATCGGGCATGGGTGTACTCGCTGGCGTTCTCTCCGGATGGGTCGTGGTTTGCAACCTCGTCGGGGGAGAGACCTCCGGGCGACCCGATGGTGGCGATGTTCGACACGCGCAGTGGGCGTCGGCGATGGGCGAGTCCGCCGTTGGAGCCGAGCGGCATCATCGGAGCGGTCGACTTCTCAGACGATGGCATGCTCGTGGTGCACGACATGGCCGCCAACGCAGTCGTCCGGAGCGCGGCGACGGGCGAGACGCAAGGCACCGCACTCACGGCCGGATCGTCGAAGGGCTGGCGCGGAGCCACGTTCCGACCCGGACATCGTGAGGTGCTGCTGAACGTGGACGATGGCAAGGAGCTGTTCTCGACTGCGGATGGCCGCATGGTTCGCCGATTCCCGATGCGAAATATGAGTGAATTTGCCATGACGCACGACGGTGCCTGGCTCGCTCTCTCCCCACGACCCGGAACCGGCCTCGAGGTCTTCGCCATCGACGACGGCGTCCGTCTCGCTGCGCTCGAAACGGCGAGTACGGTCTGGTCGATGTCGTTCAGCTTCGATGGCCGCTGGCTCGCCGCGCGGTGCGAGGACGGCATGGTGATGCTCTGGTCCACCGCGGACTGGAAGCTCAGACGATCCTGGCCAGGCGATGGGTTCAACGGCAACCACATCGCCTTCGAGCCGGGCGGGCGGCTGCTCGGCATCGTTCACAACGGCCTCCGGGTCTGGGATGTCGAACGGGGCCGCGAACTTGTCACGCTCCCCGTCCCCGTCGAACCCTCCTCCAAGATCGCGGTGAGCGACAACGGCGAGTGGGCCGGCATGGGGTTCGTGGACGGCAGCGTGCAGCTGTTTGACGCGCCTCAGGCGAAGTCCCCCTGACTCCCGGCACATTCCGTTGCAGTGACCGGCGGCATCCTGCGCTCCAGCACTGGTCGAGAGTCTTCTCTCGGCGAGACGCACGCTGCGCCGCCGTCGTCGCCCCCCGCCTCTGCCACACGTTCACATCGGGAGTACCGGATGCCCCACTCCGTCCAACGCCGTCTCGCCGCATTCGCCTGCCTTACGGCATCGATCCTTCTCGGCTCGGCCAACGCGGCCTTCGGACAGGGCATTCCCGCGATCAACGAGGTCGTCCCGCCGCTCGGTGCGGGCGTGGTCGATCAGGTCGGGCTCTCGACCGTTCGATTGACCTTCTCGGAGGCGGTGACGATCGCTCCCGGAGCGATTCGGGCGTGGGGCGTGGCCAGCGGGCCGATCCCGCTCTCAACCAGTTGGAACGCCGCGGCGAACGAACTGACGGTCACGTTCATCCCCGCCATCACCGCCGAGCGCGTGACGCTCGTGGTCGGGCCGGGAGTCACCGGCGAGTTCGGCGATGAACTCGACGGCGAGGTCCCGAATCCGAGGTTTCCGACCATTCCGACCGGCGATGGGAACGCAGGCGGCGTGGCGGTCTTCCGCTGGGACGTTCTGCAGGGCGACGCCAACCGCGACGGCGTGACCAATGCGGCCGACGCCCAAGCAGTGCTTGCGGCGCTGGGCACCTGCGGCATCGAGCCGCTGGCCGATCCCGACTTCGACGCGAACGCCGACCTCAACATCGACGGCTGCGTGAACGTCCTCGACGTCCAGATTCTCCTCTCGGGCCTCGGCGGCTCGCTGCCGCCGCTCGACGGAGCTGCGCCGACGATCGCCTCGATCAGCCGCGACAACGGCGAGCCGCTGACCGAAGACCTGAGCGACCTCACGATCGTGATGAGCGAGCCGATCGTCGCCGACGGCGTGGTGCCGAGCTGCGTGCGGATGCGTTCGCTCGACGGCCAACTGTTCCTGCCCTCGTCCACCTCGCTGCTCGTCGACGAGCGGACGATCGCCTGTCACTTCGACCCGCCGCTCTCCTCCTGCGGCGACTACACGGTGGTGCTCGCCTCGTCGATCATCGACCTCTCGGGCGAGTTCTTCGTCGCGGCCGGCGCGGCACCGGGGTTCACGGGCTCGACGCCGCCGCCGGTGCCGATCCTGAACGCGTATCCCAGCGCCACGGCGAGCGCGGGCGTGACCCTGTCGGGCACGATCCCCGATCTTCCCGGCTTCGCCAGCGCGACCACGATCCGCGTGCAGGGAATCGACCAGGTCGTGACCGGTCCGGCCGGCTCGACCTTCTCCATCACCGTTCCCCTCAAGGCCAACAACGTCAATCTCCTGTACGTCAGCGCGATCTCGCCCTGCGGTATCGCCGGCGCGCCCGTGACGGCAGAGGTCGCCCGAGACGCCGACCCGCCATCGCTCACGGTTCTCTCTCCGGTGGATGGTGCGACGACCTATGACGCCGCGATCAGCGTGGGCGGATTCGTCGGCGACACCCTCATCGGCTTCGATGGACTCACTGTCTCGGTGAACGGCCAGCCTGCGATCGTGGACATCGGATCGGGCCAGCTCGGTACATGGGTGATTCCCAGCCTGCCCTTGGGGAACATCGGACCGACCCAACTGGTGATCGCGGCGAGCGACGCGCTCGGCAACACCGCGACGCAATCGATCACCGTCACGCGCCTGGCAATTCCGAAGAACGCAGCCACCATCGAGAAACTCACCGGCGACGGCCAGATCGGCGCCGTTGCGTCAAGCCTCCCGCAGCCGATTCGGGTCAAGGTGTGGAAGGCCGACGGCTCGCCCTGGGCGAACAAGGTCGTCGACTTCCGAGTGACGCAGAACGACGGTCGGCTCGACGGCAACGGGGTCGCCGCGGATGCCGTGCACTTCCAGTCGCTGACCGACGCGAGCGGCGAGGCCAGCGCAACGTGGACGCTCGGATCCTCCTCCGGCTGCGGCAACAACCGCGTTGAGGTCACGTCGAAGGATGTGGTCGGGGCGATCACCTTCAGCGCGACCGCCCTCGCCGGCGCGGCCGACCAGATCAACATCGGCACCGGCGATGACCAACGAATCGAAACCGGCGGCGTTGCGCCGCTCCCGCTCTCGGCGTGGGTCAGCGACTCGCGCAACCCGGTGGCCGGCGTGCCCGTGACCTTCACCGTCGTCGGAGGGAACGGCACCGTGAACGGGGCGAGCCAGGCGACGGTGGCGAGCGATGCGACCGGCCACGCCGAGGTGAGCTTCACCGCAGGAACGACGCCGGGCGTGAATCGCGTGCGGGCGACATTCCCCGGGAACGCGACGAACCCCGCTGTCTTCACCCTCTACGGCATCGCCCGCGACATCACCAGGCCGACCTCGTTCAAGGGGCTCGTCTTCGACAACGCCAGCCAGCCGATCGGCAACGTGAAGGTGACCCTGAAGTTCCAGGATCATTTTGTCGGACCGGTCCTCTCGAACGCGCAGGGCCAGTTCGAGTTCCCGTCGATCGACGAGGACGGCGCGGTGCACGTGATGGTCGAGGGGTTCCTCGCCAACAAGCTCAACGGCAAGCCGCTGCCGCCGGGGGTCAAATTCCCGTCGCTCGGCTACGACACGGTCATCATTCCCCACGCCGAGAACTCGCTGGGACGTCCGGTGCTCCTACCGCCGCTTCTGCCGGAGAACGCGCGCGTCTGGGACGGCCAGTCAGACATCGAGCTCACCTGTGGCGGGGTCGACGGGCTGAAGTACATCGTGAAGGCCAACTCGATGACGCTGGTCAACGGCAGCCACCCGACGCCGGGCGCTCCGGTGACGCTCTCGATCAACCAGGTCCACCACGGCGCGGTGCCGATGCCCCTGCCGGACGGCGCGTCGCCGCCCTTCGACGCGACGTTCTATCCGCCCGGCGCGACATTCGATCCGCCGGTCGCGGTCGAGTATCCGAACATGTCGGCGCTGCCGCCAGGCGCGGCGGTCCACTTCCTCACCTTCAACCACGACACCGGCGAGTTCGAGGCGATGGCGCCGGGCCGCGTGAGCGAGGACGGCTCGACGATCCGCAGCGAGCCGGGAACGGGACTCACGAAGTCGGGGTGGCACGGGCCGGGGCTGCCCATCTTGGTGACGACGAAGTGCATCTCGATGGGATATTGCGCACCGCTCGGCGATGATCCTGCACCGGTTGGGCGGATTCTGGTGAACGGGAGATGTGCCCAGAGCTTCACGGACTTTGTCGTCCATCCTTTCGTCGAACTGACGACGCCGATGCACGTCGAGGTCTTCACGGCCAACCCTGAGGCGACGGTGAGTTGGAGCGTGACGTCGCATAACGGCGGCGGTGTGGTCATCCCCTTCGGCGAAGGGAACACCTTCGACATCGAGCCTGATCTCTTCCCTGCCGATCGCCCGGTCACCGGCGCCTATGGCTTTGAGAGCTGGCCCATCGAGTACCACATCGAAGCGACCGTGTCTTCCGCTGACGGAGTCGAGACGCTGACGGCGGTTCTCCAGCAGGACAAGCGGTCAGTACTTCGCCAGGAATATGCCGACTTCTACTGGTACGGCGGCAGCTCGATCGAAACGCCGGCTCGAAGCTTGATCAACACGCCGATCGGAACGCCCAATTTCGGTGGCGCCGAGTTCAACAAGGGCAACTACACCAGCGACGGCGGGCTGGTGCTGAACGGATTCATGCAGCAGATCGCCCAGGAGACGAGGACCGCGTTCGGCCTGCCGATCCACCTGGACAGCGCGTATCGCAACCCGCGGCGCAACAAGGCTGTTGGGGGCGTACCGAACAGCATTCATCAATTCGGTGGGGCGGTGGACATGACGCCGACGGTGAACACGCCGGAGAACAAGGTCAAGCTCTACCTCGCGGCGGTCGATGCGGCGCTCGCCGGCGGCACGGCGGAGACGGTTCTTCTTGAGCATGGCGCGAAGCAGTTGCTTCCGAGCTTGTGGCGCCCGCCAATCGGGACCGTGACGTTTGAGGGCACCCACAACGGAGTTCAGTACTCGATGGTCTGCATCGACACGAACGGTGACATGCTTCCCGACACGGTGCAGTCGGTCACCCCCGCTGACTTACCCAAGACGGTCGTTCTGGCGTGGGATGGCGGTGGATCGTTCAGCCTCAATTTCGCGATTGCTGATTTTGGTGTCGTTCAGCCCGGCGATTCGCTGTGGGTTGACCTGCCGCCGAGTCTCTTTCAAACGGAGTTCGTTCTCCTAGGAACTTCCCTCGATGCCATCTTCGGATGGGCCACGCACATTCACGCCGACAAGCCCGGCGTCCCGACGACATCCGACGCGGAGGACGACGAGGAAGCCGCTCTGCTGTCGCCGTGGACATTCTCCGGGGGCGGTCAGAGCGTCGAGACCGGTCCAGCCGCGGCGTTTGTGTTGGAGAACGTCGGCGCGGGTGACACGTGGGGGCCTGGCGGCCCGGGGACGCCAGCGGATGGCGTGAGCGACTCGCCGATCCAGTTGGTGGGTCAACAGGTGGTGAATGGCATCACTCGCTATGCCTACACACCGCCCTTCTTCGTCACCGATGGGGCGACGCAGGTCGTGCCCGAACTTGTCGTCTTGGATGTGCCGCCGCTGATGCCGGTCTCGATCGCCGTCACGGGACCGGACATGCTGATGGTCGGTGAGTCCGGTGCGGTCACGGTCATCGCGAAGATGAACGATGGCACGACGCGCGATGTCACCTCCTCCGAGGAATGGACCACCTATGTCACGAGCAACCCTGCGATCGCAACGGTTGATCCCAACGGAATGATCGCAGGCCAGAAGACGGGTGTCGTGTTCGTCACCGCTACGAGCGGATCAAGCTCGACGACGTTGCGGATCTTGGTGCTCAGTGAACTTCTCCCCACCACCGTGGTCGGCACGGTGAAGACGGAAGCTGGTGACCCGGTTGTCGGAGCCGTGGTGAGCAGCGGATTCGGATCGACGGCTGTCTCGGTGGCCGATGGCTCGTTCAGCATCGAAGCGATGGTCCCCTCGCGCGTGAGCGGTACGACTGTTTCCGCGGTGGCGACCATCCGCGGTCAGACGTATTCCGGGTCGTCCGTCGCCTTGATCGTGCCCAACGGCTATTCCGATGCCGGCCAGATCGTGCTCACTCCGTCCTCGCTCTGCGATGCCGCTTGGGTTCCTGCTTTTGGCGGACGGCCCTTGACGGGCGAAGTCAACGCATTCGCGGTCTTTGATGACGGCGCGGGCCCAGCCCTCTATGCGGGCGGGCAATTCACGGCCGGGTCGAGCAAGCAGACGCTCTTCTTGGCGAAACTCAGCGACGATGAGTGGGTGTCCGTCGGCAACGGACTGAACGGGCCGGTCACATCGCTTGTCGTCCATGACGATGGGGCCGGGGAAGCCCTCTTTGTGGGTGGCGCCTTCACCTCGGCAGGTGGAGTGGCGGCGAATCGCATCGCCCGCATGAGCGGGAACGGATGGTCGGCCGTCGGCGGCGGAATGAACTTCATGGTCCGGGCGCTGGCGGTCTTCGATGCAAGTGACGGTGCGGGTCCTCGGCTGATCGCCGGCGGGGACTTCACGACCGCCGGCGGAGTCCTGGCGAGCAACATTGCAGGCTGGAACGGGTCATCGTGGTCGCCGTTGGGCGCTGGCATGAACGGGAGCGTGCATTGCCTTCTGACCTGCGACGTCGGCTCGGGATCAGCCCTCTACGTCGGCGGTGCGTTCACGAATCCAGGCAGTCGCATCGCCCGATGGGACGGTGCCGGTTGGTCGGCGCTCGGGGCTGGAATCAGTGTGATCCAGAGCACGGCCGTGTATGCACTGGCGGCCTTCGATGAGGGCAACGGCCCGGTCCTCTTCGTGGGCGGTGCCTTCAACTTCGCGGGCGGACAGAAGGCGCATGGCATCGCTCGCTGGAATGACAGTGGTTGGTCTCCGGTGGCATCAAGCCATGGCGGGTCCTTCTCAGGTGACGTCAAGGCCCTCGCCGTGATGGACGACGGGTCTGGTGCTGGTGAGAAGCTCTTCGCGGGAGGGAGCTTTGGTGCAGGGCAGGGCGTCAATGACCTCGCGCGGTGGGACGGTTCGACGTGGACCGCGGTAGGCGGTCAGCCGTTCGGTACCGTGACAACCCTGGCCACGGTCGAGACAGGGGCGGGAGTCAAGCTCGCCGTCGGCCATCAGTTCGACAGCTCGCTCCTTTGGGACGGCGCGAACTGGAGCGTTCCCACGACAGGATTCAACGGGGAGGTGTCCGAACTCATCTCATTCGATGACGGAGTGAGAGGACCGAGCCTGTATGCGCTCGGTTCGTTCACCGTGGTGGGGGGGAAGCTGGCGTCGCGCATCGCTCGCTGGGATGGGCAGGAGTGGCATGCACTCGAGACCGGACTCAACGGTCCTGCCTCGGCCGCTGCCGTGTTTGACGATGGGCGAGGTGGTGGACCATCCCTCTACGTTGGTGGGAGATTCTCGCAGGCGGGCGGAGTACTGGCCAACAACATCGCCCGCTGGGACGGAACGACCTGGACCAGCGTTGGCGGGAGCGGGTTCGAGACAATGGGCCAGTACGGCGGTCGTCCTGACCCGGATACGCAAGTGCATGAACTCTGCGTCTTCGACGACGGAACCAACGGGCCGAAGCTGGTGGCTACGGGGTTCTTCGACACCGTGGATGGCTCGCCCATGAGCTTCATCGCTGCGTGGGACGGTAGCGCATGGGCACCCCTTGACGCTGGGCTGAACTACGAGGGGCGAGCGCTGGCAGCCTGGGACGACGGGACGGGCGAGGCTCTCTACGTCGCAGGCAGCTTCTCACTTGCGGGAGGATCCGTACCTGGTCCGCTCGCGCGGTGGGACGGACAGGGCTGGTCCGCACTTCCCGAATCGCTGAATGGAAGCGTCTCCGACCTGGAGGTCTTCCTCGATGTGACGATTGGACAATCGGTTCTCATTGCTGGCGGGGACTTCAGCGGTACTCCCCGTATCGAGCTGGGAGGGCTTGGGCGCTTCAACGGGCGTTCCTGGTCTTGGGTCTACCCCGGCGGCCCGTTCCCCGGAGCGGCGTACGCGCTGGAGGCCGCGGAGACCCCTGACGGCCCCGTCCTCTTCGTCACCGGTTCGTTCACATTCCCGAGCAAGGAAATCACAAACGCCGCCATGCTGTCGGGCACCACCTGGGCGCCAATGGGAGACGGCGTATCGTTGAATGCGGCATTCACGCTCGAGCACTTTGATGACGGAAGCGGCGCGGCGCTCTATGTCGGTGGCGCAATCCCTGTGGGTCCTGCCGGGGACAGTTTCGTTTCGAAGTGGGGATGCCCTGCGCCGCCTGAGGGTGCCGTAGCCCAGGTCAGGAAGGTCGTTCGCGAGCCGTCGCTGTCCCGGGCGGCGGATTGCACTGCGAAGCACCTCGCCGATCTCCACCTCAAGGCCGGCGACTCCCTCGTCCTCGGCGACGAAACCCGACGCTACGGAACGATCACGGCCGAACCCGGCTCGACGATTCGCCTGACGAGTGCGGACTCGCACCTCATCGTCACCAACCTCACCGTGGAGCCGGGTGCCACCTTCGAGTGGCTCGGCGGCACGATCGAGATCGACGGCGGGGCATGGCTCCATCCGTACGAGATCACCGTCGGCTGCGACCTCGACGCACGGCTCGTGCTGCACGCCGGGGCGTTCGTGCGGGCTCCGAAGCTCCTCGTGTGCGAGCTGGGCTCGCTGGTCGGGGAAGGCACCGTCGACGCGTTCGTCCAGAACGGCGGGGCGATCGCCGGCGAGGACAGCGGATTGCGGGTCCTCGCGGGCTATGCGCAGGAACCCACCGGCACGATCATCGCGTCGATGGCGGAACTCGATGCGGTGGTCGCCGGTCGGGCCCATGCCTGCTCGGCGGTGGACGCGCTGCCGTTCACGGGCGGGCTGGCTAGGCGGCAGCTCGTCGATGTCGACGGGGATGGCGACCTGGACCTGGTGCGTTCGATCGGCACGCCTGAGGAGGCGATCGTCGCCCTCTGGCTCGACCGGGGCGACGGCCACTTCGGGTCGCCCGTCCTCTGCCAGTCCGAGAGGGCGATGGGATTCGTGACGATCGTGGATGCCAACGGCGACGGCCTGCTCGATGTGCAGCTCTCGCCGCGTGACGGCGGTTCGGACATCACGCTGCTCGCGGGCGGCGATGTGGAGGTGACCCGATGAGACGGAATCGGACCTGGGAACCTCCAGCGGCGCTTGTCGTGTTGGCGAAGGTCGCCCTCCCGAACCAATCCGTAGGGCACTTCGGCTGATCGTCGTTGTCGGATCCTGTCTCAAGGAAGGGCAGTACCGCGCCCCCGCTTTGGGTCGATCGACGCGTCGGAACACGGCCTGCCGACCGCCGTCGAGCTAGCCGGCGTGGGCTGCACCGGCGGGAGCGTGCTGCCAATTGACGCGCCTCAGGCGAAGTCCCCCTGACTCCCGGCACTTTCCGTTGCAGTGACCGGCTGCATCCTGCGCTCCAGCACTGGGCGAGAGTCTTCTCTCGGCGAGACGCTTGCCAATTTTGGAGCCCCCCGGATGCTTGGTGCACAACGATTGACCGCGGGCTTTGGAGGCCTTCTCCTAGCCATCGCATCTCCGACGCTCGCTGACAGCGGACCGCAGGTGCTGTCCGTGTCGCCGCCACCGGCACTCGGCGTCGCCGATCAGAACGGGCTCCAGGAGATCGCCCTCCAGATGAGCGAGTCTGTCACGATCGCTCCCGGAAGCATTCGGGCCTGGGGTGTGGTCGGCGGCGAGCTTCCGGTGCAAACGGCCTGGAACGAGACCTCGTTGACACTGACGCTTTCGTTCTCGTCCCCCGTTCAGGGCGACCGAGTGACCGTCGTCCTTGGGGCGGGAGTGACCAACGCGACGGGGGCATCGCTGGATGGCGAGATTGCAAATCCGATCCACGCGCTGTTCCCGAGCGGAGATGGCGTTGCCGGTGGGATCGCCACGTTCCGGATCAACGTCCTTCAGGGGGATGCCAACCGGGATGGCATCACAAACGCGGCCGACCTCCCCGTGCTCCTTGCGGCGCTGGGCAGTTGTGGGGTCGAAGCGGACGACGACGATTCCTACAACCCCGAAGCCGATCTGAATGCCGACGGTTGCGTCAACGTGCTGGATGTGCAGATTCTCCTCTCGGGCCTTGGCAGCGCCCTGCCACCGCTCGACGGCACAGCACCCGGGATCGCGTCGATCGGCCGCGATCCCGGAATGCCCCTCTCGGAGGATCTGGCGGAGCTTGGGGTGACCTTCTCCGAGACGATTGTTGAGTACGGGGTTGTGCCGGGCTGCATTCGCATTCGCTCGGCTGACGGAACCACCACGACGCCGGTCTCGACAGCGTTGCAGGAGGATCAGCGAACCATTGCGTGCGTCTTCGATCCGCCGCTCACGGCGTGCGGGGATTACAAGCTGCTCGTTGCATCATCGTTCTTTGATCCTTCGGGTGAGGCGTTCATGCCGCCGGATGCGCCGCTGGGCTTCCAGGGCTCTGCGCCGCCCCCGGCGCCGCTCGTGAACGCTTTCCCACGCGTTACCGCGGCTGCAGGCGTCACCCTCACCGGATCCGTTCCGCTTCAGCCGGGATTCGCCCGGGCCGCGGAGGTTCGTGTTCAGGGAATTGACCAAGTCACCATGGCAGCAGTCGCAGCGGACGGGACGTTCTCGGTCACCGCGCCTCTGAAAGCGAACAACGTGAACGTCCTCTACGTCACGGCCATCTCGCCCTGTGGCATCAGCGGAGCACCGATCACCGCCGAGGTGAGCCGGGACAACGCGCCTCCAAGCATCGCCATCGCCTTCCCGCTGGATGGCACGTCTGTCTTCGCGAACACAATCACCGTCGGCGGATTTGTCGGCGATACCCTCAGCGGCTTCGATGGGCTTCAGGTGCAGGTGAACGGGATTCAGGCAGTCGTCGACATTGGGATCGGACAGAACGGGACTTGGGTTGCGCCCTCGGTGCCCCTTCTGCGCGGAGGACGCCCCACGGTCGTGCAGGTCGTGGCGACGGACGGGGTCGGGAACAGCGCGAGTCAGTCCATCACGGTGGTGGGAGAGGCGCGCCCCATGAATGTCTCCGTGATCGAGACGCTCTCCGGTGATGCACAAGGAGGGGTGGCCAGGCAACTTCTCGGCCAGCCGATTCGGGTCATGGTCACCAAGGCCGATGGGACCCCGTGGGCGAACAAGATTGTTGACTTTCGAGTGATTCAGAACGACGGTCACCTTTCGGGTGACGGCGTCCAGGTCGACGCTGTGCATTTCCAGACCCTGACGGATGCGTCCGGTGTTGCTGCGGCGCAGTGGACGCTTGGCTCGGCCTCCGGTTGCGGGGTCAATCGCGTGAGCGCCACCGCCAAGGATGTGGCTGGTGCCGCGACCTTCAGTGCCACCGCGGCGCCGGGGGTTCCCGTCCAGATGAACGTTGGTACCGGCAATGACCAGCGCGTTGAGGTCGGCGCACCCGCGGCGCAACCGCTGTCAGCGTGGGTGAGCGATTCGAACAATCCCGTACCGGGCGTTCCAGTTCAGTTCACCGTGGTCGCGGGTGGCGGGACCGTCAATGGCCAGAATGCGGTAACGGTACTCACAGGCCCCACCGGCCATGCCGAGGTGGCTTTCATCGCAGGCCCATCGGCCGGTGAGAACCGGGTGCGGGCGGACTTCGCCGGAAACACGGCGAATGCCGCGTACTTCAAGGCAACAGGCATCGCTCGCGATCTCACGAAGCCCACGTCGTTCAGTGGGCTGGTGCTCGACAACGCCAGCCAGCCCATTGGAAACGTCAAGATCTCGCTGAAGTTCCAGGACGAGATCGTCGGCCCGGTGCTGAGCGATGCGACCGGCAACTTCACCTTCCCGTCCCTGGCGAAGGACGGCGCGGTCCACCTCATCGTTGAGGGTGTCACGGCAAACAAGCTGAACGGAAAGCCGTTGCCGCCGGGCGTGAAGTTCCCGTCTCTGGGCTACGACATCTCCATTGTCCCCAACGCCAAGAACTCCCTCGGCAAGCCAATCCTCTTGCCGCAGCTCATGCCGGAGAATTCGCAACTCTGGGACGGTCAGTCGGACATCGAGCTGACATGCGCCGGCATCGAAGGGCTGAAGTATGTGGTTCGCGCGCATTCGATGACGCTCAAGAACGGGAGCAAGCCGAGTGTCGGTGCGCCCGTCACGCTCTCGATCAACCAGGTGCACCATGCGGCGGTGCCTATGCCACTGCCCAATGGCGCGTCCCCGCCGTTCGATGCCACATTCCAGCCGGCCGGCGCGACGTTTGATCCGCCGGTCGAAGTCGAGTACCCGAACATGTCCGGACTCGCTCCGGGCGCTCTCGTGTACCTGATGTCGTTCAACCACGATACGGGTGAGTTCGAAGTGATGGCGCCGGGCGTCGTTTCAGAGGATGGGGCCATCATTCGGTCCGTGGCGGGGACCGGGCTTCGGCACTCCGGCTGGCACGGACCGGGCTTCCCTTTCCGACGCACCGGCCGTTGCGTCCATCCGGGTGATTGCCCGGAGTCCCCCCCCGACGACGACGCCAGTCCGTTTGGGTTCCTGTTGGTCGAGAGCCGCTGTCCGGCCCTCTTCGACTACTTCATCGTACGAAAGAACTTTCGGTCGTCACCGATGCATGTCCGGATCTACACCACCGAGGCGAATGCGACCGTTTCGTGGATCGTGACGACGCCGAACGGTGGCCAGATTCAGACGCCGACAGGGACGACCAAGGAGTTCGACATCAAGCCGATCATCAGCGCGGCGAGTCGGCCCCTCACAGGCGCGCACGAACCGTCACCTCCAGTGACGTACTGGATCGACGTGACGGTGACCAATCCGAACGGTACCACGGGCACGTTCTCGAGGACGCTGAAGCAGAATCCCAAGACGACGTTGAGGCAGGAGTACGTTGACTTCCGTGACTTCGAAATTTCGCCCATGCCCGTCCCGCAGCCGCTTCAGGTCGGGGCTCCCATCGAGACGGAGTCGTTCAGCGCGTTGGCATTCAACACGGGGAATTACGGGCTTGGCGCGGGCAACGTCGTGTCGAAGGGGCACATGTTCAAGATCGCCCAGCAGACCTACGACAAGTACCTCAGCCCCATGTCCATCGAGAGCGCGTTCCGAAACCCGCGTCGGAACTTCGATGTGGACGGTGCCTCTCCCATCAGCAACCACATGTATGGGAGTGCTGTGGACATGCATCCGATGCCGGAGAGCGGCCCGGAGCGCATGAGGCTTTATCGCGCCGCCATTCTCGCCTCGAGCCTCTATGGAGGCACCGCCACCAAAGCGATTCTTGAGAAGGGAGGCGCGGCGGTCTTGCCGATCAACTGGATGCCGCCTCCGCCGGTCGCCGACTTTGCCGGCGAGTACCTGGGCACGCCCTTCACGCTGGTCTGCGACGACCCGAACGGGGACGACATGGTGGACCGCGTCGCCTCGATCAGCGATCCGGGTATCCCAACCGGCGTGGCGACGTTCGACTATGTCGGCTCACCATTGGGCCCGGTCACCTACTACGCCAAGGACGACGATGGGGATGGTTTCATCAGTCCCGGGGACAGGCTGCGTCTCATTCTGCCGGCAGAGATCGACGCCCACGTGGACCCTGCGGTGCCCCGTTCGCTTCTCGCGATCGCCTTCTGGGCAACACATGTCCATGCCGGAAGGCATGGGTATCTGCAGGTCCCCGCCAGCGCGAACGACGGCGGGGAGGGCGAGGTCGTCGAGCAAGAGGAGGTGCCTGATGATCAGGGGCAGCCAACGACAACGTGGACCTACTCCGTTGGCGGCGAAACGGTGACAACCGGCCCCTCGGGCGCCTTCGAGCTTGACAACATCAGCGCTGTCGACATGGATGGCCCGGATGGTCAGCCCGACGGGGTGGGTGACGAGCCGGTGCAAGTGATCGGGAATGCGATGGTCGATGGCGTGATGACCTACGCCATGAGCGAGCGGTTCTACATCACGCAGGATGCAGTCTTCACCCCGGCCCAACTTGTTCACACGACGATGCCGCCGCCGCTCCCGGTGTCGCTGACGATGTCGGCCCCGATCCTGGTGGAGGTCGGTAATGCCGTTCAGGCGACCGTCATGGCTCATATGAATGACGGAACGATCCTGAATGTGAGCGACGCGACGGCCTGGACCGCGTACCGATCAAGCAACCAGTCGTTGGCCACCGTCGACGGCAATGGCCTTGTCACCGGACATGCGCCCGGCACGGTCTTCATTACCGCGACGAACGGCGCCGCGACCGCGGTGAGCAGGATCACGGTGATGAGTGAGACGTTCGAGACGACGATCACCGGATCAGTCCGGTTGCAGGACGGCACTCCGGTTGAAGGTGCGGTCCTCGTGACGCCGGTGGGAGGGCGCGGGGTGTCGGCCGCGGACGGTACCTTCGCCTTCGACGTGGTCGCGGGCGAGACGACGCGCTCACTAACTGTCACCGCGGTGGCGACGATTCGAGGGACGACCTACTCCGGCCTGTCCTTGGTGACGGACCTCGTGCCAGCTGGTCTGACCGACGCTGGTGTCATCACGTTGACTCCCGGCGCGACCTGTGACTTGGCCTGGCTTCCGGCGTTCGGCGAGCGGCCTGGTATCTCAGGAGGAGGTCATCCGCACCTCCTTGGCATCGTCAACGCCGTCGCCGTCTTCGACGATGGCGATGGTCCGCAACTTTTCATTGGCGGGGACTTCGGCTCCGCAGGCAGTCAGTCTGCGATCCGGATCGCCCGTTGGAACGGCGAGTCCTGGGCGCAGGTCGGATCCGGACTCAACGGCACGGTCCAATGCCTGACCGTGTACGACGACGGTACGGGACCGGCACTCTACGCAGGCGGCTACTTCATGGCGGACGCCGCCGGTGAGACCTCGTTGGCGCTCGTCGCTCGCTGGTCTGGCGGGATCTGGACGCCGCTCGGTGAAGGCATCGCCGGATCGCACGTCGATGCGCTTGCGGTTTTCGATGACGGCGCAGGCCCGAAGCTCGTTGCCGGCGGCGTCTTCTCCGAAGCCGGCGGGGCATCGGCCTTGTCCATCGCGAGTTGGGACGGGACCACGTGGTCGCCGCTCACAGTCGGGATCTGGGCCAACATCCATGGCGGGCCCGGCTGGGTGCGCAGCCTGGCGAGTTTCGACGACGGCACGGGTTCGTCGCTCTTCGTCGGTGGGTCGTTCCTCTACGCAGGCGGCGGTCAGTCGACCAACATCGCCAAATGGGATGGTCGCACGTGGCATGTGCTCCCCGGACTCAACGGATCCGTGGCGGCGCTTGCTGTCGTTGCCGTGGGAGGGAGCCGGCCGTCGCTCTTCGCCGGCGGCGAGTTCATCCACCCCGTCTCGGGTCCGCAACTCAACTACCTCGCCCGATGGGACGGGGCGTCGTGGAATTCGGTCGGCGGCGGAACCGACGCTCCGGTCTATGCGATCACCGCGTTCAACGACGGCGGTCCGTCGGGCACGCAACTGCATGTGGGCGGTGATTTCGAGTCGGCTGGAGGCGTGGCAGCGGCCAGCGTCGCGCGGTGGAATGGAACGAGCTGGTCCGAGCCGGGGGATCGCCTGTGGCGCCCGGGATATCTGTGTGGTGTGCGAGCGCTTGCCGCGCTCGATGTTCCCGGTGAAGGCACGCGACTGGTTGCCGGGGGTTGCTATCCGCTCGCCGGGAAGTTCCAAGCCAATGGCATTGCGATCTCCGACGGCGCCACCTGGCGTCCGTTGGGTCGAGGCTTCAGCGGAACGGTCGACACGATGCTCGTGGTGGACGATCCTCGGCTCGGTGGACCGGCGTTGTGGATCGGCGGCGACATTCGAGGCTTGGACGATCTGCCGCTGGGCTTTCTTGCTCGCTGGAATGGACGAAGCTGGGACTCACCCGGCGGCGGCATGGATGGCCGGGTCAGTTCGCTCGCGCTCTATGACGATGGACTCGGCGGCGGACCGCGCATCGTTGCCGGTGGAAGTTTCACCACGGCCGGCGGTGTCGCTGCGGCGAACATTGCGAGTTGGGACGGCTCGGCATGGTCCCCGCTCGGCAGCGGGCTTGGGCCCTACAACTCGGTCAACGCACTTGCGGCCTACAAGGACGGACTCCACAACGGTGGCAAAGACGGCCTCTCGCTCTATGCCGGTGGAACGTTCGTCCTCTTCGACGGCAACGACATCTCCGTCAGCATCGCCCGTTGGGATGGTCGCACATGGCACGGTGTTGACGGGGGCATCGCGGCCTGCTTCAAGGAAGGCGACCCTCTGTCGTGCACCAACTCGCCGAATGTTCGCTCGATGGTCGTGTTTGACGATGGCAGCGGTTGGGGTGAATCGCTCTATGTTGCGGGCACGATGTACAGCGCCGGGCCTGTGCACACGACCGGCATCGCCCGGTGGGATGGTTCGACCTGGTCCGATGTCGGCGGCGGGCTTGGCATCTTCGCGACGTCGCTGGCGATCTTCGATGCGGGGACCGGCTTCGGTGCCCGCATCATGGCGGGTACGCCCTTGGGTCTTCATGAGTGGGATGGTGTCACCTGGTTGACGCCAGCAGGCCAGTTGCCGTTCGGTGGTGTTCAGACGCTTCTGCCATCGATGGGCTTCCCGGCATTGGGTCCGCAGCTTCTCGTGGGTGGCGAGTTCTGGTTTGGGAAGGGAGAAAACCCACATTCGTTGGCTCGGTGGAATGGCGTGTCTTGGACGCCGGTCGCCACGCTGCCGATTGGGTCGGGTCCGCCACTGGCGCTCAGCACGTTTGTGGTGCCAGGAGAATCGGAGCCTCGCCTCATCCTCGGCGGCGGGTTCTTCCAGTCGGAGCATGGCGACAGCTACTTCGCCATGCTGGGCTGCGACGCAACGCGGGACGCGCCGCCCCAGCGCGCGGTGGTGCCGGTCGTCACGCGCCGCCCCGAGCGCCGGGGTAATGCTCCGACGGCGTCCACGGCCGACCTCCGCCTCAAGGCCGGCGACTCCCTCCTCGTCGGCGACGAAACCCGCCGCTATGGCTCGGTCGTGGCCGAAGCCGGCTCAACGATTCGACTGACGAGTCGCGACTCGCATCTCATCGTCACCAACCTCACCGTGGAGCCGGGGGCGACGTTCGAGTGGCTGGGCGGCACGATCGAGATCGACGGCGGGGCATGGCTCCATCCGTATGAGATCACCATCGGCTGCGACCTCGACGCACGGCTCGTGCTGCGTGCTGGTGCGTTCGTGCGGGCTCCGAAGCTCCTCGTCTGCGAGATGGGCTCCCTCGTCGGCGACGGGGCCGTCGATGCGTTCGTCCAGAACGGCGGAGCGATCGCCGGCGAGGGCAGCGGATTGCGTCTTCTTGGCGGCTACGTGCAGGAACCCGCCGGCACGATCATCGCATCGATCGCGGAACTCGATGCGGTGTTCGCCGGCCGGACGCATGCCTGTTCGGCGGTGGACGCGCTGCCGTTCACCACCGGCCGGGCAACGCATCAGCTTCTCGACGTCGATGGCGACGGCGATCTCGACCTGGTGCGCACGATCGGAACCGCGGCCCACTCCGTGGTTGCAATCTGGCTCCGTGACGGATCGAAGGGGGATGGTCCGTTCGGAACGCCCATCCTGTGCTCGGCCGATGCGGCGGCGGCATCGGTCACGATCGCCGACCTCAACGGCGACGGCGTGCTTGATCTCGAACTCACGTTCCGCGACGGCGGTTCGGAATGCACGCTGCTCTCCGGCGGCGATGTGGAGGTGACGCGATGAATCGGAATGTCGTACTGCCTTGGCCGTTCACGCTCGCCTTCGCGATCACGCAGGGGCTGGCCGGCGCTGCCCGCGCCGACCAGTCCCTCGCGATGATCCACGTCGATCACGCGATGGTCATCCCGCAGGGGACCTCGGAGTCGGCGTTGGTGAAGCTGAGCTTTCTGGAAGGGCCAGTCGGCCTCTTCGGCTACTCGCTGGCGATCAAGGCGATCCCGCGCGACGGCGCGACCGGGACCGTCTCCTTCGACCTCGAGGGCCGCACCGATCCTGAGCGCACCAACCTCTACCTGCCGCAGAACCTCATCGCGGCGTTTCCGGCGCCGCTCGACCCCTTCTTCACGGTGATCCTGCCCGACGGGCCGAACGGCGTGTTCATCAACGCCAACATCGACGTCTTCAGTCTCAGCGCCCCGGACTACGTCACGCTCACGCCCGGCGTGAATGACGTTCTGGCCGAGGTGGTGGTCGAGGTCTCGGCCGACGCGCTGGGAGTCTTCGACATCGTGTTCGGTCCTGCGACCGCCTTGAGCGACTCGCAGGGCTTCGCGGAGCCCCTTGTCTGGTTCGGTACGACGGTCACGGCCTTGCCGACGCCAGACCTCAACAACGATGGGGCAGTGGACGCCGCCGATTTGGCGATCCTCCTCGGCCAGTGGGGACCATGTGCGACGGGCTGCCCGGACTTCAATGGCGATGGTCAGGTCGACGCGATGGACCTCTCGATGCTGCTCGGGGAGTGGACGGGCTGAGCTTCTCGGGATGAGGTGCGCGGCCGGGACCATCGCCAAATCACGGTCAACCGTTGCAGTGAGGTGTGGCGTCCTGCGCTTCTGAATGCGGAAGGGCGGTGCGCGCTGTGCGCCGCCCCGACTGCCCCTCATGAGAAGGACCGCCATGCCATCGATGCTCCGTGGAAGCCAACGTGCCCTGATGAGCCTCTTCGTCTCTGCGGCGGCCCACGGACAGAGCTTCGACTATCCCGACTTCTCGTCTGGCTTGGGATGTGCCCAATTGCTGGGGGCGGCAGTGCACGACCCGCAGGCGGCGGCGGTGGTGCTCACCCCGTCACCCTGGTCGCAGTCGCTCGACGAGTACGGCGCAATCGTCAGCGGCGTCCGGGTGCCGGTGGGCGCGTTCTCGATGGAGGTCGTCTTCCGCATCGACGATCCGGGTCCGGTGAAGTCGCTCGATCCGGGCGGGTACGGCCTGGTCGTTTCATTCGGTGAGTCTCCGACGCTGGGCGTTCCGTCCGGCGACAGCGACCCGTTTCGCGGTGCTGCACTGGCCGACGCACCGTGGAAGCTGATCCTGGGCACCCACACCTGGCAGAACAAGGTCTGGGAGAGCAACTACGTTGTGTCGGAGAAGCTCGACAATCTCCTCTACTACGACCCGATGTTCGAAGTGGTCGCACCCAACTTCGACAACGGTGCAGAGTGGCACCTGTGGATCGAAGCGTTGGACGGGCCGTGGAGCGCCGTCTCGATTCGGCTCGCCCCCTCGGCGGTGCGACCGGAGGAGGGCTGGACAACATTCCCGTTTCTCGGCCCGACCGTACACGGCGGAACGGCCTTCCTCGCGATCGGGGCGAGATCGAGTTCGACAGGAAGCGGTCGCCACCAGGTGCTCTCGTGGCGTCTCAACGTGCCCGGCCAAGCGCCGCCGGCGGAGGATCTCACTGGGGACGGCACCGTGAACGGCGCCGATCTCGCCACGGTTCTCGGCGCGTGGGGCGCCAGCGGTGGAGCGGTTCCGCCCGGAACGGATCTCACCGGCGACGGCGTGGTCGATGGTGCCGATCTGGCGATGCTTCTGGGCGCGTGGGGCGTGACCTGCACCGGCGAAGACACCGATGGCGACGGCACGTGCGACGTGGCGGATGGCTGTCCGCTCGATCCGAACAAGATCGCTCCGGGTCAGTGCGGCTGCGGACTCTCCGATGCCGACCTGAACGGCAACGGCATCGGCGACGCATGTGAGGCGACGGGACCGATCGACCCCAATGCCGATGACGACGGCGACGGTGTCGCCAACGGAATCGACAACTGTCCGACCACGCCCAACCCCGACCAGCTCGACTGCGATGGCGATGGCGTCGGCAACGTGTGCGACAACTGCGAGTTGGTCTTCAATCCATCGCAGCTTGACGGCGACCACGACGGCATTGGCGCCGCGTGCGACTGCAGCGAGCCAGATCCCGCATCGCAAGCCGACGCCGACGGCGATGGGGTGCCGGACCAGTGCGACAACTGCTGGCTTACCGCCAATTCCGATCAGGCCGACTTCGACGGCGACGGCCGCGGAGACCTGTGCGACAACTGCCGCGTCACGCGGAACCCCTCGCAGCAGGACGGCGATGGGGATGGACAAGGCGATGCATGCGACTGCGGCGGTGTGGATTGGGACGGAGACGAGGTCTGCGGACTGGCGGACAACTGTCCGGAGACGTTCAACCCGGACCAGGCCGACAATGACCACGACTGGCTCGGTGACGCATGCGATCCCGATGATGACAACGACGGGGTCCCGGACGCGAGCGACAACTGTCCGCTGTCCTTCAATCCGGGTCAGGCGGATGTCGACCAGAACGGCGTCGCCGACGCATGCGAGCTGAGCTACTGCGACGTCGGCATGACCGATTGGTCTTGGTGGCACCACCGGCCAGAGATCGATGCAGTGCGCATCGGTGCCAACGATCCGTGGGAAATCTCGGGAACGCCGATCACGACCTACACGTTCTACGAGCAGCATTGGGAGGAGCTCGCGCCTGAGGTGGGAATCCTCGAGCTTTCCTTCACGGTCCTCGTTCCATTGAGCGCCAACGAAGTCCTCTGGCCGACCTCGCTCGGAGCATGGATCGACTGGAATCGTGATGGCGACTTTGATGACGCGGACGAGACGCTCGACGTCCAGCAAACCGCTGTCGACGACCCTTGCCCTGACTGCAACAAGGTCATGCACTTCTCGGCGCCGTTGGCAATCCCCGCGGGCGCGGGGGTGGGCGTGACGCGGCTCCGTATCCGCGCGGGTCTGTCGAGCACGAATTCGCCCTGTGGTTTCAACGAGGGAGAGACCGAGGACTACACGATTCTGCTGAGTCCATCGCTTTCGCCTGAAGGGGACTGGGATGGCGATGGCATCCCAAACGGCGTGGACAACTGCATGACGGCCTTCAATCCGTATCAACTCGATCCGGATGGCGACGGCGTCGGTGATGATTGCGATCCGCCTCCACCCTACTGCATTCCCGAGGAGGTCTACTGGCCGTGGGGGCTGTGGCACCTCTTCACCAGAGTGAAGATAGGGGCGATCGATCAGACCTTCTACTACCCCTCTGATGGCTGGAAGTACTTCGATACTCCCGTCGCCCAGCTCCTCGCTGGATCCCCTGGACTTGAACTGATTGTTGAATCCCAGAATTCCAACAACACTGTCGTGCTCAAGGCATGGGTCGATTGGAATCACGACGGCGAATTTGAGGCCGCCGAGAGCATGCCGATGGAACTGGACGGAGCATGGACCGATGGACCGCCGCCCTTTGGCGGTGATTTGACATGGGGGCGGCACTCAGGTGTCATCACCGCGCCACCCGGAGCGCTCTTGGGTCTGACCCGTCTTCGGCTCGCCGTAGGGGGAGTGGGGCCATGCACGCTCGACGCGGGGCCCGGGCAGATTTTCGACTTCGGCCTGATCGTCACCGACTCGCTCTCGTCCAACGGCGATGCCGACGGTGACGGGGTCATGAACGGGATCGACAATTGCCCAACCAAGCGCAACGCGAACCAGGCCGACTCGGATGGCGATGGCATCGGCGATGCGTGCGAGGTCATTCACTACTGCGGCACGGCGAGGCGATGGGAATACTCCGACCCATGGATATCGATCGGAGAGGTGGGGATCAACGACGACGTCCACTCGTCCGGTCATGCCTGGGGACCTCCCGTGGGGTATGAGGACTTCACCAGTGCGCCCTTCACGGTCCTCGAAGGGAGGGCCTTCGACATCGTGGTGAAGGACATCGACGCCGTCCCATTTGTGGTGATCGATTGGAACAACGACGGCGTCTTCGCGGCGGGCGAACAGACGAACCTGACGGTCATCGAGGACGTCTACGATCCCGTTTTTTCGGTGCACCTCATCACGGCAGCCGGTGCGGCCGTGGCTCCCGTGGGTGATACGGGCTCGGTGCGCATGCGCGTGGTTGCGGGAGGACCGATCTGCGGCCCGTCGCAATGGGGGTACGGCGAGGTCGAGGACCATCTGATCGTCGTCGTTCGCGACACCGACGGCGACGGCATTCAGGACAGCCTCGACAACTGCCCGCTCCGCGCGAACCCCGATCAGGTCGACTCCGACGGCGACGGCATCGGCGACGTCTGCGAGGTGCCGGGGGCCATCGTGTTCGATCTGGGCGAAGGATGGAGCGAGACGCGGAATCCGCGCGCGCCCTGGACCTACCTGGAAGGCAACAACCCGCTGCCGCACGCCGCTCACATCGACGGCTGCTGGCCTGGTTGGCAGGGCCAAACGCAGCCCGGCTGGTCCAAGTCGGAGTGCGGCGAGGACCGCTGCCCCTGGTGGCTGCGCTGTGCGCCGGGCGTCTCCGTCCCGGTGCTGGACATGAAGGCGGGTGACGTGCTGGTGCACTCCCAGGACAACGCCAGCGGCGTCGGCAATGGCCCCGGGCGAGTTCGATGGGAAGTGCCGGAGAATTGCACGCTGACCATCGTCGGCTCGGTGTGGAACGCCCGCGACGAACTCGGCCGCGGAAACACCTGGGCCATTTCGCGAAACGGGCTGGCCATGACGTCGGGGGTCGTCGACTCGGCCGATCCATGGTCGCGCGAGTTCCCGATGCCCTTCGAACTTGGCACGGGCGGTCCGCAGGCCCTCGTCAACCTTTCCGTCCTCAAGGGCGAGACCTTTGAATTCACCGTTGTCCGCACCGAAGAGTTCGGTGAGTTCGCCGGCGTCAACCTGACCTTCCTCATGGTCGGCTCGTTCACGGATCAGGACCTCGACGGCGTCCCGGATTTCCTCGACAACTGCCCGCATGTTCCGAATCCGAATCAGGCCGACAGCAACGGCGATGGCAGCGGCGACCTCTGCGACACGGCGAGCTGCACGGGCGCGACGCACGGCTGCCTCGTTCCGGGGACCTCGGGATGCGCGAGCGGCCTCTGTTGCACGACGGTGTGCGTCGTCGACCCGGCCTGTTGCACGGCGGGCTGGGACGTGGTGTGCGTCCAATTCGCACGAGACCTCTGTGCGTCCCTCGTCGATGACCTGGACGAGGATGGCGTGGGGGCCGCCACCGACAATTGCCCCTTCACGGCGAATCCCGATCAGGCGGACACGGACGAGGATGGCGTCGGCGATGTGTGCGATGCACCGCAGTGCCCGAACCTCTCGCATGATTGCGCGACGGTCGGCGGTGCAGGCTGCAGTCGGAGCGATTGCTGTCAGATCGTCTGCTCGATCGACGCCTTCTGCTGCGATGCGGCCTGGGACAGCTTCTGCGTCGAGCAGGCTCTCGCGTCGTGCGGATCGACCGACAGCGATGGCGACGGCCTCATCGATGCCGCCGACAACTGCCCGACGGGAATCAACGAGACCCAAGCGGACGTCAACGGCAACGGCATCGGCGACGCATGCGAGCCCGACGGACTCCTGTTCAATCTGGTCACCGCATTCTCGAATGAGAACAACCCGAGCGGCCCGTGGAGCTATCGCGAGGGCCTGAACGTCCTTCCTCACGTCGATGCGGTCGACGGATGCACCTTCGACGCGTTCGGCTGGACGACCACGCAGCCCGGATGGGCTCGCTCCGAGTGCGGGAACAATCGCGTTCCCTTCCTCTTCAGGAGCACGCCCGGTCTGCAGACGCCATCGCTCGACCTTCAGGCCGGCGATGTCGTGATGCGTCCCTACGACCCGGTCAACGGCGTCGGCAACGCGGACGCGAGCATTGTCTTTGTCGTGCCCGTGAACGGCGTCCTCTCGATTGAGGGGGCGACGTGGATGCTCACCGACGAGAACGCCCGTGTCGACGGTTGGCGGCTGTACCGCGGCTATCAGCTTCTCACCAGTGGCGAGATCGCCTTCTACGACTCGTATTCGCGAGCCAACCCCATGGACTTCGCGCTGGGGAACGGCGGCGCCGGTGCGCTTCAGAACATCGCGGTCTCCGCTGGCGAGCAGATCCGCTTCGAGCTCATCCGCCTGACGCCAGAGGGCGAGATGGCGGGGGTGCGCATGAAGATCCTTCTGATGCCGAGCGGCCCTGCGCCGGACACGGATGGCGATGGCATTCCGGACGACGTCGACAACTGTCCCTCGATTCCGAACCCGGATCAGGTGGACGCCGACGGCGACGGCATCGGGGCAGCGTGCGACGAGTGCGACCTGCCGATCGTCGGCGACCTGAACCACGACGGCGTCCTCGACTGCGAGAGCGATTCCGCCGTCTTCCGATGCATGCTGCAGAATCCGGCCGGCTGCGGCGTCGACCAGGCTTGCGCCGACTTCAACGGCGATGGCGTCGTGAGTTGGCTGGATGCCCAGGGCTTCGCGGCGCTCTTCGGGAGCGTCGACAGCGACGTCGACGGCGTACCGGACAGTTGCGATCTGACGCCAACCGAGTCGTGGGCGATTCGGGTCCAAAATGACACGCCCATCGCCCACTACGTCCGGGTGCCGGACTCGCCGGGATTGGAGCCCACGGCCCTCACGATCGACGTGATCTTCCAGCCGTTGGGACCAGGCTTCGGAAGCAACAACCTCTTCGAGGGGGCGTCGATCGTCTCGAAGCCGTTCGAGAACTCCTTCTCGATTCCCGGAGAGTCGTGGGGCGTTCGGTGGTCGCCGTCGACGAAGAAGGTGGCGGTCACGGCCACGACGACCGGCAGCATCTCCAATGTCAGCATGGTGTCCCAGAGGCTGATCGAGATCGGCACGGTGGTCCGAGCGACCTACACCTTCGACAACGGCGCCATGAAGCTCTATCTCGATGGCGTCCTCGAGAGCAACGTGTTCTTCCCGCCCGGCTCGTTCGTGTATGGCGCCAACGATGTTCTCTTTGGCGCCCAGAATCTCTGTTGCGGCATCGAGCACCGCTTCGACGGCATTATTGAACGGGTGAGCATCTGGGATCACGCGCTGCCGCAGGAGAAGATCACCAACATCCTTCTCACGATCGACCAGGAGCCCGGTCTGATCGGTCACTGGACCTTCGAAAACCAGACCCTTCAGGACCAGAGTGGCGGTGGCCACCACGGCACGGCGGTCGGGCCGGTTCCGTTCGTGCATACGCCGTGAGTGGCGGAGAGCGACGGGGATTCGCTTCCCTGGAGTTGCAGCGATCGCACGGTTTCTGCGCTCTCTCCGGGTGAAGGAGCCCTTTCGCATGCGCACGCACGTTGCCGCTCTCGTCCTCGCCATTGCCGCCTGTGCCACTCCATCGTCCCTCGCCGGCGACGGCGGCGACGCCTTCACCTACCAGGGCCAGCTTCGCCAGAACGGTGCGGCGGCGGCTGGGCCGCTGGATCTGGTCTTCCGGATCTACGACGCGGAGACGGCGGGGCTGCAGGTCGGCTCAAGCGTCGTCGTGGCGAACTTCGTCGACTTCGACGAGTCGGGCCGCTTTACGGTCGAGATTCCCTTCGCCAGCGCGACCTTCAACGGTGCGGCCCGGTGGCTCGAGATCGAGGTCGATGGCGTGGTCTTGACGCCTCGGCAGCGGATCAACCCGGTGCCCTACGCGACGCGATCGTTGGAGGTGGCGGCGGTGAACAACGCGGCGCTCAACGGCACCTACAGCAACGCGCTGAACCTGAGCAATCCGTCGAACACGGTGAGCGGGACGTTCACGGGGTCCGGGGCGAATCTGAGCTCGCTCAACGCCAACAGCATCGCCAGCGGAACGCTGGGAGGCGGACGGCTGAGCGGCGTCTACGGCAACGCCCTGACGATGACCAACGCGACGAACCAGTTCGGCGGCAACGGGGCGTCGCTGACGAACCTGAACGCGAGCAACATCGCGAGCGGGACGCTGGGCGGGTCGCTGTTGGCGGGGATCTACGCGAACGCGGTGACGATGACCAACCCCTCGAACCAGTTCGGCGGCAACGGCGCGGGACTGACCAGCCTGAACGCGAGCAATCTTGTCACCGGCTTCGTGGGCGGCACGTTGCTGAACGGCTCCTACGGCAACGCCCTGACGATGACCAACGCGTCCAACCAGTTCGGCGGCAACGGCGCGGGGCTGACCAACCTCAACGCGGGAAGCATCGCGAGCGGGACGTTGCTGAGCGGTCGCCTCGCGGGCACCTATGGCAACGCCCTCACCATGACCAACCCGTCCAACCAGTTCGGTGGGAACGGTGCTGCACTTACTAACTTGAATGCCGGCAACATCACCAGCGGAACGCTCGGCACCGCCCAGCTTCCATCCGCTGGCTCGTGGCCCCTCTCAGGCGCCCTGAACCTCGATTCGACGACATTCGTGGTGGACGCTCCCTCGAATCGCGTCGGTATCGGCACGGCCTCCCCACAGGTGGCCCTCTCGGTCGTCGGGGGCGTGAACGTCGACGAGGCCAACACCAACGACGGCGGGCTTCCGTCGAGCCTGCGCTTTGGCAGCTTCAGCGGTGAGGCGATCTCGTCGAACCGCGTCGGCGGCGCGAACCACATCGGTCTCGACCTGTGGACGGGCGCGGCACGGCGGCTATCGATCACTAATGACGGCAAGATCGGAATCGGGACGACGTCACCGTCGGCTCGCTTGCACATGCCGCCAACGGGCAGCGGCCAGGCGGTCGAGTTCCCGGGGCTTCGGATCTACGAGACCGCGTCGAGTCCGAACGTGCTGGCGGGATCAGCGAACAACGTCCTGGTGGGAAACCGACTCGGCGTCACGATCTCGGGCGGCGGTGAGGCCGTGACCGGGGGGGGCAACTCCGTTGCGTCTAACTTCGCGACCGTCGGCGGAGGCTTCGGCAACGCGATTGGGGTGAACTCAACCGCGGCGTTCGTCGGTGGTGGGTGGTCGAACCAAATCAGCGATGGCTCCGACGGGACGATCGCCGGAGGCTTCGAGAACACCGTGCTTGGATCGTCCGGTGCCATCGGTGGCGGCGAGCAGAACACCGTGATGTGGGCCGGGGTGGTCGCGGGTGGCATCACCAATTCCGCGGACGATCTTGGCTTTGTCGGCGGCGGTATCGAGAACGTCGCTGGTTACTCCTGCGCGGTAGTTGGCGGAGGCGGGAATGTTGCGGCCGGCATGGCATCTGCCATCGGAGGCGGCGAGTTCAATGGGACGAGCGGTGACTTTTCGACCGTCCCGGGTGGACGAGACAACGACGCTCTCGGGGCGTACAGCTTCGCCGCAGGCAGGAGAGCTGCCGCGAACCACAACGGCGCGTTCGTCTGGTCGGACAGCACCGCGCCGGCGACGCCGTTCGCGTCGACCGGCGCGAATCAGTTCCTGATCCTCGCCAACGGCGGGATGGGCATCAACACGAACGCCCCGACCTCGACGCTCCAGGCCAACGGCGGCATCCGCGCTCGCGGAGGGACTCCCGGCGGGGCCGGCGTGAACAACAACGGCTTCGCCTTCGCTGGGAACGGCGGCGACAACGGCGGCCGACGGGCAAGCCTGAACAACAAGGCTTCTACTCCAACGGGTGGCGACAACGACTCGGGATGTTCTCCTCGGCCGACGGGCGGATCCAACGCCAACGGATCACACCCGGCGGCAACGTCGGCATCGGCACGACGAATCCCGGCTCGAAGCTTGAGGTCAACGGCTCGGCGGCGAAGCCCGGAGGCGGTTCGTGGTCGGTCTCCTCGGATGCGCGGCTGAAGAAGAACGTCGCTCCGCTCGAACATTCGCTGGACGACCTCCTCCGTCTCCACGGCGTGACCTACGAGTACATCGACCCGGCGGCGATCAACGAGCTCGACGGGACGCGGATCGGCTTCATCGCCCAGAACGTCGAGGAGGTCTTCCCGGACTGGGTGGACTTCGGACCGAACGGATTCCGTCGGCTGACGATCCGCGGCTTCGAGGCGGTGGCAGTCGAGGCGATCCGCGAGCTGCGCGAGGAGAAGGATGCTCAACTTGCAGAGCGCGACGCGATGATCGCCCAGCAGCAGGCAAGGTTGACCGCGATGGAAGCGCGAATGGCCGCGCTTGAATCGGCATTGCGAAGGGTGGAGCGATGAACCGTCGAGTAGCCGCACTGCTGGCTGGGCTTGCTGCAGCAGCTCTGCTCCATTCCGCTGCCCTTGCCGGCGACGGCGGCGACGCGTTCGCCTACCAGGGCCAGCTTCGCCAGAACGGTGCGGCGGCGGCTGGGCCGCTGGATCTGGTCTTCCGGATCTACGACGCGGAGACGGCGGGGCTGCAGGTCGGCTCAAGCGTCGTCGTGGCGAACTTCGTCGACTTCGACGAGTCGGGCCGCTTACGGTCGAGATTCCCTTCGCCGCCCGCGACCTTCAACGGTGCGGCCCGGTGGCTCGAGATCGAGGTCGATGGCGTGGTCTTGACGCCTCGGCAGCGGATCAACCCGGTGCCCTACGCGACGCGATCGTTGGAGGTGGCGGCGGTGAACAACGCGGCGCTCAACGGCACCTACAGCAACGCGCTGAACCTGAGCAATCCGTCGAACACGGTAAGCGGGACGTTCACGGGGTCCGGGGCGAATCTGAAATGCTCAACGCCAACAGCATCGCCAGCGGAACGCTGGGAGGCGGACGGCTGAGCGGCGTCTACGGCAACGCCCTGACGATGACCAACGCGACGAACCAGTTCGGCGGCAACGGGGCGTCGCTGACGAACCTGAACGCGAGCAACATCGCGAGCGGGACGCTGGGCGGGTCGCTCTTGGCGGGGATCTACGCGAACGCGGTGACGATGACCAACGCGTCCAACCAGTTCGGGGGCAACGGCGCGGGACTGACGAATCTGAACGCAAGCAGCATCTCGAGCGGAACGCTGGGAAGCCTCCGCTTGAGTGGGGCCTATGACAACCCGTTGTTCATGCAGAACGCGTTCAACGTGTTCGGGGGGATCGGGGCCGGGCTGACGCAGCTCAACGCGAGCAACGTCTCGAGCGGGACGCTCAATGCGGCCCGCCTTCCCGCGGGCGGGGCGTGGCCGCTCTCCAGCGCGTTGACGCTCGACGCGACCACTTTGGTCGTGGACGCCCCGTCGAACCGGGTCGGCATCGGGACCTCGGCGCCGCAGGTGGCGCTCTCTGTCGTCGGCGGCGTGAATGTCGACGAGGCGGACACCAACAACGGTGGCCTTCCGTCGAGCCTGCGCTTCGGCAGCTTCAGCGGCGAGGCGATTTCCTCGACCCGCACCGCCGGGGCGAACACGTTCGGCCTGGACCTTTGGACCGGCGGGTCGAAGCGCTTGTCGATCACCAACGACGGGAAGGTCGGGTTCGGCTCGACAGCTCCGACAGCGCGGTTGCACATGCCTGCGACGGGGAGCGGTCAGGCGGTCGAGTTCCCGGGACTTCGGGTCTACGAGAACGACACGAGCCCCAACGTGATCGGCGGTCACGCTGACAACACGGTCGTCGGCACCGTGGTCGGTGTCACGATTGGCGGTGGCGGAGGTGCAGGCGATGTGGGCAGCAACGCGTCGGCGGCCGACTATGCGGCCATCGGCGGCGGTTTCGGCAACAAAGTCAACTCCGGCTCGGCGTATGGCACGGTCGGTGGCGGGCAATTGAACACCGTCACCGCCACTCGTGGAACAATCAGTGGAGGTAGTGAGAACCTCGTGCTCGGTCAGAATGCCGTCGTCGGTGGAGGCTTGAGGAACGAAGCGAGTGGTCCTTACTCTGTGGTTCCAGGTGGACACGACAACACCGCAACGGGCTGGAATTCCTTCGCCGCAGGGGTGGGAGCCAAAGCGCTCCACGAGGGCTGCTTTGTGTGGGCGGGGGGATTGTCCGGCCCGACGACTGCTGAAAGCCAATTCCTGATCCTCGCCAACGGCGGCATGGGCATCAACACGAACGCACCGACCTCGACGCTCCAGGCCAACGGCGGCATCCGCGCCCGCGGTGGCGTCCCCGGCGGCGCTGGCGTGAACAACAACGGCTTCGCCTTCGCCGGGAACGGCGGCGACAACGACTCGGGGATGTTCTCCTCGGCCGACGGCCAACTCGAGTTCTACTCCAATGCGAATGAGTTGATCCGGATCACCCCCGGTGGCAATGTCGGCATCGGCACGACGAACCCCACCTCAAAGTTCGAGGTGAACGGCTCGGCGGCGAAGCCCGGTGGCGGCCTGTGGTCGGTCTCCTCCGACGCGCGGCTGAAGAAGAACGTCGCTCCGCTCGAACATTCGCTGGAGGACCTCCTTCGTCTCCACGGCGTGACCTACGAGTACATCGACCCGGCGGCGATCAACGAACTCGGCGGGACGCGGATCGGCTTCATCGCCCAGAACGTTGAAGAGGTCTTCCCCGACTGGGTTGACTTCGGACCGAACGGATTCCGTCGGCTCACGATCCGCGGCTTCGAGGCGGTGGCGGTCGAGGCGATCCGCGAGCTGCGGGACGAGAAGGAAGCTCAGATCCGCTCACTGCAATCCGAATTGGACGCGACTCGCGAGCGGCTCGCCGAATTGGAGACAGTTGTGCGTGAACTCGCCGGTCGCACCACGAACCACACCACGACGGGAGCTCAGCGATGAATCGATTCCTCATCGGAACCGCTATTGCCTTGGCGATGACGGTCGGCGCACACGCCGAGGACGAGTTTGATTGCTGGTGGTCGACCATCGATTGCGGAGGCGGCATCTCCAGCGGCGGGCAATTTGAGCTCAACGGCAGCATTGCCCAGTGGGACGCCGGACCGACTATCAAGAACTCCATGACCGGAAGCACGTTCGAACTCATCAACGGCTTCTGGGCTGAGGCAGCGTCAAGCTGTCTCGGCGACCTCGACGGTAGCGGTGGGATCGCCGCGCCGGACATCGCGATCCTCCTCGGGTCGTGGGGTGGTGGAGGAGCGGCCGACCTCGATCAGAGTGGTGAGGTCGGCGCTCCCGACTTGGCGATCATGCTGGGCGCTTGGGGCGACTGTCCGTAGCGCCGAGCGAACCTCGATCGATCGCCCATGAGCGGGCGCGCGAGGCTCTCGCGTGCCCGCTTATGCCAATCCCGCCGCCACGCGCCGGAGCCGCCAAGCACGTGCGGTCAGGCCATGACGGTCAGGACGCACCACCACGTCAGGCCGCCGATGGCGATCGTGATGAGGAAGGCGACACCGTCGGCTGCGGCGCGGAGGGACGTCCGCCACGCGTCGCCCAAGGTTGACTTGGTGTGGGCCAGGGCGTCGGCGGCGGGCGACGTTCCTTTCGCGTCGCTCGCCGCAGGCTTCTCCTTCTCGGGAGGAAGCTGGAGGGTCACGTTGATGGTTGCGAAGGCCACTTGCCGCTTCGCTCGCTCACGCTGCGCTTCCATCCGTTCGATCGACTGGCGCACCGCTTCGAGTTGGGCTCGCACGCTCATCAGGTCGTTCAGGGGAGCGCCCTTGCGGGCGTCGATCAAGGCGAGAAGCTCGCGCTCGACGCGCTCGTCGTTTCGGATGCGGGCGTCGAGATCGATCAATTGCTCGGTGACGTCGGAGCCTTGAGCGCTTTCGTTGGTGACTTCACCGAGGCGAGGCAGGCTTTCAAGGGCTTCACTCAGCCGGGCGTTCGCCACCCGGGAGCATCTGGGATCACGCGCTGCCGCAGGAGAAGATCACCAACATCCTTCTCACGATCGACCAGGAGCCCGGTCTGATCGGTCACTGGACCTTCGAAAGCCAGACCCTTCAGGACCAGAGTGGCGGTGGCCACCACGGCACGGCGGTCGGGCCGGTTCCGTTCGTGCATACGCCGTGAGTGCTTGCGGTGACGGAGTGATTCCACATAGCCTTGAGCGAGGCGGCGAGCGTTCCGGTCGTCGGTGTCGATCTCCTGGCTTCGGAGTCGGAGCCGACCCCCGATCGTCGTGGGTGGCCTCAGCTTCCCCAAGCGCCGAGCACGATCGCCAGGTCCGCCGCGTCGATAACGCAGTCGCCGGTGAGTTCGAACGGACTGTCCACCGAGCCCCACGCGCCGAGCAGGAGTGCGAGGTCGCTTCCGTCGATGATGCCGTTGGCGTCGAGGTCCGGCGAACCGCCGCCGAACTGCCGTTCGACCGCGCCGATGTCCGTCATGCCGGCGAGGTCAGGTGTGACGTTCTGCACCGGAAGATCGACGAAGGCGTTGTTGCGGTAGAAGTCCTGCGGCCAGACTTCGGTCGTTCGGCCATCCTCGTCGAGATCAAACACGTCCGTCACGGAACTGGCCGAACTGCCGGCGTCGATGAGCAGCGAGCAGAGGTGCGGGGTGAGGTCATCATCGGCGGTGCCGTAGATGCCGTCTGGCCCATCGGCATCGACGACGCCCCCGTTGCCGTCGATCGCGAAGACGTTCTGCAGCGTGACGCCATTGATCGGGCTGGTGATTCCCTGTATGGCGACGCTGGTCATCAGGAAGGGCAGACCGCCGTTCCCGGACGGGTTCCCGAATTGGGCAGCGAGATTGGCCACGCCAGCGCTTCGATTGTCGAAGACCGAACAGCTGTTGAGACTCGAGCCTTGGTTCGCGCCGCTCACCACCTGCACGCCCGCCGGCACCAAGCTCGATGCGGAGGTATTGCCCGCGATGACGCAGTGGAGAATCGTCGCGGTGTGGTTCTCGAACGCCACGCCGCCGCAGCCGTTCCCGGTCGCGGCGTTGCCGACGATCGCCGAGTAGATCACGCCGCCGCCGAAGGCCGAACCGGTCGCATGAAACAGGACTCCGGCCCCCTTGCCGCTCCCGCCGTTGGCGGTGATCAGGCAGTGGGAGAGAACCGCGTTGGTGGTCGACTCGAATCGCACGCCGCCGCCGCCTTCATTCGCGGGACAGAACCCGTCGCGGATGGTGAAGCCGTCGATGAAGGGAACAAGTGCCGACGTGGCGTAGCAGCGAACGACGTGGAATGAGTTGCCCGCCGAGCCGGGAAGGCCCAACTCGCCGGAGAGGATCGTCGGATGGACCCGCCAGTCGCGGGCGGAGCGGGTCGTCTCGCCGCCGGCAAAGCCGCCCAGGAGGAGAAGCCCCGGCGTCGGTTCGAAGCTGATCGTCTGGTCCGTGCCGGTGGTCGGCTTGTAGGTCCCCTGAGCGACCCAGATCTCGCCGGGCCCGCCGTTGACCGCATCACGAAGTTCGGCGAGCGCCGACTGGAGGCTCGTATACGCGTTGGCCCACGTCGTCCCGTTGTTCGCGCCGGTGGCAGCGTGGTTGACGAGAATGGTCCGCGGGCGGGCATATTCGAAACATCCGCAGTCGGTATGCGGCGCGGCGCCGACGCCGGTGTTCGCAACAAGCGGGTCGTCGATGCGACGGGCGTTGCCGTCGAGATCGAAGGGGTAAAGCTCGTTTGATGCGCCGTCATCGTCGGCATCGATGAGGTCCGGCGTTCCGATGAAGCCGGTGGCCCCCCGATCGATGGCGGGCGAGTCGCCGCGGAGCCGGAAGTTGTCGTCGTCGGTGCCGAGGATGCCGTCGGAGCCCAGCGGATCAAGGAAGATTGGGTCGAGCCCGATGGTCGTCGGCGACGACGGATTGACGTTGTCCCAATCCTGGATGAGGCATGCGGTCACGGTCGGTGCCGTCGGCGCGGCCGCGAATTGGTCGCTCTCGATGCCCTGACCATTGAAGGCGATGATCGAGTTGGAGAGAAGCGACGGGTTCGTCGGCGTTCCGACGTAGATCATGCCGACCGCATTGTGGCTGATTGTGCATTGCGACACGTTGCCCCCGCCGATCCCCTGAATGTCGACCGCCGGACCCGTCTGATTGCCGACGATGAGGCACCCGAAGAGCGTGATGCGCCGATCCGCGACGGTCGAGTTCGACAGCACGGCGCCGACGCCGGTGGAGGCGTTGTTCCGGATGGTGCAGGAGACGCAGAAGAGATTCGTCGAGGTCGAGAGGACGCCCGCGCCGATCGTCTCCGACAATCCCGGATTGCCGTTTGCGTGGCCGTCCTGGATGGTCAGGCCATCGAGGATCGCCGGGCCGGTCAGGTTCGTGGCGCGGACGACGTGATAGGCGTTGTCGGCGTTCGTCGGGTTGCCGATGTCGCCGCTCAGGATCGATCGGTGGGCGAGGATGTCGCGCTGTGAAACGAGGGTCTCAGTCCCTGCGAACCCGCCGACGAGCGCCACGCCGCTCTTGAGGTCGAACGTGGCGGTGCGGCTCGCGCCGGTCGTCGGCTTGTAGGTCCCTTGGGCGATCCAAATCTCGTCGCCGCTGACCGCCGCCGCGAGACCCGCCTGCAAGTCCTTGAAGGCCGTGGCCCAGGTGGCCCCGGTCTGCTGGGCGACGGGAAGTGCCTGACTGGCCCGGACAAAGATCACGCTGGCCTGGCTGCTGGCATCGGTGGCCGCGGCGAACAGCGCCGCGGCGAGGGCGAGGGGAAGCGAACCGAGTCGAACGGCGGAGCGGTGGGTGTGGGTGCGCATGGGAGTTCCGTTCCGAACGCGCCATCTGCTGCGTGCGGGGATCATCGGCATGCGGATCGAACGCCGGTTCGCGGGGAGACGCCCGCTCCGGCCTCCAGATATCGGAGCGGATCGGCACTGGCGGCCTTCGCGGATGGGAGAGGAAACTCCCTTCGCTGCGAGTACAGTGCCGGAGATGCCTGAGGACTCCTCGCTGCGTGTTCTGCCGCGCCTGTGGTGTTGTGCCGCCGCCAACGCGCCGATCGTGGCCGTGTTCGCCCGCTGCCACGCCTCGGTGAAGTCGCCGCCGCAGTTTCGGGCCCCGCCTCACGCCCCGGGGACGCGCTGGTCCTGCACCCTGCGTTGGGATTGGGCGAAGGGAACGGTCACCGAGGGCTCTTGGACGACGATGGAGTTGCGGCCGCTCCGCGCGGTGCTCTCCGCCTGTGGCGAGTACCTCCTCTTCCACGCCAAGACCAACGACGACGGTCCCTTCAGCGCCCGCAACGGACCTCGTTACGCCGTCTCGCGCCTGCCATGGCTCGTTCCGCTGACCCACCCGCAGTCCTTCGGGCCGGGTGGTGCGGGGCTCAGCCAATACGCGCTCTCGAAGGCCCAACAGGAACGACTTTGGTCGATGTTCCCCGGCTTCTTCTGGCGACAGACCGACGACGAATGGCCGCGGCACCTTACGCCCGGCGTGCCGGCGAGTGCGGCGGCAAGTGGCTGGAGGTCGGTACGTCTCGATGACGCGGCCTTCGAGGGCAGCGGTTTCGCCGATCACTTGCAGACGACTCCGGCACCCGAGGGTGGTACCGCAACGATCGCCCCGCATCTCGTCGCCGTCCATCCCATCGTCCTCGATCCGGCTTCGGGCGCTCAGGTCTCGCTCGTCGCCGCCGTTGCCCGGGCACCGAGCGGCAGCGGTGAGCCGGGCACCGGATGGAACGTCTGGGAAGGGCAGCTTCGCTTCTTCGCGCTGGTGCATACGGCCTCGAGCGTGCGCGTCATGCTGCTGGACGGCGTCCGCTGGGCGAAGCCAACGGGCGATGGACGCCTGCTCACCGCGAGTTCCGATTGCCGACTGCGCCTCTCGCGCTGGACGGCCGGCACGGGCCGAAATGCCTGGACGGTTGAGCAGGAGCATGACCTTTCCGGCCTGCTGCCGCGAGCCGCGCCGACTCCCGCCGAGGCGACGCGCGGGCTTCGCTGAGCGAAGTTCCGTCCGCCCGACGATCGATGCAACACCGCGTTCCCAGACAGCGGGCGACTGCGTCGTGATGTGTCGAGCGCGGGTTGCTCTCGGACGCCCGACGTGGGCCTGAGCGCGAGCGGCCGTTTGCCGTCGCCTTTCGCCGAGAACGAGGGCGTATCAGACCGACCGCTTGGAGCACCTGAGGGCACCGGCAGGGGGGCGTTTGCCTTGGGACCATCTGAACAAAGGACTGGATCGCATGAGCGGTGCTCTTGGGTGTGATCGGCATTGGACGGCGCGGATGACCCGGGCGGCGTCCTTCGCGCTGTTCGTCGGCTTCATGACGACCGGCGCGGCCAGCGCCGATGGCCGTGCCACAGCACCGCGCGTCAGCATGGCCGGCCTGCGCGGCTCGGATGCGATCTACGTCAAGTTCCGCGACGACCTCACCGTGCGACTTCGCGACGGCCGGCTCTCGGACGTGGGGACTGGCGATCTCGCCGCGGTCACCGCGGCCCTCGATCAACTGACCCTCTCGCCGGGCTGCCGGTGGGAGCGCGTGCACGCCGTCGGCGAGGAGGCGTTGGCCGCCATGCGCACCAAGGCCCAGGCTCGTCTGCATCACAGCACACCCGACCTCAACACCGAGTTCTTCCTCCGTCTGGCCGGACCGGTCGATACGGCGCGAACCATCGCGGCACTCCTCCCCCTCGGTGTCGTCGAGCATGTGCATGCGGTTGCCCTTCCCGTGACTCCGCCGACAACGCCGAAGTTCACGAGCGGCCAGGGCTACATCAATCCCGCGGTCAGCGGTCTCGATGCCAAGTACGCGTGGACCCAGTACGCCAACCACGGCGAGGGCATTCGCTTCGCCGATCTCGAGTACACCTTCAACGCGGCCCACGCCGAGTTCCCGAACATCACCATCGTCGGTGCGACACCGCAGGATCCGGGCTTCGGCGACGACCACGGCACCGCGGTGCTCGGCATCGTCGCGAGCCAGGAGAACGGATGGGGAGTCACGGGCATCTGCTCGAACGCCTCGTTCTACTTTGCCGGCACCTTCACCGACGGGATCTGGAACATTGCCGGCGCGATCACGAACTGCGCGGCCATCTTCGACGCCGGCGACGTCCTCATCATCGAGCAACAGGTGGCCGGCCCGCTCTACGACGGCACCTCTCAGAACGGCCTGGTGCCGGTCGAGTGGGATATCGCGACCTACAACGCGATCGTGAACGCTGTGGGCAGCGGCATCATCGTGGTCGAAGCCGCCGGCAACGGCGCCCAGGACCTCGACGCCGCCATCTACAGTCAGGGCAACGACGGCCACTGGCCCTTCCTGCCCGAGCATGACTCCGGTGCGATCATCGTCGGCGCCGGCGCAGCCCCCGGAGGCAGCGCCGTGGACCGATCCCGACTCTGGTTCTCGAACTGGGGCTCGCGCATCAACGTGCAGGGCTGGGGGGAGAAGGTCACGACCACCGGCTATGGCGACCTCTATTCCGCCGAGGGTCCCACCAAGTACTTCACCAGCGCCTTCAACGGCACCTCCTCGGCGACGCCGACCGTCGCCGGCATCTGCACGCTGCTGCAGTCGGTGGCGAAGAGCCTGAGCGGCGGGCCGCTCTCGCCCGAGCTCCTTCGGACAACGCTCATCGCCACCGGCTCGCCGCAGACGTCAGGCGCGAACCCGCTCAGCCAGCACATCGGACCGCGTCCGAACCTCAAGGCCGCCGCGATTGACCTCGGATTCAACTGCCCAAGCGACCTCACCCACGACGGTGTGGTCGACGGCGCCGACCTGGCGACCTTCATGGGCCAGTGGGGGACCTGCGGCGGCTGCCCTGCCGATCTCGATCAGAGCGGCACGGTGGACGGCGCTGACCTCGCGGTCTTCCTCGCCGCGTGGGGGCCATGCGGCGGGTGAGAACGCGGCGCTCTGCGCGCGACGCGCGGGGTTCTTCACCACAGAGGACACAGAGAGCACAGAGCGGAATCACTGACAAGTCAGAACAAGGACGGCCAACGCCGCCGGCACGGTGAACTGGCGTTGCTCTCCCGTCCCGGCCCGCCACGTGCCAGGAGGATCACTCCCGCGAGGTTCGCCGGACGATCTATCCCGGCACCGGAAGTCGGATCGCCCCCTTCTCCCGTCTCGCATGACCTCTCTGTGCCCCGTCTGTGCTCTCTGTGTCCTCTGTGGTGAGTCTGGTCGAATTGTGCAGAAGGCTGAGGACACAGAGGGCACCGAGCGGGCACCGAGAACGCGCGCCGATTACGACGGCACGGCCGTCGCCGTCAGCTCGCGGGCCTTCACCAGCGCCTGGTCGAGGTTCTCGAAGATGTTCTCGAGTCCGATCTCGACGTCCATGCCCGCCTTCACCATCTCGTAGAGCGGATGGGCGTGCACGCCGCCGAGCAAAAGCGTCGTGCCATGCTTCACGCACCGCTGATGGAATTGCCGCAGGGCGTTGAGGCCGGTGGCGTCGATGTGCGGGACATAGCGCATGCGGAGGATGAGTACCTTCGGCGGCTTCTCGACCTGATCGAGGGCGTCGCGCAGGTTGTTGGCGACGCCGAAGAAGAACGGCCCGTTGATCTCGTAGACCTCAACGCCGGCAGGAATCCGCTTGTTGACGATCGTGCCCGGGTCCTTGTCGTCGGCGGCCTCGGTCTCCTGTCCCTCGTCGATCTCGTCCTTGATGCCGGCGATGGTCGAGACCTGGGCCATGCGGCGCATGAAGAGGATGGAAGAGAGCAGGATGCCCGTGCCGACGGCGATGGTGAGGTCGAAGAGGACCGTGAGTCCGAAGGTCGTGAGCAGGACGAGGACGTCGGCTTTCGGGGCCCGCAGCAGCGAGACGAAGTGCTCGAGCTCGCTGACCTTCCAGGCGACCATCACGAGAATCGCCGCCAGCGACGCGAGCGGGACCGCCGAGGCCAGCGGGGCAAGCGCCACCATGAAGAGCAGGATGAAGACCGCGTGCAGCATGCCGGCGACGGGCGTGGTCGCGCCGCTGCGGACGTTGGCCGCGGTGCGGGCGATCGCGCCGGTGGCGGGAAGGCCGAAGAAGATGGCGCTGGCGATGTTGGCCGTGCCTTGGGCGACGAGTTCCTGATCGGAGCGATGGCGGTAGCCGGTCATGCCGTCGGCGACGACCGCGGAGAGAAGGCTCTCGATCGCCCCGAGGAACGCGATCGCCGAGGCGGCGGGAATCAGGTCGCGAATGAGCTGCATCGAGAAGGTCGGGATATGCGGCGCCGGGAGGCTCGAGGGAATGCCGCCGAAGCGCGTCCCGACGGTCTCAACGAGCGGTCGCAGGTGCTCGCCGTCGAAGGCGACCATCGTGGTGGACCAGCCCATGAGCTTGGTGAGAAGTGCGCTGAGTCCGACGGCGATGATTGCGGCCGGCACGCGCGGGGCGATGCGGCGCATGGCCGAAAGCACGATGAGCGAACCCAGGGCCAGGCCCGTCGACTGCCAACTGACGGTGCGCCAATGCTCGGCGAAGAGGCCGAGCTTGCCGAGGAAGTCGGCGGGAATCGTCGCTGGCTTTCCCTCCGGCGTGAGCACGGAGAGCCCGAAGAAGTCCTTCACCTGCGAGGCGAGGATGACCGTGCCGATGCCGGCGGTGAAGCCGGCGATGACCGGGTAGGGGACGAACTTGATGACGCCGCCGAAGCGAAACGCCCCGAGCAGAATGAGAATCACCCCCGCCATGCAGGAGGCGAGGACGAGACCCTCGTAGCCATGGGCTGCGCAGATGCCGAAGACCAGGGGCATGAACGCCGCCGTCGGTCCGCCGATCTGAACCCGCGAACCGCCCAGGGCCGAGATGAGGAAGCCGGCGATGACCGCCGTGAAGAGTCCCATCGCCGGCGGCGTGAGCCACGGATGGATGGCGGCAAGTTGGTCAGCGACGCTTTGCGGGATGCTCGCGATGCCGAGGGCCATCGCGAGGGGCATCGCAATCACCGAGACGGTCAGCCCCGCGCCGAGGTCGGACGCGAACGCCTTGATGCTGTATCCCTCGCGCAGGCAGATGAGGAGCTTCGGCGTATGACGCGTCTTCCACGAGGATGCGGTCACGGCGGCTCCTGCTGAGGCGATCGAAGCGTCGCATGGTACGCCTGGCAGTCATGCAGAGGAGGATGAGGCACACGATGGCGAGGGCCGCACTGGCGATCAGCGCTCGATGGGCGACGCCGACGGACGAGCGCAGGTGGGCTGTCGCGCGAGCCGCGGGCGGCGCGATCGTCGCGATGCCGCACGATGCGTGGGTTCGCTCACCGCGTCGCCGTCGGGTTCGTCGCGTGCTCCCGTTGACGACGAAAGGTCGGAGGTTTGGCGGGCTGCGAAGGCGAGCGTCTGTGCTCCGGGAACCCGCAGGGCCCCGCAGAAGGCCCAATAGCTCGGTGACATCCCTCGCTTGGCCGGTCCGAGGTGCCAGTTCCCGCCCGCTGTGGCCGGTGGCCACCCGTTCCTTCCCGGCGTCCTTCCGCTCCTTCGGGGCGAGGAGGGGGCAACAACCTCCTTCCGAGGGTACCTTGAGGGGATGAAGTCATCGGACGACTCATGCCGTGAGCCCGCTGCGGGTGGCGATGGGGTACAGCCGTCGATCACCGTGCGTGGAGCAGCAGGGCTCGCTGCCCAGCCTGCCTTCGGACTCGAAGCGCTCCGACAGCAGATCGCCGCTGCCGTCGGCGTGGTCGTGCGATCGGGAGTGGCCGTCGCCCGACTGCACGTCGAAATCGTCGACGATCGGTCGATGAGCGACTTCCACGCTCGTCACTCCGGCGTCGCCGGAACGACCGATGTCCTGACCTTCCTCGGCTCGGGCAACGGTGAACCCATCGACGTCGACATCATCGCCTGCGCCGACGAGGCCGCGCGCCGGGCCGCGGAGTTCGGCCACGGCGTAGAGCGCGAGCTTCTGCTGTATGCCGTGCACGGACTGCTGCATTGCTGCGGCCATGATGACCATGACCAGGTCGCGCATGACCTCATGCATGCCGAGGAAGACCGCATCCTGAGCGCCATCGGCGTCGGCCCGACCTTCCGGCCGGGTCGGGACGGGGAGGGTGCGAGCCGATGACCCCCATGGTCGCAACGGTCGTTCTGGGGCTGGTCGTCGCCCTCATCGTCACGAGCTACCTCTCGGCGCTGAACTTGGCGCTGGCGAGCGCCAGCCGTTCGGCGGTCGAACGGCGGCTCGAGGAGCGCGGCGACCTGCCGCGACGGCGCTGGATTCTCGAACATATGGAGGACGCGGCCCACGCCATCGCCCTCTTCCGCACCTTCGGGCGGGTCTGCTGCTTTACGCTCGTCCTTCTCTGCTACACCGGATACGGCACCACGACCCAGATCACCCTGCGTCCGCTGGCGCTGTCGATGGTCACGTCGGTGCTTCTCGTCTGGTTTTTCACCAGCGTCATCTCGGCGGCCATGGCCCGCCATCTCGGCCACGGGCTGATCACCATCAGCGTGTCCTTCATTCGTGTGGCGTCGATCCTCGCCGCGCCCTTCCTCGGCGTGGTGGGCTTCGTCGACGAGGCGGTACGGCGGCTCGCCGGCGTGGAGGATTCGGAGTCCGCCGAAGTCGACGAGGACCTGCTCCTGACCATCGAGGACTCGAAGAAGGACGGCGAACTCGACCCGCTCTCGGCCCGCATTCTCGAGAACGTCGTCGAGTTCCGCTCAACCTCGGTCTCGAGCGTCATGACGCCGCGCACCAACGTCACCGGTCTCGCCTACACCGATGACCTCGATCGCATCCGGGCATTTCTCGCCGAAGCCGGCCACTCCCGCATTCCCGTCTTCGAGGAGTCGCTCGACCAGATCCTCGGCGTCCTCTACGTCAAGGACCTCGTGCGCTATCTCGGGACCGACGCTCCCGAGTTCGCCCTGCGACCGCTCCTCCGTGAGCCGATCCGCGTTCCCGAGACCAAACCGGTGCGCGAGCTCCTGCTCGACTTCCAGCGGAGCGAGGTGCACATGGCGATCGTCGTCGACGAGTATGGCGGGACCGCGGGATTGGCGACGATCGAGGACGTCCTGGAGGAGATCGTCGGCGAGATCAACGACGAGCACGACGCGGATGCGGAGGCGACGCCGGAGCTCATTCCCGCCGGAGACGCCCGCTGGCAGATGTCCGGCCGATACCGCGTCGATGACCTGAACGCCCATCTGGACGTCGGCCTGCCGGAGGACGACGACTACGACACCGTCGCCGGCTTCCTCCTCAAGCGCTTCGGTCGGATTCCCAAGCCAGGCGAGACGACCGCCGAGGCCGGGTGGAGCTTCGAGGTCGCGGCCGCGAATGCGACCCAGATCCTGATGGTGCGGCTGACCGCTCCCGATGACGGCAGTTCGGAGGTCCGGGCCGAGCCGTCGGATCTGCATCTGTCGGAGAGGGAGCAGGCGACGTGACGACGGACGAGGAGCCGGACAGCTCCCAGGCCGGCGCGGAGCAGAAATCCCTCGCGCTGGATTCCCAAGGACCGGTGGATCGCCCGGACGACGCGACCTCCGATGAGGAGGAGTCGCCCGACCGCGGTCTGTCGCGGAGTTCCTCCATGCCCTTCGCCGCCAGCGTCCACAACGACCCAGCGCCGCCCCCCCCGTTTGAGGCCGCGCCCTTTGACCCCCGTCGGTTCGGCGGTGGCCCGGAGGCAATGCGCCCGCCGATGGGGAGTGGCTTTGGCCCAGGTCCGGAGGGACCGCAGGGGGGATGGACGCCGTTTTGGAGGGGACAGCGGCTGGTGGATCCGCGCGTGACCGACGCTGACCGGATCATCGCGGTGCTCATGCATCTCTGGTGGGTCGGCCTCTTCGTCGGCGGGTTGCCCATCACCTGTTTTCTGCCGGTCACGCTCTGGGCGGTGAGGCAGTCCTCCAGCGGCTTTGTCGACGATCACGGACGCGAAGTCATCAACATGCAGTTGACCGGACTGATTCTCCTCGTGTCGATCGTCGGCGCGCCCATCGTTCCCTTCTGGGGTGTGGTCTGCGCCGTGAACTCGATCCGCGGGGCTATCGCGGCAAGCCAACGCGAGCACTTCCGCTACGGGATGATCTTCCGCCCGATCGGTTGAGGACGCGGCCGCAGGATCGTCGTCACACGAGAGATTCCTCTTGCAGTCGCGGATCCGGCGCGGAGAATGACCGCGTGCGACACGTGCCCGGGCAGCCAGAGTTTGGAGACAAGAGCGACGACCAGCTGGTCATGGCAGCCAATGCCGGTGACCGCGATGCGCTGGTCGAGTTCCTGCGCCGGCATTGGTCGGATCTCGAGCGGCGGGCCAGCGCCTTCGCCCCGCGCGGCGAGCATGTGTCCCATGGGGCCGACGACATCATGTCGACGGTGACGCGACGGGTGCTGCTGCTCGTGCAGCAAGGGCGATTCCTGCCTCAGAAGTCGATCGACGCCCATCGGTTCATTCGCACCATCATGCGTCGGGCGATCGCTCGCGTCTTCCGGCGACAGCGCATCGAGCGCGATGCGCTGGTGCGCCGCAAGGCGGTGCCGATGCCGAGCGGAAAGACCGAATCGGTGCGGCGGGTCGTGGCCCAAACGGACCTGGCGGGCATCGTCAGCGGCCTCAGCGAAGTCGAGTATCGCCTCCTCCTCATGCGACTTCAGGGGCGTGCGTACGCCGACATCGCCGCGTCGATCGGATGCAATGCCGTCGCGGCCCGACAGCGATGGCGGGCATTGCGGACCAAGCTTGGCATTCGCATCGCCGAGCGGGCCGAGTGAGCGTGTCGTTAGGGAGCGGCAGGGGAGGGCGAGGCGTCCGCCGGTCGGAGGCGGCGCCCGGCGGCGGCAATCTCGTCGCGGAGCGCGGGAGCATGCAGCGGAACGTCGCGATTGGCGTCGAGAAAGCGCCCGATGAGCGTCGCCACCTCGTCCCGGCGCCGCTCGTCGGCAGGGTGGGTGGTGCAGGACCGGACGAGTCGATTGAAGGCCGCGACCGCCGTGCTCAGGCGGCGATCGGCGATGAAGATTGCCTCGTCGCGATCAAAGGGACCCTGCGGAACGAAGCTGGGGTCGATGATTCGCAGCGAGGTCTCGGGACGCCGGCCCAATTCGAGGACCGCATTCACCGCGGCATCCGCCGCGGCAGCGCTTTCCGGTGTGCCCTCGACCCGAGCGGCGCCCATGCGGGCAACCGCCTCGTTCAGCGCCTCGACAAAAGGCGGCGTGGGCCCGGTGACGCCGAAACGATGCCCCCGAACGTAGTCGAGCGATCGAGGTGGTTCGCTTCGCTCACCGCACCCCGCAAGTCCGACGCAGACCAGGACCAAAAGGGTCACAGTCCCTCGGGGAGGGCGTGCGGCGCCCGCGCTACCAGATCGCGACGCCGCGCTCGAGATGAAATAGCGTTGTGGCGTCGTCAAGCGAGACACGCATCTCCTCGTCCGGAATCGGCACGTCCACCGTACAGGAGTCAATCGACAGTGTCACGTCGTATTGGATGCCGCCGTTGGGCATGTATCCAATCACGGTGACGAGCATGGGCAGCGGTCGCGGCGTCAGGGCCGAGCTCTCGCCCCACGCGGGGATCTTCCAATTGTCGAAGCGGGTCTGCGTGACCAGCAGTCCCTCGGCATCGCACGCCTCGATGAGGAACGGGCGATCGTGCTGGTTCGGTGGCGTGATGATGGTGTAGGACAGGAGTCCGGGGCCGCCGGCCAGGAAGCGGATGTCTGCGGCCGCCCCTTCGACCGTGCTCTTCTCCCATCCGCCGTCGGCCAACGCAAGAAGCGCATCGGGAATCGCCCGGAGCGCGTTGCGGGTGACGGGCAACTGGGCGTGCTCGGTATCGGGATCGGTCCACGCCGACAGCCAGAAGAGCGGATTGCGGGACTGCGAGAAGAGCACCGGATACTCGCCGGCCTCGGTCATCCACGCCCGGTGCTCGCAGCGGTGATTGGTGATCTCGGTGTGGTCGCCGTCGAAGGCCGCATCAACCGACCAGAACGCCTTCATGCGCGTGCCGTCAATCTCGTTCTCGACCCGCCACGCGGTGCCCTGATCGCGGAAGAGCATTGTCCCGAGCGTCGGAGCGCCATCCGCGGGGGGCGAGCCGAATACCTCACCGTCGAAGGCCTTGTAGAGACGAAATTGGAAGGTCGCGTGTACGACGAGCGACTTCGCGTCGCGCAGGGATCGGATGAGCGATCCGAGCGTCGCTCCCGGCGTGTCGGCGGCATCGGTCCGGACGATCGGAATGACGCAGGCTGCGCCGATGAGCGCGATCGTGGCGGCGAGCCGGCGCCGCTGACGGGGAGCGTCGCGCCATGGAAGAACCCGAGGCGTGCGGCCGGCGGTGCTTCTGTGGTGATCGCCGGCGCGGTGATGGCTGGCAAGGTGATGGCTGGCAAGGTGATGGACGGAATTGTTCATTCGCACGCCCCCACCCGACTCGGATACCCGCAGTCGACGAGAAGGAAGCCGACGATGCGGAAGCCGCAGGCATCGGCGCCATACGCATCCATGCCCGAACTGTCCGGCCGAATGCACGTCGCCCCCGGCTTCTGGGTGCAGAGCAGGTCACCCGGAATTGGCCGTGCGGCAGGGAAGCCGCAGCCGATCTGGCCGGGAACGCTCCCTCCCGCTGGATGCGCCGAGAAAATCGCTGCCATGACACCGATGCTCACAAGCGATCGACGGAGTGAGTATGGCGAAGTCCGCACGGTGCCGCGTTGCATGCTGCGATCTCCTTTCGAGGAGGGGTGTGTGCAGCTGCATATGCCGCGAGCCTGAATTTCGTGAGGGCCTTTTCTTCTCGAAGAATCCCGCCATGCCGCCGGCGATCACTGGTTCGGTGCCGACGTCGTGGGTTGCCGCGCCTCGCCCGGATTCTGCGACGAAGGCAGTGGGTCCACGATGCTCCGAAGCTTCGGAAACGCGTCGAGCAGGAGGTTTCTCGCCTCGGCGCAGGTCCGATGAAGAAAGGTCCCTGAAAGGAATGCGACTCCGCCGCCAGGCGGCGGATGGAGCGGGGCAGCGACGTCAAGCGATTCGACCAGGCGGGTCGCATCCCGCTCGCTGAGCGTCGAGGCGAGGGACGAGCCCGAGCGTCCGAAGAGGTCATGCAACTCGACGAGGCTGAAGAGGGCGTTCCACCGGTCATGGAGCAGATTGCGCTCCGGGTCGCTGGCTGCGATGATCGCTGTGCTGTTGAGCTTGTCGCGGCCAACGGCAAGCCAGTAATCGGCGTCCTCCCACGCGCCGGCCTCGATCGCCAGGCCGGCGACCGCGAGCGCCCGCGCCGAACCGAAGAGCGCCTCCGGATCGCGCTGCAACTTGGACCGTCGCCGATTCGCCACCGCCAAGGCGTCCTTGGCGGGGATGCCGGGATCGGCCATCGGACCCGGCTCGAAGGCACCGACCTCGGCCAGCGCCGCCCGGAGGCGAAGCAGTGCCGGGTCGTCGAGGGTCGTTCCGAACCACGCCGCAAGGGCAGCACCGTCGGCGCGGGGCATCGAGGAAGGCTGCTTGTCGCGCAGCGAGTCACCGACGACAGCAGCGATCACGACGACGGCTGCCGCGCCGACGACGCGCACCCACGGAAGTCGCCGGCGGGGGGCGAGCGTGCCGAGCCAGCCGTCGAGGGCGTCGATGAAGGCCGCGGCGGATGGCGTACGGAGCAGGAGGTCTGGATGGGTCGCCTGCAGAATGGCCGTGGCGATGGGCGGTGGCGCGTTCGACTCGACCAAGGCGATCTCTCGCGCCGCATGCGACATCGCGGGTGCCTGATGGGCAGCGGCGATCTCCGCGGCGCTGTTGCCGTAGGGCAAGTGTCCCGTGAGCAGCCAATAGAGGATGCCTCCGAGGGCGGCGACATCGGACTGCTTGACGTTCGCGCCGCGTCGCCACTGCTCGGGCGGCATGAATCCGGGGGTGCCGACCACGACGAGGTCGCTCTGACCCTCGCCGAGGGCGGCGCAGCCGAAGTCGGTGATGCGCGTCACGCCGTCGGCGCAGACCAGGATGTTGCGCGGCGCGACGTCGCGATGGATGATCTCCTCGGCGTGGGCGGCCCGGACCCCGCAGGCCGCTCCGCGGACGATGCGCACGCAGGTTTCAACCGACGGCAATGGAGTTCCCTCGGCGAAGGCCTCGGTGGCCCACTGCTCGAGGTTCTTCGCCTTCCAATAGTCCTGAACGACATAGGGCCACCGTTCCTGCCAAAGCCCCACATCGAAGACCCGGACGACGTGTTCGCTTCGGACGCGGTCCGTCCGCAGCGCCTCGGTGCGAGCGGCCTCGAAGTGGCTCGGATCCGTCGTGGCCCGGAACATCTTGACGGCGACATGCCGAGCGTGATCCCGATCGCTCATGCGACGGACGATGGCCTTGAAGACGCGGGCGCTCTGGCCCTCGCCGATCCGCTCGATCAGCCGGTACTCGGCCTGGCCCGACGGATCCACCGATCCCAACTCAAGCGGAAGGGTGGGCTGCGGCAGCGGGCGGGCCTCGTCGTCCGCGGCCGACAGGGTGGTGACCGCGCGCAGCGTGCCGATCGACGTCATCAGGAGCGACCGGATGCGGGGGTCGAGCGTGGTCGGCTTCGGGTCCATCGCCCCCATGGTGATCGCTCCGTCCGTCGGCGGGAAGAGGGGGTGCGGATCTGCGGCACCGGGCGAGCCTGTACACTCCGGGCCACATGCCGCTCCTCGACGCGAAGGGACTGAAGAAGAGCTACAACGGCCGCCTCGTCGTCGATGGGGTCTCGTTCTCGGTCGAGCCGGGCGAGGTCATCGGCCTCCTCGGCCGCAACGGCGCCGGCAAGACGACCTCGTTTCGCATGGCGATCGGCATGATCGCCCCGGAGGCGGGGCGGATCCTGTTCAACGGCCAGGACGTCACCCACCTCCCGATGTACCGCCATGCCCTGGCCGGCATGGGCTATCTCTCGCAGGAGCCGAGCGTCTTTCAGCGGCTGACCTGCGAGGACAACCTCCTGGCGATCCTCGAGACCCAGCGCATGTCGCGGGAGGCACGGCGACGGCGGGCGGCCGAGCTGCTCGACCAGTTCAGCCTCCGCCACAAGGCCAAGGAGCAGGCCCGGACCTGTTCGGGGGGCGAGCGACGGCGGCTCGAGATCGCCAGGGCCCTGATCACCAAGCCTCGCCTCATGCTGCTCGACGAGCCCTTCGCCGCCGTCGATCCGCACACGGTCGAGGAGCTTCAGGCCGAGGTCCGCCGCCTTGCCGACGACGGCATCGCCATGCTGGTGACCGACCACAACGTCCAGCAGACGTTGCGGATCTGCGACCGGGCCTACATCATCCACGAAGGCAAGAACCTCCGCGAGGGCGACCCGCGGTCGATCATCAACGACAAGGTCGTTCGCGAGGCCTATCTTGCGTCGACCTTCCGCGGCGACGAATTCGACTGACCGCCCTTCGGCCTTCCACTCCGCACCATGGCACGCACCACGACCTCCGCCCTTCTCGCCGTCGCCCTGCTCGCGACCGCGCTCGCCAACGTCGGCTGCGTGCGCCGGATCGTCTCGATCACCAGCGAGCCGAGCGGCGCGACCGTCTGGCTGAACGATCGTGAAATCGGCCGCACGCCCTGCGAGGCCGAGTTCACCTACTACGGCACCTACGACGTCCGACTGCAGCTCGACGGCTACGAGCCGCTCGACACCTTCGGCGAGGCCACGGCGCCGATCTGGGACAACGTCGGCCCCGACCTTGTCGCCGAGGCCCTGCCCGCGAAGTGCACGAGCATGAACGCGTGGCACTACCAGCTTCTGCCCACGTCGACCGACCGCGAGGCCCTGCTCGAGCGGGCGAAGGCCGTCCGGGCGAAGTCGGAGGCCCCGCTCCCGCAGAATGGGACAGCGCCGCCGGCCGAAGCAGCTCCGACTCAGACGCCCGCCGGATCATGATGCCTCCGCTCGGGTGCGGTTCGCGCCCCTGATGATTCGAGAGCGTTCGCCAGGTCGGCGATGAGATCCTCCGGCTCCTCCAGCCCGATCGAGAGTCGGATGAGATCGGGGGGCAGTCCGCGCACCGCACGCAATTCGCGCGGCACGGACGCATGCGACATGCGACAGGGAAGACTCGCCGTCGAGTCGACCGACCCGAAGCTGACGGCGATGGCGAAGCGTTCGAGCGAGCGGACGATTGCAATCGATCGGGCCTCGTCGCCGGTCTCGAAGCTCAGGACGGATCCCGGTCCCTCCGACTGGGCCGCATGACGGTCATGATCGGGATGGTGGCGAAGTGAGGGATGGTGAACGGCGCGGATGTCGCCGCGGGCCGCAAGCCAGCGGGCGATGGCGATGGCGCTTCGCTGTTGGCGCTCGATGCGCACGCCGAGCGTTCGCATGCCCCGGAGAAGGAGCCAACTGTCGAAGGGCCCGAGGACCGCACCCTCGGCGTTCTGGAGAAAGGCGAGTCGCTCGTGCAGCTCGGCGCTCCGGGCCGCGACGATGCCCGCGGTGAGATCCCCGTGGCCGCCGAGGTACTTCGTCGCGGAGTGGACGACCAGGTCGGCGCCGAGCTCGATGGGGCGCTGGAGCCAGGGACTCATGGCCGTCGCGTCAACGCAGAGGAGCGCGCCCTCGGCCCTGCTTCGCGCCGCAAGAGCCCGGAGGTCCGGGGACCGCCAGAGCGGATTGGTGAGACTCTCGACCAGGACCATCGTCGCGCCGCGCAGCGCGCCGAGATCGCCGTCGACCAGGTCCGCGTAGGCGACATCGATGCCCCGCTCGGCGCAAACACGGCTGAGCAGCCGCTGCGTTCCGCCGTACAGGTCGGTGTGGGCGACGATCCGTTCGCCCGGCCGCACCAGTCGCGTAACGGCGGCGACGGCCGCGATGCCGCTCGCGAAGGCGCAGGCCCCCGCCGCCCCCTCGAGGCGGGCAAAGTGCCGCTCGAGCGTCTCTCGCGTGGGGTTGCCGCTGCGGCTGTAGTCGAAGCGTCCGAATCCCTCGGCAGATTCCTGGCCGAACGTCGCGGTCTGGTAGATCGGCGGCGAGCTGGCCCGCCACGGCTCGCCCGGCGACCCGTCAAGCAGGGCGAAGCGGGTGTGCTTGCCGACGCCGGCGGCGTCGGGCGTGAACGAACTGTTAGGCATGGGCCACCTCGCGCTCCGCGCGCTGCCGCGCCCGCCACAGGTCGAGGATGTCGGCGAACGCCGCCTCGGCGGTCGGCCAGCGCCCGGCGCCCTTTCCTCCCACCTCCCGGACCGAGCCGTCGTCGAGCGTGATGCGCAGCCTGTTCCACTCGTCGCGCGTGCGGGCGAGCGAGTCCGCCGGGTCAAGCGTCTCCGGCCGGACGCGGGCCACGACGCGCCTTCCCTCGCGCCAGGCGCTCGCCAGCAGCCGCGTGGACTCGGCGACGGCGCCGCAGCCCCGAATGCCGGTGACGTCGATCCGCTCCGGCTCGGCGCCGAACGCGACGCGACAAAGCAGCACGAGCTTCTCGGCGGCATCGGTCCCGTCGACATCGGCGCTCGGATCGGTTTCGGCGAACCCGAGGGCCTGGGCCTCGGCCAGCGCCTCCCCGAAGCCGTGCCCTTCCGCCATGCGTCCGAGCATGACGTTCGTCGTGCCGTTGAGGATGCCGTCGAGCCGCGCGATCCCCGATCCGGCCAGCGCGGCTGCGGCCTCGAGGCAGGGGGCGGCGCCGCCGACCGCCGCCGAGAGGCGGATCGAACTGCCGTGCAGTGCGGCAAGCATGGCGAGCTCCCTGCCGTGGGCGGCGAGGAGGGCCTTGTTCGCGGTGACGACATCGGCGCCGCGCGTGAGTGCGGCGACGACGCACTCGTGGGCGAGGTCGGTCCCGCCGATCGCCTCGATGACCAGATCGGCGGAGGGATCGTTGGCCAGGTCGAGGGCGCTGGTCCGCAGGAGCCGAGGCGCGATGGCGTCGGCGTGGCGCTTCGCCTGGCGGATCGCGACGCCAACGGGCTCGAAGCGCCTCGGCTCGGCCTCGACGTGGCGCCAGATGCCGCGGCCGACCACGCCGAAGCCGAGGAGCGCGACCCGTCGCACGACGGCGGGGCGCTCGACGGCAAACGTGGTCCGCTCGCTTCCGACCCTGGTCACCTCCTCGCTGCCGAGCGCTCCGACCTCGAACGGGAAGGTCCGCTCGATCGCATGGCGCAGCGCCTTTCGCTGGAGTATCGCCCCGTCAAGCCGCTCCGCATCCGCGAAGGTCACGGTGGCATAGCGACGGGCGAAGGGACCGGGCCGCGCCGGATCGCGTTCATAGAGACCCGGCACGTCCTTCACGAGGCGACACCGGGCGCCGAGCGCCTCGGCGATGAGGACCGCGCTGAGGTCGGAGCCGCCGCGCCCGAGGAGGGCGAGTCGGCCCCCGTCGTCGATGCCGACGAAGCCGGGGACGATGACGACGGCGTGCCGGTCGAGAGCCCGCTCGAGCGCCGGCCGGTCGACCGACACCGGCACTGCGTCCGCGGCGTGACCCCGCACCCGCAGTCCGATGTCGCGGGGATCGAGGGCGACCGCGTCGATGCCGGCCCGGTCGCAGCCGAGCCAGCAGTGGGCGGCGCTGGTGAGCTCGCCGGTCGCGACCAGAGCCGCGGCCGCCGACGGCGAGGGAGCGTGACCGTAGGCCGAAGCGCCGGTCACGAGCCGGTCGGTGGCGTCGCCGATCGCGCTCACCACCGCGAGGACCCGGTGGCCGCGGCGCGACCAGCGATAGCACTCGTGGACGGCGCCGGCGACGTCGGACTCGCGGGTCAGCACCGAACCGCCGAGCTTGAGGACAATGGCGGGACGATTCGTCGGGTTGAACGAAGCGTTAGAGGGCACGGGCCACCTCCTCCGCCGACGGGAGCTGGCCCGCCAAGTCCGCGAGCGCGTCGAGCGCCGGCAGCAGGTCGTCGAGGAGATCCTCGACGCCTTCGAGTCCGACCGAGAGCCGCACCAGTCCCGGTCCGATGCCCGAGGCGAGCCGCTGGGCCTCGGGGACGCTGCCGTGGGTCATCGTCACCGGGTGGGTGAGCAGGCTTTCGACCGCGCCGAGGCTTTCGGCGAGCGTGACCACGGACAGCGACCGCGCGAGCCGCACCGCCGCCGCCCGGCCGCCCTCGAGGTCGAGGGCGATGACGCCGCCGTGGCCGCACCCGATCGCGCCGACGTGCTGCCGCCTGGCAAGCTCGTGCTGCGGGAAGCTCGGGAGGCCCGGATATCGGGTGCTCCGCAGGGCCGGGTGACCATCGAGGCGCTCGGCGATCCGCTGGGCATGTTCGCTGTGGCGCTCGAGGCGCAGCGGCAGCGTCTTCACCCCCTGCAGGGTGAGCCACGCGTCGACGGGCGACTGAATGCAGCCGACGCACGTGCGAAGATGAGCGAAGCGGGCGCGAGCCTCGGCGTCGCGCGTGACGAGCGCTCCGCCGATCGTCGCGTTATGGCCGTCGATCCACTTCGTCGTCGAGTAGAGCGAGACGTCGGCACCGAGCGCGAGCGGCTCCTGCAGCGCCGCGGTCATGAAGGTGTTGTCGACCGCCAGCGGAACGCGCGCGGCCCTGGTGAGTCGGGCGATCGCGGCGATGTCGCAGAGCGCGAGCGTCGGGTTCGCGGGACTCTCGACGAGGACGAGTCGGGTGCGGCTCTCGAAGGCTCGGGCCACCGCATGCAGGTCGCTCGTGTCGACGAAGCTCGTCCTGATGCCGAGGGGCGCAAGCGTCTCGCGAAAGAGCCGCACGGTGCCGCCGTAGCTCGTCGCGCTGACGATCGCGTGGTCGCCCGCGGCAAGGTAGGCGAGGGCCAGGACGTGGGTCGCGGCGAGTCCCGAGGAGAACGCGACGGCCGGCTCGGCCCGCTCGAGCGAGCCGAGGCAGCGCTCGAGGGCGTCGACGGTCGGGTTCGAGGCTCGCGAGTAGGTGTGGGCCTGCGGCGCACCGGGCGAGCGCTGGGCGAAGGTCGCCGACTGCACGATCGGGGCGAGGATCGAGCCGGTGAGGGCGTCGGGATCGCCCCAGCCGTGAATCGCCCGAGTGGCGAAACCGCCTCGATGTCTGGCTTCCGCGCGAGCGGCGCCGTCGGAGGGGACGCCTGGCGGATCGGAGGGAACCGGGAAGGTCGTGATGGACGAACGGGGTGTCGATGACATGCTTCAACCTCGTTCCGCGGCGCGCTGCATGCGCGACGCGGTGATTCGAAGCGTCATCACCAGTGGCAGGTAAACGAGCGTGTGCGACGAACGTCGTCGGCGTGAACATCCGTCGTTGCCGTGGGCAGGGGTGGCTCATTGCCACGCCGGGACTCGGCTCGGAGACGGATGGCTTTGCGGATTCAGCGAACCGCCCGCTGGTGCGCCGCCTCGCCCCGGAGGGGAAGCGTCGCGTGTGGGTCGGCGAATCCGCCGCATCGTTCCTTCGCTCCGTGACGCCAATTGCTCGGCGACACCAGCGAAGGCTGGCCTCGGCACCGCGTTCGCTGCGTTGGTCTGCGTCGACTGACGCAGGGAAACGCACGACTCGGTTGCCGCCCGGGTGGATGAGGCCATCCCGGGACTCGTGATACGCGGGCGGGAAGGTATGGAGCGAGCCCCGCGCTGTCAAGTTGCGGCGCGATCGCGAAGCGCGGCGGTGACCATCTCGTTCAATCGCGCGTTGGCCGGCGGCCACTCGTAGCGATCGAACTCATCAAGTGGGACCCAGCGACATTCGGCGCTGCCGAGAGGCTTCGCCTCGATCGTGCTTGCGACCTCCGAGAGGATCGCATGAAGCTGAACGCGTGGTGGTCGATTGGGGCTCCGGTCGTCACGGGCGGGAGGTGGCTCGACCGAGCCGAGGGTCTCGGTCGTGGTGAGCGTGATGCCCGTTTCCTCGGTCACCTCGCGGCGGGCAGCCGCCTCAGGCGTTTCCCCACCCTCGATCTTGCCCCCGGGAAGCTCCCAATAGCCTCCCAGGACCGCATGCGCATGTCGTCGCGCTGCCAGCACTTCAATCACCGAGACGCCATTGCGACGGACCTGTCGCCAGACCGCCGCGACTGCGACACGGATGGGCTGAACGGGCTGGTCTGGGACCGCGTTGGGGGTTTGGGAGGGAGGAAGTTCGCGAGGATGTCCACGGGTCATTCGGAACTTTCCAAGTGCCTGCAAATAAGACGCTTGTGACTACTTTTCAGAACCAGCGCCGAGCCATTGACCGTGGCTCGCGCGGCCCGCTATTGTGGCCCCGACTCGTTCGCGAGTCCCAGCCAGTCAGCGAGCCCGGCATGCATGCGGTTGAAGACCTCATCGCGTCGGAAGACTTGAGTGACGTGGCCTTGAGCTTCTTCTTCGCGGCCTGCTGCGTCACGACGGTGACGACGAGGTCGTGAACGCCGCTCGGATGTGTCGGAGCATCCGAGCGGCCCCTTTTTTGTCTCGAGTGGATGTCTCCGGTGGCTGCGTGATCCGAGTGCGCCACGCATGCCTCGCAGTCATCAGGGGTGGGCCAGCACCTCATGCGGTCGTTGGCCGGCGACCATCGCCAACCCGACTCGGACCGCTGCCGCGGAGCCGACCATCGAATGGGCGCCACCCATGGGCGTCGGCTCCGAGCCGCGTGCCGTCACGACCATGCCATCCTCTCGCTCGGTGGCAAGGAGCACCACCGCACTCCGCCGGGTGTTCTCAAAGAACCGCTTGGCTCCCTCTGCCGGTGCGCTCGCGGTGGGGACGAGGGCTCGCAGGGCGATGCCGTCGACGATGAAGACCGAGCAGAGTTCCATCGCCTGACCCACGAACTCGCGGTCGAGTTTGGGTGGATCGCTCGGCGGACGGTGGGTGAGGTCAATGATCCGCACGGCACTCGGCGCGGCGATGAGCATGCGGTCGATCGTCGAGCGGCTCTGGCCGTGACGTCGGCCGCAGGCGTCGGTGACGATCACCTCCGCCGATCGCGCAAAGCCCTCCACCTCGGCGTCCCATTGGAGATTGTCGAAGGCGGCGTAGGGTTCAAGTCGCGCCTGCATTCCGCGCTGGAGCCATCGGGCGGTGGGGAGATCGGAATCGGTCTGCAGTGCCTGCACGTCCATCCGGGCGTCGCGAAGCCGGTCAAGAAGATCCCTTCCGAAGCGGTCCATGCCGAGCCGGCCGATGGGAATGCCCGCGGCGCCCAGCGAATGTGCGCAGGTCGCAGCCGTCGCCGCGATGCCTCCCGGAGCCGTCGTCCCTTCGCGCTCGACCGCAAACAGGCTGCCGATGGCGGCGACTTGGATGCCGGTCCAGAGTGATTCGCTGGCCATGGAGGATGCTCGAAAGCCCGAACGGCGCCGCGTGCGTCAGAACGCGAAGCTTACGCCGAGGTAGCCCTGCAGGGCGTTGATGCCCGGATTCTCGAAGGCGGTCTCGGCGTTGGAGATGTGGTACCAGCGGGCGCCGACCATGAGTCGGGTCCGGTCGTTGATCGCAAACGAGGCCCCGAGTCCGGCTCGGGGGGTGAAGATGAAATCGGCGGCGTTCGAGGGGACCGAGTCGCTCATGAACATGCAGCCGATGCCAAGGTCGCCGTAGATGGTCCAGGTCTGGAAGTCGAGGAAGTGCCAGCGGAGCATCAGGGCCGGCCCGCCGCCCGCGGCGTTGTCGCCGGTCTGTGAGACGTAGGCGCCTTCGAGCTGGAGATCGATCGAGAAGTCCTTGATCGCGAACCACGAGATGCCCACGGCGACGGGAACGATGCCCGTGTCCTCGAAGTCGTCGGCATATCCGGCGAAGGCATTGACCGTGACGCAGCCCTTCTCGCCCCAGCGTGTCGTGGTGGCGGCGCCGGCGTCGGACGGCGCGGGGCTCGCCGTCGCGCCGTCGGCGTATGCCGACGCGAGGTCAAGCTGGAGGTTCGGGGCGCTGCCCGCGGAAGCGGCCTGGGCGAAGCTCGGTGCAGCGAAGAACAGTGCCGCGGCGACGGCGGCGGTCGACGAGTGAATTCGCATGGGCGGAAACGTACGCGACGGACGCGTTGGCTTCAACCTCGCCGGCGGCGCGCGGGCGGCAAACTCACCAGCCGTGCGGATGCGCCCGACGCCACTGCCATGCGTGCGTGACCATCGCGTCGATCGTGGTGTGCTGCGCTGTCCAGCCAAGTTCCCGGAGAATCTTCGCCGGTGAGCCGACAAGCTGCGGCGGGTCGCCGGCGCGGCGAGCGCCGACCGAGGCCGGGATCGCGTGACCGGTGACGCGCCGGCATGACGAGAGCACCTCGCGCACCGAAACGCCGGTGCCGGTGCCGACGTTGAAGACGAATTCGCTGCCCGGCTCGAGGCGGCCGGCGACGAGGATGTGGGCGCTCACCAGGTCCTCGACGTGCACGTAGTCTCGAATGCAGGTGCGGTCGGGAGTCGGCCAGTCCTCGCCGAAGACCGTCAACGCCGTCCGTTGCCCGAGGGCGACCTCGAGGCAGATCGGGATGAGGTGCGTCTCGGGCCGGTGGTCCTCGCCCACGCGGCCGGTCGGATCGCTGCCGGCGACGTTGAAGTAGCGGAGAAAGGCGAAGCCGACCGGCGACGATGCGCGGGCATGGGCGAAGGCCCAGTCGCGAATGAGGTGCTCGCACATGAGCTTCGAGCGGCCGTAGGGATTCACCGGCGATTGTGGGCAGCTCTCGTCGATCGGAATGCGCTCTGGAGGCGGCTCGCCATAGGTCGCGCAGGTTGAGCTGAAGACGAGCCGGCGCACGCCCGCGCGGTCCATCGCATCGAGAAGCGAGAGCGTACCCGCGGTGTTGGCTCGGTAGTAGCGGAGCGGCTCGTCGACCGATTCGCCGACGTAGGCAAGTGCCGCGAAGTGCATGACGAGATCGACGCCGCGAAGGGCCGCGACGAGGCGCTCCGAGTCGAGCAGATCGCATTCGACGAAGGCGAATCGGCTCGGGGCGATTGCATGGAGCGCGTCGGTCGCCTCGCGGTGGCCGCGCACCAGGTTGTCGATCACGGTGACGCGATGGCCCTGCTCGAGCAGGCGGAGCGACGCGTGGGATCCGATGAAGCCGGCGCCGCCGGTGACGAGGACATGCATGGAGGTAAATCCGGGGTGCGCGGGTGGGATCGCGCCGAAGAGAGGGATCGCGCCGAGGGAAGGGATCGCGCGGCTGGGCGGGGTGACGCGGTCTGCAGCGGACCTGAGGCTTGGCGGAACGGGCCGACCGTGACCGATAAGGACCGCCGCTCGGGCAATCGCGTCACCAGACTATCGGCCAATCGCGACTTCCGCCTCAGGTGCCGGGCGGTTCGTCCGATGAGAGGCGGGTCCGGGACAGGCCGCCGTGCGCTTCCGTAGCGACCGGCGAGGACCGCCATGTTCCGGTTGCCCGCAGCCGATCGGAGTGTCGGCGGCGCGGGCCCTGCGAAGGGATTCGCTCGATGGCCTCGACCGCAATCGTCATTGGAACGCCAGCCACCATCCGCGCCGTCGAGCGGCAACTCGCCCTCGTCGCCTCGGCCCCAATTCTCGCAGGGTGTGTCGTGCACCAGCGTGAAGGCCAGCGTTACATCCGCGATTTGCCGGTGCTTGGTGACTTGGACGAGCTCGAGACCGTGTGCCGTCTGTCGACACCGAGTCTCGCGCTCGTCAGCTTGCCCGCGGCGATGCCGGAGCTCATCGCCGCGGTGCGCACCCGACTCCGCAAGCTGGGCATTGCGGATCGATTCCTCCCGACGCTGGAGGATCAGCTTGCCGGCATAGGCCCACGGACGGAAATCGACGTCGACCTCGGGTCGCTCATCGGACGTCCGCCGCGAACGCTCGACGAGGGCTCGATTGCCCGAACGATCCGCGGACGCACGGTGCTCGTCACCGGTGCCGGCGGATCGATCGGCAGCGAACTCTGTCGCATCGTCGCGGGCTATGCGCCGGATCGGCTGGTGATGGTGGAGCGGAGCGAGAACGCGCTCTTCGAGATCGATCGGCAGATCGCCCGAAGGTGGCCGCAGCTCCGTCGGCATGCGGCGCTGCATGACGTCGTCGACGCGGATGCGACGAAGGAGCTTTTCGCCTCCGTCTGTCCGGACGTCGTCTTCCATTCCGCGGCGCACAAGCACGTGCCGCTGAGCGAGGACCACCCGGCGGCGGCGATCGACAACAACGTCTTCGGCACCATCAGCGCCGCCGACGCCGCCCTGCGCTGCGGCTGCGAGCGGTTCGTGATGATCTCAAGCGACAAGGCCGTCAACCCGACGAGCGTGATGGGCATGACCAAGCGGCTCGCCGAGCTGTACGTGCAGCATGTGCACCGCCATGGACAGGCATCGAGCGCCCGCACCGGCCGCACCGGCTATTCGATGGTGCGGTTCGGCAACGTGCTCGGCAGCTCGGGCAGCGTGCTCGAGACCTGGAAGCGGCAGGTGCGCGACGGCGGACCGCTGACCATCACCGACCCGCGCATGACCCGCTATTTCATGAGCATCCCCGAGGCGGCGGCGCTGGTCATCCAGGCCGCGGCGCTTCACGACCCAAGCGCGAGCGCGGGCGAGGTCTTCGTCCTCGACATGGGCGAGCCGCTGCGAATCATCGATCTGGCGGCGAGGTTCATCCAAGCCCATGGCCTGACGCCGGCATTCCCCGACCGAAGGACCGAACCCCAGCGAGCCGCCGTCGGCAACGGCACCATGCCGATCGTCTACACCGGCATCCGCCCGGGCGAGAAGCTCTTCGAGGAACTGGCCCTCGACCGCGAGAGCATTCGCCCGACGCGTCACCCCGACATCCGCATCTGGGGCCTGCCCAATCCCGAGCCCACCGCGATCGCCGCCATGCTCCGCGACCTGCATCCGACCCGCCGTCCGAAGGACGCCAGGCAGCTCGTCGACCTGGTCCGGCAGCATGTGCCGGAAGCCAAGGAGTCGGCGGTGGTGATGCAGCGCGTGGCGTGAATGATGGCGAAGGGGTACCGGCGGCGTCCTCGTCAGATAGCATCCCACGCAACACCCGTGGGGACCGCGCATGGACGAGGAAACGAGAGAGGTAGCGATCGCGAACCGCCTGCTCGGGATGGCGCCCGAGCGCCGCGATGCGGAGCTCGACGCCCTGTGCGGCGATGACAGCGACCTTCGCGTCCTGGTCGCCCGCGTCCTTGCCGACCGCGAGCCTGCGATCCTTGCCAGAACCGCGGCGAGCTCCGGCGACAGCGGACGCGGCGGGTCGCCCCCCGCACATGGTGACGGCCATCGTCCTGAACGCGAGGACGCTCTTCCCGAGCGTATTGGGCGATACAGGGTCATCCGGCGCCTCGGACAGGGCGGCTTCGGCGTCGTCTATCTGGCCTCGTCCGATGACGGCCTGCGGCGCGTGGTGGCGTTGAAGGTCCTGAAGCCTGGCGTGGCGGACGTCAACGCCATTCGACGGTTCCATCGGGAGCGCCACATTCTTCCGTCGCTTCACCACCCGAACATCGCCGGGTTCCTCGACGCCGACGAAACGGAGAACGGCGAACCATACTTCGTCATGGAGTACGTCGAGGGTATTTCCATCACCGACTATTGCGATCGAAACGGTTTGACGGTGCGCGACCGCGTGCAACTCTTCGGCAAGGTCTGCGAAGCGGTGCAACACGCCCACGATCGACTGATCCTGCACCGGGACCTCAAGCCGTCGAATATCCTCGTCGACCGGGATGGCGTGCCGAAGCTCCTGGATTTCGGCATTGCCCGATTCCTCTCGCGTGACGCCGAGGCGTCGTCGGACTTGGTGACGGTCGGAGAGGACTCGGCGCTGACGCCCGAGTACGCGAGCCCCGAGCAGTTGCGCGGCGATCCGCTCACCGTCGGGAGCGACGTGTACTCGCTGGGCGTGATTCTGTACGAACTGCTCGCAGGACAGCGCCCGTACCTCCTCACGAGTCGGATGCGCCAGGCCGCATCGAAAATCGTTGAGGACACCAGGATCGTCGCGCCGAGCGACAAGCTGACCACGGTGGTGGCCCCAACCGATCCGCCGACGACCGCGTCCGTCGATGTTGGCAAGGTTGCAACGCGCCGAGGCACCTCGCTGGATCGCCTGCGACGACAGCTCCTTGGCGACATCGACAACATCGTGCTCACGGCCCTGCGCAAGGAACCGATCCGGCGCTACGGTTCGGCGAATGATCTGCTCAACGATCTTCAGCGCCACCTCGCTGGAGAGGCCGTCAAGGCCCGCGGCGATGCGTGGACCTATCGGGCAAGCACCTTCATTCGTCGCCATCGCTGGAAGCTGGTCGTGGGCTCCGTCGTTTTCGGAGCGGTCGTGTGGAGCGCAGTTGCTGAAATGCGGGCGTTGCGGGCCGAGAGCGACAAACGGCGGCTCGAGGAGGAGAACCGCGGGAATTACGCCGACGAACTCAGCGGGCTCTCCCAGATGCTCATGACCCAACTTGGGGCACGTCCGCTGTCCGAGGGGGATCCGGGACGCGAGTACGGTCGCGATCTGCGGGTGGAGGTCGCTGAGGTACTCAGCGGCATTTCGGGACTCGCGGGTGACTCGCCCGACCGAAGGAAGCAGCGTGCGATGACTGGCCGCACACTGCTTGCCGCGGTGGCGGACCAGGCTGCCGTCTCGACGAGCGCCCTCAGCCAGTCGAAGACCAAGGTGTTGTCCGTCGCCGACGAGGCGGAGCGATTGTGGTCGGAGCTGCAGGCCGTGGCTCCCACGGACGATGCCGTGGTCGCTTCCCACGCCGACGTCCTTCGGCTTCGTGGATTGATCAAGCGTCGCTTGGGCGAGGAGCCCGCTGCCGACGCCGACCTGGCCGAGGCGATGCGCGTGGCCAGTGACGGCGCCGCACCGACGGCGCTCGCCGCGTCCTCCAGTCGCCTCCGCGTTTTCATTCGGTCGCAGATCCAGCGAGCGGACCTTCTCGGGCGACGTGAGCCTGAGGCGGCGAAGAAGCTCGTGGACGAGGCGGCCACGCTCGTTCGCGCCGCCGGGCTGGGCGCTACGGAGAATGCCACGGACCTTGAGCTTGCCGCATCGGTCGAGTGTCGTGTGGGCGCCATGGCCGAGGAGCACAAAGCCCACGCTGAGGCGGTGAAGGCGTTTCAGGCAGCATTCGATATGCGAGCCAAGGCCTTTGAGAAGGAGGCCACGGTGGAGCGGCGGTTGGCGCTCATCGATAGCGCCCAATGGGCGTCTCGCAACTACCGCGAACTTGGTCTGTTCAGCGACGCTCGGCAGATGCTCGATCGGTTCCGGGAGCTGTCGAAGGACCCGATCCGGACGGTCACCGACGCCGTCTCGCAGCAGTCGCTTATCTCACGGGCCTTTGAGCAGGAGGCCCGGCTTGACGAGAAGCAGGGGCGATGGTCGGACGCGGCCGCCAAATACGAGTCGGCGGCCCGCGAACTCGCACTCGCGCTCGACCGATACGTCGCCGGACCGGATCCGACACTTTCGCGTCGTCTTGGCCAACTCCGCATCTCCCAGGGCGAAGCCCACCTCAACAGCGGAGCGCCAGCGCGAGCGATCGAGGCCTACGACTCGGCGGTCGCAGTATTGGCCTCGGCCCAATCGGGCGCCGGAACGAAGAATGCAGTCGTTCAGAGCCTGCTCGCGACCGAGTCTGCCGGCCGCGTTCGAGCGCTCGTTGCGCTGGGTTCGCGATCGGACCTTCCTGCGGCCATCGCCGACTTCGAGCGAAGGTTGGCCGAGGTCCGCGGTCTCGGCACGCTATCGAGAGCCTACTTGGACATGGTCGAGGAGGCGGCCCTCGCCACCGCAGTCGCCCGGGCCGCGGATGAGCCTGATGGTGCCAAGCTCGCAAGCGAAATCGCCGCGATCGTCGACTCCACGACGTCATCCGACGAGACCGTCGAACAGGCTGCGCTCTACCTCTTGACGTTCCGCGATCACGGCGGCCGGCTCGAGCAATTCTGCACGACGGCGCAGGCTCTGAAGCCGTTGCTCGATCGCCGACTCGACTCATCGGATGCCGTCAAGCGGAAGCCGAGGCTCGCGTTGGCACAGGCGAAGTTGGAGAAGGCCATCGGCGATGCGTGCGGAGCGACCCGCGACGCAAAGGATAGGACGAGTCACTGAACGCGCTGGAGCGATGGACGTTCGGGTTTGGAACATGATCGAGACGGCGACGGGGGCGGGTAAGGCGCATGCCCGACGAGCCGCTTGCGCCGCGACTCGCCCGAAACGTAGGCATCGACCGGCCCGGCAGGGAGCGTCGTCTGGCATGGGCGCCGTCTGACTACGACCACCCATGTGGAGGAACAGGTCGACGGTCAAGACGCTTCGAGCTCCCGGAGCGATGAAGCTGCGGCACGCACGCCCTGCAACATCGCCGATCCACCGTTGCCCCGTGGGTCGCATCCATTCCCCGCAGGACACGCCAGCGTCATTGGGTGATACGCCGAGTCGGCGCCGACGTCGTCCGAATGGTGTCGCATCGCTCGCTCAAGACCGAGTTCCCACGTTCGAAGAATCGACGACTGCAGTGAGGTGAAAGTGGGGAACGTCATTCATCGCTGCGCGACGATCAGGCTTCCTCGTGTTTGCGCCCATGGTACTGATGCGACAAGCGTCGAAACGGCATCGACAATCATCGAGGAGGGGGTTGACTCGCGGTCGTGTGATCTGCGAACATCCGATTGCACTTGCGTTGTGGCACGTGGCCCGTTCGCCACGCGCTGATCGCACTGACTGACTCCCTGATGTCGGCGTGATAGGGGAGAGACCTCCGTTCGTCGGAAGGTCGTTCGAGCGCGTTTACGTGCGTCTCCCACAGTGACGCTCGTCGCATGCACGGACATCGGTATCACGGCGCCGTCGAATCGGAATATCCAACTACGAGATAGCCATGCACTCAATCATCCGCCTCGCAACGCTCTGTGCCGCACTTCTGCTCAACGCAAGCGGCTTCGCCCAATCTCAGTCGGCGTTCACCTATCAGGGACGTCTCAAGCTCGGCGGGATTCCGGTCACGGACACCTGCGACTTCAGGGTCTCGCTGTGGAACGCGGCCAACGGCGGTGCGCAGTTGGCGGGGCCGATCGACATGCCGAACGTCGCCGTCGACAAGGGACTATTTGTCCTGGCGCCCGACTTCGGTTTCGACGTCTGGGATGGCTCGGCGCGATTTCTGCAAATCGCGGTCCGATCGCCGGCGGGGAGCGGCAGCTACATCACGCTTTCGCCGCGGCAGTCGATGAATGCCGTGCCGTACTCGATCTTCTCGCAGGGGGGCGGCGAGTGGAAGCTCGAAGGCACGACCCTGAAGTACGGTCCGGTCGCGATCGCGGCAAACAACTACATCGGCGTCAACGTGACGACGCCGCAGTACCCGCTCCAGTTCTACGCCTTCCAAGGAACAGATCAGGCCAGTCAGGTGCGATTCAATTTCACCGGACAGGGCGGTTCCTCGATCGATGTCATTCGGGAACAGGATGGGCAGCCTGCGAGGATCTTCCAGATTCTCGGGCAGAACACCTTCAACCCGTTTCCATCATTCTCGATGGGTATGGCATCGGCGCATCCCCTTGGACTGATGACCGCCGGAGTGAATCGGCTCGTGATTGATGCCGACGGGCGAGTCGCGCTCGGGGCCGCGCAGCCCGACGTGAGTGCCACCCTCCATGTGGGGGCGGGTCCGACGAGCTCGATTCTCGTGGACTCCGCGATCCGGAGCAGCGGAGATTTTGTGCTGCAGTCCGGCACGGGACACTGGCTCTATCTCAATCCGTTCGCAGAGACCACGGTTGTTGGGGGCGCCGGTGGTGCGGGCCGCCTCGGCGTGAACCGCAACCCAGCGACGTATCAATTCGAGGTCGAGGGCGATGGATTCAAGTCGGTTGGAGGGGCTTCGTGGAAAACGCCTTCTGACCGTCGTGCCAAAACGGCGATCGCAACGATCACGGGCGCGCTCGACACACTTCGGGGCATTCGCCCCGTCTCGTTCCGCTACGCCGACTGGTATCGCGCGGAACACCCCACGGCGAGTGCCAGTTGCGAATTCAACGTCATCGCGCAGGAGTTCCGAGAGGTCTTCCCCAATCACGTGCATGAGTCGGGTGTGAAGGCGCCGGATGGGAGCCCCCTCCTCGATGTCGATACTTCGCCCCTCATCCCGTATTCGGTTGCCGCCATTCAGGAGCTCGACGCCAGGAACAGCGAGTTGGAGAGGACCTTGATGCAGCAGGCTGCCGAGATCGCCGAGCTCAAGGCCCAGCTTGCCCGGATCGAGACGCTCTTGAACGCGAAGTCCGCAACGACCCCTCGCTGATTGCCGCAACGGAGTTCGCCGATGAAATCGAATTCGACTACGTCCGGTCTTGCTGCCCTCGTGGCCCTATGCACGGTCACCACCCTGCGGGCGGACGACGGCGTAGACATCTTCACGCTCGAACCGAGCACTGCCATCCCGATGGCCGGGGGGACCTACGAGGTCGTCGGCACCGCCGGACAGTCCGCTGCCGGCATGCCGCTGCTCGGTGGCGGATTCGAGATGCGGGGGGGATTTTGGGGAGTGATCCTCAACGATGTCTTCGTCGTGCTGTGGGTCCCCAGCCCGCAGAGCGACTTCTTCAATCCCCTCAGTTGGACCTACGAAGGCGGGAACGCAGGGGTACACGAGCTTCCGACCGAGTCGGATGTGGTGAAGCTCACGCCGGTCCTGGATCTTCCGCTGAATCTCATGCCCGTGCCGCCGAGAAGCGCCGTCATCGGCGGGCTCCAAGTGCTGTTCGCCGCGCCCACCGGGGGCGTTGCTCGCTTCAATCTCGCAAACACCGCGTTGGTCCTCGTTGGAGTGACCGAGCCATCCAGTCCTTCCCTGCTTGTCAAGGGCGGTGCGTCCGGTCTGACTGAGGCGAAATTCGAGAGCTTGAGCGCGTCCGGAACGGACCAGCTTGCGACGCTCTCCGTTGGACTCGACAGTACCGGCATCGGTGGCCTTGGCCGTCTCAGGCTCAGCAGCCCGGGCATGCTGCTCTACAACGACGGCGACCTGATCGCGGGCGTGAGCGGACGAGGAGAGCTGATCGTTGAGACCGGCGCCGATGCCATCACGTTGGGTGAGGCGCATCTTGGAAGTGGGTTCGGTGCCCGCGGCGACGCGTTCGTACGCAATGCCGGATCCCTTTGGCAAATCATGGGCGATACGTTGGCGGTCGGAGGCCAGGGAGTCGGGAACATCTTCGTGCAGAACGGTGCCGAGGTTCTCGCCAACACCTCGCTGGTGACGATCGGCCAGTCGTCATCGGCGACGGGTGTCATCACGGTGAGCGATCTCGGCTCGACGTTTGAGGTCAGCTCCGGGGACTTGACCATTGGCGACAGCGGCAACGGCACGCTGATGATTGAGAATGGCGCAAGCCTCGTCACCGGAGCGCTCTTGCAGCTGTCGATGGGGGCTGCGGTCGGCGCGATCGGAACGCTTGAGCTTTCCAACTCCGGGGCAGCGGACGTCGATGCGACACGGATCGCGATTGGCGACGAAGGGACGGGCGCCCTGATCCTCGGCGGTGGCAGTGTGCTCACGACATCGGTGCTGGGTTTCGCCCCGATCGACGTGGGCGCTCAGAGCGGCTCGAGCGGACTCGTCTCGATCGTCGGGGCTGGCTCGCGATGGACAGAGACAACATCCATCGGGCAGCTTCGGGTGGGCGTGCAAGGCACTGGCGAAGTCGTCCTCAACGGGGGCACGTTGGACATTCCGCAAGTCACCATCTATCCGAACGGCTCGATCAGCGGCAACGGCACGATCGACGGAACGGTCTTCAATGTCGGTGACATCAGCGTCTTGTCCGGCGGCAACGGCGGGCAACTCGCGATCACCGGTGGCTACCAACAAGCTGCCTTGGGTGGCGATGTCGCCGGCACCTTGAGTGCCGTTGCGGGTTCTTCCACCGCTGCGCCGGTGGGCGTCGTGTGTGGCGGCAACGCCGATCTCTCCGGTGGCCTGTCCCTCACTCCAGGCTCCACACCTCCCACGCAAGGCGACTCGTTCACGGTCGTCAGCGCTGCGACGATCAACGGCCGCTTCGACGTGACATTTGTGGACGGCATTCCCGATCTTCGCGCCGACGTGCAATATCTCGCCGCAGATCAGAAGGGTGGCGGAAGCGACGTCACCATCACCTTCCAGCCGTTGCCCAACAGCTCGGGGCTCGGCGGGCAATCCGCAGAGGGCATCAGCTTCCTTCCCAGTGCCGGCACGCTGGGCGACATCGACGACAACGGAGAGCCCGACCTCATCCTCTCGATACCCTCGGGCACCGCCGGTGGCGGAAGCGGACTGGTCGAGGTGGTGCTCAATCTCACGCCAGACGGATCGGGCGGCCTCAACAACAGCGGTGTGCTGGATGTGCCGGCAGGCACGCAGCTCGCCGCCGTGGCCAGCGGCGACCTCGATGGCGATGGCCTCAATGACGTGATTGCCGCCAACAGCGTGAGCAACGGCGGTCTCGTGGTGTTCAAGAGCACAGGCTCAGGTCTGATCCCCTGGTCGGGTCCCCCATTCCCCTCGATGAGCAGTCCGGATGCCGTGGCAACCGCGTTCCTGAACGGGGACAACATTGCCGACCTGATTGTTGCGTGCATGGGCGACAGCACCGTGCGCGTCCTGCTCAGCGGCGGCGGCGGTTTCACCCAACAGACCATCGGTGTTCCGCTCGCGAGCGTTCCCTGCAGCGTCGATCCGACGGACATTGATGGTGACGGCGACATTGACTTCGCGGTCGCGCTGGCTGCAAGCAACAGGGTTCAGGTCTATCTGAACAATGGCAACGGGACCTTCGCGTCCTCGCCCGCCATTGACCTGGCGGTCGGCACCAAGCCGATCCAGGTCATCGCCCGCGATGTCGATCAGGTCGTTCCCAGCGGATACAGCGCGCCGCTGCCAGACCTGATCACCGTCGACAAGATCGGCGGAACCGTGTCGGTTCTGATCAACCAGACAGGCCAATCGGGTGGTGGCCCAGGATCTCCGGTGCAGTTCGCCAACGCTGTCAGCTTGCCAGTCGGTCTGGATCCGCGATCGGCCGTGTTCCTTGATGACGACGAGGACGGCGACCTCGACATGGTCGTCGCGGTGACGGATGGTGGGGGCCAGACAGCCCGAAAGGTTCGGAACGACCTCGCCAACCAGCAGGCCAGCTTCAATGCCGGGGGCAGCGTCCCGGCGTCGGATGGCGCTCGACTGCTCTTGGATGGTGACCTCGACCACGACGGTCTTCCCGATCTGCTTGTGATCACCGCCGACGGCGGTATCGCCTCCGACTCCTTCACCATTCCAACCTCGGCTCGTGTTGTGCCAAACGTCGTCATCGGCGACCTGAACGGCGACGGTTCGGTCGGTGGCGCGGATCTGGCCATCATGCTCGGAGGTTGGGGGCTCTGTCAGAACTGCGTGCAATGCATCGGTGACCTCGACGGTAACTGCACGGTGGATGCTGCGGACCTAGCGATCTTGCTCGGTAATTGGGGCACTCCGTAACGGGACGACGCAGACGCCTCACGCGGTCCGAAGACCGCCGGCATTGCAGACGCCGGTCGCGTTTGGACTCGTTCGCCTACGCCATTGCGGTTCGCAACGCGCGGAAGTTTTGGCTCGATCTGGCTCACGTCGCGCCCTCATTGCCGATGGGGCGGCAGCGGCCTCCAAGCCCTGTCCGCCTCTCGCGGCCCGGAGCTGTCCCCCTTGTCCGTCGCTGCGATTCCCGACGGACATTCCGAATCACAGGCCTTCCAGACGGACCGTTGAAGATCGCAATCGCGGGGATTCCCGGCACGCGTCGCGGTGATCGACCGATGGGTACATCGCGTCAACGGCGATGGACGCCCGAGGATCCCACATGCGACACCCGACGACTGCTCCGACCGGCCGCGAGATCACGTTCGACGATGAGGAGCTCATCGTCAGCAAGACCGATCTCGCGGGCGTCATCACGTACGCCAACGACGTCTTCCTGCGCGTCGCCGGTTACACCGAAGAGGAGGTGCTCGGGAAGCCGCACAATCTCATTCGGCACCCGGACATGCCGCGGTGCGTGTTCAAGCTCCTCTGGGAGACGCTGAAGTCCGGTGAGGAGATCTTCGCGTACGTCGTCAATCTCGCCAAGAACGGCGATCACTACTGGGTCTTCGCCCATGTGACGCCGAGTCTCGACGTGCACGGCGCCCATGTCGGCTACCACTCGAGCCGACGCGTTCCCTATCCCGACGCACTGCCCAAGGTGCAGGCGCTCTACAAGACGCTGCGCGACATCGAACGCGCCCAGCCCGACGCGCCGACCGCGCTGGCCGCAAGCACTCGAGCGCTCAACGAACTGCTCGCCTCGCAGAAGACCGACTACAGCCGCTTCGTCTTTCAGCTCTCGCAGCACACCGCGATGGACGTCTCCGTATGACCAGTGAACCGACCTCCCCGGCTGCGGCCGTGAACCCCGCCGCATCAACGATCGCTTCCGCCGACGTCCAGCGCCTCATCGACGTCTGCGAACGCGCGTCGCAGGGCGACTTCGAGGCCCGCATCACCGGCGTACGCGCGGGCGGCGAGCTGGAGCGGCTGAGTCGCGCGATCAACCGGCTCCTCGACATGTCCGACGCGTTCGTGCGCGAAGCGGCGGCCGCGATGAAGCAGTGCAGCAGCGATCGCTTCCACCGCCCGGTGCTGCTGCGCGGCATGCAGGGGAGCTACCGACACAGCTCGCGGGTCATCAACCAGGCCGGCCAGAAGATGAAGAAGAGCGGCGAGCAGCTCGCCTATGTGGCGTCGCTCGCTGCGGAGAACGCGACCAACGTCGGTTCCGTCGCCGCCGCCTGCGAGGAGCTCAATGCCAGCGGCTCGGAGATTGCCCGCCAGGCGCAGGAGTCTTCAACCCAGGGACAGCAGGTCGTCGCCAAGGTCGATGAGGCCGAGTCCGGCGTCGAGCAGCTCCGCGACGTCGCCGGCAAGGTCGGCACGATCATCCGGGTGATCACGACGATCGCCGAGCAGACCCATCTCTTGGCGCTCAACGCGACGATCGAGGCGGCTCGGGCGGGTGAGGCCGGCCGCGGATTCGCCGTCGTCGCGAAGGAAGTGAAGGAGCTTTCCCGAAACGCCGCCCACGCCACGGACCAGATCGGGAAGGAGCTCGAGCGCATGGACGCGACCGTCGGCCAAGTCGGGTCGCTCATCAAGGCCGTCGATTCGGCCGTCGGACACATGGCGGAGAGCGCCGCGGCGATCTCGCAGTCGGTCTCCGAACAGGTCAGTGCGACCCGCGAAATCGCCACGAACATCGCCGGCGTCACCCAGAACAGCCAGCTCGTCTCGCGGTGCATCGGGTCGTCGAAGGAGGGCTGACGCCCACCCTCGGCATCCACACGGGCGAATCGCGGTCGGGTGGCGCCCGCGTCGAGTGAACGTCGCGCTGGTTCTCGGACAGGATTTCGCGTGGGGGAGGCTTGCCCCCGGCGGGGGCGCGTGCGATCATCCCGCACCGATGGATCGCCAACGACCCTCGATTCGCCCCACGGACGGGGCCGAACGGACCTACTCGCTGCGGTTGGCGGGCGCGGCTTCCTGCGCCCCGGACGCCAGCGCCGCCCTTGACGCTCCTGAATCGCTCCCCGCCGGCACCGGCGCGGGTGCGGCCGATCGCGGCAATCCCCTCCGGATTGACGCCTATGCGGCGATCTCCGCGACGCTCGATCCCGCCACGCGGGCCGTCTTTGACGAAGCGGTGGCGACGCTGCGAGCCCTCAAGGCGGGCCGCGAGCAGGTGGAAGCGAAGCTGAAGGAAACTGGTCGCGAGGACGCGATCCGCACCGTCACCGGGGTCTCGGCCTTGGACAGTGCCATCGAGCGGACGGAAGCCATCATCCGCTCGCTCGGCGAGATGCGCCGCCTGGCCGCCGAGGCCGAACGGATCTGAACGCCCCTGCGGCTCCGCTCCCGCCGGCCGACTCCGAACTGGCCGGATGCCCATGGCAGCGCGTTCTGCGCGCCCGAGGGGCTCACGAAGAAACTCTGATTCGTTTGCAGCCCGTCCGTCAGGATTCCGCTTTCCCATTCGTATTGGATGCAGAGCCCTTCCTTGGAATGGGCTCGGCCGCATCCGCTGAGCCGATGCACCCCCTCACGGGGTGTGTACCGGCCTCCCGTGCCGAGTCTCGCCTAGCGTGGAACGAGCGCGGGGCCCGTTGCGGGTGCAAGGCCGCCGTCGAGAACTGAAGGCCTCGACGGCGGCTTCTTTCTTTCCGGTGGTGGGGAGGACAACGGCATGACGGCACACCAACGGCGTGCGATCGAGCGCGATCGCGGCTGATGGCCCGGAGTCCGCGCGGCCTTCCGACACCGTCGCGACCGGCTCAGTCGAGTTTTTCCGCCTCGATGTTCGCAGCTTCGCCCTTGAGCTTCTTCTCGGCGTAGCGCTTCACCCAGTTCTCCCAGGTCTTGCCCGCCGCCGTGTCCCGGCCGGAGAATTCGAGCGAGCTGATCTCGCTGTAGCGAACGGTGACCTTCTCCTCGCCGGAGGGACTGGTCGAACTCGCAGGGATCAGTCGAACACACGATTGCTCGAGCGTGGCGCCGCTGCGGCGGTCAAAGAGGTAGCCCTCGATGCGAGCCCCAGCCTTGGTCGTGATGGTCACGTCGCCGCGATAGTCGAAGGCGTCGTCCAGCGCATGGCGAAGCTCGGTCGCATCGGCCGCGGAGACGATCGCGCCCTGCCGGACGGCGGGGGACGCACTCGACGGAACCTCGAACTTCTGCTTTGTTTCCTGCGGCATGGGCGGTGGATCGGGACGGGCGTGGGCTGGTGGACGCGGCCTGGGACTAGCTCAGGCGCAGCTCGCGGCCCGACAGCGGATCCAAGAGCCGCCAGTGGGTGCGGTGGGCGATCGCTCGAATCACGTCCCAACCGACGTCCTCGTCGGTGAGGCGGAGCAGCATCTGGGTGACTGGATCGAGACTCGGAGGAAGCTCCAGCTCGATCCCCGGCCCGTACAGCACGTCCTCGCCAGGTTCCTGCGGCGCGGTATTCAGCAGCCGAAGGATCCCAAGGATCTCGCGGCGTGTGCCGATGGGCGCCATGCCTCCGCCGGAGGGCGGGGGCGAGGGTGAGAGGACGACGAGGCTACGGGGCATCGTGGGCGTGCGAAAGACGGACAGTGTACCGAGGACATGGAGGGCTTTGGCCTGTTTTGGCGAATCCGCCAGCCTCGGCTAGCCCCTTCCGTCCCGGGCGTCACCGTCGCCATCGCCTTCGCGTGTCGTGTCGGCGGCAATCAGCTCGGCGGCCTTCGCCACCAGCCGCTGCAGGGGGACTGGCTTCAGGAAGTACGCCCCCACGCCGAGGCTCTCGGCATACGCCTGATGGCGCCGCCCCTGATTGGCCGTCACCATGATCACCGGCGGTGGGGCGGCAAGCTCGTGCAGCTTCTCCATGACGAGGAAGCCCGATGCCTTTGGGAGCATCATGTCCAGCACGATCAGGTCAGGCCGCTCTTCGTGAATGGCACTGACCGCGGCGCTCCCGTCTGGGGCGGTCCGGGTGACCGCGCCGGCGGAGCGGAGGGCGAGGTCGATCGAGCCGAGGATGTCGGCGTCGTCGTCGACGATCAGGATTCGTTGGCCTTCAAGCGTGCCGGGCATGCCCGCAGCATAGCCCGCCGCCTCGCCCGTTCCACCCTTCCGTCGCAAGGGCTAACCAAGCGGCTTCGCGACCTCGGCCAGCAGCTCCTCGGTCATCCACGGCAAGGCCGCGATCTTCCGCCGCAGCCGCTCAGGCATGGACTCGCCCTGTCGCTCGTGTTTCGGGCGGCTCTTCCAGCGGCGGTGGACCCAGAGGTACTGCTCCGGGGCCCTGCGGATCATCAGCTCGATCGCGCGGTTGTAGCGGGCGGTGATGTAATACAGCGGATCGTCCTGCGACTCCCATTCGCTCGGACGGATGATGTCGGTGGCGGAGATCTCGTAGCGAAATCGGTTGCCGACGCGCTGGGCGACGCCGGCGACGATCGGGATTCGGTACCGCATGGCAAGCAGTCCGATCGACTTGTAGCTCGACGCGAGGCGATTGAAGAAGGGGACGAAGACGCCGTCGTCGCCGGCGTTCTGGTCGGCGATGAACGCGATCTTCCCGCCCCCCTCGATGATCCGCTGCAGTTCCTCCGTCGCCCCCCACTTGGTCAGCACGCGCAGTCCGCTGGCCTCGCGGGTCTTGAGCAGCCACTCGTAGATGAGCGGATTGTCGAGCGGCCGGGCGAGCGCCGTCATGCGGAAGCCGATGAGGGCGAGGAAGTAGCCGAGGAACTCCCAGTTGCCGGCATGGGCGGTGAGGAAGATGCAGGGCTGGTCGCCGAGGAGCAGGTCGAGCGTGTCGCCGAAGTCGGTGAGCTGGGCGTAGCGCTGCCAGCTCCACTCGCGGACGATCTTCGGCATCACCACCGCGTCCACCATGAAGAGCTCGAACATGTTGCGCACGCTCTCGACGGCGATGCGCTCCGTCTCCTCGCGGCTCCGATCGGGGAAGCAGCGGGCGACGTTGACGCGGGCCCGCTCGATGCGCTTGGAGGTGCATCGGGCGTAGACGCTCGCGATCGCCCGCGCGGTCTGGATCGACTGGTCCGGCGAGTAGGGCTCGAGAAGTCCGCACATCGCCCGCACCGCAAGGTACTGCGACCAGTGCACCGCGCTCGTGCCCCAACCCGAGCGGCTCCGCGCCGGTGCGAGCGGCGGAGCGGATGCGGGCGCCTGTGACGGTGGGTGCGACCCCATGCGGGGACGCACTGTACTGGTTTAGGCGGCGAGGCGAGGGACCAGGCCGACGGCTCGTTCGGCCCCGACGCATCGTTCGGCGAGAAGCACGAAGACGCGTCGCCATCGCGCTTCCCACGTGTGATCGCGGAGGGCCCTCGTCTCCGCGGCGGCGCGGATGGCGGCGCGGCGCGACGGATCGTCGAGCAGCGGACGCACGAGCTCGGGCAACGCGGCGACGGTCGAGAATGCCACGGCCTCGTGGCCGACCGCGAAGGCCCTGCGCAGGCCGGGCGTGTCGCTGGAGACCAGCACGCCGCCGCAGGCCGCGACGTCGAAGACCCGCATGTTCACGCCGTCGCGCCCATTGCGGCTTACGACGTTGATGACCGCCGCGGCGTTTCGGAACGCGGCGGCGCTCGATGCGCGGTCGCCGAGCGCGCCCTCCCACAGCCCTTCGGCGGCGGTGCCCGCAAGTGCCGGTTGCCATCGCGCGCAGCCGTGGATGCGAAGGGGAACGTTCGCCGCGGCAAGCGTGGTCGCGACCCGAAGTCGCTCCAGGCGCGTCGCGGCAAACTCGATGGCCCGCGCGACCGTCGCTCGCTGGAGGGGTTCTCGGGCGAGGGAACGGGCGAAGGCATCGGCCGTGCACCCATCGGCGCAGTCGAGGAACTCCGCCGCGGCGCCATGGATCGACGGCAGGAGCGCATGAAGGTCGGAGGGCAGCACGTCTTCGGCCGCAGGCAGGTTGCCGACGAGGAGGACCCGGTTCCGCTCGCACTCGGAACGGTCGAGCGCCGGATCGAGCGCCGCGCGCAGGCCGCTCGCAAGCGGAAGGTGATGGGCCCGCACGCCGATCCGCGCGAACGACTCGGTCCAGGCCGCATCGGAGACGCAGACGAGATCGTCCTCGCCAAAGCCCATCCGCTCGATGTCATAGCGCGTGGGATCGCTCGACCAGTAGGAGAGCGTCGGGATGCCGGCGGCGATCGCACCCCAGTCGCGCTGGCGGCTCGCGACGAAGGAGAGCAGGCAGTCGGGTTGGGCCTCGAGCAGCGCCTCAAGCCGGCGGAGCGGGCGGAAGGGGTCGTGTCGGTGGTCCAGTTCGAGGAAGGTGCCGCGGAGGCCCAACTGTCGGGCCGCGGCGATCAGGTCCGCGCCGAGAAAGCGCAGGGCCGTGGTCGAGCGGTCCGCTGCGCCGAACACGGAGCGCGGCGGCAGGACCCGCGTTCGGACGGCGGCGCGAAATCGTCCCGACGCGGCCTCGATCGACTGCAGTTCGCCGCGATGCCGTTGGGCGAGGATCGACATGCAGCGCTGTCGCTCGTCGTCGGAGAGCCGCTCGTCGCCGACGAGGATCGATGCCCCGTGAAGCCGCGCCGGCCCGAGGTCGGCGAAGGCGCGGTCGAGCGCCGCGGAGGGATCGTCGCCGATGGCGAATCGCACGCGATCGCGGTCGATGCCGTCCCAGGCGCCGGCCGCGACGCTCGCCTCGAATCGATCGCGACACGAGGCGGGAACGATGATCGCGATCGGCTGACGCGATCCGGCGAGCGGCCCGTCCAGCAGCTCGCGCAGGAGCGCGCCGTTCCCCGCGCCGAGCAGGATGACCGGAGGCCCCATGCCGCCGGGCCAGACCTCGAACGTCCATCGGGGAGCTCTGTTGTGCGGGCCTGTGCCGTCGGACACGCGCCACCTCCGAGGGGACCATCGGCCCGTTCCGTCTGTGACATCTGGGGGAGTCGTGCGAATCGTGCGGACCGTGCGGGCGCGGGAGGGCCCATGGGGACGCCCGCGACCGCCTCAGGTACCCTGCGCCGATGACCGCCCCGACCCAGGAACCGGCTCCGGCCCCCGATTCGGCCCCGAATCCCATCCCGCTCGCGGGCCGGGCGAAGTACGTGGCGACGCCCCTCCTGGTCCTCTGGTGCACGGCCCCGGCGATTCTCGGATTCGTGGCCCTCGGCTTCATCGCCTCGCTGAACGACTGGATCCGTGACTTCGGGCCCAACGCCTTTGTCGTCTACATCCTCCTCTTCGCGCTCTGCTCGGGCCTCGGCCTGCTGCCGACCTACGCGATGAGCCTTATCGGCGGGTGGATCTTCGGCGAGTCCGAGGGCATCGCCGGGGCGCTGCTCGGCTTCGTCGGCGGTGCGCTCATCGGCTACCTCGTCTCGCGGCTTGCCGCGGGCGACGGCTACCGCGCATGGCTCGACGCGAGGCCGAAGGCCCGCGTCGTTCGCGAGGCGCTCGTTGAGAGCGGCTTCGGGCGATCGCTCCTCGTGGTGACGCTCCTGCGTTTCCCGCCCAGCTCGCCCTTCGCATTCACCAATCTCGCCCTGGCCGCCGGCGGCGCCCGCTTCGTTCCCTACATCCTCGGCACGGCGATCGGCATGACGCCGCGCACGGTGGTCGCGGTCGTGATCGCCGCCCAGGCCGCGGCGGCGGGCGAGCAGGACTTCATGGCCCTCTTCGCGAAGCGACGCCTGGAGACGATCATCGGCGTCGTCCTCCTCGTCGCGGCCCTCGGCCTGCTCTCGGCGATCGGCAACCAGGCCCTGAAGCGGGCGGGGCTGATCGAGCGGCCTGCGGAATAGCGGCCTCGGGGGGGCCGCGCCGCGCGTTCGGCCGAGGACGCCACGGGCGAACTGTTAGACGCGCTCGACCTGCTCCTCGCGCACCCATCCCTCGGTGCCGTCGGCGAGCCGCACGCGAAGCCATCCGGGCCGCGACTCGAGCACCATGCACTCGACGCCGGGGTTGAGCTTCTCGGCGACCTGGGCCTCGAAGCCGTCGCCGTTGCCCTTGCGGACGACGACGTCGCCCGCGATGACCACGGCCAGCGGGCGCGTCGCGGCGAGCCAGCGGTCGATGCCGACGGTGGCGCCGCTCAGGAGCGCGACGACCAGCCCCGCGGCCCGCACGGCGCGCAGGGCGCGGGAGCCGAGCGATCCCGTGATGAGCGGCCAGGCGACCAGGACCCAGCACGCCGTCCAGGCGACGATGGCGGTCCAGAGCCGCGGACCTTCGCCGACCACTCGCCACCACGCAATGCGGCTGCCGTCGCTCACCGCGTCGCCGCCGATCTTCGTGGCGATGTCGGTTCGGGCCGTCGCGAGATTCGCGGCGATCGCGCGGTCGTAGGGGGCGAGGCGCTGGGCGCGGAGATAGCTCGCGATGCCTCGGCCGATGTCCCCGGACTGCACGTACGCGTTGCCGAGATTGAAGTGAACGCCGGCATTGTCGGCGCCGTCGCTCACCACCTGGCGGAGAAGCGCCGCCGATTCGCCAAACGCGGCTCGGGCCTCGGCCGGCTTCGTCGCCTTGGCCTCGACGCCGCGGTCGTAACTCTGCTGGGCCCGCTCGAGGTCGCCGATCCCCGACGCCGAGGCGATCGGCGCCGTCGCCGCGATGGCGAGAAGTGCCACCCTGCATGCTCGGAGCAACATCATGCCGCACCTTCCTTCGCGCCGGATCCGGCGGCCGTGAGCGAACATCGCTCCAGGAGGCCGATGATCGCCCTTGCCTCGTCGCCCGAAATGCCGGCCGCCCCGGCCGGTGCGTAGCGGGCCCGCTCGCAGGCGCCAAGCAGCCCGTCGACGCGGCGCAGGAGTTCCTCGTCGACCGCCGCGGCCCGCAGCGCGGAAACCGCATCGCCGCGCGTCCGCGTGCCCTCGCCGAGTCCGCACCGGTCGGCGACATATCCGGTGAGCGAGGCGAGCACGGTCTCGGCGCTCGGCGCCGATCCAAGCGCGGCGAGGGCCTTCGATGCCGCACGCGCGGCACGTCGCCGCTGCGGATCGGCGTCACGGGCCTGCTGCACGCGCCGCGTGACGAAGAGCACCGCGCACAGGAATGGCGGCAGGGCGATGGCGCCGGCCACCGCAGTGCCGATCGTGACACGCGACGAGCCGAGAAGCGACTCGCCCGGCGGCACGTTCGCAAGCAGCCCGCCGGCCACCGCCGTGAGCGATGCCTTCTCGCGCTGGTCCGCGCCCCCCTGGCCGCCGACGATCTGCGACATGGTCATGCGCTCGGCGGCCCGAACGGTGATCGGAATCGCCTCGGTGAGGACCTCGCGATAGGTGCCGGCCTCGGGATCGAAGAAGCTGAACGGAAGCGGCGGCACCGCGGTCACGCTCTCGCTGAGCGGACGGAAGGTCTGGGTGAAGGTCTTCTCGCGGTCACGCACCGTGCCGCCGAGCTGATCGCTCGGGATCCGGAAGTCCTTCGTGAGGAAGGGAAGCGACGCGAACGGCGGAGCCTGCAGCGTCTCGAGCGAGCCCAACGATCGCGGGTCGCGACCCTGGGCCTTCACGGTGTAGACGATCGTGATCGGGTCACCCACGGCGACGTCGTTCGGTCGGGCCGAGGCGGTGACGGTGAAGTCGCCGACGGCGCCGGCGAAGGAGGCGGGCCGGCCCTCGGTCGGCAGCGGACGAACTGTTATGGAAGTCGCGCTGGCCTTGGCGCGGACCGGTCGCGTGCCCGTGAGCTGGGCCTGGTTCTGTCCGAAGAAGTTGCGGACGATCTGCACGCCGGTCGGCCAGCCGGCCTTGATCTCGACGCCGCTGAAATCGGCGTTGCCCGCCTGCGTCGGCGTCCAGGTGTCCTCGATCTCGAACACCGAATACGTGACGTCGCCGCGGACGCGGTCGCGGTCGGTCGGCCGCTGGCGGCGGCGCTCGATCTGCGTGATGGCGTTGCGGAAGGGTCCCCACTCGGTGCGCTCCACGTCGAGCAGGCTCCACATGTCGCCGCCGGAGAGCTGGAGGTTCACGCTCGGATCGCGATAGGGCTTGAACCAAATGCGAAGCGTGAGGCGCGTCGGCTGGCCGACGTAGGGCGAGGGCGGGTCGGCGACGACGTCGGCGATGAGAATGTCGCCGGTGTCCGATGCCTTGACGTTCAGCGTGAAGGCGGGGCTCTGAAAGGTCTCGCCGTCCACGGTGATCGAGAACGAGGGCACGCTGAATCGCCCCTCGCGGCTCGGGACGATCTCGACCTCGAGCATCTGCGTGGTCGACTGCGTGGACTTGCCGTTCACGATGGTGACGCTCGTCGACTTGTGCTGCCCCTGGCCGAGCGTGATCTCGAGACCATCGACGGCGGGCAGCTCGGGCGGCGTGAAGTCGCTCGCGTCGCGGATCTCGAACTGCAGCACCGCGGGGACGCCGACGAACCCCTCGCGCGGCGGCTGGCGGAAGGCGACGTCACCGGCCAGCGCGGGGGCGGTCGCGACGAGGGCGAGGACGAGCAGGAGGGTGAAGATGATTCTGTGCATGGCGATCACCAATCTCGGCTCACCGGCGGTTGCTTGCCGCGCTGCCGCGCGAGAAGCGCAGCGCGACGCTGCTTCTCCTTGTCGCGGACCATCTGAAGCAGCCGCTCGGCGTCCTGCTGGGAAACGCGAACCCGCTGGGCCTGAGCGTCCTTCGGATCCTGCTGCTGATCCTGCTGGGCATCCGCGGGACGCGCCTTGTTCTCCTTCGACTGCTGGTCCTTGCCTCCGGACTGGCTTTCCTTCTGGTCTTGTTTCTGGTCGGGCTTCTGGTTGTCCTTCTGATCCTGCTGCTGATCCGACTGCTGCCCGTCCTTCCTCTCGTCCTTCTTCTCGTCGCCCTTGCCGTCCTGCTGCTTCTGCTGGTCCTGCTTCTGCTGCTGCTGCTTGTCGTCCTGCTGTTGCGGGTTCTGCTTCTGGTCGTCCTGCTTCTGCTGATCAGACTTCTGCTGCTGCTTGTCCTGACCGTTCTGGTCTTGGTTCTTCTGGTCCTGGTTCTTCTGGTCCTGGTTCTTCTGGTTCTGGTCCTTCTGGTCCTGATTCTGCTGGTTCTTGTCCTTGTTCTCTTGGTTCTTCTTTTCCTGCCGGTCCATCAGTTGCTTCAGCGACTGGAGGAGCTTCCACGCCTTCTCGGCATTGACGCGCGAATCGACGTCCGAGGGGTCGGCCTTGATGGCGTCCCGGAAGTTGGTCATCGACTGCTCGAGGATTTCGATCGCCTCCTTGATCGCCTTCGGATCGAGCGAGGGGCCGGATGGTTGCGCTCCGCCGCCTGCCGGCGCTGTCCCAGGCGTTGGCGCCGGAGTCGGCGCGGGCGAAGCCGTCGGCGCCGTCGGCTGCGGATTGGTGATGGTCTCGAGCGCCCCGGCGTAGATCGACGTCGCCTGATTGAACATCGCCTTCGCCGCGAGCGGCGCCGGCGCTCCGGCCGCGGCGTCTCGGAAGAGCGTCGCCGCCTCGCGATAGGCCTTCGAACGGTACTTCGCGACGGCGAGGTTGTAGGTGAGCGCCGACGACTCGGGATCGGCCGATCGCGCCGCCTCGTACTTCTCGATGGCCACGGCGGTCTCGCCCTTCGCCAGCGCCTCCTGGGCCTCGCGCAGGAGTTCGGGCGAGGGGGGCGCCGCGGCAAGAACGAGAGCGAACAGAAGTGATGTCATCGTGCGGCTCCTTCCGTTCCGATCGCCTGCCCGCGGGTCGGCCCGCGGCGCAGTCCGACCAGCGACTCCAGCACCAGCAGGACGCCCGCGAGTCCGGCGAACCACTGGAACTGCGGCATCGTCCGCTTCACCGAGGTGCTCTCGAAGTCGCGGCGCCCGACGGCGGCGACCGTCGAATCGTAGACCTCGCCCATGTCGACGAGCTTCGTTCCCGCGGGGACGAACGCGCCGCCGCCGGCCAGGCACATTTCGGTGAGCAGCTTCGGGTCCATCTTGGTCCAGACTTCCTTGCCCTCGTAGAGGAGCCACGTCCGCTCGCGTCCCTTCATCACCGGGATGCGGGCGCCGTCGGTGCTGTCGCCGAGCCCGACCGCGTACGTTCGGATGCCGCGCTCGTTGAGGGCCTTCTTCGCCGCCTCGACCGGGAAGGACTCCATGTCCTCGCCGTCGGAGAGGACGATGATCGCCTTGCCACCCTTCACCTGGTCGGTGAATGCGTCGGTGGCCATGCGGATCGCGTCGCCCAGGAGCGAGCCGCCGCGGGCGGAGTCCTGGGTGGTGAGCTCGTTGAGCGAGTTCTTGAGCGCCCCGTAGTTCAGGGTGAGCGGCGACTTCAGCACCGGCGAGCCGGCGAAGGCGATGAGTCCGGCGCGGTCGCCCGCCATGCGGTCGATGGCGTCGGCGACGAGCTGCTTGGCCCGCTCGAGTCGGTTGGGGGCGACGTCCTGGGCGAGCATCGAGCGCGAGACGTCGAGGACGAAGAGGACGTCGATGCCGTGGCGCCGCACGTCGACCGGCACCTCGCCGGCCCGCGGATCGGTGAGAGCGCCGACCAGGGCGAGCGACGCGAGAATGGCGAGACCGCCGCGCAGCAGGTTCCGCACCGCGGAGGCGCCGGGCGCAAGGCGCGGGAAGAGACCGCCGTCCGCCCAGAGGCGCATCGCCGCGCGCTGCCGCGCGAAGCCCCACCAGACCGCGGCCGCCGCGAGGGCGACGAGCCAGAGCCAGTGGAGCGACCAGGGTTGTTCGAGGGAGAGGGGCACGGCGTGGTGGCGAAGCGTTGGGCGGCGAGCGAAGCGTTAGACGAGCGAGCGGAGCCGCGTCGCGGCGAGGACGAGGTCAAGCGAGAGGAGGACGACCGCCACGGCGAGGATCGGCGGCAGCGAGACGCGGCCGAGCGTGACGCTCTCGACCGCGAAGTCGGCGTATTCGAGATAGCGGCGGGCCTCGGTCTCGGTCCGCTCGAGCCGGTCGATCTCCTCGTAGATCGAGGAGAGGCTGGCGGTGTCGGTGGCCCGGAAGTACTTGCCGCCGGTGCGCGAGGCGATCCGCCGGAGGAGATCCTCGTCGATCGTCACCGGCACCTTCTGGATGAACCGCCCCGCGATCGGGTCGTCGATCGGCAGGGGGGCGTAGCCGTTGGTGCCGACGCCGATCGTGTAGACGCGGATGCCGAAGGTCTCGGCGAGCTTGGCCGACTCGTCGGGGTCGATGTCGCCGGCGGTGTTCTCGCCGTCGGTGAGCAGGATCATCACCCGGCTCTTGACCACGGTCGCGTCGTTGGCGTTCTCGCCGCGGACCCGCACGTCCTTGAGGCGCTCGACGCCCATCGCGATCGCGTCGCCGATCGCCGTGCCGTCCTCGTCCTGGCCTGCGAACTGCACCTGCTTGAGGGCGGCGACGAGATGGTCATGGTCGAGCGTCAGCGGACAGATGCCGTCGGCGTATCGGGCGAAGGTGACCAGTCCGAGGAGGTCGTTCGGCCGGCCGTTGAGCTTGCTGGTGAGGCCACCGCCGACGATGAACTCGTTGGCCACGGCCTTGATCGCCGTGAGGCGGTCGGTTTGCTCGCCGCGGAGCGAGAAGTCGAGGGCCCGCATCGAGCCGGAGCGGTCGACGAGCATCTGGATGGCGATGCCCTCGACGCGGACGCGAGTCTGTTCGTCGGCCTTCACCGGACGGGCGACGGAGAGGATGACAAGTCCGAGGGCGAGCGACCGAAGGAGCGGAGGCACGAAGCGCACGCGCGTCGCGAGACTGGCGCCGGCCCGCACGGCGTCGCCCAGATCGGCATGCGCGACCGCTCCGCGGGCCCGGCGATGGCGCCACCACGGCAGGAGCGCAAGCGGCAGGAGGGCGAGGAACCAGGGCTGGAGGAACGCGAGGTTCACTGTGCGACCTCCGGCGGCGCGTTCTCGCGGACGAAGGTGCGGGCCGACGCGAGACTCTGGTCGCAGGCGCCGGCATCGGGCCGCACCGCCGCAAACTTCACCATGTCCGCGGCCTTGAGCAGGACCTCAAGCGTCGCCTGGTGCGATTCGGGAATCGCCGTCGATGCCTTCGCCTCGCGAAGGAACTCCGGCGTGGTGAGCTCGGGGGCGCGGATCGCGAAGCGGTCCTCGATGAAGTGCCGCACGATGTCGCTGAGCCGCACATGAAATTCGTGCACGCGATTGGCCTTGGGAAGCGCCTCGCGCTCGAGGGCCTCGAGCGCCGTGAGGGCGACCGCGTCCGCGCGAGGCGGGAGCTTGGTGCGCCGCCGTCGGCTGAGGATGAGTACCGCCGCCGCGATGATCCCGGCGCCGAGGATCGAGCCGCCTGCGATCCAGGGCCAGCGCGACGGCTGCGGCAGGAGGTCGAGTTCGCCCTTGATGTCGCGGAACGTGGACGGGTCGGCGTCGGCATCGCCCAGCAGGCTGGCGATGGTGATCGCAAGCTCCCGCGTCGCGACGGTCGTGCTTCGCGCGGCGTCGTCGGCGGCGCCGGCGACGACTCCGACGACGATGGGCGGAACGGGGACGGTGCCCGTTGCGAAGGTCGAAATTCGATAGCGCGCGACGAGCGTCGATCCCTCAAGCCGCGGCGGCGCGATCGGTTCGGCGTGGAAATCGCCCAGCGTTTCGGGAACCGCGCCGTCCAGGGCATCGGTCGGCGGGGGGCCGCCCTCGCGGACGAGTTCGAGCGTGAGCGTGATCGGCACGCCGACCTCGGCGGTCGAGGGCTCGGCGCGGGCCGTGATGGTCGTGCCGTGCGCGGCGGCGCTTGACTGGACCGACGGCGCCGCGGCTGCGGGCGCGGGCGGCGGCGCGGTAGCCTCGCGGGCGCACGCCGCAAGGGAAAGTCCGACTGCCAGCGCGATCGCCGGCAGCGCACCCCGCCCTCGTCGTCGGCCGGCGCTCATGCGATCCTCCCGCTGCCGCGGCGGATTTCGCGATGGCGGAAATAGCGATGGAGCGGCTCGGTGAATTCGAGGCCGGTCACGAGCTCGATCGGCTCAAGCCGCATGCGGCGGAAGGTCGCGTTGCGGTCGGCGATGCGGGCGAGGGCCGACGCTGCGTAGCGGCGGCGGACCGCGGCGCTGAGCGTGTCGACGACCGCGGTGCGCCCGGTCTCGAGATCGCGGAGTTCGACGAAGCCGACCTTGGGCAGCTCGCGCTCGCGCGGATCGTCGACGACGACGGGAATGACGTCATGGCGGCGCGATGCCAGCCGCATCGCCGTCTCCCAGCGCCGGTCCGTTCCGAGGAAGTCGCTGAGGACGAAGACCACCGAGCGCCGCCTCTGCACGCGGTCGATCTCGTCGAGCGCCGCGGCGATGTCCGTGCCGCGGCCCTGCGGCTCGAGCGAGAGGATCTCGCGGATGATGCGGAGGACGTGGCGCGGTCCCTTGCGCGGCGGCACGGTCCGCTCGATCCGGTCGCTGAAGCACAGCAGTCCGGCCTTGTCGTTGCTGCGGATCGCCGAGAAGGCGAGCGTCGCGGCGACCTCGGCGACGAGCTCGCGCTTCCGCTGCGACCGCGTGCCGAAATCGAGCGAGGCGCTCACGTCGACGACGAGGAGGACGGTGAGCTCTCGCTCCTCGCGGAAGAGCTTGATGTGCGGCTCGCCGATGCGGGCCGAGACGTTCCAGTCGATGGTGCGGACGTCGTCGCCGATCTGGTAGGGCCGCACCTCCTCGAACTCCATGCCGCGGCCCTTGAAGGCGGAGCGGAACTGGCCACCTAACGCCTCGCTCACGATGCGGGACGTGCGGATCTCGATGCGGCGGATCTTGCGGAGCATTTCCGCGGGGATCATGGGCGGCGGGCCTTGCGGGCGAAGGAAGGCGAACGGGCGGGTGGGTGGAGGGGGGTTGGTACGTTCAACACAGAGGCACAGAGGACACAGAGGGGCACAGAGCGGCACAGAGCGGAGTGGTGGGGGGAAGGAGGAGTATTCACGTCGTATGAGTTTGTTTCGTCGACGGTCGTGTCGGAGGTCGCGCTGAAGGCACTGGGTCGTGTTCGATCGGTGTCCAGTCCGTCTCAAAGCCACGTCGAACGTGACCAGCGCACCACCTCCATTCGCTCGTCTCTGTGCCCCTCTGTGTCCTCTGTGCCTCTGTGTTGACTCCCCTCCCGCCCACGCCCCCGCTCACGGCACGGGCACGTGATCGAGGAGCGTCTTCACGATCGCGTCGGGGGTCTTCTCCTCGGCCTCGGCCTCGTAGCTCAGGGTGATGCGGTGGCGGAGGACGTCGGCGGCGACGTCCTTGATGTCCTGCGGGACGACGTAGCCGCGGCCGTCGAGGAAGGTCTTGGCCTTCGCGGCGCGGACGAGGTTGATCGTCGCACGCGGCGATGCGCCGTACTGAATGAGCCCGGCGAGCGGCGTGCGGTATGCGACCGGATCCCGGGTCGCCGCGACGAGGGCGACCGCGTAGTCGCGAAGGCGCTCGTCGACGAAGATCTCGTCGACGATCCGGCGGGCCTCGAGAATCGCCTCGGGCTGCATGACCGCCTGCACGCTCGGCGACGAGGTGGTCCTCACCATGCGGTCGAGGATCTGACGCTCCTCGCGCGGCGTCGGATAGCCGACGATGAGCTTCAGCATGAAGCGGTCGACCTGGGCCTCGGGAAGGGGATAGGTGCCCTCCTGCTCGATCGGATTCTGCGTGGCGAGGACGAGGAAGGGATCCGGCAGCCGATAGGTCTCGCTGCCGATCGTGACCTGCCGCTCCTGCATCGCCTCGAGCAGGGCGCTCTGCACCTTGGCCGGGGCGCGGTTGATCTCGTCGGCCAGGACGATGTTGGTGAAGATCGGTCCCTTCTTCACCGTGAAGTCGCCGCTGCTCGGTCGGTAGACGAGCGTGCCGATGAGGTCGGCGGGCAGAAGGTCCGGGGTGAACTGGATGCGCTGGAAGCCGGTGCGGATCCCGCCGGCCAAGGCGGCGACGGCGGTGGTCTTCGCCAGGCCCGGCACGCCCTCGATCAGGAGGTGGCCGTTGCAGAGGAGCCCGATGATGAGCCCCTCGATGAGGTGGTCCTGCCCGACGATGATCCGGCGGATCTCGGTCTGCAGGGCCTGAAATGGCTTGCTGGCGGCTTCGACCTGTCGCGCGATCGCGTCGACATCCTGCTGCGTGAACGTGGTCATGGGGGAGTCTGCGGAGTGGGCGGCGGCGAATGGATGCCGCGCGGGGCTTGTTCCGTCGGGCGGCGGGGTGGGGCAGGTTGTCGCTGTGGACGAGAACCCACGGTCGGCGGTGCGCGATCAGGCGAATTGCGGTAGAGATATCCAGATGGAGACTGGCATGAACACTGGCACGAGCACTGGCACGAGCACGGGCGCTTCAGCGTCGCCCTCGACCGGCCTTGGGAATCCCATCGAGTCCGGCATCATCGCCTTCATCGGAACCGGTGTCATGGGGCTCTCGATGGCGAAGCACCTGATTGCGGCCGGCTATCGGCTGCGGGTCTCGACACGAACGCCGTCGCGGGCCGAACCGTTGCGGCAGCTCGGAGCGGAGATGGTCGCCTCGCCGCGCGAGGCCGCCGAGGGGGCCGATGCCGTCTGTTCGATGGTCGGATACCCGCGGGACGTCGAGGAGGTGCATCTGGGGCCGAACGGCTCGCTGGCCGCGACGCGTCGGCCGCGGCTCCTCATCGACTTCACGACGAGCCAGCCGGCCCTTGCGATTCGCCTGCACGCCGAAGCGGCTCGACGCGGCGTCGCGGCGCTCGACGCCCCGGTGTCAGGGGGCGATGTTGGCGCTCGGGAGGCAACGCTCTCGATCATGGTGGGTGCAGACCCCAGCGCATTCGAATGTGGCTGTCCAATTCTGCGGCGGCTCGGCAAGACAATCGTTCGCCAAGGGGGGCCTGGGGCCGGTCAGCACACCAAGATGGTCAACCAGATCCTCATCGCAGGCACGATGCTGGGGGTCGTGGAGGGTCTGATGTACGCCCAGAAAGCAGGCCTGAACCCGGAGCAGGTCCTCGCGTCGGTCGGTGGCGGGGCTGCGGGATCGTGGACGGTCAACAACCTGGCCCCGCGGGTGCTGGCGGGGAACTTCAAGCCCGGCTTCTTCGTCGAGCACTTCATCAAGGACCTGACGATCGCCCTTGAGGAGGCAACGCGATTGGGCCTTGATCTTCCCGGACTTGCGCTCGCCAAGCGGCTCTACGACCTCGTGGCCACCGACGGATACGGCCGCCGCGGAACCCATGCGCTGTACCTTGCTCTGGCCCGGCGTCAGGGGATCGCCGTCACGGTCGCTCCCGATTGACTCGACGCGGAAGTCGACAAGCAAAGACCTCACCCTTGGCATCCCCCGCGGACTCGGGTATCTTGCCCGGCTCGCTTCGCTGACCGTCCTTGGTTTCGGCCACGCCATGTGATGCCGGAATCGTCCCCACGACCCCGTGGTGACCGGGCGGAATCAGCGAGCAGGAGCGAGTGAAGACGGCCCGCCGTCGTTTGCGAAAGAGCTTTCCTATGGCCACCACCATTCCCGCGACCGGCAAGGTCACCTTCCAGATCTCCAAGCTTCCTTCGACCCCCGCCGCGAAGAAGACGGTCACCCGTCTCATGCGAATGAACCCGAAGACGCAGCGCACGCTCTCTCGGCTCGCCGCGGATCGCGTCACGAACCTCAATGAGCGCCGTCCGCGTGCAGGCCGCATCTGGCTGACCCGCGTTCGCGTCACCCGCCTGGTGAACATGGCCGTCGGCGAGAAGTTCACGCTGACCATGACTCCGCAGATCGTCAACGACGTCAAGAGCGTTGAGCAGTTCCTGACCCGCGTTTGAGTGCGTCGGTGCGCGACCGCATGCGGCGCGCATCGTTCACGCCCGATGCAGGCCAACCGAATCGAGACGACGGCCCGCCGTGAAGACGGCGGGCCGTTGTCGTTGGCCTCGGCGGCCACAGGCCAATGAAGCGATCCGTCAGCGATCGGCGCCCTGTCGCGGGTCGGTCGCCGCCTCGACGATGATCACGAAGGTCTCGGTCGCGCTCGGGCCGCCCGCGAGGCGGAGGAGATCGGTGAAGCCCGCGGCGGCGCCGCCGATCGACGATTCGATTGCGGCGTGACGATCGCCGCTCGTGAGCTCCGCTCGCACCGCCACCGAGAGGCTGCGGCGAGCGCGATCGAAGGTCGGCGTCGCCCGGCAGAGCGTCGAGGCGTTCCCGTCCTTCAGCTCGACCGTTGCCGCCTGGCCGAGCTGGGCCACGAGGCGCGGGGCGGCGACGATTCGAAAGCCGGGCGAGCCGCGGACCGCGGCCACGGCGGCGCGTCGGTCGGCCGTCGGTTTCGCGAGGGCTTCGTTGAGCGCGGCATTCGGAAGCGCGGCGATGGTGCAGGTGATCGTGGCGCTGAGCGGTGCCTGCTCCCGCAGGGTCGCGAGCAGTTGGGTGAGTTGGCGATGGGCCATCGGCGTCGCGGTGACGATGAGACGGCCGGCCTCGCCGGTGATGCGCCCGCGGCTGCCGCCGCTGTCGAGCCAGCCCTCCGGGTCGATGTGCTCGGTGATGATCTCGATGAGCCGTTCGGTGCGGGCGTGAAGGGGCGACTCTTCGGCGACGGTATTCGCGGTGGGCTTCTCCTCTGGCTTTGAGTCTGGCTTCTCGTCTGGCTTCGCGTCGGGCTCCGTCGCGGGATCCTCCTTCGCCGGCGCCTCGCGCTCGGCGGCGGCCGCGGCGATCGCGTCGATGAGCGTCGGGTCGGCAAGGATGTCAGCCACGTCGTAGATCGCCAGCTCGCGCAGCGACGCGAGTCCGTTCGGCGAGGTGACGACGATCTGCCCGGCGGAGGCGTCCACGACCGGACGGTCGATCTCCGCATCCATTGCGTTGGTGATCGCCTTCACCGCCACGAGCGGCGGCACGTCCTTGATGTGGAAGTCGAGCCGGTCGTCCTTCGCGACGCCCATCCGGCTGAGCGCCGACCAGTCGATCCGGAGCGGCAGCCCGGCAAAGGACTGGAGCTTCTGGAAGAGCTCCTCGATGGTGACGTTGGTGGCGTCAAGCGTCACCGTGCCGAGCCCGGCCTGATCGAGCGTTCGCATGCTGAGGGCAAGCGAGCCCGTCGGCGACGCTGCGTCGTTGGCCGTCGGTGCGGGCTTCGCGGGGGCCGCCGGCGGATCCGCGGCGAGGAGGGGAGCGGCGAGAAGGTGAGTCGCGACGAGCAGGGCAGTCAGCATGGAGAGGATCCGTTGCGCAGGGCAGTGACCGCTTTCGAACCGCCCCGCACGCCCGTCGTTGCAGGCGGCGATGCCGATGCGCACGCCGTGCCTCGGTCCGGAACCGATCAGGGGCGAGCGAGGATTGCGTTGCGGATCGGCACGACCAGATGCGGAATCACGCGATGTTCCGCGAGCCGCTCGGCGTGGCCGCAGAGCGAGGCGAAGACGGTGCCGAGGTCCTCGAGCGCCCGGATGCCGCCGGTCTTTCGGACGGTCAGGAAGACGCTGATCGGATCGCTCTCGGTCGCAGGCATGTCCGGCCGGGGGCGGGAGCGCACCTCGAAGCTCGCCTGCAGGTCGCCGCTCAGCGAGAGCGAGACGCCGATCGCCGGCTGCACGTCGACCAGCGTGTCCTGCTGGCGATCGATGAGGTCGGCGAGGGGCGAGTCGGCGTAGAGGGCGTCGAAGATGATCTCGTCGCGGGGCTCGTCGGTCTCGAAGTCAAAGCCGAAGATGAGCTCGAGATGGTCGACGTCAATCGGCGAGATCGAGAGGAAATAGGGGGAGACCTCGAGGATGCGCTTGTGCAGCGCGTAGGCCTCCTCGAGCGAGCCGGGATTCACCGCGCCGCTCCGCAGCGAGGTCTGGCGCATCGCGACCCACGCGAACTCGCGCTCCGTTTCGGTGCTTTCGAGGGCGATCTCCCCTTCGAAGCGGCGGAAGCGGTCAAGCTTGGGGAACTCGCGGCGCAGCCGGTCAAACATGTCGAGAACCGGCTCGCGGCGATCGGGGAGATCGAGCTTCAGGCCGAGCTTCTGGTTGACGTAGAAGTCGCTGCACAGCGCCGAGAAGTTGGGGGCAGCCGGTTCCGCGGACATCGTCGCGAACGCTACCGGCGAGCGTCGCGGGCCGGTCGGTCCGGGAAGCTTGTCCACGGGGCTGGCGCGCGGGCCGAGCGAATGGGACGAAGCGCCGCTCGGCGAATGGCGGCGAGCAGGGCGACGGCGCAGCCGATGCCGCAAGACAGTACGGTAAGCCCCGTGTGAGCGACGCCGACCGCAGCCAACCGCACGAGCGCAGCCGACTGCCCTCGCCGGATCACCTCCCCAGCCTCGACGGGCTGCGCGGGGTCGCCGTGCTCTTGGTGCTCCTGACCCATCTCGCCCTCGCCACGGCGCTGCCGGCGCTCGAGTCGGCCAAGAACGCCGTGCGCGCCGGCTATCTCGGCGTCGACATCTTCTTCGTCCTGAGCGGCTTTCTCGTCACGCGCCTGTTGCGCCATGACCTCGCCAGCGGCCGCACCCTCGGGCGGTTTCTTTGGCGCCGGTCGCTGCGGATCTTCCCCGCGTATTACCTCCTGCTTGCGGTGTTGGCGATCGTCGTCCCGGGCAGCTACCTCTGGGCCTGCCTTCTTTACGTGAGCAACGTCGTCGACGCGGCGATGCCCGACGTCGCCCATCCGATGCGCCACGCCTGGTCGCTCGCGATCGAGGAGCAGTTCTACCTTGTCTGGCCGCTCCTCTTCTTCCTTCTCGGCGACGCCCGAGCCCGATGGGCGGCGTGGGTCGGCATGCCGCTGGTCGCGCTTCTGTCGCTCACCGCGCTCGCGATCGCGTCGACGCAGGGCCATGACCTCGGCGACTGGACCTACCGGCTGCCGACGACGCGACTGCTCTCGCTTTCCCTCGGCTGCTCGGTCGCCTTCGCCGAGCCCTGGCTGCGGGCGCGGAGCTCGAGACTGGTCCTGGGCGCGGTGGCCGCGGCCCTGGTCGGCGCGATCGGGCTACTCCTCGGCGCGACCTTCAAGCTCAACGGCGCGATCGCGACCGTCGGCTTCAGCGGCATCTCGCTCACCGCGGTGCTGCTTGCCCTCCTTGCCGACTCGACGCGGTCGCCGGCCCGCGCGCTCCTCGCCAACCCGCCGCTGCAGGCGGTGGGGCGCATCTCGTATGGGCTCTATCTCTACCACTTCCCGATCTTCGTCGCGATGCGCGTGCGCTACGCCGAGGACCAGCCGTCGCTGGCGAGGATCGCGCTGGCGGTGACGATCGCCGGGGCCGTCGCCGCCGTCAGCTTCGTCCTCTTCGAGCGGCCGATCCTCGCCGCCCGCGACCGCATCCCGACGCCCGCCGCGCTCTGGCGCCGATGGCGCGGCGTCGAACGGTCGTCCTGAGCGACGCGTTAGCCAGCGCCCATCAGCCACGCCGAGATCGCATCGCCGTCCTCCAGCGTTTCGACCGCGAGGTCCGCGCCGGTCGCCCTGAGCTCGTCGATGCCGAAGTCGCCCGTCGCCACCGCGATCACCCGGCAGCCGTTGTGGTGGGCGCAGTCGACGTCGAGCGGCGTGTCGCCGATGATGATCGTGCGTTCCGGTCGCGGCCGCATGCCGAACATCGATTCGCAGCGGGCCATCGCCACCGGCGGCAGCGAGCGGCGGTCGGGACCGTCGCCGGCGAAGGCGCCGAGCCGGAAGTGCCCGGGTTCGAAGCCCGCGGTCGTGATCTTCATGATGCCCGTGTCGGGCCAGTTGCCGGTGAGGAGACCGACGATGCTCTCCTCCGCGCGGTGCAGACGCTCGACGAGCTCGAGGACGCCGGGCATGCGCCGCACCGTGGCCGAGCCGAGCCGCTCGCGGAGGCAGCTCCTGTAGCGATCACGGAAGAGCGAGAGCGCCTCGGCGGTCGGATCAAGGCCCGCGTTGCGCATCACGTCGGCCCAGATGAGCGTGTCGAGGCGCCCCGCGACCGGCACTCCCTTGAGGGTCGCGCCGCTGCCCGGGAAGAGCGAGTCGAACGCCTGCTGCATGGCCGAGACGCCCACGCCCTGGGAGCGCATCAGCGTGCCGTCGATATCGAAGAGGACAAGTGGCTTCACGGGCGACTCAGGTGGGTGGCGGCGACATCGGCCGGGCATGGGTGCAAGGCGGGCCAGCGGTCCCGTGGGCCGGGGTGATGGGCCCGGGGTGATGGGGCCGGGGGTGACGGGCCGGGGGTGACGGGCCGGGTGACGGGCGATTCGCGGGCGTCGCGTTAGGCGACCGAGGCGCAGACCCTCTTCGCGGCGTCGGTGAGGTCGGTCGCGGTCTGCATCGCGGGGATCTCGGCCTTCGCGGCATCGAGAATCCTGCGGGCTTCGCCGACGTTGGTGCCCTCGAGACGGACGACGAGAGGCACCTTGAAGCCGACGGTCTTCGCGCTCGACACGATCGCGCGGGCGATCTTGTCGCACTGCATGATGCCGCCGAAGATGTTCACGAGGACGCCCTTCACCGCGCTGTCGCCGAGGATGATCCGGAAGGCCTGCGTGACGGCCTCCTCGCTCGCGCTGCCGCCGACGTCGAGGAAGTTGGCCGGCTCGCCGCCGTGGAGCTTGATGATGTCCATCGTCGACATCGCCAGGCCCGCGCCGTTCACGAGGCAGCCGATGTTGCCGTCGAGGGCGACGTAGCTCAGGCCATACTTGTGGGCCTCGAGCTCGGCGGCGTTCTCCTCGGTCGGGTCGAACATCGCCTCGACCTTCGACTGCCGGAAGAGGGCGTTGTCGTCGAAGTTGAATTTCGCGTCGATCGCGATCACGCGCCCGTCGGGATGGGCGGCGGTCGGCGGCGTGATGACCAGCGGATTGATCTCGACCAGGCTCGCGTCCGCCTCGCGGAAGAGCTTCGCGAGCTTCATCAGGAGGTCGGCCCCCTGATGCACGAGCTTGCCGGTGAGGCCGAGGGCGAAGGCCATCTTGCGGGCCTGCCAGGGCTGGATGCCGAGGATCGGGTCGAGCGGCTCCTTGAGGATCGCGTCGGGGTTCTTCGCCGCGACCGCTTCGATCTCGACGCCGCCCTCGCGGCTGGCGATGAGCGTGTTGGTGCGACGGGCCCGGTCGACGAGCACCGCGACGTAGAGCTCCTTGGCGATGTCGACGCCGGCGGCGACGAGGAGTCGCGTGACCTTCAGCCCTTCGGGGGGCGTCTGCGGGCTCACCATGCGGTTGGTGAGCATGAACCGCGCCGCGGCCTCGGCCTCCTCGGCGGACTTCACGAGCTTCACGAAGCCCGCCTTGCCGCGGCCGCCGGCATGGACCTGGGCCTTGATGACCACGAGCTTCTCGCCCGCGCCCAGGATGCGCTTCGTCTCGGCGACGGCGGCCTCGACGGTCTGGACCATCGCGCCGGCGGGAACGGGGATGCCCGCGTCGGCGAGCAACTGTCGGGCCTGATATTCGTGAATCTTCATGGGAAGTCCGGAAGGGGTCGCAGAGGATAGCTGATTCCGCAGCCCCTCGCCCCGTCGCGGAGCGTCCCGCCGCGGCCATCAACTGCCGCGATGATGATCGATGAGGGCCTTCACGCCGAAGGGATCCGGAATGTCCTTGATGGCGATTTCCGTCGAGGTCCGGGCACCGCTCTCCGGGTCGAACGCGCCGCCGGCGGCCGACTCGATCTCGAAGTCGCCGAGGTTCATGAGTCGCTGCCAGACGTTCTGCTGGATGCGGATGTTGACGGCGTGGGTGTGCAGGACCTCGGAGTGGCGGCGGGTGATGATGCCGCGCTCGTCGATCGTTCGGCGGTCGGTGATGCGCAGCCGGAACCAGCGATGGCTGAAGACGAAGAGCTTCAGGAATCCGCCCACGGCGATCACCACCATGAGGAGCCCGCCGATCGAGAGCGGCCAGCCGGCGACGGTGAAGAGCGGGAGCACCGTGACCACGAGTCCGGCGAAGGCCAAGGCGACGAGTCCGCCGTAGGCGATCGGATGGCCGCGGAAGAGCGCCGGATAGACGACGAGGAGCTCGCGCTCGTCGGCGATGGTGTGCTTCTCGGGGGCCGGCGACGGCGCGGCGGTGCGCTGCGCCGCGGTGGGCGCCGCGGTGGGCGCCGCGCTCACCCGCGCGACGTCGCCGCAGCGCGGGCAGGTCGCCTTGCCGGTCGCGTCCGGCGTCGCGTCGAAGGGTTCACCGCAGGCATCGCATTCGATGGTGGGCATGGCGGCAGCGTACTTCGGAAGAAACCTGCGTGCGCTTCGGGGCGGGTGGCGCTTGGGCGAGCGTCTAACGCGACGACTCCTGCTCCCGGGCGGCCTGCACGGAGGCGCGGACGCTTCGCACGACGCCCTGGACTGCCGGTGCGACAAGGAGGTCGCGGGCCCGCGGCCGGTTGGGCGGCGCGAGCTTCGCGAGCATCGACTCGATCTGGCTCCGCAGCGCCGCCTGCGCCGACTCGTTGGCGAGGTAGGCCTCGAGCGTCGATCGCTCACGCTCGTCGAGCGGCCGCTCGTCGGCGCCGGCATTGGGTCCGACCGCGTCGGGGGTGAGCCAGAGGGCGAGGGCCGTGACCGTCTCGCCGAATGCCCAGTCGGCGTCGGGAATCTCGTCGGGCCGAAGCTCGACCTTCTTCGTCGCGACCTTCATGTCGATGAGCCGATCGGTGCCGAGCCAGAGCATCGCGTCGGAGCCGGACTTCACCGCCTCGGCCACGATGCGCGTGTCGCCGATCATGGCGATGACGTACTCGACGACCGCCATCGTCGACTCCTGCGTCGAGCGCTCGAACTCGTTGAGCGTCGCGACGAGCTCATCGCCCGACTTCTGCTTCACCATCGCCCGGACCTGCGTTGCCGGCGTGTAGAAGGCGTGCACGCCGACGCCGCGCGTCCCCTTGATCACCCGCGTCTGGCCGCCCATGAAGGCATAGGCCGCGGCGCTGGCCGCCTCGCGCACGCCGCCCTCGACATAGGTCTCGAGCTTCCGCTCGCGGATGATCTCGCCGAGCTTGAGGCCGGTGAGGAGATCGCCGCCGGGCGAGTTGATGCTCACCCGCTTCACGTCGGGATTCGAGCCGAGCATGCCGCGGAAGGTGTCGGCGTCGCCGCGGAGAATCGTGCCGTCGAGGAGGAGCGTCTCGCCCTCGACGCGGAAGTCGGCGGCGCTGGCGATCCGGGCGAGGAACAGGACGGCGAGGGCGAGGCGGCGCATCGCCCGATTGTTGCAGTCGCGCGCCCAAAACGCGAACACAAACGCGACCCGAAAGCCGCATGCTCGGCCTCGCTACGCGCCCATTCGGCCTCGCTACGCGCCCATGAGGAAGAGCGTCGCGGCCGAGAGGTAGATCGATGTCGCGAGGATGTCGGTGAGGGTCAGCGACAGGGGACCGGCCGCGATGCGCGGATCGAGGCGCAGGGCGTGGAGGGCAGTCGGAACGGTCGCTCCGATCGCGGCGGCGAAGACCATCGCCGCGGCGATCGAGCCGAAGAGGATGCTCGCGACGCCCAAGCCGCCGCCGAAGAGCATGCTGGTGCCGCCGACGATCGTGCCGCTGCAGATTCCCAGCAGCACCGCGGTCCCCGCCTCGGTCTTGAGTCGGCTGGTGATGAGCCGCCAGCGCACGTCGGTTCCCTGGAGGACCTCGAGCACCAGGGTCATCGACTGCATCGCGACGCTCTCCGCGAGGGTGAGGACGAGGGGGATGAAGAGGGCCAGCACGATGAAGTGCTCAAGCGTCGCGTCAAAGACTTTGGCAATGATGGCGCAGCCCGTGCCGCCGACGAGATTCCATACCAGCCACGGCATGCGGCTTTGGAATCCGCGCCACGGCGACCGGTCGCGGGCCTCGCGGACCGAGACGCCGAGCATCTGGAAGAGCTGATGGACGCGCTGGGCCTCGGCGAGCTCGAAGGTCTCGTCGGCGTAGATCTGCACGTCCACCGCACCGAGCAGGCGCCCCTCCTCGTCGACCACCGGCAGGGCCAGGAGCCGGTACATGGCGAAGGCCATGAGGGCATCGCCGACCGTTTCGCTCGCCCGGATGGTCACCGTGCGCGGCGTCATGACCTCGCGGATCGCGACGGCCGGATCGCCCAGCAGCAGGGCCCGGATCGGCACCACGCCGACCAGCCGATCCATCTCGTCGATCGCGTAGACGTACAGAATCGGTTGCGTCACCCGGCGCGAACGGAGCTCCGTGACCGCCTCGCCCACGGTCATGCCCACGGACACCGCCGTCTGCACCGCCGACATCGACTCGATGACGGACTGCTCAAGGTCAATTCGCTTCGCGTGCTTGGAGTCCATCGTGCATCGGGGTGGGAAGCCGGGCAGTATAGTGGCAGTCCGCATGGCCACCGATCACGCAGTCGACGCACGCGGCCCGCGGCCGATCACGCTCCTGGTTCTCGATGTCGATGGCGTCCTCACCGACGGGGGGATTTCGATCTCCGATCATGGGCTCGAGACGAAGCGATTCCATGTCCACGACGGATGTGGCATTCGCATCTGGCAGCGTCTCGGCGGCGAGATCGCCGTCGTCACCGGGCGGGCCGGGATGAGCCTTCGTCACCGGCTGAACGAACTCGGCATCCGTCACCTCATCAACGGATCAAAGGACAAGGGAGCCGATTTCGAGCGGCTTTGCTCCGAGCTCGCCGTCGCCCCGGAATCCGTGGCGATGCTGGGCGACGATCTCCCCGACCTGCCGATTCTCCGGCGCTGCGGCTACCCTATGGCCGTGCGCGACGCCGTCGCCGACGTCGTCGCCGTCGCCGCATACGTCACCCGCCGGCCGGGCGGCCATGGGGCGGTGCGTGATGCGATCGAACATCTCCTCGTCCGCGCCGGCCGGTGGCACGAGGCCGTCGCGCTCTACGACCGTCCCGGCCAAACGCCCGCTCCTCCGCCCCCGTCCCGAGCATGACCGCACCCGCCTCCCGCCCCTCGAACGCCCGCCTCTTCCTCCTCATCGGGGCGGGGGTCTTTGGCGGCAGCGTCCTTCTCCTCATCGTCAGCAAGCTCGACAGCACCTCGGTGCGACAGGAGAAGCCGCGCATCACCGGGGCCGCCGACGTGCTGAAGCCCGGGGCGCTCTCCGAGTCGGAGCGATTGGCGAACTCCGACAAGTTCAGCCGCGCCCAGCTTGAGGACGGCGCGTGGGTGCAGGTCGCCGACGAGACCGGGAAGCTCTCGCAGCAGTACAGCGCCCGTTCGCTGAAGCCGCTGCCCGAGGGAGAGCTGGCCCTCGAGCTGCCCAAGGCGATGCTCTTTCAGAAGGACGGCAGGGTCATCGTCCTCTCGGCCAACAGCGGACGGGCCCGCGTGCCGAAGCAGGCCCTCGAGAGCGGAACGCTCACCGGTGACGTGAAGATCAGGATCTTCCGACCCGTGCAGGAGGGGGGCTCGACCCGTGCGGTGAACGTCGAGACGGACACGCCGGTCATCAAGATCGACGCCGCCGACGCCCACTTCGACAACCTCGAGGTGAGCTGCCGCGGCGCGATTCACCTCGAATCGGACATGGGCTCCTTCGACGGCGAGGGGCTCTCGATGATCCTCGATGAGAAGGGCGGCGAGATCAAGAGCCTCATCATCGACCGATGCACGAAGCCGATCGTCTTCGTGCGCGGCGCTGATGGCCGCACGCGTCCGGCGGGCGCGGCGAGCGAGCCCGCGCCGCGAACGCCAGCGCCGGCCAACGGCGCGGCGAACCCGCCGCGGACGGCCGATGCGCATCCCGCGACGAGCGGGCCGGCGGGCGGCAAGGCCCCGGCGAGCGCCGCCCAGCGGGCCGAGGCCCATCGCTTCTTCCGCCTCGAGCTTGAGGACAAGGTGAACGTCACGCGGCAGATTGGCGAGTCAACGACGACGCTCCGCGGCGACACGCTCTCGGTGATCTTCGCGATGGAGGGCGACGGCGGATTCGCCCACGTGGTTGACGCCGGGGGGCTGACCGCGCCCGCCGGTCCGCGCTTCGCCGCGGCATCGCCGCGGGCGGCCATCGCGGCGTCCGTCCTTGCCGCCCAGAATGCCGCGGAAAACGCGGCGGCGGCGACGGCGGCGGGCGAGACGATCACCATCACGTATGCCGGTCGCCTGATCCTCCGACCGGCCGCAGTGCCCCTCAAGAGCGCCGACGACATCGAGGTCGAGCTGCGCTGCGATCCGGGCAGCGCGGTACAGATCGACGACTCGCGCTCGCGGGCCCACGTCGATTGCGATCACGTCGCATTCCGCAGCGCCGAGGATCTCGTCGAGGCCTTTGGCACCGAGTCGAAGCCGCTGACGGTGACGAGCCCGCGACTCCAGGCGAGCGGTCAGGCGTTTCACCTGCGGCAGACCGCCGGCACCGGCGGATTTGACGGCCCCGGCACGGTGCGACTGGCCAGCGGCGGCGAGTCCTTCGCGGCGATCCTCTTCGACCCCGCGACGGCGCTCGTCTCCCGCGATGCCGATGGCGCGGTGTTCGTCCAGGCAATGACGGCAGCGGCGACTCCCGCATCCGGTCCGGCACCTTCGACGGTCGACATTCGCTGGGCGACCAAGCTCGACCTGGTCTTCGCCAAGCAGGCCAACGGGGCTGGCGATGCAGGTGCCCTCTCCTCGGCAACCTTCGTCGGTTCGGTGACGGCCAGCGGCGAGGCCTTCTCGCTCGACGCCGCCGATCTCACCGCCCACTTCGGAAGCGGCGAGCGCACGAGCGGCGCCGGCGACATGGCCGCCGGTCAGTTGGAGCGGATCGTCGCCTCGGGCAACGAGCGCGGCCCCGCGGTCGCCCGCCGCGCCGACGGACGGGGATCGCTCACCGCGCAATCGCTCGACCTCACGCTTCGTCCGTCGCCGGCCGGCGGTGCGGTGCCGGCGACGCTGCGCGCGGAGCGGGACGTCGAGGCCCGCGATCCCGGTCAGACGCTCTGGACCTCGACGCTCACCGTCCAGTTCCTCGATGCCGCGACGAAGGCGCCCGCCGCTGCGGACCAGACCTCGCGGATTGCAGCCGAAATCGCATCGGTCGAGGGCCGCGGCACGGCCCAGGCGCTCCTGCACGGCGGCGGAAGCGATGGGAAACAGGGCGTTCCGGTGCGCATTTACGCCGATGCCCTCGATGGCGACGGTGTCGGTCGAGCGCTCACCGTGTCCGGTGAGGATGTCTGGGTCGTGCGCGACGCGATCGTCGCTGACCGGATGAAGTCGATCCGCTTCGAGGAGGCAACGCGAGTTGCCACGGCCGCCGGCGTGGGCCGCGTGCGGGCGTTCGCGGCGAGCGTCGCGCCCGCGACCGAGGGCCGAGCCGAGCGGCCCGCGCTCCCCGAGCGGCACGCCCTCAACGTCGAATGGAAGGACGGCTTTCGTTTCGACGAGCGCGACGGCGATGGCGGGGCGATCGAACTGCACGGCTCGGTCACCGGACGAAGCACGCCCGACCGGTCCGCGACCGATGCGGTGGATGCGACTTCGCTGCGGCTCCTGCTCGATCCGGCGGCGACGGCCGGACCATCCGCCGGTGCGACGGACGCAGCCCGTTCCGGCGTGCGGAGAATTGTGGCGACCGGCAGCGCCGAGTCGCCCGCGGTCTTCGCGAGCCGTCGGTGGGCCAACGAGAAGCGCGAGAGCGATCCGCGCCTGATGCAGCTCGAGGGGCCGCACATCGAATACGACATTCGCACCCGCGAGGGCTTTGTGGTCGGCGCAGGCAAGCTCCTCGCCCACGTGCCCGACGCCGCCAGCGACCGTCCCGCGGCCGTCCCGGCCGAGCGGGCGCCCGACGCCAACGAAACCTCGCTCGCGGGGCGATCGATCGGCATGGGCTCGACGGGGACCACGCGCTTCACCTGGCGCACGCGACTCGACCTGCAGCGCCTCGATCCCGCCGCTCCCTCGCGGTTCCATGTGACCATGCAGGATGGCGTGCAGATGGTGCATGCCGATCGGCCCGGCGTGGACGCGCCGATGGTGCTCAATGCCGCGAAGCTCGAGGCCGACTTCGTTCGCGTCGACGGCGAACAGGGGACTGCGGCGCCGGGGGCCGACGGCGTCGACCTCACCGGCACCGCGAAGCTTCTTGCGGTGCAGGCCAGCGGCGATGCGACGGCGCGCGTGCAGCTTGACACCGGCGACTATCGCATTGACTGCGACCTGTTCCGCTACGACGTCGTTTCCGAGATTGCCACGCTGACCGCGGCCGCCGGTCAGTCGGTGGTCATCGTCGGCATCGACCAGCCGAGCCGCCGCACCGCGGAGAGCGTCGAGTGGAACCTGCGAACCGGCACCATTCGGATTCGCAACGCCCGCGGAAGCTGATCGAGCCTGAGGCATTCGCTCGCCCCATCGCCGGCGATGCGCGGAAATTCCCGGGCGGGCCCCTTTGCGTTCGCGATACGGCGCGCGAGAATTGGACCGTTCTCCCGGATACACACGTCGGCATGCAGCGGTCGCCCATGCGGTCCCGCGCGCGGACGCATCGGAAACGGATCGGCATTCATGGTTCTCCTGATCGATGACGACCCCACCCTCGAACCGCTGGTGACGGGTCTTCTCTCGGCTGGCGGCGAAGGCATGCTGGATGTCACCGCCGCGGGCACGCTCGCGGACGGACTCGAGCTGCTCCGCAACGCCGAGCACTGCGTGATCCTGCTCGACCTTCGCCTGCCCGACTCGGACGGGCTGCAGACCCTCGCGGCCTGTCACGCTGCGCGGCCGGGCGACACGCCGATCATCGTGCTGACCGCCGAGGGCGATCGGGCGCTGGCGGTGGCGGCCCTTCGCGAGGGAGCGGACGACTTCCTGCTGAAGACCGAGCTGACGCCCCGGACGCTCTCACGCGCGATTCGTTATGCGATCGAGCGAGCCGCCCACCGACTCGCGCTGCGGGCGATGGAGCTTCGCGCCGGTGCCGTCCTCGAGTCGATCGACTCCCTCATCGGCCTGATCGACGACAAGGGCGTCCTGCTGCAGGTGAATCCAGCGTGGCGATCCTTCGCGGAGCGCTCTCGCTGTCCGGTGCTGGGCGCGCCGCTGGGATGCACGTTCATCGAGTTCTGCGCCACCGCCAGCCATCCGCTGGCCGCGCTCTTTGCCGCGGAGGGGCGGCGACTGCTCTCCGGCACCAAGGATCGCTTCGAGGAAACGCTGAGCTGCGCGACCTCGCAGGAGAACGACCTCACCATTCGCGTACGCGGCGCGGCGGTCGACCTGCCGGCGGGACGGGCGATGGCGATCGTCATCGACGACCTGACCCAGAAGGTCCGATTCGAACGGCAGATCAACGCCTACGCCGAGCGACTGACCGTGGCGATCGAGGCCGGTCACGTCGGCACCTGGGACTGGGACCTGCGGACGAATCGCGTCGAGTGGAGCCCCTGGCACTACCGGATCTTCGGCCTTGCCCATGACCAGTTCGACGGGACGGTCGAGGGCTTCCTCCGTTCGGTGCATCCCGACGATCGGGGCATGGTCTCCGCCCAGATGCTCGAGTCGCGGACCACTCGGTCGCCCTATCGCGCGACGCACCGGATCGTGCGGCCCGACGGTGCGGTCCGCTGGATTGAGGCCCAGGGGCGATTCCTCTTCAGCGACTCGGGCGAGCCCATTCGCATGTCGGGCGCGGTGGTTGACATCACGGACCGGCACTTGGCGAGCGCCCGGCATGTGCTGTCGCAGCGGCTCGAGGCGCTCGGCGAGCTTTCGGCGGGCATTTCGCATGACCTGCGCAGTACGCTCACCCTTGCCAATGCGGCGATCGCGACGCTTGAGACGACGACGGGACTCGATGCCCGTGCCGCCACGGCGGTGGCAGATCTCCGGCTGGCGACGAGTCAGGCGGGACAGCTCGCCGGGTCGCTCATCGATTTCGCCCAGCCGCGGCGCATTGAGCCATCGCGGGTGGCGGATCTCAACGACGTTTGCATGGGCTTCGTGGCGTTCCTGCGCCGGCTGCTGCCCCGCGGACTTCGACTCGTGGCCGAATGCGGCCGTGAGCCTGCGGTGGTGCTGATCGCGCCGGTGCACGTCCAGCAGGTGCTCATGAACCTCGTTCTCAACGCCCGCGACGCGATGGGCGGCGAGGGGGAGATTCGGGTGCGGGTCACGCCGGGCGCCCATCAGCACATCCTCGAGGTGAGCGACAACGGACCGGGCATCGCCAGCGACGTGCAGAGCCATCTCTTCGAGCCCTTCTACACCGCGAAGGCCGATGGTGAGGGTTCAGGCCTCGGCCTCACGATCGTGAAGACGATCCTCGACGGCAGCGACGGCTCGATTGAGGTGGACTCGGCGCCCGGGCGCGGAGCGACCTTCCGCCTGCGATGGCCGGCGTCCCACGCCGCCGTCACGAGCGACGGCGAGCGCGGGCTCGCCACCACCGCCGTCGAGGCCAAGGCGACCAAGTCCATCGCGATCATCCAGACGGCCGACTACGCCCGACGGATTCTCGCCGACGGATTGGGCGAGGCCGGCTACACCGTGTACGAGGCCGATCGCGTCGAGTCCGCAGAGGCAGTGATTCGCCGCGGCGACCTTCAGCCTGCGGTCTTGGTGATCGACGATGCGTTGCTCCGGAACACCACCACGGGCGGCACCTCGCTGGAAGAGTGCCGAAAGAGAGGCATCGCCCGGCTCCGTGCCGCGGGATGCGCCGGGCCGGTGATCCTCATCACGGCCGATGATATCGATGATGGCGATGATGGCGATGATGGCGATGATGGCGAAGAGTACTTGGCGATCTCGAAGCCATTCTCGGTGGGGCAGGTCTGTGCCGCAGTGCGGGCCATGCTCGAAGATGAGCTTCCTGTTGAACCAAGCGATGAGGGGCCCGCCAACGAATGAACGGCGGCACGATGGGCGCAGCGAGCGCCAGGTGAATGCACCGCGAGCGGGATTCAAACGACGGCCGCTATTGAACGAAGTGCCGCGATCGCGGTATGCTGCCGCTCAACATTGCGAGTGACTCCTATGGTGGCTCAACGTCGGCGAATCGTGTACGCGGATGATCACGCATGCCTTCGCCGCGCAACGGTGGAATGGGTCGAGCGATCAGGGGCATTCGAAGTGGTTGCGGAAGTCGGAACGGCGACCGAGGCGCTCGACTCCGTGCGTCGCCTGCGTCCGGATCTCGTGGTTCTGGACATCGACATGCCGGGCAGAAGTTCCTTCGAGGTCGCCGACGAGATCCGTCGAATCTCGCCCGAGTCGAAGGTCGTCTTCCTCAGCGGGTTCTATACCGATCGGTACATCGCCGACGCGATCGCGGCCCGCGCGTCCGCGTATGTCACCAAGGGTGACTCGCCGACCAACATGCTCAACGCCCTGACCCGGGTTGCCGAGGGGTCCACGTACTTCTCGCCCGAGGTCCGCGAGCGGCTGGTGATCGACGGCAGCAGCGTCCGGCTGGGCGCCGCGCCCCAGTTGCGGTCGGATGCCCTCTCGAGCCGCGAGCGCGAGGTGCTTCGGCACGTTGCGACGGGCCTCACCAAGCGCGACATCGCCAAGCTGCTGCACCTTTCGCCGAGGACCGTCGAGCGGCACGTGGCGAACATCATGCAGAAGCTGAGCCTTCACGATCGCGTCGCGCTGGCCCGCTTCGCCATTCGCGAGGGCCTCGTCGAGGCGTGATGTCCGGAGGCGGGTGGACGTCGCGCCCCCGAAGCGTTGCGCGCCGGCCGAATCGCCCGCGCGTGGGTGTTCGAACCCAATCATGCGATCGCACGAGTCCTCTCTGCATCCGATTCCTCGCCTCCGCCGATCCCGTCTCGTCGGGATGTTGGCACCGCGCGAGTGATGGCCTCAGTCGCTCAGCACTCCAGCAGGAGCGAATCGCGTCGGCGGTTGATCCACTCTGTGGGCGGCTCCGTCGCGTCGGGCCATCCGGGAGGTTCGTGGTTTCGTGCGCAGATCGGCGTGCACGGAGCCGGCTCGCGCGGTGCCCCCCGACATTCCGCCGCCATCTCCTTCCGACAAGAGAGGGGGCTGGGGACGGGGAGGGGACCGGGTTGGGGATTGGGAGGGAGAGTGGGCCGGAGAGAGGGCCGCTGGCAGGGTTGGCGGTTCGTCGCGATACTCGCGGCATGGCCGAACCGTTCCACACCGCGGGTGACGTCGCAGCGGGCACTTTGCCCCACGGCGTCTGTCCCCTTCATGCCGGTCCGACGGTCGCGGGCGACCCTGCCCATCCCGAGGCGCCGCCCGCGCAGCCGGCGGTGGCGGGGGCCCTGACCTACGGAAGCTATCTCAAGATCCCCGAACTTCTCGACCTGCAGCGTCCGCGCTCGGACGGACCCGAGCATGACGAGATGCTCTTCATCATCATCCACCAGGTCTACGAGCTCTGGTTCAAGCAGCAGTTGCATGAGGCGGACCATCTCGCCCGATCGCTGGCGGCCAATGACCAACCGACGGCGACCGCGACGCTGAAGCGCATGTTGACGATCCTCAAGACGATGGTCGCCCAGATCGACGTGCTCGAGACGATGACGCCGACGAGCTTCACGTCGTTTCGGTCGCGGCTCTCGAACTCAAGCGGGTTCCAGTCGTCGCAGTTCCGCGAGTTCGAGTTTCTCCTCGGCCACAAGCGGGCCCAGGCGGTCGGTTGGCAGCCGGTGGGTTCGCCCGAGCGGGCGGCGCTCGAGCGCCGGCTGCGGGAGCCCTCGCTCTGGAACGCATTCCTGCGGTTTCTCGCGGCCAACGCCTTCGCGGTGCCGGCGGAGCTTCTCTCGCGCGATCCGACGCTGCCGACGGAGGCGAGCCTGCCGGTGCAGGCCGAACTCATCCGCGCCTATCGCACGGCGCCCATGGTCCGTCAGGTCTGCGAGATGATGGTCGATCTCGACGAGGGCATTCAGGAGTGGCGCTATCGCCACGTGAAAATGGTCGAGCGAACGATCGGCATGAAGATGGGAACGGGCGGCTCGGCCGGCGTCGACTACCTGCGTTCGACGCTCTTTCGCTCGCTCTTTCCTGACCTCTGGGAGATTCGGTCGCAGCTCTAGCGACGCCTCGGTCCCGATCAGGTCGCCACAAGCTGCGGCTCGCCGCGAGCGATCGGCAACATCGGCGGTGAGGCGGCATCGAGCGGACAGGCGATGCCGACTTCGGCGCAGAGCAGGCGGCTGGTGGTTTGGGCGCTCAGGAAGATCACCGGCAACCCCGATCCCGGATGCGTGCCGCCGCCGACGAGCCAGAGGCCGTCGAAACCCCGCAGGCGGTGATGCGGTCGACGATGGAGCATCTGGGAGAGCGAGTGGGCGAGGTTGAAGGTCGCGCCGTGGTTGATCCGCTCCGCCCGCCAGTCGTCGGGGGTGATGAGTTCCTCGCACACGACGCGGGAGCGGATGTCCGTGATGCCGAACACGCGCTCAAGCTGGCCATACGTTCGCTCGCGCAGCGTCGCCTTCGCCGACCTCCAGTCGATCGCCGCCTTCGCGTTGGGCGTGGGGACCAGGACATAGAGCGACGAGTCGCCCGCCGGGGCGAGCGTCGGATCGATGCGCGACGGGTTGCAGACGTAGGTCGAGGGATCTTCGCTCAGCCGTCCCCGCACCGCGATGTCGTCGATGTTCTCGCGGTAGCTCGCCGAGGTGTAGATCGTGTGGTGAGGAAGGTCGACCTCGCCCTCGACGCCGAGGTACATCATGAAGGTCGAGCAGGAGTAGCGCTTCGCGTCGATCGCCTGATCGGTCCAGCGGCCGCGCAGCGACTCGGGGATGAGGTGCTTCATCGCCCAGGTCGCGTCGGCGTTGAGGACCATGTGGTCGTGGCACACGTCCTGTCCGGCGACGGTCGCGCCGACGCATCGCGTTCCGTCGAAGAGGAGCCGCGTCACCTCGGATTCGCAGCGGATCGTCGCCCCGAGCTCGCCGCAGACCTCGGCCATCGCCGCGGTGAGGGCGTTGCAGCCGCCGCGCGGGTGCCAGATGCCGTATTCGTATTCGATGAAGGGAAGGATCGAGAAGAGGCTCGGACACTCGAAGGGGGACATGCCGAGGTACTTGCTCTGGAAGGAGAGGGAAAGCCGGACCTGCTCATCGCGGAAGTACCCCGAGAGCAGGTCGTAGAGCGAGCGCCACGGCGTCAGGGTTGGCGCGACCTTCATCGCGTCCCAGGTCATGAGATCCGCGATCGACCGCATCGGTCGGCGGAGGATCGGGGTCATCAGCTCGAGCTTCCGTCGGTTGTCGGCGATGAAGCGGAGGAACGCCGGGCCATCCTGCGGCTCGATCGCCGAGAGCTGCCGGGCCATCCGCTCGAGATCCTGCGTCGCGTCGATCGTCCGAGGTGCCTGACCATTCGGCCGTCCGAGGAGGAGGCGATACATCGGGTCGAGACGGGAGAGTTCCGCGTACTCGCCGAGGCGCCGCCCGGTCGCGGCGAAGATCTCCTCGAGGACATAGGGCATCATGAAAAAGGTCGGGCCGCAGTCGAAGGCGAACCGCCTCTCCGGCGAGCCGAATTCCAGGCGCCGGGTGCGACCGCCTATCGACGGAAGGGCCTCATAGATCGTGACCTCGCACCCCGCGTGGGCGAGGAGCATCGCCGTCGCCAACCCTCCAGGGCCGGCACCGACCACGCCGACCGATGCGGCGCGGGTGCGGCGTCCGCGATTCGCCCCCGTTCCGCGGGCGCCGGGCATCGGTCGAGTGCTGGAGGCCTTCATGCGGCCAGCTTCGGCACGAGAACTCGGTCGGATTCGAACGTCCTTCTCGCACGGGGGGCGAATCCATGACCGAGAGGGGATCGAAGGACTGCCGCCCACGGCGCCGTCATCGAGCGCCGCGGCGGTCCCATGTCCGCGATTGCCCCAGTGATTGCAGCAGCTCCGAGGGCAACCGACGCCCCGTCGAGGACGGTGACTTCCGCGCCGGAAGTCGGCGTCGATGGTGCCATGGACCCCGCTCTTGATGGCCGGGGCGCCGCAGTGCCGTCTGTGTCGATCGCGACCCGCGAACGCTGGCTTTGGGCTTTTGCACGACGGATCCGCTTGCGGCACGACGAGCTCTGTTCGTCGGTCACCGAGGAGATCGGCAAGCCCGCCGCCGAGACGACCCTCGCCGAACTGCTGCCGCTGCTGGCCAGCATCGATTGGCACCGACGGGCGATCCGTCGCGAACTGGCGCCTCGCCGACTCGGCGGAGCAGCCTGGTGGCAGCGAGGCGACCGCGTGTGGGTCGAGCGTGCCCCGGTCGGACGGGTCCTCATCATCGCGACGTGGAACTACCCGCTGCAGCTTCTCGGCATCCAGCTCGTCCAATCGATCGCCGCAGGCAATGAGACGTGGGTGAAGCCCTCGGAACGATCTCCCCGATCGCAGGCGCTCCTCGTCCGAATCGCCCACGATGCGATGGCCGAGGCGGGGATGCCGCGCGAGGCGCTTCGTCTCGCGCCGGCCCATCGGACCGAGGGGGCTCGTTTGGTGCGCGAGGGGCACTTCGACCACATCCTCTTCACGGGTTCGACCAGCGTGGGCCGATCGATCGCCGAAGTCGCCGCCGCCTCGCTCACGCCGACGACGCTCGAACTTTCGGGACAGGACTCGGCGATCGTCTGTGCCGACGCCGATGCTCGCCACGCCGCCCGTTCGATCTGGCAGGCGTTGACCATGAACGCCGGACAGACCTGCATGGCGCCGCGTCGGGTCCTGGTCGTTCGCTCGGCCTATCGCGCGCTTCTCGCCGAGCTTGCGCCGCTGGCCGCGGCGGCCCGACCGCTTCGGCTGATTGACGAGGCCGCGGCGCTGCGGAGCTTTGACGTCGCGGCCGACGCCGTCGCAGGTGGCGGCCGATCACTGAGCGGCATCATCGAGCGGCCGATCGGCGCATCGCTGCGACCGCTCGCGATCGTCGACGCGCCGCGTACGGGCGAGCTCTTTCGTGGCGAGCATTTCGGACCGGTCATCGCGATCGCATCGGTCGCGGACGTCGACGAGGCGCTGGCGCTGCACGCCGGAGTGGGACAGGCCCTCTCCACCAGCGTCTACACCCGCTCGCCGCAGGCTGTGCGAGCGCGGGCCGGAGAGTTCGGCAGTTCCTTCGTGACCATCAATGACAGCGTGCGGCCGACCGCCCATCCGGCCGCGGCGATCGTCGGTCGCGGCAGCAGCGGATGGGGCGCCAGCCGCGGCCGCTCCGGACTGCTGGCATTGACCCGCGAGGTGACGGTGACGTCGCGCGGCCTCTTCACTTCGCCGCCCGAGATGCCGAGCCCGTCGGTGCTTCGCTGGATTCGCCGGTTCGCGGGTCTTGCGGCGCCGGGCGGCGCGCCCACAGGTTCGGGAAAGGACCAATGAGCATTTCCAATCCGCACGTCGTCGTTGTCGGTGGCGGGCTTGCCGGACTCTCCGCGGCGACCGAGCTTCGGAGCCATGGCGTCCGCGTCACGCTCGTCGAACGAAACAACCACCTCGGCGGCAAGATGAATGTCCTCGAGGATCGCGGCTTCACCTTCGACATGGGCCCGACGATCCTCACCATGCCGGACGTCCTCCGCGGCGTCATTCGGCGAAGCGGTCGGCGGGTCGAAGACTACATCGATCTCGTGCGGCTCGATCCGCAGTGGCGATGCCTCTACGAAGACGGCACCCGCATCGACCTCCTCGGCAACGTCGAGGCGATGGCCCGCTCGATGCAGCAGCAGTTCCCGAACGCGCCGGGCATCGCCCAGGGCTGGCGCGATTTCATCCACTACAGCCGCCGCATGTACCGGCTGAGCGAGCGGGTTTTCTTCTACAAGGACCTCGGCGGCATCGGCGACATGATGCGAACCAAGCCCCCCGCCGAGTTGGGGCTGCTCAAGGACATCGCCGCGATGCGCATGCATTCGACGATGGCGAAGACCGCCCAGCGCTGGCTTCCCGAGCGGCATCTCCTCCAACTCAGCGAGCACTTTCTCCAGTACGTCGGCTCGAGTCCCTTCCTTGCCCCCGCGATCCTCACCCTGATCGCCGCCGCCCAGGTCGATCATGGCTGCTGGTACGCGATGGGCGGCACCCGCATGGTCGCCCGAGCGATGGAGCGGATCCTCCGCGAGAGTTCGCCGAAGGAGTGTGCGATCCTCACCGGCACCGGCGTCCGCCGCATCTTCCACGACGGCGTGCGGGCGAGCGGGGTCGAACTCGACGATGGTCGCCAGATCACGGCCGACGCGGTGATCAGCAACTGCGACGTGCAGCGGACCTACCGAACTCTCTTAGGTGACCCGCAGTCGATTCGCGAGCAGCAGTCGATCGCCGGCGACTTCACCCCGGCGTGCAGCGGCGTCGTTCTCTATCTCGGCCTCAAGCGGCAGTACGACCATCTGTTGCACCACGACTTCCTCTTCAGCGGCGACTCGCAGCGGGAGTTCGGCGACATCTACGGCCGCGGCGAACCGGCCGCCGATCCGACGCTCTATCTCGCCGTGCCGAGCCGCACCGATCCCTCGCAGGCCCCCGAGGGCTGCGAGGCGCTCTACGTCCTCGTTCACACGCCCTACCTTCGGCCGCACCACGATTGGGACGAGCAGGGCGGACTCTTCGACCGCTACCGCCGCGTGATTCTCGACAAGCTGAAGCGCTTCGGGATGGAGGACATCGAGGAGCAGATCATCGTCGAGCGACGGCTGACGCCGCGCGACATCGATCGCATGTACAACGCCGAGGGCGGAGCGATCTACGGCCTCGCTTCGCACGGACGGCTCAAGGGGGGCTTCAAGCCGCGGAACCGAAGCCGCGTCCTCAAGAACCTCTATCTCGCCGGCGGCAGCGCGAACCCCGGCCCCGGCGTCCCGATGGTCCTGATGAGCGGCGTGACTGCGGCGTGGTCTCTCCTCGATGACGCGGGCGTGGCCGTCCGCCGCGGGGCCGAGCGTTCGAGCGGCGCCGCCGGAGAGGAGTTGGCGTGCGCGACGGCCAGTGCGAGCTGACCCCGGCAACGCCGAGTCTTCGGGTGCAGCGCGTCTTCGCGTGGTACGCGGAGCGGCTCCTCCGTCGGCGTTTCGCGGCGGTCCGGTACGCACCCGGCTCGGAAGCGGCGCTCCAAGCGGCCGCGTCGGCGGACGCGCCGGTTCTCCTCGTCATGAGCCACGCCTCGTGGTGGGATCCGATCGTCGGAGCGTTTCTGTGGCGACGGTGGATGCCGACTCGGGCCACCTTCGCCCCGATGGATGCCCACGAACTGAACCGCTTCCGCTTCATGCGAAAGCTCGGGCTTTTCGGCATCGATCCCGATGATCCGCGCTCGTTGCCGGCGATGGTCGACTACCTCAGGGCTCGCGTCGCGGAGTCGCCGCGGACGCTTCTGGCGATCACGCCGCAGGGACGGTTCACCGATCCGCGGAGCCCGCTCGTCATTCGTCCCGGCGCCGCAGCGGTCGCCGCACGGCTGGGCGTGCGGCACGCGATGGCGGTCGCCGTCGAGTATGCCTTCTGGAGTGACCAGAAGCCCGAAGTGTTTCTGCGGGCGACGCCGATTGCGGCGCCTTCCGATGCTGGCACAGGTGTGCGTGGCTCGACGCGCGTTGGGGACTGGCAGGAAGCAATCAGCGGCACGATGGCCCGCAACGGCGAAGCGCTCGCCGCGCTCGTCATCGCTCGCGATCCGACGCCCTTCACCGACGCCCTGCGCTCGAAGGCGTCGGTCCATCCGGTCTACGACCTCTGGCTCTCGATGACCGGTCGTGGCCGATCGATCGAGGCGACGCGCCGGTCGGTGCCCGCGCACGCGCCCGCCACGAACTCCACGCCGATCGCGGGAGGCAGCCGATGACGCCGCTCGTCTGGTCGCTCGTCGTCGGCGCGATCCTGGCCGCCCAAGCGATGGCGCTTGGCTTGGTGAACCTCGCCCGCTATCGGCGCTCGCCGAAGGACGCGTCCCTCGCCGGTGAGCGTTCGATCAGCGTCTGCATTCCGGCACGGAACGAGGAAGCGAACATCGAGGCCTGCGTCCGATCGATCCTCGATAACGGCCGCGACGCCGGGTCGCAGTCGCTCTCGATCGAAGTCCTCTGCTACGACGATCAGTCGACCGACGCGACCCCCGCGATCCTCGCCCGTCTGGCCGCCGAGGACCCACGCGTTCGGATCGCCCACACGCTGCCGCTGCCGGCCGGATGGAACGGGAAGCAGCACGCTTGCTGGCGACTCGCCCAGGAAGCCCGCGGGCAGTGGTTCCTCTTCACCGACGCCGACGTGCGATTCGCGCCGGACGCCTTGCGGCGATCGGTCGCGACCGCCGAGTCGATGGACGTCGCGCTTCTTTCCACGGTGCCGCGACAGATCGTCGGCACGCTCGGGGAGGCGCTCGCCGTCCCGATGATTCACATGCTCCTCCTCTCGTACCTGCCGATCGGCCGAATGCGTCGGACCGCCGACCCCGCCGCGAGCGCCGGCTGCGGGCAGTTTCTCCTCGCCCGCGCCGACGCCTACCGCGCGACCGGCGGTCACAGTCGCTTCCCCGACTCGATGCACGACGGCATCCGCATGCCGCGCCTCTTCCGCGCCGGCGGCTTCCGCACCGACCTCTTCGACGGCACCGACCTCGTCGTCTGCCGCATGTATCGCGGCTTCACCGCCACGTGGCGCGGCTTCGCGAAGAATGCCTTTGAAGGTCTCGGCAGCGTCACGCTTCTCGTCGTCCTCACCCTCATGCACCTCCTCGGCCATATCTGGCCATGGTGCTTCCTCCTCTGGTCGCTCGCGACGGGCCGACCCGCCGACCTCGCGACCGCCGCCGCAGCTGCCGCCGTCGCCTTCGCCGTCACCGAACGCCTCGCCCTCGCCCACCGCTTCGCCCAACCGCTCTGGATCGCGGCCGCGCATCCCCTCGCGATCCTCCTCATGACCGCGATGCAATGGCACAGCCTCTGGCTCGCCCTCCGCGGCCGCCGCTCGTGGAAGGGCCGCACCGCCGAAACCTCCGCCACGCCGGCGTGAGGTGGGGGAGGAGGAGATGCACTGCGTGCACAGCGTTCGGTGCAGTTCGGCCAGACGCACCACAGAGGACACAGAGATCACAGAGGGGGCACAGAGGTGTCAAGGAGGAGGGGGGGCGAAGGCGGGTCTCCAAGCTCGTATTGCCATTGGACTTCGGGCGAACCGTTCGGCGGCTCATCCTTCTCCGATGCCGTGGCCCGCAAACCGAAAGCGATCTTCATCAGATGGGTAGGGCGGCGGAGGCACGCCCCCGTGCGAAACTCCGGGAGCTTCCGCTCTGTGCCCCCTCTGTGATCTCTGTGTTCTCTGTGGTGAATGAACGACGAGAGGAGTGCAGGACGCTGTGTCCTACGTGTTGACCCCGCTTCTCACTTCATTCTGGAAGTAAATCGTTTCCCGCGAACTCTCGCCGCGGCTCGATTTCCAATGGTGCGGCCCGAAGCCGGGGGGTACGCTCCCCCCATGGCTTCGCACGACGAGCCGGAAGCGGAACGATTACGCGAACGTGTGGCGGAACTTGAGCGGCAGCTGCAGGCGATGCGGCAGTCGTTCGTCCAGCCCGACGATCGATCGTCGCGGCGCACGCCGCCGCCGATGCCGGGCGAGGCGCTCGACGACGACGGCGAACGCTCGACGCCCGAGCTTCAGCGGGAGCTCGCCGCACTCCGGGGCCGCATTGGGCACATCGAACATCTCCTGAGCGAACGGGCGAGGCCTGGCCGCGACGGCCCGGCGACCGCGATGGCGCAGCCACGCGACTTCGCCGCGGCCAGTCCGCCGACGGCCGAGAGCGGGCATCGCCTGGCGCCTCCCACGGCGCGCCCACTCCCGCGCGTCAGTGCCGCCACGCTCGAGCGATTCGTCGGCGGCCGGCTCATCGCCTGGCTCGGGGCGTTCGTTCTCATCGCCGCGTTTGGCGTCTTCGGTCATCTGGCGTACGCGCGCGGCTGGTTCGCGTTCCTCACCCCCTCGACGCGCTTGGCGGTGGCCTACGCCGCATCGCTCGGCTTGCTGCTCGTCGCGGAAGCGCTTCGCCGGCGGCTCGGTCGCGCCGCGAGCGTCGGGTGCGCGGCGGGCGGCATTGCCGGCCTCTATGTCACGACCGCCGTCGGGGTCGCACTCCAGGTCATCGCCTCGCCCGAGATCGGATCGCTCGCGGCGACGGCAGCGGCTGCGATCGGTCTTCTGGCAACGCTCTGGTTCGATTCGCTGGCGATCGCGACGATTGCCCTCCTCGGCGGCTATGTCGCGCCGATCTTCGCGCCGGGCTTCCCGTTCACGGAACCGAGCGACTCCCCGCTGGTCTTGGCCGTGCACCTCACGGTCTGCCTCGTGGTCGGCTTCGTGCCCTCGCTTCTTCGGCACGCGCGATTCCGTCACCTTCGGATCGCTGCGGTGATCCTCCAGACCATCTTCGGGGCCGCATGGCTCTTCGGCCCCGCCGACATGGAGCCCACAATCACCCTGCTCTTCGTGTCGGTCTGGTGGTCGATGGCGTTGGGCGAATCGATGATCGCCGCGATGCGCGGCCACTCGCGGCGCGAGAACCAGGTGGTGGTCATCACCGCGACCGTTCCGGCGGCGAGCGTCGTGGCGCTGATCGTCGGCGAGATTACTCCCTGGGCCTCGCCCTTGGCCTACACGCCACTCCTGATGGCGGCACTTTCGTTCGTCGGGTCCCTCACGCTTCCGAAGGTCGAGGTCGCCTGCTGCGACAGTGACGAGGAACGCTCGATCGCGATCGCCTCGCGCGGACTCGCGGTCACGCTCCGGCTGCTGTCGGTGCTGCTGCTGGCCCTGGGCGTTTCCCCCTTCCTCGGCGATACGGCGCTGGCCATCGCATGGTCGTTCGCCGCGGTCGCCGTCGTCGAATCCGAGCGCCGCGGTCTCATCGCCGGCGGGCGATGGGGAGGGCTGATCCTCCTCATCGGCGCGTGGCTCGCCGGGTGCGCCGCCATGATCGCGGGTCGCGGCGGTGCCACCACGGTGTCGTTGGCGAGCCTGTTGCCGGGACTCCTCGCCGGCATGGGCACGATCGCCCTCTCCTTCGCCCAACTGGGTCTGCTGTCGGTCGTCGTGGCCGGCATCGCCGCGGTGCGGCGGACCCTCGACCATGTCGTCATCGCCCGCGGCCTTGTCGCGATCATCGCGGCGCTCGCGTGGTGCACGCTTGCCCTGTCGAGCGCCCGCGACTGGTCGGCGGTGCTCTTCTTGACCTTCATGCCGGTGACGTTCGCGTTCGGTCGACGCGTGCCGGTGCCCGGGATCGGGATCGTCATGACGATGCTCGTCGCGGCGCTCTGGTCGATCATCAAGATCGATGTCGAGCTGCTTGCGATCGAACCGCGCCTGCCCACGGTTGGCGTCGACATCTTCCTGGCGGCGGCGCTGGTCGCGGCGGGTTCGATCGCCACCACCCGCCTTCGCTCGGTGGCGGCTCGCGCCTTGGCCCAGATCGCCGTGGCGGTGATGATCGCCGCCTTCGCCGCGATTCTCACGGTCACGTATCTGAGGTGGGCTGGGATCGGCGACCATCCGAGCGATCGCATCGGACTGGCTGCGGGGATCATTACGGTCGTCGCGGCCGCGATGCTGCGCTTCGCGCTCGAACGCCGGGCGGCCGCGCTCCTGGTCGCGGCGGCGGTCGAACTCTTCCTCGCCACCGGACTCTGGATCGTGGCCACGCTCATCGGCGGATCGCTCACGTGGGGAGCGAGCGATGGCTGGCCGCTCGCCAACATCGGCACGGTCGCCGGCGCGGTCATCACCGCCTCGCTCGTCGTGGCGTGGCGAGCGCTGCAGCGCGGCCACGGTGACGAGACGCTCGATGGTCCGTGGCGATGGACCTCGACGATGGCGACCGCCATGTCCGCGGCGGTCGCCGCCTCGCTCCTCGCGGGACTCTCGCGAGAGGTGTCCCGCGTGGTCGCGTATGCCGATCCCGCCCTCGCCTCGCCGGTGCTGAGTGTGTTGTGGGGCAGTTGCGGCATCGCATTGATCGCCACCGGCTTCGTGCGCCGAGCGGCGGTCCTTCGGTGGGTTGGACTGGGCGCGCTGGCGGTCGTCGCGGTGAAGGTCCTCGCGTGGGACATGCGGGGAACGGACACGCTGCTGCGCGTCGCGATGCTCGTCGGCATCGGCGTCCTTCTGGTCGTCGCGAGCGTGCTCTACGCCCGGCGGGCAGCGCAGGAATCGGTGCAGCCGCAGTCGCATGGGGGCGACGCGACGCCGTGAGTGAGGCGGAACAGGTGCCCGAGGGTCCGCTTAGGCGGCAGCGGTGCGGCACAGGTTCGCAACGACGGACGGATCGTGGCCGGCGCCGCGTTCGGGCTCAGGCTTCTGCACAATTCGACCAGACTCACCACAGAGGACACAGAGAGCACAGAGGGGACACAGAGAGGTCATTCGAGGCGGGAAGAGTGGGCATTCGACTTCCTGTGCTGCGATCGATCGACCGGCGAACCGAGCGGGAGTGATCCTCCTGGCATGTGGTTGGCCGGGACGTGAGAGCAATGGCCAGTTCAGCGTGCTGGCGGCGTAGGTCTTCTTGGTTCCGATTCCTCAGTGTTTCCGCGCTGTGCCCGCTCTGTGATCGCCCCCACACGTTGGGGTCCTCTGGGGTGAGTGAACGATGCGAATCGTGCAGAAGGCTGGGCTCACCGGGATCCCAGTCGAAGCGATCCTGACGCCATGGACGTCGGAGGACGATGGCAACCTCGAATGTTCGATCGACACCCGCGACTTCAGCATCGTGGCGGGAGCGTGGGGCGACGTGCTGCCGAGGACGCCGTCACGCGCCGACGTGGATCATGACGGAGTCGTCGGAGCGTTCGACGGGGCGGCGGTGCGTGCGGCATGGACTCCCCGCGAATAGGTGGGCGTCTGCGGCTACGCTTTCGCCCCGTGCCGACTGCGCCGACATCTCGATCGAAGCGGGCCGCGGCCGCCGCGTTGGCGGCCGCGCCGCCGGCCCTTGCCCATGGGGGCGATCCGTTGCGGGCGCTCTTCACGTCGCGGGGCTGGTCGCCCTATGCCTATCAGGTCGACGCATGGGAGGCCTACGCCCGCGGCGAGAGCGGGCTCATCTCGGTGCCGACCGGGGCAGGGAAGACCTACGCGGCGTACGGCGGACCGCTTGCTGAGCTTGCCCGCGAAGGGCCTGCTCCGCGCGATGCGGCGTCGACCCTGCGCATCCTCTACATCACCCCGCTGCGGGCGGTGAGTCGCGACATCGAGAAGGCCCTGCGGCTGCCGGTCGATGCCTGCGGCCTGCCGGTCGAGGTCGGCAGCCGCACGGGCGACACGGACGCGAGCGAGCGCACGCGGCAGCGGAAGCGGCTGCCTGAAGTCCTCATCACGACGCCCGAGTCGCTGAGCCTCCTCCTGACCCGCGAGAACGCGGCGGAACTCTTCGCCGACCTGCGGGCGGTCATCGTCGATGAGTGGCACGAGCTGATGGCAAGCAAGCGCGGGGTGCAGGTCGAACTCGGGCTCGCCCGGCTTCGGCGATTCGCCCCGCGGCTTCGGACGTGGGCCCTCTCGGCGACGGTCGCCAACCCCGGGCGGGCGGCCTCGCTCATCGTCGGCACCGGACCGAGCGTGCGAACGCCGACGATCGTCCAGGCCGCGGTCGATCGGCCGATCATCGTCGAGAGTCTGTTGCCGCAGCGGATCGAGCGCTTCCCCTGGTCCGGCCACCTTGGTCTGGCGATGCTCCGGCCGCTCCTCGATTGGCTCGACCCGGCGATCTCGACCTTGCTCTTCACGAACACCCGCTCGCAGGCCGAGCGGTGGTTCGCCGAACTCCTGCACGCGAAGCCAGAGTGGGCGGAGCGGATCGCCCTGCATCACGGTTCGATCGACAAGGCCGTGCGCGAGGAGATCGAGGCCCGCGTGAAGGACGGGCGGTTGACGCTCGTCGTCTGTACCTCGTCCCTTGACCTGGGCGTCGACTTCTCGCCGGTCGAACGCGTCGTTCAGATCGGTTCGCCAAAGGGCGTCGCCCGCCTCATCCAGCGAGCCGGCCGTTCGGGCCATCGGCCGGGAGCCACCTGCCGCGTCCTCTGCATTCCGACCCACGCCATGGAGCTCGTCGAGATCGCCGCGGCCCGCGAGGCGGTCGCCCGCGGCGAGATCGAGGAGCGCCCGGCGGTCAGCCGACCGCTCGATTGCCTCGTACAGCACCTCGTGACCTGCGGCCTCGGCGGCGGTTTCCTGGCCGACGACCTCTTCGCCGAGGTCCGCACCGCGACCGCCTTCGCCGGGCTCACTCGGGCGGAGTTCGACTGGTGCCTCGATCTCGTCACCTACGGCGGGACGGCGCTGCGGGCTTACCCTGAGTTTCACCGCCTTGCGATCGACGAGAGCGGCCGGCATCACGTCGCCAGCAAGCGCGTCGCCCAGATCCATCGCCTGAACGTCGGGACGATCGCCTCCGACGCGACGATCAGCCTTCGCTACGTCCACGGTGGCATGATCGGCTCGATCGAAGAGGACTTCATCGCCCGCCTCCGACCCGGCGACTGCTTCCTCTTCGCGGGGAAGCCGCTTGAGTTCGTTCGCGTGCGGGACCTCGCCGCCCAGGTGAAGCCGGCCCGGAAGCGAACGCCGATGACGCCGCACTGGGCGGGCTCGCGCTTTCCGCTCTCGACCGCGCTCGCCGGCGCCACCCGCCGGATCCTCGACGCCGCCCATCGCGGGATCGTGACCGAACCGGAGATCCGCTGCGCCGCTCCGATACTCGAAGCCCAGCGCGAGCTCTCACGGATCCCCTCGCTCGGGACGATCCTCGTCGAGCACACCCAGACGAACGAAGGCCATCACCTCTTCCTCTATCCCTTCGAGGGTCGGCTCGTCCACGAGGGGCTCGCCGTGCTGCTCGCCCTCCGCCTCGCTCGCATCCGCTCGACGACCTTCGCCCTCTCGATGAACGACTACGGGATTGAGCTCCTCACGACTTCGGACTATCCCTATCACCGCCACCTGACCGCGGACCTCTTCACCGGCGATCGGTTGGTCGAGGATCTCCTTGAGAGCGTCAACCTCGGCGAGCTCGGCCTTCGCCAGTTCCGCGAGGTCGCCCGGGTCGCGGGATTGATCATGCAGCGCTATCCCGGCGCCGAAAAGTCCGGACGGCAGTTGCAGGCGGGGGCGTCGCTTCTCTGGGAAGTCCTCACCGAGTTCGACAGCGGGAATCTGCTCCTGCAGCAGGCGAAGCGCGAGGTCATGGATCGCCAGTTCGAGGAGAGCCGTCTCGCCCGCACCCTGCGGCGGTTGCGGGAAGAGCGGACGGAGATCGTCGAACTGGTGACCCCCGGGCCGCTGGCCCTGCCGCTCGTCGCCGATCGACTGGGGACGAGCCTCTCGACGGAGTCGCTCCTTGAGCGGTTGGCGCCCTTTCGCGCTCGCTGACGCCGCGCCGGACCTGCGCTGCGCTCGCCGAACCGCGGGCGAGCCGAGCGGGCATTCCGTCCCCGCACAACGATCTTCTGAATTCTGCTGCAAGGTGGCGCACCGCGCTGCCGGAATCCGCGGTTGGGAAAGAGGGGACCGCGCCGTCGCGCGGCGAGCCCCACACGCATGTGCCCCACACGCACGAGCAGGTCAGCCTTTGCGCTGGCCGTCACCGCACACCACAGAGGAACACCAGCATGATCCGCTCCACCACCGCCGTCATCGGCCGGGGCCGCGTTGTCGCGGCCGTCGCGCTCGCCGGACTCGCCTGCTCGTTCGCCGGCGCGAACATCACGGTCAACATCTGGAACAGCCCCACCAGCTTCCACCACAAGCGGGTCGGCGTGCCCGACATGGACCAGCGCCGCGTTGGCCTGCCGAACGGCGGCGACTGCTATTGCGCCCCGACCGCCTACGTCAACATGATGATCTACATCGCCAACCACGGATACCCGCAGGTCACCCCGGGCGTCGGCGACTTCACCGGCTACGACCACTACTACGACGTCACGTCGCTGCTCGAGGAGCTGGGCGCCAACGCGTCGATTTCGCCCGGCGGTCCCGATCCGAGCGACCCCGACTGCAACGGCCAGGGCGGCGGCAACGGCGAGTGCGACAGCCTGCCCTGCGGCGGGAAGATCACGAATGTCTTCAATGCCTTTGACGGCGCCGGCTACTTCGGCACTGCCCGCGACAACCTTGTCTTCACCGCGAAGTCGCTCGATCCCAACGCGCCGTCGACGAGCTTCACCGCCCTCGGCCAGCTCGCGATCGCCGGCAACATCATCGAGATCTGCTACGGCCGCTATGCGCCGGTCGGCACGGTGAGCGGGATCACCGTCTACAAGCGCGGCAGCGGCCACTGCATCACGATGAACGGGATCGATCGCGAGGGGAGCGACCTGAGCATCTCCGTCCGCGACCCCGCCCAGGACGACGGCGATCCCTTTGGACCCTCGCCCTTCGTGACCAAGATCTATGACATCACCAACCTCGCGCTTCTCACGACGAGCGACGATCCCGAGCAGGGCCCGATCGTGAACGTCGCGCTCAATGTCCTTCCGGCGATCGACGAACCGCAGTCGGATGGCAAGAAGCGGCTCGTCGATGGCTACTTCGCGATCCGTCCGAAGAGCGGCGTCTTCTGGAAGGACCTCCAGTTCGTCAAGGACCTGCCGCTCTCGGTCGGCTTCGGCGTCGATCCGATTCCGCATCCGGCGCCGCTGGCCCCGATCCTCGACCTGGTGCAGGACGAGAACAACCTCGGTTGGTTCGTCCTCACCGCCGGCAACGCGGGCACGCCGCCGCAGCTTCTGAAGATGAATCCGATCTCGGGCGACGTCGACGTGCTCGCCACCACGACCGCGACGCAGTTGGCGATCAATCGCTTCGACGATCTCTTCACCATGGTGCCCTCGCCGCCCTCGGTGGAGAGTCGCTCCTCGCTCGGCGTGCTCAAGGCCACCGCGTCGCTGGCGGGCGTGCCGCGGGCGATCGCCTGCGACGACCAGAAGGACCTTCTCTATGTCGTCGTTCCCGGCAGTTCGGGCTTCGGCGGAACGATCGTCGGCTATCCGCGCTCGCTCGGCGCCCCGGTCAAGACCTGGACCATCGGATCGAGCGTGCAGCTCGGGGCGTCGATGCGGGCGGCCGTGAATCCGACCGACGGCACGCTCTGGATCGCGTCGGCGACGACCGACATCGCGCGGGGCTTCAGCCTTCCCGCGACGCCGCGCGGACCGGTCGCCCCGGTCGAATCGATCACCGGATTTTCGGTCCTGACCGGCATCGACTTTGACGACGGCGGTCGCGCGTATCTCGTGAACGACGGCGCGGTCAAGGTCTTTGAGCGGAGTTCGAGTGGCCAGTGGACCGCCGTCGATGCGGGAGCGTTCAACGGCGTCGACGTCGGCTCGATGGTCCGCATCGCCAAGAGCCGGAGCAACTTCGACCCGGCGCTGCACGACACGCCGGATTGGAACAACTTCGAGGTCGATCAGCTTGAAGTTCTTGGCGTGAGCGTCCCCGATTGCCTCGGCGACCTGAACGGCGACGCGACGATCGACGCCGCGGACCTCGCGATCCTGCTCGGCCAGTGGGGCGGCAACGGCATCGCCGATCTCGACGCGAGCGGCGCGGTCAACGCGGCTGACCTCGGCATCCTCCTCGGCGGATGGGGCGGCTGCGGCTGAGGTGAGGGGAGGTGACGACGGAGTTCAACACAGAGGACACAGAGGGCACAGAGGGCACAGAGGGCACAGAGGGGGCACAGAGAAGGCGGGGGAAGTGGTGGCTGGTCCCGATGGTTCGATCGGGTTCGGCCGCCGCTTTCTTTTGTGCCTTCCCCGGCGGACGCAAGCAGGGGGCGGAGAGGTACGAGGTGCGTCTGCGCGCGTCCGGGCACATGGGTGACAGTCGCGTCCGGGCAGATGGGTGACACTCGTGTCCGGGCAGATGGGTGACACTCGCGTCCGGGCACATGGGTGACACTCGTGTCCGGGCAGATGGGTGACGGTCGCGTCCGGGCAGATGGGTGACACTCGCGTCCGGGCACATGGGGGACACCCCGTCCAGCCACATCGCTACCACGCTCCTCTCCCTCGCCTTCGCCGCCAACCACCCACTCTCGCTCTCCTCTGTGCCCCCTCTGTACCCTCTGTGTCCTCTGTGGTGAATGAACGACGCGACGAGTGCAGAATGCCGAGTATCGGCGTCTCTCCGGCTCTCCGCGCTCTGGCCCGAGCGCCCCACCCCGACTACGCTCCGGCGATGCGGGTTGCGGAACGGTCAGCGCATTCGATCGACATCGCCGGCGAGCGGGTGGAACTCCTCCCGCAGCGGGCGGCGTGGTGGCCGGCGGCGCGGACGCTGCTGGTTGCCGATCTGCACATCGGGAAGGAAGCGACCTTTCGCCGCTTCGGGATCGCCATGCCGCATGGGATTCTGGAAGAGGCGATCGAGCGGCTCACCGCGGCGGTGGCGATGACCGAGGCCGAGCGCATCGTCGTCATCGGCGACCTGATCCACGCCAGGCTCGGGATGAGCGAGGAGGTCGTCGAACGCTTCGCGCGGTGGCGAGCGACCTTCGCGGGGCGGGTCGAACTGGTGGTCGGCAATCACGACCGACACGTGCGGGCGATGCCCGCGTCGTGGGAGGTGACGGTGCGCGACGAGGCGTGCAGCGACGGGCCCTTCGCCTATCGGCACGAGCCATGCGACGGCGCCGGCGACGGCGATGCGATCGGGACGCCCTTCCGATGGTGCGGCCACATGCATCCGACGGTCCGCGTCGTCGGAGCGGCCCTGCCGGCCTTCGTCGTCGGCCGCCGACAAGCGATTCTGCCCGCGTTCACGGCCTTTTCGCGCGGGCCCGGTTGGGCGCCGAGCGACGAGGAGCGGGTCTACGCGATCGCGTCCGGCGCGGTTGTCCTGGTGTGAGGTGTGCGCGCGTCGCGTCGTTCATTCACCACAGAGGACACAGAGATCACAGAGGGGGCACAGAGCGGAATCACTGAGAAAGAGGACCAGGGACGGACTACGCCGTCAGCAGGGTGGAATGACGATCACGCTCAGTTGCCGCCCCACCGCCTCCTAGGAGGATGACGTACCGCGAGGTTCGCCTGGACGTCTGTCGCAGCACAGGAAGTCGAATCGCCAATTCTCCGGCCGCTGATGAGTTCTCTGTGCCCCCTCTGTGATCTCTGTGTCCTCTGTGGTGAGTCTGGTCGAATTGTGCAGAATCCTGGACACAGAGCGCACAGAGGGGGCCAGAGTGGGGGCAGAGTGGAATGGGGACGGCGCGGCGCGGGGTGCGATCGTTCGAGCGGGACCGTGTCCGCGCCGCAGGTCCTTCCTCGTCTCGTGCGTGTGATTCGTGCCTCTGCGTCGTTGGCGTTCGTTGTGCGAACTCGGTGCCGTGGTGCCGCTGTGGTTCTCCGCGCGTCATCGAGGTGAGCCGAGCGCGGGAGGATGATCGGCGCCCTGTGGGGCACTTGTCGGCGCTGGTGCCGGCGCTGGCGCCGGCGCGGGCACCGGTCCCACGCCGGTCGTCGTGATCCGCACCGGCTCGATCGTGCCGTCGTCGCGGAACAGCAGCCGATCGATGCAGACCACGCGGTGGTTCGCGTCCGTCTCACCGAGCGGTCGCCGGTGGTAGACGATGTAGTGTTCGTCCTTCCCCGGGATCGTCAGCACGCTGTGATGTCCGGCGCCGGTGGCGACGGTGGGGTCCTGCTTCAGGATCGTCCCGACCTTCGTGAAGGGTCCGAGGGCGCTCTTCCCCGTCGCGTAGGCGACCGAGTAGTTCGGCCCGGTCCAGCCGCCCTCCGACCACATGAAGTAATAGGTGTCCTTCCGCTTCAGCAGAAACGGCCCCTCGACGTAGCCGGGCGGCGTGAGCTCGCGCACCACGCTGCCGTCGTCGAAGGGAAGGAGCGACCGGAAGTCCGGGGCGAGCTTGGCCACCATGCAATGGCCCCACCCGCCGTAGAAGAGGTAGTACTGGCCGTCGGTGTCGCGAAAGGCGTACTGGTCGATCGGCTGCGCGCCGTGGTGGATCCGATCGATGAGCGGCTTCCCGAGGAGGTCGCGGAAGGGACCGCTCGGCGTGTCGCCCACCGCCACGCCGATGCCTCCGACCTCGCCCTCCTTCTGGATGTCGTTGGCCGAGAAGAAGAAGTAGTAGTGGCCATCCTTCTCGATCACCGACGGCGCCCACATCGCCCGCCGCGCCCAGGTCACCCGTTCGGCATCGAGGATCCGCTCGTGCTTCGTCCAACGGACCAGGTCGGGCGAACTGAAGGCATCGAACTGGCGCTGCTGGTCGTAGGGCGCCGAGAAGGTCGGGTAGATCCAATAGCGACCGGCGAAGACCGCGACTTCGGGATCGGCGTACCAGCCTTCGACGACGGGATTGTGCGGTGTCGGCGCCTTTGGCGGCGAGGCCGACGCCGGATCCTGCAGCGAAACGAGGGACGCGACGGTCAGCGTGGCGAAGAGCATGCCCGAAGGGTAACGCACCGACGTCACCGATGCCGCAGGCGTTGGCGATCATCCACGACGAGCCCGCGCGTCCTTACCCCTCCCGCAGCGCACTCGCGATCGGCATCCGCGCCGCCCGAAGAGCCGGGAAGAACCCGCCGATCAGGCCGATCATCGCGGCCCAGATGATCGCCGTCACCAGAAGGGTCGGCGTCACCGCGAAGGCGAAGGCGACTTGGCTGAAGGTCTGCCAGTTGATCGTCGAGGCGGTGAAGCCGTTGAAGGTGAAGTACGCGATCGCCGCGCCGACCGCGCCGCCGATGATCGCAAGGGCGACCGACTCGACCATGACCGAGAGGATCACCGGCAGGGGACCGAAGCCGAGGGCCCGCAGCGTCGCGATCTCGCGGGTGCGGCCGGCAACGGCGCTGTACATCGTGTTGAGGGCGCCGAAGACCGCTCCGATCGCCATGAGGCCGGCGACGAAGAAGCCGATCCCCTGGATGAATCCGGTGAGCATCGTTGACTGCTCGATGAGATAGTCGCTCTGGCGAACGACCTTCACCTTGAGCCGCGGGTCGCTGGTGAGGGCGTCCTTGAATTCGCTGAAGGAGCCCGGGGTCGCGAGCTTCGCGTAGACCGACTGGAAGGAATCGCCGCGCTGGTACGCGGGCTGGAGGACGGATGCGTCGGTCCAGATCTCCGATTCGCCGGCGCCGTCGTTGGCGGTGAAGATCCCGACGACGGTCCATTCGTTTTGGCCGACCCGAATCGACTTGCCGAGGTCGAGGCCCGCGAAGGCCCGTGCGGCTCCGGCGCCGACGATCACCTCGTTGCGCCCGGCCTCGAACGCACGTCCCTCGATGATGGTCACGTTTCCGCGCACGTCGCGGGCATGGGGGCCGACGCCGCGAAGGGGCACGTTGGCGTCGGTCATGGTCGATCGCTTCGGCAGATTGATGATGACGAAGAGTTCGGCCGAGGCGAGCGGCGCGTCGCCGGCGCGGGCCAGCCCCGGACCGTCGGCGATGAGGCGCGTCTCCTCGCGGCTGAGGCCGCTGGTCATCTCCGAGTCGGCGCTCGCCCGCATCACGAGGGCGACGTCGTCGGGACCGGAGATGCTCATCGCCGAGCGGAAGCCCTCGGCGATCGAGAGGACGCCGACGAGCACGGCGACGACGCCGGCGATGCCGACGATCGTCGCGAGCGACGCACCGCGCCGATCGGGCATCGTCCGCAGGGCGAAGAGCGTGACCGAGAGGACTTGCGAACACCAGTTGAGGAATTGGTTCATGCCTGCCTCCGCAGAGCGACGGCGATCGGCATCCGCATGGCCGCAAGCGCCGGGAAGATGCCGGCGACGATGCCCAGGCCCACGACGAGGAGCGTCCCGATCACGAGGTACGAGAGCGGCAGGAAGAAGACCGGCAGCACCGAGGGCACCGGGCTGCCGCCGAGGGTGATGAGCCACGCGACGAGCAGTCCGGCCAGGCCGCCGGCCGCGGCGAGCAGCGAGCTCTCCGCGAGAACGAGGCGGAGCACCATGCCGTCGGTGAAGCCGATCGCCTTCAGGACACCAAGCTCGGCCGTCCGTTCGCGCACCGCCTGGGCCATGGTGTTGCCCGCGACGAGGAGAATCGTGAAGAAGACCGCGCTCAGGATGCCCATGAGGATCGTCCCGATGCTGCCGATCTGCTCGATGAAGCTCTGGGCAAAGGCTCCCTCGGCCTCGGCCTTCGTCTCGTAGGGCGAGTTGGCGAATTCGGCGTCGATCGCCTTCGCGACCTCGGTCGTCCGATTCGGATCCTTCACCCGAACGACGTACCAGCCGACCATGCCCTCACCGCTCGCACGGGCCTCGTCGAAATAGTCATAGCGAAAGAAGAAGTTCGAGGTGTCGGTGTTCGCCTTCGCGCCTTGGTAGATCCCGACGATCTCGAACTCCCACGCCTCCTCGCCCTTCCGCGGAAAGAGCGGTGAGGTGATCGGAATGTGGTCGCCGACCTTCCAGCCGAAGCGCTCGGCGAGCGTGCGGCCGACGATGGCCCCGGTGCGGGTCGTCATCCACGCCTGCCGCTCGGCGCTGGTCAGCGTGTACTCCGGATAGATGTCGAGGAACTTGTCGGGCTCGACCGGAAAGGTCCCGAAGAAGTTCTTCGGTTCGTTCTGGTAGATGCCGTTGAACCAAGTCCAGTGCATGGCCACGTCAACGCCGGGGACGTTGGCGATGCGCCGTTCGTAGGCGACCGGCAGCAGCATGATGAGCGACACCTTGTGCCGCACGATGAGCCGATCGGCGCCGGCCATCGTCACGCCGGCCGAGAAGGCCTCCTTGATCGTGCAGAGGAGCCCGAAGAGGAGGAAGGCGACGAAGATCGAGAGCAGCGTGAGGAGCGTCCGCAGCTTCCTCCGCATGAGATTGCCCCAGAGGAGCCGGAGGAACTTCATGCCGTCGCCTCCGCCATGAGCTGGCCCTTCTCGAGGTGCACCGTGCGGCTGGCTCGGGCCGAGGCGTGCGGATCGTGGGTGACCATGATGATGGTCTTCCCGTGCTGCGTGTTCAGAGCCTGGAGGAGCGAGAGGATCTCGTCGCCCGACTTGCGGTCGAGGTCGCCGGTCGGCTCGTCGCAGAGCAGGAGCGTCGGGTCCGAGACGATCGCCCGGGCGATGCCGACCCGCTGCTGTTCGCCGCCCGAGAGCGTCCGCGGGTAGTGGTTCGCGCGGTGCGAGAGGCCGACGGCCTCGAGCGCCACGGCCACGTGCTTCTGGCGCTGGGAGCGGGTGAGGTTCGTGAGGAGCAGCGGCAGCTCCACGTTGCGGGCCGCGGTGAGGACCGAGAGGAGGTTGTAGAACTGGAAGACGAGGCCGACGTGCCGGGCTCGCCACGCCGCGAGCCGGCGCGAGGAGAGCGACTCGAGGTGATCGCCGCCGACGCTCACCGAACCGCGCGTCGGCTGATCGAGGCCGCCGATGAGATTCAGGAGCGTCGTCTTGCCCGAGCCCGACGGCCCCATGAGGGCCAGGAATTCGCCGCGCGGAACGCGGAGGTTCAGCCCCGCGAGGACGCGGATCTCTTCCGAGCCGCGGCGAAAGGTCTTCTCGACGTTGTCGACAACGACGAGGTCGCCGCTGCTGTCGCTCACGCTACTCATGGTCGGGCTTCCTTAGACGGGTCATGCTGGCTTTCGGAATCAGGATTCTGCACGATTCGACCAGACTCACCACAGAGGACACAGAGATCACAGAGGGGGCACAGAGAAGTCATCAGAGGCTGGAGAATGTGCGATTCGACTTCCTGTGCTGCGACAGATCTTCCGGCGAACCTCGCGGGAGTCATCCTCCCAGGACGCGGCGGGCCGGGACGCGAGAGCGATCGCCATTTCACCGTGCTGGCGGCGTAGGTCGGCCTTGTTCCAATGTCCGGGTGATTCCGCTCTGTGCCCCCTCTGTGATCTCTGTGTCCTCTGTGGTGAATGAACGACGTGAATAGCGCAGAAAGCGGTCCTCTGTGGTGAATGAACGACGCGAATGGTGAAGGCTGGAATCATTCTGGCTTCACGCTCTCGCCGTCCGTGAGACTCTCGGGTGGGTTCAGGACCACCTTCTCGCCGCCGATGAGGCCGGCGGTCACCGTCGCTCGTTCGTTGCGCCGTTCGCTGACGGAAATCGCCCGCCGCTCGACGATGCCATCGCGGTAGACAAAGACGAGGTCCTTGCCGTCGCGGTGCACCACCGCCGCCTCCGGTAGGGTCACGCCCTTCGCCGCGGTCGCCGGCCCGGGCTCCTCGGTCGACTGGAAGGCGACCTTCACGCTCATGTCGGGGAGGATCCGCGGGTCGAGTTCCTTGAACGCGACCCGGACCTTCACCGTCGCCTTCTGACGGTCGGCGGTTGGAATGATGGCGATGACCGAGGCGGGGATCTTCCACTCGGGATAGGAATCGAGCGTCGCCTCGACCGGCTGTCCGGCGGCAACGCGATTGATGTAGCTCTCGCTGACGTCGACCTCGATCTCGAGCGACTGCATGTCGACCAGCGTGCAGATGCCGGTGCGGGTGAAGCCGCCGACCGACATCGGGGAGATCATCTCGCCGGGCTGGGCGTTCTTGGCCGTCACGACGCCGGCGAAGGGGGCGCGGATGATCGTGTCGTCGAGTTGCTGCTTCCAGATCGCCACTTCGCGCTCGCTGACGATCACCTCGGCCCGCTGCTGCTCGAGGCGGGCGCTCAGGGCCTGAGCCGCGGCGCTGGCCCTGTCCACCTCGATCGCCGTCGCCGCGTTCCCTTCGGCCGCTGCGGTCACTCGCTCCAGCTCACGCTGGGCAAGGGCACGATTCGACTCGATCTCACCGAGTCGGGCGCGTCCGGCGTCCAATTGGGCTTCGGCCAGACGCAGCGACGTTTCGACATTCGAGGCATCGAGCTTTGCGAGGATCTGGTCGGCTTCGACCCGCATGCCCTCCTCGACGTTGACCTCGATGACCTTGCCCGTCACTTTCGACGAGACCGTTGCGTCGCGACGGGCGGTCACGTAGCCGGAGGCGTTCAGCGTGGTCCGGTCGCGCTGCCGGGAGGTCTCGACCTCGGCGACGGCGAGGCGCACCTTCGGCATGCGCTCGTAGCGCTGCCACCACACATAGCCACCGCCTGCGGCGAGGCCGAGAAGGAGCAGCAGGACGATCGGCAGCAGGCAGCCGCGTCGGGGCTGATCACGCTCGATGCGGAGCGAGTCGATCCTGCGTTCGACGTTGGGTTGGCTGACGGAACCTTGGCTCACGATCGTCTCTGAGGGTGCCGGAATGGGCGCGCGACCTGTCCCGGCTGGAGTTCCCAGCGGGGATCCCAGCGTGGATCCCGTTGGGGGTCGCGATGCCCGGTCGGCATGGTAGCGCAAGCCGGAGTTTGATGCGCACCCCGAGGGGCGAGGCGACGTGGGCGTTCCCACATCGAATGGACGTCGAGCGCTTCTTCGCCGGCTCGTTCGACGTCTGCAGCACCACCAGTCGCGGTAGAGGCCGCTCCGTTCCATCCGTTCCTCGTGGCTGCCGCTTTCGACGAGCGTGCCGTTGTCGAGGACGAGGATGAGATCGGCGTACCGGATCGTGCTCAGGCGGTGGGCGATGACGAAACTCGTCCGGCCGCGCATGAGTTCCGCCATCGCGCTTTGGATCGCCCGTTCGCTTTCGGTGTCGAGGTTGCTGGTGGCTTCCACATGGACTAGCGTCGCTGACTCGGTCAGCGAGCTTCGAGTTTGAATTGTTTCATTCGCAATTGTTGAACTTCTACGCACCTCGCTCTCAAAGGTGTCCGTATAGGGCTACGATCCAACGGTCGATGCTGGGTAACACCATGACGATTCGCTTCCCGCTTCCCGCTTCCCGCTTCCCGCTTCCCGCTTCCCGCTTCCCGCTCGTCGCGCTGATCGCACTTGCAGCCTTTGAAGGGGCAACGCAGGGTGCCGATTCGAGACCTCTTCGGCTCATTCGAATCAAGGGGCGTATCTGCTCGAGCACCAACGCAGTCGTGCCGCTTCGAGCGCCATCGCGGACCGAGAACTGGACATTTGATCCAAGCGTGGAGGGCGACGGTCAGAATGCGTTCGGCATCAACGACCTGGGTGTAGTGGTCGGAAGTTTCGGATTGCCAGAGTCGCCATGCTGCGCACCTTCACCAGCGAGCGATACGGAGCCTCGAGCATTCGTTCGGCTTCCGAAGTCCGGCAGTTCAATGGGACTCGCCGCGTCTCTTCCCGCGCTCTTGGCCGTTGACCTTCAAGCGGCGGCCGGTATGCAGGGTGAGGGGTTTCGGAGCACCGCGAACGATGTTTCCGCAAGCGGTCGATACGTCGTGGGTCATGCGGGGACGAGGCTGTCACCGAGCCCCGACGACCTCGCCGCAGGCAACCAACTTGTTGGCGCTGCTTGGATCTGGGACTTGGTCAGTGTTCCGGTGGGTGGCACGATCCCGCTGTCGGTGACGGCGCACGACTTGACACCTGCGATTGGGGGTTCATATCTCCCTTCGGGTGAGTGGAACTCCGATGCCCACGCGGTGTGGCACGAGCAAGGGGACGTCTATCCGTTTGTGGTCGGCGGCGTCGACTCAACCTGTGCGACGAGCCAGAACTTCTGGGGCTTCGTTTTGCATTGGGGGATAGACGCCCACGCTCAGCTTCTGCTGCCGAGCTTCTCCACGGTGCCGGGCCCCTTTGGAGATCCCACCGTTCGAATGATCACCAACTCGGTGGCGCGAGACATCGTTCCGACACCGAGTCTGATTGACGACGGGTTGATGGTCGTGGGACATGAATGGGGCTCCGCCACTGGTCAGACGCCGGGAGAACCCGTGAATCCCTGCTACATCGCGAACACCAACGTGACTTGCACCAACGACGACCGGTCCTCCGCAGCGTGGATCGAGGCCTGGGATGACGACGTCGAGGTCGGAGGTCCAGACGACGGCCTCCCCTACGACCGAGTTGATGCGAGCTCGGCCCCGCTCGATCTGACGTGGCCGAGCGGCCAGTCGGCTCCGGGTCGCCCGGCGTACGCGGCGAATCGCGATGGCGAGTGGGTTGGGATGGGGTGGAGGACGGATGTGTTACCACCGGAGAATCTCTGTCTGACCCGAGCCTACTTCGCGTGGCCTTCCACGGCGACCACGTGGACCTCACCGATGGCGAGCGTGGATTTGGACGTAGCCGCCGGATTCGCGGACCCGACGGATCCGGTTGAGGACGATCGAAGCCGGGCTGGTGCGCTCAGCCGATTGGTTTCAGGCCGCGACCGACTTCTCGTTGGAGGCGAGGACCTCGGTGCGTTCCCGTCTCGAGCAGTGCTCTGGTGCGGCCACGAATACACATGGAATCGCTCCTACCTCGACGAGCTGGTGCGCTTCGACGACGTCAGCGAGTTCACCGGCTTGTCGTTCTCGTATGGGTTCGTCGATGCTGCGAACCTGAGCCGCCTGACGTTCGTCCACGACATGAACGAGCATGGTCACATGGTCGTGACGCTCACCTGGACCGGTGCTGCGACGGGGGACCCGGGAAGCGGCGTGGTCGTCGAATACCCGTGCATCATCACGCTCGCCTCCGACTTCAACGGCGACTTCCGAGTGGACTCTCGCGATGTCTCGCTGCTGTCAGCCGCATGGGGAACCTCGACGCCGACGTATGACCTCGATGGCGACGGGACGGTTGGCTCGGGAGATTTCGCGTTCCTGCTCGGCGACTATTCGGGGACCGCGTTGTGCGACGTTCACTCCGTTCTCCCCTGCGTTTCCGAAGCTCTGGGTGACTTGCCCAAGACTGAGTCGTCGGCATCATGGACGGAGGGCGGCGATCCGCTTGACGTCGCGGTGGCGGCGCTCGGGTTCGACGATCTCGCGGCGTTCGCCGAATGGTGCGCTGACGCCGACGAGGAACCAGCGGAGAATGCTGTCAAGACGATCTGGGTTCTTTGGGGAGGTGCAGGATGATGCGGACGACATTTCTCTCAACGTGCCTTGCCGTTGGGTCTTCTGCCTACGGTGGTGTCGTGGTCCATACCTCGTACGAGTCATGGTCTGCCGCGGTGGGTGGAGGCGACGCCATCATCGACTTCGATCTTGGCTCGAGCCAGGATCTGTTTGATCAGTACGGCGACCTCGGCGTCCATTTCGGAGGAACGGCATTCGCGCTGACCACTTCGCTTGGCGATGGTTGGGGTGCGATCACGCTCTTCCCGACTTTTGCCATGAAGCTGAGCTACGACTCACCTCAATATGGAATTGGCCTCGATCTCATCAACCCCTTCAAGGTATCGCTCTTCTCAAACGGTCAGCTGATCTACCAGTCGCCGCAACTCAACACGTTCGGTCCTGTTTTTCGCGGGATCTCGACCGATGTGGCGTTTGACACTGCGGTGGTGCAGTCGATCCCGAGTACGACGAACGGGACGCTGGACAACATCTACGTTGCGAACCCGATTCCTGAACCGGCGGCGATGTGGGCTCTCGCGATGTGTGCCGGAGGGCGCAGGCGTCGACGTTCTTGAAGCGTGAAGGGACGAGCGGGCAAGACCGGTTGCCGAGGCGCAGGAATCGGGGCCGACTCACCGCTTCTTCGCCGGCTCATTCGACGTCTGCAACACCACCATGTCGCGGTAGAGGCCGCTCCGTTCCATCAGTTCCTCGTGGCTGCCGCTTTCGACGAGCGTGCCCTTGTCGAGGACGAGGATGAGATCGGCGTACCGGATCGTGCTCAGGCGGTGGGCGATGACGAAACTCGTCCGGCCGCGCATGAGTTCCGCCATCGCGCTTTGGATCGCCCGTTCGCTTTCGGTGTCGAGGTTGCTGGTGGCCTCGTCGAGGATCAGGATCTTCGAATCGGCCAGGACCGCGCGGGCGATCGCGAGCCGCTGCCGCTGGCCGCCGGAGAGCTTGACGCCCCGTTCGCCGATGACGGTGGCGTAGCCCTTCTCGAGCCCTTCGATGAACTCGTGGGCGTTCGCGGTGCGGGCCGCTTCGATGATCTCCTCGCGCGACGCGTCGCGACGGGCGTAGGCGATGTTCTCGGCGATCGAGCCGTCGAAGAGGAAGACATCCTGTTCGACGATGCCCAGGAGCCGGCGATAGCTTCCGAGTTCGATGTCGGTGAGGTCCCGGCCGTCGAGGGTCACGCGGCCCGAGGTCGGATCGTCGAAGCGGGCGACGAGGTTGCAGAGGGTGGTCTTGCCCGCTCCGCTTCGGCCGACGAGGGCGACCATCTGCCCTGGCTCGGCAACGAAGGAGATCTCGCTCAGGACATCGCGCTCGGATTTCGGATAGCGATAGCCGGCCCGCTCGAAGGCGATCCGCCCGCGGACTTCGTCCGGCTGCACCGGCTGGACGCCCGGCTTCGGCGGAAGCTCGCGCGGCTCGGCGAGCAGGTCCAGCACCCGATCGAAGGCCGCGAGGTTCGTCTGGAAGCTGGTCGCGCTACTGGCCAGGGCCTCAAGCGGTCCGAGGAGAAGCAGCAGGTAACTCAGGAACATCACGAGGTCGCCCGGCGTGAGCCGGCCGTTCATCACTTGGACGCCGCCGTACCAGAGAAGGCCGGCGCTCGCGAGCGGGATGAAGAGTTCCCAGGCGATCTCGATCCCGCGGCTCCACCACCAGGTGAGGATCTCCTGCCGGGCGAGATAGTGCTGGCCGCGCGCGAAACGCGTCGTCTCGCTCGGCTCGCGGGCGAAGCCGCGGACGACCCGCATGCCGCCGAAACTCTCGGTGGTGTGGGCGTCGATGTCGGTGCGGGTCTGCCGCTGGTCGCGATAGAGCGGGCGGATGCGCCCGATCCAGGTGCGGTGCGTGAACCAGACCATCGGCAGGAGGAGCATCCCGCCGACCAGCAGTCGCCAATCGGTGATGGCGAGAATGATCAGGATCCCGATGAGCTGAATCGTCGCCCGAAACGGGTTGTAGACCATGCTGAAGACGAGTTCGCCGATGCCGCCGGCGTCCTCGCGGAGGATGCTGGCGACGCCGCCCGAGCGCAGTTCGTGGACGCGATGGAGCGGCAGGTGAACGGCGTGGGCGAAGACGCGGCGCCGCAGGTCGGTCTGGAGCCGCTTCGTCGTTCGCGTCGCTTGCCACCGCCCGAGGACCGCAATCGACGCCCGCACCAGGGAGATGCCGACGACCATGAGGACGATCGCGGTGAGGAGTCGCGTGCGATGGTCGCTCACCTCCCACGACGCGGGAAAGAGCCGTTCCAGCGACGGGGGCAAGGGAACGCGCACGAAGACGTAGTCGATGGCGAGCTTCGTCGCCGCCGGCGGAATGAGCCCGAGGATCGTCGAGACGGTCAGCGTCGCGAGGGCGATGCCCATCGCGCGTCGATGCTCGCCGAGCAACCGAACGAACTGCCGAAAGAGTCCCCACGCCGGTCGCGAGCGCTTCGCCGGCTTCCCGTCGCGGGTTTCGGCGGCGGTGCCGCGCTGGCGCGTCGCGCGATAGTGCTCGAAGCGCACCCGCGAGCCGCGTCCGACCGGCGGGCGGGCGCTCACGACGCCGCCTCGGGCGGTTGCCGGTCGACGGTCAGCTCGACCCGCTTGCGGTGGCGGATGTGCTCGTTGCCGAGCTGTCCGCATGCGCCCATCACCGTGCGACCCTTGGTCTGGCGGCGCTTCACGAACTGCCCGTTGACGATGGCCCGGGCCAGGAAGGCGCTGACGCTCTCCTCCGTCGGCGCGGGCCAGGGGGAGTTGCGGCGCGGGTTGTAGGGAATGATGTTGAGCGAGCAGCGCACCGGCTTCAGGTAGGCGCAGAGCTCGTCGCAGTGCTCCATCGCGTCGTTCACGCCGGGGATGAGCACGTATTCGACGCACAGCGCCGATGAGGGCCGCAGCGGGACGCTGAGCATCGCCTCGCGGAGCTCGGCCATGTTGTGCTTGCGGTTGATGGGCATGATCGCCGAGCGGATCTCGTCGTTCGGGGCGTTGAGGGAGATCGCGAGATTGCAGCGGTGAAAGCCGCGCTCGCGGATGAACTCGGCGAAGCGGCGGATCCCCTCGACGCGACCGACGGTCGAGATGGCGATGTTCGACGGGGCCATGCAGGGCCCGTCGTGGCAGCTCAGGACCCGCACCGACTGGAGCACCGCGTCGAGGTTGTCCATCGGCTCGCCCATGCCCATGAAGACGATGTTCTTCGGCCGCGCCCCGCGCTCGTGCGTCGCCGCGAACCACTGGCCGACGATCTGGGCCGCGGTGAGGTTCTTCAGGAAGCCCATCTGGGCCGTCTCGCAGAAGCCGCAGCCCATCGCGCACCCGATCTGGCTCGACACGCAGAGCGTGCGGGTCACGGGGCCGTTGCGGTGGTGCATCGGGATGAGCACCGACTCGGTCTCGAGGCCGTCGTCGTGGCGCTGCACGAACTTGGTCGTCTCCCCCTCGACCTGCGTTCGCACCGTCGGCGGCGGGGCGATGCGGATCCACGGCTCGATCGCCCGCGCCTCGCGAAACGCAGCGCGATAGCACTCGGTGGCCCGTGGGCGCTTCACGCCGCGCCGCGCGGCGAGCTCGACGAACTGCCCGATCGTGAAGCCCAGGATGTCAATGGGGCCGATGGGATCGTCGTTGGTCTGGTGGGGGGCCGGGTCGGCGGGGAGGCTCATGCCGGTCGGGCCTCGGCGTCCAGGGCGCTCGACCGTCGGGCGTGACTGCGGATGAGCATGATGTTGCGGACGTAGATGACCGAGCCGAGGCTCTGGCCGAGGACGCCGACGATGTCCCAGCGCCAGACGAAGTAGATCAGGAGCATCACGCTTCCGACCAGGCTCATGAACCAGAAGGTCGGCGGGACGATCGACTGCTTCTTCTTCTCGCTCGCCAGCCACTGCACGACCATGCGGCCCATGAAGATGACCTGGCCGAGGAGGCCAAAGGTGACCCAGGCGATGCCGACCCAGCCGGTGACGTTGAGGGCCCGCTCGATCGGCGCCCGTCCGCGATCGACCTCGATGGCCCGCGCGGCGAAGGCGTCGGGAGTGAGCGACTCGGCGCTCCCGTCGGTGCGCACCACGCGATAGCGGGGGCCATCCGGCGTGCCCAGCAGTTCGGCGTGCCGTCGATAGCCGGCCCAGTCGATCGGGACGTCGACCCGCTCCGCGGCCGAGTCCGCGGCGGAAAGGGCCTGCGCCGGCAGTGAAACGGGCGCTGCAGCGGCCGCCGCGAGGGGCAACCAGCCGGCGAGCACCGCCAGCGCGAGGATTCGAACGCTCGATCGCAACTGCATCGCGGCAGTGTACGGCACGACGCCGCGCGGGCGAAGGTCTATGATGCGGCCCGCTCGTCGCCTGAACACATTGGGCCTCGAATTCCGCGATCCCCTGCACGCCGCCATGCACCTCAAGCGCTCCGACGACCATCACCACGGCCCGCCGATCGTCCCCATCACCTTCCACCTCGAGGATCCCGAAGGGCTGACCGGGACCGAGAAGAAGGAGTGGACGGTCATGGGTGGCGAAGGGGAGTCGCTGCTCGAGGTCGCGATGGACAACGGCATCAACATCGAGCACGCCTGCGGGGGCGTCTGTGCCTGCTCGACCTGCCACGTCTACGTCGAGCAGGGGATGGAGCAGCTCTCCGAGGCCACCGAGGCCGAGGAGGATCGGGTCGAGGAAGCCCCGGGCATCAAGCGCACGAGCCGACTTTCCTGCCAGTGCGAGATCCGCGGCAAGGGGCCGATCACCGTTCGGGTGCCGGCCTGGAACCGCAACGCGGTGAAGGAAATCCCGCACTGAGTCGGTGTCGACTCTCCGGTGTCGTTTCGCCGGTGTCGTTTCGCTGGCTTCGACTCTCTGAGTTCGTCTCTCCGGTTCCGTCCTTGGGGGCCCGCCTCGTGCGGCGAGCGACCGATGTCCCAGACCTTTCATTGGCTTGATGTGCAGCGAATCGGCGAGGAGCTCGCCGAGCGCCATGACGATCTCGATCCGGTCACCATCAGCTTTCCGCGGCTGAAGGCGCTGGTCATGTCGATTCCGGGCTTTCGCGAGGAGGCCGGGCACCCCTGCAACGAGCGGATTCTCGAGGCGATTCAGCAGGCGTGGCTCGACGAGCGGGCGTGACCGCCGGTGAAACCAATACCATGCGACGCCTATGGCGGATCGCACCTATGCGGCGGCGTGTCAGACGAGTTTCGCGTGTCCGCGCAGCCGCGACGAGATCCGCGAACGCGTCACGCGGATGATCGCGATGGTCGAGCAGACCATCGCCGGCTATGAGCCCTTCTTCGACGTGCGGCTCTTCGCCTTCCCGGAGTTCGCCCACGCCGCGCCGGTCTACGGCAGCGTCGCCGAACTCGAGCGGCATCTTGCGGTCGAACTCCCCAACGAACACACCGACCGCTACGCGGCGCTGGCCCGGAAGTGCGGCATCTACATCCAGACCGGCAGCTTCATCGAACGGCGTGCCGACATGCCCGGCCGCGTCTTCAACACCACAGCGCTCATCGGACCTTCGGGCGTCCTCAGCCTCTATCGCAAGGTGAATCCGTGGATCCCGTGGGAGGTCCATTCGAGCCCGCATGACGTCGCGGACTTTCCCGACGAGCTCTTTCCGGTGGTGAAGACCGAGATCGGCGCGATCGGCACGGCGATCTGCTACGACTGGCTCTTCCCCGAGGCGATCCGACAGCTCGCCTTCAACGGCTGCGAGATCGCGCTGCGGGTGTCGGCCTACATGGACCCCTGGGGAGCGACGCCGCCGATGGACTGGTGGACGCTCTTCAATCGGGCCCGCGCGGTCGAGAACACGATGTACGTCGTCGCCGCCAATCAGGGTGCGACCCTCGAGGGCTATCCGCCCTTCAGTTGGCCGGGCGGCAGCATGGTGGTCGACTACGACGGCCGGATCCTCGCCCAAGCCGATCCCGGGCCGGGGGAGAAAATCGTCGTCGCCCCGATCGACATCGCCGCGCTGCGGGCCGAACGGGAGCGGCGAATCGGCCACGACATGCGCTCCCATCTCCGATCCGAGGCCTATCCCTACGCATCGCGACCGGTCTTCCCGCGCGGCAGCGAGCAACCGATCACGGTCGAGTCGATACGAGCCCGCATCGCAGCCGCCCGGGAGCGCCGCCCATGAATCGACTCGGTGTCGTCGCCGTCGGACTCGCCTCTGCCCTTCTTGCGACGGGATGCGGTGACCGGGCCGCCCAACCTCCGGCGAACGGCGCGAACGCCGCGCCGCCGCCTCCGCCGGTCGGCAGCAGGGGAAGTCCCTTCGCTCCGGTGCCCGAGGTCCACGGTCGCTCGCTCACCGACGAGCAGATGGCGGCCTTCAACCGCGGCGTCGGACTCATGGGGACCTTCGCCTTCGACGAGGCCGAGAAGGTCTTCGCCGAACTGCTCGCCTCGCTTGGCGAGGGCCATCCCTTCGCGCGGCTCGCCCGGCGCGACCTCGCGATCGCGCGGCTGAACCAGACCGGCGAGGGAGCCCAGGAGCGGGCGCTCGAACTGTTAGAGCCGCTCGTCGCCGAAGACCCGAGCGACATCACCTCGCACTACTGCATCGGGCTCGTCCGCCTCTTCCTCGGCGACCCGCAGGCGGCGACCGAGCACTTCCGCGCCGCGGTGAAGGTCGACCCGAAGGACGCCTTCGCCGCGTACTACATGGGGCAATGCCTCGAGTTCGCGGGCGCGGCCGATGAGGCCCGCACCTGGTATGCCCGCAGCGCCGAGCTCGACGCGAGCCTCCGCTCGCCGCTCCTTGGGCTCCAGCGAATCGAGTCGCGGGCCGGCCATGACGAGGAGGCGGCGCGGCACCTCGAGCTCTTCCAGTCGATGGCCAACAGCCCGCGGGCGAAGCTCGCCGAATTCAAGTACACGCGCATGGGGCGGAAGGCCGAGGCCACGGTGCCGCTCGTGCTGCGCGAGCGGCCGCCGATCGTCGGTGATCCCTTCGTCGCGTCAACGCCGACGATCATCGGCGAGCCCGCGTGGCGCGAGGCCGAGGGAGGCGAGCCGACCAGCCTCACCGCCGCCGACATTGACGGCGACGGCCGGATTGATCTCTTCGCGGCCAACGCCCTCGCCGACGGGTCGAGCGCCGTACTCCTGGCGACCGAGTCGGGAGCGTGGCGATGGGTGAAGGATCATGCCCTGGCCGCCCCGAAGGGCGTGCGGGCGGCGCTGTGGGGAGACATCGACAACGACGGCGACCTCGACGTCTACCTCTGTCGCGCCGGCGGGAACCTCCTCTTCCTCGGCGACGGGAGGGGGAACTTCACCGACGCGACCGCCGCGAGCGGCACGGGCGCTGCGGGCATCGACACCGTCGACGGCACGCTCGCCGACCTCGACCACGACGGCGACCTCGATCTGTATCTCGCGAACGGAAGCGGCGCGAACGAACTATTGGCCAATCGCGGCGACGGCCGCTTCGAGCCGATCGCGGCGTCCTCGGGCGCGGCGGGGGACGGCAGGCCGAGCAGGGCGGTCGTGGTCAACGACATCGACGGCGACCGCGACGCGGACATCCTGATCCTGCACGCCACGCCGCCGCACGAACTCCTGCTCAACCAGCGGCTCTGGAAATACGCGCCGAGCGCCGCGGCGAATCCGCTCTTTGCGGAGCGACTGGAGGGAGCGATCGCCGGCGACTGGAACGCCGACGGCACTCCAAGCATCCTCGCCGCCGGTCCGCAGGGGACGCTCTTCGTCGCGACGAGCGAGCGCGGCGTCTGGTCGCTCTCGCGGCGCGAGTCGGCGCAGGTCGGCACGAAGGAGGACCGCAGCTTCATCGCCGTCGATGCGGCGGGCGGCGGCGTTCCGAATCTGCTGTGGCGGAAGGACCGCGAGATCGCTATCGCGGCGCTCGACGGTTCGCCCATTGCGCGGGTGGCCATTCCCCCCGGTTGCGGAACGCCGCGGGCGTGGACGGTCTTCCAGGCCGGCGTCGCCGGGCCCTCGGTCGCGGTGCTCACCAACCGCTGCCTCGTAACGCTCGATCCGGGACCGGGGCGAGGATCCTTCGCGACGCTTCGCTTCAGCGGACGCACCGAGGCGTCGCAGTCGATGCGCTCGAACGCCAGCGGCATCGGCACGATCTACGCGGCCCGCGTCGGTGAGCGCTGGGTCGGCGGCGACACCTATCGGCAAGGCTCGGGGCACGGTCAGTCGCTGCAGCCCTCGTCGATTGGCCTCGGCCAGGCGACCGAGGTCGACTTCCTGCAGATGGAATGGTCGGACGGCGTCTTCCAGTCGGAGCTCGCCCTGCCCGCGCAGGCGACGACCCTCGTCACGGAAACGCAGCGGCAGATCAGTTCGTGCCCGGTGATCTTCGTCTGGGACGGCATCGGCCGGCGCTTTGTCACCGACTGCCTCGGCGTCGGCGGCATCGGCTATCTCGTCGCCCCCGGCGAGTACGCGCCGCCGCGGCCCTGGGAGCATGTGCTCCTGCCGCGCGACGCCGTGCCGGCGATGCGCAACGGCGCCTTTGAGGTCACGCTCGCCGAGCCGATGGAGGAGGCCTGCTATCTCGACGCGGCGCGGCTCGTCGCCTACGACGTGCCGACCGGCTGGTCGATGACCGTCGACGATCGCATGTCGATGGCCGGCCCCGAACCGACCGGCGCCGCTCGCTTCTACCGGACGAGCGTGACGCCGACCCGGGCCTTCGACGACCGCGGCGCGGACTGCACCGCGGCCCTGTCCCGTGCGGATCGCGTCGCGGCCCCGGTCACCGACATCGATGTTCACCTCATCGGTTACCTTCGCGCGCCGCACACGTTGACGCTCGAGTTTGCGGCGCCGCTCGACGCGCTCCCCGGCGAACCCACGCTCGTCGCCCAAGGCTGGGTCGAGTACCCCTATTGCCAGACCAACTTCGCGGCGTGGCAGGCCGGCATCAGCGCCACGGCGCCGGACCTCGAGGCCCGCGGCGCCGACGGCACCTGGCATCCTGTCTATCCCGCATGGGGCTACCCGGCGGGCATGACCCGCGAGATGTCGCTGCCCCTTCGCGGATTGCCGAAGGGCGCGACGGCCTTGCGCCTCTCGTCGAATCAGGAGATCTATTGGGATTCCTTCCTCGTCGCCGGCGTCGAGGCCTGTCCTGACGCGCGGCGCGTCGAAATGCCGCTGGTTTCGGCGGCGCTCGACGAGCGGGGCTTCGCCGTGCGGGTGCCGCGACCCCAGAAGCGGGCCGACTACGACGGCGGGCGGAGCGTGCCGCTCTGGGACACGCGCCATCAGCCCGGCTTCTACACCGCGGTCGGCGCCTGCACCGAGTTGCTCAGGGCGACCGACGACGCCGTGGCGATCTTCGGGCCGGGTGAGGAGATCACGCTTCGCTTCGCGCCGCGCGACGCCGGCCTCAGCGCACCATTAAGCGGGCATGAGCGGCGCTTCATGCTGGAGGTCGACGGCTGGTGCAAGGACTTCGATCTCTTCACCGGCCAGGGCGAGACGCTCGCTCCGCTGCCGACGCGCGACGGTCGGCCGATCGCGGAGGACGGCGAGTCCGCGAAGCTCCATCGTCGATTCAACACCAGGTATCGCTAGCGCTGCGAGCGCCGCGGCCGCCGGCGCCCGTATCATCGGCGGCCTATGACACCGACGACGACGCCGGCTGCGCGGATCAAGTTCGTGCCCGTGGTGGGGCCGCGGCTCCGGGTGCTGTTGCTGATCGTCTTCGGCCTCTTCGCGCTCCTGGGCGTGAACAGCGCCTATCTCGGCTCGGTCACCTTTCTCGAGTGGCGCACCGGAGTCGAGTACCAGAATTACTTCTATCTCCTGATGTTCGCGGCCCACATCGTCATGGGCCTGCTCATCACCGCGCCGGTGATCGTGTTCGGCGCGCTGCACGCGCGGAACGGCCTGAACCGTCCGAACCGCTGGGCCAAGCGCGTCGGCTGGGCGCTGCTGGCCGTCGCGGTCGTCCTGTTGGGAACGGGCGTCGCCCTCACGCGGCTGGACCTCGGCGCCTTTACGATCGACCTCAAGGATCCGGCCAAGCGCATCATCATCTACTGGGTCCACGTCGCCGCGCCCGTCGTGGTGATCTGGCTCTTCGTCCTGCACCGTCTTGCGGGACGGCGCATCAAGTGGCGGATCGGCATCGGGTGGGGGCTGGTCGGCGCGGCCGCCGCCATCGGCATGGCGGCGCTTCACTCGCTCGATCCGCGCGATCCGAACCAGCCCGGGCCGAAGAGCGGTGCCGCCTACTACGAGCCCTCGCTCTCCCGCACCGCGACCGGCAGCTTCATCCCCGCCGCGCGGCTCATGATGAACGAGTACTGCCTCGAGTGCCACCAGGACACCTATCGCTCCTGGCAGCACTCGATGCACGCCTTCTCCTCCTTCAACAACGCCTTCTACGCCTTTGCGGTGCGCGAGACGCGGCGGGTCGGCCACGAGCGCGACGGCAACGTCCATGACGCCCGCTTCTGCGCCGCGTGCCACGACCCGGTGCCCTTCTTCTCGGGGGCGTTCGACGAGCCGAAGTGGGACGACCCCGACTACGACATCGCGGGCGATCCGTTAGGCAAGGCGAGCATCACCTGCACGGCCTGCCACTCGATCGTCCACATCGACGGCGTGCGCGGCAACGGCGAGTACACGATCGAGGAGGCGCCGCACTATCCCTTCACCGACAGCGAGTCGCCCTTCCTGCGGTGGGTGAACCGCCAGCTCATCAAGGCCAAGCCGGCCTTCCACAAGCGCACCTTCCTCAAGCCCTCCGTCCATCGCTCGGCCGAGTTCTGCTCGGTCTGCCACAAGGTCGGACTGCCGGTCGAGGTGAACGAATACAAGTGGCTGCGAGGCCAGAACCACTACGACGGGTATCGCCTCTCCGGCGTCTCGGGGCACGGCGCGTCGTCGTGGTACTACCCGCCGAAGGCCGAGACCGACTGCAACGGCTGCCACATGAAGCCGATCGAGAGCGGCGACTTCGGCGCGAAGATGCGCGACGGCAAGCTCGCGATCCTCGATCACGGGTTCCCCAGCGCCAACACCGCGATCCTGCACGCCCTCAACCTGCCCGAGGCGAAGGCCATGGTCGATGCCGTCGACGCCTTCAACCGCGGCGTGATGCGCGTCGACATCGTGGCCCTTCGCGAGGGCGGAGAGATCGACGGCCTGCTGCACGCGCCGCTCCGCCCCGAGGTGCCCGCGCTCGAGCCGGGCAAGCGCTATCTCATCGACGTCGTCACCCGCACCGTGAAGATGGGCCACGAGTTCACGCAGGGTACGGCCGACAGCAACGAGGTCTGGCTCGACCTCACGGCCCGGTCGGGCGGTCGCGTGATCGGACGGAGCGGCGGGCTCGGGAAGGACAACGCCGTCGATCCCTGGTCCAAGTTCCTGAACGTCTTCATGCTCGACCGCGAGGGCAATCGGATCGACCGGCGCAATGCCCAGGACATCTTCATCGCCCTCTACAACAACCAGATCCCGCCGGGCTCGGCCGACGTCACGCACTACCTGCTCACGGTGCCTGAGGGGGTGACGGGGCCGATCGAGGTGTCGGTGGCCCTGAAGTACCGGAAGTTCGACACGACCTTCGTCAAGTACGTGCTCGGGCAGGATCGCGCCAACGACCTGCCGATCGTGACGCTGGCGGCCGATGCGATGACCTTCCCGGTCCGCCTTGCGGGTGGCGTTGCCGCCGCGGCCGAGGCCCAGACCTCGCCGATCGATCCGTGGCAGCGCTGGTACGACTACGGCATCGGGCTCCTCCGGACCGGCGATCGCGGCGCGGGCAAGGGCGAACTGCTCCAGGCCGAGGCCGCGTTCAGGGAGGTGGAGAAGCTCGGGCGGGCCGAGGGTCTGCTGGGCCGGGCCCGCGTCTCGCTGCGCGAGGGGCTGATCGACGAGGCGACGGAAGCGCTGCGGCTGGCCGCGACACACGAGCCGCCGGCCTATCCCTGGTCGGTCGCATGGTTCAGCGGTCTTGTCGCGAAGCAGCAGGGGAACTTGCGCGAGGCGGCGGATTTCTTCCGCCAGGTGGTCACGACCCCCTGGCCGCTGGCGAAGGAACGGGGCTTCGACTTCTCGCGCGACGATCGGGTGCGGATCGAACTCGCCGAGACGCTGCTTGAGCTTGCCCGAAGCGAGCGAAGCGACGATGCGGAGGCGCACCGCTCGGCGCTCTTGGCCGAGGCCCGCGGGCATCTGGAGGCGGCGCTCAGGGAGGACCCCGAGAGCGCCTCGGCCCATTACCTCCTCGCCCAGGTCCACGACATGCTCGGCGACGCGATGCTCGCCGCGGAGCACCGTTCGCTCCACAACGTCTATCGGCCCGATGACAACGCGCGGGACCGGGCGGTGAATGCCGCGCGGCTCAAGTACCCGGCGGCGAATCGGGCGGCCGAGGCGGTGGTGCTCTTCGATCTTCAGCGCCCGGGTACCTTCGAGCTTGCCGATGAGAGCGTCGTGCCGGCCCGCGATCCGCACGGCAGCGCGGCGCCGTCGTCGATATCCTCCGCCACGAGTACGCACCGACGATGACGCCACGTTCACCCCACCAAGCGGATGATCGCCTTCCCGAAACCAATGCCACCGCCGAGGAGGCGGCGGCCGCGGACCGGCGAGTCGGCAAGGCCGTGGTCTTCTCGCTCGCCTTTGTCGGCCTGATCGGTGCGGTGGTCGGTGGCGTCTGGTGGGTGACGCGGCCAACGCCGGCGCCCGCTCCCGCGCCGCAGCCCAGTGCCGGCCCCTCGAATGCCAAGCCGATCCCGGAGGGGGCGATCATCGACGTCCCCTTCACGGAGGTTGGCGCCCCGATGGGCCTGAACTTCGATCGCATCAACGGCGCGACGGGCGAAAAGCTCCTCCCGGAGACGATGGGCGGAGGCGTCGCCATTGCCGACTTCGACGGTGACGGCACCCAGGACCTCCTCCTCATCAACGGCACGCACTGGCCCTGGTCGAAGAGCGAGGCCGCAATCCAGCCATCGCCGCACCTCTTCGTGAACCTCAACAAGGGTCAGTTCGTCGAGGCGACGAACCGATCCGGCATCGACATCCCGATGCAGGCGATGGGCGTCGCCGTCGCCGACTACGACGGCGACGGCAAGCCCGACGTCTTCATCAGCGCCGTCGGCCAAGACCATCTCTTCCACAACGTGACCGAGCTGCGCGGCGTGCCGCGCTTCGAGGACGTCACCGAGCGGGCCCTGCCGAAGGAAGATCAGTGGGGGGCGTCGGCGGGCTTCTTCGACTACGACCGGGACGGCGACCTTGACCTCTTCGTGTGCAACTACGTCGAGTGGTCCCCCGACATCGACCGCAAGGTCGGCTTCACGCTCACCGGCAGCGGCCGCTCCTATGGTCCGCCGCTCGGCTTCGGCGGCGCCGAGTCGTTCCTCTGGCGCAACGAGGGCGATGGCACCTTCAGGGACGTCTCCGCCGCCGCGGGCATTCACGTGAAGAACTCGGCCACCGGCAAGCCGGTCGGCAAGGCCCTCGGCGTCACCTTCATCGACGTCGATCGCGACGGCTTCCTCGAGATCCTCGTCGCCAACGACGGCGTCGCCAATTTCCTCTTCCGCAACAAGGGGGACGGGACCTTCGAGGAAATCGGCGGCAAGTCGGGCTTCGCCTTCGACCGCGCCGGCGGGGCCCGCGGCGCGATGGGCATCGACGCGAGCTGGTATCGCGACGACGGCCGCCTCGGCGTGGTCATCGGGAACTTCGCCAACGAGATGTCGGCGCTCTACGTCTCGCATCAGGGGGATGACCAGCGGGCGCTGCGATTCGTCGACGACGCGATTCCCGAGGGGATCGGTCCGGCGACGCGGCGGGCGCTGACCTTCGGCGTGCTTCTGGTGGACGTTGACCTCGATGGCTGGGAGGACCTCGTCCAGGCCAACGGCCACATCGAGGAGGAGATTCACCGCACCTACGCGAGCCAGCGGTATCGCCAGCCGGGGCAGCTCTTCCGAAACATCACCGGCCTGGCGCCCGGCGGCCCGGCATTCTGCGAAATACCAGGTCGACGGGCAGGGGACCTCACCAACGAAATGGTCGGCCGCGGGATCGCCCATGGCGACCTCGACGGCGACGGCGATCCGGACCTGATCATCATGCAGCCGAAGGGGGTTGCCTACTACCTCCGCAACGACCAGACGACGCGCAACCGCTGGATCCGATTCTCGCTCGTCGGGCGCGGCAAGAACCGCGACGCCATCGGCGCCGAAATCGACCTCGTGGCCGGCGGGCATTCGCAGCGCAAGGAAGTCATGCCCTGTCGCGGCTACCTCTCCTCGAGCGAGCTTCCGGTCACCTTTGGCCTGGGAAGCGCGACCGCGATCGAGGCGGTTCGCATTCGCTGGCCGGACGGCACGACCCAGATGATCGACGGCGCGACGCTCACCCTGGACCGGGAGCACCGGATCGAGGAGCCGGCGGCCACGACGGGCTCGTGATCCGCACCGCTTCGGACGACAGCCCGCACTGCGACCCAAGCGGGGCATTCGCCGGACGGGGTCGTCGGCAGCGGCGGTCGGGAAAAAAAGTTGCGTGCGGCGGCGCAATCCGCCTCACGTTTTCGCCGGCAGTGGCATGTCTTCCTTGTGTACTCCACGGGCAGCTCGGTCGGTGTTCGCACCGCCCAGGTTCGCCTCCTTCGCGTTGAACTCAGGCGGGTGTCGCACCCCGCGGAGTTCGGCTCGCGAAGAAACGCCCCGCCGTCGCGATCAGCGGACTCCTCCGTCGATTGCGGCGGCGGTGTTTTTGGCGACCCGCAGACCGGAAGCGCCCAACGCCCGGTTGGTGTGCCTCAGCCGATGGACCGACGCTCCGCATCAGCGCTCAGACGGCCCTCGTCTGTGCGAATGCACGCCGCCTATCCGAGCAGCGCCGCCGACGCCGCCTCACAGGAGACGCCGTTGGCCCGAATCGTCTTCTCGGGATTCGAGTGGCCGGACTCGACCGACACGTCCCGCTTGCCGACGCCGAGGGCCTTGGCGATCAGCAGGCAGATCGCCTGGTTGGCCTTGCCCTCTTCCGGCGGCGCCGCGACGCGGATCTTGAGGCGGTCGCCAAGCAGACCCGTGATCTGATCGCGGCTTGCCCCCGGTACGGCCTTGACGCGAATCAAGACGCCCGAGTCCGCTGCGGTGCACCATGCGGTGGTCATCGGATGGGCCGTGCCGTCATGCGGGACTCGGCATCGCGCCGCTGCCGCCGCCGGTCATGTCGGGCTCGGGCCGCGGTGGCGGCGCGATCTGCGGCTTCGGCGGCTTCAGGGCATCGGCGGCCAGAAGCTCGGCGACCGTCGGCCGCTCAAGGCGCTCGCCGCGCATCAGCTTGTCGACGTCATCCTTCTGGAGCGTCTCGTGCTTGAGGAGGGCTTCGGCGATCGCCGTCACCTGGTCCCAGTGCTCGTCGATGGTCCGTTCGGAGTCGGCGTAGGCCTCGTCGATGAAGCGGCGGATCTCCTCGTCGATCACGCGGGCCGTCTCGGGCGAGTAGTCCTTCTCGGGGACGAAGGTCTCGCGGGTGTCGCTGCCGTTGTAGTTGACGAAGCCAAGCCGGTCACTCATGCCCCAGTCGAGGATCATCGCCCGGGCGAAGCTCGTCGCCATGCGGATATCCATCGAGGCGCCGCTCGAGATGTCGTTGGTCTTCCGCTGCTCGGCGATGCGGCCGCCGCAGAGGACCCGCATTGTCGCGAGCACGTACTTCCTCGAGTAGCCGTAGCGGTCCTTGTCGGGGAGCGAGAAGGTCGCGCCCATCGCCTGGCCGCGGGGAATGATCGTGACCTTATGCAGCGGATCGGCGTCGGGCAGGAGGTACTGGATGACGGTGTGGCCGGCCTCGTGGTACGCGGTCGCGACCCGTTCCTGCTGTTCGATCTTGCGGGACTTCTGGGCCCGGCCGAAGCGAATCTTGTCGCGGGCCTCCTCGAGGTCGGTCATCTCGATGAAATCCTTCGAGGCCATCGTCGCGATGATCGCGGCCTCGTTGATGACCGCCGCGAGATCGGCGCCGGAGAACATCGGCGTGCCGCGAGCGAGCCGCTCGAGGTCGACGTCCGGCCCGGTCTTCACCTTCTTCATGTGCACGGCGAGGATCTGCTTGCGGCCGAGGATGTCGGGCAGGCTCACCGTGACCGAGCGGTCGAAGCGACCGGGGCGGGTGAGCGCCGGATCGAGCACGTCGACGCGATTGGTCGCGGCGATGACGATGACCTGGTCGTTGGCCTCGAAGCCGTCCATTTCGACGAGGATCGCGTTGAGGGTCTGCTCGCGCTCGTCATGGCCGCCGGTCGTGAAGCCGCCGCCGCGCCGTCGGCCGACGGCGTCGATCTCGTCGAGGAAGACGATGCAGGGAGAGTTCTCCTTCGCCTGCTTGAAGAGGTCGCGGACGCGGCTGGCGCCGACGCCGACGAACATCTCGACGAAGTCCGAACCGGAGATCGAGAAGAACGGAACGTCCGCCTCGCCGGCGATGGCCTTCGCGAGAAGCGTCTTGCCGCAGCCGGGCGGGCCGGCGAGCAGGACGCCGCGCGGAATGCGTCCGCCGAGCTTGGCGAAGCGCTTCGGGTTCTTGAGGAACTCGACGATTTCGGTGACCTCTTCCTTCGCCTCGTCGACGCCGGCGACGTCATTGAAGGTGACGTGCACCGAGTCCTTGCTCTGCATGCGGTGACGGCTCTTGCCGAAGCTGCCGAGCATGCCGCCCGGTCCGCCGCCCGCGCCGCGCATGGAGCGGGCGAGGAAGAACATGATGACGATCAGGATGAGCAGGGCCGGGGCGACGGAGATGAAGAGGTTCTGCCAGTACATCCCGCCGATGTTGGTCGTCCAGGGCACGTTGGCCTCGGAGAGGGCCTTCATGTAGTAGTCGTGCTGGGTCGGGACGATCTCGATGTATGCCTTCTTCGAGGTTTCGGTCGTGCGACCAGGAACGCGCGGCGCGATCCAGAAGGCGATGCGGGCATCCTGGATTTCGACCGGGCCGCCTTCGGCCCGCATCGTCTTGTCGCCTTCGGTCCACTCCGCAGTGGCGATCTGGAGTCGGCCGAGGCGCCCGAGGTTCTGCGAGGGCAGGATCGCACCGCTGCCGGGCTTGCCGGCGCCGCTGAGCGGCAGGGCCGGCCGCTCGGCGCCGGTCGCGACGGCCGTTGCCGCGCCGCCGGCGGGATCGCCGACCAGGTCCATGAAGTCGCGCCATGTCTCGATCTTCGTCGCGGCACCCCAGATCGTGCTGGCTTGAATCGCGGCGATCGCCAGGCCGATCATCACCAGAAAGGCGACCAGCGAGAAGACGCTGCGCTGCATCTTGCCCGGAGGTGGCGGAAGCTGGTTGCCGCCATCCCGATTGCCGTCCCGATTGCCATCCCGGCCGCCGCGACCATCGTTGCGACCACCCGAGCCGCCCTCGCGCTGGCCGTTGCCGTTGCGCGAGCCACCTTGGTTGGCAATCAGCACGCTGTCGGACACGCCGCTGACGGCACGCGGTCGGATCGCGCCGACGAGTCGGCTCATGCGGTCGCGGGCCACAGCCGAGGCGAGCGAGCCCTTCGAGTCGGTGGCGGAGGGGCTGTGCCCGTGGTTGTCGTCGAGGAGGGGGGTGCCGGGCATGTTCGGGGGAGTGCTGACGGTGGGTGTCCGAGGACTACCAGACGGATTGCATCTGATCGACCAGATCGCGCGCCAACTGCTGCACGGCCTCGAAACGGGCCAGTTCCAGCGGTTCGCGGGCGGGTCTGGACGGCACGAACAGGGCCGAGGTCATGAAACCGGTGCGGGCCACCAAGGGCTTGCCGCTCCGGAGGTCGCTCCATTCGAAGTCGACGGTGACCCGAACCATCATCTCGTTGGCCAATCCGGTCCGCGGGTCACGCGAGAGCTCAGTCAGCGAGATGTCCGTAATCGTTCCGCGAAGGATGGTATCCGCGGCCGCCTCGCCGGCCACTCGATAGGGGGTGGAAGTCGTGATTCGCTTGATCAGGGCTTCGGTGAGGTCGAACTCGAAGTTTCGCAGGTACGAGCGATTCTGGAAGATCGGGAGGGCGATCGTCTTGACCGAGCTCGGGTAGGGGTTGGTCGCCGCGTAGCCGTCGCGCGGATCGTGGGCGCATCCGACCGTCGCGAGCGCGGACGTCGCCAGCAGCGTCGCCGGCAGGAGTCCCGCACGGAGCAAGCGTCGGGCGAACCTCACCGCGCACCTCCGCTGGCGGGAGTTGTCGTGGCGGGCGCCGCGGCCGCGGTCGGCTCGGCCGGTCGCTCCTGCGGAGGCGGCGTGACGTCCCAGGCGACGCCGAGCTTCGCGGCGCGAATGGCCTTGTAGTCCGGGGTGCCGCGGAGGATCGTCGCGGGGAGCTTGGTCAGCACTTCGGGCACCACGCGCAACGCGTCGAGGCAGGCGACCGAATCGGGATACTGCTTGACGACGCGACGGATGAAGAGTTCGGCGCTGATCGCGTCGTCGGTCTGCCAATACCAGTCGGCGGTCGAGAGGAGCTTCGCCGCCTCGCTCTCGTAGACACGCACCAGAATCGCGTCGGCTCCCACCTGCTGGGCGAGCGCCGGATCGGTGACCTGCAGCGAGCGGAGCCGCGTCTTCGCCTCGAGCAATCCCGTGAGGTCGTAGGAGGGACCCTTGAATGCGGCGATGTAGGAGTAGATGAGGCGGAGCTGAGCCTTGGTGACGTGCTGCGACTTCGGATAGTTCTGGAGGAAGAGGTCGTAGGCTTCCGCCGCCAGCGTGAGCTCGCGGTTGTTGAAGTAGAAGTCGGCGAGCTCAAGGCCGGCCTTCTCGGCGAGCTCGCTGCCGGGCAGGCGTTCCTGGATGCGGATGAGGAGTTCCTGGGCGTCCTCGTAGGTCGAGACGATGCGGAACGTGCCGAAGAACTTCCGCTTCCGCCCGCCCGCATAGGCCTTGGCGATCTCGAACTCGCGCTCGAGCGCCGTGACGAAGACCTCGCTGCCGGCATAGCGGCGGCAGATCTCCTCGTAGTCGTAGAGGGCGTTGTATTCGTCGTCGAGGCGATAGGTCGAGTCGGCCCGGACCAGCAGGGCCTCGGCCCGCAGCGGGCTGAGCGGCCGGGCCTCGATGAAGCGCGCGGCGAGGGTGTGGGCCCGGCCCGGATCGTTCGCCTCGAGAGCCCGCCGCATGATGAGGATCTGCCCCTCATCGCTCATCGGATCGACGTCGGCCGGCTCGGTCCAGCGGTCGCTCTTGTCGAGCTTGAACTCCTGCACCTGGGCGCTGGCGGTCGGCGCCATGCCAACGAGGGCGCCCATCGCAAACAGGGTCGCGGCGAGGCTGGCTCGCCCCGGCGCGGCCAAGCCCAAAGCTGTGTGGCGAGCCGTCGGAACTCGATGCAGCGAAAGGGGAGCCATGGAGGTCCGATGGTACCAGCGATTCTGGGCCCAACAGGGAGGTCGAGCGATGCCGGGCGGCACCTTGAGCCGGACCGATCGGCGATGATTCGACGAACCGGCCGACGACGGCGATGATCACCCCCGCGGGAGCGCGGCTGGCTGCCGCCACCGTCACGCTCGCCGCCACCGTCACGCTTGATGGCCTCCCGTCGCGTCATTCTCCTGTTCAATCCCGTCTCGGGGTCCGGCCGCGCAGCGTGGATCGCCGAGGAGTCCCGCCGATTCCTGGCCTCTCTGGGCCACGACGTGGTCGCGGCCGCGACGCGGCGCGGTGCTCCCGAGGAGTGGCTTCCGCCGCTTGTGGCCGACCGGGAGGTGGTCGTGGTGGTGGGTGGCGATGGTGCCGTCCACATGGCGCTGGGTGTCCTGGCCCATTCGCAGGCGGCGGTGTGGCATGCCGCGGCGGGCACGGAGAACCTCTTCGCCCGGGCCTTCGGCATGGCTCCATCGCCGCAGCTCCTGGCGGCGGCGATCGATCGCTTTCGCACCTCATCGTTGGACCTTGGCACCATCGCCGTTGCGGACGGCGATGCGGCCCGTGTGGAGGCGGCTCCGACGCGTTTCGCGATCATGGCCTCCACCGGATTCGATGCCGCCGTGGTCCACGATCTCACCAGCCGCCGCGGCGGGTCAATCTCGCACTGGAGTTACGTCCCGGCGATCCTTCGCCAGCTTCGGCGCTGGAGAGCGCCGGAGGTCACGATCGCGCTGGACGACCAGCCCGAGCAGCGGCTGGGGAGGGGGGTCCTGATCATCGGGAACCTCGGCGAGTACGGATTCCGGATCGACCCGGTCCGGCGGGCGGAGGGGTCCGACGGGTTCTTGGACGGCGTCTTCCTGTCCGCGACGGGAGGTCTCAGTGCCCTGTCATGGTGGCCTCGGTTCCGGCTTACGCGGACCATCCTGAATCGCGAACTGGTGGGATTGCCGCGATTCCGCTGCCGCCGGATTCGCGTCACGACCAGCGATGCCGCTCCCTGGCAAGCCGACGGCGACCCGGTCGGACAGGCCTTCAGCGCGGCACAGATCGGCATCCAACCCGCTGCGCTGCGGCTCCTTCTGCCTCCGGGCTGAAGTCGGCGGTCGCCCGCGTCGATGAGCGAGACGGCGCTTTCCCGCACCCGGGAAGCGCGATCTGCGTTCCATCGCCTGACCCTCCGACGGAGCCCGACATGGCCGAGAAGACCGAAAAGAAAGAGGAAGCCAAGCCTGCCGAGGCGGAAGCCCCGAAGAAGGCCGGCGGCGGCGGCGCGAAGTTCGCGATCATCACGGTCGTGCTGCTGGTCGTCGAGGGCGCGGTGCTGGGCGGCGTGTTCAAGATGATGAACAAGCCCAAGGCCGCGGAGGCGACCGAGCCGACGGTGCACGTCGATCCGGAGGAGGAGAAGCTCGTCGAGGTGCTGGTGCTCAACGAGCGCCTGGCCAACGACCGGAGCGGCCTCACCTACGTCTATCCGACCGAGATCTACGTGCAGGTGAAGAAGAAGAACGAGGAGTCGGTGACCGAGGAGATCGAGCGGTTCAAGAACGAGCTGCGGGCGGACATCGCCGCGCTCTGGCGGACGTCCGAACCCCATCACCTCCAGGAACCCCGCATGGAGAGCATGACCCGCCGCGTCGAGACGCTCCTCCGCGAGCGATTCGACAAGAAGAGCGGCGAGGGTGAGGGCGAGCCGGTCGTCCAGAAGTGCGTGATCGTCTCGGGCACGGGCATCCGCGTGAACCGCTGAGCCGCACCGGGCCCGCGCAATCCATGCCGCGACCCGCTTGGGAGGATCCCTCCTCCTTGCGCGTCGCGAGCCGAAATGACGCGGACGGGGAGTGATTCTCTGCAGCGTTCCGATCCCCTCGGCCGATCCAGTCGGCACGCAGGGGTGAAGATGGCGCCGTCGCAGGATGTGACGGCGGGCAGCGTTGACGTCTCGTCGACGCATCGGCACGGAGGCTGCATGCCCGATCCCTCTTCCACGCCCGCGTCATCGCCGGCCCCATCCGGAGCCACGGCTCCCGCGTCGGCGGTCTTCCCCGATCTCAGTCGCCCGGCCGGCTCGGAGACGAGCCACGCGGGCATCGATCTGCTGCGCGACGTGAACCTGCAGGTGCGCATCGAGCTGGGGCGAACCCGCATGCTCGTCGAGGACGTCCTGCGGCTCTCGCCCGACTCCGTCGTCGAGCTCGACAAGGCCGCGGGCGACCCCGTCGACATCTACGTGAACGGCCGCCACATCGCCCGCGGCGAGGTCCTCGTGCTCAACGAGGCCTTCTGCGTGCGCGTCAGCGAGATCATCGAGCCGCTCCAGCCCTCGGTCGAGTCCTCCGGCGCCTACGCGACGCGCCACTCCGTCCCGAAGTCCGACGTCGCCTAACGCTTTGCTCGCGCCCGCCGCACCCGCGGCGCCCGGCGCCCCTCACGGCGACGGACGCCAGCGCCGAGGATCTCCCCTCCCATGACCCGCGCCCAGGTTCGTCACGGAACCTCCCTCAGCCGCATCGCCCGCTGTGCCGCGGCACGCCGCCGCCTCGTGCTCGGCTTCGCGGCCGTCGCGGCGATCGCGGGCCGCGCATGGGCCGCGGGGGAGGACGCCGGACGCCCGATCGTCCCGCCCGCCGCCGTCGCGGCGCCCGAGCCGGCCGCCGCCACCGACGCCGACGCCAAGCGCCCGATCGCCGCCCCGAGCGGCTCCTTCACGGGCGACGCCGTGCGAACGGTCGTCGCGTTAGGTGCCGTCCTCGCCCTCGCCCTCGTCGTGCGGCACGTGGCCCGCAAGCTCGTCGACCCGCTCGCGGCGCGCAGGCCCTCGGGGGTCGTCCAGGTCCTCGGCCGCTTTCCGGTCGCGAAGGGCCAGTCGCTCCTCCTCATCTCGGTCGGCGCCCGCGTGATCTGCGCCCACCAGTCGGCGGGAAGGATGGAAACGCTCTGCGAATTCAGCGATCCGCAGGAGATCGCCCTCCTCCGCACCCGCATCGAGGCCGGCACGCCCGCCCGCGAGCGGTTCGAGCGAGAGCTGGTCCGTTCGCTCGAGCGCGACGAGGGAGAGCCGGCGCGGACCCGGGCCCTGCCCGCGCAGCGCCCCGAACCGATCGTGACCGAGACCGTCGACCTGACAAAGCGTCGCGGGCCCAACGGCGCAGCGATGCGCCTCGTCGGGGTGCGGGCATGACGCGCCGTCTGCTCGTCCTCGTCGCGCTCCTGGCCGTCGGGCTTCTCGCCGGCGGCGCGTGGGCCGGCGACGCCGGCGCGAAGGCGCTCGAGGACCTCAACCCGATCGGCGTCGTCGAGGACGTCTCGAAGTCGATCCCGGGCGTCGAGAAGGGCGGGCTGAGCACACAGCTCAACATCATCGTCCTGCTCACGGTGCTGAGCGTGGCGCCGGGGCTGCTCATCCTCTGCACGTCCTTCACGCGGATCGTGATCGTCCTCAGCCTGCTCCGGCAGGCGCTGGGCACACAGTCGCTCCCGCCGAGCCAGGTGATCGTCGGCCTCAGCCTCTTCCTCTCCGTCGTGGTGATGGGTCCGACCTTCGGCCGCATGTGGAACGAGGGGCTCGCGCCCTACGCGCGGGGCGAGCACACCAACCAGATGCGGGCCTGGGACGACGCGAAGAAGCCGCTCCGCGAGTTCATGATCGCCCAGATCGAGAAGTCGGGGAACACCTCGGCCGTCTTCATGCTGCTCGAACACCGCGGCATCGACACGAGCGACCCGTCGAGGCTCACCTGGGACCGCGACGTCGACATGATCACGCTCGTGCCGGCCTTCGTGCTGAGCGAGCTCAAGGCATCGTTCCTGATCGGCTTCCGGATCTACCTGCCGTTCCTGGTGATCGACATGGTGATCTCGAGCCTCCTCATCTCGATGGGCATGATGATGCTGCCGCCGGTGCTCATCTCGATGCCCTTCAAGCTGCTGCTCTTCGTGATGGTGGACGGATGGCAGCTCATCTGCGGATCGCTCATCGCGGGGTTCGCCCGCGAGGCGCCGGTCATGGAGTCGGTGGCGGGCCTCTTCGCCGGAGGCGTGCCCTTCGTCTAGCGGCGACGCGACCCTCGCGCCGCCCCGCATGCACAACCCGAATCAATGGAGACAACGGACGGGAGAACGATGACGCCGGCCCGGAACATGGAGTGACGGGACGGCGTGAGGAGGACGGGAAAGATGACGTCTGCGGCGCCGCGCGTGCGGCTCCGCCGAATCGCCCCCACGGGATTGGGAGATGCCCAGCGCCGCCGACGTTTCGGCGCGGAAAGGGACCTCGCAGTGACCGATTCGCTCGACCTCGTCCGTGATGCCCTCATGCTCTCGCTTGTTCTCTCGGCGCCCATCCTGGCCGTTGGCCTCGTCGTCGGCCTCGCCATCAGCATCGTGCAGGCAGTGACGCAGATCCAGGACCAGACCATTTCCTTCGTCCCCAAGATCGCCTCGATGCTCGTCGTCGCGGTGGCCCTCCTCGGCTGGCTCTCGGTGCAGCTCATGGAGTTCGCCGCGACCATGTTCACCGCCTCCTGAAGGATCTCCGACCCGTGGGACACTCGCTCGACATCCTCTCGAAACACCTGGGCCCGGCGGTCCTGGTGCTCGTGCGGATCGGCGGGCTGGCGATCTTCGCCCCGCTCTTCGCCTCGTCGACGATCCCGCGCCTCGTGAAGGCCCTGCTCATCGCCATGCTCGCCTTGGCGACCTACCCGATGCTCGCCGCCGGCCCGCTCCGCGGCGCAGACGTTCCCTTCGACGTTGCTTCGATGGCCCCGATGATGGCCTGCGAGCTGCTCGTCGGCGCGGTCGTCGGCTTCCTCGCCCTCTTCCCGCTCATCGCGATGCAGATGGGCGGCCAGGTGATGGGCACGCAGATGGGTCTCGGCTTCGCCCGCCTCTACAACCCGGCGATGGAGGACGAGGGCGACGTCCTCGAGCAGATCCTCTTCTTCCTCGGCTTTGCCTCGTTCCTTGCCGTAGGGGGCCATGAGCAGATGACGCTCGCCGTGCTGCGCAGCTTCCACTACGTGAAGCTCGGCGGCGTCGGCGAGGTGATCTCGGTCGGGGGCTGGGGACTGGACAACTCGCTCGTGCGGCTGCTTGCCGGCGTGACCCTCGCGTCGCTCGAGTTCGCGCTGCGGGTCTCGGCGCCGATGGTCTGCCTCTTCCTCCTCGAGTCGGTGGCCCTGGGCTTCCTCTCGAAGTCCGTGCCCTCCTTTCACCTGATGAACCTCGGCTTCCCGCTTCGCATCATGCTCGGCCTGGGCATTCTCGTCCTGGGCATGGGCGCGATCGGCGAGGCCCTGCAGTCATTCCTCACCGACGACCTCACGCTCCTGTCGCGTTGGTTCGTCCTCGAAGGGGGCGCCTGACCATGGCGGAGGATCTCGGCGAACGCACGGAGGAAGCGACCTCGAAGCGCATGCAGGAGGCCCGCGAGGAGGGCAACGTCGCCAAGAGCGGTGACGCCTCCGCGGCGATCCTGCTGCTCGCCTCGGCGATCGCCCTGGCGGTCGGCCTGCAGCCGCTGCTCGCCGCCTTCGCCGGCATGATCCGCTCGGCGCTCGACCCCGAACTCGGCGCCGACGCCGCGGACCCGGCGCGGCTCGAGGACCTGACGCGACCGATGCTGAGTTCCTACGCGTGGATCTCGGCGGCGATCCTCTCGGTTGCCTTCGTCCTCGCCTGGCTCGCCCATGCCTGGCAGATCGGCTTCCTCCTCACCACGCGGCCGCTCACGCCGAAGATCGAGCGCCTCAATCCGATGGCGGGCCTCGGCCGGCTGCTCGGCAAGCACGGGCTGGTGAAGACCGGCTTCGATCTTGCGAAGGTGATCGTCGTCGGCACCGTCGCCTACGTCACCGTCGCGGGATTCGTGCGCCAGCTCGTCACGCTTCCGGCCTTTGAGGCCCAGCTCGCCGCGGTCGCCGCCGCGGGCATGCTCTTCGACCTGGCGATCCGGATCGGCGTCGCCCTCCTCATTCTGGGGGCGATCGACTACGTCGTCCAGCTCTGGAAGCACAAGTCCGAGCTGCGCATGACCAAGCAGCAGGTGAAGGAAGAGTACAAGCAGAGCGAGGGCGACCCGGACGTCAAGCGGCGCCGCTTCCAGATCCAGCGCCAGCTCGCGATGCAGCGGATCTCGACCGCAGTGCCGAAGGCCGACGTGATCGTCACCAACCCCGAGCACATCTCGATCGCTATCCAATACGACGCCGAGACGATGCTGGCCCCGAAGGTCGTGGCCAAGGGCGCCGACCACCTGGCGATGCGCATCCGGCAGATCGCCAGGCAGCACGGCATCCCGATCGTCGAGCGGAAGCCGCTGGCCCGGGCGCTCTACAAGCAGGTCCCCGTCGGCGGCGAGGTGCCGCCCGACTTCTACAAGGCCGTCGCCGAGATCCTCGCCTTCGTCTACCGCCTCGACGGTGCCGAGGAACGCCGCGCGGCGCGACGGAAGCCGCGCGCCGCGGCGGGGGTGCCGGCGTGACGCGCGACACGACAGAGTGTTCAACACAGAGGCACAGAGGACACAGAGGTGCACAGAGCATGAGCAAGAAACAAGGACCTGAGCAATGCCGCCCGAACTCGCATTCCAATTGACGTCTCTGTGGCCCTCTGTGTCCTCTGTGCCTCTGTGTTGAATCCGGCTCCCCCTCGCTGAACGATCATGCAACCCACCGGACTTCCGCTCTTTCTCCATCGCATCGCCGCGCAGCGACACCTGATCGTTCCGATCTCGTTCCTGCTCCTCATCGGCGTGCTGGTCGTGCCGTTGCCGGCGCCGGTGATGGATCTCCTGATCTGCGCCAACATCGCCATCGCCGCCATCGTGATGATGACGACGATGTACATGAAGCGGCCGCTCGACTTCAGCGTCTTCCCGGCGCTCCTGCTCGCGACGACCCTCTTCCGGCTGGTCCTGAACGTCGCGAGCACGCGGCTCATCCTCTCGACCAACACCACCGACCCGAAGGCCGCGCTCAGCGTCGCCGGCCACGTCATCCAGGCCTTCGCCAACTTCGTCGCCGGCGAGAACCCGATCGTCGGCGGCATCATCTTCGTGATCCTCGTCATCGTGCAGTTCGTGGTGATCACCAAGGGTGCCACGCGCATGTCGGAGGTCGCGGCGCGGTTCACCCTCGACGCGATGCCCGGCAAGCAGATGGCGATCGACGCCGACCTTTCGGCCGGGCTCATCAACGAGACCGAGGCCCGGGCCCGCCGCGAGAACATCACCCGCGAGGCGGACTTCTACGGGGCGATGGACGGTGCCAGCAAGTTCGTCCGCGGCGATGCGATCGCAGGCATCATCATCACGATCATCAACGTGCTCGGCGGGTTCGCGATCGCCAAGTTCCAGCTCGGCTGGACGATCACCGACGCCCTCAAGACCTTCACGATGCTCTCGATCGGCGACGGCCTCTCGTCGCAGATCCCGGCCTTCATCATCGCCATCTCCTCGGGCCTCATCGTGGCCCGCGCCGGCGACGGCCGCACGGTCGGCGAGGAGATCCCCAACCAGCTCGCCTCGCAGCCGATGGCGCTCTACCTCATCTCGGGGTTCCTCGCCCTCCTGTCGATGACGCCGCTGCCGACGCTGCCGCTGCTCGCCGCGTCGGTCGGCCTCGCCGCGCTGGCCTGGTACATGGGCTGGAACGAGAAGCAGAAGGTGAAGGCCAAGACCGACGAGGAGCGAGCGAAGGCGAACGTGCCGCCGCCGGCCCAGCCCGTCGAGGAACTCCTCGCCGTCGATGTTCTCGAGATCGAGATCGGCTACGGCCTCGTCCAGCTCGTGGACGCATCGCGCGGCGGCGACCTGCTCGACCGCATCGCGGCGATTCGCCGGCAGCTCGCGGTCGAGCTCGGGCTCGTCATGCCCCCGGTCCGCATTCGCGACAACATGCAGTTGCCGCCGAACGAGTATCGCGTCCGCATCCGCGGCGCCTCGGTCGGCGAGGGCGTGGTCTATCCCGAGCTTCTCATGGCGATGGACGCGGGTCTGGCCAGCGGACGGCTGCAGGGGGTCGCCGCGAAGGAGCCGGCCTTCGGCCTCGCGGCGACGTGGATCGAGCCGAACGTGCGGGCCAAGGCCGAGGCGATGAACTACACCGTCGTCGACGCCACGAGCGTGGCCGCGACCCACCTCACCGAACTCGTGCGGCGACATGCCGACGAGCTGCTGACGCGCGAGGAAGTCGCCAACCTGCTCACGCAGCTCAAGACGAAGTCGCCGAAGCTGGTCGAGGAGACGGTGCCCGGGGTCATCAAGCCCGCGGAGCTTCAGAAGGTCCTTCAGTCGCTCCTTCGCGAGCGCGTTCCGGTGCGCGACCTCGAGACGGTGCTCGAGACGCTTGCCGACTGGGTGCCGCACACCCGCGACCCCGACGTGCTGGTCGAGTATGTCCGCAATGCCCTTCGCCGAACGATCTGCGCCATGCACAGCGAGGCGGACGAGAACGGACGGCCGCGGCTCCACTGCGTCACGATGGATCCGGCGATCGACGATCTCGTCGGCGGCTACATCGACCGCGGCGCGGCGGGGACCACCTTCTCGATTCCGCCGCAGGTCGCGGCGCGAATCGCCCGCGCCGTCGCCGAGACTGCCCAGCCGCTGGTCAGCGCCGGTCGCGTGCCGATCGTGGTGACGAGTCCGGCGGTTCGCGCCCAGCTTCGCCAGACCCTCGAACCGCACATCCCCGGCATCGTGGTGCTCGGCTACAACGAGGTGGCGAAGGGGGTCGACGTCGAGAGCGTGGGCCTCGTCCAGCTTCCCGCCGGAGTCGGGATGGCGACCGCCGCCGCGGCCTGACCAAGGGCGTCCGGAGAAACAAACGGTCGATGGGAAAAAGTCTGCGGGAATCGCCCGAGTGATTCGCCGCGCTCGTGTATTCTGCCCCGTGCCACGGAGGGCATCGCGTGCACTGCAAGAACTACCGCGCATACACAATGGCCGAGGCGATGGCTGCCGTGAAGGCAGACCTCGGCGCGGATGCGATCGTGCTGCACACCCGGTCGCTGACGCAGGGCGGCTTCCTGGGCATCGGCCGCAAGACGGTCATCGAGATCACTGCGGCGCGAAACGACGAGGCGGCGCGTCATGAGGCGCGCACCGTCCCGTCCCCCCAGCCGACCCTTCGCGGCGCCGCGGCGAGCCGCGCGTATGCGGCGCCATCGCGCGGCGCCGGTCTCGGGAAAGCCGGCCTCGAGAGCGCTGGCCTCGCGAGCGTTGGCGAGTCTGCCCGCACCGACCCGAACGCCTCGCGTGACGCCACCCAGTTCGATCGGGACCGCACGCGCCTACTTGCCCAGGCCATGGCGGTGAAGCTCGATCGCGAGCGCGAACAGGCCCCGCGCACCAGCGCCGCTGCCGTCGCCAGTGCCAACGCCGCGGCGACCACCGTAGCGCTCCAACGCGAGGAAACGCGCCGCGAAAGGCCGGTGCCAAGCGGCGTCGCGCCGTCGACTCCCACGCCGGAATTCCCGCGGGAAGCCGCGCGGGAAACCCCGCGGGAAACCCCGCGGGAATCCAAGCCTGCGGCAAGCGCCGGTGCGGCGCCATCCGCAGTCTCGACGTCGGCCGCGGCGCCTTCCGGCGGCGTCGCCCAGCGCTTCGTTCTCATGCCCGCCAACGACGCGGCCCGCATCGCCGAGCGCCAGGCGCTCCTTCATCGCGTGACGGCACCGGCCCGTCCCGCGCCCGTCGAAAGCGTCGCGGCGCCGCGCTCGCCGGCGATGCCCGCACCGTCGCCCGTCGCCGCGTCAGTCGCCTCGCCGGCCGCTGCGCCGGCGGTTCCGCCGATCACCTCGCCCAACGTGGTGCGCGAGACGGCCGTCGATCGAACGTCGGATCTCGCCGACATCAACCGCCTCGTCGATGAGGTGCTGCGCCGTCCGATCGCCCGAAACGGCAACCGACCCGAGCGGCTCGAGGCGCTCTACACCAACCTGATCAGCCAGGAGATCGGCAATGAGCTCGCCGACGCGATCATCACCGATCTCCACGCGTCGCTCACGCCCGAGGAACTCGCCAGCGATCATGCCGTGCGCAGCGCGGCCATGCAGCGCATCGCGTCGCTCCTCCCGATCGGCGGCGGCCTCGAACCCGCGATCGGAACCGCCGCGTGGCGCCGCGACGGCCGAGCCCTGACGGTCGCCTTCGTCGGTCCGACCGGCGTCGGCAAGACGACGACGGTCGCGAAGATCGCCGCGTCGCTCAAGCTTCGGCACGGCGCGCGGGTCGGCCTCATCACCTGTGACACTTACCGCATCGCTGCGGTGGATCAGCTTCGTACGTACGCCGAGATCATCGGCCTTCCGTTGGAGGTCGCCCTGTCGCCCGGTCAGATGCGACAGGCCCGCCAACGGTTGAATGATCTCGACGTCGTTCTCATTGACACGGCCGGAAGGAGCCAGAACGACGCGGATCGGATCGGCGAACTCGCTGCCATGGTGAAGGCAGCCGAGCCGCACGAGACGCATCTGGTGCTGTCGAGCGTCGCCAGCGAGAAGGTCCTGCTCCGCGAGGCGCAGGCGTTCTCGACCGTCGGCGTGAATCGGGTGGTGCTCACTAAGTTGGACGAGGCCGCTGGCCTCGGTGCCGTTCTGCGAGTCGTCAGGCAGATCGGTCGCGGGGTGAGCTACATCACGACGGGGCAAGAGGTCCCGCAGCATTTGGAATCCGCGCGTCCATCGCGATTGGCCGAGCTGGTGCTCGGGGGAGCTCCGTCCGCATGACGCTTCGCACAGGTGTTGGTTCGACGGGTGGATTCGGGAACGGGGTCGGCAGCGGCTCGGTTGCCGCGCCGCCGCCCAAACATTCCGTCGGCGCTCCGTCGCACGACCAGGCCACGACGCTCAGGCGCCTGATGCGCGGCGACGGAGGTGCGACCGGCGCGGCGGCCGCATCGATGGCAGGTGCCTCGCGCGTCCCGCCGATCAGCGTCGGACCGGTCGAGGGAACGGAACATGCCCGCCACGCGCCACGGACGAGTCGCATTCGTCTCGCGCGGGCCATCGCCATCACCAGCGGCAAGGGTGGCGTCGGCAAGACCAACCTCGCGGTGAACCTGGCGATCGCCATGGCCCAGCAGCGGCGCGTCTGCCTGCTCGACGCCGATCTCGGCATGGCCAACGCCGATGTCCTCTGCGGACTCTCGCCGCGCTCGACCCTCGAGGACGTCCTCCTGCACGGGCGGACCGTCGAGGAGGTCATGGTGCTCGCGCCGGGCGGCTTCCGTCTCGTGCCCGGCGCCAGCGGCGTCGCGAGCGTCGCGAACCTCGGACCGGAAGGGCGCCGTCGACTCATCGCCCAGCTCGCGTCGCTTGAGCGGCACACCGATGTCCTCGTCATCGACACGGCCGCCGGCATCGCGTCGAACTCGATCGCCTTCGCGGCCGCGGCCCACGCGGTGCTCGTTGCGGTGACGCCGGAACCGACCTCGATCACCGATGCCTACGGCGCGGTGAAGACCATCGTCGCCAAGGTGAAGAGCCCGCGCATCCGCCTCATCGTGAACATGGCCAACGACCGCGAGGAGGGGGAAGAGGTCTTCCGCCGGATCGACCGCGTGAGCCGGACATTCCTCGACATGCCCCTTGAGCTGGCCGGCATCGTGCCCTTCGACAGTGCCGTCCGGGCGTGCGTGAAACGGCGCGAGCCGGTGCTCCTCTCCGAGCCCGATTGCCCGGCATCGAAGGCCATTCGAGCGATTGCCCGTGGGGTTCTTGCCTCGGACCTCTTCCGCGAGGAAGTCCCCGAGTCGCTCGCCGGCGCGCCGGTCGGTGTCGATCCTGCGGCCTTTGCCGAGGCTCGCGCCGGCTTTTTGTCCAGACTCATGGGTTGGCTTGGCCGAAGTTAGGCATCTCGCCGATAGCCGCCCAGTTGGAGTCCGTCCGTGCCGCTGCAGGTCGCTCGACTCGTCGCCTCATCCTTCGGGTTGGTGGCCTTCGCCTTGGCGATCGCCATCGGGCTGTCCGCCGGGAATCCGTCGGACGCCATCATCAGCCGCGCGCTCGTGGCGCTCATCGCCGCCTCGATCGGCGGGTACGGCGTGGGGCTTGTGCTTGAGCACCTGGTGCGCATCACGGCGCGGAAGATCGACGAGTCCGCGGACCGGACTCTCGCCGACGAGGAGGCCGCGTTGCATGCGGCCCTTCACCCGCATGCACACGCTGCGCATGCTCACGTCGCGAACGAGCCGGCCGTCGCCGCGGCACAGCCGGTGGTGTCGAAGCCATCGAAGTGATCGATCGGTTGTGCGGCCTGGTTGGGTCGCATCGGTTGCATGAAGTGCGCGGAGGCGCTGCCGGGAACAGGCCATGGGCGGTGGGAATGCGCCCCGGCTAACGCGACGCACGGCGCGGCCGTGTGGTGGAGACGCAGTGGACGAGTGGGGCGGAGGCGAGTCGAACTCGATCGCGAGATTGATTTTCTCATGACCCGATAAAAGGTCTGCCCACTCACGTCGCTTGTCGTTATACTCCGATCGTTCCTCGCCAAGGATTCGGCCGAGGGACGCATCGACCCGATCGACTCGACGAGAGCCAATCGGAACTACAACCTAGTGCAAGCGACGTGGGGCCGGATCGTGAGGCCATCACGACATGTCACGCGACGCACCGCGGGCGACGTCCCCAACGGGACTCATCGACCTGAGGTGCGATCCGACGACAACTCGCTTGCGGAATCGACACTCGCCGTGCGCGGGTCGCGTGGACCGCAACTCCACTCCGACTCATGACGGCGAGCCAACTGGTCAAGGAGCGGACCGATGTCGAGAAGCACAATGCGGGCGCCGAACGCGCGCGCCACGGCAACCCTGGCAGGCGCGGCGAACACCAAGAGTGGCACTGGCAAGTCAGCCACTGCCGGCAAGGCCGCAAGCAAGGCTGGCGGCTCATCAGCGGGCGGGTCATCAGCGGGCGGATCATCAAGTAGCACACGAGCGACCACCGCGGCCCGAGAGGCAAGCGGGACCGCGAGTGCCCGAAGCGCGAAGGCCGCCGCGGTCGCAACGCGCGCCGCGAAGGCCCACCTTCCGGTGAAGGCGCCCGCCAAGGCTCCGGCCAAGGCCGACGGCAAGCCCGCCGCGAAGGCAGCCCCGGCGCCGGCCCCGAAAACCTCGCTGAAGACCGGCGGAAAGGCCGCGGTTCCCGCGACGCTCATCGCCGGCCGCCCGGTCGAGGCGACCCTGGTGACCGCTACGAATGGGCGTCCCACCCTTCGGCCCACGCTCAAGCCAGAGGCTCCCGCGGCCGGCAAGAAGGGGAAGCGCTCCAACGAGCCGCTCCCGTTTCACCTTCGCCCGATCGACGAGCTCTGGCGCGAGTACCGCGGCGTTCCCACCAAGGAGCTGCGGAACTTCCTCATCGAGAAGTACCTTGAGCTCGTGCGCTTCACCGCCGAGCGCATGCACATGAAGCTGCCGAGCGAGGTCGAGGTCGATGACCTCATGTCCGCCGGCCTCTTCGGTCTCATGGACGCCATCGACGCCTTCGATCCGGAGCGCGGCGTGAAGTTCGAGACCTACTGCACGCAGCGCATCCGCGGCGCGATCTTCGACGAGCTCCGCGCCATGGACTGGGTCCCGCGCCTCGTCCGCTCGCGCACCGCCAAGGTCGAGAAGGTCCGCAAGCAGGTGGAGATGGAGACGGGCCGCAAGGCCACCGACGCCGAGATCGCCGATCGGCTCAAGGTCGAGAAGAGCGAGTTCGAGAAGCTCCAGAAGGACTCGCGTCCGGTCGGCGTCGTCAGCCTCAACCGCAAGTGGTTCGAGACCGACTCCAGCAAGGACGTCCGCGAGATCGACGTGATCCGCGACGCCAAGCAGGAGAGCCCGGTCCAGCAGATCCAGCGTCAGGACCTCCAGACGCTGATCACCAAGGGCCTGTCGCGTTCCGAGCGCCTCATCGTGATCCTCTACTACTACGAGGAGATGACGATGAAGGAGATCGGCACCACGCTCGACCTCTCGGAGAGCCGCGTGAGCCAGATGCACTCCAGCATCCTCGCTCGCCTGAAGGCCCAGATGCAGCACCGCGAGAAGGACATGGAAGAGGCCTGAGTTCCGCGGCCGCGGTCATTGCGGTACCGCGCGTGACCATCCATGCATGTTGACCAGGCGGTCGGGCGCTCCCCGGCCGCCTGTCTTTTCAAGGCGAATCGGCGCGACTGCGTGAGCCGGACCGGTGGCCGGGAGGCCGTCCGTACACTGAACGCATGTCGATCCTCAGCCTCTGCGTCGCCGCCGCGCTCGCCACCTCGCCGCACGACGCTCCGCCGCTCGATCGCGGGCTGACCTTCCGCGTCTACCAGATCGCCGAGGCGCCGCAGCGCATTCCGACGATCGCCCCGAACCAGACGCCCAACGCCGATGTCCTCCTCGCCTCGGTCGACCTGCGGGACGCGAAGGCCTTTCCGCAGGTTGACGCCCCGATCGTCGCCACCGGCCTCGGGTGGATCGAGGTCGATCGCGACACGCGGGCCCGCTTCCGGGTGACGAGCGACGACGGCGCCCGGCTCCTCATCGATGGCGCCGTGGCGGTCGACCACGACGGCCGCCATGGCGCGACCTCGAAGACCGGCGAGCCGATCGCGCTCAAGGCCGGTCTTCATCCGATCCGCATCGACTACTTCGACGCCGGCGGCAAGCGCTCGCTCACCGTCGAGTGGGCCCGCGACGGCGCGGCCGAGTTCGCCGCCCTTGACGCAAGCGTGCTCCGCGCGGATCCCGACCTCGCCCGCGTCTCCGGTCCTGGCGTGAAGCGCATCGCCGACGCCCGCCGAGCCGGTGACGGGAAGCCGGTGAGCGGCGTGCACCCGAGCTTCGTGCACGGCACCGCGCGGCCCGCCGACTTCACGCCGAAGATCGGATCGCTCTGCTTCCTTCCCGATGGCCGGCTGGTAGTCGGAACGCTCGATCCGCTGCAGCGCGACGAGGAGAGGCTCCCCGACATCAACGCCAAGGCGCCGGACAGGCTCTATGCGATCGAGGGTTTCGCGAGCGGCGACCCCGCTGCGATGCGGGCGACGCCGATCGCCGACGGCTTGCACGAACCGTTAGGTCTCTGCGCCGTCGGCGACGATCTCTACGTCTCGCATCGCCTCGCGATCACGCGGCTTCGCGACCTTGACCACGACGGCTTCTTCGAGAGCCACGAGGACGTCGCCGGCGGCTGGGAGGGCTGGAACTACCACCAGTTCACCTTCGGTCTTGTCCACGTGCCCGACGAGCGCGGCGGACGGGGCCGCCTGTACGCGTCCCTCTCGACGGCGATGGCTCCGCCCGCGTGGGAAGGCATGGGCACGAACGCGGCGCCGAACGGCATCGGTCGCGGCTCGATCGTCGAGGTCGACCTCGACGCGGGCGATTGGCGCATCATCGCGGGCGGGGCCCGCACGCCGAACGGGCTCGGCCTCGGACCGGAGGGCATCCTCGTCTACTGCGACAATCAGGGCACGTGGTTTCCGGCGAGCACGCTCTCGGTCATCGAGCCGGGGCGCTTCTTCGGTCACTTCAACAACACCAACGTCGTGCCGAAGCTCCTCGACCGGTTTCCGCAGGGCGGCCGGGCGAGCGTCCTCTGCGATCGGCAGCGGGCCGAGGCCGCCGTCTACTTTCCGCACAACGAGTGCGGGAACTCGCCGACGCAGCCGCTGCTCGTGCCGACCGGGCCGTGGAAGGGACAGATGCTTGTCGGCGACGTGACCCAGGGCGGACTGCATCGCGTCGCTCTCGAGCGAGTCGACGGGCAGTGGCAGGGGGTCGTCTTCCGCTGCACGCAGGGACTGGAGTGCGGCGTGAATCGGATCGCGTGGGGTCCCGACGGCGCCCTCTATCTCGGCGGCATCGGCGCCGGCGGCAACTGGAACTGGAACGGCACGCAATTCGGCCTCGAGCGGCTCGCGCCCAACGGCGCGGTCGCCTTCGAGATGCTGGACGTCGACGCGGTGCCGGGGGGCTTCGAGGTGCGCTTCACGCGGCCGATCGACCGCCCGTGGCTCGCCGATCCGGCGCACTTCGCGTGCACGGCTTGGCGCTATCGGCCCACCGCGGCCTACGGCGGCCCGAAGGTCGATGAGCATCCGATTCGAATCACCAAGGCCGAGCCGAACGCGGCCGGCGACGCGGTGCGACTCACCTGCGAGGGACTGGAGCCTGGCACCTGCGTCCACTTCCGCATCGACGCGACGTCGGTGGGCGGCGAGCGCATCTGGTCCACCGACGCGTGGTACACGCTCAATCGCCTCGCCCCCGCCGATCCGGCGCTTGTCGGCGACGGCTTCGTCGGCATGGGCGCGATCGCGCCGCCGCTCGGCATGCCGCTCATCGGGCGTTCCTCCGATGTCGCCCTCGTCACGCGCGGCGATCCGAAGGTGTCGCGCGACGACCGCCGAAGCCAGGCGGATCTCATGGCCCTTCCGGGCACGCTGAGGGTGGACGCCGCCGCCGGCGACCGCATCACGAAGATCGTGCATCGCTCCGCCCGCGTGCATCTGGAATGGCGTTCGGACGATGGCGGCGGACTCGTCCGCCTGTTCGATCGCTGCGATCTCCCGCTGAGCGGCGAGCCCGGCCGCTGGCACGCCTTCGACGGCTGGCTCGACGCTTCGGCGCCGGGCGAGCGCGGCGTGATCCGGTGCCGCATCGACGGCGGGGCGCCGCGACTGGTCGACATGATCGTGCCGGATGCTCCCGGTCCCTTCGCCTTCATCGCACGCGATCGTCCGACCGAGTTCAGGAACTCGTGGATCGCGCCGCTCGAGGCGCAGCGATTCGACGTCGGGCCATGGGTCGCGCTCACCGAGGGGCCGCTCGACGCGACGTGGGTCGTCCGCGGCGGGAACGCGACCTACCGGATCGACGGCGGCGAGATCATCGGGTCAAGCGTGCCGAAGTCGGCGAACACGTTTCTGGTCACGCGCTGCCGGTACGCGTCCTTCGAGCTGCTCGTCGATGTCCTGCAGGATCCCGAGCTGAACTCCGGCATCCAGGTGCGCAGTGAGGTCGACGGCGGCATCGACGCACGATCGGGACGGCTCGTCGGTCCGCAGGTCGAACTCGATCCGAGCGAGCGGGCCTACTCGGCCGGCATCTATGACGAGGCCCGGCGCGGCTGGATCGCGCCGCTCACCGACGCTCCCTACGCCCGCGACGCGTTCCGGCGCGGCGAATGGAATCACCTGCGCGTGCTCGCCGAGGGGCCGGTCCTCCGCACCTGGGTCAACGGCATTCCCGCGGCGACGCTCTTCGACGCGATGAACGCCGACGGGCACATCGCCCTGCAGGTGCACGGCGTCGGCGACCGCAGCGCGCCGCTCACGGTGCGCTGGCGGAATCTTCGGATTCGCGAACTCACGCCGGCGGGGAGTTCGGCGGCACGGCGCCGGGCGCCGGCGGAGTGACGGGCTGCCACCGGCCCTCGAAGAGTTCCTTCACCCTCGGCCTGGTGAGCATCACCAGACCGAAGATGCCCAGCGCGGTGCCCAGCGGAATCCCGAGGCATTGGAGCGACGAGGCCACGAGGCAAAAGGTCCGGTTCTTTCGCTCCGAGGTGTAGCGGGCGTTGAGGAAGGAGAGGAGCGCCCAACCGAGGACGACCACGGCGACGACGAGTCCAAAGCCGGCGAGGATCCCGCCGACGGCCGCGGGTGGCGGTCCGTTGCCGTTGCTCGGCGGCGGCGCGGCCATGATGATCGCGCCGATGCCGACGTAGAGGAGCCCGAAGCAGCTGCCCAACGCGGTGACGCCCGCGTAGACGTAGTTCAGGACCACCAGCACCTGCAGCGCCCCCGCGTCGGGATGCGCTCGGTTGGGCGGCGGCGAGGTCGGCGGCGCCGGCGGTGTCGACGGAAACTGCGTCATGCGACGATCATCCTTCTGATGGGTGCGCCGCCCCCGACGCGTGGGAGACCGCTCAGCGGAGCGATCGCACGTAGATGTTACCGAAGTCGATCGAGCTGCCGTGGTTCTGGAGGCCGATCGCTCCCTTCGCGGGAACGCCGGCGAGCTTGGCGTCGACGATGACCTGTTCGCCGTTGAGCCAGACGTTGAGCGTCTCCCCCTCCATGCGGATGCGGAAGCGATTCCACTCGCCGACCGGGCGGTCCATCACCTTCTTCGGCGTGCAGGCGGCGCGGGTCGCGGACGACGAGGCCGGGTCGGTGCGGTAGCCCCAGACCTCGCCGGAGCCCGAGGGCCAGCACCAGATGTTCACCTGGCTCTTGGAATTGCCGCGGAGATAGATGCCGCTGTCGCGCTCGCCGATTTCGACGGTCTGCACCACGCCGTTGGCGTCCTTGAGGTCGGTGCCGTCGGCGGCGAACTTCGCCCGGCGAACCTTCCCCTGGTCGTTGCCGGTCCATCGCCAGTCGACGATGAGCTCGACGTCGCCGTATTCGGCGTTCGTCCAGAGATCCGAGCCCTTGCCGTCGTAGGAGAGGACCCAGTCCTGCACGGTCCAGTGCTTCGCGGCGTCACCCTCGGCCTTCCAGCCGGCGAGGTCCGTGCCGTTGAAGATCGAGGTGAAGCCGACATCGGGGTTGGCGACCATCGACGGGTCAAGCGAGGGGGCCGGCGGCAGTTCCCTGATGGCGAGATTCTTGAACCAGACTTCGCCGCCTTCGCTCTCGAGGCAGAGATAGCCCTTGCGCGGCGTGATGTCATAGCCTCCGGAGACTTCCTTGCCGTTCACCTCAAGCTTCAGCGTGCCGTGGTTGCCGGTGATCTTGTAGTGATTCCACTCCGGCGCCGGCTTGGCCCGCCGCTCGCTCGGCAGGCAGCGCTGCCATCCGTCCGGATGCGGGCGATCGGGCGTGAGCTTCGAGCCGTGGATCGAGAAGATGTCACCGTGCGAGGTGTAGATGATCTCGGTCTTCGGCCCGTTCGGACCCTTGATCTCCTTAGTCGCCTCGATGCCGTCCATCACCTGCACCTCGATCGAGCGCGTGAAGGGTTGCCCCTGCGCCGTGATCGCATCGGACCAGACGAAGAAGCCGGCGTTGGTCTTGGGAAGTCGGTGGCTGAAGTCGAATTCGCAGACGAAGTTCTCGTACATCCGGTCGGTGCGGAGCACGCCCGTCGGATGGCCGCTGCACACGATCACCGGCGTGCCGTCGGTGTCCTTGCCGACGGTCCAGGTCTGCGGACCGCAGTTGACGTTCACCCATCCGCTGAGGTCCTTGCCGTTGAAGAGCGGCGTGGCGTCGGCAGGGGTGACGACGGGGACAGGCGCAAGCAGGACGATCGAAGCGGCGAGGAGCGTGAGCATCGGCGCAGGCTACGTCCGCGGCCGATGCGTTACAAGAATTGCCCGACCCGGAGATCACCCTATCGAAGGCAATCAGGCGGCGACGGTCCGCACGTTCGGTGCGACCAGGATCTCCGCGGCGGTCTTGGCCTTCACCTCATCGACGGAAATGCCGGGAGCGACTTCGGTGAGGACGAACCGCCGCTTCGAGGGATCCATCTCGAGCACGCAGAACTCGGTGATGATCATGTCAATGCACCGGCGGCCGGTGAGCGGCAGCGTGCAGGCGGGAATGATCTTGCTCTCGCCCTTCTTGTTGACGTGCTCCATCGTCACGATGACGCGGCGCACGCCGGCGACGAGATCCATCGCCCCGCCCATGCCCTTCACGAGCTTGCCGGGGATCATCCAGTTGGCGATGTCGCCCTCCTGGGAGATCTCCATCGCCCCGAGAATCGCCAGGTCGATGTGCCCGCCGCGGATCATGGCGAAGCTGTCGGCGCTCGAGAAGAAGCTGTGCCCGGGAACGCCGGTCACCGTTTGCTTGCCGGCGTTGATGAGGTCCGCATCGACCTCGTCGTCGTAGGGAAAGCGGCCCATGCCCAGGAGGCCGTTCTCCGACTGGAGCCAGACGGTCATCCCCGCCGGCACATGGTTGGCGACGAGGGTCGGCATGCCGATGCCGAGGTTGACGTAGAAGCCGTCCTTGAGTTCCTGGGCGGCGCGCTTGGCGATCTGATTGCGGTCCAGAGGCATGGGACGCGGATCATACGGAAGAGGCGGAGCGAGGTGTCGGCGGACAATTCGAGCGGGCCGCTTGCGTCCGGCGAAACTGATGCTAACCTTCCGGTTAGGAATGACCCGGCAGCGAACCACGGTCGATCAGGCGGCGGATGCGGTGTTTGGCGCGCTCGCCAATCCCGAGCGCCGGCGCATGCTCGACCTGCTGCGCGACCGGCCGGGGATGCACATCGCCGCGCTGGGCACGCACTTCGAGATGAGCGACGTCGCCGTCCTCAAGCACGTGCGCGTCCTCGAGTCGGCGGGGCTGGTCATCACCGAGCGGACCGGCCGCGAGCGGCGTCTCTACTTCAACGTCATGCCGATCCAGGCGATCTACGACCGCTGGACGGACGAGTTCGGGGCCTTCTGGGCCGGCCACATCAACGAGATCCGGTCGCGCGTCGAGGCGCGTGGCCAGTCGAAAGGACAGCGACGTGCCTAACGCGACGACCAAGACCGCCGATCCGGCGACCACCCGCAAGTTCCGCGTCACGATCGAGGGCACGATCGCCGACGTCTGGCGCGAGATCACCCGCACCGACCGGACGATCCCGTGCTTCTTCGACATGCGGATGCACGTGCCCGGCTTCGGCGCCGGGGCGCCCTTCCGGATGCGTTCCGCCGACGGGAAGTACACCGCGATCGTCGGCGAGATCCTCGAGTTCGACCCGCCGCGCCGTTTCGCCCACACCTTTCGCTTCACCAACCACAACGACCCGCCGTGCGTGGTCATCTACGAGCTGGGCGGCAGGGACGGGGCGGTCGAGTTCACGCTGACCGTCGAGCAGATTCCGCTGGGAACGAAGACCGCCAAGCAGATGCTGCAGGGCAGCGACCTCATCGTGCGCACCCTGAAGGCCACGATCGAGGGCCGGCCGATCCCCTTCATGATGCGGTTCATCCACGCCATGGGGGCGGTGATGGCGCCGCTGACCCCGAAGCGCTGCCGGAGCGAGTTCTGGCCCTGATCGCCGAGCCGTGGATTGTCACGCCGATGCAACGGCGCCCCGCGCGCCGTCGCCGCGGCGGAGACTGCCGACGACAACGGCCATTGGGGGGCACGCACTCGACTGCGGTCGATGCCTTCGTTGCCCCCTTGTGGCCGGCCGCACCCCATTCGCCGTCGTTGAACGGCGGGGCCGGCGGTCGGTACGCTCTCCATCCCCATGCATCCCGGCCGGCACTTCCTTCCATCCGCGGCGGCGGCGTTCGCCCTCTTGATCGGCACCGCGTCGGCGCTCGGCCAGGACTCGAAGGGGATCGGCGTCGACGGAGCGATCGAGCAGCTCGATCCCGCGATCCGCCCGCCCAACCGCTTCGCCCTGGTCATCGGCGTCGCAGACTATCAGGACAACCGAATTCCCGACCTCCCGGCCTGCGAGCGCGACGCCCGTGACCTGTCCGGAATCCTCACCGACGCGTCGATCGGGCTCTTCCCCACGGCCAACGTCACGACCCTCTTGAACGACGCGGTCACGCGGACCTCGGTCGTCGCGGCGATGGACGAGCTTGCCCGCAAGGCCGGACCCGACGACCTCGTCGTCGTCTTCTTCTCAGGCCACGGCGCGACCGACGAGAAGGGGAGGGCCTACTGGGTGATGAGCGACACGAAGGTCGACCGGTTGCGGGCGACGGCAATGCCTGAGCTCGAGATCACCGAACTGTTAGGCGAAATCCGGACGAAGCGGCTGGTCACCATCATCGACGCCTGCTATTCGGCGTCGACGGCGAACGTGAGCTCGACGAAGAGCCTTCTCGATCTGAGCCGAATCTACCCTGACTTCAAGGGCGACGGCCGCGTCGGCATGACCGCGAGCAAGGGCGACCAGCTCAGCATGGTCATCACCGACAAGCAGGATCCCGGCTTTGGCCACAGCGCGTTCACCTATCACGTCATCGAGGGGCTTCGCGGCAACGCCGACGCCCGCGGCAACGGCGATGGCGTCATCGAGCTCGACGAGCTCTGGTCCTACGTGAAGGACCGGACCATCGAGACGGCGCGGCGGCAGGGGGGCAATCAGGAGCCGCAGCTCAAGGGTCAGGTGGGGAGCCGGTTCATGCTGGCCGTCGACGGCGAGCGGCTGAAGTCGCTCGCCGAGGCGCGGCACAGCGCCTCGTCACGCTCCGACGCCCAGCTCGAGGCGCTGCGGGCGATGTTCGTCGACGAAAAGATCTCCGCCGCCCAGTTCGAGGAGGCCCGCGGGCTTCTTCGCGCGCCGATCGGTGCGCTCTCCGAAGGCGATCGGCGACGACGCGAGGTCTACGCCGATCTCGCCGAGGGACGAATCGCCCCGAAGCACTTGAGCGCCCTGTTAGGGAACGTCGCGCAGGCGCCCGCTCCTCAACAAGGCAATCCCCCGCACCCGGCCTCCCAACCCCCGGCCTCCCAACCCCCATCCCAGCCGGCGGGCTCCGCCTCTCCGATTCCCAGCGCCGCGTGGAGCGAGATCGTCACCTCGATCGCGCCGCGCTTCACGGATGTCGAGGCGCCGGTGGCGATGACCTTCGACCTCGACGCGCTGCGCGAATCGGCCGACTTCGCCCGCTTCGCCGACGCCATTGCGGCGTGGGGCGCGCCGCCCTGGGCCAACGGTCGCGGGGGACTTCCGCGCCAGGCGGCGCTCTTCGCCGATCCGCTGCCGGCCAACGCCGACACGACGTTCCTTCTCCGCGGCGAGGTTCGACAGCACCGCGGCGAGGGACCGCTCGGCTCGCTCTTCGAGAGTGACGTCGCCGAGAGGCTCGGCGCCGAGCGCGTCGGCCACGATGACGCCTACAGCATGATGCTCGCTCCGCGCTCGACGCTGACGCTCGTGGGCGAGAGCGAGGCGCTCGATCGGCTGCTCGGCCGACCGGGCGACGGCCGACCGAGCTGGACCGCGTCGCTCGGCACGGCACTGCGGGCGTCGATGCCGATGACCCTCGTCGCCGACGGCCCCTGGTTCGTCGACCATCTCGAGCGCTGGGCCGGCGAGAGGAACGGATTCATCTTCACCGGCAGGATCTACGAGGAGCTCTCGCTCCCGGGCAGCGGCGAGCCGCCGCGCATCTGGGGCGAGGCGACCGAGGGCATTCAGGCCATCGCGCTCACCGGCCAGCCCACCGCGGCCTGGATCCGCACCGCGATCCGCATCGACTTCGGCACCGCCGCCGAGGCCGATCGCGCGGCGCCCGGGTGGCGGATCTTCGCGTCGCGCCTTCCCGAGTGGGCGCCGGGCGCCGTCCGCCCGCTTGACGTGCAGGTTGCCGACCGTTCGCTCATCCTTCGCGTGGACATCCGCTCCGCCGACCTCATCCGCTGGGTGGACGAGCGCTGCGCCCTTCCCGGCAGCGCGCTGGTCCGTCCGGTGTCGCAGCCCTAACGCCACGCTCACGACCTCGCCTTTCCGCACCCGAACTCACCCATGGCCACCGCCCACATCCGTTCGCTCGTCCTGGTCAGTTCGCTCATCGCCTCCGTGGCCCTCGCGTCGCCGCGCCAGTCGCCTCCCGCGAAGGGAGCGCCGGGCCGACACATCACGATCGCCTCAAGGAAGATCGCGGTGAAGGACGCGAGGAGCCCGATGGACCTCATGTTCATCCACAATTCCGACGCTCCCTTCGTCGTCACGCTCGATACCGAGGATCGCCGCGGCGGGTACGTCGAGGGCGAACGGTTCAAGGTGGTCGTCACGGCCAGCGCCGATTGCTACGTGACCGTCCTGAGTTGGGGCACCGAGGGCGACATCGTGCAGGTCGCGCCGGCGAAGGCGACCACCGGGTCGGACGAGCCGATCTTCCTCAAGCAGGGCGAGTCGCTCGCGGTGCCGAAGGGGGCCGCGGCGTTCAAGGCCCAGCCGCCGCACGGCGAGACGAATCTGCGGGTCATCGCCACGCTCAAGCCGCTCACGCTCGACATCCCCAAGGCCGGCGCGGAGCCGCAGCCGGCGACTCCCGCCGACGATGGGCCGTCGCAGGAGCCGGGTCGCGACCGTTTCCGCAAGCTCCTGCTCGGCGACAAGGCCCGTGGCGGAAGCAAGGGGATCGGCGTCGACGAGGCGCCGGAGAGTCCGCTCGACGGCAAGGACTGGACCGTCGCCGACATCTGGGTGATGACCGGTTCGACGAAGAAGGATCTCGCCGAGCGGATGGGGGTCACGGAGGACGCGGCCGTCCGGCCACACGATCAGGTCATCGAGCCGGCCGAGGGACTCGACGCCATCGAGCTGCCCGATGAGCCGAAGACGCCGCGCGAGCGGCCGGCCCGCAAGAACCCGCGAGGCGCGCTCGCCCCCAATCAGGGCGACCGGGCTTGCGAGGACTACCGACAGCGTTGGGAGCGCGTCGTTGCCGGCCAGTCGGCGACGAAGGCGATCGGCCCGCGCTTCGTGCCGGCGCCGCCGATCCACGCCCGAACGTTGCCCCGCCCGGAAGCCGGCGAAGGCAGTGTGGCGACCGACCTGCTCGTCGTGCGCACCGCGCCGGCGGGAAGCAAGTCGATCGGAGGCCGCGGCTACACCACCGAGAGGGTGCCGCTCGCGCTGCCCGGATCGAAGGCCATCGGCACACCCGACGCGATCCTGAAGCGGCGGATCGAGGACCTTCGCGCGAAGGACCCCACGATTCGGGCGGTGATCCCCAATCGCCAATGGCAAGTGTTCGGCGCCTCCGCGGCACGTGCGGCGCAGGAGGAAAAGAAGGAGCAGAACATCTTCCGCGGCCTGCAGTGGCACTTGGCGAACGAGGCGGCGAAGGGGCATGACATTCGCTGGTTCCTCGCTGCCGTCGACCTCATCGACGTGACGCCGGCGCTCATCGGCATGGTCGATCAGGGCATCCATCTCAACGAGGCCCGCCTCAAGCCCTACGTCGCCGTGAACGCGGGCGAGACGCCCGACAACGGCGTCGACGACGACGGCAACGGCCATGTCGACGACTGCTACGGCTGGAACTTCGCGAGCAACTCGGCCACGCTCTCGAGCGGCGACGGCGCCTTCAACCACGGCAGCTACTGCAGCTCGATCATCGCCGGCGGTCCGGTGCAGACGCCGGGCTTCTTCTTTCCCGTCGCGTACGAGCCCCGACTCGTGATCTCGGCGTGCGTGGCATGGGACGAGAAGGCGGGCACCGCGATCGGCTCGGTGGACGCGACGCTCCAGGCCATCCAGTACGCGGCCGACCGCGGCGCAAAGGTCATCAACCTGAGTCTCGGCGGGGCGTCGACGAAACTCGAGCTGCTCCTGCTCAGCGGGCACCCGATCTTCGACGAGCTCGAGAAGAAGAACGTGTTGCTCGTCATCGCCGCGGGCAACGAGAACAAGGACATCGACCTCCATCCCGTCTCGCCCGCCTGCATCGACCGCCCCAACACGATCGTCGTGATGGCGACCGACCCCGACGGCCACCCGGCCCGCGCGTACAACGGCGCGACGAAGAGCTGGGAGCAGTACTCCAACTGGGGCCGCAACCACGTCCACATCGCGGCGCCGGGAACGATGATCCTCGGCATCCCGAACGTCGACGCGACCTCGTACGGCGACGGGACCTCCTACGCGACGCCGATCGTCACCGCGACCGCCGCGGTGATCATGGGCAAGCATCCCGACTGGGACGTCGCGACGGTCAAGCGAGCGATCCTCGAGACGGCGCGGCAGGTCGAGGGGCTGGACGACCTCTGCATGACCGGCGGAGTTCTCGACATCGAGGCCGCCTTCCGCTGGACGCCCTGAGTCCGGCCCTGCGGCAAGGGGGCGCGGCGTCGCGCGGCGGATGATCGAATCCGGCTGGTGGCTTATGCTGCCGCCCCATGCATCCGATCCTCTCGCGTCTCGGCCTCGACAAGCATCCGCGTCTCGCGACCTCCGGCGGTCACGGGACCGTCTCGACGGAGAATCCGGCAACGGGCGAAACGTTAGCCCACGTGAAGCTCGAGTCGCGCTCGGCCTACGAGGACGTCGTCGCCCGGGCCGATGCGGTCCAGCACCATTGGCGGCGGCTGCCGGCGCCGAAGCGGGGCGAAGTCGTCCGGCGGATCGGCAACGCGTTCCGCGACCGCTGCGCCGACCTCGGCGCCCTCGTCTCGCTCGAGATGGGGAAGATCAGGGCCGAGGGCGTGGGCGAGATCCAGGAGGCGATCGACATCGCCGACTTCGGCGTCGGCCTCGCCCGACAGCTTTACGGCCTCTCGATGCACAGCGAGCGCCCGCAGCACCGGATGTACGAGCAGTGGCATCCGCTGGGGACGATCGGCATCATCACCGCCTTCAACTTCCCCGCCGCGGTCTGGGCCTGGAACTCGATGCTCGCCGCCGTTTGCGGCAACGCCTGCATCTGGAAGCCGAGCCTCATCACGCCGCTGGTCGCGATCGCCACCAACGACCTCGCCCGCGAGGTCATGAAGTCGCAGGACGTCTTCCGTCCCGTCGGCTGCGATCCGGCCGACCTCTTTGGCCTCATCATCGGCAGCGACCAGGAGGTCGGCGAGACGATGATCAACGACCGGCGCCTCCCGCTCATCAGCGCCACCGGCTCCTGCCGGATGGGTCGGCGGGTCGGCGCGGTCGTCGCCCAGCGGCTCGGCCGCTGCCTGCTCGAGCTCGGCGGCAACAACGCGATCATCGTGATGCCCGACGCGGACATGGACATGGTGACCCGCGCGGTCCTCTTCGGGGCCGTCGGCACCGCGGGGCAGCGCTGCACCACCACGCGGCGGCTGATCGTCCACGAAGCGGTCGTGGAGCAGCTCACCGCCCGGCTCGTCAAGGCCTACCGAACCGTTCCGATCGGCGATCCGCTGAAGGACGGAACGCTGATGGGACCGCTGGTGCATCGCGGTGCCGTCGACATGATGCGGGCCGCGGTCGAGAAGGCCGAGGCCGAGGGGTGTGAGGTCCTCTGCGGCGGCGTGCCCGGCATGGCCCGATTCGCCGGCCAACCGGGGCACTTCGTCGAGCCGACGATCGTGCGCGTGCCGCGCGGCGCGGTCCCGGCGATCACGAAGGAGGAGACCTTCGCCCCGATCCTCTACGTCTTCAGCGTCGCCAACCTCGACGAGGCGATGGCCCTCCAGAATGGCGTCGATCAGGGACTCTCAAGCGCGATCTTCACCGACAGCGTGCGGAGCGCCGAGCGGTTCCTCTCCGTCGACGGCAGCGACTGCGGCATTGCGAACGTCAACATCGGCACGAGCGGCGCCGAGATCGGCGGGGCCTTCGGCGGCGAGAAGGACACCGGAGGCGGACGCGAGTCCGGCTCCGACTCCTGGAAGCAGTACATGCGCCGACAGACCTGCACGATCAACTTCGGACGCGAGCTGCCGCTGGCCCAGGGCATCAAGTTCGGCGACTGATACGGATCGTGTTCGCCAACCGCGCGTGGGAGGTACGCAACTTCCGGTCGCGCCAGAAGGAGTGTGCGCCCGGAGGGCGCTGCGGACTGCCTGGATTGGTACGACGCGGCACACCAACGACAACGGGCGAGCCGAGTGGCTCGCCCGTTGGGTTCAATCGTTGGTGAGTTCGCTCACTTCATGAGTTTCTTGGCCTCGTCGGCGCTGATCCGGACGACCTTGGTGATCGTCACCGGCTGCAGCGGCACGTCGCTCATGGTCATCGGCGGTCCCTGCAGCGGCTTGGCGGTCGCCTTGCCGGTCGGCACGGCCTTGATCTGGCGGGCCACGTCCATGCCCGCGACGATGCGTCCGAATACCGCGTAGGCGGCGCCGCGCTGGTCGGCGCGATCGAGGTAGGAGTTGTCCGCGAGGTTGATGAAGAACTGGCTCGTCGCCGAGTCGGGCTGCGGGGTGCGGGCCATGGCGATGCTGCCGGCCACGTTCTTCAGGCCGTTGTTCCACTCGTTCTTGATCGGCTTGTCGGTCGCCTTCTGGGTCAGGTCAGCGGTGAAGCCGCCGCCCTGGATGATCGCGTTGTTCGCCGGTCCGATGCGATGAAAGATCGTGCCCGCGTAGAAGTCCTTGTCGACGTAGTGCAGGAAGTTCTCGACGGAGATCGGCGCCTTCTCGCGGTTCAGCTCGATGACCATGTCACCGAGGGAGGTCGACATCTTGACGTATTCGAGCGCCGGTCCGGCGGCGGCGGGCTTGTCCTCCGGCTTCGCGGCGGGCGGGGTCTCTGGCTTTGCCGGGTTTTCAGGCTTCGCTGGGGCCTCTGGCTTCGCGGGGGCAGGAGCCGCCGGCTTGGCAGGGGTCTGCGGGGTGGCCGGAGCCGCCGGCTTGGTCGGCGTCGCGGGCGCACCCTTGTCTTGGGCGACCGCGGCGGAGGTCACGAGGGCGGCGGAGGCCACGAGGGCGGTCATCACGAGCGATCGAAGGGGAATGCGCATGGGGCTGTACTCCAATGGTCGTTGGTCGAGCGTGTGGTTCGGAGGGGCGAGAAGTCGGCTGACGGGATCAACGCTGGTGATCACCATCGGAATCCGGGAGCCCCCGGCATCAGTTGCGGTCCTTCACGCACTCTGAAGGAGCGACGGCGGATGATAGTGTCCGGCCGCGACCGAGCCGGATAATGGCCGCGGAGGGCTACCCGGGTGCATGCCGCCCCAATCCTCCGTCACTCTTCCGGCGAACGGGCGGCGTGTCCCGTGGACACCGCTACCATCCAGATCTTCCCGTCAAGTCCGGACCACTCAAGGATCCCGTCTGATGTCTGAATCCTCCGCAGCGTCGGCCCGCAGTCCCGCTCCCATGGCGGCGACGAGCCGCGGCCCGCTCCGCTTCCTCTTCGATCTTCTGGCCAGCGTTCGGTTCGGCATCGTCCTGATGACGATCCTGTTCTTCTATTGCTCGGTCGGCTCCGCAGGCATCATTTACCCGGTGGGGGGAGAGTGGGTCCACGACCACTTCCGCCAGTGGCGGGCCTTCGAGATGACCGAGTTCGAGTGGTTCCACTGGTGGCCATTCAACCTCCTGATGATCCTGATCGCGGTCAACATCGTGGTGACCACGGTCCGCAAGATCCCATTCAAGCCGGTGAACTACGGCGTTTGGACCATCCACGTCGGCATCATCGTGATGATGCTCGGCTGCTGGGTCTATTTCGGCACCAAGGTCGAGGGGGATACCCCGGTAGTTCGCCGCATGATCACCGCCGAACTGCTCGGGCCGGCCTCCGGCGGGGGGGCTCCGACGGTGCTCGCCCGCGGGCAATTCATCGCCAGCCCCGGTCAGCGGGTGACCCTGAGCGACGGCACGCGCCGGTATGACCTGGAGATCTCGACGATCGATCCCGACTGGATGATGCGGTCGGGCGAGGCCGAGGCGAAGCACGCCTACTCCGTGAACGTGACGGTCCGGCGCTCCGGAGGCGCACCCGACGACGGCATCCCGGCCAGCTTCATGCGGCAGTTGCTCGCCGGGTATCCGGAGCACACCGAGGACGTGATCCCGTCGGGCGATCCTCAGCAGCCGATGAAGCGGGCGATCAAGGCGGTCGGAAAGCCAACCGTCGACGACGGACTCCGCCTTTCGCTCGACTACGCCCCGGCGCAGTGGTTCTACCTCCGCATGGAGCTCGAGAAGGCGTGGGCGTTCTACATCCGGAAGACGGGCGATACCGAGTGGGTGCAGCGGCCGATCCGCGGCCTGCCGCTCTACAACGACTACATCGGTGATCGCGGACTCGTCGCCCAGGAGCCCAACGACCCGCCGCTTCCGATCGATCCGATCAACGTGTCGGTACCGTCGAGCGATCCGAAGGATCCGGCGGCCGATCTCACGTTCACGGTCAATGGGTATCTGCGCTACGCCGACGATCAGATCGTGTGGCGCGAGGGGCCGCCGCAGTCGCCGATGAATCCGATGGTCGAGCTGCTGATCACCGCACCGGGCGGCCAGCACCAGGACTACCGGCTTGTCGCACTCGATCCGAACGCGGCCGTGGCCGAGGACGGCGTCCTGCGGATGCGCTACGTCACGACCGAGGATGGCTTCAAGGCCCTGCTCAATTCGCCGACGATCCGATTCCGCATTCCGGACATCAAGGCCGACGTCCGCGTACCGATCCGCGACATCGCCGGCGCCAATCGCGACGCACCCTTCCAGCCGCTGCCGCTTCCGCAGGGGGCGCCCGCCGATCGGGTCTATACGTATCGCGTCATCGCCGTCCAGGACGACGTCGCGTTCGCGTCGGGCTCGGCCGCGGTCGCCGTCGTCGAGTTCACGACGCCCAAGGGCTCCTACCGTCGCTGGGTCTTCGCCGATCCGTCGCTCACCCGCGACGTGACCGACGAGATGCTGAAGGATCCGCATGCTCCGGCTGTCGTGGGCGATCCCTCGGTCGAGACCCTGTACGAGCCGGGCCATGGACAGGCGGCGCTGACCGTCGTGGCCGGCCCGCAGCCCGATCGCCTGCGCATCGTCTCGGCCCTCTCGGGGACGCCGGAGGCGTTCGACGCCACGGTCGGCAAGGCCGTTCCGCTCGCGGGCGGCATCGTCGCCACGCCCACGTCCTACGCCGCCCACGCGATGATGGAGCAGAAGCCCGTCGTCGTGCCGCGACAGCAGCGGCAGCGCGATGCGGGTGTGCAGTTCGCCCACGTCCTCGTCGACATTCCGGGGGTCGGCTCGCAGTGGCTGCGATATCACCCGTATGTCTTCGACGGCCCGACCGAGGTTCTCCGCCGCTTCCCCTATCGACCGCAGCAGTTCACGCTGAAGGACGGCCGGTCGATCGAGGTCATGTTCTCTCGCCAGCGCTTGCCGCTGCCCGCCGACATCGCCCTCGACGAGTTCGTGCTGACCTCGCACATCGGCGGCTTCACCGGCGAGATGGGCTCGATCCGCGACTACACCAGCATGCTCCGGTTCCGTGACCAGGGATCGACGTCCTGGACCGACGCGGTTCAGGTGAGCATGAACGCGCCGGTCGAGCACGGCGGACTCGAGTACTTCCAGTCGCAGTGGGACCCGCCGGACGAGCCTCGCTTCGAGGGCGACCGCGGCTCGCGCGGCCTCAACTACACCGTGCTCGGCGTCGGCAACCGCAATGGCGTGTGGACCATGCTGTTCGGGGTGACGGTGTCGGTGCTGGGGATGTGCTACGCGTTCTACGTGAAGCCGATCATCAAGCGTCGGCAGCGCGAGGCGGTCTACGCCTCGCTGCCGAGGAAGTCCGGTTCCGGTTCGTCTGCTGCTGCGGAGGTGACCTCGTGATGCGACGTGAATCCACGGTCGGACTCGTTGTGGCGACGCTGATTGCGATCATGGCCGCGCTGGGCGCGGCGCGGGCCGCGCACGCCGCGCCCGAGGACGCGCCGGCGGGCGATTTCGCCAGCGCCGTCGACCTGACCAATCTCGGGCGCATCGCCGTCTTTGGCGACGGCCGGCTGAAGAGCTTCGGCTCCCACGCCAACGCGATGGTGAGCGTGATCACCGGACCGAAGCGCATCGCCGGGCAATCCGCGGCGTTCACCTATCTCGACATGATGATCCGGCCCGAGGCCTACGCCGACGCGGACATCATCTACGTCAAGAACCGCCAGGTGCGCGAGGACATCGCCCGTGTGCTCGAGGCCGACACGACCGTTGCGCCGGACATCGCCAGCCGCATGAAGACCTTCCGGGCGACCGGCCTCATCAGCCCGGCCTTCCTCCGGAGCCCGGCGCTGATGCCGCTCTTCCGGCAGCTCGAGTCGGACCTCATCAAGACGGCAAAGCAGATGGACGCGATCAACTCGGCGATCACCGTCGCCGACCCGCGGTTCCTGCTCTCGAAGCTGCGCATCGTCCCGCCCGCAAGCGGCTCGGCGTCCGAGCCCTGGCACGGCATCGAGGAGGTCATGTTCGTTCCCGGCAAGTCCACGGCGCCGACGAGCTTCCTCTTCTCCGAACCGCGGCAGGCGCTTCCGGACCTGGACATCAAGGTCCAGTCGCAGATCGCCGACGCGTGGCGCGATCTCGTGAACAGCTGGAGCGTCGGCGACGCCAAGGGCGTGAACGCGGCGACCGCGACGCTGGCGGAGATCCTGCCGAAGGTCGCGCCGTCGATCTATCCCGATCAGGGGCGCCTCGCGTGGGAGCAGTGGTACTTCGTGAAGGATCAACTCACCCAGACGTGGCTCGTCTACATGGCCGCACTGGTGCTGCTGCTCGCCGGCTTTGTCTACCGATGGAGGCCGGCGTTCTGGCTGGGCTGCTCCATCTTCGCCATCGCCTTCGGGCTGCAGACGTTCGCCCTGATCCTGCGCTGGTACATCTCGGGACGGTGGCCCAACGCGAACATGTTCGAGGCCGTCACCACGTCCGCGTGGTTCGGCTCGTGCGGGGCCATGATCATCGAGTGGCTGGTGCGGCGGACGACGATGCGATCGCTCTTCCTGATTGGCGCGGCGGCGACTTCGATGGTCGCGCTCATGACCGCCCACTTCCTTCCGGTCTATCTCGACCCGAACATCTCGAACATGATGCCGGTGCTGCATGACGTGTGGCTCTACATTCACACCAACGTCATCATCTTCAGCTACGTGCTCATCTTCATGGCCGCGGTGACGGCGTTCTTCTATCTCGTGTGGCGGGTGATCGGCGGCGGTCCGGCGTTCGCGCGGGCCGGCGGCGCCGGCGCGGTCGTGCTCGCCGGCGTGGGCCCGGCCGGAAAGTCGGTCGCGAAGGCCAGCGTCGGCGAGGTGCTCGACGGCGTGACGATGGTGCTCATGGAACTCTCCTTCGTCCTCCTCTGGGCGGGCATCGCCATGGGGGCCATCTGGGCCGACCACTCCTGGGGTCGGCCGTGGGGCTGGGACCCGAAGGAAGTCTTCGCCCTGAACACCTTCCTCGTCTTCCTCGTCCTCGTGCACATTCGGCTGAAGGTCACCGACAAGGGGCTGTGGACCGCGGTCCTCGCGGTGCTCGGCGCCGGCGTGATGCTCTTCAACTGGATCGTGATCAACTTCGTGATCACGGGACTGCACTCCTACGCGTGAGGCTGGAGCCGGCATCGCGAGGGGCGACGATTGAAGCGTCCTTTCGTCTCGCTGTTGTGCGCCCGGTCGGCGAGGGGGACGCTTCTCGGCGGCGAGTGGGATTGGATGAGCGGACGCCGAAACTCGATCGACGTGATGTAGCTATCGATCTTGCCTTGAGGGCCAATTAGAATGGGAATTGCGGACCGGTCGAAAGTTCGCAAGGGTTCCCGACATGCCGTTAACCCAAAGACTCCCGTCACTTGCGATCCCCGCGGCAGCGATCGGCTCCTCAATCGTCTCGAATCGAGAAACGACAACGCGGTGTTCTAAGTCAATGACTGAGACAATGCCAGTTTGTGAAATGAAAGCAACGCGCCGAGGGTCGGGTGTTGAGAGAATCAGGCTTACGTTACCTACGCGAGCGAGCTCCTCGACAGTAACGCGATCTGCATTTCGATGAATGCAATAGGCCGAGCCAAAATCATCGGCAGCGATCCAATTCTGGGGCGATATCATAATGACGGCCACGATGCGGAGTGCCGCATATTCGCTCGGCAATGTCAGTCGGTCTACGACTTGTCCTCTCAGGACGTCGATCGAGTAGATTGGGTCAGTTGCCCGTCCCGTAGTGACCGAGAGCGTCGAACTCTCGGGCAGCGCAAGTCTCAGATGGGTCCGCCGGATCCACGGGGAGAGGGTGCCGACGGACTGTCGCCATAGGGAATCCCCTGAGGTGGCGGACAGCGCCTGAATCCAGCCAGATCTCGAAAGTACGGCGATCGCGTCTCCGCTCAGCCAGGCTAGACCAGACACTTCGTCGTCAATCCGGGCCACGAGTCTTGGGCCGATGCTCGGGTCATGTGACGCGATCCATACCTGACCGTTCGCAAATCCGACAGCGCAGTCAGACGACTCAGTGGATACGTCTAGGCACCGCGGCCAGATACAAGGAAGCGATGCTGGAGCATCGCGCTGGCCAGTTACTATTGAGTAACGACTAAGAAAGCCATGCTCTGTAATGCCGACCAGCACGTCGCGTGGCCCGCAACATCGAGAGACGATTGCGTTCTCGCTAACGCGCGACCACTCGCGAGGGCCTCTTAGCGCCTCCAGAGCATCGATCAGCACGACTCGAGAATCGGCCGTGCACACTGCTATTCTCTTCGCGGAGTGATCGATGGCAATAGCAACGACTGGGCTTTGCGAAAGCCGAATCTGAGTTCCGGCGTCAGGCGCTTCTGGGTCGAGCAGGAGTAGCTCGCCGCGACTTGTTCCGATCGCAATTAGGTGAGGAGTCGCGGACGCGCACGAAGCGACGCCAAGGGGCAGGTTTGTCTGGAATAGGCTTGTATTTCTACCTCGGAGTCGCATTGCTCCGTTGTGCTGACTAACGAAAAATGCGTCGCCCGAGTTGCCGATCCATTCGAATGCTAGCACTTGCCCGAAGCCGAGTAGGGGGCTCACGAATATCTTGCCGTCAAGATCGAGCACGGCAGTAGTGTCATAGTTGCCTATGAACGCAATATGCGAAGCGGCGCCATCAACCCGACAGGCGCGAGACGAAATGGAGGAAGGCAACTCAAGCGTCCACTCGGGCTCGCGGCTCCAAAGTGGTCGTGCGATGACCATGCGATCTTGCACTTCCAGAATCTTGGGCTCATCGCCCAAAAAGGAAATGGCGTCGCAAAATCCGCTGACGGACCTTTTTTCACCTCCAAGCGACGCCAGCACGTATTCCCCTTCTTCAGTCGTTGCCAGGAGCGCGCTAGCAGATTCGCTCCAGCGCAGATCGCGAATCGGTCGTCTAAGCTTTGCAACTTCGCGTGAAGTGCCACTAGCCGTCTCGAATGTAAGTACCTTGCCGTCGCGAGTTCCTATTGCAATAGCGGAATTCGGCGAGACGAAGGTGATAGAAGTGGCTTCAGGCAGTTCTAGCAGCGGCTGGATCCACGTCGGTCTCATTCCCTCTAGGATGGATGTCTCCCAGCCTGCATTTTCTGAAACGATGCCTGACGCGAGCTCAGCGGCTTTTACGTCGTCGCCGCAGTCGTGGGCGATCCCTGCAGACATTGCGATGCGAACGAAATCCTCCCATTCCACGGCATGAGCCTGCTGCCTTACTTTGCGAAATTCAAGTAATGACACTCCCGCGAATATGGTGAGCGTGAGGAGCACGTGCCACCAGCGAAGCTTCTTTCGAGATATCCGAAGCCATGTTGCGATCGGTGCGAAGTCAGCGGCCAAAACCGGTCGGCCGTCAACCCAGGCCGCGACGTCAGCCGCAAGTTCACCTGCGTTGGAGTATCTAGTTGCGACATCCTGATGGAGCGCCTTTCGGGTGATTGCGCGCAATTCTCGCAGCCGACGACGCTCATTCCGCGAGACGCGGCGGCCACAGCCCTTTGGCAGTTCCATCAATTCTGTCAGTACGACGCCAAGGGAGTAGACATCAGTGCGAGTGTCAAAGGTGCCACTCGCGATCTGCTCGGGAGCCATGTAGCGAGGCGTCCCGCCGATTCCAAGAGTCTTCGGCGATGATGCTGCGAGCGACGGCAATCCGAACAGAATTCGCGCAAGTCCGAAGTCGACGACCTTCACGGCTCCGCCTCTTCCAACAAGTATATTGCTAGGCTTGAGATCCCGATGGAGTACGCCTGACCTGTGAAGATACGCGATTGCCTCGCACGCTTCGCGAAAGAGATGCATGCGACCGTCCATCGAGAGGCCCGATGTGTTTGCAAATGCCGTGATCGGCATCGCGTCCTCGACCAGCTCCATCGCGATATAGCCCGCACGATCGCCAAAGGAATCGGTCGCTTCGCCGCTCGCGAGCACCCGAGCGATACAGGGGTGATCAAGCCTTGCGATGATCTCAGCTTCGAAGCGGAGTCGCTCTAGCGAATCGGGGTCCGCCCAGCCCGGCGGTATCAGTTTCACTGCTACTGGGCGGTGCGGATTTCGCTGCAGCGCAAGATAAACGCGGCCCGACCCGCCTTGTCCGATCTGCCGAAGCAGACTGAAATTGCCGAGGTCGCTACCGACCCCGATTTCCGTAGGCTTAAGCTCGGCGAAGACGGATCTCGCTGCGGAGCTGTCGCGGGCGAGACGATCGAGCAGCTCTTCCGTTGCATTGCGGGCCAGAAGCGAGCCGTCGTGTTCCGACGGGGCAGATCCCGGCGGAGTGGCGGGTCTGTTGCGATCTGAATTCTCTGGTGCTCTCACGACTTGTCGCCCCGTGCCGACTCGATGCCCCAGTTTCATGATATCCAAACAAAAGGGGACCCCGCATTCCGGGGTCCCCTGAAATTCTCGAAATCATCTCGCTGAGATCAGTTGCAAGGTCCCCAAGCGCCCAGAAGCATCGCGAGATCACCCGCGTCGACAGTCCCGCTTCCGTCGAGGTCCGTGTTCGGGAGGTTGCTTCCCCAGTCGCCGAGCAAGTTTGCAAGGTCTGCAGCGTCCACTACCCCGTCGTAAGTCAGATCTGCAGGGCATGGATTAGTCACCGTGCACACTCCGGCGACCACTGTCATTTGCGCGATTGCAGCCTCCAAGGTCGAGTTGTTCGGCGTGTCATTGGTGGACGCTCGGACCAGCAGGCTATTCGACGTCGCGGTAACGGTATTGGTGAACGTGACCCATTGGCTGCTGGTCGTGCTGATAGATCGCACCGTAGTCCAAGTGGAACCTCCATTGAACGACACTTGGATATTGAGCGGGTCCGCTTGGGAGGTTCCAGCGTCGTCGTTGTACATCCAAGCTGTGTAGGTGAGCGTCAACGGTTGGCCGGGGGTCACTGGGATAGCCGGGGAGGTCAATTCCGTGGGGCCGCCGTCAAGGTCGGAGGCGGCAGCAGCCCCGCCGACAACGCCCTGACCCGTGAACCAGCACTGCGTCCCACAGTTTGGCGCATCATTTTCCGGATTGGCTGGAATCGAACCGACGAATGTGCCAATCGGATCCGCCAACACCCACGCTCCTGCCGTCACCGGGCCGGAGTTCGTCACCGTCCAGCCCTCAACGCCGTTCTCGAAGATCGTCGAGTAGAGCTGGTTCGTGCCGGTGATCGGGGTCGCGCTGTAGAAGAACCCCGGGGCGCCTGGGGGATCGTTGTAGGTCGCCGGGCTGTTGCTGATCTGGCCGCTGACGTAGTAGTCAATCGTGTCGCCGCACTGCGCCGCGGGAAGCGTCGCAGTCCAGCTCGAGGGCCCGCCGCTCAGGTCGTTGATCTGCCACGCTCCGCCATTCACGCGATAGTGGAGGTCGAGCGTGCCTGCGACGATCGAGCCGCCGCCGAGGATCGCGGTGTTGATCGCGAAATTCTTCGGCTCGCCGGGAGTCGTCGTGGTCGGCGTGCCGTTCGGATAGACATAGACGAGGCCGAGCGGCGGCGTGTTCATCCACACGTCGATGCCCGCGCATCGGCCGATGACGAGGTCCTTCCAGCCGTCGCCGTCGATGTCGATCGGGGCGAAGTCGTACGTCGCGGCAAGGCTGCCGTTGGGAATGATCTGTCCGACCTCATCCAGGAGCGCCGCTCCGGGCAGGCCGCTGTTGCGGTAGATGTGGGCGCGTCGGCCGGTCGTCGGGCAGAACGGGGGAAGGTCGCCGTCGACGTCGGCGATCATGGCGTCAAGCTTGCCGTCGTTGTCCAGGTCGGCGAGCTGCACGGTCTGCCCGAACTCGCTCAGCGAGGTCGCGATCGTGAAGGAGCTGAAGTTCGCGTACGTGTCGGCGCCGTTGCCGGTGTTGATCAGGAACTTGTCCTGACCGTCGTCGGTGATCACGAGATCGAGCTTGCCGTCGTTGTTGAGGTCGCCCGCAGCGAGCTGGTAGGGGGCGCCGGTCGCGATCACGTCCGGTCCATTGAAGGAATTGCCGAGGTCGGCCGGCTTCGCGTAGAGCACGGCGATGTTCTGGCCCGCCGTCAGGGTGTTGATGCGGACGACGTCGGTGTAGCCGTCGCCGTTCATGTCGGCCGCGAGGCACGCCGCGCCGAACGCGGAGGAGAGCTGCGACGAGGTGAATCGCGTGCTCGTCGTGTCGAAGAAGTAGCCGGGGCCGGGACCGGCCGGATCATTGCCCCAGTTCACGAGGAACTTGTTGTCGTAGTCCTTGCTCGCGGTCTCGCCCGGGCTCTGCTGGCACTCGCCGGCGTCGGCGGTGTCGCCGTCGCCGTTGAGGTCGATGCACACGGTGCCGCTCGTCTCGGGCGTGTCGTAGTCAACGAAGAAGATGTCGGGGAAGCCGTCGCCGGTGAGGTCGGCGAGGACGCCGTCGCAGGCTCGCGGATTCGCGGCCGCTCCGGTCTTCGAGAAGAGCGTCGGGATGCGGGCGTTCTCGAACTTGAAGCCCTGCCAAACGCCGGTGCCGCCATCACCGAGGTTTCGGTAGACGCGGGGCTGGCCGAGGACGTCGGTCAGCTGGTCGCTCATCGTGGTGAAAGTGACGAGATCGAGCCAGCCGTCGCCGTTCACGTCCACCGCCTCGACGTCGCGATCGTTGGTCGGGGCGAGCAGGCCCGCATCGCCCGGGACGTCGGACTGCGTGCCGTACTCGCTCGTGCGATCGGTCAGAACGCCGCCCTCGTTCATGAGAAGGATGTTCGGGAACCCGCCTTGCACGGAGCCCGGGAACTTCCGGACCACGATGAGGTCGATGTCCCCGTCGTGGTCAAAGTCGCCCCACGAGAAGTCCTTCTCGAGGTTGTCGTTCTGCAACGACGGGCTCATCACCAGCCGCGAAGCGGTCTGGTTGACGAAGGAGGTACCCCACTGCCCGGAGGCAGTCGACGCAAGGCCAGTGGCCAGGGTCAGGACAAACAGGCTTCGTGTCACGCTCATCATCGGCTCCTGTGGCACCAAGCTCGCGCTCGGCCTCTTCCAGTATGCACGGGTTCACCCGACCCGCGTCGATTCCGTCGAAACGGGGCGGCAGCGATCAGGCTGCCGCCCCGTGTTGTGTCTGCGCCGCTCTCATCGGTTCTTCGTGGGGAAGACCATGATGAGTGCGTTGATTAGCTGCACGCGCCCCAGGCGCCGAGCAGGATCGCAAGGTCGGCCGCGTTGACCGTACCGTCGCCGGTCAGGTCGTTGGCCGTGCCGCCCCAGCTGCCGAGGAGGACGCCAAGATCGGCGGCATCCACGGTTCCGCTGTGGTTGAAGTCAGCCGGGCAGGCCGAGCAATTGTCCGGAATGCCGTCGAAGTCGCCGTCGACGAGCGTTCCGAGCAGGAGCTCCTTGAGGTCGGAGACGCCGTCGCCGTCGCAGTCGCCATTCGGTCCCTCGTAGACCGACTCAAGGGCAGCGAAGTCGACGAGGTCAACATCGCCATCCTGATCGACGTCGCTGATCGCGCAGGGCATGTCCGGCGTGATGCCGTTCGTGCCGAAGCAATTCTTGAAGTCCAGGAAATCGATGTACTCGACCTTGCCGTTGCCGTCGTGATCGAACTCAAGCCGGCCGAGCGAATCGAGGAACGCGATGAGCTGACCCTTCTGGGTCGGGTTCAGGGCGTCGAACGCAGCCGCCGAGCCGGCGCCCTCGCCGAACGGTCCGTGGGCGAGGATGGCCTGGGACACGCGATCCTCGAAGGTACCGCCGGCGGCCGAGGCGTCATGGAGCATCGGGTCGCGGGTGCGGAGGTTCCAGAGGGTCGGCGTGCGGAATTCGCTGCCGGACGCATCGCCCTGGGGGATGCCGTCAGCGAGGGTGCCCATGTCGTGGAGGAGGAAGTCGGAGTAGACGCGAATCGTCTGCCCGCGGATCGCGGCCTCGAGGCTGCGATCCTTGCTCGTGGTGAACTGGGCCACGTGGCACTTGGCGCAGCCGATCGAGTTGAAGACGACCTCGCCGGTCATGCCCGACTTCGGCGTCTGCGGCGGCTTGCCGAGGTAACGCTGGAAGTGGGTGACGCGGTCGATGAAGTCAAAGCCCTGGGCGTCGGGGCCGTCCTCGGGGTCGGCCACGGTGTCGCAACCGGCGAGCTTCACCATGTCGCCGTTGGGGGCGTTGTCGAACGGGATGAACCGGTTCGAGAGGCCGAGCTCATTCTGGCTGGCGTCAGCCGAGAAGGAGAGGACGGTGGCGAGCTGGGCCTTCCAGCCCAGACGACCGACCTTGAACACCGAGGGCGCCTCGAACGACGTCACCATGTGGGCGCGGCCAGAGATGCCGTCGCCGTCAAGGTCGTTCGGGTCGGCATTCGCCAAGAGCTGCGAGTCCGGGATCGCCTCGACAAGACCGAAGGCGAGCGACGCGTTGGTCAGGCGGGTGGCGAAGTGGTTGGCGCCGAAGAGCGCGGGATCGAGCTCTTCGCAGCCTGCGGAGATGGCCGCGGCCTGCTTCAGCGAACCGCCGAGGCTGGCCATCGGGTCAAACTCACCCTTGTTCTCGATGCCGAAGCGGGTCACCGTGATGGCGCCCCAGCCGCCAACCGGGTTGGCATGGCAGGAGAAGCAGCCGGCTTTGTTGAAGATCGGTCCGAGACCGTCCTCGATCGCCAGCGGCGTGGTGTAGAGGGCCTTGCCCGCGTTGAAGAGCGCGAGCTCGGCGGGGGTGAGGCCCGGAAGGGGAGCGCCAGCCTTGGGCTGCGTGGCGGGGACGCCCGCGAACGCGAGCGACGAAAGGCTGATAGCACCTACCAGCGAGACGGCCAGGAGCGACGCTCCCGGCACACGATTCGACGACAGATTGGTTTCACGCATGTCAGACCGACGCACAGAAGCCTCCTCTTTGGCGATCGCTTCTTCCAGTCTCGGGGTCCTGACTGGACCGTCAGGGGTCCGCCGTGGGAGAAGCGAGGAAACAAGACCAGGGAATCGAAACCAGGCAACAACAAAATCACGCCAACGCGTGCCGGTCCCGGCGTCCGGCAGCCTCGCGGCAACCACCTCAATCGACGGGAGCCTGCCGGCGCGCGGACACGGTCGGCGGCTCCGTCTCTTGTCCTCGACCCGCGGGCGCCGAAACGATCCGCTCCGGCGCAAACGCGACGGAGCATGTTCCGACCCGGGAGGTCCGAGTTGCACAGAGGCTAGTGCATACGCTCGCATTGTCCAGCGCGATTGTCCGATGTCCGGCACAGTTGCTACCGCAATTTCACGAGAGCAGGGAGCGACGCCGGGTGGAAGCCTCAGGGCTCGATCTTGCCTCCGAGGGAAAGTCCGAGTTGTCGCGGGGCGGCCCTTCGCCCAACCGGGCCGCCATCGGGTATCCGCCGGGATCGGGCATCCAAAAGTTCATTCATCGAGCACTGCATCGCATTCGGGGCCGACCTCTATACTCGCGCCGTGACCGATCGAACCATCCGTCCACGCCCGATCCGAGCCCAAACTGCCTGGCTTGCCTCCTTCGTCGCCGCCGCGACTCTGGTTTCAACCTCCGGCGCGCAGGTGGTCCCACCCCAGGCGACCCCTCCCCAGCCGGGCGGCGCACCGCCAGCCCCGGCACAGCCTGCGCTGCCGCAGCAGCCGCCCCGACCGCCGAGCGCTCCGGGCGCCGGCGACTCAGGTGACGCGCCGCGCCCGGGAACGATCATCGCGAGCTATCCCGATGACCCCCGGATCACGCTCGCCCAGAAGCTCCTCAACGGCGGGAAGTACGAGTATGCCCGCAACATCCTGATGCAGATCCTCAAGGATCGCGCCGACGTCGGTCGCGCGGAGTTTTTCCTGGGCGTCTCGCTCGTGAAAATGAAGAACTACGAGCTGGCCCGCCCGCATCTGGAGCGCTCGCTGCAGCTCAACCAGCAGTTCCCCGAACGAAAGCACGCCCATCACTTCATGGGCTGGGCGAGCTATCACCTCGGCGAACTCGAACGGGCGAAGAGCGACTTCGAGGCCCATCTGGCCGAGGTGCCCGACGAGCCGGATTCCGTCTTCGCCCTTGGCGTCATCGCCTTCGACGAGGATCGACTCGACGACGCGGAGAAGCAGTTCCAGAAGGCGATCGACCTCCAGCAGGGGCCGAAGGCGAGCAAGCGCGATCTCGCGAAGGCGTGGATCCGCATGGGTGACGTCGCGATGCGGCGCGACAACGCCGCGTTGGCCGAAGAGCGTTTCATGGCGGGACTCGCCCTCTACGCCGACCACTACGAGGGCTGGGCGAAGCTTGCCCGCGCCCGCGATCGGCTCGGCAAGGCGAAGGAAGCGGAGAGCGCCCGCAATGAGGAACGGCGGGCGAAGGCCCGCGTCGCCGGGAATGACCCCGATGCGCCGGCGCCCGCGGCGCCACCGACTCCCGACGCTCCCGCGCCGACCGCCGATCCCGCGAAGCCGACGGAGGCGAGTCCTACGAAGGAGCCCGCCCAGCCGACGGCCACGCCGCCGGCCGCCAACCCGAAGGCGCCCTGACGCGCCTTGACGCTCGCTGACGCGTGCACCGAACTCTCGACCTCGGACCTCTGACCATGCTCAGCCTGATCCTCGCCTCGCTGGCGTTGGCGCCCTCGGAAGGGATTCGCTTCACCGACGTGACGGCCGACAGCGGCCTCGTCGCGATGCTCCATTCGGGCACGATGCCGAGCAACCAGATCCTCGACGTGAAGGGGGGCGGCCTCGCCCTCATCGACTTCGATGGCGATGGCGACCTCGACCTCTTCATGCCGAACGGCGCTCAACTCGCCGATCCCGAGCACGGACCGGGGTCGAAGCTCTTCCGCAACGACTCGACCGCCGCCGGCATCCGCTTCGCCGATGTCACCGAGTCGAGCGGCATCCGCCACACGCGATGGAGTTTCGGCGTGGCCGTCGGCGACGTCGACGGTGACGGACGCGATGACATCTTCATCGCCTGCTACGGCCCGGACGTCCTTCTCAAGAACCGCGGCGACGGCACCTTCGAGGACGTCACGGCGACCGCGGGAGTTGCCGGCGCCGAGCAGCCGCGCGACTGGAGTACCGGCACCGCCTTCGCCGACATCGATCGCGACGGGGATCTCGACCTCTACGTCGTCACCTATCTCGACTTCGATCCCTCCCAACCCCCGGGGCCGACGATCTTCCGCGGCGTTCCGGTCATGTCGGGACCGAAGGGGATGCGCGGACAGGCCGATCGCCTCTACCGAAATCGCGGCGACGGCACCTTCGAGGACATCAGCGAATCGAGCGGCATCCGCGCGGTCCCGCCGAGCTATGGCCTCGGCGTCGCGATGCTCGACTTCAGCGGCGACGGGCTCGTCGACATCTTCGTCGGCAACGACAGCCAGGCGAGTCACTTCTTCCGCAACGTGAGCGGCGCCGACGGCGCGGTGAAGTTCGTCGAGGAGGGACTGAAGTCCGGTCTCGCGACGAACATGGAGGGACTCGAACAGGCGACGATGGGCATCGCGATCGCCGACGTCGACGGCAACGGCCGCCCCGACATCTTCACCACCAACTTCTCGAGCGACACGAACACCCTGCGCCTCAACCTCGACGGAAAGTTCTTCGACGAGCGCACGCCGCAGTACGGACTGGCGGCGGTGAGCCGTCCCTATCTCGGGTGGGCGACCGCGTTCGTCGACTTTGACCTCGACGGCGACGAGGACCTCCTCATCGTGAACGGCCACGTCTATCCGCAGGCCTCGAAGCAGACCTTCGACTCGGAGTACGAGCAGCGGCCGCTCCTTCATGAGCGGCGCGGCAAGCGGTTCGAGACGCTTACCTCGGCCGGCAACTGGAAGCTCGAGCCGCACCGCGATCGCACGGCGGTCTTCGCCGATCTCGATCGCGACGGCGACGTCGACGTCGTGATCGGCGAGCTCAACGGCCCGTTGCGCGTGATTCGCAACGATGCCGTCACCGAGGGCGTCGACCACTGGCTCACCGTCATCGCCGCCGACCGACGGGCGAAGATCGGCAACCGACATGGCGTCGGTGGCGTGCTCGTCGTCCGATCGAAGGATCCCGACGGCAGTGAGCGCGTCCAGCGCCGCTGGATCTGGGGAGGCGGTCCCTTCAACTCGACGAGCGCGAACGAACTCTCCCTCGGCTTCCCGCGCGGGACGGCCTCGGCGAGCGTCGAGTTCACCTGGCCCGATGGCGTGAAGATCGAACAGGCCGACGTGAAGCTCGGCCAGCGTCTTGTCCTCGAACGGAAGTGATCGGCCGCTGCCGACCGCTCGCCGCGTTCAGACGACGATCTCCACGATCTCGTAGCGCTTGAGTCCGCGGGGCAGGTCGACGCGGACCACCTCGCCAACGCGGGCCTTCATGAGTGCCAGGCCCATCGGACTGGTGGTGGTGACCTCGATGTAGTCGAGGTCGAAGCGGCCCGTCGATTCGCCGACCAGCTTGTAGACATCGTCGTCGCCGCGGTCGACGTCCTTCAGCCGGACCAGCGTGCCGACGAAGACCATGTCGGTCGGGATCTCGGTCTCGCCGGCGAGCTGCGCCGTCGCCAGGCGATCCTCGATCTCCTTGATCTTCGCCGCGTTCATCGCCTTGTCCTCGCGGGCGGCGTGGTACTCGGCATTCTCGCGGAGGTCACCGAGGGCCCGCGCTTCCTGGATGCGCAGGATGAGCTGCTTCTCGTTGGCGCGAAGGCTCGACAGGAGTTGCTCGAGCTGGGCCTTTTCCTCGGGAGTGATGAAGTTCATGGGTACACGTCGTCCGCCGCGTGGCCGGAGCCGTCGCGGAAGCGCTCGCCGTGGTTCCCGCACGGCGGGTCACGATCGAGTCGGCGATCAGACTGGCGAAAAAAAAGAGGGGCCCGCCGGGGGGCGGGCACGTCATCCGCAGTGGGTGTGCCGTCCGTCGGAAACGATCGATCGAGCCTGCTGGCAATGCCACGGCGGAGCGATGTGGACGGGCGGCGGGCTCGCATCCGAGCGAGCCTCAGCCGGGACGATGGGGAGGATACTGGCGATCAGGGCTCGTTGCCACCCTCGGAGGCGGAGGGGGCAGCCGACGCGGTCGGGAGGCTCGGAAGCGACATCTCGGCGAAGGAGATACGGGGGCCCGCCGGTTCTTCGCCATCGTCCATGCGCGGGATCAGGGTTCGGGCCGCGATCGCCGCGACCCACATGGCCGCAGCTCCCCACCACGCGAAACGCACCAAGGCCCATTCCGGTTCGAGGGGCACCGTCGGCCCGCCGCCCGAGAGGGCATCGATCGCCGTCGCGGGACTTCGGGCTGCAACCTGCCACCATTCGCGCGGCTCGACCCCGACCGGTCGTCCGGTGAAGGGAAGGGACTGGCCGCGCGTCATCGTGATGAGGGGCATGCCCGCGACGAGGAGGACGATCACGAGCATGGCCACGGTACGGAGCAGTCCGATGCCGCGCCGGGCCGGAATGGACCCGGTGGCCACGACCGCGGCAATGGCGAGCGACCATCCGACGAGGGCGAGGTCGATCGCCGCCGAACGCCATGGCGGCCATGGCGTGACGAGCCGCAGGGGCCAGACGACGACTTGAGCGAGGCAAAGGAGCACGGTGAGGTCGAGCAGCGTCTGGCGAATCGGCCAGGCTCGAAGACCGCCGCTGAGGCGCACCAGCGGCCAACCGATGCCGATGCCGAAGACCAGGGCGAGCAGAAGCAGGCGCACGCTCGGCGTGTAGGACGCGGCGTGCATCTGAATCGGCGGGCGGAAGCCCATCGTCATGAGCCACGCGATGATGAGCCACGCCGAGGCGAGAAAGATCAGTCCCCGAGGTGGTGTTGGTCGCGGAATGCGTGCCATGGCGGGCCGCGGCGATGCGGTTCTGGACACGATACGCGCCGCTGCGGCGAATGCGAGCCCTTACGGCGCGGCGGCGGTGAGCGACGTCGGGATCTCCGGCGTCTCCGCGGCGGAGCTGCTCGACGGCGGGGCAGGGGCCAGGGTCACGACGTCGAAGCGGATGTCAATCGTCCGGGCCGAGCCGTTGTCGACCCGCTTCGACATCTGATACATCGCGTCGAGGGCCATGAGCTTGCGGTCCGCGGGCATCTCGCCGAGCGAGCGGTCGTTCGGGTCGCCCCCCCAGACGATGCGCGTGTCGCGATCGGTGACCAGCTCGACGATGCCCTCGCTCGCGTAGCGGGCGGTGTCGATCGCCTTGACCTGCCCGTTGGCGAACCAAACCCGGTCCCGCAGGAGCATGGTGAGGTTGAGGGCGGCGCGGAGATCGGCACCGAGCCAGATCGCGCCGGTCTCGGCCGGCTTGGGCATGCCCACGCCGAGGATGAGCGGCAGGCGCGGACGCTCGCTGGTGCCGGTGTAGACCATCGGCAGGCGCCGGCCTTGGCTGTCGATGAGGTGGTCCTCGTCGTTCCAGCGAACCATCGCGAAGGGAATGCGGAACTCGGCCTTCACGGTGATCTCGTCGCCCGCGGTGCGGCGGACCTGCTCGACGCGCGTGAACCAGCCCGACGCGAGCATCTCCTGATGCACGCGCTGCAGGGCCTCCGACTCGAGCGGACTGGCGTTGGCCATCGCCATGTGCGAGGCATCGCTCAGCGACTGCAGCGTCTCGGCCGGCATCCACGAGGGCGGATGGTCAAACGTGATGCGCACGTTCATCGGGTCGATCGCGACCTTCGATTCGGCGTAGGCGCGAAGGGTCGGATAGCCGCGATACGCGCCGTAGCCGATGCCGCCGAGCGCCGCGCACCAGACCACCGCCATCGCCATGGTCCGCGCCGCGGCGCCGGACGGCACCATCGCGGCAAGGATCGCGCTGATCGAGGGGAGCCGAGAGCGGGACTGCTTGGAGGGGCGAGCCATGGCGGTGCGGTGACCTCAGACGCGCACGCTACCGCACCTGCGGCGATCGTGCCGGCGCCGACGAGAGGCGCTCAAGAGGTCACCATCGAACCGGCGGGTCGATTGCCTTTGGAATCGAGGCCAGAATTCCCCGGCCCGGCGGCCCGATGACGGGCCAGCGCGCGCCGAACCAGTCCGGCGCAGAGGTCGGTCATCGACAGGCCGCGGTGCCGGGCGGCCTTGGGGACGAGCGAATGGGTCGTCATCCCGGGCATGGTGTTGATCTCGAGGAACCACGCGGTCGAGCGGCCGTCCGTCGCCGTCTCCACCAGGAAGTCGGCCCGCGAGAGGTCGCGGCAGCCGACGCGATCCCAGACCGCTCGGGTGTGGCGCCGGGCCGCGTCGGCCACGCCCTCGGGGAGGACCGGGTCCAGGACGTAGCGGGTGTCCTCGCGGTGGTACTTGGCGTCGTAGTCGTAGAACTCGACGGCGGGGACGATCTCGATGATCGGCAGCACCTCGGTGCCGTTGGGACCGTCGATGATCCCGACGGTGATCTCCCGTCCGCGGATGTAGCGCTCGACCAGAACGCGCTTCCCCATCGCGTGAAGCTTCGCGGCGGCGGCCTGGGCATCCGCGATCGACTGGCAGATGCTCAGTCCGACCGAGGAGCCCTCGTTGGCGGGCTTGACGACGATCGGCGGGGCGAGGTCGAGCGTCTCCCCCGGACGGAGCTCGCGCGAGCTCGGTGTCGGAACGCCCATCTCGGCGGCGAGCGACTTCGTCAGCACCTTGTCCATCGCGATCGCCGCCGCCCGCGGACGGCAGCCGACGTAGGCGACGCGCATCGCCTCGAGGATCTCCTGCATCGGTCCGCCCTCGCCGAAGGGACCGTGCAGCACCGGGAAGACGACGTCGGGGCGATGGCCGAGGAGTTCGGCCGCGGTCGGCGTGCCGACCTCGATCTCGATCACCTCAAGATCGGGCGCCTCGCGGAGCGCCGCTGCGACCTCCGCCGCGCTCATGAGACTGACGTCGTGCTCGGCGTCGGGACCGCCCTTGAGGACCAGCGTGCGGATGCGGGGTGAGGTGCTCATGCGTTGAAGGGGGATGCGTCGCTCGAGCGCGACCAGTAGACGACTTCGGTGTGCAGGGCGAGACCGTGGACCTCAAGCACGCGGGCCTTCACGCGGCGGACGAGTTCGACGATGTCCGCGGCGCGGGCCCCGGACTTCACCGCGATGAAGTTGCCGTGCTGGGGCGAGACATACGCGCCGCCGACGGCGCTGCCCTTGAGGCCGGCGAGATCGATGAGCTTGCCGGCGCTGACGCGCTCGCCGGTTCCCTGCGGCCGCGTGTCGGTCGGGTTCTTGAACATGCAGCCGGCCGAGTGGTCGGCGAGGGGTTGCGTGCTCTTCTTGTAGGCGAAGATCTCCTTCACCCGGTCCCGCAGCGCGATCGGATCCGTTTCCGAGAGGCGGAACGCCGCCCAGAGGATGATCGGGTCGCGGATGTTCGTCTCGCGGTAGCCGAAGAGGATCTCGCTCGCCGGATAGACCCGCAGGTCGCCCGTGGCGGAGAGGCAGCCGATGCTGTGGACCGCATCGCCGATCGCCCCGAAGGCGCCGCCGGCGTTCATGCGAATGGCGCCGCCGACCGAGGCGGGGATGCCGGACATCTGGGCGAGTCCGGCGAGACCGCGGCGGACCGTGTCGTTGAGCGTCTTGGCCATGTCGGCGCCGGCGCCGACCCGCATCGCCTCGACCTCGCCGGTCGCGTTGTAGCGGAGTTCCGTGAAGCACGGCGCGTCCAGCTTGAGGACGATGCCGTCGACGCCCTCGTCCGCGACGAGGAGGTTGGCGCCCGAACCGAGCACCCGGGTCGGAACGCCCTCGCGGTGGGCGCGGCGCACCAGGGTCGCCAGCGCCTCGACCGATCGGGGGCGGACGAGAAAGTCCGCGGGGCCGCCGATGCCGTACCAGGTCATCGCACCGAGCGGAACGTCCGTTCGGACGTCGACGTCCAGGTCGGCGAAGAGCGAGCTGGGGCGCGAGGAGGTGGTCACGGCGGCGGCGCTCACGAGTGGCATGCGACGCTGCCCGGACGCAGGGACGCGCCCTGCCCCGACGCCGCGTTCGCCCGGCGGAGGTACTCGAAGGCGATCTGGTTCACCGGCCCGGCGCCCATGACGACGACGAGGTCGCCGGGGCGGCAGATCTCCTCGAGGTGGTCGACGATGGCGTCGAAGCTGGCGATGTGCAGGGCATCGACGCGCCGCTCGCGGAGCTTCTCGACGAGGTCGTTGGCCGAGACCCTGGTCTTCTCGATCTCGCTGTCGCGGACGAAGTAGATCTGGGGAACGATGACGATGTCGGCGGAGGAGAAGCTCGTCGCGAACTGGTCGAGCAGGAAGCGGGTTCGGCTGTGCTGGTGCGGCTGGAAGACGCAGATGAGCCGCTTCGGGTTCTCGTGGCTCCGCAGGGCCCGAAGCGTCTTCTCGCATTCGGTCGGATGGTGGCCGTAGTCGTCGTAGACGGTGACCTCGTCCGGCGCGCCCTTGGGTTGGGCCTTGCGGGTCCCGAGTCGCTGCATGCGCCGGTCCACGCCGCGGAAAGTCGCCAGTCCCTCGGCGATGTCCTCCCACTCCGCTCCGAGCCAGTGGGCCATGATCGCGGCGGCCGCTGAGTTCAGGGCCATGTGGTCACCGTGCACGGCGAGGTCCCACTGGGCGAGCCAGTGGCCATCCTGCAGCAGGCCGGCGCGGGAGGCGCGGGCGTCAAAGAAGACCTGATAGTCGGCCATCGGCGAGAAGCCGAAGGTCGCGACCTCGCACTCGAGGCCCGCGGCGATCTCGCGGCGGTGGGCCCCCTCGTCGGCGATCAGCAGCTTGCCGCCGTTGGTCGCGGAGGGGAGGAGCGCCGCGAACTCGCGGAAGCTCTGCACGATGGCGTCGATGTTCGCGTAGCAGTCGAGGTGATCCTCCTCGACGTTGTTGATGAGGGCGATCGTCGGGCGATGGTGATGGAAGCTGCGGTTGAACTCGCACGCCTCACAGACCAGGATGCCCGGCTGTCCCTTGAGTTGCCCATGCGGAATCGAGAGCGATCCGGTGCGGGCGCCGCCGCCCAGGTGCGGGCAGGTCGCGCCGACGATGACCGATGGGTCGAGTCCGGCCTGGATCAGGACATGGGAGAGCATCGCCGTCGTCGTGCTCTTGCCATGGGTGCCGGCGACCGAGATCGCGGTGCGGCCCGCCTGGGCGCGGCCGAGGGCCTCGGCGTAGCTGATGACCTCGATGCCGCGGGCGGTCGCGGCGAGGACCTCCGGATGGTCGGGGCGGATCGCGGCGCTGGCGATGACCAGATCGCATTGGCTCGGAAGGTGACCGGTCGGAGCGCCGGAGGTCACTGGAATGCCCGCCTCGGCAAGGGCGTGGGTGAGGTCGCTCGGGCTCTGGTCCGAGCCGGAGCAGATCGCCCCGCGGGTGGCGAGCATGCGGGCGAGGCCGCTCATGCCCGAGCCGCCGATGCCGATGAAGTAGAGGTGCTTCCCGGAGAAGATCGGGTCGGCCTGATAGGCGCGGTCCGACTCACCGGCAGCGACGAGGCGAGCGTCGTGGGAAGTCATGCGAGGATGGGGCCCGGGGGCCGAAGACGTGCGATACGGAACAACCCCCGCCCGGGGCGCAGGCTCGTCGCCATGGCCGCGCGGGCGGAGGTGAAATCGTGACGGAACCGGAATGGTATCGGCGAGGGGCTCGCGGACGCGTGAACGCTTGTCGGGCGTCGAGCGGGATCGGGCGAATCCCGGGGCGGTCGCAGCGGCGGACCCGGGAGCCCGCGCCGTACCGGCGCCCCGTCGCGGCTCCCGTTACTGGCTCCCCTTATCGCGTGATCTTCCGCACGTCGAAGTGCTGGCCGCCGATCGTCGCGCCGCCCATCAGGCCGCGCTCGCCGCTCACGAAGACGGCGACGCCCTTGACGTAGTCGGCGGCGGTCGAACCGCCGCTCCGGGCGGCCACGCCCGAGGCGCCGGCGTCCATCTCGAAGCCGCCGGACTTGAACTGCTGGAGCTCGCTCGCGGTCTTGAGGAAGATGATCTCGCTGAAGGTCTGGCCGCCGATCTGGGCGCCGAAGCTCCCGGCGCTGAGCGTCACGTAATGGGTCGCCTCGCCGTGCTCATAGAGGACGCCGTCGCCGCCGGCGCCGCCGAAGACCAGGCCGCCCTTGCCGATCTCGGGGAAGACCACGTAGGCGGCGGCCGAATCGAAGTAGGACTTGAGGCCCGGCTCCGTCTCCTTGAAGCGGGCGACGCTCGCCGTCGCCGCGGCCTCGAGCGAGGCGTTGGTGGACTCGGTGGTGCGGTGGCTGGCGTCGCCGCTGCAGCCGGTGAGCGCGATCGACGCGGCGAGCGAGGCGGTGAGGGAGGCGACGAGCAGGCGGGAAACTCGCATCGGATGGGGTCCTTTCGGTGTCAGTCAGGGGAACTCTCGGAACAGAAGCGCCGACAGATGGCGTCGGTCGCACAGGATCCGCCGCGGGCCTTGCACGCCCGGCGGCCATGGAAGATCAGGAGATGGGAGATCAGGCACCACGCGTCGCGCGGGAAGAGGGCCATGAGATCGCGCTCGATCCGCACCGGGTCCTCGTGTCGGCTCAGGCCGAAGCGGGCGGAGAGGCGCTGGACGTGGGTATCGACGACGACGCCGACGTTGATGCCGAAGGCGTTCCCCAACACGACGTTCGCGGTCTTGCGGGCGACGCCGCGCAGGGCGGTGAGCTCCGCCATCGTGCGCGGCACCTCGCCGCCGTGTCGCGTGAGCAGGGCCGTCGCCGTGGCGTGCAGCGACTTCGCCTTCTGGCGGAAGAAGCCCAGCGAACGGACGTATGGCTCGATCGCCTCGGGCGTCGACGCCGCGTAGTCGGCGGGCCGCGGAAAGGCCCGAAAGAGGGCGGGGGTGGCCCGGTTCACGGCGACGTCGGTGCATTGCGCCGAGAGGATCGTCGCGAAGAGAAGCTCGTGCGGGCGCTTCCAGTCGAGCTCGCAGTGGGCGTCCGGATAGCGCTCGCGGAGGGCGTCGAGGATCTCGCCCGCCCGGATGGCCTTCGCCGCGGTCACGCGCGGCAGGTCGAATTCGGCCTTGTCGGCGTCGGGGCGTGCGTAGCGGGTGGACGTCGCGGGCGGCATGAGCGAACTGTTAGCTGAACGTGGGGCCCGACGCGCGGGGCGGGGTGCGCGGGGTGAGCGTCGCGGCCGAGAGCAGGATCGCCCCGAGGAGCAGGAACGCGTTGGTGCGGAGGAGCGGATCGGAGATGCGGTGGTCGCGGTCGAACTCGGCCTTGTGCACCGCCGCCGTCGCCGGATCGCCGCCGGCGATCGCACCGCGGTAGTCGCCAAGCGAGCTCGCCATGCGCGGCGTCAGCACCGTGAGGTGGTAGAGCGTCGTGCCGCAGGCGATGAGGAGCATCGCGACGCGCAGGGCGTTGGCCGGCCCGCGCTCCGGCCATCGCGTGCCGCGCTGGACCACGAGGCAGAGGAGGATTGCGGGCACGAACGCCCACTCCATGCGAGCGATCGCGTCGAAGACCGATTGGGCGACGAAGCCGGCGACGTATCGGGCCGCGTCGGCGCCGGAGGGATCGCTCGCGGCGAATTGCGGCACCGTGATGCCCAGGTCGGGGACGAGCTTCACGAGCGTCCCGAACGCGGCCATCGCCGTCGAGGCCCCCGCGACCAGCGCCGCGAACCAAGCGATCAGGACGATCCAATAGACAATCGCTGCGAGCCGGAGCATGCGCGCATTATGGAGGGGATTGCCGCCGACGGGCGCGGCGCGGGGTGGGTTCCGGCGATTTTGCGGCTCGCTCGGCGAGCGCGTTGCCTTCCCGGCGACTGATAGACTCCAAGCCATGCCCGCAACGCGCGAGAGCGGAGATCCGCGGCCGCGCCTCGCCGCGACCGTCGGGTCGCTGGTCGAGGCGGGCGCCGCCGCGCGCGATGCGATGATCGCCGTGGCCCGCGAGGGATACGCCGCGGTGCAGTGGTCGGCCACGACGCCCTCGATGCGGCCGCGGGAGCTCGACGGTTCGGCCCGCCGCGGACTGGTCGGCGAACTTCGCCGTCTCGAGCTCCGCTGCGCCGGCGTCGACGCCTGGATTCCGCCCGGACACCTCCTCGACGCCACGACCATCGAGCGTGCCGTCTCCGCGGTCGAGCAGTCGATCCGCTTCGCCGCCGAGCTGACCGCGCCGGGCGAGCCGCGCCCAGCGGTCTCGCTCCTCCTTCCCACCGAGACCGAACTCGCGGCCCGCGCCGCCCTGGCTCCTCAGGTGCGCGAGGCGTTCGCCCATCTCGCGGCCCTGGCCGAGCGCGAGGGGGTCGCCCTCGCCGACCACTCGATGGAACCGATCGTGGGCAGCGGCCTCGGCGTCGGCGTCGATCCCGCCGCCCATCTGGCCGCGGGGCGCGATCCTTCGCTGGCGCTCCTGCAGGCCGGCGCCTCGCTCGCGTCGGCGCGGCTCGTCGACTGCTTCCGGAGCGGGCTCCGCGGTCCGATCCTCGAGCCGGGCGAGGCTCGGCTCGACGTCACCGCCTATCGGGTCGCCGTCGAACTCTCGGGCCTCCGCCGTCCGCTCGTCGTCGACGCCAGGCAATGGCGCGATCCGCTCGCCGGTCTCATCGCCTCGATCGAGCGCTGGAGCGGCGGATCGCTGCGCCGCGCGCCCATCGAGTCGATCCGAACGGGGGACGCATGAGCGGCGATCTCCGGCGGCCGGCGTTGCCGCGCGGCATTCGCGGGCACGGCATCGACATCGTCGAGAACGCCCGCATCGCCGCGATGCTCGAGACCCACGCCGAGCGCTTCACCGAGCGGGTGTTCACCGTCACCGAGCGTTCCTACGCCGATCACGGGCAGCGGAAGCGCATCGAGCGCTACGCGGTCCGGTTCGCGGCGAAGGAGGCGGTGCTCAAGGCGTTAGGCACCGGCTGGTCGGACGGGATCGCCTGGACGGACGTCGAGGTCCTGCGGCTCGCGAGCGGCGAGCCGCGCGTGCTTCTCACCGGCCGCGCCGCCGAGATCGCCGCCGAGCGCGGCATCACCGCATGGTCACTCTCGATGAGCCACACCGACCTGTACTCGGTGGCCAGCGCGATCGCATTCGGCGAGTGACGGACCGCACGCCGCGTGCGTCGCCGGCTTACCCGGGCTTCTTCGCCTTCCACGCCGCGAGCACTTCCTTCTCCCGGTCGCGGCTGATGCCGGCGGGGCGGATCCGCTTCTTCTCCTCGTCGCTGAGGCCGTCGATGAAGGTGTAGATCCCGCGGACCGTCTCCTCGACGGAGCGGAAGGCGAGACCCGCCGCGACCGCCTTGCTCACGTTCCAGCGGTGGAAGCCCGCGGTCTCGCCTTCGGCCGGGAGCCAGATCGGCATGTCGCCGCCCGGCGAGACCTTGTTCGTGACGAGGAAGTCGGCGGGAATCCAGGTCACCGTCGTGTCGACCGCTCCGGGCTTCGGCTCGGTCGCCTTCGCGACCTTGATGCTCGCCTCGATGATCTGCCCGATGGTGCCCGGCGTCTTCGGTCCGGTCGCGGCGAAGCGGCCGCTGATCGAACGCTCGGCGCAGAGGACGATCCACTCGGCAAGGTCGCGCACGTCGATCCATTGCACCGGATCGGTGGGGGCGCCCGGCCCGATCATCTCGCCCCCCTGACGGGCGCGAAGCGGCCAGTAGCTGAATCGCCCGGTCCAGTCGCCGGGGCCGACGATGAAGCCGGGGCGGATGTTGGCGACGCGGCCGGGCATCGCGGCCTCGGCCGCCTTCTCGCAGAGGGCCTTGAGTCCGCCGTAGTTCTGGAACTGGTCGCCCATCGTCTCGACCGCGGGATCGGCGAGCTCCGCGTCGGGATAGCTCTCGTCAGAGTTCGGCGGCGCGCCGTCCTTGAAGGCGCTGATGCTCGAGATGTAGATGTAGTGCTTCACCTTCGGCGCGAGCAGCTCCGCCGAGGCCTTCACGTGCCGGGGGAAGTAGCCGCTGTTGTCGACCACGACATCCCATTCGCGATCGGCCAGGGCCTTGAGTCCCTCGCCCTTGGCCGGGTCTCGATCGCCGTGGAGCTTCTCGAGGTCGGGGAAGAGGGAGGGTCGCGTCTTGCCGCGGTTGAAGAGGGTGAGCGTGTGGCCGCGCTTGCGGGCCGCGTCGACGACCTCCGGTCCGAGGAAGGCGGTGCCGCCGAGGATGAGGATCTTGAGCGGCTTCACGGCGCGCTCCTGGGGGGCATCGCCAATGGCATTCGGGCCGAGGGCGAATGCCGACCGGCTCCCGCCGAAGGCGAGGCCTGCGGCACCGGCGGCGGCGAGAGCGACGAAACGGCGGCGGTCGAGTTCATGCATGATGCACCTCACGAGGGACGGGCGACCGCACTCTTAGCGTGCACGCGTCGATCGGTTGCGGAATCTCCTCCATCCGTACACTGCCCACTCCCCATGACCACGCTTCGCGATTCCGAACGGGCCGCCTTTGACGCGCAGGTCGCGGCGGCGGCCGGAGGCAACGGCCTCGCCCTCCTCTCGCGGCGGCTCATGAGCGACCAGCTCACGCCGGTGCTGGCCTATCGGAGGCTGGTCGCAGCGGATGCCCGCACCGCGCCGAGCTTTCTCTTCGAGAGCGTCGAGCACGGATCGAACGTCGGGCGCTTCTCGATGCTGGGCGCGCAGCCCCGGCTCGAGGTGGTCGCCAAGGAGGCGCGGGTCGAGATCCACGACCATCGGAGCGGGGCGCGAACGACCCGCGAGGGGGCCGATCCCCTCGCCGTGGTGCGCGAGCTGGCCACGCCCGATCGCATGCCGCCGCGGGCCGCGCTCGCCTCGCTTCGCCTGCCGGCGTGTTTCCTCGGCGGCTGGGTCGGCTTCGCCACCTACGACACGGTGCGCTACCTCGAGCCGGGAAAGCTGCCCTTCGCGGCGGCGCCGAAGGACGATCGCGGACTGCCCGACCTGCACTTCGGCCTTTACCGGCAGGTGGTGGTCTTCGACAACGCGACGAAGACGCTGCACGCGATCGTCGGCACCTCGCTCCGCGACCATCCGAGCTCGAGCGCAGCGTGGCATGCGCTGCAGGCGGACCTCGAGCATCTCGTCGCCCGCCTCGAGACGCACTCGGTGCCGCTGCCGGCGGGGGCGATCGACCTCGACCCGAGCCGGCGGCCGACCACGCCCCGATCGCTGGTGACCCAGTCGGAGTTCGAGACCTCGGTGCGGCGGGCGAAGGAGTACGTCGCAGCGGGCGACGCCTTCCAGATCGTCCTCTCGCAGCGGCTCGAGCGGACGACCGAAAGCGATCCCTTCGAGATCTATCGGGCGCTCCGCGTCGTGAACCCGAGTCCCTACCAGATCTATCTCCAGGGAGCCGGGGTCATCCTCGTCGCGTCGAGCCCGGAGATCCTCTGTCGCGTGCGCGATCGCACCGTCACGAACCGACCGCTCGCCGGCACGCGGCCGCGCGGACGGACGCCCGAGGAGGACACCGCCCTCGAGCGCGAACTGTTAGGTGACGAGAAGGAGCGGGCCGAGCACGTCATGCTCGTCGACCTCGCCCGCAACGACCTCGGGCGCGTCTGCGAGACCGGCTCGATCGCCATCGAGCGCTGCATGGAGATCGAGCGCTACAGCCACGTGATGCACATCAGCTCGACCGTCACCGGCCGGCTCTCCGAGGGGCTCGACTGCTGGGATGCGCTGCGGGCCACGCTTCCCGTCGGGACCGTCTCGGGCGCGCCGAAGGTCCGGGCGATGCAGATCATCGACGAACTCGAGCCCGTCCGGCGCGGACCCTACGCCGGCGGCATCGGCGCGGTCGGCTACGACGGCGACATGGACATCGCCCTGGCTCTCCGCACCATGGTGATTCCCACCGCCCGCGACCGCGCCCCGTGGACCGTGCACCTGCAGGCCGGCGCCGGCGTCGTCCTCGATTCCGACCCGACGGCCGAGTACGAGGAGACGCTCAACAAGGCGGCGGCGCTCGGCCGGGCGATTGACTTGGCGGAGTCGGCGTTTGGCGCCCAGCGCGGCTGAAGGCTCGGCTGGGGGCGCGGCCAGTCGTTACCATCTCCGTCCGCGTGATCAGCCCCAGCGAACAATCTCATTCGACCGCCCAGGTCCGCCCGACGTCCGGCGCGAACCTCGCGGCCGACCTGAAGGGCATCCGGAAGATCTACTACAAGCCCGACGGCGGCATTCTCGTCGAGGCGCTGAAGGGCATCGACCTCGAGGTGCCGCACGGGCAGTACCTCGCGATCATGGGCGCGTCCGGCTCGGGCAAGTCGACGCTCATGAACATCCTGGGCTGTCTCGATCGGCCGACCTTCGGCAGCTACATGCTCGACGGCATCGACGTCGCGACGATGCCCGACGACGAGCTGAGCCGCGTGCGAGGCCGGCGCATCGGCTTCGTCTTCCAGGCCTTCAACCTGATCACCGAACTCACCATCGTCGAGAACGTCGAGGTGCCGCTCTTCTATCAGGGCTACTCGCGCGGCGAGCGCCGCGACCGCGCCGTCGCCCAGCTTCAGCGCGTCGGCCTCGGTGACCGCCTCGGCCATCGCCCGGTCGAACTGAGCGGCGGCCAGCAGCAGCGCGTGGCCATCGCCCGCGCGCTCGTCACCAAGCCCGCGGTCCTCATGGCCGACGAGCCGACCGGCAACCTCGACTCGGCCACCGGCGAGTCGATTCTCCAGCTCTTCGAGGCGCTGCACGCCGACGGGCTCACGCTCATGATGGTGACGCACGATGACCGCATCGCCAGCCGCTGCCAGCGCATCTTCCGCCTGAAGGACGGCCTCACCGAATTCGACCGGATGGCCGGCGAGCTTCGCGCGGCGAAGCCCGCGGGAACGCCCTCATGAGCGTTGCGCTCCGCGTCGTCGGCATCGACCCGGGGCTGCAGCGAACCGGCTACGGATGCGTTGAGCTCGACGCCGACGGTTGGGTGCCCACGCTCGTCGAGGCCGGCGTGCTGCGGCTCAAGGCCGGGACGTCGCTCTCGCATCGCCTGCATCAGCTGGAGCTTGACCTGAACGAGCTGCTCGACGAGCTCGCGCCGTCGGCGCTCGCCGTCGAGTCAGTCTTCACGCATCAGCAGAACCTCCGCACTGCGATCCTCATGGCCCATGCCCGCGGCGTCGTATTGCTGTGCGGTCAGCGCCGCGGTCTCGAGCTCATCGAGCTCGCGCCGGCGACAGTGAAGAAGGCGATGACCGGCAACGGCGCAGCGAGCAAGCGGCAGATGCAGGTGGCCGTCGCCCAGGAATTCTCGCTGGCGGCGCCCCCCGAACCGCCGGACGTCGCCGACGCGATCGCGATCGCCCTGGCCGGCGCGCGTCGTTCGCTCGGCGTCACGTGAGCCTCATCGCGCCGGACGCGACTCTTCGCCTGCGAGCTCGATCGGCGCGAGATTGGGGTCGCTGCGCGGATCGTGCGGCACCGCTCGCGGCCCGCGTGCCTGCTCCGCGACGCGTCGCGCGGCGGCGCTGAAGCTCGGCGTGCGCGGCACGGCGACGACAAGTCGGGCGAGCAGGTCAAACTGCAGCCACAGCACTGCGAGCATCGGGAATCCGAGCGCGACCGCCGGTCGGAGCGAGAGCTGGAAGAGAGGCGAGGCGAGACGGGAGGGGAGGACGAGACTGAGCGCGACTGCGATCCATGCCATGGCCACCAGCGTGCCGACGGCCAGGAGTCCGATCGACCCGGCGCGGAGCCGAGGAAGCGCGTCCCGCACCGCACACGCATCGGCGAGGGCGAGGAAGACCCAACGACCGGTCGCAAGGGCCGCGACCAGGAAGGGGGTGACAATGCCCATCGCCGCGAGCTGGAAGCCGCCGGGGAGGGGGATCGCCGCGCCGACGATTGCGTGCAGGAGCGGAAGGAGGGCGAGCGCGGAGGCGATCGTGACGTACGCACAGCTCGCGCGGGCGGCGAGCGTCAGGCGGCCGGCAAACATCGGATCGTCCGCGACCGCCGTCGCGAGTCCCCGCCGGAGGTCGCGAAGTCCGAACCACTGCCACCACCCATGCAGCGCCACCAGCACCACGGCCACAGTCCCCTCCGTCGCCGACAGCGGTGTCAGGAAGAACGCCGGGATCAGAAGGCCCAGGGCGTGTCCCATGCCGCGGCAGCCATCGACGATCGGTGACCATGCGTCGGAGTCGGCGAGGTTCCGCGAGATCGTCGCCGCCACGCCGCACTCGGGGCAGCGTCCCGTGGCCGGAATGCCCCGGAGGTCATACCCGCAGCGACGACAGCTCGATCCGACAGGCAGGGGATTCGCCCCATCGGGACGCCGAAAGGGGCGATCGTTGTGGCTCATGGTGGGGACAACCACGCCTTTCGACGCAACGCAGCGAATCACGCGAACACGAAACGGAGCGGACGCGTCCGAGTATAAGACGCCGTTCGGACATCGGCCTCGCCGTTTCCCTTGGAGAGCGACGGTCGGACGATGGTCCGCTCGTTCCCTTGTCGGTGTCACTTGTCATGACACTTGCCGGGTCCCCTGAAGGGTCTGGTCCGAATCGCCGATGCCGTCAGGTTGGCCACTCCGGCTCCTGAATGCGCCGGAGCCGCCTCCGTACGTCCCTCGGAACACCACACGGCCCTCACGCTTCGAGCTGCCGTCCACTGCCCCATCGGGCACCTTGCCGGGCACACCATGTCGAACCGATCAGAATCGCGTCCTTCCCCGAATGCCGCCACCGGACACTCGGGCACGCCGTCGACGCCCCCATCGGCCCCCAAGGCTTCCGGCGTTCGCACCGAAGCCGGCCCGCTCGCCCGCCGCATCGTGGCACTTGCCACCTCGGTGGGCGTCTTTGCTTTTGTCGCCGCCAGCTGGCCGGTCGCCGGCACGGCATCGGCGGTCGCGGCGGCGAGCACCACGCTCGTCGGGAACGATCAGGACGGCACGAAGAAGCAGGCTTCGCCCCGCATCGCGGAATGGTCCGACAGCGTGTGGCTCGCGGCGAAGAACGGCGACCTCGCTGCGGTCGAGAAGGCCCTGAAGTCGATTCCCGACGGCACCGCCACCGCCGAGGTCAACCGCATTCGGACCCTCGCCAACGAGCGCTTCGAGCACGCCGCCGCCAGCAAGAGCGATCGCACCGCCGACATCGAGAAGGCCGCGAAGGAACTCGCCGAGAAGCTCGCCGCCGATGACGTCAGCAAGGCCCTCACCGCGGCGGTGAAGCTCCAGACGCTCTCCGACGACTGGAAGGCGACGCTCACCCGCGACGACGTGAAGAAGGTGATTCACCTCGCCGAGGAGACCGACGCGAAGGCCCAGAAGGCCGGCGACTGGCTGCTCTCGCAGGAGGTGCTCTTCCGCCTGCGCACGCTCTTCGAGGACGCCGGCGACCGCACGACGTTCAAGCGCTACGCCGATGCCCTCGAGAAGGTGAACCGCCGCATCGGCCTGCTCGCCCAGTACGCGCCCAAGCAGCTCTATGAGCTCCGCAAGGTGCAGGCCGCGCGGCTCACCCCCAACGACAAGTTCCCCGAGTGGAACGCCGCCTTCGCCGACGATTGGAAGGAGCAGGTCCACGACATCACGCGGCCGATGCTCTCCGCCGGCCTGAAGAAGGCAGCCGAGGAGCACATCAGCGCGAAGGGCTGGATGCCGCTCTTGGAGGGCGGCCTCAGCGCCCTCAACATCATCGCCACGACCGATGCCCTGAGCGAGACGTTCGCCGGCCTCGGCAACCACGAGAAGGTCGCCGCCTTCGTCGCCGCTGTCGAGAAGGCCAAGACGAAGATCGCCGCCACGCCCGCCGACCAGATCGGCCGCGGCGACTACAACGAGATCCTCGGCGCGATGCTCACCGCCAACGCCGCGACGATCAACCTTCCCGAGGTCGTCCTCTACCACGAGTTCGGCGACGGCGCGATCGACGAGCTCGCCAGCCGGTTCGAGGACCAGTACACCGAGATCATCTGGCCGGAGCGGCTCCGCCGATTCCAGCAACAGGTCGACGGCGACTTCGTCGGCGTCGGCATCCTCATTCGCCACGACGACAAGCGCGAGATCCTGGTCGTCAATCCGCTCGAGGGTTCGCCCGCGGCCCGCGGCGGCGTGAAGGCCGATGACCGCGTCGTCGGCGTGAACGGCGCACCGACCACCGGGTGGAGCCTCAACAAGGCCGTCGACTCGATCACCGGCCCCGCGGGCGAGGAAGTGACGCTCAGCCTGAAGCGCACCGGCGTCGAGTGCGCCTTCGACGTGAAGCTCGAACGCGAGCGCATCAAGATTCGCTCGGTCAACGGCTGGTGGAAGAAGGGGCTCGACTCGAAGGGCGCCCCCGAGTGGGACTGGTGGATCGATCGCGCGGCCGGCATCGGCTACGTGCGGCTCACCGGCTTCAGCGAGGACAGCTACGCCGACTTCCGCTCGGCGATCACGCAGATGAAGGCCGAGCGCCAGCTCAACGGCCTCGTGCTCGACCTCCGCTACAACCCGGGCGGACTCCTCAAGTCCGCCGTCGACTTCACGAACGCCTTCGTGCCCACCGGCACGGTGGTGAGCGGCGAGGACCGCGACGGCCGCGAGGTCTTCAACCTCAAGGCCCAGCCGCAGCGCGCCGACCTCCAGGGACTTCCGCTCGTCGTCCTCGTCAATCAGGGCTCGGCCAGCGCCAGCGAAATCGTCTCGGGCGCGCTCCAGGCCCACGACGCCGCGGTGATCCTCGGCGAGCGGAGCTTCGGCAAGGGCAGCGTCCAGACCGTCCATGACATCAGCGACAAGGCCGGCGCCGCCATCAAGCTCACCACGCAGTACTACATCCTCCCGCCGCTCCCCGGCGAGAAGCACGGCCGCCTCGTCCACAAGAAGCCCGGCTCGACCGACTGGGGCGTGAACCCGGACCTGGTCGTGAAGATGACGCCGGAGCAGATCGAGAAGTCGCTCGAGATGCGGCAGCAGGCCGACATCATCGAGGAATGGAAGGACGAGAAGGACCGCAAGCCGCGTCCGGACCCGAAGGACCTGCTGGTCAGGAACTACGACCCGCAGCTCGAGACCGCGCTCCTGATCCTCCAGGCGCGGGCCCTCAAGGACGTCGAGGCCGCGGCGGTCGCCGAGGCCAGCTCGAAGCGCTAGGCCGACGGCGTCGCGCCGTCGTGAACGAACTGTTAGCCGGCCACCACCGTCCGCGCCCCGCCGCGGAAGGTGATCTGGGCGACGAGCAGGTCGTCGTCGGGATTGCCCTCGTGGTATCGGGCCACGAGGTTGGCGAGGAAGGTCGGGAAGTCGCGCGGCGGCGGATCGAAGGCCACCGACTCCTCGAGCTTCTTCAGCCCGAACCGCTCGCCGGTCGGGCATCGGGCCTCAAAGGTCCCGTCGGTGTAGATGATCACGCAGTCGCCGGGCTCGATCGACCGGGTCTGCTGCTCGGTGTCGAAGCACTCCGGCGGCGCCGCGCCGAGCACCAGCGTCGTGCAGTCGAGCCGCTCGACCCTGCCGCTGCGGGTCCGCATCAGCGGCGGGGGATGGCCGGCGACGACCCAGCTCACCTGCCGCACGCGCGGATCGACCTGGACGCACGCGGCGGTCGCGAACATCGAGTGGGCGCTCATCGTCAGGTGGATGTACCGGTTGAGCTGCGTCATCAGGTCGGCCGGGGTGACGTCGCCGCGGGCCTCCGCGATCACGCGCTCGAGTTCGCCGAAAAGCCGGTTCACCGTGAGCGCCGCGGCGAGGCCGTGGCCCGAGACGTCGATCACCGTCGTCGTCACGCGATCGGTGCGCGGGCAGCGGAGGATGTGGACGAAGTCGCCGCCGATCTCGCGGAGCGGGTCGTAGCGATAGGTGACCTCGACCGGTCCCTCCTCGAGCGGCGGCTTGAACATCGCGTCGTGCACGATGCGGGCCCGACCGAGCTCGTCGCGGGTGTGCGAGACCTCGCGCGAGAGCGCCGCCCGCTCGTCGTCGTCCTTGAACTTCCGCTCACTGAGATATCCGAGCCAGACGGGAATCGCCGCGACGACCACGCCCATGAAGGCGAGCGAGAGGATGCCGAAGGTCTCGAGCTTGCTGTTGGGAACGACCGCGATCGTGACCAGCCACGCGAGGAAGACCGGCAGCGTCGCGGTCGCGGCGTCGGTGGCGCTCCACGGCATGACCAGCGCCGCGGCGCACGCGAAGACGCCGCCGTAGATGAGCCACATCGCCAGGTCGCGCGAGGGGGGCGGGGCGAGCCACTGGTGCAGGGCACACGCGACGAGGCCGACCGCCATCGAGACGATGACGACGCGGGCGGCGGCGCGCTCTCGGTCCTTCGCCGTGACCTTCGCCCGCAGGGAGATCACGGTTTCGGCGAACGCGGCGACGATCAGGATCGCTGCCGCGATGCCGTAGACGATCTTGGCCGGCGTGTCCTCCTGCGTCGAAGCGACGCCGATGGCCACGCATCCCGCCACGAGGCTCAGGCCGCAGATCCCGAAGAACCCGGCGCTGACGCGGGTCGCGCGAGCCTCGGCGATCGCCTCGGTGAGGTCGCCCGGGGTCTCTTCTCGGCGTCGAAATCGTTCGGCCCGCATCGGTGGCCCTGCCGGGTGAATCGGTCGGTCGGCCACCCACGCGGTGCGGCTCGGCGATCAGTGGGGGCCGATTGTACGGTCCCGGGAAGGGGGTGAACTCCCGACAGGGTCGAAGAGGCGTCCCGTCGGCCCTCCGACCTGACGGCGAGCGAGGCCGATTGGGACCGGACGGTTGCCTCGCCCCCCCGGCTTCCCCTATAAAAGACGACTCGCGCCGTTTTCGGCCGGGCAGTCGTCGAGCAATCGCTCGCGCTGTGTCGATAGGCGGTCGCTGCCGACGTCGGAGTCGGAGAGCCGCGCCGTCGGTCGATCGCTACAGGACACCTCACCCGATGTCATCCGTTTCGAAGGCCGCCTCCAAGGCGACCGACCTCGCTTCGTTTCTCGCGCCCTCGGCGCGACCGCTGAAGCGCAAGGAGATCCCGGCGGCCACGCTCAAACGGTGGCTCCGCGACATGTGGCTGATCCGCGAGTTCGAGGTCCGCTGCATGCAGGCGTACCAGGACAAGAAGATCGGCGGATTCTGCCACGTCTACATCGGCCAGGAGGCGGTCGCCGTCGGTTGCGTCGCGGCGATGGAGCACAAGGACCCGCTCGTCACCGCCTATCGCGACCACGGCCACGCCCTGGCCCGCGGCATGGCCCCCAAGTACTGCATGGCGGAGATGTTCGGCAAGATCGGCGGATGTGCGAAGGGCAAGGGCGGCTCGATGCACATGTTCGACAAGGCCAACAACCTCTTCGGCGGCCACGGCATCGTCGGCGCCCAGACGCCGCTTGGGGCGGGGCTCGCCTTCGCGACGAAGTACGAGGACGAGGTGATCAACGGCGGCAAGTCCGATCGGGTCACGCTCTGCTTCCTCGGCGACGGCGCCCTGAATCAGGGAGCGTTCCACGAGGCCCAGAACCTCGCCGGCCTCCTCAATCTTCCGGTGATCTTCGTCGTCGAGAACAACGGCTATTCGATGGGCACCGCCATCGAGCGCGGCACGACCATGGCCGACCGGATCATCTCCAAGGCCGCCGGCTACGGCATCGAGGGGGTCGAGATCAACGGGATGGACGTGATCCACGTCTATGACGCGATGAAGGACCTGATCGACCGCTGCCGGGCCAACTCGCGGCCGGCGATGGTCGACATGCGGACCTATCGATACAAGGGCCATTCGATGTCCGACCCCCGCAAGTACCGCACGCGGGAGGAGGAGGAGCAATACGAGCAGCACGATCCGATCGGCAAGCTCGAGCGGCACCTCAAGGACGCGAAGCTCCTCACCGACGCCGAGTACGAGACGATGATCGACTCGGTGCGCGACGAGGTCCGCGAGTGCGTGGCGTGGGCCGACGCGAGTCCCGTGCCCTCGATCGCCGAGCTCTATCACGACGTCTATGTCGAGCGGTGGGGACCCTACACCGGCACCAGCCTGCCGCTCATGCTCCGGGAGATGCAATGACCGCGATCGTTCTTGACGCCGTCCCGCTGTCGGGACCGCTCGGCCTTGCCTCACATCCCCGCGAGATCGAGTTCCGCGACGCGGTGCGCGAGGCGATGAGCGAGGAGATGCGCCGCGACGTCCGCGTCTATCTCCTCGGCGAGGAGGTCGCCCAGTACAACGGCGCCTACAAGGTCTCGCGCGGCATGCTCGAGGAGTTCGGCCCGCGGCGCGTGATCGACATGCCCATCTCCGAGTCGGGCTTCGCCGGCATGGCGATCGGCTCGGCCATGATGGGCCTGCGGCCGATCGTCGAGTTCATGTCGTGGAGCTTCTCGCTCGTCGCCGCCGACCCGATCCTCAACAACGCCCCGAAGATGCTGTACATGTCCGGCGGCCAGTTCGGCTGCCCGATCGTCTTCCGCGGCAACGACGGCGCCGGCGGCCAGCTCGGCTCGACCCACAGCTGGTGCGTCGAGGGGCTCTTCTCGAACGTGCCCGGCCTCAAGATGGCGATGCCGTCGAACCCCTATGACGCGAAGGGGCTCATGAAGTCGGCCATCCGCGACGACGATCCGGTCTTCTTCCTCGAGAGCGAGCGGCTCCTCTCCTTCAAGGGTCACGTGCCCGAGGAGGAGTACCTGATTCCGTTCGGGAAGGCCGCAGTCCGCCGCGTCGGCACCGACGTGACGCTCGTCTCGTGGGGCCGGCCCGTGCACTTCTGCCTTGAGGCCGCCGAGGCCCTCGCCAAGGAGGGGATCTCCTGCGAGGTGATCGACGGCCGGACGATCCGGCCGATGGACTGGGAGACGGTCTTCGCCTCGGTGCGGAAGACCAACGCCTGCGTCGTCGTCGACCAGTCCTGGTCGTTCGCGTCGCCCGGCTCCGAGGTCGCGGCCCAGGTCTCGCTGCACTGCTTCGACGACCTCGACCATCCGGTCGTGCGCGTCCACAGCGACGACGTGCCGGCGCCCTACGCGTTCAACCTCGAGCAGGAGATGCTCCCGAACGCCCGCAAGATCTGCCAGGCCGTGCGCACGGTCACCTACAGGATCTAACAGTTCGCTCGCGTTCCGTCCCTTCCGCGTCCAGGTCTGCATTCGGGGCCGCCCACCATGCCCATCACCCTCACCATGCCGCGACTCTCCGACACCATGGAGGCCGGCACCGTCATCCGCTGGAACGTCAAGGAAGGCGACAAGGTCCGCTCCGGCGACGTGCTCGCCGACATCGAGACCGACAAGGCAACGATGGAGATGCAGTGCTTCGACGACGGCACGATCGCGAAGATCCTGATCGAGGCCGGGAAGCAGGTGAAGGTGGGGACGACGATCGCGGTGCTCGCCGGGAAGAACGAGGATCCGGCGACGGTCGCGGCGGGCGCGACGGGAGACGCGGCCACGAGCGCCGCGGCGCCCGCGGTCGCCGCGCCGGGCGTCGACGAGGTGCAGGTCACGGACGGCAACGGTCGGCGGATGCGGGTCAGTCCCGTGGCCCGACGGATGGCGGAGGAGCAGGGGATCGACCTCGGCGCGGTCCGCGGTTCGGGACCGGCCGGCCGCATCATCAAGCGTGACGTCATCGCCGCGACGGAGAACGTGACGAGCGCCCGCGGCGCGGCCATGATCTCGACCGGTTCGGCCCTCGCCCTCTCGCGGCCCGCGGTTCCGCCGGCGTCGCCGGCCGCATCGGCCCTCGCTCCGCTCACCGGGCGCAGCGTCGCCCTCAGCGGCATGCGGCAGACGATCGCCCGTCGGCTCGTCGAGAGCAAGACGACGATCCCGCACTACCAGGTCACAATGCGGTTCGCGATGGATGAGATCATCGCCCTCCGCGGCAAGGTGAACGACTCGCTCGCCGACTACGGCATCAAGCTCTCGGTGAACGACTTCCTCGTCCGGGCCTGTGCGCTGGCGATGGCCAAGCACCCCTACTTCAACGCGAGCTTCGCCGGCGAGTCGATCGTAATCCACGGCGAGGTGAACGTCGGCATCGCCATCTCCCTCCCCGAGGAGCGCGGCGGCGGACTCGTCGTCGGCGTCATCAGGAACGCCGACCAGAAGAGCCTCCGGCAGATCTCCTCCGACGCCAAGCATCTCGCCGAGAAGGCCCGCACCAAGGGTCTCTCAATGGACGAGATGAACGCCGCGACCTTCACGATCTCGAACCTCGGCATGTTCGGCGTCGAGCACTTCACCGCGATCATCAACCCGCCCAACTCGGCGATCCTCGCCTGTGGCGCCGCGATCGAGCAGCCGGTGGTGCGGAACCACCAGCTCGCCGTCGGCTGGGAGATGCAGGCGACGCTCTCGCTTGACCACCGCGTGATCGACGGGGCGATGGCTGCGGAGTACCTGAAGACGCTGAAGTCGCTGATTGAGGGACCGACGGCGTTGATGGTGTGAGCGTGGTTCGGCCGCGGCTCGGGTGATTCCTTTCGCCCACCTCACCACAGAGGGCACAGAGGACACAGAGGGGGCACAGAGGGGGCAACGAGAGTGGGTGAGGAGTGGCAGTGGCGTCGTGCGCGTTTGGTGTGCGGTTGTGGTGAGTGAATACGGACAATGCGCGACGCGTTAGGACGTCCACGCGCCCAAGAGAATCGCGAGATCGGGAGCGTCGACCGTGGCGGAGCCGTCGAGGTCGGCGGCGCTCTTCCGGCTCCCCCAGGCCTCGGCGAGGATGGCCAGGTCGGTCGGCCCGACCTTTCCGTCGCAATCCAGGTCCGCCGGCGAGATCTGCTCGGTGAGCTCTCCCTCGTCACATAGCGATGTCTGGGGGGCGCCTCCGTCCCAGGCGTCGTAGATCCGGGGGACGTTGAGGGAGTCGAGCTGCTCGACGCAGACGAACGCGGACGAGGTGCCGGCCGCTCGGAGCCGCATTCGTGAGGTGTCGATCGGCTCCTGGGAGGCCTGGATGCCGAGCCCGAGCGAGTTGACGTAGTCGATGATGTCCGCCTGGGAGGTGCCTGACGCAATGGTCATGACCAGCGAGCTGGCCGACGTCATGAGGGAGAAGCTCACCTCGCCGAGGTTGTGGTTCTGGAAGGTCGCCCCCGTCGAGAGCCACAGCTCCGCGGGACTGATGCAATACGTCATCCGGGCCGCCTCGGTGGGGTGGTCCATGGCCACCAGCCGTTCATCGATCGCGCGAAGGATCTCAAGTGCGGTGGCGAGTGTTGGATCAAGCATGGATCCGACATCGGCGAACCGCTCGGGACTCGTCGAGATTCGCGGTGGAGGGGCTCCCGCCTGACGCGGGGTGCCCGCGATTCCCCCGCCGCCGTGCCCGCACCCCGTACTTTCCGTTGGGCAGGTGCAGCCGATCGTCGTCGATGCAATTTTCAGGGCGCACGGTTGACGCCTGCGTGTGTACTACTACACTAGTACACCATGACGCCTCCCGGCATCCCCTTGGGCTTTGTCCTGCACGCCGACAGCGCGGTGCCGATCTTCCGGCAGATCGTCGACGGACTTCGGGCCGGCATCGCCCGCGGGGCGATCGCGAAGGGGGACCTCCTGCCCAGCGTGCGCACCGTCGCCGAGGAGCTGGGCGTCAATCCGAACACGGTGCAGAAGGCCTTCAGCGAGCTCGAGCGCGAGGGGCTCGTCACCAGCGAAAGGGGGCGCGGCATGGTGGTCCTGGGCGGAACGCGACAGTCGGCCAAGGCGGTCGGCGAGGACGCGGTGTTGTCGCGGCTGGCCGATGCGGTGCGGCATGCCCGCGCGGTCGGACTGACCGACGATCGGTTCGAGGCCCTGCTCAAGCGGGCGAAGAAGCTTGCCGGCGAGTCCGGCGCGAAGGAGGCTCGTGATGACCAGTGACGGAACGCCGGCGGTTGCGACGTCCTCGGAGAGCCGGGCCGCGGGCCTCGGGCTCACCTGCTCGAACCTGCGGATGCGGTACGGAAAGACCCACGCCCTCAACGGTCTCGATCTCACCATCGAGCCCGGCGTCGCCATGGGACTCGTCGGCCGAAATGGCGCGGGCAAGAGCACGCTCTTCCGCATCCTCCTCGGCATGGAGATGCCCGACGCCGGCAGCGTGCGCCGCTTGCCGGCGCCGATCGAAGACCGGGACTTTCTCTCCCGCACCGGCTACGTGCCCGACCAGCTTTCGGTCTACGACTGGATGACCGTCGGGAGCGCGATCGACTACGTCGGCAAGCTCCAGCCGCACTTCGATGCCGCGTGGTCGGACTCCCTCGTCGCCGACCTCGGACTCGACCGATCGAAGAAGGTGACCGCCCTCTCGCGCGGCATGCAGGCCCGCCTGGCCTTCGTCCTCGGCCTCTCGCATCGGCCGGAACTCCTGCTCCTCGATGAGCCGTTGCTTGGCGTCGACGCCGTCTCGCACGACGCCATCCTGGCGATCCTCGCCCGCATGCGAAGCGAACTCGGCTCGGCGATGCTCGTCGCGAGCCACTCGCTCGGCGACCTCGCCCGCCTCACCGATCGAATCGCCTTCATCGAGGGTGGGCGGATCGTCGAGGAGTGCGCCACCGACGACCTCGTCTCGCAGACGAAGCGCCTCGTGCTGCGGCCCGAGCCGACCTCCTTCAAGCCGCCGCCCGAAACGGTCCACGTCACCCACGCCGACGGCGCCGTCGTCGTGACCGTCCGGAACTTCACCCGCGAACTCCTCGACCGCGTCCGGCTGGCCGTGCCGGGCGGCACCATCGACGTCATCGATCTCACCATCGCCGAGGCCTGCACCGATCGGATGCGGGCGATGGAGGTCCGGGCATGAGGACACTCGTCGCCAAGGACTTCCGCCTCGCCGCGGATGCGCTCCGCCCGCTCGCGGCGATCATCGCGGGGCTCGTCGTCATCATCATTGGGCTGGGTTTCGTGCCGGCGTCGCTCGCTCCGAGCATCCTCCGCGAATTCGATCTCGCCCTGGCGTTTCAATTCGTCGCTCTGACGACGCTCGGGCTCTCCGGCCTCATCGCCGCATGGGTGACGGCGAGCGTGTTGTTAGGCGATCGGCTTCATCGGGCCGGGGCGTTCGAGGCGAGCGTGCCCGTGTCGTGGTCGGCTCGTCAGGTGTCGAAGGGCATCGCGATCGCCGGAGGCTGGGGTGCAGTCGTCCTGGTCGGCGCGACCACGGCGCTCGTCTCGCATCGCTCACGGCCCGGCTCGACGCCATCGCCTGCCCTCCCGGGCAATTGGCTGGAGCTCGTCGGCTACATCGTGCTGACCTCGGCGATCGGCATCACCCTCGCCGTCGGCGTCTCGCGTGCGGTACGGCGCGTCGAAACCGTGGTCGCCCTCGTCGTCGGGATCGCCATTGTCGCGGCGTTCCTCGGTGCGGTCGTCGGGTGGGGCACCGGGTCGATGTCGCTCCGGTCGCTCGTCGCCGCGAACGACGAATTCTCCGCGTACTTTCTCCTCGACGAGACGGCAGTCCGAAGCGTGCTCGCCTCCGCGCGATCCTTCGGGCTGATGGCGGCGAGCGCCACGGTCGCCGCCGTCGTCGGTCTCGCGCGAGGTCGGCTCGCTCCTCGCAGCCGTGGGAAAGCGATGGCCCTCGCGACGGTCGCCATCGCCGCGGCGCTCGCCTCCGGAGCCTGGGGAGGCTGGTTCGCCGCAGCCCGGCACATATCCGTGATGCACGCTCGCGAGGAGGAGGAACAGCTCCATCGGATCCACGCGATGACGGACGGGGAGCTCGCGGCCTCGGCGGCGGAGTACGTCGCGCAACGTCTGACGCCGGCGGCCGAGTCGGCCCTTCCTCCCGCCCTCGTCGGGGAGTACGCGTTTCGGATGAACGAGATTGCGCGACGACTCAGCCGGCTCAGCGACGAGGCGTTCGATCGGAGTTCGCTCGCCAAGGCGATGCTCGATCTGGCGCGGTCGGGAGAGCGAGGGTCGGAGGTTGCCCGGAACGCGCTCTGGCGCCTCGGGGAGCGCGGTCTTGCGCTTGCGATCGAGTTCTCCACGCAGCCAAATAGGGATGCGCTCCAATGGGGGCGCTACGCCGTCTCCGGGCTCCTCACCGACGAGGCCGAGCGCCGTGCCTTCGAACTCGAGTGGCGAGGAAAGGGCCAAGACACGTTCGCCGTTCTGCTCGCAGAGCAACTCGAGGCCGCCGCCGATCGCGGACATCCGCTGGCGAAGGAGCTTCGGGCAGCGGCGGCGAATCTCCGCAGTCAGGCGGCGAAGGACCCAACCCCATGATCACCCTCGTCGCCAAGGACCTGCGCCTGTCGCTCGACGCGCTTCGCCCGACCGGACTGCTGCTCGCGGCATTTCTCCTCCTCGGCGCGATCACGCTTGCCCTCCCCGAACGGCTCATGCCGCTTGGCCTGCCGTTTCGCGATGTCCACGAGCTGTTCATCGTCCTCTGGACGCTCGTGGCCTACGGCTCGATCGCGATTCCGGTCTGGATCGTGCACGCCATCGCCAACGGCGATCGCATGCACGGCGCCGCATCGCTCGCCGCGTCGATGCCGGTCTCGGACCGATCGCGCGGCCTCGCCCGAGGCGCGGCGATGGTGGGTGCGGGGAGCCTTCCGGCGGTCTTCCTCGCGCTCCTGGCACCGTCCACCGAGAGCAGGATCATCAGCGCGAAACTCCTGCGCTGGTGGCCCATCCTGCACGACGAGTCGCTGAGCGTTGCCGCGCTCTCGTTCGGTGCGGTATTGATCGCGATCGTGATGGCGTCGTCGAGACGCCGACTCTGGACTTCCATGATCGTCGCGCACCTCCTCCTCCTCGCGATGGTGCCCCTGACCGGACTGGCGATCGCACTCGGACGAGCGTGGACCTTCGCCCGCTTCGGCGATGGTCCGCACGCGTGGGGGCAATTCAATCTCGACCTCTGGATGGCCGCCGCGGTGCGAGCGACGGCCGTCGGCGCAGCGGTCGTCGGGCTCTTGCTCGGCGCCCATGCCATCCGGAGGGGCCGCTCGCGGCGATACGCCTGGTGGTCGATGGCGGTCGGCTCGCTCGCCGTGCTCTCGATTGGCGTGGTCGCCCCACGCGTCACCTTCGCGTTGTCGAGCGAGAAGGAGAACGCGCCGCCCTACCGCCGATGGCTCGCGACCTTCGCGTCGGAGGAGGAACTGCTGCGCACGGTCGAACGCTGGGGCGGTGGACCTGCGTCCTCACCCGTTTCGATGGGAGTCGACATGGAACTTCTTGAAGAGGCATCGCGCCGCGTGCGCCTGCGGTCGCCGAACGAGCAGGCCTCCGATCCGCTCACTCGTGCATTCCGAGCCGCGTTGCATTTCGACGACGACGCCCGAGCGTACGAGGTGTATGTCTTCACGCCGTTTGATCGCATGGACGTCGCACTCGAGTGGACGACTCGCTTTCCCAGGTCGCTCCTGGCGCCGAGCGCGTTGGTCGGCGAGCTCTATCGCCGCAAGCCCGCCCTGATGTCGCTCGCCACAACTCCGGAGCGGAACAAGTGGTCGGCATGGGCGCAGGTTGCGGTCCAGCTCATTCCCGCGGCCATCGACGACGGCGTGCTCGGTCCCTCCGAACGACCGGCCGCCGAGGCCGCCGCCCGCGCTCTCGCTGACGCCCTCCGCGCGGAGGTTCGGCCATGACCACACTCATCGCCAAGGACCTTCGGCTCGCATACGACGCCTTCGTGCGTTGGGGCGCCGTCCTGATCGCCATTGTGATTCCGGTCCTCTTCGGTCCTCTCGTTGCTCCGGGGTTCTTCGGCGCTCCGACCGCGGCAGAGTCGATGGCATTCTTCGGAGAGCTCTTGGGGTCAACATGCGGCATCACCGCAGCGTGGGTCGCGGTCGCCGTCATGACCGGCGATCGGCGCCATCACGGCGACGTCCTGGGTTGGGTCATGCCGGCATCCCGACAACGCCAACTCGGGGCCAAAGCCGCCGCGATTGCTGGAGGTTGCGCCATCCCGATCGTCGTGGCGACGCTCTGCCGGGTGGATGGAACGATCCTCGACGCGCTGGCTCTGATTGGCAGCGCCATCTCGGGCGCGGGCTTCGGCATGGGCGTCGCCGCCAATGCGCGGCGCACCTTCGAGGGGGTTGCCTACGCCGGCCTCCTGGCTCTCGCCTGCTATGTCGCGTCCTTCACCGGCGCGATCGGCGTGGCTTCGGCGGCATCCGGCGATGCGATGAGCCTCAGCGATCCCCGATTCGGCGAGCTGGTCGGGTCGGCGGCATCGCGGGCGATGCCGCTCGCGGCCAGCCTCGCCGGCATCTACGGCGCGGCGACCTTTGCGATTCCGAAGCTGCGGCGTCGATGGTTGCTCGCCTATGCCATGTTGCTCCTCTTCGCGGCTCTCGCCGGCGCGATCGTTGCCTTCGCGAGCCTTGCGTCGATGGCGATCGGTTCCTTCAGCGGAGTCGGACGATGAACACGCTGCTTGCCAAGGACCTTCGCCTCTCGCTCGACGCTCTCCGGCCGTGGGGGCTCCTCCTCCTCGCGGCGGTCGGTGTCGCGGCGATCGGCGTCGCCATCAGCGGCCCCGCCGAGATGCGGGCACTCAGCGCGGAAGCCCGCTTCCTCACCGAGCTCGCGAAGTGTCTCACGCTGACCTCGGGGGTCGTCGCGGCATGGATCGCCGCGTGCGTGCTGCATGGTGAGCAGCGACATCGGGCCGACGCCTTCACGGGAGCGCTGCCGCTTGGCCGAACCCGAAGGGCGCTGACGAAGGTGCTGGCGATCGTGGCCGCGACGCTCCTCCCGGCGGCGCTGGCAGTCGGCTTGCAGTTGGTTCGTGATCCCTCCTGGTCGATGACGCTCGTCGTGCCGGATCTCGGCCGAAGCTGGGCGGTGCCCGCGGTGACGAGCCTCGCGGGACTCGCCTTTGCCGTCGCGATCGCTCCGCTCTCGCGCCGCATCGTCGAGACCGTTGGGTTGGCGATGATCGTGACCGTCGCGTTCGGCCTCCTTGCGGCCGGCGCTGGCGCCGTCACGTTCACCGTGGCGAGCGCCCGCGCCGTCCGGTTGCTGGGTGAGGACGCCGAAGTGCTTCGCACGGCGGGGGAGCGGGGCGTCGGGGCCGCGGTCGGCGTTGGAATCGCCTGCGCCGCGGTGATGGCGCTTCTTCTCGGCGCTCGACAACTCGCCCGCGGTGAGCGTCGCCAGCGACGCGTTCCCTACGCCCTGACGCTCATTGCGATGACAGTCGCCGCCGCAGCGACGGGCGGAGCGCTCGCGATGGTGTCGGTTGGCGCGAACGACACGTGGCTTCGTCGCGCAATGCGCGAGGCGGAACAGCCGGCGCTCCTGCGAACGGCGGACGCCGCGGCGATCGCACGGCTCCTCGATGCGTGGAACGCAGGAGCGGCAGGCGGTGGCCGGAACGAACTCCTCATCGGAAGCGGCGACCTCGCGAGTGCCTCGATGGATGGCGAGGGAATCCTCCAATGGCTCACCCATCGCGATGCGGGAAGCCGGCTGAAGGATCCGATCGTGCGAGAGGCGGTGCGTCGGCTGAATCGGATGGACACGGCGCAGCACGCCCACACCGTTCTGTGGCTGCGGAGCGTGACCGCTCCGTACAACGATCCTGCGGTCGAGTCCCTGCGACTGGAGGCGATCGCCGCCTACCCGCGTGAAGTCGGCTTCTTGGTCGACTGGTCCTCCGACCATCTCCCGCCCGAGGCGTTGCCGCGCGGATGGGCCGAGGCGGGAAACGAGCGGGCGATCCTTACCCGGGCGCTCAAACTTCTCGACGAGCGAACGCCGCGCGACGGCGACGACGCCGCTCGCACGCGGCGGGCAATCGACGCCCTTCGGAAGGCATGGCATCTGCCTGAAGCGACGTCCCGCGACGAAGCGGGGGAGGACAGCCGATGACCAGTCTCGTCGCCAAAGACCTCCGAATCTCACTCGACGCCGTCCTCCCGTTGGCGATGGTGATCGCTGGGCTTCTGCTCGTCGCCCTGCTCGCCACCCTCGTCCCGAACGGTGCGGGGCCGGCATTCCTGAGCGGCGTGACCTTCCGGGTCGCGGTGCAGTACTTCTCGGCGTTGCTCCTCGCCGGCTCGTTCGTCGTGGCTGCGTGGGTGACGGCGAGCGTCCTGTTAGGCGACGCTTCCCATCGCGCCGCGGCGCTCGCGGCGTCGATGCCCGTCGGGGCGAGGACGCGATCCGTCTCGAAGCTGACGGCGATCGTCCTCTCCGTCGGCGGCGTTCTCGGGCTTGCGTGGGTCGCCCATCAGCGGACCTCCGAGGCGGGAGCGCCGATCTTCTTCGTCTCGCGAACGACCGTGAGCGCTGGCTACTGGATCTCGACCGCTTTCGCCGGGGCGGCGCTGGCCGGCATCACGGCCCGGCTGTGCGGCGCTGTGTGGCGAACCGTTGCGACGACGCTGGCCAGCGCGACGGTGATCGGCGTCGTCGCGCTCCTCGGAGCATGGGGCGGCTATGCGTGGGCGCTGGCTCCACTGGCCGGCAACGCGTTGCGCGAGTCCTATCCGTTGCCGCTCAATCCGTGGGAAATCTCCGCCGCCTGGACGGTCGCCGTGGCGAGCGGACTCACCGGCGGATTCTGCATCAGTACCGTGGTGGTGGTCCTTCTCCATTGGTGCATACGGCGTCGAACCTGGCGCGTCGTCGCGGGCATCGGCCTGTGCGCATCGCTTGGCGCGGCCGTTGGCGGATCGTCGGCAGCGTTCGTCGGCGTTCGCGGCGACCGGGCGATTGCGGAAGCGGTCGACGACGCCAAGCACATTCAGTCGTTCGCCGCGATGAGCGACGCGGACCTGCTGGGGTCCGTCGCGATCTATCTCGAGAGTCACCACGGGCTCATGGACTGGCGAGCCCGTCAGCGCGGCGAGAGCGACGTATCCGCCGCCCTCGCTCGCATGTCGGCGATGAGTGACGTTGAGTTTGACGCAAGTCCGTTCGCGCGAGGGCTGGTCACGCTGGCGGCGGCGACGGGCGACAACGCTCGCCAGTTGGCGTGGAACATGACTTACCTTCCCGGCGAGCGAGGACTGGGGCTGGCGCTGCGGCTCCTCTACGGACGGTCCGACGCAGTCGAACCCCTGCATTGGCGGCTGTTGCGAGATGAGGTCGAGCGGGGGTTCATGACCGACGCCGAAATGAATGGGCGATTCAACTGGCCGGACGAGCTCGCCTCGGTCGGCCGCTGGCGTACCGAGCGAGTCATCGAGCTGCTCGACGCGGCGATCGAACGGGGTCATCCGCTGCGCGTGGAGCTCGAATCGGCACGCGATTTCCTGCGGGCAAAGCTGCCCTCGATGCCGCCCGACGTTGTCCGAACCTCGCCTTTGCCGACCCCGAGCGATCCGAACGGAGCCCAGCCATGACGATCCTCCTCGCCAAGGACCTTCGTCTCTCGCTCGACGCTCTGCGGCCGTGGACCCTCATCGTCCTGGGCTTCGGCCTGGTCGCTCTCCTGTCGAGCTTCCTGCCGCGTTCCGTCATGCCAATCAACAGCGGCATCACGACGGTCTCGGAGCTCGTCGCGACGATCGGCGGATTGGCGGGCATCACCTGCGTCGCGACGGCGGCGTGGATCGCCGCGTCGGTGTCGCATGGCGAGCTTCGTCATGGGGCGGCACTCCTGCATGGAACGCTGCCGGTGGGCGGTCGCGGACGGGTGCTGTCGAAGGCCGCGGCGATTCTCGTCGGAACGTTGGCCGTCGCGATCGTCTCGATCCTGCTGCGCGGCGAGTTCACCGCAACACTGTCGAGCCAGCGCGGCGTCCCGGGGCTTCCCCCCGCATGGGTGCTTGTGAGCGCGATCGTCGGCGCCGGGTTTGGCATGGGCATCGCGGCGGCGACGCGGGCGATATTCCCGACGGTCATGATCGCGCTCCTGATCGCGGTGGGTGCGGCGCTCGCTGGGGCCGGCGGCGCGGCCGTCGCGATTCCCTTCGCTGCGGCGAAGCAGCTTGCGGTCGCCCACGTGATGGACCCCACCGGCTCGGTGAGCGAGATCAGCGAGATGCGGGTGCGCATCGCGACCGCCGGCGCCGCCGTGGGCGTCTGCGTCGCGGCCATCCTTGCGGCCCTCATCGGCCTGCGGGCGTTCATGGGCCCGATCCCTGTGCGCCGCGCTGCGCTGCTGCTGGCCCTGACGGTCGTGGCCTCGCTTCTCGGCGGCGCCGTTGCCGCACCGGTCGCGCTCGCCAGCGACAGCATCAACCGATGGCAGCCCTACGTCGACCGCGACCTCATTCTCGCCAGCGACGCCACGGTCATCGATGCGATCGGCCGGGTCGGCCAGCATCTTCGAACCGATCCGGCGTCGCTCGACATCGCGTTGGGCGACGCCCGCTTCGTCACCATCGCACAGAGCCGACTTGCCCGACTCCCGGTGAGTGAACGGGCGAACCATCCGCTCGCGATCGCGCTCCACCAGGCCGAGTTCTACGAGGAATTCCGTGCCGCGATCTGGTCCCTCCGGCTGATTCCGCGCGACGCCCGCTCGCGCGGGGATCATCGGTATCTCGAGGCGGCGCTTCACGTCGCCGTTCGATACCGCGACGCGCAGCAGATTCAGCGCCTGCTCGACATCCCGGTTGCGGCGGCGGGAGGCTGGATGATGCAGCCGACCGCGCTTCCGGAGATGGACGCCGCGGACAGCAGCTACGACCGAGACTTCGACCGCAAGCTCATCAGCCGACTCCGCACGCTGCGCGAGGACCCCGAATATGCGGCGCTCCGTGAGCTGATGGATCAGGTCCTCGAGAACCTCGAACGCCAGCAGTCGGCGCCGTTGACGCCCGAGCCGGAGTAGGTCGTCTGGCGGGCGAGATCACCCGGGATGGCTTTCCAGGCGAGCAACGTCCGCCAAGTCCTGCGGGCGAGCAACTGCCCGCTTGTTCTGAAGCAACTGCGGCTTGCCGATGACTCGCACGTGCACATCCCAGAGTGCGTCGACCGCGCCGCCCGTCACTTCGTCCCACGTCACGCCTGCAAGACTCGTGAGCAGGTCCACACGCCAAGGCTCGAATCCCAACTGGATCACGCGGTGTTCCGTCGCGAAGTCGCTCGCCGACAGCCCGACCGAGCCGAATCCGAATGCGTCGAGCGACCTCTTCAGACGATCGGCGTTCTCCGTCGTCGGGCGCACGTAGATCTCGATGTCGCCCGTGTAGCGCGGAGCGCCGTGAAACGCCACCGCGTAGCCTCCGACGACCACGTACTCAACGCCGTTGGAGTTCAACAACGCGAGCAACTCGCGAAAGTCGTCGTGGAGATGCATAATCCCTTCCGATCCACTGCGCTCGCAGTGCTTCAACGTGAGCGATTCGCTCGTGGGGCGGACGCGAGAGCCAATACGCGAGGCGCTCCGCGTCGTCCTGCGCGGAAGACTCCGGACGCAAGGGCATGATCTTGGCAACGCGGGCGATTCGGTCCACCACGTCAGGCTACCAAGGGGATTCTCGGCACGCTACCCGCGCTCCGGCCCATGCCGAACACGCACGGGTAACCTCTCACGATCGGGCCCTCACGATCGAGCGACAATCAGCCGCTCGACGGTGCCCCGCATCGATTGACTCACGAGAACGCCACCCGCGACCAGACCGGCTGCGAGGAGGGCGATGAGGAGGAGCTCCGCCCCGACGATCGACGCCACGGTGCCGCGGGCGGCGCCGAGCCGCACCATGGTGAGAAGTTCCTCGCGGCGCAGGCGGATCGAGAGGGCAATGACCAGGCCGACCACCGCGACGGTCACCGCGCCGACGGCGAGGAAGATCGCGTCGAGGAAGCGCCGCACGCGGAGGATCTCGCGGAGGAGTCGCTCCATCGCCTCGGTCGGCTTGACGATCTGCAGCGGCTCGGCGGTGCGCTGGAAAGCGCCCTGCAGGAGCGTCGCGTCCTTCTCGTCGCGCGGCCAGATGAGCATGGCGTGGATCGGAAAGGTCGCGGGATCGCCGTGGAAGTGAAAGCTCGCCATCGTCTCCGGCGTGATTTCCTCGAAGTTCTTCAGCCGTTCGCTGGTCACGACGTGTTCGCCGGTCCCGTCGCGGATGGTGCCGACGAGATCGTTGGGGTCCCTGATCGCCTGAGCCGCCTGGTGGCCGTGGCCGATGCCCGCGACGGTCCACGCGGTCTTGAGGTCGACGAGCACGGCGCTGTCGTCGGCGGTGCCGGTGGTGGCGAGCACGCCGACCACATGCAGCTTGAGCGGGATCGTGCCGGCGAGGTTGTAGGGATCGGTCGCGTCGGTGAGGATCGCGCCGCCCGTCGCGAGGCCGAGGTCGCGGGCCGCGCCGGCCCCGAGCACGCACTCGCCAAGGGAGCCGAAGAGGCGGCCCTCGGCGACGCGCAGCCCGCGGAGTTCGACGTAGTCGAGCGTGGTGCCGACGAGCGGATGGCGCTGGGCGGTGAACCCGAGGTGCATCGGGACGACAACGCCCTTCGACATGGTCATCAGTCGGTCGGCCTCGCCGCTGGTGATCGGCCTGGGCGCCGGCTTCGCGAAGTAGAGGGCCGCGATGACGAGGTCGAGCTCGCTCCCGCGGCTGCCGACGACGAGCGGGCTGCTGCGGGCCCGGGCCATCATCGCCGCGGTGCCGGCGTCGACCAGACCGCGCACCACGATCGGCAATCCCGCGACGAGGGCCAGCGCGACGACGATGAGCGCCGTGCGCCCGCGGTGGAAGGCGAGGTGCCTGGCGGCGAGGACGATGGCGTGGCGCGGCGGGATCAACGCTCGCCGCCCCCCGGTGCGCCGGTCGAGTCCGCGCTGAAGTCGATCATGCGCTGGAATGAGGGCAGCAGGGCATGGTCGTGGGTGGCGACGATGACGATGGCCCCGTCGCTGGCGGCCAGCCCTAACAGTTCGTCCAACAGGCGGCGCTTGCCGGTCGGGTCGAGGTTGCCGGTCGGCTCGTCGGCGAGGACGAGCCGCGGCCGGGCCAGGAGGCCGCGGGCGACGGCCACGCGCTGGCGCTCGCCGTGCGAGAGGCGATCCGGTCGGCGCGTGAGCAGGCCCGCGATCCCGAGCCGCTCGGCGAGTTCCGCCGCCCGCGATCGGCTCGCCGCATTCAGCGGCAGGGCCCGATGGAGCCGGCAGGGGAGGAGGATGTTGTCGAGGACCGACAGCGACTCGATGAGCCGAAACTCCTGGAAGACGAGCCCGACCGAGCGAATGCGAAAGGCCCGGCGCTCGGCGTCGGAGAGCGAGGAGATGACGCTCTCGCCGAAGCGGACCTCGCCCTCGGCGGGCACGCGCTCGCCGGAGAGAAGCGAGAGGAGCGTGCTCTTGCCGCAGCCGCTCGGGCCGACGATCGCGACCGAGCCGCCCGGCGCGACCTCGAAGCCGCGCATGCGAAGCTCGAACGCGCCTTCGGACGCGCCGACGCGGCCATATCGAAATCGAAGGTCAGTCGTGGCGAGCATCGGGCAGTGCGGGGCGAGAGTGATAGCCTACCTCCGGACGCGCGATCGGTTCGAGCGTGCCATCCTGCCCGTGAGGCTTCCGCCCATGCCAACACCTCGCACGTGCCTGCTGCTCCTGTCGCTCTCGATCGTCGCCGCGCTGCTCACCGCCTGCGATCGCGGCGCGCCGGGCCGCGCCGCCGAGGGCGATACCGCCGGCGCCGCGGCCGCCAACCGCGCCGCGGGCGGGCCGCTGCACGTCGTCGCCAGCAACGCGCCGCTCGCCTATTTCACCAAACGGATCGGCGACGAGGCCGTCGAGGTCACCGTTCCGGCGCCGGCGGGCATCGACCCGGCCTTCTGGACGCCGAAGCCCGGCGACATCAGCGCCATGCAGGCCGCCGACCTCATCGTCCTGAATGGCGCTGGCTTCGAGCACTGGAGGTCGCAGGTCACGCTGCCCGAGCGGAAGGTCATCGAGACCTCCGACGGCTTTCGGGCGAACTGGATCGAGCTGAAGGATGCGGTCACGCACAGCCACGGCGCCGAGGGACAGCATTCGCACGCCGGCACGGTGTTCACGACGTGGATCGATCCGATGCTCGCGATCGAACAGGCTCGGGCCATCCACGACCGGCTTCGGCAGATGCGCCCCGATCTTGAGGAGACGCTCAGGAACAACTATCAGGGGCTCGAGCGCGACCTGCGCGAGATCGACGGCAGGCTCGAGGGCGCCGTCGGGACGCAGCATGGTCTCCCGATCCTCTTCTCCCATCCGATCTACGACTACCTCACCCGGCGCTTTGAGCTGAACGCACAATCGGTCCAGTGGGAGCCGGAGCAGATGCCCACGCCCGAGGAGTTCGCGGCGCTCGCCGAGCGGCTCAAGGAGCACCCCGCGAAATGGATGGTCTGGGAAGACGAGCCCGGTGCGGCGATCCGGGCCAAGCTCCGGGAACTCGGGGTCGAATGCGCGGTCGTCGCGCCGGCGTCGAATATGGGAGCATCGTGGGTGGGCTGGATGGACCGGCAGATGGAGAACACGCGGGAGTTCGCCCGGATCTTCGAGTGATCGCCGTCGGCCGGCGCGAAGGCCCCGTCCCCGCTGGCGGGGGTGCGGTTCGGAGGTAGACTTCGGAGGTCCCTCGTCCGTGACGTCGCGCGCCCCTCGGCGAGCCGTCGGCGGATCCACCAGCAGCGTTCGCCGACGGGCTTCGCTGACGGAAGTGCCTCTCCATGAATCGAAGAATCGTCTTCACGCTCTGCCCGATGGCGTTCCTGACGCTCTCGTGCGGTCAGCCGGTCAGCTTCTCCTCTTCGGGCGACGCTGCGCCCTCGTCGGTGGTCACGTCGGCCCAGGATCGCGGGCCCGCGAAGGACAGCCCGAAGAAGGCTCCCAAGGAAGGCACGAAGAAGTCGAAGGAGGGAGCGAAGGAGAAGACCGCGTGGCCCGCCGACAACATCGGCTTCGGGCGCCGTGAGCCGCTGCCGAAGAAGGCGGGGACGATCCGCCTGGCCGCGTACAACATGGAGAACATCTTCGACGACAAGGACGATCCGGCGATTTCGGGCGACATCGACGACAAGGCGATGACGACGAAGCCGGAGCGCCTCGCGAATCTCGCGGCGACGATCAAGAAGCTCGACGCCGACGTCCTCGCGGTCGAGGAGATCGAAAGCAAGGAGGCGCTGACCGCGTTCCGCGACCAGTACCTCAAGGGACTCGGCTACGACTACATCGCCAGCGTCGACGCGGGCGACCGCCGCGGGATCGAGCAGTCGGTGCTCTCGCGGATTCCGATCGACAAGGTCGAGAACTGGCCCGAGCAGCGAATCGACGACCAGGAGCCGAAGCGGACCGGCGAGGGCTTCGCTCCCGCAAAGGGCGAGCTGCCCAAGCGCTGGGCGCGGAGCCCGCTCGTCGTCGACCTGAAGACGAAGGATGGCTACCAGCTCGAGCTCTTCGTTCTCCATCACAAGTCGGGCGCCGACTTCGACGTGCAGCGCGAGCTGGAGGCGCTCGAGATCATCGAGATGGCGAAGGCCCGGCTCGCGGCCAATCCGACGCTGAACCTGGCGATCATGGGGGACTTCAACGCGACGCCGACCAAGAAGAGCGTGAAGCTCTACATGGAGGCGGGATTCGTGAACGCCTACACGAAGCGATTCGACCCGAAGGCTCCCTCCGAGACCTACATCACCCATGCGACGCACCGGGCCATCGACTTCATCTTCATGAGCGATGGCCTGGCCGCGGATGCGATCGACAGGACCTTCTTCGTCCTCGGGACGCCGATTCCGGAGAAGCTCCCCCCGAACGACAAGCAGGAACACGAGCATCCGAAGGGCTACGCAAGCGACCACATGCCGATCGCGATTGACCTCGTGCCCAAGGACGCGAAATGACGCGCATTGGGGTAGCCAGGCACTTGAACTCGCGGGTGTGACCTGCTCGACTGGTGGGATGAACCGATCCCACACGAGTGTGGCGCTGTTCCTGGTCATTTCCATTCCGGCGCTGGCCCGCGGCGACGTCGTCCTGTACGCAAGTCAGGCCGCGTTCGACGCGGCCACACGCTCGTCCGTGGCGGTGACCTTCGAGGAGGCGGAGTGGGATCCGCTGGTTGGCGTCGAGTTCGTCGGCTCCGTCGCAAGCGGCGGCATCACCTTCGTGCCGATCGCCTCGCCGCCCATCTTGCCGCCGAACCTCTTCGTCGCGCCGACGACCCAGACCAACTTCTGCTGTCCGCTCGCGTCGCGGACGCTGACCTCCTCCGGCGGCGAGAACATCGATCTGGTGTTCGACGTGCCGACGCACGCGGTGGGCTTCACCTGCTACGCCAACGGCGGCGAGCCGATCGTCTTCACGCTGAGTTTCGCCAGCGCCGCGCCGATGCAGTTCACGAGTCCGCAGCCGGGCAACTCGGTGGGCTTCATCGGTTTCGTCAGCAGCGAGCCCTTCACGAAGCTGAACTGGACCAGCGACTTCGGCGACCAGATCAACACGGGCATCGATGACGTGCGCCTCGGCACGGGTGCTTGCCCGTCGGACCTGAACGGCGACGGCGTCGTCGACGCTGCGGACCTGGCGGTCCTGCTCGGCGCGTGGGGCACGGGAGGCGCCGATCTTGACGGGAGCGGCACGGTCGACGCGGCGGACCTTGCGGTCCTGCTCGGCGCCTGGGGGCCGTGCGGCGGATGACGGCGTGACGCGCGGCGGCCGTTCGCGCCGACGCCGGTCTGCCTCACCGACCCAACAGCCGCATCACTTCCTGCACGTCCTTGTCGCCGCGGCCGGAGAGGTTGATGACGACGATCTGGTCGCGGCCCATGCCGCGGGCGAGCCCCAACGCGGCGTGCACCGCGTGCGAGCTCTCGAGCGCGGGGATGATGCCCTCGAGCCTGGCTAACGTCTGGAACGCCTCGAGCGCTTGAGCGTCGGTCGCCGAGGTGTACTCGACGCGGCCGGTGTCCTTCCAGTAGCTGTGCTCGGGGCCGACGCCGGGATAGTCGAGTCCGGCGCTGCAGCTGTGGACATCGGCGGTCTGCCCGAACTCGTCCTGCAGGACGTAGCTCATCGAGCCGTGCAGGACACCGGGGGAGCCGAAACTCAGCGGGGCCGCGTGGTCGCCCGGCTTCGAGCTGCGGCCGCCGGCCTCGACGCCGACGAGACGCACCGACGGGTCGTTGATGAAGGGATAGAAGATGCCCGCCGCGTTCGAGCCGCCGCCGACGCAGGCGACGACCGCGTCGGGCAGCCGGCCGAAGCGCTCAAGCGACTGCGCCCGGCACTCGGTGCCGATCACGCTCTGGAAGTCGCGGACGATCATCGGGAAGGGATGCGGTCCGACGACCGAGCCGAGGACGTAGTGGGTCGCGCCGACCGAGCCCATCCAGTCGCGCATCGCCTCGTTCGTCGCGTCCTTCAGCGTTTTCGACCCGGTGGTGACCTCGTTCACCGTCGCCCCCATGAGCCGCATGCGGAAGACGTTGAGGGCCTGGCGGCGCACGTCCTCGGCGCCCATGTAGACCTCGCACTGGAGGCCGAAGTGGGCGCAGGCCGTCGCGGTCGCCACGCCGTGCTGGCCCGCGCCGGTCTCGGCGATGATCCGGGTCTTCCCCATGCGCTTGGCGAGCAGCACCTGGCCGATCGTGTTGTTGATCTTGTGGGCGCCGGTGTGGGCGAGGTCCTCGCGCTTCAGGATGATCCTGGCGCCGCCGGCGTGCTCGGTCAGCCGCTTCACCTCGGTGAGGCGCGTCGGCCGCCCGACGAATTCGTTGAGGAGCGAGGCGACCTCGGCCCCGAAGCTCGGATCGCGCCGCGCCGCCGCATAGGCCGCCGCCAGCTCGTCGAGCGCCGCGACGAGCGTCTCGGGAACGTAGCGGCCGCCGAAGGAACCGAAGCGACCCATCGGGTCAGGGACGTGGGTGAGCGTGGGCATGGCGAGGGGCGCGGAAGGGCGTCGTGAGCGAACGGTTAGGCGGCGGGCGGGGCGGCGGGCGAGGACCGCTCGCGGAAGCGGCCCCAGAGGGTGGTGACCGGCCCGGACAGGGCGTAGAAGGTGAAGCCGATCGCGAGGGAGAACTGGAGCCAATAGAACGCGGCGATGAGCGGGATCACCAGCTTGGCGATGCCGGTCAGGTCGCGCTTCGAGCGCAGCACGCGGTTGGCGAAATGGCTGTAGCGAAGCGAGGAGACCATCGCAAAGGCGCAGAGGAGCGTCACCAACGGGATCCCGAGGGCCGCGGTCCGCGCGAACGCCAGGTTGTCCTCGACCCCCGTCGCCACGTAGGAGGCGCCGGCGCTGGTGTAGAGGAGGTGCTGGTGGAGGACGATGAGGCTCGCGACCGTACCGCCGGCGCCCGGCGAGGGCAGGCCCTTGAACGACCGGTGGTCCTCCTCGGAGGCCGAGGCCGTCTCGGCGTTGAAGCGGGCGAGGCGCAGGGCGGTGCAGCAGACGTAGATCACCGCGATCGTCCAGATCACCTTGGCCCAGACGTTGTCGGCGTCGGGACTGAGGATGGTCAGGGCCTCCTGCGGACCCGCGGCCGCCGGGCCGTAGTAGTGGCTCACGAGCCGCAGCATCATGAACGCCGGGGCGACGCCGAAGCTGACCACGTCGGCGAGCGAGTCGAGCTGGGCGCCGATGTCGCTGGTCGCCCGCGTGAGCCGCGCGACCGAGCCGTCGATGGCGTCGAAGAACATCCCCACGAAGATCAGCAGGCCGGCGACGGTCAGCGTGTTGAGATGGAAGATCGAGGTCTCGCCCACCGGCTTCATCGCGTAGTAGATGCCGCTGAAGCCACAGACCAGGTTGCCCAACGTGAGGATCGTCGGGATCGCCTTCACCGGTTGGATGCGCCGCCGACGGCGATGGTGCGTGACGCCGCCGGCGCGGGACTCGGCGATCTCCATGCGGCTCGGACGCGGCGAGACCCGTGCGTCGTGCGGCTTGTTGGCCTTGGATTCCGTCACGGGGACCTTTGCGGAGAAGAGAGCGCGGGAGCGGAGAGGGACGGGAGCGATGCGGCTACGGGGCGTCGGCGGGAGGCGGCTCGACGGGCTTGGCCGACCCGGTGCCGCTGGGGGCGACCGCGCCGGGCGGCGGAGGCGGCGGTGCAATCGGGCTCGCCGTCGGAGCGAAGAGGATATCCGGCAGCCGCGCCCGCAGAACGAGCACCGTGCGGCGATGCGGCACCGCGTCGAGGTCGGTGAGCAGAAACTCGCCCAGCGTCGGCGGCAACTCGACCTCGGGACCGACGCCCGGCCGGTCGGGCCGCTCCGCCGGTCCCTCGGGATCCTCCTCTGCGTCCTGTTTCGGGGGGGCGGAGAGAATCACGAGGGCGCTCGCCCGCGGCAATTCCGCATGCACCGTCGCCTCGGGCCAGAGCGTGCCGCGGAGCACATCGCGGTTGCGAAGGTCGGAGACGTCCGGCGCGTCGCTGACGAGTTGCGGCGCGACCTGCAGGTCCATGACCGCACCCTCTTCGAGCGGGACCGTCCAGGAACGGACCATCAGCCGCAGCCAGCCGGCATGGAGCCGCTCGGCGCGGCCGCTGATCATCGCGACGCGCGGTGCGTCAAGCATGGTTCGAGCCGCGTCGCGCCACGAGGGCACCTGCCCGAACCAGACGGTGATCGCCGTGGTCGTGCCGCCGATGTCGATCAGGAACTTGGGGAGATCGGCCTCGGCGATGACCGCGGCGCGAAAGCCATGGCGCTCGAGGGCCTCGGCGGTCGTGCCGAGTGAAATGTCGCGCATCCCGTGGCGAGCCAGCGCCCGGCGAATCGCCGTCTCGTTGTCGGCGACCGACCATCGGACGACCTCCAACCCGTCCTCCTCGCCCGGCGAGCGCGGACGGTCGAGAATCGCGCTGGCCTGCTCCGTCGGCGTGACCGCCGGGCGGACGGGATTGCGCGGATCGACCGCTGCGGGCGCACAGCCGCCGACGAGGGCCACGCCGATCGCGGCGAGCAGGAGCGCCTGCCGGCTCATGCGTCGCGCTCGTGCGGAAGGTCGTTCAGCGCGTCGATGAGCCTGCGGAGCGTGCCGTGGTCGCGGCGAATGAAGGCAAAGTGCAGGCGCGGCAGCTCGAGCGAGTCGTCCTCGCCGGGCAGGGGCCCGGACTGCTCGATGAGCCCGTCGCGGATGATCGTCCCGAAGCGTTCCTGCAGCGCGGCGACCTGCCGCGCGGAGAGCGGGGCGTCGAGCCGGAGCACCAGTCGATCGCCGACGAAGCGGCTCGATCGGTAGCGGCGATAGAAGCGAAGCACGACCTCGACCGCCTCGTCCGGCGTCGCGCAACGGCGATAGAGCGACTCGTCGCCGGGGCTGATCCATCCGCGCCGGAGAAGATCCTGATGGGCGAAGCGCTCCCAGGTCTGCCAGTAGTCGCCGCCCTTGCCCTCGACGAGGACGATGGGCAGGACGACGCTCTTCCCGGTCTGGATGAGGGTGAGCACCTCGAAGAGCTCGTCCTGCGTGCCGAATCCGCCCGGGAAGACGGCGATCGCGTGCGAGTTGCTCGTGAACATCAGCTTCCGCGTGAAGAAATAGCGGAAGTTGATGAGCTTCGGGTCGCCGTCGATGACCGCGTTCGCGGCCTGCTCGCTCGGCAGGCGAATCGCCAGGCCGAAGGACGCGTCGCGGGTCGGGCCCTCATGGCCGGCCTTCATGATGCCGTTGCCGGCGCCGGTGATCGCCATCCAGCCCTCGGCGGCGATGAGCTCGCCGAAGCGCCGCGCGGCGTGGTAGTCGGGGTGGTCCTCGGGGGTGCGGGCCGAACCGAAGATCGAGATCTTCTTCGTGCCGCGATAGCGGTTGAAGACGCGGTAGGCGTAGCGCAGCTCCTTGAGCGCCGTGTTCACCAGCTTGAGCTGGCCGATGTCGGCGCCGTCCTTGAGGAGCTTCACCGCCGTCCGCAGCATCTCGGCGACGTAGCCGGCATCGGCGGCGTTGGGGTCATGGCCCAGCGAGCGCAGGAGCACGTCGGTCGCCTCATGCACGTCGTCCCGCTCCCCGGCCCGCGGCCCGGTGCGGCCCGCGCGTCCTCGTCGCTCGCTCTCGGTCATGGTCGCGATCGTATCAGTGGACGCGAGCGGCGACCACGGGCCTCGTCACTCCTTCGAGCGCAGTCCGGGCAGGGCCCGCAGTCCGGCCGTCGGATCGGTGAGCGGTCCCTTCACCTCGATTTCGTAGAGCTGATCGCTTACGGCGCCGACGATGTCGCTGAAGATCCCCAGCCGACCGCGGCTCCGCAGGGTGAGGTCGACCGAGAAATCCCGCGTGTCGAGCGTGCCGGTGCCGTCGAGGGTGACGCCCGAGGTGGTGAGCCGGAACTTCTCGAAGGTCGCCTCGGCGCCGCGGAGGAAGAACTGGATGTCCGCCGACTTGAGCGAACTCGAGAGCGGCAGCATGAGCTGGCTGATCTCGACGAGGCGGAGCGTGATCGCAGACTTCGCCATGGCCGCGTCGCGGATGGCGATCTTTCCGCGGCCGGTGCGTCCCTCCACCGTGTCGATCGGCCCCTCGATCGCCAGTCGCGCGTCGACCTCGCCGCCGGAGGCCGACGCGGGATCGCGCGGGGCGAGAAGCGGTGCGAGTGACGCGCCGGTCACGCGGACGTCGGCGGCGTAGCGGCCCTCGGCGAGTCGCACGTCCGCCGATCCGTCGATGCGCCCGTCGGCGATCGTCCCCTGGATGTCGCGGAGGCGCAGGGTCGTTCCGTCGGGCGCGATCGAGAGCGACGCCGAGCCGTCGTTGAGGAGGCGGTCATAGATGCGAAACGCGGGCGACCGCAGGAGGGCGCCGAGCTTGATCGCCGCCGGTCCCTCGCGCGGCTCGTAGCGGAAGCTGTAGTCGACCTCGCCGGTCACCTCGGTGAGCGGCACGCCGATGCTCATCGCTCCGCCTTCGGTCGAGATGTGCCCGTTGATGGCGTAGAGCGACGGCGAGCGCACGCCCAGGGCCGGATCCCAGTGCAGCGAAAGCTGCGTGTCGTGCATGTGGAAGCTGTCGGCGTGGAAGCCGATGCGGTCGCGGGCGAGGTTGAGCGGCGGGGGCAGCAGCGCCGCGATCCGGTCGCTCCAGGCCGACGCGTCGAGGCTCATCGTGCCGGTCGCGACGTGCGGCGTCTGGGTGAGGTCGATCGAGCCGTCGAAGGTGACGTGCCCGTCGTCGAGGTCCGCGGCGATCCGCTCGAAGAGCACCTGCGAGGGCGTGGCCACCACGGCGCTCTCGCGGTCGAAGGTCATCGCCGGCCGGGCGCCGCCGATGTCGATGGCGAGCGAACGCGGGCGAAGCGTGAGGTTCCAGTCCGGCCGGCCGCCGGCGATCGAGCGGAATCCGAGCGAGCCGTCGAAGCGTCCCGACGGCTGCGTGCCGGCGAGTCCGTCGGCGAGCACCGTCGCGTCGGCGAGCCGCAGCGTGAGGTTGACGCCGGGCGCCTCGAACCGGGCGTTCTCGGCCCGCACATCAAGGTCGATCGAGCGGAGCGCGGTGGTCGTCGTCTCGAGCGAGCCGTCGATGACGATCGCGCCCGCGTCGGGCTCGAGCCCGTCGGCGAGGCGGAGCGCCGAGATGTCGCCGCGCATGCCGGTCACGTCCGCGACGATCTGCACGCTGCCGTCGATCCCGCGCACCGACACGTCGGTGCCGAAGGGGGCGACGGTGAGCTCGCGCGGCCGGGCCTCGATCGTGGTCATCGCCGATCCGCGCTCGTCGCTCGACAGCGTGAGGTGGGCATCGAAGGTGCCGCGCGGCTTCCATCGCTCCCACCATCGCCGCCCCGGCTCGCGGGCCGCGTCGGGCAGCGCCTCGACGATCCAGGGCGCGACCTGCATGCCGTCGAAGCGGATGTCGAGCGACTCCTTGGCGTCGGAGGTGCTGTAGGAGCCGGAGGCGATGACGGTGCCGACGCCGCTTGCATCGGCGGCCCTGAGCGAACGGAACTCGACGCGGTTGTCGGTGACGAGGAGCGACGCCTCAAGCTCGCGCAGCGAGAGTCCCGCAGGGAGGGCCAGCGGAACGTCGGGAGCGTCCTTCGAGTCGACCGAGCCGCTCGAAACCTCAATGCGGAGCTTCGTCTCGACCTCGCCCGGAACATCCGCCCGCTCGGTGATCGTGCCGTGCAGGTCGACGGTGCCGCGAAGTCCGGCGGCCTCCAGCAGTCGCGCGGTCGGCGCGAGGGCGGCGCCGGGCCAGCCCGCAACCGGTTCCTTCTTCGGCGGCGGAATCGCCGCGAGCAGGAGCGGCGTGATCTCGTCCCGCACGCCGGTGATGACGAGGTCGGGACTCCCGCGCGTGCCGCCGCCGGCGCGGGGCACGATGGTGACGTGACCGCCGATGCGCACGAGGCCGCCCTCCATCGTCGTCGCCCGCAGGCCTTCCTCGCCGAAGTTGACCTCGCGCTCGGTGATGTTCATCACGCCCGAGGTCACGGTCAGCGGATAGGGGAAGTCGTCGATGAGAATGCCGGCCCGTTCGATGGTCACGACGCCGGTGACGCTGATCGGCCTGTCGGAACCGGCCTCGCGGGCGATTTTCGCCCTGATCGCACCGGTGCCGCCGAGGGCAAAGGGACGCACCGAGATCATCCGCTCCACGCGGGCCCGCTCGAGGGCGAGCCGCTCGAGCTCGGCCTTGTCGGCGATCGCCATCGCCGAGGCCTCGAGGGCCTTGGCCTTCTCGCGCAGCGCCGTCACGTCGCCGGTGGGAAGGAGGCCGGCGGCATCGAGCGCCCTGAACGAGGGCTCGTGAAAGAGCATCGCCACCGACTTCTGGTCGCCGCGCTCGAAGCAGCGGATGAGCTGCTCGTCGAGCACGAACGACGGGGCGGTGATCGAGAGGTCAACCGCGGCGTCCGGGCCCGGGTCGGTGACCGTGCCGGTGATCGAGATGGTCGAGCCGACCTGGGTCGTGCCGGCGAGATAGTCGACGACGAGCCGATCGACGCCGCTCTCGTTCTGATCGAAGGCCAGATGGGCCTTGACCTGGGACATCGGATACGGGAACGCGTCGTAGGAGCCCTCGCCGCCGGAGAGGAAGCACTGGCCCTTCGAGCGGATCCGGTCGGGAACGACCGACCCGTCTGCGGCGCGGGTCGCCGTGCCGCGCGAGAACTCCGCCTCGACGTCGAGCTTCCACGCGGTGACGCCGAAGGTCTCGAGCGCCGCCGCGATCGGCGTCGGCACCTCGAGGGCGGGCGGGTAGCCGGGCGTGGCCTTCGCGGAATCGAAGCCGCGAATCGAGATCGAGAGCGTGAAGGGCGCCGCGTCGAAGGTCTCGGCCAGCCAGCGCTCGCGGGCATCGGCGTCCGACCAGTCGATCGAGCCGATGGTGTCGTCGTCGAGGGTGATGTCGAGGCCCAGCTCGATCGGCACCGGCACGAGTCCCGGGTCCTCGGTGTTCGACGCGATCTCGCCGACGAGGCGACGGAAGGTCACGTGCGTGCCCTCGAGCCGCACCGCTCCCTCGCGCACGTGCATCGTCGGCAGGCCTTCGCGCTGTTCGCGGCGACCGCTGCGGAAGCGGCTCCACTTGTCCTCGAGATCGAGCTCCGGGAGCGTGACCCGCATGTCGGCGACCTGGAACTCGGCGAAGAGCGGCTCGACGGGCGACCAGTGCATCTGGGCGCCGCGGACCTGGCCGGTGAGGTTCAGGGCCTCGGCCGAGTGACGCATGTGGCTCGGAAGGAGATTCAGGATCTCCTCGTCGAGACCGATCGCGTCGAGCGACGCGGTGAGGCCGAGGGTCCGTTCGTCCCAGGTGCCGGTGATCGCCGATCCGTTGGGATCGACGTCGGAGAGCTGAAACGCGAAGAGCGACCCGTCGTGCCGATCCGGATCGGGCGTCATGAAGCCGGTGAGCGATCGGCCGCCGCGCTGCGTCCAGGTGCCGTCGCGCGACGCGGTGCCGGTCTCGACGTCAAGACGCCCCAGGTCGATGCGGACCGGTCGGATCTGTTCCGGATCGCCGCGCGTCGAGGATTGCAGGGCGAGCAGGTTGAAGGTGCCGGGGAGATCGTCGCGCTCGGCGATGCGGACCCGCATGCGTCCCACCTGGAGCGAGCGAGCGCGAACGGCGCCGACGACCAGCGAACCGCCATCGAACTGGACCGTGAGGTCCTCCACGAGGAGCACCTCGCCCGCAGGTCCATCCCATCCGCGCGCCCGCAGGGTGAGGTGACCCAGGTGCAGCGTCGAGAGCCCGCTGAGTCGAACGTCGTCGATCGTCACCTCGCCGCCGAGGGCGTTGGCGAGCATGGGCTCGAGGAACCAGCGCAACACCGCCGGTCGGGTGAGGACGAATCCCGCGACGAGGAGAAGACCGAGAAGGAGGATGGCGACGCGCCGCAGACGGCGAACGCGGCGGCGACGGCGCCCGCGCTCGGGCGACTCGTGGGTGTCCGTTCCCTGCGCGACGCCGCTCGCAACGCCATTCGCAATGGGGTTCGCAATGGGGTTCGCCGCCGATGGCCGGTCGCTCGGGGCGGGCGTGGGATTGGCTGCGTCGGCCATCGGTTGGCGGCATTCTAGAGTCAGATTCGCGCCGTCCCGGATCGCGTTCGGGCGATCCGTATACTCCGAGCGATGCTTCAGCCCGACGCGCGAACCCTGGACGGCGCCCTCGCCACCGCCGTGCAGCCGCCGCCGCGGCCGACGGGAGCGGATCGCACGCTCGTCCTGAGCCTCGGCGTCGCCCTCATCGGCGGCCTGATCGTCCTGATGGTTGTCCTTTCGCTTCGGCTCATTCGGCGCGTTGCCGAGGGGACACCGATCGTGGCCGCCCGAACCAAGAAGCGGCCGATGCGCGGGGCCGGCCGCGACCCATGGCGCGAGGCCGCCCGGCGCATGGTCGTCCCGCCGCCCGAGTCGAACCCGACGGAGGACGAGGGGGATGGGGAGCCGAAGCGATGAGTCATGACGCCCCGCGCCGTCTGGTGGTCGTCACCGGCGCCGCGAAGCGCGTGGGGCGGGCGACCGCGCTGGCCCTCGCCGAGTCGGGCTGCGACCTCATGCTGACCTACCGATCGAGCGACGAGGCGATCGCGGCGACCGCAGCCGAGGCATGCACGCGGGCAGCCCGCGCCGGCCATCGCATCACCGTCCGCTCGGTGCGGGGCGACCTCTCGACCGCCGAGTCGATCGCGTCCCTCGCCGCCGAACTTGCGGCGGCATGCGGACCGCGACTCGACGGGCTCGTGCACAACGCCAGTTCGTACGCGCCCTCACCCTTCGGAGCGATCACCGCGGCGGAGGGCCTCGGGCATCTCACGGTGAATGCCCTCGCCCCGCTCCTCCTCACCCAAGCCCTCGCCGCGCCGCTGCGGAACGCTGGCGGCGCGGTCGTTCTTTTCGGTGACATCCACGCCCTCGGTCGCCCGCGCCGGAATTTCGCCGCCTACTCAATGAGCAAGGCCGCGGTCGCCGACCTCGTCGCCACGCTGGCGCTCGAGCTCGCACCAAGGGTGCGCGTGAACGGCATCGCCCCGGGGGTCATCGCGTGGCCGGAGAACGCCGACCCCGCCGAGGTCGCCGCATACGAATCGCGCATTCCCCTCGCTCGTTCCGGCACGCCCGAGGAAGCCGCCGCGCTCGTCCGCTGGCTCCTCTTCGAAGCGTCCTATCTCACCGGCGACCTCATTCGGATCGACGGCGGGCGCTGGCTTCGGTGAGTCGCGGGAGCGAGACCTGTGCGCCGCGCATCGAGATGCTCGCGGACGCGCCAACGTGTGACTGCGACCGCGATCTCGCTCGTCCGCTCCGCTCGCTTCATTCACCCGCCGCCGTTCGACGTCGCCAGCGCCTTCGACAGCGCCGCCACCTCCGGGTCCTCCGGGGCGAGGATCGCAGCGATGTCGAGCCATGACTTTGCGCCGGGGCGATCGCCGGCCTTGATTCGAGCTTCGCCCGCCGCGAGCGCACAGGGGAGTTTCTCCTGTTGCGGCGCCGTGCGATATGCAAGCTCCCACGCTTCCGCGGCCTTCTCCGGCCGGTGCATCGCACACCAGCCCTCGGCGAGCTCCGCGGCCACGCTTCGCATTCCGCGTTCCGCTTCGGGAAGGGCCATGAGGAGTTCGACCGCATCCGACGTCTGTTGATTCGCGCGGAGGGCTCGAGCGTGGAGGACGCGAAAGGTGACGTCGCGCGGGGCCAGTGCGCGGGCTCGCTCGGCGTAAGGGATCGCCAACGACGGTTGCAGTTCGGCGATCTCGACCTCGGCGCAGAGGGCGTTGGTCCACGCCTCGTTCGGCGCCATCGCCAGCAGGGCCTTGGCGTCGGCACGGGCCAAGGTCACCTGGCGATTCCGAAGATGTGCGTTGCCGCGATGCAGTCGGTACGCTGGATTGCTCCCGTCGATCTCGATCGCCTTCGAGTAGTACGTGGCGGCGCTGTAGCGGTCGCCGATCATGTCGACGACCATGCCCGCCGCATCCTGGAGCGCGGCGTTGTGTGCGTCGGCGTCGGCCGCCGTTCGATACGCTTCGGCCGCAGCGGCGCGGGCCGATGCCGCCGTCGTCCGATCGCTGGCCTGCTCCGCCTGACTCGCCCGCACGAGCCACACGCGGCCCAGAAGCTCGTGGCCCTTGCCGCTGCGGTCCCGCTCCGCCACGAACCGGGCCAGGGTGAGGGCGTCGTCGACGCGACCGTCGTTGAGGGCCTTGTCGGCCGCGGCGGTTGCCGACTGCAGCTCCGCCGCCGTCGCTGTCGGGGGCGTTGGGGGAGGCGGGGGGGTCGCTGGCCCGCAGCCCCCGAGCGCGAGCGTCCAGACCACAGCGCCGACCGCGACCGCAAGGCCGGGGCGTGGCGCAACAGGTAGCATGGGCGTTCTATGTCCTCTTCGCACGGATCAGCACCAGCAGGCACCGCGCCCGGTCAATCGGGTGCGGGCACCGAACTCGCCAAATCCTACTCGCCGAAGGAGGCCGAATCGGCCGTCGGTGCGCTCTGGCGTTCGGCGCAGGCGTTTCGGGCCGAGCCGGCCGGGACGGGCGAGCGGGGTGACGCCGAGCCCTACTGCATCTTCATTCCGCCGCCGAACGTGACCGCGGCGCTCCACCTCGGACACGCCCTGAACAACACGCTCCAGGACGTCCTCATCCGCGCCCACCGGATGATGGGTCGCAACGCCCTCTGGATGCCGGGGACCGACCACGCGGGCATCGCCACGCAGACGGTGGTCGAGAAGCGGCTCTTGCTCCAGGGGAAGAAGCGGACCGACTTCACCCGCGACGGCTTCATCGCGAAGGTGCAGGAATGGAAGGACGAGTACGAGGCGACCATCATCGGCCAGCTTGAGGCGATGGGGTCCTCCTGCGACTTCTCGCGGACCCGCTTCACGATGGATCCGGTCTGCGCGACCGCGGTGCGCGAGGCGTTCTTCCGACTCTTCCGCGACAGCCTGATCTACCGCGGCAAGCGGCTCGTGAACTGGGATCCGGTGACCCGCACGGCGCTCGCCGATGACGAGGTCGAGATGGAGGAGATCCAGGGCCACATGTGGTACCTGCGCTATCCCTTGGAGGATGGCTCGGGCCATGTGACCGTGGCGACGACGCGACCGGAGACGATGCTCGGCGACAGCGCGGTGGCGATGAATCCGAAGGACCCGCGGGCGGCGAGCCTGCGCGGCAAGCGGGTGAGGCTGCCGATCGTCGGCCGCGTGATTCCGATCATCGAGGACGACTACGTGGTCCTGCCCGCCGAACTCGCCCAGCAGGTCGGCGCCGACGCGAGCGATCCGAAGGCGGCCTTCGCGACCGGCTTCCTGAAGGTGACGCCCGCCCACGATCCCAACGACTGGGAGATCGGGCAGCGCCACGGCCTGCCGGCGATCAACGTGATGGCCGAGGACGCGTCGATCTCGGAGAAGGACGGCTGGACCGACGTGAGCCCCGAGGCGCGGGCGTTCGTCGGTCTCTCCCGCGAGGAAGCCCGCAAGCGCATCGTCCAGTGGTTCCGCGATGCGGGGCTCCTCGAGAAGGTGCGCGACTACGGCCACTCGGTCGGCCACAGCTATCGCAGCCACGTGCCGATCGAACCCTATCTCAGCGAACAGTGGTACGTGAAGGTGACCGACGATCGGCTCGCCGGCTCGGCCATTCGGGCGATGGTGCGCGATCAGGTCGAAGGCACACCGGCGGCGCTTGCCAAGGGCGGCAGCGCCTCGGGCGATGGCGAACTCCGCTTCTGGCCGGAGCGCTACGCGAAGACCTTCCAGTCGTGGCACGAGAACATCCGCGACTGGTGCATCTCGCGGCAGCTCTGGTGGGGGCATCGCATTCCGGTCTGGTCGGCGGCGCACGCGGAGACCCAGGCCGCAGCGCTCGCTCCCTTGGTGAAGGCCGGCCGCGCCGCCGAGATGACCCACAACGGCAAGCGATTCGTCGCCGTGCGCGGCATGGACGATCGCGAGCTGATCACGTGGCTCGAGTCGAACGGCTTCGCCCAGGACCCCGACGTCCTCGACACCTGGTTCAGTTCGGCGCTCTGGCCGCTCTCGACCCTCGGTTGGCCGGAGCCGACCGCGGTCGGTCTCGAGCCGCCGTTGCTTGCGACCTTCAATCCGAGCGACGTGTTATGTACCGCCCGCGAGATCATCACCCTGTGGGTCTCCCGCATGGTGATGTTCAACCGCTACTTCACGCCGGACCATCACCTGCCGTTCCGCGACGTCTTCATCCACGCGATGATCCAGGACGGCCACGGCCAGAAGATGAGCAAGTCGTTAGGGAACGGCGTCGACCCCCGCGACATCATCCACAGTCACGGCGCCGACGCGATGCGGTTCACGCTCGTCCAGATGACGACGAACACGCAGGACGTCCGCATGCCGGTCGACATGATCGATCCCTACTCGGGCGAGATCTTCGCGCCGAAGATGATCACGACCCCGGCCGGTCACGTCGTCGCCGACGCGATCCAAAGCGCTCCGTCGAATCCCTCGAAGAAGCTCGTCTCGGGCTACGGCGCCGCGAGCGGCCTGGCCACGCCGACCGAGGCGATGCCGCTGGCCCGCAACACCTCGAGCAAGTTCGATGTCGGCCGCAACTTCTGCAACAAGCTCTGGAACGCAACCCGCTTCGCCCTCTCGAACCTGAGCGCGGGCGTCGGCGATCCGGTGCCGGTGGCCGAGCTTCCGCTCGTTGACCGCTGGATCATCGCCCGACTTCACCGCACGATGCACGCGGTCGAGGACGCACTCGAGAGCTACCGCTTCAACGAGTACGCCGAGGCCCTCTACGACTTCGTCTGGCGCGACTTCTGCGACTGGTACCTCGAGGCGATCAAGCCGACAGTGAAGCTCGATGCCCGCCAGCGGCGCACGCTGCGCACGGTGCTCGACGCGGCCCTTCGCCTCCTACATCCGATCTGCCCCTTCGTGACCGAGCAGCTCTGGCCGCACGTGCAGGCGAGCGGTGACGCGGGACTGCCCGGCATCGAGCTGCCCGCCTCGCAGGTGCTTGCGGTTGCGGCATGGCCGTCGATTGCCTGCAAGGTCGAGGACGGCGCGGCGGCGGCGCTCTTCGAGCGAACCCAGTCGCTCGTGAACGCGATCCGCAACAAGCGCGGCGAGCGGCAGGTCCAGCCGAAGAAGCGAATCAGGCTCCAGGCCCCGAGCGAGGTTCTCGCCCTCATCCGGGGCAGCGAAGGCATCGTCGAGAGCCTCGCCGGGCTTGAGTCGGTGACCGAGCTCGCCGCCGGTGCGGCCCATCCGGCGGACGGCGTGCCCTTCGCCTTTGAGGGGCGCGAGGTGGTGCTCTCGGGGCTCGTCGACGCCGTCGATGCCGGTGCCGAGCGAGCGCGGCTCGAGAAGACCATCGCCGACCGCGAGCGGCAGATCGCGGGATTCCGCGGCAAGCTCGACAACCCCGGGTACATCGCCAAGGCCAAGCCCGAGCTCGTCGAGGAGACGAAGGCAAAGATGGCGGAGGCGGAGGCGGATCTCGCCGCGGCGCGTCGGCTGCTGGCGGCGCTCCGGTAGTCGGTGTCGCATCGAGGTTCGAATCGAAGGAGCGACGCGCGACGCACGGTAGGGTGGGCACCGACCGCCTTCCTCGTGCGATTCTTGTGAACTTCAGCATTCGCGACTGGCTTTCTTCGTTCCGGGGTGCGATCGTTTCGATGAACTGGTTTGACGGTTCCCTTGCCGACGCCGACCTCGCCATGACGACCACAGGATGCAGCCACCATCGGAGCTCGGTCACCCCGCGCGCCGCCCGGGCCCGAGCCGCCGCCCGGGCCCGAGGCGCCGCGATGGTGTTGGCCTGCGCGGCGGGCCTCGCCGCCTGCTCCCGCTCCGAGGTCGCATCGCCGGGCATGCAGCCGACCGCAACGTCGTCGGCCTCTCATGCGGTTGCTGGCGAGGCGGCACTTGCCGCGGTCTCGGCGTCGCTGCCGATCAGCGTCGATCCGTGGGTCTGGGAACGGCATGGCACGCGCGACGGAAGCGACGGCCCCGTTCAGGGCAAGGCCGTCAGCGGCCCGCACTACCTCGTGCACACGACCAAGAGCGACGAGACGCTGCCGACGCAGCTCGTCCGCTTCTCCGAACGGGCCCTTGAGCACTACACCAGCGCGATCACCGCGCTGCCGCTCCCGACCAAGCGACTGGAGACCTTCCTCTTCGCCACCCGCGAGCACTGGGCCGACTACACCAAGGAGCGCATGGGCGATGACGCGCCGACCTATCTCGCGCTCGGTCGCGGCGGATACACGATCGACGGCGAGGCGGTGCTCTACGACCTCGGCCGATGGGACACGCTCGCACTGGCCGCCCACGAAGGCTGGCATCAGTACACCCAAACGGTCTTCCGCCATCCGCTGCCGATCTGGCTCGAGGAGGGCGTCGCGACCTACATGGAAGGCCATCGCTGGCAGCGCGGCGAGGAGACGCCGATCTTCAACCCGTGGCGCAACTACGAGCGATTCGGCGAGCTCCGCGAGGCGGTCCGGCAAAACGAGCTCATCGATCTCGATGACCTGATGGCGGGCATCCCGCAGGGCTTCCTCAAGAGCGGCCGCAGCAAGCTCCTCACCTATTACGCCCAGGTCTGGGCCCTGACGCACTTCCTCGTGGAGGGCGAGGGCGGGCGCTATCGCGCGGCGCTGGAGCAACTGCTTCGCGACGCCGCCGAGGGTCATCTCGCAAGCAAGCTCGCGACGAGCCCGAACCTTCCCGCGGGGCGCGGCAATCGGGCGCTCGGGGTGAAGGTCGGTCGGGCCGTGGCGCTGGTCTATTTCAATCGCGACTTCGCCGAGTTCAAGGACGGCTACGAGAGGTTCGTCGCCGACATCACGCGGCGCGGCTCGGGAGATCTGGTGTGGCGCGGACAGAGTCCCGTCTCGCCGCCGGCGGGCCAGTCACCGGACCAGCCGGCGCCAACAGCGCCGCAGCAGCAGCCCTAACTAGCCGAGCAGTTCGCGGGCGAGGAACGCCGTGAATCGGTCCTTCGCGTCGGCGCCCATCCGGCCGAATCCGGCATGCTCAAACGGGGCGCCCGTTTCCTCGTAGACCTGGAACGTGATCCGACCGGGATCCTCATAACGCTTCGCCAGCGCATCCACGAATTCGCGCTGGCCCTCGATCGGCACCCACGCGTCGAGGCGGTTATGCATCACGAGCAGCGGCACCGGCCGCCAGCCGTCGAGATGGTCCATCGGATTGAGCGCTGCGACAACGCCGGGATCGCCGCGCATGAGATTCGGCTGCCATCGCCAGGAGCCGGTCGTGCATTCGACCGCGGCGCAGCGAAAGCGATGCGGGCGACAGAGCCGGGCGAGGGTCACCATCCCGCCGGCCGACATGCCGCCCAGCGCGGACCGCTCGGGATCGAAGCCCTCGAGCTCGTGGACGCGCTCGACCACCGCGTCGAGCTCCGCGACCATCTCCGCGATCATCGGCAGCGTTCGCTCGATGGACTGGCCGTCGGGCTCGGCCCGTTCGCCGTGGCCGGGAAGGTCAAGGGCCACCGACGCGATGCCGGCCCGCAGCAGTCGGAGGTAGCGGCCCGGATCGAGTTCCTTGTTCACGCTTCGGCCGTGAATCCACAGGAGCCACGGTCGGCCGCGGAGCGAGCTGCCCGGACCGTGCCAGTCGGGATGGGCGACGAGCGCCGGGACGCCGGCCAGGCGCGTCCAGCGCGCGGCACGTTGGAGCGATGCTGGAACGCCGGTGAGGTGGGGCATGGTGCGCTGCGCGAAGCGTTAGGAACCGGGGCGGCCGCGCCCGCCCGGGGCCGGCGCGATCGCCGGCTGTCCCGCGAGGCCGATCGGCTTCGGCTCCCAGGGCATGAGCAGGGCGGTCATGGTCATCGCCGTGCCGAAGTTGGCGCTTCGCGGGAAGACGCGATCGTTCCACGTGCCGTCGCTCTCGCGCACCGAGAAGAGGATCTGGGCGAGCTTCGCGCGGTAGAGCGGCCGCTCGGAGGGGTCGAGGAACTCGATGGCCATCGCCGCGTGGTGGAAGCCGTAGTAGAAGTAGTAGGGAGCGACCATGTAGGGCGGCTCGTGGGTGCCGTTCTTGCGGCGGCGCTTCTCGAGTTCCGGCCAATGGGCGATGAACGCGTTCACCGCGAAGCGGAGCCGATCCACCGAGGAGCGTCCGGCGAGATAGAGGGCGCTCTCGGTGGCGACCATGCGGCCGATCGCGCCGGGAATCTGGTCGGGGCGGTCCTTCGCGGGGCCGTCGCTGCCGTAGTCGACGTAGCCGCTCTCGGTGCGGCAGTGTTCGAGTGCGGTGAGCGCCCGATCGAGAACGCCTGCATCCACCGCGCGGCCGCTGGCCTTCGCCTCGTAGAGGGCCATCACGCTCGGGGCGGTCATGAAGGGCGAACTGCGGCAGGGGGTCTCGAGGCCCGGCGAGCGGGCGTAGTTCCAGCCGCCGGCATGCGGAATCTCGGTCGATTCGAGGGCATGCAGATACCACGTGATCGCCTCCGCGACCGCCGACTCGCGCCCTGCCGGAATCGCCCGCGCGCGTTCGAGGGCGAGGAGGAAGCGAAGGCCATAGCAGTGGCCCCAGCCCCGGACGTCATAGCCGCCCTTGTAGACCGCCGGGTCGGCGCTCATCAGCGGCTCGCGCGTCGCGTTGCAGACGAAGTCGCAGGCCCGCTCGACGGCCGCCATGCGCTCCTCGTCGCGGGCATAGCCCGGGGCCTCGAGCAGCGTGCGGGCGACGATTGCCGTGCCGCCGACGCGATAGCCGTAGGGAATCGATCCGCCGACGCGATAGACGCCCTCGTAGGGCCACTCGGCGCGGACGCTGCTTCTCGCGAACGACTCCTGCATCGCCAGAAGCGCGATCCGGCAGTCGACGCTCGCCGCCGCGATCTGCTGCGGCATCTTCGGGCCGTTCGGAAGGTCGGGAAGCCCGACGAGGCGGAGCGTCAGGGCCAGCGCGGTGATGCCGAGTGCGGTCATGGCGTTCTCTCGGGGGCGGGCGATGCGGCGGTTGCGGTGCGGGTGGGCATGTAGAGCATCACCAGCATCTCCCGGCTGTAGGCATGAGTTTCGGGACCATCGAATCCGTCGAGCCGGATCTCGTTCGGGGGGAGTTCGATCGGCGAGCGAAGAACAAGGAATGACTTCTCGGCCATCACCGAGCGCAGCAACCTGGCCTGCTCGAGGACCTTGGCCCGCAGGTCGTCGTCGTACATCATCGCGTAGGGCGGATCGAGGAAGACAATGTCCACCGGCTTGGGGGCCCGCTGGATCGCGATCGGACCGAGGGCGTCCCCCTGAATCGCGATGGCGCGATCGCCGCAGCGGAGGGTGGCGATGTTGCCGGTGAGGTAGTTGTAGACCTCGCGGTCCCGCTCGACGAGGACCACCTCGGTTGCCCCGCGGGAAACGGCCTCCAAACCCATCGTGCCGACGCCGGCGAAGAGGTCGAGCACCCGCGCCCCCTCAAACCAGCCGCGGAGGAGGTTGAAGATCGACTCCTTGGTGCGCGAGGTCATCGGACGGGTCTGGTCCTCTCCCTCCGGGCTGTGCAGATACCGCGAGCGAAACTCGCCACCGAGGATCTTGAGCATCCCGCCATCGTACGGGAAGCCCGCTGGTGGACGCGAGCGACCCTGCCGCCTGTGCGGGTTCTGGCGATCGTCCGGCGCGGCCCGGCATCGTCGTCTCAACTCGTCCGCGGAAGGGGTCGACAATACGCCCGCCTGTCTGATGTCCGGCGATCCCGCCGGGACAGTGAGGCGCGAGGAGCGACGCTCTCCATGGACCGTCAGAGCCAAGAACGCTGTGTCGAACCGTTTGTCTCGAGCGTTGAGAACCTCTTTCGCACGATGCTGAAGCAGGCCGTGCAGACCAAGGGTGCCCATCAGACAATTCCCGAGATCAAGGACAAGCACATCCGGGCCACGATCAAGCTGAGCGGCGATGTCGTCGGCTCGGTCACGCTGGTGATGTGCGAGGAGGCGGCCAACGAGGCGATCACGGCCTTCGTCGGCATGAAGATGCCCTTCGGGTCGGTGGACATGAAGGACGCCGCCGGTGAGCTCGCGAACATGATCACCGGTGGCGCGATCTCGCGCCTCAGCGGTCTCAAGATCAAGATTGGCTGCCCGGAGGTTTCGATCGGCCCGGTGCCCGGGTCGTCCCCGTTCACGGGCGGTCCGGCGGCGACGTTGCTCTTCCTGCCGTTCGGCATGAAGACGGGGCAGTTCGTGGTTGAACTGGTCATGACCGGAGTCGGCACCGCCGTGAAGGCGGCCTGAGGAGTGCGCGATGGACACCAAGTTGCGTGTGATGCTCATCGATGATTCGAAGACGATGCGGAACATCCAGAAGACGATGTTGACGCAGATGGGCTTCGAGTCGATGGAGGAGGCCCACGACGGCCAGGACGCACTGAGCAAGCTCGGGGCCTTCCGTCCCGACCTGGTCCTCTGCGACTGGAACATGCCGAACATGGACGGGCTCGAGTTCGTGAAGGCCGCCCGCGGCCGCGGATTCACCGCGCCGATCATCATGGTCACCACCGAGTCGGAGAAGACGAAGGTCGTGACCGCGATTCGGGCCGGCGTGAACAACTACGTCGTGAAGCCCTTCACCCAGGAAGTGCTCGCGGCCCGGATCGAGGAGACGGTCAACAAGGCGAAGGCCGCGGCCTGACCGCGGGCGCTCGCCGCCGATCTCCGACTCGTCACGAATCCACCCGAACTCAGACGTGCATTTTCGCGATACGCTCGCGGCATGCGCGTCTGTGTCATTGTGCCTGCGGCCGGTTCGGGCAGCCGATTCGGTGGCGACAAGCTCGCCCAGGATCTGGGGGGCCGAGCGCTCCTCCTTCGGACGATCGAGCTCTTCGCCTCGCGCGACGATGTCGCCGCGATCGTCGTCGCCGCTCCGCCGGAGGAGTCCGCAGCGGAGGAGTTCCGGCTGCGCTACGGCACCCAGCTCGCGTTCTACGGGGCCCGCGTCGTCGCCGGCGGGCGTCGTGAGCGCTGGGAAACGGTGCGACGGGCTCTTGCGGCGGTGCCCGAGGAGTGCACCCACGTCGCAATTCACGACGCCGCCCGGCCGACCGCGCCGGCGGCCATGATCGATCGCGTCTTCTTCGCCGCGCGCCACCATCCCGCGGTGATTCCCGGCGTGCCGGTGAGCGCCACGCTGAAGCGCGTCGGCGCCGCGGTCGCCATTGCCCCCGAGGAGAACGCCATCGCCGATGCGATCCTCGGAGCGCCGCCGGAGGGGGCCGCATGCGCCGCCGCCGCGACCGTGCGGCCGATCCTTGAGACGGTCTCGCGGGCCGGACTGGTCGGCGTGCAGACGCCGCAGGTCTTCACGCGAGCGCTGATCCTTGCCGCCTACGACCATGTCGAGCGCGAAGGCGGGCTCGATGGCGTCACCGACGACGCCCAGGTCGTCGAGCGCTACGGCCAGCAGGTGATGGTGGTTGAGGGCGATGCCCGCAACATCAAGGTGACGACGCCCGATGACCTCGCCCTGGTGCGGGCGATCGCGGCGATCGCCGGCGGCGGGCGCGAGCCGGAATCACGGCCGGCGCACAAGCGGCTGTGAGTTCGATGTGATGCTTATGGCGCGACCGTGAGGTCGGCGCGGGTGCCGTCGGCATAGCGGACCACGATGTCGAATCGCTCGCCCTTCGCCAGATGCAGCGTGACCGACTGCTCGCCGGCCTTGGCCTCGGAGCGGGCAACGATCTCGCCCTGCCAGAACGCCTCGACCACCGCGGCGCCGGCGCGCGGCAACGCGACGGCCTGCTCGACCGGCGACTTGTAGAAGCGGGTCACGTTGAGGGCCGGGACGTATTCGATCTCCCATTCCCACGGCAGCGGGAAGTGATGAGCGCTCGGGCGCCAGCAGGCGGCCCAGACTGCGTGCGACCAGTCGTCGGCGTCGGTCTCGTCGCGGCAGCGCTCGTTCACCCAATTCTCGCCGCGCGGGTCGCTGCCGGTGTCGCCGACGTTGAACCAACGCCAATGCCCGGTCGCGTCCGGCCCGAAGACCTCGACCCAGGTGTGGTTGCCGGTGACCTTCTTCCACGCCGGGCAGCCGACGCATCGGGCGGGAATCCCGGCGGCGCGACAGGCATCGACGAGGAGAATCGACAGGCCCGTGCACGACGCCCACGAGAGCTCCATCGATTCGTAGGGACTCTGGTCGGGCTTCTTCCGCTTGCTGGCGTGGTAGTGGACGTTCACCGCGTCGTTGAGGTGGTCGTTCAGCGAGCGCAGCGCCTCCATCGGGTCGCTCGACGCCCACGCCTGGGCCTGGAATCGGTGGACGAAGTCCGCACGCCAGTCGTCGCGGCGCTCGTTGAGGTTCACATAGGGCAGGATGTACTGGAAGAACGTCTGCTCGCTGATCTGGTCGCCCCACGGCGCGCCGCGCCACGCCTCATAGGCCAGCCGCGTATTGGTGAGGAGGAACTCCGCGGTCAGTGCGTTGCGGTCGCGCTCCGGCATGGTCGCGACGAGGAACGCCATGCCCGGGCGCATCTCCGGCTCGATCGACCCGATCGCCGTCGCGAGCGCCGCTGCGTTCGGTCCCGCCTTCGAAAGGGCCTCGGCCACGGGAGCCCGCTCGTGGTCGTTGAGCATCGCCAGCGCCGCTTCCGTCGTCGTGGCGCGGAGCGGCCGTTGGGCCGGGGCATGCGCGGCACAGCCGGACAGGGGAAGGACCACGGTGAGGACCAACGCGAGTGCCGACGCAGTCAGCGACGGAGTGATGGATCGCATCGCCGCACTGTACTGTCGCGGCCGTCGGCAGGCCGTCAGGTGCGCCGCGGACGTTCGGCCGGCTCGCCGCGCGGACGGGTCAGGCTTCTCACCACCATGAGCACCATGGAGAGCGCCGCGCCGATCACCATGAGGAGCGCGATGCGCCAGATGACGTGATCGATGCCCTTCGTGCCGGTGTCGGTGAGCTCGGCGAGGCGCTGCGTCGCGTCGTCGGAGGAGAGGAGGGCATTCGCCTGCTGGATCGCGCTGCGCAGGTCTGCCGCGGCGGTGACGAATCGCTCGCTCGCGGCGCCGATCGTCGAAAGGTCGATGGGCTTGCCGTCCGGTCCGTGGGTGAGGTCCTTGAGCGAGGCGCTGACGCGCTCCGCGCCGGCGATCGCGTCCTTCAGGTCGGCGATCGTCTTCTGGGCGTCGGGCAGGAGCGCCTTGGCGTCGGCCATCGCAAGCCGGATGTCGTTGGCAAGCTCCTTCGCCGGCGCGAGGTCACCGGGCCTGATCGACGCGACGGCGTCCTCGATCTCCTTCGCCGTCGACTGGGCCCGGTCAATCGCCGTCGCCAGCCGGTCGATCGAGGCCCGACCCTCGTTCAGCGAACTCTGGAACTGCGTCACCTCGGGCTGGTCGAGGATGCGGTACGCCGTCTCCTCGGCCTGCCAGCGGATCAGGAATGGGAGCCGTTGCAGGATGAAGGCGAATCGCTCGCCGAGAATGCGGGAACGCTCGATCTCCCGCTCCGCCTGGGTCACCGGGGCGAGGAGCGTCGGGGCAAGCCGCTCGAGCTTCGGTCGGAAGGGCTCGCTGCGCAGCGCTTCGAAGTCCGCGAGCCGCACGATGCCGACGAAGTTCGCGTTGGGGTGCTCGTCCTTCCACGTGGCGATGAGCCCGTTGAGCCGCTCGCGCTTCGCCGGACTCAGATAGGCGTCGGTCGAGGCCCTGGTCTGGGCGAGCGAGCGATCGAGGGCCGCGAGCAGCTGCTGCTCGGGCGCGTCGGCGGGGCGGGTCGCGACCCAGCGCTCGACCACCCACCGTTCGAGCGTGAGGAAAGTGATGAAGTCCAGGAGCGCCGCCTCCGGCTCGCCGCTCGTGGCGATGGCCGTCGTCGCCGTCGCGACCTGGGTGCGGAAGGACTGGGCGTCGACGCGCACGCCGGCGTCGGGATTCCGGGCCAACACGTCGCGCACCGCGTTGCTCAGCTCGGTCGACGCGTACTCGGCCAGGTCGAGGAGCTTCGTCTGCAGCGTCGCGCGATCGACCGGTGCGACGCCCGCCTCGAATGCGGCGCCCTGGCTCGGCGCGGGATCGGAGCGCTGCGAGAGCTCCGCGCAGCCGCCGAGCGTCACCAGGAGGAGCGAGGGGAGGAGAGGCGTGCGGCGCATCGCGGGAGGTATCGGCAATCGGCGGATCGGGTCGCGAGATCGGGATGGTCGAGCACAGCGTAGGGGAAGCGACCGTTCGCAGGTGTTCAGAGCCGACGGCCCTCGATGGTGAGCGTGGTCGGCTTCGGCCGGCTGGCCGCGGCGCCGCTGGGGCATCCCGGACAGGGGGCGCCCTTGGCGCTTCGCCTCGGCAGGAAGGGGCGAATGGCGATGAGGAGCGCTCCGCAGGCCACCGCGGTCGCCGCCCAGAACTGCCAGTCGTCGACGGGCAGCGTCATGGCCGTGATGGGCGTCATGGGAATCATCGCGCGATCACCCGACTCCCAGCATGCGAAGGCCGTGGAAGGTGAGGAACGACGCGCTGTAGGCGAGCGTGGACATCCACCCGAACTGGAACGCGGCCCAGCGCCACGAACCGGTCTCGCGCCGCGTGACGGTGAGCGTCGGCAGGCACTGCATGGCCAGCACGAAGAAGACGAGGAGGCTGGCGCTGGTCGCGGGCGTCAGCAGCGGCGAGCCGTCCGCGCGAGTCGCCCCGGCGAGCGTGTCGGCGATGCGGTCGTCCTTGTCGGTGGTGCCATTGAGGACCGCAAGCGTCGAGACGAAGACCTCGCGGGCGAGGAACGCGGTGAGCGTCGCGATGGTGAGCTGCCGGTCGAAGCCCAGCGGCGCGAAGACCGGCTCGACGACGCCGCCGATCCGCCCGGCGAAGGAGTGCTCCTGCTGCTCGCGCGCGTCGAGGCGGTCGGCCTCGTCGAGCATCGCCTGCGACGAGGTCCCATCGGTCGTGGCGATCGCCGCGGCCTGGCTCCGCAGCGATTCGGCCGCGGGCGTCGGGCCCGATTGCGGATAGGCCGAGAGCCACCACATGACGACGCAGATGGCCATGATCATCGTGCCGGCGTTGACGAGGAACGTGCGGGCCCGATCGACGGTGATGAGAAGCGCCGTCCGCAGCGAGGGGATCTTGTAGGTCGGGAGCTCAAGCACCATCGGCCGCGACTGGCCGCGGAGAATCGTCCGCCGGAAGAGGAACGCCGAGGCGAGCGCCGCACAGGCCCCGAGCACGTAGCACCCGGCGAACGCGAGGCCCGCGAGCCATGGCCGGTCGCGAAAGAGGAGCGTCGTGAGCAGCACGTAGACCGGGACGCGGGCCGAGCAGCTCATGAACGGTGCGACGAGGATCGTCGCCAGGCGATCGCGCCGATCGGGAATGAGTCGCGCGCTCATGATGCCCGGAAGGGCGCAGGCATGGCTCGAGAGGAGCGGCACGAACGCCTGGCCCGGAAGCCCGAAGCGACACATCACCCGATCCATGACGAATGCGGCTCGGGCGAGGTAGCCGGTGTCCTCGAGGAGCGAGAGGAGGAAGAAGAGCAGGCAGATCTGCGGCAGGAAGACGACCGTGCCGGAGACGCCGCCGATGATCCCGTCGGCGAGCAGCGAACCGAGCGGGCCCGTGCCCATCCAGTTCTTCACCGCGCCGCCGAGCGCCCCGAAGAGCCATTCGATCGCGTCCATCGGGAAGCTGGCCAGCGTGAAGATCGTGAGGAAGAGCCCTGCCATCACCGCCGCGAAAATGAGGCTTCCGAGCAGCGGATGCGTGAAGGCCGCGTCGAGTCGATCGGAAACGGTGTCATGGTCGGTGCCCGAGGCGTGATCGCCGCCGACGCTCTCCTCGATCACCCGAGTCGCCCACGCCGTCGTCGACTCGGCGGGCGCGATCGTTGGCACGCAGGGCCGCGCGCTCCGCAGCGCCGCCTCGAGCGACTCGGTTCCCTCGCCGGTGCGACCCGAGACCACGACCGCCGGACATCCCAGATGCTCGGCGATCCGTCGCGCGTCGATCGAGAGCCCCTTGCGCACCGCGAGGTCGGCCATCGTGATGGCCACGACCATCGGCCGGTTGGCCGCGGTCGCCCGCTGCACGCTCACCAGGAACTGGAGACTGCGGGTGAGATTCGTCGCATCGAGGACGACGACGAGCGCGTCCGGCTCGCAGCCTTCGACCCGGCCATGAAGGCATTCCCTGCACAGCCGCGATTCGGGGAGCTCAAGGTCGAGGGCGTAGACGCCCGGAAGGTCGACCACGTCCACCGTCGGGCCCCGTCCCTCCTGCAGTCGCCATGTGCCGGAGCGGGCCTCGACGGTCGAGCCGGGGAAATTCGCGGTCTTCGAGCGCAGTCCGCAGAGCCGGTTGAAGAGCGTGGTCTTGCCGACGTTGGGATTGCCGACAAGGGCGACGCGCCGCGGTGCGGCCGCCGCATCCCCGTGAGCGAGGCCGGGGGCGGCCGGTCGCGGCGTCTCGGGGCGGGCGTCGATCACGAGGCGCCGTTCGCGGAACCGCGGGCGGCATCGATGGCGCCGGAGGGATCGCCGATGCAGCCGGGGCCGACGTTGGGGTAGCACGAGCAGGGGGTGGCGATGATCTTTGCGGCCACGTCGGCGGAAATCCCGAGCCGCGTCGCCTCGATTTGCACGATGCAGGGCGTCCCGGCTCGACAGACCCGGACCTCGCACTGGTGGCCCAATCCCATCGCCGACAGCAGGCGGGAATCCTCGGCGGAAAGATCGGCGAGGTCGACGATGGCGCGATCGCCCCGCTTCAGCTGGGTGAGGGGGAGCCGGCGCGGTCCGTCGCGGGTCACGTCACTCGAGTCGGGGATGGCGGGGTGGTCAGCGGCCACAGGGAGGGAACGGGAGGTCGGAGGAGCGCCAGTCGCACATGAAGGTCGCCAGTCGGATCGTATTGCGACTCAGTTGCAACGACAAGGCGATCCAGTCGGGAAGTGCAGATCGAACACGGCGACCGAGAGTGAGTCGCGGTTCGCGGAGGGGAATCGTCCCCATGGTTCGCGCTTCGGCGAATCGGCGAGACCAGGCCAAAGTCAGGGCCCTTGCCGTCCGATATTGGCCTCATGCGAGTGTGGACGAACACGACATTTCGGGCCCTGGACCTCCTGAGCGCAGCGGTGCCCGCCGACGAGGCGGACACGCCCCACGTCGGAGCGGTGATCGCCGAGGCAGCGGCCGCGAACCTCCCCATCACGCTCGCCCGCTGTGACCCCGGCACCCGTCCCCTCCCGATCGAGACGTCGATCGACGCTGCGACCGAGCAGAGCATCACCATCGGTCGACCGACCTACAAGCCGGGACAGCGCTCGCTGGTGCCCGGCGAGCGACTGCAGATCCGATTCACCCTCAACGGCGGCATCTACACGGGGACGACTTCCGTGCTCGCGAAGTTCGAGCCGCGCGAGGGAGCGGTCGGCTATCACCTCGCCCTTCCGCATTCGCTCGTGGTGGACGATCGCCGCCGAGCCGAGCGCGTGAGCATCGCGTTTGACGTCGCGCCGCCCGCGGAACTCCTGAACGCCCCGACCCATCGGCCGCTCGCCGACGGCATTCTCGTCGACCTCGCGATCGGCGGGGCACGCATCCGCAGCCAGAGCGCCTCGCCGATGCGCTCCGGCGACCGCGTCGTCCTTCGGGCCCGGCTCAGCGACGACCTCCGACTGCATGCCCTTGCGACCGTCGTGCACGCGGGCCGCCGCCCCGACGGCAGCACCGACGTCGGCGTGCGCTTCACGACCGAGGTGCCCGAGCTTGACCGGTACCTGCGCGACGTCGTCGCCCACGGTGCCACGCGGCCCGCGCGCGGCTGACGCCGGCACCGCACGCGCGACGACCCGTTGTCGCGGTGGACGAAGCGTTAGCCCGACGGCAGCAGCTTCGAGAGCTCGCCGAGCTTCTTCGTCGCGCTCTCGACCAGGGCGCTGATGTCCGCGGAGATCGCCGGCAGGCGATCGGCGGCGGCCCCCTTGAGCTCGGCCATCTTGCCCTCGGCGCCGGCCATCATCGACTCGACCTCCCTCACGAGGCCCTCGGCCTGCGCCTTCAGCGGCTCGGAGAGGCCCGCGACCTTCTTCTTCGCCTGTTCGAAGGTCGACTTCGCGCCGTCGATCGCCGCCTGCGCCGCCCTCTTCGCTGCGTCGCGGGCGCTCTCGACGGCCTTGTCCGCGGCCTGGCCGATCGGCCCGTTCGCCGCGCTCCTCAGTCCATCGGCGGCGTTGTTGAGCGCTGTCGAGGGCTTCTCGCCCTCACACCCGACGATGGCGACGACGATTGAGGTGCAGGCGAGCGCTGCGGCGAGCCGGTGATGCGAGTTCATGGCGGATGCTCCTGGGTGGGGACTCCACGGCGGGCATCGTAGAGGCGTTGGGCGATCGACGCGTTAGGTGCCGGCGTCCCTGGCCTCGTCGGGCGTCGCGCCGTCGGCCCGACGGCGCCGGTAGTCGGCGCGGCGGGCGACGTACTCCTCGGGCGAGACGGGCAGGTCCGGGCATTCGCCGCGCTTCCATTGCTCGTGCAGCCTGCAGAGAAACGGGACGCACCACTGGCACCCGGTGCCCGCGGAGAGGCAATCGGCGAGCTGACTCGCGACGACCGGCTTCTCCCGATCCATGTAGGTGCGCAGCTTCCTGAGGCTGACGCGGAAGCAGAGGCACACGTGCTGGTCGGGGTCCATGCAGCGCTCTCAGCGAGCGGCCGGGGGAGTGGCCGGCGGCGTTGCGGGCGGAGTCGCGGGTGGCGTCGTTGGGGGGGCGGCTGGCGCATCCTTGCCAGCGCCCTTGCCGGGCTTGCCGTCCTTGCCCGCCGCGGGCTTCGCGATCGCAAGACCGTCGACGTCGATCTCGTAGCGGAACTCGATCCCCGGTCCGACGAGCGGCGGGTTGTTGAAGACCCCTTCCTTCATCCGATCCGCGTTGGCGGTGAGCCGCGGGACGAACAGGGCGTTGATCGTGTAGGTCTCCTCGGGCTGGGCCCGCTGGAGAATCGTGTCGAGGCGGCGGTTGCGGACCGTGTCGACGTGCATCTGGATCGGCTCGCCCCGCGCCGATCCGTCCTCGTTGATCGGCTGCACCGTCAGCATCGTTCCGTCGGCGCCGCGCTCCGCCCTCTTGAGGACTGCGGTCCAGCGGATCTGCTGCTTCCACGCCCGATTCATGGACACCGCGAAGCGATCGAGCGAACGCTTGAGGGCGGCGGGCGTTTCCGGCGGAGCGTCCGCAGCGGCGGGGAAGGCAAGTGCGTATTCGGCCTTCGCCTTCGCGAAGAACTGGGAGACCGAGGTGATCTTGCCGGCCTCGGCCTCTGCGTCCGAGGCCGGCGGGCTCGGCTGATTCGTGCCGTTGGGAACCGGTGCGGCCTGCTGGGCGAGCTGCGCCTCCAGCTCGGCGATGCGGGCCTTCGCCTGGGCAAGCTCGGCCTCGAGCGCCCGCACCTGTTCCGCCAGCGCCTTGGCGTCGTTGCCGCTCGGGGCCGGTGGCGGTGTCTGCGACGCGAGCGGCCGGGCGAGCGCCGACGGTGATGCGGCGAGCGTCGCAGCGAGAGCGATCGAGGCGAAGGCGTTGAGTCGCTGGAGGGTCATGGGTCGCGAGTTCTCCAAGGTGTGGCCGGCAGGGAGTGGGGCGAAGCGCTCCGCAGCGCCGCGCTGATGCTCTCCACGCCCGGAGCTAGCTCCGGCGAGCGGGCCCGCGCGGTTGCATCCATCGTCAGGCAATCGGTCGAACGGCGCCGGTTGCCCGCACTCTCCCGCGAAGAGATTTTCCCGCAAATTATTCGCCCAACTCCTCGCACGGCCGAACCCGAGGTGTAGCATGATTTGCTTGGGGCATTTGCCCGATGTGAGGACCTCATGGATGACATCCGTCAGCTTCTGGACTCCGCTCGCCGTCGCCTGATGCAGGATCGCGCCCTTCGTGGCCTGCATTACGGATGTGTCGGCGCGGCCATCCTCGTGCTGCTCGTCATTCTCCTCACCAAGACCTCGCCGACGGTGGCGGCATCGCTTCCGCTGTCGTGGGTCATCGGTTGCGCCGCGGCCGCGGCTCTGGTGACCGCGGCGGTGGTGATGCGCGGACTCTCGCTCTCGCCCATGACGATTGCGGTGCTCATCGACGAGCGACTCGGACTGAAGGAGCGACTCTCGACCGCGCTCGCCGTGAAGGATCGTTCGGACGGGTTCGCCCGCGCCGCCGTGGCCGACGCGGTGACGACGGCGAAGGACCCGCGGACGCGCGAAGCCCTCGGTCGGTCGTTCCCCGTGCGGGCGCCGAACACCTCGTGGATCTCCCCGCTGATCGCGGCCGCCGCGGTCGGCGCGTGGTTCATTCCGCAGGGCGATCTCTTCACCGCCACCGCCTCGCAACAGGAAGTCGCGAAGGCGAAGAACGAGGTCAAGGTCGCCGAGACCGAGGTGCGGAAGATCCTCGAGAAGAACGAGAAGCTCAAGGAGCTCGGGAAGAAGCTCGGCGACGTGACCGGCGAGAACACGGCGCCGGAAGAGCTTCCCAAGACGCCCGAGGAAGTCCGCCAGGACGCGCTGAAGAAGCTGACCGAAGCCCAGAAGAAGCTGAATGACGTGATGAAGGGCGAGGATGCCCAGAAGCTCGACGCCCTCAAGAGCCAGCTCGCGAACCTCGACGCGCCGCAGGACAAGGAGACGAGCGAGCTGAGCAAGGCGCTCAAGGACGGTGACTTCAAGGCCGCCCAGGAGGCGCTCGACAAGCTCAAGGCCGCGGCCGAGAAGGATCCGGCGAAGAAGGCCGAGATCGAGAAGCAGCTCGGCGACCTGTCGAAGCAGATCGAAAAGCTCGCCGAGAACAAGTCGGGTCTCGAGTCGGCGCTGAAAAAGGCCAACCTCGACCCGAAGCTCGCCGGCAACAAGGAAGCGCTCGAGCGGGCTCTGGAGAGCGCGAAGAACCTCTCCGAGCAGCAGAAGCAGGACATTCGCAAGGCAGCGGAATCGCAGCGCAAGGCCGCCGAGAAAATGCAGGAGCTCTCCAAGGCCTGCAACGGTGCGGCGAACAAGTCCGGCAGCGAGAAGGCCGGCAGCAAGTCCGGCGGCAGCCAGAGCGGCGCGCCGAAGGACGGCCCCAAGGATGGCCAACAGGGCTCCGAGGGAAGCAAGAGCGGCGAGAAGAAGGAATCGGGCGGCAAGGGCGATCAGGGCGGCCAGAAGTCGGGTGAACAGTCGGGCAGCCAGCAGGCGAGCACCGGTTCGATGTCCGACCAGCTCAACGAGCTCGAGGCCATGGACCAGATGCTCAAGGACGCCCAGGCCGCGATGAACGAGTGTGACAAGCAGTCCGACAGCCTTGGGCAGTGCATGGGCGAGATGCCCGGGCAGTGCAACAATCCCAGCAACGGCAACAACATCGGCAACAAGCGAGGCGGTCACGGTCGCGCCAACGGCGGAAGCGCCGGGTTCCAGAAGACGCCGACCGCGACCAAGCTCCAGAAGGAAAAGGTCGAGCTCACCGCAGGCGAGATCATTTCGCGCCAGGCTGTCGAGGGGCAGTCCGAGCGAGGCGACTCGTCGGTGCCGCTCAACAAGATCATCAGCGACGTCGCCAAGAGCATGGAGCAGGGCGTCACCGAAGAGGAGGTTCCGCAGCACCTCCGCGAGCTCCACAAGATCTACTTCGGTGACCTGAAGAACAAGCTCGAGGCGGCCCGCGACGGAAAGCCGGCACCCGCAGCGCCCGCGACCCCCGCAGCTCCCGCGGGCGACGCAGCGAAGCCTGCACCCGCGAAGAGCAACTGAGTGATCCCCTGACGATCGGCGTCGCCTCACGCGACGCCGATCGTTCATTCGCACCGTTCACTCCCCGCGTGGCCTGCACTCATGCGTGACCGACGAAGCCCTTGGGATTCCATCCGACGGTACGGACCGCGCCTGCGACCGCTTGCCGCCGCGCTCATGGCGTTCATGGCATTCATGGCATTCCTCGGGCCGGCGGTCGTCCTGGGCGGATGCGGCGGTCGCGAGTCGGTCGTCGTGTATGTCTCCGCCGACGAGAGCGTGGCTCGGCCGATCCTCGTGGCGTTCGAGGCCAAGACCGGCATTCGCGTCGATCCGGTCTTCGACACCGAGGTCTCGAAGACGACCGGGCTCGCCAATCGCCTGCGCGAGGAGCGCAATCGCCCTCGCGCCGACCTGTTCTGGTCGAGCGAGAACGTGCAGACGATCCGGCTCGCCGAAGAGGGCGTCCTCGTCGAGGCTCACTCGCCGATCTTGGATGCCTGGCCCGATGCCGCCCGCGATCGCATGTCGCGATGGTTCGCCTTCGGCGCGCGGGCCCGCGTCATCGTCTATTCGACGGAGCGCGTCGCCGCCGCCGACGTGCCGACCACATGGATGCAGCTGGCCCGGGATCGATGGGCGGGTCGCATCGCCATGGCCGATCCGCGGTTCGGGACGACTCGGACGCACATGGGGGTACTGGCCTCGGTCTGGGATCGGCGCATGATGCCCGGCTACTTCGAGGCATGGCTGCAGGGGCTCCGCGAGAATCGCATCGCGCTCCTCACCAGCGGCAACGGAGGCGTGGTCGAGGCGATCGCCGAAGGGCAATTCGACATTGGCATGACCGACACCGACGACGTGTGGGGCGCGAAGGCCCGCGGTCTCAAGGTGGAGCTGGTCTACGCACGTCATGCGCTCGAGGCCGACGAGCCTCATGGCGGGACGCTCCTCATCCCGAATACCTGCGCGCTGGTGGCCCGAGCCGCGGGCGATGACGGCGACGCGGGCACGCGCCGGGCCGCGATCCGGCTTGCGGAGTACCTCCTTTCCCCCGAGGTCGAACGCATGCTCCTGACGAGCGAGAGTCGAAACATCCCGCTCGGGCCGGCACTCGCGACGGAGGCGAAGGGCGTCCTGCCTCCCGACCCGCTGGCGGTCGACTGGTCGAAGGCAGCGGCGGAAAGCGACGCCGCGGCGGCGACGGCGGCTCGCGTCCTGCACGACGCGACGACCCCGACGCCATCGCGCGGTCGGGTCATGCCGCCCGGTTCGACCGACGACGAGGCGGAACCACGGCCATGAGCGACGGCGTTGTGCCCGCATCTCATTCGAGCCGAATCGCCGGGCACGCAGCCTGGGCCGCGATGGCCGTCGCGCTCCTCGCCGTCGGCTGGCCGCTGCTGGCGCTCCTGCTTCCCGTCGTCCTTCCGCTCATCGGTCTCGCCTCGGACGTGACGCCATCGCTTCGCGCCCAGGGCGCGGTGAACCTGCCGGAGGGAGCGTTTCTTGGCACGGGTGCGCTTCTCGTCGAGAGCGTGCTCTGGATCGCCGCGATCGCCGCGATGGCCGTCGCGTTGGGTTGGCCCACCGGTGTCGCGGTGGCCGAGCGACTGGAGCGGGGCCGCGGACGGCGTGCGGCGTTTGCGCTCTGTCTGCCCCTTTGTCTTCCCGCGTACCTGATGTTCTGGTCGCTCTGGCATCTGGTCGAGCCGACGACCTGGCTCGGCGATCGACTGTTGCGATGGAATCTCGCGGTGGCCCTGCGCGAGACGACGATGGTCATCGGGCTCACGCTGTGGGCAGTGCCGCTGGTGGCCTGGTGCGTCATCGCAGCGCGGAGGGCTCGCCCCGACGCTTCGGCAGCGCTGCGGGCGCTGGATGGCGATGGGTGGGTGGGGCGAGTCGCCGCCGCGTGGCGGCATGATCGCGAGACGCTCCTCGTCGCGTGGTCGGTCGCTGCGCTGGGGCTTCTTGGCGAGAGCGTCAGCTTCGATCTGGCCCAGGTCCGGACGTACGGATTCGAGCTGCGAAGCCTCGACCTCTCCGGCGCGTCGACGACGACGGTCCTGGCCGCGGGCTGGCCGGCATGCCTGGTCGCCCTCGGGCTCATCGCCATGGTCATGGCGCTCGTCGGCCGTTCCGGGCGACGCCGAGGGGCGTCGCGCGGACATCGCGGATCGGTTGCCCCGTCGCGCATCGTGAAAGGCTGGGGAGTGGTCGTGATTGCCATGGTCATGGCGTTGCCGCTGGCGTTACTCGTTCAGATCAGGTCCTGGCACGAGGTCGAGTCGTTCGTGGCGCTCTATGCCCGCCCGTCGCTGACCTCGATCGAAATTGCCGCCGCGGCCGGCGCCCTGATCGGGGCGATCGCCGTGATGCTCCTCCTGATCGCCATGCGCGGCAGCGCGACCCAGCGGCGCGTGGCCGCCGTTGCGGTCACGCTCCTTGCCCTCGGTGCCTGCCTGCCTGCGACGCTGGTGGCGATCGCCCTCGAGAACGGATGGAATCACGCCTACGTCGGGCCGCTGGTCTACGACACGCCGCTCATCATCCTGCTGGCGCTGGTGGCGCGATTCGGCATCGTCGCAGCGGTGGTCGCGGCGCTGGCCGCGAGGGGCACCGACGGCGGCATGCGAGAACTTGTCGCCCTCGACGATCCGGTCAGCCTTCGCGCGGTGTGGATGACGCTTCGGCCGTCGCTCGTTGCCGCCGGTGTCATCGCGGGACTCGCCGGCGCCGCTCTGGCATTCAGCGAAATCGTCGTCACGAGTCGGCTCCAGCCGCCGCGCCTGCAACTGCTCGCCACGAGCACGCTCAACGCGATCCACTACCAGCAGCCCGAAACGGTCCTGCTTGCCTCGGCGGGCGCGATCGCTCTCGGTGCCCTCGGTAGCGCCGCGGCGGTGCTGCTGATGGTTCGCCGCCGGCGGAGGGGCTGGCCCGCGGTCGCGCTGCGGGCGCTGCCGATCCTCCTGGTCGCCTCGATGGTGGTGGGCTGCGAACCGCCGCCCCCCGATGGGCGTCCGACGCCGATCGCCGCCGAGCGGACATTCGGGACGCCGGGCTACGGACCGGGGCAGTTCCGCACGCCTCGGGCCGTCGCCTTCGACGCGGCGCGGGGCCGCTTCTTCGTCGTGGACAAGGAAGCCCGCATCCAGCGCTTCGCCAGCGACGGCACGCCGGAGCTCGAGTGGAAGATGCCCGAATCGAAGGTCGGCAAGCCCGTCGGGCTCAGCGTCCATCCCGACGGCCGGGTCTTCGTCGCCGACACGCACTACAACCGGGTGCTGGTCTTCGATCCGGAGGGCCACGAGTTGGCCCGATTCGGGAGCTATGGAACGGATCGGGGACAGTTCATCTATCCGACCGACATCACCTTCGGCAACGATGGCCGGATCTACGTCGGCGAGTATGGCGGGCACGATCGGATCCAAATCTTCTCGCGAACCTTCGAGGTGCTGGGCGAATTCGGCTCAGCAGGCACCGGCGAGGGCGAGCTGAGCCGTCCGCAGGGGCTCGAGTTCGATCGGGAGCACAACGAGCTCTACGTCGCCGACAGCAACAACCACCGGATCGTCATCTACAGCCCCGATGGCCAGCGGCTCCGGCAGTTCGGCATCGCGGGAATCGAGGTCGGCCAGCTGTGCTATCCGCGTGGGATCGTCTTCTGCGGCGACGGGTCGATCATGGTGGTGGAGTTCGGCAACCACCGCGTGCAGCGATTTGAGGCGCAGCCCGGTCCGCGGTTCGGGACGAGTCTCGGCCTGTGGGGCGGCATGTGCGAGGGCGCCGCCGATCGAACGCGCGGGAGCGAGGGAACTCAGCGGGAGGCGCCGCTCGAAGCGGGGCGTCTCAAGTATCCTTGGGACATGGCGGGTGTCCCCGGGCACGTGATGGTGCTCGACTCCGGCAACAACCGCGTGATGCTCGCCAAGCTCCCCTCGTAACCATTCACCGTCGGCCGGCAGTCCGGACATGCTCGAGAACTCCCCGCTCCAATTCGAGCAGCCCCTCGGCCTCCTGCTCCTCATCCTGTGCGTGCCGATCGTGTGGCTTGCGCGAAGGTCGTGGGCGGCCGTCTCGCGCGGCAAGGCGTGGGCGAGCCTGATCCTCCGACTGCTGGTGGTCATCCTCCTCACCCTCGCAATCAGCCACCCGATGCTGGTGAAGCGGGGCGAAGGGCTGTCGCTGGTGGTGATCGCCGACCGCAGCGCGTCGATTCCGCAGCGGCTGCGGGACCAGAACGAGAAGTGGCTTCACGCGATCGGCGGCACCAAGCGGCCCGAGGATCGCGTCGGCACGATCGTCGTCGGCGGCGAGGCGGAGATCCTCTCGCGGCCCGAGACCAACGCCATCGTTCCCGAGTCGCTGACGTTCCTCGGTGACACCGATGCCACCGACCTTGCGGCGGCGCTGCGGCTGGCGATCTCGATCGCGCCGAAGGACACCGCGAACAAGGTCCTGATTGTCTCCGACGGCAACGAGAACCGAGGCAACCTGCTGAAGGAGGCCGAGGCCGCCGCGGCCAACGGCATCCCCGTCGACGTCGTCATCGACGAGTACGAGCATCCCAACGAGATCGTCTTCGAGCAGATTCAGGCCCCAACCCGCACCCGCGTCGGTGCGACCCAGGACATTCGCCTGTTCGTGCGCAGCCAGGCCGCGGCGCGGGCGAGGATCAGCCTCCGCGAGAACGGCAAGCCGATCGATCTCGATCCCTCGTCGTCCGGTGACGCGATGGAGGTCGACCTCAATCCTGGTCCCAACGTCGTCGTCGTGCCGGTCTCCTTTGACGAGGGCGGGGCCCATCGCTTCGAGGCGACGCTCGAGCCGATCGGCGAGAACGTGGACGTCGTGCGCGAGAACAACCGCGGCACGGCCGTGACCTTTGTCGCCGGCGGCGGCAAGGTGTTGGTGCTCGATCCCGGCGGCGAGTCGGACACGCTGGTCGCCGCGCTTCGGCAGGGGGGATTGGCCGTCGACGTGCGGGCGCCGAGCGAGATCGTCGATCCGGGGACGATGCTGAATGGCTACGACGCGGTCATTCTCGCCGACGTGCCGCGCTGGGAGGTCGACGTGGCGCTTGATCGGGCGCTGCGGGCGAGCGTCCACGACATGGGCATCGGATTCCTGATGCTCGGCGGACCCAACAGTTTCGGCGCCGGCGGATGGATGGAGAGCGAGGTCGAGAAGGCCCTGCCCGTGAAGCTCGATCCCCCCGCGTCGCGGCAGCTCGTGCGGGGAGCGCTGGCCCTCGTCGTCCACGCGTGCGAATGGCAGACCGCGAACTACTGGGCCCAGGCGGTGACGATCGCCGCGATTCAGGCCCTGAGCCGACTGGACCTCATCGGGATCATCACCTTCGCCGGCATGGGCGGCAACGGCTGGCACTTCCCGCTGCAGGAGGCGGGGGACAAGTCGGCGGCGATCGCCGCCGCGAAATCGATGGTCGTCGGCGACATGCAGGACTTCGAGTCGAGCGTGCAGTTGGCCTATCAGGGACTGACCAAGACCAACGCCGGCCAGAAGCACATCATCATCATCTCCGACGGCGATCCGCAGCCGCCCTCGCCGCAGACGCTCAACGCCTGCAAGGCCGCGAAGATCACGATCACCACGGTCATGCTCTCGGGCGGTCTCGGCCACGGAACGCAGACCGACTACCAGAACATGAAGTTCACGGCGACGACGACGGGAGGCCGCTTTCACGAGGTGAAAAACCCCAAGCAGCTCCCGCAGATCTTCACCAAGGAGGCGACGGTCGTCACCCGCTCGCTGATCAGCGAGGGCGACTATCAGCCGCAGGTGATGACCGCGCTCACCGGGCCGCTCAAGGGCATCACCGCGGTGCCGAAGGTCCAGGGCTATGTGGTGACGGTGGCCCGACAGGGATTCGCCCAGACGAACATCGTCGTCTCCGCGAAGGAGGGCAACGATCCGCTCTTCGCCTCCTGGAACTATGGCGTCGGGAGGTCGGTGGCGTTCACCTCCGATGCGACGAACCGTTGGGGGGCCGCATGGACCTCCTGGTCGGACTATCGCGCGTTCTGGGAGCAGACGGTGCGGTGGCTCATGCGGCCGCCGTCGCCGTCGAACATCGCCCTTCGCACGCGGCTTGAGGGGGAGACGGCGATCGTCGAGATGGAGGCCATCGGCGACGACAACGCGAGCTTCATCAACTTCCTGAAGAGCGAGGCCTCGGTGCTCATGCCCGACGGCGATTCGAAGCCGCTCGACATGCAGCAGATCGGGCCGGGCCGGTATCGGGCGGAATTCCCCGCGGGGCAGACCGGCGGCTATCTCGTGAACGTGACCGTGCCGGTCGAGCGGGACGGGTCGCCGGTGATGTCGAGCGTTCAGGCCGCCGTGAATGTCCCCTATCCGAAGGAGTTCCGCACGGTCCGCGACAACGGTGCGCTCCTTCGGAAGGTCGCCGAGATGACCGGCGGTCGCGTGCTGCAGATGGGTGACCCGAAGGTCGTGGGGGCGTTCGATCGGACGGGACTGCCGGTGCCGGCGTCGATGAAGCGGGTGTGGGACCTGATGACGTACCTGGCCGTGGCGGTGCTCCTCTTCGACGTCGCGGTGCGGCGGCTCTCGATCGAGCGTGGGCTCACGCGGCGCGTTGCGGAGCGGATCTTCGGTCGGACCGAGAAGGTCGGCGAAGCCACGGTCGCGGCGTGGAAGGCAGCGCGACAGAAGGCCGAGGGCAAGACCGAGGCGCGTCCCGAGAGCGGCACGCCGGAGGAACGACGAGCCCGCGCGGAGGCGGCGCGGTCCGCGGCCTCGACGCGTTTCGACGCCGAGGATCAGGGCGCGTCCCTCGACGTGGCGAGCGAGGCGCGGGGCGAGGGGCGTGGCGGCACAACGGGCGACGGCGGACGTCCCCCTGCGGAGGGTGCGCCGAGCGCGCCCGATCAGGCGAAGGCCGACGACGGCATGTCGCGGCTGCTGAAGGCGAAGCGCCGTGCACGCACCGATACCGAGGGAGAGGGCGGCGATCGGGATGGACGGACCGGCAGCGGAGGGACGCCCCGTGAGTGAGGAACCGGTGACGTCCGGCGGCGAGCTCGGAGGCGCGTCCAATGGCGCGTCCGGCGGCGCGTCCAATGGCGCGTCCAATGGCGCGTCCGGCGGGGCTCAGGGCGGGTCTCGTGGTGGGCCGAATGGTGGAGCCAACGGCGGCGCCACCGCCGCGAGCGGAGGCGCGACCGTGGCGGGCGCGACGTCGGTGCCGCGGCGCGAGGACCTTGAGGGGGGACTTGAGGATCTCGAGAGCGTCCGCAAGCGGTGCGAGAAGTTCCGCGAGCTCTTCCTCGCCCTCAGGAAAGAGATCGGCACGGCGCTGGTCGGGCAGACCGAGGTGGTGGATCTCACGCTTGCCGCGCTCTTCGCCGATGGCCACGTCCTGCTCGAGGGGGTGCCGGGACTCGGGAAGACGCTGCTCGTTCGCACGCTCGGAGCGACGCTCGGCCTTTCGTTCTCGCGCGTTCAGTTCACGCCGGACCTGATGCCCGCGGACATCACCGGCACGACGCTCTTCATCGAGGATCCGAACACCGGCCGCAGGAGCTTCTCCTTCCGACCGGGGCCGATCTTCGCCCAGCTCGTGCTCGCCGACGAGATCAACCGAGCGACGCCCAAGAGCCAGTCGGCGCTGCTGGAGGCGATGCAGGAGAAGAGCGTCACCGTCGGCGGCGTGACGCGGCAGCTCGAGCGGCCCTTCTTCGTCATGGCGACGCAGAACCCGATCGAGCAGGAGGGAACGTATCCGCTTCCCCAGGCGCAGCTCGATCGCTTCCTGCTGAAGATCACCGTGCCCTCCGCCCAGCGCGACGAGCTCAACGAGGTCGTGCGGCGGACGACAACCGGGTTCAATCCGCAGCCTCGCCAGATTCTCGACGCCGGCCGCATCCTCGCCGCCCAGCGGCTCGCGCGGCAGATCATCGTTGCGCCGCACGTGCAGGACTATCTCATCCGTCTCGTGCTCTCCACGCATGTCGGCGGCGAGTTCTGCCCCAAGGACATCGAGCACTACATCCGCATCGGCGTCAGTCCGCGCGGCGCCCAGGCGATCGTCAGCGCGGCGAAGATCGTCGCGATGATGGACGGCCGGTTCGCCGTGAGCTACTCCGACGTGCGGACCGTCGCGGCACCGGCGCTGCGCCATCGGATCGAGCGGAGCTTCGAGGCCGAGGCGGACGGCGTGACCACCGATCACATCGTGCAGGAGCTCATCAAGCGCCTGACGCCCGACGAGGATCGGCCGGCCGAGCTCGACCCGACGCGGCGAACGTCGCGCGATTCGGTCCGCGGCATCCGCGAGCGGTCGAAGGACATCATCGGATCGCTGCGAGCGGGGGGAGGTCGACGATGACCGTTTTTCCCGCCGGCACGCCGACGACGTTCTCGAACAGGCCGCCGATCCTGAAGCGGCCCGCGAAGATCGACGACCTCATCGACGGCCGGCTCATGGCCCGGCTCGACCAGATCGACGTGGTGAGCCGGAAGATCTTCGCCGGCAAGGTGCAGGGGGAACGACGCAGCAAGCGGCGCGGCATCAGCGTCGAATTCGCCGACTTCCGTCCGTACGTCCATGGCGATGACCTGCGGTTCGTCGACTGGAACATCTACGGCCGCCTGGACCGGCTCTTCCTGAAGGTCTTCCTGGAGGAGGAGGACCTGTCGCTCCTCATTGCCGTCGACGCCAGCGCATCGATGCGCTGGGGCAATCCCGACAAGTTCGCCTTCGCGCAGCGGCTCGCGATGGCGTTGGGCTACATCGGGCTCGTGAACCACAATCGCGTCTCGCTCGCCTCGTGGGGCTCGGCGGCGCAGGGCGGCGGCGTGCAGCGGCTCTCCGGCGTCCGCGGTCGGCGGCGGACGGCCGAGATGGGACAGTGGCTCCTTCGCCAGGATCCGACGCCCGATCCCAAGACCGTCGATCCGACGACCGCGGTGACCTTCGACGAGGCGATGCGGTCGATCGCCCTCGCCCGTCAGGGACGCGGGGTGATGATCATCATCAGCGACTTCCTCCTGAAGCAGGGATATGAGAAGGGACTGCGGTACCTGGCCGGAGGCGGTTACGACGTCTACGCCATGCAGGTGCTCTCGCCCGAGGAGATCGACCCGGCGGCCAACGGCGTGGCGGGTGACCTTCGGCTGGTCGACGTCGAGGACCGCGACGTCAACGAGGTGACGATCACGCCGCCGCTGCTCAAGGCCTATCGCGATCGGCTCAACGCGTACTGCGGGGCGATGCGCGAGTTCTGCATCCGACGCGGCATCACCCACGTTCTGGTCGACACGCAGACCGACCTGGACGAACTGCTCCTTGGCTATCTCCGCAAGCGAGGGCTCCTCCGGTGACGTGGCTGACCCCGCTGGCCGGTGCGCTGGTGGCCGCAGTGGCCGTGCCCCTGCTGGTGGCGCTCTACTTCCTGAAGCTGCGTCGTCAGCCGCGGCCCATCGCGAGCACGCTGCTGTGGAAGCGTTCGCTCGAGGACCTGCGCGCCAACGCGCCCTTCCAGCGCCTGCGGATGAACATCCTGCTGCTGCTCCAGCTTCTGGTGCTGGCGCTTCTGGCAATCGCCATCGCCCAGCCGCAGGTCGACACCGGCCTGCGCCGCGGGGGCAAGACCGTGCTCTTGATTGACAACTCCGCCTCGATGAATTCGACCGACGTGACCGAGGAGGGAGCGAAGCCCCGCACCCGCCTGGACGTCGCGAAGGAAGCGGCGGTCGCCCAGGTCGAGAAACTCTTCGCAGGCGGGCTCTTCTCGGGCGGCACCGGCGAGGTGATGGTCATTGCCTTCGCCGATCGGGCCGACGTGCGCTGCCCCTTCAGCGACAGCCGCAATCAGGTCATCGATGCCATCAAGAGCATTCCCGTCACCGACGGCCGAACGCGGATCGGAGAAGCGCTCCAGCTTGCCCGCGCCTTCGCCAACGCGGCCAATCCCGACCAGGCTCCCGCCGCGGGCGTCGAGGCGGCGGCGCTGGTGATCTTCAGCGACGGGCGCATCGAGGACATCGATGCCCAGGCCAAGAAGGCCGGAGAGTCGATCGTCTACAACCGCGTCGGATCGAAGGAAGCCGACAACGTGGCCGTCGTTCGCGTGGCCGCCGAGCGCAGCCCCGACGATCCCGATCGCATCCAGGTCTTCGCGTCGCTGGCCAACGCCAATCTGAAGGAAGCGCGGTGCGACGTCCAGCTGTCGGTCGACGACACCGCCAAGGCCATCACCCCCGACCCGATCCTCGTGCCCGCCGCACGCGTGGCGGGTGTGGGCGAGTCGCGACCTCCGCGGACCGAGGAGACGAGCGACGGCGGGGGACCCGAAGCCGCCGCCGCGGCCGCGGCCGACCGGCTCATTGAGGATGCCGCCGCCAAGGCGATCGGAGGCGGGGCGGCCGTCACGCCGGGCCGCGAGCAGGTGGTCTTCCTTCCCTTCGCCCAACCGCGCGATTCGGTCATCTCGGTGGCGCAGCTTCGCCACGACGATCTGGCGATCGACGACGCCGCCGCGCTCGTCGTGCCCCCCGCGCGCCGACTCCGCGTGGCGCTCGTCGGACAGTCGGGGTTCGAGCGCATCATTCTCAAGGGGATGCCGCTCGAGCTCTTTGCGGAGCTGACGCCGGCCGAATTTGAATCGTCGATCGCCGACGGCAGCTACGAGCGGTTCGACGTCTATGTCCTCAAGGGCTACACGCCGAAGGACGGGATGAAGCTGCCGCCCGGTCGGTATCTGACCTTTGCGGGCGTGCCGATACCCGAGCTCGCGCCCTATGCCGAACACGAACGGGTCTTCTTCCGCACCGCTCGCCAGGAACATCCGGTCTTCCGCTCGGTGAACCCGACCGACCTCTATGTCGGGAAGTCGCAGGCGATCAGTCCGCCGCACGACGTCGAGGTGCTGATGGAGGGCACGGACGGACCGCTCATGTTCGCCGTTGACCGGGGCGGCATCCGCGTGCTGCACGTCGCGTTCGATCCGATCGACTCCAACTGGCCGCTCGCCCGGTCGTTCGTCAACTTCGTTCCGAATGCCCTCGAGTGGCTCGGCGCGAGCGGCGATGCCCTGGCCCTCGCCGGACTCCAGCCCGGCGCGACGGCGTCGATTCGCATTCCGGCCTCCGCCAGCAATGTCCGGCTCCTCCATCCCGACGGACACGAGGAGCCGATCGCGATGCGCGAGCCCGGGCAGTTCGCCTATGGCCCGATCCTCCGCGTCGGGATCTACACCGTGAGCTGGGATGAGGCGGGCCAGTCGGAGCGTTCCGTGCGGCGCTTCGCCGTGAACCTCCTGAATCCCGCCGAAAGCGTCATCGTGCCGGCCGAGAACCTCACCTTCGCCAATGAGGCGGTCAGCGGATCGCAGCTCGTCGCGGGCAGGAACGCGCGATCGGCGCTCTGGCCCGCCCTGCTGGCGGTCGCGCTCCTCCTTCTGGTGCTCGAGTGGTGGGTGTACCAGCGCCGCACCGCATGACCGCGCGCCGGTTCCGGTGACGGTGCCATGCCGCATCGGCGAATGAACCCGAAGGTCGGGAAGCGGATCGAACTCGTCGGGATCCTCCTCGCAATCCTCGTCGATGCCGAGCCCGAAGTCGAAGTCGGGCTCGACGGGTTCGACCGTGCCGCACCGAGGCCCAATCCGCCCAGTCGCGGGCCGCCGGCGAACGTTCTCCGTCGTCGTGACTCTCATGCGATTCCCTCCGCACATCGCGCTCGCTCCCGTGCGAGCACCACCAACGATCCGCTCATGCGCCGCACCGACGGCGCAATCCACCTCCGGTCGCCCGCCACGATGGCGAAGCGCCCCCGGAAGAGCGCGGCCCGATCGCGAACCGCGGGGAGCCCGACGCCGAAGGCCCACGCCGCGAAACGGTCCGCGCAATGGCACCACCGCTCCCACGCGACGGGCGGCCAGCGGCCCCCCTCGTTCGCTGCGTCGATGAGCCAGGGCCACTGCGGCGCGTCGATTGCCGCAAAGGCGCCGGCCGCCCAGGCCCGAGGCGTCACGCTCGGGCCGAATGCCGCCGGGGGCTCGTCCATGGGACTGCGACACCCATGGCGAGGACGTGCCCATTCGACGACGAGCCATCCCCCGACCCGCACCAGCTCCTCAAGCAGCCTGCGCGGACGATCGAGCCCGCATCCGAGCCAAGTCAGCTCGTCGACGATGTCCCGCACCGCGGCGCCGGTCGCTGCCGACAGCGATGATGCATCGCCCCTGGGCGACGGCCCGCGTCGCCACGACCTCGTGCAGGGCGTCCATGTCGCGGCGGGATGGCCGCTCTCCGGGCGATTGTCGCGCCCGCATGGCGCGCACCGAGTCCCTTTCATCACCTCCTCTGTCGTTGCGCTGTCGCGCGAGGCCGAACGCCAGTCGTGCGCCGCCGGCATGGCGAGCGGAGCCGCCTCCGATATCCATCGAGTCATGCGTCACCCTCACCGTGGTTGCCCCCCTCGGCTTGTGACGCGACCGTCATGCGAAGCTACCGCGCCGTCGGGGCGATTCGCGATTTCTGGCCGAATTTCCCGCGTGATTTTCGGTGCGGAGTTTTCCACAATCGCGCGTCGCCTCACGCGTCGCGTGCGGCGATCGACGCCTCGTGGAGCGCTCGATCGAGCGCCGTCGCCAGCTCCTCCACCGAACTCGGTTTCGTGAGCACCTCGCGCACGCCCAGCCGCTTCGCCTCCGCGAGATCCTCCGGCGTCACGTAGCCGCTGGTCATCAGGACCGGCAGGTCGGGGCGAATCGCGAGGACCCGCTCGGCGAACTGCGGCCCGGAGAGGCCGGGCATCGCCAGGTCCGTCACGACCGCGTCGAACCGTCCCGGATCGCCGATGAACGCCTGCAGCGCCTGGCGCGAGTCGGTGAAGCTCGTGACGCGATAGCCGAGCTTGGCGAGGAATCGCTGGGCGATCCACACCAGCGTCTCCTCGTCGTCGACGTACAGCACATGCTGGTTCGCGCCGCGGGGGGGTGAAAGGGCCGCATCGGCTGACTTCGGCGCGGGCCGCGCCGCGGCCGGCAGGTAGACCTGAAACACCGTGCCCTTGCCGAGTTCGCTGTAGACGGAAATCGCGCCGCCGTGGTTGCGGACGATGCCGTCGACGACCGAGAGACCCAGGCCCGTGCCGCGCCCCATCGGCTTGGTGGTGAAGAAGGGCTCGAAGATGTGCGGCACGATCGACGGGTCGATGCCGCAGCCGGAATCGCGCACGGCGATTCGGGCGTAGCGGCCCTCCTGAAGGTCGGGAAGCGTGCGAGCGATCGCGCCGTCGACGGTGGTCGCCGAGACGTGCACGTCAATCTCGCCGTGCTCCTGTCCGATCGCGTGGGCGGCGTTGGTGCCCAGATTCATGAGCACCTGATGGATTTGCGTGGAGTCGACGTCGACCGTCGGGATGTCGGCGTCGAAGGAGGCCTTCAGATCGATGGAGGCCGGCAGCGTCGCCCGAAGCAGTTCGATCGCCTCGTTGACGACGCCGTGCAGGTCGATGACGCGCGTGACGGTTTCCTGGCGCCGGGCGAAGGCCAGGATGCGCCGAACGAGGTCGCTTGCCCGATCGGTGGCCCGTCGGATCTCGATGAGGTTGCGGCGGACCGGATGAGCGTCGTCGAGATCGTCGCGGGCGAGGTCGAGATTCCCGGAGATCGCCGCGAGGATGTTGTTGAAGTCGTGGGCGATTCCGCCGGCGAGCGTGCCGAGGGCCTGCATCTTCTGCGACTCGCGGAGCTGGGCGAGGAACTTCGCCTCGGTCCGCCGCCGCTGGGCGTCCAGACGGCGCTGCTCGGTCACGTCGCGGGCGTTGACGAGGATCGCCGCCACGTCGACGTTGGCGATGAGATTGCGGGCGAGGGCCTCGAGGGTTCGGAAGTCGCCGTCGCGGCGGCGAACGCGAACGCTGAAGGGAACCGCCTCCTCATGCACGCTGCGGAGCGCCTCTGCGATCGCGGCGCGCAGCGCCCCGCGGTCCTGCTCGTCGATGAGGCTCTCGAGCCGGAGCGAGGACCTCGGCATGCCATCGGCGTCGGCGGCGATGTTGAGTTCCTGCCTGGCCGCCGGATTCGCGAAGCGGATCGTGCCCTCGGCATCGAGGGTGATGATCAGGTCGACGGCGTGCTCGTAGAGGGCCCGCGATCGGGCCTCGCTTGCCCGAAGCCGCTCCGCAGCCGATTCGCGGGCGACGTCGATGCGGTTCAGCCTTCCGGCGGAGAGCCAGATCAGGCCCACGAAGATCGCGATGTTGCTGGTGGCGAAGACCGAGAGGCCAAACGCCGTGTCGTAGAGGCCGGCCTCCTGGCCGCGCAGCCGAAGCCACCCGAAGAGGAAGGGGAGGGCAATCGCCAGGGGAAGGATGCGCCGGGCAAGGAGTCCGCCGGTGAAGCGGCTCATGATCGGCGCGGGGAATCCGACCGTCGGTCGGGCGAAGAGCGCCGCTGCGCTGAGGGCCAGAAAGAGGACGCTGGTGTGAATCGCCATCGACGAGAACGCGGGGACGTTCAGCAGCGACTGCGGTCCGTAGATGTACCCGAGGAACCCCACGAGGCCCGCGAGTCCCGGAGCGATGGCGAACCACTGCGAGTGGACGAGCCAGCGGACGCGGCGGTCAATGAGGAGGATCGCGAGGCCCAGGCCGGTGAAGCCGATGGAGGCTGCCACGGTCATCCGTCCCGGGGACGGTAGATTCGTGGCGACGACGGCGTCGTGAAAGAGCAGGGCGTCAAAGCCGAGGTTGGTCGCGGTGATGTGCTCGTAAAGCGTCAGTCCGCCGATGAGGAGCGGCCCGGCGCCGAGCCAGCGGCCGACGCGTCGCGTCCGTTCCGACGAGCCGTGAATCAGGACCAGCGCGAGGCCGCCCACGGCGAACGCGACAGCCGAGAGGGGCTTCATGACTCCCGTGCCGCTGAGGACGCGGGTCAGGGCGTTCGCGCCGGCCATCCACCCGAAGAGGACGATGAGCGCCGTGATGACCGCCGCGACGCCGACGAGGCGCGAGAAGGCGATGGAGCGTCGAACGGCGATGGGGTCGAATACGTCCATGCTCTCCTCGTGGAGGCGAGGCGCTATCCGTCGATCGACTTCAGGGTCTCGGCGTCGATCCCGAGAAACTCGCGCATGTGCGAGTCGTAGATCTCCTGGTCGCGGTCACGGGAGAAATCGAGGCGAAGCTCGTTGATGACCTTCGTTCCCTGGCCGATCCACTCCGCCCACGTCTCGGCGGAGATGTTGTCGAAGATCCACTGTCCCACCGGGCCCCGGAAGGGAGGCTTCTCGAGCTTGGAGCCGGGGCGGCCGCTCCGTCGGCAGAGGAACGCGCCGCTCACCCGCAGCCGCTCGGCGGCCTCGTCGACCTCCTTGGCAAGCTTCGGCGGCTCGCGGCCGATCGCGCGGAGCAGCTCAGCGATGGCCGTCTGCGGCATGCGGTCGCCCTTGCTTGCGGCGACGACGTAGCCCCGCTCGAGGAAGACCACGGCCTTGTCCGCCCAGCCGGCCTCGATCATCGCCTTGCCGCCGAGCTGGAAGGCCTTGCTCATGTCCGGGTTGATCGCGACGCAGCGCTCCATCGACGTGGCCGCCTCGGCGGCGCGGCCGGCTTGCAGATAGGCGTTGCCGAGGCTGAAGTGAGCCATGTCGTTCGTCGGATCGGCCGAGGCCATCTTTTCGAACTGGGCGATGCGGGAGGCGAGGGCGTCGAGGGAGGTCATGGGTGGTTCGCGGCGTACTTCGGGCGGACGACGGGCGCCAAGCGTAGCACGCCTCTTTGCTATCGTGCGCCCACCACATGCCCGCAACCGCAGGTCTTCCGACAGGTCTTCCGGCGGGTCCGCTGGCGACGACGCTCTGCGGCGTGCCGCTGGCGAATCCGATCATCGCCGCCGCGGGCACCTGCGGCTACGTGCGCGAGCTGGCCGACGCGTTCGCGCTCAGCGCGATCGGCGCGGTCACCACGAAGTCGATCACCCGCGAGAGCCGCGAGGGCAACGCGCCGTGGCGCATGTGGGGGATCCCGGGCGGGATGCTCAACGCGATCGGCCTGGCGAACATGGGACTCGAGCGCTTCGTCGCGGAGCGGCTGCCGCAGGCGCGGGGGCTCGGCTGCGTCCTGATCGGCTCGATCGCCGGCCACTCGATCGAGGACTACGTTGCGGTCGCACAGGCGTTTGACGCCGCGCCCGAGCTGCCGATCGTCGAGCTCAACGTCTCCTGCCCGAACACCGCCGACGGCCTCCAGTTCGGCGAGCATCCCGGCGCGCTGCGCGAACTGTTAGGTGCGGTGCGGCCGGCGCTCGGCCGAACGAGGATGCTCGTCAAGCTCTCGCCCAACGTCGGCGACATCGTGGCCATGGCTCGGGCGGCGATCGACGGCGGCGCCGACGGGCTCACGCTCATCAACACGGTGAGCGCCATGGGCATCGACGTCGAGACGCGGCGGCCGCTGCTCTCCCGCGGCACCGGCGGCCTCAGCGGTCCCGCGGTGCACGCGATCGCGGTGCGCATGGTGCATCAGGTGTATCGCGGCGTCGCCCGCGACGCGAAGGTCCCGATCGTCGGGTTGGGCGGCGTCTCGGCCTGGCAGGACGCGGCGGAGCTGATCCTCGCCGGCGCAAGCTGCGTCGGCATCGGCACCGCGCTCTTCGTCGATCCGCGCACGCCGCTCGCTGTGGCCCGCGGGCTCGAGGCGTGGGTGCGGCGACAGGGGGCGCGATCGGTCGGCGAGCTGGTGGGAGGCGTCGTCCTGTGACGCGCCGCGAGCGTGAGCGCTTCGATGAACTCTTCGAGTCGGTGCTCGAGTCGCTGCCGGCCGGCATCCGCGAGCTGCTCGACGAGGCTCCGGTCATCCTCGACGATCGTCCGACGCGAAAGCTCCTCCGCGAGCTGGGCATGGACCCCGAGGAGGATGACCTCTGCGGACTGCACACCGGCGTGCCGCTCACCGAGCGCGGCGTGAACGACACCGGCATGCTGCCCGACGTCATTCACCTCTTTCGCGAAGGGATCATCGATCACGCCGGCGGATGGGAGGAGTCGGTGGACGAGGAGGGTCCCTACGGAGGCGAAGGGCGCGTCCGCGAGGAGATTCGCATCACGCTCCTGCACGAGATCGGACACCACTTCGGGCTCGACGAGGATGACCTCGCCCGGCTCGGCTATGAGTGACGGCGGCGGCGCGGACGTGGCGGCGAGGGGATTCTTCCGGCGGGAGCTCGCCTGAGATCGGCTGTGCGGCAAGGCATCTCCCCGATAACGCCGGTCCGATCCGCGCCGCCGGGGCGAGATCAGCCAGTTTTCGTTTGGCGGCGACGAAAGCCGCGGCGACACTTCGCGGATGCGCCACACTGTCCGCACGCTCTCGGTTGCTTCCCTTCTCGCCTCCATGCTCGCGCCGACGGCTCTTGCCGATTGGTCGACGGACCCTTCGCTCAACACGCCAGTCTGCGTCGCCGCCAACGACTCCATCCAGCCGAAGGTTGTCCCCGGACCCGACGGCGGCACCTACGTCTCCTGGTTCGACAACCGCGTCGGCGGGTATGACGTGTACCTGCAGCGCTTCGACAAGAACGGCAATCCGATGTGGACGGAGAACGGCATCCTCATCGCCGATCTCGCCAACTCGTCCACCCAGGACTACGGCCTCTGCGCCGACGGCACGGGCGGCTGCGCCCTCGCGTTCCTTGACACGCGCTTCGGCGGGGTGAAGGTGACCGCGACGCGCGTGGACGCCTCCGGCTCGCAGGTGTGGGGCGACAACGGCGTGCAGATGGCCGGCGCCGGTGCGTCGCAGAACTCGCCGCGCATCTCGCTGAGCGGCGACGGGGCGATCATCGTCGGCTGGACCGACGGCAGCAACACCGGTCTCCATCGCTTCGGCCTCAACGGCGTCGCCGCGTGGGCCACACCTGTGTTTCTGACGACCTCGGGCGCGGGACTGACCCTCGCCGACCTGCAGCCGGGCGACGGCACCTCGGTCATCGTGAGCATGGTTCGGGCGACGGGCTTCGCGGGAGCGAAGACGCTGCGGGCCCAGAAGGTCGACGCGGCGGGGGCGCTCCTGTGGGGCGCTACCCACGTCAACGTCTTCACGACCGGCTCGCTCCAGTTCGGCAACTTCCCGCCCTTCGTCTCGGATGGCGCCGGCGGCGCCGTCTTCGCGTGGTACACGACCGGCCCGCTGCAGAGTTGGGCGCAGCGCGTGAACGCCGCCGGTGCGATCCAGTGGGGGACCAACGGCGTGGGCGTCACCACGACGACGACCAAGGAACGAACGGCCCCGTCGGTCGCGTTTGATCCGGCCACCCAGACGACCTACGTCGGCTGGCTCGATCACACGCCGAACACCTCGCTCTACGGCACCGCCGCGCAGGCATTCGACAGCGCCGGAAACCGGCTCTGGGGCGTCAACGGCGCGACGCTCCTGGCGACGCAGTCCAACTTCGGCACCCGCGAGATGGAGGCCGAGGTCCTCAACGGCAAGGGCACGTTCTTCTACGTGCGCGATACGGCCTTCAACAACGGCACGCTCTTCGCCGCCGCCCTCAACGGCGACGGAACGCCGGCGTGGCGCGGCACGAGCGTGACGCTCGGCGCCAATCCCGTCGGCTACAGCCGATTTGAGGCCCTCTCGTACGGTGACCATGTCGTCGCCGTTTGGCAGGACACCCGCAACGGCAACGAGGATCTCTTCGGCGATTCGCTCCTGCCCGACGGGACGCTCGGCGTTCCGGCGACGACGCTCGTCGGCGACCTGAACGGCGACGGCCATGTCGATGCGTCGGACCTGGCGATCCAGCTCGGTGCGTGGGGCGGGACGGGCGTCGGCGACCTCAACGGTGACGGCACCGTCGATGCGCTCGACTTGGCGATCCTGCTCGGCGCCTGGACCGGCTGATCGATTCGCCGAACCCTTCGACCGAATCGACGCGGTCGATCTCAGCCCGTCCACCCGCCAAGGAGGACGCCGAGGTCGGCCGCGTCGATCGTGCAGTCGCCGTTGAGGTCAAGTGACTGGTCGTAGCTGCCCCATCCGCCGAGGAGCATCGCGAGGTCGGCGCCGTTCACGTGGCCGTCGCCGTTGATGTCCGCGGGATTGGCCGGACCGGCGCCGGTGAAGTTCGCCTCGTCGGCGCCGATGTCGATGGCCAGGAGCCGATCGGCGTTGGGAACGCTCGGGTCGTCGACGACGCGAGCGGTCTCGTCGGAATCGAGCGCGTGGATCTCGAGGAGGTTGCCGTCCTCGTCGACGTCAAACGTGTCCTGCGGCACGCTCGCCGTCGCATAGCTCTTCCCGCCCGCGTCGATGCACGGGCTCCCCTCGGCCAGGATGAGCAGGTCGTCGAGCGTGCCGACGATGCCGTCGTCGCCCTTGAGGCCCTTGAATCGAGGCGGCAGGGCCACGAGGTGATCGCCCGGCACGGTCGAGCCGGCACAGGGCAGGGCGGAGTAGCCCAGATGCACGATCGCGCCGTTGGCCGGGAGGACGTGGCTTCCGTCGCCGCCCGCCTCGCTGTCGAAGTTCTCGAAGAAGATCGAGTTGAGGATCGTCACGGACGTGCCCGGGCCGTCGGCGAAGAGGCCGCCCGCCGATTCCGCCTCGTTGCCGGCGATCGTCGCATTCACGACCTCGGTGTGGTTGCTTCCCTCCGCGAGGTAGATCGCACCGCCTCGGGCCGCGCTGTTGCCCGCCACATAGCAGTTGAAGGTCGACGCGCCCGAGCTGCTGTTGATGGCCGCCATGCCGCCGCCGCCGCTGCTGGCGTGGTTGCCGATGATCCGACAGTTCCGCACCGTGGGCTGGGCGCTGAGACTCACCAGCACGCCGCCGCCGAAGTCGTCGTTGCCGCCGCCGTTGGCATTGCCGCCGGTGACGAAGAAGCCGTCGATCATCGTGGACGGGTAGACGTTGTCGCCCGAAAGCCGCACGACGTGGAAGCTGTTGTCCTGGAAGCTGCCGTTGCCGATCTCGCCGCTCAGGATCGTCGGAAAGGTCGACGGCGAGCGCTGCGAGCGCAGTGACTCGACGCCCTTGAAGCCGCCGAAGAGCTTGAGGTCGCCCGATGGCTGAAAGCTCGCCGAGCGGTCGTTGTCGTCGGTCGGGACGTAGGTGCCTTGGGCAACCCAGATCTCGACCGGCTTGGTCTGCGGCGTCGAGACGGCGCTGAGGATCGCGTCCTGGAGCCGCTTGAAGGCGTTGCTCCACGAGCTGCCGTCGTCGTTTCCGCCGTTCACGTCGGCGTTCACGCAAAGCACGCGATAGGAGCGATTGAACTCGTCGGCGCCGAAGTCGAGATAGGGCAGCGCTCCGACGCCGGTGTTGGACGCCATGTCATCGGAGAGCCGCGGCTGGCCGTCGATGTCGAGGGGCAGCGGCTCGGCGGTGTTTCCGTCGTTGTCCACGTCGGAGACGTCCGCCGGCAGCAGGGTGCCGCAGCCATGGTCGACGGCGCCCGAGATCGCCTGCAGGTGGAGATCGTCGTCGGCGGTGCCGATCAGGTTGTCCGCGCCATCGGCGTCCACGAAGCTGGCCGTGACGATCACGTTGCCGACGCCGGCGAAGGGCGAGCTCGAGAATCCGTTGTGGAGGATCTGGCTCGCCGCCGGCGCCGAGATCTGCGGCAGCGTCGGTGCGGTGTTGTTGGCGAAGAGGCAGTTGGTCAGGGAGTTGCCGGCGTTCAGGAACGAGAAGCGCACCGCGCCGCCGGCAAGGGCGGCGCTGTTGTTGGCGAAGGTGCAGGCGCTGATGCTGATCGGCGAGGTGCTGTGGTCGATCGCACCGCCGAAGCCGGTGGTTGCGGCGTTGCCGCTGAAGATGCAGTTCTGGATCGAGCCGCCGATGATCGAGACGACGAGGAGCGCACCACCCGAGGCGCTTCTGTTGCCGAGGAACCGGCAATCGGCGATCCGCAGCGTCGTGGTCTGGATGTCGATCGCTCCTCCCGCGTTCTCGGCGACGTTGCCCTCGAAGGTGCAGTGGCGGATGGTGCCGTTGGCGCCGACGGTTCGGATTCCGCCGCCTCGCCCGAGCACCTGACAGTGCCGGATCACGCAGCCCTCGAGGACGAAGGGGCAGTTGGTGATGCTGAGGCCGCCGGCGCCCGCGAGACCGTCGTTGTAGGAGTAGGCGTCCTCGATGATGAGACCGTCGAGCGTCGCGCCGTTGTTCTGAAGCTGGACGACGCGGAAGGAGTTGTCGAACTGCATGCCCGGGTTGCCGACGTCACCGCTGAGGATCGTCGGATGGGCGACCGGATCGCGCTCCGCGAGCGAGCTCGCGCCGGGCAGGAAGCCGCCATAGAGCTTCTGGGCCTGATTCAGGAAGAAGAGCTGCGAGCGGTCGTTGGTCGGCGTCGGCTTGTACACGCCGGCGGCAATCCAGAACTCGTTCGTGCCCGGCGCCGCGAAGAGCGCGTCGTAGAGCTGCTGGTAGGCCGTCGCCCACGTGGTCCCGTCCTGGGAAGCGAGCGGGAGATTCTGGGCGGCGTTGACGTAGACGATCGCCGCATGCGAGGCGCTGGCGATGAGGAGGCTTGCGGCGGTGGAGGCGAGCAGTCGGCGGGTCGGACGGGGCATGAATGGGACTCCAGGATTCGCTGGAGACGCGCCATCGCAAACGCGGCGGGATCACCGATTCGGGCGAATGACCGTTCCCCGCTCCGGCGTGCTCCGGCCCGCGCGGGCCCGCGCCGGCCCGCTCAGTCGATCGGTGCCGGCCATTCCGGGGCCCGTCCCTCCAGCACCGCGACCACGTCCTTCACGACCCAGCTCATGTTGTCCATCGCCGTCAGCGTCCGGGAGGCGAGGTGCGGCGTCAGGAAGGCGTTGTCGAGGCCCAGCAGCGGGTTCGTCGCCGGGACGGGCTCGGGCTCGTGGACATCGAGAAGGGCGAGGCCTGCCGGATGGCCCCGCAGCCAGGTCGCGAGGGCCTCGTGATCGACCACGAAGCCGCGACTGGTGTTGATGAAGATCGCGTCGGGCTTCATACGCCCGATGAGTTCGGCGCTCACGAATTGCCGGTTCGACGCCCGGCCGTCGATGTGGACGGTGACGATGTCGGCGTCGCGGAAGAGGGTGCCGACGTCGACCGGATCGGCGCCGCCGCGCTCCTCGTCGGGAATGCCGCGGAGGTCGTGGAAGATGACCTCGAAGCCGATCGCCCTGGCGACCTCGGCGACGCGACGGCCGATGCGGCCGAGTCCGAGGATGCCGAGGATCAGCTCGTTCATCTGCCAGAGGCCCACGAGTTCCTCGTCGCGTGCGGATTGCCACTCCTCCTTGCTGAGCGCCCGTTCGAGCGGCGCTCTCGGGCGGAGCGCGTCGCAGAGGCAGCAGAGGACGAATTCGACGACGGCCTGGGTGTTGGCGTCGGGGGTCGAGACCACCTGCACGCCGCGCCGCCGGCAGGCCTCGACGTCGATGTTGTCCAGTCCCACGCCGCCGCGGCCCACGACCTTGAGGTTGGGCAGGCAGCGGAGGAGCTTCTCGTCCACGGTCGTGTAGGTCCGGACCACGAGTCCCTCGATCCGCTCGGCGGCCTCGGTGAAGGCCTGCTCGCAGGGGCGGGCCCGCAGGACCTCGCAGCGTTCGGCGAGCCAGCCGCTCGCACAATCGGCGAGGAGTTCCGTGACGACGACGAGGGGGCGTTGGCTCATGGGGGAGGGGGAGACCGCCACGATAGCCTCACCCGGCCGAGACCGCACGGCCGGCGGCAGGATCGGCGCAACCTGCACAGCCCGCACAGACCGACCATCCCGGCCGTCCCACACGTCCGGCAGCGGCTTCGGGACCGGCACGACCGCTTCAGACTCCGCTCCGTCCGGTCGATGCTGGGTGCGAGGTTCGCGCCGCCAAGGCCGTTCATGCGGATCGCACGTTTCGTGCAGGACGTCGGGTCCTGACCGGGAACGCGTGCGGTCGAATGAACCGGGCTGCGACGGCGGACCGGAGGCAGCACGATGGACAAGGCCAGTCTCATTGGGTGCATCTTGGGCGTCATGGCGTGCGGATGGGTTGCCTTCCGCGCGTCACACGGTCACTTCGAGATCTTCTACTCGGAGAAGGGTCTGGTCATGGTCGGCGGCGGCACGCTGAGCGTTCTCTTCATGGCACTGCCCATGGACAAGCTCAAGTCCGTGCCCGGCTACATCAAGCGATTCATGTTCGAGCGCGGACTGAGCGCGGCCGAGACGGTCAAGCTCATGAGCATGCTCTCGGACAAGGCCCGTCGTGACGGCATCCTGGCCCTCGAGGCCGAGATCGAGAAGATCAAGGACCCGTTCCTCGTCGCCGGACTGAAGATGGCCGTTGACGGCACCGACGAGGCGACGATCGAGCAGACCCTTCGCTTCGAGGTGATGGCGATGCAGGATCGCCACAAGGCGGGCAAGAAGTTCTTCGACCTCATCAAGCTCTACGGCCCGGGCTACGGCCTGGTCGCGACGCTGATCGGTCAGATCGGCATGTTCGGTTCGCTCGGCGGTGACATCGAGACCCTCGGTCACATGCTCGCGGTCGCCGTCGTCGCGACGATGTACGGCACCGTGCTCGCCAACGCGATGGCCGGTCCGATGGGCGACAAGCTCGCCCTCCGATCGAGCGAGGAGATCCTCTCCAAGGAGATGATGCTCCAGGGCATCCTGTCGATTCAGGCGGGCGACAACCCGCGTGCGACGCAGGAGAAGATGTTGGCGTTCATCCCGCAGACCTACCGCAACACGCTCCGCGCGGCCTGATGCCGGATGCGGTGAGCGGCTCTCCTCCCCCGATTCGGTTGCCGAGCACTTCCCATGGCTGAACACGGCGAACACGGCGACGGCGAACACTCGAAGAAGAGCCACGGCCACGGCCATGGCGGCGGCGGTCACGGCGGCGGCCATGGCGAGGAGGAGGCCGGCGCGCCGGAATGGCTCATCTCCTTCGCGGACATGGTCATGCTCATGATGGGCTTCTTCGTCATCATGTTCGCGCTAAACGTGCAGCCGAAGGGGGGCAACCCCGGCGGCGGCGGCTCGGAGGCGGAGGGCGTCGCGAACGAGCCCGCCGACTTCGTCGACTTCGCCATCGCCGTGCGGAAGGCCTTCCACACCATCGACAACCTCGACCCGGACAACCCCGCGGACAAGGCGCTGCTCGAGCGGCTCCAGGAGCAGGCCGGCGCCGGCGAAAGCCGCGACGACGGCACGAAGGGCAAGGACAAGGACGTGAAGAGCGTCCGCGACACCAAGCACTTCGGAAAGGGCACGATGGTGACCTTCTCGCTGCGCTCGACGCAGATCGACGAGGCGGCCGCCGGGACGATCGCGGAGTTCGCCCGCAAGCAGCGCGGGCGCAACGCGGTCATCGAGGTGCGCGGACACACCGGCGTCTCCGAGGCGTTCCGCCAGCCGCGCGAGGCCTTCGACATGAGCTATGACCGGGCCGTCGCCGTCGCGGAAGCGCTGGTTGTCGCCGGCATCGAGTGGTCGCGCATCCGGGTGAACGTCTCGGGCGACAACGAGCGAGCCGACGCCGATCCCGCGGATGCGGCCCACGACTCGAAGAACGCCCGCGTCGAGATTCGCGTCACCGACGAGATGGCCGCGCCGCGCGTGCCGACCAAGCCGACCACCGGGCTGGCCATGCCCGTCGAGGGGGCCAACTCCGGCGCCAAGCCGGCACCCGAGGCGGAGCCGACCAAGGAGTGAGCGGCGCCTCGGTCGACGGCGACCTGCGCCGCATCGCCGCCGCAGGGCTCCGCTGTTCGGACCTGCCCGCGCACGCGGGACAAATGCTCAGGCTTCCGCCGGAGGATTCGGACCTTCCGGCGCAATCGCGGTTGGTCAGGGTCGGATCCGGTGATACGGTGAGGGTGCGACGTCAGTGAGCGGTCCGGAAACCGCTTCTCGTCGCTGTCGCCACGCCTTCAAGACCCGCCCTATGCCGCACGCGAGCTCGCCCCGCGCCCATCGTCGTTCGCCCCGTGGATTCCTCGCCGCTGCCGTGGCGTGCTGTGCCATCGGCGGAGGGTCCGGGCTTGCCCTCGCCGACGTCTTCGACGACATCGGCTACACGGCGCTCAAGCTCCGCCTCGGCGCGGCAAACGTGCCGACCGGTGCGGGGTACGGCATCGGACAGGTCGAGGCGGAGGAGACGGCGGGCAACTACGGCCCCAACACCGCCAACCCGGACTTCGCGGGCAAGACCTTCACGCCGATGACCGGCGCCTTCGGCGTGAGCGGTCACGCCACGACGGTGGGGCTGGCCCTCTACGGCAACACGGGGAGCATCGCCCCCGGCGTCACCAACATCTCCGTCTGGTCGGCGAACCTCTGGGTCACCACGAGCTTTCTCAAGGTGAACCAGGGAACGACGCCGCCCGCGACGCCGCCCGCGGGGATGCGGATCTTCAACGGCAGCTGGATCGGGTCCTTCGGCAGCACCTTCCTCGACAACGACGGCCTGCGCCGTTTCGACTTCGAGCTGAATCGCGACAACGTGCTCGCGGTGGTCGGCACCAACAACGGCGCCGGCAGCGCCGCGAATCCGCTGATGGGCTATGGCTACCACGCCCTCACGGTCGGGCTCGCGAACGGCCAGCACTGCAACGGCCTGACGCCCGCGGGCCTCGACGGACAGAACCGGCGCAAGCCCGACATCGTGGCGCCGGCCGGGTTCACGAGCTTCTCGACGCCGATCATCGGCGCCGCCGCGGCGCTTCTCTTCCAGACCACCGATCTCGATCCGACCCTCGCCGCGAATCCCAACGCCGATCGCGCGACGCTCATCAAGACCGTCCTGATGGCCGGGACCACGCATCGTCCGGGCTGGACCAACGGCGCGCCGACGAGCGGCGCCACGCGCGGCCAGACCGCAACGCCGCTTGACGCTCTCTACGGCGCGGATCTCCTCAACATCGACCGCAGCCACTTCATCCTCACCGGGCAGGAGCAGAACGGCTCCGCGACGGTGCCGGCGGTGCGGACCATCAACGATCGCGGCTGGGACTGGATCCCGACGATCGCCTCGAACACGAGCCAGTACTACCGGTTCACGGCCTGGGGGCCGACCGCGGAGGTGTCGGTGCTGGCGGGCTGGAACCGGACGGTGGCGACGAACTTCGGCAGCTTCACGATGATGGACATCGACCTCAACCTGTACAAGGTGAGCGGCACCACGCTCATTCCGCTGGTGGGGGATCCGGGGACCTTCGGGGGCGGCAACGTCTCGAGCATCTCGACGATCGACAACGTCGAGCACCTGTACGTCACGAACCTCGACGCGGGCGACTACGTGATCGAGGTGAAGCGGAAGACCGGCGCCCAGTCGACCGTGCCCGTCGCCGTCGCGTGGTTCATGACCGACACCGGCCCGCTCGGCGACCTGAACGGCGACGATCACGTCGATGCCTCCGACCTTGCGATTCTGCTCGGCGCCTGGGGCGCCGCGGCGCCCGGTGACCTTGACGGCGACGGCGCCGTGAACGCATCGGATCTGGCGCTCCTGCTCGGCGCGTGGACGGGCTGATCGTCGGCGCGGGGCGAACCCGCGGCCCAGTCCGGTCCGCGGTAGACTTCGCCCCGCATGCGTGGGCGCTTCGGTCCCTATGTCCTTCTGGCGGCGCTGCTGGCGTTTTTGGCGGCGTTCCTTCTCTATCCGATCTGGCTCACGCTCCGCGGCGCCGTGATCGACGAGCGGGGGGCCTTCGTCAGCTACGCGCTGCTTGAGACCATCCGCAATCCGACCTGGCGCGGCGGACTGCTCAATGCGGCGGCGATCGCCACCTGCACGACGCTCGTCGCGATCCTCATCGCCTTCCCGCTGGCGCTCGTCGCCAGCCGCGCCGCATGGCGGGGAAAGGGCGTCGTCACGACGCTTCTGCTGGCACCGCTGATCCTGCCGCCCTTCGTCGGTGCGATCGGCCTCCGGCAACTGCTCGGCCAGGGGGGCGCGATCAACGCCCTCCTCCACGGCAGCGGCCTCATCAGCGCGCCGATCGACTTCCTCGGCAAGGGGGGCTTCGCCCTCATCGTCCTCCTCGAGGCCTTCTCGCTCTATCCGATCCTCTACCTGAATCTCGCGGCGGCGCTGGCCAATCTCGATCCGGCGCTCGAGGACGCGGCGACGAACCTCGGGGCGTCGCGTTGGACACGCCTGCGACGCATCGTGCTTCCGCTGGTCCGCCCCGGCCTCTTCGCCGGCGCGACGATCGTCTTCATCTGGAGCTTCACCGAGCTGGGCACGCCGCTCCTCCTCGAGTTCTACGACGTGACGCCGGTCCAGATTTTCAACGGCATCAAGGAGATGGAGAACTCGCGACAGCCCTATGCGCTGACCGCGGTGATGCTGGCCTGCGCGGTCGGCTTCTATGTCCTCGGCAAGTCGCTGCTCGGGCGGCAGAGCTATGCGATGTACTCGAAGGCCTCGGTCGGGAGCCGCGAGACGCGACTCACCGGCGCGAGGGCTCTCGGCGCGAACCTGCTGTTTCTGGCGGTGGCGTGCATCGCGACGCTGCCCCACCTCGGCGTGATCCTGACCAGCCTCAGCGCGAGCGGCCAGTGGTACCGCTCCGTGTTGCCCTCGCACTGGACCTTCGACCACTTCGAGACCGCGCTGACCCACCAGCTCTCGGCGGGGGCGATCCGCAATAGCCTCTTCCTCGCGGGTCTCGCGGTGGCGCTCGACCTCGTTGTCGGCGTCTTCGTCGCGCGGCTGCTGGTTCGGACGAATATCGCCGGGCGCTGGGTCCTCGACGCCCTGGTGATGCTGCCGCTGGCGGTCCCCGGCCTCGTGATGGCCTTCGGCTACGTTGCGATGACGCTTGAGTGGCCCTTCAGCGGGGCGATGCCGTCGTGGCTCGCGCCGCTCGCGTCGTGGCTTCCCGCGGGAGCGCTGGCGTGGCTGAACGCAGCGCCGCTGAAGCCCCTGGGCGACGTGTTGGGTGCCGACCCGAATCCGATGCCGCTCCTCATCATGGCCTACGCGATTCGCCGGCTGCCGTACGTGGTCCGCTCGGCGGTGGCCGGTCTCGAGCAGACTTCGGTCGAGCTCGAGGAGGCCGCGCTCAATCTCGGCGCGAGCCGCTTCACCATGACGCGTCGCGTGGTCCTGCCGCTCATCGTCGCCAACCTGGTCGCCGGCGGCCTGCTCGCCTTCGCGTTCGCGATGCTTGAGGTGAGCGACTCGCTCATCCTCGCCCAGCGCGAGGGACACTTCCCGATCACCAAGGCGATCTACACCTTCGCCGACCGATTGGGCGACGGTCCCTCCGTCGCGAGCGCCCTCGGCGTGTGGGGCATGGCCCTCCTCGCGGTGTGCCTCGTGGGGGCGAGCATGGTGTTAGGCAAGAAGATGGGCCAGATGTTCCGGGCGTAGGCTCAGCGGGGTTCGCCCGCCGCGGCCCCCTTCGCCCGTTCGGCGTCGGTCCATCGCCGCACCCGCTCTTCGAGTTGCGGCAGGGGCATCGCGCCGCCGCCGAGCACGACATCATGGAAGTCCCGGACTCGGAAGCGCTCGCCGAGCGTGCGTTCCGCCGTTGCCCGCAGCTCGAGAATCCGCATCGCGCCAAGCGGTCCGGCACAGGCCCGTCCGGGCCACGCGAGGACGCGTTCGACCTCGAGGCGGGCCTCCTCCTCGGCGAGTCCGACGTTCTCGCGAAACGACGCGATGGCCCGATCGCGCGTCCAGCCCAGGACGTTGATGCCGGTGTCGGCGACCATCGCGCAGGCGTGGCGCAGCGACATCAGCAGGCGGCCGGCCTCGTCGTCGGCGGTCGCGTACATCCCCATCTCGATCCCCAAGCGTTCGGCGTAGTCGGCCCATCCCTCGACGAACGCAGCGCACTCGCGATCGCGTCGAAACGGCCGGAGGTGGGCGACCTCGCCGGCCACGGCGGACTGCAGGTGACGCCCGGGGATCGCGTCGCGCAGCGCGTTCGCGACCGCCTCGCAGCGCGGAGAGCGGTCGAGCGAGGCGATGTTGACGACCAGCAGTCCCGGGTCGCCGGTTGCGGGCGAGCCCGCCTCGTAGCGGGTCGCGGGCTGGGCGAGCGTGAGGTACGGGGCCGCGGCCCGAACGGCGACGGGTCGCAGCGGTCGTTGGCCGAAGAGCGCGGGCATCGCGGCCTCGGCCCGCACGCAGAGGGCGCGGTACTCGCCGACGAGGGCCTCGCCGATCGCGGGACGGAAGCGGGGATCGGCGCGATAGGACGCGATGAGCGCCGACGGCGCGAGCGCGGCGCGCTCCGCGGAGGCGCGGAACCACTCGGTGCCGCGGATCGCGTCGAGGAGCTCGGCCCGAATCCGCGTGACCTCCCGCTCGCCGATGGCGTGGATCTCCTCCGGCGAGAGCGCCGCGGTGGTCGCCGCCGCAAGCTCGAAGCGATAGAGATCGTTCCCGTTCGGGAGCTCCCGCAGCCCGTCCGTGTCGCGGCACGCGCTCAGGTATTCCGAGCGGACCATCGCGGCGAGGTCCTGCAGGGCAGTGCGGATCGGGGGAAGGAGCCGCTCGTCGAATTCCTGGAGGAACTCGGCGCGGCGGGCCTCGCTGACGCTGGCGGGGCATCGCATGAGCGGCTCCCGTAGTGCGGGCACGCCGTTGGCCAGGGCCTCGTCGAACTGGGCGGGGACCGCGGCCACGCTCGCCTTCGAGGGGACGAGCCCCCGGCGAATCCCCTCGCGGAGGATCTCGATCACGTTGGCGAGATTCTGCGGGACCCAGGAGAGCCGCTTGAGGTAGTTCTCGCAGTCCGCGTCCGAGTCGAAGCGCATCCCCTCGGCGATGTGCCCGATCGAGTGTTGCGGCCCGTGCTGCGGACCGACGGCGAGGAGCCAAAGTCCCCGGTCATAGCGATCGATCGCCTGCTGCAGGTCGATGCGGAGCAGCTCACGGTCGAGCCGATCCGCGTCGCCAAGCGCTGAGGCGTCGATGGCGCCGAGATCCTCGACGAAAACAGCGAGCTGGCCGCGGCGTCGTCCCTCCGCCGCGAGCCCGACTTCGGTGATGGCGTCCTCGCGGGTCGCCGCGCCGCGGGCCCTGGCGAGCTCGGGAAACTCGTGGAAGCGCCAGGCGTCGTATTCGCGCAGGAGCGCGTCGAGAGCCTCCGCGGCGGCGTTGGCGGGTGCTCCCGTTGCGGGCGGTTCGGCCGGCGGCCCGGCGGCCGGCGTCGTCACGTGGACGATCACGGTCAGCAGCGGAAGCGCGAACACGGAGTTCATGGTGGTGGGACTGTAGCGGGCGGACTCGGTCGCTCGCGATGGTTCCGCGCGGCGGCCGGTGGATCCGAAGAGCGTGTACAGTGTCGCACCGCATGAGTCAGGCGCCTCCGGACATCGTCGAACCGTCCACCGAACGGAGTTACGCGCCACCGAGCGTGCGACAGTTCAGCGTCTTTCTCGACAACCGGGTCGGCAAGCTCCTCGAGCTTGTGCAGCTCTTTGACGACGCCCCCGAGGTGAACCTGCGGGCCTTCAGCGTCCTCGACTCGAGCGACCACGCGGTCGTCCGCCTGATATTCGACAATGCCGACGCGGCCCGTCACCTGATGCGCCGCAAGCAGATGGCCTTCAGCGAGACCGACCTGCTCGTGGTCGAGCTGACGAACAACCTCTCCCTGACCCACATCTGCCTCTTCCTCCTCGGCGCGGAGCTGAACATCCGCTTCGCGTATCCGGTGATGATGTCCACCGACGACAATCCGACGGTGGCCGTGGCGGTTGACGACAACACGCTCGCCGGCCAGATCCTCCGGCGGAAGGGGTTCCGGCTCCTCGGCGAAGAGGACTTGGGGTGATGCGGCGGAGCGGGCGCCGCGGCGGGTGCTGCAGAGGGGGGTGCCGCAGTCGGGATCACTCGGGACGCTTCTCGACGACCTCGAGCGTCGTCGGGTCGTAGCGATAGCAGTGGCCCGCCTCTTCCTCCCGGCAACGCTTGTGGCTGCCGTCGCAGAACGGAAAGGTCTTCGAGATGCCGCAGGCGCAGACGAAGATTGGCTTCTCCTGCGGTTCGATCTTGATCGAGGCGGTGGCTTCGTGGCGAACGATTCGGGCCATGCGGGTCCCCTGAAGGCGAAGGTCGATGTTGTGGTTCAGCGGGTGACGGGCGGGCGGACCGGGCCGCCGTTGGGCTGAATGGTCTTCACGTTGCCCGGCGTCGGGCCCTGTCCCGGCATCGGCATGCCCGGCTGGGCCTTCGGCGCGTTGGTGATGACGGTGACCTCGACCGGCGTCTTCGGCTCAGGGGACTTCTGCACCGCGTACTCGTGGTCGCGCTTGCGGAGGACCTTCGCCGAGACGATCGCATCGCCCGGTGCAAGCTGCAGCACGGTGTCAAACCCCTCGACGACGCGGCCGACGATCGTGAACTCCTCGTTCAGGTACTCGGCGGGCGAGGTGAGGATGAAGAAGGTCGAGCCTGCGCTGTCCTTGAGGGTTCGCGTCGTCTGGGCCTCGCCCGGCTTGGTCGGCTTGGGCGCCTCGGCCTTCGCGAATCCCACCGTGCCGCTCAGGGCGGGTCGGTGGTCGGGCCGCGCCGCCTCGTCGGCGATGCGGAAGCCGGGCGAGCCGGTGCCGGGGCGGGCCTTCGCGCCGGGCTTCGAGTTGGGGTCGCCGCCGAGGAGGCCGACGCCATTCACGCGCTTGTGGAAGGTCGTGCCGCCGTAGAGCCCGCTTGCGGCGAAGTCGAGAAACGCCGCGGTCGAATTCGGGGCCTGCTCCTCGAAGAGCTCGATGACGATCGCTCCCTTCGCCGTCGTCAGCTCGACGCGCGGCAGCGTGTTCGCGGTTGCCTCGGCCTGTCGTGCCGCGTCCTCGGCCTGCCAGACCGGGAAGAGGGCTTCGATGCGGGTCTTGAGCGCCGCGTGGCGGCCGGTGACGTCAGGCCGCTCGTTGGCGGGAAGGGCGATCGCATCCATGCGGAGCTTGGCCTCGCCGATGCGGTTGAGGCCGAGAAGGGCCTCGATCGCGGCGAGCGAGACGCGGGGCGACGCGCCCATCACCGGGCCGTGAGCTAACGCTTCGTTCACGCAGCGCTCGTAGTCGAGGCGGCGGTTCATCGTCCCGAGCCACTGGGCGAGGGCGATGTCGTTGTTGGCGTTGAGCTCGAGGATGGTCATGTAGGAGGAGTCGACGAGCGCGCGGTCGTCGAGCCACGTGCCGATCTGCACCTGCATCGAGAGTGCGGTGGGGTCCTTGGCCGCGGCATGCGGCGCGACCCGCGCGGCGAGGGCCCGCAGCGCGGCGCGGTCGTCGCCGGTGACGCCGCCCTTGCGCGACAGGTAGCGGGCCATCTCGTCGAAGTCGACCTTGATCGCGGCCACCTCGGGCGGCGCGGTCGGGGCGGCCGGCGCCGCGGCGCGGGCGGGCGGGGCGGGGCGGTCGACCCGCGGCGCGCCGGGCTGCGGCGACACGGGGGCGTCCTGCCCGAACGCGGTGGCGGAGAGGAGGATCGTGGCGAGCGTCAGGGTTCGGGGGGACATGGTGTGGTTCCGCTGCGGCTCGCGCATCGTTCGGTGCGGGCCGGATAGGTGCAGGAGGTCTTCTCGGTCTCCCACACGGTCACCGACGCGATGTCGGCGCCGTGACGGGCCAGCGCGGGCCCGAGGAGATCGTGGCAGACCTTGGCGATATGTTCCACGCTCGGGTTGAGCGTGGCAAACTCGGGAACGTCAAGATTCAGGTGCTTGTGGTCGAATCGTCGGATGACCGTCTCGTCGACGATCCGATCGAAGGTCCCGACCGGAAGGCGATGGGCCTCGCCGAGCGGCAGAGCGGCACAGACCTCGAGGCGGTAGTTGTGGCCGTGGCCGTTGGGGCTGTTGCACTTCCCGAAGAGCGCCCGGTTTGCCGCGTCGTCGAGGGTGGGGCAATGCAGCCGGTGCGAGGCGGAGAACTCGAAGCGCTGTCTGATCTCGATGCGTTCGGGCATGGTGAGGTCGTATCGGTGACTGAAGGTCGGGCTGATGCGCCAGGTCACGGCGCTGAGCGCTCGGCCGGGAAGCGCGAGAAAGGTTGACGCCAGCCCCTCGGCGATGCGATGGGCCAGGGCGACGGTCACAGCGGCGGGCTCGAGGGGAACGCGATCCGTGAACTGTCGGGCGAAGGCCGCCGAGAGCCAGCCGAGGGCATGTTCGCGGACCGCGGCATCGAGCAGGGTGATGTTGACGAGATACCCGCTCATCGGGTCGGGCTCGCCGCGGACCTCGACGTCGATCTCGCCGTACGCGCCGACGCCCGTCGCGCCGTGGGCCTGCGGCCAGCCGGCGTGCGGGTTGTGTCGGGGCTCGGCGGGCAGCGCCGCGCCGGGCGGACCCGGAGGGAGCAGCGAGAAGCGAACTGTTCGGCGAAGCGTGAGCATGCGGGACGACCGTCTGCACCGGTCGTGCGGACTGTGCACTCCGTCGGGCGGGCATGAGCGCGGACATCGTGCGGACTCGCTTGCCCGATGCGGCTCGCTTCGTACCTTCCCACTGTCTCGCGTCGGACGCAACCGCCCGACGCAGGGACCACCTATCATGCCCCCGGAAGGGTCCGGCCCGAGGCTTGCCTCCGCCGGGCCTTTTTTTTCGTTCATCGCGCGGTGAGCGATGGTGCGGGCACCGCGACCCGGCGGGTCGCATTGATGGGAGTGCGCCCATGTGTGCGCCAAAGTGTGTGCTGATGACCGCTCCGATGAGAGCGCGGACGAACATGCTCCGATGCTCCGTTCTTGCGGTCCTCGCGACGCTCGTCGCGTGCGCCTCGCCACCCCGACCGCCCGTCGCCGCGGACGCAACCTCAGGCCATGAGGCCGATGCGCCCACCGCACCGCAGGCCCCGAGGACCGCACCGCCCGAGGGACCGGTCTCGGAGTCGGACGCTGCGCCTCAGACGCCCGCGCCCGCAGCGTCGTCAGCGCCGCCGGCAGTGGTGCGCTTGCCGCACGGCATCGAGGTCGACCGGGCAGCGGCCCGCGTGACGATCCCGGCGAAGGTCGCCACCGTGCAGGGATTTCTCGAGCAGGTCGTCTGCGGACGGGACTCGCGCGAACACGAGTCGCTGCTCGTGCTGAGCGTCGCTCCAAGCGAGGTGCACGCGGCGCTTCTCCTTGCGGGTGCCGTGCCCGGGCATCCGGGGCGCTGGCGATCGGACGGTCGGCAGACGATCACCGAGCCGCCGACGGGTTCCGCTCTCCGCGTGCGAGTTCGTTACCGCGAAACGGCGGAGAGCCCCGCGCCGATCGAGCGTGACCTCACGGAGTGGATTCGCGGGGCCGACGGTCGGGCGTTCCCGGGAACCTGGGTGTTCGCGGGAAGCCGCTTCGCGCCGAATCCGCCGTCGTGGAAGCGACCCGGCGAGCACTACGTTGCGGACTACACCGGCTCGATCGTGGGGCTCGTCACCTTCGGCGACGAAACGGTCGCGGCGACGCGGGTGATTCCCGACCAGATCGACGTCGAGGCCGCCAACTGGGAGGCGTGGACCTCGCGCATGCCCGCGCCGGACAGCGATGCAATTTTGGTGCTCGAGTTGGCCGAACCGCCGACAACCTCCGACGCTCGTCGTTGAGCCGAGTAGGATGGCCCGCATGGCCCGGAAACCCACGCAACCTGCGATGTACGAACTGCTGCGGCCCACGCCGCAGCAGCGGCCCGCGTCGATGTCGACCGCTTCGGCAGTGAGTTCGTCGACGGGCGGAGCGTCGGTGATCATCGGTGGCGGAAGCGGCATGGGCGGAGGGGGCGGCCACGTCCAGCCCGAGCCAGCAGGCGGGGGGACGCCTGGTCCCGCGGTGCCGGTCGGACCAGGACGCTTCCTCAAAATCCCGGTCGGCTACGCCTATGTCGCGATCGCTGCGGCCCTCGCCGCACTGGTCTGCGTCTACATCTACGGCTTTTCGGCCGGCGAGAATTCATCGGCCAAGCGCTTCGAGCAGCGGCGGATCGAGGAACTCAACGCCCAGGCCAACCTGCCGACCTACGACCCGCTCACAGCCGGAAAGCGGCCGCAGAGCCTTCAGAACGACAGCGCCGGCAGCCCTTCCGGCGGCGAGCGGCCACGAACTCCCGCCGGTGGAAGCCCCGAGGCCGGTCGCTCCACGCCTGCGGGCGACCGAGGGCCTCCAGGCGACGGGGGGGGAGCTCAGGATCTCGGACCCGCTCCAGGCGGCGATCCCCGGCAGCCCGGGCTGAACTATTTCGTCCTCGCCCACGCGGCGGCGCTCAAGGGTGCCCCCATGGTCGAGTTCTGCCGGAAGAACGGACTTGATGCGCATCTGGTTCCCGATGACAATGGGGAACTTCGCCTTGTGATCGTCTGCCCCGGCTTCTCCGGCGGCGAGCGGCAATCGGCGGCCGTGAAGGCCCTCGAGGCGAAGATCAGGTCGGTCGGTTTGAAGTGGAAGAGTTCGGCGCGCGGAAACGGCGACTTCGGCGACCTCTATCCCAAAAAGCACAAGTCTGCCTAAGAGCGAATGCGAGCACTCCCATGACGATTCACAACAGCCTCAAGACCAAGTCCGGCTCCCTCAGCCAGCATCGCAACGTCCTCACCCGGGCGGAGCGGATCACCAAGCTCTCCTCGCAGGAGCGCTTCGCCGCGTCGAAGAACAGCCCGCTGGGCATCATCAAGGTCGGCAACATCAACACGACCACCAAGAAGGCCAAGGCCGTCAAGGCTGAGGGCGATGCCGCCGCTCCGGCCACTCCGGCCGCCGGTGGCGCGAAGGCCGCCGCTCCCGCCGCCAAGGGCGCTGCCCCGGCTGCCGGCGCGAAGGCCGCCGCTCCCGCCGCCAAGGCCGCTGCCCCGGCCGGTGGCGCCAAGAAGAAGTGATCGACGCCGCTCGCTGCCTCTGGGGCGACGAGCCTCTGGGGCGACGAGCCTCTGGCCCAAGGCCAGCGTCCCGAATCGTGCTCAACGCCCTCCGCTCCGGTGGAGGGCGTTGCACTTTCGTACAGTGATGCCTCCGTTGACCCGTTCGAAGGCCGCAGCCATGACCACCGCCGTCGCCACCTCGCTTCCGATCGATCGCCTCATCAGCCGCCGGGCCAAGGCGATCGACGCCTCGGGCATCCGCAAGGTCTTCGACCTCGCCGCGAAGCTCAAGGACCCGATCAACCTCTCGATCGGCCAGCCCGACTTTCCCGTGCCGGAGAGGATGAAGCGCGCGGCGATCGACGCGATCGTCGAGAACCGCAATGGCTACACCGTCACCCAGGGCATTCCGCCGCTGCTCGACGCGATCTGGCGGCGGCTCGGCGAGGAGGTGCAGTGGACGGGACCGAATGCCGAGCGCGGGGCGATCGTGACGAGCGGGACGAGCGGGGCACTCCTTCTGGCGTTCATGTGCTTGCTCGATGCGGGCGACGAGGCGATCGTCCCGGACCCGTACTTCGTGATGTACCCGCAGTTGGGGACAATGACGGGCGGCACGATCGTCACCTGTGACACCTATCCCGACTTTCGGATGACCGCAGAGCGGGTGGAGAAGCTCATCACCCCGCGGACCAAGCTCGTGCTGCTCAACAGCCCAAGCAATCCCTGCGGCGTCGTCCTGAAGGAACGCGAGGTCGCCGACATGGTCGACCTCTGCCGGGCCAAGGGAATCCTGCTGATCTCCGACGAGATCTACGACGAATTCGTCTTTGCGGACGCAAAGGAGGCAGGTCGCTTCCCCACCCCGGCCCGCTACTCGCAGGATCTGCTGCTGATTCGGGGTTTCGGCAAGAGCTACGGATGCACCGGCTGGCGGCTCGGGTATGCCGCCGGCCCGCAGGAGCTCATTCAGGCGATGGCTCGGCTCCAGCAGTACACCTTTGTCTGCGCGCCATCGATCGCTCAATGGGGGGTCGTCCCGGCGTTTGACATCGACATGAACGAAGAGGTCGAGCGCTATCGCGGGCGGCGCGACATGGTCCTTGATGCCTTCCGCGGCCTGACGTCCGTTGCCCAGCCGGGCGGCGCGTTCTACTGCTTTGTCGAGGTCCCGCAGAGGCTTGGGATCACGGCCTCCGAATTCGTCGAACGATCCATCGAGCGAAGCGTGCTGGTCATCCCCGGCAAGGTCTTCAGCCGCCGCGATTCGCACTTCCGCCTGTCGTACGCGACGCACGAGGACAAGCTGCGGAAGGGGCTCGAGGTACTCAGCGGGCTCATGCGCTGACGGCGCCGCCGCTCGGCCGTTCAGTCCAACCAGACGGTCACGCCCGCGCCAGCCGCACCCGCCCGCGCCAGCCGCGCCGTTGGAACGGTGCGGCGCGATTTCTCGCGCGTCATCTCGAAACGACGCGACTGGCGCGGGATTCTTGCGGATAGAGAGAGTGAGAGAGAAGCCGGCGCTCGCGACGCGTCCGCCGTCTCTCGACGACTCGCTTCCTGTGCCATCCACCCGCCGCCGATCCGGACGTAGTCCGATCGGCGGTTTTTCTTTCGCGGTTCCCCGGGCGGTACCGCCGGTTCGGCCTGGTCAGCTCGCGGGACGATTGGCCGGCGCCGCCGGGACCGACGTCGAGCTGTTGCCCTCGCCGAGGTGATGGAAGGTGTTGCCCGGTGCGGTCTGCTGGCCCGTGCCGGTCGGGCGGACGCTGGTGTTGGGCGTCCTTGGCTTGCAGCCGCACAGCAGCAGAGCGACGAGTGAAAGAACGATCATGATGACCAACCGCACGGCAGACCTCCTCGAGCGATCGGGGTGTTCCGAAGCGTCCGGTCCGCGGAACGAATTGCCATCACATGGCCGGACGGGCGAGGCCCGGCGCGAGATCGATGCCGCCTCGCCGACGGGGCGACCTGAATGGCCGCCGGTCGCGCCGCGTCCGGCTCATTCGCCGGAACGCACAAAAGACAACGCCCGCGAATTGCGGGCGTTGTCGTGGTCCGTGGGCGGTCGGAGCGTTCCGACCGTACGGCTTACTTCTTGTCGCCGTCCTTCTTGGGGGCGTCGCCGGCGGGGGCGCCGCTGCCGGACTCGTTCTTGCCGAACGAACCCTTGAACTTGTCGCCGGGGGCCGGGGTGGGATTCGTGGCCGGGGGCTTCACTTGGACGTCCTTGCGGGCGGGAACGTTTCCTTCGCCGCACGCGCCGAGCACGAGGCAGGCGGTCGCGCAGGCGAGTCCGAGGGCGAGCTTTGAGGTGGTCTTCATGGTCCTTCCCTCGTCATCACGAGGGCTCTCATGCGAGGGGTGATGGTCGGAGTCGCTCGTGGACCAAGCGATGCCAGCACGCCCTCAAGGGCGAAAAGGGTACGGAAAGAGAAGCGGCAAACGCTTCGACGGGGCGGTCCACCCCACCGTCACCTATCTTCCGGCGTGATTGCCGCCGGGTCAAGACGTCGGCGGCGAGCGGCGCGGTTCTCCGTCCCCGGCAACGAAAAACCCCGTTGACTCATGGAGGGAATCAACGGGGCGGAGGGGAGAAAGATGCTCGTTGGGTGCTGACTCGACCGACCGGTTGGCTGAGAGTCCGCACGCCGCAGGGTGGCCATCGCTCACGCTTCCTGCGACGCGGTACTTGTCGGCACAACTCTCAGACAAGCCCCAGTTTTCCACAAAATTCCACGGGTGCGTGAGAACACCCATTCGGAACTTGACAAGCCGACGCGCGCAACGTTCGCCATTCAGGTGGCTTGAGACGTGGCAGTCACGAATCGCAGCGGCCCGCCCCGGAGCAGGTCATTGACGGTGGCCAGGCACGCGGCGGCCGCAACCGCCGAGCGATGACGGGTGAGCACGAGCGATCGGCCGCGCACCGCAAATGCCCGGGCCTGCTCCGGATGGTCGAGGGTCGCCATGAGCGCATCGGCCCAGAGCTGGGAATGCTGGTCCCCGGCCGGAAGCATCACCGCCGTCTCGCCGTCGGCCAGCACGTCGGCCATCGGATCAACCGCGGCAATGACCGGCACGCCTCGGGAGAGCGCCACGAGCGTCTCGGCGCGGGGGCCGCCGCGCGGCTCGGGCAGCAGCAGGACGTCGCAGGTGCGCACGGCGGTCATGGCCAACCCCGAGCCCGCGGCGCCGTCGATGGCGGTGATCCGGTCGAGGAGGCCGAGCGAGCGTGCGAAGCGCCACACCGCCGCCGACGCGCTGCCCGGGAACTCGACCGTGAAGAGCAGGTCGGGGAAGCGCTCCAGGGCAGCGCGGGCGGCGCGAAGCGCCGCGGAGAACGCCCGCTCGTCGTGGCCCTCGGCCAGGATCGCGACCACCTGCGGCGGGCCGATGCGCGGCGAGAAGGAATCGTCGACGCGCACGCCCATCGGAACGACGCGGACGAACTGCTCGCCGACGAGCGCGCGGGCCTCGCGGGCCAGCGCCTCGCATGGCGCGACGATCGCGACGACGCGGTCGCTCCGGATCGCGTGTCCCGCCTGGCGGAGGTCGTCCTTGCGCCGGAAGTCGAGCGCGACGGGACGGTCGAGTTCCTCGCCGAGCGACGTCGCGAGATCCCACGCGTCGGCGCCGGCGGCCCAGATGATGTCCGGAACGGATCGCTCGAACTGCGCCGCGAGCCGATGGAGCCTGTCGCGCCGCCGCCAGAAGGGGACGCGCTGCTCGTAGCGCTCGCGGCGAGGCAGCTCGAAGCGGCGATCGACGCGGACGCGCTGCGGCTGCATGACGTCCGGATCGCGCTCCGGCAGCGGATCGATCAGGGTCACCGTCGCGCCGTCGCCGACGAGGCCGACGGCCATGCGGTGGGTGAGCGGCCCCTCCTCGGCGGCGCGCTGCGGCGAGACCAGCATCGCGATGTGCGGAAGGATGGGCGGAAGCGAGGTCATTCTCCGCTCTCCGGCGCCGCGCCGGCGCGGAGCGCATCGAGCGGACCGAAGGACGCGGCCATCGCCGCCGGGACGCGTGCCGCCCTCCGCGACTCCATGTGCACGAAGGCCCAGAGCGTGCTCGCGCGGCAGACGACGCTCCGGTCGGCGGGGCGCACGATCATCGTGTCGCGCCACGACGTCGTCTTGCGCATCGAGCGCACCCAGGTCGCGACCAGCAGCCGATCGCCCTCCCAGCACTCGCCGAGATAGTCGATCTCGTGCCGCGCGACGAAGAAGCAGTGGCCGCCCGCCAGGAGCGCGGCGCGGGTGTGGCCCAGGGCGTCGGCATGGAGCTCCGCGACGCGGTCGATCCAGCGCAGGTACTCGACGTTGTTGGCATGCGGCACGAGGCGGCTGAGGTGCTCCGGGGCGACCGTGAGCTCCGCGACGAAGGGCGACGGGTGGGCCGGCGCATGCGCCCTGAGGGCCGCGGCATCGGCGTCGTCGAGTCGTGGGCAGGGAGTCAGGTCGCTCATCGCAGGGCGTCGCGCGGAGGTGATGAACGAAGCGTTAGGGACGCGTCTCGCCCGCCGCGGGGCGGGGCGGGGCGATCTCGCGGAGATAGCGCCACGAGTAGATCCCCGTGTCGTGGCCGTCGGAGAAGCGGATCCGGATCGCGTAGCGCCCGACGAGCTCCGCGTCGAGGGCGACGAGCGGTCCGCTGGCGCGGGCCGCGGGAAGCACGGTCAGCGGATTCGACGCCATCTGCTCGCGCAGGGCCTTCGCGTCCGCCGAGGGCGACATGCGGCGGAGGTACGCGATCGGGAAGAAGTCCCGCTGGCCGTCGCCCCACTCGACCGAAAGTCCCCGGGTCCGCTCGAGGTCGAGGTGCGTCGGATGATCGTCGTGGTCCACGGTGCGGATCGTAGCGGGCGGCGCGGCGCACCGCGGGCGCCGCGCGACGCCATCGCCGTATAGGATGCCCACCGCATCGTCCCCGTTGGAGTCCCGCGCCGCCGAGCGCGGAAGGAGCACCGTGACCGCAGCCGCGCCCGCCCGTCCCTCCGCCGCCGTCGCCGCCCATCCCGCCGACCGACTGCTTGCGGCGTTCGAGCGGATCGGCGCGCCGGTTTGCGTCGGGCTCGATCCGGTGATCGACCGCATGCCGTCGCCGCTCGCCGGCCTCGCGCCGGCCGCGTCGCTTGAGCGATTCTCGCTCGGCGCGCTGGAGGCGATTCGCGAGCACGTCGCATGCGTGAAGCTCCAGTCGGCCTGCTACGAGCGCTACGGCGCCGAGGGCATCGCCGCGCTGCACACCGTCGCCCACGCCGCGTGGGCCGCCGGATTCGAGGTGATTCTCGACGCGAAGCGCGGCGACATCGGCATCAGCGCCGAGCACTACGCGGCCGCGAGCCTCGCCCACCATGCCGACTGGACGACGGTGAACGGCTACCTCGGCGACGACGGCATCGCGCCATTCCTGCACGCCACGGGCGGCGCCGGACGCGGGGCCTTCGCGCTGGTGCGGACGAGCAATCCCTCGGGCGACGCCTTCCAGTCGCTGCGCCTCGCCGACGGCCGATCGATCGCCGAGGCGATGGCCGATCTGGTCGCGACGCTCGGCGCAGGCCATCTCGGCGAGCGCGGCACGAGCGCCCTGGGCGCGGTCGTCGGCGCCACCAAGCGCCACGACGCGGCGGCGCTTCGGGCGCGGATGCCGCAGCAGATGTTCCTCGTGCCGGGATACGGAGCGCAGGGGGGCGGCGTCGATGACGTCCTTCCCTGTTTCCGTTCCGACGGCACCGGCGCGATCGTCACCGCGAGCCGCTCGGTCATCTATCCCGCGGGCGGCGGCGGCGCGGACTGGACCGCGGCGATCGCGAAGGCGGCCGAGCGATTCCGCGCCGAGATCCGAAGCGGATTGGGGCAGCGCTGATGCACTGGTCGAGGCTCGCGCTCGCCGCGGCACTGGCGTTCCTGATCGGCGTGCCGATCCTCATCGCGCCGTCGACGGCGCCCACGGGCACCTCGGGAGCCGACCGCACGCTGGTCATCTTCACGCCGCACCACGAGAGCATCCGTCACGAGTTCAAGCAGGCCTTCGAGGCGTGGCACCGGCGCACCTACGGCGAGTCGGTCGAGGTCGCATGGTCAACGCCCGGAGGCACGAGCGAGATCCGGAAAATGCTCGAGGCCGCATACGTCTCGGCCCTCCGCCGCGGCGCCGAGGTCGGCGGCCAGGGTGACCTGCTCTTTGGCGGCGGCTCCTACGAATTCACGCAGCTCGCGCGATCCCTCGAGACCGGCACGAAGGGCGACTCGCGCACGACCACCGTGCTCGCCCCGGTCGAACTCGATGCCGCGACGATGGCGGCCGCGTACGGCGGCGCCAAGGTCATCGGCGACACGCCGCTCTACGACCCGAAGGGACTCTGGTTCGGCGCGGCGCTCTCCGGCTTCGGCATCGTCTACAACCGCGATCTCCTCGCCGAGCTCGGGCTCCCGGAGCCGAAGCGATGGGCGGACCTCTGCGATCCGAAGTTCGTCGGCTGGATTGCCCTGGTGAATCCGGCGCAAAGCGGCTCGGTGACGACCGCGTACGAGGCGATTCTCCAGCGCCGCGGATGGACCGACGGGTGGCGCATCCTCCGTCGCATGGCGGCGAACGCGCGGACCTTCTCCGCCAGCTCGCCGCGGGCGCCGACCGACGTGAGTCTCGGTGAGGCCGCCGCAGGCCTCTGCATCGACTTCTACGGGCGCTATCAGTCGCAGGCGATGATCGACGCCGGGGACGGCCGCGCCGGCGGCGCCGCTCGCGTCGGCTACGTCGATCCGGTCGGCGAAACGGTGATCGATCCCGATCCGATCGCGATGCTCCGCGGCGCGCCGCATCCCGAGCTCGCGAAGCGCTTCATCCTCTTCGTCCTCTCGCCCGAGGGACAGTCGCTCTGGAACTTCGCGGCGAGGCAGCGGCTGGCGACGCCGCCGGCGGACGGACTCGGCCCCGAGCGCTACGAGCTGCGCCGCATGCCGATTCGCCCCTCGATGTACGCGGATCACTTCGACCGCCTCATCGACCAGGTGAATCCCTTCACCGTCGCGACGGCGGTCGAGAGGCCGAACCGGCACTACCGCTCCTTCCTTCCGCCGCTCTTCGTGGCGATGGCGATCGAGAACCGCTCGCTCATCCGGAGGGCGTGGCTGGCCATCGTCCATCACCCGGCCTATCCCGCGGGGCTCGCGATCGTCGGCGAGGAGAACGTCACCGATCCGACGCTCAAGGAGATGCTCCGTCGCTTCGACGCGATGCCGGAGGTGCCCGCGCCGAACGCGACGACCATGTCGCTCGGCGATCCCGAGCGGCTCGAGGCCATCCGCGACGGATGGCTCAAAGGCGGATGGAAGGATGCGGGGCTCTGGCCCGCCGACGCGGCCCAGTCCGAGGTGCTGCGGGCGATCATGACCCGCTTCTTCCGCGAGCAGTACGAGGCGATCATCAGGCTCGGCGAACAGAACGGCGAGAGGAACGGCAGCGCATGAGACCCCAGTTGGTGGCGGACCGAAGTCTGACGAGAATCGTCGCCACGGTCGGACCGGCGTCGAGCTCGGTGACGACGCTCGAGGCCCTGGTTCGGGCCGGCGTGTCGATCGTGCGGCTGAACTTCAGCCACGGCACGCTCGACCAGCACGCGAAGACGCTCGCCGCGATCCGCACCGTCGAGGCGTCGACCGGGCAGGTGACCGGCGTGCTCGCAGACCTGCCGGGACCGAAGATCCGCGTCGGGCAGGCCCCCATCGAGGGCATCGATCTTCAGGTCGGCAAGGTCGTCCACATACGCCCCGGGAAGGTCTGCACGCTCGGTCCCGAGCCGACGCTCGCCTGCACCTATGCGGGCATCGTCGAGGATGCCGAGGCCGGCCAGCGGGTGCTGATCGACGACGGCGCGGTGCGGCTGCTGGTCATCGACCGCCGGGACGGCGCGCTGGTCTGCACGACGCTCACCGGCGGCATCGTCCGCACGGGCAAGGGGATCAACCTTCCGGACAGCCGCGTGCGGGCCGACCCGATCACCGAGCGCGATCTCGCCGGCGCCGAGTTCGCCGTCGCCAACGGGATCGACTTCGTCGGCATGTCCTTCGTGCAGGATCCCGACGACCTGCGCCGCCTGCGAACGGCCATCGAGCACGCGGCCCACCGGATCGGCCGCCCGTCGGCGCCGCAGATCATCGCCAAGATCGAGCGACCCCAGGCCATCGAGCGGATGGAGGAGATCGTCCGCGCCGCCGATGCGGTGATGGTCGCCCGCGGCGACCTCGGCGTCGAGATGGACGTCGCGAAGGTGCCGGTGCTGCAGAAGCGCGTGATCGCCACGGCGCGGGCCGAAGGCAAGCCGTCGATCGTGGCCACCCAGATGCTCCAGTCGATGGTGGACGCCCCGGTGCCGACGAGGGCCGAGGTCTCCGACGTCGCCAATGCCATCCTCGACGGATGCGATGCGGTCATGCTCTCCGGCGAGACCGCGGTGGGCCGCTGGCCGGTGATCACGGTCGAGACGATGGTGCGCATCGCCCGCGAGGCCGAGCTCCATCTCGCCGCGACCGGGGCGCCCGCGACGCCGCCCGAACGGCTCGTGCGGGAGCGCGACCGGGTCGCGGCGCTCGCCCACGGCGCCTCGCGCTCGGCCCGCGACCTGGGCGTCGCCCGCGTCGTCGCGTGGAGCCAGACCGGGGTGACGGCGCTTCTCCTCTCGCGCTACGGGTTCACGGTGCCGGTGCTTGCCGCGTCCACCGACATCGCGTCGCTTCGCCGCATGCGGATCCTCCGGGGCGTCGAGCCGATGCTCGTCGAGCTGCCTCCGGCGACCTTCCTCGACTTCGTCAGCGCAGCGGAGCGGCATCTCCGCGAGCGGGGGCTGTCGCGGAACGGCGACCTCGTCCTCGTCGTGAGCGGCGAGGGGTTCGGGGCCGGCGCGCCCTCGGCGCTCATGGCCCTGCGCGAGATCGGCGCCGACGACGGAGCGGTCGCGCCGGCCGGCGACGGCGGAGGCGCGTCATGAGGGCGGCGACGCTCTCGGTCGGCGACGAGCTGGTCCTCGGCCAGATCGAGGACACCAACGCCCGCTGGATCGCGACGCGGCTGGCGGCGGAGGGCGTCTTCCGCGGCGAGCACCGCACCGTCGCCGACGACGTCGGCGGCATCGCCGAGGCGATCGTCGCGTTAGCGTCATCGAACGAATTGTTAGTCATCACCGGGGGCCTCGGGCCGACCCGCGACGACCTCACCCGCGATGCCCTCAACCGCTGCTCGGACGGCGGCGCGCCGATGGTCGAGGACCCGATCGCCCGCGCCACGCTGGACCGCTGGTTCCGCGGCCGGGGACGGGCGATGCCGGCGTCGAATCTCGTGCAGGCCATGCGTCCGCGCTCGGCGACGTGCCTGGACAACCCGCGGGGCACGGCGCCCGGACTCGTCGTGACCGTCGGCGAAGCCCGCGTCTACTCGCTTCCGGGACCGCCGCGCGAAATGCAGCCGATGTTCGACGAGGCGGTCCTGCCGTTCGTCCGCTCCGCCGTCGGCGACACCGCGATGCCCACGCTCGCGGTGCACAGCTACGGCCTCGGCGAGTCGAGCCTGGCCGAGCGCCTCGGCGAGCGCATGCGCCGTGACGCGAACCCGACCGTCGGGACGACGGCGTCGCAGTCGGTCGTCACCGCCCGCATCCGCGCGAGCGGTCCGCGGCTCGAGGCACTCGCCGCCGTCGAGTCGATGGCCGCCGAGGTCGAGCGGCTCTGGCATCCCTACGCGTATGGACGCGAGCGCACGACGATCGCGGCGGCGACGGTGGCGCTCCTTCGCCGGCGCGGCGAGACGGTGGCGCTGGCCGAGAGCTGCACCGGCGGCCTCATCGGCGCGATGGTCACCGAGGTGGCCGGGGCGAGCGAGGTCTTCCTGGGCGGCTTCGTCGCCTATTCGAACGAATGGAAGGCCCGCGAGGTCGGCGTCGATCGCTCGACGCTCGCGGCCCACGGCGCCGTCTCGGAGCCGGTCGCGAGGCAGTTGGCCGTCGGTGCCCGCGAGTGCTCGCACTCGACGTGGGGCATCGGCGTGACGGGCATCGCCGGGCCGGAGGGAGGCACGCCGATCAAGCCGGTCGGAACGGTCTTCATCGGACTCGCCGGACCCGACGGCGAACGGGTCCGTCGGTTCCAGTTCCCGGGCGAGCGCGACGTGGTGCGGGACCGGGCCGCGAAGGCGGCGCTGCAGTGGCTCCGATGCGCGATGATGGGCGAGGCCGACGTGCCCTTCATCTGGTCCTACGCCGAGGCCCCTCCCGCGGAGCGAACGCAGGAGTGACGCGCACCGTTCACATCGCCTTGGGGAGCAATCTCGCCAGTGGCGCCGGTGACCGACTGGCGACGATCGCCGAGGCCCTTCGCCGGCTCGAGGCGGACGGTCAGGTTCGGGTCGTGGCCGTGTCGCATGTGTACGAGACCGACCCGGTGCCCGCGGGACAGCCGATGTACCTGAATGCGGCGGCCGCTCTTTCGACGGGATTGGGAACCGACGAGCTTCTCGCCCGAGCCCAGTCGGTCGAGCGATCGCTCGGCAGGATCCGGCGCGAGGGTGAGCGGTGGGGGCCAAGGACGATCGACATCGATCTCCTCATGGATGGGGAATCGGTCGTGTCGAACGCGGGTCCGCGGGGCGGACCGCTCACCCTGCCGCATCCCCGGATGATGGAGCGAGCATTCGTGCTCGTCCCGCTCGCGGAAATAGCGGCCGATGCCCGGATACCGCCGGGAGCGTTGACCGTACGATCGTTGGTCGATCGGCTCGACGCCGGAGCGATCGCCGGCGTCCGTCGGATCGCGCCCATCCCGCGCGACTGAGGCCGGTTGAACGACGCACCTGTTCCTGATCCAGCCTGATCCAGCCCGACCCAGCCGATACCGAGGACGACGACCATGATTCGCACCCTGCTTGCCCTTTCGCTGACGCTGGCGAGCGCCGTGTCGCTTGCCGCCCGCTCGCCCGATCAGACGCCTCCCGCCCAGCCTTCACAGCCGGCGCCCGCCGCGGCCGAACAGGCGCCGCCCGTTGCGGGCGAGGCGATTCGTGCCGCGTTCGACGCGGCCTCGCGCACGCCGGAGCGCGTCGCCCAGGCCAAGCAGCTCATGCTCGCGATCGCCAAGGCCTATCGCGAGGTGCCGACGCTCTCCGACACCATCGCCTTCTCGATCGACGCCAACGGCGACAGGCAGCGCGAGACCTTCGCGGTGGCCTTCGGCAAGGGCACCGACGCCCGGCTTGCCGTCAACGGCGCGACCATGGTGGCGGTTGACGGGACGGTCACCGTCGTGCCCGACCAGCCCGCGGACAAGGCGCTCCAGGTGCCGCTTCAGGGCGATCTCATGAACACCCTCCGCGCCGCGCTGCCGGGATTCCAGACGCCGGTGACGCTCTTCGACCTGCGGGCGGGCCGCGAGCTTACCGTCGAAGCGTTAGGCATGGCGGCGCTGGTCAATCCCCGGCTCGTCGCGCTGCGCGAGGCCGAGGGCGTCACCCATCTTCTCGTGGACGGCGACAACGGGGCGAGCGACGTCGCGGTCACGACCGCGAGCGGACTCTTCACGAGCTCGCACGCCGCGTTCACGCCGCCCGACGCGCCGCCCGGCTTCCTCTTCGACGTGTCGCTGACCCACGCCGGCGTCGTCGGCGAGGCGCTTGCGGCGCCGATCGCCGCGACCGTCACCGGTCGGACGATCGTGCATACCGTCGACGAGCTCTTCCCGTCCAAGACGATGATCCGGGTCGGCGACGCCTGTCCGGCGTGGACCATGAAGGGAAGCGATGGGGCGATGGTCTCGCTGAAGGACCTGAAGGATCAGGTCGTCGTCCTCGACTTCTGGGCGACGTGGTGTGCGCCCTGCAAGCGGGCTCTCCCATACGGGGACGAGTTCGCCCGCTGGGCCGCGTCCAGCGGCAAGCCGATCAGGGTCTTCGGCGTGAACACCCTCGAGTCCGGCGATGCCGACGCCCGCGTCAGCGCCGCGAACGCATGGTGGACGAGCCAGAAGTTCGCGATGCCCCTTCTCTTCGACATCGACGACGCCGTTTCGGACGCCCTAGGCGTCCGCGTCCTGCCGACGACGATCGTCATCGGGCCGGATGGCGTGGTGCGATCGGTGCTGACCTCCTTCGATCCCCGGGAGCCGGGAAAGCTGGTCGAGGACCTGAAGGCCGCGACGGAAGCGGCGCTGACCGTGAAGCGCTGATCCAAGCGCCGGGCAACCGGCCCGATTCGCGGTGAGGCCGATGGCCGCGCGAGCTACACTCCCATCGTCCTCCCGCATCGGAGACTGTTGTCATGGCCACTTGCCGGATTCCCGTCACCGCATCCGCCCTTGTCGCCGCCCCTGTCGCGTTCCTCGTCGCCAGCCTTGTCGCCAGCCTTGTGATGACCTCCGTCGCCGCGGCACAGTCCCCCAAGCCCGATGGGGGCCCGGCACCGAAGGCGCCTCCGCCTGCGAACGCGCCAGCCGCGCAGCCCGACGCAAAGGCACCAGAGTCGCCAGCGCCGCCGGTCGAGGCGATCCCGACCGAGCCTGATCCGGCGGCGAACGCAGCGATCGCGGCGCTGGTCAAGGCCTACCGGGAACGACCGTCGCTGCGGGTTCGCGAGGAAGTGAGCGTGGTGACCGGGCTCGACGGGCAGGAGGCGACGGCCGCGCCGGTGAAGGCCGAGTTCCTTTTCGGGGGCGGCCACAAGGCGGTCATCCGCATGCGCGGATTCGACCTCCGATTCAGTGACGGCAAGGTGTGGGCCATTCACGAGTCGAACCCCGACACCTATCTCGACTCCGGCGACGAGGACTCGCCCTACTGGACCGTGGTGAGCGCCTTCATTGACGTTCCCTTCGTCTCGCTCGGGCTGGTGCTCGGCGAAGAGGCGATCGACGAGGTCGTCATGCAGCTCCAGCCGCGCACGCCGAGCGTGATCCCGGCGAGCATTCGGAACGAGACCCTGAGCGACGGCGCGACGCGCCAGCACATCGTGCTGCTTGCCGAAGGCGAGCGCCTCGAACTCACCGTCGACCCCAAGGCGATGCTGGTCACGGGCGTCGAGACGAAGATCACCGGCGGCGACGCCGTTCCCAACGGGGGCACGCTGATCTATCGCACGGCCATCGTGAACGAGATCCCCCCCAAGCCCTTCGAGGACTCCGTCTTCCGCCTTGATGTCGGGAGCCGCACGAAGGTGGACATGTTCGGCCAGCTTCCCAAGAAGCAGGCGACGCCCGCCGCCGGCGGCGAGGGCGGATCGCTGGTCGGCAAGCCCGCCCCCGAGTTCAGCGCCCTTTCCTCAGCGGGATCGCTCGTCAAGAGCGAGGATCTGCTGGGCCGCGTCGTCGTGATCGACTTCTGGGCCACCTGGTGCGGTCCCTGTCGCGCGGCCCTCCCGGAACTCGAGAAGCTCGCCGCGTGGGTCAAGGCGGAGCAACTTCCCGTCGCCGTCTATCCCATGAACGTCTTCGAGCGGACCCAGGGACAGGAGCGGAATCAGGCGGTGATGAAGACGCTTCAGGAACTGAAGGTCACGATTCCTACGCTGCTCGACGAGCAGGACAAGGCGGCAGGGGCGTATGGGGTCCGTGGGATCCCGATGACCGTCGTCATCCGCGCCGACGGGATCGTGCATGCCCAGCACACCGGATACTCCGAGACGTACCTCGAGAACCTTCGAAACGACATCAAGGAAGCGATCGAGGCGGTGAAGGGGCGAGGCAAGAAGCCCGCGGCCGAAGGGCCGCAGCACCCCGAGGGACCGTCCGCCGCAGACCCGAGCCACTCGGCGCGCGACGCGGGCTCCTGATCTCGACGCTTGAAGGATGGGTCGGTCGGGGGCGGGCCGCACCTCAGGGTGCTGTCGTCCCCGAAGATCGACGGGGGGGCGGCGGTCACGGACGCTCTGGTGGTAGGATGCCACGTCGAGATCCGCATGTCCCAGCCGTCCGCGCCAACCCCCTCCAGCACGCCGCCCCTCCCGCTTGAGGCGGAGATCGCGGGCGACTTCCTTGGCGATGCCCGCATCCTTCTGGTGGATGACAATCTCCAGAACCTGGAGCTGATGCAGGCCTATCTCGAAGGGCTTCCCTGCACCCTGTCGACGGCCAAGGATGGGCTCGAGGCGATTGCCGCGGTCGAGCGGGAGAAGCCCGACCTGATGCTGCTGGACGTGATGATGCCCCGCATGTCCGGCTTTGAGGTCTGCCAGAAGATCAAGTCCAATCCGGCCACCCGCGACATTGTGGTGATCATGGTCACGGCCCTGCACGAGGTCGGCGACTACGAGCGGGCGGTCGAGTCGGGCACCGACGACTTCCTCACCAAGCCGGTGAACAAGCTCGAGCTGGTCACCCGGGTGAAGAGCCTGCTTCGCGTCTGCCTGCTGAAGCGGAAGCTCGATGAGCTCATGGCTCGCCGCGACGGCAACGCTCGCTGACCGTCCCGCCGGCGTGCGACGCCGTTCGGGCGATCGCCCACCGCGCTTGAGGTGTCGCGCATTCAGCGACACCACCCGTGGTGGCCCGCGACGGAGCGGTCGATCGCAATGCGCGCGGCCGGCATTCTCGTCACTTCTTTTTCATTGATCGCGCGCGCCATTGCCGAAACCCCTTGCCACTGCGACGGCGTGAGGCACCGGCGCGGGTGGAACGTCGGTTCCCCACGCTCGCAGTACTTCGCAAGGGGGCAGCCATGCCATCGAAGAACGAACTGATCGACCGCATCCGAGAGATCAACCGCAGCGCCGACCGCGGCTGGCTGGAGCGTTTCGACGATCGTTCCCTGGTGGACTACCTCGAGCACCTGCAGCTACTCATGGAGCCGCGCGGCCGCCGCAGCGTCTGGCGTCGTCGAGGCGAGAGCACCGCGGCCGTCATCGCCCGCATGTGAGAGCCGGGTGGCCAGAGCCGAAACGATGAGGCCGCCGGGGCCAGCCGTCCGAAGGGCTCAGTCCTTCACGACCCGCAACGCGATCAGATCCTGCACGTCAATGAGTCCGACGGGCTTGCCGTCGTGATCGACGACGGGAATCTCGTCGAGACGCCGCTCCCGAACAAGCCGCACCGCATCGTTGACGAGATCGTCCACGGTCAGTCGTTGCGGTTGTCGCGTCATGCGCGATCGAATGGGCTCGTCGAGCGCCGCGATGCCGCCGCTCACGACGACCCGTCGCAGGTCGCCGTCGGTGAAGATGCCGGAGAGCCGCCCCGCCGGATCGACCAGCACCGACGCCCCGGGGCGTCGGACCTCACCCGCGGGGGCGATGGCCTCCCGCACGGTCACGGCATCGGAGACGACCGCCAGATTCATCCCCACCCGGAAGCGCATGATCTCCGTCACCGGCTTCAGGCCCACACCGAGCATCCCGCCCGGATGGTGCTTGTGGAAGTCGTCGGCGGCGAAGTCGCGTCGGCGGGCGAGGGCCAGGGCGAGGGCGTCGCCCGCCGCCAGCATGGCCGTGGTGGACGCGGTCGGGGCGAGCCGAAGAGGACATGCTTCCACGATGTCGCCAAGGTTGAGGTGCACGTCGCACTGTCGGGCGAGGCTCGAGTGCGGCTTGCTCGAGAGCCCGATGCGCCGGACGCCATCCGCCTTCAGGATCGAGGCCAGCGTGACCACCTCTTCGGTTTCGCCGGAGAAGCTCATCAGGAGGGCCACGTCCTCGCCGCGAATGCGGCCAAGGTCACCATGGACCGCCTCCGCGGGATGAACGAAGTGCGAGGGCTGCCCCAGACTGGCGAGCGTTGCTGAGATCTTGGCTCCGACCAAGCCGGACTTCCCCATGCCCGCCACCACCACGTGGCCACGGCACTGTTCCATGAGGTCGATCGCCCGATGCCACGCCTCGGCGTCGGTGCTTCCGACCCGTTCGGCGAGGCGCCGGACGGCGTCGGCTTCGGCGAGCAGTGCATCGATCACGAAGCCCTGTTCGGCGGCGCGGGCGGCAGGGTCGGTGGCGGGGGACGTGGCCATGGCTCGATTGTAGAGGAGGCGATTGTCGAGGAGGCGATGGCCGCGGAGGCCGCCGGGGCGTTCATCGCTACGCACGATCATGAGCCCCTCGGTTCGTTGACCGTCGGGAGGATGGGCGCCTTCGGCGATTGCCGGGCGAATCGCCGGGACCGATTCGCTACGCTACGACCGATGTCCTCGATTGCGTCCGATGACCGTCCCGACCCCTCGCACGATCCATCCGTCCGGGGCCACGCTGTCCCGCAGAGTGCCGACCAGGTGTCGACGCAGCCTGCCGCGGCGATGACCCGCGAGGCGACCGATGAGGACGCCGCCGGCGAGGAATACCAAGTTCGGCTCTCGAGCTTTCAGGGGCCGCTCGACCTCCTTCTCTACCTCATCCGGAGGGCGGAAGTCGACATCCACGACATCCCCATCCACGAGATCACCGGCCAGTACTTCGCGTTCCTGAAGCAGCTTCGCCACATCGACATCGACCAGGCCGGCGAGTTCCTGGTCATGGCCGCGACCCTGATCGAGATTAAGTCCCGCACGCTCGCCCCGCGCCCGGAGGGAGGACAGCCCGAGGATGCCGCGTCGAGCGCGGAGAGCGGCGATCCGCGAGCGGAGCTTGTCCAGCAGCTGCTCGCCTACCAACGGTTCCGCAACGCGGCGGAGCATCTTGATCGGCTTCGCGACGAGTACGCGAATCGTTGGGCCGCCCGCATCCGGATGGGTGACATGGCGACGTCCGACGAGGAGGCGCCCGAGCTCGAGCTCGAGGATGCCCATATCCTGGACCTGTTCCAGACCTACGAACGGATCATCAGCGCGATCGACGTCACCCGACTCGGCGAGCACAAGGTCGCCTACGACGACACGCCGATCACCCTCCACCAGACCGATCTCATCGATCGGCTGCGACGGACCCCCGACCGTCGCTTCACCCTGCGTTCGGTCTTCGAGGGGCGCTCGCGCGGCGAGATGATCGGCCTCTTCCTGGCGACCCTCGAACTCGCCCGCCAGCGGCAGATCCTCATCCGGCAGGACGAACTGACCCTGGAGATCGAGCTCGAGCTCAATCCCGAGGACGACGGCGTCATGCACTTTGACGCTTCCGGACAGGTTCCAGGTACGGCCTCCGGGCCATCGCTCAGCCCAGCGGCGGGAAAGACGTCCGCCTCCTCGACCAATTGACCCGGCATTGACTGACCCAGCATTGCTTGACGGGGCATTGCTTGACGGGGCATTGCTTGACGGGGAATTGACGCGCCCTTGCGGAAACTCCTGCGGGAGCCATGCGAACAGTGCGGCATGTGCACCGTCTTCGCCCACGCCCTGGTTGGCCTGACGGCCGCGGCGACCGCAGGTCCAAGGATCTTTCGGCTGTCGGCAACAGTGCCGCCGGCAGCGTGGCCGTCGCCGGCGTCCACGCGGCTTCTGCTCATTGCCGCATGCTCCGCCGCACTTCCTGACCTTGACACCGGCCTGCGGGTGTATGGCGTCGACCCCGACGGAATGTGGGGACACCGCGGGATGATGCATTCGTTTCTCTTCGCGGCGCTCGTCGGCGTGCTTGCGGCATGGCTTGGCTTCAAGGCCGTTGCCCCGCTGCCCAGCCTCCGAGCGTGGGGCATCGCGGCGCTCGTGGCGTGTGCCACGGCATCCCACGGCGTTCTCGATCTCTTTACCGACGGCGGCAACGGCATCGCGCTGTTCGCGCCGTTCTCGTCAGAGCGGTTCTTCGCGCCGTGGAATCCGCTGCCGGTGCCGATGATCGGCGTGCGACACCTCTTCACCGCGTACATGGGCGAAGTCCTCGTCGCGGAGGTGCTCTGGATCGGTGTCCCGTGTTCGCTCGTGCTGGTTCTCGTGTGGCTCCTTCGTCGTACGCCAAGGAGCCACGCCGCGTGTGGATACGTTCGATGCAAAAAATGATCGCCAACCGTCGGCGAAAACAGAGAGCCGCTCTTCACGCGCGGTAGTGTCGGGGCATGTCGATCTTCATCTCTCGACGGGACCGCTCCGGCAGCGACAAGGCCGGTGCGGAATGTTGTCCCATGCCGCGAATCGAACGAGAACGGGCGATGCCCGAGCCGCCGCAGCGCCGACGCGACCGAACCGTCTGCTCGATCCATCCGATCGCGGCGTGCGGACCGATCGAGCACCAGTGGTGGGCTCGGGCATTGCGCGAACGGGCCGTGACGTTGGCCGCGGTTTTTGCCGTTGATCTGCTTGCCGTCGCGGTGAGTGACCATGCGGTCGCCCTCGTACTCCGCTGTCGGGGCGACGCTGCGGCGCAGTGGAGTGACGAGGAGGCGTGCCGCCGGATTCGGGCGCTGCGGGCCGCGCGAAATCTCTTCGCTCATGCGGAGTCGCCGGGCGTGCTGCATCCCCACGACATGCGCGTTCATCCGCTGCGGGCCCGAGCAACGCTCGCGGACGACGTTCGGTATCGGCGCGCGCTCATCGGCTGGGTGGCGCGACGGCGGCGGGCGATGGTTGGGCGCGAGATCCCGATCGGTCCCGCGCAGGTGACGATGCGAACGTCGGCAACGGAGGATCCGGCGCCCATCGCGGCGACCCTCCTGCTCTTTCTTGCGTGGTCGGAAGAGCGGCACCGCGTCGGAAGTCGCATGCCGCTCGCGGCCGTTTCAGCCGCCTTCCGCTCCCGTGCCAGTGCCGCCGACGTCGCGGCGCTCGTCGGAGAACTCCGACGCGCCTCCATCACGCCGCGATCATCGCGCCCACGCTCGGCGGCGCTCAGGGAGCTTCTTGGCGACGAGCGATTCGATGCGTTGCAGCGCCTCGCGGTCGGTGTCTTGAACGAGCCGCTGGTGCCTGCCCGGTGCGAAAGGGGGGCCGCATCCGCATGCCGAGCGTAACGACCGGACGTGGGAGCCGAGCCTGTCCTCAAGGTCACCGAGCGCCGTGGTCCGTCGCGCGCCGAGAGGCCTATCGCCGCGCCGACAGCAGGCGATCGGTGATCGCAATGTCCTCGGCGATGATCGCGAGCAGTTCGTCCAAGTCGCGACCGATGGCCACGCGGCGGTCGGACTCGCTGACGTTGGGCAGGTTGACGCGGACGTTCCATGCCGCAGCGCGGGCTGCGCAGCCGGAAAGGTCCGCGGCGATCGCCAAGTCGCTGTCGAGGTGCTTCGCCGTATGTCCTGCCAGATCCCGGCTCCGGCCGGCGATTTCCGCAGCGAGCCGCACAATCAGAAGGGGCGCGTCGATCGCGTCCTGGACGGCCTTTGACCAACCTGCCGTTCGCTCCGGATCGCCCGCGGGTCGCTTCCACAGCCTGTTCAGCACGCCATACGCCGCCGCATCCCCGTTCGCCGCGGCGAGGCATTTGGTGATCGAGGATCGAAGCGAGGCGAGGATCGCCGGTCCCTCCTCCTCATGCGTCGCAAACGAGGGCTTGCCGATCGAATACTCGACGACCATCGCAAGCAGCGCCGCCGCGTGGGCCGCGGTGACGCCTGCGACGGCGCCACCGCCCGGCGTCGCCGTCTTCGCTGCAAGCGCGTCGCAGAAGCCGCGAACGCTTTGGGCGGCGAAGTCGAGGGGGGCGGTCTCCGACGGGACGCTGGTGGTGGGGGATTTCATGCGGAGCGAACCTCGGCGCCGAGCCGTTCTCGCAGGGCATTTACCGCTGCGTTCACTTGGGTGTCCACTTCCTCGCTTCGCAGCGTCCGGTCCTGGGCGCGGAACAGGAGACGCATCGTGACCGACTTCCTGCCAGCCCCGATCTGCTTGCCGCGATACGTCGCAACGTGGGCCACGCTCTCCTGGTGGGCCAGGCCGAGTCCGTCCACGAGGCTTGTCATCTCCTTCCAGGAGACGCGCTCCTCGACGATGGCGGAGATGTCGCGGTCGATGGCCGGGAACGCCGGCGTCGCAGTCGCACGGGTGTCGGGGGGATACGACTGGTACAGGCCTGTGAGCGACAGCTCGGCGGCGGCGATCGGACGCTCGAGCCCGAACTGGGTCAGGACGGGCGTCGCGATGAGCCCAATGGTGCCCACGTCGACGCCGTTGATCCGGACTCGGCCGCCGGGCGATAGCCACGGGGCACCGTTCGACGGATCGACGCTCACGGTGGCCCGCGGCCCGCCGAGGAGCCGGGCGATGCGCTCAACGATGCCGCGGCACCGTCGGTAACAGAGGTCGCGATCCGCGGCAGCGGTGCTCACGCCGTCGATCAGCATGGCGACGACCGCGGTCTCCCGATGGCCCTGTCCGGTTCCGCTGCCCGCTGCGCCGGTCGCCGTGAGCTGGAACTGCGCCGCGCACTCGAAGAGATCGAGCTGGGCAATGCCGCCGTCGAGATTGTGGCGACGAACGCGGAGAAGGCTCGGCAGGACGCTCGGTCGCAGCGTCGGCTCGCCGCCGGCACGCTCGTCGTCGACCGAGAGCGTCCCGACCGCCGTTCCGTCGTTGGGCAGGAATGGCGTCGCCATCGCATCGGCCACCAGCGTGTGCGTCACGCACTCGACAAGTCCGAGTCCGGCCAACAGGTCCTTGGTCGCTCTCGCTGCGGCGATGTGGGACTGCACCGGGGCCACGCGAATGGGAATGGCATCGGCAACATGAATGTGCTTCAGTCCATGCGTCCGACACACTTCCTCGATGACATCGATCTCGCGCTCGACGTCGATGCGGCGGGGCGGGATCGTGCATTCGATTCGCTCGTCGCCGCTCGGCCCGCCGATGGTCGGGGCGAATCCGAGGGCGGCGAGGCGCTGGGCCATGATCGCGGCCGACAGGTCGATCCCGAGCACGCTCCGGCATCGCGTGGCCCGCATGGTCACCCGACGCGGCGATTCGATGGCGCTCCCCGCGCTCACCACGCCCTCGCACAGGTGGCCTCCCGCGAGGTCGAGGATGAGCTCGACCAACCGGTCGGCCGCGGGATTGACTTCGGCCGGGTGTACGCCGCGCTCGAATCGGTAGGAGGAATCGCTGCTGATGCGAAGCGCGCGGGAGGTCGCCCGCACCGCGACGGGGTTGAAGGTGGCCGCCTCAAGGAGGATGTCCGTGGTCGACTCCCGTACGGCGGTCAGCGCTCCGCCCTTCACGCCGGCGATCGCAACGGCCCGATCGCGGTCGGCGATCACGAGGTCGCTCGATCGAAGGGCGATCTCCGCGGCGCCCTCGCCGATCGGAAGAAACGGCTCCTTCTCGCGGGCCATGCGGACGTTGATCTCGTTGCCGCCCAAGAGCGCAAGGTCGAAGACGTGGGTCGGCTGACCGAGTTCGAACAGAACGAAGTTCGTCGCATCCACAAGGTTGTTGCGCGGGACAAGGCCCACGGCGACAAGCCTTCGCTGCAGCCATTCGGGCGAAGCCTTCACCGTCACCCCTCGAATGACCCGCGCGGTGTACAGCGGGCAGAGGTCCGGTCGGGCGTTGGTGACCTTGATGATCGACGCCGCGGATGGTCCGGTCGCCTTCACCGGCTTGGGTGCGAACACAAGCGATCGTCCGCTCGTCGCGCAGACCTCGCGGGCGAATCCCAGATGGCAGAGGCAGTCGCCTCGGTTGCTGGTGATCTCGATCTCCTGCCACGGCTCGCCGTTCTCGGCGGTGTCCTTTCCGTCGAGCGGAAAGCCCGCATTGGTGAGCAGCTCTGCCTGCTCCTCGGCGGTGGCGGGCGGAGAGAGATAGTCGTTGAGCCAAGTGACGCTGGTTCGCATCGCGGAAGGGGCCGGGGTCCCGGCAGTGGGTCGGTGGGCTTCGCGGTCCCGTGTTCGCTCGTCCGTGACGACGACGGGGGCCGTTGGTGGGAGGACGCGGTCAGACGGCGGGGGCGAGAGGCCGAATGCCGTCGATGGCCAGCGCCACGCCGGCGCGATCATGACGGATTGCGGCACGGGGGGTGCCTCGCGGCACTCCCGTCGAACCCTCCACACAACCAGAAGCTGCGCGGATCGTCTCGACTCCGTAGCGTACTCCAAGGTGGTCGCGGGAAGAGCCCTTGGCGTCTCCAGCCTCGATGCATCCGTTCGAGCGAATCCCCTCCGGATCGCTTCGTGCTACCCTTCGGCCCATGGCCTTCACGCACGCTCGCCCTCGACGCGACCGGACCGCCGTGCCCATCGAATCGCATCGTTCGACGGCCGCTCACTCGGCGGCGACGCGGCGGTTTGGCGGGTCCACACGCACCGCCGTCGCGCGACGGGGTTCGCTCTCGGACGTGGGACGCGCGTGGGGCATCGCGTTGGGCCTCACCGCGCTCGCGACCCTCGTCGGATGCGCCAGCGAATCGACCACCGCCACAGCCCGGCCTGGAACGGAGGCGGCGATCCCTGCGAGCATCCCGGCGAATCCGTCCGCGGACCAGCCGCAGGCGGCCTCGACGCCTCGGCCAGGGACGGCGACCGACAGCTTCGGTGAGATGCCCGACGACCTTACCGTCGACGTGACCATTCTCCCCGGCACCCAGATGCGAGGCCGTTCGGAAGCGCACCTCGCGCGAAGCAAGTACATCGTCTTCCCCGACGGTTCGATGCACGGGGATCGCGGCCGGACGATCGAGGTGCGCACACGCCCCGGCCGGATCCGCACGCTCTCGCGCGAATCGATGGCTGATCTCTGGCTCCTGCTTGGGCAATCGGGCTTCAGCGACCTGCGCGAAACGGGGTTTGGCGGCAATCCCGAGCTGCTCGCACCAGCTCCGGCCGAAGTGCTGACCATCCTGACCGTGCACGCTCGTGGCGTGACCGGTACGTTCATTCGCCGTACGCCGGCCGATGCCCCCGATCCGGCCATGACGCGCGTGGTGCGATCGATCGCCCGCCTTGCGTGGGCCACGGACGACCCTCCGCTCGAGACCACGATTCAGCCGGTTCGCTATGACCTCGGGCCCGATCCCTACGCACGGTACCGCAACGCGCCCGCAGTGCCGGTGCCCCCGACATCGCAGGCGACATCGCCGGCGCCGTCGCGCTGACACACCCGCCTGGCGCTCGCCACGTTCGCATCATCGTCCTGCACAGGTCCGTCATGCTCTCGCTCTTCCATCGCTCACTCCGCCGCCGCGCTACCGTCGGACTTCTCGGCTGTTTCACCCTCACGATCGTTGGCTGTGCCGCGCCGATGACGATGAAGGCCGGAGATGCGGACGCGACGTCACCGACGCGCGGCGTTGCGATTCTCTTCGAGGAGCGCAACCCTCCCCAGTCGATCTTTCGGCGCTACGAGCTGTATCCCGACGGATCGCTCAAGGTGGGCGGCGGCAAGGTGGCCCTGATGCACCAGACCGATTGGGTGGGACAGCCGTCGGCAGAGGAGATCGCAGCCATTCTCACCGCGGCGGACGGCGCACAACTGGCCTCGGGTGGACCAGCGTGCGCGCCCGAACTCGTGGACGGAAGCGAGTCGCTCTTCACCACGATCGAGTACGCCTCGCCCGCGGTGAGTCGGTCCTTTGCGCTTGAGGGCCGATGCCCCTCGCTCGCGCCGCTCCGCGAGGCCTTTGAGCGTGCGGCCCTCGTTCGCTTCAAGCGGCAGCTTGACGCGCTCCCGGAGGCTGGCAAGCAGCGTTCGACCGGCACGCGCTGAACGGCGCCCTCGGACGGCGCCCTCGCACGGCGCATCGTGGTTGACGGGATCGACGTCGTCCGGACGGCTGTCAGGTGGGCCGTCGCCGGAATCGGAGCACGTCGCGCACGTACCGTTTGCACTCCTCCTCAATCGTCGGGATGAGCCAATGAAGCTCATCCTGCGTCAGGTCATGTGCCTCGGCGCAGGCCTCGAGCAGAACGTCGGCGGCGCACTCCTCGATCGGCTCCCCGGCATCGTCCTCCGCCCTCGCGATCGCCTCGCGGCGCACGCTCGCGAGCAGCCACGTTCGGAGCAGCGGCTCGAGGCCATCGAGCCACGCCGCGAGAAAGCCGCTTCGGCCGAAGGGGGGGGCGAAGAGCGAAGCATCGGTTTCCTCGAGCGATGAACGGCGACGTCGCGCCACGGCACGCGGGTGGCGTCGGCGATCGGTGCTGGAATCGACGGGACGGCGATGGTGTGAGCGGTAGTGCATCAGATGCGTCCTTGCGGGGCCATGCGGGCCGAGCCAAGCAGGAAGCCGCGACCCTTCTGCGGCGGGGTCGTTGCGTGCATCGGGCTCGGCGCCAGCCCGGGCGTGGCCAGCGAGTGGGAGTTGACGGGAACCAGGATCGATCGGGATCGATCGGGATCGATCGGCTGCGAGGGCACAGGCCGATCGCCGCTGTCGGACGCCGCACCATGCGGCTCGCTCATCCGTCCCGCTCTCTATGGCGTTCACCGAAGGAAGAGAAGGGGGAGCCTGGATGAGGCAGGGCCAGGACTCCCCGGGAGAGTGAGCGCGGTGGTGTCAGGCGTCGCGCCATCGACGGTGCCCGGGCGCTCCAGAGGGAGTCGTCCTCGTTGCGAGGAGACGTCCCTCCGTGGTGGTGGTCCCGGAGCGCTGGGCAGCCGTCGTGTGGCGTTGGTGGTCTCGCAGTTGAGCTCCACGCCGTCCCTGGCGCCAGAGCGTCCCTGCAGGTTCTGCGTGGCGGATGTGAGTCCGCCTCCGGTCCCGCGGCATCCTTGCCTGCGGGGCGGGAAGAGAAGCACCGCCCCGCACGATCGTTTCAACGTCGAGCGCTCGGCCGGTCGATTGCCCGAACGATTGGTGAAACTCCCAGCAGCGCAGTCGCCGCAGTGCGTGCGTTTGCGAAACCCGCAACGACGCCCAAGCCTTGTTGACGCAGAATCTTCGGTATTGAGTATTTGCCCGAAACGAGCGGACCGCTCACGAGTTGTTGACGCAGCCAGAGGAACCGAACGATCCGCGGCGAGCGAATCGGATGCGAGGAATCGAGACGTCCGGGCGTCCGCCCGTGACGATGCGCTGTGGCAGTTGCCGCACGCTCCCGGGGGTCGTCTCCGCATCCCGTTCCGCGACCGTCGCCGATCCCGACAGCACCCATGACGCGCCGCCGCCCGCCGAACCGGGCCGCGCGGTGGTCGCCGAGTCACACCCACACCGAGCCGAGGCCGGTGGCAAGGAGCGGAACAGCGTGGAATTCAAGCGCACCCACAGCAGCCCAGACGATCGCGTCTCTCTTCGTCGGCCCTCGACGGCCCGACCCCTGCAGCCTTCCCCTTCCAACCTCCGTTCCCTCACCCCGACGGGGTGCGCGCGTCCAGACGATCTCGATCTCCCCACACCGCCCGCACCCAGCTGGGAGTGGCAGGCAGGGCGCCCGAGCCGCACTTCCTTTGGACCATATGTCGCCGAGGGACTTGCTCGAAAGCCCCAGGCGCGGGACCTTCTTGTTGCCGCAATCGCCGCGCTCCAACAGGTGGAGCGCTCCGAATCGACGGCGATTGCCGACGAGGAGGACGACGCATGCTGCAAGGAATGTCCCGTCTGCGCCATTCGCAGGGTGGCCCGTGCCCGAGCCCAGTTGCTCGCCGAGCCGGCGCTCTGCTGATCGACCCTACGAGCGCCGCTCGGCGCCGTCGCGGCACCGGGCTCGTCGGACTCCTCGTCACGATGGCGATCATCGTGGTCCTCTTCGCGGTGCTCATGAGTTCCCTCAACGTCGCCGTGACTGGCGCGGGGAACACCACGTCCGGCTCGGCCTTCAGCATGCAGGATCAGGTCGGTCTTCAGCAGCTGGCCATCAGCTGCTTCATCGCCGGCCAGAACAACGGACTGAAGGGTGCGCCGACGCCGAGCGAACGCTCCAAGGCAACGACCACGAGCCTCGACAATACGGCGAACATCTACTCGCTGCTCGTCGCCGAACACTTCGCCGAGCCGTCGATGCTCATCTCGAAGAATGAGCGCAACCCCAACGTCTACCAGATCGACTCCTACGACTTCAACGTCGTGAAGGCCTCGGACGGCACCTTCTGGGATCCGAAGTTCAAGGCCGATCTCAACAAGGTCTCGAACGTCTCCTTCGCCCACGTGCCCCTCTGCGGCACTCGCGCGAAGTTCTGGACGGACGTGAAGCTCGACACGCGATTCCCGATCCTCGGCACTCGCGGGCCGGCCTACGGCAAGCCCAATCCCCAGAGTCTCACCTACGGCCGCGACAACACCTGGGCCGGCTTCCAGGTCTTCGGCGACGGACACGTCGAGTGCACGAAGGACTTCAACGCGAAGGGCCTGCAGCTCGAGAACGGCTCGCCCGACAACGCCTATGCGATGGACACCGATCCCGACGGCGGCGACGCGGTGCTCGCCTTTACCCAGTTGATGCGGGACGGCGTTCCCACGTTGCAGTGGGATTGACGCGGCTACACTCGCGATATGGCCGCGTCCGGCATAGGTCTCCGCCCCAGTGCCAACCCAGATCTCGCCCCCGAGCCTCGCTCGGCGGTGGTCGTCGGCATTGATCTTGGCACCACGAATTCGCTCGTTGCCGTCTGCGACGAGGCGGGGCCGCGGGTGCTCGTCGATGACGATGGACAGGCACTCCTGCCATCGGTGGTCCGATTCGGGTCAGAGATCGTCGTCGGCCGGCGGGCTCGCGATCGGGCGGTCGAGTTTCCGACCGCGACGGTCTTCAGCTCGAAGCGGCTCATGGGCCGTTCCGCCGCCGAACTGTCGCGGCTCGCCGCAGCCCTTCCCTATCGACTCACCAGCGGCCCGCGAGGCATCGCGGCCATCGACATTCCAGCAACGACGAGCACGCCGGCCCGGGTCGTGACACCGCAGGAGGTCGCCGCCCTGGTCCTCGGCGAGTTGAAGGGGATCGCCGAGCGCCGGCTCGGCCAGCCGGTGCATCAGGCAGTGATCACCGTGCCGGCATATTTCGACGATGCGCAGCGCCAGGCCACCCGCGATGCCGGACGCATGGTGGGGCTCGAGGTCCTGCGCATCGTGAATGAGCCCACCGCTGCAAGCCTCGCGTATGGCCTCGGGCGGACCCGGCAGGGGAGCGGCCCCGAGCGCATCGCCGTCTACGACTTCGGCGGCGGTACCTTCGACATCTCGATCCTCGAGCTCTCCTCGGGCGTCGCCGCCGAGCCACCATCGACCGAGGCCTCGCCCTCGTCAGGCGAGCTCTTTCAGGTGCTGGCCACGGCCGGCGATACCGCACTCGGCGGCGACGACATCGATCGCGCGATCATCGACCTTGTAATGCGGGAGATTCGCGAGGAGTTCGGCGCGACGCTCGAGTTCCCGGCGAGCGCCCGGCAGGCGCTGCGGCAGTTCGCTGAGGGGGCGAAGGTGGCGCTCTCCTCCCGCGACGCCACCCAGTTGGAGGTCCACGTCGGCGAAGGGCGCCTCTATCGCCGGACGCTCCGCCGCGAGGAGCTGAACGCGTTGGCGGCTCCCTTCATCGACCGAACGATCGCCTGCTGCCGAAGAGCGCTGACCGACGCCGGACTGACCGTCCAGGAGATCGATCGCGTCGTCCTTGTGGGCGGCTCCACCCGGATTCCGCTCGTGCGTGAGCGGGTCGCAGCGCTTTTCGGCACGACGCCCTACACGGCGCTGGATCCCGATCAGGTCGTCGCGCTCGGGGCGGCGGTGCAGGCGGCGATCATCGACGGCTCGCGCCGGGATCTCCTCCTCTTCGACGTGATCCCGCTGTCCCTCGGCATCGAGACGGTCGGCGGTGCGGTCGCGAAGCTGATCATGAAGAACTCGACGATTCCCGCCAGGGCGACGGAGATGTTCTCGACCAGCGTCGACGGCCAGGTGAACGTGCGGATTCAGGTGCTTCAGGGGGAGCGGGAGCTGGTGCAACACTGCCGCAGCCTCGGGCAGTTCGAGCTGCGCGGCATTCCGCCGATGCCGGCCGGGATCCCGAAGATCCAGGTCGAGCTGCTCGTCGACCAGAACGGCGTCCTCGACGTCTCCGCCGTCGAGTTGCGGAGCGGCAAGCGGGCGTCGATTCAGGTCGTGCCGAGTTATGGCCTCACCGCGGAGGAGGTCGACCGGATTGAACGCGAGAGCTTCACCCACGCCCGCGCGGACATGCATCTCCATCGGGTGATCGATCTCCGCGTGAATGCGAATCTTGACGTGCAGTGGATCGAGGCGGCACTCGCCCGCGTCCGCAGCGAGCTTCCGCCCGACACCGTCGACGAGGTTGAGCGTCGATTGGCGACGGTTCGGGACTTCATCGCCGCCGCTGACCGCGACGCGTCCAAGGTGGACGCCGACGCCTTTCACGCGGCCAAGGACGCCCTCGACCGAGCGAGCGTGCCTGTCCATGAAGCCAGCATCAAGCGAAGCCTCTTGAGTTCCTGAGTCGGGAGGTGTCGCATGAGGGGGGTCGCACCGGAGTGGACGCCAGGACGTGCCTGTCCACTGTCGCGGTCCAATGTCGCGATCCTGTCCAATGTCGCGATCCGCAAGGTCGCGATCTCCCATCGGGTGGTGATCGCCCCGTCCGCGCTTCCCTCAGCACCCATGCCGTTCTTTGAACCGCTGTTCTCATCCACCCTCTCGTTCACGAGCGAGGAGCGGGTCGAGATTCGCCGCCGGGCGAAGCAACTGGTCGCGCGGCGGCGGGGGACGTGGTTGGTCATGCTCGCCCTCGTTGTCGTCCTCCCGGTGGCGATCGCCCTTCTCCCGAAGACGGTTCTCTTCCTGAGCGCATGGGGAATTCCCCGAGTCCTCGCGATCGTCCTCGTCAACCTGACCACGACCGGCGGGTTGCTTGGGCTGGTGTTCTTCGCGCTCCATCGCATCCGGGTCCGCGCCGTACGGGAGGCGGTTCGGGAACTCGGCTACCCGATCTGCATCGAGTGCGGCTACGACCTGCGAACCGACCAGTCGCTCCCCGATCGGGTCCCGGATCGTTGCCCCGAATGCGGAAGCCGGCGCTAGCGGGCCCTCCCGGCGGGTACCCCGCCCGCCCTGATGGCACGCCGAGCGGCAGGCACCGTTCGTACCGTGCGTGTGGGTCTCGCCGCTGCGTTCGCGACCGACGGCCATCCCGGCGACGCCGATCCGACATTGAGGGCCGAATGCCCCGTTCGGGCCGTACACTGGCGTCCGCTCGTGGACTTGACCAGAACGACTACGGCGATGTTGGAGGCGCTCCATGACTCGGCCAACGAGCCGGCATGGGAGGCGTTCGACGCGCGCTACCGACCGATCCTCATCGGCTTCGCCCGCAACCTCGGGCTTGCCGACGTCGATGCCGCCGATGTCGCTCAGGAGACGCTGGTCCGCTTCGTCCAGGACTATCGCGAGGGCAAGTACGACCGTACCAAGGGACGCCTCGGCGCCTGGCTGGTCGGCATTGCCCGCTATCGCATTCTCGATCAGCGCCGCGCCCGGGCCCACCGCCAGGAGGTGCAGGCCGATCCGCAGGTCGCCGCGGCGACCGGTGCCCTCGATGACCCCGATCGTCTTCAGGCCGCCTGGGATGCAGAGCACCGTCAGGCCGTCCTTCGCGAGGCGATGCTCGAGCTTCGCCAGAACACGAAGACCGACGAGCGCACCATCCGGGCATTCGAACTGGTCGCGGCCCACGGCCGATCGCCGCAGCAGGTCGCCGAGGAGCTCGGCATGTCCGTGCACGACGTCTATCTGGCCAAGAGCCGCGTCGCCCAACGACTTCGTGAGATCGTGGAGCGACTCGACAAGCTCTACGATGAGGGTGCGTAATGGACGGAGGCGGTCGCGATCTCGAACGAGGCGGTCCCGATGCCGAGCGGGCGCAACGCGATCGCGCCGGTGAGCGAGTCTTGTCGGCGAGCGATCTTGATGCGACCAGCGCCGACGTCGAATCGACCCCCGGCTTCAGCGTGGCGCCGATCTACGGCACCGGCTCCTCCGCCGGCGGCTCCTCGAGCGGCGGATCGGGCTGCCCCGATCGTGAGTCGCTCGAGTTGGCCGCCGCCGGGGCCACCAACGTCAACGGCGTGATGGAGCACCTCGGGAAGTGCCCCGTCTGCCGCGAGGTCGTGCGACGGCTGCGGGCCGACAACGAGCTGGTCAGCGACTACATCTCCGCCAACAAGGATCGCTTCGACGCCGAGAAGTCCGACGCCCCGCCCACCGGACCGATGGAGGTCGTCCCCGGCTTCCGCGTCGAGGGGGAAATCCACCGCGGCGCCCAAGGCGTCGTCTATCGCGCCCAGCAGACTTCGACCCGTCGCCCCGTTGCCCTGAAGACCTTGCTGCAGGGCAAGTTCGCGACCAGCCGGCAGCGGGCCCGTTTCGATCGCGAAGTCGAAGTCGTCGCAAGTCTCCGGCATCCGCACATCGTCACCCTCTACGAGAGCGGCCGCACCGCCGAGGGCCTCGCGTTCTTCGCGATGGAACTCGTCAACGGGCGACCGCTCAGCGACATCCTCAAGCTCCCCGAGGGCGTCCACGACAAGCCGCCGGTGAGCCAACTGCTCCAGACCTTCCTGAGCATCGTGAAGGCCATCGCCTACGCCCATCAGCGCGGCGTCATCCACCGCGACCTCAAGCCGGCGAACATCCTGATCGACGAGGCCCTCGAGCCGCATGTTCTGGACTTCGGCCTTGCCCGCAGTGCCCGCGGCGAGGAGCAGGACCAGGACATGATCGAGGCGACCGCGGCCGGCGAGTTCCTCGGCACCTTTGCCTATGCGGCGCCGGAGCAGTTGCGGGGCAACCCGGATCTCATCGACGTCCGCACCGACATCTTCGCCCTCGGCGTCATCCTCTACGAGATCCTCGCCGGCGAGCGCCCGTACAAGCCGCCGGGAGGGAGCTTCTCGATCGCCGACCTGTTGCTCGCCCGACTCGAGACCGAGCCGAAGCCTCCGTCGACGGTGCGTGCTCCGGTCGATCCCGACCTCGATGTGATCGCCCTCACCTGCCTCAAGAGCAAGCCCGAGGAGCGATACCAGTCGGCGCAGGCGCTGGCGGAGGATCTCGAGCGTTTCCTCGATGGCCGGCCCATTCTGGCCCGCCGCGACTCGATGGTCTACGTGGCCCGCAAGTGGGTCCGTCGGCACTGGGTGGCGACGAGCGTGGCCGTGAGTTTCGTCGCGCTGATCGTCGGTTCGACGGTGACCATGACCGTCCTCTACGGTCAGGCGAAGCGAAACCAGGAGCGCTCCGATCGCACCCTCGATGCCTTCCGAGAGACCTTCCAGTCAAGCAATCCCGAGATCGGCCGCGGCAAGCGGACGATGGACGTGCTTCAGTTCCTCGGTCTCTTGCGAGAACGCGCCGTGATGGAATTCGAGGTCGATCCCCTCGTTGGCGCCACGCTTCTCAACACCATCGAGGCCTCGTGGCTCGGCTTCGACGGCGCCCAGCGGCCGCGGGCGGCGCTGGAGGAAGCGCTGGCCCTCTGCCGCAGCGCCGCGGAGCGCGAGCACAAGCAGGAGACGGTGCAGGTCGCCGAGGCGATTCACAACCTCGCCCGCTGGCATCTCAAGAACAACGATCTCGCCGAGGCCAACCGCCTGTACAGCGAGGCGCTGGCGATGTGGGAGCGCCTCGACGGCGCCGACTCGCCGCGCAGCGCGATGACGCTCCAGCATCTGGCGGCGTGCGTTCGCGACCAGGGCGACCTCGACGCGGCCGACGCCTTCCTCGCCCGAGCCCATCGTGTGCAGGTGAGGGCCCACGGCGAGGGGAGCTGGGAAGTGGCGGCGGTCATCAACGCCCAAGCCCAGATCCTCTCCAAGCGCGGCCGTCCGGTCGAGGCGCTCGCCGCCTTCGAGGACGCCCTGGCCCGCATCAAGCGAGCCGTTCGGCCCGACGACTTCCGCGTGGGCCGGGCCCACTTCAGCGTCGGGCGCCTGAAGCGCTCGTTGGGCCGCCCTGGGGCGCTGGAGGATCTTGAGATCGCCGAACAGGTGATCGTCGGCGCCAAGGGCGAGACCTCACCGGAGGCGATTGACGCGCGGCTCGAACTCGCGGCAGCGCAGCTTGACGCAGGTCGCGCCGCCGAGGCTCTCGCCACAGCCGAGAAGACCATCGGTTCCGGCATTCCGGCCGCAGAGGGCATGGCCCACCGCGCGGATCTTCACGAATTGCGGGGTCACGCGCTGCTCAAGCTCGCGCGCGGCGGCGAGGCGCTCGAGGCCTTCCGCGAGGCGATCGCAGCGGCCTCGCCGGCGTCCGCAAAAGCAATCGCCGCGCGGAGCGTTGAGGCGCTCCGCGCGGCGGGGTTTGTGCATGAGGCCGAAGGGCTCAGCGGCGGCGGCGGCGGCCCATGAGGCCTGCGACCGAAAGCAGTGCCGCAGCACCGGGTGCCGGCACGCCGGCAACGCCGGCAACCGTCATCAGGTAGTTGCCCGTGGCGCCGTCGCCTGACCACTCGCCATCCCAGGCGTTCTCGGTGAAAAACGCACCGGCGACGACGCCCGGCTCGAAGACGACCGACGGCCAGAGCGGCTTGCCCCAAGAGACGGGCTGAGCGCCGATGCCGCTGATCGACAGGTAGTAGATGCCCGGCTCGGTGATCGTGATCTCGGAGCCGGCGTTGGACGAGTTCGTCAGTCGCGGTGCCGTGGTCTTGCCGTCGGCATCGTTGGTGCCCAGCAGTGGGATGCCGCGGCTGTCAAAGAGCCAAAGGCAGGCGTCGAAGTCGAGGGAGTTCGGACCGGTCAAGTCGATCACGAATTCGCCCGGGGTCGTGATGACCAGGCGGTAGACGTCGTGGAAGTCGGCGCCCAAGACGGCAGTGCCGTTGAGGCGGCCGGCGATCGTCTGAAGGTTGCCGTTGAAGGTGATGGTCTGGGCGGTCTGGAGTGTCGAGCCTGCGTCCTGCTCGAGGTCGGTATCCCAATCGGGACCGGCGAACGCGGTAGGGGCGGCGACAAACACGGCGGCAGCGATCCAGCGCATGGACTTCATGGTCACTCTCTGCTTCAAAAACGGACAGTTCAAAAAGGGATTCCCGAGCCCCACTATGCGCCCAAGGGTGCATGTGAGGCAACCTCCCGGAAGCATCTTCGTCAAAGGTCGGCGGAAATCCGCTGATTCTCATGGCCCCGATATCTACAATGGGCCCTTTTCCCGGTGCCTTCCCGTCCGCGGGTTGTGCTTCCGACCCGCGTCTTTCTCGCCTCCGACCGCGAAAGGCACCTGAAGGCCTATGTCCCAGACGGTGAACCCGCCGGCCACGTCGCCGGCTATCTCCCCCAATTCCCCAACCGCAACGACCTCCAGCTCCACCGTGCCGGCCGGCACGGCGGCGGCGGTCCCCAATGGCGGCGCCGCTGGAAGCACCAATGGCGGCTCAAACGGCGGGCTCAAGCCCCGCGTTGCGCGGCCCACGCTGGACCCGGGTTGGACGATCGACGACTCCGCCGATCTCTACAACATCCGCGGGTGGGGCAAGGGCTTCTTCGACATCAACAAGCTGGGCCACGTCGTCGTTCGTCCGACGAAGACGCCCGGACGCGAGATCGATCTTCAGGAGGTCGTGCGCGGCCTGCGCGAGCGAGGCCTTCGCACGCCGGTGCTCCTGCACTTCAGCGATCTCCTGCAGCGGCGCATGGTCGATCTCCACGATGCCTTCGAGCAGGCGATCAAGGACAACGCCTATCGCGGCCGGTACCTCGCCGTCTATCCGATCAAGGTGAACCAGCAGCGGCGCGTCGTCGAGGAGATCCGCGAGTACGGCAAGGAGTACGGCTACGGCCTCGAGGTCGGCAGCAAGCCCGAGCTCCTCGCGGTCATGGGCATGACCAGCGACACGCCCGACCGCCTGATCATCTGCAACGGCTTCAAGGAAGACCGCTACATCGAGTTCGTGACGCTCGCGGCCAAGCTCGGGCGCACGATCATCCCGGTCATCGAGAACCTCACGGAGCTTCGGCTCATCATCAAGCATGCCGACCTCTACGGCATCCGGCCGCGGATCGGCGTGCGCGTGAATCTCTTCACCCCCGGCGCCGGGCGCTGGCGCCACAGCTCCGGCATCAAGGCCAAGTTCGGCCTCTCGCTCTCGGAAGTGATCGAGGTGCTCGAGTTCCTGAAGACCCGCGGCATGGAGGACTGCCTGCAGCTCCTCCACTGCCACATGGGCTCGCAGATCCACGACATCCGCCAGGTGAACTCGGGCGTCAACGAGCTCGCCCGCATCTATGTCGAGCTCGCCAAGATGGGCGCCGGCATGAAGTACCTGGACGTCGGCGGCGGTCTCGGCATCGACTACGACGGCAGCCAGACCAACTTCGAGTTCTCGACCAACTACACGCTGCAGGAGTACGCGAGCAACGTCGTCTACAAGATCATGACCGTCTGCGACGAGGAGGGGGTCGATCATCCGACGATCGTCACCGAGTCCGGACGGGCGATGGTCGCCCAGCAGAGCGTCATCGTCTTCGACGTGCTTGGGGCGAATCGCCTTGACCGCTTCCAGGTGCCGACCTCGCTCGACCAGCACTTCAAGCCCGACGCCGAGATTCCCCGGCCGATCGTCGACCTCTGGGAGGCCTACTCGACGGTGAGCGAGCGGCGGCTGCTCGAGTGCTATCACGATGCCCTTCAGGCCCGTGACGAGGCGCTCTCGCTCTTCAGCGTCGGGTACATGAGCCTGAACGACCGCTCGCTCGCCGAGCGGCTCTTCTGGGCAACCTGCGCGAAGATCCGCGACAAGTGCCGCGAGATGACCAACGTGCCGGAGGAGCTCCAGGATCTCGAAAGCTCGGTCTCCGACACCTACTTCTGCAACCTCTCGATCTTCCAGTCGCTGCCCGACATCTGGGCGATCAACCAGCTCTTCCCGATTCTTCCGATCCACCGCCTCGACGAGAAGCCGGTGCGGAAGGGAACGCTGGCCGACCTGACCTGCGATTCGGACGGCAAGATCGACCGCTTCGTCGACGACCACGACATCAAGAAGACGCTTGAGCTGCACGAACTCCGCGAGGGGGAGGACTACTACCTCGGCGCGTTCCTCGTCGGGGCGTATCAGGAGACCCTCGGCGACCTGCACAACCTCTTCGGCGACACCCACGTCGCCCACATCCGGCTCGACGAGAACAACCAGTGGTGGATCGACGAGATCGTCGAAGGCGACAGCGTGCGCGAGGTGCTGCACTACGTGCAGTACGACGCGACGCGCCTGGCGATGGAGATCCGCCGCGAGGTCGAAGGCGCGGTCCGCACGAAGCGGATGACCGTCTCGGAAAGCAGCCAGCTCATGAAGGCCTACGAGGCGGGCCTTGCGGGATATACGTATCTCGAGTGCGAGACGCACTTGGATTGAGTGGGGGCGGCTGTCTGGCCCTGGCGACGAAACCCTGAAAGCAATCAGCCGCCGCGTGGTGATCCACGCGGCGGTTGTGTTGGGTGAGGGGAGGGCGGTGAGACGCGCCGGCGGGCTTGGTTGCTAAGGTGTTGTGGGGAAGGTGGTTGCGGTCGTTGGGCGGGCGGGGATTGGGGGCAAAACCCTAGACGCCCACCTTGGCAAGGGGAGGGGCGGGCGTTCGAAGTGGCGGAGAGGGCGGGGGTTGTGGGCTACTGGCCTTCGCCTTGCACGTGGCCTTGCACGGACGGGCGTCCACGGGTGGCAACGCTGGTCACTCAGCGTGCGCTCGCGATGCGATTGGGCGCGAGGTGCCTGTCAAGGATGGCGGCCGACCGCGAGTTGAGGCCGGTCTGAAGACCGTGAACTACATTACCGAACTCAGAGCGTAAACGCGCGGGGATTTCGGAGAGAGGGACACCCGCAGTCGCTCCCTCTGCGGTACCTGTGTGTCCAGTTGCTCCGGTCTTGCACGGACTGGCGGCCGCGCGTAACAACCCTGGTCACCCCATTCGAGCTTGCGAGTCCAACCGCCAGGTGCCCGTCCAAATTGAGGGCCAGTGCCCCTTCGCTGCGAGGCGGCAAGCGTCGGAACATGCAACTGATGAAACGAACCAGACTCTCATAGTGAGTGGTACAGAGAGTGGGGGCAGGTCAACCGGACGTGCCTGTCCAAAATGGCCCCTCATGCGTTGAGAGCTTGCGATGCGAAAAGCCGGAGTTGACCTTCCACAACGGACGCCCCACCGTAACTTCACTCGACACCTACACCAAATCCTTCAGTCCAGTACTTCGCGTCAAGCACATACTGATCGATATGAAAGCTCGTCGGAAATTGCCTGAACCCCTGAAGCGTCGAGAGTTGCAAAACAGCGTCGTTCGCGAGACTTCGGGTTGAAAATACTCCAATGAGCTTGATGTCGGCGCCCGAGTCGTCGCGATCCGCGCTTGCCACATGATGGACAACAAAGACGTGTTTGTCGCCGCCTGGATCATTCGAAGCCACGGTCACCCCATTTCTTGATTTTTCCATATTCGCTCCCTGGGTGGGTCGGGTAATTGCCTGGTCCATATCGGTCATCGCAAAGTCGCGTGGCGAAATCATTCCCGTCGTCGGTTACCTTTGGTCGGTTGCCCTTGGCCCAGCTGGGTACATCCTTTGCGGCTTCCTTCCCGCTCTGACCGGGTTTTGTTCGCTTGTACTGGGGTTGGCCTTTTCCTCCCCCGGACCCCTTCGAGTACGTCGTCTGGCCCGTCGTTGCGTTGATGGAGGTGATCGAAATCGAGCCCAACTCAAGCGACACCGCTCCGGCAACCCCCAAACGCAGGGCGCCAACACCCTGCGCGCCGAGCGTTAGCAGGCCACCACCAGCGGCCGCGAGCGTCCCTCCGCCGCCGGCGGCGGTTGCCAGCGTACCCAGAGAGGTGCCTACGGCCGCCGCGCCAGTCACAACCATCGCCGAATTGTGGAGGATTCCCATCCCCCTGCCGGCGTTGTAGGAGACATACGTGACGTTGATCCGCTCGTTGATTCCGAGTCCGTCTCGCCAGCCTGACTCCCAAGGATTCAGTTGGTCTGTCCAGCCCGCGACGAAGTTCGCCTCGTGGTCGAGGACGTAGTCATACCCGCGCTGCCAACTCGCTGGAAGCTGGTCAACCGCCCATGCCATGGGCGCGAAGAGATCGTCAAATTCCATTTTGGACAGCCACATTCTCGCGGCATTGTGTGCGGTTTGCGAGCGCGATCCTCCCGATTGCGGTGAGTCCACGCTGTTCGCACGGGTCTCGTCACCGAAGATGGGGGTGTTCGAGGGCATTCGGCGCAGCTGACAGCCGCGGTCGAGCCCTCGTCTCGTCGCGGACATGCAATGGACGATGGTCGCCCAGTCGTGAGCGTCGCGCTGTCGGCAGACGTGCGCGGATCACTCGCGGAGCTGGGGCCGCACGACGTGCACGCGGGAACCGCCTCGTCGCGCGGTCTCGGCATCGAGCGCCGGCCGCGAGCCGAACACGGACCCGCGCTGCGTCACCGCGATCGTCTTGTGCTCGGTCGCCGCGCCGCTCGCCGCGCTGGGTGTATCGGCCGCGCCGCCTCCGTCGGATGTGGGCCTCCAGACCCTCGCCACCAGTTCGGCGACCCGCTCGCGAAGGGCGTCCGCGAGCCGGCGGGCCGACGTGATCGCCTCACTCGCCGTTGCGTCGGCGGGCGCGTCGGCGTCCGACGGCTGGTGCGGCACGCCGAGAGCGGCGATCGACGGCCCGTCCCCGAGATACGCCTTCCGCAGGATCAGGATCGCCGGTTCGGCGTCCTTGGCGATCGAGCCTCGCTTGTCCGGCCTCGGGTGACGCCCCTCGGCGTCGGCGAGCGCGAGAAGTACACCGAGCGTCACGCCCCGCACCACAGGCACAGCTCCGCCGACGAGGCGGGTCGCCAGAAACGGGTTCGGCCATGGCTGCCGCCACGCGGACGCGTCCGGCCGAAGCTCCGTCCGTGCCGCCGCAGCTCGCTCAGGCCAGGAGCGGTGGCGCGGGACGTTTTTGGGCCGCGGGCGTCGCGGCGGTGGGGTGGCCTCGTCAGCGAGCTGGTTGTTCCCGGTCTCCCCCTCGCTCTCCTCTCGGAGCTCCCGCGCGGCTCGCTCCACCTCCTCGCCTTCCCCGGTCGCGGCGAAATGAGACAGGGCCGACGCCTCCTCGCGGAGCGAGCGTCGAAAGGACGCGCGATGTCGTCCGTCCGCGACGCGCCTCGCGAACTCATCGTCGTCGAGCTCGGCCGCCGACCCCGGATCGCACGGGTACACCGGCGTCCATGAGGCATGAACAAAATCCCGCTCGAACGCCTCGGCCTTCGCCTCCGCGGTCGCCTCCGAGATCGCCTGTCGCACGAGCCGCTCGATTCTCGTCTTCAGGGAGCCCGGCGTCCGCGTGCCCAGTTCGTTCTCGAGTCCCGCGTGCACCGCGTTCAGGAGGACGTACACCGACTGCGTGAGGAGGGCCCCGTCGTCCAGGGCCGTGGTCACGCCGTAGCGGCCCTGCCAGAAGTGGCCCGAGGTCCCGTCCTCCCTGTTCCATCGCTTCGCCGACCACTCCTTCCACGCGGAGTGATAGGCTCCGAGGTTGGCAAGCCGGCTGCGGAGCTCCTCGATCCGCGGCTTCTTCGCGGCGAGCGACGCGATCGCCGCCGGGCTCGGGCCCTCGTCGGCGTCGAGGTCGGGTCGCCGCCCGGCGAGGGAGAGGAGGAGCCATCGGCGCGCGACCTCCTCGTCGGTCCAGCACCACGCGAGCTCGGGGTGGGTGCGGACGATGCAGTGGACGTGGTTGCCCATCGGCTTGAACTCGATGAGGTCGATGGCGAAGACGCGGGTCGACAGGAACGCGAGCCGCCGCTCAAGGACGGCTACCCGGTCGGGCGTTTCGAGGAGCCGCTCCCGGCGGACGCATCGCGAATAGCAGTGATAGTTGCCGCCCGCATCCTGCGGGACGACGAGCGAACGGGCATACCCCACGGATCCTCCGTGCCGGCGCGCTTGCTCACCCCAGAGGAGCGCCGGCGACCGCGAAGCTACCGCGCGATCCGGTCGGGTCCGGCGATTCGGCGGCGGTTGGCGATGAGTTCGCGGTGAGCTTCGTTCGGCGGGTTCTCCACGTCCTATGCAGAATGTGGCTGTCCAAAGCAGAATGCGAATGCTCCAAATGCTCCAAAGCAGAATGGCAAAGCAGAACGTGCGCACCAACCACCAACAAGCCCGGGCCGATGAGGCCCGGGCTTGTCGTTCAATCCAGATTGGTCATCCGGCTGGCGGCGTCCGGTGACGTCTCGCTCGCGGAGCTCGAAACTCAGGGAGTGCGAGCGACCCGGAAACCGTAGTCGTAGCTCGCCGCGGTTGGAGCGGCCGCATGGCGATTCGAGGATCGAATGTTGTTCGTGAAGAAGTTCCACGAACCACCGCGCAGTACGCGCTGCGTCCCGACGACCGGTCCGGTCGGATTCACCGCGGGGCTCGAAGCGTAGTACGTCAAGGCGTACCAGTCGCTCACCCACTCCCATACGTTGCCCGACATGTCAAAGAGACCCAGCGCGTTGGCGGCCTTTCCTCCGACGACGTGCGACTGGCATTGAGCACCGCCTCCACAGTTACCCGTCCAGTACCAAGCGATCTTCGCCGCAAGCGCGTTGTCATCGGTCCCGCTTGGGAAGCCCGGTCCGCTGTGGAAGGCGGTCGTCGTCCCCGCGCGGCACGCGCATTCCCATTCGGCCTCGGTCGGAAGCCGCAGTCCGGTCGCCGTGAGGAACCCCTGAACCATGGTCCACGACACCTGCTCGACGGGGCGATTCGCACCACCCGGATAGCTTGGCCCCTGAAAGAACGAGGGGTTTGAGCCCATCGTTGCCGTCCACTCGGCTTGCGTCACCTCGAATCGCCCCACGTAGAAGGCGTTCGTCAACGTGACCTGATGAACGGGAAGCTCGTCGTTGTCGCAACTGCTTTGGAGCGACGGCGAGCATCCCATGGTGAATGTGCTCGACGGCACCAACAGCATCTCTACTTGCGAAGCATTGTCGCGGACGCGCCAGGCAAGGCCGGTCGCGAGGATTGCAGTGCGGAGGTTTGCGTCCGTGACGACGGCAGGATCCGGCGCCGCCTCAAGCAGCGTCGCCCAAGGGGGCGTTGCCGCCGGACAGTGACCCCAAGCTCCGAGCAGAACGGCGAGATCCGCTCCGTCGACGATCAGGCTGCCATCGAGATCGGCGGCGCAGCTCGGGCAGGAGCCCCACGCACCGAGCATCGTGGCGAGATCCATGCCATCCACCGCGCCGTCCCCATTCAGATCACCCGCGCAGGACTGAGCGCTGGCCACCGGCGAGAAGATCGACACGACCATCGCGCAGGCGACCGCCAACGACGGCGCGACGAGCTCTGCTGGCTGACGAAGAGACGTCGATACCCACGACCTGCACGTCATCATCTCGAATCTCCTATGAAAAGACCGCTAGCCGATCGACAGCAGTATGCCATTGATCGCGTGACAGCGGGCGCACCACACGTCACGATCGCCGACCAATGTGCGACCATTGCAGACTTCTCTCAGTCCGTGATGTGCGATTGGCGTCGTCGGACCGAGTTCCCAAACGCCCCCCAGCTTCATTTCCGATCCGCGAACAACGCACGTGAATCGGCAGTTCGGCCGCAAGCAGCAAGACCCTGAGGGCGACGTCGAGAAGTCTCACCGGCCCCAGTTCCCCAGCCGCCTCGAGAACGTGACCGTCCTCTGTCCGCTTGTGAATGAAGATCGAAACACGATCATCCCTTAGGAGATGTCAACGGTCAGGAAGCGCCCCGGGTAGAAGGCTGCCCGGCGGGCGCCGCAGGCCTCGATCTGACAGCGGTCGCGTTCAGCGTCTCACGCATCGTCCGACCACGGCCCCCTCAATTTTCCCGCTTCCAAATTCGACCACCACATTCTCGCGGAGGTGTTCAGAGTGTGACTGTCCAAGGAGGCCTGTCCCAGAATGTGGCTGTCCAAGTGCACTCCGAGCTGAATCCGGTGGAGCGCGTGTGGGCGTACCTGAGGAGCCACCACATGAGCAACCGCGCATTCGCGGGCTACGACGAATTGCTGGACTCGGGCACGACAGCGTGGCGGCGTCTCATGCCGAGGATCCTGAAGTCGATCTGCCGGTGCGAGTACCTCAGAGCGCGATGATCAAACGGGATCCGTATCACATGTCTACGAACGTGGCGCTCGCTCAGACGGCGGCCCGTAGACGTCGGCCGGGCGATGCGTGAAGAGGTCCGGCAAGGTGGCGGGCTCTCGTTGAAAGTAGCGGGGGGCGCTCGAACCGACCGGGCCGACGGTCACCTGGACATTGTCACGCAGGGCGGCGGGATATCGCGCGTCGGTTCCGTAGTCGAAATAGTACATGCACATGGCCAAGATCGCGGGGTAGTCCGAAGCTCCCGTGCCGTTTGCGAGCGCGTTCCGAAACTCGATTGCGTTGAGGGGCGTTCCGGCCTTCGATAGACCGACGATGTCCATCTGCGCGTCAACGAATACCCACGCATGCTGGTCCGCGAGCCAGGCCTCCGCGAAGACGTGGCCCGCCCCGAGGCGACGCGTCTCGACGTCCCGCGCACGCGATCCGACGACGCGCGCGGGAATGCCCACGGCCTGCAGCGAGCCTGCAACGGCGATGCCGAACTCAACGCAGCGAAAGCTCGCTCCCTTCGCGGCCGCGTCGAGGAGTCCGAGCGGATCCGTGGGCTGACCCTCAGGCCAGCCGGTGTGCCCCGTCTGCGTGTGTACCCAGTGCGTGATGCGCCGCACCCGATCGAGATCATCCGTCGCGCCGGCGAGGACGCCATCGAGTGCGTACTTCGTGCGAATCTCAGTCAGGTACGCATCGCCGCGGCCGCCGCAACGCGTCGATCGCGGCGCGGCGGACGAAGCGATATCGAAATGAAGCGCATCCGGACTCCAACGCGTGGATTCGTACTCCGCAAGGAGCGCGTCGAAGCGAGCATCGGCACGGAGCGGCTGCCATATGTCGTCCCCGCGCAGGGAACTTCCAAGTTCGGACATCCCCGGTTCGCCCGCACCCGTCCTGATCGCGATGCCGAGTTCCTTGAACGCGCCATCCTGCTGCCCTTCTCCGGCAAGAACGGCAGCAAGAAGAGCGTGGTCGCCCGGCTCGGGGTCGATGCGAAGCAGCTCCTCGACAAGGGGGCGGGCCTTGGCCCAGTCCTTCGCTGCCAGAGCCTCCATCGTTCCCGCGTACAGCTGGAGCGGTCGAGGCATCGTGTCGTTCGTCCCGGTCGTCGCGCAACCGGCAAGGAACGAGGTTGCCACGGCAACGAGCATCGAGGTCATTCGTACGCGGGTCGACGTCTTCATGGAATCTCCAGAGGGGAGAGAGTCACTTGGGATTTGGCGAACGCGGATTTCGGCACTGGGCTTGCGAGAGCGCACCCGGTGGAACTGCGACGACGGTTCCGTGAAAGCAGGGTGCTCGCCCCGCAACGGTCCCCGCGTCGCGGGGCTCGCTTCCATCTCGAGGATGGCGATGGAGATCGCGGATGCTTCCTGGTACGCAGAATGGGGCTGTCCATGTTTCGAGCTCATGTTTCGAGCTCATGTTCGGAGCTGTTCAGTGCATGTTCAGTGCGCCCGTTGGCATTCGCTCGACGCAGGACGAGGTCGTCGAGGTGACGAGGGCCCAACACGCATTTTGGGCGAGCCGGTCGACGTCGTCGTCGCCCTTGTCCGCGTCGGCCCGCTCCTCGAGGACCTGCCCGGAGCTGGGGCCGCCCGAGGTGCACGCGGGAACCGCCGCAGCGCGCCGACCCGACGCGCGCCGGCCGCGAGCCGAACAGGGAACCCCCATCGCCCAGTCATGCGGGACACGCCCCTCCGGCGTGTGGGACGCATCTCGACGCGTCGCCCGCGTGGAGCTCTCCTTCCTCGGACGGGCCACGGCGGCACCGCGTTCGAGATTTCGCGGTCGGCCCTTGCTCTCTGCTACAAATGTCGTAGAGTCTGCTACACCTGTCGTAGGAGCCCCACGCCGATGCGCCTGAACGATTCCGAATGGACGGTGATGGGAGCGCTCTGGGAGGCCTCGGAGCGGGGCATCGCCGACGTGACCGCCCGTGACATCCACGGCCTGCTCGGCGACTCGAAGGACTGGGCGTACACGACGCTGCGGACGCTGCTCGCACGACTCGTCGAGAAGGGGGCGATCGCCGAACGAAAAATCGGCAACCAGAGCATCTACACGCCGCTGGTCACGCAGGAGGCGGCCCGCACCTCCGCCGTGCGCTCGCTGCTCGAGCGGGCGTTTGACGGCACCGTCGGCTCGCTGCTGCAGCACCTCGCGGCGCGTGAGCGCCTCAGCGGCCGCGATCGGGAACGCCTGCAGGCGCTGGTGGACGAGGTCGACGGAACGCCGACCTCGAGGGCCCCGACTTCGAAAGCCCCGACCTCGAAAGCCCCGACCTCCAAAGCCGCGGCACGAGGTGGCCACGGAAGCGAACCGGGACCGAAGACGTCGGCGAAGCCCACGCCCTCGCCCTCGCCCGCACGGAAGCGAGCGCGGTGAGCGACCTCCTCGACATCGCCCTCTCGGCATTCGACGCTCCGATCGCTCTCTGGTGGGAGTGGATGCTGCCGATGGCCGCGCAGGTTGCCGTTCTCGCCGGCATCGTCGCGGCGATCGATCTTCTTCTCGTGCGCTCGCCCAAGCCGCGCCTCGAGTCGCTCCTCTGGGGGCTTGTCTTCCTCAAGCTGCTGGTCCCGCCGTCGCTCGCGTCACCGGTGAGCATCGTTCGCCTCGTCGCCGAGCGGCCCGTGGGCTGGTCGACCGCCGATTCGATTGATCCGCTGTGGGTGCGCAGTGCGTTCATCGCCTGGTCGCTCGGCGTCATCCTCCTCGCACTGCTGTCGGTCCTTCGCTACCGCGCGACCGCCCGCGGGATCCTGCACCGTTCGACGCCGGCGCCGCTCTCGGTGCAGCACGCGCTCGCGGCCGTCGCGCGGCGCGTGGGTGTCCGCGCCTGCCCGGCGGTGCGGATCGTCGGTCGCGCCGACGAGGCCGCCGTCTTCGGCCTGCTGCGGCCGGTCGTGCTGGTCCCGGCGGAACTCCTCGGCGACCGACGACGGCTCGAGCATGTGCTGCTTCACGAGTGTACGCACCTTCGACGGCGCGATCCCTGGTGGTCGGTCGTGACCCTCGCGATCGGCACGCTCTACTGGTTTCATCCGGTGACGTGGCTTGCCCGCGGACGTCTCGCGGCGCTCCGCGAACTTGCCTGCGACGAGTCCGTCGCCCGGCTGCTCGGACCGGACTCTGTGGGCTACCGGCAGACGCTCGCCGACGTCGCCCGGTCCATGCTGCGAGCGCACGCCTCGCCGCGCCTGCCGCAGCTTGCGTTCGCGCTGCCCGTGCCGAGCATGATCCTCTGGTCGGGCTGGTGGGGCGGCTCGCTGCTGGTCGCGCGGCTCGCGCATCTGCGGCGGTGCGCCACCGGCGCGTCGACAGCGCGCAGCGCCCTGTCGGGCGCGCTCACGCTGGTTGTGACGCTCCTCCTTGCCGCGTGCTGCCTTCCGCTTGCCAATCCCCCGAAACCGCTCTTCGACCAATGGGCCGCCGCCCAGGGATGTCTTCAAAAGCGATTCCTGATCTTGCGTGCCCTCTCGCAGCAGTGACCACGCGTCACTTCGCCCCGTTCCCCCTCTCGTTGCCTTCTTCCACGGAGTCTCCATGCCACGAATGTCCCTCGTCCGTCCGTCGCTTGCCCTCATGTTCTCCACCTTCGTCGCCGGCGGCGCTGTGGCGCTCGGCGTGGCGGCGGCGCTTCCCGCGCAGGACGCCGCCAAGCCCGCCGGCCCGACCCAGGAAGAGATGGCCAAGGCGATGGCCGCCGCCGCAAAGTTCACCAAGCCCAGCGCCGCCCACAAGGAGCTCAATCGCTTCCTCGGGACGTGGACGACGACGACCAGCTTCGTTATGGCCGGCAGGAAGCTCCCCGGCGAGAAGGGGACCTCGACGATCTCCTGGCTCATGCCTGACCGCTGGCTGAAGATCGAGCTCGGCGGCGCCATGATGGGCCGCAACTACACCGGCCTCGTGATCATGGGCTACGACAACTTCAAGATGAGCTACGTGTCGACCTCCGTCACCAGCATCGACACCGCGATGGTCCGGCTCGAGGGCGACATGGATCCCTCGGGGAAGGTGATGATCCTCTACGGAACGCTCGACGAGTACACGACCGGAGAGCACGACAAGATGGTGAAGTACGTCTATCGCTTCGAGAGCGAGGATCGCATCCGTCTCGAGGTGCACGATCTTCCGATCGGCGAGAACAACACCCAGGTCGTCGAGGTGCTGTTTGAGCGCGTGAAGGACGGAGCGCAGAAGTAGGCTCGCTCCCGCCGCGCCGCCATCACCTTGCCATCACCTTGCCAACACCTCGCCATCACCGCACTGCGCGGTCGGCGCTTCCGCCGCCAGCGCGGTGAGGATTGCGTGGGCCGCCCGCACCCGCGCGGGCGTCGGACAACTGCGATTGATCAGCAGGGCGATTCCAATCCTCGCGGTCGGCACGACGACCACGTAGGCGGAGAATCCATTGGTTGAGCCGGTCTTGTTGAAGAGGATCGGCCCTTCGACGGCGCGGGCCGGCAGCGTCGCGTTTGGGTGGAGCGAGACGTCGGTCGAATTGCCCACGAGGAGTTCCTCGACCCGCACGGGATAGGGATAGAGCTCCCAACCGATTCCCTGGGTCATGGGTCCGACGGAATAGCGGCCGCGGTGCGTCTCGGCGATGGCGGAGGAGAGCGGCGCGTGGCCGTTGTCCATGATCCCCAACTGGGCCCGCATGTACTGAACCATGTCTCCTGCGGAGCTGCGCATGCCGTACGCCTCCTGACCAAACACGCCCGGCCGCATGCGCGTCGGCTCGTCGCGCTCGTTGTAGCCCATGGCATAGTGCTCCATCTCGGCGGCGGGTACCTCGACGAAGGTATGGCGAAGCCCCAACGCGGGGAGCACCGTGTCGTTCATCATGGCCGTGAAGTCAACGCCGGCACTTCGCGCCGCGACCGAGCCGAAGAGCCCGATGCTCACGTTCGAATACCGCCGCTGCGCGCCGGCGGGAGCGTCCGGAGTCCATTGACGGAGGTATGCGACCATTGACGCCCGATCGGAGACCTCCTCTGGCCACTGCAGCGGCAGGCCGCCCGCCGAATACGTGGCGAGCTCCTCCATGGTGATGTGATCGAAGGCACTTCCCGCAAGCTCGGGAGCGTGACGGCTGACCATGTCCTCCCACGCGAAGTGCCCGTCCTCGTGGACCTGAGCGCCCAGCAATCCGGTGAAGGTCTTGCTGACGGACCCGAGCTCGAACAGCGTCTCGGCATCGACCGCGCGGCCGGTGTCGCGCGACGCGACGCCGTAGCAGCAGACCTCGGCGCGGTCTCCGCGGATGACGGCGACCGCCATGCCGGGGATCGCATGCTCCTGCATCAACGGCACGACCGCCGCATCGACGACGGCATGCATGCGGTCGGGCGCAACGGTGCGGCACGCGGAGAGAAACGCTGTGGCTGCGGAGAGCAGCAGGAACGCGGCGATACGGACCGCGCGTGAACGGGTCGAACGCGTGTTGATGCACGAGGACATGGCCGCACTATCGGAAAGGCGCATTCGAATGAAGGAGTCTTTCGCGCTGTTCGCGCGATGTTGCATGGTGCACGCGAGTATCGTTCTCCGATGACAGCACTGCCATCGCGCATCGGTTTTTTTTCGCGCGAAGTGCGAGGAAGAAGCTTGGCGCGATCGAAGCGCTCAGTAGGATGCGGCTGGAGAGCGAAAGGGGCGCCATGACTGGTTTCGCAGCGCGTCATTCTCACAGTTGGGGTCACGGTCGCGGAATCGCATCGCAGCATCAGCGGGCCGGCGGCGTGCCGCGCGCCGCAGCCGACGTCATCCGCGTCGCGTGCGCTGCATTCGTGGCATGGGTGCTCCTTGCATCCGCCGCGTCCGGAGCCACAACATGGACCAACCCGGTCGGAGGCTTGTGGAGCGACGCTCGGAACTGGTCCGCCGGCGTGCCGCACTCCTCCGACGACGTTGTCCTGCCATCCTTCGATGCCGATGGCGCAACGATCACGGTGGACGGCTCCTTCGTCTGCGCATCGCTGAAGGTCATCGGCGAAGCGAACACCGGACCGATCACGCTCGATGGCGGCTCCCTCGGCGTCACCGGGCTGACAACGATCGGCGGCCCGGGCGCCGGCGGATGGCTGATCGTTCAGGACCACGGACTTCAGGCGACCATGCTCGACGTCGGCGTCGGCACCGATGCCAGCCCAGGAACGGGGACGCTCGAGATCCGCGGCACGGCGTCGGTCGGATCGGGACTCGCCCGCCTCGGACTCGCCGGTACGAGCCATCTCGCCATCGACCCGGTCGCAAAAGCGTTCGGTTCCATGTGGATCTTCTTCGGCGGCTCGGATCTTGAGTTCGTGCTGAGTCCGGCGACCCATACGCCCTTGGAGGTGATCGACCTCACCCGCGGTGGCGTTGTCCGCGTGACGGCCGCAGAGGGTCTTGCGCTGCCGACGTCGGGCTTCACGCTCATGAAGAGCCAATATCCGGCTGGCGGCGCCTTCGACCTCCTTGATGGTCCGACCATCAGCGGCTTCGACGTGCCGATCCTCGCCGGCGTCACCGCACTGACGATCCCGAGTTTCAATCCGATCATCAGTACCGAGATTCACTTCGAGCGCTGGCCGCCGGTCGTTGGATTTCGGGACGATCTCTGGGTCGTCGAACATCGCTTCGTTGGCGAGTCGTGGTCCTGCTACTCCTACGGCTGCGACTATGCATGGTCGGTGGTGGCGGGCGATGCGGCATTCGGCGGGCCTGGCGTCGATCAGGATGTGCTGGTGGTCTCCAGTCCGGGCGAGACGACCGTTCAGGCATCGCGCGACTACTTCGGTCAGATTGCGACTGCCCAAGCGACCTTCGACCCGATCCCTGAGTCGGACTATCACTACCGGCGGATGGCCATGACGCCCGACGGGGGACAGCCCGATCATTGGATGGAGTTCGGCGACGCCCCCGCACGCTGGACCCCCGATGGGCGGTTCACGGTCTACGCCCACAAGAGTTCGAATCTTGGCATCGCGCCAACAGTCGATCCGCATCCCGCCGGAGCGGACATTTATGTGCACGACGCGATCACCGGGATGGTGGAGTGCGCAAGCGCCGGAGTCTCGACCGTACCCAATCTCACGCCGGACATCGACGGCGCCGGTCGGCGCGTCGCATTCGTCAGCGGGCCGTCGGCGGAGCGTCAGGTCTGGCTCTACGACCGCTGGACCGGCGAGACGCGACTCGTTTCGCGGGCGCAGCCCAGCGCGCCGGAATTGCCGGAGCAACCGGGCAACGGCCCGTCGACCTGGCCACGCATCTCGCGCGATGGCCTCACGGTCATCTTCACCTCGAAGGCGACCGATCTCGGTACGGCGTCGGTCCCCGGCGTCGCCCAGGTACTTGCGTACGACGTGCCGTCAGGGACGATCACGCTGGTCTCGACTGGATCAAGCGGCGGACAGCGGGGCGGACAACGGGGCGGCGCTGGGACTGGCGACTCGCTTCATCCTTCGGTGAGCGCCGACGGGCGCATCGTGGTCTTCGACACGCTCGCTCCCGAGCTCGTGCCCGAGGGCGGCGGCGTCACTCACGTCATCGCGGTGGACCGCACGACAGGTGCCGTTGAGGTGATCGATCGCTCGACCGGCGGATCACTCGCCAACGACGAGTCGTTCTTTGCGACCATCACGCCGTCCGGGCGGTTCGTCCTCTTTGCAAGCGAAGCGACGAACCTCGCCGCCGAGGACACCGACCTCCGCCGGGACGCGTTCGTGCGTGATCGCTTGCTCAACACGCTGGAATGGGTGAGCCCGTCCATACCGGGCATGCCCCTGACGACGGAGTACAGCGGCTGCGCGATCAGCGACGACGGGCGATTCGTCGCGTACGGCGGTTTCGTCATGGTGGCAGGCGAATACGACTGGCGGGCGATGCGCCTCGATAGGGAACTCGGCACGACCGACTGGATCGCCGGCAATCCTTGGCACGAGGGGATGACGTTGTCGCTGTCGCTCATGCAGTTCACGGCCGACGGACAGCAACTTCTCTTCAACGGCTACGAGCAGGCGATCATGCCATTCATGGCCGTCTGGTCGGTGCAGCCGGTCGCGCAGCTTTTCGCGCCGCTGAATCCCTCCGACCTGAATCACGACGGTGCCGTGAACGCCGGAGACCTGTCGATCCTGCTCGGCGTCTGGGGCAGCAGCGGGGGAGTCGCGGATCTCGACGGTGATGGCACGGTCGGGTCCGGCGATCTCGCGGTCCTCCTCGCGGCGTGGACGGTGTAGTTTCGAAACGAACACGAATGCGCCCCGGAACGGCGCGACACTCCATGCGCAGCGGGCGACGCGTTGGCGGAATCAGCGGACCCCAGCAGCCCGAAGGGCTGCCTTAGCAAGCCGGATGTGACTCGAGCGCAGCGAAACTCAAGTGAGTTCGCAGCGAGAGCCGCAGCCGCCTTCGCGGCGAGGACCAGTACTCCCGCCGCCCGGCATCGCCGGGCCCTGCGTCGCCTGCGACGCAGGCTGGCCGCGGAAGCGACAAGGGGTCCCCCGCGCAGCGGGCGACCCCTTGTCGTTTCAGCGGACAGGGCGGGATTCGAACCCGCGATACAGGTAATACCCGTATAACGGTTTAGCAAACCGTCTCCTTCGGCCTCTCGGACACCTGTCCCATTCATGTGCAGTCACGCCGGCCGGCGCACGCGCCTGCCAGCAAGGGGCGAGAGTCTACCACGCTCGATTGCCGGTCGCCACGGACTCCTCCCAAGGTCATGGGCACGGCCCCGCAGCTCCCGACGTACCATCGGCCACATGCCCTTGGCGGTCGAGTATCTCCTGAGTCCGGAAGGCCCCATTGCCCGGCGATTGCCCGGCTTTGAGCCCCGCCCGCAGCAGCTCCGGATGGCCGAGGCCATCGACGCCGCCTTCGCCCGCCACGGTCGGCTGCTGGTCGAGGCCGGCACGGGGGTCGGCAAGAGCTTCGGCTACCTCCTCCCGGCCATCCGGCACATCGTCGAGCGTCGGGAGAAGGTCATCATTTGCACCGCGACCATCTCCCTCCAGGAACAGCTCATCGAAAAGGACATCCCCCTCCTTCGGGGCTGCTCTCCGGACGAGTTCTCGGCGGTACTGGTCAAGGGCCGCGGCAACTACCTCTCGAAGCGGCGGCTCAAGCTCGCCGTCGAGCGGGCCGACCGCCTGCTCGGCCATGACGAGGAGCATCGCTCGCTCGACATGATCGAGACCTGGGCCGCCGACACCACCGACGGAACGCTCTCGACCCTGCCGCTGCTTCCCCGCAGCGCCGTGTGGGATCACGTGCAGAGCGACGCCGACAACTGCATGGGCCGCCGCTGCCCGACCCACGACCAGTGCTTCTATCAGCTCGCCCGCCGACGGATGGAGAACGCCGATCTCCTCGTCTGCAACCACGCCCTCTTCTTCGCGGACCTTGCCCTGCGCATGAAGGGCAATGGCGTGCTGCCCGACTACCGCCATGTGATTCTCGACGAGGCCCACGCCCTCGAGGACGTCGCGTCGGAGCACTTCGGCCTGCGATTCGGCGAAGGGGCAGTGCGCAGGCTCCTGCGGCAGCTTCTCACCCCCAACGGAAGTCGCGGGTTCCTCAACGCCCTCACCCTCAAGAGCAACACCAACGATGCCGTCGACGCCGCGGCCCAAACGGTCATGCACTGCGAGGAGTTCGCCGACGACCTCTTCGACTCGCTCTGGCGATGGCACCGCGAACACCGCAACGGCAGCGGCCGGGTGCGGGAGGCGCTCTCGCAGATGGGCCCCGCCATCGGGCTCGTCGAGAACCGCCTCGGCCCGGCCCTCAAGTCGCTCGCCGATCAGCTCAAGCTTCTCAAGGAACAGGCCGCGCGCGACGCCGACGAGTTCGAGCTGAACGCCTACGCCCAGCGGGCCCTCGAGCTCTCCGCGTCGTCGCAGCTTCTCCTCGAACAGGAGATCGAGGGCTGCGTCTACTGGCTCGAGGAGGGCAAGAAGCACGACCGCCAGCGAGGGGCAATTTCGGTCTGCGCCGCCGCGATTGATGTCGCACCGATCCTCCGCGATCAGCTCTTCGGCAAGGATCGCTCGGTGATCCTCACCAGTGCAACACTCGCCGCGGGCAAGGCCGATTTCTCGCACGTCCGCACGCGACTCGGGTGCGACGACGCCGAGGAGCTCTGCCTCGGCAGCCCTTTTGACCATGCCTCGCTCATGCGGGCGATCGTCGACCGCTCGATGCCCGACCCGAGCTCGCGCGACTACGTCACGGCGCTCGTTCCGCGGATCCTGAAGCACATTCGCGCCACCGACGGCGGTGCCTTCGTCCTCTTCACCAGCTTTCAGACCCTCGATGCGGTGGTCCAGCGGGTGATGCCCGACCTCCAGCGCGACGGCTATCCGGTGTACGTCCACGGCCAGAGCGGCCCGCGCGGGCTGATCCTCAATCGCTTCCGCGAGAGCGAGCGGAGTGTCCTCTTCGGCACCGCCAGCTTCTGGCAGGGAGTCGACGTCCGCGGCCGGGCCTTGCGGAATGTCATCATCACGAAGCTGCCCTTTGATGTCCCCGACCGGCCGATCGTCGAAGCCCGGCACGAGCTCATTACGGCTCGCGGCGGCAGTCCGTTCGGCGAGGATCAGTTGCCGCGGGCCGTCATTCGATTCAAGCAGGGGATCGGTCGGCTGGTGCGAAGCTCGACCGACGCCGGCCGCATCGTCGTCCTCGATCCGCGCATCGTGACCAAGCCCTACGGCAAGGCGTTCCGCGACGCGCTCCCCGAAGGCGTTCGTCTCGAAGAGGACGTCTGAGGCCGGTGGGGCGTCGCCCGATTTTGGCGAACCCGACCGGCACGTTCGCAGTACGCTCGCCCGCATGACGTGCACGAACCCAACGGGAGCGGGGCAGATTGCAATCGAATCAATCGAGCGTCCTACGCAGGATGCGACGATCGCCGGCCTCTCCGCACTGCTCGTCGACGCGGTTGAATCGGGCGCTTCGGTCAGTTTCCTTGGCGACCTGACCCAGTCCGAGGCGACGGCCTGGTGGAGGAAGAGCCTCGAGACGCTCGGTCTGCGCGACAGCGTTCTGATCGCCCGCGATGAGCATGGCATCATCGGCACGGTTCAGGTTCGGGCGTGCTGGCAGCCGAATCAGCGCTTTCGCGGCGAGATCATGAAGCTTCTCGTTCATCGGCGAGCCCGCGGCAGGGGACTTGCCGCGCGGCTCATGCAGGCGATCGAGCCACTCGCCCGCTCCGCGGGGCTGACGCTGCTCGTCCTCGACACCAACGCCGGCACGACCGCCGATCGCCTCTACCTTCGCCTTGGCTGGACGCGGGTCGGCGTGATTCCCGGCTACTGCCTCCTGCACGATGGCACTCCGGGCGACGCGGCCTTCTTCTATAAGCGTCTTGACGGTTCACCCGTCGGCTGAGGGACTCGCGCGCTCGTCATCGCTCGCTTCCCTGCAGCGTGAACGCGGCCCAATAGAAGGGATGGTCGTAGGGGTGGCTGTCGGCTCTGGCCTGACCGAGCGTCCCGCGCGCGGCCCGCGGGTCGCCGCGCGTTCCCTCGCCGGCGATGATTTCGGCGCTGGCGCCGACGAGTCGGTCGCGGTCCGCGACGGTGAGGGTGCGGAGCCAGCGCTGCGCCTCGCGGAGCGCCGCGAGCTTGGGCATCGCCCGCCCCGCCTCGTACCGGACGCCGTCGATCTCGCGCTGTGAGTCGGTGCGGCCGAGCCAGTTGGCATAGAGGCGAGCCATGAGAAGCGATGTCGCAGTGTCGTCGACCTCCCAGAGGCTCGCGACGACGGTCTCGGCGCCGCAGACGAAGAGCCCGAGGGGCAGTGCCATGGTCGTGTCCCCCTGGCGCACGCCACGGGCGGTGTCGCACGCGGACAGCACGACGAGTTCGGTGCCGCGAAGGCGCGAGCCCCACGTCGCGAGAATCTCCTCGAGGGTGAGGAACCCGATGTCGCCCGGCGTCGGCTCGGCCGGGGCGGTGAGGGCAAGACTCGCCAAGAGCGGCCTGTCTCCCGAGCCGAGGAGCCCATGCGTCGCCAGGTGAAGGACGCGCGGCGGCGCGGCTTCGACGGCGGCGCGAAGGAGTGCCGAGGTGGCCCGCTCGCCGAGCAGAAGCGTCGCTCGCTCGCCGAGCAGCGAGGCGACGGCGGTGGCCTCGAGTCTGGTCGCAGGTAGCTGGGCGAGCGAGCCGCCGTAGAACCGGACCTGCTCGAGCGCCGCGGCATTGGCGGCGATCGAATCGCCGGCGCGGGCGCTGGCAATCAACGCAGCGTCGGGCGCCGGCGCCGCACCCGGCGGCGCGAAGCGCGGGTCACCGAGAACGACCGCCGCATCGCGAGGCGGATGTGATGCGGCGAGGCGGTCCTGGGAGGCGCGCCGTCGGTCGAGGGCGATGGTCGCCGAGGGGGCATACGCGACGGCGATGCCGGTGAGCGGGGCATCGCCGAGGGCGAGCACCTCGAAGGGAACGCCCGCGACCGGACCGTCGGCGATGACGGTGAGCGAGGTGACCCCCTCCAGCATCGACCGTAACGAACCGGGCAGGACGGCATCGCGGGCCGCGGCGATGAGCGTTGCGGGGATCGCCTCCTCGGTCGCCGGCCGGTGTGCGATGCGCGAGCGGAGCGCGTCGACGGCATCGGCGAGCGCTGCGGTATGCGGGCGATCGGCCGAAAGCGTGATGGCGCGGACCGCGCCGTCGCGGGCGAGGAACGCCGCTGCCCCCTCGCCGGTCCACGCGTAGGTCAGGATGGCCTCGCCGGGACCGAGCGAAGCAAGGACGCGGTCGGTGCCGAGCGGATCGGCCTGGGGGACGAGCCCGCGCAGCGCCGCGAAGACGGCGGCGGTGCGCTCGGCGAGCGCGACGCGCGCGGCCTTGACCTGATCGCGCAGGAGATCGCGCTGCTCGGCCGTCGCCATGCCAAATTGCGCCTCGGCCTCGGCGAGCGCTGCGCGGGCGTCGCCCTCCTCGGCGAGGGCGCGGTCGTAGCGCTGGATCGCGCCCGCATCGCGCGAGGCGCGGAGCAGCCGCTCGGCCTCGGTCCGACCGCCGGCGAACAGGTCGAGGCCGGCCCGCCCGCGTCCGCGCTCAAGGACGGCGAACGCCTCGGCGGGGCGTTCAAGCCGGGCAAGGAGCAGCGCATGGCGAAGGGCGATGCCGTTGAGGTCGAGCGTCCCGGCGAAGGCGGCGCGATCCTGGGCGTCGCCTGCGACACGGACGCGAAGCCGCTCGGCAAGCGCGAGGGCCTCGGCGTACAGCGGCTCGGCCTCGGCGAACTTGCCCTCGGACGCGAGAGCGAATGCCATGGTGTTGAGGGAGACGAGCGTGTCGGCCTGCTCGGGCCCGAGCGAGCGTCGTCGCTTCTCGAGCGCCTCGGCGAGCAGGCGCTCCGCCTCGGCGTAGGAACTCTCAGCAACAAGGAGCAGGCCCAGGTTGCCGACGAGAACCAGCGTATCGGGGTGCTCGTCACCGAGCGTGCGCCGCGAGCGTTCGGTCGCCTCGCGGAGCATGCTCTCCGCTTCGCTCAGCTTTCCCTGGGCCTGCAGGAGGGCGCTGATGTTGCAGAGCGACGTGAGCGTGTCGGGATGATCCGGACCGAGCGTGCGGCGCTGGATCGTGAGGGCTTCGCGGAAACGGGGCTCGGCCTCGTCGAGCTTGCCTTGGGCCTGCAGCAGGAAGCCCATGTTGTTGACCGCCCGCAGCGTCACGGGATGCTCATCGCCGAAGATCCGGCGGCATCGCGCGAGCACGTCGCGGCAATAGGGCTCGACCTCGGCGAACTTGCCCTGGGCCTGCAGGAGCGCGCAGAGGCTGATGGTGGCGCGAAGCGTGTCGGGATGATCCTCGCCGTACAGGTTCCGGAACTTCGCCACCGCCTCGCGGCTGTAGGGTTCGGCCTCGGCGAGGCGACCGTCGGACTTGATCAGGCTTCCCAGGTTGCTGATCGAGCGGATCGTCTCGGGGTGGTCCGCCCCGAGGGTGCGCCGGAACTTCTCGAACGCCTCGCGGTCGCACCGCTCGGCCTCGGCGAATCGTCCCTGGGCCTGACGAAAGAAGCCCATGTTGCTGATCGAGGCGATCGTCTCGGGATGCCCGTCGCCGAGGACGCGGCGGCGCGTCGCGAGCGCTTCGCCATAGAGCGGCTCCGCCTCGGTGAGCTTGCCCTGGGCCTGCAGAAGCGAGGCCATGCTGTTGATCGCGTAGAGCGTGGAGGGATGCTCGTTTCCCAGGGCCCGGCGGGACTTCTCGAGCGCTTCGCGGTAGAAGGGCTCCGCCTCCGCGATCCGTCCCCGGGCACTCAGCAGTTCGCCGTACGCGCTGATCGAGACGATCGTCTCGGGATGCTCCTCGCCGAGCGTGCGACGCCGTCGCGCGAGCGCTTCGCGATAGTAGGGTTCGGCCTCGGCCAGCTTGCCCTGGGCCTGAAGAAGCGTGCCGACGTTGTTGATCGACGCGAGCGTCGCCTGATGCTCCTCGCCCAGCGTGATGCGTCGGCGGGCCAGCGCCAGCCGGCAATAGGGCTCCGCCTCCGCCAGCTTCCCCGCAGCCTGGAGGAAGTTGCCCATGTTGTCGATCGAAATGAGCGTGTCGGGATGGTCATCCCCGAGCGTGCGCCGATAGTTGGTCAGGGCCTCACGGAGGTACGGCTCGGCCTCGGCGAGCTTTCCGGCCGCCTGCAGAAGGCTGCCCATGTTGTTGAGGGAGCGAAGCGTGTCCGGATGCTCGTCGCCGAGCGCATGTCGATAGGTCGCCAGCGATTCGCGGAAGAACCGCTCGGCGTCGGCCAAGGAACCGCGAGCCTGGAGGAGAACGCCGATGTCGTTGACCGCGCCGATCGTTTCGGGGTGCTCCGCGCCGAGCGTGCGGCGGGCGATCTCCGCATGTCGCTCTGCCATGCTCATCGCCTCGGCGAATTTCCCTTCGCCGAAGAGCCGGCTGGTCTCGGCGTCGGCGTCCCGCACCGAGGCGAGCGCCGCCCGTCCCTCCGGGTCGAGGGCCCGCACCGTCCGCAGCGATGCGGCGACCCGTCGTGCGTCGCCGACCTCGTACCACTCGCTTGTCTCGCCCTTGGCGTTGCGCCAGCGCACGCGGCCGTTTCCGTTGCCCTGCTCCGCCTCGCGGGTCAAGAACGCCCGTTCGGCGAGCTGGATCGCCTCATCGAGCGCCGCGTCCTGCGCCGCTCGCTCCCCGTCGGTCAGCCCCTTCGTTCGCAGCTCGCCGATTCGCGCCTGTAGCCGTTCGATCTCCGTTGCCGCCTCCGCGGACAGCGCCGGTCGCTGAAGCTCGATGGGTCGCAACTCGGGGGGCAGATCGTCTGGCCGCGGCGTCCACCCCGGAAGGCCTCCTCCATCCGCGGCAGCCGTCGCGGGTGTTGCCGTCGATGGCTGTTGAGCGAGGACCGTGCTCTCGAGCGCAACTGCCACGATCGCCGCGCCGGCGACGGCTGCCCACACCGTTGCGCCGTCCGCTGACCAGACGAAACGCATGGTGTCCCGTCGGGTCAGCGGTGGCATGTCACTTCGTCTCCTTCGGCAGCACCGGGAAGGCGATGAGCCGGGCGGCTTCGATCTCGGGGATGTCGCGGGCCCATTCGATGGGACCGAGCGTCAGGTTTCCGCGCACGGGCCGCGGCTCGCCGCGCGTCGCGATGGCGATGCGGAGGAGGTGCCCGTCGAACTCAAGCGGCGCCGTGATCTCCTCGGGGTTCGGATCCCACCGCGGCGTGCCATGGCGGGCGACCCACTCGTGCCACGGCGGCAGCGGCCTCATCGAGAGAAGCAGCATGAAGCCCTGGACGCCGGGACCGTCGGTGAGCGGATAGGTCAGGTCGCCGGTGTGCGTGGGAAGGCTCGGATAGTCGAGAAACGCCGCGGGCTGCGGCGCGACGGCCTCGGCGTTCGGCAGGCGGAGCTTGACGGCGCCGTTGGTGTCAAGCGACAGGAGATAAAAGTACGCGGGCTGGCCGAGCGTCGCGTGCACGGTGACGTCGTCGTCGAAATGGGCCGCGGGATTCGCTTCGTTGATCGGGCCCAGCGGGCTCGTCTCACCGACGTCGGCGCGATAGCGATAGCGCAGGACCTTGAAGGAGGTGACCTCGACGGCGGCGGATGCGCTCCCCCCGGACGGTGGCGCCGTCGTCGCTCCGGTCTTCGTCGTCGGCCGCCAGACGAGGGCGACGATGACGAGCGCGAAGACCGGCACGAGCGCCAGCGTCCAGAGGCGGCGAGCGGTGTTCGCGCGAGCCGGTCGGTGGCACGCCTCCAACGCGGCGCTCAGTTCGGCGACCGAGGCATAGCGCGAGGAGGGATCGTCCGACGTTGCCCGCGCGATGACCTCGCGGAGCGGCAGCGCTTCGCGCTCCATTGCGGTCCGGCCCGTGGCCGGTGCGAGCAGTTCGAGCGCCGCCTTCGCCCGCAGTCCCGTGAGCAGCTCGGCAAGAACGACGCCCAGCGCGTATTGGTCGGCTGCCGTCGTGCCCAGCCCCTCGGGTGGAATGTAGCCAGGCGTGTGGCCCTCGCCCGTCGGATGGGCCAGGTCGCGCACGAGCCCGTAGTCGCCGACGGTCCAGCGGCCGGCCAGCCGCATGATGTTCATCGGCTTGATGTCGCCGTGGGTCATGCCGCTGGCGTGCAGGTGGGCAATGGCGTCCCCGATCGCCGCGCCGATGTGGGCGATCTCGCCGGCGGGAAGCCGTCCGCCGGCGCGACTTCGATAGAGGAAGAGCGTCATCGCCTCATAGCCGGTGTGATCGAGCACCGGCGTATTGCTGTTGGCGTTGTCGGCCAGCGGCATGAGGACGTAGAGCCAGCCCTCGGCCTCACCGACGTCCTCGATCGGGAAGAGGCCGGGATGGGTCTGCACGCGGCGCTTCAGGTGTCGCAGCCCGTCCAGCTCAACCGACTTCGAGAGCGGAATGAGCTTGCAGGCGCGGTAGTGCTCGGTCAGCGCATGGCGGGCGATCCAGACCTGCCCGAATCCGCCGGCGCCGATGCAGCGGAGTAGGTCGTGTCCCGGCACCGAGACCGGCGCGACGTTCGGCAGCGGCGCGGAGCCAGCGGCCGTGCCACTCGCGGATCGCCGTGCGCTCGCCTGCAAGCCGGGGCGCGGCGCTGGCGAATCCGAGGCCCTCCCTGAAGCGGCGTCGATCGGCCGTGACGAATTGGCGTCGGAGGAAAAGGAGGTCAGCCGCAGCACCGGCTCGCCGGCGCGATCGAAGTACGCGCTGATCGCATCGCGGGTCGTCGACGCATCGCTCCCGGATCGGTCGATCGTCCGGAGCGAGTCGAGCATCCGCTCGGCCGTCCACGGACGCTCGTCACCCGTGGGTATCGCATCGGAGTCGTTGGTGTCGCTCATTGCGGGCTTCCTTGCAGTTTCAGTGGAGTCCGAGCGCGCATCCGGCTGGCTTCGGCGGTAAGCGTCACCGCGTGAAATGTACCTGCCGATCATCGCGCTCATGGGGCCAATCGCAGCCCTCTCGGACATAGACTCCCAAGCGCAGGCCGCGCCCGGCGCGGACAGGAATCGTCGAATTCGGCCCAATTGCCCCCCATGATGGAACCAGGCTCGATCACCCGCCTCTTGCAGGACCTCGCCGATGGGGGAGCGAACGCCGCGGATCGGCTCTTCGACCGGATTTACGGCGAGCTGCGGGCGATGGCCGACCGGCGCTTGGGACGCGAGAGGCCGGGGCGGCGCGACGACGCCGAGGGGCTCGTGCACGAGGCCTTCGTCGCCCTTGATGGCGAGGCGTTTCGGAATCGCCGTCAGCTCTTCTTCGCCTACTCGCAGTCGATGCAGCGGATCCTCGTCGACCGGGCCCGTCGAGCCCGCGCCCTCAAGCGCGGTGGCGGGCGGGACCCGATGGCGCTCCCGGACGATTGCGGGGACGCTCGCCCGGACGATCGAACCGTTGACGTGATCCGTGAGACATCCCCGACGGACCTCGCCGTCGACGCGCTGGATGTCCAATCGCTGCTCGAGCGTTTGCAGGCGATCGCCCCACGCGAGGCGGAGGTCGTCATCCATCGCTTCTTCGGCGGGCTTTCGGACGAGGACATTGCCGAGGTCGTGGGGGTGGATGCCCGGACCGTCCGCCGCGACTGGGCCAGCGCCCGGGCGCGATTCGCTGAGTGGCACTCGCCGACGAGCTAGTGGTCGGCGAAGGCGTCATCGCCCGCGGGCGATGCGGAGCACCGCCGGCAGGAGCCAGACGCTCGTCGCCAGGCAGACCAGGCTTCCGACGGTCATGATCCAGCCGAGTCCCTGCATGCCGCGATGACTGGCGAAGATCTGGCCGCCGAAGCCGATCGCGGTGGTGAGGGCGGTGAAGATCACGGCGCTTCGCGTGCCGCCGAAATCGACCGTCGGGTCACCGGTATGCCGCGTCTCGTCGGCGCGATGCAGCAGGTGGATGTTGCTGTCGATGCCCAGGCCGATCAGGATCGGCACGCCGAAGAAGTTGGCCAGCGAGAGCGGGACGTCGAACGCCGCGAGCAGTCCCACGGTGATCGCGATCCCCGCCGAAAGGACACCCACGCAGAGGGCCACCGCCGAGAGCCGCTTGAAGTCGAGCCACGTGATGACCGCGACGGCGATCATCGACCAGATCGAGATGAGCATGAAGGCACGCGTCATGTCCTCGATCGACTCCGACTGCGTGATCGGCACGCCGGTCGCGTTGGGGTCGACCCGCCGCATTGCCTGCACGAAGCGCTTGAGCGGCTCGAGCTCCCAGGTGTCGCCGCTGGGGATAAGACTCACGAGGAGCTTCCCGCTGGGGCTCACGTACCGCGCACGCACCGCCGCCGGAAGGGCATTGCGGAGGGTGTCCTGATCGCCTTCGACCATGAGCTTCGCGGCCGACGCGGCCTGGGCGATCACGCGATCGATGGCGGCGAGCGTTCCGGTGGGGTCGCTCTCGAGGCGCGTGGCGAGCGAACGGAGCCGCGTGGCGATCGAGCCGAGTCGTTCGCGTTCCGCGGCGGGAATGCTGCCGGTCGCGAGCGTCTGCGCCGTGCGGACCCGCGCGGACAGGCGCTCGAGGGTCGGGACGGTGATTGCCGTCGGGGGCGAGGTCGACGGCGAGGCGGCTCCCTTCGCGAGTCGGGCCCGGGCCTCGGTCTGCCGTTCGGTCGTAGGCTTGATGACATCAAAGACGCTGCGGACGAAACCAATGTTGGGCTCCGCCTTGGCCCGCCTGATCGCGTCCAGGGCCTCGGTCTCGTTGTTGACGATCACCGCCGCAAACCAGCTCAGGCTTGCCGAATCGTCGAGGACGCGATGCTCCCAGAGGACGCTCTCCTGATTCTGGGCCTGGAGCTTCAGCAGGTTGCTCTCGAAGCGGAGCCGCAGCGGGGCGATGACGAGGGAGACGGTGACCAGGACCGCGCAGATCCCGATCGACCACCACGCCGCGCGGCGCGAGTAGCCGATGACGATGCCCGGGATGGGAATCTCGCGCGGCCGCTTCACCGGGAGGGAGGAGTCGAAGAGGACCAGGAGCGCGGGCAGGGTCGTCACCATGACGAGCGCGCAGAGGATGAGTCCGGCCCCGGCGATGATGCCAAGCTCGCGCAGCCCCTGAAACACCGAGAACCACCCGAGAAGGAAGACGATCGCGCTGGTGGCCGCGCCGGTGAGCGTGCCGACCGCCGTGGTGTGCAGCGTGCGCCGCACGCTTTCGCGGATGTCATGCTCGGCCCGGAACTCGATGTAGCGGCTGATGACGTGGATGCCGTAGTCAAGGCCCGCGCCGATCAGGACCAACATGAAGACCATCGACAGAAGGGTGAGCCGGCCGACGAAGAGGGCCGCCGCGCCCTGGGTCCATGCGATGGCCGCGGCGAAGGCAAGGACCGCCAGCAGCGGCTTGCGCCAATCGCGATAGACGATGACGCAGATGACCGCGACGACGAGCAGGCTGACCGCGAAGCTCCAGGTCGTGTCGCCCGTCGAGGTCACGAGCTCGTCGGCCTGCAGGACGGGCTTGCCGGTGAGGCCGATCTCGACCGTGGGGAACTCGGCGCGGGTCGCCTCGATGGCGCCGCGAATTTCGCTCAGCGGCCCCTCGATCGCCGCGAGCGTGCCGAAGTCCTTGCGGGGAAGGATCGCCACGAAGAGCATCCGCCCGGAGTCGGAGGCGAGATACTGCGGCGGCGGGCGGGATCCGAGCCCGGTGAGCGGTCGATTGGCCAACTGGTCGTCGGCCTGGGCGATCGTGTCGAGCAGCATGAACGCCTTCGAGCCGCGGAGCGTCCGCTCCTCGCGCGACATCGCAAGCCCGCCGCCGCCGAGGATCGCGCCGATCTCGGCATCGGCGGCGCCGAGTGCCGTGGCACCATCCTTCAGGGCCGGAATGGCCGCCGCGGCATTGGCGAACTGCTCGAGCTCCTCGACCTCCATCGCCCGCGTCGCGATGCGAAGCTGTTCGTCCCCGTCGATGCGGCCGTAGACCCCGGGCAGGTCGGGCATCGCCTGCAGCCGGGTGAGGAGTGCGTCGACGGCCCGTTCGCCGGCCGCACGATCGCCCTTGGTGTCGACCACGGCGTAGAGGTACTCGAGGTCGCCGAACTCCTTCAGGAAGCTCAGATAGAGCTTCATCCACGGCCGTTCGCGGCTGATGAGCGAGTCGGTGTTCGCGTCGAGCGGCAGGCGCAGGAAGCCATAGGTGCCGGCGATGACGGCAAGCACTGCCGACAGTGCGACGACCGTCCATGGACGCCCGAGGACAAGCGTCGCAAATGCGTCGGTCCAGCGGCGCGGCTCGTGTCCTGCGTTCGGTGATGCGGGGGCGTCGGCCATCGGTGCGGCTTAGGGCGTGCGCACGCTTGCCGCGGCGGCGTCGATGTCGCGCTCACGGCTGGTGATGGTGTTGGCGCCGAGGCGCTTGAGTACGTCGAAGGCCGGACCGGGGAAGCGGTGGAGCTTCACCATGACGTCCTCGAAGGCCCGCAGGAACCACGCGACGTCGGACTCGCCGATGCAGAGCGGCGGAATGAGCTTCACCACCGCCTGGTTGTGGCCGGCGACCTGGCAGAGGATGCGATGGTCGGCCATGAGCGGAATCACCACCGCCTGGGCGAAGAGATTCTTGTCCATCGCGTTGACGATCTTCCAGCCGGCCTTGAGCGTGAGCGAGCGCGGCTCGCCGAACTCGATGCCGATCATGAGGCCGCGACCGCGCACCTCGCGGATGAATTCGAAGCGGGATCGCATCGCCTCGATGCCGTCGCGGAGGAGTCCGCCCATGCGAGCCGCGTTCTCGCCGAGGCGTTCCTCGTCATAGACCGCCAGCGAGGCAAGTCCGGCGACCATCGCCATCGAGCCCTGGTGAAAGGTCGAGCTGTGGACGATGGCCCGATCCATCGAGGAGAAAACCTTCTGCCAGACCGGCTTCCTGGTCAGCACGGCGCCAACCGGGACGTACCCACCGCTCAGGGCCTTGCTCATCACGATGATGTCGGGATCGACGTCGCCTTCCTGGTCGATGGCAAGGAACGAACCGGTTCGTCCGACGCCGGTCTGCACCTCGTCGATGACGAAGAGCGCGCCGTGACGGCGACAGAGCCGCGCTGCCTCGGCGAGATAGCCCGCCGCGGGCACGTTGACGCCCTTGCCCTGGATCGGTTCGACGATGAAGGCCGCAACGTCGCCGCGGGAGAGTTCGCTCTCGAGCGCCGCGAGATCGTTGAAGGCGATGGTGCGCGAGCCATGGAGGAATGGGCCGAATCCGGTCCGGAAGCTGTCGCAGCCGTTGATGGACAGGGCACCGGTCGAGAGGCCGTGAAAGGCCTTGGTCGCGCCGACGATCCCCGGGCGACCGGTCGCGCACTTCGCGAACTTGATCGCCGCTTCGATTCCCTCGGTGCCCGAGTTGGTGAAGAAGACGTAGTCGAGGCGGTTGCCGGTGCGGCGCTTCAGCTCGGCGGCGAGCATGCCGGCCAGCAGCGGCGCCTCGAACTGCACCATCGTCGGAAACTCAAGGGCGAGGTAGTCCTCGAGCGCCTTGCGAATCGTCGGGTGGTTGCGGCCCATGTTGCAGACCGCGTAGCCGCTGAGGAAGTCGAGGTACTGCCGGCCCGCGTCGTCCCAGAGGTAGGGGCCCGACGCCCTCACGTAGACGTGGTCGTAGCCAATGGTCTTCAGGACCTTCGCGAACTGCGGGTTCACGTGGTCAGCGTGCAACTCGTAGTTGGTGCCGATGGCCTGACGAATTTGGTCGCGAAGATCGAAGGGCACGGCGGCGGGGCGAGAGGTGGCGAAGGGCGGAATTGTAAGGACTTGGCCGGATTCTCCGGCCCATTCGGGACGCAAATCGTCGGGGCGGGGCTGTCACCCCGCCTGCTTCCTCAGGTCCCCGAGCAGGATCAGCGACTGTAGCGCAGCACGCCGCCGACAATCGTGTGGATCGCGCGACCACGAACCGCCCAGCCCTCAAAGGGGCAATTCCGCGACTTCGAAGCGAACTCCGCGGCGCGGATCGTCCACGTCGCGCCGGGATCGATGACCGTGACGTCGGCGATCCCACCGACGCGCAGCGTTCCCAGCGATTCGAGTCCTGGTCGGCGGTCGAACCCGCAGAGTCGGGCCGGCTCGATCGTCATCATCGCGATGAGCCGCGGCCAGCCGATGACCCCGTCGTCCACCAGTGCCCGCACGTAGAGCGGGAGGGCGCACTCGAGTCCGATGATGCCAAAGGGCGCCGAGGCGAAGTCGCGGGCCTTTTCCGCCGCGGTGTGCGGGGCATGGTCCGTCGCCAGCACCGTGATGGTCCCGTCGGCCACGGCCTCCTTGAGGGCCCGGATGTCCGCGGCCGTTCGCAGCGGCGGGTTCATCTTCGCCATCGTGTCGTATCCGTCGCAGGCCTCCTCGGTGAGGAGCAGGTGATGCGCGGCGACCTCACCCGACACCGGCTGTCCCTCTGCCCGGGCCCGGCGGAGGATCTCGGCGCTGCCGCCGCTCGAGAGATGCTGGGTGTGGTAGCGGCAGCCGATGGCGCGATTGAGGCGGATGTCGCGCTCGATCATGATCTCTTCGGCGATGGCCGGCCAGCCTCCCAGACCAAGCCGCGCCGCGAGCGGCCCTGCATTCATGACGCCGCCTTGGGTCAGGGCAGGCTCCTGGCAATGTTGCATGAACGCACGGTCGACGCTCTTGCAGACGGCGAGCACCTTTCGCATGACTTCCGCGTTGGCGATTCCGTCGCCGTCATCGCTGAAGGCGACCGCCCCGGCGTTGGCCATCGCGCCCATCGGGGCCAGCTGCTCGCCGTGCCGTCCGACGGTCGCTGCGCCGACCACGAAGACCCTGGCCAGATTCGCCTCACTCGCCCGCATGCGCACGAACTCGACCATCGCGGCGGTGTCGAGGGCCGGATTGGTATTGGGCATGCAGCAGACGGTCGCGAAGCCGCCGGCAAGCGCCGCGCCGGCGCCGGTCCTGATCGTCTCCTTCGCCTCGGCTCCCGGCTCGCGAAGATGCACGTGCGGGTCGATGAGGCCGGGAACGACGATGGTCCCTTCGCACTCGATGACCTGATCGGCGTCCGCGGCCTTGAGCTCGCCGCGTTTCGTGGCCAGTGCCGCGATGCGCCCATCCCGCAGCAGGAGGTCGCCGGTTGCATCAACGCCGCTGGCCGGGTCGATGACGCGGCCGCCGCTGAGGAGGATCGAGGGCATGGGGCGCGGAGCCTTACTTGGTGTTCTTCGCAGGCTCGCTCTTCACGGGCGTCGAGCCGCTGTCGAGTGGCTCGCAGGATTCCTTGCCGATCGGACGGTAGGTGTCCTGCAGTCCGGGGCCCTGGATCCACACGGCGTCAGCCATGAAGGTGACTTGCTTTGCCGGCTTGGTGATCGCGGCGACCTCCGCATCGGACTTGCCGGCATCGTGGGCGAGATGCTGGAGGGCATCGACCGAGAGCTCGACCGTCTCCGCGGTGCCCGTTGCCCACATCGTGCGGCCGGCTGCGTTGCGTGGAACGAAGAACGCGTAGTCCTTGAAGCGGACGAGCACCTCGGCGCCGTCGTCGCCGCGGACCTTCATCCAGCATCCCTTCGCGGCGCAGACCTCCGAGATGGTGCCTTCCACCTTGACCTGACCCTTCGCATCACCGACCGCGCCCAGCGCGACCTGCGGCAGCGAGTGAGCGTCCGTGTTGCCGCCGAAACGGTGCCAGTCCTCGTGGGATGTGGAGGTCGAGCATGCGGTCAGCGTGACGCTCGTGAGGAGAGCACAGGAGAGGGCGGCGAAACGGCGCATCGGAAGCTCCAAGAGGGGGAACTGCCATGATAGCGGTGGCCAAAACCGAACGACGGGAGGCGATCGCAATCGCCTCCCGTCGAAGTGCTGGTGTGACCTCGGTCGAGCGCGAGGCCGCGATGAGCGACTTACGCGCGGCTCTTGTAGGCCCCGTCGTCCGTGCCGACGATGATCTTCTCGCCGGTGGTGATGAAGGGCGGAACGCGGGTCTTGAGGCCCGTCTCGCAGGTCGCTTCCTTGAGCTGGTTGGTCGCGGTAGCCCCCTTGATGCCCGGGGGAGTGTCGGTGATCTCGAGAATGACCGTCTTGGGCATTTCGATCGTGATCGCCCTGCCGTCGCACCAGAGGACGATGACCTCCGTGTTGGGGAGGACGTAGAGGGGCATGTCCCCGACGAACTCCTTCGACAGCTCGACCTGCTCGTAGTTCTGGGTGTCCATGAAGACGTACTTGTCGTTCTGGACGTAGAGGTACTCCATCGCCCGGCGATCGAGGTCAACCTGCTCGACGGTCTCGCCGGAGCGGAGACGCTTGTCAACCAGGGAGCCGGTCTTGAGGTTTCGGATCTTGATCTGGATGAAGGCCCGCAGGTTGCCCGGGGTCACGTGCGTGAACTCGGTGATCAAGAAGAGGTTGCCGTCCATCTTGATCGCCATGCCGGGGCGAAGGTCAGTGCTGTTCACGTGCGGGTTCCCAAAAAGAGCTGTCGAGGTCGTGTCGGTGGAAGATCGGGGACTCTAGCAAAAAGGCGAAGCGACCCGCAAGCAGCGGATGACACGCGGGCATCGAGGCCTTTTCGGAGCCGTATCGGAGCTGTGCGGGCTGAAAACCGCACCGGAAGGCCCTTCGACTCCAGATCGGCCGCATCAGTGCGCCGCGTCAGCGCACGTTACTGGTGTCGAAGGGAGTCGAAAAAAATACCCCCGGCACGTGGCCGGGGGCGGAGGGAGGGAAAAGGGCTCCTGAGGGGGTGCGGTGTCGGCGTGCGACTTTCCCAAGGGGCGGGTCACACCACAGGACACCTCACCGTCGAGACTGACGGGCGATAAGCAAGGGACAGCGGGAAAGCATCTTTCTCGCTTGCTCGATCCGCCTCACTCAGGTCGCGTGCTGGGAGCAGCGAACACTACCTGTTGGGGTCAGAGAGCTGTCTCTCCTCAATCGCCGAGGCCCGCCTCGACAGACTCAATATATCTCGGGCGGCTGCGCGTGCAACATTCACCCGACCCAAAAAGGCGGAAAAGATCCACAACCTTCCCGAGATCGATCTCGGGTTGCCCGTGGTCTCAAACAGAGGCGGCCTCAGAGTTTGACGTTATGAGGCTCGTTCGACCCGCCCTCGTACCACTGCGCGGCGCGCAGCGAGCGGAGTGCGAACGCTCTTGATGGGGTGCCGTCGGCGAGGGACTCTCGGTCGCTCCTACGACGCGGATCGGGATCTCACCCGATTCTCCCATCGACCGGCTCGGGGCTGGCCCGGGCACACGCGGCAGGAGTGAAGGGGATCTGATCCTCTTCTCACGAGCGGCTCTCGCCGACGACCCGCACTGCGGCGGGTACTGGAAAGGTTCGCAGAAGCCGAGGTGGAGGCTGCATCACAGGTACACTTTCGCCGACAATGCGGAAGCTCTTCGTTCGTTGACGGGACGTTCAGGGGGTCGGTGGGGGAGGCACGGCTTCCGTCACCGACCACGTCGCAACCAACGATCGCATCGTGTCTTCTCGCCAGGCAGCTCCCAATGAAGAAGTACCCACTCCGCCCGACCGCAGCCGGCCTTCTGGCTTTCGCGCTGGTCGCCTCCGCAGCGTTCGCTCAGAACGCTCCCCCCGCGCCGAATGCCCCCACGAAGCCTGCAGCTCCGCCGGCAGCGGCGCCCCCCGCAGCGGCCCCCCCGGCACGAACGCCGCCGGCTCGAACGCCTCCTGCCAACCAGCCGGGCACCCAGCCGGGAACCCAGCCGGGCACCCAGCCGGGAACCCAGCCGCGAACGCCTCCGGCTACGCCGCCGTCTGCTCAGCCGAGTAAGGACTTCTCCCTCTCGAACGATTCGCGCACCGCGACGCCTGAACCTCCGAAGGGCGTTACCACCGTCGAAGGTGACGACCTTCCGCCGCCTGTCGTTCTCGATCCGCCGGTATGTGACTTCGGCTTCGTCGCCCCCTCGGCGACTCCCAGCAAGAAGATCAAGATCAAGAACACGAGCGACAAGCCGCTCTTGGTCTTGGCCTCGCAGCCCAGCTGTAAGTGCACGACCACCAACGACATCTCCGGCGAGGAAATCGCCCCGGGCGCAGAGATCGAGTTGGAGGCCAGCATGAAGGCCCAGTCGTCGCCCGGTGCGAAGAAGGCCGAGATCAAGATCCTCTTCGACGGCTACGCCCGTGTCGTCAACGTGCAGCTCCTCATGGAGGTCGCCCTGCCGATTCGTGCCGTCCCCGGGTACATCAATGCCGTGAAGGGACAGCCGCAGCAGGGCCGCATCGTCGTCGAGAGTCTCGACAAGCAGCCCTTCACCCTTGCCGCCATGCACGGTCGTCCGGTGAAGTTTGTCGGCTACGACCCCGCGACCGAGGCGCCGAAGAACCAGTACCTCATCGAGTACGACGTCACGGAGTGGAAGGAAGCGGAGATGCCGCTGTTCCTCCTCTTCGAGACCGACCGTGCCGACTGCCCGATCGTTGACATTCGCCTCCGCCACGAGGCGACCTTCCCGAAGCCGGTCCTGAAGATGCAGGACTACCGGTACACGGTCGGGAAGATCGAGCAGGGGACAAGTGCCGAACTCCACTTCGAGATCGCCGAGCTTCCTGAGAGCGAGCAGGTCGTCAGTGTGGCCAGCTCGATGCCGGGCGTGAAGATCGAGGTCCTTGAGACCACCAAGGACGGGATCATGACCAAGGTGAAGGCCCGCTTCACCGCGCCGAAGGACTTCGCCGGCATCATGTACGCCCCGATTACCCTTTACACGAGCCGTCGTCAGCAGAACATGTTCGTGTGGGGCCTCATCACGCCCGTCGGCTTCAAGGGGATGATGGGATCGAAGATGGTCTCCGCCGGCGGTGCTTCGATGCGATACGTCGCCGATGGCGCACCTGCTGCAGCAGCGCCGACCGCCGCCCCGGCCCAACCGGCAGCGGCTCCTACGGGGGCAGCCCCGGCCGCCCCCGCGGCTCCCGCGGCCCCGGCGTCGCCGGCCAACGGCTTGGGCAATCGTCCGGCTGGGCCTGGCCGCTAAGGTCGGACCGTCGCTCGAACGGTGACGGTCGCAGTCGACCGACACGCCCTCTCATTCATGGAAGCGGGGCGCCCTTTGGGGCGCCCCGCTTCTTGTTTCGGTGGCGACGATCGCGATCGACGGGTCGGCCGCCGACGCCAGCGTCGGGCTTAGCTCCGCTGTCGCGTGCCAAGCAACGCCGCGATGCGCTTCTCCGTCGAGGGGTGGGTCGCAAAGAGATTCGTGAGGGTGGCGCCCCCGAACCGCATGGCCGGCTCGACGATGAAGAGGTTGTTCATGGCCGGATTGGGCTGGTCGAGCGGCACGCGGCGGGCGACGCTTTCGAGCTTCCGCAGCGCCGAGGCGAGCCCATCGGGGGTTCCGGCGATGGCCGCGCCGTCGGCGTCTGCCACGTACTCTCGAGAGCGGCTGATCATCGCTTGGATGAGCCCGGCTCCGACGGCGCCGAAGAGGACGAGCAGGAGCCCGACGAGCGGGTGGCCACCCTCGCGGTTGTTGCCTCCGCCGCCGAAGAAGAATGCGAACTGAGCGAGCATCGAGAAGATGCCTGCGACCGTTCCGGCGATGGTGGAGGTCAGCGTGTCGCGGTTCTTGATGTGGGCGAGCTCGTGGGCCAAGACGCCCTCAAGCTCCCGTCCATCGAGGAGTTGCAGCGCGCCGACCGTCACCGCAACCGCGGCGTGTCGCGGGTTCCGGCCCGTGGCGAACGCATTCGGCGCCTCGTGCGGACACACGAACACCCGCGGCATCGGGAGACCGGCCCGCTGGCTCAGACGCTGCACCATCGCCACCAGGGCAGGCGCCGACGCTGCATCGACTTCGCGGCCGCGCATCGACGCGACGGCGATTCGATCGGAGAAGAACCACATGCTGAAGTTCATGAGGACGCCGATCACGCCGCCTGCGATGACACCCTGCCAGCCCCAGAAGGAGCCGACGGCGACAAGAAGGGCGAAGAGGGCTCCCAAGAGCATGGCGGTCTTGAGGTTGTTGACGAAAGCGATCATGGAGCAGTCCGATGGAAGGTGTGTGACGCTCTTCGTGAGCGTTGGTGCGAAGGGTATGCGCGGAGGCGAACGATTGCCGGTCTGATCCCCTCCTCCCGTTGTGATCCCGCGTTGGTTCGGATCATCAGCAGGACCGTTTCAAGGAACGCCAGAGCGATCAGGCCAAACATGCGCCACTGTGGCGCGGTGACGTCGGGCGCGCCAAGCAACGTGCCTGCCAATCGGATTCGCCCTCATGCGTCGACCGTGTCGTCGCGCCGTCCTCGCCTCCACGCCATGGCAAGAGGCCCGAGAACCAGCCGCACGAGGCCCAAATCAAGCATCGCCGACGTGCGACGCGTTCGGTCTGGAGGATCTGTGCGATCTGGAATGGTTCACATGACGCCATGTCTTGTCGTCGCCATGGACAGGCTCAAGCAAGGCGGTAGCATCACCGCACTCGATCCGTGGTTTCGGCCGCCATATCGACATGCGGAACTCCCGCGCTGGCTTCCCGTGGCGGAAGCAGACCTCGCCCCTCCCATCAAGATGCGTCACACGATGCCCGAGCGGTTGCGGCACGAGATCGATCTCGCAGGTGATGATGCCATCACCGCGGAGCAGGCCGACGCGGCTCGATGGGGGCGACGACTTCGCCTCGTCGCCGGCCCGGGCCTTCGCATTCCCCGATCGTGGACGACGGTCGCCGCGTTTCTCTGCGGCGCGGCCGGCGCGATTCCCTTCGCGCTTGAGTCGCATTCCGCACAGGCGTCAACGCCCTATGCGACGGCGACCAACGCGAGCGTCGCGGTGAGCGCCGTCGGCGCCATGCAGCGGGCCGAGCCGCGCAGCCGTGAGGACGACCGCCCGGTCGTCGCGCAGCCGGCTCCCGCAGTTCGCGCCGAGCCAAGCGTCATCGCCAAGCCCGAGCGACCGGCTCAGGCGTCGGCGCAGCGGGTCTTCAACGGCCGGCCCATTCGGGCGGTGCGCACCGTGACGATGCGCGTCACGGCATACAGCCCCGACGAGCGCTCCTGTGGAGCGAGCGCCGACAACATCACCGCGAGCGGCTACAGCATCTGGACCAACGGCGGCCGTCTGGTCGCGGCGGATACGTCGGTGCTGCCCCTCGGCTCGATGGTCTCGATTCCCGGCTACGACACCGGTGATGTCGTTCCGGTGCTCGACCGCGGTGGAGCGATCAAGGGGCATCGGCTCGACGTCCTCTTCCCCACGCACGAGCAGGCCAAGCGGTGGGGCGTGCGGGACCTGAAGGTCACGATTTACGAGTACGCCGACGGTGAGCCGAACGACTTCCGCGAGAACCACTGGGCGCATCCGACCGGCGAGAGCGCGAGTCGCACCACGCGACTCACCGACGCGTCGCCATCGTGAGCTGGGCGACCTGGCGAAGCACGACCACGCCGGCGCGGGCGTGACGGGAGAACGCAGCGCGCAGTTCGGCGAGGCGCGCGGAGCGTTCCGGTTCGGCGCGAGGGAAGTAGCTGGCGCTTGTGGCCCGACCGACGACACCCTCCTCATCGAGCGGTTGCGGGTTCGGCGCGGTGACCGTTTCGGCATCGCGGAAGAGCGGCGACTTGACCAGGGGGCCGGCCAGTGACTCGCGGCCGGCGCGCGTCGATGGATCGAGCGCCTCCGCGGCGCTCACCACGATGCGGTTGTAGTCGTCGGTGAAGCCGTCGTCTCCGGTGCGGAGATTCCAGAGCAGCGCGCAGCGGCCCCGCGGCCTCAGGATGCGATGAAACTCGGCCAGGGCCAGCGGGGGATCGAACCAGTGAAATGCCTGCGCGACGAGGACAAGATCGACGCTGGCGTCGGCCAGCGACGTCGACTCCGCCGTCCCCTTGACGAAGGTCACCGTCGGATGGCTCGCCGAGAGGCGACGTGCCGTTGCGAGCATGTCATCGCTCGGATCGACGCCGATGACGCGGGCCGCTCGACCGGCGATCGCCCTGGCCGAAATGCCGGTGCCGCACCCGATGTCGGCGACGGTCGCGTCCGCGGGAATGTCCCGGAAGAGTGCGTCGACGATCGCATCCGGATAGCGCGGCCGAAATCGGTCGTATCCCGACGCGAGTCCCTCGAATGCCCGCAGCGTCGCGCGGTCGTCGTTCGTCTCGCTCATGCGTGGAACCGTACACCAGTGCAGCGCGAACGCTGACGCGACTCATCCACAATCTGACGGAATCTCATCGCCACTTCTCCGCACTGTGCGGGATCGGTCGCGCGGCTGCGGTAGCTTCGTTCGCGTGTCCACGACCGTCGCCATCAGCCGCGTCCATACCTTCGTCCTGCAGGGAATCGAGGCGATCGCCTGCGAGGTGGAGGCCGACCTCTCGCATGCCCGCACGCCGTCGACGGGGATCGTCGGCCTTCCCGACGCCGCGGTGCGAGAGAGCGCCGAGCGCATGCGGACCGCGATCCTCAATTCCGGGTACGAGTACCCGTTCGGTCGCGTGACGGTGAACCTCGCTCCGGCGGATCTGCGGAAGGAAGGGCCCGTCTATGACCTCCCAATCGCCGTGGCCGTGCTCGCCGTCGGCGGAACGATCGATCGGAGCGTGGTCGACGCCCCGCCGATCGACGAGTTCCTCATTGCCGGCGAGCTCTCCCTCGACGGGCGCATTCGGCCGGTGCGCGGCGTGATCAGCGTGGCCATGCTGGCGGCACAGCGCGGGTTGCGCGGCGTCATCGTGCCGCACCACAACGCCCGTGAGGCTGCGGTCGTGGACGGAATCGAGGTGCGCGGCGCCGAGACGCTGGCCCAGGTCGTCGGGTTCTTCAACGGCCTCGACACGCTCGACTCGGTGCGGCGCGTCGACGCGGAGTCGCTGCTGTCGGCCGGCAGCGGCGAACTCGACTTCGCCGACGTCCGCGGCCAGGAGGCGGCCAAGCGGGCGATGACGATCGCGGCAGCGGGCATGCACAACGTCCTGCTCATCGGGCCCGCGGGCAGCGGCAAGACGATGATGGCCCGGGCGCTCCCGGGGATTCTCCCGCCGCTCTCGCGCGACGAGGCCCTCGAGGTCACGCGCGTCCATTCGGCGATCGGCGCGGTGCCGCGGAACGCTGCGCTCATCACCCGACGTCCGGTGCGAACGCCGCATCACACCGCGTCGAGCGCGGCGATCGTCGGAGGCGGCACCGTGCCGCGACCGGGCGAGGTCAGCCTCGCACATCATGGGATCCTCTTCCTCGACGAGCTTCCCGAGTTCCAGCGAGGCGTTCTTGAGAGCCTTCGCGAGCCGCTCGAGGACGGGTTCGTCACCATCTCGCGGATGCAGGGCACGATTCGGTTCCCCGCTCGGGCGCTGCTGGTTGCCGCCATGAATCCGACCCATCGAGGCGACCGGCGCGGCGGTGAGGAGGGGCGGCGCGAACAGGAGCAATACCTGAAGCGACTCTCGGGTCCGCTCGTCGACCGCATCGACCTGCACGTCGAGGTGCGGGCGGTGGCGTTCGGGGAACTGGCCGGCGGCGGCAGGGGCACCTCAAGCTCGACGCTGCGGGAGCGGGTGCTCGCCGCACGCGATCGGGCGTTGGCGCGACAGGGGGCGATGCCCAATGCGCGATTGCCCGGCCGACTGCTCGATGTCCACGCGGCGCTTGACGACGACGCTCGCTCGCTCCTCGGGCGTGCGCTGACCGAGCTTGGCTTGAGCGCGCGGGCCTACGACAAGATCCGCCGCGTGGCGCGGACCATTGCCGACCTCGACCCGAGCGATGTTGTCCGGCTCGCCCACGTGGCCGAGGCGATTCAGTACCGGCTCCTCGATCGGAGGACGTGCTAGTCCGGTCGGCGCGTCGCGCGCAGCGCCGCTGTGCACGCCGCGACGACGACCTCATACGAGACGCATGATGCACGCCCATCAATCACCGTCAGCAGGCCCCACCGACCGCACTTCAGTCCATGCCCGGCGCGAAGCCTCGCCGCATCGTGTTCTCGGTCACCGCCCGAGGCTCGACAAACTGCAGCAGGTAGTCGCGACCGCCCGCCTTGCTGCCGACGCCCGACATGCCGAAGCCGCCGAAGGGCTGGCGCCCGACCAGGGCTCCGGTGATGCCGCGGTTGAGGTAGAGATTGCCGACGCGGAAGTTCGCCCGGGCCTTCTCGAGATTCGCGGGTTTGCGGCTGTAGACGCCGCCGGTGAGCTTGTAGGCGGTGGCGTTGGCGATGGCCAGGGCCTCGTCGAAATCCTTCGCTCGCATGACCGCGAGCACCGGGCCGAAGATCTCCTCGTTGGCGATGCGGTGGTCCGGCTGAACGCCGCTGATGATCGCCGGGCCGACGTAGGGCTTGCCGACCTTGGCCGCGAGACCCTCCGGCACGGGGAGCTGCACCTCAAGCTTGCCTTCCTTCGCCCCAATCGCGACGTACTCGGCGATCTTGCGGGCTGCCGCGTCGTCGATCACCGGACCGACGTCGGTGCCGGGGCTCGTCGGATCGCCGACGACCAGGGCCTTCGTCGCGCCGACGAGCCGCTCGAGAAAGAGCTCGTAGTTGTGTCCGACCACGATCACGCGGCTGCACGCCGAGCACTTCTGGCCGCAGAAGCCAAACGCGCTCTGCCGAACGCCGAGAACGGCCTCGTCGAGATCGGCCGACTCATCGACGATGATCGCGTTCTTGCCGCCCATCTCGCAGATGACCTTCTTCACCCACGGCTGGTCCGGCGGCGTCGTACCGCAGGCCTGGACGATGTCGAGGCCGACGGACTTGCTGCCCGTGAAGGCGATGACGGCGACCTTGGTGTCGCGGACGAGGGCGGCGCCGACGGTCTCGCCGATGCCCGGCACGAATGCGAGAGCATCCTTCGGACAGCCGGCTTCCCAAAGGATGTCGCAGAGGATCTTCGCGATGCCGGGAGTCTGTTCCGCGGGCTTCACGATCGTTGGGTTGCCGCAGACCAGTGCCGCGACCGTCATGCCGGCGCAGATCGCCAGCGGGAAGTTCCATGGGCTGATGACGACCGCGACGCCGCGCGGCTGGTACCAGACCTGATTGAGTTCGCCGACGAAACGGCCGAGCCGATGGGGCTCGAAGAGCTCGTGGGCGGTGCGGGCGTAGAACTCGCAGAAGTCGATCGCCTCGCAGACGTCGGCATCCGCTTCGCGCCAGGTCTTGCCCGATTCCTTGATGATGATGCCGGAGAGCTCGTCGCGCCGCTGCCGCATGATTTGGGCGGCCTTCACGAGGACGCCGGCCCGCGTCGCGAACGGCGTGTCGCGCCAGGTCGGGACGAAGGCGTCAAGGCGCTTGACGGCGGCCTTCGCCTGCTCGACGGTCGAGTCGTTCCGGACCGCCGGCACGCTCGCCCGCGCGAGCGCTTGGGCATAGCGCTCGCGCTGCTCGCGCACGGCGAAGTTCCGCATCGGCTCGGTGAAGAACGCTCGACCGTCGCCGACGCCGGCGACGGCGGCGGAGAGTTCGTGACGCTCCGGGCCCTTCGCGATGCGCTCGACGCCGGGGTCGGACGAGAACTCGCGATGGGGCGAGGCGAGCAGCCGATCGCTGCTGGCGTTGTCCATGAATCCGGCCTTGAGCCACGACTCGTTCGAGGTGTTCTCGAGGAGCCGGCGGACGAGGTATGCCATGCCGGGGATCATCTCGCCGACCGGCACGTACTCGCGGATTCGCAGCCCGAGCTCGACCGACGCCGCCTTCATCTGGTCGCCCATCCCGTGAAGCATCTGGAGTTCGAGGGCCGAGGCGGGAAGGCCAGCCTTCTCGACCGACGCAAGGGCCGCCGCGATCGAACGGGCGTTGTGGCTGCCGAGTGCGAGCTTCACGCCGCCCTCGGTCCTGGTGCGAGGCGTCTGATCGATGAATCGCTTCGCGACGCGCTCGAAACACGCGTCGGTGTCGATCTTTCGCGACCAGACCGGGACCGGCCAGCCCTGTTGTTCGGCGTTGATCGTCTCGTAGTCCCAGTACGCCCCCTTCACCAGACGGACGCAGACTTGGCGCCCCGTCCGCTTCGACCACTCGATGATCCGCTGGGCGTCGTGCTCGGCCGATCGCAGGTACGCCTGCATCGCGAGCCCCGCCTGGAAGTCGACGGTCTCGCAACAGCGCATGAAGAGCTCAAGCGTGAGGTCCTTGAGCGAGAACTGCTCCATGTCGAAGTTGATGAGGACTCCGGCCTTCCGGGCCGCCTCGAGGATCGGAACGATCCGGGTCATCAGGCCGCGAATCGAGCCCTCGGTGTCGATCGGATCGACCCGCGAGGAGAGCGAGCTGATCTTGATCGAGACGTTGGTGCGCGGAATCGCACCGAGGTGATCGCTCTCGAGCCGGGCGTTGGCGGGCCACTCGGCCACGGTCGCGGGGAGGTTGTGAATGAGGTCGAGGTACTTCTTCGCGTAGAGGTCGGCCTCGTGCTCGCTGACGCACGCCTCGCCGAGCAGGTCGACCGAGAAGCAGATGCCGTCCTTCCAGAGCTTCTTGAGTTGCGGGAGCGCGCTCGCGGCGTCGGTGCCGGCGATGAATTTCTCCGCCATGCCGGTGATCTGGCCGGACATCGTCTTGGCCATGAGGCCCTTGGCGAGGCCGCCGAGGCTGAGACCGAGATTGAAGCCCGGCGGCGGGGTGACGCCGGGCTGGCTGAGATAGTCGTTGAGGTGGTCGTAGATCGATTCCGACGTCTTGAGCGTCGGGAACGCGTCGACGAATCGGAAGAGCTGGACCTTGAAGGCCTCGTCCTTCATCGACCAGTCCATCAGCTTGTCCGACCAGAACGCCGTCGAGAGCATGCCGGCCTTGTTGCCGCGGGAGAGTTCGAGGAACTGCGATCCCTTGCTCTGGATCGCCGCCTCCAGGGCGGGATCGGTGATGATCGCCCGTCCCGCATCGGCGGCGCTGGCGTTCGGGGCGGGGGAGACCGCCGGCTTCGCGGCGGGCGCCGGAGCAGGCTTCGGCTTCGACTTCGAGAAAAGGCCCATAGATCGGGGAGTATAGATGGAGGCGGGGGCTGCGCGACGGGCTCGATCGACATCCGGCGTCGTCGCGCGGGAGTCGCATGGACCTGCCTCCGGCGGATTCAGTACGCTGCCGTCATGACGACACCGCAGGGGGACCCGGGCGCGACGGCGGGTGCGCCACCGCCGCCGCGCGTGACCGGTGAGCTGCGCCGCGATCTCATGGGCATCGAGTTGGCGGGCGATACCGTCGGCCCCTACACGCTCCTCGAGCGACTCGGCGAAGGCGGGTTCGGGACGGTCTGGCTTGCCGAACGGCGCGAGCCGTACGTCCAGCGCGTGGCGCTCAAGCTGATCAAGCCGGGTATGGATTCGCGGGCCGTCATCGCCCGCTTCGAGCAGGAGCGGCAGGCCCTCGCCCTGATGGACCATCCGAACGTCGCCAAGGTCATCGATGGCGGCGTGACGTCGAGCGGTCGGCCCTACTTCGCGATGGAGTACGTGGCGGGTGAACCCATCACCCACTTCTGCGATCGGCATGGTCTGGGGATTCGCGAGCGGCTGAGCGCCTTCGCCCAGGTCTGCGAGGCGGTGCATCACGCCCACATGAAGGGCATCATCCACCGCGATCTCAAGCCGTCGAATGTCCTGGTCGAACTGAAGGGCGACTCTGCGGTCCCCAAGGTGATCGACTTCGGCGTGGCCAAGGCGATGGGCAAGGCGCTCACCGACAAGACGATCTTCACCGAAACGGGGCTCATGATCGGCACGCCCGAGTACATGAGCCCTGAGCAGGCCGAGATCGGCGCGGTCGACATCGACACCCGCTCCGACGTCTATTCGCTTGGGGTGATCCTGTACGAACTCCTCACCGGGCTGTTGCCCTTCGACGCAACGGAACTTCGACGCCAGGGCTACGCGGAGATCCAGCGCATCATTCGGGAAGTGGATCCTCCACGCCCGAGCACGCGGATCTCCTCGATCGCCAAGAACGAGGGGACGCGCATCGCGAAGGCCCGGCACGTTGGACAGGAGCGGCTCGCCCTCGAGCTGCGCAAGGAGCTGGAGTGGATTCCGCTCATGGCGATGCGGAAGGACCGTCGCTCCCGATACGCGTCCGCCGCCGCACTTGCCGAGGATGTCCGGCGGTACATCGACGGCGAAGCGCTGGTCGCGGCGCCCGAGTCGGTCGCCTATCGCTGCCGGAAATTCGCGTCGCGTCACCGGGGCCAGATCGCGGCCGTCTCGGCGGTGCTGATCACGCTTGTCGGCGGGCTGACCATCGCCCTCATCGGCTTCGCGGAGGCCCGATCGGAGCGTGATCAGAAATCGCAGGCCCTCGTCGTCGTCCAGAGCGAGCGGGACCGGGCGAACGCCGTGACGGAGTTCCTCCTGAGGACACTGCGCGGCCAAGATCCGGACAGCGATGGTCGGGTCGACCTGCGGGTCGGCGATGCGATGCGCGCGGCGCTGGCCGAATTCGACGCCAGCGAGCTCGCCCGGCAGCCCGATGCGGCGATCACGATCCTGACGGCGATCGTCGACATTCTCGTGAACACCGGCCACCAGGACGAGGCCGAGCCGGTCGCACGCCGCGCGATCGAATTGACCCGAAGCGTTCACGCTGGAGAGAGTGAGGACCTGGCTCGCCTGTTGGGGCTGTCCGGCGCGGTTCTGATTGCGAAGGGTGACCTCGCCCAGGCCACGTCGATCATGGATGACTCACTTGCCATGTGGCGGCGTCTCGGACTGGCGGAATCCGGTTCGGCACTGTGGGTGCTCGAAAACTACGCCCTGCTGCAGTCGAGGGTCGGCGACCTCGACGGCGCCCGACGTTCCGGCGTTGAGGCAGTCCGCGTGGCGGAACAGCTGTATCCGGAGCATCACGCGATGCGGTCGCGCGCGATGCTCCGACTGGCGGAGGTCTATGCCAAGCTTGGGCGGGCGAAAGAGGCGAACGAACTCGCGTCGGGCGCGCTCGCTCATGCGCGTCAGTCGGCGGAGGGAAAGCCAACGTCGGAGCTTGCACGAACCCTCGGGTACGTCTCGGGCGTTGACTCGTATCTCGCCCGATACGCCGAATGCGAGGCCCACCTCCGCGAGGCGATTTCCATCGCCCGATCGGTCTATCCCGGCGAACATATGATGCTCTCACAGCTGCACGGCGCGCTGGGCAGTTGCCTGATCGCCCTTGGCCGCTTCGACGAGGCAGCCGACGAACTTGCTTCGGAGCTCGGCCTGCAGCGGCGTCTGCAGCCCAACGCGACGGCCGAGATCGTCGGGACGCTCGGACTTCTCGCACTCGCGGCCGAAATGGCGGGGCGGCTCGACGACGCCCTTCGCTCGCTCGATGAGGCCCAGGCACTGGTCGAACGTGCGCCCGCCGAGAAACGGAACCCCGGAAAGGAAGCGGGGCTGCAACGGCGGATCGAGTCGCTCGTGCGCCGTGGCGCCAAGCGATCGCCGGCACCGGCGGAGCATCCGAGCGAGCGGTGAGCAACGCGGCCGCACGGCCCTGACATGTTCGATCGCCGCGGGCGGAGACGCACCGCGCGATCCGTCGATCCCACCAGGCAACGGCTGCCGCTGCCGCTTCGCGACCGCCGCTGCCGCTTTGCGACCGCCGCTACCGCTTTGCGACCACAGCGTTCGCGTCGCGACCGCCGCTACCACTTCGCGACGACAGCGTTCGCTTCGCGACCATCACGTCCAATTCGCGACCGCCGCTACCTCTTCGCGGCGATCGCCAGCGCCGTCCTGTAGGTCTTCACGCATTGCGTCGCGGCGCCGTCCCAGTTGATGCCGCGGACCTCGAACATGCTGCCTTCGCGCAGCGCCCGTGAGAGCGGCGGATGACGGAGCACCGCGACAATCTTGTTGGCCATGTCCTCGATGTCCCAGAAATCGACCTTGAGCGCGTGCATGAGCACCTCGCTCACGCCGCTCGACTTCGAGATGAGGACCGGCACGCTGTGCGAGATCGCCTCGAGCGGCGCGATGCCGAAGGGCTCGCTGACGCTCGGCATCACGTACAGGTCGGCCAGGGCGAAGACGCGGGCGATGTCCTTGCCGCGGAGGAATCCGGTGAAGAGCACCTTGTGGCCGATGCCGAGTTGGGCGGCCATCTCGATCATGCCGGCAGCCTGATCGCCCGACCCGGCCACGACGAACTTCACGTCGTCCATGACCTCGAGCACGCGCTTCGCGGCCCGGATGAAGTACTCCGGTCCCTTCTGCAGCGTGATGCGCCCGAAGTAGAGGACGATCTTGTCCTTGGTGTGGATCGGCTGGATGCCGTATTCCTTCGGGTCGAGATCGACGCCGTTGTAGACGACATCGATCTTGTCGCCGTAGACGCCATAGCGGTTCACGCAGATGTTCTTGGTGAGCATGCTCACCGCGATGATCCGCGTCGCGCCCCACATGCCGCGTCGCTCGATCGAATAGACCTGCTGATTCGGATGCTCGCCCGAGCGGTCAAACTCCGTCGAGTGAACATGCACCACGAGCGGCTTGCCGGTGAGCTTCGCCAACGCCAACCCGGCCGGATACGTGAGCCAGTCGTGGGCGTGGATGACGTCGAAGGGAATGTCGCGGCAGGCATCGACCGCGAATCGCGCGTATCGGTCGGCGGCTCCGATGAGGTCGCCCGAGTAGTCCGCCGCGCCATCGCGCGGGTGGAAGGAGTCGTCCTCGCGCGGCCCCGCTTCCGGCAGGACGGAGAGCAGCGTCGCGTCGATGTCGTTCAGCGGGCGTCCGCCGAACGCACCGGCCGCGGCGAGCACCCGCATCCGCTCGACGGAGATTCCGCCCTCCTCGCGAATCCGCTCGACGATCTGCTTCTGCGTCGCCGTGAGCGGCTCGGTCGCGCCCGTGCCCGACGCGTAGACGCTCGGGAACTCGTTGATCTCGTTGGGGAGTTCGATGAAGCGCGTGTGCTCGAATCGCTCGGTGACGCTCTTCAGCGTCGGAATGATCCGCACCAGGTACTCATCGACGGTCTCCGACTTCGGCCCCTCGGGCGAATCGAAGACGATCCGATGGCGGCCGATCGGCACGGGCACCTGAATCGGCTTGGGCCGCGGGGCGGGGCCCTTCGGGCTCACGAGCCGAACGTGCGACGCGTGCGATTCGTCCACCGACTTCGGCAGGACGAACGTCACTTCGATCTCGGCGCGATCGAGGGCCTTGGTCAGTCCGTAGCACGCCGTGCCCAGCCCCCCCGAGATGAAGGGCGGAAACTCCCAGCCGAGCATGAGGACGCGAAGTGGGGACATTGGGGTATGCAGTGCGGACGGAAAGGGCGTGAGACGGACGCGGCCCGACGACGGTCACTCGTCGTCGCCGCCTTCCATGTCACCGAGCTGGCGGAACGCAGCCTCGTATGCGAGCAGGAACCGAGCCGCGGTCCGCACGGCGCTCGACGCGTCCGGCGCCGAGGCGAGCGGAATCGGATTCTCGAACGTGTACAGCTTGTCCTCGGAGCGGAAGTGCTTCACCCCCGGCATGGCACCGTCGCGCTGCGGGTCATGGCCGAGCTCGACCAGCTCCTCCTCGACCAGCTCCTCGATCGGGTCGCCGGCGTGCATCAGGTCGGTCTCGATCGACTCGCTGAGCCATCGGTCCGCGGTCGCGAGTCGCACCCACCATTGGTCGGACTGGCGGACGATCGAGTACCACGCCTCCGCTGCGGCATCGCGGGCCCGGCAGCGAAGGCTGTTCCCGTCGACAAGCACCTCCCCGAAGACGCCGGCCTTGTCGGCGGCGATGCGGAGTTCGGTGAGGAAGCGATGGATGTCGAGAGCGGTCGCGCTGGCCACGGCAGGCATCGGGGGAGCCGTCGACGGCGAAGGACGGGCACGCGAGCCGACACGGATCGCAGCCCGCCCCGCTGAGGCGTCGGGGCGTGGGGACGGAAGGGAGGGGAGCATAGCGGAACCAGTGGGAAAACGTCCCAGAATGAGCGGGAAGTTTGGCCCGTTTTCGCGGATCGGCCGGCGCGGGAACGTACCATCGCCGCCCATGAGCTCGGACGCAGGAATGACGCGGCCATCGTCGCGCGGAGGAAGTGGTGGGGGGGGCATCTCGCGCCAACCCTCCGCCCCGTCAATCCCCTCGTCGCCGCCGTCGAAGCCCACCGACGGCCCATGGACGATTCGGGCCCTCCTCAAGTGGATCCAATCGCATCTGGAAGAGCGCGGCGTCGAGAGTCCGCGGCTCTGCGCCGAGATCCTCGTTGGCCATGTCCTCGGCTGCGAGCGCCTTCGCCTCTACATGGACTCCGAGCGAGTCCCGACCGACGCCGAACGGGCCACGCTCCGCGAACTCGTCCTCCGCGCAGGCAAGCACGAACCGGTGCAATACCTCGTCGGGCAATGGCCGTTCCGAGGTCGCGACTTCGAGGTCGGTCCCTCGACGCTCATCCCGCGCCCCGCGACGGAGACCATCGTCGAGCGTGCGGTTGCGTGGTACCGCGCCGCGATGCCCGGCCAGCCGCTGCGCATGGCCGACATCGGCACCGGCACCGGCATCATCGCCATCTCGATCCTGGCCGAGCTTCAGAATGCCCTCCGCGTTCGGAGTTGCGCCCCGCTCGGCGGAACGCGCCCGAGCGCGCCGGCCAGCCAGGAACTTCCCGAGATACAAATCGGCTCCGCGTCTCCCGCGGACGGGCGGCAGGCAGGCGGGTCCGCTCCCGCAGCACTCTCCCTCCGCTGCCTTGCAACGGACATCGCGCCCGACGCCGTCGCCCTTGCCAAACGAAACGTCGCCCGGCACGCCCTCACCCAGGCGATCGAGGTCCGCCAGGGTTCCCTCTTCGAACCCTTCCGCGGCTCGCGCCCCAATTCCTTCGACCTCCTCTGCTCGAATCCGCCCTACATCAGCGATGCCGAGTGGGCCGACGTCGAACCCAACGTGCGCGACTACGAACCGGCGAGCGCCCTGCGCGGCGGCGAGGACGGTCTCGACATCGTCCGTCCGCTGATCGCCGAGGCGCCGCATTGGCTGCGCAGCGGCGGCCTGCTGCTCGTCGAGATCGGATACCGGCAGGGGGATGCGGTCCTCCGCCTCGTCGCCGACCGGCGCGTCTGGTCCTCGGCCGAAATCGTCAGTGACTTCGAGGGACTTCCGCGGGTGCTGTCGGCGGTGCGCTCCTAACGCTTCGCTCATCGCGTGCGCCATTCTCCGCGCCATTCTCCACGGCGTTCTGCACTCTTCAGCCAGAGTCAACACAGAGGCACAGAGAACACGGAGGGCCACAGAGAAGGCGCACGGCGGAAAGGCAAAGGAAGGCGACTGCCGTCGGGCACGCGGTCGGAGAGACGAGAAGGCTTGGTCGAGGAAGAATGCTCAGGTCGCTCCAGCCAAGCCGTGCGGCGGACGTCAGGCCCCATGGTTCGAAAGCGTGTTCTTCGCCGCAAATCTCTGCTCTGTGAGCCTCTGTGTTCTCTGTGCCTCTGTGTTGAACTCTGATTGAAGAGTGCAGAATCCCGTCCTTATCTTGGGTCGAGCCACCGCTCCGGATCGAGTCCGAGCGCATGCAGGGCCGCGACGAGCGACGCGCGCCGGAACGCCTCGATGGCGGCGACGGGGCCTTCCGTCGCCACGAGGCGATCGTCGATCGGGATGGCGATGTCGGGCGTGACCCCAATGCCCTCGACCGGGCCGTACCCCGCGGCCCACACCGCCGGGGCGCCGCCGAAATAGACGTCAATCCGACCCGCCACAACGAGGTGGGTCCGGGAGAACTCGGCGCCGGCGGTCTGGCTGCCGATGATCGTCACCTCGGGACAGGCCCGCAGCGCCGCCGGAATGTGCTCGGCGGCGCTGCAGGTGCTCCCGTCGACGAGCACGATCAGTCGGCGGCAATGGAGCCGTTCATCCGCCGGTCGCATCGTCCAGGAGAACTCGACGCCAGCGCGAGCGCCCGACGACTGCGCCGACCGCTGGTGGGTGAATGGCGCGACGGTGATCGCAGGCGGAAAGAGATACGCGGCAATCCGCCCGGCATGACGGCAGGTGCCGCCGACGCACCCCTGCAAATCGAGCGTGATCGTCTCGCATCCGCGCAGCTGCTCGATCGCCCGATCGATCTCCTGTTCCGAGGGGCAGGTCGCGGGAGGCTGCGGGCAGACATGCGCCGGCGTCATGGACGCGCTCGGCGGATCGACCGCACCGAGCGGCCGCAGGTAGCCATGCTCGCCGCGCTCCCCGAGGCGGGCGACGTCGATCCAGCGGTCATGCTCAGGGCCAATCTGCGCAAGCCGGCACGCACTCGCCGCGAGCCACTGGCGCTGATAGGGGTCAATGCCGAGCATGGGACTGACGGTCCACGCCCCGAAAGGCACTGTGCGATGGACGGTCGTGCCATCGCCTCGTCGGCAACCGATCGTCGCCCAGCCATCGCCAAAACCCAGGAGCTGCACTGCGGCGCCACTGAGGGTCCGGATCGGCGCGTCGTCGATCGTCTCAAGACGTCCCCACGGTTCCCCCGGAGCCAACGGCGGCTGGAAGGGACCGATCCAGAGGACATGGCCGACCGGTGCGACGGTGAGCGGCAGGGCCCTGGTGAACATGAACGGCAGCCGTGGGTGTACGGCGGCGTGCTGGTCGCCCAACGCATCCATCAGCCGAGCCAGGGCGTGGACGAGCGCCTCGTCGTTGGGGGCCGCGATCACCGCCTCCCTCAGCGATGGCTCGATGTCGTTCCAGTGGCGCCCCGCATGCGGAACGGAATCGCGGTCCGCGCGCACCTCCGCACCGAGATCCTCCACCATCCGGGCGTACCGCTCGTTCTTGGCCGGCGCGGCGCACCCCGCAGCCAGCACGCCCGCAGCGAGCGGGGCCAGCAACCATCGGGATCGCCTCATTCGCCGGTCGACCGCTGTACGGGCGTGAGGGCCTTTCGCACTTCCTCCAAGAGCTGGGTCAGCTGGAAGGGCTTGAAGAGGAAGCAGTGGAGCCCCTCCTGGCTACAACGCACGATCGAGTGGTGCGGGTCATAGCCGAAGCCGGTCATGAGGATCACCGGCGTCCGCGGATCCGCCTCCTTCACCGCGGCGAAGACCTCGTAGCCGTTGCGGTCAGGCATGCGGACGTCGCTGATCACCAGATCAAAGGGCGTGCTCGTCGCGGCTTCCGCCCTCGCACGGTCGATCGCCGGCGCGCCCGAGGCGAATGCCGCCACCACGCAGCCCTTCTGTTCCAGCACCTCGCGAATCGTTTCGCGGATCGAAGCCTCGTCGTCGGCGACGAGAATGCGCTTGCCCTCGAGCAGCGGGTCGCGCTCGCCCTCGCGCATGATCTCCTCGACGCCGAGAATCGTCTGCGGCCCGCTCGTGGCCGCCTCGATCCGATGCCGCACGCTCGACACGGCATCGAGGATGCGCTCGGCCAGCTCCATCGTCCGCGCGTCGGCATGCGTCTCAATCGCCTCAGCGGCGATGCGCACCTGGTCAAGCGGCCCGGCGATCTCGCCGAGCACGTTGGTCGCCACGCGCCGGTTCGTCGTCCGCCGCTCCACCACGAGCATGTCGAGAATGTTGAGGGCCAGCGCCACGTACCGGGCGAAGATCTCGGCGCAGAAGCGGTCCTCCTCATCGAAGGTGTCGGGCCGCTCGCTCTCGACGTTGAACACGCCGACGACCTTGTCCTGCAGCCGAAGGGGCACGGTGAGCGTGCACACGGCGGTCGGAAGCCCGCGGAGGTAGCGGGGGTCGCGTCGCGTGTCCGTGCAGAGATAGGACTCGCCGGTCGTCGCGACGAGGCCGGAGATGCCGTTGCCCTCGGCGCTGGCGAAGATCTTCTCGCCGATTCCCAGCGGCGCGAGGCCGCTGCAGAAGACCAGCTCAAGCTGTTTCGTCTCGCGATGGAGCAGGCGGAACTCGAAGTGGCTCCAGCCGAAGACATTTCGCACCGCGGCGATGACGCGACCGTCAAGGGCCTTGAGCCGCTCCGCGGGATTGATCTTCTCGATCGTTTCGGAGTCGAGCTTCAGGAGCTCCGAACCCGCCGCATCGATCGCGTCGATCCGTTCCTGCAGCCGCCGCCGCTCCGAGACGTCCAGGAGGAGCGACGCCACCTTGGCCGGATGTCCCTTGGCGTCCGGCTCGAGCCCCGTCGCCACGAGCTCGTAGGCGTTGCTGCCGACCCGGAAGCTCCGTCGCTCCCATTGGCCTTCGGCGAGCGACAGGAGCCCGCTCTTGGCCGAGCGCAGCAGGTCGACGCAGGTGTCGACCATCCGGCGAAGCGTCTCTGGGGTCTGGGCCGCGAGTTCCTGGTTCATCCAGGTCACCTCGCCCTGCAGGTCAACGATCCCGACCCCCTGACCGAGGCCCTCGAGGACCTTCGCGGCGCTCGCCTCGCTGATGGTTGGTGCGATCAAGGCCGCCGCGGCGGCCCGGCCGGCGGGCGTGCCGGCGTCGACCAGTTCACAGGCGCTCGCGAGGGTCGCTCGCGTGGCGTCGTCCAACGTGACGCCGGGAGGAAGAATGAGCCGAGGGCGCTGAGGGGCCATGGGTGGCCAAAACGGGATGCAGTTCGATGCCTGAGGAACGCCGGAAACGGTGAGCGGAGCATACCGCCGCCGCGCGACGGCGTGACAGTGCACCGCCGATACTATGCCCGCTCCCTCATGTCGGTCCGTCGTGGATCCGCACAGTGCCAGGGCTCCCGCACCGTGACAGCGGCACCATGACAGTTGACGCCCGAGGCATCTCGAAGCGATTTGGCGCCGTCCGCGCGGTGACGGACCTGACGTTCTCGGTGCCCGATCGCTGCGTCTGTGGATTGCTTGGCCCCAACGGCGCCGGCAAGACCACGACCATCCGCATGCTCGCGGGCCTCCTCGTTCCCGACGAGGGGTCGCTGACCATCGCAGGCCTGGACATGCGGCGGGACGCGAACGACGCTCGCCGCCAGATCGGCTATCTCCCCGAGTCGGCACCGGTCCATCCGGAGTTGCGGACGAGCGAGTTCCTTCGCTACCGCGCTGAACTCATCGGACTCCGTGGTGGGAGGGAACGGGACGCGATCGACGCGGCCGTCGCGGCCTGCGACCTGGCCCCGGTCTTCGGTCGGCTGGTCGGCTCGCTGAGCAAGGGCTATCGCCAGCGGGTCGGGCTCGCTGCGGCCATTCTGGGGAACCCGCGACTGGTGATCCTCGACGAACCCTCCGTGGGTCTCGACCCCAACCAGCTCCTGACGTTTCGGTCGCTCCTTCGCCGCCTCGGGAGCGACCGAACCGTCCTGCTCTCGAGCCACATCCTTGCCGAGATCGATGCGGTCTGCGACGCGGCGATCCTGATCGCGTCCGGACGCCTCGTCGCCGAAGGTTCGATCGACGCCCTCCGAGCCCGCGGCAGCGACCGGTACATCGTCGAGGCCCGGGGATCACGATTGGGATCACGACCGAACGCCCTGCGCGAGGTGCTGGCGTCCGTCCCGGGACTGGGCGAACTCCGCGCCGAAACGCTCGCCGACGCCGATGCCAACACTGGCACCGGCTGGGAGCGGATCGTCGCGTCCTCCGGCGACGGCGTCGATCATCGCGAGCGAATCGCCCAGGCGCTCGCCGCCGCCGGCATCGTCCCGCGCGAACTGCGCCGCGAGCGGGCCTCGCTCGAATCGCTCTTCCTCGACTCGACCCGACAGCGTCCCGACCATCCGGCACCGACGCCCGAGGGCTCGCGCCGGTGAGCGCCCTTCGCGCCATCCTCCGCCGCGAGCTCCTCGCGACCTTCGCGACCCCGGTCGCGTACGTCACCATCGGCCTGGTCGCTGCACTCTTGGGCGCGATCAACGTCATCACCACGCTCCGCACCGGCGAGCCGGCGACGCTGCGGGTTGTGATGCTCGCCGCGGCCTGGACGCTTCTCGCCGCAGCGCCGGCGATCGCGATGCGATCCTTCAGCGAGGAGTTCCGGCAGGGCACCTGGGAAACGCTGCTCGCCGCGCCGATCCGACCCTGGCAGGCGGTGGTCGGCAAGTTCGTCGCCGGCTGCGTCCTGCTCGCCGCGCTCGTTGCCCTGCCCGTCATCGCCTGTGGCCTTTCGCTCGAGATCTACGCCCGTCCCGATTGGGGCGAGATCGCCTGCGGCATCGGCGGCCTGATGCTCGCGGGCGCCGCGTTCCTCGCCGTCGGCATGCTCGCGTCGACGCTCACGTCCAACCAGCTCGTCGCCTTTCTCGTGCCGGTCTTCGCCCTCGTCGCGATCGCCCTCGGCGGCCGGGCCCTGGCCTCGATCGCCCCGGTCGAATGGGCGCCGCTCGCGTTCGGGCTCGATCCGCTGCGACGCGTCGAAGACTTCGTCCTCGGCCTCGTCGACACCGCCAACATCGTCTACTTCGTCGGCATCATCATCGCCGCCCTCACCGTGGCGAGCGTTTCCTTCGGACGAGTGCGCGAGGGCGGCTTCGGCGGAGGCGCCCGCTCCGGACTCGGGCGCACCGCGGCCCGCTTCGAGGTCGCCCTCTTCGCCATCGGCGCGTTCGTCGCGGCGCTGGCCGTCGCGGCCCTCTTCGCCCGCCCCTCGCTGCGGTACGAATTCGATGCGACGAAGACGCGGGCCTATTCGCTGGCCCCCTCGACCGAAACGCTCCTGCGAACCCTGAGCGGCGACTGGCGGGTGGCGCTCCTCGTCTCGGAGGAGCGGGCCGATCCGGCATCGCTGCGGCGGGTCGATGAGGTGCTCGATCGGATGCACGCCGCGGCGCCGTCGCTCGTCGCCGAGCGCATTGACCCGGACGGCCTCGCCTCCGCGACCGCCTATGAGCGACTGCTCGAGGATCTCACCGCCGCGAACCGCCCGACCATCGATCGATGGGATCCGGCCCTCGCCAGCGCCATCGCCGGCTACGCCTCGCTCAAGGAATTCGCCCGCGCCGAATTGCCGCGGCTCCGCCAGGTGCTCGCGGCGCTCTCGAAGGAGAACGCGAAGGACGCGCCGGCACGCGAGCAGATCGAGCGACTCGCCGGCGGACTCGCCCAGCTCACCGAGCTCGACGGACAGGAGTCCGAGGGCAAGGCCGGCGGCAGTTTCATCGATGCGGTGCGCGACCTCCTGAAGACCGGCGCCGAGCGGCCGCTGCCCGATTGGGATGGGGCCCGCAGCGCGCTCGTCGCCAACGACCGGCTTTGGTCGGACCAGCTCGCGACCGCCGCCTCGCTCTGCGGACAGTGGGCCCGCAACAGCTCGCTCGCCCCGGCGCTCATCACCTACGCCCGCTCCGCCGAAGCCCGCTTCGAAGCCCAGGCCACCGAGCGGCGGGCCGAGCAATATGCCCTCGAGGAACTTCCGCCGCTGGATCTTGGCGACATCGGCCGCGTCATCGGTCAGGGCGAGGCCGCGGTCATCATGGGGCCGCGCGGGGCGATTGCGATTCCCTCCTGGCAGATCGTGCCGCAGCAGGCGGCCCGCAGCGGACGGGCGACGCTGGGCTTCGATTTCGCCGGCCGCGCCGAACAGGTGTTGGCCGGCGCGATCCGATCGCTCACCGTTCCGTCGATGCCGATGGTGGTGTTCGTGCACGCCGAACCGTCGTCGGTGCTCGCGCCGAAGGCCGACCGCAACGACCTGAGCGCGATGGCCGATGCCCTCAAGACCGCCCGCTTCTCGGTCCGCGAGTGGGCCGTCACGGTGAGTGACCGGCCCGCGCCGCCGAAGGGCCAGCGCGTCGTCTGGGTCGTCGTCCCGCCGTTGAAGCGCGAGGGACTGCAGCTCTCGGAACGCGAACGGAAGCTCCTCGACGCGACGCGGCAACTCATCAGCACCGGCCAGCCGGTGATGGTCACCTTCGCCCGCAATCTCCTCCCGCTCTTCGGCCAGCGCGATCCGTGGGACGCGGTCGCCGCCCAGCTCGGCGTGACCGTGGCGACCGGAAAGGTCATTCTCGAACTCGTGCCGATCAGCGAGGACCGCAGCGAGGTCCAGCCCTGGCAGCCGGTCGAGGAGGCGAATCGCACCCATCCGGTCGGTGCGGCCCTCGACGGGCAGGCGGCGGTCTTCAATCATCCGACACCGATCGGGATCGGCGAGAGTTCGACGGGGACGACGATCATCGCCGCGATCGCCCCGAGCTCGAATCGCTGGCTCGAGGACGACTGGCGCGAGGACGCGCGGGCGACGAAGTCCGTGCCGGACGCGAAGCGATTCGCCGCGCCGCAGCCGATCGTCGTCGCCATCGAACGCCGCGATCCGGGGACGAATCAGGAGCAGCGGGCGGTGGTGGTCGGCAGCGGCGGATGGATGCTCTCGGCGGTCGCCGACGTGACCCAATCCCTCGGCGGCAATCGCTTCGCGCTGGCCAGCCCGGGCAATCGCGAGCTCATGGTGAGTTCGGTCGCGTGGCTCAGCGGAGAGCCCGCCCTGGTCGACGCGGCGGGAGGCGCGAGCGGTCGCGAGGTCGCCCGCATCGGCGCGATCAGCGACGGGGTCCGGGCGATGTGGCTCGCGCTGCTGGCCGGCGGCATGCCGGCGACCGTCACGTTCGCGGGACTTCTGGTCTGGTGGAGACGGCGACAGGACGGCTGACGAGTCGACGACACCCATGCGCATGGCCCGAACCATCTTCGTCTGGACACTTGCCGCGGCCGCCGCGGGGGGATGGTGGGCGCTCCGCGAGCGCGGCGCCGTCGCGACCCGCGCCGAAGAGCGCGAGCGGGTCTTCGACGGAGCCGGCGCCGTGGACGTCGATCGCGTCGCGACCATTCGACTGGAACGCGGCGGAGCGCGCTACGTCTTCACCAAGGATGGGAGCCGCTGGCGGCAAATGGAGCCGTTCGCGGCCGATCTCGACGAGTTCAGCGCTCGCCAGCTCATCGCCCAGGCCGCCGACCTGCGGGCGTTCCGGCGCGTCGAGGCGATGGACGCGCCGGCGAGCGGGCCCGCGGCGACGCTGACGCTCGAAGCCGGCGACCGGCGATGGGAGATCGCCTTCGATCGCCGCGGCGTGGCGGGCCGGGCGTGGATCCGCACGGGGAACTCCTCGTTCGTCACCGACGCCGCGCTCTACGAGCGGGCCGTCGAGATGGATCCGAAGGAATGGCGATCGCGCATGCTCTTCCCCGACGCCCTCGGACGCCCGACGGCGATTCGCCGCGTCGTGCCGAACGCCACGATCGAGCTCACCCGCACCGGCGAGCGATGGGCGATCACCGCGCCGCTGCGAACCCGCGCCGACGCCGGCCGCGTGGACGAACTGTTAGGTGCGATCGTCCGGGCCCGCTCGGAGGGCTTCCTCCACGACCAGCCGAAGGACCTCGTGCCTTTCGGTCTCGCGACCCCCGACGCCCGGCTGGAGATCGAATTCGCGGGCGACGGCGGCGCGGCGAAGCGGACGCTCCTGGTCGGCGCCCCGCTCGGCGTCGGCAGCGCCGATCGCTATGCGATGATCGAGGGCATTCCAAGCGTGGTGCGGCTCTCGACCGGCACGCAGGCGATGCTCTTCCCGGCCTTCGAGTCGCTCATCGACCCGGTCGCGACCGCGGTGCGGGCCGCGGACGTGAAGCGGATCGAAATCCGCGGGGCGAGCGAGACGGTCGAACTCACCCGTTCGCTTGACCATTGGACCGTCGCGGCGTCGAAGGGCGGGACCGATTCCGCGGCGATTCCCGCCAACGTCGCCGCCGTCGACGCCCTGCTGACGGCGCTCTGCACGACGCGGGCCCCGGAAATGGGACTCGGGGCCTTCCCGAAGGAGATGGAAGTCGCGACGGTGCTCCTCTTCGGCTTCGACGGCAAGCCGCTCGACGTCATTCGCGTCGCCCGCGACAGCAAGAGCTCGCGCTGGGGCTTCGAGAACGGCGACAGCGCCCTGCGCGTACATGCGGCGACGCTGGTGCTGCCGTTGGGTTTTGACGACTTCGCCCGGACGAATTGACGCTCGCGTCGGCCTGTGGACAACCTTGCTCCGGCCCCGACGGGCGGATCGAATCCCCGACCATGCGGGGCTATGCCCTTTCGCTCCGGCTCCATCGGCTACGCCCGCTTCACCGTCACCGGCGACGTTGCCGCCGCGCCTGATGACGCCCTCTTCGCGTCGATGCGCGAGCATCTCCTGAAGCCGCCGTCGAGCGCTCCGTCCGTCGGCGAGGCGCGGGAGATCGCCAGCGGCTTCTGCACCGGCCGCCATGTCTTCGACGGCGAGTTTCACTACGAGGCCTGCGGCTTCGCGGCGTCGCTTCTGGCGGCGATGCGGGTCGACGTCGCCGCCGTGCCGACCGAGATCAAGCGGGCCTATCGCACGATGGCCGAGGACGCCCGCCGCGGGCGCGACAGCGACGGCGTGCAGGCGCTCTCGCGGGCCTCGCGGCGCGAGGCGAAGGAGGAGGCCGAGGATCGCTGCAAGAAGGACCTCTCCGACGGCAAGTATCGGAAGGTCGCCATGGTGCCCTTTCTCTGGGATCTGCCGAGCGGATTGCTGCTCGCTCCGATCACGAGCGACGCCCACTTCCAGGAGCTGAAGTCGCTCTTCGATGTCGCCTTCGATATCCGACTCGATCGGCGCAGCGCCGGGACGCTCGCGCTTGATCTCCTCGCCGCTCGGGGCATGACCGCGGCGCTCGAGGACGCGCTGCCCGACGCCTTGGTCGACCGACCCGAAGGCCCTTCCCGCGACCTCGACGACGAACTCGGCGGCGCGGCCCACTTTCGCGCCGCGGGCCGGCCCGAGGTGCCGTGGGCGACCGCCGGCGGCGAGCCCAACGACTTCCTGGGCAATCTCTTTCTCCTCTGGCTGTGGTGGCACTGCGACGAGCACGAGGGGGTCATCGAAACCGGCGGCCCGACGGTCGCGATCCTCATCGACCGCATGCTCGACATGGAGTGCGCCTGGGGCGTCACCGGCACCCAAAGCCTGCGCGGCGAGACGCCCACCAAGGTCGTCGAGGCGGCGAAGGCGCTTCAATCGGGCAAGTGGCCTCGCAAGATCGGCCTGACCATCGCGGCCCACGGACAGGAGTTCCGGCTCGTCCTGCAGGGCGATCGATTTGCGGTGAGCGGGCTGACGCTGCCCAAGCCGGAGGAGGAGCATCGTCTCACGCCGCGACAGACGCTCGAGCAGCGCATCGATCACCTGCTGACGCTCGACCGGCTGCTCATCGCACTCTACGACGCGTTCCTCAAGGACCGTTTCGGCGCGAGCTGGGAGACGAAAGCCGGTCAGATGAAGGCGTGGATCGCCGCCATGGGACGGGGTCGCCGCCATGATGAGGGGGGCGGACGGGTCGCCGGGGGCGGAGCGAGGGCAAAGGAACGGACGGTGACCGAAGTGAAGCCGGATGGCACGCTGGTGACGCAGGGAGCGCGGCGGGGGGCGGCGCCAGCGTGAGGTCGGGACGGCGCGCGGAGACCTTGCCGCGCGATCGCGGCGCAGCCTACGAAGCAGCCGCGTCCGAACCCTGCGTGGTCTGGGCGACGATCGCCATCGCCTCGTCGAGCGTGGCCACGATCGACATGATCTGGTGCAGGCGCGTGGCCCGCAGGACGGCGTCGACCTCGGGATTGGCACCGACAAGGATGAAGGGCTGCTTGCGGAGCCGCACCGCGCGGGAGGCGCTCACGATCATCGAAATGGCGTAGGAGGCGAGGAAGCTGACCTCGGCGACTTCGATGATCGTCGCCCGCCGTCGGGCCGTGACGGCGGACGTGAATGCCGTCTCGACCGCCTGGGCGCCTTCGATGCTGAGGAGCCCCTGCAGGGCCACGTGACTCAGATGGTCGCCCGCCTCATGGACGAGCAGGGAGGCCGTCGCCCTCCCCTCGGGTGCGGACGACGAATGGTGGGTGGGCTGGGCTGCGTCAGGCATGCGAAGAATGTTCGGGGGAGCTCGCAAGCGTACTCCCAAGGAGCGATGAAGATCTGGTTGCGTCGGTACGCTCCGACCGCGGTCGTGGGTCCGGCCGCCTCCGGCGCAAAACGGCTCGCCACCCACCGGGGAAGAGCCGCGTCGCGATTCCCAATGACCGCCTCGCCACGTGGTGACGACGATTCGCTTCCCACCGGCTGCTTCGTTCGCCCGTCCTTCTGTAGGCTGATTCCCATGCACGCACTCCTCCGCTCCGCCGCCATCGCCCTCGCCCTCGCTCCGTCGGTGCTCCTCACCGGCTGCATGAACCTCGACGGGAAGGCCCAGCGTTCCTTCACCGGGTCGGACGCGAAGCCGACCAAGCTGGTCATCGAGAGCCGCTTTCTCGACGTCGACCTTTCCGTCGCCACCGCCGACTCGGTGAGCGTCGATGCCCTCATCGTGCTTCAGACCTCGGGCGGCAATGAGACGGCGGAGCGGGAGATCGAGAAGTGCACCGTGCACCTCGATCGGGAAGGCGACACGCTCTACGTGCGGCAGGGTGTGAAGGGCGAGAACATCGGCGTGTGGAACTGGTCGGGAAGCGGCACGCTGAAGATCGCGCTTCCCGCTGGCGTTCCCTTCCTCATCGACTCCGCCTCGGGCGACGTCCACATGACCGGGAACTACGGCGATGTCGCCGCCGCGGTCTCGGTGGCCAGCGGTGACGTCAACGCCGACGTCGCCGTGACGAGCTTCTCCCTCGATTCCGCGAGCGGCGACGGAAAGCTCGTCTTCCGCGCTCCCCTTGCGGCGCTGCGCTGCGAAACGGCCTCCGGTGACCTCACCATCCTCGCACCGTCGATTGCCAAGAGCGACGTCGATGCCGCCAGCGGTGACATCGTCATCAAGGGCATGGCGGGCCCCTTCAAGATCGCAACCGCCTCGGGCGACGTGCAACTTCAGTTCGTCGACTTTCCCGCCATCGCCGCCGGCGCGGTGAGCACGGCGTCGGGGGATATCGCGATCCTGTTGCCCGCGGGCGCCGAGCCCTCGGGTTCGATCGAGACGGCCTCGGGCAGCATCACGCTCGGCGTTCCCGGGAAGGAAACTCGCGGCTCGGCGACGCTCTCGGGAAGCGGCGCGAAGATCGCAGCGTCGGCCGCGTCGGGCGACGTGCGCATCACGACGGCGCCGAAGGCGAAGTGAGGGCGACGTCGGTGACCGTACTGTTAGCCGCCTGCGCTGCGGGCGGCCGTACAGAACGCCTGGATGAGCGCCGGGTCCTTCACGCCCCGGACGCGCTCGACGCCGCTTGAGACGTCGACGCCGGTGGGCTTCGCAACCGCGATCGCCTGCGTCACCGTTGCCGGCGTAAGTCCGCCGGCAAGAAGCCAGGGCTTCCGCAGGGCGCTGACCAGCGGACCGAGCGCCGCATGATCGAACGCCGCGCCGCCACCACCCTGTGGGCCGTCGACGATGAGCCAATCGGCATGGGGGCAGGCATCCCATCGGGCGAGGGCGTCGGGCGAGAAGGCGAAGCCGCGAATCGTCGGGCGCTCGACGGCGCTCAATCGCTCGCAGGACTCGTTGCCGTGAAACTGCACGCGATCGAACGCCGCGGCCGCAGCGAGGAGCGCGTCGTCGGGATCGACGACCAAGGCGACCGTTTCCAGCGTCCGTTGACGAGCGTATGCGGCCAACGCCAGCGCCCGGTCGATCGTGACGTGCCGAGGGCTTCCTGGCCAGAGTACGAGCCCGACGAGGTCGGCGCCGCTCTCGCTGGCGGCGGCGATGTGCTCCTCATGCGTCACGCCGCAGATCTTGATGAGGAGCCGGCTCACGAACGCCGCTCGCTGCTCGCGCCGGGGGCCCCGTTGGGGCGTTGTTCCGGCGGCTGTGGCGGCGGGATCGGTGGCGGCGCCACAGCAGGACATTCGGCCAGAAGCGAGTCGAGGAGGGCGAGTTGAGCGGGATCCTGCAGCCGCTCGCGCAGCCCGACCAAGAGCGGCGTCGCCGCCGCAGGCTGACCGAGCCGGCGGATGTAGATCGCCGCGAGGAGCAATCGCACCTCAGGCCCCTTCGAATGGCCCGGCGCCGACGCGAGGAAACTTGCATACCCCTGCATCGCCAGGGGAAGGGCATCGCTCCGCATCGCGCGGTTGGCGACGTCGAGCTGGAGGTCCGGGGCCAGCGTCGCGCCGGGGAACTTCGCCAGAAGTGCTCCGTAGGCGAGCGTCGTCTTCGCGTCATCGCCGGCGCGCAAGGCCGTGGTGACCGCAGCCCGCAGCAGCGCTTCCTCGGCGCTCGTTCCGGTGAGCGGACCGCCGGCCGCAATCGGCCCGCGGGCCTTTCCGCTCATCCATGGCGTGGGGCCGGTCGGCTGGAGCGCGGCCCGCATCGCCCGCCGGCGGAAGAACTGTCGCGTGAGATGCAGGAGATCCCATTCGCCGCGCGGAGCCCAGCCCATGCGAAGAAGGAAGAGGCCGGCGCCGAGACCGAAGAGCGAGCCGCCGATGTGGGCACCCGACGCGACGTCCGAGGGCATGATGCCGGCCGAATCGAGCGAGGCTCGGACGACGTCGATCGTGAAGTAGAGCCCGATCAGCCAGGCGCTCGAGACAGAGTGCAGCGACATCCCGAAGAGGTAGAGGACGCGGGTGTGGCTTCGCGGGAAGAAGGCGAGAAAGAGGCACGCGACCGAGGAGGTCGCGCCGCTCGCTCCGATCGCCGGCCCGCCGCCGAGCAGGGCGTGAACGCCCCATGCCGCCATCCCGCCTGCCAGATAGAGGATCAGGAATCGCCAAAAGCCGAGGTGGCTCTCGATCGACTTCCCGAAGGCCCACAGGAAGATCATGTTGCCGGCGATGTGCAGGATCGAGTTCGGATCGTGCGTGAACATCGCCGTGAAGAGCGACCACCAGGGGGTGCTGCCCGGCATGGTCCACATCTGGCTGACGAAGATCTGGCGATAGAGTTCGAGGTCCGAGACGCGATGGTTGACCGAGACGACCGCCCGAAGCTGATCGACCAGATCCCGATCGGTCCAGAACGCCGCGGCTCCCGTCATCATCGCGATGTACACCGCGACGTTGAGCGCGATGAGGAGGACCGTCGCACGCGGCGGTCGCCGTCCGTCCCGATCTGTCCCCAGCGGCACGATCATGGGCGGGCAGTGTAGGGGGCGACGCTGGGCAGTCCGAAAAGAAGTTCCGCACTCCGCGAGGCCGCACGAATCCTCGCGGATGGAGGCACTTGCCCCCTCGTCGTCGAGCCGAACTTCCTTCGGAATGGCCTGCGGAATGGCGAGACAATTGCGTCGAGCCCCCGTGTACCTCTACCATGCGGGACTTCCCGGAAACCGCCTGCGATCGCGGGCCGAATGCTCAGGGCGAGGGCACCAGCACACTCGCACCCGAGCCGTTGACCGTCGCCACGGATGCCTTCGGAGCCACCCATGACCGCTACTGCCGCGCCTGCCACCTCGTCCGCTTCCGCCAAACCAGCGTGGGACAAGGGGCTCGCCAACACGATCGCCGCCGAGACCGAGATGTCCTTCATCGACGGCGCGAAGGGAATCCTCGAATACGTCGGCATTGAGATCGACAGCCTGGCCCGAAACTCGACCTTCGAGGAGACGGTCTTCCTCCTCTGGAACCGACGGCTCCCGAAGAGGGACGAGCTCGCCGAATTCGAGCGAGCCCTCCGGGCCGAGTACGACCTGCCGGCGGAGATGTACGAGCTGATCACCAAGCTCCCCAAGGCGGCGACGCCGATGCATGCCCTGCGGACGATGATCTCGGCCCTCGGCACCTTTGACCCGGCCGCCGACGACGATTCGATCGAGGCCAATCAGAAGAAGGCCCTGAAGCTCGTCGCGAAGACGCCGGCCCTCATCGCCAACTTCGACCGGTACCGGAAGGGCAAGGCGTTCGCCAAGCCTGACGCGACGCAGTCGATCGCCGGCTCCTTCCTGACGATGCTCACCGGCCAGAAGCCGACGGAAGCGATGCGTCGGGCCCTCGACGTCTGCCTCATCCTGCACGCCGACCACGGCCTGAACGCCTCGACCTTCGCGGCCCGCGTCACCATCGCGACCCTCTCCGACATGTACTCGGCGATGACCACCGCCGTCGGCACCCTCAAGGGCCCGCTCCACGGCGGCGCGAACGAGGAGGTCATGGTGATGCTCAACGAGATCGGCACCATCGATCGCGTCGAGGGCGTCATCAAGGACCGGCTCGCCAAGAAGGAGCTCATCATGGGCTTCGGTCACCGCGTCTACAAGACCACCGACCCGCGGGCGACCTACCTCAAGACCTTCTCGAAGCAGGTCGCGACCGACACCGGCAACGAGAAGCTCTACGAGATGTCCCGGAAGATCGAGGAGCTGATGGCCGCCGAAGTCGGCTCGAAGGGCATCTGGCCGAACGTCGACTTCTACTCGGCGACGACCTATCACTCGCTCGGCCTGCAACTGGATCTCTTCACGCCGATGTTCGCGATGAGCCGCATCTCCGGCTGGAGCGGCCACTGCATCGAGCAGCTCCGCGACAACCGCCTGATCCGCCCGCAGGCGTCCTACGTCGGACCGCACGCGGTGAAGTACGTGCCGATCTCCGAGCGGTGAGGCGGCGCGCTGAGCGCGGTACGTTCAACACAGAGGCACAGAGGACACAGAGGGCCGCAGAGAGGGCGGCGTCTGCGGGCATGAGCGAGCAGGATGCTCTCCCTCGACCCGCATGCGGCGCGGGCGCGAGCTTTGCCGGCGGTGAATTTCGGCGAATTGTGATTGGGGCGGCAGCGGCGCGTGGGTAGGGTAGTGCAGCTGCGCGCGGCGCCTGTGTGTCGGTGGCGCGTTGGCTGTGGCAGGATCGCTGTCCGGGAGATTGATCCATGGTTCGTCATCGCGTTGTGGCGTCGAGAGGTTCTGTCGTGGCCAGCGCTGTGGTCCTCGCGGCTCTCGTTGGCCGCGCTGGTTTCGCCGGGGCGGTCGACAATCGGGTCGTCAACGGCGACTTCGAGTCGGGCACGCTCATCGGCATCAACTCCGACTATGTCCACACGCCCAACGGCAACACCGATGAGGGAACGTGGTGGACGCATCCGCCCGACCCGGGCTCGCCCTGGTACGGCATCCAACACACGCCGGGTGGCCTGGCGGCGATGAGCGCCAACGGCGATGACTCGAGTCAGGCCGGTCAGAAGCGCGTCTGGTACCAGAGCGTGCCCGTGACGCCGGGAACGACCTATCGCTTCTCGGCGTGGGCGCTCGCGACCGCTGCGGGCTTCTCCGGCTACTCGCTCCGCTTCGCCTTTGACGGCGTGCAGGTCGGCGCCGTGACCTCGCCGAGTGCCGCGTTCCTGTGGGAGGAGTTCACGACGACGATCGTGCCGACCGGTTCGACGGTCGAGATCTCGATCGTCAACGTGAGCGGCATCACCTTCCCCAACGACTTCATGCTCGACGACATCTCGCTCGTGCCGGTCGGGGCGTCAAGCGACCTGAACGGCGACGGATTCGTCAACGCGAGCGACCTCGCCATCCTGCTCGGGGCGTGGGGGCCCTGCACGGCCTGCGCGAACTGCCCGTCCGATCTGGATGGGGATTGCACGGTCGGTGCCGCGGACTTGGCGATCCTCCTGGGTGGCTGGTCGATCTGAACCCATCGACACCCGTGGCCCGCTCGCCGGGGCGGAGCGGATATCGTGTTGCGTGGCGGCAGGGGGTGTGGGGCCCGCGGTCGTCGAGCGCCGTGAGCGACCCGCGCTTTCTCCGCATCGCTGGGGCACATCGCCATGCACGACCGTCGCATTCGCCCGAACGTCGAGCCCTCCCGGCGTGACTTCCTCTACGTCGGCCTCATCGGCGGCCTCGGGCTCACGCTCTCCGAGTACTTCACCAAGGTCGCCAGCGCCGACGCGAAGCGCTATCCGCTGAAGCCGGCCGTCGCCCAATCGGTCATTCACATCTTCCTGCCCGGCGGGCTCTCCGCCCAGGAGTCCTTCGATCCGAAGCCGCTGGCCCCGATCGAGTACCGAGGTCCGCTCGGCTCACTGCCGACGGCGATCACCGGCGTGCAGTTCAGCGAGACGCTGCCGCTCACCGCGAAGATCGCCGACCGCCTGACCATCGTGCGCAGCCTCAGCCATGGCGAAGCCGCCCATGAGCGCGGCACGCACAACATGTTCACCGGCTACCGCCCGAGCCCGGCGGTGCAGTACCCCTCGATGGGCGCGCTCATCTCCCACGAGCTGGGGCCGAAGAACGAACTTCCCAGCTACGTCTGCGTTCCCTCGCTTCCCAACGAGTACGCCGGCACGGGGTTCCTCAGCGATCGCTACGGTCCCTTCTCGCTCGGCTCCGATCCGGCCGACGGCTCCTTTGCGGTCCGCGATCTCGGCATGCCCGCCGACGTCGACCATGAGCGATTCCGTCGGCGGCAGTCAATGCTTGAGGCAGTCGACGCCCATTTCCGGGCGACCGAAAAGGGCGACGCCATCGCCACGATGGACGAGTTCTATCAGCGGGCATACACGCTGCTGAGTTCGGAGAAGGCCCGCGAGGCCTTCCATCTGGCGGCAGAACCCGACGCGTTGCGCGACGAGTATGGCCGCAACGGCGCCGGCCAGCGCATGCTCCTCTGCCGGAGGCTGGTTGAGTCGGGGGTCCGCTTCGTCTCGATGACCTACGGCGGCTTCGATCATCACGCCAACATCACCGCGATCCGCGACCCGCTCCGCGAGTTCGACAAGGCTTACGCGGCCCTCATCATCGATCTCGAACGGCGGGGCATGCTCGACTCGACGCTGGTGATGGTGACGACCGAGTTCGGCCGCACGCCCAAGATCAACCGCGACGGCGGCCGCGACCACTGGCCGCGGGTCTTCAGCGTGGCCCTCGCCGGCGGCGGCATGCATCGCGGGCTCGTGTACGGCGCGTCGGACCCGACCGGAACCGCACCGGACGTCGATGCGATGAGCGTCGAGGATCTGGCGACGACCGTCTACAACCAGCTCGGCATCAACGCCGACAGCGAACTCATCGCCCCCGGCGACCGGCCGGTCGAGATCGTCAAGGATGGCAAGGTCATCGACGCGATCCTCGCGAAGAAGGCGGTCGATGCGCCGCCGGCCGCGAACCCCGCGGCGCCGGCAACGGGAGCGAAGCCGGCATGAGCGCCCGCGCGCTGGCGTGCGCGTGCCGTGCCGCGTTCAGCGCGGCCTTCCGGGCGATTGCTTGCGCCAGCCTCCTCCTCGCCGTCGCCATCGGATCGGGCGCGAGCGCCTTCGCCGGTTCGCCCGAGCTTCGTTCGCTCCTCCCGACCGGCGGTCAGCGCGGGACGAGCGTGACCTTCACCCTCAGCGGTGAGCGACTCGCCGGCGCCCAGGCACTTCTCTTCTATGACGCCGGCATCACGGTCACCCGCCTGGCCAACACCGACGACCGCACCGTCGTGGCCGAATGCACCATCGCCGCTGATTGCCCGCTGGGGGAACATCCGCTTCGGCTGCGGACCGCGACGGGCATCAGCGAGTGTGCGACCGTCTGGGTCGGGGCACTGCCGATCGTGAGCGAGGTCGAGCCGAACGGCGACATGGCCACGGCTCAGCACGTCAGCCTGGGGACGACGGTCGCCGGGATCATCACCCGCGAGGACACCGACTGGTTCGCCGTCGAGGCCAAGGCCGGCGATCGGATTGCCGCCGAGATTGAAGGCATGCGACTCGGGCGCGGGAACTTCGATCCGGCCATCGCGATTCTCGACGGACGGCGCTTCGAGCTCGCCGAATGCGACGACTCGGCGCTCCTCCGCCAGGACGCAACGGCATCGGTCGTCGCTCCCGCCGACGGAACCTACTACGTCACCGTGCGTGAGGCGTCCTTCGCCGGCAGCGACACCTCGCACTACCGACTGCACATCGGCCGCTTTCCGCGACCCCGCGCCGTCTGGCCTCCGGCGGTCGAGCCGGAGCGGGCCACCGACATGCGATGGATCGGCGACGTGAAGGGCGTTCCGCCCACGACGGTGACGCTCCGGGCGGGCAGCGATCGCGCGCCGCTCTTCGCCAGCGACGGCGACGGCATCGCTCCCTCGCCCAATCTGGTGATGGTCTCTTCGATGCCGGTGGCGCCCGAGACGATCGAGGCGGGCAAGGAGCCACATGCCCCGGTGGCCTATCACGGCGTCCTTCGCGAGGCCAACGCGACCAACCGCCATCGCTTTCGGGCGAAGGCCGGCGAGGTCCTCGCCGTCGCGCTCTATGCCCAGCGACTTCGCTCGCCGCTCGATGCGGTCATCGATCTGGTCGCCGAGGACGGCACGGTGATCGGCACGCTTGACGACACGGTGGGCGCCGACCCCGAGGTCAAGGGGCCAGTCCCGAAGGACGGCGTCTACGAGGTGCGGGTCCGCGACCATCGCCATCGCGGCGGCGAGGCGTTCGTCTACCGACTCGAGGTGACGCCGGTGCGCCCGCAGCTTCGCGTCTCGCTGGAGCGGGTCGACAACCGTCGGCCGCAGTTTCTCCAGTCGATCGCGATTCCGCGCGGCGGGCGCTTCGCGGCCATGCTCCGCGCCGAGCGGGTCGATGTCGCCGGCGACGTGACGGTCGCGCTGCCGACGCTGCCGACCGGCGTGACCGTTCGCACGATCCCGCAGGGGAAGGACCTTCCGAACGCTCCGGTCCTCTTCGAGGCCACGGCCGACGCGCCGATCGACGGCGGGCTCTTCGAGGTGGCCGCTTCGGTCGGCGATGTCCGCGGTGGGTTTCAGCAGAGCGTGCCGCTCGTGATCGGGCCGCCAAACGACACCGTCTACGACGAGACCTCGGTGCGTCGGCTCGCGATCGCCGTGACCGAGGCGGCGCCCTTCCGCGTGAAGCTCATCGCACCGACGACGCCGCTGCTGCGGGTCGGGGCGAAGTCGCTCAAGGTGGTTGTCGAGCGCGACGCCGGGTTCTCGGCCGACATCACCCTGCACATGCTCTGGAATCCGCCGGGCGTCTCCTCGGCGAACGCGATCACGATTCCGGCCAGCCAGAGCGAAGGGGTCTATCAGCTCAACGCGACCGGCGATGCTCCGGCCAACACCTGGCCCATCGCCCTCTTGGCGCATGCTCCCGTGAACGGCGGCGACGTCTGGCTCAGCTCGGAACTCGTTGACCTTGCCGTTGCCGAGCAGTTCGAGGGTGGAGCGCTGCAACTCGCCGCGACCGAGCGCGGGAAGCCGGCGGCGGTCCTCTGCTCGTTGAAGCCCGTGCGACCCTTCGAGGGAAGGGCGACGCTCACGCTCATGGGTTTGCCGCCAAATGCAGCCGCTGCTCCGAAGGAGATCGGGAGCGCTGATGCGGAGGTCGTCTTCGATGTCACGACGAAGGAGGAGACGCCCGTCGGCCAGCACCGCGGACTCTTCTGCGAACTCGCGGTGCCGATGAACGGCGAGATCGTGACGCATCGCTTTGCCTTCGATGGCGTGCTGCGCGTGGACGCGCCGGCAGCGACAGCAACACCGGCAGCGGCGCCTGCCCCCGCCCCGGCCCCAGCCGCCGCAGCGCCGGCGCCGCCTCGTCCGCTGAGCCGGCTCGAACAGCTGCGCAAGAACGCCGGGGAGAAGAAGCCGTGATCCAGGTTGCGATTCGCAGTGCGTCGCTGCTCGTCGCCGGCGTGCTGGCGTCGGTGGCGGCTCCCGCAATGGCCGCCGTGCCGGCTTCTGATCCGGTGCCGAGCTTCCGGCTCGACGTGATGCCGATCCTGAGTCACGCCGGATGCAGCACCGGCGCCTGCCATGGCTCGGCCCGCGGCCAGGATGGTTTTCATCTCTCGCTCTTCGGCTATGACCCGGCCGGGGACTATCGAACGATCACCCGCGAGTTGCCCGGCCGCCGCGTGAACCTCGCCGAGCCGGAGCGAAGTCTGCTCTTCCAGAAGGCCATCGGCGGCGTCGCCCACACCGGCGGGAAGCGATTCGCGATCGACTCGCCCGAGGCCGTCACGATGCTGGCCTGGCTCAAGGCCGGCGCTCCGGACGATCGCCCCGAGGTGGCCCATGTGACCGGCATCGAGATCGCGCCGAAGGAGTTGGTCCTCGGCGGCGGGGCGAGCGAACATCTCACCGTGCGGGCCACCTACTCCGACGGCTCGACCAAGGACGTCACCCGGCTCACCACGCTCAGTTCGAGCAATGACTTCTCGGCGAAGGTCGCCGTTGACGGCACCGTCACCGCCGCGAATCCCGGCGAAGCCCAGATCCTCGCCCGATTCGACGCCTTCGCGATCGGGGCCGGCGCGATCGTCGTCGCACCCGATGCCCCGGTGCCGGCGCCCGAGGCTGACCGCGGCAACTTCATCGACGAGCGGGTGACGGCGAAGCTCACCCGGATGCGCATCGCCCCGAGCGAACTCTGCACCGACGAGGAGTTCCTGCGCCGCGTGACGCTCGATCTCACCGGCCTCCTGCCGACGATCGAGGAGCATGACCGATTCCTCGCCGACGTCTCGGCCGATCGGCGGATGAAGCTCGTCGACGAGCTGATGGGGCGGAAGGAATTCGCCGAGATCTGGGTGATGAAGTGGGCCGAGCGGCTCGGCATCCGCTCGACGCAGGAAGTGAGTCCGAAGGCCGCGCTTCTCTATGCCTCGTGGCTGCGGGCGCGGTTCGCCAGCGGCGCGCCGATCGACGCGATCGTGCGCGAGCTCGTGGCGGCGGAGGGGGGTACGTTTGACACGCCGGCCACGAATTTCTATCAGCTCGAGCGGGACACGCTGAAGCTCTCGGAGAATGTCGCCCAGGCCTTCCTCGGCACGCGCATTCAGTGTTCGCAATGCCACAACCATCCATTCGACCGCTGGCGCATGGATGACTACTACGGCTTCGCCGCGTTCTTCACCCAAGTGGCCCGCAAGCCCGGCGAGGACCCGCGCGAGACGATCATCTTCAACGGCGGCGCCGGCGACATGAAACACCCGGTCGGCGGTCGGGTGATGGCGCCGAAATTCCTCGGCGGTCCGCAGCCCGATCTGGCCGGGCGCGACCGGCGGGCGGTGCTCGCCGAGTGGCTGACGGCACCCGACAACCGGATGTTTGCCCGAAACGTCGCGAACTTCGTCTGGGCCCACTTCTTCCATCGCGGCATCGTCGAGCCGGTCGACGACGTGCGGGCGAGCAATCCGCCGTCGAACGAAGATCTCCTCGACGCGCTGGCGACGCGCCTGGTCGAATCGAAATTCGACATGCGGCCGCTGGTGCGGGAGATCTGCGCGTCCCGCACCTACCAGCGATCGACCCTCACCAACGCCACGAACGAGCGCGACGAGCGGAACTTCTCCCATGCCGTCGTGCGGCGCATCCGGGCGGAGTTCCTGCTCGACTCGATCTCGCGCGCCACCGGCACCGCCGACAAGTTCGACGGCCTGCCGCTCGGCTCGCGGGCGGTGCAGATCGCCGACGGCTCGACCTCGAACTACTTCCTCACCACCTTCGGGCGGGCGAAGCGGGCGACGGTCTGCACCTGCGAAGTCGTCATGGAGCCGAGCCTTTCGCAGGCCCTGCATCTCATCAACGGCGACGCGGTGCACGAGAAGATCAAGCAGGGCGGACGCGTCGCTGCGGAGCTCGCCGCGGGCCGTTCGCCGGACGAAGCGCTGCGCCGACTCTCGATCGCCACGCTTGGCCGGGCGCTGAGCGATGCGGAGCGAGCGGCGCTTCTCGCCCCGATCGCCCAAGGTGTCGAGCCGCGCGTCTGCCTCGAGGACGCGTTCTGGGCGCTCCTCAACAGCCGCGAATTCGTCTTCAACCACTGATGGCCTCCGACCTCCTCCATCGCACGTCGCTTCTCGTCATCGCCTGTGGGGCGTCGGCGGTCTCCGCGCAGGAGCGCATCACCTACGACGATCAGGTCCGGCCGATCTTCGCGGCCCGGTGTCTCAATTGCCACAACCCCGACAAGCTCAAGGGGGACCTCGATCTCTCGACCTACCGCGCGACGATGGCCGGGAGCAGCGGCGGCGCGATCCTGGCGATCGGCGATGCCGACGGCAGCACGCTGGTCGGCGTCATCTCCCACAGCCGCGAGCCGAAGATGCCGCCGAAGGGCGATCGACTGAGCGACGCCGAGATCGCGACGATCCGTGGGTGGATCGCCGGCGGCTGCCGCGAGAGCGCGACGAGCGCCGCGCAGGCGCCGCGGCCGAAGGTCTCGCTCGGAGTCGCATCGGCCGCGACGGCCGGCGCGGCGATCCTGACTGGCCCGTTGCGCCTTCCGCAGAGCACGCACGAGGAACGGGCGAGAACGCCCGCCGTTCCCTCCGTCGCGTCGCACCCGGCATCGCCGGTCGTGGCGCTGGCCGCGAATCAGGAGGTTCTCCTCTACCAGCTTCCGCGGGGCGAATTCGTCGGGGCCTTGCCGACCGATGGGGACGTCGTCGACGTTGTGCGCTTCTCGCGCGATGGGCGATTCCTCATCGCCGCCGGCGGCGTTGACGGCATGAGCGGTCGCGTCCACCTCTGGTCGATGCCCGAGGGCCAACTCGTCACCCGCGTGGGGCAGGAGAGCGATGCGATCCTTGCCGCCGATATTGATACGCGGCGCGAGCGGATGGCCTTCGGCGGACCGGCGCGCGTCGTGAAGGTGCTTTCGATCGCCGATGGGCAGATCGTGCAGCGCATCACCAAGCACACCGACTGGGTGACGGCGATCAGCTATAGCCCGGATGGCGTGCTCCTTGCGACCGCCGACAGGGCCGGGGGCGTGCACGTGTGGGAGGCGGAGTCGCTTGCTCCCTACCAGTCGCTCGTCGGACACGCGGGGCGCGTGACGTCCCTCGATTGGTCGGCCGACGGCAATGTGCTGGTCTCCGCAAGCGAGGATGGCAAGGTGCGGCTGTGGAGCATGAACGACGGGTCCATGATCAAGGAATGGGTCGCCGACGCGAGCGGCGTCCTGAGCGCGAAGGTCACCGCGGACAATCGCGTTCTCACCGCGGGACGCGAGCGAACGGCGAAACTCTGGGATGCAAACGGCGCCATGCAGCGGGCGTTTCCGGCGATGGCGGAGCTGGCCCTGTCGACGACGACCGACGGCTCGATGGGCACGGTGATCGGCTCCGATCTGAGCGGCGAGGTGCGACTCTGGCGGACGTCGGATGGAGCGGAGATCGGTCGCCTGCCGACGCAGCAGCGGTCCATCGAGGTGCGCCGCGCCGAGGCCGAGTCGGCGGTGGCCGCGGCGCGAGGCGCCCGGGACGCGCGGGTCGCCGCCGTCGCCGCGGCGAAGTCGGCTGTCGCAGCGGCGGACGCTGAGGTGGTCGCGGCCCGCGCGGCGCAGGCGGAAGCAACCGCGGCGCTCGCGACGTGGACGGCCCAACGCGACGCGGCCGTTGGCGCCGAGACGGCAGCGCGTGCGAACAGTGACTCGCTGGCCACTGCTCGCGCCGCGGCGGAGAGCGCCGTCGGCGCGGCGCGAGCTGCGGTCGACCAGTCGCTTGCGGCGCTCAAGGCCGAGGTCGAGCGCGACGGACCGGTGCAGTCGGCGCTGGCCGCGGCCAACGATGCATCGCGCCGCGCCGAGACCGAGGCCGCCGAGGCGGCGCGGACTGCCGCGGCCAACGACGATCCCGCCCACCGTGCCGCAGCGGAAGCGGCGAAGGCGACGTCAAGTGCTGCCGTGGCCAAGGTGACCGAGGCGACGGCGGCGGCCGACGCGTCGTCGAAGCGCGTGCGAGCGGCGCTCGATGCCTCCGAGGCAGCGAAGGCAGCGGCGGCGAAGGCGACGACGGAGCGCGATCAGGCGAGTGCGGCAGCCTCGACGGCAGCCGAGTCGCTGGCGGCGGCGCACGCGAAAGCCACCGCCGCGCACCAGGCAGTCGAGGCAGGTCAGCAGGCGCTCGTCGCTCGACAATCGTCGCTTGATGCTCGCGCGCAGGCCGCCGCCGCGGCCTCGACGGCGGCGACGGCGGCGGAGAGCGCCGCGGCGTCGGCCGCCGGTGATCTCGCTCGTGCGGAAGCGGTTGCCGCCCGGTGCGCTGCGGGAGCGATTCGCGCGGAGCGCGACGCTGCGAGTGCCGCGTGGAGCGACGCTGAACGGCAGGCCCAACCCGCCGTCGAGGCGGCCGCGGCCTCGGAGAGGGCAGCGCTCGCGGCGGAGGCGCTCCTGCGCGAGGCAGAGGCGAATCTCGCCGGAACGCCGCGTCGCATCGCCTGGGCGCGGGGAGCGGCGGAGCGGGCGAGCGCCGCCGCGCGGGAGGCGCGCGAGTTCGAGGCAGCGGCGCTCAAGCGGCTTGCGACGCTCGAGGGACTCCACCGAGATCTGGCCGCACTTTCGGATCGCATGCACGGGGCGGTCGACGTGCAGCGCGACGACGTCGACGTGCGACACGCCGAAGAGCGGATGAACGAAGCGATCGGATCGCTGCTCGCATCGCGCGATCGCGCCGCTGCGGCGCTCGCCGAGGCCCGCACTGCGATTGGCCGCGCGGACGTCGAGTGCGTCCTCGCCGGCGGGACGGTGTTCGCGGCGTGGCGCTCTGCCTCCGAACTGCCCGCGGCGGTCGCCGAACGCCGAGCGCTGGCCGAGGCGGCTCGAGCCAGGGCCACGGCCGACGCCCAGGCGGCGGCGATCGCCCGCACGCCAGCGAACGCGGCGGCCGAGCGGCTCAAGCAGCTCGAGGCTTCGTACGCCGAGGCGACCGCCCGCGAGGCGCCGCTCTGGACGGCCGCTCCCTGACCGCGCGCATCGCGTTGGCTCGCGCGCAGCGCCGTGGTACAAGTCGCTCGCGCCTGCCGCATGCCCCGCATCCGTCGAGGGCGTTGCGTGCCACTCCCCGGACCACTCCATGCGATCGCCCCTGTCGATCTTCTCGTGCCTTCTCGTCGCCATGACGCTCGCCCCGCTCACCGGATGCGGTCCCAGCCCGACCGCCCGCTCGGACGGGATGACCGCGGGCCGTCCGCACGGAGCGGCCAGTGATGCACCGCCTCTGACCCATGATGCGCTCGTCGGCGTCTGGGCCCTCACCGACGCCCGCAACTCCACGTTCAACGTCCGGCTTGCCGCCGACGGTCACGCCGTCAGCACCTGGTCGGGAGGGCCGACCGGAGCCATCGGCGAGCGTGGAACCTGGTCGATCGTCGGCGGCCGCGCCCTCATCGAATGGAGCAACGGTTGGATCGACCAACTCGCCAACGGCCCGCTGGGGATCGAAGAGCGGGCCTGGGGGCCGGGGGACGACCCCAACGGAGCGCCGCGGACCTACGGCAAGGCGGTGCAGATCAAGGACGCAACGACCGAGTTCCTCGGCGTGTGGCAGATGCGCGGAGTCCTGCCCGGCGATCCGGCCACGATCTACGTCGCCATCCAGTCCGACGGCATGGCCTTCAAGAGCATCGGCGAATGGCGCTACGGCTGCTGGACGAGCGTCGGCCGGAACGCGGCCCGAATCACGTGGGCCAACGGCTGGTACGACGAGCTCCACCGCGACGCGGAGGGGTATGTGCTCGAAACCTGGACGCCCACCGCCGACCGCACCGCGGCGCCCTCGGCGACCAATCGCGTGCGGCGCGTCGAGTGATTGCGTCTTGGCGGAAGTTCCCTTTTTCGCATTCCGCTCTCGGGCCGCGCGTGGTATCGATACAGGAACGCACGACACGCGGAGCGAACGAGCATGGCTGACGACGCGGGGGACAGGACGCCATCGGCAGGCGAGGGCAGGCGCGGCCTGCGCCTCGACGATCTCCTCCGTCCCGGCGCGACGGTGGCCCCGGCCGCGGTCAGCCCGGGCTACGCGCTCGCGGCGATGGGGGCGCTGGCCACCATCGTGCTGGTGATCGCCGTCTATCTGGCCCTTATCGCGCTGGTGGGCTGGGCGGTCTACCTCCATGCGACGGCCGACCTGTGGCTGCTGAAGCCTGCGGGAGTTGGCGGGTATGCCAGCGGCCGAGGACGCGGCTACCTCCTGCAGATGCTCGCCTATGCGACGCCGATTGCGGCGGGCGTCGTCGTCATCGTCTTCATGCTGAAGCCGCTCTTCGCCCGGCGGACCCGCGAGTCGTGGCCGGTGCCACTGACTCGCGAGGACCAGCCGGCTGTCTTCGGCGCCGTCGAGCGGATCGCCGCGGCGCTCGGCTCGCCGCTGCCCGCCGCCATCGAGGTTGACTGCAACGCCAACGCCTCGGCCCGCCTCGAGCGCGGCGGGCTCATCCTCCGCATCGGCCTTCCGCTCGCCCAGGGGCTCACGCTGCGCGAAATGTTAGGGGTGGTCGCCCACGAGCTCGGTCACTTCCGGCAGGGGGCGGGGATGCGGATCAGCTGGTCGGTGCGACGGCTGGTCGTCTGGCTCCTCGAGGCGGTCTATCGGCGCGACCGGCTGGACCTCTGGCTCGACGAGTGCGCCCGCGGCGACTCGTTCTGGATCATCCTGCCCGCCCAGTTCGCGCGGCTCTGCGTCTGGCTCTCGCGACGCGTGCTCTGGCTGCTCGCCCACCTCGCGATGCTGGTCGTGAGTTCGCTCCTCCGGCAGATGGAATATGACGCCGACCGCGCCGAGGTCGCGATCGCCGGCGTCAAGGCCTACGTCTCGACCGCCCAGGCGCTGCCGGCGCTCGCCGTGGCCGACAGCGCCGCACGGCATCGGGTGATCGAGAACCTCGCCCATCAGCAGCTCCCCGACGACCTGAGCGCCCTGGCGGCGGAGGAACGGCAGCGGTTTGATGCAACCACCGTCGAGCGGATCCGATCGGCCGCCCACAGCGAGAAGACCGGGCTCTTCGACAGCCATCCATGCCAATCGGAGCGCATCGCCGCGGCCCGCAAGGTCGGCGGCGAGGGAATCATCGCGATCGACGCGCCGGGAACGGCGCTCTTCCGCCACTTCGAGACGCTCGCCAAGGTCGCGACAGTCGCCGAGTATCGCGAACGGCTTGGCGCTGTGATGGACCGCATGTCGCTGGTGCCGGTGCAGGGAGTCGTCGCGGCCGCGAAGGCCGACGACAACGCGGTGCGCACGGTCGAGCGATACTTCGGCATGCCGCTGCACCCGCGAAGGGCACTCCTCTTCACGGAGTCGCATCCGCAGTCCGTAACGGACGTCGAGGCCGCGCTGCAGCGATGGGCGACGGTGCGGAGCGAACACATCGCGGCCGCCCGCGCCGTCAAGCCCTACGCCGACGAGTGGGACGCAGCAACAGGGCGCGTGCGCATCGCCGACCTCGCCGACCGAATGCGCACCGCGGGCCTGACGTTCTCGCACGCCCAGCTCGGCGTTCAGGGATCGCCCGCGTCGATTGCCGAGAGCCGGGAGCAGGGTCGCATCGCAGCGGACGCGGCGGGGGAGCATGTCGAACGGACCGAGCGGCTCGGTGTTGAGCGAATGCAGTGGGCGATGCGCATGCTCTCGCATCCGGGGGGACGCGCGCGGCTCGCCATCGAGTCCGACGCCGACGCCAAGCGCATCGAGGCGTCGGTCCGTCTCTACGCGCCCGTCCTTGCGTCGCTCGGTCGGGCGCACGCCACCGCCCTGCGCGTCGCCGAGGAGCGAGGCGTCCTCATGGCGATCCTCCAGGGAATCAGCGGAAAGCCGAGCGAGAAGCAGGTGAAGGCCGCGATGGACTGCAGTCGCGAACTTCGCAAGCGACTGGCCGCCCTTCGCGAACTCCTCGGCGGCATCCCCTCACCGTTCCCGCATGGCGGGACGGTCGCCTCGCGCGAAGGCGCGACGGTCGCCGACGTTCTGGTGCCTGAGCTTCCCCCCGACTCCGATCCCGGCGCCGTCGCGGACGCCGCAGGGAACGCCCTCAAGGGCATCGATCACTTCCGTGACCGCGTGGCGGGTCGGCTCATCCACGCCGTGCTGAAGGTCGAGGCCGCGGCCTTCGGGGCGTCGCCGCAGGGGCGAGCGACTGCGGGAACGGTGATTGCGCGTCCCTCCGTCGAGCGTCAGGCCGATTCCCAATAGGGCATTCGCTGCTCCTGTGCCTGGTGGCGATGTGATACGTTCGGCGAACTTTCGTAGGAGAATCGCATGCTCGCCACGTTCGCCGTTTCGTTGTCGCTCATCACCTCGCTCACGCACGCTTCCGCCATGGCGGCGGGTGAGGGGACCAAGCTCTCGTTCATGGAGAGCGGGGCCAGCCAGAAAATCGGCGGCTACATGCCGCAGCGCACGGCGCTCTCGGACGCGAAGCCCGAAACGCTGAAGAAGGTGCCCGAAGGGCTGAAGGCGCCGCTGTATGGCGTGCTCGGCGTGCCTGGCGCGAAGGGACGGACTTATCACGTGATCCTCGACGAGCCCGAGGGAGCGCCTGCGAAACTCTACGTTGACTCCAACGGCGACGGCGACCTGACCAACGATGGCGCGACGGAGTGGACCGCAAAGAAGGGACCCGGCCGCGACGGCAAGGAGTACACGACCTACAACGGCGGCTTCTCGATCATGCTCGGGGCCGGCGAGGGGGTGAAGGGCCACATCAGCGCCTACCGGTTCGACAAGACCGATCCGGGACGGGAGCAGCTCAAGTCGACGCTCCTCTTCTATCGCGACTACGGCGTGAGCGGCAAGCTCGCCGTCGGCGACAAGGTCTATGACGTCATGCTGGACGACATGATGACCACCGGCGATCTGAGCGGCGCGTCGCGGCGCGAGACGGAGCCCAAGAAGGACGCCAAACCGGAAGCCAAGCCGGACGCCAAGGACGCCAAGAAGGACGCCGAGGCGGAGAAGTCGCAGGTCAACCTCCTCATCGACGTGAACGGCAACGGCAAGTTCGATCGCCGCGGCGAGAGCTTCGCCGTCAACGAGCCCTTCAACATCGGCGGCACCGTCTACGAGCTCAGCGGCCTCAGCGCCGACGGACTCACCCTTCGCGCGGTGAAGTCGGACAAGGTCGTGAAGGAGATTCTCCCGCCGCCCGACCTCGGGGTCGGCAAGTCGGTCCTCGCGTTCGATGCCACGATGATGAACGGCAAGCCCGTTCACTTCCCCACCGACTACAAGGGCAAGATCGTGCTGCTCGACTTCTGGGCGACCTGGTGCGGGCCCTGCATGGCCGAGATGCCCAACGTCGTCGAGTCCTTCGGCAAGTTCCACGACAAGGGCTTTGAAATCCTCGCCGTCACCCTCGACAACGAGAAGGCCGAGGAGAAGATCGCCTCGACGATGGAGAAGGCAAAGATGACCTGGCCGCAGATCTACGACGGCGGCGGCTGGAAGGCCGCGATCGCCCAGCAGTACGGGATCTTCTCGATTCCGCAGGCGTTCCTCGTGGACGGCGACACCGGCGAGATCCTCGCCACCGGCGACAGCGTCCGCGGCGAGGCGCTCAGGGCTTCGATCGAGAAGGCGCTGGCGCGGAAGAACAAGGGCTGATCGGGACCCAATCGGAATCCAGCCCCGATGACGAACGGCGCGACCGGCGCGCGGCCCCACGGCCCGCGCCGGTCGCTGTCGTTGTGCGGTCCTTCGCCCTTCGCTATCGCTCCCAAGGTCCTTGGATCGCGATCGTCATCCCCGGGTCCTGGATGTTCACGAAGAGCGTCGCGCCGTCGGGCGAGAAGCAGACGCCCGCGAGCTCGCTGTCGTTGGTGACGTTGAGCGCGAAACGATGGACCTCGCCGTTGGGGCGAACGCGGACGATGCCGTCGCGGCCGGCGCCGTCCTCGCAGACGAAGAGGTCGCCCCACGGCGCTGCGCAGAGGTTGTCGCAGTTCTTGAGCGTGCTCGCGTCGTGGCTTTCGACGAAGAGTTCGATCGAGGCCGGCGCCGTCGCCTCGGCCGCGGTGCCCTCGTGCGGACTCGGCACGTAACGCCACAGCTGACCGAGGGCGTTCGGTCCGCCGGTCGTCGCCGCGACGTAGACGGCCTCGCCGGTGTGCCAGATGCCCTCGCAGCGGGCGAAGCGCATCGCGCCTTGGGCGAAGGAGCGCTTGCGGAGGTCATCCTTCGGCGCCTCGACGTCGTCGAGATCGATCCAGCGCACGGCGAGGCGATCGCCCATCCGCACCGTGATGATCGGCGGACCCTTGGCGATTCCCTTGGCGTCAAGCTCGGGCCAGTTGCGGGTGTCGACGCTCGGCCGGTCGATGGCGACGAGGGCCTGCAGTCGCCCGCCGTCGACGAGCTTTCCCGGCGTGCGCGGCAGGAACCGGTAGAGCGAGCTGTCGCCGAGGTCTTCCGTGAGATAGACGATCGAGCCCTTCGGATCGACCGCGACCGCCTCGTGCTTGAAGCGCCCGAGCCCGGGAATCGGCGTGGGCTCGATCAGCCCCGCGTCGATCGACGCAGGCACCTCGAAGCAATAGCCGTGGTCCTTGGCGAAGACCTTCGCGTCGGTGCGATAGGTGCACTCCTCGCAGGTGATCCAGGTGCCCCACGGCGTGCGGCCGCCGGCGCAGTTCACCGCCGTCCCGGTGAGCGAGAGATGCTGCCGCTCGACGCGCTGCGTCTTCGGGTCGTAAAGGATCGTCGTCGTGCCGCCGAGGCAGGGGATGCCCTTCGCGCCGCGGTCATAGATGCGAAGCGGGTCCACCTTCGCGAGTCGCTCGAGCTTCGCGCCAAACGCCCCGAGCGCCACGCCCATCGCCGGATCGATCTCGTGATTGCGGACGAGGAGCACCTTGCCGCCGCCGCCGTCGAACGCGCCCATGCCGTCGTGCTTCCCCGGGACGAGGAGCCCGTCATCCATGGCCTCGCCGGTGAGCGAGAAGACCGACTGCGTGAATCCGGGCGGCAGGGCGAGCGGCCCGCGAAAGCGCTGCGCCGTCGTCGGCGCGAGCCCGTCCTGAATCGGCGCGTTGGCCCGCGCCGCGCGGGCAAGAGCCGCGAACGCGATCGCGCCGGCCGAGCTGGCGAGAAAGTCGCGGCGCGAGAGGGTCACGCCGGAATTCTCGCCGAGTGGGCGATCCTCCGCGAGCCCGCGTGCGTGAAGTTCTCGCGAGGATTCGCGAGTGCCGGATGGGCGGCGCTCCCTTACTTGCCCGCGGGCTTGGTCGACTGGGGATAGAGCAGCAGGCGATCGTGGCAGAGGAGGAGGAGGTCGTCGGCACCGTCGCCGGTGAGGTCGGCGATCACCCCCATCGACGGCTCAAACTCGCGCGGCTCTCCCCCGGAGAACATGCGGCTCTCGAAGACCTTGAAGCTGGTCCCGTAGAGCAGCCGGTGGGCGTCGGAGAAGGTCAGGATCTCGGCCATCTGCTCGGCGGCGTCGAGGGCGATGAGGTCGACGTGCCTGTCGCCATTGACGTCGCCGACGACGAGCTCGTGGTGGGTGCGCCGCTGCGAGTCGGAACGCCAGGCCGCGATCTCGTTGAGCTTGAGGCGCTGGCCGCTCAGGCGGGCGATCGCGAAGCCATCGTCGCCGAGGGCGAGGATGTCCTCCTTGCCGTCGCCGGAGAGCGCTCCGACGCGGATCGCAGAGAACTTGAAGCCGCTGACGGTGAGGGCATCGGTCTGCTGCCAAGCGCCGTCCTTCGCGGCGAAGAGGAGGAGCGAGGAGTTCTCGCGGTCGCTCGCGACCAGCCGCGCCGGCGAGCCATTGCGGGCGGGCATCGCGGCAAGCGAGACGAGCTTGGCATCGCCGCGATCGGCGTTGATCTGGCGAACGACCTGCCAGCCGGGGCTCGCGCCGGCCGCGGGCTTCTCCTCGTATCGAAGGGCGCGGATGAAGTTCTTGTCGGCGACCAAGAGTTCGGCCTTGCCGTCGCCGTCGACGTCGAGCGACGCGGTGTTCTGGTCGTTGGCCGCCTGCACGAGACCGAACTGGCCCATGTCCTTGCTCTCGCGCGTGTCGTAGCCTTCCTTGTCATGGCTCCGATGGAGCATGATCATCGGCTTGTCGGCGGTGAAGAGCAGGATGTCGGTCTTGCCGTCCTGATCGGCGTCGAGGGCGACGATCGCATCGGGCTGCTTGGCGAGCGAACCGAGCTTGATCGGCTCCTTGAGCGGCGATCCGTCGAGGGCGACGAGATCAAGGACGTAGTTGCGGCCGTCCTTGGCGACGACCGCGAGGCGCGGGCCCTCGTCGAGCGTGACAAGGCTCTGCACCACCGGCACGTGGCCGGCGCTGATCGTGAGCGCCTGCGGGAAGCCGATCGAACCCTCGCCCGAGGAGCCGGCGGTCCACTTGGTGCGTCCGACGACGCCCTCCTTCTCGGAGAGGAGGAAGATGTCCGCGGGGCCGGACGCGCTGCCGCCCGCAACGACCGAGTCGAGGTCGGCGTAGGCCGGCGCGTTCACCGGCGGCTGCAGTCCCTTGCCCTTCGCCTGCCGGAAGAGGGCGACGGCGTTGTCCTGGGTGTTGGTCGCGAGGAGGTCGAGCAGCCCATCGCCGTCGACGTCCACCACCGACACGGAACGCTTGCGGTTGCCGGGGTCGGCGAAGCTCCACACCGTGAGCGGCGCGTCCCGCGTGCCGGCCGATTCGACGTCGGCGGGCTTGAGGTCGTAGACCACCGTTCGCTTCGTCGTCCGCTCGATCGTGGCGAGGGCGGCGCCCGTCATGCCGGGAACGTGCACGGAGGTCGCCTCGACCAGCGGGGGCATCTCGAAGCGGAGCTGGGCGCCGAGGCCCTTGTGCGCGGCGTCGCCGCTGCTGAGCCACATGCGCACCGGCGTCGGGCTGTCGGGGGCGATGCCGACGATGTCGTTCGTGCCGTTGCCGTCGAAGTCGTCCACCACCATCGCCACGAGCTGGTCGCCCGAGGAGCCGAGCTGGACCTCATCGCCGAGGGTCGTGCCGTCGAGCGGCCACACCGTGAGCCGCCCGCCGATGATCGCCGCCACGTCCTTCTTCGAGTCCCCGATCAGGTCGGCGACGGCGAAGGCGTCGGGCTGCGGCATGAGGTTCTTCACCGCGGTCTTGCGGGCAAGCTCGAAGACGCCCGGCTTGGTCTGGCGGAGGAATCCGATCGTGCCCGGCTGACCGGCGTAGATCAGGTCGACGAGTCCGTCGCCGTCGAAATCATGGGCCCGAATCGAGGTGATCTGGTGGCCGACGCTCACCGTCTCGCGGCGGAAGCGCCAGTGCTCGGGCAGCTCGTTCATGCGGGTCGGCGCCGGCACCTCGTCGGTGGGCTTGGCCCCGGCCTTCTGGTAGTGGACCTCGATGCGGCTCTTGCTGTTGTTGCCGACGACGATGTCGAGGAGCCCGTCGCCGTTCATGTCGGCGACGATGAAGGGGCCGGCGTTGTTGTCGATCTTGATGACATCGAGGCCATCGAAGCCGAAGTAGGCGGCGATGTCGCGGTCATCGGCGAGGGCCGTCGGCGCGGCGAGCGCGAGTGTGGCGGCAACGGTCGAACGGCGGAGAAGGCTGGATCGGTGATGCATGCGGCAAGCCGAGGTGCAGGCGACGCGCCGCGATCGGGCGAAACACACCGGAGTGTTTGCCGTCGCTGCGCGATGGGCCGTATAGTAGGGTCTCCCTCGACCTCTGGAGATGCGTATGGCAGTGCGAGCTCACATCGGCGTTGGCGAATCGGGCGGCAATCGATCGCGCATGATCCGGATGACCCGCGTGCGGCGATGGCCGCACGCGATCGCGCTCGGCCTCGCCGCGGTCGTTGCGACCGGCGCTCTCGCGGACACGGTGAAGCTCAAGAGCGGGGCCCAGATCATGGGCACGGTCCTGAAGCGCACGGATCGGGCGGTGTGGGTCGATGTCGGCGCCGACGTCCTCCACTTCTCGATGGATGACGTGGACAAGGTCGAGATGAGCGCCGCGGCGACCGAGGTCGTGCACACCAAGCAGGATTCGCTCTTCTCCACCGCCGACGACTTGCCGGAACTGCCGGCCAAGGACCAGGCGAAGCGGCTGGGGCCGACCGTCATCAAGGTCTCGACCCCCGCCGGCCTCGGCTCCGGCGTGATCATCAACAAGGCGGGCTTCGCGATCACCAACGCCCACGTGGTGCAGGGGGAGACGACGCTTCGCGCCACCGTCTGGCTTCCGGAGAGCGACGGAACGCTGAAGCGGGTCGAAATCGACGACATCGAGCTCATCGCCGTCAACAATCACGTTGACCTCGCCCTCATCAAGCTGAAGCACCCCGAGGGCAAGGACTTTCAGTTCGCCCCGGTGGCCCAACTCGAGAGCGTCGTCGCCGGCGAGTCGGTCTTCGCGATCGGCAATCCGCTCGGGCTCGAGCGGACGATCACCCAAGGGGTGGTCTCGACGGTCTCCCGCAACTTCGAGGGGATGACCTACATCCAGACCGATACGCCGATCAACCCCGGAAATTCCGGCGGACCGCTCTTCAATACCCACGGCGAGGTCGTCGGCATCACCAACATGGGCATCACCGGCGGCGAGGCCCTCGGTTTCGCGATCCCCGCCCGCTACGTGAAGGACTTCATCCGCAATCGCGAGGCCTTCGCCTACGACAAGAACAACCCCAACTCCGGCCACAACTACCAGCGGCCGCCCGCTCGACGCGAGGTGGGCGTCGCCCCGCAGCTCAAGGATGGAAGTTCCGGAGGCTGAGCGGTTCGCTCGCTCCGATGGACGGTCACCTCTGGACCAACCTCGAGCCGGACTCGACCCAACTCCGAGGCTGGCCCTCGGAGCGGCGCTTTCCTGCAAGCCAGCGCCGCTCTTTCCGAAGGGGATCGCCGGAGCGGCAACCGTCGGTCGCCACCCGCGGGAGCCGCACGCGTCGCACGCCGGACGAGGTCTGCCCGGATTCGGGCAAATCTCATGGCCGATTGCGAATTCGTCGGGACCCTGACCGATGACTTCGGGTACAAGCCCCATCTGCCGACCTCGTCGGTCGCCGTCCGGTTCGGGCGCAGTCCGTGCTGGCGGCGCTTCTTGTAGGAACCAACACCATCTCGGTGCCTCGCACGCCCCGTGTGTCGCTCACGGCACAGGGGTCACTGTTCTGGAAACACGCATGATGTCTCGAACCATCGTCCCTGTCTCGTCTCCTCGATCCATCTCGCGCCTCGTCTCGGTCGCCGGCACATCGCTCGTTGCGGCGACGGTCGCGTTCACGGGCAACGTCTTCGGCGGCGAGACGCTCTCGATCAAGTCGCTCGCCCCGGAGAAGTCGATCCTGGTCGTCGGCATCGACGACATCGCCGCCACAAAGCTCCGCTTCGAGAAGACGCCGGTCGGCGCCTGGTGGAACTCGAAGGAAGTGCAGGAGCGGAGCAAGCAGTGGAAGGAGAAGCTGAACTCGGGCATCGACAAGATGACCCAGGATCTCGGCGTTGCCCGCGAATCGGTCCAGTGCCCTGCATCGCTCGGTGCCGCCCTCTTCGCTGAGCTGAACGAGGAAACCGGCGCCTACGAGCCAGGCCTCATGCTCTTCGTGGACTGGGGCAAGGAAGCGGAGAACTTCGGCAAGGTCTACGACGCTGCCATCGCCAAGATGGAGAAGGAGGCCGCCGAGGCCTTCAAGGTCGAGGAGATCAAGGGTCACCGCGTCTACGTCGCAAACGCTTCGAAGCCGGAAGCGCCGAAGGGCGGCGCCGCCGCTGGCGGGAAGGCCGAGGGCGGCGAGGCCGGCGAGGGCGAGGCCGATCCCTTCGCCGGACAGAGCGGTCCGAAGATGTTCGAGAAGATGTGCTTCACCCGCGACGCCGGCCGACTGCTCGTCGCCGGAAGCCCGGGCTCGATGCAGGAGCTCCTCGGCTCGCTCGAGAACGACAAGCGGAAGAGCGTGAGCGACTCCGAGGACTTCCGCGGCACGATGGAGTTGACCGGCTCCGGCAAGGACATCTACGGCGTGCTGCTCACCGAGCCCGCCCAGAAGCTCGTCGCCGGCATGGGCCCCGAGGTCGGCATGGTCATGCCCTTCCTCACCGGCCTGTTCGGTGACGTCCGCGGCTTCGGATTCGGCGTCTCCCTCGACGGCGCCAGCGCCTCGATCGAGTCGGGCGTCGGCATGTACATCCCCGGCCCGAAGGTCGGACTCCTCTCGCTCCTTCCCGGCGCGGTCGCGGAGAAGCTCCCGGCGATGATCCCGGCCGACGCGATCAGCTACTCGCACATGAACTTCCAGTTCAGCGGCCTGATGAAGGTCGTCGACGAGTTCATCGCCTCGCTGCCCGAGGCCTTCCAGGGCGAGATCAAGGGCGGCCTCGAGCCGTTTGATCCGGTTCTCCGCAGCGCCTTCGGTGCCATGGGCCCGAGCATGCACATCTGGAGCACGCTGAAGCAGCCGATCACCGCGGAGAGCAGCCGTTCGACGTTCGCGATCGCCGTGAGCGACAAGAACGTCGTGCAGAAGGCCGTACAGACCTTCGCTCCGATGACTGGCCTCGAGCCGCGCGACTTCGTCGGCAACACCATCTACTCGGCTGACTCCGACGTGATGCCCTTCGCCCTCGGCCTCGGCGGCTCGTACATGTTCATGGGCCAGACCGAGAGCGTCGAGCAGTCGCTTCGGGCGCTCGGTTCCAACGACGCAGCCTCGGGTCTGGCCAGCGATCCGGTCTTCAAGTCGGTTTCGGCCCACTGGACCGGCAGCGACCTCGTCGGCTACGGCTACACCAACACCGCCGCGGCCCTCGAGGCCCAGGAGTCGATGTTCGAGACGATCGCCCCGATGCTCGAGGGGGCGACGGAGCAGGCCGCCGGCGACCTGCCCGTCGGCATCGACATCAACCCGGAGGACTTCCTCAAGGCCCTCGATCCCAAGCTCATGAAGGCCTACTTCGGCCCGTCGATGTGGGAGGTCCGCTCGGTGAAGACCGGCTTCCGCTTCGTGGCGAAGATGCTGCCGGTCGCCGGCAAGTGATCGAAGGGAGGAAGAGCCGGCGGCATGCCTGATTGCGTGCCGCACGCGGCCCATCCGACCCGCCCATCACCGTGATCATCATCGGCCGTCCCCGGCGCTCGCCGGGGGCGGCCGTTGTCTTTGCCGCCCGCATCACGATCAGCCGAGGGCGCGGCGGAGGAGATCGCGCACTGTCCGCTCGAAGATCGCCGGGTGCCGCAGGTGATGGTCGGCATGCTCAACGTCCGGCATTTCGACGTACTCGCCCCGTCCGGCCTCCGCGATCGCCTTCGCATCGATCGCCGGCGCCATGCGGTCGCGTGCGCCGTGCAGGACGAGCAGTGGCGCGCTCACCGCCCGCGCCGCGTCGAGGGTGCTCGGCGGATCAATGCCGCGAAGCCGAAGCAACGCCATCGCCAGCCGCAATGCGATGCCGCGCGGAAGGTCGCGGGCCGCGAGTCGACAGCCGATCGCGGTGGCCAGCGTGTCGTAGGGAGCGATGGCGATGACGCCCGCGATGCGCTGTCGCTCGAAGCCTTGAGACGCCACCTGCATGGCGATCGTCGCGCCGAGCGAATGGCCGACGAGGATCACCGGACCGGGAGGCAGGGTGGCGATGAGCTGATCGATGTCGCGGGCTTCGTGCGTCCCAAGCGTCGTGCGCGAGCGGCGGTCGCCGGCGGCATCGCCATGGCCGCGCAGATCCGGGAGATACGCCGCGGCGTTGCCGATCAGAAGCGGTTCAAGGCGGGAGAGCGAATCGATGCGCGTTCGTCCCCAGCCATGGAGGAGGACGATCCGGGGCCGCGGCGTCGACGACGCGTTGTCCTGGGCGACCGTCGGGTCGCGCGAGACTTCCCAGACCGGCATGAGGAGCGGGGCGGTCCGCGACGCCGGTCCCTCCGCTCCACACGCGACGGTGAAGGAGCGGGTCGCGAAGCCCATCTCCTCCGGCGTCGTCGGCAGGCGCCGCGCGAGCGCGAAGGCCATGCCGCCGCGCGGCGGGTTGGTCACCTCACGGACGATGAGCCAGACATACAGGGCCAGCGTCGCGGCGATGGCGAAGGAGAAGAGGGCGAGGAGTCCCAGGATCTGGACGAGCACGCGAGCATGCTACGAGAGCGCGAACGCCGCAGTGCGACGCGCGACCGGGCTCAGCGGGCCTCGAAGGCGCGACGCGAGGTGCCGCCCTCGCCGACCGGGACTTCGAGATGCGCGTTGCATCGCGGGCAGCGACCGCTGTAGTAGGTGCCGTCGTCGGACTTCATCAGTCGTCCGTAGACGTGGCAGCAGCGGTACCAAATCTGGAGGAAGGGTCGGCGCGGGCCGTTGCCGACCTGCTCGGGCGACGCCGGTGCGTTCGCGGCGCTTCCGGCGGCGGGCGCCACGCTCGGCGGCGGCAGCCGGATGCCAGGGATGTCAACCCGGTCGCGGGGATCCATATGCCGATTCGATCGGCAGCACGACCCCGTCCGCTTCAGAGTTGGACCTTAGAGCAGGAAGCCCCGCTGTCGCAGATGGACCATGATCTGTTCCGCACACGCCACGGGAGTCAGTTCGTGGCTCGGGAGCGTCAGGTCGGGGTCGGACGGGACCTCGTAGGGGACGTCGAGCCCGGGGATCTCGCTGACCTTGCCCTCGGCGGCCGATTGGTCGATGCGGCTCGGATTCTGTTCGCGACAGCGCTCGAGCGGGGCATTGAGGTGGACGAGGACAAATCGTTCGGCGCCGATGAGCTGCCGGCAGCGGGAGCGGGTCTCGGCCTGCGGCGCGACGAACGCTGCGATCGCGATGACGCCGCTGTCGTTGAGGATCTTCGCGAACTCCATCGCCCGGCGCACGTTCTCCGAGCGGTCTGCGGCGCTGAAGCCGAGGTCGCGCGAAAGTCCCGCACGCATGACCTCGCCGTCGAGCACCACGGCGTTGCGGCCAAGGTCGAAGAGCATCCGCTCGAGGGCCCGGGCGACGTTGGACTTGCCGGCGCCGCTGAGGCCGGTGAGAAGGATCGTCGCCGGCGTCTGCCCGTAGCGGGCCTCGCGCTCGGCGCCGGTCACCGACGAGGGCTGTCGCGAGAGCTCGCCGCGGGCCGGATCGAGCCAACGACCGATGTCGCTCGCCTCGATGAGTCCCGCCGCGGCGGTTGCGTTCGAGAGGCGGTCGATCAGGATGAACGCCCCGGTCGAGCGCACGTCGCGGTAGCGATCGAAGGCCAGCGGACGGGCGGTGCGGAGTTCGACGCGGCCAATGTCGTTGAGCTGGAAGGCCGGCACCGGCGAGGGCTCGAAGCTGGTGACATCGATGCGGTGAATGATGCGGGTGACGATCGCCGTCGTCTCGCAGGTCCCGTGCTTGAGCCGGAACTCCTTGCCCGGGACGAGCGGTGCCTCGTCCATCCAGACCAGCGTGGCGTCGAAGCGGTCGGAGAGCGTCGGTCGTCCCTCGGCGCCGGCGTCGCTGCCGGCCTCGGCGTGCGAGAGCGTGTCCCCGCGGCTGCAGTCGATCTCGCGATCGAGGGTCAGGGTGATCGCCATCGGCGCGTGGGCCTCGTCGCGGTCGCCGTTGAAGTCGACGATGCGGCTCACCTGCGCGGTGCGGCCGGAGGGGAGCGAGACGACGCTGTCCCCGCGGCGGACGCGGCCGCTGGCGATGGTGCCGGCGAGGCCGCGGAAATCGGGCGAGGGCCGGAGGGCCAACTGCACCGGAAATCGGAAGGGACCGCGGGCGGCGCCGCTGGCGTCGACCGGCACGCTCTCCAGCAGTTCCAGCACCGTCGGTCCGGTGTACCAGGGAGCGGCGACGCTTCGCCGCACCACGTTGTCGCCGACCAAGGCCGAGATCGGCACGATGTGGTGATCGCGGGTCGGCAGCAGCTTGGCGACGGCGAGGAAGTCGGCGCGGACCCGCTCGAACGTCGCGCGGTCCCAGTCGACGAGGTCCATCTTGTTGATGGCCACGATCGCCTGGCGGATGCCGAGGAGACTGGTGATGAAGGAGTGCCGCCGCGTCTGGGCCGTGACGCCATGGCGGGCGTCGATCAGGAGGATCGCCAGCTCCGCGGTGCTCGCCCCCGTCGCCATGTTGCGCGTGTACTGCTCGTGGCCGGGAGTGTCGGCGAGCAGGAAGCGGCGGCGATCGGTGGCGAAGGTGCGATAGGCGACGTCAATCGTGATGCCCTGTTCGCGCTCGGCCTTGAGGCCGTCGGTGAGGAAGGCGAGGTCGGTCTTCTCCCCCTGCGTGCCCTGGGCCTTGCTGTCGCGCTCGACCGCGGCGAGCACATCCTTCGGGACCGACTCCGTCTCGAGGAGCAGCCGTCCGATGAGCGTCGACTTGCCGTCGTCGACGTTGCCGCAGGTGAGGAAACGGAGGAGGTCCTTGCGACCGTGGGCGGCAAGCCACGTATCGAGCCGCTGGGTCGCGACGGCCTCACGGGAAGTGGGACGGGAAGCGGCGTGGCTCATCAGAAGTACCCCTCGCGCTTCTTGTCTTCCATCGAGCCGGCGCCGTCGTGGTCGATGATGCGCCCCTGGCGCTCGGAGTAGCGGCTGGCGATGAGCTCGAGGATCACCTCGTCAAGCGTCTCGGCCTCGCTCTCGACAGCGCCGGTGAGCGGATAGCAGCCGAGCGTGCGGAAGCGGACCTTCCTCATCTGCGGCGTCTCGCCGGGATGCAGTGGAAGCCGCTCGTCGTCCACGAGGATCAGCGTGCCGTGGCGCTCGACGACCGGACGCGGTTTGGCGAAGTAGAGGGGGACGACCGGCAGATTCTCGCGGCGGACGTAGAGCCAGACGTCGAGCTCGGTCCAGTTCGAGAGCGGGAAGACGCGGACGCTTTCGCCGCGCTCCGGAGCGTTGATTGCCGTCGTGTGAATCCGCGTGTTGTAGATGTTCCACAGCTCCGGCCGCTGCATGCGCGGGTCCCAGCGGTGTTGCGGATCGCGCACGCTGAAGATCCGCTCCTTGGCCCGCGACTTCTCCTCGTCGCGCCGGGCGCCGCCGAACGCGGCGTCGAAGCGGTGGAGGTCGAGGGCCTGGCGGAGGGCCACGGTCTTCATGATGTCGGTGTGCACGCGGCTGCCGTGCGAGACCGGCCCGACGCCGGAGCGGACGCCCTCCTCGTTGCGGTGGACGAGGAGCTGAATGCCCAACTCGTCGCGCACGTAGCGGTCGCGATAGGCATACATCTCCTTGAACTTCCACGTGGTGTCGACGTGCAGCACCGGGAAGGGGGGCCGTCCGGGATGGAAGGCCTTGCGGGCCAGGTGCAGCATCACCGTCGAGTCCTTGCCGACGGAGTAGAGCATCACCGGGCGCTCGAAGCTGGCCACGGTCTCCCGCATGATGTGGATCGCCTCGGCCTCGAGCAGGTCGAGGTGGCCGAGGCGCGTTCCCGCAAGCTGGTCGAGCCGTTCGCCGTGCTGCCGGTCGGAGGGTGATGGCGGGTGGGCTGGCATCGAAGCGCCGTATCATGCACCGCGTGTCGAATCCGCACAACATCGTTTGGAGCGAAGGGCTCGTGCAGCGCTCCGATCGCGCTCGCCTGCTCAAGCACCGCGGCCTGACCGTGTGGATGACCGGCCTGCCGGCGTCCGGAAAGAGCACGGTGGGGATGCTGCTCGAGCGGCGGCTCCTCGAACGGGGACTTCTGAGCTATCGCGTCGATGGCGACAACCTGCGGCATGGCCTCAATCGCGGGCTTGGATTCTCCGCCGAGGAGCGGGCCGAGAACGTCCGCCGGGCGGGTGAGGCGTGCGTGCTGCTCGCCGACGCCGGCGTCATCGCGGTGGCCTGTCTCGTGAGCCCCTACATCCGCGATCGCGCCGCGGTCCGGGCGCGGCACGACGAGATGGGGATTCCCTTCCTCGAAATCTTCGTCGACGTGCCGGTCGAGGTCGCCGAGCGACGCGATCCGAAGGGCCACTACCGCAAGGCCCGGGCCGGCGCCATGACCGGCTTCACTGGGGTGGATGATCCCTACGAGGCGCCGCCGTCGCCGGAACTCGTCCTTCGCACCCACGAGCGGTCTGCCGACGAGTGCGTCGATCTCCTCGCGGCCGCGGTCGTGACGGCGGCGCTCGCGCCTGCCGCCGGCTGAGTCGCGATCGTCCGCTCCTCGCTCTCGCGCTGCGTCCGGCGGCCCGCTCGTCCGTACAATCGAATCATGCCTCGCTTCGCCGATCGCCGATCCCGTCGACTGCTCGCGTGCTGTGGATCGGTCGGCGTCCTTCTGGCCGCGACGGTCGGCTGCGAGAACCGCCAGATTCGCGTCGAGATGGCAGTGACCGGCGACGGCACCTCGCGGGCCTTCGCCTCGAACGTCCTCAAGAAGGACGACGTCGAGCGGCTCAAGACGCTGTACGCGGCCCAGCCCGAGCCGGACGCGGCCACCGGCGGCGAGCGCTTCGCCGGTACCTTCGGCACCGAACTCCCGAGCGAAGTGGGCAATCGCAACGGGACTTCCGAGGTCCGCACCCGGCTCGGGACGACGCGGTTCTACTTCGAGGCCTTCGCCGAACCCGCCGATGAGTGGGCCGCGCTGAAGCGGCGCATCGACGCCGGCGACCTCTGGGTGCGACTCTTCGGTCGATGGGCCGAGAAGGGCATCAAGGACCCGTCGAAGCGCGAGGAGTGGCGGCGCTACGTCAGCGGCACGCTCGTACCGCTCTCGACGCAGCTCGCGATGATGTGGGGCTCGGCGACCTCAACGGCCCAGGCCCTGCGCGTCGCCCAGTCGATCCGGCGCGAGGACGACCGCACGCCGCTCACCGACGAGGAGCGGCTGCTGCGGCGGACGTCGATCCCGATCCTCTTGGCCGTCGCCGACGCCGATCTCCTCACCGCCGAGGAGTCGCATCGCCTGCTCCTCATCGCCTCGGATGCGAACGCGACCAAGGCCGAGCGCGACTGGGTGGTCGAGAAGGTCGGCAAGCCGGCGCTCCTGCGCCTCGTCCAGCGCTTCCGGCCCGAGACCACGAACCTCGACAAGGTGAGTTGGACGACCCTGGGCCTGAGCTTCTGGTTCTGGGCCCAGACCTCGACCGAGCGCAACGACCTGCTGCTCGCCTCGCCGGTCATCAGCGAAGGGGACAAGGAAAAGCTCCGCAAGGGCGAGGCGGGCGTCACCATCCCGCCGCCCTTCGGCATCGAGCCGCTTGCCGCGCCGACCAAGACCGACGCGGAGGTGAGCCTCAACACCGGCGAGCGTCCCTTCCTCACCAACGGCGAGTGGAACGAAAGCGAACGCCGGGTCCGCTTCACGTACAGCTTCGTGCCCGCCGAGCGACGGACCTCGCTGACGCCGCCCTATTTCTACGCGGCGTGGAGCGAGCCCGACGCCGCGGTGCAGACCAAGCTCTTCGGGAGCGTGATCCTGACCGGCGAGTCGCTGTCGCAGTACGGGATCTGGTACGAGGCGCTGCCCGAGGCGGTCCGCGTCCGGTGGGACGCGGCGCTCGACCAGTTGGAACGCGAGGGGCGGTCCGACGCCCTGCGTTCGCTGCGCGCCGAGCTCGAGGCCGACCGGCCGCTGCCCAAGCCGCTCTCGCTCTGGCTTGATGGGCCGAAGGCCTGAGCGGACGTCACGAGGGGGGTGAAGGCGGGTGCCGCGGGATTCGGGAGGCGGATTCGCGCCGCGCGGCGTGCGAATCCCGCGCAGCCGCCGTTTCTTTCCTCCATAATCCGCCCTTCCCATGCAAGCGATCCGCACGCTCCTGTCCAGCATCGTCGACTACGCCGGGCTCTTCCCTCCCGCGAAGCTCGAGATGGCCGAGACGATCTCGCGCTACGCCGCCTGCCGAGCCGGGAGCGACAGCTGGATCCTCGGCCGGCTGGTGATTCCCGTCGCCCGCTTCGAGGAGTTCGAGCGCCTCGCCCACGGCGTCCTTCCCGTCGTCTCCGGTCCGACGCATGACGACGCCTGGGGGATCACCGCCCTCACCGCGCCGGCCGGCGATCCGGGGTTTGCGCGGGACATCGAGGCGATCGAGCGGTTCAACGATCGCCACGCCGAGCGGGGGGCCGATGCGGCCTACGTCGACTGCATCGAGGTGAAGGCCGGGAGCGCCGACGCGATCGACGCCGCGCTCGACCTCGTGACCGATGACCTCTTCCCCTATTTCGAGATCCCCGTCGACCGCGATCCGCGCGGACTCATCGCCGCTCTCGCCGGGCTTGACGCCGGGGCCAAGATCCGGACCGGCGGCCTCGTCGCCGATGCCCATCCCTCGGTCGAGCAGGTCGCCGGGTTTCTCCTCGCCTGCGCCCGCGCCGAGGTTCCCTTCAAGGCCACCGCCGGACTCCATCACCCGCTGCGCCACGAAGCCCGTGACGTCGGATGCCGGCAGCATGGGTTTCTCAATCTCTTCGTCGGGGCGGCGCTGGCCATGACCGGCGCGATCGACGAGGCCGAACTCGTCGCGCTCCTCGGCGACGAGGACGCGGGCTCCTTCCGCGTGGCCGACGACGGGATCGCCTGGCGCGATCGGCGCCTCACCGTCGGCCAGCTGCGCCAGAGCCGCGACGCCTTCGCCCACGCCTTCGGTTCCTGTTCCATTGACGAGCCGCTGGCGGACCTTCGCGCCCTGCGGCTCCTCGCTCCCTCTTCCGCAAAGCACTCATGAGCATGTCGGAACGCTCGCTCCGTTCGATCGTCGAAAGCGCCGAAGACCCGGCCTCCGACTTCCCGATCCAAAACCTGCCGTTCGGGGTCTTCTCGCGCGATGACCGCGACGCCCGCCGCATCGGCGTGGCCATCGGCGATCAGGTGCTTGACGTCCGCGGCGCCGCCGAGTCGGGATACCTCGGCGGCCTGAGCGATCCGGCCAAGAACGCCCTGCTGCGGAGTTCGCTCAACGACTTCGCCGCCATGGGGCCGGCGACCCGCAACAACCTTCGCCGCTCGCTGCAGAACTTCCTCGGCCTCGACGGTCCGTTGCGCGGTCCCGCCCAGGCCCGCAAGTTCCTCCAGCCGCAGCGCGACGTGAAGCTGCACATGCCCTTTGAGGTCGGCGACTACAGCGACTTCTACGCCTCGATCCATCATGCGACCAACGTCGGGTCGATGCTCCGGCCGGACAAGCCGCTCATGCCCAACTGGAAGCACCTTCCGGTCGGCTATCACGGCCGGGCCAGCTCGATCGTCGCCAGCGGCACGCCCGTCATGCGCCCGATGGGGCAGACCTCGACCGCCGAGGAGGGGCCGCCCACCTTCGGTCCATGCAAGCTACTCGACTATGAGCTCGAGGTCGGCGTCTTCATGGCGACCGGCAATCCGCTCGGCACGCGCATCGAGATCGAGAAGGCCCGGGCGATGATCTTCGGTGTCGTTCTCCTCAACGACTGGTCGGCCCGCGACGTGCAGCGCTGGGAATACCAGCCGCTCGGCCCGTTCAACGCGAAGAACTTCGCAACCACGATTTCACCGTGGGTCGTGACGATGGAGGCGCTCGAGCCCTTCATGCTGCCCGGTCCGCCGCGCACGGCGAACGACCCGCCGCTCCTGGACTATCTCAAGTCGGGCGACGACGTCTCGCTCGACATCACGCTTGAGGTGTGGCTCGCGAGCGAGGAGATGCGACAGCGGCGCATGTCGCCGATGCTCGTCTCCCGCGGCAGCTTCCGCGACATGTACTGGACCTTCGCCCAGATGATCGCGCATCACACCTCGACCGGATGCAACATGCGAACGGGCGACCTGATCGGCAGCGGCACCGTCTCGGGGCCGACGCCCGATTCGCGCGGATGCCTGATGGAACGGACCTGGCGCGGTCAGCAGCCGTTGGCGATGCCCGACGGCAGCGAGCGGAAATTCCTGCAGGACGGCGACGAGATCATCATCCGCGGCTCTTGCGAGGCGCCCGGCGCCCGGCGCATCGGCTTTGGCGAGTGCCGCGGCGCGGTCGTCGGCATCGCAACGAATCCGTAGCGAGGCATCGAAGCCTCACGCGACGACGGTCGCGAGGGGATCCACGAGCGAACCGGCGCAGTCGCTGCGCAAACTCCATCGAGCCCGACGTCACGCCCGATAGGAGCGCTGCATTTTCGTGAAGTCGGCGCAGCCGCCGTTGGCCTGTCCTGCGAATTGCGGTAGTCTGCGAGGTGTGGGAAGCGCGGCCGGTCGTATGGCCGTGGCAAAGATTCGCTCGATCACGCGTGGCGACCAGCAGTGGCGTCGCAAACTGTGTGTACCGGACATCGTGAGCATCTTCGGACGCAGGCGACTGCGTGGGGCTCGGGCGGCGCGGAAGCGTCGCGAACGTCCCGTGCGCCGAATGCCCTTGGGGCATTCGTTGGGGCGATGGCTGGGACCGCTTCGTTCGGGACCTCTTCAACAAACCACGTGAGGCGGTGGCGCCGTGCCATGTGACGGTCGCCAGATCGATCACCGGATCCACCGCGGCTGAAGCGGAACGGCGCCCGGGTTCCGACGGGCGCCGGAGTAGATCAGCCCTGCTCATGCAGTGGGGACAGCCCGCGCCTCGGCGCGGGCTGTCTGCGTGGGCTGTCTGCATGGGTTGTCTGGGTGGGCTGTCTGGGTGAGGGAGTTCGATACGCTTCCATCTCCGAAGGCGGCGGCCGTCGACACGCGAGGCGCGAAGGAGAACATCCCGATGCAGAAGCGCATGGTGAGCATGATGGCGGCAGGCGTCGTGGCCGCGACGGCGGTGGCCGGCGCGTTCGGTGCGATTCCGCCGCGGATGACCGAGATGCTCTTCAATCCCCCCGGCGTTGACGGCGGCTTCGAGTCGATCGAATTGGCCGGCGAACCGGGGCAGCAGCTCACCGGCGTGTCGCTGGTCATCATCGAGGGGGACGCGGGCGGCGCGGGCGTCATCGACGTGGTGATCAACCTCGGCACCTGGAGTTTCGGCAGCAACGGACTCCTGCTCATTCGGGACAGCGCGACGGTGCTCGTACCGCCGCCGGCGAGCGGCACCAACGTCGTCGTCTTCGACTTCTTCCCGGATCTCGAGAACGGCTCCGAGACGCTGCTCCTGGTCACGGGCACGCCATTGGTCACCGGCACGGACATCGATCTGAACAACGACGGCATCGCGGAATCCTGGCCGGCGGGGGTGACCGTCCTCGATGCGGTCGGCTGGAGCGACGCGCCCAACGACTACAGCTACGCCGCGGCGCTCGGCGGCGTTTCGTTTGCGGTGAGCGCTTCCCCGAACGCCGTCTTCCGCTTCTACGCCTGCGGCGCCGAGGTGCCGACGACCTGGGCGGGCGGCGCGCTTGAGGGCACGAACCCCGGGCCCTACACCTTCTCGCAGGCGGCGGGGGCGACCTTCGGCTTCGATCGCACCGCTGACGCGTTTCCGCTCTTCCCCGGTCAGGGTCTGCAGCTTGGCACGCCGAACAGCCAGCTTGATCGCGATGGCGACGGGGTCATCGACGGATGCGACAACTGCTACGCCCTCGCCAACGCCGACCAGCTCGACGCCGATGGCGACGGCGTCGGCGACCTCTGCGACAACTGCCTTGTCGCGGCGAATCCCGATCAGCTCGACACGGACGGCGATGGTCTCGGGGATGCCTGCGACAACTGTCCGAGCATCGCCAACATCGATCAGGCCGACGGCGACGGCGATGGGGTGGGCGATGTGTGCGACAACTGCCCGTCGCTGGCGAATCCGCTGCAGGCCGACGTGGACGGCGATGGCATCGGCGATGCGTGCGACAACTGCCCGGCGATCGCGAATCCGACCCAGGCCGACAGCGACGGCGATGGCGTTGCCGACGCCTGCGACAACTGCCCGGCGATCGCCAATCCCGATCAGCGTGATGGCGACGGCGACGGCCGCGGCGACGCCTGCGACAACTGTCCCGCGACGCCGAATGCCAGCCAGCTCGACAGCGACGGCGATGGCCGCGGCGATGCCTGCGACAACTGCCCAACGAAGGCCAACGTGAGCCAGGCCGATGCGGACGGCGACGGCATCGGCGACGCGTGCGACCCCTTCGGTTGTCTTGGCGACATCAATGCCGACGGCACGATCGACACCATCGATCTCTCGATGGTGCTTGGGGCGTGGGGAACGGGGCTGATTGACCTCGACGGCGACGGGCTCGTTGGGTCATCGGACATCTCGATCCTGCTCGGGGCGTGGGGGAGCTGTCCGCAAGGGTAGCGAATTCGGGCTGCCTGCGGATTCTTCGCGATTCGTTGAGGGAGCGAGCGATCCGCCGTCGCATGCTCGGGGTGCGGTGACCATTCCGGTCCCGCCGAGGAGCATGCCATGAACCGACCGGATCCGATTCGTCGACCGTCGTTGCGGTCCTTCCCCGTCCATGCGGCCGCCGCATTCGCATCGGTGGCCGTTGCGCTCTTCCCACCGCCCGCACTGTGGGCCGATGACTACTTGCCGCCCGAGTCGCCGGCCCGGCGATCAATGGACGCCGACAACGGATTCACCGGTGGCCAGCCGGCGGACCTGCAGTTCGCCATCGAAGACCTGGCGTTCCTCGGCGATCCCTGCCCGGACACGACCATTCCGAAGATCCTCAAGAAGGCGACATTCACGGTGAAGGTCGGCTGGAACAAGAGCCGCGGTCCATTCGGGCAGATGTGCCTGCAGGCGGAGGGCTCCGACTCGACCGACGGCAACGACCAACTGGTCGTCGAGATCAACGGGCGCGGACGCTGGACCGTCGAGAGCATCACGCGCGACGGCAACGACTGCCTTGGCGGCCCGTCGCCCGAGGGAGTTCAGGGGGGCGCGGGCACCTGGGACGGCGTGAAGCTCACGCCTCCCGAGAGTTTCGAGAAGGGCCAATACGACGACGGGAGCGATGTGGCGGCGCCGACCACGATGCGCTACCAATTCACCCTCAAGTACACGCCGCTTCCCGGCGACGAGTGCAAGGTGGTGGGCTTCCTCGTGCGCGGCTACTACCTCCATACCTACGACGGGTCGTTCGAGTGGAGCTGCGACAACGCCATCCAAGTCGGAGTGAGCTTTCCGTGGTCGGTGTCGCTCGGTGGATCGGTCTCCGCCACCAACGACCATGCCTGGTCGCGCCCGCTGGTGAACGCGCTCGGCGCTGACGGCAACCACACGCAGGAGTGCAATCCCGGACCGGGCTGGGTGCCGAGCGAACTCTGCTGCCCGCAACCGGTGCAGACTCCAGACGGGCACTCGAACGTCGACAGCTCGACCACCGTCCCGATGCTCGATCCGGGCTCGTTCCGGCAGGACATCTGGGTCTCGAGCACGCTCGTCGACAGCGACGACGTTACGCACGTCGAACTCTGGGTCACCGACCCGTATGCGGAAGACCTCCTGCGGATCGTGAGCGCGCTGCCGTCGCCATGTCCATCCAGTTGCTTCGTTCAGATTCCCTTCTCGATTCCCGCGACGTATCCGTATGGCTCATTCATCGTGCAGGTGACGGCGTGGGGACGCACCGGCGATGTGGGTTTCCAGCGCACGGTGGTCAACGTCACCCTGCCCGCGCCGCAGGTGCCGACGATCGCAGCGGCCTCGGGGTTACCCGACGGGCGCCTGCTTGGCAATGACCTGCTGCTGGCCTTCCCGCATGACCCGACCGTTCCGCCGCCGGTGGCAGCGCAGCGGACGTCGGTGCGCTCCGTCGACGTGCACGGCGCGGTGCGCGATGTCGAGCAGGGGCTCGCCCAATTCCCCGACGGTCACGTCCAATTCCAGGTGCAGGAGTCGCCGGTCGCCATCAGCGGCAATCACGTCCTCGAGGTTGGAACCGATGACATCGTGATCGTCGACTATGTCGTGCCCGTCGGCAACCGACACTTGAGCGTGTTCGTCCCCGTCGATCCGAACACGGCGCCGAACGCGATTCTGCCGGCGGCTGCGTCGCAGCCGAGTTTCGACGCAGTGACGCTGCTGGGAACGAGTTGGCCGATGACGAGCACGATTCGAGTCCTGCTTGGAGAGGGCGCGACGGTGCAGCAGGCCGTTGTCACGCTCCCTCGGTCGTCGCCGGCGGCGAGCGCGGCCCAGGCGCTGAAGTCCGGCCTGGCCGCAGCCGGCGCGATGATCGCCGGGACCGATCCGGCCACCATCGCGTTCGCGTCCAGCGATCCGCACGCGATGGTGTCGGTGCGCGATCGCGGCCAGGGGCTGCGCTGGGTCGGGACGAGCCTGCCGGTCGTCGGTGACCTCAATGGCGACGGCCATGTCGATGCCAGCGACCTCGGCATCCTGCTTGGCGGTTGGGGGACGGCGGCGGCGGATCTCACGGGCGACGGCACGACCGACGCAGCGGATCTGGGTGTTCTCCTCGGGGCGTGGATGTGACGAAACGACGCGCGGCGCTGGGTCACGCCAGCGCCGCGCCTCTTGATCGACATGCTCGCGCCGCACGCCGCGCTCGGTCCGCACGCGCTAGTCCCAGGTGTTCGTCGCCTTCCTCGACCGCGACGATGACTTCGGAGCGCTCGCTGCCTTGCCGCGCGTCGCTCCCTTGGACTTGGTGCCGTTGCTGCCGTTGCTGCCGTTGCTGCCGGCCTTCATGCCCAGCGAGACGGGGAAGTGTTCCTCTTCCCAACTGCGCGGATAGTTGAGGTCGTCGATGTCGAGCGCCGCCTTCGTCGGATAGAGCGGGCGGAAGGTGTCGCACATGACGGCGAGCTCGTTGGTCTCCTTCATGCCGATCGTCGCCTCGACCGTTCCCGGGTGCGGGCCGTGGGGGATGCCCTGCGGGTGGAGGGAGAGGGAGCCGACCTCGATGCCCTTGCGGGCCTTGTAGTTGCCCTGCACGTAGTAGAGGACTTCGTCCGAGTCGAGGTTCGAGTGGTTGTAGGGAACGACGACCGCGTCGGGATGGAAATCGAGGAGTCGCGGACAGAAGGAGCAGATCACGAAGTTCTGCGCCTCGAAGGTCTGGTGGATCGGCGGCGGCATGTGGTGCTTGCCGACGATCGGGCTGAAGTCGTCGATGTTGAAGATGTACGGGTAGTAGCAGCCATCCCAGCCGACGACGTCGAGCGGGTGGTACCTGTACATGTAGCTGTGGACGAGATTCCGCGACTTGATGCGGACCTCGTACTGGCCCTTCTTGTCGAAGGTGAGCGGCAGCTCCGGCGTCTTCAGGTCACGCTCGCAGTAGGGGGCGTGCTCGAGGAACTGGGCGGTTGCCTTTGAGATGTAGCGCGGCGGCGGCAGGATGTGCGAGCCGTTGGCGACCTCGATGAGGAGGAAGCGCGGATCGGGCTCGTCGGCCTTCGGCTCGTCGAAGAGGATCTTGTAGGTGACGCCCTTCGGGATGATGATGTAGTCGCGGGGGCGGAACTTCAGCGTACCGAAGCTCGTGTGCACCACGCCCGAGCCGAAGTGGATGAAGATGCACTCGTCGCCCTGGGCGTTCTTGAAGAAGTAGTCCATCGGCTCGGCCGGCGCGCAGACGCCGATCTCGACGTCGGGGTTGCCGAAGAGGACCGTGCGCCCCGTCACCGCATCACCCTTCGGCGGCAGGAGCATGCTCTTCGAGTGCCGCATGCGCATGACCTCGCGCTCGACGTATTCGACTTCGGTCGAATAGAGCGCCTTCCACCCGATCACCTGGGTCGGCGGATGGATGTGGTAGAGGGTCGACGTCGGGCCGGAGAAGCCCTCGGTGCCGAAGACCTCTTCCGAGTAGAGGGCCCCGTCCGGACGACGGAACTGGATGTGCCGCTTGGGGGGGAGCTTGCCGAGCTTGGTGTAGAAGGGCATGGGTGTGGGGCGACAGGGTCGCTGGCGTTGGTGACGACGGACTCACCACAGAGGACACAGAGAGCACAGAGGGGGCACAGAGCGGAAGCAGAGGGCCCGGAAGCGTCACAGCGGAGAGAGCGCCGGGCGAGGCCCGGGCATCGAACACCGAGGGTTCGTCGCGATTGTACGGCCGGGCGGGAGCGTCTCGAATGGGCTTCGGTCGCGGGAGCCAGTCCCAGTCCAAACCGAGTCCAGTCCCAGTCCAGACCGAGTCCCGTTGGGGGCGAAGCCAGTATGGTGCCCCGATGGATCGACCCGGCATCATCAGCGAGACCCCGACGTGGTTGGTGGTCGTGAAGCCCGCCGGCTGGCACACCGTTCGGGGAAAGACCGAGGCCACCGAGGCCGCAGAGCAGGGCGGGGGCGTCCTCGAGAGCTGGCTTGCGACCGAGCGGCCCGAGCTCGCGGAACTGCCCGAATCGGGCTTGGTCCACCGCCTCGACCGCGACACGAGCGGCTGCGTCGTCGTCGCCAAGGACCGGGAGACGCACGCCGAGCTCGGCCGCCGCTTTCGCGAGGGATTGGGCGTCCGCAAGTTCTACCTCGCCCGCTGCCGGAGCGGCCTGCCCGAGGAGGGCTCCGCGACCCTCTTCTTCACCAGTCGCCACAAGGGCTCGATCAAGATCACGGTGAAGGAGATGGGCGAGGTCCGCGACGCCGGCCGCTTTCGCTGGCGGGTCCTCGCCCGCGACCGCTCGCGAGGCGACCTGATCGAGCTCGAGCTCATCGGCCCCGGCAAGCGCCATGAGCTTCGAGCCGGATGCGCGTTTCTCGGGCAACCGCTGATCGGGGACGAACTCTACGGCGGACCAGCGCACGAGCTGTTGCACTTGCACGCCTCGCGAGTCGAGATCGACGGCACGGAAGCGCGAGCCCCGAAGCCCGGCTGGGTGAGCTGATCGCCCGCGTGCGTTCGGTCGCGTCGAGTACGGTCCCGGTGTCATGCCCGCGAAGAGAAAGCCCACATCGCGCGACGGACCGTTGACCGGCCCCGCCCTCATCAAGGAGGTCTGCCGCCGCATCCGCCTGGCCCGCTCCTGCTGGGACGCCCACAACAACGCGGCGTGCCGCGGCGAGCGCACGAAGGCGATGGCGCTGTACGAGTCGCTCTCGGCCGCGGAACGCGAGAAGGTGCCGGAGCAGCTGCGGGTGTGGCTGCGGTATCGAAGCGAGAAGTACTTCGGGGAAGGCCGCGGTGGGTAGCGCGCGGAGTGATGGGGGAGGGGGGGCGCGCTCCGTTGCTCCCTCCGTCTCCGTGCCTCCGTGTCTCCGTGTCTCCGTGAGACACATCCGGTCGCGGACCATCGACCGTCTGCATCGCAGGCGGGTCGTCTCGATCCGACGAGCGGCGAGTTCCTTTCCAGCGAACCTCACCCCGGACCCCCGGCGTGCCCGCCCACGCCTCCCATCTCGACCTTCCTGACGAGTTTCCTTGCGGAGGAACGCCGGCAGTCCCGTGTTCCGTGGTCGGCGTTGGGCGGGGGCGTCCTGGAATGTCCCGGGACGGGTGACCCCGCTCTTCGCCTGCTGAGACGCACGAGGTTGACACGATGCCGCTCCTGACGCTTGCTTTCGCCACGATCCTCTCCAGCACGTTTTCCGTCGCTCCGCCCGACCGACGCGCTCCAAACGCGCCGGAGAAGCGGCCCGCATCTGGTGGCGTCGCCGGCTTGGCCTGTTGCCGAGGCGATCTCAACAGCGACGGCGTCGTGGACGGTTCGGACTTGGCGCTCCTGCTCGGGAACTGGGGTGGCACCGGCATCGGTGACCTCGATGGCAACGACCCCGTCACCGGGGCGGACCTGTCGATTCTGCTGGGGGCGTGGGGGCCGTGCGTGATTGCGCCGGGGAACGACCACTGCAACGACGCATACCCCGCGTATGAGACCTTCTACAACTACTTCTGCACGCTCGGCGCCGACATCGACGGTCCCTCGTTCGCAAGCGGCGATTGCACGATTGCCGGCTACAACCAGATCGATCACGACGTCTGGTTCGACTACCAGGCGCCAGCGGACGGTCAGATCGCCCTCGGGATCTGCAACCCAGGATGGGATACGCGCATGGCCGTGTATGGATCGACGATCCCCGGCCTCATCGCCTGCCCGACGAGCGGCCTCTCGTTCGCGACGCTTTTGGGCTGCAACGATGACGCGGGCGGTGCCTGCGGCTTCGGCTCGGCGCTCTGGGTGAACGTCGAGAAGAACGAGCACTACAAAATCAGAATCGGCGGGTATCAGGGCTATCAGGGCGAGGGGTTCTTCGCCCTCAACTTCATTCCGGCCGGCTGGGATTGCGAGAACGCGATCAAGATCACGAACCCGGCGTCCGCGACGATCCTGAACGACAACATTCAGCAGTTTGGCACGCCGGACACGGCCAACTGCGTCACGGGCGATGGGGCCAGCGTCTGGTACTGGTTCACGCCGCCGTGCAATCTGCCCGGCGCGAACATGACCGTGTCGCTCTGCAACCCCGGCACCGATTTCGACACCGTGGTCACGATCTGGAAGATCGGTCCCAGCGGCACGTGCGCTCAGACGCTCGTCGCCTGCAACGACGACAGTCTCCTGCCCGGTTGCCAGATCGGCGGGCTCAACCGAAAGAGCCGCGTCTCCTTCGAGACCGATCCGGGCTGGATCTACTACATCCAGGTCTCGGGTTTCCTCATGGCGACGGGGCACTTCGAGATGAAGGTCACGCTCGACTCCTGCCCCTAACGCGACGATGGCGCCAGACGCTCAGCGTCTGCGATCGTTCGTCCCCGGAACGCAACCGAAGCGGGCGAGGTAGGGCTGCCCGGCCGGGCCGGCGGTGAAGTCGCCGCCCGCGTACAGGATCGTCCCGCCGCCGAGGTGAAGGTCGGCCGTCCGCACGCAGCGGACGGGACCGTCGATGGCGCCGCCAAGGCCGGTCCACTGCGAGCCGTCCCACGCAGCGACGCGCTCCGCGGGCACACCGCCGGCGGTGGTGAATTCGCCGCTGGCGAAGAGTCGCGGGCCGTGGCCGGTGCCGTCGTCGAAGACCGAGAGGCTGTAGATCCATCCGCCGGCGCTGATGCCACTTCCCACGGATGACCAGGCCACACCATTCCACATGGCGATGCCTGCAGCGGCCTGTCCACCTGCGCCCGTGAAGGATCCGCCCGCGTACAGGGCCTGGCGTCCGGTCGCGGGATCGCGGTAGGACGCGAGCGCGAACACGTTGGCGTTGTCGATGCCGCCCCCGACCGATACCCAGGCGCTTCCGTTCCACTTCGCGACTCGGCCGGGGATGCCAGCGGATCCGCCTGCATAGAGCGCCGGGCCGCCGATCGTGCCGTCATCGCAGACCGCGACTGCGAAGACCGAGCCGGCCTGCCCCGGCCCCGTGCCGTATCCCGACCAGGTGGCGCCGTCCCACCTCGCCACTTTGGGGGCGCTGACGCCTCCGGCGATCAGGAAGTCCCCGGCGGCCACCACCGAGGGGCTCGGAGTACCGTCGTTCACCACGAGCAGATCGCGCACGATGGCGTCCACACCGCTGCCAAGAGGCGACCATGTCGTCCCGTTCCAGCGGGCGATGTGGCCGAGTGACGATCCCCCCGAACTGGTGAAGAAGCCGCCGGCATACAGCGTGTCGGACGTGCCGTTCGGGCTGTGGATGACGGCCAGGTCAGCAACGACACTGTTGAACCCGGCGCCCATCGCGGTCCACGACGTGCCATTCCACCGCGCGACGTTGTTCGCTGCGACGCCGCCGATGGAACTGAATTGGCCGCCGACGACGAGCGACGGGCCACTGCCCGAGCCATCGTCGAATGCGGTCACGGAGTAGATCTTTCCGTTGGACGTGCCAGCGCCGAATCCGGGCAGCCAGGTTGACGGGCAGGTTGCTCCCGGCGCGACCGACATGATCCCGGCGTCGGTGACGCCGTTGGCCTCGACGGGGACGATCTCCTGCGTTCCGAGATAGGTCTCTCCGTCCATCTGCGTGATGGCGGTCACGGAGAGCGAGGCCGTGGCGTCGGTGACCGTGACGGAAAAGCCGAAGCTCCCGTTGGTGCCGCTGACCCCTTGGCCTCCGAGCGAGGACGTGACCACCGCGTGCGCCACCGGCGATCCATCAAGACGCGTGATGCGCCCGACGACCATCGTGGACGAGCAGTCCGCGGAGCAGATGCCCCAGCCGCCGAGGAGGATCGACAGGTCGCTGGCTCCCACCTCGCCGTCACCGTCGAGGTCGTTCGGGCAGCAGGTGCCGCCACCGGCAAACACCGCTGAGGTGATGGAGAGGGCGATACCACACAGCCAGCCAGAACGACGCTCAAACAGCTTCACGGGAACCTCCGCAGGGGGACAGTGAACACACCAGGTCGACATTGACGGCTCGCGACGGCGTCGGCAGCGTTGACGCTTCCCGACTGCGAGTCCGGAGTCTCATGCGAGAGGCTTTCGCGGATCGGTTCACGGATTTCGCGCCGCAGCGTGCCGCGTCGCAATCGTCAGGCACCCCGGCCCGATCGGGGTCCGAGATTTCGCTTCAACCCATGAACGGCGCATGCGACGGAACGACGTCTGGCTCATCGCGGATCCTCCCGCGGCGGGGTTGTCGCCTCGGGGCTCGCGGACCTGGCGCTGGCGTTGCCGTGGAATCACCGATGGGGGAAGGTCACCGGATGCCGCTCCTGCTCTTCGCTTCGTGGTGGGCAGCCGAGTCGGGGGACGCAGCCATGCCTGGTCGGGACGCCATCACCGACCGTGCGCACCGAAATCCGATGTGGCTCATGCTCGTATCCCAGGCAAGCCCCCTGCGAGCGGAGGGGCGATCGTTCTGGCAGTAGTTCTCGGCACAAAGATAGGAACCTCCGCGGATCGCTCGTTCCGTCCCGACTTTCGGATCGTGCCGCACCGTCGGCCCGGTCGGGTCGTGCGGGCAGTCTCTTTGGGCCGCGAGTCGAGCGTGCATGGTCGGGTCATACGCGTCCTCGCACCACTCCCACACGTTGCCGATCATGTCGAAGAGGCCGTAGCGATTCGGTGCGAATCGACCGACGGGCGCGCGGCCGTCGTATCCGTCCGTGCCGAGGGACTCGACTGGGAAACGTCCTTGCCAGACGTTGGCCATCGGACATCCCTGCGGCATGCGCTCCGCCCCCCAGGGATAGCGCGAGTCGCTGCCGCCCCGCGCCGCGATCTCCCACTCCGCTTCAGTCGGGAGCCGCTTGCCCGCCCACGCCGCGTACGCCGAGGCGTCGGCCCAACTGACATGCACGACCGGATCGGTCGGTCGCCCCTCGATCGAACTTCCCGGGCCCTCAGGGTGGCGCCACGACGCACCCGGCGTCCAGGCCCACCAGGTCGAAGGATTGACGTCTTCGGCCACCGCCGTCGATGGCGGCTGGCGGAAGAGGAGCGAGCCGGGGACGAGCACGTCATCTGCCGGACGAGCTGTCCCGGGCGGAAGCTCCGTCTTCAGCAGGTCCCAGTCCGGTGGGCGTTCCGCGGTCGTCACATAGCCGGTTGCCGCGACAAAGGCCGCGAACGCCTCGTTGGTCACCTCGGTCGCGTCGATCCAGAAGGCATCGACCTCGACCGCATGAGCGGGACGCTCGGCGGCAAGCGAGATCGGATCGTCTGATCCAATGGTCGATCGGCCGCCGGGAATGAGCACCATGCCCGGGGGAGGCGGCACCGCTGTCGTCGACGTTGCGCCACGGGGCGACGCGCAGCCGCCCGCCACGAGCGGCGCCGCAAGAAGGGAGAGCGTGATGCCCATCGATCGGACCATGCGCCTCCACGATACGAGCCAGCAGAACATTCCGCCGAATGAAGCATTTGCGGTCACGATGTGCGGTTTCGGACGAAAGGAGGATGAGCCGCCCTGCACTCCGACATCGGCTCCGGCTGGATACTCATGGACGAACGGACTCGTACGGCGATTGCTCAGTGGACCACGGCCCAACCTGCGGTCTCCGCGCTGGTCTCGGCGATGGTCGCCGATCGACGTGACCGCGAGGACATCCTGCAGAGTGCCGCCGTCGCCGTGATCGAGTCCTACGCCGGCTTCGATCCTGCCCGGCCCTTTCTCCCGTGGGCTCTGGGAATCGCCCGGCACCACGCGCTGGACCATCTTCGGCGGAAGCGGCGTGCGCCATCGTTGCTCGATGGCGCAGCGCTCGACGCCCTGAGTGCGGCGATCGCCCGGGTCGCCGAGGCGGAATCCGCGAAGCTCGCCTTCCTCGCCGATTGCCTCGAGCGACTCGAAGGAAGGGTCCGCGAGATCTGCGATCTCCGCTATCGAAGCGACATGACGCCCCAGCGGATCGCCGTTGCCCTCGGCATGCACCCGAACACCGTGTCGAAGGCGCTCCAGCGGGCCCGTGATGCGATGCGGCAGTGCATCGAGGAACGCATGGCGATGGAGGAGACGCGCCGTGCCTGAGCCCTCCTCGTCGGACGGGATTGCCGCTTCCGACCGTCGCCTGATCGAGCAGGCCCTCGACGGCTCGCTCTCGCCGGACGAGGCCGCGGCATTCCGATCCCGCATCTCGACGGATCCGCAGTGTGCCGAAGCCTTCGCCCGGGCGCTCCTCCTCGAGGACCACCTCGGCCACATGCTGAGCGCTCAGGCCGCGCCGCGATCCGTCGTGTGTGCGGTGGCCCGTGAGGCGACCCCGACGCGACGCCTCGCGCCGATCGCCGCCGCTCTCGTGATGGCGATGCTGCTTTGGCTCGTCCCTCAATCACTCACGACGGCATTCGCGACCGGCGACCTGGCCCGCATTGCCGCCCGCACCGCGGCCTCGGACCGCACCTACCGCATTCGGGGGATCGACGACACGACGAGCTCGCTTGAGGGGGCGACGCTGCACGTGCGCGGCGGTCGCTCGTACGTGCTCATTCGCGGTGCCGGGAGCGAGCGAACCGTTTCGGGCAGCGACGGCGCGACCGCCTGGTTCGTGCCCGCCGATGGGCCGGTACGGGTCAGCGGCGATCCGCGTCGCTTTCGCGGGCTGCTTCCGGGCGAACAGCACGACCTTCCGTTTCTCGATCTCGCAGACGATCTCGCTTCGCTCGCGGCACGCTATCGCATCTCCGTGCGCGGCCATGCGCCGCACCCATCGGCGCATGTCGCCCGCATCGAGGCGACGCGGCGCGACGACGTGCGGCGTGGTCCCAAGCGCGTCGTGATCGACTACGACCCGCACAGCGGCGTGGTGCAGCGCATGGTCTTCGACCGTCTTCCGCAGGCCAAGGGCGGCCCGCGCAGCGTGGAACTCACCCTCGAGTCAAGCGACGCGCTTCCCGACGACTTCTTTTCCCATGCGGCCCATCACGATGCCCAGCGCCGCGTCCTTCCCATGGAGTAGCGCATGACCACGTACCGAACCCGGTGTCTGCGGCGGACGGCATTCCTCGTCCGCCTCCCTGCCTTCGCGTGCGCTCTCGCGTGGGTGATCGCGATGGTGGTCGTTCGGGGCGCCGCAGCCGCCGACGGCGCTCCGCCGTCGGCGCCACCCGCCGCCGCGCCGGGATCCGCTCCGGCGGCGCCCGGGCACAGGCGACCGAACATCGTCCTCATCGTGTCCGACGACCATGGCTTCGGCGACGTCGGCTGGAACAACCCGGCGGTGAGGACGCCGAACATCGACGCGCTCGCCCGGGAGGGCGCGCGACTCGACCGCTTCTACGCGAATCCGATCTGCAGCGTGACGCGGGCGGCGTTGCTGACCGGCGTCTCGACGCTCCGCACCGGGGTCAACAACAGCAACGGGCTCGAACTGACGTACCGCATTCTTCCGCAGGCCTTCCGCGACGCCGGGTACCAAACATGGATGTTCGGCAAGTGGCACCTCGGGGGCAACGCGGACAATGCCAAGTCGGGCGAGGAGTACCGGCCCTATCGACGCGGCTTCGACTACTTCTACGGCTTCCTGCACGGCGCGATCGACTACTACGACCACACGCGACACGATCTTCAGCAGCTCGATTGGCAGCGCAACGGCGTCCCGGTCGAGGAGGAGGGCTTCACGACCGATCTGCTGGTCGACGACGCCATACGCCACGTGAAGGATCGCGATGTCGCGAAGCCGTTCCTTCTGTATCTGGCCTTCAACGCCGTGCATGGGCCGCTCGCTCCGCCACCGTCGGCCAAGGAATTGTCGCGACGCGAGAAGCGCCCGATCATCACCGCGAACGTAACGCACATGGACGCCGCGATCGGCCGGCTTCTTGCCGAAATCGACGCGGCAGGGCTGCGGGACTCGACGATCGTGCTCTTCTTCGGCGACAACGGCGGGCAGCTCTCGCAGGGAGCCAGCAACGCCCCGCTGCGCGGAGAGAAGGGTGAGACCTTTGAGGGCGGGATCCGGGTCCCCGCGGCGGTGCGCTGGCCCGGCGTCATCAAGCCGACGGGGAAGAGCGACCAGTTCATGTCGGTGATGGACGTCTTCCCGACGCTTTGCAGCGCCGCCGGCGTGCCGATGGGCGTCGAGTCGCGGCTTGACGGCATCGACCTCTGGCCGGCCCTTCGCAGCGGCGAGGCGGTCCCGCACCCAGCTTTCGTGATGGGCACCAAGGACGCAGCCTGCATCCGCTCGCCGTGGAAGCTCGTGACCCAGTCGGGTGGGGCGCCGCCGCTTCTCTTCAACATCATCGAGGACCCCGCGGAGACGAAGGATGTCGCCGCGGAGCACCCCGAGATTGTCGCCGAGCTCGCGAAGGAGGTCGCCGCCTACGGCAACGCCGCGCGAGGTCGCGGCGGTCAGAAGCCCGATGGCCAGGGGCAGGGCCAGAAGCAGGGCCAGAAGAAGCAGGGGGGCCAGAAGCAGGGTGGCAAGAAGAAGGACGACACCAAGAAGGACGACACCAAGAAGGACGACACCAAGAAGGACGGTGCATCATGAGACAGTGGATGTTGGTGTGTGTGACGCTGTTGACCGGCGGCGCTGCGGCCACGCTCATGGCCCACGATCCGCACGCGGACACGGGTGGTCCGAGTGCCAACGCCCGCACCTGGAGACACGTCGCCGCGGATCTTGCATGGCGGGGGACGTTCCTTGCCGCACGCGACGGAGAGGTCTCCATCCAGAGCGACGATGGGCCGGTGATCACGCTTCAGATCGCACGTCTTGCCCCCGAGGACCAAGCGTGGGTCGCTGCGAGGCGCGAGTCGATCGTCCGTCAGCAGGGCTCCCCGACGGGCGCGCCTTCCGCGGCGCCGGCGCCAAGCGCGACGCCGGCGCCAAAGGCACCCTGGCAGGCGGCGACCTTCGCGCCCTTCGCTCCCTACGTCACGACCCGAAGCGACGAGCGATGGCTCTACGTCGAAAGCGATGGCCTGCCGCACGCTCCGCTCGCCTTCACCATGATGAAGGGGATTCGGGCCTGGCAACAGCAGGTGCCCCTGCCGCAACGCTACACCGGCGCCAACGCCTGGCAGATCCCGCTCAGGCCGGTGATGGCCAAGGAGCCCGTCTCCGGAAAGACCGAGCTTCGTCGCGGGGCGATCGCGCTGGCAGCGAACGGTCTCCCGATCTTCAATGCCCTGAACAATCGCGGCGAGGACGCCTTCGCCATCGGCGAACTCGACGAGTTCGGCGGACACTGCGGACGGGCCGACGACTATCACTACCACGTCGCGCCGCTGGCGCTCGCGGCCGTCGTTGGCCCCGGCAAGCCGATCGCATTCGCCCTGGACGGCTATCCGATCTACGGGCTCTTCGATCCTGCCGCGAAACCCGGCGCGGACGCGGCCTGCCCGCGTGGCTGCACGGATCGGCTCGACGCCCTGAACGGGCACGGCGCGGGCGATGGCTATCACTATCACGCGAGCAAGAGCTATCCGTACATCAACGGTGGCATGCGGGGCGAAGTCCGCGTCGAGGGGGATCAGATTGTGCCGCAGCCGCGGACCGATCCGGTCCGCGAGGCGGGACGACCGCTGCGCGGCGCGACGATCACCGACTTCGCGTCCACCGGCCCGCGAGCATGGCGTCTGACCTACGAGATCGCGGGCAAGCCGTCACGGATCGAATACTCGGTCGATGACGCGGGCATGGTGCACTTCGTTCGCATCGCGGCGGACGGCACGCGGACGGAGGAGGAGTTCCGACCCGCTGGCGGCAGAGAGCCGCGAGAGGCGAACGAACCGCGCGATGGGCGTCCCGAGCGCCGGGGCCGCGACGGCGGCGACGCTCCTCGACGCGATGCGAAGGCCCCGCCGCCGCGCGACGCGAACGATCCGCCGCGAGCTCCGGCGGCCGCGGGATTCCTGCTTTCCTCCCCGGTGGTGCATGACGGCGTCCTTCCCGCCAAGTACACCTGCGACGGCGAGAGCATCGCGCCGCCGTTCGCCTGGCACGATCTGCCGAAGGGAACCAAGGCCCTCGCCCTCACGATCCATCATGTGCCGCCTGACGGAGGCGAGAAGGTCTATTACGTCGTTGAGGGGATTCCCGCCGACGCCACGGGACTTGCCGAAGGAACGCCGGGGGTCGGCCGGCTCGGCCGCAACAGCCTGAACGACCGTGCCGAGTATGCGCCGCCCTGTTCGAAGGGGCCGGGCGAGAAACGCTACGTGGCGACGCTCTACGCGCTCTCCGAGGCTCTGCCCTCGTCGACGGAGCCTCGCTCGCGAGCCGAGCTGCTTCGGGCGATCGGTTCGACGACGATCGCGACGGCGTCGCTTGAACTGCGGTACACGCGATCGGGCGAGGGCAAGGGGGAGCGGGCACCGCGGGAAAGGAATCCGCCCGCAAACGACCGACCGCGCGACAAGGCCCCACCGGCGAACGATCGGCCGCGCCCTGGACTGCTCGCCCAGATGACGTCGTTCCACACCGACGTGCCCGAGCGGCCGTTCGACGTGGTCCTCGTGCAACCGACCGACCGCTCGATCGGCGTCAGCGTCATGGGCTTTGGCGAGACAGGGCCGGTGACGGTCGCATACGAACGTGCCGGCGGGAAGGCCGAGCAGCGCACCGCCTCGGAGCGCCTCGTGGTGGGAAGCGCCTCACTCATCACGCTCGATCGCTTGGAGCCCGATTGCGAATACCGGTATGCGGTGACCGGCGAACAGTCGCACGCCACGGTCTCCGGACGATTCCACACCCAGCGCCGACCCGGCCAGGCCTTCACCTTCACCATCCAAGCCGACTCCCACCTCGACGCGAACATGGACCCCGCCGCGTACGTGCGGACGCTCGACAACGCCCTCGCCGACCGGCCGGACTTTCATGTCGACCTCGGCGATACCTTCATGACCGACAAGCGGAGCGATTTCCACGAGGCCCTTCCGCAGTATGACGCCCAGCGGTATTACTTCGGGCGACTCTGCGCCAGCGCCCCGCTCTTCATGGCCCTCGGGAACCACGATGGCGAAGCGGGCTGGGCGGCACGCGGCGACGGCGACATGGCCGCGTGGAGCTACGCCCGGCGCACGGAGCGATTTCCGCCGCCGCTGACGGGTGCGGGCTTCTACGGCGGACAGACGGCGCTTCGTGGCGAGGCGGGCGCACGGCGCGGAAATCACTATTACGCATTCATGTGGGGCGACGCGCAGTGCATCGTCCTTGATCCCTTCTGGACGACGACGAGCAAGCCGCGCGGCGGCCGGAACGCAAGCGAGGGGGGCGAGACGAAGGAGCTCGTCCCGACCGATGCCTCCTGGGATCGCACGCTCGGTCGCGAGCAGTACGACTGGCTGAAGGCGACGCTCGAGGCGAGCTCGCCTCGCTATCGATTCGTCTTTCTCCATCACCTCGTCGGCGGCCTGGGCCGCGAAGGGCGCGGTGGCGTCGAGGCCTCGCCCTTCTTCGAATGGGGCGGCAAGAACGCCGACGGCTCCGCGGGCTTCGCCGAACACCGGCCGGGGTGGCCGATGCCAATCCATGAGCTCCTCGTGAAGCACGGCGTTGCCGTCGTCTTCCACGGCCATGACCATCTGTACGTCAAGAGTGAACGGGATGGCCTGATCTACCAGTGCGTTCCGCAGCCGGGCAACACCAACGGCGGCACGCGGAGCGCGGGCGAATACGGGTACGTGAGCGGCGAGATCCTCGGAAGCCCCGGCCACCTCCGCGTTCGCGTGACGCCCGACGCCGCCACCGTCGACTTCGTGCGAGCGGCGCTCCCCGGCGCCCGCAACGAACGCGACAACGGCACCGTCGCCGCGAGCTACGCGATCCAGCCGCGCCGATCGACGGCGTCCTGAGTTGCGTTGCGCCGCGAACCGGAATCGGAAGCGGCGGAGCCCTCCGCGGGAGATCCTCACGGTCCCGGTGACGGTCGGACGTCGGATCCGGTCGCGGCCCTCGGGGGCAGATCGCTTGCGGCGCGGCCCAATCGCAATCGCGGGTCCGCCAGATCGACGGCGTACATGATCTGGTTGTAGTCGTACCGTGGCGTCGGCACCTTCGTGCCGCTGAACTCGCGGGTGTAGGTCGCCTGGAGGTAGATGCGCCGGCCGCCATCGGCATCGAGGAAGGGATGGTGGGCCGGGTTGTAGAAGGAGTAGTCGTCGTGGGTGATGATCTTGCGGGCTCGCGTCCACGGCCCGGTCGGGTCGGGCGCTTCGGCGAACCAGATCTCGCCCGCAAGCGACGAACCGAAGAGCTGCTGGAAGATGAGGATGAACCGCTGTCGATACGCGTTCCACGCGACGGTGCCGACATGGGCGATGACCGGCGCTCCGGTCTCGTCGTCGACGAGTTGCAGGCGGGCAGCGGCCGCGGGCAGCAGGCCGCGCTTGATCAGCTCGGCCTCGTCCTGCTGGCGGATCGACGCGGTCGCCCTCTTCCATCCCCACACGGGCTGGCCGTCGCGCCGCTCGATCCGCGGATGATCGAGGTCAAGCGTTGCTCCGGGCTCGAGGCAGGTAAAGGTCTCGTAGGCGGAAGGATCGAGCACGGCATCGACGTGGGCTTCGACACGGACCAGCGGCAGGGGCGAAGCGTAGTAGACGTAGGTCGTCGCTCCGTCGCGATGGAGCAGGGGACTGCCGCCGCCGCGCGGGTGGCGCGTCTGGTCAAGAGTGAGGGAGCGGAGGGGCTCGAACCGCTCATGGGCATCGTCGAAGCGGGCGATGCCATGTTCGTACATCGTGCCGAGGTCCTTCATCCGTGCGTAATGGCAGAGCAACTGTTCGCGGCCATCTGCATCGGGCACGACCGTCATCCCGTCGCACCAGACCGGACCGGGACCCTCGAGCGGACACATTGGGCGCGAGAATCCGTCGTCGCCGACGACGTAGCGGAGGTCGATGCCGCGCTCGGGATCGAGTCCGTCGCCGCCGAGCCGTGGCGGGAACGAGGAGGTCGCCCCGGACATGGCGAAGTTGCCGAGCGGATAGGAGGCTCTGCTCGTGTCGCCGAAGAACCACCAGATCGTGCCGTGATAGATCGCCGTCTGCACGCTGTCCTGCCCGAGCACCTTGCCGTTGATCAGCGGCTCGCGGACGGGCGGCCGGTCGCCGAGAAGGACGCTGTCGCGATAGATGCCGGCGCCGGTGAGCCGGTAGAGCCGTTCGGCGATGTTCGTCCGATCGACCTCGACGACGGCACTCGCCCCGGCCCGCGGCGTGAGGCGGACGCCGGCGTTGCCGAAGCCATCCTTCGGCACGCCATAGCCGTGGCTCGAGATGCCGAACCAGACCTCGCTCGCCATCAGCCCGGGCTCGTCGAAGGCGATCACCCCCGCGCTGTCGCTCACCTGGCGAATGCCGTTCGTCGTGGTGAGTTCGACCAGGGGCACGCCGCGTCGCGTGGCCCGATCGACCACCGTGATGCGAAACCATGGCGACGCCGGGGCAGCATCGGCCGGCGGAGCCGCCGCGGCACCGAGTGCGAACACCATCGAGATCGCTGCGATCGCCACGACAGAATCCTCCACGAACCGCCCAAGCGTTCCAGGTCGGGCCGACGGTCCGCAGCGTACCGCCCTGCGGCCATCGCCCGCTGTGCGCTCCGACTCGTTCGTGCGCCCGCGATCAGGTTGTGGCGACTCTTGCCCGCGGCGATCCAGTGGAGGGCGGTGCCATTCCGCGACGGGGGCTTCTCGCATGTCGATTCGCGCGGTAGCTTCGTGTCGTCCTTCGCTTCGCGCGGAGCGTGGGCGCTGACATCGGATCGTGTCGATTGCGACGGCGACCCGTCGCGGATTCGGTGTGTGGCCTCGTGGGGGTTGGAGGCACACATGAGCCATCGGATGATTCCTGCGATCTGCACGGCCCTCGCGGTCACCGTGACGTTCTCGACGAATGCACGGGCGCAAGACGCCTGCCACGCGGACCTCGACGGGAGCGGCGACGTGAGCGGACCGGATCTCGCACTCCTGCTCGGGGCGTGGGGGCCGTGCAACGGTTGCCTTGCGGACCTCGACGGCTCGGGCGCCGTCGATGCCGCCGATCTCGCGACGATTCTGGGCTTCTGGGGGAGCCCCTGCGTGCAGCTTCCGTGGGCCACGGTCCTTGAGGCGTCGCCCGATCCCGCGGTCGTCACGAGCGCCGCGCTCCGCGACGCGATCGTTGCGACCGGGTATCCGTGGCGCGTGCGCGACAACGCTTCGCAGATCGAGATGCTGCTGATTCCGCAGGGCAGTTTCGATATGGGCTGCTCGGCATCGGATGACTACAACTGCATGTCGTGGGAGAACCCGGTGCATGCCGTGACGCTCACACAACCCTTCTATGTCGGCCGCTATGAGGTGACGCAGGCGGAATGGACCTCGACGATGGGGTCGAACCCGTCGTGGTGGACAGCGGCGCACGGGTATCCGGGGCCGGATACTCGGCCGGTCGAAATGGTCTCCTGGAACATGATCCAAGGATTCCTCTCAGCCACGGGGCTCCGTCTGCTGACCGAGGCCGAATGGGAATACGCGTACCGCGCGGGGACGACGACGGCCTTCCACAGCGGGCCCGGCTTCCCGAATGGCACCAATGACGACTCGCTCGTCGCGACCATCGCGTGGTACTACATGGGCCCATGTCCTCCCACCGGGCAATGCCAGACCCATGCCGTCGGCGGCAAGGCGCCCAACGGATTCGGACTCCACGACATGTCGGGAAACGTCGCCGAGTGGGTAAGCGACTGGTACTCGCCGACGTACTTCGCGTCGAGCCCCTCGTCGGATCCGACCGGGCCGGAGAGCGGAACGTATCGATCGGTGCGGGGGGGCTCGTGGTTCGACTACACGCAATCCCAGCGATCGTCCGACCGCGGTTCCGTGCTGCCCGCCACCAAGTACTCCATCCTCGGCTTCCGTGTCGCGCGAACGCCGTGAGAAAGCGCTGCGGCGATTCCCATCTCGGTCCGCCGCCCGACATCCGGAGCGCACGCAAGAAGGGGGTGGCCCGACGAACGTCGCGCAGCCCCTTCCTCATTCTTCTCTGTGCCGAGGATTCCGCACAATGCGACCAGACTCACCACAGAGGACACAGAGAGCACAGAGGGGGCACAGAGAGGTCATCAGAGGCGGGAGTAGGGGGCGATTCGACTTCCTGTGCTGCGATGGATTCTCCGGCGAACCTCGCGGCGAATCATCCTCCTAGGACGCGGCCGGCCGAGACGTGAGAGCGATCGGCATTCCACCGTGCTGGCTGCGTAGGCCGTCCTTGGTCCAATTTCCGGGTGATTCCGCGTTGCGTCCGCTGCGCCCTCTGTGCCTCTGTGTTGAACGGGGGCGTCACGCAACGTCACGGCTTCCGGTTCGCCCGGCAAGCTGCCGCGCCCGTCGAGGCAATCCTGGCTCCGGCCCGTCGCCGGGTCTGGCCGTGCCGTGCGACCGGCCGACCGTTCCGTGAGATCGCCATATTGTTACCGGCGGCTTGTTTCCACTCCGCCGCGCCGTATGCTGCGTTCGCGCAACCGGCTTAGCTTGCTGGGGCAAATGAGGCTGCGTTTCGTTGGCCGTGGTGGTTCGACGCCTCGGTCGTCGTGGCGGACTCACAGAGTGGAGAGCATGCAATGACACCGCTCACGTCGGGGGAGACTGGGCTTCGTCGCGTAACCGGACGGTTCGCGCGGGCCTGTTCGATCGCACTCGCTGCGGTAGCGTTCTGCTGCTCACCTGTGGCGCTCGGCTCGGGCTGCCCGGGCGACATCGACCATGACGGCACGGTCGGCAACCGCGACCTGACACAGCTCATGGACTCGTGGGGCAAGTGCGCGGTCTGCGATGCCGACCTCAATCGGGACGGCGCGGTGGATCGGCTGGACCTCGCGCTTCTCGTCCAATCGTGGGGGGCATGCCCAACCGAGAAGCCCGACGCGATTCCTTACCGGCAACGTTCCGTGACGTCCGACTCCGGCGATCGAACAGGCCTCGCCTCGGGCGACGAGCCGATCTACTCCGAGGTCGTCGGTTCGACCGATGCCGAGTGGATCCGCGTGATCTTCGATCCGTCGATCACGGCGCTTCGAGGGCCTACCTCACGTGCCGGCGCGAGCCACCTCCGCATCACGTCACTCAAGGACGGCTTCGACCAGACCCTGAACGCCCAGACGTTGGCTGAGTGGGGCTACACCTCCGCCTACTTCAACGGCGATGCGGTTCGCATCGAGCTCTTCGCTGGGAATGGCGGCAGTGGGCGGGTCGCGGTGCTCGGCGTGCACGCTGGCGTGCCGATGGACGGCGGCGTCGCCACAATCTGCGGGCCGACCGACGATCGATGCCAGAGCTCCGACCCGCGCGTGGGTCGCATCATGCCGGTCGGATGCACCGCTTGGCTCTTCGACAACCAGCAGAACGCAATGCTCTCCGCGGGTCACTGCGCGGCAAGCTTCAACTTCAGCGCTCCCGAAGTCGTCCAGTTCAACGTGCCGAAGTCGAATCAGGACGGCACCGTCCAGAACCCCAGCCCGTCGAACCAGTACGTGATCGACCCGGCGTCGGTGCAGTTCCACAACAACGGACAGGGAGACGACTGGACGCACTTCGGCGTCTTCTCGAACTCGACCACTGGCCTCTCGCCGTTCGCCGCTCAGGGCATGCGGTCGTACGTCCGCGCGGCGGCGAGCTCGAACGGCCTGGTCCGCGTCACGGGATTCGGCCTCGACGACGGCTGGGAGAATCAGACGAACCAGACGCACGTCGGCGCGATTGCCGGCGTCGGCCCCGGGACGATGATCTCCTACGTCGCCGACACGATGGGCGGAAACTCGGGCTCGCCGATCATTCGCGAATCAGACGGAGAGGCCGTCGGGATCCACACCAACGGCGGCTGCGACGCGACGGGAGGATCGAACTCGGGAACTACCTTCGACAACCCGGGCCTTGCCCAAGCGATCGCGAACCCCCAAGGCATCGCGGCGCTCACGCCGCCGAGTGATCTGAATGGCGACGGACAAGTCAACGCGATCGATGTCGCGCTTATGTTGGGCGCGTGGGGGCAACCCTGCACGCAGAGTCCCTGCGCCGACCTCAACGGCGACGGCATCGTCAGCGCGGCCGACCTCGCGGTGCAGCTCGGGGCGTGGCCGCCCTCGCCGAACCCACCGAACGTCCCGTCCTGGGCCACACTCATCGAAGCCGCCCCCGATCCCGCGGTGGTCACGGACGCCACCCTCCGCAACGCGATCGTCGCCACCGGCCTCGCATGGCGCGTGCGCGACAACGCGTCGCAGATCGAGATGCTGCTCGTGCCGCCCGGCACCTTCAACATGGGCTGCTCGCCGTCGAATCAGTTCAGCTGTTTCTCTGACGAGAGCCCCGTCCACGCCGTGACGCTGACGTGCCCGTTTTACATGGGCCGCTACGAGGTGACCCAAGCGCAGTGGACGGCTAGGATGGGGTCGAACCCGTCGTACCACCAGGCAGCGAACGGATTCCCCGGGTCGAACGACCGACCGGTCGAAACGGTCTCCTGGTTCACGATCAATGTCTTCCTTTCGGCGACGGGGCTCCGGCTGCCGACCGAGGACGAGTGGGAATACGCGTACCGCGCCGGCACGACGACGGCGTTCCACAGCGGGCCGGGGTTCCCGAACGGGACGAACGACGATTCGCTCGTCGGGATCATCGCGTGGTACAACGCCAATTCTGGCGGGAAAACGTACGTGGTCGGCGGCAAGGCATCGAACTCGCTCGGGCTCCACGACATGTCGGGGAACGTTCTTGAGTGGGTGAACGATATCTACTCGGCCACCTACTACGCGTCGAGCCCCCCGGTCAACCCGCAGGGTCCTGCGACCGGTTGGGATCGCGTGGCGCGTGGCGGGGGGGCGGGCAACAACAGCCTAAGCCTGCGTTCCTCCATGCGCTTCCACGGCACGCCCTTCATGCAGCTTTTCGACGTCGGATTCCGCGTCGCGAGGGCCCCCTAACTTTCCTTTCCTCTCTTTCCTTTTTCCTTTACCCTTCTGTCTTTCTTCTTCTTCTTCTTCTTCTTCTTCTTCCTCTTTGAGGTACATGGGGCGGGATGGCGAGGAGCAAGGTTCCGAATCCCTCCCAGCGCGTGGTTGAGGTGCCCGCCGGCGCCGGCGGCAAAAAGTCTCGCCTTGAAGAACCTACGGCTGTCATTCTTGCCAGCGACATCCTGCGCTGGGTCATCCCCAAGGTCGGGAGGTTTTCCGAAGAACGTGCGCTTCGGGCTCGGAGCCCGGCTTGAGGCCGCGCACTTGGATGTCCTTGAGGAACTGATCAGGGCGCAGTACGCCCGCGGTGGCGATCGCGGGCGGGCGCTTGAACTCGCGAATACCCGTCTCCAGATCGCGCGCCACTTGGCGCGCATGGCGCGCGAACTCAACCTTCTTTCCGAGGACTCGGCCGTGTACCTCGCGCGCCTCCAGGTCGACCTCGGCCCCCGATCCGGGATGTGACTCTCCCTGTCGAAGCCGTCAATTGACCGCACAGCGCGCGGTAGAATCCAGCCATGCATGACCGGCGGTCGCCCGCGGGCAAGCAAACTCTCCCCGAGCGGACAATCCGCGTCGGCTCGATGGACGACGCCGATCCCGATATCGACTTTTGGCTCGACAAGTCGGACCGCGAGCGACTGCACGCCCTTCAACTCTGCAGGGAGGCCTGCTTTGGACGAGCTGCCGTCGTCGGGAGACTTGCGCGCGTTCTTGAGGTCGTAGATGGATGGTCACGCGGCTCGCACCCGCGGTAGCCAAGCGGTGAAGCTGGCCCTCGCCGCGCAGCCATGAACGAAATGGGGGCTGCCCGACGCACGTCGCGCAGCCCCTTCCTCATTCTTCTCTGTGCCCCCTCTGTGGCCCTCTGTGCCCTCTGTGTTGAACGTGGGCGTCACGCGTCCCCCGAGATGCGGCCGCCACGGCTTCCTCCGTGTCTCCGTGCCTCCGTGAGAAAACTCTGGTTGAACACGGCCGAGCGAGTGAACAGAGCCGGTCCTCTCGATGCAACCATCGGGTTGGTCATGGCCAGAGGTCTCTCACGGAGGCACAGAGGCACGGAGAAGAAGATCCAAACGAGAAGGGGGCTGCCCGACGAACATCGCGCAGCCCCTTCCTCATTCTTCTCTGTGCCCCCTCTGTGGCCCTCTGTGTCCTCTGTGTTGAACGTGGGCGTCACGCGTCACCCGAGACGCGGCCGCAACGACCTCACAGGTTCCCGCGCCGACCCTGCTCGATCTCGAGGCTCTCGAACAGCGCCTTGAAATTCCCCTTGCCGAAGCTCTGCGAGCCGCGGCGGCAGATGATCTCGAAGAAGAGCGTCGGTCGGTCCTGCAGCGGCTTGGTGAAGAGCTGCAGCAGGTAGCCCTCGTCGTCGGCGTCGACCAGGATGCCGAGGTCGCGGACCCGCTGGTGGTCTTCCTTCACCCCCTGGTGGCCATGCTGCTTGAGCATCGCGTCGACGCGCTTCCAGACGTTCTCGTAATAGGTGTTGGGGATCGAGAGGAAGTCGACGCCGCGCCGGCGGAGCTCGGCGACGGAGTGGATCTCGTCGTCGGTGCGGAAGGCCAGATGCTGCACGCCCGGCGTGTTGTCGTGCCAGTCGAGGTACTCCTGGATCTGGCTCTTCTTCTTGCCCTCGGCGGGCTCGTTGATCGGCATCTTGATGAGGTGGTTGCCGCTGGCCATCACCTTCGACATGAGGGCCGAGTATTCGGTCGAGATGTCCGCGTCATCGAAGTGCTTGAACATCTTGAAGCCGAGGACGTTCTCGTACCACGCGACCCAGTGGTTCATCTTCCCGAGCTCGACGTTGCCGACGCAGTGGTCGAAGAACTTGAGGCCGCAGGGCTGCTTCTTGTTGTATTCGTTCAGCGCGAAGCCATCGAAGGTCTTGAAGCCGGGCATGAAGACCCCGCCGCCCTTCACGTTCGGCAGGGCATACTCGCCGGTGCGGCTCACGAAGCTGTGCACGGCGCGGCCGTAGGTCTGAATGCCGGCCATCGTGACGCTGCCCTTGCCGTCGGAGAAGGTCCGCGGCTCGTACGCGCTCGCCCCGCCGTTCTTGCGGGCCGCTTCCCACGCCTTCTCGGCGTCGAAGACGGTGAGGGCGATGTCCTTGATGCCGTCGCCGAAGCGGGCGATCTCGCTCGTCGCGGGGTGCTCCTGCGTGAGCGGCGTCTCGAGGAGCATGCGGATGTTGCCCTGCGTGAGCAGGTACTGGGCGCTGGTCCGGTTGCCGGTGGTCAGGTCAGAGATCTGCTCGACCTGGAAGCCGAAGGCCGAGGCGTAGAAGAACGCGGCCTGCTTGGCGTTGGCGACGTAGAAGCGGACGTGGTCGACGTCGATCAGGGCGAGCGGATCGGTGGTCACGGCGCCGCGGGTCGAGGTGGCGGAAGGAATCGTGCTCATGGAAGCGTTGACAGCGGCGGTGGAGGCCGCTTCTCCTGAAGTCGAACTGAACGGGCGTGGGTTCCGGGGCCGGGGCCGCGGAAGGATTCTCATGGTACGCCCAGAGGTGCCGGAGCCGGAACTCCCCTGTGGGGCGAGCCGCGCCGCGGTGGGCCTCAGTAGCTGAGCACCGAATGCACCCGGTGCGGGGCCAGCAGCGCCCGTCCGCCGAGGGCCCCGAGCTCGATGAGGACCGCGATCCCCACGATCGTCGCCTTCAGGTCGGTCACCAGCCTGCAGCAGGCCTGCATCGTGCCGCCGGTCGCCAAGAGGTCATCGACCATAAGCACCCGCTGGCCGGCGCGGACCGCGTCGGCATGGACTTCGAGGGCGTCTGTGCCGTATTCGAGGGCGTATGCGGCCTGAATGCGCTTCGACGGAAGCTTCCCAGGCTTGCGGATCGGGATGAACCCGACCCCAAGGGTCTGCGCGATCGCCGTACCGAAGATGAAGCCGCGACTCTCCGCGCCGCAGACCAGGTCCACCTTCGCCTTGCGGAAGGGGTTGGCCATGAGCTCGACCGCCAGCCCGAGCCCCGACGGGTCGGCCAGCATCGGGGTGATGTCCTTGAAGACGATGCCCGGCTTCGGAAAGTCGGGAACGTCGCGGATGAGGGCGTTCAACTGCTCGAGGAGTCCGGCGACGGTGGTCATCCGCGCAGGATACGTCCTCGTGGCAGTCCGGTGGCCGAAGCGTCCGATGGCGTCGGGTCAGCCCCAGGCGCCGAGGAGAATCGCCAGGTCCGTTGCGCCGATCGTGCCGTCGCCGTCGAGATCGAGCACGGGATCGCTGGTTCCCCATGCGCCGAGCAGGATCGCGAGGTCGGAGGCGCCGACCGAGCCGTCGAGATCGAAGTCCGCGGGCTTGCGCGGGACGAGCAGGAAGGCGCGGGTGAGGCCGAAGTGACGGCCGACGCCGACGATGCGGCCGTCGGAGTCGACGCCGTTGGCGCGGGTGAGCGTCCAGCCGAGGGCCGGATCGATGAGGTCGTTGAGGTCGGCCATCACGCCGCCGCTGTGGCGGAAGGCCCGATCGTTTGAGCTGCCCACGATCGTCTCGCCGCTGACCGCGTAGGCGACGCTTGTCGTGCCACCGGGCAGCGTGCCGAGATCGGTCTTCGATGCGATCGCGCCGGCGGCGTTCAGTACCCACCGAACGGCGTGCGGTCGGGCCGCGGCCGTGTCGGCGAATCCGACGACGGTGAGGTCGCTGATGTCGAGGGCTCGACTTCCGCTGCCCCCGAGCGTGCCCAGGTCGAGCATGCTTGCGTTCCGCCAGACGAACCCGTGGGTGGTCTTGATGTCTGCGAGCGTCGAATCGCCCACGACCCAGTTGCTGGCGTTGAGGGCCAGACCCATGCTCGACGGACCGCCGAGGGTGCCGAGGTCGGTGGTCGTCTTGCCCGCGATGAGGGCGGCGTGCTTGGTGCCCGGAGCGCCGGCGATCGGAATCGAGCCGGCGACCGCGCCGGCCTCGTTGATGTCCCGCGGTTCGATCGTCCCGAGCGAGATCATCCCGCCGCCATAGGGCCAGAGGACGCCATGGACGTCGACCTCACCGAGCTTGTAGGAGACGCCGATCGCGTCGCCCTGGGCGTTGGCGGTGAAGGCCATCGACTGCTCGTCGCCCGGCAACGTGCCGAGGTCGGTGAGCTGACGATCGATGAGCCGGAAGGCGTGGACGTTCTCGCCGGGCAAGTCGCTGATCGAGTGACCGACGACGGCGGTGCGGGCGACGCCCATGGCCACCGACCCCGGATCGAACCAGGTGTAGGGGCCGTTGAGCGTGCCGAGATCGAACACGGTGTAGCTGGGCGGCGTGGCGAAGCTCGCGCTGGCAAGCACTCCGACGCCCACGGTGCAGGCAGTGGCAATGGTGAACGTGCGCATGCTTGGGGCTCGGTTAGTTGGTGACCTTGTGGAAGAACGCCTCGTTCGGCTGAACGGTGTGGCAAACGGTGCAGGTGTTGATCGTTCCCGCGTGACCCTGCAGCGCGATCGCCTGCTGGTTGTCGATCGGCGTCGTCGCCGGCCCGATCGCATGCGGGCTGCCGTGGCACGAGGTGCAGCGAACGCTGCTGTGGCCGATCGAGTCCTTGTAAAGCTTGCCGGTCTGCTCGAACTGGTAGCCCGGCTTGTTGTGGCAATTGCCGCAGCGGGGAAGGTCCACCCACGGAACGCGGGCCGGGTCGGCCATCGCGGTCATGTCGCCGTGGCAATCGATGCAGTTGAGCCCCGCCTCCTTGTGCACGTCCCGCTGGAAGGGATCGCGCAGTCCGGGGTGGCAGGCCAGGCAGACGTTGTCGAGTCCGCTCTGCTGCACGGGATCGATCATGCCGTTGTGGATCGCGTGCGAGAGGTTCGAGACGCCGGGCGTGCCCGGTGCCCCGATCGAGGAGTCGGCGTGGCAACTCGCGCAGAAGACCGGCTGCTGATTGAGAAGGTCCGTTCCCTGAAAGCCATCGTGATACTGAAGGACGCCGGAGGCCGGCGTTCCCATACCGCTGCCGTGGCAGAGGGCACAGTTGAACTGGGTGGAGACGCCAACGACCGGTCGGGCGAAGACGGTGCCGGCGCCGCCGGTGACCTTCACCAAGCCAACCGCGAAGGGATCGAGTCGGCCGGCGTTGTCGCTCGGCATGACCGGCACGCCGGTGACCTGCCAGAGGTCACCGCCGGTCACGGTCATCGAGCCGCTCAGGCCGTGGCCGGTGCGGCCGACGTCCGGGGCGAGCGTGGTGCCGAAGAGCTGCGGCGCGTACTTCCAGAAGTTCGTCTTGTCGAACGAGCGGGCGTTCGTCGGCATCGAGTAGGTGACGGTGACGTCACTGTTCAGGATTTCCGGCTCGACGCCGCGCAGGATGACCTGTGCCCGGATCGTGGCCCCAAGCGGCATCAGGCAGATGGTCGAGAAGTCCTCCTGCGTTGACACCATCCCCTGTTCGGCGGTGGCGAAGACGGCGTAGGGGGCGGGGGGCAGGAGTTCACCGCCCGCGTGCGGCACGTACATGCTGCCGAGGGCCGCGACTCCAAGCGCAGCAACACCAATCCAACGAGGACGCATGCGGATCTCCCCAAGTTCTGAAGCGGTTTCGAAGCGGGCCCAGCGGGACCCGGAGCCAAGACGTGATTCGCCACCAGACCGCCGTCGAGGCGGAGAGTGCCGGAGGCACCGCCGCCAATGCCTCTTTCAGGGAAGTTCGATCGAAATGGGGATCGATGCCGCCGCCTGAGTCGGGCTCATCGGAGTATCGCACAATCCGATTCCCGCTCCAAACGCGGGGAAGGCTTTCCGCGGAACGTGTCGGCCGCTGTGCCGCGCCGTATCCTCCGGCCATGGCTGAACCCCGCAATGAAGGCAAGGGCGAAGGGCACTCCCCCAGCAGCGCTCGCGAGGCCCGCTCCGCGATCGAGGTCGTTGAGCCGGTCGGCAAGCGCGTGCTCATCCGCAAGGACGAGGACAAGAAGGTCACCAAGGGCGGCGTTCACCTGCCGGACAAGATCGAGATCCCGACCCTCACCGGTCGCGTCGTCGCGGTGAGCGCCGAGGTCAGCCGCAACGCCGACTACCCGATCCAGCAGTACGACCGCATCCTCTTCAATCCCAAGCACGCCATTCCCGTCGACTTCGAGGGCGATAACCGGCTCTTCGTCGTTCCCGTCGAGGACATCGTCGCGGTGTTCCGAAAGTCGTGAGCGACGCCGACGCCGTGGTGCCCGACCCGCTGCCGCTGCCGGCGCAGGCCCATCCCTTTCATCGCCGCGTGCGCGTGCCGGGGTCGAAGAGCCTTACCAACCGGCTCTATGTCCTCGCCGCGCTCGCCCGTGGGTCGTCAACGGTGCGCCGCCCGCTCCGCTCCGACGACACCGATCGCCTGCTCGCGGCGATCAATGCGTTAGGGATCCGCTCCGAGTGGCGAGGGGAAGACGTGATCGTCCACGGCGGCGCCGGGCGCCTGCCGCGAGGCGGCCGGGTGGACCTCGGCGACGGCGGAACGCCCACGCGCTTTCTGCTGGCGCTGGCGACGCGGGCGGCGGAGTCGGTCACGGTCGACGGAAGCCCGCGCATGCGCGAGCGTCCAATCGACGAGGGGGTCGCGCTCCTCCGCCGCCTCGGCGCCGACCTGCGCGGCACCATGGTTGATGGAGTCGAGCGATTGCCCGTCACGGTCGAGGTCGGCGCGGCACGTGACCTCGAGGGCGGCACGCTCGAGGTCGGGCGGACGGCGTCGAGCCAGTTCCTCTCAGCGCTCCTCCTTATCGCGCCGACGATGCGCCATGGGCTCGAACTTCGCTATGCCGAGCGGCCCACCAGCGAGTCCTATCTTGACCTCACCGTCGATGCGATGCGCCTCGTCGGTCTTGCAGTCGACGTCGAGCGCAGCGCCGACGGGCGGCTGATGGCCCACCGCGTTCCTCACTTGTCGATCGAGGCGTTTGATCGCGACGTCGAGGCCGACGCAAGCAGCGTCGCCTACTTCGCGGTGGCCGCCGCGATCACCCCCGGCGGGCGCGTTCGGCTGGAGGGCATTCCCGCAACGAGCGTGCAGCCGGATCTGGCGCTCCTCGACGCGCTGCGGGCGATGGGGGCGACGGTGACCCGCGACGCGACGTCGATCGAGGTCGTCGGCCCGCGCGAGCTCCGTCCCTTCGAGGGCGACGCGTCGCGATTCCCCGACGCGTCGTTGGCCCTCGCCGCGGCGTGCTCGCGGGCCCGCGGCATTAGCCGGATCGCGGGGCTCGCGACGCTCGCGGTGAAGGAGAGCGACCGCATCGCGGCGCTGGCCAGCGAACTCACCAAGCTCGGCTGTCGCTGCGAGGCGACGCGCGACGCGATCGCCATCGACCCGTCCGGCGCGCACGATCGGCCGGTCACCATCGCGACCTATCGGGACCATCGCATCGCGATGAGCTTCGCGGCGCTGAGCGTCGTGCGGCCCCACATCGCCATCGCCGATCCCGGCTGCGTGGCGAAGAGCTACCCGGGCTTCTGGCGCGACTTCCTGCCCGACGACTTTTGGCGGGGCAGCCGCTACGCTTCGCACCACTCGTGACGACCCGCGTTCCAGCCTTCTGGCACTTCGCCCGCCGCATGCTTCGGCAGCGTGCGCTGGTGGTCGGCACGCTCATCTTCTCCGGCCTCTCCGCGGGCGGGCTGGCCGCGGGACTCGTGAGCCTGGCGCCGATCCTGCGGCTCATCCTCGAGCGGGGCAGGGAGTCGACGGAGAACCTCCACTCGATCGCCGAGAGCTGGCTCGCCGCCCATGGCGCATCGCTCGGGCCGCTCCGCCAGCTCGCCGCGTCGGGCGTGGCGCTCCTGCCCACGAATCCCTACGACGGCATCGTCCTGATCATGGTCGGCATCGGCCTGCTGACCGTCTTCGGCGCAGCGGCGAACTTCCTCCACCAGTGGTGCTCGCTCACGCTGGTCACGCGGACGACCGCGGCCATCCGGCTCGAGGTCTTCCGCCACGTGCTCCACCTGCCGCTGGGCACGGTGGTCCGCCGCGGACCGGCCGAGTTCGTCTCGCGGGTGAACAAGGACTCGGTCGAGTTGCAGCGCGGGTTCCTCGCCCTGACGAGCAAGGCGTTAGCCCAGCTCACCAAGGGCATCGCGAGCTTTCTCGCGGCGGTCTGGTTTGACTGGCGCCTCACCGTCGTGGCGATCGTCGTCGCGCCGCCGCTGGCCATCATCCTCCGGAAGTTCGGCACCCGCATCCGCCGCGGAAGCCGCGGGGCATTGCTGGCCCAGGAGCACCTGCTGCGGGCAAGCAACGAGAGCCTTCAGGGACTGCGGGCGGTGAAGACCTCCGGCGCCGAGCGTGAGGCGCTCTCCCGATTCTCGCGGGCCAACCGCCGGGCGATGCGCGACGAGCTGGTGGTGCGGACCGCGCGGGCGATCTCCGGGCCGCTCGTCGAGATGCTCGCTGTCTTCGCGATTCTCGTGCTGGCCACGGTCGCCGCGAAGCAGATCCTCGATGGCACCCTCGCCTTCGAGCGGTTCATCCTCGCCCTCGGTGCCCTGGGCATCGCCGGCGGTTCCTTCAAGCCGCTGACCGGGCTCATCAACGACATCCAGGCGGCCGGCGCGCCGGCGGAGCGGCTGCTCGAGGTGACCGACCTGCCGCTCGAGGGCCGCAGGGAACGGGGGCTGCCGGCCTTCCCGCGACACGCCCGAAGCCTGCGCTTCGAGAATGTCTCGTTCCGCTATGCGGAGGACGCGCCGCCGGTTCTCCGCGACATCACGCTCGAGATTCGCCACGGCGAGACGGTCGCGATCGTCGGCCCCAACGGCTGCGGAAAGACGACGCTCCTCTCGCTGGTGCCGCGGCTGGCGGATCCCACCGACGGACGCGTGCTTCTCGACGGCATCGACCTCCGCGCCGGGAATCTCCGCTCGCTGCGGGCGATGATCGGCGTCGTCACGCAGGAGGCGGTGCTCTTCGCGGACACGATCGCCGAGAACATCCGCTTCGGCCTCGTGAACGTGCGTCGCGAGCGGATCGAGGCCGTCGCGACCCAGGCCCACGCGGACGCCTTCATCCGACGGCAGCCGAGCGGATACGAGACGCCGGTGATGGAGATGGGCGCGTCGCTCTCCGGCGGTCAGCGCCAGCGGATCGCGATCGCCCGGGCCATCCTGCGCGAGCCGGCAATCCTCATCATGGACGAGGCGACGAGCCAGATCGACGCGGAGAGCGAGGACGCGATCAATCGGGCGATGCGCGAGTTCGCGGTCGGGCGCACGGTGCTGGTCATCGCCCACCGCCTCTCGACGGTGCTGAACGCCGATCGGATCGTGGTCATGGACGCGGGACGGATCGTCGACAGCGGAAGGCATGACGAACTGTTAGAGCGCTGCGACGTCTACCGGCGCATCGCCCGCACGCAGCTCCTGGCGCCGCCGGCCGGCGGCGCGGCGGGCACGGCATGAGCGCCGCGGTGCGGATCCGCGCCGCCGGTCCCGACGATGCGGCGCGGGTCGCGGGGCTGGCCGGCGAACTCGGCTATCCGCAGGCGCCGGCGGTCGCGCGCGAGCGGATCCGCTCGATCGCGGGCGATCCCGACCGGTCGCTGGCGCTGGCCTGCATCACCCCCGCGGCCGACGGCGCCGGCCGCGAGGAGGTCGTCGGCTGGCTCGCCCTCGAGTTCCGCGAGTCGATCCTCGCGGGCCCGGTCGCCGAGGTCGTCGGCCTCGTCGTCGGCGCCGGCGCGCGGCGCTGCGGCGCGGGACGGGCCCTGGTCGCGTGGGCCGAAGCGGAGACGCGCCGGCGCGGGATCGCGACGCTCCAGCTTCGCTCGAACGCCCAGCGGGTCGAGGCGGGGCTCTTCTATCCGGCGCTCGGCTTCGAGATGACCAAGCTCTCGCGGAACTTCGTCAAGCGGCTCACCTAACGCGACGACAGCCGTCGAGGCCGCGCGGCCTCACCGCAGGTACGCCATCGTCGCCAGCGCAATGCCGAGCGAGGCGAAGCCGAAGGCCAGCAGGGCCAGGTACCAGGTCGTGAGGTCGCGCTTCTCCTGCGGTCGGTCGAGCATCTCCTCGAGGAGCGTCTCGGTGCGGGTCGTCGCGACGGCGAGCCGATCGACCGCGCTGCGGAGCGACTCGAACTGCTCGGCGGTGGACGCCCCCTCGCGGCGGCTTGTCGCCACTCCCACAGGAAGATTCTCCCCCTCGGGCTGCATCAGGTTCGTCTGGAGCATGCCCAGGGCATCGGACTGGGTGCGGGTCTGCTCCATCAGCTCGTCGAGCCGCTCGTCCACTTCGCGGATGCGGTCGCTCGCCTGACGCAGCGTGACGGAGAGCCCCTGCACGAAGTCGTCCAGCTCCCGGCGGAGGAGCGGGAAGTGCTCCGAGACGCGGGCCAGCGGCACGATGGCGTCCGCGATCCGGTCCTGGGCCTTGCGTGTCTCCTGGCGGACCTGCCGCAACTCCTCGGCGAGCTCCTCGAACCGACGGCGATTGGAGCCGGGCGGCGAGGGGAGATAGCGGCGGATGGAGGAGAGGATCGACATGCGACGGAGGCCGAGACGGGAAACGAGTGTAGCGGTCGCCCGGCGCCGGTCGAGGGGCGAGTGCTCGACTCGCGCCGATCGGCCCGAATGGGGTGAGCTCGGGCGACATCGGCCGAGCTCGGACAGCGCGCCGGGGAGGCGCCGGCGATCTGGTCCGGGAAGAGGCCGCGCTGCCTCTCCCGTACCATGCCACTCGTGTCCCGCCACGTGCCCCTCCAGCCCATCCGACGCCAGCGTCCGCGTGGCGCCGCGGGCACGATTGCGCTCTTCGGGGCGCTTCTCGGGGCGATTCTTGTGCCGGGATGCGACCGGGCCGGGCCGCCTTCGACGCCAGCGGCGGTCGGCACGGCGGAGGCGGTGGCCGCGCCGGCCCCCGAGGAGTCGGCGCTCGCGAGGGTGCGCTTCGTGTCACTGAGTCCCGCGATGACCCAGATGCTCGTCGATCTGGGACTCGGCGACCGGATCGTCGGCCGCACCCCATTCTGCGACAGCGTTCCCGAGATCGTGCCGATCGTGGGTTCGCTGCTCGACGTCGACTATGAGCGGCTCATCGACGTTGCCCCGACGCACATCGTCATCCAGCCCGCGGCCAGCGGCACGGACCCCGAGGTCGAGCGGCTCGCGGCGGAGCATCATTGGGTGCTGATCGAGCAGGGGCTCGACCGTCTCGCCGATGTTGACGCATTCCTCAGCGGATTCGCCGCCGGCCTGCACATGCCGCCCTCGCCGGCGCTCACCGACCTTGCCGCCCGCTGCGAGGAGAAGGGCCGCGCGATCCGGGCCCTGAGCGCCGCGCCGGCCCGGCTGACCGCGAAACCCCTGCGCACGCTGCTCCTCGTCGGGAACGATCCGCCGACCGCGGCGGGCGCCGACACGTTCGTCAGCGAGATGCTTGTCGCGGCCGGCGGCGCCAACGCGATCACCGCGCCCGGATATCCGGAGCTCTCCCTCGAGGACATCGTCCACCTGAATCCCGACGCCATCTGCGTCCTGCGCGAGATTGCCCCCGCCGACGAGGATCGGGCGGCGTTGCTGCGCCCACTCCTGACCGGGGCCACGGCGGCGGTGCGGTTCGGTCGGGTGGAGGTCTTCGTCAGCCCCTTCGTCATGCTGCCCTCGACGCGGGCGCCGCTGGTCGTCGCCCAGCTTCGGGCGCTCCTCGAGCGCTGGGCGCCGACCGACGGAGCGGACGCGCGATGAACCGGCGCGGCGTCGGCCTGTTCGTCCTTCTCGCCGCCTTCACCGCGGCGCTGGCGATCCGCTATCTCGCGGGCAGCACCGGATTCGGCGAGCCGGCCGAGGCGGTCGAGCGCTATCGCCTCGACAGCGGGCTCGCGGCGACGGCGGTGGGCGTCGCGTTAGCCATCGCCGGGCTCTTCCTGCAGGTCCTGCTGCGCAATCCGTTAGCCTCGCCCTTCGTCCTCGGGCTCTCGAGCGGCGCCGGCTTCGGCTACATGCTGGCGCTCTATCTCTCCTGGCGATTCGGCCTGTCGGTTGGGGGACGGTTCGGCGTCGCGGGACCGTCGCTCTGCGCGATCGCCGGCAGCCTCGTGGCCCTGGCGCTCGTCTGGCGCATCGGGTCGCGCCGAGGCGTCGTCGATCCCCTCGGCCTCGTGCTGGCCGGCGTGATCGTCGGCTCGATGGCGGCCGCGGGAACCTCGGCGCTGCAGTCGCTCGTCCCGGCCGGGCTGCGCGGCGACTTCGTCCTCTGGATGATGGGCCGCATTCCCGAAGCGCCGCCCCAGGGGCTGCTGCTGGCGGTGAGCGCGGTGGCGGCGCTGGGCGCCGGACTCGCGATCGCCATCGGACGCACGCTAGACGCCGCGAGTCTCTCCGACGACGAGGCGATCAGCGTCGGCGTTCGACTCGGAGCGCTGCGGATCACGCTGTTCGTCGCCGCCGGCGTCCTCTCCGCCGCGACCGTCGCCCTTGCCGGGCCCATTGCCTTCGTCGGACTCGTCGCACCGCATGCCGCACGGCTGATGGTCGGACCCCGGCACTCGACGCTGGCGCTCGGCTCCGCGCTGGCCGGAGCGTCGCTCGTCCTCTTCGCCGACGCCGCGCGCCAGATGGTCGAGGTCGGCGGCGGCCGGCTTCCCGTCGGTGTGCTGACCGCCTTGGTGGGCGGCCCGGTGTTCCTGCTGCTCCTGCGGCGGGCGCCCATCCTCCACGACGCCGCCGATGCCCACGGCGCAGGAGGTCGTCGGCCATGAGCGGATCACCCGAACCGGTGCAGTCGGCGACCGCGGGCGCGGTGCGCGCCGAGCGGCTCTCCGTTCGGCTCGGTGACCGCATGGCGATCCGGGAGATCACCGCCACGCTTGAGCGCGGGACGACCGTTGCCGTCGTCGGGCGCAATGCCGCGGGGAAGACGACGCTTCTTCGTTCGATCGGCGGCATCCTCCGGCCGACGGAGGGAGGGGTCACCTGGGATGGGCGACCGCCGTCGTCCTGGAGCGCCCGCGAGCGGGCCAAACGGGTCGCCTATGTTGCCCAGCGACCGGCGCTGAGCGTTCGATTCAGCGTGCGGGAGACGATCGAATTGGGGCGATACGCCCTTGTCGAGGACGCCCGCCGCATCGACGGCGCGATCGGCGCGTTCGGCCTCGAGGCCATTGCGGCGCGGGCCTATCACGAGCTCTCCGTCGGCCAGCAGCAGCGCGTGGCGTTGGCCCGGGCGTGGGCCCAGGTCGAACCGACCGGCGCACTCCTTCTCGACGAGCCCTTCGCGGCGATGGACTTGGCCGAGACCGACCGGGCCCTTCGGCTCATCCGGGCCCATGTCGTCGGCGGCGGTGCCGCCGCGGTGGTCGTGCACGATCTCGGGCTCGCCGCGCGGTTGGCCGATCGCGTGTGGCTCCTTGCCGATGGCCGCATGGCTGCGGACGGCCCAGCGGCGGAGGTGCTGCGTCCCGACCTCCTCGAACGGCACTTCGGCGTTGCCTTCCGGCTCGACGCCGACGGGATTCCCGCGGCGGTGCTTGGTCGCGCCTAACGCCGGAACGCTGGCCCCGCCGGTCCGCAACGGCTATCGTGGCCGAGCCGAAGGGCCCCACGCATGAAGATCGAACTCATCATCGGACTCATCGTGGTGCTCTCGAACGTCATCGGGGGCCTTTACGCGAAGAAGAAGCAGCTCGACGAGAAGCGCAAGCGCGAGGAACAGGGCTGGCAGCGCGGAGGCGTCGCGACGGAAGACGAGGACGAGGAGAGCGATCTCTACGACATCTTCGACGACGATGCCGGCCGCCCGCCCTCGCAGCAGAGCCGACCGCCGAAGACGCAGACCGCCCAGAGCCAATCGCCGGTGCAGGCGCCGAGCCGATCGCCGCCGCCGCCGCCCCCGCGCGCGGAGCAGACGGTTCGGGCGCCCCAGCCGATGACGCGGCAGATGCCGCCGCCGACGCCGCCGCGCCTGCCCGCGCCCGTCGTCCGCGCCCCGCAGCCGACGATTCCCCGCAGCCAGCGCGGTCCGAGCCAGCGCGACATCGACAACGCGAAGCGCGCCGCCGAACGCGCCGCGAGCCGGCAGGCCCGTCGCGACCTGAGCCTGCAGCGCGGAACGCGCGGCACCGTCGCCGCCAAGAATGCCCGCTTTGCGAAGGCTTCGAGCGCCGCCGCGAGCAAGACCGCGGCGAAGGTCGCCGAGCGGGCCGCCAGCGACGCGGCCGTGGCCGGCAAGAATGCGACGACGAATGCCCAGGCCGCGGCGATGGGCGTTTCGACGGTCGCGGCGGTGCGGGCGACCATGGCCGATCCGACGCGGGTCCGCTCAGCGTTCGTGACCGCCGAGATCCTGCGCCCGCCGCCGTCGGCCTAACGGGGCGCGCAATCGGGCGAGCAGCCGGGGGCGCGACTCACCGCCGAATCGGCTCGCGGGCGACATGGCGCGTCGAGCCGGTCGCGTCGGCCTCGCGCAGGGCGCGGAACTTGTCGGTGCGGTGCTGCCGCGACGGCACGCTGATGAGTCGATCGGCGCCGGGAAGGTACGCCGTGAGCGTGTTGCCGTAGACGCAGCCGGTGTCGAGGTTCACGACGATCGGCGTGCCGTCCCTGCGGCGGAGGACCATCGGGGCACGGAGCGGCTTGTGGCCGACGACGATGAGACCGTCGTCGCCGCGGTAGCGCTCCCACCAGTGCTCGTCCTCGTCGCGCTCGGACTTGATGTGGATCTTGAGCTGGTCCGGGGTCCGGGCGAGGCCGAGTCGCGGCTCGATGCCTCCGTGGACGGCGGTCCACGGGCGCTCCGCGGTCCCGCCGCGCAGCTCGATCGTCTCGTTGCACTCGACTAACAGTTCGGTCGCCTCGCGGATCGCCCGGCGCTTGTGGAGGATCTGCCAGGTCTCGCGCTCGGTGCGAGGCAGGCGATCGGGATCGAGGCCGGCCTCGACCTGCACCAGGGCCAGGAGCATCCGCTGGTCGTGGTTGCCGCAGACGAGCGAGACGCGCTGGCCGCGCATCCGGCGCTGGAGGATCTCGCGCACGACCTCGTGCGGCGCCGGCCCCTTGGTGAAGAGGTCGCCGATGAGGATGATCCAGGTCGGCCCCGCCGCCCGGTCGAGGTCGTGGAGAAGCTCGCGGAGTTCCTCGCCGCAGCCGTGGACATCGCCGACGATGACGGCCTCGCCGGGCGTTTCGGCGGCCGGGATCGGTGCATGTGCTGGCGTCGGGCGCGGTCCAGCCATCCGTGGCGTCCTCATTCCTGTGGGAGAGATCGTACCGCCGCTCTGTGAATGTCCCGTGTGCATGTCGCGCCGCCGGGGATCGAGGCGATAGCATGGCGGCGACGATGCCCATCCGCGTGCTGCCGCCGCTCCTCATCAACCAGATCGCCGCCGGCGAGGTGGTGGAGCGCCCGGCGAGCGTCGTGAAGGAGCTGGTCGAGAATGCGATTGACGCCGGCTCGCGGCGGATCGAGGTGACGATCGAGGGGGGCGGACGGGAACTGATCCGCGTCACCGACAACGGCGGAGGCATCCCGTCCGAGGAGCTGCCGCTGGCGGTTGCGCCGCATGCCACGAGCAAGATTGCCCGCCCGGAGGATCTGATCGCGATCGGGACGATGGGATTCCGAGGGGAGGCGCTGGCCTCGATCGCCTCGGTCTCGCGCCTCTCGATCCTCTCCCGGCCCGGCGCCGCCGACGCCGCCGCGGAGCTTTTGGCGGAAGGCGACGCGATCACCGGACCGCGGCCTGCATCGGGCCCGCCGGGCACGACGGTGACGGTTCGAACGCTCTTCTTCAATACGCCCGCCCGACGGAAGTTCCTCAAGTCCGAGGCCACCGAGGGAGGAAAGGTCGCCGACGTCGTCGAGAGCCTGGCGCTGTCCCACCCGCAGGTCGCCTTCCTGCTCCGCGCGGACACCCGCACGGTGCTCGATCTCCCGGCGACCGAGGACCCGAAGCGCCGCTCGCTGGACGTCGTCGGCCGCGAACTCGAGCAGAGGCTCCTGACCGCCGACACGACCGACGGCGGCATCACCGTCTGGGGGCTCATCGGCCTCCCCGAGCTGGCCAAGCCCAACGCCCGGCACGTGCGCATCCACCTCAATGGCCGGCCGATCATGGACCGTGCGATTCTGCACGCCATGCGCGAGGCCTATCGCGGCCTGATCGAACCGAGTCGCTCGCCGCTGGCCGTGCTCTTTCTCGAGATGGATCCGCGCGAGGTGGACGTCAACGTGCACCCGGCCAAGACCGAGGTGCGCTTCCGCCAGCCGTCGACGGTGCATCAGGCGGTGATGCGGGCGGTGCGTCGGGCCCTGCGTGCCGCCGATCTCGTGCCCGCATTCGATCTTCCCGCCGGCCCGTCGGCGGGATCGGCGGTTCCCTTCGCCGGCGCCGAGCCGAAGGGGGTCGCGTTCACGGCGATGTCGGCGGGCACCTGGGAGAGCGCTGCGACGCGGGCATCCACGCCACTCATCTATCGCGAGATCGCCGAACGCCTGGGACCGCTCCCGCCGTTCGCCGGAACCTCGGTCGCGCCGGCCGATGGACGGCCCGACGGAGCGGCCGAGTCGCTCACGCTCCCCACGCCGGTCCGTGCGGTCGAGATTCTCCAGGTCCATGACACCTTTGTCGTCACCCAGGACGAGCAGGGGATGCTCATCGTCGACCAGCACGCCCTCCACGAGCGGGTCATGTTCGAGCGACTGCTCGAGCGGGTGCAGCGCGGGCCGCTCGAGAGGCAGCGGCTCCTCCTTCCGACGGTGCTCGAGGTCACCGGCGCCGAGATGGAGGCGATGGGCGAGATCGAGGCGCTGTGCGAGCGCATCGGGCTCGAGCTGGCCCAGGCCGGCCCGCGCTCGGTCGCGGTGCACGCCTTCCCGAGCTTCCTCATCGAGCGCGGCGTCGAGGTCGCCCCCTTCGTGCGCGAACTGTTAGCCAAGTCCGCCGAGGAGGGGGCCCGCGGACAGGCGGAGTCGGCGCTCGCCGGGACGCTCGACATGATGGCGTGCAAGGCTGCGATCAAGGCCGGCGACCGCCTCTCGCTCGAGGAGCTTCGCGACCTCCTCGCGTGGCGCGAGCGGGTCGAGCGATCGACGAACTGCCCGCACGGCCGGCCGACGAGCCTGCGGATCACGATTCGCGATCTCGAGCGCCAGTTCGGCCGCGGCTGAGCGGCGTTTCTCAGCAGGCGCCCTCGGCGCTCCTGTTCGGCGCATGGCGCCGCGACTTCGAGTCGCGCACCTCGCGCTCGACGTCGGCCTCGGTCAGCATCTCCTCGAACACCGTCGTCCCGGTGCGGAGCATCACCTTGATGTACGGGACGCAGAGGCCGCACGCCATGCCGCAGCCGGTCTCGCGCGAAAGGCCCTTGAAATCCAGCGATTTCCGTTCCGCCAGGGCGCGCAGCTCGACGAAGGAGCAGTCCATGCAGACGCAGCGGTCGATATGAAGCATCGCGAAGCCTCGTGCGGCGGGAGCGGGGCGGGACGGTCGTGCCCGCGCTGCGCTAGCGCGGGTCGTACATGGAGTCGTCGTCCGACAGGAATCCGTTGTCGGGCGAACCCATGACTGTCTTGAGGAGTTCGGGCGTGGCCAGCGCTCCTTCGCAGCAGCGGTCGCATGGTCGCACATGTCCGTCGAGAAACGCAACATGCGCGCAGCCGCGATGGCGAAATGACTGGCCGCCCGCGTAGACAATCCCGAGATCCTGCTCCACGTTTGCGGAAGGCGCGCGCATGAACTTGTTCGCGCCGCCCCTCCAGCCCGCGTCGCCGAAGAGCGCGCACTGGTCGGGGCGATGGTGCATCGGCGGAGGGAGTCCGAGCCTTGCGTTGTTCCACCCATCCCGCCAGCGGCCGTCGGCGCCGAGCTCGGGGAATCGCCCCTCGGCTCCGATGTAGCTCGTGTTGTAGTTGTAGCCGGAGAAGAGCGGCGCACCGATCGACGCCTGGTCGCCGCCGTCGTATCCCGGGCACTGCATGATCTCGCCCGGCGCTGAGGGCGGTGCGTCGGTGTAGCTCCAGAGGACGCCCGGGCGCAGCGTTCCGTCGGGCCGCTGTTCGACGTCCCAGGCGACGGTGCTCATGCCGCCCTCGGTCATCCTGTAGAGGATCGCCGCGGGCATCGCGTCGCCGTAGTGGGACGAGTAGAGAAGCGCCGCCGCTCCGAGCTGACGCAGGTTCGACGAGCAGCGCGTCGCCTGGCCCGATGCCCGCACCGACGCGAGACCGGGGACAGCGAGGGAGAGGAGCATCACGACGATGCCCATCGCGACCGTGACCTCGATGAGCGTGAGTCCGCGCCGGCGCCTCACGACCAGCTCCCCAGGAGGATCGCAAGATCGCCGGCGTCGACGCTGCCGTCGCCGTTGAGATCGGCCGCGCCGCCCGGCGTTCCCCACGCGCCGAGGAGCACCGCCAGATCCGCAGCATTCACGGCGCCGTCGCCGTCGAGATCGGCGGGCGGAGCGACCGGTGCGACATCGGCGAAGGCGTCGATCTCGGGCGAGACGCCGAAGGTTCCGGGGCCGTCGATGCGCACGTACCGAATCCCCGCGAGGCCGAGTGCCGCGAGGTCAATCCCCGCGCCGCCGCCGGATCCGTCGTAGGCGCCGACGAGCGTCGACCAGTCCATCCCGACCATGCCCAGCGCCAGCGCTGGATTCACCGGCTTGGTGAAGTCGGTGAGGACCGTGCCTGGCGATGTTGCATAGGGCGTCACGTCGGCGTAGCCCAAGGTCGGGCAGGGGCCATCGGCGGCCACGCCGGGAACCGCGGTCCAGACGATGCCGTCGAGGCTCACCGAGATCGTTCCGCCCTCACCGTAGACGGTGCCGACCACGCCCGCGGGGGCGCCGGCATCACTGCAGAAGGCGTTGCCGAAGACGAGGAGGTCAATGCCAAAGGGATTCGCCGGATCGTCCGCGACGACGTGATCGAACATCACCACCAGCGAGCCGCCCATGCCGATCGAAACGACCTCACTGTTGAGGAAGGCCGGCTGGAAGGGAGTGACCGCCTCGGGAAGGAAGCCGTCGCCGGTGAATCGCTCGGGCGAGCCGAGCGAGACGAGCGGATTGGTGTAGCCGGCGGCCGCGCCGATGCCCGACGCATAGCTGATGACTGACGTCGCGAAGGGAGAATCCGCAGCGGCGATCGTCGGCAAACACCCCACGGCAAGGGATGCGTACAGGACCATGGTGCGCTCGATCGACGGGATCGCGCGCTCTGGGCGCAGGGGAGATGGCACGTCAAGACCTTTCTCGTCGTCGGATTCGCGCCGACGGCGGCGGCGGTCGCCCCGATGGGGTCGAACGCTGTGCGGAGCCGAGGAAGGTCTTCCGGCTTCGGGTGTGCCGAGTCTGCCTTCCCAGCGTCTCGCGGCAGCTGCTGCGATTGGCCAGTGGCTCCATCGTGCGCGTCGGAGCCGCTCGGGCTTCGGCACGACTGATGGCATGGTGACTCGACGTGCGAGCAAGCTCGCACCCGTTACGGCGGCGCGTCCGCGGCGGCTTTTCACCGCCTTCCCTTGCCGCGGTCCGTGGTGGCGGATCGCGACATCAGCGACATCCGGTCGCCGAGCGCCTCGGCGCGGCGGAGTATACGGTGCCTGTGGCGGTCCGCAGGGCGATGGACGATGCCCGCTGAGAACATGGTGCTCAGGGCGCGGCGACGTGCCGTCAGAAGGTCGGCACGCATGAGACGATGTCCACGGCCGACAGGGGAGAGGCGGGTACTGCCCCCATGCGGTTCTCACGACTCGTGCGTTGACACCTTTGGTCAGCCTCACGTACATTCCGGACTTCCCGCGCGAGCGATGAAACGCCGTGTGGGAACGCCCGCAGGTGACCTCGTTCGCGCCCTTCAAGGGCCTGCCCGACAGTTCCTTGCAGCGTTCCGCCCGCGATCGTTCGCCGGCGGCTTTGCACCCGCCGGGGTGGGAGCCGACCGCGCGGCGGCCCTTCCGTTGTCCGTTTTCTCCTCTTGCTGATCACTTTGCGGAGCCCATACCGATGCGACCCTATCTGCGCGTTCGTGCCGTTCTCACCGCAGCGACGCTCTTCGCGACGCTGACCGCGACGACGGTGACGACCGCAGCGACTGCCGTGAACAGCGCGCCCCGTCAGGATGGCGCGCACGCTGACGGCAAGTCCGCCGGTGACGCGAACCTCGCCAGCAAGCTGACGGGAGTGCAGCAACTGCTCCACTACATCAACATCGCCAAGCCCGACGCGGCCGCGTCGCAGGCCCAGGCCCTGTTGGATGCCGGCCTCAACGGGGCCGAGCTCGCAACGATCGTCGACGAGAACGATCTCGCCGAGCGATTCGACGAGGTGATGGTCCGTGGCCGCGGCATGAACGGCGTCGACCAGCTCGCCATCCGCTTCGAGCAGATGCTCCGCGACGGTCGCCTCGAACTCGCCCGGCAGCCGGCCCGCATCGAGGACGCGATTTCGAAGCTCACCGGAACGCTCCGTCAGCAGATGTTCGCCAAGGAGCGGCTCGCGGCGGCCGGCGAGTACGCGATGCCGCAGCTCCTCAAGGTCATCACCAGCGCGAAGGACGCGGGTCTCGAGCTCGCCGCCACGGGCGTCATCGAGTCGATGCGTCGCTACGCGGTCATGCCGCTCTGCGCTGCGCTGCCCAAGCTCGACCCGGTGAACCAGCGGAAGGTCTGCGACATGCTCGGCGAGATCGGCTATCCCGCCGCGCTGCCGTACCTGCTCGAAACCGCGTCGGCCTCGAATACGCCGACCGACGTGAAGAACGCCGCCGAGCGAGCCGCCAAGCGAATCGGCGCAACCGCCAACGACGCCGGCGCCCAGTTCACCGAACTTGCCCGCCGCTTCTTCGAGGGCGACGAGTCGCTCGTGAACTACGCGAGCGAGCCGACGAACAACGTCTGGAACTACGACACCTTCGCCGGCCTGACCGCGACCCCGGTCCCGACCGCGATCTACAGCGAAGTGATGTCGATGCTCACCGCGAAGCGGGCCCTGACGCTGAACGCCTCCAATCCGAACGCCCTGGCGATTCACGTCGCCGCGGATCTCCGCCGCGAGAATCGTCTGCCGAAGGGCGCGACCGACCCGATCTTCGGAGGTTCGGCCTATAGCCCGAGCTTCTATGCGATGGCTGCAGGTCCTTCGATCGACACCGCCGTGCTCGGCCTTGCGATCGATCGCCGCGACACCGCATTGGTCCGTGACGGGATCGCCGCGATGGCCCAGACCGCCGGCGCGAAGTCGCTGATCGGCGCGGGCGGCCGTCAGCCGCTGCTCGAGTGCCTCCGGTATCCGGAGAAGCGCGTGCAGTACGACGCGGCACTCGCCATCGGCAACGCGCTGCCCGAGCAGACCTTCGCCGGCGACTTCTCCGTCGTCTCGATTCTCGCCTCGGCCGTCCGTGACGCGGGCACCGTGGTGGGTGGCGTGGTCTCCGTGACCGAAGAAGACCGGCGACAGTTTGCCGGCAAGCTCACTGGCCTTGGATTTACCACGCTCACGGGCGGCAAGACCTTCGCCGAGTTCGAGCCGGAGATCAATGGCTCGATCGGCCTCGACCTCCTCGTCGTCGCCGGTTCGCTTGATGCCGTCAAGGAAGGCGTCGCCGCCGCCCGCATCGCGGGTCAGACCGCAGCCGCCCCGATTCTCGCCATCGTCTCCGAGGCCGACACCGTCGCCGCGGGCGCGGCGTTCGACCGTGACGCGGGCGTCGTGATCTGGCCCTCGAACGGCAGCGAAGACAGCTTCAAGAAGGCCGTGGAAATGGTCTTCGAGCGGCAGTCCGGCGGTCGCATCGCCGAGGACGAGGCGCTCGATTACACGGTTCGGAGCCTTGAGACGCTGAAGAAGATCGCAATCTCCCGCAGCGGCGTCTTCACGCTGAAGGATGCGGAGAAGCCGCTTCTCGACGCCTTGGCCAAGCGGACCGGCGGCGTGCGTCTCATGGTCGCTGACGTCCTGGCGCTGCTCCCCGGCGTCGAGCCTCAGCGAAAGCTCATCGACGCTGCGCTCACCGCAACCGACGAGGCGGAGAAGATCGAACTGCTTGGCCGCGCCGCGACCAGCGCTCGGAGCTTTGGCAACCAGGCCGAAGGGCGTCAGGTCGACTCGCTCCGATCGCTTGTCGGCTCGTCCTCCGGGGCGCTCGCCGAGGCCGCCGGCCGGCTCTACGGTGCGCTGAACCTCTCCTCCGCGGAGACGGTGAAGCTCATCACGCAGCCTGCCGCCCGCCAGCCGATCGCCGAGTCCGGCAAGTCGAGCTGAAGGGTTGTGGGTCCGAGAGTGACCGAGGTTGGGCGGAGCGAAAGGGGCGGCGCGGCAGGGGCCACACCTCCGTCCGGCTCAGTTCGCCGCTTGGATCTCGCGAGCCGTCCGTTTTGGTGTAGACTCCCCGACCCTCGTCGGGACACCTCGCGATGCGGCGGTGAACAGACTGGGATTTCCTGAGGCCACCCTAGCTCAGCCGGTAGAGCGGAGCTTTCGTAAAGCTCAGGTCACGGGTTCGAGTCCCGTGGGTGGCTCTTTCATTGTGCGGCCGGCGCGTTCGGCCCGCGGCGCCGGGGCGGCCATCGCGGAAAAGCCCGCACAGTCGCTACAGACCCTCAAGTTTCGACGGGCCGGGGCCGATGTTCCCGGCTATGGCTACTCGAAACCGGCACCTTTCCGTTGTTGGGCGTCGTCTGACGCTCGCCTCCATGCTCGCCATTGGGCTCGCCATTGGCAATGTCGCCGCGATCTCGCTCGCCGCGCCGAGCGGTGATCAGCACGCGCCGCCCGCCAAGCCAGCCAAACCCGCCACCGGGGCGCCGACAGCGACTCCGCCGACTCCCGCGAAGCCCGCCACCGGCAAGCCAGAGACCGGCAAGCCAGAGACCTCGCCATCGAAGAAGGACGAACCGACGGGAGCGGGCCATGCAGCGAATCCTGAGAAGGCGCCGGCGGAGAGTCATGCCCCCGCCGCGACGCCGGCAGCCCATGAGAGTACCCCGCCTCAGGAGGCCCCAAAGGCCCACGCACCGGCTCACGCCGACGTGCCCGGCGTGAGCGCCGATGAGGCGCTGCGCCGCTTGGTCGAGGGCAACGCCCGCTTCGCCCACGACATTGACCACATGACGGTTCGCGACGTGAAGCGCCGCGGCGAGCTCGCCAAGGGACAGCATCCCTTCGCCATCGTCCTCGCCTGCGCCGACTCGCGCGTGCCCCCCGAACTCGTCTTTGACCAGGAGCTCGGCGACCTCTTCGTGGTGCGCGTCGCCGGCAACACCACCGATGACGCCATCGTCGGCTCGATGGAGTACGCGCTCGAGCACCTCGGCAGCCGGCTCATCGTCGTCATGGGACACACCAAGTGCGGCGCCGTGAGCACCGCCGTCGACACGGCGAAGGCAGGGAAGGACGCCACCTCGCTCAGCGGCCATCTTCCGGCCGTCGTCGCCCAGATCATGCCGGCCGTCGCGGAGACCAAGGACGTCCCAGGCGATGTCCTCCGCGCCGCGGTGATTCGCAACGTCCAGCGCACCGTGGCGAGCCTTCGCACCTGCGGGCCGACGATCAGCGAGTACATCGCATCAAAGGGCACGAAGGTCATCGGTGCGGTTTATGACCTGGAGACGGGTGAAGTCGACCTCGTTCCCGAGCTGTCCGCAATGGCCGAAACCTCGACGCAGACCGCCAGCGAGGGCAACGCGAAGCACCAGGAGCACTGAATCCTGACGCGCTGACGGACCGCCGGGAGCGGGAAACGCCCGCGTCCCCGCGATGCCGCCACACGATCATCATCCGACGACGGTCACGCTTCGCGCGTGGCCGTCGTTTTTTTCGTCGCACCCCCGAGAACGTGCCGGGGATATTGTGCCAGGCAGGAATGGCTCGCGGCCCGATCGGGTCGGCGGTCCGCCTCGTCGGCCGGGCTCGTTGCGTGAGCCGGATCGCCCGACGCGGACATTCAAGGAGAACAACGCATGGCACGATCGAGAACACTCTCGGGGCGGGCGCGACTCGCCGGCATGGTGATGGCGGCGATGCCGCTCGGCGGGTGCATCGCCGTGGGCGGGACGTCGAATGCAGCACCGCATGCGACGGCCGGACAGGAGCTCGTGGATCTGAAGCGGGCAGCGGACGCGGGAGCGATCTCGCACGACGAGTATGAGTCGATGCGCCAGCAGATCATCAAGGGTCGCTGCAGCGATTCGCACTGAGAGGCCGGATCCGGCTCGCGACGGATTGAGCCTGCATCGATGCAACGGAACGGCGGCCCTCGGCCGCCGTTATCCACAATGGGAATTGCAGGGAAAAAACGGCCAGAATTCAGGGTGTGCCGTGAACGCGCGGTAGTGTCACGCCCGCTCGCGAGGGAACGCGGGCGGCGACGACACGGCACATGTGGGAACGGCGCGGACAGTGGGTTCGCGTCGGCGCGGTCTCTTCGCGCCCACCGGTCGCGAGTCGCATCGATGGAGGTGAGCCATGATGGTGACACAGTCGATGATGCAGGAACATGTGGCGGCGACGATGGCAACGGAGCCGCCGGCGAACCGCACGCGATGGTGGGGGTTGGGTGTCGTCGCGGCGTTGACGCTCATCGCCGGCGGCTGCTGCGAGGACGGCAGGCGCGAGATGGATCGCCTGGCCGACAAGTACAACGATCAGGCCTTCGAGTGCTGCAAGGCGATCGCTGAGTCCGATCCGGAGGCGGCGGTTGAGTGCTTCGGCTCGGTCAAGGATTGGCGACTTCAGACGGGTGGTCTCATTCTCGAGTGGTACCAGGCGTGTTTGGCCGGGAATCGTGCCCTCGCGGACGAGATCATCGGTGTGCTGAAGGGACTCGTCGTGAGCCAGGCAACCGGAGGGTGCGGCGGAACGGTCGAGCTCTCCGACGGGAGGCGTCTCACGGTTGGCATTCCCTTCTCGAATGCCGACCGGATCTCCGTCAGCGGCAGCTTCTCCGGGCCATTCGGGCTCCTGGTACCGCCGCCGCTGTCAGGCTCCCCGGCTGTTCGCGATGCCTCGATCCCGCTTCAACTGAATGGAGGGCACTTCTCGCTGCAGGCGTGGGGCGGACATGTCGAAGGCTCGCTCGCAGGCACGCTGTCGCTTGAGGCGCTCGGGGGGAACGCATTTCGTGTGCAGGCGGCCGCCCTTGACTGGACCGTCGGCGCGATGACCGCGACGATGCGGCTCGACGATCCGCAGGGGCTGTCGGCGCTGGTGATCGACGGCGGTGGCGGGACGCTCTCCATGCGACTCGGCCTCTCGCTCCCCGCGGGGCTCGGGGCCCTCGCGCCGCCGACCGTCTGGCTGCGGCTCCCCGCCCGAGTCACGACGGACGGAATCGCCATCGCGACGGGCGTGCTGTCAGCCCCGGAGCTCTTCCCGCCGGCGCTGGGCATGGCCGACTGGAACGGCGATACGCACGTCGATCTCGATGACTGGATCGCGTTCATCACGACCGAGCCCATCGGGATGCCGAACGGGATCCTCGACCTCCGCGACGTGACGCTCGACGGCGCATTCGATGCGGCCGACATCCATCGCTTTGTCGGCTGCTGGCGCGAGCGATTCGGCCAATAGACCGCTCATGCCGTAGCCCCACGGCCGTCCGATCCTGATCGCCTCCGGCCGGCGCGGCATCACCGCGCCGGTCCGGGGGCCGACGTGGCCGGGACCGCGGGCTCTTCCGCGGTGGCGGGCGTAAAGGTCAACTCCTCCACCGCGCCGCCCGGCAGCAGCGGCGCGAAGACGCCATCGCGCCATGCGTCGTGCAAATCACGGTAGTGGGAGCTTGACGGGTTAGCGCTCTGGCCAGCGGGGGTGGTCAGCGAGCCATCCGCCTCATGGCCGGGGCTGACGACCATTCGGTCGCTCGCGCCGAAGAGAGGTGTCGCCACCCGCACGGTGGACCAATGCCCGGGCTGATCATGGGGGGGGATGCTGAATGTGCTTGCGAGCAGCGGAAGGGCCCGGGCGAGCGGATGGGCGAACGAACTGGCGTTGAGATGGCCCCAGCGAGGTAGGCCATCCTTGGTGCGAATGTCGTTGGCGACCTTGAGCGCCGTCTCCTGAATGAGGCGGTCCCAGGAGTCGGCTGTTGGCGGAAGGAGGTGAGAGGGTCGGGCATCGAGTATTTGCAGTGCCGCTTCGTCATCGGGCCATTGCTGTGCGAGTCGGGCGGCCATCGCACTGCGGTCGGTGGGGTTCATCGCCGGCGTTCGCCGAAGAAGGATCGTCTCCACGATTCCCCTTGCGATGGCGCCGGTGACGCGACTTCGCACTCGATCGACGATGGCGATCGCCTTGCTGTCAGCCGTCACGTCGCCATTCCAGCCGCGAAGCACCTTCGCGAGGGCGGCGCAACGTCGGGCGCGTTCGGCGCCGTCGGCGATTGGCGCGGAGCCGCTCGTCGGCGGCTCTGCCGCGGGCGGTGATGCGGACGATGCGGCGGGCTTCGCGGGGGGCGATTCCTCGGCGGCAGCGGCTTCGAGTGCCGGAAGAATCCGATCTCGCCAAGCGATGAGCCGCGGCGATCGCACGTCAAGCTGCACTGCCGAGCATGCCCGTTCGTCAAGCGGTGCGTCGGCCAGCGCGCGTTCGCGGATGCGGTACGCACGGTCGGGTGAGGCCCAGAGACGCCCAAAAGGGTCCGTCGAGCCGATGGCGATCGTGCGCTGGTTGGCGGTGGCGATGATCCCCGATGGCGGATCGATGACCGAGGGGCGCGCCCCATCAGGGCGTTCGCCCTTCCAACCTCGCGAGCCGTCGGCCCAACTGGTCGGAATCGTTCCGTCCATGCCGAACCGCATGGGCAAGTAGCCTGAAATTGTCCATCCGATGTGCCCGTCACGGTCGGCGACAACGACGTTCTGCTGCGGTCCGCGCCACGTTGCCGCAATGTCAAGGGCTTCCCGAACCGTTCTCGCGTCGCGCATGCGAAGGAGGTTCAGATTGAGTGCTCCCGGTTTGGTCGCTGCCCACACCAGGGCAAGCGGACGCTGGTGGGCGTCGGTGGCAACGATCGGGCCCCAGCGCGTCAGGCGCACCTCCAGCGTCTGCGGCGGGGCATTGGCGATCGTGATCTCTTCGCGCTCGACGCGATATGCCTCGCTGCCGCCTGGCACCAGGTATTTCGATGGGTCATTCGGATCCGGCTCGACCACGACGAAGTCAATGAAGTCACCCTCGACGTTCGTGAATCCCCACGCGACGTGGCCGTTGGAGCCGGTGATGATCCCTGGAACGCCGGGCAGCGTCACGCCGTCAAGCGTGCGCTCCTCGGCTTCGGCCTCGCCCCGATAGCGGAGCGCCATCCGATACCAAACACCGGGTACGGTGATCGGCAGATGCATGTCATTCACGAGGATGGCCCGGCCGTCGCGCGTGAGCGGCGCGGCGACCGCCCAGCCGTTCGACCCGATCGGCAATGGGCCGTCGTCGCTCGTGGGCGGAATCCACGACGCGAGTGCGAAGTCCGTCCGCGCGGTGACCGCTGCGCTGGGCGATCGAGGAGCCGGCGTCGCTGGCGCAGGCCTTTCCTTGGCAGGGATGGACTCGCCTGCTGACGGGGATCCCGATGAGGAACCGCTCGGGCCAGCCCGCTCGCGGGCAAGCGCCGCGCGCAGCATCGATGTGTCCACGACGGTCGCGCCGGGCACGGCCGTCGCGGCCGCGGCCCGCTGTTCCGGGCTATCGGCAATCACCGGCGCGTCCCAGCGCGACAGGCGCGGCCGGAAGAAGTCGATCACCTCCTGCGGCAATACCTCGGCGACCGCCGCCCACTCGAGCTCGACCCGCGCGCTGTCATTCAGCATTGCGGTCATGCCCAGTCCGACCAACAGGCTGTCTTCGGCCCGCCACGGAGCCAGGGGCGCCCGAAGGAACGCATGTTCCGGCGGCGGCGAGGCGAGCGACGCGATTCCCGCATTCACGCCCTCGGCATATGCCTCGAGCAGAGCGCGCTCGTCGGGACGCATCGACTCGTACGCCGCGTGCGCGACGCGCCGAAGTTGCATCACCCGCTGCTGCTGGTCTTGGGCGATGGCCAGTGCGCCGGTGATCTCGCACAGCTCACCGGCCGTCAGGCGTCGAAGGAGATCCATCTGGGCGAATCGATCGCGAGCGTGGAGGAAGCCCTCCAGACGGAGCGCGTCGGCAAAGCTCGCCGCGTGGACCGTCGGTATGCCGAACCCATCGAGTGACGCGCGGGCGTTCTGATTCAGCCCGCCGATCACGAATGCGGTCGTCGTCGGTGGCGCGACGTCCTTCCGCTCCGGGGAGTGATCCGCTGCGTGCGGGTCGGATGGTGGCACAACGGCAAGCGCGAATCCCACGACGAAGGGCACGAGGATCATGGCGGGAATCTACCCGCTCGGCGAAAGGGACGCGTTCTTCGTGCCGCAGGGTGCGGGCAGCGAGGTGCCGCGCGACGAGTACCATGCCGCGCGTGCCCGGGAAGGACGAGGAGCATCACTCGGCAACGGCTCCGGCAGGTTCACCCTGCCCGACGCTGTGCGTCGCGATCACCGCGATGAACAGCATGCGGACGATGGAAGCCACGCTTCGGAGCGTCATCGGCCTCGCTTCCATGGTGGTGGTGATCGACTCCGGATCGACCGACGGAACCATCGAACTCAGTCGGGCGTTGGGCGCAGTTGTCGAACACCACCCGTGGGGTGGCAACATCGCGCAGAAGCGCCACGCCATCGAGCGCTGCCGCGCCCTTCACGCCGGACTCCGCTGGATTCTCGTCCTCGACTCCGACGAGGCGGTGGATCCCACCCTGGCGACCGCAATTCGGGGGGCAGTGGCCGACCTCCAGAGCCCCACCATCGGCTACGAGCTCAATCGCCACCTCGTCTTCGATGGCGTCCTCCTCCATCACACCTTTCAGCCGGAATGGCGGCTCCGCCTCTTTCGCGCCGGCATGGCCGAGGTCTCGGGCGAGCAGCCACACGACACCATCACGGTGAGCGGACCGGTCGGCCGCCTTTCCGGCGCTCTCCTTCACGATTCCTGGGCCAACGGCGACGACATGCTCCGGCGACTCGTTGGCTACGCCAGGGTCAACGCCATGCACGGCGCGAAGGGCGGCACGCTGCTGGACGTTCTTGTGCGTCCCGGCGCCGCGTTCCTCAAACAGTACATCCTCCGCCAGGGCTTTCGCGATGGGTGGCGCGGGCTGGTGACGGCGGGCGGCGCAGCGGCGAGCGCCCTCATGAAGCACATCGCCATCGCCGAACGCGACGGACTGAAGCGCGAGCAAACGCCGCCAGGCGATGCCCAGGGGAATTCTCCATGAACAACTCGATCACGCGCCGCGACGCCATCGCACGTCTCGCATACTCGACCGCAGCCGCGGCGGCGGCCCTCGCGACGGCGGGCCTTGCGGCGGGGGCCGCGGCGGACGACGTGGTCTATCCGATCACGCTCGCGCAGTGGTCGCTCAATCGCGCCCTCTTCAACGGCGACCTCAACCCGCTTGATTTTCCCCGCGAAGCCCGTCGTTTTGGCATCGCCGGCGTCGAGTACGTCAATCAGTTCTACCAGTCGATGCCGCGCACCGGCTCCTGGGTCGGCGAACTCCGTCGTCGCGCCGAGGGCGAGGGGATCCGGAGCCATCTCATCATGTGCGACGGCGAGGGCGACCTCGGCGACCCGAATCCCGACGCGAGAAAGTCGGCCGTCGAGCGCCATCGCCGGTGGCTCGATGCGGCCAAGGAACTCGGTTGCCACTCGATTCGCGTCAACGCGCGAAGCAGCGGTTCGCCCACCGAGCAGCGCGACCGTCTTGTTGACGGTCTCGGCTCGCTCTGCGATCTGGCCGCGCCGCTGGGGCTCAACGTGCTCGTCGAGAACCACGGTGCCCAAAGCTCCGACGGCGAGTGGCTGGCGGGCGTCTTGCGCGGGGTCCAACGCCCGAACATGGGGTCCCTCCCGGACTTCGGCAACTTCCGCAAGACCCCGAAGGAATGGGCTGACCGGTACCGGGGCGTGCAGGCGCTGGCGCCGCTTGCCCGGGCGATGAGCGCGAAGTCCTATGACTTCGATCGCGCGGGCAATGAGACCACGATCGACTTCCGCCGCATGCTTTCGATCGCGCGTGCCGCGGGCTATCGCGGCGCGTTGGGCATTGAGTATGAAGGGAAGCGGCTCTCGGAGGAGCAGGGGATCCTCGCCACCAAGCGTCTGCTCGAGCGTCTTGGCTGCCGGGCCTGACTCGAGGGTACGGGCTGCGACCGGCGCCTCCGGTCGCGGCCGGAACCGTACAATCGTCCCTCGCCCGTGCGGCGCATCCCTCGCGCTGCGCGTTCCTTGCCGCACCGTTTCCAGGCCATTCGCCATGCCGCTGTCGTCCACGCCGATCTCCTCCGTCTCGTCCACGTCGACCCCCCATCTCTCCGGCGGACGCCGGGCCGCCGCGGTACTGGTCACCGGAGCGGGAGGCGAAATGGGACACGGGCTGCTGAGCCGCCTCGCCGCCCTCGCGTCAGCCCGAGGTCAGCAGGTCATCGCGGTGGACGTCCGCGAGGTGGACGAGCACAGTCGTGCTCACGTCCAGCAGACCTTCGTCGGCGACATCTGTGACCGGGCGCTCCTCGACCGCCTCCAGTCGCAGTTCGAGATCCATGAGATCTTCCACCTCGCGGCCCTTCTCTCCACGCGCGGTGAGTTCGTGCCGGAGACAGCCCACGCCGTCAATGTCGTCGGGACGGTGAATCTTCTCCGTCTGGCTGCCGAGGAAGCTCGCTCCCACGGTCGGCGGGTGAAGTTCATTTTCCCGAGCTCGATCGCCGTCTACGGCATGCCCGATCTGGCCACCAAGCGGTCGGCCGGGAGCATTCGCGAGGACCAGTTCCTCGAGCCGCACACGATGTATGGCGTCAACAAGCTGGAGGGCGAGCATCTGGGACGCTACTACGCCCGCCACTACCGGCTCCTCGCCAAGGACCGCGTCGAACGCCCGATCGACTTCCGTTCGATTCGATTCCCCGGCATCATCTCGGCCGACACGGTTCCCTCGGGCGGAACGAGCGATTACGGACCCGAGATGATCCACGCGGGCGCGGCACGCAAGCCCTACGCATGCTTTGTCCGCCCCGATTCGAAGATCCCGTTCATGACCATGCCCGAGGCGATCGACGCGCTGCTGAAGCTCGCGGAAGCGCCTGAGCAGCGGCTGACCCGTCAGGTCTACAACGTCTCGGCCTTCAGCCCTTCGGCGGAGGATTTCGCGACGCTGGTCGGTACGGTCTTCCCGTCGAGTCAGATCACGTTCAATCCCGATCTCGCGCGACAGTCGATCGTGGACAGCTGGCCGGAGGACCTGGTGGACGACGCCGCCCGCCGCGATTGGGGATGGGCTCCGACCCACACCCTTCGCTCCGCGTTCGAGCAGTACCTGGTTCCCAAGATCCGCGCTCGCTACGGCTGAGCGGGGCGCCATGCAAGGTCACTTCCGACGCCGCGACTCGCTCGCGGCGTCGTTGTGTGCGTCGGTCGCTATTCTGCTTCGCTTCGGCCCTTCCGGGCTTGCCAGCACCCTTCGCGGAGTAACCGCCATGACGACCGCCGCCACCGACGCCCCGTTCACTCGCCGCACCCAAGACACGCTCCGAACCCTCAAGGAGGGCGGTCAGCTCAAGGCGCTTCAAATGATCGAGGGGCCGATGGACGCCACCATCAAGCTCCGCGGCTACGGCGAGGTTGGCTGCTTCTGCTCGAACAACTACCTCGGACTGGCGAACCATCCGGCGGTCGTGGAGGCGGCGGTCGACGGGATCCGCCGCTATGGCGCCGGCACGGCAAGCGTTCGCTTCATCTGCGGAACGTTCGACTGCCACGAGCGGCTGGAACGCCGCATCGCCGAGTTCTACGGGGTCGAGGCGAGCTACTCGTTCACCAGCTGCTGGAACGCAAACGAGGCCATTTTCCCGACGCTCTGCGAGCCGGGAGACATGATCATCTCCGACGAGCTGAACCACGCCTCCATCATCGACGGCATCCGGCTCGCCACGACGATCAAGAAGGGGCTGCTGCGAACGGTCTACAAGCACAATGACTTGGGGTCGCTCCGCCAGAAGCTCGTCGAAACTCGCGGAAATGCCGAGGTTTCGGGGCAAGTCTGGGTGGTCACGGACGGGGTCTTCAGCATGGAGGGCGACATCGCGGATCTCCCGGCCATGCGAAAGCTCTGTGATGAGTTCGGGGCCTTCCTGGTGGTTGACGACAGTCATGGAACCGGCGTCATGGGCGCCACCGGACGGGGCACCCACGAGCATTGGGGGATGGCCGGTCGCTCCGTCGACTTCTTCACGGGGACGCTCGGCAAGGCGCTCGGCGGCGGGGCGGGGGGGTATATCGCCGGAAGCCGCGCCGGCATCGACCTGTTGGTGCAACGGGGCCGGCCAACGCTGTTTTCGAACGCCCTTCCCTGCACCATCGCCTGCTCGGCGGAGAAGGCGATCGAGATCCTCATGAAGGAGCCCAGTCGCGTCGCCGCGCTGCGTGACAACGTGGCCTATGCCCGGAACGGGATTCGATCGGTCGGCTTCCAGGTCCTTGAGAGCCCAACGGCGATCTGCCCGATCATCGTCCACGACACGGCGAAGGCGATCGCCATGAGCAAGCGGCTGCTCGAGCTCGGCTCCTTTGTCATTGGCTTCGGCTATCCGGTCGTTCCCGAGGGCCACGCCCGGCTGCGGGTCCAGATCTCCGCCGCCCACACCAAGGCGCACCTAGACCGGCTGCTTGAGGGGCTTCGAACCCTCCGCCGCGAGTTCGCCTGAGCGTTCTCGGCTGTACTCGGACTTCCAGGTCCTCCGCACACGCCTCCACCCACCGGTCACGCACGTGATCGGTGGGTGTTTTCCTTCCCGGGTCCATCGCGATCGCAGAGCCAACAGCGGAATTTGAAGTTCTCGCGCACAAACATCGCCAACTCACTTGCCAAGGGTTCGGCCTCGTGTATCTTCTCCGTTGGAGCGAGGGCCTCGAAAGGGCCGGGATGTGGCATTCCCGGAGGAACCTTTTCGGAGAGAGATATGACCTCGCGTATGAAGATCATCGTTGGCGCTGGGATTGCGGCGGCCATTGCATCGGCCGCGTCTGCGAACGTCACAGCGACCTACCTTGGGACTGGCTACGGCAAGTTCCAGAGCGTTTCCTATAACCCGAGCACGCAGTGGGACCAGGCCGGCAGCGGCCCGTTCTATTCGGTCAAGGCTTTTGACCACCACTGGCAGGACACCGGCAGCGGTGCGCAGTTCATCGGCTGGTGCATTCAGCTCTACCAGGGCATCACCGTCGGCAACTCGTACACGTTCAACTGTGTCGCTCTCGAGCTCGCTCCGCAGGCCCCGCCTGCTCCGGGTCCGATGGGCGTCCTGCAGGCGAACCTGATGCGAGATCTGTTCTCGCGCTGGATCGACAACACCGGCACGGTCGCCGCTGAAGGCACCCTCGCCGCGACGAACGCCAAGGCAGCCGCCTTCGCGATCGCGATCTGGGAGATCACCCACGAGAACTTCACGGGTGGTGACCTCGACACGCTCAAGACTCAGATGTCGCTCACGAACGGTGCGTTCCGCGCGAACCTCAGTGCCGATGTCGCCGGTTGGTACAACACCATCTACGCGTCCATGGGCAACGGCGGTTGGCAGACGACCTTCGTTGAAGGCCTCGTGAATTCGACCGCTCAGGATCAGGCCCGCATTCCGGCCCCGGGAGCCTTCGCTCTCCTCGGCCTCGCTGGTCTGGGCGGCTCGCGTCGCCGCAAGTGAGTAACCGTCGCGGGCTTGGCCTTGTAGTGCCACGGCCGCCTGCGTGACTCTCTCCGGTCCTCCGAAATGACGGCCGGGCCACCC
>JBGAQH010000001.1:0-1286839 GCA_044220875.1 Phycisphaerales bacterium | reverse complement strand
CCGCGCCCCGCGCTGCAGCGGTCGGATCGACCGGATGACGGGCACGGCGCCCCGTCTCCGAGGGCGCGGCACGCGGGTGCCAATCGGGTGGGGATTCGTCGCGCCTCCTGCGACCTGCCCACACCCGACCCTTCGCCACCAGAACCTCCATTTCGACGCCTGAAACGTGGGCCGCGTCCGGCATCGCGACCCCCTCGAGAAGCCTCCATGCAGAAACCACTCACTGCCCCAGTCGCCCCCTCCTTCCGCTCCCTCGTCGGCCTCGGCCTGCTTGCCCTGGCCCCCAGCGTCATCGTCACTGCGGCGCTCGCCGCTTCGCCGAGCGAAGCCCTTGAGCCCGCCGACGCGAACACCGCATCCTCCGGCGGCACGCTCTTCCGCTACCCCGACATCTCGAAGGACTCGGTGGTCTTCGTCTACGCGAATGACCTGTGGATCGCGCCGAAGCAGGGCGGCATGGCCCGTCCGCTCGCCAGCCCGCCGGGTGGCGAGTCGATGCCGCGGTTCTCGCCCGACGGCTCGTCGGTCGCCTTCATCGGCAACTACGGCGGCGGTCGCGATCTCTACACCATCTCGACCAGCGGCGGCGTGCCCTTCCAGGTCACCCACCATCCGGGCACCGAGGTGCTCACCGATTGGACCACCGACGGTCGCCTCATCTTCATGACCGGCGATCTCGCCGGCCTCACCCGCGCCGCCCAGCTCTTCACCGTGGCCCCGACCGGCGGATTGCCGACGCAACTGCCCGTCCCCTACGGCGCGAACGGGGCGATCTCGGCCGACGGCACATGGCTCGCGTACACCCCGCACTCGATCGACAACCGGACGTGGAAGCGCTACCGCGGCGGCATGCAGACGGACGTGTGGCTCTACAACCTGAAGAGCGGCGAGAGCAAGCGCATCACCGACTGGGAGGGCCAGGACTCGATCCCGATGTGGCACGGCGACAAGGTCTACTACCTGAGCGATCAGGGGGACGAGCATCGCCTGAACATCTGGGTCTACGACACCAAGAGCGGGAAGCGCGAGCAGGTCACGCGCTTCAAGGACTTCGACGTGAAGTGGCCGGCGATCGGCCCCGAGAACGGACCGGGCGAAATCGTCTTCCAATATGGCGCGAAGCTCTGGCGGCTTGATGTTGGCGACAAGACCACCGCGGAGATTCCGATCACCGTGCCCGGCGACCGTCCGCGGCTGATGACCCACACCATCGATGCGGCGGAGTTCATCACCGGTTCGAGCATCTCGCCGACCGGCAAGCGCGTGGCGGTCGAAGCCCGCGGCGACATCTGGAGCGCCCCGGCCGAGAACGGAACGCCGCGCAACCTCACCCGCACCAGCGGCGTCCATGAGCAGGATCCGGCGTGGTCCCCTAACGGCAAGTGGATCGCGTACTTCAGCGATGCGACCGGCGAGTATGAGCTCTACCTCCTGTCCGCGGACGGCAAGGGCGAGGCGAAGAAGATCACCAGCGACGGCACCTGCTTCCGCACCGGCATCACCTGGTCACCCGACTCGAAGAAGGCCGTGATCGGCGACAAGACCGGCGCGATCTTCCTCGTCGAGTTCACCGAGGGGATGGATGGCGGCAAGGTCACCAAGATCGACAAGAACCCTTGGGACATCGGCATGGGGCCGATCTCGTGGTCGCATGACTCGCGATGGCTCACCTACGCCCGCGGCCCGGACGCGATCCGTTCCTCGGCGATCTTCGTCTACGACACCAAGTCGGGCGAGCGCAAGCAGGTCACGACCGGCATGTTCGACGACTCGCGTCCGACCTTCGACCGCAAGGGCGACTGGATCGTCTTCGTCTCGAAGCGCTCGTTCAATCCGCAGTACTCCTCGCTCGACTCGACCTGGGTCTACACCGAGGCGGACGTGCTCGCCGCGGTGCCGCTTCGTGCCGACATGAAGATGCCCTGGCTCCCGACCAGCGATGAGGAGGATGGCAAGAGCGACGAGAAGGGCGGCGACTCGAAGCCCGCAGGCGGCGAGGCCGGTCCGGGCGGACCTGGCGGACCGCCCGGCGGCGGCGACGGGCAGCCGCGCCGCGGCCCCGGTCGGCGGCGCGGTGGCGAGATGGAGATGACCATCACCGCCGAGTCGACGGAGGTCGCGGACGACGACAAGGAAAAGGAGAAGAAGGAGGCGCCGGCGGCGGCCACCGGACCGGCCGGCACCTGGAACTGCCACACCGAGCTTCCCGGCATGGGGCCGCTCGACTTCACGCTCGTGCTGCGGCTTGAGGAGGGCAACAAGGTCGCCGGCAATCTCACGTCGCAGGCGATCAACGGCGCCGTCGAGGGCACCTGGAATCCCGACACCAAGACGCTCGAGCTCAGCCTGAAGATGCCCGAGGGAACGCATGCGACGCTGACGCTCGTCGTCGATGGCGACAAGCTCACCGGCGACGGCACCGGCCCCAACGGCGAGAAGTCCAAGATCGAGGGCACGCGGGCCGCGAAGGGCGGCGACGACGATGCCGCGAAGAAGGACAAGGAGAAGGCCAAGGAAGTCAAGATCGACTTTGACGGCTTCGAGGCCCGCGCGATTCAGTTGCCGGCCGCGAACGGGACGTACGGGTCGGTCGGGTTCAACGATCGCAACCATGTCCTCTATTCGCGGGGCGGCACGATCTACGCGATGGACCTCAGCGACAAGAAGCGCGAGGAGAGCAAGGTCGGCAACGGCGGCGGGTTCGAGGTGTCGGCGGACGGCAAGAAGCTCCTGCTCGGCGGCCGCGGCGCGTCGATCTCGGGCGCGTCGGCCGGCGCGACGCCGAAGCCGATCGTGACCAGTCCGATGCTCGTCGACGTCGATCCGCGCGCCGAGTGGAAGCAGATGTTCCGCGAGGCGTGGCGCCTCGAGCGCGACTATTTCTACGACCCCGGCATGCACGGGGTGAACTGGCAGGGCGTGTACGACCACTACGCGCCGCTCGTCGATCAGCTCAACGCTCGTGAGGACCTCTCATACCTCATCAGCGAGCTCATTTCGGAACTCAACGTCGGCCACGCGTACTACCAGGGCGGAGACGTCGAGGGTTCGCCGAGCCGCAGCGTCGGCCTGTTGGGCGTCGACTGGAAGCTCGACGGCGATGAGACGCACAAGGCCTACCGCATCGCCAAGATCTATCGCGGCGGACCGTGGGATCTCGACGCTCGTGGGCCGCTCAGCGACCAGGGGCTCGGGATCGAGGAGGGCGACTATGTCCTCGCCGTCAACGGCGTGGCGATCGACACCACCCGCGACCCGTGGGCGGCGTTCATCGGGCTTGCCGGCAAGACCGTCACGCTGAAGGTCAGCAAGAACCCGATGATCGACGACAAGGCGAAGGACGTCGTCGTCATTCCGTCGGGCAGCGAGGGCACGCTCCGCTATCGAAGCTGGATCGAGGCGAAGCGGGCGTATGTCGCGAAGAAGAGCGAGGGCAAGATCGGCTACATCTACGTGCCCAACACCGGCACCGATGGCCAGACCGATCTCGTTCGCCAGTTCCAGGGGCAGATCGACACCAAGGCGCTCATCATCGACGACCGCTGGAACGGTGGCGGCCAGATCCCCAACCGCTTCATCGAGATGCTGAACCGGCCGGTGACCAACTACTGGGCCCGGCGTGACACCACCGACTGGACGTGGCCGCAGGATTCGCACTACGGACCGAAGGCGATGCTGATCAACGGTCTCGCCGGCTCGGGCGGCGACATGTTCCCGTGGCTGTTCAAGCACGAGGGGCTCGGCAAGCTGATCGGCACCCGCACGTGGGGCGGACTCGTGGGCATCTCGGGGAATCCGGGACTCATCGACGGCGGTCGCGTGACGGTGCCGACCTTCGGCTTCTACGAGAAGGATGGCACCTGGGCGATCGAGGGCCACGGCGTCGACCCGGACATTGAGGTCCTGGACGACCCGGGCCTGATGAAGGACGGCGGCGATCCGCAGCTCGACAAGGCGATCGAACACCTTCTCGATGAGCTGAAGACCAAGACCTTCGTGCCTGTCCCGAAGCCGAAGTACCCCGACCGTTCGGGGATGGGCATCAGGCCCGAAGACATGTGACCTGAAGTCGCGGGCGATCCGCGATGGGTACTCCCGGGCGGTGTCGTATGTGGACGGCTGTCGCCACCGCCCTTGTCGTTGCCCTTGTCGTTGAGGAACGGGTGGTCGGCGGGGTGGATGGGCCGGGGGTGGTGGGGGGAAGGGCGCTGATCCCCCGCTCTTGTGCCTGTCCAACGCTGGGCCACCGCCGACGTGCCTGTCCATCGTCGGACCCATGCATGTCTTCAGCCGGTCGGTCCCACGCCGGGCCGACAATCGGAACCGGGCGGCACGTTAGACTTCGGGCATGCCCCGGTGGTCGTTGGTGGTCCTCGGCGTTGCCTCGCTGCTGCTCGCGCTTCTGCCCTTCAATTGGGTTCCCGGCTCCTACGAGTTGGGTGCCCGTTGGGCCGCCGCTGTCGCCTTGGCGGTTGGATCGATCGTCGCGGGGAAGCAGAATCTCGCCCTCTGGTGCGGGATATTCGCGGCCGGAGCGGTCATCTTCCAACCGCTCATGCCTCTCGACCTGAAGGACTTCGCCCTTTCGGTGCACATCGCCGTCGCGATCCTCGCCGCGGTGTGCGTCGTGCGGCACTGGTGACCACCACTGGTCGGCGAAGGCCGCGCCGGGCAACGCTACGAAACCGAACTGCGGCGGGCTCGAATCGCGCTCACAACCCGGCCATCAGAGACGATGAGGCCAACAGTGACCAAGAGAAGCCCGGCAATCGCCGACCGGCCAGGAACGTAGCCGGCAAAGACGATCGAGAGAATCGTGGTCAGCGACGGGACGGCGTAGGTCACCTGCGAAACGCGGGCCGAGCCAACGCGGTCGATGGCTGCGTTGTACATGGTGTAGGCAATGACCGTCGCGATGAGGCCGATGTAGAGCATGCAGCTCCACTCCCGCGCGTTCATGGTCGAGATCTCGCGGACATCGCCGGAGATCGCCACGATTGGCAGCACAAGCATGGCGCTCATCGCGTACACGCAATAGGTCACGCCGGCGCTGGGAAGTCCCCGCAGGACGCCCCCGCGAAGTCGCTGCATGAGGACGGCGAAGGTCGCCCAAGCGAGAGACGCCGCGAGGCAGAATGTCTCCCCTGCGCCCCAGCCATCGAACATTCGGGCAAGAAATGGAGCGTCGTGGCCCAACTTGTCCGGCTGGTCCGCGGCCAGACAGACCGCGCCGCCAAACGCGAGGGAGAGTCCGACAAAGAGGGAGGCCGTCGGACGGCGGTCGCGAAGGAAGATCGCGCAGCCAAGTGCCGTCAGCATCGGGTTCGTGGCAATGACCACCGAAGCGATTGGCGGTTGCGACCGGGCGAGTCCGAGGTAGAACAGGAGGTGATAGGTCACGCCGCCGACGACTGCCAGAAGCGCGATGGCTCCCCAGGCTCTGATCGAAGGTCGTGATGCGACGAGTTCCCTGATCGGACGGCGAAGGACGATCGCGCCGCCAACGATGGTGACCGCAAATCGAAGAAAGCTCACCGTGTCCGCCGAGAGGCGAAGGAGCGCTGACGAGCCGGTCAGGAATGCCCCGGCCCAGAGGCATGGCACGAGCCACATCCACCACTGCAGATGCGTGTCCGCGCTGTGACCCGAAGCGTGGCCCGCAGCATGACCCGAAGCATGATGGAGTGACTTCATGGGTAGACGCGGCGGACCAGCTCGCGCAGGCGAGTCTCGACTGGAAGGCACACTCGGTGCGAACCAAACCACACTCCGGAGCGCGGAGAGGAAGACCGGCCAGCCTACTCGGGACGCCCTACCTCTCGCCTTGGCTCGCTGAGGTCTGCTGGCCGTCCGCCCTTGTGTCCCCGAACGGGTGTGTCGCCACCTTCGGTTTTGGGACCATCGACGCGGTCCAAGTCCTATCGCACGCCACAGGAATCGTGGTCCAAGCAGGACGGTCCACCCATCCCGAATCCCTCATCGGCCTCGGACGCTCTCCCCCTTGCCGTCGTCGGGCCTCGCTGTATACTCCCGCGTCCCGAGTCGATTGAGGCCTGTCCCTGGACCGGTCGGAGACGAGCTTGGAGTTTCGGTTGCGGGTGTAACTCAGTGGTAGAGTGCCACCTTGCCAAGGTGGATGTCGAGGGTTCGAGCCCCTTCACCCGCTCTTTGAGACGCCGGTGTCCAGTACGGACGCCGGCGTCTTGCTTTGGCCCAGACGATTGGCAACGGCTGAAAAATGACCGCCGGGGAGAGGCGGCTCAGCGCGCATGAAGACGTCTCCTCACCGCCCGCCGCGGCGAGGCGGGCACGAGCTTCGCCGACGCCCCCGGCGGCCAGCGCTTCGGCTACGACTTCCTCGGCAACCTGAAGGGCTTCGACACCGACGTCTCCGGCAACGGCGCATTCACCGACAGCACCGACAGCCTGCGGGCGGGCTCCTTCAACGCCGTCAACGAGCAGGCCAACTACGTCGAGACCGTCTCGGGCGGGTCGTCGACCTTCGGCATGGGAGCCGACGCCGCCGGGAACATGACCTACCGCGAGACCGTCGCGGGCGGCAACCGGCTGACATATAAACACGACCGCTGGGGCCGGCTCACGGAGGTGTGGTTCAGCAACGGGGCCCCAAGCGGCACCCCGAACCGCGCGGTCTACCGCTACAACGGCCTGAGCATGCGCTGCCTGATCGAGCGCGACTCGAACGCCGCCGACTCGAGCAACGCCCTCAACGAGCGCCGGGCCCTCTACTACGGCGCCGGCTGGCAGGTCCTCGAGGAGCGGGTCGACGCGGACAAAGACGCCGACTACGACCGGCTCGCCCAGAACGTCTGGGGCCTCCGGCACATCGACGACCTCGTCCTGCGCCGCGCGAACGCGAACTGGAACGCGGGCGCCGACACCGACTTCAGCGACGCCGGCGACACGGACTGGGAGCAGTTCCTCAACGACCACCAGTTCAGCGTGGTGGCCGGCGTGAACCGGTCGGGGACGCTCACCTTCCGCCTGGCCTACGACGCCTACGGCGAGGCGAGGCACAGCTGGGCGAAGGACATCGACGGTGACGGCGACGTCGACGCGGCCGACTGGACGATCGCGCACGACGCCCAGGGCAAGCAGATCCACCAGACGGGCTACGTCGCCGACGCGGACTGGAACCGCGACGGGACGGTGACCTCGACCGACGTGGCGGCGTTCGGGTCGGCGTACTACGCGACCGCGCTGGCGGGCGGGCTGCTGGCGTCGACGTCGAGCGACCTCAACGTCGGGTTCTGCGGGTACCGGTTCGACGCGGAGCTGGGCGCGTACACGGTGCGGTTCCGGCACTACGACCCGACGCCGGGCGTGGCGCGGTGGCTGGAGCGTGATCCGGCGGGGTATGCGGATGGGCCGAGTTTGTATGGGTACCTGGGGAGGAGTCCGATCGACAGCAGCGATCCGCTCGGATTGGTGGGAATCCAGGACGGAACTGACCCGGCTATGGACAGGCAGCGACCCGGCTATGGACAGGCAGTTGAAGGGTTGGGACAGGCATCAAGGCGGGTTCGCGCGGAACAGACAAGCGAAGTGGACAGGCACCAATGCGGTCCAACCATGGACAGGCACTACGCCAGCTCAGATGAGCAGTCCACGGATGGACAGGCACCAAGTCGACAAAACTCGAGGAAAAACCCGCCAGAAATCGGGCCTCCTCAGTTTCGCGCGGTAGCTTCGCCACGTCGCCAACGGTCGGGGGGCGTCGCGGAGTGGGGACTCCGGCGCGCCGAGATGCACGGAGGTTTTCGCAACCATGGCGCTTCCGCGGTGCCTGACGGTCGATCCGACCGTCAGCTGTCACTATCACACTTGGTCCCGATGCACGCGCAGGCTTGATCTCCTCAACGACATCGAGCGCCGTGACATGTTCATCGCTCGCCTGGAGTTCCTCGCCGGCATCTTCGCCATCGAGGTCTGCGAGTTCGCGATCATGGCCAACCACGTTCATACCATCGTCCGCCCTTTCCCCGAGCTAGCCTGGGCCTGGACCGACGAGGAGATCGCCATCCGCTGGCTGATCCTCCGCGGGCGGGTCGACGAGAACGGGAGCCCGAAGGCCAAGGCCGTCGGCGCGATCGTCGGGAATCCCGCGAGGGTCGACGAATTGCGCCGTCGGCTCGCCGACCTGGGCTGGTTCCACAAGGAGCTCAAGGAGCACCTCGCCCGCGCTTGGAACAAGCGGGACCGAGTCACCGGCCACTTCTGGGAAGGCCGCTACGGCGCCGAGATCGCCGAGCGCGATCTTTCCCTCGTCAACCAGGCGATCTACGTCCTCCTCAACCGCATCCGCTGCGGCGCGGAGAGTTCGGTCGGAGAGTCCGAGGCGACGTCGATCGGACGTAGGATCGCGAGGCTCGTCGACGAGATCCGAAACGGCCAGCACGCCGATGCGCTTGCCGAATTCGAGAACCGGTTCGAGCGATCCGACTGGACCCCGGTCTTCCCCTGCGACCCCGGTAGCGTGCGGGACATGAACGACGAGGAATTCGCCCGCCGCGTGGCACGCGGCAGGCAACGAGCCGCGGTCCGTTCAGCTCTCGCCGACGAAGGAATGATGACGGCCTATGCCTCGATCGACCTACCAGCGGAGGAGATCGCGCCGCACGTAATACCAAGCGGCGGGACACACTCGCCGCGGCCGTCGCCAATCTCGCTCAAGGGAGTGCGGCGGAGAAAGGCGATCGGCGCGCGAATGCCGCCGCGTCTGAGCGAGGACGCGTGGCTGACCGTGATGGAGAATCCCTTCTCGCAAGCGAGGATCGGCAGCCTCGGCGCGGTGCCGGTGCTGCCGGGAATGACGCTGGCAATGCTGGTTCAGGCCACCGATGAAGAAGGGCGCCGCGAGCGCGCGGACAAGCCGGGCAGGATCGCAGCCGAGACTCCGGCGGCGCTGGATGCGTTTCGGGTGATGGTGTTGGCGGCGCAGCGGTCAAGGGATGACGGGGCGTCTGCGGCGGCGAAGGCGGCCGATCGGCCGAAAGGACCCGATCCGAGCGAAGGCGCTGCGGGTCGGCCAAACCCCGGCCCTATAGGCGAGAGCATCAGAACGCTGCTCGAGTCCGTACGAATGCTCGCGGCGAGACAGCGCGAGCGGATTGCGAGGATCTTCGGGTCGGAAGGCACTCCAAACCAGGTCGAGAGCCCACCGACCGACGCAAAGGCCAACCCGCCGAACACCGAGCCGCAGCGGACGGAGAACGACCCTGCGACTCGGCGTGCAATATGGCGTGCGCTCCGCGGCGCCTCGCGGGCCCGTTGGCGAGACACGCCGGCGTGAGGTGAGGTGCGCTGTAGCATTCGTGGCTCCGCCTCGTGAGCGGGACTGTCGCATGCGCATGCGTTGTCCGCGCAGTGCCAGGCGCGGTTGCGTACTCGCCGCTCTGAGCGCGCGACGCGCGACAATCATCCTTCCTGAAGCAGACTTTCCTGAAGCAGACTCGCCCCCCCGGCTCGGCGCCTGTCCTGAGTTGGGATCATGCCTGTCCTGCATCGGGCTTCGGTTCGGTTGATGCCTGTCCTTCATCGGGCTTGCCCCGGGTCGACGCCTGTCCTGGAATTGGGATCATGCCTGTCCTCCATCGGGCTTCGCGTTGGGGTCGCATCGGGCTTCCGCGTCGGCGCCTGTCCTGCGTTGGGGCCAGTCCTGGAGTTGGGATCATGCCTGTCCTGCATCGGGCTGCATCGGGCTTCCGCGTCGAGTCGAGTCGAGTTGGGTCATGCCTGTCCTCCATCGGGCTGCCATCGGGCTGTACAGCGCGCGACGCGCGACAATCATCCTTCCTGAAGCAGACTTTCCTGAAGCAGACTCGCCCCCCAGCTCGGCACCTGTCCTGAGTTGGGATCATGCCTGTCCTGCATCGGGCTTCGGTTCGGTTGATGCCTGTCCTTCATCGGGCTTGCCCCGGGTCGACGCCTGTCCTGGAGTTGGGATCATGCCTGTCCTGCATCGGGCTGCATCGGGCTTCCGCGTCGAGTCGAGTCGAGTTGGGTCATGCCTGTCCTCCATCGGGCTGGTCCTCCATCGGGCTGTAGTCCCATCGGGCTCGCCTGTCCAGAGTGGCGGTAGTCGATACGATTCGCTTGTGCCAAGAGCCCAGCGAGCACATGCCGCCGTCTCCACATCGAATGTCCGCGAGGACCTCGCCCGGCTGCAGCTTGCCGTTCGCAACATGCTCGCTGGGATCCCATCGCTTCCTGGCTCTCGACCCGTCGAGATCGCCGCTGCGTTGGGCATCGACCTGAAGCTCGCCTGGAAAATCGCTCGCATCGCCCAGTCCGGCGAGCCATTCGGTGCCGTTCGTCACCTTCCCGGTGCTGCCGGATGGCGCATCGCGATGGAGGCTGCCGAACGAGCCGGAGCCGCCAAAGCCACCGTGGCTGCAGCCGCAGCAGCTTTCGAGCGTGCCATCGCGGCCGGCGCGGCGTGGGCCGGTGACCGCAGGGCCCTCGACATCATGGCCGCCGGACTCGCCGCGCGGTCGGACATGCGCATCGACGTCGAACATCGACGCCAGCTCTACCTCGGGGGCAGCTACGTCTGGGGCGTCCGCGCTCAGCTTGCCCTTCGCATCGACATCCTCGGTCCTGCGGTCAAGACCAAACGAATGCTCGACTGCTCAACGATTCGCGGATTCATCGGGCTCGACCGCATGCGCGGCGACACCTCTTGGCAGATCGAGGCCCCATTCGTCCTTGACGACCGCGGAAGCAAGGCCATCGCCACGCCAGTAGAGCCGCTGGATGGTGATAGTCGCCCCTCGCGCGGCGACGCCGCCGCCGGTCCTCATCTCCTTCGCGGGTTCTGCAGCGCAAATATGCCCGAATTGCGCCCGACCTCCGAGCAAGGTTCGCCGCGAACGCTCGAACTCGCTGACAGCGAGGTCGGCACTGACGGCCGCTTCGACCTCTTTCACGGCTCGATCCTCCGGAACGTGCAGTCACTCCGGCGTTCGAAGCGACACCACGGCATCTTCCAGATGTTCAAGCAGCGAACGCCCGTCGCACGCGCGGTCTTCGACCTCGCCGTTCACCGCTCAGCGATAGCCGACGATGCCCAGGCGGAAGCGATTCTCTATAGCGACATCCACGCACGCACGCCGACGTCGCACCATCGCGCGAAGGACCGCATTCCCGCCGGCCCCGCCGTCGAATATCTGGGCGTCGGTCTCCGTAGGGCGCGGCTCGCCGACGTCGAACGGTACGCAGAGCTCCTGGCGCTGGGCTTCGCTCGGCTGGAGTGGAATCCTGCCGAGTTCGCTCTCTTCCGCGTCGACATGTCCTACCCGCCCGTGCCTTCCACGCTCGCGCTCGAACTTCCGTTGAAGGATTAGCCGGCGTTCGGCAACTCCCACGTTCGCCCGGTGATCGGTGCGGCTGACGAGACCTGTCGACGAGCGGCGACGCCAGCGACTCGCGATCGCCGATCGACAAGACCATCGCCGCGCGCCGGACGTCGTGGTCGCGCGCCGTTGCGCTTTGGCGCCGAGCCAAACACCCATGCTCCTCACCGTCGCCCTGGGCGTCCGAAGCCGTTGAGGCGCGTTTCGCCGCAGAAATCACTGCGGAATTCGCTTTTCCGCGCTCCGCAGAGGCCAGAGACGACAAGAGTCGTCGTCGGATGCCGGATGCTGAAAATTCCGGAAATTTTTCACCAATGCGATCCCAGAACCTTGCATCGGAAAACGCACCGGGTACTGTCGGAACACCCGGTCGCTCGCCGGCGGTTGGTCCATCTCGCTCGCACGGCCTTTTGGGGATGGCAGGTGTTTCCCCATCGCTCGCGCCGCGAGTGTGGAGCTCGCCAGTCCCGGCGCATCGACCCTGTCCGCCCCAGGAAATCAGGAGTCCCTCCATGAAGCTCGCCGCTCGATCCGCATTCGTTCTCGCCGTCAGTGCATTCGTGAACGCGACCGCCCCCGCCGACTGGGTTGCCACCATGCTCGAGCCGCTAGGCGCCGCCCAATCTCGGTGCTTCGGCGCCTATGGCGGCGTCCAGTGCGGATACGTGACCTACTCGGGACAGGGCACCGCCACCCTCTGGTACGGCAGCGCTCAGAACCTCGTCAATCTCTCGATCGGCCAAAGCGGGTGGATCTCAAGCGCCGCGAACGCCATCTCGGGCGATCAGGTCGTGTTGAGCGCCCTCACCTCCAACATGACGCGAGCGACGCTCTATTCGATCTCGAACCAGACCTTCCTTGACCTCACGCCGCCCGGCTACCTCTCGGCTGCGATGCAGGGCTGCGATGGCACGTCGAATACGCAAGTCGGCAGTGGCCAACTGATGATGGGAGCCATGCTCATGTGGCACGGCTCCGTCGCCAGCGCCGTCAACCTCACCCCGCCCGGCTGGATCTCCTCTGCCGCGGCAGGCTGCGCGGGCGACACCCAGGTCGGCAACGGAATGGCCGGATTCATGGGGATGGGACGGCCGTTCCTCACGCACGGCACACCCGAAAGCTATGTCGATCTCACGCCCGCCGGCAGCGTCTCGGCCGGCGTCGCCGGATGCGATGCGACGAGCCAGGTCGGAAGCGTCCTCTGGCCTTCGGTGATGCAGGGCCACGCGTGCATCTGGCACGGCACCGCGGACAGCCTGATCGACATCCATCCCTTCAACGCACTCTCGAGCGCCGCACAGGCGTGCGCGGGCGACATGCAGGTCGGCGCATACACCGCTCCGTCGCTCTTCGCCCACGCCGTCGTCTGGCACGGTACCGCGGATTCGGCGGAAGACCTTCACCAGTACGTCGTCGACCAGCTCGGCTCGGAGTTCATCCAGACGGAAACGACGGGGATCGACCCGGTCACGGGCGACATCGTCGGCATCGCCTACACCACGGACGGCATGTTCATGATCCCGCACGCGGTCATGTGGAGTTGGATCGTGCCATGCCCCGGCGACCTTGACGGCGACAGCGCCGTCGGCGGATCGGACCTCGCGATCCTGCTTGGCGAGTGGGGCGTGTGCAGCTTCGGCGTCTCCTGCGCATCGGACCTGAACGGCGACTACGAAGTCGGCGCCGACGACCTCGCGATTCTCCTCGGCGCTTGGGGCGGCTGCTGACGCCTCGCGTGAACGGATTGCATGACCGCTCTGGCGTCCCCCGCGGCACACATGCCGCGGGGGACGTTTTTGTTCGGCCCGTCGCCGGAGCGATGCGCGGCTGCGTCGGCGTGATGCCTCGCGAGGCGCGTTCCCTCTCGCGCATTTCTCCTTCCTCGCTATCGACCGGCCCCGAGGCGCGTGCGGAGCACCTCAGGAAACGCCGTCGAGACATTCCCCGTGTTCTGCTGGTCATGACGGTGCATGAACCAGCCGTTGAGTGAACCGTCCTTGTTCTTCGCCGCGCCGCCGAATCCCGTGAGGCAGACGGCGACGCCTTCGCTCTCGCTTGGCTTCTGGCCATTCCCCTGCCCGACCACGAAGAAGACGTCAACGCGGCCATCGCCATCGAAGTCCGCGACCAGCGGCAGGTGGCTATTCATGGTGACCGCACGCTGGCAGAGCGAGCCCGCGTCGAACTCATACAGGACCGCGCCGTCGCGTCCGCGCATCACCTTGAACGTCCCGCGTCCATTCAGGGCGCAGAGGTCCGGCGAGCCATCACCGTCCATGTCCGCAACGCTCACGCCGCGCGTCACCGACCACACGGGGGCAGCGCCGCTCCGAGCCGTGTCGACCGGCGCACTCCACACAACGCTGCCGTCGCGACCCCGCAGCACCGTCACCTTGTCGCCGGCCACGATGACCTCGCTCGTCCCGTCGCCGTCGACGTCGGCGATCGCCGTCGGTCCCATGATGTATCGCTCGATCGCCACCGTTGTCCAGAGCTTCGTGCCGTCCTTCTTGACGGCGTAGACCTTGCCGTCATACGTGCCGACGACGAGATCCGCCGACCCGTCGCCATCGAGATCCCCCACGCTCGGACCGTGATAGAGCATCGTGCTGCCGGTCTGCATGCGCCACAGCGAACGGGCGAGTTCCGCGGGCTTTGGCGTCGGCACCGGCGTGTCACCCTCCTTCAGAGCGCCGAGGGCCGCGCCGTCGACCGCGACAAGCTGTCCATCACCCTTGAAGCTCGTCGCCACGAGATCCTCGTGGCCATCCCCATTGAGATCCATGACCACCGGGCAACTCTGCACCGCTCCACTCCCGACCACCTGAACCGTACGCACCGCCGCGCCCGTCCGCCCGTCGATCACGTGCAGCCGTCCCTTGAACGTCCCAACCACCACTCGCAGTGCGCCGTCGATCGTTCCGATCCACGGTGGCGTGTCGATGCACTCGCCCGCGCCTGCCTGGTAGGTCCATCGTCGCGTGCCCGTCGTTGCGTCAAAGGCGAGCACCTGGCTCGAATTCGAAATCGGCACCACCAGCTCGAGCCCCCCGTCGCCGTCGAGATCGACGAATCGGCAGGAAGCATCGAGACAGGCATCCGCGGCCCCCGGTCGGGTCGACGCATCGAAGGCCCAGATTTCCTTCCCGTCCTTTCCGCTCAGGACACGAACCTTCGAGTCGCCGAAATACGTGCTGAACGCGACGTCGACAATCCCGTCGCCGTTGACGTCCGCGACGGCGCCACCGCCGAAGGACGTCGACGCGAGCGGCACTTTCCAGAGCACCCGCAGCCCCCGGGGGGAATTCGCTCCGGCAGTTGGAGGGGCCAATTCCCCGACCGCACCGCCCGCACCGTCGCGCTGCGGCACGATGGACAGGCCGAGGACGATCGCCGCCGAACATCGCCACGTCGCTTGCAACATGTTGGAGCTCCTTGGGTCGCGGCACCGAGCGTGCGTCGTGCGCATCCGCTTCAGGATGGAGACGGCGGCGCGATTGTACTGGTCGGTGTCGCAACGCCGGTCAATCGCCGACAAAACGTCGCGAAAGAACACGGCGCGCGCGGCCGCGATTTTGACCTGATTCAACCAACGTGCTGACTCCGCCTCATTCGCGGGAACGAGGAAGTCGATCGCTGGAAGCGCCGTTCAGCGAGTACGCGCCTGTAGCATTCGATCGGCGCCGCGTCACCGTTTCCGGTGCGGGCCGCTGGTCGAGCGACTACTCCCGGATTGCACTTCAGCGTCCGCCGCGAGCGGACCGTGACGAAAGAAGCCGCCCATGCATCGCACTCGATCCGCCTCCCCGGTTGCCGCCGCGCTCGCCCTGTCCGTTTCCGCCTGCGCGTGGTCGCAGACGAAGCTCGTGCCGGCCGACGTTGCCGCGTATGACGTCGCCGGCCTCTCCGTTTCGGTGAGCGGCAATCTCGCCATTATCGGCTCCCCCTACGACGACGACAAGGGCAGCGGCTCGGGGTCCGCGACGATCTTCCGCTTCAACGGAACGGCGTGGATTCAGGAGGTGAAGCTCCTGGCCGCCGATGGCGCCGCCTACGACAGCTTCGGCAGCGCCGTCGGCATCAGCGGCGATCGCGTCGCCGTCGCCGCGCGCTACGACGACGATGGCGGCGTGAACTCAGGTTCGGTGTACATTTTCCATTTCGATGGAAGCGATTGGGTTCCCGAGGCGAAGCTGCACGCGGGTGACGCCGCTCCCTTCGATGATTTCGGTTGCTCGTTGAGCATTGACGGCGATCGCATTCTTGTCGGCGCCCGCAATGACGCTGACAAGGGATTCGACTCCGGCTCCGCCTATCTTTTCCATCGCAGCGGCAGCGCGTGGACGCAGGAGGCGAAGCTCACCGCCTCCGACGGCACCGCCTTCGACCGCTTCGGCTCCTCCGTCTCGATTCGCGGCGGCGTCGCCGCGGTCGGCGCGCCGATCGACGATCCGAGCGGTTGGGGCTCCGGTTCCGCCTACGTCTTCCGCTTGGGCGGCAGCGTCTGGTCGCAGGAGGCCAAGCTCAAGGCCAACGACTTCTCCTCAAGCGACGAGTTCGGACACTCCGTCGCGGTCGACGGCAACGTCATCGCGATCGGCGCATGGGGCGATGACGACGCAGGCTGGGACGCCGGTGCGGCCTACGTCTTCCGCTTCACCGGCGGTGTCTGGTCGCAGGACCAGAAGCTCGTCCCCAACGACGGCGCCGCGGGCGACTATTTCGGCAGCGGCGTGGCGATTCGCGGCAACAACGTGCTCGTCGGCTCCCCGCTCTGCGACGCGACCGGTCCCGCCTCCGGCGCCGCCTATCGGTTCCGCTGGTCCGGCTCGAACTGGACCCAGCAGCAGAAGCTCACCGCGGCCTCGAACGATCCGATCTACGGCTTCGGCTACTCGGTGAGCATCGACGTCTCGGCCTACCTGGTCGGAACGCCATACGACGACGACCACGGCACCGAATCAGGCTGCGCGCAGGTCTTCACGATCCTCGACTCGCTCTTCGGTGACCTCAACGGCGATGGCGTCGTCGACCAGTTCGACATGGCCATCCTCCTCGGCGCATGGGCGGACCTTGGCGGACCCGCCGACCTCGACGAGGACGGCATCGTCGGCGCGAGCGATCTGGCGCTCATCCTGGGGGCTTGGACAAGCTGACGGGACGAGCGAACGGGACGCCCTAACGCCACGACCGCGCGGAACGGGCAACGCCCGCCCGCCTCAACCCCACTGGCCGAGCAGCATGCTCAGGTCCGCAGCGTCCACCGCGCCGCTTCCGTCGATATCCGCCGCGCCGCCCGCCCCCCACTGACCGAGCAGGATCGCGAGATCGGCCGCACCGACGACTCCGTCGCCGTCGAGATCGGCCGACGGCGGCGTGAAGACCAGCGAAGTCACCTTCAGCGTTCCGGAGCTTTCGAGGCCGTCACCGGTCCGGGCGCCGAAGCCGAAACTGTCGCCGGCATTGACGGCGAACGAGGTCGTCCCGGCGAAGGGCCCCGAGCCGTTGCAGGCAATGACCTTGAACAGGCCGTTGACGACGTAGCCGCCGTTGTCGTAGCAGGGCATGTCGAAGGACTGGTAGGTCCAGGTGAAGGTCACCGTGCCCCGCGCCGCGGCGGTGGTGAGGAACCGCGTCACTCCCTTGACGCCGGCGTTGCCGCTCGAGATCGACATGAGCGTCGGCGTCACGCTGCCCGAGCCAAACACGTTGGCCGGTCCGGTGAGCGTCACCGTCGCGCCAACGGCAAGCTGCGTGGACATGGACGAGTCGCCGACGTTACCGAGCGACCACTCGCCGGGGACGAATTCGGCGACGGCCGCGCCCGAGAGTGCGATGGCGACAACACCAGCGGTGACGAGATGGAATGAGCGCATGGGAATCCTCGGAAATCAACGACCTCTCGGCTGCGATCGCGCACACCGGCGACGTCGCTGCGCCCAAAGGTGCCAGCTCCGTCGATCGAGATGCAGCGCCTCGTCGCAATCTGCCCGCGCAGCAAACACCGCCGGCGACCGACGTGGGTCGGCCGCCAGCGGTGTCGCAGGTCCGATGGGTGTTCCGAATCAACCCCACTGACCGAGCAGAATCGCAAGGTCGGACGCGCCGACGTCCCCGCTGCCGTTGAGGTCGGCGCTGCCAGCGCCACCCCACTGGCCGAGGAGGATGGCGATGTCCGACGCGCCGACGTGGCCGTCGCCGTCGAGGTCGCCGGTCGGCGGAGTCGCCGCTCCACAGGTGTTGTTGAGGATGATCGAGGCGTCGCCCGTGAGCTTGTTGACCACCGCGATGTCCAGATCGCTGTCCCCGTCGAGATTGGCCAGGACGACCGCCTCGGGGAGCGAGCCGACCGCCGCCGCCGTCGCCGTGCCGAAGTTGCCGCTGCCGTTGTTGGGAAGCAGGGCGATTTCGGCGGAGGTCTCGTTCACGAGGACGACATCAAGGTCGCCGTCGCAGTCGAGGTCGCCTAACGCGACGTGCGAACCGCCCAGGCCGCCGGCCGGATGAAAGACCGCCGGTCCGAAGGCCATGCCGCCCGCGCTCTTGATGACCTCGATGCCGTTGTTGGTCGGGATGTCGCCGCTGGCCGCGACGACGATGTCATCGAATCCGTCACCGTTGAGGTCACCGCACATGATCCCCTCCGGCCGTTCGCCGGCCTCGAGCGTCGTCGCGGTCACGTAGCTGCCGCGGCTGAGCTTGAGGATCGAGATCGTCCGGTCCTCGTGATTGGTCACGGCGATCTCCTGGATGCCGTCGCCGTCGAAGTCGCCGAACGCCGCAGCCCGCGGATCGACGCCGGTGGGCAGCGTCGTCACCGAGGTGAACGAGAGTGCGCCGTCGTTGCGGAGGAACGTCGCGCTGTTGCCGAGCCGATTCGCGACGGTGATGTCAAGATCGCCGTCGTTGTCGGCGTCAGCGACGCTGAGCCCGCGCGGCGTGTTGCCGGTCGGGAAGCTCGGTCCGTTCGAAAGCACGCCTTGGTTGTTCACGAGGATGCGGACCTTCAGCCCGCCCTTCAGCGTGATGGCGAAGTCGGTCCAGCCGTCCCCGTTGAAGTCACCCGAGGCGATCTCGCCCAGACCCACCCAGTAGTTGCCGACCGAGAGTGACTGTCCCGCGTGATAGGTGCCGTCGCCGTTGTTCATCAGCGTGATCACTCGATCCGGGGCGTCGACGGGAATCGCCAGGTCCATGAAGCCATCGTGGTCGATGTCCGCGGCAGCGACGCCGCCCGGCACAGCGCCGACGGAATAGGTCACGGCGTTGGCGAGAATCCACGCCCCCGGTCCGCCGCCCTGACCCTGGCAGTCGATGCAGTTCGGGTCCTCGCCGGCCTCGCAGATGCCGTTGCCGCAGACGGGAATCGTGCTCGAGCAGGTCGAGCGAATGATGCTGACGTCGTTGCTCAGCTCATTGCCGGTGATGACGTCCGCATCACCGTCGCTGTCGATGTCCGCGACGACGATGCCGTCGGGGGAGGAGCCGACGGTCATCGCCAGCGCCGCGCCGAGGGTGCCGCTTCCGCCGTTGGCGAGCAGGCTCACGCTGCCCGACGTGGTATTGAGGACCGCGACGTCGGTCGAGCCGTCGCAGTTGAGGTCGCCGAGTGCGACGTGGGCCGGATCGGTTCCGCCGCTGTCGTAGTGGGCGGGCGCCGCGAAGCCCATCGCACCGGTGGCGAGGATGACGCTCACGCTGTTGAAGCCGCCGCCGTTGCTCGCGCAGACGATGTCGCTGAGCCCGTCGCCGTTGAGGTCGGCGGACTTGATTCCCTCAGGCCGTCGCTTCGGATCGAGGTTGATCGTCTTCGCCAGAGGGAACGCGCCGCCGGCGTTGTGGAAGACCATCACCTGGCGATTGTCGTGGCTGGTCACGGCGAGATCGGCGAGACCGTCGCCGTCGAAGTCGCCGAACGTGGCACCGCGCGGGCGATCGAAACCGCCGCTCACGGTCGTCACCGTCCAGGTCGAGCCGTTGCCGTCGTTCGTCGCGACCGTTGCCGTGTCGCTGTCGCGGTTGGCGAGGCAGATGTCGATGTCACCGTCGTGGTCGGCGTCGGCGGCGGTGAGCCCCATGGGCGTCGCGCCGGTCGGGAAGGAGCCGACGAGCGTCAGCGTGCCATTGGCGCCCTTCCAGATCTGGACGATCTCCGGTCCCTTGAGTGCGACGGCGACGTCGACGATGCCGTCGTTGGTGAAGTCGGCAGCGACGATGTCGCCGGCGCTCATGCCCGAGCCGAGCGGAAAGGAGGGACCGGCGGCGTAGACGCCATCGCCGGTGTTGATGAGGATGGCGAGGCGGTCGGGCGTGTCGACGGCCGCGACGACGTCGAGATCGCCGTCGCCGTCAAAGTCGAGGGCGGCAACCCCATGGGGCTTGATGCCGATCGGGTAGTTGACCGCGGGAGAGACGCTGAACTGGGCGAGGGCGGTGGACGTCGCAGCCAATGCGACCGCGCCGGCCAGGCTGCGAGCCGAGCGAAGAGAGACGAACATGTGAGGGGACTCCGAGATCGCCGCCCACGCGGGCGGGGCCGCGAGCGAACGCGGCGCAGTGATCTCGTGGGGGCGGAGAAGGACAGTCAGGGCGAGATACCGGTCCCGCCGGCGATTCACGAAAATCAGCGACCAACACTCCGCAGGCCAGCGCTGCCGTCGATCGATCCGACTGCCCTCGTCCCACGTGCGGCAGCGATAACCCGTCCACCGCGGCCTCCCGCGAGCGATCGAGCGCCGTCTCGCCACGAGCATCCCGCGACCGCGGTAGGTCACCCGCTATCCTCTGTGCCGTCGCTCGCACGCCCCCGCGAGCCACCTCAGGAGAAAGACCCGATGAACGTTCGCTCGATCTCGTTGTGCGCCATCGCCGCGCTCGCCGCCGCCGGCTCGGCCGGTGCCCAAGTCGTCTTCGAGGCCATCCACGACAACGGCTTCTTCACCCCCTTCAACAGCGCGAACGCCTCGACCGTGATCTACGGCGACGGCGGCTGGATCGGCACCGGCGGCGACGCCCCCGCCACGCTTGGCTCAATCACGCTTGGCCTTGCCGTCTACAACAGCACGAGCGCCGGCACCACCGACATCGTCTTCACCTTCAACGACGGCGATCCCTCGGGCCTGGTCTTCGGCTCGGGCGCAACGCTCTATTCGACCACGATTCACGGCGTGACGCTTCCGGCGACCGGCCCCTCGGCGCAGCAGTACCTCACGCTCACCATTCCGCTGCCGAACGTGCAGACCCTCGGCGGCTACAACGACATCGGATGGTCGGTCGCGCTGGCCAACTACAACTACGCCGGCGACTTCGGCTTCCAGGTCGCAAGCTGCGCGGGCCAGCTCGTCGGCTTCTACACCAACAACGCGAGCTACTACGACGGCTCGGCGTGGAGCCTCTTCTCCTTCGGTCAGGGCTGCTTCGGCGTCGGCGATCTCGTCGCCACCATCGAGCTCGCCGCCGCCCCGCCCTGCGCTGCGGACCTGGACGGCAGCGGCGGCGTCGACGGCGCTGATCTTGCCATTCTCCTCGGGAGCTGGGGCGACAAGACCGCCGACCTCGACGGCAGCGGATCGGTGGACGGCTCCGATCTGGCGATCCTGCTCGGCGCGTGGGGGGAATGCAGCTAACGGCTCGCTCGCGCCGCCGCTCCCTTCGATCATCACGAGGCCCTGCCGAACGCCGGCGGGGCCTCTTCATCCAATGCGCACACGATCTTCACGCAGCGTTCGACGGCGCCCCGACACGGCACTACGCTCTGCCCGCTCAACGCCATGCGTTCACCATCCCCCTCGACCACACGCAACGCCCTCATGGCCGACGATGCCGACGGCCTCACGCTTCTCCCGATCGGCGCGGCGGCCCCGCCCTTCGCGCTTCGCGACGCGAAGGGCCGCGCCCATTCGCTCGTCGCCCTGCGCGGCTCGCGGATCGTCCTCTTCTTCTATCCGAAGGACAGCTCCGCGGCGTGCAGCGAGCAGGCTCGGGCCTTCGAGGCCCGGCGGCTGACCCTGCGCCGCGCCGGCGTCGTTCTCCTCGGCATTTCGCCCGATACCGCTCATGCTCACGCGACGTTCGCCGAGCGTCAGGGGCTTCGCTTCCCGCTGCTGGTCGACGAGCGCGATGAGGAGGGAACGCCGCTGACCTGCGACCGCTACGGCGTCTGGCAGCGGAAGAGCATGTACGGCCGCGCCTACATGGGCGTGGTGCGGACCACGTACGTCATCGGCCCCGACGGGCGCGTGACGCATCGCTTCGACGCGGTGAGGGTCAGGGGCCACGTCGACGCGGTGCTCGCCGCCCTCGGCCTCGCCCCCGCCGCGATCAGGCGTCGGCCGCCTGCTCGAGCGACGGGTCGAAGCGAACGAACAGGCGGGTCATGATCGCGACCACGATCGCGACCTCGACGAGAAGCACCGCGGTTCCTCCCGCGGCGGCAACGACGAACGAGTTCCCCGCCAGGAAGAAGCAGCCGGCGCCGCTCGCGACCGCGGCGCCGAGCAGCACGATCAGGGCCAACATCTTCACGAGCTGGGCGATCATCTGACTCATCGCGAATTGCACGCCCACGCCGCGCGAGGGCCGCGCGGGCCAGGTGAGGAACGCCGCGTTCTCGAGCGAGGCGTTCAGCAGGTTTCCGAGGAAGAGCGCGGGGATCCAGATCGGGAGCAGCGGAACGTCCCACCCCAGCACCTGGTTGAACGCGATGGCCAGCGGGGTCTGCAGCGCGGTGATGAGCGTCGCCGGCACCAGGACCTGGGCGAGCGTCACGGCAAGCGGTGCGACGGGCAGCCCCTTGAGGAGATCCATCCGGTCAACATCGGCGCGGAAGTCCAGCCGCAGCACCTGCGGCAGGAAGAGACTCATGTACGCGAGGGCGATCGGCCCGAGCGGCCGCAGCGCGACCGACCAGTGGGCTCCGCTGGTCGCGAGGAGCTGCGGAAGAACGAGGACCCCGATCATCACGACGATGAGCAGAAGGCCACGGGCTCCCTGCCTCATCCCGGTCACGCACTGACGCCAGGCGAGCGGCCCGATGCCGCCGACGCGCGGAAGCATGGGGACCTTCAGCGCGGCGAAGGCCTTGCCTCCGCTGCCGCCGAAGCCGCCGGTCTTCCGCATCTCCTCGATGCGGTCGGCGAGCTTGCGGCTTGACTCTGCGCCGGCCTCAAGCCAGTTGGCGTCGAGGCGAACGGCCAGGATGAGGAGCGCGATGTTGATCGCCAGGGCCTCGACCGCGGAGCCCAACGCCTCCGTCAGGTGCTTCGCGGTGATGACGTCGGCGAAGGGCGCCGTCGGCGCCGCGATGATGCGCCCCGCTCGGGTCTTGGCGAACGCCGCCAACATGTCGAGCGGACCGCCGCTCTCGAGCGCTCGGCCAACCCACGTTGTCCCGAGGATGACCGCAGCCACGGTGCCGATGATGAGCGTCCATCGCCATCGCGCGAAGCGCCTCGTGCCGAGCATCTGCCCGGTGAGGGCCAGGCACAGCGACGCAAGGTGCACGAACCAGAGGCTCAGCAGCACGCCAATCCACGAAGCGAGCCAGCTCTGGGCGAGATTGCGGACCCACAGCGAAAAGAAGAGCGAGACGAACAGCAGCGGAATCACCCGCTGGGCGAGCTTGTAGAAGAGGAGCTGCCGCCGCGTGAAGGGGGCGGGAAAGAGGAAGTCGACCTCGGCCTGCAGAAAGGCGAGCGCCGTGTCCCCCGAGGCCCGCACCATCGCCAGGAGGACGAAGCCCAGGATCGCGAAGGGCATGAGCGCGATGGTTCGCGCCTGGAGCTCGAGCATCGCGGGCGTCGGTGCCGGCCGCGGCAGGAAGGCGGCGATGACCGCGGGCACCAGCATGACCGCGAAGCCAAAGGCGATGACGAGCCCGACGATGATGCCCTTCGGCGTCCGAAACGACCGCAGGATCCCCCGGCCCGCAGCGCGGAGGCGCATCGCGATGAGAAGGAGGAGCGGTGCGGGCAGGAGGCTCATGACGCGGGCGGAACGGCGGGCGGCGGCGACGGCGGTGGCGAGGCCGGTGGCGGCGGAGGCGCTGCGGTGGCGCGGAAGAAGACTTCCTCAAGCGTCGCGTCGCCGCTGGCGAAACTGGACTTCGCCTCGGCCAGCGAGCCGGCGAACTTCTTCGCGCCGCGGTCAAGAATCAGCAGGTGCGTGGTGAGGTCCTCGACCAGGGCGAGGAGGTGCGAGCTGATGAGCACGCCGGCGCCGCGGGCGGCGTGCTCCTGGATCGAGAGCTTGAGCGTCCGGATGCCGAGCGGGTCGAGGCCGGTCATCGGCTCATCGAACATGATGAGATCGGGCTCGTGGAGATACGCGCAGCAGATGGCGAGCTTCTGGCGCATGCCGCGCGACAGCTCGCGGGCCAGCGCCCCGCGCTTCGGGGCGAGCTCGAAGCGATCGAGGAGCGCATCGCCGCGGATCTTCCAGTCGCGCACGTCGTAGATGGCCCCCGTGAACTGCAGATGCTCGGCGACGGTGAGCGTGTCGAAGAGCTTCGGATCGTCGGGCACGTAGACCAGCCGACGCTTCGCCGCGACCGGCTCGGCCGTCACGTCGTGGCCGCAGATCCGCAGCGATCCGGCGGAGGGCGGAATGATGCCGGCGATCGCCCGCATCGTGGTGGTCTTGCCCGCGCCGTTGGGTCCCACCAGTCCCACGACCTCACCGGGAAGTACCCGGAAGCTGAGTCCGTTCACGGCAACGAGCCTGTCGTAGGTCTTGGTGTAGCCAGTGACCTCGAGAACGGCCGCGGCGGAGGGTGTCGAATCGGGAGAGGACATGCGGCTCGGGGACTCGTCGGCACGGCGGTCGAGGATCCGCCAGCGGTGACGACGCTGTGCGGCACCGGACAGTACCCGCGTCCGGCGCCATCGTGTTGCCGCGGCCCCGCCGTTGGTATCCTCGTGCCATGACGAGCGAGCGAGACGCATTCGGCGAATCACGCCGCAACGGCAAGGCGGGCCACAAGAACGGCAGCCATGAGACGGCATCGTTCCCCTTTCCCGCCGGCGACCCGCGCGTTCGGTGGTTTGCCGAGTGCACCGACGCCCAGAAGCACGCGGCCGTCCACGCCCTCATCGCGGTGGCGACGGGCGACGGCGTGCTGAAGCCCGAGGAGAAGACGGCCATCGCATCGGCCTGCGAACGGCTCGGGGTGAGTTCGCTCGACGTCGCGGCGGCGCTCGCCCGTCACATGCCCGCTCAGGTCGACCCGCCAGCGGACCCGCGAGCCCGCATCCAGCTCGTGCTCGACTGCGCCGCGGTGATGGTTGCCGACAACCGCATCGACGACCGCGAACTGGCGGTGCTGCTGATGGTCGGGCGATCGCTCGGCTTCACGGCGGCCCAAGTCGGCGAATTCGCCTCGCACGTTGCCCAAGCCCTGGCCGCGGAGCAGCGTCGCCAGCACCTGATCGAACGCCTGCTCGATGAGATGGGCTGATCGCCGTTGCCTCAACGACGTGGGCCGGTAGGGTCGCACCGACGAAACGTATGCACTATGCAGCCGTTTCTTTGTGTGAATTTGGGTAGATCGACCGTTCCGATCGGCACCGAGTTGACGTATCAAACCAGTGGGTACTGCCAATACCCAGTTCAAGGCGGCGTTGATCGGACGCCGGCCGCGAACCATGGCAGGGTCAGCGGTGCGCAACCGCTGATCGCGCCCCTCTCTCTTCTCCCGGCCACGTCTCATTCGTGAGGCGTGGCTGTGTTTTTGCGAGCTCGCATGGTCCGAGGGCTCGGGACCCAAGCCGACGGCCCAACCCCTACGGACCAACCCGGCGGCCCAACCCGGCGGCCCAGCCCGGCGAGCCCACCCCCTTCGCTCCTCCCGCTCGCCGCGCAACAATCGGGGCCCGCCTCCCAACAACCGGCCATGGAGTACCTCCTTGCCGCCATCGTGGGCGTCGGACTCGCCGCCGCATGCGGGCTTCGAGCCTTCGTCCCCGTGCTCGGCCTTGCCTTGGCGGCGAAGGCCGGCTGGGTTCAGCTTGGCTCGAGCGTGGCGTGGCTGGGTTCGTGGCCCGCGATCGCGGGTCTGACCCTTGCCTGCGGCGTCGAGATCCTCGGCTCGGTCGTCCCCGCCGTGAACCACGCCCTCGACGCCCTTGCCGCACCAGTCGCCACCGTCGCCGGCGGCGTGGTCATGGCCAGTCAGGTCGGCTCCGTCCCGGGCATCCCGGACATCGCCTCGGTCGATCCGATGCTCGCCTGGGGAGCAGCCCTGATCGCCGGTGGCGGCATCGCCGCGGCGGTCCATGCCGGAAGCGCGACCGTGCGGGCCGGCTCGAGCGCCGTCTCGGGCGGTCTCCTCAGTCCCATCTACGGTCTTCTCGAGTCGGCGATGAGCGTCGTCGCCAGCGTCCTTGCCTTCGTGGTGCCCGTCCTCTTCGCGATGGCCGTCGGTCTCCTCGCGGCCGTCGCCGTCGGCCTCGCCGTGTGGCTGGTCCGCCGCCGGCGTCTCGCCGCCGTGGCTCCCGCGACCCGCGCCTTCGCCTCAGGGCCGGTTCTCACCTAACGCTTCGTTCAAGCCGCTTCGCTCGCCTCGTCGCCGTTGGGCTCGTGCTCAAGCCCGCCGCCGCCGCGGTCGAGATCGCGCGTGAGGTCGAGGTTCGCGGCCAGCCGGCTCACCTCGCGCGCGTACTCGTCGATCGCCCGCATCGCATCGAGCGAGCGGTCCGCGACGGTCGCGTCGAGGTCGCCGCCGACCGTGGCCCGCAGGATGGCCGCACGCACCCGCGGCCGCATGCCGTGGACGCGCCGGGCGAAGGCCAGCGCCGCGTCGACGGGCGAGAGACCGAGCCGCTCGCGGCCGAGCCAGGCGATGACCTCGCGGGTGATCTCCGTCGCCTGACCGCGCAGCTCGTTCACGTTGGGGTCGAGCTCGCCGCGCACCGAGAGCTCGCGCCGCTTGAGCATGCGGCGCAGGTCGCGGATGTGGTCGATGGCCTGCAGGCACGCGACCTGCCGTTCCGCGTCGGCGCCGCCGAGGGCATCGCGGCGCACCGAGCCGAGGAAGTGCTCGATCGCCTTCTCCGCATCCTTCACCGGCGCGAGAAACGCCTCGCCGCGCGGTGGCTCACCCTGAAGCTGACGCGAGACCTCGCCGAGCACCTCGAGCGCCGTCGCGACCAGCGACCGCCGGGCCGACTCGAGGGCGATCGACGGCACGCCGGCGAGCTTCGGCTCGAGGTGCACGGTGAGCTGCGGCCCGCGATCGGGAATCCAGCGCTGTACGCGGGCGGCCAGCGGCCCGGCCAGCAGGACGGCGATGAGCGCCCCGAGGAACGCGAAGGAGGAGTGGAACGCCGCGAGGGCGATCGGATCGGTGGCGCTCAGGAACCGGGTGAGACCGATCGCCTGCTGCTCGAGGAAGGGAAGGAGGACGAGCGCCGCCGCCGCCGCGATGACCGAGACGATGATCCAGACCACGCCGACGCGCCGGCCGACGGCGTTCACCGTCGGCAGGGCGAGGATCGCGGTGCTGGTCGTGCCGACGCTCGCGCCGACGACGAGCGGCGCGGCCTGCGTGAAGGTGAGCGAGCGGTCGGCGAGCGAGGCCATGGCGAGCGCGACCGGCGCCGCCGAGGACTGCATCGACACGGCCAGGACGGCGCCGACGAGGACGAGGAGCATCGTTCCGCCGAGGCCGTGGGCGTCGATCTGGTCGAGATGAACCATCGCGACGACCGGGGCCAGCGAGTCCTTGAGCGAAGCGATGCCGACGATGATGAGGCCGAAGCCGGCGATAAAGAGGCCGAACTGCGCGGGGCGGCCGCGACGGAGCATGCGCATCAGCGCACCGATCAGGACCAGTGGCCCGGCGAACGCGCTGATGCTTGCCCGCAGGCCGACGGTGGCCATGATCCACGACGTCGACGTCGAGCCGACGGTGGCCCCGGCGACCACGGCGACGGACTGGCTGAGCGTAATCATGCCCGCGGCGACGAAGCCCATCGTGGCCAGCACGGTCGAGCTCGACGCCTGCATCGCGACGGTGAGTCCGAAGCCGGTGGCCAGCCCGCGAAACCGGTTGGTGGTGAAGCGGGCGAGGAGTTCGCGGAGGAGCGGGCCGCCGAGCTGCTTGAGGCCGTCGGTCATCATGACCATGCCGAGCAGGAAGGAGCCCACCGCGGCGCAGGCATGAAGCAGGCTCTGCCCCTCGCCGCCCGTCACCGCAACGGCAAGAAGGGCGTCGGCGACCGGCGCGAGCGATGTGGGACCCGAGGACACGATTGGGAATATCGCCAAGGTGAGGGCCCATGCTGAAACGCAATCTCCCTCGTCGGTATCGTGATGCCATGCGAACCGCACGATTCCTCGCCGCCGGACTGCTCGCCGGGTCTGTCGCCGCCGCCCTGCAGGGCAGCGCGCACGCCCAGACGCTCACCGTGCAGACCGTCGCGACGGGGTTCACCAAGCCCGTCTACCTGACCCACGCGCCGGGCGATCCGACCCGGCTCTTCGTCGTCGAGCAGCGCGGCGTCATCAAGCTCATCAAGAACGGAACCGTGCAGGCGACGCCCTTCCTCGACATCGATTCGCAGGTGCCCGAGCAGACCTACTCGGGCATGCTGGGCATGGCCTTCCATCCCGACTACCAGAAGAACCGCAAGTTCTACGTGCATCACACCATCGGGACGAGCAGCTCGATCACCGTCCTGATCAAGGAGTTCACCGCCGTCGACGGGAACCCGGACCAGGCCGACCCGGCGTCGGGCAAGACGATCCTCAAGGTCACCTCGCCCTCGACGCAGGCCTTTCACCTCGGCGGCTGGATCGGCTTCGGCCCCGACGGCTACCTCTTCATCCCGCTCGGCGACGGCGGCTACACCGGCGACCCGCAGGGACCGCCGCGCTCGCAGAACCTCGTCGGCCAGTGGTGGGGCAAGCTCCTCCGCATCGACGTGAACGGCGACGACTTCCCGACCGACGCCAACCGCAACTACGCGATCCCCGCCGACAACCCCTTCGTCGGCGTCGCCGGCGACGACGAGATCTGGTTCCGCGGCCTTCGCAATCCCTTCCGGGCGAGCTTCGACAAGGCGACCGGTTGGCTCTACATCGGCGACGTCGGCGGCACGGCGCGCGAGGAGATCGACGTGCTCACCCCCGAGCACCTGGGCGGCAACGGCGGATGGAACTGCACCGAGGGCTTCCTCTGCACGAGCAACGGCAACTGCGCCTGCCCGTCGGTGTCGCTCACCGCGCCGATCTATGACTACAACCACACCGTCGGACAGTCGATCACCGGCGGCGTGGTCTACCGCGGCTGCGCGATGCCCGCCCTCGACGGCACCTACTTCTTCGCCGACTATCAGGCCAACAAGGCCTTCAGCCTGCGCTGGGACGGCACGACGGTGAGCGAGTTCACCAACCGCACCGCGGCCCTGGGCAACCCGACCACGCCGGTCGCGATCGGCGAGGATTTCTACGGCGAGATGTACCTGGTCCTGCACACGCCGGGACAGATCCGCAAGATCGTGCCGACGCCCGCGGCGCCGGACGCCGACGGCGACGGCATTCCCGACACCTGCGAATCGCCGGTCTTGGGCGACATCAACGGCGACGGCACCGTCGACGGCACCGATCTGAGCGTCCTGTTAGGTGCCTGGGGCGCCGCCGGCTCCCCCGCCGACCTGAACAAGGACGGCACCGTCGACTCGGCGGACCTTGCGATTCTCCTCGGAAGCTGGAACTGAGCGGAGCCCCACCCATGCGACCCACCGACACCGCGAACGCGCTTCCCCGACGAGACTTCATGACGGCCGCCGCCGCCGGCGCCGCCGGCGCCGCCGGACTCCTGGCCGCGCCCGCGGCGCTCGCGACGCCCGCGACGGCGGCCCGTCCCGCCGAGGACCCGCCGCGCGTCGGGAAGTTCCGCCACTCCGTCTGCCGCTGGTGCTACGGCGGCATCCCCCTCGACGACCTCTGCGCGAGCGCCAAGTCGATGGGCATCGCCTCGGTCGAACTGTTAGGCGAAGGCGAGTGGGCGACGACCGAGAAGCACGGGCTCGCCTGCGCCATCGCCAACGGCCCGACCACGATCCCGCAGGGCTTCAACCGCGTCGAGAACCACGACCGCCTCGCGAAGGAGTGCGAGCGGCTCATCCCGCTCGTCGCGAAGGCCGGCATCCCGCAGATGATCGTCTTCTCGGGCAACCGCTTCGGCCGCGGCGACGCCGAAGGCATGGACCACTGCGTCACCGGCCTCAGGCGGGTCACGCCGATCGCCGAGGCCCACGGCGTCACGATCATCATGGAGCTCCTCAACTCGAGGGTCGACCACAAGGACTACATGTGCGACCGGACCGCGTGGGGCGTCGAACTCTGCAAGCGGGTCGGCAGCGACCGATTCAAGCTCCTCTACGACATCTATCACATGCAGATCATGGAGGGCGACGTGATCCGGACCCTCCGCGAGGCCTCGGCCCACATCAGCCATTACCACACCGGCGGGAACCCGGGCCGCAACGAGATCGACGCCACCCAGGAGCTCTTCTATCCGGCGATCATGCGGGCCATCGCCGAGACTGGCTTCACCGGCTTCGTCGCCCAGGAGTTCATCCCCCGGCGCGACCCGATGACCAGCCTGCGCGAGGCGATCGCGCTCTGCACGGTCTGAGGCCAACCCGGTAACCCCCGCCACGGCGCCGCGGAGACCCCCGTCTCGGCGGGCATTTGTGGCCTTTGGGCCCGACCGGCCAACCTCGCTTGGAATCGCCCAATCCCCCCGTACACTCGGTCTGACCTCGACCAATCGCACGATTCCTTCCGCCGCGCGTGGGGCCGGCGGGGGAACGGGCCAGACCGGTGCGACACCACGCATGAGCGTCCCCTCGCGGACCACGACCACCACCGCGCTCCTCGATGCGCTCTGCGCATCGGAGGACGGTGCCATCTGGTCGGTCTTCGTGGCCCGCTACGACCCGATCCTCCGTGCGGTCGCGCTGCGCCTGGGGCTCGGCGCCGACGACGCCGCCGACGTCTCCCAGCAGACGCTCCTCGAGTTCGTGCGCGACATGCGGGCCGGGCGCTATGACCGCTCGCGAGGCCGGCTTCGCACGTGGATCATCGCCATCGCCGAGCACCGCGGCCGCGATCTGCTGCGCCGCATCGCCCTGCGCCGCGGCGACGCGTCGGACACCACGCTCGCCGTCCTGCCCGACCGCGCCGTCCTCGAGCAGGTCTGGGACGACGAGGAGCGCAAGAGCATCGCCCACGAGGCCTGGGACTCGCTGCGGGCCGCGTCGCACTTCGACGACCGCACGCTCCGCATCTTCGAGCTCGTCGCGCTGCGCGGCGTGCCGCCGAGCGCGGCGGCGAGCGAGTTCGGCGTGACCGAGCAGAACGTCTACGTCGTCAAGCACCGCGTCGCGCGGCGGCTGCGCGAGCTCGTCGACGAGGTGACGCGCGCGTATCAGCAGGGCGGCGCAGCGTGAGCGCCACGGGCGACTGCCTGCCCATCGAGGAGCTGGCCCGCCTCGCCGCCGAGTCGGACGAGACGGGGCGGAACGGGAGCATGCCGCGCGCCGTCGCGGAGCACCTTGCCCGCTGCGAGGCGTGCCGCGGCGCGTTGGCCGACGTCCGCGGCACGGAGGTCTTCCTGGCGAACTTCGCCGACGCGCTGTCGGCGCCGAGCGGCGCGGGCGAGGCCGCCGCCGCGGCGCCGCCGACGCTCGATGGCTATCGCATCGGCGCCGAGATCCGCCACGGCGGCCAGGGCATCGTCTACCGCGCCACGCACGAGGCGTCGGCGCGGGAGGTCGCGCTCAAGGTCGTCCGCGCCGGATCGCATCGCCGCCGGGCCCGCATCGAGCGCGAGGCGGCGCTCGCGGCGCGACTGCGGCACCCGAACATCGTCACCATCCACGACTGCGGCTCCCTCGACGACGGCCGATTCGCGATCGCCCTCGAGCTCGTCGACGGACAGCCCCTCGACGAGTGGGCACGCGAGACCGCCCGAACCCATCCGGGCACGGAAGGCCGGCTCCTGCGGCTCCGCGTCTTCGCCAGGATCTGCGACGCGATCGAGCATGCCCACCGCCACGGCGTCATCCACTGCGACCTGAAGCCCGACAACATCCTCGTCGACCGCGACGGCGAGCCGCGGGTCCTCGACTTCGGCGTGGCCCGCGCCGCGGGGCTGGACGAGAGCCCGCGCATCACGGTGACCGGCGAGATCGCATGCACGATCGCCTACGCCTCCCCCGAGCAGCTCACCTCCGACCGCGCCAGCGTCGACACCCGCACCGACGTCTACTCGCTCGGCGTGATCCTCTACGAGCTCCTCACCTTCCGCCTCCCGCACGGCGCCGAGCGCGGCATCTCCGAGCTCGTCGCCTCGATCAGCCATTCGCCGCCGCCGGCGCCGTCGACGCACGCGCTCGCCCCGCACGAGTCGCGCATCGACCGCGACCTCGACACGATCGCCCTCACCGCGCTCGCGAAGGACCCCGACCGCCGCTACGCGACGGCCGCGGCGCTCAAGGCCGACGTCCTCCACTTCCTCGCCGGCGAGCCGATCGCGGCCCGCCGCGACAGCGTGATGTACGTCCTCCGCAAGGCCCTCGTCCGCCATCGGCGCGTCGCGGCGATCGCCACCGTCGCGGCCCTCGCAGCGCTCATCGGGATCGCCGCCACCGTCGTCGCGTCGATCCGGGCCCGCGAGGCGGCGCTGCGCGAGGAGAGCGAGCGAAGCAGGATGCGGGCCGAGGCCCAGCGCGGCGACGCGGTCGCGGAGATGCTGCGCGAGCTCATCCCCTCGGCCGACTCGGGCGACGGGGACGCGAACACCCACGACACGATCGACCTCATGAGCCTCTCGCTCGAGTCGGGGACCTTCTCCGACGACCCCGAGGCCGCGGCCGCCGCCCGCATCGCGATCGGCGACGTCCTCGTCGACCGGCACCGCGTGCGCCGCGCCGAGGTCGAGTACCGGCAGGCGGTGCGGCTCCTGCGCGGACGGGCCGCGCCGAACGACCCGTTCCTGGGGACGGCCGAGGAGCGGCTCGCGCTGCTTCTCCTGCGGCGCAGCGCGGCGGACGAAGCGTTAGCCCTCGCCCGCAGCGCCGACGCCATCCGGCGGACGACGCTCGGCGACGACCATCCAGACACCCTCCACGGGCTCTGCACGCTCGCCGACGTCTATGTCCTCCGCGGCGACCAGAGCGAGGCGGAGCGCATCCTCGCCCGCATCGAGTCGCACCCGATCGTCCTCTCCGGCCGCGACGCGGACCCGATGGACGCCGTGCACGAGACCCGCGCCGGCATCGCGGCCGCGCGGGGCGACGCCGCGGCCCGGCTGCGGCACTGCGAGGCGCGGCTCCGCGCCGCGTTCGTCGCCCACGGCGACGCCCATCCGGCGGTGCACGCGGCCGTCGACGGCCTGATCGCGGCGCTTCCGTCGGACGATCCGCGCGGGCCGACGCTCGCCGCGATCGCCTCGCTCCTGGCCACGCGCGAACTCGTCGAGGCCGACCCGGACCAGCTCCGCCTGCTGCTCGAGGAGAAGCGCACGATCCTCGGCCCCGACCATCCCGACCTCGTCGAGACGCTGCTGCAGCTCGCCAATCGCCTCACGGCGCTCGAGCGGTGGCAGGAGACCGTCGACGCCTGCCTCGAGGCGGAGCGCATCGCGATGCCCGACGGCATCGCCAAGACCGTCGGCGAGGCCGATCTCCTCGAACTGCGGGCCGACGCGCTCTGGTTCGTCCATCGGCCGGCCGAGGCGGCGGAGGTCGGCGAGCGGCAGCTTGCGGCGCTGCGCCCGCTCCTGCGCGGCAAGGACGAGATGCACCTGGCGATCCGCATCAAGGAACTTTCCTTCCGCCACATCGACGCCGGAAATCTCGCCCGGGCCCGCGAACTCGGCGACGAGGCGATCGAGACGGTGCGCGGCATCTCGCCCCACGATCCGCAGCTGGGCTGGATGTACAGCGAGATCTCGAGCAATGAGCTGAAGATGAAGAACGTGACCAGGGCCCTCGATCTCGCCAGCAGGGGCATCGCGATCCTCGAGAGCACCGACGACTCCTACGCCTGGCACCGCTCGATCGCCCGATACCGGCGCGCCGTCATCCTCCACCGGATGGGCCGCGACGACGAGGCCCGCGCCGACCTGGACCTCGCCCTCCGCGCGATGGCGAATCCCGCCATCGCATCGCGCGACCGGATGCTGGGCCAGCCGCCCCTCGACGAGCTCGACCGGGAACTCCGGTCGCTTGCCGCGCCGCACGGCGACGCGCGATAGCCCACGCCGCGCGATGGCCCACGACGCGCAATCGCCCATGCCGCGCGATCGCCCACGCCGCGCGATCGCCCACGCCGCGCGATCGCCCACGCCGCGCGATCGCCCAAACTGGGAACTTCTCGGTCCAGCCGACGGGGATCGCGCCGCGAACGCCGATCCGCCGACGCGTTTGCCTCGGCGCTTCCGCTACACTCCCCGACCCTTCGTCGCCCGCACGAAGCCCGATCCGACTCACGAACGCATTTCCACATGAGCACAACGCGCATCGCCCTCGCCGCCGGCGACGGCATCGGTCCCGAAATCATGGACGCCACGCTGGCGCTCTTCCGCGCCGCCGGCGTGATGGAGCACCTCGAGTTCGTTCCCGTCGAGATGGGCAAGTCCGTCTTCCTCAAGGGCGACACGCGCGGCATGACCGACGCCGCGGTGCGGACCGTCGAGGAGTGCGGCATCCTGTTCAAGGGGCCGATGGAGACGCCCAAGGGAGGCGGCGGCAAGTCGATCAACGTGACGGCGCGGAAGATGTGGAACGCCTTCGCGAACCTCCGCACCTTTCGGACGCTGCCGGGCGTCATCACGCCGTTCAGCAAGGCGGGCATCCCGATCGACCTGGTGATCGTGCGCGAGAACATCGAGGACACCTACGGCGGCGTCGAACATCGGCTCTCCGCCGACATGGTCCAGTGCAAGCGCCTCGTCTCCGCCCCGGGCTCCGACCAGGTCATCCGCTTCGCGCTCGAGACGGCCCGGACGCTCGGCCTCACCGAGGTGCAGTGCGGACACAAGGCCAACATCATGAAGATGAGCGACGGGACCTTCCTCGAGCGGTTCCGCATCGCCGCGAAGGACTATCCCGAGATCGAGTGCACCGACGTGATCGTCGACGCGCTCTGCATGAACCTGGTGATGCGCCCGCAGTCCCACAAGATGGTCGTGCTCCCGAACCTCCAGGGCGACATCGTCAGCGACCTCTGCGCCGGCCTGGTGGGCGGCCTCGGCTTCGCCCCGAGCGCCAACATCGGAAGCTGCATCTCGATCTTCGAGGCGGTGCACGGCACGGCCCCGGACATCGCGGGACGTGACCTCGCCAATCCCTCGGCGCTGGTCCTCTCCGGCCTCAACATGCTCCGCCACGTCGGGCTGCTGAAGCACGCGGCGCTCATCGAGAACGCCTTCCTGCGCTCGCTCGAGGACGGTCTCCACACCGGCGACTTCGGCGACGGCACGACGAAGCCCGTCGGCACCCGCGAGTTCGCCAAGGGCATCGCCGAGCGGCTCGGACAGCGGCCGCGGACGGTGCCTGCCGCCCCCGAGGTCACCCACGGCGGCGACCACGTCACCTTCCGCGCCCACGTCAAGCCGGTCCGCCAGGAGACGATCCGCACCCACACGAACGTCGCCACGGAGGTCGTCGGCTGCGACGTCTACCTCGACACCCATCTCGCCGCCGTCGCCGTCGCCGAGGAGCTCGAGCGCCTCTGCGCCGGGACGCCGTTCCGGCTCACCCTCATCTCCAACCGCGGCACCCAGGTCTGGCCGACCGGATCGGTCTTCACCGAGTGCGTCGACTATTGGCGGGCCCGATTCGAGCTGCGCGACGGCTCCGCGCCGGGGACCGTGGACCAGGCCGCGGCGGTCGCCCTCCTCAACCGCATCACGGCGAAGTTCACGGTCGGCACGTATGAGCTGCTGAGGACCTTCGACGGCGTCCGCGGCTACTCCCTCGCCCAGGGACAGTGACGGCGCCGCGGGCCGGGTCAGTCGTCGTCGTCGCGCTCGCCGCGCTCCCCGCCCTCGGACTCGCCGAACGCGACGCTCATGCCGACCAACGGCAAGCGCGTCGTTCGGGCGATCGGGTCGTAGTCGCGGACGATCATGACCGCGAACGCGGCGACGACGGCCAGCGAGAGGAGCGCCGCGATCGGCCGGATGTGCGGTATCGCCTCGCCGTCCGACGCCGCCTTGCGTCCGTCCATCATGCTGCGGGTGATGTTTTCGCGGTGGACGACCGTGTGCACCGCCACGCCGACGAGGTGGGCCGCGACCACCGCGACCATGACGTAGGCCATGATCTCATGCAGGTCCTTGGCGACCTCGTTCTCCATCATCAGGCCGGTGACGGCGAGGCCGATGGTGAGCGCGAACATCGCCAGGATCGCGTACGCCGAACCGGGATTGTGGCCGACGTGCCGCCGGGGCGAGCCGCGCAGGATCGAGGCGAGGTATCCGAGCACCTCCGCGGGCGTGAAGAGGAAGCTGCCGAAGCGGGCGTAGCGCGTGCCGACGAATCCCCACACGATGCGCAGCGCGACCATGAGGGCCAGGGTCAGGCCGACGAGCATGTGATAGGGGTAGAGCGGCGAGTCGTCGTCACCGAGCAGCGCGATGGCGCTCGCCGCGACGATGCCCGCGCCGAACAGGACATGAAAGAGCCGAACCGGCACGTCCCAGACCATGACTCGCGGCATGCGCCACCTCCCGGCAAGACGTGCGGCGAGGAGCAACCGCGATACGGCCGCACATCCGAATTGACGCACATTCCGCGCCCCGCGCGCCTCCCGCTCATCCGTGTCGGCCCGATGCGCCGATCAACGTCGGGTCGGAGACTTCTCGGAGACGAAGGCGCGGATTCCGCGCCGCAATCGCACGCCATTGTCGTGTCGCCGAGTGACATCGCAGGATCACACCGTAGATTCCAGGTGCATGCCCACGTTCGCCCCGATCACGCCGATGGCCCTCGCCGCCCTCTCCTCGGCGATCTCCGTCGCGATGCTCGACCTCGGCGGCTGCCCGCTCTTTCCGCCGACGAACATCTGGAACGTGCCGGTCGAGACCCTTCCGGTGGATCAACGCTCGGCCGCGTACATCCAGTCGATCGGGGCGAACATCGGGCTGCACCCTGACTTCGGCACGTTCTACCGCGGTGCGCCGATCGGCATCCCGTACGCGATCGTGCCCCACGACCAGCCGCTCGTCGCCGTCACCTTCACGTACGCCGACGAGAGCGATCCCGGTCCCTATCCGATCCCGCCGAACCCGCCCATCGAGGGGGGCCCGGACGCCGACGGCGATCGGCACGTCCTGATCGTCCAGTTAGGCGAGGACGGCTCACCCTGCACGCTGTGGGAACTCTTCGCCCCGTATCCGCAGCCGGATGGCACGTGGAGCGCCGGTTCCGGCGCACGATGGGACCTGTCGAGCAATGCGCTCCGGCCGGACGGCTGGACGAGCGCCGACGCCGCCGGCCTCCCGATCCTCCCCGGCCTCGTTCGCTTCGACGAGGCCGAGGCGGGATCGATCGACCACGCGATCCGCTTCACCTGCGTCCACACCCGGAGCGCGCACCTCTGGCCGGCGCGACATGACGCGAGCCGCTCCGACGATCCGGCATTCCCGCCGATGGGCCAGCGCTTCCGCCTGCACGCCGCCTTCGATCTCGGCGGCTTCGATCCCCCGGTGCGGGCGATCCTCCAGGCGATGAAGACCTATGGCCTCATCCTCGCCGACAACGGATCGAACTGGTACGTCACCGGCACGCACGATCCGCGCTGGAACGACGAGATGCTCGCTTCGCTGAGCGCGGTGAAGGGCTCGGATCTCGAGGCGGTTGACGTCTCGTCGCTCCTGGTCGATCCGGACTCCGGCCTGGCCGTGCCGCGCACGGTCGGGGACATCAACGGCGACGGCGCGGTGAACGGCGGCGACCTCGCCCTGCTGCTCGGGGCGTGGGGGTCGGCCGGCGCGGCGGATCTGGACGGCGACGGCACCGTCGGCGCCGCGGACCTCTCGATCCTCCTTGGCGCCTGGACCGTTTCCTAACGGGCCGCGCGGCCGATGCCGGCGCGCCGCGGTTCCGTCACGCGAGCGGCGACATCAGGGCGGCAGAAGCAAAAGAAGAAAATGTCGCGCGGACCGTTGACGACCAACGACACGCGTAGTAGTCTCCCTACGACGTCGGTAGTAGGAAGCGGCGATCCCCTTCCCCGCGTCGAATGCCCCACCGGCACAACCCCATCACGCCCGCACCCCGCCTCCACTATGGCCCGCAAGGAAACACCCAAGGAAACCGGCCGCACGGCGGACCTCGGCGAGGCGGAACTCGCCGTCCTCCGCGTCCTGTGGGACCACGGCCCGCAGACGGTGCGCGAGGTCATGCAGCGGCTGCACGAGCGAGGCCGGCGCGTCGCCTACACGACCGTCCTCACCTTCCTCGCCCGGCTTGAGCAGAAGGGCTCGGTCGCCAGCGACAAGACCGATCTGGCCTACGTCTACCGCGCCAAGGCCAGCCGCTCGAGCGTGACCCGCTCCCGCGTGAAGGCGCTGCTCGAGGAGCTCTACGACGGGGCCGCCGGTCCCGTGGTGATGCACCTGGTCGAGAACGAGCGGCTCACCGCCGACGAGCTCGCCAAGCTCCGCAAGCTCATCAACGACCTCGACCAATAGCACCCCGACCTCTCCCCGTTCTCACGCACCGCATCGACCCGGGAGCGCAGACATGGACGCTGGTGGATTTCCCTCGCTCGACATGCTCACGCCGCTGCACGCGATGGCCTCGCTTGACTTCAGCTCCGTCGCCGACATCCTCGGCCGCGGCTGGTCCGTCGCGTGGACGGGGCTGTGGATGGGCGGATTGGCCGCGACGCTGCTCGCGTCGCTCGTGGCCCTCGCGTCGCGCACGAACTCAATGCGGCCCGCGACCCGCCACGCCCTCTGGCTCGCGGTGCTCGTGTCCTTCCTGACGCCGCCGCTCGTCGCCTCCGTGTGGCGGCCGGCGTGGTTCGCCTCCGAACGGCGCGTCGTGAGCGAGACGAAGGCGGAGGCGCCCGTTCCGCCCGCGAAGCCGACGGAGGCGCAGAAGACGCTTCCAAGCGGCCCGCTCGCCACGAACCTTGACCAGAACAACGGGGACAAGAACAACGGGGACCAGAGCAACGGGAACCAGAGCACCGGGAACCAGATCGCCGGGGAGTGCAACGCCGCGACCGCGCAATGTGACGCCAGTCCGACGCAGTGCGCGACAACCAACGCCCAGTGCGGCACCTGCCCAACGCAGTGCGACGCCGGCCCCACCGACTGCGACACATCGATGCACGCAGCCGCACCGACCGCTTCGTGCGAAGCGCCCTCACCCGCGTCGACGGTTGACCCGGTGGGCCTCCCGCCGATCGGTCGCGACATCGCCGCACGCACCGAGACGCCCGCGGCGGCATCCCTCGTCGCAGCCCCAATCTCCGCTGCCACGGCGGCCCCCGCGCCATCGCCCGCACCGACTGCGGATCCGAGCCCCCGAACGGAGCGGTCGCTCGCCGTGCCCGCGCCCTCGCAGCTTCAGCTCTGGTTCCTGCGGCTCGTCGACGTCCGCGACGCGATCGCGGCCCTGCCGCCGATGCCCATTCTCGTCTGGGCCGTCGGCGCAGCGGTCATCGTCCTCATCCACGCCTCACGCATCGTTCGCGTCCGCGGCATCCTCCGCCGCGCAGCCCACGCCACCCCGGAAATCCAGCGCGAAGTCCACCAGGTCGCACGATCGATGGGCCTCGACCGCTCGCCGGTCACGCTGATCAGCGACGAGCGCATCTCGCCGCTGGTGTGGTGCGGCCTCCAGTCGCGGCTCGTCCTTCCCGCCGACCTGTGGGAGACGCTCGACCGCGCCGCCCGCCGGACCGTGCTGGTGCATGAGCTCGCCCACGTTCGCCGCGGCGATCACCGCATCTGTTGGCTCGAGGCAGTCGTCTCGGCCCTCTACTGGTGGCACCCGATCGCGTGGTGGGCACGAGCCCGTCTCCGCGACGCCGCCGAATCGGCGTGCGACACGTGGGTGACGGCGATGTGCCCGCAGAATCGCCGCAGCTACGCCGAGGCCCTTGTCCTCGCCACCAGCTATCTCTCGTCCACGGCGGACCGCACCGATCGCGCTCGGAGCGCGGCCTGTGCCTCCGTCAGTGTGGGGTTCGTCACAGGTCGCTCTCGCAGACTCGCCAGGAGAATCACGATGGTCATGACGTCCCGTTTCGCACCCCGCATGTCGCTCGTCGGCAGCGCTGCGTGTCTTGTCGCCCTCGGCATGGGCGCCTTCGTCGCACCGAGCCTCGCCTGCCCGCCGTCGCAGTGCGACGAGCAGCCGGTCGCCACCACCAAGGCCCGCGCCAAGGTCCGCGTGCGGGACGTTGCGCCCGCCCGCGCAGCCCAGACCGCCCCGCACTCGACCGCGGGCTCGCCCTTCGTCGGCGAAGCTCCGGCCATCGACGCCATGGGCCGACCCCTGAGCACCAACCCCGTTGCGGGTCAGCCGGTGGTTGCCGGCCAACCCATGCCCGCCGGACAGCAGATCGTCCTCGACGGCTTCGGCGGCGAGTCTCCCGCCCTTGCCGCGCGGCTCGCCTACGCGGACGCGCTCGGTCAGAAGGGCGAGACCGTCGCACGCGCCTATCGCCTTCCGGAAGGCAAGCTGGAGGCGCTCGTCGAGCTCATGTCGCGGCAGGACGTCCCGATCTACATCTCGACCCAGGACGACACGATCGTCGTCAACGCCACGCCGGCCCAGCATGAGATCTTCGGCGCCTTCGTGAAGATGATCCACCCGGAGGGCGCCGCCTCCGGCCAGCGCCGCATGCGAGGATCCGCCCTGCCCCAACTGCAGGCTCTCAGGGCGGCGGAGGCCGGAAAGGCGGCCGGCGCCGTGGAGCTTCGATCGAATCTCGGCCAGCTCAAGGCGAGCCGACAGCAGTTGGAGCAGTTGCTCCGCGAGCGCGAGGCCTTCGAGCGCGATACCGAGCGATACCGCGAATCCGCCGAGCAGGCCCGCGAGCGGGCCGAAGAGATGCAGAGCGCCATCGAGAGCCTGAACGAACAGCGCTCGAACATGAGCCGCTATGGCGACGCGACGGCCGAGAAGGCGCTCCAGGACGCGATGCGTTCGCTCGAGTCCCGCGCTCGCGCCGCCGAGGCCGAGGCCAAGGCCATCGAGTCGAAGGCGAATTCGAGCGAAGCCCGCATGGCATCGATGGAGAAGATGATGGCCGACCTCGAGGCCCGCATCGATGACCTGACCCAGGCCCTCGACAGCGCCGGACTCACCACGGGCGACGAGATCGGCGACGAGGCCGCCGATGCCTTCGGCGGCGTCGAGATGGGCGATGTCGCGGAGCCCGACGAGCCGGATGCGTTCGCCGAAACGCCCGAGACGCCGGAGACCCCCGAGATGCAGGAGGCCCCGCAGGCACCCGAGCCCGCCGAGACGCCCGCACCCGCCGCCGCGCCGATTCCTCCGATGACCGCGAAGGCGCCGATGCCGGCCGCAGCTCCATTGCCGGCGCGGAAGCCGATGATGCCGACCCCGCCGGTTCCGCCGGTCGCGCCCGCGGGTCGCTAACAACACGCTCGCCGCCTGACGGCGGAACGTTCGTACCCCACACGGTCGGGGCTTGGCGAAAGCCTTGCTCCGGCTTTCCTGAGTCAGCCCATTCCGCTCCGCGCCCGCCGCCCCGCCGCCGAATCGCTCGGGACGGCAGCGCGATGCCACGCCCTCGCCACGCCCACTCCCAGCGAGTCCCCGGCCCATGCCTCGACCACGATCGACCAGCGCGCTCATCGCGACCTCGACGCTCGCCCTTCTGGCCACGCTCACCCTTGTCCCGTCCGCCCTCGCGGGAGATCCTCCGCCGCACGCTCGGGTCGACCCGCACTATCGCGCCGGCCTCGGGCTGCTCGAACGCGGTCAGCATGCGATGGCCCTCACGGAGCTGGAGGCGTTTCTCGCAACCGGCCCCGCCGGCGACGAGCGCGCCAACGCCGAGTACGCCCGGGCGATCTGCCTCATCCAACTTGACCGGAGCGACGAGGCGCGCGGCGCCCTCGACGCGGTCCTGAGCGCCGGCCCCTTTGCCTTCCGTGCCGACACGCTCCTCATGCGGGCCCGCATCGCCTTCGACGCCGGCGAATTCGCGGACGCCGCGGAATTCGCGGGACGCATCGCCCGCGAGTCGCCCGACTTCGGCCAGTGCGCCTTCGCCCGCCAGCTCGCCGGCGAATCGCTCCTGCGGGCCGGCCGCGGCGCGGAGGCACTGAAGGAGCTCGATGCCCTCCTCGCAACCAAGCCCGCTCCCGCGATCGCCGGCCGCGCCGCCCTCCTCGCCGCGTACGCCGCCGCCAACGCCCACGACGACAAGGGCGCGCTCGAGCGCCTGGCCCTCGCCCCGCGCGAGGGCGCGGAGCGCCCCGCGATCGACCTGCTCGCGGCGCAGTGTCACCATCGGCTCGGCGACCTGAAGCGGGCCTTCGCGAGCTACGCCGCGGCGGCCGAGTCCACGCCCTCCGACGAGGCGCTCCTCGGCGTCGGGCAGACCGGCCGCGCGATCGGCGAGCGCGATCGCGCCCGGGCGGCCCTTGACGTCCTGCTCGCGCCGGGCCGCTCGCCGTCGCCGGGAACGCGCACCTCGGCCACCATCGAGCGGGCCCGCATCGCCCTGGAAGAGCACGATCCGGCACGGGCCCGGGCCCTGCTCGAGGGAATCGAGCCAACCGACGAAAGCGCCGACCGGCTGCTCTCATGGCGCGCGAACGCCCAGGCGGCGCAGGGCGATCGGGCCGCGGCCATCGCGACGCTCGAAGAGGCGCTCCGCCGGGCGCCCCGTTCGGGCCTTGCCCCGGCGATGCGCTTTGACCTCGCCGCACTCTTGCTGGCCGAGGAGCGCTGGGAGGCGGCCGCGACCGCGTACGACCGATTTCTCGCCGGCTCCCCAAAGCATCCGCGGGCCTCGGAGGCCGCCGTCCGCCGCGCGATCTGTCTGGCCCGGCTGCACCGCGCCGAGGAGGCCCGCGCGGCCTTCTCCGCGGCGCTGCGGACGCTCCCGCCGGAGGCGACCGCCGAGCGCGAGCTGGCCCTGGCCGAGTCGCTTGATCTCGCGACGGTCGCCTCCGACTGGAGCGCCGTGACGGCGCTCGCCGAGTCGCTCCTGAAGACCTCGACCGACGGGCCGCGCCGCGCCGAGGCCGAGTTTCGCCTCGGCATCGCCGCGGCGCGAACGAAGCGTTATGCCGACGCGGTCGCCGCGCTCGACCGTTCCCTTGCCGACGCGCCGAAGGCGCCCAGCGCCGCCCACGCCCAGCTCGAGCGGGCCGAGGCCCTCCTCGCCCTCGACCGCGCCGACGACGCGATCCGTGACCTTCGCGGCGTGATCGCCCGGGCTGGCGACGGCGACGGGGACGCATCGCTCCGCGACGCGGCCCGCTCCCGCCTCGCGAACGTGCTCCTCCAGCGCGGCGCTGCGGACGAGGCCACGGCGCTCCTCGCCGACGCCGCCGGCGACGCGCTCGTCGACCTCGCCGCGGCCCAGGCGATCACGGGCCACCACGATGCGGCCGCTGCGACGCTCACGCGGTATCTCGACGGCAACCGCCGCGCCCCCCGAGCGGACGAGGCCCGCGCCCGGCGCGGCATCGCCCTGTCGCGCTGCGGAAAGGCCGACGCGGCGCTGGCGGATCTCGCGGCGATCGCGGACCGCCCGCTTCCGCCGGACCTTGCCGCGGCGGCGGCCTTCGAGCGCGGCCTTGCCCTCGCCTCGCTCCATCGCGATGCCGAGGCCATCGCCCTCTTCCGCGAGCTCGCGGACCGGCCCTCGGCCTACCGGGCCTTCGCGGCGCTTGAGTCCGTTCGTCTCGCGGTCGAAGCCGGGAGGGATGACGAGGCCCGGCAGTCGCTCGCGTCCTGCACTGCGGCCCTCGGCGAGGCCCGCGAGGCGGAGCGGCCGGCGATCGACGAGCGACGACTCTACTTCACCGGCCTTCTCGCCTCGCGCGCCGGCAGGCACGAGGAGGCCGTCGCCGCATTCACCGAGCTGAACGAACGCTTCCCGAAGTGTTCGCTCTCGCTCCAGTCGAACCTCCTGCTCGGCGAGTCGCTCCTCAACGCCGGGCGGGCCGGCGATGCCGCCGGCGCGTTCGAGCGGGTCATCGCGGCGAAGCCCTCCGACGAGATCCTCGAGCCCACGCTCCTCCGTCTGGGCGATGCCTGCGCCGCGGCCCAGCGCTGGGAGGCGAGCGAGGCGGCGTACGCGAATCACCAGCGGAAGTACCCCGCCGCGGCGCTCTGGCCGCAGGCCCGATTCGGCCAGGGCTGGGCCCGCGAGCAGCGCGGGGAATTCGACGCGGCCATCGAGTGCTATCGCGACGTCGTCGCCCGGCACGACGGGCCGACCGCGGCCCGCGCCCAGTTCCAGATCGGCGAGTGCCTCTTCGCGATGCGGAAGCTCGACGACGCGGTGCGCGAGCTGCTCAAGGTCGACGTCCTCTTCGCCCACGCGGAGTGGAGCGCGGCGGCGCTCTACGAGGCGGGGCGCTGCTTCGTCGCGCTCGGACGCAGCGAGGACGCGGCGCGGCAGTTCGCGGCGGTGCGCGAGCGATTCGCGACCACCCGCTGGGCGGAGCTCGCCGCGAAGGACGCGGCCGGCCTCGCCGCGCCGACCCAGCCCGCCCCGACATCCGACTCGCTGCCCGGCCACGAGCGCCGAAGCGGAACGCGCTCCGCCATCGGCGACGCACCGCCCACGACCTGACCAGAACGAAGGGAACGCCACACCATGTTCACGTCCATCATGTCCGCTGCGCTCGCCGCGCTGCCCGTCCCCACCGCCCTTCACCAGCCGGTCCAGGCGACCGCCAACGAGGGGCTCGTCTCCACCGTGTGGGAGCTCACCTGGAAGGGCGGCATCGTGATGATCCCGATCGCCGTCGCGTCGCTCATCGCGATTGCGGTGGCGATCGAGCGCGCGATCGTCCTGCGCAGGGCGCGGGTCTCGCCGACGGGCCTGCTCGACCAGGTGCTCGCCGCCGCCGGCGACGGCGACCGCGCGCTGGCCCTCTGCCGTGCCCGGCCCTCGCCTCTCGCCCGCACCCTCGAGGCGGGCCTCGTCGCGTGGCAGCGCGACGGCGACCACATCGAGAAGCGGCTGGTCGAGGCGGGACTGCGCGAGGCATCGGCGCTGCGCTCGCGCCTGAAGGTCCTCGGCTTCGTCATCGGCGTCTCGCCCATGCTCGGGCTCCTCGGCACGATCTTCGGCATGATCACCGCGTTCCGGACGGTCGCGTCGTCGCCCGACGCCCTCGGCCGCACCGAGCTTCTCGCCGGCGGCATCTACGAGGCGCTGGTGACCACCGCCGCCGGACTCATCGTCGCGATCCCGGTGATGCTCATCTATCACCTGCTCGCGGCGCGGGCCGAGCGCCGGCTCGTCGAACTTGACGTCGCCTGTCGGGCGCTCGTCGATCGTCATCACGCCGGACGCGCGCCGCGGACCGCGGAGGCCGCCGCGGCGCCGATCACCGACGGCGCCGACCTCGCCTACGGCAGCGCGCCGCAACCCGCCATCGCCTGAGAGGTGCCCCATGCTGCTGAATGCCGCCGAGGTGCGCGACGAGGTCGGGTTCGACTTCACGCCCATCATCGACATCGTCTTCAACCTGCTCATCTTCTTCCTCGTCGCGACCAGCTTCCAGCAGGTCGAGCGCGAGGCCCAGATCGCCCTGCCCGAGACGGTCGCCGCGGGTCCGATCTCCGCTTCGCTGCGCGAGATCGTCATCAACGTCGATCGCGCCGGAGCGATGATCGTGAACGGCCGTCCCATCGACGAGTCGCGCCTCGCCGCGACGCTTGCCGACGCGCTCAAGTCCAACCCGGGCCAGAAGGTGAACGTCCGCGCCGACCGCTCGACCGCGTATGAGAACGTGGCCCGGGCCCTCGACATCTGCAAGCGCTCCGGCATCACCGAGCCGTATCTCGAGAGCGTTCCGCTTCACTAGCGACGGTGCGAACCATGCCCACCCATCGAACCATCACGTTCGCCCTCGCGGCGGCTGCCTGCATGACCGCCGGGCTCATGGGCGTCGCCGGATCGCCCGGCTCACGGCTCACCGACGACCGCACGATCGACGTGCCGCGCGACGGCGCCGCGGCGCGCGAGGTGTTATGGACGCCGGCCAGGCCCGTCGACGGCGCGGTGAACAGCTCGGTCGACGAGTACGAGCCGCGGGTCAGCGGCGACGGCACGACGCTGGTCTTCGTGCGCCGCAGGCCGGGCGGCAATGCCGACCTCTTCGCCTCCCGATGGACGCCCGCGGGATGGTCGGAGCCGGCCCCGATCGAGGCGATCGACACCGAGCGCGACGAGCTGGGGCCGGAGCTCTCGCGCGACGGGACGCGGCTCTACTTCTACTCCGATCGCGAGGGCGGCCTGGGGGGATACGACCTCTGGGTGAGCGAGCGCGAGGACGAGCGATCGTCGTGGGCGCCGCCGACCAACCTCGGCCCGTCGATCAATTCCGCAGCGAACGAGTATGGCCCGGGGCTGACCCCGGACGGGTCGCGGCTCTACTTCGCGACCAATCGGCCGCGCCCGGACGAGCGCGACGCTGCGGGCGGCAACGGCTGGAGCGCGACGCTGCGCGAGCGGCGATCGCGCCACGACTACGACATCTACGTCGCCGAGGCGACCGCGTCGGGCTGGTCCGACGCGAAGCGCGTCGAGGCGCTCTCGACCGGGGCCGACGACGGTTCGCCCGCAGTGAGCCCCGCCGGCGACTTCCTCTACTTCGCCTCCGACCGCGAGGGGGGCAGCGGCGGATATGACCTCTATCGCCTGCGGCTCGCGCCGAGCGGCGATCCGGCGCCGGACGCCGTGAGCGAAGCGTTAGGCGATGCGATCAATTCCGGCGCCAACGAGCTCGACCCCGGACTGGCGAGCGAGGGATTCCGCATCTACTTCTCGACCGACCGCTCCTCGGCGGGCGGCTACGAGCTCTTCACGAGCGTCTCGCGCGAGGTGCATCCGGCCGACGGGCGTGCGGCGCCCTCCGTCGCCTCAGGCGGATCCTCGTGGTGGAGCGATCTCTGGCCGTGGCTCCTCCTCGTCGCCCTGCTCGGCCTGCTCGCGTGGCTGCTCGCCCTCCTCATCGCCCGTCATGACGCCTGGCGACGGCGCATCGGGCAGATGAGCCTGCTCGCCCAGTGTCTCCTGCTCTCGCTCCTGCTGCATCTCCTCGTAGCGACGCTGCTCGCGGCATGGAAGGTCGGCGGCATCGTGGCCGACCGGATCGGCGGCGGAGGCCATCGCGTGATGCTGGCCTCGGCGCCGAGGGACGACGCCGCCGGCGACGTCGCCCACCAGATCCGCGGCGAGCCGGCCGAGAGCGCGATCGACCCGGCGACGTTTCGCGTCGCCGCCGCCACGGCGCCCGAGGCGACACCGACGGTGACCGACCCGACGCCGCTGGCCCCCGACCCGATGGTGCGGCCGCCGGTTCCATCGCCGACATCCGAGGCGCAGCCCGAAACCATGACCGAGCGGGCGGCCCTGATGGCCCTCGTCGCGGCAGCGCATCCGGCGTTCGACCCGACGGCCCCGTCGGCCCCCGCGCCGAGCGCCGCTACGGAAGCGACCGCGGTGCCGCTGGCCGTCGGAGCCATGACGCCCGCGGCACTTTCGGCCCCGCCCGCCGCGGCCATCGAGTCGCGTGCTCTCGAGGCGCCGGCCCCCACACTCTCCTCGATTGCACCGCCGACGACCGCGCCGGCGACGACCACGGAGTCGGCGGCGAACGGACCGGTCATGGCGACGGCGTTGCCGCGCGCGACGGCATCCGATTCGCCGGCCGCGACGATGCCCGCCGCGGCGCGTCCGGCGGTCCCCGCGACCGGCGAGCCCGCTCGCGAGGCGTCGCTGCCGAGCGCCGTTTCGCAGGCCGCGCCGCTCGTGCCATCACGTCCGGGCGACGCTCCCATCGCGCCGCAGGCGCCGAGCAGCGCCGAGCTCACCATCGCGCCGTCCCCCGTCGCCCCGTCGGCGATGCCGACCAGCGAGCTTTCGTCCACCGCCGACAGCGCGCCGAGCGCCGCGGTCAGCATGAGCGCCCCGTCACCGTCGAGCCCCGCCGCCACCGATGCGCCTCGGATTCCCGCGGCGCCGGCGCCGCTGGAGGACTTCGCCCAGCGCGATCCGTCGATCCGCAGCGAACTGCTCGAGCGGATGGGCGGGAACGACGAGACGGAGCGGGCGGTCGGACTGGCCCTCGAGTGGCTGAAGCGGCGGCAGGCGCCCGACGGTCACTGGAGTTCCCGCGACAACGAGGCCGAGGTCGACGCCGACGCGGCCATGACCGGGCTCGCCCTGCTCTGCTTCCTCGGCGCGGGCCACACGCATCAGGAGGAGGGTCCCTACCGCGAGACGGTCGGGCGCGGGCTGCATTGGCTTGCGGATCGAACGCGGGCCGATGGCGACCTTCGCGGCGACCGCGCCCGTCCCGGCGCGTCCGACACCATGTACGGCCAGACCATCGCGACCGTCGCGCTCTGCGAGGCATACGCGATGACCCGCGACGCGAGCCTCGCGCCGACGGTGCGCAGGGCGATCGACTTCGTCCTCGTCCGCGCCGCCGCCGCGGAACGGGGCGCGGTCGCGGCGCAGGACTCGGCCGTCCTCGGCTGGCTGGTGATGGCCGTCGAGAGCGCCCGGCGCGCCGGCTTCGCGCCGCGCTCGAACGTCTTTGACGCGGCCCGCGAGTGGCTCGATCGCGTCAGCGTGTCGCGCCTCCGCGGCAGGTACGCGTACCAGCCCGGCGAGCGGGCCTCGGCGGCGATGACCGCCGAGGCGATGTTCGTCCAGCAGCTTCTCGGCCACGCCGCAACCGAGCAGCGGATGGGCGAGTCCGCGGAGTTCATCGCCGCCACGCTGCCGGCGTGGTCGGGCGACGCGCCGACGCATCACTGGTACTACGCGACGCTGGCGCTCTTCCAGCACCAGGGCGAACCGTGGAAGCGATGGAACGAGGCCCTCACCCGCGAGCTCCTCGCCCATCAGCGCGAGACCGGCCCCGCGGCGGGAAGCTGGGATCCGCAGGATCGCTGGTCGCGGGCCGGCGGCCGCGTCTACCAGACCGCCGTCTGCACGCTCAGCCTCGAGGTCTACTACCGCTATCGGCCGACGGCGCCGCGGCCCGACTGACCGGACGCATCCCATCGGAGGACCGAAGCGCCCGCTGCGGCGCCGGTGACGAAGGCGCTCACTCCGCGTCCGAAGCGCCGCGCGAACCGATCGCCGACGGCGGCGAGTACGGACTCGGCCGATCCGCGCTCGACAAGGGCGACGGCGCATCCGCCGAACCCGCCGCCGGTGAGGCGGGCCCCGAAGGTCCCGACCGCCTCATTCGCCGCGTCGACGATGCAGTCGATCTCGTCCACCGAGACCTCGAAGTCATCGCGGAGGGAGCGGTGCGAGGCGCGCATCAGCTCCCCGAAGCGAACCGCGTCGCCCGCCGCGAGGGCCTCGGCGCCGGCCAGGGCCCGGGCGATCTCGCCGACCACGTGCCGCGCCCGCCGGCGCGTGACCGCGTCGAGCGGCGTGCGTTCGAGCTCCTCGGCCGTCGCGTCGCGAAGGGCCGCGATGCCCATCGACCGCGCCGCCTCCTCGACCGCGCGGCGGCGCGACGCGTAGCCGCCGTCGGAGAGCCGGTGGCGAACGCCGCTGTCGATCACCAGGACCTCGACTCGGGGCGGCAGCGGCACATCGCGGAGTTCGAGCGTCCGACAGTCGATGAGGAGCGCGTTCCCGGCCTTCGCGTTGGCCGAGACGGTCATGTCCATGATGCCGCAGGGCGTGCCGGCGTAGTGATGCTCCGCGCGCTGGCACAGCCTCGCGATGTCGAGGCCCCCGATCGCGCTGCCGGCCAGCTCGGCCATGGCCCGCGCCGTCGCGACCTCGAGCGCGGCGCTCGAGCTGACGCCGCCTCCGGCCGGCACGTCGCTCACGATGGCGCACTCGACGTTCGTGATCGGCGTCCCCAGCGCCGCGAGCTCGGCGATCGGGCCAAGCACATAGTTCGCCCAGGCGAGATCGGCCTCGCGAATCGGTGCATGTGCACGACGGAGATCGCCCTTCCATGCGCGGGCGAAGCCGTCGCTCGCGAGCGTCGACTCCCCCGCCGTCGGGCGAATCGCGACCGCAGTCGCACGCTCGATCGCCATGGGCAGAACGAAGCCGTCGGCGTAGTCGACATGCTCGCCGATCAGGTTGACCCGGCCAGGGGCGACGCCAATGATCGCCGGCGCCGAGCCGAAGCGCTGACCGAAGAACCCCGCTGCTCGTGCGACGATCACGTCGGGATGCTACAACGAACCGCACCGGCACCGCGCGAACCTGCGGAGTCCCGAGAGCGTCTGTCCAGTTCGGGGGTCGTGACCTTGGCGACACCTCGGTGAATCCACGATCCCCCGAACTGGACAGACGCTCTCGAAGGGGCGTGCGGGCCCGAGACACGCACGCGGCCGGTCAGCGATTTCGCTTCGCCGGCGGCGCGTGCGCGACCGGCTCGTCATCCTCCAACATGCGACGGGGCGGCGTGTCGAGATCCTCGAACTGATCGCGGCGCGCGGCCCAGACGAAGGCGCACACCGCCGCGACGGCGATGATGAGCGCAATCGGCAGTGCGACGAAGATCGCTTCCATCAGCTCGACTCCCTGACGCCGGCCCGATCCTCGGGCAATTCGAACGTGGGCATGGCCAGGGCGAGGGCCACGACCGTGAGGCTTGAGACGGGCATGAGGATCGCGGCGACGATCGGATTCACCATGCCGAAGAACGCCAGCGCGCCGCCCGCGGCGTTGTAGGCGATGCTGACCACGAGGTTGACGCGAATCGCCCCCATGGTGCGAGCCGAGCCCTCGAGGAGCCGAAGCAGCGGACGCAACCCGCCCGCGGCGAGGCAGGCATCGGCGACGTGCAGTGCCGACTGGGCGCCGTTACGGACGGCGATGCCGACGTCGGCCGCGGCCATCGCCGCGAGATCGTTGACGCCATCACCGACCATGACGACCGGTCCGCGAAGCCTTCCGCTTCGCACGAAAGCGAGCTTCATCTCGGGCGTGCAGCCGCCCTCGATCTCCTTGGGCGCGAGACCCACGGCCTCGCCGACCGCCGCGGCGACGGCGGGATGGTCACCGGAGGCCATCGCCAGCGTCCAGCCTGTCGCGCGCAATCGGGCGATCGTGCTCGCGGCCTCGGGCCGAATCGGGTCACCGACGGAGACGATCGCTCGCACCTCCTGATCGGCGGCGATGAACACCGGGCTCTCGGCGCGGCCGGCGATCCGGCGCGCGGCATCGCGGGCCCAGTCGGGGAGGGCGATGCCGCATTCGCCGAGGAACCGTTCGCTGCCGACGGCGATGCGGGTCTCGTCCACCACACCCTCGATGCCGCGTCCGCCGTGTTCGATGATCTCCGACGCCGGCCGCGCCGCGGGCGTCTCGCCGTAGGCCTCGGCAATCGCCTTCGCGATCGGATGGGCGCTCGATCGCTCGATCGAGGCGGCGAGCGGAAGGACGCCCAAGTCGCCGTCGAATCCTGTGACGGCAATGCGTCCCTCGGTGAGCGTGCCCGTCTTGTCGAGCACGATCGTTCCCTTGGTACTGAGGCGCTCGAGGATGTCGCCGCCCTTGACGAGGATTCCCTTGCGGGCCGCCTTGCCGATGCCCGCGACGACCGCGAGCGGCGTGGCGAGCCCAAGCGCACACGGACAGGTCACGACGAGGAGCGCGACCATCCGGGCGACGGCGACTTCGGAGCCGAGCGACCACCACCACCAGAGCGTGAAGGCCGCGGCGGTCAGGACGCCGACGAGGAACCATCCCGCCAGGCGATCGGCGAGTTCGACGATGGGAGGCCGGCGGGTCGAGGCATCGGTCACGAGGGCGACGAGCCGCCCGGCGCGGGTGTCCGCGCCGGCGACGTTGACGATCACGTCGATCGGCCGGTCGATCGGTCGCGTGCCGGCGAAGACCGCCTCGCCCTCAAGGGCCATCGCGGCCCGCGACTCGCCGGTGAGGATCGAGCAGTCGAGCCGGGCCGCGCCGTGCCGCAGGAAACCGTCGCAGGGAATCGTCTCGCCGGCGGGGACCTCGACGATGTCGCCCTTGACCAACGCTTCGATCGGCACCTCGCCGACGCTGCCGTCGTCATCGCGCTTGCGGGCGATGGCGGGCACGAGCGAAGTGATGAGTTCGACCTCCTGACGGGCCTTGCGCTGCTGCCGATACTGGACGAACCGGCCGACCAGGAGGAGGAAGACCAGCATGGTCGCCGACTCGCAGTAGATCGAGCCGCGGCCCAGAATCGTGTTGATCGTGCCCGCGACGACGGCGCCGAAGAGCCCCGTCGCGACGGGGAGGTCCATGTGCGGCGTCCGCGTGCGAATCGCGGCGATCGCGTTGCGGAAGAAGACCCGCCCCGGGAAGGTGAGCGACAGGAGCGCGAGGCACACCGCGATCCACTGGAAGAAGAGCTGGAACTGCGGCGCCATCTTGGCGAAGAGGCTGCCGTAGAGGGCGAAGGCGACGGCCATCGCGTTGCTGGCGATCGCGGCGGCGACGCCGATGCGGACCAGCCAGGCCCGATCGAGCTCGCGCTCGCGGTCGCGGGCCTGCGGATCGGCGAGCGGGAGAAGCTGGTAGCCGAGCGTGTCGAATCGCTGGGCGATGGTCGAGAGGGTGACCGCCGCCGCGTCCCATTCGATGCGCACCGCGGCCCGACCGATGTCGACTCGCACCGACACGAGACCGCGAACGATGCGCGGCATCGCCTCAAGCAGCCAGACGCACGCCCCGCAGTGAAGCCCATCGATGCGGACCTCGACGCAAAGCCGTCCGTCGTCGGCGGACCGGACGTGCTTGGCGAGGAATTCCGGGCGGTCGAAGTGGGCGAATCGGCGATGCGTCACCGTCGCGGGACGCGCCTCGCGCGACGCGGCTTCCTTCGCCGCGATCTCGTAGTAGCGCTCGAGGCCGCAGGCATGCAGCGACTCGAAGACGGCGCGGCAGCCGTGACAGCAGAACTGACGCTCGACGTTGGCCTCGACGAGGCCGGCCGGCACCGCAAGTCCGCAGTGCGCGCAGGGCGGCGCCGCTGACGTCCGGGACTGGTCGCCCACCTGACTCATGATCGACCCTCTTCGCGACAGCAGGCGGGGACGTCGTCGCCGGCCTTCTCGACCGCCGACTCGAGGGAATCCGGTGCGCCTTCCGTTCGCGCGGCCCCGCCCGAACTCACCGGGCGCACGCTTGAGGCGACGATCGCCGCCTTCGGCCCGCGCACGAACGCGACGTGCACGCCAACGGCGATCATGAGGAGCGAGGCGAGCACCGGCGCGACGCGCCGCAGCGGACCGGCTCCTAACAGGATGCGCACGCCGAGCGCGACGCCGATCAGCGCCGGCACCGTGCCGGCCCAGAATGCGGCCATCACGGCGGCGCCGCCGAGGGCGCTGCCGGCGCCGGCGGCGACCGCGACGAATGCGTAGAGCCAGCCGCAGGGCAGGAGCGGCGTGACCGCGCCGATCGCAAGCGACCTCGTGACCGGCGGCCACGAGGCGGCGCGGCGGTGCGCCGCCTGGAACGCGAGGACGATCGGAGCGGGCATCGCGACGTGCGGGATTCGGGCGCCGGCGATTCGCAGGAGCGTCAGCGCGCCAAGAAGAGCGATCGTCGCTCCGGCAAGTACGCTGGCGACGCGCTGCATGCCGACCAGCGAGCCGCCGAGATCGAGCGCGGCCCCCACGGCGCCGGCGACCGCGCCAAGCGCCGCGTAGCCGATGAGACGAGCGCCGTGATAGGAGAGCTGCATGCGCAGCAGGGACGGCCCGACCGGGCGCGGACCGGCGACCGAGCTCGTCATCTGGACGGGCACCGGCGTTCGCGCGAACCCCGCGGGCGTGGCGCAGGCCGAGAGTCCGCCGCACATGCCCGCACAGTGCACGCTTCCGAGGAGCGAGGCGACGCACACGGTCCCGCAGGCGGCGGCGAGCTCGGCGAGCATCATGGCTTGCCGCCCTTCGCGAAGTGCAGCGTCTGCCGGAACGTGTCGGTGTAGACCACCGTCCCGAGCCGGGCGCGAACGCGGAACTCCCACTGTCCCGGCACACGGGCGTGCAGTGCGGCCCTGAATTGCCCCGCTGCGGCCCGAACCATGGGGAGCGATTCGCGCAGGTCGGCGTTGGCGATCGGAATCGCCTCGACCTCGACGCTCTCCGGATCGATGGCGTACGCGTACTTGTCGGTGATGCCGACCGTCAGCCACGGAAGGCCGTCCTCGCCGGGGGCGATCTGTGACGAGACCTTCCATCCGATCAGGTCGTTCGCGGCGGACTGGGCGCGGTGTTCGTCCCAGGCCGCCGCCTTGTTGTAGTACTCCGGCTCGGCGCCGATCGGCCGCCCGACGACGGCGAGACAGACGGTGGTCACTCCCACCGCCACGGAACCGCCGAGGAAGATGATCGGCACGAACATCCAGCGATCGCGGACGAGATTCACTTCGCGCCCTCCGTTCCGCCCAGGGAGGTGAAGGGACCGATGAGCGCGATGTCCTTCAGCTCGTCGAACTTCGCGCCGTCCCTCACGCGCACCTTCACGTCGCGATGCCCGCGCACGAACTCGGTCGGCTTCGAGATGACGTGAATGGTCGCCTCGTTGCTCGAAATGTCGTCGACCGCAACGGACACCGGCTCACGGAGGACGACGCCGTCCACCGCCTCGATGGTGTAGACCTTGGGCACTTCCGTGCGGTTGTCCACGCGGACGCGCACCACGTTGACGATCGTCCCGTCCGGCTCGACGGTGTAGGGAGTCCCCTGCACGCGGAGCTGCACCACCATGGCATCGGCGCGGGTCCAGAGCAGCACGACGAACGCCGTCACGATTGCGGTCAGAAGGAGCGGATACGCAACGACGCGAATTCGCAGCCTGCGCTTCGCGACGCCCTCAAGCTCGTTCTGCGAGGTGTAGCGAATGAGGCCGGGAGCGCGGCCGATCTTGGTCATCACGGCATCGCAGGCATCGATGCACTGGGCGCAGTGGAGACACTCCAGCTGAAGCCCGTCGCGAATGTCGATGCCGGTCGGACAGGTCTGCACGCAGAGCGTGCAATCGATGCAATCGCCGACTCGACCAACCTCGGGCGCCGGCTCCAACACGGGGAGCGAGGTCGCCCGCTTCTCGCCACAGGAGCAGCCGCCGCCGCAGGCGCCCGTGACCGGATCACGGTCGCAGCCGCTCTTTTGTTCGCCGTCGTGCTCATGGCCCGTCGCCGCGCCCGAGGCGGACTTGGCCTTGGCATTGGCCCTGGCCTTGCGGCCACGGGGTTCGCCGCGCTTCGAGTCGTACCCGACGATGAGCGAACCTCGGTCGAGCAAGACCGACTGGAACCGGCCGTACGGACACACAAGCGTGCACATCTGCTCACGGAAGAAGCAGAAGTCGAACATCATGAGCCCGGTCGTCACGGCGAAGACGCCGAAGGCGGTCGCATGCTCGGTCGGCGAACCGAACGTCCAATCGACGAGCCGATCGGTCCCGACGAAATACGCGAGGAACGTGTTCGCAAGGTGGGCACTTGCGAGAAGGAACGCGACGTACATGAGGGCGCGGCGCCACGGGGCGACCTTCGCCTTCGAGTTGCCGTAGCCGGCGCCGAGGAAGAGCCGCTCAATCGGACGGTACAGGTACTCCATGTACACCGTCTGTGGGCAGGCCCATCCGCACCAGACGCGCCCGAAGAGCGCGGTGAGCAGGAAGATCCCCACGAAGATGCTGAGCAGAAGGAGCGCCAGCAACAATGTGTCGGTGGGACGGAACGTCGTCCCGAAGAACACGAACTTGCGGGTCATCACGTCGAGCAGAATCGCTGGCTTCCCGTTGATGCGAATCCAAGGGAGGACAGCGAAGACGATGATCAGAATCCAGGCGACCGCCCGCCGCTGCCGCCAGAATCTCCCGATCGACGGCTTGGGAGTGAGCCACCGTCGAGAGCCGTCCGGATTGAGGGTCGACAGCACGCGACCTTCCGGCCGAAGGAGCGGACTGTCGCGCTCGGAGGGCGACTTGATTGACGCTGACTGGTTCGGATTCTGGCTCTGGATCTGGTTCTGGCCCTGACTCTGACTCTGGACTTGGGACAGCTGGACCGATGTCGGTGTCGCCTTTGACACGGTCATAGCCTTTCAGGATGAGGTGACGCATCGAATCCCTGAGGGCGAAAAAACGCCTTAGGGCTTCTTTGATGCAGGAGCAGCAGACGGGGCGTCAGCAGACGCACCGGCGGCCGGAACTTCCCACGGGGGGACCGGGACTCCCTGAGCCTCCTTCGCCTCGGCAGGTTTCGTTCCACGGAGACTTGCGACGTAACTCGCAAGAAGGACCAGCTGCGGCTCGCTGAATCGCTTGCGCCACTCGGGCATGCCCTTGCCGGCCACGCCGTCACGGATGACGCGGAAGAAGTCCTCGGGCTTCTTGATGTTGATGTAGCTGTCGTCGGTCATGTTCGGACCGGTCCGACCGCCGCCCTCGGGGCCATGGCAGGTCGCGCAGTTCGAGCGGAACATGACTGATGCGCCGGTCTTGAGCTTCGCGTCCTTCTGGACGAGCGTGAGGATGGTCGCGGCATCGGGCTTGATGTCGCCGAGAGCGGCCGACTGGGCTTCGACGAACTCGCCGACCTCGACTTCGAGATTGTCGTTGAGCGAGGGTCCGACGCCCACGTGGTAATACACGAAGTAGGGCACCGAGAAGATGATCGTGCCCCAGAAGAGGGCGCTCCACCAGAACGGCATCGGGTTGTCGTACTCCCGGATCCCGTCGTAGTTGTGGTCCAGGATCTTCGGCTCCGCGAGCCGAGCACCCGTGGCGGGCGCGGTGGTGGTGGTGTTAGACATGGGGGTGCTCCTGCGCGAGCCCGTCACGGCGCTCGATCGGTTCGTCCTCGAGGGGAATGCGGGCATCGCGCTCAAAGCGACCGCTCTTGTTCGCGATGACGAGCCACGCAAGGATGCCGAGGAACAGCGAGAAGAAGAAGAGAAGCGAGACGATGGCCAACACGCTCGTCTCCGCGAGCGTCGGGAGGAAGGTCATGTCACTCGCCTCCCTGGTGGATCGGCACCCCACCGGACAGGCCGCTCGACGCGACCGCCGGCGCCGGAGGAGCGACCTCGATGGGCTTGTCGATGTCGGTGCCGAGTCGCATCAGGTACGCGATCAGGGCCACGACCTTCTTGTTCTCGACGCCGTCCGGACCGTTCTCGACCTTGACCATCGCCGCGATCTGCTTGGCCTGCTGCTTCGCGAGCGACTCTGCGTCACGCACGGTCGCATCGTCGTACGGAACGCCGAGTCCGACCATTGCGTTGACGTTGGCCGTGATCCGTGACCAGTCCATGTCCTGGGCGAGGAGATGGCCGTAGCTGGGCATGATCGAACCGGGGCTCGTGTCCGTCGGCAGGTTGAGGTGCCGGACGTGCCAGAGCGCCGAGGGGATCTTCTTGCCGACGCGGGCCAGATCCGGACCGATGCGGCGCGAGCCGAACAGGTACGGGTGATCGAACACCGACTCGCCGGGCTTGCTGTACTCGCCGTAGCGCTCGGTCTCGGCGCGCATCGGGCGGATCATCTGCGAGTGGCAGTTGGAGCAGCCCTCGGCGATGTAGATCTCGCGTCCGCTGAGCTCAAGCGGCGTGTACGGGGTCACGCTCTTGATGCGGGTGATGTCCGAGGTGCGCGAGAAGAGCGGGACGATCTCGAAGAGCGATGCGCTGACGATGCCCAGGGCCACGAAGACCGTGAAGACCGTCGGGATGCCCTCGAACTTGCGGTGCCAGTTCAGCTGGCCGAAGACGTTGAGCTTGTGGGCGAAATCGACCACCGAACCCTTGGGCAGCGATGAACCCGGGATCGGGTGCTCGCGGAAGCCCTTGGCGAGCGGAGCCGCCTCGTAGACCGGAACGTCGTAGGTGGCGGGACGCTTCGCCCAGGTCATGAGCACGTTCACGAAGCAGAGCAGCGCACCCAACAGGTAGATGGTGCCGCCGAGGACGCGGAACCAGTACATCGGGATCAGGATGGTCACCGTCTCGATGAAGTCGGGGAACTGCAGGAAGCCCTCGTTGTTGAAGGCCCGCCACATGAGCCCCTGGGTCAGGCCCGCGGCATAGATCGGAATCACGTAGAGCAGGATGCCGATCGTCCCGAGCCAGAAGTGGAGACCGACCCAGCTCGGCTTCGCCATCGAGCCGGTCTGGAAGAGCCGGGGCGCGAGCCAGTAGGCGAGGCCAAAGCTCATGAAGCCGACCCATCCGAGCGCGCCGGCATGGACGTGGGCGATCGTCCAGTCCGTGTAGTGCGAGAGGGCGTTGACGCTCTTCACCGAGAGCAGCGGCCCCTCGAACGTCGACATGCCGTAGAAGGTGATGGCGACGACGTAGAACTTGAGGATCGGATCGCTCGCGACGCGGTGCCATGCGCCGCGAAGCGTGAGGAGGCCGTTCAGCATGCCGCCCCACGAGGGCATCCAGAGCATGACCGAGAAGAGCATGCCGAGCGTCGAGGCCCACTCGGGAATCGACGTGTAGTGCAGGTGGTGCGGTCCGGCCCAGATGTAGATGAACACCAGGCTCCAGAAGTGCACGATCGACAGCCGGTACGAGAACACCGGACGCTCCGCGGCCTTCGGCAGGAAGTAGTACATCATGCCGAGGAAGGGCGTGGTCAGGAAGAAGGCGACGGCGTTGTGGCCGTACCACCACTGCATGAACGCGTCCTGCGTTCCGGCGTAGATCGAGTAGCTCTTGAGCCAGCCGGCCGGCATCACGATGTTGTTGAAGATGTAGAGGACGGCGATCGCCACGACCGTCGCGATGTAGAACCAGATCGCGACGTAGAGGTGCCGTTCGCGCCGAATCGCGAGCGTGCCGAAGAAGTTCACCGCGAAGACGACCCACACGAGAACGACCGCGATGTCGATCGGCCACTCGAGCTCGGCGTACTCCTTGCCTTGGGTGATGCCCAAGGGCAGCGTGAGCGCAGCCGAGACGATGATCGCCTGCCATCCCCAGAAGTGGATGTTGGAGAGCAGCTTGCTGAACATCGGCGTCTTGAGCAGACGCGGCGAGGAGTAGTAGATCGCGCCGAAGAGCGCGTTCCCCGCGAAGGCGAAGATCACCGCGTTGGTGTGCAGCGGCCGAAGGCGACCGAAGCTGAGAAACTCGCCGAGCGGCGTCCAACCGAAGTTGAACATGGGACTCGCGAGCTGCAGGGCGATGATCACGCCCACGAGCATGCCGACGACGCCCCAGAGGACAGTCGCCAAGATGAACTTGCGCACGATCGCGTCGTCGTACGAGAAGCGGTCAAGCCGACCGGCGCTCGCCGAAGTCTCCGCCGAATGGGGAGACGTGAGAGGAGTAGGTGTCGCCATAGTTCCTTCTCAAGCTACCGACTATTGAGGCCCTTGACGCGGGCCTGATGAGTGCCGTCATGAGAGCCGGAGGTGCACTCCCCCACACAGGGAAACACCGACCTTGGCTCCGAAGAATTCGCCGCCACCAGCCCGCGCCCAAGCACGGTCCTGCTGGAACCACATGGAGTTCATCCGCGTTACCAGCGAACCTCCATCGGAAAATCCCGCAGCGAGGGTTGCGAGAATTGACGATCTGTATATCCTAGATTCTAAGAGGCGTCTAGAGCCTCACCCCGGATTCCTCCGGAAATGGGCGGCGACGCGATTGTCGTCGCCCCTCCCCCTGCAACGAGGTCACTTGCTCACCACTGCACCCGCCGACGTCCTCCCGTCGAATCCCGGACCAGTTGGTAGGGTACTGCCCCCCACATCCGGGGCTCCCGGTGAAGTGTCCTCTTCTCCCGAACGTCGCCCGGCGACGAATGGACCGCACGATATGTACGGCAAACAAACGGAACGTGCCATTGCAGCTTTGAGCCGCCTCGCCGAGTCGTGGGATGGCGGCAAGTCCCGACTTTCCGCGAACGACATCGCGGATCAACGCGGGCTCCCGCGAGCCATGGTCGCGAAGCTCCTGACGGTGCTCTCGCAGGCCGGCCTCGTCCACGGCTCGCCCGGCCCCGGCGGCGGCTACGCCCTGGCGAAGCGGCCGGAGGAGATCGCCCTGCAGGACGTCTACTGCCTGTTTGAGCGCGATGACGTCAGCCCGCTGTGCCCGTTCGGCGGCGGCGTCTGCGGCGTCGGCGAGCCCTGCGCACTCCACGATCGGCTCGTTCAGATGCAGAGCGCCGTGAAGGTCATGCTCCGCGACACCTCGTTCGAGATCTTCCGTGCCGCGGCCCAGGAGAAGGGCCTCCGTCCGACGCCTCGGGACGTCATTCCCGAGTCCGAGCGCCCGAGCTACCGCGCTCCGAAGCACCGAGGCGTCTGACCGCAACGGACGTCGGCGCGGCTCGCCGAGCTGCTCCGGCGGCGCCAGCGCGCCGCGCCGGCGTCTTCGCGCCCCCGCGACCGTCCCGGCGAACTAACGATTCGCCTGGGTCGACGGTACGACCCTGGCGATCCGAACGTCGCCGCCGAGAAACGCCGGCTTGGTGTCCACGACCTCAAGCCGCCGTGCGACGTCGGGCAGCGACTCCGCGAGCTTCGGCCAGAGCTCATCGTCGACGATCACCACGTCCGCACGCTCGATCTCGGCGCGGGCCGACTTCCAGTTCGGCGAGCTGCCGAGGTCGCGGATCGGTCCCGAGTGGTAGAAGTGCCGGGTCTGGTCGGACGATCCGATGACGACCACCGTCGCATTCGGTCCCGCGCTTCGCTCGACCGCTTCCATCGCGAGCTCGGGCGACCGGGGCTGCCACAGGCGATCTTCCTCGTGGAAGACGACGATCCACGCGCCGACGAGCGCAAGCCAGACGCCCGCGATGGCGAACGGTCGCCGCTGCGGCTGTGACCATGCGCACGCGCCGGCGACGGCCGCCGCGAAGGGCAGCACCATGATGAGCGCCGGCATCCACAGCCACCGGAAGAGCGGCGGCGCGAAGAGCGTCGCGACGGGAAAGCCCACTGCGACCAGGCCCGAACACACCGCGACGGTGATGCGCACGTCCGGCGGCCTGAATCCCTCGATCGGCCGGTCAAACGTCCCGTCCACCCATGCCTGCAGCGTTCGGGCAACGAGCATCGCCAGGGGCGCCGCAACCGGCAGCAGATAGGTCGGCAGCTTGCCGGACGCCGCGCTGAACACGATGAGCGGAACGACGACCGCGAGGGTCAGGAGCGATGACAGCGATCCGGCGCGAAGTGCAGCCCAGCCTCGCCCCGGGCTCATGTTGAAGAACGGCAGCGTCAGCATCGCGGTCGCGGGGAAGAACCCGATCAGGAAGATCGGAAGGTAGAACCACCAGGGCTCATGCTTGCCTAACGCGCCGTTCGCGCGGCCGAACGACTCCATCCAGAGCGTGCCGACGACGTCGTGGCCGGCATTCCGGACCGCGAGGATCCAGGCGACCAGCGGAAGCGGCGCGAGCAGTCCCCATCCGAGGCCGAGCTTGGTGAGGTCGCGGAGTCGTCCGCCGAGGAAGAGCCATGTGCCGATGATCCCCAGCGGCGCAACGGCGAGCGGCCCCTTCGTGAGCGCAGCAAGCGCGATGCAGGTCCAGAAGAACGCCCGCCACCGGCGCTGGCCGCTTTCGATCGCGAGATAGCCCGAGAGCAGGCCGCCGGTCCAGCAGAGATTCAGGATGGCATCCGTGGCGCCGATGCGCCCGACGATGAGCGCAAGCGGAAGGATCGCGTACATGCCGACGGCGAGAAGGGCGGCGACCATGCCGCGGCGCGACCGCATGAACGAGAAGATCGCGAGGACGACGCCCGTCGTCGCCAGCATCGCCGGCAGCCGGGCCGCGGCCTCGGTCCGGCCGAGGAGCGCCACCGCCATCGCCTCCAGCCAATACGTCAGCGGCGGCTTGGTGATGTGCGGCTGCCCGCGGAACACCGGCACGATCCAGTCGCCGCTGTCGACCATGCGCGCCGCCACGGCGGCGTAGCGGCCCTCGTCGTGCGGGTAGAGCGGGTGGTCGAAGGGGCTCCACCAGATCACCGCAAGGGCGAGGGCCAGCACCGCGGGCGGAATCCACCACCGGACCGCGGTCGGGCGGGGACCCGACGAGGAAGGGGTTGCGGGCGCGGCGTCCATCATCGCGACAACCGAATGCGGTCCCCGCCGCTGTCGATGGTGCCCTGCGTGCCGTCGAAGCTGAACGTGCGGGCCCTGCCAAGCACGTCGAGCAGCCTTGATTCGAATTCCATGAGCTGCTCGGGGCCCGCCCGCAGCGTTGAGGCGATGTTGTTGACCCACATGCCGCCGACGTTCATCTCGCCGAGGGAGAAGCTGTACGAACCCGAGAATCGGTTGACGCCGCCGAACCCTCCGACCCGCGGCGAGGGAATGTCGCTTTCGGAGAACTCGAGCACGATGGCCTCTCCCGCAGTCGGCGCCTTCAGGTGGACACCGCCCACATCGACGCCAATCACCTTCCAGACGCCGGCGATCGACGGACGCGGCGCGTCGGGAACCGGCTTGCGCGACGCGGGAGGCGGATTGGGCGACGGCGATGTCGCGCACCCCGCGAGGAGCAGGCCGAAGGAGAGACACGCGGCGGCGTTGGCTTGCATGACGCGGAGTGTAGGGGAACTCACGGCGCCGCCGAACCGAGGCGTCGCGGGAATCCCGGTAGCATCAGGGGCGCATGGCAGGCTCGAACATGACCGCGGACGCGCCCCCCTCGCCCGGACAGCACCCCCGCCGGTGGCTCGTCCTCCTGGCGATGACCGGATCGCTGGCGATGATCCTCCTCGACGTCACCGTCGTGGGCGTCGCGCTGCCCAGCATCAGCGCCTCGTTCGACATGAGCGAGAGCGATCGCCAGTGGGTCATGAACGCGTACACGCTCACGATGGCCTCGCTCATCGCCCTCTGCGGCCGCTTCGCGGACAGCGTGGGCCGCGTCCGGGCCTTCGTGCTGGGCATGACGCTCTTCTCCGCCGCGAGCGTGATGTGCGGCATGGCGCCCAACGTGACGGTGCTCATCATCGGCCGCGCCCTGCAGGGACTCGGCGCTGCCCTCATGCAGCCGGCCAGCTCGAGCATCGTCATCGGCAGCTTCGCCCCCGGCGAGCGGGGCAAGGCGATGGGCGTGTACGTGGGCATTCCGATGCTCTTCCTCACGCTCGGACCGCTCATCGGCGGACTGCTCGCCCAACACGTCGGCTGGCGGGCGGTCTTCTACCTCAACCTGCCCATCGCCGCGTTCGCCCTGATCCTCACGGCCATCGTCCGACCGGACAACGGGCCGTGCGCCCGAGGGCGCATCGACCCCTTCGGCGTCGCGCTCTACCTCCTCGGACTTCCGGCGTTCGTCTTCGGCATCCAGCAGGGAGTCGCGTGGGGATGGACGACGCCGCTGGTGCTCGGGCCGCTTGTCCTCGGCGCGGCGCTTTGCGTCGCGTTCGTCGCCACCGAGTGGCGCCGCGAGCATCCCCTCGTCGCCGTGCGGCTCTTCGACGACCGCAGCTTCCTGGGCGATGCCCTCGTCCTCTTCTGCTCGCAGTTTGCGATGACCGGCCAGGTCATCTTCATGAGCGAGTACTTCCAGCACGCGCTGCACTTCTCGCAGGCCCGGGCCGGTGCAGCGCTCCTGCCGATGATGCTGCCGACGCTCGTCGTGGTGCACGTCGCGGGCCGCATGTACGACCGGCGCGGAGCGCGGATGCCGATCCTCCTCGGAACGACGCTCGCCACCGCCGGCCTCTGCGTCGAGGCGATCGCCGTCGGCTGGGCGTCCTATCCCGCGATCGCCTGCGGCCTGGTGCTCTTCGGCTTCGGCGTCGGCTTCCTCATGAGCCCGGCGAACACCGACGCGCTCTCGCGCGTCGGGGCCGATCGGCGGGCCCAGGCATCGGGGCTGCTCGGCACCATGCGGCAGGTCGCCGCCTCGACCGGCATCGCCATCGTCGGCGCCGCCGTGTCGCTGCACGGACCGGCCGCGGGACACTGGACCGCGGCGGCGGCCTTCGCCTGCGCCTTCGCCTGCGCCTTCGCGCTCATCGAGCGCGGCCGTCCGGGAGCCGCCGCGGCATGACCGTGCGAGGCCTGAGTTCCGCGGAGCGGAAGGGCGAGCGCGTCTTTCTCCGGTTTCCGTCGGCCCGCGACGCCGAGGAGCTGATGGCCCTGCGCAAGCGATCGATGCGCCGGCTCCGGGCATGGGACCCCAAGCCCAAGCGCGGCGAGACCGGGTGGGGTCCCGACTGGGTGCGCCGGCTGCTCGACGCGCGGCGCAGCGAGACCCACTGCAAGCTCCTCGTCTGCCTGACCGAGGACGGCACGGTCGTCGGGGGCGCAAGCGTGAACTCGATCATCCGCGGCCCGTTCAACAGCGGCATGGCCGGCTGGTGGGTCGGCGATCCGCACGAGGGCCGCGGATACATGAGCGAAGCGTTAGCCCTCCTGGTCGAGCACGGATTCCTCGGACTGCGGCTCCACCGCATCGAGGCCAACATCCGCCCCGAGAACGTCCGCTCGAAGCGGCTGGCCGCACGCGTCGGATTTCGTCCCGAGGGCTACTCGCCGCGCTACCTCCAGATCGCCGGCGAGTGGGCCGACCACGAGCGGTTCGCGATCGTCGTCGAGGAGTGGCGGGCGGCGCGCCGCGCGAAGCGGCAGGTGCGGCGATGACCCACCGCGAGTCCGTCGAGATGACCACGCACCCGGCGGGTGACCGCGAGATCGCGGTGCAGCTCCTGCTCCGGCTCGCCGAGCAGCTCCACCGCTACGGCACGCCCTCGCACCGCGTCGAGGCCACGCTCACGTCGCTCGGCGCGATGCTCGACCTGGACGTGTCGATCTTCTGCGTGCCGACCATGATCGAGGTTGCGGTCGGACGCGGCGTCAGCCAGCAGAGCCTCATGCTCCGGGTCGAGCCGGGGTCGCCCGACCTGGCCCGCGTCGAGACGATGCTCTCGATCATCAACGGCGTCCGGACGGGGCTCTATTCGCCCCGCGAGGCGCTCGACCGCGTGACCGCGGTGGCCGATTCCCCTCGCCGCCAGCGCGCCGCGCTGACGCTGCTGGCGCTTGCGGGCACCGGGGCCGCGGCGGCATGCATCTTCGGGGGCGGCGCGCACGAGATCATCGCGGCCGCGGTCATCTGCGCCGCCGCGGGCGAGACCGCGAACGTGCTCGGTCGCCATCCGTCGCGGGCCGCGCTGGCCGACTTCCTCGCCGGCGCGATCGTCACGTTTCTCGCCGGCGGGGCCACGGCGCTCATGCCGCCCACCTCCCCGTCGATCGTGGTGATCGCGAGCCTCATCGCGTTCCTGCCGGGCCTCGCCCTCGCCACGGCGATGAACGAGCTCGCGATGCGGCAGCTCGTGTCGGGCACGTCGCGGCTGATGGGCGCGATCATGACCTTCATCGCGATCGGCTTCGGGGCCGCGGTCGGCGACCGCATCGCGACGAGCGCCTTTCCGGCGCGGATCGACGTGCCGCCGGTCTCGCTCCCCGCCTGGGCGCTGCTGCCGGCGCTCCTGATCGCCGGCACGTCCCTCGCGATCCTCTATCGCGCCCACCGGCGCGATCTCGGGTGGGTGATGGCCGGGACGCTGACCGGCTTCTTCGGCGCCGCGTTCGGCGAGCGGCTCCTCGGCCCGGCCCTCGGCGTCTGCGTCGGGGCCTCGCTCGTCGGGCTCGCGGGCAATCTCCTCGCCCGCATGCGACCGAAGCCCTCGGCCCTCCTCGTCATTCCGGGGATCACCCTGCTCCTCCCCGGCAGCGCCGGATTCCGCGGACTGCACGCCCTCATGCACAACGACGTCGTCAGCGGCATCGGGATCGCCGCGACGGCGCTCACCGTCGCCGGCGCCCTCGTCGCGGGACTGCTCGTCGCCAACGCGCTGCTTCCGGCGCCGCGGGGTCTCTAACCGTTTGCTCGCGCCAGCGGCCGACGGTTCGCGCCCGTCGAACGCTCGGCGATCGCCGCCCGGGCCATGCCCTCGACGCTCTCGGCCCACGCGTCCCAGGTGAACTCGCGCCACGCGCGCTCGCGCGCCGCGACGGCCAGCCGCCGATATCGGTCGGGATCGCCGACCAGCCGCTCGATCGCGTCGGCCCACGCCGACGCCGGCTCGCACAGCGAGAGGACGATGCCGGTCTCGCCGTCGCGGACCACGGTGGGCAGCCCGCCCGCGTCGCTGACGATCGCGGGGCGTCCGGCCAGGGCGCTCTCGGCCGGGGCGATGCCGAAGGCCTCGCCGATCGAGGGGAGGATCGAGAGATGCGCCTCGCGCACGGCGCCGAGATGGCGCTCGCGGTCCGCGGCATGGCTGAGCCGCAGCGCGCCGAAGGTGCGGACGAACGGCTCGCGGAGGGCCCGATCCGGCGCGCCGATGTGCAGCAGCTCGGCGCCGATGCCGCGGTCGCGCAGGATGCGGACGATCTCCACCGTGAAACTGAGTCGCTTGCGCTCCGGGTCGCTTGCGACGAGCAGGAGCTTCACGTCATCGCGGGTCGGCGGCACGATCGTGGGAACCATCGCCGGCTCGGGCACGACATGGGAGCCGAGCGGAAGCAGGCGGACGCGGGAGGGATCGACGCCGTAGTCGCTCACCGCGGAGCGCATGGCGGCCTCCGAGGCGAGCCCGACCCTCGACGCGCGAAGGAGCGCGCGACGCTCGCATTCCTCGCATTCGGCGCGATAGGCCGCGGGGCGCCGCGCGTACCGCGGATAGGTCGTGAGCACGATGCGGGCGGTCGCGTCGCTCGCGTAGACGATGGGAAGGTCCGTCTCGAGGAAGGCTAGCGGGACGCTCACGCACATGCCGACGACCGCGTCGATCTCGGCCTCGCGCCGGGCCACCGCGAGGCGCTCGGCGACGCGCGACGCGGCGACATGGGCGTCGTGCAGGACGCTGCCGCCGCGCCGGGCCCGCCAGCGCGAGGGCCACTCGAGCATGCGGGCCGGAAGCGTTCGCTTGAGCCACGCCTTGAGCTGCGCGCTCAGCGGCGAGCCCGAGGCGCGCGGCGCCGATCCCGCCTCGAGCGGAACGACGACGCAGCCGCGGCGCTCGAGCGCTCGGGCGGCGGCGAACGGCATTCCGGAGATCGCGCCCCGGTCGAGCGGATCGACGGTGAAGATCATGCCGATGCGAAGCGACGGTGCCACGGATCGGAAGACTACGATCCGTCAATCGCGACGCAAGCCGGTTCGGCGAACTTGCTATCGCCCGCCGCGCAATTCCTCCACCACGGAGGAACCGGCTTCGATGCGGGCCGAGCTCTTCGCAAGGTCATCGCCCACCGGCTCACACCTGCCGCCGAGATGACGCGCAAGGAACGCCTCGGTGATCGCCATGAACGCCATGCGGTTTTCCGGCCTGGCGAAGCCGTGGCCCTCGTCGGGAAAGACGACGTAGGCGACGGGAATCTGTCGCGATTGGGCGGCCTGGACGATCTGGTCGGGCTCCGCGCGCGGCACGCGCGGGTCGTTGGCTCCCTGCCCGATGAGCAGCGGGCGGCGAAGGCTGTCGACGCGGGAGAGCGGCGAGATCGAGGCCAGCCAGTCCACCTCCTCGACGCGGCCGACGCGCCGGTCGAGGTTGCCCCGCTCGGCGGCCCAGTAGTCGGGGATCGAGCTGAGGAGGGAGCGGAGATTCACCGGCCCGACGATGTCGACGCCGCAGGCGAAGGTCTCGGGCGTGAAGGTCAGGCCGACCAGGGTCGCGTAGCCGCCGTAGCTCTGGCCCATGATCGCGACCCGCGAGCGGTCGGCGATGCCGTGGCCCACCGCCCACTCGACCGCGTCGATCAGGTCGTCGTGCATGGCCTTCGACCACTGCCGGTCGCCGGCGTTGACGAACGCCTTGCCGAATCCGGTCGAGCCGCGGAAATTCACCGAAAGCACCGCATACCCGCGGTCGGCGAGCCACTGGTGGATCGGGTTGAGGCCCCAGACGTCGCGCGTCCATGGCCCGCCGTGGACGTGCAGGACCATCGGCACCGGCGCCGAGCTGCCCGGCTCGAAGCCGCGCGGCACCGTGAGGTACGCAAGCAGCCGCAGCCCGTCGCGTGCCGTGATCGTCTCAGAGCGCATGGGACGGAGCCCGGCCTTGGCTAACGCGTCGCTCGCGTCGAAGAGCTTCGTCGCCCGCCCCGCCGAGCGGTCGTAGAGCCAGTGGGAGATCCCCTGCTCCGCATGGGTGTGGGTGACGACCCAGAGCCGGTCGTCGGCGCTGCGGCTGGGAATCTCGATCGTGCCGTCGCCGATCCTGCGGACCGCCGCGAGGTCCCGCTCGAGCCCCGCGTCGAGGCTTCTCCAGGAGACGCGGGCGTGCTCGAAGGTCACGGCCTGGGCAAGCCCCGTCGTCGGATGGGTGAGGAGCGTGCGCGGCTCGGAACAGTCGTCGAGGGCGAGGATGCGCCACTGCTGGCGGGGCGGCGCCGCGAGCGTCACCGCGTAGAGCGCCCCGGTGTTCGGCGACTCGGAGCGGCTCGAGTCGGCGACGTACACGATCGTGCCGTCGGCGGAGACGGCGAGCGGGCGCGAGGGGCCGGCGTCGTCCGAGGACCAGGTGCGGAACGGCACCCACGGCCCGTCGGCGGTCTCGCGGCAGAGCGCCTCGGAGGATCCGTCGGAGACGAATCGGCGCACGACGCGGATCGACCAGTCGCCGTCGGGGAGCATGTCCATCCACGCGACGTCGTTGCGGAAGACGAGCGTCGCCTCGCCGCTGCGGACATCGAGCCGGAACACGTCGAACTTCGCCCGCTCCCGCCGGTTGTTGGCGATGAGCACCTCGCCCGGATGGCGGGCATCGACGGCGAGGATCTTCGTCCGCGTGCCGTCCCAGGGCGTGAGGCACCGCTCGTGCGGCTCCTCGGCGCCGTCGCGGCGGAGGCTCGTCGCATAGAGCCTGAAGTCCTCGTCGCCCCCCTGATCCTGAAGGTAGATGACCTCGTCGGTCCCGGGCGCGAAGTCCCATTGGCGGATGGGCCGCAAGGTCGAGTGCGTGACCGGTCGCGGCTCGCCGACCTGCTGGCCGCGATCGAGCTCCTGGATCCAGACGTTCAGGACGCCGTCGCGCGGCGCGAGCCATCCGATGCGGGCCCCGTCGGCGCTCACCCGCACCGCGCTCCGGTCGGGGTTGCCGAAGAGCACATGGCGCGGGATGAGCGCACGCCCCCCGTCGGCGACGGGCGATCCGAGAAGGCAGATGGCGGCGAGGGCTGCGAACATCGGCATCGTTTCCGACCGCGCGTGCGGCGCTCAGCGCCCGGGCGTCGCCTTCGCAAGCGGCGTGAAGCGCAGGATCCGGTAGGGAGGCTTCGTCGCGTCCTCGCCTCCGTTGAGCGCCGCGTGCCGGTGGAGCTGGTTGACGGTGACGTAGACGTTTCCGTCCGGACCGGCGCAGAGCCCGTCGGGCCACTGCAGCATCGCGTCGTCGCGGATGAGCTGGCGATAGGCGCCGCCCGGCTCGAGCACGCCGATGGCATGCTCGTTCACGTCGGTGACGTAGATGTTCCCCGCCGAGTCGATGGTGATGCCGTCGGAGGCGCCCTTGGGGCCGTGTCGCTCGACCCGCGCCTCGAGCTCCTCCGCAGGCAGACCCGGATTCGCGAGGTCGTCGGCCTTCACCTTCCAGATCGTGCGCCCGTGCATCGCGCCGAAGTAGACCCACTCGCAGCGATCGTCGATCGTGATCGGATTCACGCCGACCCGCGGGGGCTTGGCCGTGCCGTCGGGGCCGATGGCGACGACCTCCTTCCCGTCGATGACCATCGCGGCATCCGCCTCGGGGCGCACGCACGCGGCACTCTCGAGGACGCGCCGGGCCATGCCGGTCTTGAGGTAGACGACGACGATCGCCGGCGTCGCGCCGTCAAAGCCGGCGCCGATGCCGCAGTCGGCGATGTAGATCGTCTCGCGCTTCGTGTCGACGGCGAGGTCCTGCAGGAAGCTCCGCGCGTTGCTCGCCGGCGGCGGCACGTGGACGACGCGCAGCAGACGCTCGGCGTTCGTGTCCCAGGCGATGAGCTTCGGCGGCGTCGCGTTCGCGCCGGCCTTCGGGTCGCCGAGATTGCCCGCGTCGAGCATCCAGAGGACGCCCTTGGGATCGCTGCGAAGGCCGATGATCGACTGGATGCCGACGCCGTTGGACCCGACGGCGTGGGCCCAGTCGTCGGTCGGATAGGCCCGCAGTCCGCCGTTGTGCAGGATCTCGGCGACGCGAACCTCGGGGTTGCCGAAGGGGTGCAGGCTGATGAACATCCGGCCCGAGGGTGTGACCGCGACGTTTCCGGGGGTGAGGTCCAGCTCGACCATCGTCGTGAGCGGGCCGTTCGCCGCGCCGGGCTCGGGCATGCGGGGCAGGGCCGGATTCTCCGGCGGCCTCATGCCGTGCTGCAGCGGCATGCCCGCGATGAGTGCGACGGAGACGAGTGTGGCGAGCGCGGTCATGGGATCGTGGCGGTCGGGGCGGAGGGCGTAGCGTACGTGAGGGGACAGCCGGGGCGAAGAGGCCGCCCGGAATCTCGCGCAATGCGGTCCCCCGGGGTCCGATCACTCGACCCGGTAGTTCGCCGCGTCGAACTTGGGGGCCGGCCAGCGCATCTCGAGCTTCTCTAACGTCTCGCTGATGACCGCGCTGACCACGAGGTTCCTGAACCACTTGCGGTCGGAGGGGACGATGTACCACGGCGCCCACTCGGTCGAGCAGCGCTCGATCGCGGCCTCGTAGGCCTCCTGATAGTCGTCCCAGCGTTTCCGCTCCTCGAGATCGCCCGGCTCGAACTTCCAGTTCTTCGACGGGTCGCGAAGCCGGGAGGCGAGCCGCTCCTTCTGCTCGGACTTGGAGATGTGCAGGAAGAACTTGACGATCACCGTGCCGCTGTCGGCGAGCATCCGCTCGAACTCGTTGATGCGCTCGTAGCGGGTCCGCCACACCGACTCGGGCACGAGCTCGCGCACCCGCGCGACCAGGACGTCCTCGTAGTGGGAGCGGTTGAAGACGACGATCTGGCCTCGCCGCGGGGTTCGGGCATGGACGCGCCAGAGGAAGTCGTGGGCGAGCTCCTCGTCGGTCGGACGCTTGAAGCTCTCGACCCGGCAGACCGTCGGGTCGATGCCGCTCATCACGTGACGGATGGTCCCGTCCTTGCCGCTCGTGTCCATCCCCTGGAGGACGATCAGGAGGGACCTCTGGCCGCCGGCCCAGAGCAGCTCGGTCTGTTCGGCAAGTCGATCGACGTTGGTGCGGACGAACTCCCGCCCCGCCTCGTCTCCCGTCCCGCGCGTGTCGCGCGGATCGATGCGGTCAAGATGCACGGACGAGCCCGGCTCGACGCGGAATGACTTCAGCTTGATCATCGGATGTCCATCTACCTCGCGACGCCGCCGTGGACGATCTTCCGGATCTCGATCTTCCGGAACTCGATGTGCGCGCCCTCGCTCTGCAGGGCGATGCGGCCGGGCCGCACCTCGACGTCGGTGGCGACGTTCTGCAGGAGGTCGTTGACGTAGAGCTCGAGCCGTCCGCCGTCGAGCAGGATTCGATACCGGTTCCACTCGCCCAGCGAACGCTCGTTGGTCTCGTGTTCCTTCTTCGTGCGCCGCCCCTCGGTGCGGCCGGCGTCGACCTTCATCGGGACGGCGTCGATGTTCCAGATGTCGCCGGCGCTGCGCGACTCGAGCTGGGCCTCGATCGACTTCGGCCAGACCTTGTCCGCCCCCTGGAGGCGAAGCAGGACACCCGAGTTTCCGGCGCCCTTGGTCGGGTCAAAGCGCCACTCGAGGGTGAGCTCGAAGCTCTCGAAGCTGGCCTCCGTCGCCAGGTATCCGATCGGCTGCCCCTCGCAGACGATCGTGCCGTCCCGCACGCTCCACGCCGCTGCCGCATTCGCGTCACCGGAGAAGGCCTTCCAGCCCGCGAGCGAGGTGCCGTCGAACAGCGCCTGCGGTCGTTCGCCCGCCGGCTGCGACTCCTTGGCCTTCGGGGGGGCGGGCGCCCCGTCCGGCGCGGCCGGACTCGGCGGGGCGAGAAGCAGGACGGCGACGGCGGCGGCGTTGAGGATCATGGCGGAAGCGTACCCGCGGCGACTCGCGGCTTCGGCGCAGCGGATGCGCCAATCTCCCGGTCAGCATCGGCTTTCCCGCTGGCTTCGCACGAATCCACATGTAGGATCAATTCGGGATGTTCCGGGTGCGGTCGTCGGGCCGCCCGCAGGGCGTCTCGTGAGCCAATTCGTGGGGCAATTCGCTGGGCCGACTCATGAGGTCCGTCCGCCGGACCGCAGACGGAGGTGTGCCATGGGACTCAGGACCGTGCCGGTCGAACCGGGCATGTTCTGCTGGTTCGAACTCGCGACGCGCGACATCGAGCGGGGCAAGAGCTTCTACCAGGCGCTCATGCGGGCCGGGGCCCGCGGCCTTCCGATGGGCCCCGCTGAGTATGTCCTCCTCGACGTCGAGGGCCAGACCGTCGCCGGCATGACGCCGATGGGCGACGACTTCCCGCGCGGTACGCCGTCGCACTGGCTCCCCTACATCGCCGTCGCCGACGTCGACGCCACCTGCCGCCGTGTCGAAGCGTTAGGTGGCCGGATCTGCTGTCCCCCGAGCGACATTCCCATCGGGCGCTTCGCCGTCATCGCCGATCCGACCGGGGGCAGCGTCGCCCTCTTCCAGGCGGCGGCAGGGAAGACCGACGGGACGAATCCGGTCGGTCCCGGGACCTTCGTCTGGTGCGAGCTGGTGACGCGCGACGTCCCGCGGGCCAGCGAGTTCTTCTCGAAGCTCCTGCACTGGACGCCGCAGTTCCGGATCGCCGGGGCAACGAGCTTCATCGAGATGAAGGCCGGCCCGCACGCCGTCGCCAGCGTCTTCGAGGCCTGCGCCGACGAGCGCACCTCGCAGGCCCACTGGTGTCCCTATCTCTGCGTCGAGGACATTCACGCGAGTCTGGCCGCCGCCGTCCGGCTGGGAGGGCATAAGCTCTGCGAACCGATGGAGATTCCCGGCGTCGGCACCTATGCGGGACTGACCGATCCGACGGGCGCCCATCTGGCACTCTTCGAGCCGCTGCACACGTGAACCGCACTTTCGCCGCCAGGAGGACCGGGGCCGCCAGCGCCGCCCCCCTCCTCTGCTGGCTCTCGATCGCCACGACGAACCCCGCGGCGGCCGTGCCGCCGGCGCCCCCCGCCCCGCCCGCCACTCGGGCCGACGAAACCCCCGCCGTCGATGCCCGGCTGCGGCGCTTCTTCGCGTCGCTCACGACGGCGCTGGGCGACGCGCTCGACCGCGTCGAGAAGGACCGATCGCTTCCCGAGTCGACCTGGAACCCGCTCGGCGAGACGAAGCGATCGAACGGCGACCGCATCAACGAACTGTTGGACGAGTGCGCCGGCATCCTCGCCGACGGGGCCGTCACCGACGTCCGGAAGCGTCTCCGCACGCTCGACGCCGAGCGGAAGTCGCTCGACGAGGAGATGCGCAACGGCTTCGAGCGGCAGGCCTCGGCCCGGCCGAGCTCGGAGCGCGACTGGTACGAGGTCTTCGGCAAGAGCAAGGAGGATTGGGAGGCGGCGATCCTCCGGGCCCGCCAGCGTCAGGCCGCGATCGACACGGAGATCGCCACGCTGCGGAAGGAGTTCGCGTCAAAGCTCGCCGCCCTGGGGCTCGAGCTGGGGCCGGGAGGACACGAGGCGCTCCTTGCGACGGTTTCGGGCGACCGGTTCACCGACATGGTCGTCGCCTTCGACAACGTCCGGCTCGTCACCGAGCAGCTTCGGCGGATCACAGAGCGCATGAGCGAGTCGCCGGAGACCGCCCGGCGCTACTACGGCATGTACGTCCTCCTCGTGCGCATCATGGACCGCGTGCAGGACTCCTTCGTCGAGCACGTCGAGACCGTGGCCCTTCCGAAGGTGCAGGCATTCGGCACGGAGGCGAGCGAGACGGAGCGCCAGGCGAAGTCGCTCCTCAAGGGGTCGGACGAGCCGACGCGGCAGGCGCTGGAGAAGAACATCGCCGCGTGCAAGCTCGCCCAGGACGCGGTGACGAACTACTCCGCGTACCTCAAGGCCCAGGCGGACCGCGTGCGCGAGCTCAACGTGGCCGTCGAACGGCGGCTCAAGGTTGCGGAGAACACCTACCGCACCATGACGGTGAGCGTCGGCGTCGCCGAGCTGATCAGGCAGGGGGAGCTCGACCTGCAGGCGGTGATGTCGATGGAGCTGCCGGCGCTTCGCGGCTTCGACAACTCCGCGCTGCGCGAGCAGTACCGGCGCCTCAACGAGCGGCTGCGCACCGAATAGGCTCCGCCAGGCCGATTGGGCGCGCGGCGCCGATCTGCTACAACCCTCCCCGATGAGCACGTTCTCCAACGCCGATGCGGAGCGCGAGGCCGCCGGCTTCCTCATGATCGGTTTCGACGGACACGACCTCACGGCCGACGCGGTCGAGCTGATCCGCCGCGGCGCCTTCGGCGTGATCCTGTTCGCTCGCAACTTCGCGAACCGAACCCAGGTGCGCGAACTCGCCCGGCAGGCCAAGGCCGCGACCGAACGGCCGGTGGCGATCGCGGTCGACCATGAGGGAGGACGCGTGCAGCGCTTCCGCGGGCCGGGCTTCACCGACACGCCGCCGATGCGCGACGTCGGCGGGCACCGCGACGGCGCCGAGCAGCGGGCCCGCGCCATCGGCCAGCTCTTCGCCGCGGAACTGCGCCCGATCGGCATCGACATCGACTTCGCCCCGGTCCTCGACGTCGACAGCAATCCCGCGAATCCGGTGATCGGCGAGCGGAGCTTCGGCAGCGACGCCGCGGTGGTCGCCGCGGTCGGCGCGGCCCTGATCGACGGGCTCCAGTCGGGCGGCGTGGCCGCGTGCGGCAAGCACTTTCCCGGTCACGGCGACACCGACACCGACAGCCACCATCACCTGCCCCGCCTCGCGCATTCGCTGGAGCGCCTGCGCGAGGTCGAGCTCGCCCCCTTCCGCGCCGCCATCGCCGCGGACGTCGCGAGCATCATGACCTCGCACATCCTCTTCGCCGAGCTTGATCCCGATCGCCCGGCGACGATGAGCCCGGCGCTCCTGCAGGGAATTCTCCGCCGCGAGCTCGGCTTCCGCGGCGTCATCGTCTCCGACGACCTGGAGATGAAGGCGATCGCCGCTCACTTCCCGATGCCGCGCGCCGCCGTCGACGCGGTGCGGGCGGGCTGCGACCTCCTCCTCTGCTGCCACACGGCCTCGCTCCAGCGCTCGATCCTCGAGGCCCTGGCCCGGGCGATCCGCGACGGCGAGGTTTCCGGCGAGCTCGTCAGCGCGTCGCGCGAGCGCCGCGAGGCGCTCGTTCGCCGGTTCGTCCGCTGAATCCGCGCCCGCCGTCGATCTCAGCGGACGGCGCGACGCAGCCGCAGCGCCGGATCGCCGAGCACGACGAACTTCATCCCCTGGAAGAAGACGCTCGGCGGATACCAGTCCGCGTTGGGCGCGAGTTCCATGAGCCGCTCCGCCTCGCGATAGTGCGCAATGGCCCCGGTCCAGAGCTCGCCGAGTGTGCAGTCGTCGGCCCGCTTGCCTAACGCTTCGACGAAGCCGGCCAGGAGCGTGACGGCGCAGGGCTGGGCGCCTGTGTCGCAGCCGATCGCGGCGACGCCGCCGCCGTCGGCGCGGCGCACGAGCTCCTCGGCGATCGACGTCGTGTTGCGCGGCCCGCTCTGGTAGACCGCCGGCGGAGGCGGCGGCGCGGTGAAGACCTCGCCATGGTCGGTGCCGGCGTGCTCGACGCCGTCGACGTCCACGTAGGGCTGGTAGGGCGCCTGGGTCATGCACTCCGCCGTCGAGCAGCCGACGGAGAGGAAGATCGGGAGCGCCCCGCCCTGCTGCACGCCCTTGAGGGTCTCAAGCGAAAGACAGCCCGCGTACCCCCAGGGATGCCCGTGGCCGGTGTGGAAGACGAAGCGGACGCCCGCGCCGATCGCCTCGCGCATCCGCCGTTCGTCGGGAGGCGCGGAGTCCTTGGTGTCGTGCAGGTTCACCGCGGTCGCGTACGCCGGCTCGAGCGACGACGCGAGCCCGCGAACTCGCTCGCGCACGTCGACCCAGCCGCCGACGGCGAAGAACGCGGCGGTCGGGTGTTCGGGCGGCGCGGCCAGCTCGAAGGCGATGGTCTTGGCGGCGACGGCGGCGCACTGCTCGGGGGTCGACACGGGCCAGCGGCCGATGGCGATCTCCGGCGTGTAGTCGATGGCGTCGGCGTTGATCGGGCCGTCCTTGTTCGTTTCGCCGTGGACCTCGCCCCAGTAGCCGGCGTGGAAGCCGTCGGTCCGCGCGTTCCAGTCGTCGAAGGTGCCGTCGGGACGGGCGAGGTCGGCGTAGTAGAGGTCACAGGGATAGAACGCCCAGTTGAAGGCCGGCGCCGTCCCGCGGTCGAGGGTGATCGAGCGCATGGGCAGGGTGTCGCAGTCGCCGACCAGCAGGCACGAGGTGCAGTGCGACTCCTTCCAGCGGCCGTAGAGGAAACGCTTGAGGCGCTCGGCGTCGTCGCGGCCCTCGGAGGTCGCGATGGCCCGCTCGAGCGTCACGAACTCGAAGCTCGCCAGATGCGGCGACGCGGAGCGCCGGTGCTCGCAATAGGCGCGGAGCGACTCGCGAAACCGCTCGGGAGCGATGACCAGGTGCGAGCGCTGTCCCTCGCCGCCGAGGGCAAGTGCGGCGAGCGCGACGGAGAGGATCATGGCCACGGTGACTGTCCTTTCGAGAGAGCCCGAATCTGCGATGCGTAGGGACTTCCGTCGAAGGCCGCGCGAAACTCGCCCTCGAAGGTCGCGAGCTCCTCCGCCGTGCCTCGCCATCCGCCGTGCAGGAACGTCCGGGCGGCGTCTGCCCGGCCCGCGTACAGCAGTTCGATCGTGCCGCGGAGGAGCGGCGCGAGCCAGGCCTCGCGGCCCGAGTTCCCCCGGTCGGCCGGCGCGTCGCGGACGGCGGCGCGGAGCGCGTCCAACTGTTCGTCGGTCGGCGCCGTGGAGCGCATCCGGTCGGGGTCGATCGAGACCGTGCCCTGGACGACGCGCAGCGCGAGCCGCGGCCGCGTCGAACCGGCGCCGCTCGTCCAGACGTAGGCGAAGCAGGCGTCGAATCCGACCGCCTCGAACGTCCCGTTATGGTCCTCGTCCTCGAACCAGACGTTGTTGAGCACCGCCTTCGGCACGAGCGACGAGGGGCCGATCGCGTAGAGCACGGACGTCGTGTAGCCGCCGCTGCCGCCGCTCGGGAGGACGATGAGCAGTTCGCTCTGCCCGTCGCCGTCGAGGTCGCCGCCGAAGCCCGGCGAGTCGTCGGGCGGCATCGCCGTGACGCGCCCGCGCGAGCCCCCTCCGGGACCGACCTCCATGAACGGTTCGCTCACCACGAGCTGTCGCGTGCCGTCGGGAAACGTCGCCATCACGCGATCGCTGCCGAACCACCCGTCGAGGCCGAGGTCGTTCCACGAGTCATGCTCGTAGGTGATGATCGCGCCGGCGGCCTTGCCGCGGGCCACTTCGCGATAGCGAGGAAGAAACGTCTTGCGGGCCCAGATGGCCAGTCCGGCGCGGTTCGGGAGGGCGACGAGCGCGAGGGCGGCGCTGAGCGCGACGAGCCCGAGCCAGGGCCGGCGGCGCCGACGGGACCACTCCTCGGCCGACCCCGCCACGTGACCGCATTCCGGACAGCGCAACGACCGCTCCGGCGCAGCCGAGCAGTCGTAGCCGCATCGGCGACAGCGCGGGCGGTCGGGCCGCCGCCCCCACGCCGCGCGGACGGCGAAGGCGAGGGCGACGAGCGCCGCGGCATACCAGGGGAGCGACATGATCGGAGTATCGCCGAACTCACCTCCGCGCGGCACAATCCGCGGCGTGAACCCCCTGACGCACTCCCTTCGCTCGGCGGCCGCGACCACCGCGATCGCCGCGCTCGCCCTCTCGATGGCCGCTCCGGCGAACGCCGACGCACTCCGCTTCTGGGCGGACGTCGCCCGCCGTTCGCACGAGGCCGAGGTGCGCCGACTGCGCCCGGGAACGACCGTGCCGTGGATGACCAGCGACGGACGGCAGATCGAGCTTGTCGAGTGGCGCACCGCAAACGTCTCGCTCCTGACCGAGCGCAGCGACTACGACCCGGTCCTCGTGCGGCACCTGGTCGACGCGCTCGACGCCTACTGGAAGCGCTGCGCGGATCTCTGCGGCAACGCCCCGCCGCCCGATCCCGCGAAGGGCGTGCTGGTCAAGGGTCGGGCGATTTTCGCCGAGGCGGTCCGCCCCGCCGCCGAATTGCCGATCGCGCCCGAGACCGCGCGAAGCGTCCCGGTCATCGGCATGCCCGGCATCGCCCGGGTCAGCATCGGCACGGAGGCGATCGAGGCTCTCCTTCGCGGATTCAACCGCGGCACGCCCGCCGCGCCGCTCGGCGATCGCCTGCCCGAGGCGATCGCCCGCACCTTCGTCTTTTTCGAGTCGGAACTCGGCGCCGCGGCGCCGCAGGGCTTTCCGCCGCTCGCCAACGCCCTCGCCTTCCTGCTCGCCGGCGAGGCCCAGGAGTCGCTGGGGTGGACCGTTCCGCCCGACGAGCGTCCCTTCGAGGGGATCGTCGAGACCTATGCCGCGGCGACCGGGTCGACCTACGCCTCGACGCTCGCCCGCGGCGAGGGGATCGGCGCCGCCGACGCCGAATCGCTGTGGACGGCGATGCTCCTGCGGCTTCGCCACGCGAGCGGCCAGCGGGCGTTCGTACAGACGCTCTGGACGACGCTCTACGAGTGCCCGCCGGCGAGCGACGCCGAGGTGGCCATCGGCAATCTCGTCGTGGCGACGAGCGCCGCGGGACGGATGAGCTTCGTCGACCAGTTCCGGCGCTGGCGCTTCGACATCTCCGAGACCACCGCCTCGCGCGTGCAGGAGGCGCTCGCACCGCGGAAGCTCGACGTCAGGCCGAAGCGGCCGGGTTCGACGAAGCGTTAGCCCCACGCACCTAACAGTTGGGCCAGATCGGCGGCGCCGACGGCGCCGTCCCCGTCGAAGTCGCCGGGGCCGGACGTGCCCCACGCCCCGAGCAGGATGCCGAGGTCGGCGGGGCCGACCGCACCGTCGCCGTCGAGGTCGAAGGGCGCCGGCGGCGCGGTCTCGATCAGGGCGTTGTCGAGGCCGAGGTCCCACTGCTGGAAGATGAAGAAGAGCTCCGGATCGCCGTAGAAGAACTGCACCCGGTCGACGTCCTGGATCGCGACGTTCCAGTCCGGCGTCGGCGAGCTCCCGCCGAGCTTGATCGTCTTCCAGCCCGCCGGCAGCGAGGTCGCCTGGGAGGGGACGTCGAAGGAGTAGGAGGTCCAGGGCTGGTTCGGCAGCGGGATGTTCGGCCCCATGAGGTAGACCGCCCAGTCGTCGTTGACGTTGTTCGGCGTCCCGTTGTTGTTGATGAGCATCAGCGTGCAGGGCCGGCCCGCCGCGGAGAAGTCGACCGCGAAGGTCTTGAGGTCGACGCCGATGCGGACGACGTGGGCGTCGCGCCAGTTGCCCGTGAAGGGATTCGCCGTCATCGCGCTCCGCGGCTGCGGCGCGAAGGTGTCGAGGTTGTCGACCCGCAGGTACCGCCCGGGATTGCCGCCGGTGGTCGGATAGACGGGCGTGAGTCCGAAGGTCCAGCCCCCCTGCGAGCCGCCCGACTCGAAGGTGTCGACGAAGGTGTCGGCGAGGGCGGGCGCGCAGGCGATGGCGAGGGCGCAGGCGGCGGAAGGGATGGCGTGCTTCATGGTGGACTCCACGAACGTCGCGACAGGCGCGAGCGCTCGTGCAACCGTTCTACCGGAGGAGCGGCGCCGACCACAAGCGGAATCGCGAGCGGAATGCGAGAAACCCCCAAGCTTCTCGCGACCGCCCGATAGCATGCGACGCCCGCATTCCCAGGAGCAGACGATGTCGATCGCCCTCAGCCTCTGCGTACTCATCCTCCAGAACGTGCCGCGGCCCCCGGCCGCGCCGCCCGCGGCGCCGGCCACCGCACCCGTCGCGAAGCCCGTCGAGCGCGGACCGGTGCCGGGACTCGTCGCCGAGACGAGTCGCCCGGTGCAGATCGCCACGGGCTTTCGCTTCACGGAAGGCCCCGCCGCCGACGCAGAGGGCAACGTGTATTTCGTCGACGTGCCGACGTCGCGCGTGCTCCGTCTGAACTCGCTGGCCCTGACCGCCGAGGGCGCCGCGTCGAACGCGACGGCGCAGATCGTCAACGACGGCAACTGCTTTGGCCTCATGTTCGCCGCCGACGGCCGGCTGCTCGCGACGCAAGGCGGTTCGCAGGGACCGGGCGGATCGGGGGCGCTCATCGACATCGACCTCGCGACGAAGAAGTTCGTCCAACTCGCCGCCGAGGTGACGATCGACGGTGCGTCGGTGAAGCTCGGCCGCGTCAACGATCTCGCCATCGATGCGGGCGGCGGCGTCTACTTCACCGATCCGTCGCTCGGACGCACGCCGAGCCCGACGCGCGGCATCCTCTATCGCGCGAAGGACGGAACGCTCACGCGCGTCGACTCCTCGATCGAGGCGCCGAACGGCGTGCGGCTGAGCGCCGACGGCAAGACGCTCTACGCGCTTTCCTACGCCGACCCGGGCGTCTACCGATTCGAGGTGACGTCGCCGGGCTCGCTCGGACCGCCGACGAGGTTCGGCGAGCTCCTCGGACCGGATGGCGTTCGCCCGCGCGGTCGCGGCGACGGCTTCGCGATCGACGCGAAGGGGAACCTCTGGTGCGCGAATCCGGACATGTCCGAGATCCAGGTGGTGAGTCCCGAGGGGAAGGTCCTCGGGCGCATCGCGATGCCCGAGGCGCCCTCGAATTGCGCCTTCGGCGGGCCGGACGCCAAGACGCTCTTCATCACCGCGATGACCAGCGTCTACGCGCTTCGCACCGAAGTCCCCGGCGTCTGGCTCGCACGGCGGGCCGCGCGCGATGACCGCGGCGGCGCAGCGCCGACGCCGAAGTGACGACGGCGGGCATCGGCCGCATCGGCCACGCCGCCCTGCCGATGCGATCCCCGTCGCTCAGTCCAGCCAGCGCACCGTCATCGGCGGCTCATTGAAGTACGTCTCGAGAGCGTGGTGGCGCGTTCGCTGTTCGGGCGTGAGCAGTCCGGTGCAGGCCCGCACCGCGCGGGCATCCGCCTCGTCGCGGGCGAAGAAGACGGCGGCGAGCTGCGGGTGGCGGCGACCGGCGCTGTCCCGGCTGCCGAGATCCTCGCCCGTGCGCTTGCCCGAGACCTGCCATTCGCGGCTCCACTCGAGCAGCCGGTCGAGCGCCCGGTCGCGGGCCTGCGAACGCTCGTCCATGACAGCGCCCCACGCCGCACGCTGGGCTTCGGTGAGCGTGGGGTCGTCGCCGACGCCGCGCAGCGCCGGCTCGGCGCGGCGCCGCTCCTCCAGCAGCCGCGGATAGGCCGCTCGCACCACCGCCTCGCGGGCGCTTCGCCCGCTTTCGGCCGGCAGCGCGGCGACGATTGCGGCAAGCACCTCGAGCCGCAGCGCGGCGAGGTCGATTCCGGCGCTCCGCACCGGCGCCATCACCCGCTTCACCTCGGGCCTCGACTCCGACAGCGCCTCCTGCTCGTTCATGCCGGCCGCGTGGCCCTCGATCACCAGCGTGACCGCCTTGCGCACGGCGATGAGCGTGTCGTCGCGCAATCGCTCGGTGGCGGCGTCGAGCCGATCCGCATAGGCATCGAGCACGCTGGCCAGGATCGCCACGTCCGCGTCGGGCATCGGGACGCGATTGAGCGTCTCGGCGAACGCGATCGTCGCCTCGGTGGGCATCCGCATCGAGTCGTCGAACGGGATGTCGCTCCAGTGCAGCCGCTGCGAGGCCTCGGCCCGCTCGCGAAGCCAGAGCGACCGCGCCGCGGGATCGAGCTGACCGGGAACCGCCGCCTCGATGCTCGCGAGCAGGTCGGCATCGAGCTGGTCGCGCTCGCGGCGCAGCTCGTCGAAGCCCGCGATGAGCCGCACCAGCGTCTGGTCGAAGACCCGCGGGTCGGATCGCTCGAAGCCGAGCTTGATCGGCTCGGTGAGCTGCTGCACCTTGGTCCGGGCGAGCTCGCGGGCGGCGTTCCATCGCTCGCGCCATCCCGCGACGATCTCCTGGACGACGGTGACCGAGGCTGCGTCGAGCTTCGAGCGGGAAACGAGCAAACCGATCGCCCGCTGGTCGGGCGGCGCCGCCAAAAGCAGGCGCAGCTCGCCCGACTCGCGCTCCTCCGTGTCGTCGTTGGGGCGCGGCGGTTCGGCATCGGCATACCCGCGCGGCTTGCGCTGCGTGAACGTGGCCACGCGACCGGAGCCGACCAGATCGGCGACCGCGGAGGCGAACTCATCGCGACCGAGGCCGCGCAGCCCCTCGATATCCCCCCGCACATCCTCGGGCAGCAGGGCGAGGAATCGCTCGCGGAACTTCGCGGCGGCGTCCTTCCGCTCGTTGTCGAGACGGGCCCACTGCTCCTTCTGCCGCTTCACCGCGTCGGGTCCGCCCCTGGCGCGGAGCGGGTCGTACACGCCCGGCTCGCGCGACTCGCGGTGCAGCGCCGCGAGCCCCCGCAGCCGGGCCTCGTCCTCGGCGAGGAACGCCTGCCGAAGGGACTCGATCTTCGAGCGCACGTCGGCCGGCACGCGACGGGCCCGCGACGCGACGAGGGCCTCGAATGCGGCGATGTCGCCGTTGCTTCCGTTCTCGTCCTCGAAGCGCAGGCGCAGCAGCCGGCGCCGAAGGAACGTCGCGTCCTCCTCGCCGAGGACCGACGCGACCGACTCGATCGTGCGGTCGGCGAGGTCGGCATAGGCGAAGAGCAGCCGCTCGAGGTCGCGGCGCGACTCGGCGTAGCGCTCGAACTCCGCCCGCTCCTGGGCCTTTCGACGCGCGTCGTCGCGCAGGGACCCGTCGACCGACGACTCGGCGGTGCCGCGCCGCTCGAGGACGGCGAGGTAGCTCAGCGGAAGCGTCGCCTGCTCATGGGCGATCTCCGCGGCGATCGACACGGCCTGGGTCTCGAACTCCCGGAGCAGCGGTTCGGTCGCGGCACGCTCGGTTTCGCCCAAGGCAAGCTGATCGACGAGCTGGCGCACGTCAAGGAGCGCACGGCCGCCGTCGCCGGCGCTGAGGGCGCTCGCCCGATCGAGCACCCGGCGGTTGCGAAGGCGTGCGACGAATCCCTCGCGGCCGGGGCCTAACGCGGCGCTCAGCTCGGCGAGGAACGACTCGTCGAGCGACTCGATGCGTCCGATGATCCCGAGGTGGCGGCTCACCAGCGAGCGGAGCTTCCGCTCGTCGCGGGCGATCGACTCGGCATCCGCGGACCGGAGCTCCTCGGCGAAGGGAACGAGCTCCGCCTGGCGAAGCGCGTCGAAGGCCGCGATGTACCGGTCGTGCGCCCCAAGGACCGCGAGGCGCTCGGCCTCGTTCAGCATCGTGCCGTCGCGGCGCTCGGCGCGCACGATGTCCCGCGTGCCGACCGGCCGCGGCACGCGGTCGTAGACGGGATCGGGCTTGCGGCAGCCGACGAGCGCGACGATCGCGAGCAGGACAGCAATCGCCATGGCGACGGGATGCCCCGGACGATCGCGTCGCCCCCGACCGTCGCGCGTCATCGTGGCGCCCATTGGCACGGCCCTCATCATCTGCCTGAAGCGGGCTTCATTCAAGGAAGGTTCCCACCGATTGCGCACCACGCCGCGCCGGGCAATGCGTTCCCTTCGCCCACCGGCGATGCGGCTCCGTGTATCGTGCCCCGTCCATGACGTTTCGTCGGCGACAACGGTCAAAGCAGCACCACGCTGCCCACGAGGGCACCCAAGACCATCCGGCGCCGCTTGACCGTCCCGGCGTTCCGGCGGGTGAGGCGACGTTCATCGTCGACGACGCCTCCCTCGGGACCTTTCTCGACCTCCTCCGCGCCGACGGCTGTTTCGCCTTCGACACGGAGTTCATCGGCGAGGTCGCCTATCTCCCACGCACCTGCCTGATCCAGCTCGCGTCGCGGGAGCGCATCGGACTGGTCGATCCCTTCGCCATCGGCGACCTCGGGCCGCTCTGGCGCCTCGTCGGCGATCCGTCGGTGATGACCATCGTGCATGCCGGAGCCAGTGACCTTTCGCCGGTGCGCCGCGCGATCCAGCGGGCGCCCGAGAACATCATCGACGTGCAGGTTGCCGCGGGCTTTCTCGGGATGCCCTATCCCTCGTCGCTGGCCAAGCTCATCGACCGCTACCTGCAGTTCGCGCTGCCCAAGGGGCACACCTTCACCGACTGGGACGCGCGGCCGCTCACCGCGTCGCAGCTTCACTACGCCGCCGACGACGTTCGGTACCTGCCGCTCATCTGGGAGTTGCTCGGGGGCGAGCTGCGCGAGCGAAATCGCCTGGCGTGGGCCGCCCAGGAGACGCTCGCCCGGCTCGGCGACCCGCACCTCTTTGACGCCCACGGCCACGCCCGTCGGGCGAGCCGCGGCTACGACCTGACCGAGGCCCAGGAGCGCCTGCTCGTCGCCCTCTGCAACGCCCGCGACGCGATCGCCCAGCTCGAGAACATGCCGCACCGTTCGACCATTCCGGACGGCGCGCTCCTCGAGATGGTCCGCTCGCGCCCCGACAGCCGGGCAGCGATCTCGGCGCTGCGCGGCATGCCGCGCCCCATTGTCGCCCGGCACGGCGATCTGCTGCTTGCGGCGATTGCCGACAATCCAAGCGAAATGGTGCAGTGGTTCGCGGTGCGGAAGCGCCGCGAGGACGACCCGACGCTGCGCGTCGCGATCGACGCGATGCTGGCCGAGTCGCAGCGCCTCTCCGAGGCCAACGCCATCGCCCCGCAGCTCACGACGACCCGCGGCGAACTTGAGCGCTTCGTCCGCGAGACGCTGGCCGCCGTCGCCCGCGGCGAGGCACCGCCGCCGCTCTTTGCCGAGAGCAACTGGCGCCGCGAGGCGTTCGGCGACGCGATCGAGCGGATCGCCGGCCAGGAGTGGATCAGGCCGCTCCCGGCCTGAGCGCGACGGGCATTCGTCAGGCCGTCAGTGGGCGTTCGGAAGGAGCTTGTAGAGATCGCCCGCGCCGAGGGGCCGCTCGACCTTGCCGGCGAGGATCTCCTCGGTGGACCAGCGCATGCCGTAGGTCTCGTGGTTGACCTGGCTGTTCACGAGGAACTTCACGCCGCCGATGCGGGCGCCGGCGAAGAGGCCCGCGACGCGCACGTAGGTCTGCACCGGGTTGTCGTCCTGCTTGGCGCCGTCGCCGACCGGTCCCGCCGTGGCGCTCGCGTCGGCGAGCGAGTAGCCGTCCTCGCGGATCACGCGGTCAACCTCCGCCTGGCTGCGGAAGAGCATCACGATGTCGCGCCCCTGCCCGCCGATCTGGGCGCCGACCGAGCCGGTGGCGCTGTCGAGGGCGATCGGCGCCGACCAGCCCTTCGCGGTCCGATGCACCATCACGCCCTTGCCGCCGCCGCCGGTGACCACCACGCCGCCCTCGCCCTCGCGGAGGATCGCGATGGCCTGGGCCCGCGCCATCGCTTCGGCCGGGATCTTGGCGTCGCCGAGCGAGAAGTCGCGGAGGACCGCGGCGGCCTCGTTCGACCGCGTGATCATCGACTGCTCACAGCCGGTGAGGGCGAGGAGGGAGAGGAGGCCGAAGACGGCGATGACGAGCGAACGAAGTGCGGCGGGAAGCGCCATGGATCGAAGGGCGAGTGTGGCCATCGGTGGAATCGTGGGAGCGGAATCGCGGGGAATGAGAGATCGAACCCTCGGGCGCCAGAGGCGGGCCCGCGGGCGATGCGGAGAATACCGTACGCGACTTCAGCTGATGTGGGCCGGGACGTAGTACTTCGTCAGGTAGTCCCCAACCATGCGGTGGGTGTTGAAGACGCTCGGCACGGTCGAGGCGCTCCGCAGGGCCCTGCGAATCCACTTGGTGGGAAGCCCCTTGCGGTTTCGGTCGTAGAACTCGGGGATGATCTCGTACTCAAGCAGGTCGTAGAGACTCTCGGCGTCGCGGGCGTCGCGCTTCGCTGGGTCGGTCTCGTTCTCGCTCTCGTCGCCGATCGCCCAACCGTTCTTGCCGTCGTATCCCTCCGGCCACCAGCCGTCGAGGATCGAGCAGTTGATGCCGCCATGCATCGGCGGCTTCATGCCGCTCGTGCCGCTGGCCTCATAGGGACGGATCGGGTTGTTGAGCCAGACGTCGCAGCCGGAGACAAGGGCCCGGCCCACGCGCATGTCGTACTCCTCGATGAGGACGACCTTGCCGCGCAGTCCCTCGGCCTGGGTCATCTGGAAGATCTGCCGCGCGAAATCCTGTCCGCCCCGGTCGCGCGGATGGGCCTTGCCGGCGAAGACGATCTGGACGGGACGCTCGTCGTCGGCGAGCAGGCCGCGCAGCCGCTTCATGTCGCGGAAGATGAGCGGCGCACGCTTGTAGGTCGCGAATCGCCGGGCGAAGCCGAGGGTAAGGGCATCGTCGCGGAAGATCGAGACCGCGGCCCCGATGTCCTCGGCGCCGTCGCCGCGGCGCTGCGAGGCGTGAATCGACCGCTCGCGGATGAAATGCACCAGCTGGCGGCGCAGCGAGGTGCGCAACTGCCAGAACTCCTCCGGCGGCGCGTCCTTGGCCTCGGCCCAGCGGCTCACCGCCGGCGTCGCGTCATCGAGATCAAGCCCGATGTGCCGTCGCCAGAAGGATTCCGCCTCGGGATGGATCCACGTGCGCGGATGCACGCCGTTCGTGACGTGGCCGATCGGCACGTCCTTCGCGTTGGCGGTGCCGTAGATCCCCTTCCACATCTCGCGGCTCACCCGCCCGTGCAGCGCCGCGACGCCGTTCACCTGGGCCGCGTGGCGAAGGGCGAGCACCGTCATGCAGAAGTTCTCCGAACGGTCGCCCGGCCGCTCGCGCCCGAGGTCGGCGAACTGCTCGGCGTCGAGGCCGACGCGATCGAGGATCGACTGCAGCCCGTGCGCCACCGAGCCTGCGTCGTAGCGGTCGTGGCCCGCCGGCACGGGCGTGTGCGTCGTGAACACGGTCGACGCCCGCACCCGCGCGGTCGCCTCCTGCAGCGGCATGCCGCCCTCGACGAATCGGGCGAGGCGCTCGACGCAGCAGAACGCCGCATGGCCCTCGTTGAGGTGGAAGACGGTGATCGGCTCCTTGAGCGCGGCGAGGGCCATCGTTCCGCCGACGCCCAGCAGCATCTGCTGCCGCATGCGGAGATCGGGCTCGCCCTTGTAGAGGCCCTCGGTGAGGATCCGGTCATCGACGTGGTTCGAGGGCAGGTCGGTGTCGAGCAGGAAGAGCGGCACGCGCCCGACCTGCTGCCGCCAGATGCGGGCCTCGACGTCGCGTCCCGCGATCGGCACGCGGATGCGCACGCCGGTCGAGGTGATCGGCAGCATGCGGAAGTCGTAGCGCGGATAGAGGACGCGCGTGTCACCGGCGCCGGTGAACTCCTGGATGTAATAGCCGTGGCGATAGAGGAGCCCGACGCCGACGAAGGGAAGGCCGAGATCCGAGGCGCTCTTCACGTGGTCGCCGGCGAGGACGCCGAGTCCGCCGGAGTACTGCTGGATGCTCTCGTGGATCGCGAACTCCGAGCAGAAGTACGCGACCTTCATGGTCCGTTCCTTCGGCTTCGCGGTCCGCGCGAACCAGGGCTTGCGCTCCATGGCGGCCACCATGGCGACGTGGGCGTCCTCGAGCGAGGCGAGGAAGCACGGGTCGCCGCCGGCGGCGGAGACGCGAGCGTCGTCGACGAGGTCGAGCGTCCGGATCGGACAGCGCTTGGTCGCCTCCCACAGCACCGGATCGAGGGCCGCGAAGGGCCGCTGGGCAATCTCGTTCCACGTCCACCACAGGTTCATGGCCAGTTCGCGCAGTCGCTCGCGAACGGTGCTCGGGGCGAGGGCGGCGGACGCTGGCGCGAGAGTGGTGGCCGGCATGGCTGGCGGGTTCCTGCGTGCGCCGTTCAGCGCACGGAGTCGGGAAGCCGGGCGGTCGCGGCCGTCACGGAACGGAGGCGACGTGCGGCGGGGGATGTGAAGATCGCGGATTCCGCGCGCCATGTCCAGTTGCCGCGCGGGGTTCCGGGCAAGTTCATGCGGGTGGACGGCGCGAGACCGAGTGCGTCCTGAAGCTGGACGATCGTGATCGCGGCCGGCGACTGCATCGAGGCCCGGAGCATCGATTGCGGCACGCTTTCGCGCGTCGCTCCGACGTATCGGCGGAATCGGGCCCGAACGTCAGCCCGGATCGAACGCCACCACCCGGTGATCACCTCGTTGTCGTGCGTGCCGGGATATGCGACGCAGTGGACCGGGTGGCGACAGGGCAGGTCACCGGACCCTTCGTCGTGGAATCCGTTCTGGACGATGCGCATGCCCGGCAGACCGAAGCGGTCACGGAGGGCATGGACCTCCGGCGTGACCAGCCCCAGGTCCTCCGCGATCAGGGGCAGCGAACCTAACGCGTCGTTCACGGCGGCGAGGAGTTCGGCGCCGGGCGTTGGCCGCCATTCGCCGCGCCGCGCGTCCTTCGCGCCGCCCGGCACCTCGTATGCGTTGTGGAAGCCGATGAAGTGGTCGATGCGCACGAGGTCGAAGAGGGCCGCGGCGCGGCGGAAGCGCTCGACCCACCACGAGAACCTCGTCCGGCGATGTTCGGCCCAGCGGTAGTGCGGCTGGCCCCAGAGCTGGCCGGTCCTCGAGAAGCAGTCGGGGGGCACGCCGGTGAGGACCTCGGGCCTGCCGTCGGCGCGGAGGCGGAAGAGCTCGGGCCGCGTGGCCACGTCGGCGCTGTCGAGACCGACGAAGATCGGCACGTCGCCGATCAGGAGCACTCCGCGCTCGCGGGCGAAGGCGCGGAGCCGCGACCACTGGCGGTCGAAGCAGAACTGGACGAAGGCGTGGAAGCCCTCGACGCCGCCGTCGCGCCCGGCGGCGTATTCGCACCACGCGTCGAGCCATGCGACGTTGGCGCGAAGGAACGCCCGGTAGTCGGCGCGGCGCTCGCCGTCGGCGTCGCAGAAGGCCGCGTACGCGGCGAGGAGCCTCGGCATCTTGAACGCCCGGGCCGCTTCGTAGCGCGTGGCGCCGCGGCCAAGCGCGGCCGGCGCCCGCGTCGCGCCCCGCGGCAGCCATCCCTCGTCGACGAGATCCCCGAGCGAGACGAAGAGCGGCTCGCCCGCAAAGGCGCTGAGCGAGGAGTACGGCGAGTCCCCTGCCCCGATCGGATTCACCGGCAGCATCTGCCAGAAGCGCTGGCCCGCCGCCGCGAGCCACGCGACGGTCGCGCGGGCGCCGGCCCCGAGATCCCCGATGCCATGCGGGCCGGGCACCGACGAGAGGTGCAGGAGAATGCCGCTTGCCCGCCGGGTCAGCAGCGGATGGATCGCCGGCGGCTCGGCGCCCTTCGGTCGCGCCCGACCGGCGGAGCGGCTCATGGCCCGACCTCGCGCCAGACCCGACCGCCAACCGCGGGCACCATCACCTTGGGAAACCGGTCGCCCGGCGAGCGGCCGTCCAGCGCCAAGCGCGGCGAGCCGTTGGTCGCGAAGATCTCGACCCATCGGTCCTCGACGGGCAGGCGCACCGTCGCGTCGTCCTCGCCGGCGTTGAGGGCGACAAGCACGCGCTGGCTGCCCTCGCCTCGCTCGAAGACCCACACCTGCTGCACGTCGTCGGTGAGCAGCGTGCGGAAGCTGCCGACGTTGAGCGGCGGGCAGGCGCGGCGCAGGGCGATGACGTCCCTGTAGTAGGAAAGCTGGGCCTCGTCGACGTGGTTCTCCTCCGGCTTGGCGTAGGGCTCGAGATCCCTCCAGAGCATCGGCTTGCGGTTGCTCGGGTCACTCGCCCCCCACATGCCCACCTCGTCGCCGTACCAGATCATCGGCGCGCCGACGTAGGTCATCTGCAGCAGCGCCAGCAGCCGCACCTGCTCGTAGGCCCACGGCGGCGGCTTCGTCGTTCGGTATGCCTTCGCGCCGGCCTGCGGCCGATTCTCGGCGTTGTATTCGCGGTCGGGGTTGAAGACCATCGAGACGATGCGATCGGTGTCGTGGCTGTCGAGCAGGTTCTGCAGGACATAGGTCGACTCCGGCGGATACGCCAGCCGCAGCTCGGCGAGCCGCCGGTCGATCTCGCTCGCGCCGATGCGCCGCTCTCGGTTGGCGACCCACGCGACCGCGGCCTCCGCGAAGGGATAGTTCATCACCGCGTCGAAGACCGTGCCGTCCACCCACTCGTCGGCGCGGCGCCAGATCTCGCCGACGAGATAGGCGTCGGGGTTGATCGACTTCACCAGCGTGCGCCACTCGCGCCAAAACCCCAGCGGCACCTCGTTGGGAACGTCGAGGCGCCACCCGTCGACGCCGTCCGAGGGATCGCCGTCGCCGTTGGGATCCATCCAGCGCCGCGTGATCGCGAAGAGATGGTCGACGACCGCGCGGCAGGCCATGCCCGCGTCGCTCTTGCGGAAGACCGGCATGTCCGCGAAGCCGGCCCAGCCCTCGATCTCGACCGGGTCCCAGCCCTTGACCGAGAACCAGTCGGCGAAGCGCGACGACCGCCCGTTCCGCAGGACGTCGAGATAGGCCGGGAAGCGCACGCCGACGTGGTTGAAGACGCCGTCGATGATGACGCGGAAACCCATCGCCTTCGCGTCCCGCACCAGGGCCAAAAACTCCTTGTCGCTCTCGGTCCAGGTCCAGGACTTCGGGTTGAGGAGATCCTCCTTCGCCTCGGCCTTGGCGTAGTCGCCCTTGGTGCCGAGATGCTCGTCGACGTGGATGTAGCTGGTCGCGTCGTAGCGGTGAAGCGAGGGCGACTGGAAGATCGGCGTGAGGTAGATCGCGTTGACGCCGAGGTCCTTCAGGTAGGGCAGGCGGTCACGGATGCCGGCGATGTCGCCGCCGTATCGCCGACCGTAGACGGTGTCGTAGAAGTCGCCGCCCGCCGCGAGCTCGGCGGCGGTCCGCTCGTACCAGTCGCCGGTCCAGGGCAGCGCGCCGGCCTGGTCGTTCGAGCGCCGCCCGTTGCGGAATCGCTCTGGAAAGATCTGGTACCAGATTGCCCGCTTGGCCCAGTCGGGCGTGCGCGCTGCGGTCGCCGACGCGTCTTGCGTCGCGGCGAGGCTGTAGATCTCGGGATCACGCACGATCAGGGCTCCGTCTTGCAGTCGAAAGGTGTAGTCAATGGAGGTCGGAAGCGGCGGCACCGACGCTTCCCAGTACTGGAACGTCGCGGTGCGCACGACCGCCCGCATCGAAAGCGGGTCGCGGTCGCGCATCAGGAGATCAACCCGTTCCACGTCATCGGCAAGAGTCCGGTAGCGGACGAGCCGCGAACCGTCGCTGGCGTGCTGAAGGAACATTGTCCGACCGGGCTCATGCCCCAGTGCTGCGGCGACGATAACGCCATCACCGACCGCGCGACCCGTATCGCCGGGCCGCAGGTTCGCCAGCGCCCCAAGCCGCAGGCGCGAGTTCCGGCCGCCGTTGCCGTCGTCCACCGTCTCCGCATTGCGGGGATCGGCCAGCCATGTCGCGCCGTCGAGGACGAACTTGTAGTCCCAGGTGCCCGGAGCGAGCGTCGCCGTCGCCGTCCAGGCGCCGTCGGCCCCGCGTCGCATGGGGGTCGCGTCGCGCGACCAGCCGTTGAAGGTGCCCGCGACCACGACGGTCTGCGGGGCGCGGTCGATCGACAGCGCGAAGGTCACGTCCCACCGTCCGTCGTCGCGCTCGTGCGCGGCGATCGACGGCGGCGTCGGCGCGGCGCTCCGCTCGACGGCAATGACCGGCTCGCTCGGCGGCCACGGCGAGGGATGCCGCGCGCCCGCCATGCGCCCGCCGCATGCGACAGTCCCGAGGCAAGCGCTCACGACGGCGACCGCGATGGATGCAGGGACGAGTCGGCTCATGTCGTGGCGGTCGCGGAAAGGCCCGTATAGTACAGGCCATGTCTGCGGCACGCGGCTCTGGGGTGAACGCGAGCTCGTCCCGCGGGACGAGCATCGGCCGGATCGTGCGATGGGCGCTCGGCGCCGTCGCCGCGGTCGTCGTCGCGTGGAGCTTCGCGCACGTCGCGTGGCGCGAGGGGACTCGCCTCTTCAGGTCATCGGGGGCGATCGAGCTCACCGTCATGCACTGGTCGGGGGACGGCGGGCCGGCCGAGGACGAGATCGTCGACCGTTCGCTCCGCGAGTTCGAGGCTGCGCATCCGGGCATCACCGTGCGGCGCATCAACCCCGGCGACATGGGTAGCTTCTACACGAAGCTCCAGACCATGTTCGCCTCGGGCGAGCCGCCGGACCTCTTCTACGTCGGCGCGGAGCGCGTGGCGAGCTTCGCCACGATGGGGCTGCTCGCGAACCTCGACGAGTTCGTCGCCGCGGACGCAACAGGCAACGACCCGCGGGCCCTGCATCTGGACGACTTCTACGCGAATTGCGTCGAGGCCTTCCGATACGACGGCACGACCGTCGGACAGGGACCGATCTACGGGATCCCCAAGGACTTCACCACCGTCGGCTTCTACTACAACAAGTCGCTCTTCGACGCGGCGGGCATCGCGTATCCGAAGCGCGACTGGACGTGGGACGACTTCATCGCCACCGCCCGCGCGCTCAAGAAGCTCGACGGCGTCGTCGGCGCCGAGTTCGTCACCTGGCCGATGATGCTGCGCACCTACCTCCGCACCGAGGGAGTCGAGACCCGCGGCGCGAACTTCGACGAGGTCCGGCTGCGCGATCCCGCGGTCATCGCCGCCCTCGAGCGGCTTCGGGCGTGGCGCCACGACGAGGCCAACACGCTCACCGGCGGCAAGTCCAAGCTCGCCTCTGGCGGGCCGCTCTTCACGACCGGCAAGGTCGGCATGGTCGGCCCCTTCGGTCGCTGGGTCGTCCCCGAGTACCGCAAGATCACCGCCTTCGACTGGGACTTCGCGCCGATGCCGCATGGCGCGGCCCGCGAGAACGCGGTGATCACCGTCTCCTGGTCGCTCGCCTCGAGCGGGCGGCACAAGCCCGAGGCGTGGAAGCTCGCCCGCTGGCTCACCAGCGCTGACATCCAGGCCCAGCAGTCGCGGCTCGGGCTCGCCGTTCCGACGATCCGCGCGGTGGCGGAGAGCGACGCGTTCCTCGACCCGACCAAGAAGCCCGACAGCGACGAGGCCTTCGTCGCCCCGCTGAACGATCCAGCGTACGTCGCGCGGGTGATCGACTGGCCGCCCGACTCGACCTACGAGCAGCTCCTCGGCTCGCGCCTCGACGCGGCGCTCCTCACCGGCGCCCGAACGCTGGACGATGCGGTCGGCGACTTCGAGCGGGCGTGGAAGCAACACCGGCAGTCGCCCCTCGCGGCGGGCGGCTTCCCGCCCTTCCCCTGGCGAGCGACGCTGATCGCGGCGGCGGCGATCGTCGGGCTCGGCGGGCTCGCGGCGATCGCCTTCTACGGCCGCGGGCCGCGCTCGCGGGCAGCGCGGCGCGAGGAGCGAGCGGGCCTCCTGATGGTCGCTCCCTGGCTCATCGGCTTCGCGGCGTTCCTCGCCCTCCCGATCGCCACGAGCCTCGCCCTCTCGCTCAGCGCGTGGCAAGGCGTCACGACGCTCGACCAGGCCCAGTACGTCGGACTCACGAACTACACGCAGCTCCTCCTCCACGACGAGCGGTTCTGGCGCAGCCTCTGGGTCACCGTCTATTACGTGATCGTCGCGGTGCCGGGCGGCCAGGCCTTCGCGCTCCTCGCGGCGATGCTGATGAACTCGAAGGTCCGCGGCATCGGCTTCTACCGCGCCGCGTGGTACCTGCCGAGCATCCTCTCGGGCGTCGGCGTGGCCGTCCTCTGGCGATGGGTCTTCGATCCCGAGGTCGGCCTGATGAACGCGGCGCTGAGCCCGCTCTTCGCCCTCGTCGGCGCGAAGCTGCCGGAGTGGTTCGGCAAGGATGCGGCGACGCTCGGGCCCCCCGCGTTCGCGATCATGACGCTCTGGTCGGTCGGCGGGAGCATGATGATCTACCTGGCCGGGCTCCACAACGTGCCGCAGGACCTCTATGAGGCGGCCGAGATCGACGGCGTCGGCCGCCTGCGCCGCTTCCTCTCGATCACCCTGCCGATGCTCTCGCCGGTGATCCTCTTCAACTCGCTCATGGCCCTCATCGCCGGGTTCCAAGTCTTCACCCAGGCCTTCGTCATGACCAGCGGCGAGCCCGGCGACCTCACCCGCTTCTACGCCCTCTACCTCTACAACCAGGCGTTCGACCTCTACGCGATGGGCTACGCCTCGGCGATGGCGTGGATCCTGCTCGTGATCGTGCTCGCGGTCACGCTTCTCCTGATGCGGACGAGCGCCCGCTACGTCTACTACGAGGGGCTCCGCTGATGCCGGACACGCGCTCCCTCGTCGGCCGCATCACGACCCACGTCATCCTCCTCGGCGGCGTGCTGGTGATGCTCCTGCCGCTGGTCTGGATGGCCTGCGTCAGCCTGCTCACCCCCGAGCGGGCCCAGGCCGCGACGGTCTCGGGCGACTACCTGCGGCTCCTCCCCACCGATCCGCAGTTCTCCAACTACAGCGAAGCGTTAGCCCAGATGAGCTCGGTCCGCTGGGAGGGATTCCGCAACGCCCTCGCCAACTCGGTGGTGGTGACGACGACGTGCGTCCTCGCCACCGCGCTCAGCTCGAGCCTCGTCGGCTTCGCCTTCGCCCGCCTGCGGTTCCGCGGCCGCGGAGCGCTCTTCGTCGTGATGCTCGCGACGATGATGCTCCCGGCGCAGGTGACGCTCATCCCGCTCTTCCTCCTCTTCCGGAGCCTGGGCTGGATCGACACGCTCCTGCCGCTCGTCGTGCCGGCGTTCTTCGGCAACGCCTTCTTCGTCTTCATGTATCGCCAGTTCATCGCCCAGATCCCCGAGTCGCTCGTCGAGGCCGCGGCGATCGACGGCCACGGCTGGTTCGGCATCTGGTGGAACATCGCCCTGCCGCTCTGCCGTCCGGTCACGGCGATCTGCGCGGTGTTCACGTTCGTCTACGTCTGGAACGACTTCCTCGGGCCGCTCGTCTACCTGCACTCCGACGAGCAGGCGACGCTCGCTATCGCCCTCAACAGCTTCCGCAACCAGTACGGCGGCGTGAACAACGTCCACCTCCTGATGGCGGCGAGCCTGGTCACGATGCTCCCCTGCATCCTCCTCTTCCTCACCGCCCAGAAGCAGTTCATCGAGGGCCTCGGCAAGGGTGCCGTGAAGGGCTGAACACGCATGGCTACCGTCGAACTCAAGCGCCTCGGCAAGACCTATGAGAGCACCCGCTCCCCCGAGGGCGTCCGCGCCGTGCGCGACGCGTCGATCACGATCGCCGACGGCGAATTCGTGGTGCTGGTCGGGCCCTCCGGCTGCGGCAAGAGCACGCTGCTGCGGATGGTCGCGGGGCTCGAGCCGATCACCGAGGGGGAGCTCCTGATCGACGGGAGGCTCGTGAACGAGGCGCCCGCGCGCTCCCGCGACATCGCGATGGTCTTCCAGAACTACGCGCTCTACCCGCACCTCACCGTGCGCGACAACATGGCCTTCGGCCTCGAGCGGCGCCGGCGCTACGGCAGCGCCGTGCGGTCGTGGCTCTCGGGCGACTACCGCGCCCAGCGCGGCGCCGAGACGGCGTCGATCGACGCCCGCGTGCGCGGCGCAGCCGAAACGTTAGGTCTCGTCCCCTGCCTCGACCGCTTCCCGCGCGAGCTCTCCGGCGGCCAGCGGCAGCGCGTGGCGGTCGGGCGGGCGATCGTGCGCGACCCGAAGGTCTTTCTCTTCGACGAGCCGCTCTCGAACCTCGACGCGAAGCTGCGCCACGAGATGCGGGCGGAACTGCGGCTCCTGCATCGCCAGCTCAAGGCCACCATGATCTACGTGACCCACGACCAGGAGGAGGCGATGGGCCTCGGCGACCGGCTCGTGGTCCTGCGCGACGGGATCATCCAGCAGATCGGCGCGCCGACCGAGGTCTACGAGCGACCGGCGAACCGCTTCGTGGCGAGCTTCGTCGGGACGCCGACGATCAACCTGCTCGAGGGACGGCTGCACCGCGGCGACGGCGTCGAGCGGTTCGTCGCCGAGCCGATCGCGATCGACCTCCCCAAGGACCGGTGCGCCGCCGCGCGGCCGGGGAGCATCACGCTCGGCCTGCGCCCCGATCGGCTGCGCGTCGGCGACGGCGCGGCGGGATGCGACTGGCGATGCGAGGGCACCGCGGTCGCCGTCGAGCAGTTCGGCGATCGCGCGGACGTGACCCTCCGCGTCGGCCAGCGCTCGCTCGTCGCCCGCGTCGCGCCGGAGCATGCGCCGGAGGAGGGAGCCGCGGTCCGGCTCGGCGCGGACACCCGGCACATGCTCCTCTTCGCCGACGACGAGACGGGCACGCGGGTCGCGTGACGAGCGGCCGCCGCCGGTGGGCGTTCAGCGTTGCCCGTCCCGCGCGACGGTCATTTCGAACGGCTCGATCGCAACGACGCCGACGAACCCCTCCACGCCGGGCTCCTCGACGAGCACCGAATCGATCGTGAGACGCAGCGGTCCGTCGGGGAGCGATTCGCCCGGCGGAATCGTCCAGTCGATCCGCCAGAGCGGCCCGCCGGCGCCGCCGGTGCTGACCGATCGGGACGTGCTGCGGAGTTGGCCCTTGCTGCCGCGGATCGTCGGCGGCTCGTTGAGCGTCACGAGGGGCGAGCGCATCGCGAGGTCGATTCGCACGATGTCGTCTGCGACCATCAACGAGCGGATCTCGATCGACTCGCGGAGGCGAGTCCGCAGCGTCTCCTTGAGCGCGGTCGCGGTGTCGGCCCGCGCCGCGCCGGTCCCCGCGAGCGTCACGCGCCGCACGGAGGTGCCGTGGGTGATCTCGACGACGGCGTCCACGCGAACGGGACGATCGGGCGCGGGGGCATGGATGCCGATGGGGCCGAAGCTCGCGCTGTTCCCCAGCCCGATCATCGCGCTGAGCCGGCCGTTCGACTCGACCGCAACGCCGTCGATCTCGAGCCGAACGAAGCGAGCGTCCACGCCCGCGTCGAACGCGGCCATCGCTCCGCTGGCGCGGTGGAGCCGATTCGCGGTGAGGACGAACTGCGGACGCAGCTCGCCGGCCTCGAGCGTCGGCGCGAAGCGGAGCGCGACGTCGAAGGCGTTCAGCACGAACCGATCGACGTCGGCGGCGTGGACCGCGCCCGCCTGCGCCGCGGCGACGACGAACTCACCGGCCTGCGGATCCCACGGTGGAGCGATGGACGCACGCTCGTTCGCGGCCGCCGCTTCCGCCTGCTCGTCGAGGAGCGTCGTGACGAAGGACGCCGTCTCGGAGGCACTGAGCTCCTTCGACTGAAGTCGGCGGAGGAGCTCCGCAAGGACGACCGTTCGGCGGGCGCGACCCGCGTTCGGGTAGTCGACCCCGATGAGCCACGCGTTCGGGAGCCGACGCAGAACGCCTGCGGCGTTCATCACCGCTGCCGTGGAAAGCGCGCCGACGAGAAGGCACGCGCTCCCGACGACGACGCGACGACGACCGGGACGCCGAAGTCCGTGCAGGACGCCGCCCGCCATCGGCCGGCCGCATTCGGGACAGGCAGCGTTCCCGTCGAGGCCGGTGAGGTCATGCCGGCATCGCGGACAGCGGGGCTCCTTGCCGACGCGCCGACCGATGAGACCGCTGAGGACAAGCGTCACGCCGGCGGCGAGAAGCAGTCCGGCGAGGATGGCGGAGAGCGTGGTGAGCATCGCAGACGTCATGCGGCGAAGAGCGCGTACGAGAGCGGCCCCATCACGCAACCATATGCAATGGCAGCGAGGACGGTCAGCACGAACCACCAGCGACCGCGGCCGGACAGCGCCGTCGCGCCGACGAGGAGCAGCGCCGCGAACGCGCCGCCCGCGACGAAGGCCCACGTTTCCTCGACGCGCAGGAACGCCTTGACGGCCATGATCGCGGGGAGGCCCGGAAGCGCCGGCCAGATGCCGAGCCAGAGGCGTCGGTAGTCGGTCATCGACCCCTCAAGCGTGATGATCCACGCGAAGGGCAGCCAGAGGATCGCCGCGAGGAGCGAGGCCCGGACGAGCGCCGGCGGAACGCCGGTCCGCCCGGTCGGCGCTCCACGCGAACCGGAGGCGGCGCGCATCGCAAGCGCCGCCGCGACAAGCACCGCGAAGCCCACGATCGCGATGGGCCACATCGTCAGGCCCGTCCCGCCCGCCATCGCCGGGCGATGCGTGGGATGAACGCGCCGAGCAGGTTCTCGGCGCGGGCCTCCGGCCAGGGAATCGGCGGGCGATCGCCGAACGGAACGCAGTTGCGGAGGAGGATCCAGAGGAATCGGACGCTCGCCGAGAGGCGCCGGAGGATCGGCGCCTGACGCGAGCTGCCGTTGTGCCGGAGAAGGAGGACGGTGATGTCGTCGTCGGGCGGCGCCCCCTCGCGCCACGCGGCGACGCGCCCGAGCAGCGCCGGGATGAGCGAGGCCGGTGCGGAGGGATCGAGCGAGCGGAGTATGGAGAGGAGTCCGGCTTCACCTAACATTTCGCCCGCGGCCGATCGGGCCTCGCTCAGGGCGTCGGTGTACACCACGACGAGGTCGTTCACGTCGAGCTCGACGCCGAACTGCTCGTAGCGCGTCGGTTCGAGGATGCCCAGCGGCAGGTTGGTCGGATCGGGCGAGGAGTCGCCGTGCCCCGACTCGAGGAGTTCCCAGCGCCGCAGGGCGGCGCGATAGCGGATCGGATGCGGATGTCCGGCGTTGCAGACGTCGAGTCGCGCGGAGGGCGTGAAGAACGTCATCGCGACGCTGGTGGCGAAACGGCCGCTCTGGTCGAGCTCGCCGAAGGCGCGATTGAGGGCCTCGACGAAGGCGGTCTGGTCGAGGTAGTTCATGAAGCGGCGCATGAGCCGCCGAAGCGTCACCGCCAGGGCCGCGACCTTCGCGCCGTGGCCGCTGACGTCGGCGACCATCATGCGGGCGATCCGACCGGTGCCGCAGGAGGAAACGAGATGGACGTCGCCACCGGCGCGGTCAAATTCGCCGGCCCGCTCGTCCTCGTCGTACGGAAGGGCGAAGACCCAGACGTCGAGTCCGGGCATCACCACCCCAGCGTCCGCGGCGCGGTTGCCGCCCCAGACCTCCATGCACTGCATGACATGCGGATCGGGTTGCATGGCGGCTCTTGGGGGCATCACGCGGGATTCGAGGTGGAGGATACGGACCGACCGCGTTCGAACGAGGTGTCGAGGATGGTCCGAAATTGCGTACGAGGTCGACCACCGATCGAGCCCTACCGGACTGGTCGCCGGTCGTTCCTGCAGACCGTAGGCGCAGATTCGCCCTACCGGTTGCGGGCTTCGGGCCTCGGGCTATACTCCGCGATTCTCCACCAGACGCCAGTCCGGGGGAGGGCCAACGGCGTCCGGACGGATCGCTCCGCGAGCGAATCGGCCGAACCCTTCATATCTCCCCTCTGCGGGATTTCCTTTTGGGCGGGTACCCAAGTGGCCAACGGGGGCAGACTGTAAATCTGCTGGCATAGCCTTCGGGGGTTCGAATCCCTCCCCGCCCACTGACTGCGACCCATCGACCACGGTTCCCGAGACCACTGGCCGATGCGAGACTGGAAACGACAAAACACGACGGAGACACCGCCGCGGACCCCGCGGCCCACAGATCACGACGGGGCGTAGCTCAGCTTGGTAGAGCGCTTGCTTCGGGAGCAAGAGGCCGCAGGTTCAAATCCTGTCGCCCCGATTGAAAACAGACCGCCCCCCCTTTGCAGGGGGGGCGGCTGTTTTCAATCAGAGCAGCCGAGGCAGAGAGCCGAGACAGATCCCTGAAGCCCGAGCGAGGCTGCGGTCTGTCTCGGTCGCGGCTTTCTGCTGGGTTCGGTTGTCTCGCGTCTCCTTGGGCTCAGTTCGCTCATCTCTTGTCTCCCCGGCGGGGGATAGAGCAGCCGCCACAGAGAGCAGAGCAGCGGACGGAAGCCCAACGCGGCTGCGGCCTGCTTCGGCTGCTCTGCTGGTCTCGTCGAGGCCCTCGACGACCGCCGCGCGCCGAGCTCCGGATTCTGAACCTCCACTTCGGCTCTTCGCCAATGTCGCCCGGCTCGCATCTGTCCATTGGACGCGCATCCCGCGAACTGGCCGACTGCCACTCGCAATGCGCCCCCAGCCTTCGCACAATGTGGCTGTCCAGAGAGCCCCAGCGCGGGCCCGTGTTCGGCTCGCGGCCGGCGCTCGATGCCGAGTCCGTGCGACGAGGCGGTTCTTGCGTGCACATCGTGCGGCCCCAGCTCCGCGAGTGATCCGCGCACGTCCGTTGACGGCGCGACGCCTACGAATGGGCGACCATCGTCCATTGCATGTCCGCAACGAGGCCGGGGTTCGACCGCGGCTGTCAGCTGCGCCGAATGCCCTCGAGAACGACCATCTCCGCGATGAGACCCGCGCGAACCGCGTGGAGTCACTGCAATAGTGAGGAACGCGCTGGCAAACCGCACACAATTCCGCGAGGATGTCACGGTCCACAATGGCAATCGCGCGTCGTTTGCACGCGGTTCCATTTTGGAAGCCTTACGGGGTCCAGTTCCCTAGAACCTCCGCAAGATCGGCCGCGTCGACATTGCCATCGGAGTTGATGTCTGTCCGCATCGGCGTCCGGGCATTCACGGGCCCCCAAGACCGAAAGATGGCTTGGATGTCGGCGGCATCAACGCGGCAATTCAGATCGACATCCGCCGGCACGATGCCGAGCGGGCGCAAGAGGTACATCTGCTGCAAAGTGTTGGCGGTAATTTCACCTCGCTCGTTGATCGCGTATACGCCTAAGAACGGCTCGCCCAACGCCGGTACCACTACGCTGGCGAGATTCTTCATCTCCCCGTGTTGCCACAAATACGCGCGAGGCGATCCGGATTGGGGTTTGCTTAGGCCTACGATTTGCCCGACATCATTGCTATCCGAAACTCGCGAATCAACGTGCCCCGGAAGCGTACCCAGGAGGGTGTACTTTCCCGAATCCCAAACAAATGCGGAGAACGGGGGAATTGGATTGCCCCGGACGATCTGCCTGGCTCGCCCGGCGACTCTGCCTAGACAGTCAATCTTGTCAGGCCATGCGTAAGAATGGCCAGCCGGCAAACCCAACAACTCCACTGGGTTCGTGCCGTCCCACAGAAACGGCTGCGCGTCGTTCCAAGACTCGGCGAATTGCCTGCCCGTGGCCAGACCACTTCGATTGACATCCCAGAACCCTCCCTGCGTCTTAGCGAGCACGGCGGGAAGAGGAAGGTACACGCCATCCTTGAGAATGTAGCCCTTTGTGCCATTTTCAAAGCCGTTCGAATACTCGCCAAGCACGGCGCCATCGCTTCTGAGAGCAAAGGAGTTGACGTTGGCCGGCATCCCCGCCGGTTCAAACATTTGGAATGAACCATCAATATTCCAAACTGCAAGGTTGTCGTAAGACGTTGCGAGCATGTTGGCAGCGCCAACAATCTTGCCGTCATCTGACACGATCTGACCTCGAGCTCCCGCGATTCCCAAACCGGTTGGTACAGTTAGGTAAATGGGTTGCGCTCCACTGACCCACTTGAATGGGCGAGGATTGGCGGAATCACATCCAATTTGCGAACCCACAACGGTTGGTTGTTCGTTGCCGTTCAGGCCCAAAGGAGTCCAGGCGCCATTGCATGGCTCGGGTATTGGGATGGCCTCGTATTGACACTGAGCCATTGCCATGTTTGCTGCGGCAAGGCCTAATGCAATCGCGATCGGCACGAAGGTCCGAGAATCGGTGGTCATGTCATTCTCCAAGCGGAGAGAGAACGGCTAGGCGGGCTTCCGAGTCCAGTAAGGCTAGCCAATTCGCAAACGACTCGATCGATTCGAACCCGAGACTTGACGCAAGTGTCGCAGGCCGAAGTCCTGACTCGCCGCCGTTGGATTGGGAGCTTCGAGCCGCCGACGAAGGAACACAGGGCCCCCAGGCGCCGAGGAGTATTGCCAGGTCGCTCGCTCCGACAGAACCGTCGGCGTCAAGATCTGCGCAGTTGCACTCCGCGCTCCACGCGCCCAGGAGAATTGCCAAGTCGGCGGAATCGACATCCTCGTTTTCATCGAGATCTTCAACACAAAATGGCGGAACATCAATCTCTTCGTTAAGCATTTCATAGGCCCCGATATCGACGCAAGGCCAAAAGCCATCGATGCCTGGTAAGACGCGTTCGTTCAATCGCACATCAGGAAGCGGTTCCATCGTGTTGGAGTCGTCATCCGCGTCTTTCTCGTCCGCAGGAAGCACACCGAGATCTGGACTCGCCAGGTCGATGGGGCCCCGGCATCGCGACAAACGCACTACTTTATAGTTTCGCGCGAACACATTCCCATTGCTTCTATCAACAAAGAACGCCGGATCGAACGCCGGCGTGGTCTGATTGCCGGCTCCGAAGGGGGGAACTCCAACAACACCAACGGAGTCGTACACTATGCTAAAGTCGAGCTCCGGCTTGATTGGATATCCATACTTCGCCCCACCAAGCTGATTGTCAAAAGATCCGCTGCCACCCCCGGGCTGATCGTCCCGATTTCCCGAAATGATGGAGTTCTTTACCACAAAGAGACCCAACGGCGGTTCTGTCCCTTCTGGATCAGGTGGCTGCCAGTCGCTCCGACTGCAGGCAACGCCCGCACTGGAATGACTATTGTTATTGTTGGTGATGGTGCAGTTTGTTATGATAAGCGGGGTCGGGAAGAAAATGTGGATCCCGGAACCGTACGCGTTCGCGTGATTGTCGGCGACGAGTGTGCCAGCGATGTCCAGCCCGCTGCGAGACATGTCGATTGCGCCGCCTGTTTCATTGTGCGCGATGTTCCCCCGGAATTCGCAGGTGCGTATCTTTAGCAATGACGTATAATCTTCTGGGTCCTCGCACGATCCCCCTTCACAAACATGCTCTATAGGGATGGGGGCCGCGATTAGAGCTCCGCCCTGCCGCGACGCGAAATTGTCCAGAAACTTGCAGTTCTGAATGTACGGCGTGGCGAATTCGCCATCGTTCGCCGATGACAGCCGCATTCCGCCGCCAAATCCGAGAAACCCCGGATCTCCCACTTCCGGCTCCTCGCCATTCCAATTGTGGCCGTCACGAATCACGACTCCGTCAATAACGCAGGAGTCGGAAACGTCCACTACTTCGAACACTCGGTAGGCATTGTTAAGAAAATCAGGGTCAGCGGGACTGGTTCCGAATGCCGGATCATCGCCATCGAAGTCGCCTGAAAACGCAGTAACGTTTGTCGCGACATCGCGAGCGGTAGTCCCGTTCGAAGGATTGGTGGGATATCCACCCCTGATCACAACATTGATTGCAATCTCGAAGTGACGGGTGTTTCCGTCACCCCCGGTTTGATTGCCTGTCGGGGTGTACATGCCTACACCGACGGTACTGGCAACCCAGATCTGATCGTTGGTGGAAGCCACGGCTAGCGCGGCGTCCAACGACGGGTACGCCGTGGACCACGAAGCGCCGTTTGGAAAGGACGGCGGAGTTGTGTATTGCTTGACACGGAGAATGGCACCGCTTGCCGAACGCAAGAGTCCGCTCGAAAGGATGAAGCAAAGCAAGGCGCAGGCCCTGAATCTTCCTCCAAGTCTGAATCCGCTGCAGTGCTCTGTAGAGAAGTGGCTCAAGATTCGTGTCGGCAAGCGGATCTCCGGAAAAAGATGATTTGTCCATCGCACAACGCGTCCGAGTATACGGCGATCGCGTGATAACCAACGCACGACAGGTGTGACTTCGGACAAATAGTGCTTACAGAGCGCTGCAATAGTCCACGACTACGTGAGCCCCGGCAGACGCAATCCGGTCTGCCTCACGTGACCGAGCAGGATGTGACGCTGACGCGACTGCCGGCGCAGCGAGCGGTCCACCCGGTCCTCGACCACTTCCTCGACGTCGCCGCAGTAGCCACGCAGCTCGCGGGCCTTGCCGTTGCACCAGATCCCCTCGACCGGGTTGAGCTCCGGCGCGTAGGCCGGCAGGAGCGACACGCTCGCCCTGGGGAACCTCGCGAGGACTTTCCTGACCTCCGGAGCCCGATGCACGTTCAGCCGGTCCCACACGAACGTCACCGGGCCTCGCGTCGTCCGAAGCACGGACCGGACGAACTCCGCGAAACGCGTGCCGTCGGCGTTCGCGCCCGGGAGGAGCCGGAACGCGACCCGCATCCGGCGGCCCTCGCCGCTGTCCGCACGTCCCGGACCGACGAGCAGCGCCGCGATCGCCGAGACCTTCCTCCACCCTCGCCCGCGCACGGCGAGCACCGGCGTCTTGCCGCGCGGCGCCCACGTCGTCATCCGCGTCGGCGACGTGAGGAAACCGGATTCGTCGACGAACGCGAGCGTGCCGCCCTCGGCCCTCACTATTTTTCGAGGGCGGGGAACTCCGACTTCGCGAAGCGGCGGATCGCCCTCTCGTCGCGTCCCCTGGCGTGGACAGCCGGACGCTGCGCGGACATGCCTGCCTCGCGCATGAGCTTGCTCAGGTGGTCGGCGTGGTAGAGGACGCCGCATTCGCGGAGGAGGAACTCCCCGACCATCGGCAGGGTCCACAGGTCCCGGTCGAATCCGCAGCGGCGGGGCCCCTCGGCGATGCGCCGCACGATCGCGGGCCATTGCGACTTCTCGATCTTGCGGGGCCTGCCGGAGCGAGGCGTTCCCTTGAGCGAGCGGAGGCCGTGCTCGCGGGCCTTCGCGCCGATGGCATAGACGCTGTTGACGGCGAGCCCGAGCGCCTTGGCGACGTCGGCGGCGGGCTCTCCTGCGCGGAGTCGTCGCGCGACCTCGTCGCGCCGCTCGGCGCGCTGCTTCAGGGTGAGACCGATGGTTTTTTCGTCACAAAACTGGACATCAACCCGCTCCCGCGCGACGGCCCGTAGGACCGCTCCCCCGCAGTGGTGGAAAATCCGCCACCCACTGGCGGATCTTCCGACCCGACGCAAAGGCTCGCCCGCCGGGGACGGAATGGGATGGCACGCCCCCTGTCCCGTCAAGACCAACCGGGGGAGCTGCCGCTTCGATTGCGCAGTCACGCTCGAACGGCCAACCGCTCCTGCGACCCCCAAGACCGCACTCCTGCAACGAAAAGTTCTATTGGCGTCTCGTTGTCCCGATTTGGCCGACCGCAAGGCCGGCCAAATCTCTTTTTGAGCGCTCCGTAGCGCCCTCCGGGCGCACACTCGCTCTGGCGCGACGGGCGGCCTTTTTCAATCGAGAGCAGCCGCCACAGAGAGCGGAGCAGCAGTCGGAGCCCCAAGCGGCTGCGGTCTGCCTCGGCTGCTCTGCTGATCTCATCTGGTGCTTTTTCTCGCATCTTCGATCTCGGCGCGCATACCGCCGCTTCGGCGCTCTCCCTTGAGAGCCATGCCCTTCCTCTTCGAGAAGCTCGACGTCTATCGCCGCGCCCTGGACCTCGCCGACAACCTCTCCCAGCGCGCCGCCGGCTTCCCACGCGGCCACCGCGCCCTCGCGGACCAGCTCACTCGCGCCGCCATCTCGATCGCCGCCAACATCGCAAGAGGCAACGGGCGGTTCGCTCCGGACTACCGCGGGCAGTTCTTCGCCATCGCACGGGGGTCGGCACACACGTGCGAGCCGCAGGCGGACACCCGGAGTGCGCGAGGCGATGGAGGCGAGCGAACGTTCCCATCACTGTGCCTGTCCACGATTGGCCCCTGAGGATCAGGAATCGGGGGTCGAGCGTTTACCGTCGGATCACTCCTTCGCTGCCTTGGCCCTTCGCTGCGCTGGCTCGGATCAGCGCTTCGGCGAAGGCCTTACCGATGGGGGCCATGATCTTGGCTGCACCGAGGTAGTGGTAGCCTCCGTTCGAGACTCCGGAGTGGAGCCGGCGGAGCTCTTCGAGCGTGAACTGCTCCTCGATCGCCCTCTGGCGGGCTCGGTCCCTGTCCTCGCTCTTCATCTCGGGGGTCCGGTTGAACTGGGCGTTGAGCGTGTCGTTCAGGCGATCCATGCGCTCATGCAGCGCATTGAGTTCGTCGTCCCAGAACGGCGCCGTCTCGACTGCAAACACATTGCCCTTGAACTCCTCCAAGGTCGCGGGCTTGCGCTGGGCGGCGCGGAAGTGCATCATCGGTGCTTCGTTGTCGCCCTTCATGCCGTCGATGCCCATGACGCCGATGACGAAGGGCAGCGTGGGGGCCGAGAGGTCCTTGCGGACGTCGCGGATAAGGTGGCCCAACAGGTCGGCGTAGAGGTCGTAGCCGCCGGGCTTGTCCTGGTGTGGGTACACCCCGGCATCGACGTAATCGTTGAATCCCTGGAACCAGACCAAGCCGGCCAGTTCGTACCCTTGCTTCTCGTCGTACTCGGGGACCACCCGTTTGATGTCCTTGAGCACGTGCTTCACGTGCTTGATCATCTCGCGGTAGTAGACGCCGGTCGCAGCGGCCCGTTCGGCAAAGACCTTGGGTCGCTCGTCGACCTTCGGAATGCCATGCGCTCCCTCGGGGTGCTTGTCCCAGAGTTCCTGCGTTTCCTTGGCCATGACGAATGGCCCCGCACTCGGGGGACGGAAATCGGTGTGCAGGCTTCGACCGCCCCACGACGTCTTGATGATGAGAATCGGTGCGTCGACGGCATTCTCCATGAAGATGCCGAAGGTGAACTCGGGGCCGATCTTGTTCTCCGGCGCGCCGAACCCTGCGGTCAGCTTGCCGGTGGCTTCGGTGAGGTCGGAGTAGGCATCGCCGAGGCAGCCGACGGATGTGATCCACACTCGTTCGCAGACGCGAGGTTTGCCGTCCGGCCCGCGCATCGCACGGAGAAGAGGGGCGGTCTCGGGATCGTCGGCCAGCGAGTCGAAGGTCGAGATGGCCGCGTGGCCTTGCATGTTGGACTGTCCGGCGAGGATGAAGACCTTGAGCGGCGCACCTGCCGCATCGGCGCTCGGAATGCTCGAGGACGGCTCGTCAGCTCCCAGGTTGAGATGAATGAGCGTGGGCGTCTCCGTCGATGCCTCGATGTCGCGGATCGCGTCCCGGACGGACTCGGCCTTGACCTTCATCAACGCTGCCGGGAAGTTCGGCTCTTCCTTCTCAAAGTAGGTCGCCAGCCTCGTCAACTCCGGGATGACCGCCTTCGCGTGCGTGCCGTAACTCAGCAGGATCTTCATGAGTTCCGGCGTGCGTATCTGGCTTTCCCAAGGGTTCTGGGCACGCGCATACGCAACACACGCCGAGATGCCTTCGGCGATCTTGTACTTGGCGAACAGACGAAGCCCTTCCACGCGAATGCCGTCGGCGAACATCTCACCGCTCGGCGCTGGCTCGACGATCGCCCGGTGGATGGCAGGCAACAACGGCGTGATGTCTTCGAGGGACAGATTTCGATAGACGGAGCTGAGGCTGCTTCGTGCTCGTCCATCCTGGTTCTTCAGCCCGGCCCGCACCGCGCGGTACAGCGCCTCGCGGTCGACCCCGTCGAGCGAGCCGCGGAGCATTCCGCCGTCGCTGCCGAAGAGTGCGAAGGTGAGATATCGCTGCTGCATGCCGCGCGGATCGTTGACCGTGTCCACCTCGGAGAGCAGCTCCAGGAGCTTCGGGACCGCGGGTTTGGCGGATGGCCCCAGGTTGGCCAAGGCGTCGGCGGCCTTGATGCGCAGCCAGAGGTCGTTGTGGGAGAGGCATCGCTGAAGCGACTCGAACGCCGGTGCGGCCCGATCGCCGAGCAGACTCAACGCCTGACAGGCGCCGTAGCGAGCATCGATGCCAGGCGCATCAAGCAGTTCAATGATCGCCGGAATGGGCGCGGACTCTCGACGGCTCAGCGCCATGGCCGCTCGCTCGCGGACGATCGGTGACCAACTTCCGAGCCGCCCGACGAGTTGATCCGCGCTGAGCCTGTCATAGGCACTCGTACGGTCCTTGTTGTTCCACCCGCGGCCGTCGGCGATGAGAGAGGTCGCTGCCGCCGCGTCCAGCGTGGGAACGACCGACGCGCCCGCGCCGGTCAGCCGGATCTTCTTCAGCGGCATGGCATAGGCCAATAGGTAGGTGCCCGTGGCATCCCACCCCTCGTAGCTGTCGTTGTCCCTTTCCGGTGGACCTTGGTGCGCGTAGCTGCCGTCCCAGCGGCGGGCCAGGTCGAAATACCACGTGCCGAACTCGCTCATCCATGCGCCAGAGGCGTTCGGCCCCGAGAGCGCGACACCCGGCATGGCCCACACCATGTTGAAGTAGTTTCCGGTGTGCCCGCAGTCGCGCTCCGGCCCGTGCGCCGCAACGCTCATCCGCGAGAAGAACTCGGCCCCCTGTGCCTCGCCAAGCGCGTTGAAGAGGACCGCCGCCATGCCGCACTTGCCGTTGTCTTCGTGTCCCTCCATCCATGGAGCGTGATCGCCGTAGGGGACCGACCCCTTGCCGACGTAGAAGCGCAGCAGTTTGGCGCTCCGCTCGATCGCGGCAGCCACCTCTGCATCGCGCACGCCCGCCTCCCGCGCCAGCACCAGCCCGATCGTCAGGACCAAGCCCGGGGAGTTCATCATCCCGTAGCCGCCCAGGCGACCGTCCGGGATCGCGAACCCGTGCCCCCATGATCCGACCGCGCTTTGTCCTTCGGCTGCTTCCCTCGCGAGCCGCCGGAGACCCGGCAGCACCGACTCGTCGCCGGTGGCCAGCACGTATTCGGCCAGGAACACCGTGCAGTAGCCGTAATACCAGGTCTGCATGCTCTGGACAGAGAAGTCGGCCGCCCACTTGGCTTCCGACTTGATGAGGGGCGCATACTCGGCGTTGCCACTCGCCAGGAGCGCCAGCGCGTTCAGCGACCGCGGGATGGCGTCCATCTTGGCGTACCCGGGCTTCGCCATCCGCGTTGCCAGCGCGGCGCACCCATCCTTCAGCAAGCGTGCTGATTTCTCGCAGTCGAAGGGGGCTGTCGCGCTGAAGCTGCCGAGCACCGGCACGCGGAGTACGACTTCCTCCGATTGGCCCGCCCGCCAACGTATGAGCGAGAGCGTGCCCTCCCCCGCTTGTGTCTCGGCCGCCGTCACCGCCTTGCCGAACTCGGTCCGGGGGTCGTACGAGAACGGCTTTCCCGCGACGCCGAGGATCACGTCCCCGACCTCGAACACCGCTTCGGCCGGTGACCCCTTGTCCACGGTCGTGACCAGAATCTGCCGGGCGTCTGACGTCACGAGCCGGTCACTGAACATCCACCCCCGCAGGCCGGTCGGCCCGAGATACCAATGGTGCTTCTCGCCCTTGGGGATGTGACCCCCCTTGGTCAAGTCCGGGACGACGACCGACTCCTGGGCGGCGACCGCGGTGGTGTGCAACAACGCAGTGATCGTGAGGATTGCTCCCAGTCGCACGAGCAGAGTCTTGATTGCCATCGGTGTGGTTCCTTGGTCGTCCTGCGGCCCATCACGACGGTTCGTCGCCACAGGCACAAGCCCAGTCCGAGTCATGGTCGTGCATCCGGCCGCCGAAGGCGATGGGCCTCCGTCGGAGACGACACATCGGGCCATCGCCGACTACGGCGGAGGCCTGACCGTGTCGTAGCTCGAGTCTGCTCGAACTTGTGCTCGAATTTGGACAGCCACACTCTGGACAGGCCGCGGAGAAGCCGGGGCGGGGCCCCAGTGTGCCCCAGCTTGTGCCCCAGTGTGGCCCCAATTTGGACACCCACATTCTGAATGGGCTGTGGACGATCCCGCGCCCGCAGGCTCCCCTTCCTCCACGGTGCCCGCAACAGTGTGGACAGTCACGCCCCACGTGGACGTTGACGCCCCGTCACGCCCCACGCTCGACGGAGCCCCTGGCGACCCGCTCCGCCGCCGCCCGGCCCGGAGCGGCCGGGGGCCTTCAACCGGAATCGTGCGAAATCGTGAAGGTCCGCCCGCTCCTCCGTCGCTTGAGAGTCGTCGATCCGGCTCGCGGGACCATCGTGTGGTCCGCGCGGCCCCGGGTCGCCTTACCGAGTGGAGCATTGTCATGCGTCATCCCGCGGGCTCTTCGCCCATCTGCGTCGTTCGTCTCACCCCCGCCCTGTGCCTCGCGGCCGCTGCCCCGATGCTGGCCTTGGCCTCGAGCGCATCCGCCCAGTCCATCACCAGCGTCGGCTCGCCGCCGGGCAGCTCCTTCTCCGGCGCTTCAGCCGTGAGTGCCAAGGGCACCGTGGTCGCCGCCAACGTTGATTTCGCAGCCGGCTATCGCTGGACGTCGTCCGGGCTTGTCGACATCGGCACGCTTCGCGGTGCGTATGCGACCTCGGCGGAGGACATCAGTTCCGACGGGTCGGTCATCGTCGGCGGCGTCTTCCTGTTCTTCCCCGAAGAGACGGCCCGTGCCCATCGCTGGACGACCTCCGGCGGCCTGCAGGACTTGGGCGTGTTGCCCGGCGGCGTGGCATCCGTTGGCTCTGGCGTCAGCGGCGACGGCACCTGCGTGACCGGCTCCTCGTTCGACGTGGACTTCAACACCACCGCATTTCGCTGGACCGCCGAAGAGGGCATGCAGTCCCTCGGCACGCTGCCCGGTGGGCTGATGTCCGAAGGCCGCAAGGTCAGCCGCGACGGCAGCACGATCGTCGGGATGTCGGGCAGCCGCGAGGGCGACCGCGCCTTCGCATGGACCCAGTCCGGCGGCATGCAGAGTCTCGGCCTGCTCTCACCCGGCGATGGCGTTTCGAGTGCGTATAGCGTGAGCGCTGACGGGACCGTTGTCGCGGGCTTCAGCGGCGCCACCGCGGTCATCTGGACCAACGGCATCGTCCAGGACATCGGCATGCTCCCGGGTGCGACCAATGCCATCGCCTACACGGTGAGCGACGACGGATCGCTCGTCGGCGGCTACAGCTTCTTTGGCTTCGAAGCGACCGCCACGATCTGGACGGAAGAGCTCGGCACGGTCGATCTCAACACCTATCTCCCGACGCTCGGAGTCGACCTCACCGGCTGGGAGTTGGACTACACGCGAGATATCTCCGCCAACGGCACCACCATCGTCGGCGAGGGCGTGTTCAACGGCGAGCCCCGCGGCTGGGTCGTCACGCTTCCCGCGCCGATCGCCGTGTTGTCGCAATCGAGCAGCGATCAGCTCGACACCGGCGCCGCTTCCTCCCCTGAGCACGATTAGGATCCGGGGGATGTCCTCCAGCGACCCCGCCTCGACACCTGATCGCGATCCTCCACCCTCCCCCGCCACGACCGAGGATGCGACCCTCCTCATGGTGGCGGCGGCGAACGGCGACAAGGCCGCGGCCGATCGACTCCTGCCGCTGGTCTATGCGCAACTGCGCAGTGCCGCTCAGCGAGGCCTGGAGGAAGAGCGGGCGGGGCACACGCTCTCGGCGACCGCGATCGTGCACGAGGCGTACATCAAGCTGTCGGGACCGCGCCAGGTGCCCTGGGAAGGGCGCGGACACTTCTACGCGGCCGCAGCCGAAGCGATGCGTCAAGTCCTGCTCGATCACGCCAAGGGACGCTTGCGGCTCAAGCGAGGCGGTGGCGGTCCCGGGCGTGAGGCCGCGCAGCGACGATCCGCGACCGATTTCGCGGACGTCGCCTCGCTGTCGCAGCAGGAGCCCGAACAGATTCTCCGATTCGATGACCTGATCCGCCGCCTGGGGATCGAGTCCCCCGACGGCGCCGCCATCGTTCGACTGCGGTTCTTCGCGGGCCTGAGCGTCGAGCAGACGGCCGAGGTGCTCGGACTCTCGACGAGCACGGTGGAGCGGCGCTGGTCGTTCGCACGGGCGTGGCTGTTTCAACGCTTGCAGGAGCAGGCATGAAGGAATGACACGATGGCCGGGAAGCTGCAGGAGATCTTCGAGCATGTGATTGACCTCGAGCGGTCCGAGCGCGAGGCATACCTCGCGCGTGCGTGCGGCGACGACACGGCGTTGCGCACCGAGATCGAGGTGCTGCTTCGGGCGCACGACGGCGCGGCCCAGTTCATGGCGTCGCCCACCGTGGGCTCCCTCGCCGAAGGGGCACCCACCTCCTACTCCTCGGCGGCCCCCATGGCTTCTGCGGTGATTCGCGAAGGGCCCGGCACGCGGATCGGTCCCTACAAGATCCTGCAGGCCATCGGCGAGGGCGGGTTCGGATCGGTCTTCATGGCCGAGCAGGAGCGGCCCGTGCAGCGCAAGGTGGCGCTGAAGATCATCAAGCTGGGCATGGACACGCTGCAGGTCGTCGCACGCTTCGAGCAGGAGCGACAGGCGCTGGCGATGATGGATCACCCCAACATCGCTCGGGTGCTGGATGCGGGAGCGACGGAGACGGGGCGGCCGTTCTTCGTCATGGAGTTGGTCAAGGGAGTTCCGTTCGTCGAATACTGCGACAAGAACAACCTGAGCATCGAGGATCGGCTCGCGCTGTTCGCGCAGGTCTGCAACGCCGTGCAGCATGCCCACACCAAGGGGATCATCCACCGAGATCTCAAGCCCAGCAACATCCTCGTGTCCACGCAGGACGGTCGGCCGCACGCCAAAGTCATCGACTTCGGCATCGCGAAGGCGACGGCGAGCAAGCTGACGGAGAAGACGCTCTTCACCGAGCATCGCCAGTTGATCGGCACGCCCGAATACATGAGCCCGGAGCAGGCCGAGGGCAGTCTCGACATTGACACGCGAACGGACGTCTACAGCCTCGGCGTGCTGCTGTACGAGCTGCTCACCGGCACGACGCCCTTCGCGGGCCAGGAACTCCGCTCGGCGGCCTACGCCGAAATCCAGCGGATCATCCGCGAGGTGGAACCCCCGAAGCCCTCCACTCGCCTCGAAGCCAACTCCCACACCATCGCCAGCATCGCGGCCCGGCGACACACCGCGCCGAAGCGGCTGGGAACGCTCGTGCGCGGCGAGCTCGACTGGATCGTGATGAAGGCGCTCGAGAAGGACCGCCAGCGGCGGTATGAGACTGCGAGCGGCCTGGCGATGGACATCCACCGCTTCTTGAGCGGCGAGGCGGTGCTCGCTGCCCCGCCCAGCGCGTCCTACCGCCTGAAAAAGGTAATTCGTCGTCACAAGGGTACGGTGGCGGCTGGCAGCGCGGTGGCGGCGTCGCTCTTCATCGGAGTGGTCGCATTCGCGTGGCAGTTCAAGGTCGCCAGCGAACAGCGGGATCTCGCCGTGCAGGCGGGACGGGCCGAGAGCGAACAGCGCAAGGAGGCGGACGTCGCGCGCGCTGAAGCCGTGAAGCAGCAGGCGGCGGCGGAGAAGCAGGAAGCCGAAGCCAAGCGCCAGGCCGCGATCGCCCAGGCGGTGGCGGCCTTCCAGACCGCGATGCTCGCCGCGGTCGATCCAGCCAACCTGCCGAAGGACCCAGTGACCGGCGAGCCGCTGAAGGACACGGTGACCGTGGTGCAGGTGATGGAGGCGGCGGTCCGGAAGCTCGATGCGGATGCAGGGGGCGAAGGATCGCTCAAGGACCAGCCGCTGGTGGAGGCGAGCGTGCGCGACACCATCGGCAGAACGCTGCACGCATTGGGCCGCTTCGCGCAGGCCGAGCCGAACTTGCGGAGGTCGCTGGCGATCCGCCGCGCGGCCTTGCCTGCCGGCCACCCTGACATCGCCGTCAGTGCGAACAACCTCGCGAATCTCCTGTATCACCAGAACACGTTCGCCGAGGCCGAGCCGTTGTTTCGCGAAGCGCTGGCCATCTGGCGCACGGCGCTCCCGGCCGGGCATCCACAGATCGCCACCGGCCTGAACAACCTTGCGAACCTTCTGGACGACCGGCACGAGCTCGCCGAGGCCGAACCGCTCTACCGCGAGTCGCTCGCGATCCTTCGTGCCGCCCTCCCCGCCGGACACCCCGAGATCGCCCAGGCCCTGAACAACCTCGCATCGTTCCTGCACGCGCGGAACAACCTGGCCGAGGCCGAACCGCTCTATCGCGAGGCATTGGAGATTCGCCGGGCGACCCTTCCCCACGGGCACCCGGACTTGGCGATCAGCCTGGACAACCTCGCGAAGTTGCTGCAGGCTCGGGACAGACTCGCCGAAGCGGAGCCGCTCCAGCGCGAGGCGCTCGCGATCCGCCGCGCAGCGTTCCCCGCCGGACACCCGGAGATCGCTCGGGGCATGAACAACCTCGCGTGGCTCTTGTACGCGCAGGGGCACGTCGCCGAGGCCGAGCCGCTCTTCCGCGAGGCGCTGGCGATCCGACGGGCGGCCCTCCCCGCAGGGCACCCGGACATCGCCGCCAGCCTGAACAACCTCGCGGGGCTCCTGCAGACCCAGAACAAGCCCGCCGAGGCCGAGCCGCTCTTCCGTGAGGCGCTCGAGATCCGCAGGGCGACGCTCCCTGCCGGGCACCCGGACATCGCCGCGAGCCTCAGCAACCTTGCGGTGCTCCTGCAGGCCCGAGGAAAGCTCGCCGAGGCCGAACCGCTGCAGCGTGCAGCGCTTGAGATTCTCCGCGCGTCCCTTCCCGCCGGACACCCGGACATTGCCGTGGGTCTGAGCAACATCGCGTTTCTCCTCCAATCCCAGAACAGACTCGCGGAGGCGGAACCGCTCCGTCGCGAAGCGCTCGAGATCTGGCGTGCAGCCCTCCCCGCCGGACACCCCTCCATCGTCGGCGGCATGAACAACCTGGCGTTGGTTCAGCAGGAGCAGGGCAAGTTCACCGAGGCCGAGGCGCTCTACCGCGAAGCGCTGGCGATCGATCGGGCAGCCAATCCGATGGGGCACCCGGACATGGCCAACGCCATGAGCCACCTCGCACGGCTCCTGCAGGACCAGAACCGACTCTCCGAGGCCGAACCGCTCCTCCGCGAAGCGCTCGAGATCCGTCGGCGATCGTTCCCCGCCGGGCACATGCAGATCGCGCTCGGCCTCAGCAATCTCGCGCGGGTCCACCAAGGGCTCGGCAGGACCGCTGAAGCGCGAGCGGCGTGGGACGAGGCCATCGTCATCCTGCGTCACGATTCGCCGAACGGTCCGGCGGACCTCGCACGCCTGCTCTGGCGTTCGGGCACCGCTCGGCTCGAGAACAAGGACCTCGAGGCGGCCTTGACCGAACTTGAGGAAGCGGTGGCGATTGCCGAGAGAGCGCTTCCCGCTGCGCACCCTCACCTGAAGGAGTATCGGGAGACGCTGCTCCGGTGCAAGGCGGCGATGGCGAAGTAAGACGCGCTGCGGCCGACGCCGAACGAGAGCCGGCCCCCGAGGCGTTCCTGTCTCACGCGCTGCAGGTGGTTCGTCGGACCGTCGCTTGACGGCCGTCCTCTGGACAGCCAGATCCCGAAGCGTCGGGGCGCAACCAACTCCTCGCCGCTTAGGCGGTTCACCTCGCGCTCGATCTCCTCGATCCGCCGCAGGAGGTCTTCAGCGCTCCGGGCATGCTTGACGGTCGCCCGGAGAAACCAGAAGAGCGCGATGGGGAGGCCGAAGAGGAAGACGACCTGAGCCGATGCGGCTGCGGTCTGCCTCGGCTGCTCTGCTGGTCGCGTCGAGCCCCTCGACAACCGCCGAGCGCAGGATTCTGAGCCTCCGACTCGACCAATGGCCGCCGTCGCCCGGCGCGCAACTGTCCAATGGACCCGCATCCGGTGAACTGGCCGACCGCCACTCGCAATGCGCCCTCGCCTTCGCACTGTGGGGCTGTTCGGATCGCCCCCACGGTCGCCGTCGCCCCGACTCACGACGGCGCCGACGCTTTCCGCCCCACCAGCACAAACGGCCGCACGCGGCCGAGGGACACGATCGCGAAGAGAGGAGACGTGATGCTGGCATCGCGCCGCCGCAGCTCGGTCACGCCACCGGCGCGCAGAACGCTCGTGTACTGGGCTTCGTGGCGGACGTCCGACAGGATGCACGCGCCGCCCGGTTTGAGCACCCGTGCGATCTCGCGCACGGCCTCGGCCCGCTGGTCTGCCTTGTAGAGGTTGTGGATGGCCGCGTTCGAGAGGATGACGTCGAAGTGGCCATCCGGAAATGGAATCTGCCGCATGTCGGCGGTTGCAATCGTCACACGGTCGGAGACGCCCTCCCGCAGCGCGTTCTCGCGGGTGCCGTCGGGACTGTTGCCGGAGAGGTCCTGGGTCTGCCAGATGTCGATGCCGGCCGCCGTGCCCGTCGTGAGGCGCTTGGCGGCGCCGATGAGCATGACCCCGAGACCGCAACCGACATCGAGCACCGTTTCATCTCCCCGCCACCCCCCTGGTTTCATGTCGAGCAGCCACTCTCGTTCGCTGATCTTTCCGTACTTGCTCGAATAGAACATGTAGCTGCCCATTCCCAGGAGGGGGATCGCGAAGGCGATGCCGTTCCTCGACAGGAAATGCGTCCACTCAGACCGGGGGAACAGGCTGCTGCGTGAAACCAGGCCCACAAGCAGCGCAATCGATCCGCCAACCAAGAGGTTGCGGACAACCCCCGGCGCATCGATCCCGTAATCAGGTCGCAGACCCGTCTGTTTCGGATGCTCCACAGCGAGTCTCCACAAATGAATGGGAGTCGATCGTACGGGCGAGAGGCCTCCACTGTGGCCTCTTGCGGATTCCGCGTCCAACCGCCTCCGGGATCCGTGCGCGCGGATCCTAACGCCGTCTGACAAGAGCCCGCTCGGCATACTGCCGTTCTGATGAAGACAGCGCAGCGGAGACCCAACCCTGAAGTCCGGGCGAGACCGCGGCCTCTCCCCGGCGCGTGCTTCTGCTGCGTTCGCCGGACGCGAAGTCAAAGCAGAAACCCAGCCCGGTCGTTGTGGTCAGGACCGAGTGGGCAAGCGTGATCGCAGCCGGTCACCGGCCCGCGATGCGATGGGGCGGATGGTTGCTCCGCCACTCGAGCTCGATCGTGAGCTGGTGCTCCGCGCACAGCCGGTCGAGCGCCGCTCGCGCCGAAGGCTCGGCCGCGCCGGCGACGAGCGCATCCCGTGCCGTCTCGCGAATCGCTGCGATCCCGGCATCAAACGCGGCCTCATCCTCGTCGGGCTCAGGGAGATCAGCGCTCGCCTGTTCGAGGAACGGGAGGGTGAGGCTAACGACGATGGGGACGCGACGCAGTTCGTCCGAGACGTCGCGGAGCGATGCCGCCACCGTGCCGCATTCGGGACGGATGTCGAGGAAGACCCGCGTCCACGGCCGCTCGGCGGGCAAGCATCGCGCGGTGGCCAGCGCCAGCACGCGCCAGTACTCCGCCATGTCCGCAGCCGCATCGCGAAAGCCGGTCGCGTCGGTGTGTCCCTCAACCGCGGCCAGTTGCCGCGGCGCGGAACGGAGGTCCAGGCCAGCATACGCCGCGCCTTCGAGGTGGATGCCGTCAAGCACGGTCGCCGGTTTGGTGGTGAATATGGTGGTCCTCCATCGCATCGGAGGAAGCGTACGAAATTGCGGCAGCGGAATGGGCTTGTTCGTGCATCGGGAATCCTCGCCTGAATTTCAACGCCCGCTGATGCGCCGCGGCGGCAGAACCGATCGGGTCGGCGATTGCTGAGGTCCTTGCGGTACGCGGTACAGTCCAACTTCGTCCAACCTGGTCCGATGGGGGCGTGGCGCTCTCTCGCTCTTCCACGCGATGGTGTTGCATCCATGCCGCGCTCTCCCGAATCGGGTCCGCTCGCGATTCGGCGCTTCGGACGTGACGAGCTCGACAGCACCGGTCCCACAACATTCATCATGAACACCCACGCCCCCTACGACACGGTTGGTTCGATCCTCAGCATCCACGCGATGATCAACGGGATCCTTCTCGACACCGTCGCGGACATCCCTGAGTCACGCATGACCGAGCAGCCCGGCCTCATCGTCAATCACCCGGCGTGGACGCTCTCGCATCTCAACGCGTACGCAGCATCGTTGCTCGCGATGTTCGACGACCGGAGCGTGCCGACCGCCGACGCCGAGATGGAGCGATACGGCTATGGCACAACGCCGTCGGCTGATCCACGCGCGTACGCTACGAAACGGGAGCTTCTCGACCGGTTCCGCGAACGCAGCGCGAAAGTCGCCGCGGTCGTCGCCGCCAAGCACGCCGACTACTTTCCGAAGCGCGCGCCCGAGCAATTCCAGCCCAACGCGCCGACCATCGGACACATCGCCATCACGCTACTTGTGGCGCACCCACCGCATCATCTCGGCCAGCTCAGGCAATGGCGCCGCGCCGCGGGGCTCGTGGAGAGGAAGTGACCTCAGGCCCGCGACGGTCCCTGGTTCGGCGCACAACCTGTTGCGGATGACGCGGCTGGTGGCCCGGCGTCGAGGGCTCAGCATCCTCACGGGCGCCGGCCTGGCCGATCGCGTGAGGAATGCTGACCCTCGAGCCGAGCACCACCGCCATCCGAGATCACGGAGTCCACGCGCCGAGCAGCAGGGCCAAGTCCTGTGCGTCCGTTGAACAGTCCTGGTTCAGGTCAGTCGCGCAGGGTGTCGTTGGGCATGCCGCGCACGGTCCCCAGCCTCCCAGGAGGATCGCAAGGTCCGCCGCATCCACGGTGCCGTCGAGGTTGAGATCGGCCGGCTCCGAGCCGACAGGCGGCGGAAGTTCGATCGTGTAGTACGCGTCGACGGTCGCGCCGGACCAGTACTGGAGATTGAAGTCGCTCACCTCGACGAACCGGTACCACACATGCGTGCCATGGCCGATGCGGAGGATCATCACACCATTGGATTGTCCGTACCCGTGCACGATCGATCCCGTCGAGAACGGGTTACGGGGCATGTGCGCGAATCCCCCTGCGTCGGTCGTAAACGCAAGGTCTGGCGTGTTGTCGAAGGTCTTTCCGTACCAACCTGGACCTGGGCCGGCGCGATAGACCTTCACGTCGGCGCCCGCGAGCGGGTTCCCGAGGTGGTCGAGGAACCGCATGTGGTTGTGCTCGGGAAGGTCGTTCAGGAAGACCCCGATGTTGCAGGGGGCGTTGTAGTTGCCGCAGACGGCGCGATGGAAGGCGATGCGGTTCAGCGCCCCGGCCTCGTAGGGTGACCACTGGTCCCCGTACGGCCCGGTCATGATGCCGCCGCTGGTGTTGTAGTAGAGGACGACATCCCAGGCGATGAACGGCATGTACGGCGACCCTGCGATCGGCACGCCCGCCTCCACAATCTGCACCGTCGCATGGTCAGGCGTGTGAGACACGTCGAAGCCGTAGCAATCGATGAGATAGCGGGCATGGCCGAGCTCGTGCAGAAGCGAATGCTCGATGAAGAACGGGTTCGATTCGCTGACGGAGGTCGTGTTGGCGTAGAAGTCGCCGTTCAGCAAGCTGGTGGGGAATCCCCACATCATGTCGACGGACTTGTCCGAGAGATCCGGGTTGTTCGTGGGAAGTCCGCCCGACAGCGGAAGGGCGCCGTCGGGGACAACGATGATCTTGTCGATGCGAACCCGATCGAGGACGCCGTTGGGCGAGTTGGGCCAGATCGCCTCGGCGCTGTACTGATTCCACCGCGCCATCTGACGCTGGGCCCAATCGTCCCAGGAGTTGGATCCGATCCCGAGGTCCTTCTGATGCTCATTGAAGTAGTGGTAGAGGGACTCCTCCACCCAGAATCCGACGATGATCGCGTCGGTCCGAATCGCCACTGCGTTGTTGGTCTCGCTGACTTCCGCGACGACATCCGTCGGGTCCACGACGAACTCAATCAGATGTGAACCGCTCGCCCAGACCCACGGCAAGGTGAGCTGGCGCGCGTCGTACGGTCCGACGTTCGTGGCCACGCCGGTCAACGCGACGACTCCGTCAATCCGCCACTCGTAGGGGACGTCGCCCGCCGCGTCGCTGCCCCAGTTGCGCAGGTGGGCCCGGAACTCGACCGGATCTCCCGGGGAGGGGGCATTCTTCGTCGCGTCATAGTCGTATCGGGGCAGCCGCTCGATCAGGCGCACGTTCAGGTCGATCGGGCTCGGCGGTAGACCCTCGACGAGGACATCCACCTGGTCCGTGACCGACTGGTAGGTCGCGACAATCTGGGCCGACCCCTCACCGACGGCGATGACCTGACCGCTGCCGTTGACAGAGGCGACGTTCGAATTGGTCGACGTCCACGCGGCGAGGGCGGTCACGTCACTCTGCACGCCGACAAGGTCGGTCCAGATCGCGGAGAGCTGGGCGAGTGAACCCTGCTGGAGATCGAGCGACGTCGGCGTGACGGAGAGCGTCCCGGCATCGACTTGCCCGAGAATCACCCATTCGTTGATGTGCACGTAGTTGTCGCCGGTGAGCCTCTGCACCGTGAGCCGCACGATGCTTCGCTCAACGGGCGTGGCGAGCATGGACTCCGACCAGAGGTCACCGGCCGTGTTTTTCCACGGCACCAGCGTCACGAACGAGCCGGTGCCCGAGGCGAAATCGCCCTCGGCGTTGGCGGCCTCGACCTTCCACTTGAATGCGGGATTTCCTGACGCGTGCGAAAGCCAGGTCTTGAATCCGTGGAAGGTCTGGGGCTCGGTGAACGCCACTTGGATGAATGCCGGATTCACGTTTGCCGAGCGATACAGCGTCGACGTGTTGCCGTCGAAGAGATTCGACGGGCTGCCGATGTCGTAGGGCGACGCGCTGAGCGCCGCCTTCCCCTCCGCGACCATCGTGTTGATCGGCAGCGGAACGACCGCATCGCCGGCGCGGCACTCGGTGGAAAGGAAGGCGAGCCACGCGACTGCAAGGAACAGGAGGCGAGTTGAGAGCATGTGAACGAACCTCCGCAAGAAGGGGGTCCCAAGCCGTCGAACAGACGGCACGATCGACACGCGATTCGCTCAGCGTTCGCGAGCGAATCGGCGGTATCCGAGTCCCGTCTCAGGGCCATCGCTGGGGCGCCCACGGTTCCGGTCGAAGCCGGTCAACCCGGCGCGTCACGCGGTGCGTGCCTGACGAAGAGGCTCGAGCACCAGACGACTTCAGTTTATCGCAGGAGCCCCTGCAGATCGTTGCCGACGGTCGCCCTTTCTCTTCCCGGATCGCTGTGCCGCGATCCGAGTTCTCGCGCGAACTCATCGTCAGCGCGCGATGCGGGCGAGGTCGCTCGATTCGCTCGGCATGGAGCCATGCAGGCCGCTACCGGTGTGTGGCGAGATCGCGACCGCGCGGTGCGCTCTCGGCGAGGAATCCCGCGGCAATCTCCGGCCCGCGATGTGACGCTGCACATCCGACCTTGCAATGGCCCCGGTCCCCGATTGTGGCCGGGATCCCCTTGCATCCGCTGGGGCATGGCGTATACTGCACCACATGGTTCAGTTTCAGCGGGCCGGTTTGGATGCCTCATTCGCAGCGATTTCGGACTCCACCCGACGCGGCATTCTCGAGAGGCTCGGGCGTGCGGACGCCTCGATCACCGAGCTGGCCGAGACGTTCCGCATGACCCTCACGGGCATGAAGAAACACGTCGGCGTGTTGGAGCAGGCGGGACTCGTCGCCACGGAGAAGGTCGGACGGGTGCGGACCTGCAAGCTCGGCTCGCGCCGGCTGGAGGACGAGGCGGCATGGATCGAGTGGTACCGCCGGCTTTGGGACGCTCGCTTCGACGAGTTGGACAGGATCGTGGACGAACTCAAGCGGAATCGCAAGAGCGACGGAAGTCGAAAGCAACGGTGACATGAATCCCATGAAGCACAACACAACGGTCGAACGAACGTCTGATCGCGAGATCATCGTCACGCGCACCTTCAACGGTCCCGCGCACATCGTGTTCGAGGCGTGGACGAAGCCCGAGTTGCTCAAGCGCTGGTGGACGCCGGCGTCGTTCGGCATCACCTTCGTTTCCTGCGAGGCCGACGTACGCACCGGGGGCACGTACCGCTTCGTCTTCAGCCACCCGGCAGCCGACCAGCCGATGGCGTTCTTCGGCAGGTATGTCGACGTCACGCCTCACTCACGCATCGTCTGGACGAACGAGGAGAGCCCCGACGGCCCCATCACCACCGTGACCTTCGAGGAGCGGGCCGGCACGACGAACCTGGTCCTGCGCGAACTCTATCCGTCGAAGCAAGCCCTCGACGACGCCATCGCCTCCGGCAGCACCGGCACGGGCGCGGCGAGCGAACAGTTCGAGCAGTTGGACGGAGTCCTCGTCACCATCGCCCGCTCATGAGCGTGCCGCGGCCCTCGGCTCATCGCTCCGACGCGCTCTTCGCCGGCTCCGCCGCGGCGCCGACATCCTTCGCGGGAGAAGGCGCCGACGATGCCACCGCGACCGCAAGGATCGGATCGATGGCCGTCAGGGGCACGATGAAGTTGTAGGCGGCGCTTTCCGCGAGAAATGCAGTCGCCTCGCGCGAGCCCTCCCAGACCAGATGCGCGAACTCGACGAGCTCGGGTGCGGGCTCGAGGTCCCTTGGAAGGCCCGCGACGAGATCGAGCGCCCGCTGTCGGTACGCGTCCTGGGCCTCGTCGAACGGAATGGCGTCCCTTCCCTTCACGAACGGCTTCCCTGCGCCGTACGAGCTCGAGAGGGCGCGGATCTGCGACAGGGCGAGCGCGTAGTCAACGCCGATTCGTGTGGTCTCAGGCAGGTCCTTCAGCCCCGCGGACTGCTTCAGGCTCTCGAGCAGCGTCGGGCTTTCGCGCCACTCGGCCCGCTGGGCCTTGGCGAATGCCGCATCCGCATCGGTCCCGCTTGACGACGCGTCGAGCGCTTGCACGGTCGAGTCGATGACGTAGTCGACGAACGCCGGTCCGATGGGCATGAACACCCGCACCACCTTTCCTTCCGGGGTGATGAGGGCGCACTGCCCTGGCGACAGCCCCTGGGGCTTCGGGTTCTTCGCCGTCGCGGGCAGAAGAAGCATCGGATAGACGAGACTCAGGCCCTTCCACCACTCGGATGCGAGCGACGTCTCCTCCGCGGCCGCGCCGGCGACGCTGTATCCGTCGGAGCGCGTCGCGTAGGCGATGATGAGCGCGCCGTTCTCGGCGGCGCTGGCCTTGGCGTCGTCGAGCGAGAGGGTCCACGCGACGTTCTTCATCCACGGCGCTTCGTTCTTGCTCTGCGCGATGCCGTCCGCAAATCCGTCGCCGGAGACGATCTTCATCGTCTGCTGGCCCGCTGACCAGTCGGCGTACGCGCTCAGGGACGAGGCGATGTCGGGACGCACCGGAAGCGTGTACGTCGCCGCGCCGGCAATCTCCTGAACCGGCAGCGGCGTGCGCCAGATGCGCAGGTTGGCCATCTCGCCGTAGAAATTGCTGCGCCCGTGCCCGTTTGATCCGACGAAGAGGCCGAGCGGCTCCGAGGACGCTCCGCCTCCGGGTCCGACCGGCACGACGCCGGCCGGAGCGCCGTCAAGGACGAATGCGGTGCGCCGGGCCGAGAAGAGGACCGCGAGGTGATGCCATCGATCGGCCTGAACGGGCACCGCCACCTCGGCCCACGTCTCGCCGTTCCAGATCGCAAGCCCCGACATGTCGCCAAGGACGTACACCGCGTACCGCGTCGTGTCGACGCCACCGGCGCACGCGAAGAGGCACCGGTCAACCGCCACCGGAAGCGACGTCGCCTTCCCTTCCGGATCCCACCCCGCGCGAAAGTGCAGGTCGATCATGCCGCCCTGGAGCATCTGAAACTCGGGCGCGCCGGCGTACTGCAGCGTTCCCTGACCGTCGAAGGAGAGCGGCGTCGGAGGCTGCGTCGACGCGGCGTTCGCGCCGCCGTGAGGAGCGTGCTCCGCCTGCTGCGTGGCGGAGGGGGCCGCTGCGGCAAGCGAACCGATGAGAAGGACGCATGCGAGGTGATCGAACAAGAGTGTGCTCCGAAGGTCGGTCGATGTGTCGGATGGCCCGGGGACGGATGTCGAAGGTCGGCGGCGGACGTCGGGCGGACCGCTCCTACCGGCGCGCGGGCCGGGGCGGAGCGGAGGGCGGCGTGTTGGGATGGACGCGCTTGACGCTGGTGAACTGTTGGGCGGCTCTCTGCTTCGCGGCCGTCGTCGCCCGCTCCGCCGCCTTGGTGCGCGAATCGAGCCGCTCGATGCGCTGGTCGAGCTGTCGTCGTGCCGTCGTCTCGCGAGCCCGCTGCCGCGCTTCGCTGGAGAGGGACTCGACCTCCACGAGCCTCGAACGCTCGGCCGGCGTCAGCTCGCGCCCGGGAACGCCCGCCCGCGGAACGATGTCGCCTCGCTCGTTCATCGTGTATCGCTCCAATCCGATCGACATGAGGGCGTTCGAGGCCAGTCGCCGGACGCTCTCGTTGATCTGCCATTCGTGATGCGCCCGCGTGGCCGCGGCGTCGGCAAGTTCCGATCGGCAGCGGCGCTCGACGGCGTCGGCCCGCTCCGCCTCGCGATCGAGGGAGATCTGGCGATGCCTCACCTGATCGGGGTCCTCGATCTCGGGAACGAATCGCTCCGGCGGCCGCTCCGCGGAGGGCCCGGTGCTTCGCGCGACCTGCGTCTGACGCACCTGATCGAGCCGCCGCTGGCCTTCCTCGAGCGTCCGCTCGGCCCGCTCGACGATCGCGATCGGGAGCAGTCCCATGCGGCGATCCCGCGACGCGGGATCGGTCGATGACGACGGCGCCTCGGCGCCGCGCGGTTGCTCCGGCTGGACCGGAGGCTGTTCTCCCGCGGCGGGCGCCGCCGCTCCGCCGCGCTGGACGAACGGACGCACGCCCCCCGCCGCGACGTTCGGCGCGGCGCGGGACTGAAGCACATCACTCACCATGCGCCGCACGTCGACCTGGGCGGCATTCGAGGTTCGGGCGACCGGAAGGATGTCTCGCACCCGGGGTGTCGGCGACTCTGGATTCACCGCCACCGTCGCCGTCGCGCGGATCAGGTACTCCCCGCGCTCCTTCCATGGCGGAACGGACATGCCGCCCAGCCGCCGCGCCTCGTTGTCGTTCACGTACCAGGTCCCGTCCCGCTCGGAGCAGAACGCGCGGTTGCTCGAAAGCCACGTTTCGTTCTTCGCCGCCCACTCCCGCGGCACCTCGTACCGGTCCGGTCCCGCGTGCACTCCATACGAGAGGAACATCCTCGAGCCCTCTGCGACGCGACGGTCACTCATCGGCTGCAGCGTCGTGCCCGCTGGGGGCATCCGACTCTGCACGTGCCGGCTCAGCTCGCCGATGAGTCGCGCCGCCGCGGCGTCGTTGGCCGCGACCGTGCGGTCGACGTAGACGGTGACATACTTCCCCTCGAGCGCCGCGTTCTTCAGCGCCGCCTCGCTCGGCTCGCGACCGGCCTGCCGAGCGGCTTCGATCTCCGCCTTCCCCTGGCCAACGAGGGCGTCGTGCAGCTCCGGCGTCAGGATCTTGTACTGCACCGCGCGATTCGCCCCACCCTCGGGATGCCTGCCCGCATTGAACGACTCGAGCGCCTGGACCGCCGACAGGATCTCGGCGTTCCGCGGATCGGCGCGTCCCGGAACGGGCTCGGAGATCGCGATGCGCATCTTCCAGTTGACCTCCGACGCGCCCCGCTCCGCGAACCGCATGTCGGACAGCTTGTTCAGGAAGTCCTTCTGCATGTCGGCGATGGCGCCCATCTCGGAGCGGCCGACGCCGAGCTGGGCGAGGCTCCGCTTGAGCTGCTCGTCATCGGCGCGGGCGTGCGGTGAGACCAGAAGCAAGCCCATGAGCGCCGCGAGGCGGAGAGTCGAGATTCGCACGGACATAGGCGATCCTCATTCAAGTTCGATGAACCAACACGGTGATGAAGCAGCCGAATCATGGAACGGTGACGATGGCAACCGCGATGACCTCGGTGGGACCGGTGCGGGCCCCGGCGGGGAAGACGCGGTAGATCCACCTGCCGGCGGGCGGCTTGTCGGTGAAGATCGGGCTCGTGGCCACGAAGCGTTCCATGCGCGGGCGATCGCTGCCCGGCGTGGCGCTTCCCGGGTAGGACCACCGGAGGACCTGGTACGACTCGACCCCGTCCTTCGCCTTCCACTCGATCGTCACGGTCCCGTCATCCGCCACGCGCGACTCCGCGGGGTGCCGGCGAGCGGCCTCCTCGGGCGAGGGGCGCGCCTCGCCCCTGGAACCCGGCCCGTCCTGCTGGGGCGGGCCGCCGTTCGCCTCCGATGTCCCCCGGGGCCTGGCCAGCGGCGGGACGGGAATGACCTTTCGATAGATCTCGCGCCCCGTGAGCGGCACGGCGGCCTTTGCGGCCTCGTACTCGCGGTACGCATTGAGCTTGTCAACGCTCTCGCGGGATCGCCTGAACGGCTTGCCCGGAAGGTCCGTCACCTTCACTTCGACATCGGCGTAGGAGCTGTCGTTCGGCCGGATCCGCAGGTCGTAGCGGCCTCGGATGATCGAGGGCTTCATCTGATTGAGCGGCAGCGCTCCGACCGATCCCGAGTCGTTCCCGGCGCGGAGGACGATGCGGACCACGATCGAATTGAAATCATATCGATGACGTCCCTGCGATTCGTATTTCTGGGTCCGCGTGTCCGACGGACCGACGATGTCGTAGCTGACCCATCCGTCATCGCTGGCGACCGGATCGATGATGTCCGTGTGGGGATGGCTGCGGTGCGATCCGTCGAAATAGTGCTCCGACGCGGCGACCTCGTCCGACGTCGGCGCCACCGTGCACATCTCGCCCTCGGGCAGCGCGAGGCGGGCCGAGACCAGGCCGTTCAGGTCCAGGTTGTTGTGCTTGAACGACACGAGCCTGATGCTCACGGTCTTGCCGCTGGTTTCGGCGGACCAGTCCGGCTGTTCGACGCCGGGCGTCATCTGCGGGGTGCGCGAGGCGACATACTCCTTGGTCTTCCTCCGCAGGGTCTCGCGGACCGCGTGATAGATGACCGGATCGTCGAAGTACACCGGCGACAGGAGCTCGGAGATCGGTCGGAGGTCAAAGAAGATCGGCACCGGATGCGGGTACCCGTGCGACCCGGGATCGCTGGACGCCGAGCCGAGCGTCTGGCCGGCGGGAAGCGTGGTGAGCTCGCTTTCCGTCGTGCTGGTCAGGCGCTCGGCCATGTCCTTGGAGGTGGACTCCATGCCCATTTCCAGCCCGGCCATGACCTTCACGCTGGTGTCGACGGTGGCCGAGGCGATCTTGTCGAGCCCGACGTTCACGCTGGACTTCTCGGCCCAGCCGAGCTTCACGTTCGACTCGAAGGAGAGCGAGCTCTCGGTGCAGGCGCGAACGTCCTCCTCCTTCACGGTGCGGGTCGAGAGGAGCATGCCGCCGAAGGTGGTGGCGATGGAGTAGTGCGTGCCCCAGCGGCCGATGAACCACTCGCACTCGCTTTCGAGGGCCGCGAAGTTGGGACCGTCGGTCATCAGCGCCGAACGGAGCTTCTCCACGTCCTCGACGAGCGCCGGATTGAGGCGGGCGGTCGACTTGTTGACCGTGATCATGAAGTCCTTGTTGAAGGACTTCGCGACCGAGAGCGATTCGGTCGTGCGGGAGAAGTGCTCCGATCCGCCGCCGGTCTTGGTCTTGAGCGACGCCGACATGTTCGGCCCGGTCGCGGCCTCGATGTCGAGGCTCGCGCCGACGTTGGCCGAGAGGGTCTGGTTCAGCTGCGACGAGTCGGTCGTGAGCGTGGCCGTCGCCCGGGCCTTGCCCTGATCCATGCCGACGTACCGGAAGCCGAAGGCGACCACCGTTCCGCCGGCGTTCATGTCAAGGAAGTACTCCTCCGAGGTGGGCTCCTTGAAGACCTCCTGCGCCGTTCCGGTCTGCCCTTGGTAGGCGCGGAGCGGATCCATCTTGGTGATGTCGAAGGCCTGATACGCGGTGCGGTAGTACTTCACGAACCCCTGCGTGAAGAACCCCGACGACGGGTTGCACGGGAGGCCCGACCACTTGAGGCTGGGTCGGACGAGCGTCAGTCGCGACGCCGGCTTCCCGTCCTTGTCGCCGCCGAAGAGCGCGACGTCGCCCGACAGGCGCACGTCGAGCTTGCCTCCGTCGAGCACCCTCACGGTGCATCCCATCGGAGTCCCTCCCTCCGCACGCGTGAACTCGAACGTGTTCGGCGCCGCGCCCGGAAGGAGAATCCCGAGAAGGGTCGAGTCCTGGTAGACGTAGAAGTGATTCGCCTTCGGCGAGGGCACGATCGAGATGAGCGGATAGTCATCCACGTTGCCGTACGGGTCATCGAGGCCGGGCGGCGGCTTCGTCGACGGGTGGGTCTCGGTGCGGAGATCGTTCACCCAGCGCCCGGACACCGGATATTGGATGGCGATCGAGTGCCTGGCCGCGTCGCTCTCGCCGAAGGAGCTGTACGCGATCAGCTCCGAGAGTCGGGGCGCGTCGTTCGAGCCCACCGGCGAGGGAAACTCGAGGCTCCGGAAGATGTCCTCCTCGCCGCGCTGTTCGAGGACGGAGTGCGCCCCCTCGAAGAACTTGGTGGGGAACGCGCGGCTCCAGATGCGAACGCCGCCGATCGAGCCGTTGAGGGGGAGCGCCTCGTCCGCAAGCGCGAGTGGCACGTCCATCATCGGCCGCGTCTTCTGCGGCTCGAAAAGTCCCACCGTGTCCCGCTCGGTGAAGGTCGGACCGCCGCCCACGAGCACGCTCCCTCCCATGCCGCGGGTCGCGTCACCGTTGTTGCGGGCCTGTCCCATGTGGGCGTCGTCGGCGGCGGGAAGGCGGACGCCGATGAACTTCGCGCACTGCACGCCGTCCGCATAGACGAGAACGTTCTTCTCGAACGTCAACACGAAATGAATTCGCTTGTGTTCGGCGAGCTTCTCGATCACGGGCGGGGTCAGTCGCTGCCGCCACACCGTGCGCCCGACCTGGATGAAGATCGCGTTCTCGCTGAGGTACACGGCATAGCGCGGGGCATACACGATGTCGTTCCGCCGCGCCGCTTCCGCCCGCCGTCCCTCCGGCACGTTTCGACCCTCCGTCGGCGGCGCCGGAGGCGACTCGCCCGCCGGATGGGCCGGCCGCTCCGCGCGATTCGGCTGAATGACGTCCGCGTCGGGATCGTCGCTCCCGGCATTGGTCGAGCCGCCCCGAGGCTCCGCCGGCCTCTCGCCGTTCGCCGGATCGGCAGCGGGCATCGGCGAGGGGACGTTGCCTGCGTAGCGGTTGTTGCCGAGCACGAAGTACATCGGCTTGTGCGCGTCGCCGCTCGTCCACTCGGCCCGCAGCCAGAACTCGATCGTGCCCTGTCCCGTGGGGAGATCGAGCCGCTCGTCGGAGGGGGAACGGAGGCCGTCGGACGCATCGCTGCAGCCGTGCTCGAACACGGGCGGAACGTAGAAGTCGGCCGGCGGCATGACCTGGCCGACGACCATCCCGCCAGTCAGGAGGGCGGCGCAGGCCGCAACGAATGCCCGAAGACGTCGAAGTCGCATCAGTGGTTCCTTGAGGAGAACGGCGCAAGGCCGATCCCCCCCTTCCACGCGATGCCGAACCTGCGCGCAACACGAATCCGCCGGAAGCCGACGAATTCAACCAACGCCCTTTCCGGGCCCGTCGCCGGCCGGGGAGGTCACCTGCTCCGCGCGGTACGCAGGATCGGCGCACGCGCTCACGGCAACCTTGGGACGGGCCTCGCTCCCTCGTCGGCCTTCGCCACCGATGTTCAGGCTCGCCGGCGCGTCCGCGTCTTCTTGGACGCCGTCGTCTCGCGGACGACGACCGAGCCTCGGCCCGTCGCATCGAAGGGCACGCGGTTGTTGGCGATCGCCTTCTCGATCAGGGCCGCGACCTCGGGACGGGCAAGCGTCGCCGCCCCCTTCGTCTCGATCCACCGCGCCTGGCCGCCCGAACCCTGCAGGAGCTTGGTCGGATCGGACAGGCGCTTGCCCTGGTTGAAGTAGAGCTTCACGCCGTCGGAACTCGCCCGAAGCGCAAAGACGCCCTCGTACCCCTGGCCGCTCGGCGAGATGCTGATGACGCAGCAGTCGCGGTACTCGTACACGACCTCATGGGCGGTCGGAAGGCGCTTCCGGAGCTTCCCCCGCACGGCGGCAATCTGCCGAAGCGAGTCGGGCGCGAACGTGGTGAGGAGCGAGCGCAACCGGGCCTCCGCGGCGCGGCGCTCGACGGCGGTCTGGGGCTTCGGCGTTGGCGTGCTCATGGGGTGAGGATCCGCGTCCGTCGCACGGAAGCGTGCGCTTTGGGGGAGCGCATCGCATGACTTGACTGACGCTGCTGCGGCACTCGGCTCAACGCCCCTGATCGCCCATCGCCCGCTCGATCGCCGCGACGTCGATCTTCCGCATCTCCATCATGGCCGCGAAGGCCCGCTTGGCGACGTCGCCGCCCTTGGCCATCGCCCCCATGAGCACGCGCGGCGTGATCTGCCACGACAGTCCCCACTTGTCCTTGCACCATCCGCACATGCTCTCGACGCCGCCGTTGCCGACGATCGCGTTCCAATAGCGATCGGTCTCCGCCTGGTCGTCGGTGGCAATCTGAAAGGAGAATGCCTCGCTGTGCTTGAACATGGGTCCGCCGTTGATGCCCAGGCAGGCGACGCCGCACACCACAAACTCGACCGTCAGCACGGCGTTGGCCTTGCCGCCCGGATAGTCCGACGGCGCGCGACGCACGGCCGTGACTCGGCTGTCGGGGAAAGTCCGGGCGTAGAAGTTCGCGGCCTCCTCCGCATCATGGTCGTACCAGAGACAGATCGTGTTCTTCGTCATCGCTCGCTCCTGCATGCGTCGTCCGTCGGCGGGCTGCGGCCCGTGCGGGCCACTGTACGCCGTTCCGTCATCGACGTGGTCGCGCGCATCGCGCGCCGCGCCGTGGCGCGGGTGCGAAAACGCGTCGCGTCAGGGCGACGGTGGCGCGAGCCGGGCCTCGAGCCTCGCGCGCACGGAGGGCCACTCGCGGTCGATGATGCTGAAGGAGACCCAATCGCAGATGCGCTCCTCGGCCCGATCGAGGGCCGGGGGCATGATCCGCGACTGACGAAGGACGCCCTCGCGCAGCGCACCGAGCTTGGCGATCGCGGCCTGGCTGTGCAGGTTCGTCCCGTTGGTGAGGAGCTGCACGCGAATCGCCGGCGGCGCGAGGCTCTCAAAGGCGTGCCGAAGCATGAGGTACTTCGCCTCCGGATTCACGCGCGTTCCGTGATGGGGCCGTGCAATCCAGGTGCGGCCGATCTCGAGCCCGCGATGCTCCGGGCGAATGTCCATGTAGGTCGTGCGGCCGATCGCCCGCCCCGCCGTCGGCCCCACGGCGATGACGATCGCGAACGCCACCACGCCCGGCAACGAGAGCACCTTCTCGATCTCGCGCTCGAAGCCTCGCACCGACCATTCGGGCGGCGCCTGCATGCTGTGTCGAAAAAGCTCCTGATCGGCCACGGCAAGGAACTCCGTCGCGTGACGGATCGCCAGCGGCTCGAGTCGGATCGTCCGCACGAAGGGCGTCCCTTCCAGCGTCGTCGGCGACACCCATGGATGGCCTGCGCCGGGCATGGGCGGAAGGTAGCACATCGGCATGGCCGAACAGGCGCGGTCCCTGGTGCGTGATGTCGCCGGCGATCAGGCGTCGCCGCGTCAGGCCCCGCGCATGGCGATGCCGCGCTTCTCGAGCTGATGCGGCCCTCGCCTCCCTGCCCATCCATCACGGGCGCCCTCCATCGGACCAGCCTTCGCGCGGCACGAGGACCGTGGCAACCCGCACTCACGCCCTCACGCAAACTTCGGAACCGTCTCCGGGATCGGGACTCCAAGCCCCCCCCGTCCCTTTCGCCCGGAGCAGCAGCGTGACCACTTCCGACACCGACCGACCACGCCCCGCCCGCTCGCCGTCCCGGCCCCTGCGGCTTCCTCGCTGGATTTCGACGGCTGTCGTTCTTCTCGCCTTCGCCGCGGGCGTCGCGCTTCTCATGCTCTGGCTCGTTGGCGCGTTTCGGCCGAAAATCACTGCAGAATCGTCCCGCGCCGCAGGCGACCGCCCTATCGGAGCGGGCACGATCGTCGAGGTGGCGGCCACGACGCTTCCGCGGGTCGAGACCGCCATCGGCGAGATCCAGCCGGTCCATCGCGTCGAGATCGCGTCGAGACTCCTTGCCCGGGCCCTTGAGGTCAACGTGATCGCGGGTCAGCGCGTCACCGCCGGCGAGGTCCTCGTGCGCCTCGAGGAGACGGACCTTCGCGCTCGTCGCGCCCAGGCGGAGTCGGCGGTGGCACAGGCCCAGGCGGCACTGGACCAGGCCCGCATCGAGGAGTCGCGAATTCGCGCCGCATTCGCCGAGCAGGCAAGCTCCGCGATCGAGCTCGACCGCGCAGCGAACGCACTGCGCGGCGCCGAGGCGAACCTCGCCCGCACGAATCAGTCGCTCACCGAGGCCCAGGCCGTCATGGAGTACGCGACGATCCGGAGCCCGATCGACGGCACCGTCATCGACAGGCGGGTGAGCACGGGCGACACCGTGACGCCCGGCCAGGTGGTGGTCACGGTGCTCGATCCGAAGCACATGCAACTGGTTGCCAGCGTGCGGGAATCGCTCTCCCGCTCGCTCAGCGTCGGGGATCAGGTATCGGTGAAGGTCGATGTCCTGGACAACGCCTGCTTCGGCACGGTGAGCGAGATCGTTCCCGAGGCCGACTCGACAAGCCGAACGTTTCAGGTGAAGGTCAAGGGCCCCTGCCCCGACGGCGTGTACGCGGGGATGTTCGGCCGGCTCTCCATTCCGGTCGGCGATGAGCGGGTCATCCTCATCCCGCCGGAGGCGATCCGGCGCGTCGGACAGCTCGAGTGCGTCGACGTCGCCGGCGACGGCGTGCGTCTGCGCAGGGCCGTGCGGCTCGGACGGACGATCGAGGGTCGCATCGAGGTGCTCTCGGGTCTCGCGGTCGGCGAACGGATCGTCGTCGATGGCGCGACGGGAGGTCGCTGAACCATGGACCGCACGGTGCGCACCGAGGGGGCGACGCATGAGGTCGCCGAGCATGCCCGCGGCGGGTGGATCAACGGGATCGTCCGGAGCTTCCTCCACTCGAACCTCTCGCTGATTCTCCTGGTGATCTCGGTCGCGGTCGGCGCCGCGGCCCTCTTCATCACCCCGCGCGAGGAGGACCCGCAGATCGTCGTCCCGCTCGCCGACATCTACGTGAGCGCTCCGGGATTCTCCGCCCAGGAGGTCGAGCGCCTCGTGACCACGCCGCTCGAGCGCATCCTCTACCAGATTGATGGCGTCGAGTACGTGTACTCGATGTCGCGCGGCGACTCGGCGATCGTCACCGTGCGGTTCTTCGTGGGGGAGGATCGCGAACGCTCGCTCGTTCGGCTCTTCAAGACGCTGGAGGAACACAAGGGGCTCGTCCCCCCCGGCGTCGCCGGCTGGGTGATGAGGCCGGTCGAGATCGATGACGTGCCGATCGTGACGCTCACCCTTCGTGGCCGCGACGAGAGCGCCGCGGACTCCGACGAGTTCACGCTGCGCCGCGTTGCCGAGGAGGCGGCCGCGCGACTTGCGACGGTCGAGAACACCTCCCGCGTGACGGTCTCCGGTGGCCTCCCGCGAACGCTGACCCTCTTCATCGATCACGAGGCGCTGGCCGGCCGTGGACTGTCGTTCCTCGACGTGCAGCGTGCGCTGATCGCGTCGAACGCGACCCTGCCCTCGGGGACGATCGAGCGCGACGACACGGCAATCACCGTCCGCGCCGGCTCGGTCGTTCGCAACGGAACCGACCTCGGTTCGCTCGTCATTGGCGTCTCGAAAGGCGCACCGGTGTTCCTCGGCGAAGTGGCCAGGATCGAGGACGGTCCGGCCGAGCGCTCGAGCTACGTCCGGCACGGGTGGGGACCCGGCGCCGGTTTTGGCGCCCATGTCCACGGCGCGGGCACGGTCGTCGGCGCGACCTCGCACGGCCCGACGATCGCGTCCCCGGTGTCGGGACGCGGGGGCCGCAGCGTTCCCGCCGTCACCATCTCGATCGCGAAGAAGAAGGGAACGAACGCCGTCCACGTCGCCGCCGCGATTCTCGCGGAGGCCGAGCGGCTCAAGGCCGAGGTGCTTCCGGAGCGGATCGACCTGGTCGTCACGCGAAACAGCGGGCAGACCGCCGACGAGAAGGTCTCCGAACTCGTCGAGGGCCTCTGGGTCGCGATCCTCATCGTCGTCGCGCTTCTCACGATCGGCCTCGGCTGGCGGGAGTCGCTCGTCGTTGCCGTCGCGGTCCCGGTCGTCTTCGGGCTCACGCTCGCCGTGAACCTCCTGGCCGGGTACACGATCAATCGCGTCACGCTGTTCGCCCTCATCCTCTCGCTCGGACTGCTGGTCGATGACCCGATCGTCGACGTCGAGAACATCGCCCGTCATTTCGGCCTGCGGAAGCGGGCGTCACGGGCCATCACGCTCGAGGCGGTGAGCGAGATTCGACCGCCGCTGATCGCCGCGACGCTTGCGGTCATCGCGAGCTTCCTCCCGCTCTTCTTCATCACCGGCATGATGGGGCCGTACATGCGCCCGATGGCCCTCAACGTGCCGGTGACGATGGTGATGTCGATGGTCGTCGCCTTCACGATCACCCCCTGGCTCGCCTTCCACCTGCTGAAGCGCCGTCCTTGGGCGACCGGCGGCGGCCACGGCATCGACGCAAACGACGAGTTCGCGAGCGCCCGGGCCAGCCTCCAATACCGGCTCCTTCGGCCGCTCCTCCAACCGCTCCTCGCCTCAAGGGCCAAGGCGGGGGCGTTCCTTGCCGGAGTGGCCCTCCTCACCGGCGCCGCTGCGATGCTGGCCGCCTTCCGCCAGGTGCCGCTCAAGATGCTCCCCTTCGACAACAAGGGCGAGGTCCTTCTTCTCCTCAATGCCGACGAGGGGACCACCCTCGAGCGCACCGACGCCGTCCTTCGCGAACTCGAGGATGCGGTCGCCGCCATTCCGGAAGTCACCGACTTCACCGCCTACGCCGGCACCCCTTCGCCGATCGACTTCAACGGCCTTGTGCGGCACTACTACCTCCGCACGATGCCCCATCAGGCGGAGCTTCGCGTCAATCTGGTCGGCAAGACCTCGCGCACCGACGCGAGCCACACGCTCGGCCTGCGCGAGCGGAACGCCCTCACCGCGATCGCCGCGAAGTCCGGCATGCGGCTCAAGGTCGTCGAGTTGCCGCCGGGTCCGCCGGTCATCGACACGATCGCCGCCGAGATCTACGGCCGCGACGAGCTGAGCTACGCGACCCTTTGCGATGCCGCGGAGCTGGTCCGCCGCCGCCTCGCGGCCGAGCCCGGAGTGGTCGAGCCCGACGACGTGGTCGAATCGGCGCATCGCGAGCTGGTCTTCCTGCCCGACCAGGAGAAGGCGGCGGTGAACGGCATCAGCGTCGCCGAGATCGCCGCGACCGTCCGCGCCGCGCTCGACGGCGCCGAGGTCGGGGTAGCGCACGCTCCCGAGGAGCGCCAGCCGCTCCGAATCGTCGCACGCCTGCCGCGAGCGGAACGCTCGAGCGCGGCCGACCTCGGTCGGCTGCAGCTCCACGGCGCGACCGGAGGCGGCAGGCTTGTGGCGCTCGCCGAACTGGGCCACTGGGAGGAGCGTGCCGCGGACCAGACGATCTACCACAAGAACCTCGCTCGGGTGGCCTATGTCTTCGCCGACACGGCCGGCCGCCCGCCGGCGGACGTCGTCGTCGACGTGATTGCCGACCGCGCTCCCGATCGAGCGCCCGACGCGGCCGCGAGCGTCGGCGCCGTCACTCGCCTTCCGGGCGGGTGGCTCGATGCCTCCGCGCCGCGGCCCCTTGCCAGTCGCTCGCACCTTCGATGCGGCGGCGGGATTCCCTGGGCAATCGTCGAAGGCACCAGGGTCGTCTGGTCGGGTGAGGGCGAGTGGAAGATCACGCTTGACGTCTTCCGCGACCTCGGCCTCGCCTTCGCCGCGGCGCTCGTGATGATCTACGTGCTGCTCGTCGCCCAGACGGGATCATTCATGATTCCCGCCGTCGTGATGCTCTCCATTCCGCTCACCATGGTCGGCATCATGCCGGGCTTCTGGCTCCTCGGCATGCTCACCGGGCGCTCGGTCGGCGGCTATGCCGATCCGGTCTTCTTCACCGCGACGGCGATGATCGGGATGATCGCCCTCTCCGGCATCGTCACGCGCCAGTCGATCATTCTCGTCGACTTCATCCACCACTCGCTGAAGCGCGGCCGGCCGTTCATGGACGCGGTCATCGAGGCCGGCGCGGTGCGGCTCCGCCCCATCATGCTCGTCGTCGCCGCGGCGATGCTCTCGGCGATCCCGATCACGATCGACCCGATCTTCTCCGGCCTCGCCTGGGCGCTCATCTTCGGGCTCATCGCCTCGACGGTCTTCACGCTCTTCGTGATCCCGCTCGTCTACTGGATGCTCTACCGCAACGTCCCCGGCCACGGTGTGGCCGACGTCACCGACTCGACGGCACCGTGAGGGTGCCCCCTCCGGGGCTGCGGGAGATCCATGTCGTCGCCACGCCATCAAGAGACTCACGCCATGAAGCGAGCGGTCCGGTCCGTCCTCCTGCATCCCTCGGTCGAATCCTTCGATCGCGAAGTGCTCCGGTCGCCGCTGCCCGTTCTCGTCGACTTCTGGGCCCCGTGGTGTCCGCCCTGCATGATCCTGAAGCCGGAGATCGAGCGACTCGCCGCCGACCTCGAGGGTCGGGCTCGCGTGGCGCTGATCAATGTCGACGAGGAGCCTGAGCTCGCGGGCATTCTCGGCGTGCAATGCGTGCCGGCGCTGATGATCGTCAAGCGCGGCCGGCTGGTCGATCGATGGTCGGGCTACACGCCACGGGTGGCGATGCTGGCGCGGCTCGAGATGTTCGTCGCGTGCTCGTAGCGCCGTTCCTACGCCCACAGCGCCATCGCCCCGCCGTAGAGCCCCAACGCGACGACGTGGGCGAACCAGACGGCGACGACGAAGAGCGTCTGGCGGCGAGTCGGCCAGCCCAGGATGCGGCGCCGATCGCGGTACATCAGCCACGCGGACGCGGCGCTCAGGAAGCCGAAGGCGTCCGCCGCCATCACCGGCCACGGGGCGCCTTGCTTGGGCCCGAAGACGCCTGCGATGGTCATGCCGACCGGGATGAAGACGAAGACCGCGGCGACGCCGGAGAAGCAACAGGGCACCATCGCCAGCACCAACCGACCGAAGTGCGGCGTCGGCGTGCCGACGGTCAGGATCAGCGGCTCACCGCATTCGGGGCAGCGTGCCGAGGGGATGTTGCGAAGCTCGTGGCCGCAGCGGGGGCAGGGCGCCGAACGACCGCGCAGGAACGCGACGACGTCCGGCGGGCCCTCGTGGGATGGCGAATCGGGTGACAGTTCCGACTGCATGCCTTCATTCTCCCACCCGCGAGCCGCGGCGGCGCGGCGTTCAGGCAGCGTAATGCGATCGCGGTCCGGCCCGTGGCGAATTCGCTCCGGATCGGCCGATTCGCTTGCCATATTCCCGTATGGGCATATATTCCCCGCATGGCGCGAGCCGCTACCACCGCCGACGTCTTCAATGCCATCGCGGAGCCCCGCCGCCGCGAGCTTCTCGACTGCCTCCGGACCGGCGAGCGGGACGTGACCGCAATCGTCGATCGCCTCGGCTGGCCGCAGGCGCTCGTCTCGAAGCACCTCACGGTCCTGCGCAGCGTGCAGCTCGTCACCGTGCGGGCCGACGGCCGACGGCGCATCTACAGCGTGAACGGCGAGCGGCTCAGGCCCATCCACGACTGGACCGCCACCTACGAGCGATTCTGGACCAACCACCTCGATCGAATCAAGCAACGGGCCGAGGCGAGCGCCGCCCGCGCCACACACGCCAAACGCAGCAAGGAGAAAAGCCCATGAGTACCGCCCTTCAGCAGGACGAAATCCGCACCATGTCGATCCACAAGGAGATCGACATCAACGCCCCGATCGACATCGCCTTCGCGGCGATACTCGAGGAGCTCGGGCCCGGCAGCCAGCTTCCCGACGGCTCCCCCTTCCACATGAAGATCGAGGCGTGGCCGGGCGGTCGCTGGTACCGCGACCTCGGCAACAACACCGGCCATTTCTGGGGACACGTTCAGGTGATCAAGCCGCCAACGCTGCTCGAGCTCTCCGGTCCGATGTTCATGTCCTATCCCGCCTCGAACTTCGTGCAGTACCGGCTCGCCGCGGCGGGCGACCGCACCAGGCTCACGCTCGTCCATCGCGCCGTCGGCCTGATCACCACCGAGCACAGCGAGAGCGTGCACATGGGTTGGGGCCACGGGCTGCGGCGGATTCAGGAGATCGCCCACGCGAAGGTCGCCCACCCGAAACTCGTCTAGGCGGAAGCCGGTGCGCGAATGGGCGCTGGACGCCCGCCGTTACACTCGGCGAGCCCGCGGCCCGCGGCACTCACCACGGACCGGCGGACACCCGGAGTTCGCCATGGAGCTGCGTCGATTCGGCACGAGTTCTCTTCAGGTGTCGGCCATCGGCCTCGGCTGCATGGGGATGAGCCAATCCTATGGTCCGCCGAAGGATCGCCCGGCGATGATCGCGCTCCTCCGCTCTGCGGTGGAGCGAGGCGTGACCTTCTTCGACACCGCGGAGGTCTATGGCCCCTACACCAACGAGGAACTCGTGGGCGAGGCGCTCGCGCCCTTCCGCGGCAGGGTCGTCATCGCCACCAAATTCGGCTTTGACCTCAACCCGAATCGCGACCCGCGCGGCGTCACCGGCGCGCCCGGACTCGACAGCCGCCCAGCGCGCATTCGTGAGGCGGTCGAGGGTTCGCTCCGCCGGCTGCGCGTCGATGCGATTGATCTCCTCTACCAGCATCGGGTCGACCCGAGCGTGCCGATCGAGGATGTCGCGGCGACGGTGAGGGAGCTCATCGCCGCCGGCAAGGTGAAGCACTTCGGCCTGTCCGAGGCCGGCGCCTCGACCATCCGGCGCGCCCACGAGGTGCAGCCGCTCACCGCGGTCCAAAGCGAGTACTCGCTCTGGACGCGCGGACCGGAGCGCGAAGTGCTTCCGACGCTCGAGGCGCTTGGCATCGGCTTCGTGCCCTACAGCCCGCTCGGCCGCGGCTTCCTCACCGGTGCGATGAACGAGCACACCGCCTTCGAACCCGGCGATTTCCGCCGATTGCTGCCGCGCTTCGCGCCGGAGGCGATGCGTGCGAACCAGACGCTGGTCGAACTCCTCCACCGCGTCGCCAACCCGCGGGGAGCCACGCCAGCGCAGGTCGCGCTGGCGTGGCTCCTTGCCCAGAGGCCGTGGATCGTCCCGATTCCGGGCACGACCAACGGGGACCGGCTTGTCGAGAACCTCGGTGCCGCGCCGATCCGGCTCACCGCGGTCGAACTCGCCGATCTCTCGCGGGCCGCGAGTGCGGTGCAGGGCGATCGTTACCCAGAGCGGCTCGAACGCATGACCGGTCGCTAACGGTCACGTTCCGTGCGCCGTGTTCGGCGACCGATCACGGACAGCCGCCCCATGCCCCGAGCAGGATCGCAAGGTCCTGCGAGGAGACGGAGCCGCTGCCGTCGAAGTCGGCGCTGCCCGAGGTGCCCCACTGCCCCAGGAGCGTGGCGAGATCCTCGGGGCCGACGACGCCGTTGCCGCTCAGGTCGGCGGGACACGCGACGCAACTGCCGCTCTCGGCAATCGTGAGCGTCGCGTTCCCCGACTGCCCGCCGTAGCCGCCGAGGACGACGACGTACCGCTCGCCGCAGACGATCGGCACGGTGAGTTCCGACCGGTATGAGGTGCAGTTCGGCGAATCGTCGTTGCATCCGACGAGCACGAGGCTGCCGCACGAACCGGAGAAGACGGCGAGCTTCGTGTCGAAGGTCGCATACGAGCAGGTCGAGATGGTCGCGGTCCCCGTCGCCGTTGCGTCGTACAGGAAGTATGCGGGCTTGGAGGCCACGGAGCCGAATCCCTCGTCGCACTGCCCCGGCAGCACGAGCTGGCCGGTCAGGCCGGTGGTGCTCACGTCGTTGGCGCCGAGATGGACCGGCTGGGCGAGTTCGCATGTGCCGGGGAGCGGCACCACCGAGATGTTCATGACGCCCGAGCCGACCTGGCTCGGGTCTCCGTTGTTGCCGAGGACGATGATGTAGCCGACCCCGGCGTAGGCCTGGAAGCTCATGACCGAGCTCCCGCCGTGGCAGCCGGCGCCGTCATCGTTGCAGGCGACCCACGACGGAGCTTCGCACGGTCCGGTGAACGCGGCGAGACGCGAGTCGAAGTTCACGGAGCCGCAGGTCGAGACGGTGACGGTGCCCGATTCCGTCGGTACATATTGATAGAAGACGTCGCTGAAGATCGGGAGCGGCACGCCGCTGCACCACGCGGGGACGTTCGTCACGCCGGTCGCGCCGACGATCGTCACGGAATTCGCGCCCAGATGAACGGGCGAGGCGCTGAAGCACTCGTCGTTGCAGAGCGCGCCGGTCTGGGCGATGTGAAGCGTCTGGGTTCCCGAGGTCCCGTCCGCCGTGCCGAACACGATGGTGTAGGTCACGCCGCAATTCGCCCAGAAGCTCAGCGACGAGAGGACGCCGCAGGCATTGTCGTTGCACGCGACCCACTGCGGGTCCGCGCAGGAGCCGGTGAACGCGGCGAGTCGCGTGTCGAGCACGGGATCGCCGGACTGGGCGGTCTCGCAGGTCGAGATGGTCACCTGGCCGGTCGCCGGCGCGGTCCAGTTCCAGAAGGAGCCCTTGTGAATGGTCGAGTCGCCGCCGAGTCCGCAGGAGGCCGGAAGAACGACATCACCGAGCCCCTCCCACCAGTTCCCGACGTTCTGGTAGCCGAGCTGCACCAGGCCCGCGCTCGTGCAGTCGGCGGGGTCGAAGCAGCCGCCGGTCTGGGTCAGCGTCATCGTGCCGCTCCCGGTATCGCCGGGCCCGTCCAGATAGGAACCGAGCACGATCGTGTAGGTCTCACCGCAGACGGTCGGAAAGGAGAGCGTCGATTGGAGCCCGCAACTGTCGTCGTTGCATGCGACCCATGTCGGCGCGTCGCAGGGTCCCGTGAACGCTGCCATGACCGTATCGATCGTCATGCCCCCGCAGGTCGAGACCGTGGCGGTTCCGGTCGCGTTCGCGACGTAGCGATAGAACACGTCGTTGAGGATGGCGAAGTACCCGTCCCCGGTGCACGCAAACGACGGGTAGGTGATGCCGGTGGCGTTGATGTTGGACACCGGAATCGCGCCCTCCGAGATCGGCGTCGCGTTGGCGCACTCGTCGTTGGCCGGAATCGTCGGCACCCGCGTGAGGCTCACCGAATAGTCGAGACCTCCGACGTCCGGCCCCATGCCCTCAAGCGTCGACGAGGCGCTGACCGTCAGCGTGTACGTGCCGTTGACGAAGGGCACGGTCTGACCCCAGTTCGCGGTGTCGGAGAAGGCGAGATTCACGCCCGGGCCGACAAGCGTGATGCTGCCGTTGGAGAAGAGCGAGGAGAGCGAACCCTGGAAGGCGAACGGAACGGTCTGTCCGGGTAGCGCGCCGCTCACGTTGAGGCTCACCTGGATCGTGTCGACCGCCTTGCTCAGGCCGTTGATCGCTCCCAGGGAAACGTCGAGCGAGCCGGCGGCAGTGAACCCGGTGGTCGAGTTCCCCGGGCCGAGATTGAGCCACGACGAGGCACTGTTGAGGGACGCGGTCGCCCCTCCGTCGACCACCGTGTGGACGAAATCGACCGCCGAGTACATCGTGCCCGGCGTGATGCTGTAGCTCAGCGATACCGGCCGTCCCACGTTGTTCGTCGCGAGGATCGAGCCGCTTCGATTGTCCGCCTGGGCGGTCACCGTCTGAGCGGTGGCCGGCGCGGCCAGCATGGCCCCCAGAAGCAGGCCGGCAGCGAATCTCGCCGTGAGGGTCATGTGTCGTTGCATCGTTGATTCCATGTGCGTTGAGGTGCGCGCGTGACAGCGGCATCGGGGGTCCGAGTAGCGCAACCGCGGAGGAACCCCGTCCATCACTCCCAGCCGGGAGGTCCCGGCCCCGAGCGACATGCCATTCGCGAAATTTGGCCAGATCCGCATCGCAACGTGACGAGGGCGGCGCGGAAGCGAGCGTGAGACCTTCACCGCCCTGCTAGGCTGGCGGCATGGCCAAGAAGTCGACGACACCCACCGCGAAGGTCGTGAAGAAGGCACCGCCCCGTCGAGCCTCGTCGAAGCCGGTCCTCCTCTCCGGCGGCAACCCGCAGATCGCCAAGGCCGACGGCGACGCGCCGGTCCAGGCATACATCGCGGCCATGCCGGGCTGGAAACGTGACGTCGGCCGCCGGCTCGACGCGCTCATCGAGCGCGCCGTCCCGAAGGTCAACAAGGCCATCAAGTGGAACACCCCCTTCTATGGGACGGAGCTCAGCGGCTGGTTTCTCGGCTTCCACTGCATCACCAAGTACGTGAAGGTCGCGTTCTTCCGCGGGACGTCCCTCCGCCCGCAGCCGCCGGTCGAATCGAAGACCAAGCAGGCCCGCTACCTCCACATCCACGAGGGCGAGGAGATCGACGAGGCCCAATTCACCGCGTGGGTCAGGCAGGCGAGCCGATTGCCCGACGAGCGGTCGTGAGCTTCACACGGCTCGAACGGAGAGCAACCATGAAGAAGACCACGACAACGACGACGGCGAAGAGCGCCAAGAAGACAACGAAACCCGCCGCATCCAAGGCGTCGACGGCACCCTCGCCATCGACACTCATCGACGGGCGCATCGCGGAGCTCGACGATTGGCGCGGCGAGGCGCTCGCCCGAATCCGAGCGATCATCCGGCAGGCCGATCCCGAGGTCGTCGAGGAATGGAAATGGCGCGGCGTTCCGGTCTGGTCGCACGACGGGATCATCTGCACCGGCGAATCCTACAGGAGCGCCGTCAAGATGACGTTCGCCAAGGGCGCGTCGCTTGAGGATCCCTCCGGTCTCTTCAACGCAAGCCTCGACGGCAACGCCCGACGGGCGATCGACCTGCACGAGGGCGAGACGATCAATGCGAAGGCGCTCGCGTCGCTCATTCGCGCCGCCGTGAAGCTCAACGCCGCGACGAAGGCGAAGGGCGCCGCGCGACGAGCGCGGTGAACGGCAGCGGGCGTTCCTCGCCGGCCTCAGTCAAACATCAGCATGAAATAGGCGGCGAAGAGCAGGAGATGCACGCAGCCCAGGAGGACGTTGGTCCGCGAAAGCGAATAGGTGAGGATGGACGTGCCAAGCGTGAGGAGGAGCATGACCGTCTCCGCCGGCGCGAGGCCGAGCACGAGCCGGCGCCCGGTGAGGAGCGTGATCGCGATGACCAGCGGAATGGTCAGGCCGATCGAGGCGAGGACCGATCCGAGCAGCACGTTCACCGACCGCTGCAGGCGATTTTCGCGGGCGGCCTGGATCGCGGCGATCGACTCGGGCGTCAGGACAAGCGCCGCCATGATGAAGCCGCCGAGGGCCGTCGGCGCGCCGAGGCGGATGACGATGGCGTCGAGCGGCATCGACATCTGCTTGGCGAGCATCACCAGCGGCACGCCGTAGGCGCAGAGCAGCGCGGCGTGATGGGTCGTCGACCGCTGCGAGTGGTGCGAGGGCTCGTCGGCGGCGCGCTCGCGGGCCGCCTCGTCGGCATCCATGAAGAAGCCGCGGTGCCGCCGATTCTGGACATGCAGGAAGATGGCGTAGATCGCGATCGACATGATCGAGAGGAACGCCATCTGGAAGCTCGAGAGAATCGGGCCGGCCGCGCTGCGCGTGTAGTTCGGAAGGACCAGGCCGAGGACGGTGAGCGGCACGATCATCACCAGGAAGGCGTTCGCGCTCTTGAGGTTGTACTCCTGCTCGCCATGCCGAAGTCCCCCGAGCAGGAGGGCGAGTCCCATGAAGCCGTTCATCACCAGCATCACGACCGCGAACATGGTGTCGCGGGCGAGCGTCGGCTTCTCGTCGCCCGTCGACATCACGAAGCCGACCATCGCGACCTCGAGACCGGTGACGGCAAGGGTCAGGAGCAGCGTGCCCGCCGGCTCGCCGAGACGGTGGGCGAGCACGTCGGCGTGACGGACGATCGCGATGGCGGCGGCGAGGATGACGCCGCAGAGGATGGCGAGGAGGAGCACCAGTGCGACGGGCTGGTTGAGCGCTCCGGCGATGATCGGCTTGCCGAGAAGAACCGCGGCAAGGGTGACCACCGCGAGGGCCAGGGGCCACTCGCGCAGCCAGGATGATCGGGAGCTGTTGGTTGCCTTGCTCATGTCGTCGTTCGCTTCGGCGCTTCGCCCGCCATGAAGGCGACAGCGCGTGGCCGGAGGATACGCGGCATTCGCTGCGGGGCGATTGCGCGTTCGCCGGAAGGGCTCGGACGCGATGCGTCCCCATCCGTACCATGCGGCGTCGCAGCACCGCACGCTTCCCCCGGAGCCATCCATGAGACTCGGCAACTTTTCCGTCAGCCTCGCCGTGAAGGACCTGAGCGCATCGCGCGCGTTCTACGAAAAGCTCGGCTTCCGGGCGGTCGCGGGCGACCCGACGCAGCGCTGGCTCATCCTTCAGAGCGAGAGCTGCACCATCGGCCTCTTTCAGGGGATGTTCGAGCGGAACACCCTGACCTTCAATCCGGGCTGGGACAAGGCATGCGGCACGCTCCCCGATTTCGATGACGTGCGCGAGATCCAGCGGGAGCTGACGACCCAGGGGCTTTCGATGGCGCTGCAGGCGGACGAGTCGTCCTCGGGCCCGGCCTGCTGCATGCTTCTTGACCCGGACGGCAACCCGATCCTCATCGACCAGCACGTGCCCCGCCCGGTGCGGTGAGCGAACGCGCCACCCATGGCAATCGAGCGGCCGAACCAAACGCCGGAAGAGCTCTGGCGCATCTACGACGCCACCGAGCGGCGCCTGACCGCGTCGGTGAGCGAGCGGATGCTCGACCTCGCCCGACTCGCGCCGGGCATGCGGGTCCTCGATCTCGCGACCGGTCGCGGCGAGCCCGCGGTGCGGGCGGCGCAGCGGGTCGCGCCGAACGGAACCGTCCTCGGCGTCGACATGGACGAGGGCGTGCTCCGCCTGGCGCGGGAGCGGGCGATGGGCGAGGGCGTCTCGAATCTCGAGCTGCTCGCCGCGAACGCAGCGACGCTCGATGGCCTGCCGCCGTCGCACTTCGACGTGACCCTCTCGCGTTGGGGGCTCATGTACTTCGAGGCCCCGGTCGCAGCGCTCGCCGCGGCGCGCAGCGCGATGCGCCCCGGCGGCGCGCTCGTCGCGGCGCTGTGGGCCGAGCCCGAGCGCGTCCCCTACGTCACGCTTCCGCGGAGCGTCCTTTCCCGATTCGCGCCGGTGCCGGCAATCGACCCCGAGGCGCCCGGCCCGTTTCGCTTCGCCGATCTCGGGCGAATCGCGCGGGACTTCGGGGCCGCGGGGTTCGCCGTCGACCGCGTCGAGGAGCGGGCCGTCGACGTGATGGAGGCAACGAGCGCCGCCGAGCTCATCGCGTGGTGTCGCGCGTTCGGGCTCCATCGCCTGCTTGCCCCGCTGCCGGCCCCGGTCGTGCTGGCATGGGAGGCGGCGATGGCCGAGGAGTTCGAGTCGCGCCGTGATGCGGGCGTCCTGCGCCTCGGCGGGGTGACGCGACTGGCGGTCGCCGCCGCCGCACCGGGCTAACGCTTCGCTCACCGCGGCCATGCCTCGCAGGCCGCACCCCATCGGGCCGGTCGGTGCCGTACGGGGCGGACACCCCGCGCCGTCGGCGCGATTCGTCCCACCCGGTCGCGCGCCCGGCCGGCACACGGCGAGATCGCGGGGCCAGCGCCGACGACGATGGCGAACATGCCCCATTACCGCCGACTCGTCAGGATGTCGCGGCGCGCCGTTCGCGATGCGCGCGTCGTATGATGGGCGTTTCGTCGGCTTGCCAGCATCACTCTTCGCTCGGCGAGCGCACGCGATCCGCAGGCGATCAGCCCACGACGTTCGTGGACGAGGGCTGCCGCGGGCTCCAGCGCCGCCAGGAACCGAGGATCACATGGAACATCTCGACACCGGAAACACGGGGTTTATGCTGCTCTGCACCAGCCTGGTCATGCTCATGACCCCGGGCCTGGCGTTCTTCTACGGGGGCCTCGTGAGCCGCAAGAACGTGCTCACCATTATGATGCAGAGCTTCGTCTCGATGGGATGGACGACGGTGCTCTGGTACGTCTGCGGCTTCTCGATGTGCTTCAGCGGCGACCACAAGTCCGGCACCGACTTCGCCGGCATCATCGGCAACTTCGACTGGGCCTTCCTGCGCGGCATCACGCTCGCGACGCCCTCGCCGGTGAACGACACGATTCCGATGGTGGTCTGGTGCGCGTACCAGATGATGTTCGCGATCATCACGCCGGCCCTGATCACCGGCGCGTTCGCGAACCGCGTGACCTTCAAGGCCTATCTCCTCTTCCTGACCGGGTGGCTGCTCCTCGTCTATTTCCCCTTCGTCCACATGGTCTGGGGCGGCGGCATCATGGCCGAGTGGGGCGTCAAGGACTTCGCGGGCGGCATCGTCGTCCACAACATCGCCGGCATCGCCGCCCTCGCGTCGGTCCTCTACGTCGGCAAGCGCCGCGTCGCCGAGCAGGGACTGCACAGCATTCCGCTCGTCGCGTTAGGCACCGGCATGCTCTGGTTCGGCTGGTACGGCTTCAACGCCGGCAGCGAGTTCCGCGTCGACTCGATCACCGCGGTCGCCTTCCTCAACACCGACCTTGCCGCCTCCTTCGCGGCGGTCGTCTGGCTGGCGATGGAGTGGTTCACGAGCAAGAAGCCGAAGTTCCTCGGCCTGCTCACCGGCGCCGTCGCCGGACTCGCGACGATCACGCCGGCCGCAGGCTACGTGTCGCCGACCACCGCATGCCTCATCGGCATGCTCGCCGGCGCGATCTGCTTCTATGCGGTGGCGCTGAAGAACAGGCTCGGCTGGGATGACGCCCTCGACGTCTGGGGCGTGCACGGCGTGGGCGGGTTCATCGGCATCATCTTCCTCGGCGTCTTCGCCTCGACCGAGTGGAACTCGGCCGCGACCGGCGGCGTCGACGGGCTCCTCCGCGGCAACGCGAACTTCTTCCTCGTGCAGTGCGCCGCCGTCGCGGTCTCCTCGGTGTGGGCGATGGTCTTCACCCTGGGCATGCTCTGGCTGATCGACCTCGTCACTCCGGTGAAGGTGAGCCAGGAGACCGAAGCGTTGGGTCTCGACGCCGGACTGCACGGCGAACAGGCCTACGTCGGCGGGATCTGATACCAATCCGAGCAGTCCGCAGCGCCCTCCGGGCGCACACTCCTTCAGGCGCGACCGGCGGTTGCGTGCCTCCCCGCGCGCTGGTTGCAGATCTGATCCGTACGACTCCGAGCCCCCGCGAGCAGCGGCATGAGCCCGAAGAGGCACTGCGCGGCCAGGCCGACGGCGCCCTGCGGGGTCATGAGCGATGCCAAGAACTCGCGCGGTCCGATTCCGCGCGGCGCCGAGAGGGCCATCTCCATTCCGATCAGGAGCGCGAAGGCAATCGCGCCGATGGCGAGCCTCCGTCCGTGCGATGCGCCGGGAGCAAAGCGGCGGAGTACCCAGCGGGCGACGAGGAACGAGGCCAACAGCATGAACGGCACCTCGATGCCGACCGCGGCGAGCTCGCCGACGCGCGGCGCCACCACGAGGACCCGGAGCGTGCCGAGAGCGAACCCGGCGGCGAAGGTAACGGCAAGGTAGATGACGGCAGGCTTGAGCACGGCACGGTCATCATCACCGTTCCGAACCGTGACCGCGATCAACTCCGGGTACTCTGTGGACGCCCCCCGCGGCGCCATGCCGACACCACCCATGAACGAACCGCAGTCCTCCGGCGCGAGCAAGCTCCCCGCCCTCACGATCTTCTTCTGGATCATGAAGATCGCCGCGACGACGCTCGGCGAGACGGCGGGCGACCTTCTCTCGATGACGCTCGACGTCGGCTATGCGGTCAGCACCATCATCCTGATGTCGGCCTTCGCGGTGGCGCTCGCCGCCCAGCTTCGCGTGCGCCGCTACCACGCGTTCCTCTACTGGTCGGTGATCCTCGCGACCAGCACTGCGGGCACGACGATGTCGGACTTCATGAACCGCACGCTCGGCCTCGGCTACGCGACGGGCAGCGCGATCCTGCTCGGGGCGCTCCTTGCGGTGCTCGTTCTCTGGCGGGCCGTCGAGCGCTCGCTCTCGGTGAGCGACGTGCGCTCGTTCCGCGCCGAACTCTTCTACTGGGCGGCGATTCTCGTCTCGAACACGTTGGGCACATCGCTCGGTGACTATCTCGCCGACGACTCGGGCCTCGGCTTCGCGGGCGGGGCCGCGCTCATCGGCGGCGTGATCGCCCTGGTCGTCCTCGCCTACCGGTTCACGTCGCTCTCGCGCGTCGCCCTGTTCTGGGCGGCGTTCGTCCTTACCCGCCCATTCGGCGCGACGATGGGCGACGTCCTGACCAAGAGCCGCGATGAGGGCGGTCTCGGCTTCGGGACGATCGGGTCCTCCGCGGTCCTTGCGGCAATCCTCGTCGCAGTCATCCTGTACACGATGCGGCGCGACCGGGATCGCCCCGCGCCCGGCTCCGCGGGCCGGGATTGACGGGCCACGGGTCCTCGGACAATCAGCGACCTGTCACGGGCGCGTAGCGGACGCCCAACTGGTCGAAGATGAACGCGAACGTGTCCACGGTCTGCTCGATCCGCGCCGCGAGCGGCGTGCCCATGCCGTGGCCGGTGTTGGCGCTGGTGCGGAGATAGACCGGCGACGGCCCGCCGCTTCCCTCCGAGACGCTCGACTGCGCCGCCTGCAGGAGCGCCGTCATCTTGCGGCTCTGCATCGGATCGACCCGCGGATCATTCGCGCCGGTGAGGAAGAGGATCGACGGGTACTTCACCCCCGCCTTCACGTGGTGATAGGGCGAATAGGCGAAGAGGGCATCGAACTGGGCCTTGTCCTTCACCGTGCCGAACTCGGTCACGTTGAACGCACCGTTCGCCGAGAGCTCGACCCGCAGCATGTCATAGATGCCGACCGACGAGACGACCGCCCGACAGAGGTCCGGGTGCTGTGTAAGCGTCGCCCCCATGAGCAGTCCGCCGTTCGAGCCGCCGAAGATCGCGAGCCGCTCGCGCGTGGTGTAGCCGCGCTCGATCATGTGCGCGCACGCCGCGTGGAAATCGTCGAAGACGTTCTGCTTGCGGGTGAGGTTGCCCTCGGCGTGCCAGCGTTCGCCGAACTCGGCGCCGCCGCGGATGTTGGTGTACGCATAGATGCCTCCCTGCTCGGCGAGGAGGACCGTGCGCCGCGAGAAGGTCGGCGTTTCGTTCACGCCGTAGCCGCCGTAGCCCCACACCACCGCAGGCGCCGCGAGCGAGCGGCTGCCGCGGGCGTCGTAGGCGGCGAAGACGTCCTTGCGGGCGACGATGTTCACCGGGACCTTGGTGCCGTCCTTGCCCGTCGCCATCTCGCGGCGCACCGCAAGCTCGGGCATGTGCGGCGGCGGCGACTGCCGCAGCGCGGTCGCGGTCACCTCGCCGGCCTTGCCCGCCGCCGGCTTCAGCGTGAACCACGCCGGCGGCGCGATGAAGCTCTCGTTCTCGTAGGCGACGGCGTCGCCGCCGAGCGGCTCGACATGCTGCACCGTCGAGATCGGCAGCGATGCGACGGTGCCGAGCGCCTTGGGAGCGCCGGCCCCGAGCTCAAACGCCCGAAGCTCGTTCGGCCCGCCGACCTGATAGAGGACGAAGAGGCGTCCCTCGGTGAGGGCGATGCCGCTTCGGCTGGTGAAGTCCGTCTCGATCGAACCGTCCGCTCGCTCCGCGACGAGCTCGGCGGCGTCACCGATCGCCGGTCGCTTCGCGGGGTCGAGCGGAAGTCGCAGCACCTTGCCCATCGGTGAGCCGCGCCGACTGACCATGTAGACGGCGCTGCCGCCCTTCTGTCCGCCGACGCCGGGACCGAACTTCGCCTCGACGATCCGGTCGGCCCACGCGGTCAGGCGAATCCACTCGCCGCCCGGCGTGCGCAGGTCCTGGATGAACTCGCCGCCGTCGCCGTTCTGCACGTTGGTCAGCACCCAACGGCCGTCGGCGCTCACCTCGACCTGGATCTCGGCGATCTTCGGATAGTCCTTGCCGACCTGATAGGGATCCTTCTCGACCGCCGCGCCGAGCGTGTGGTGATAGACCTGGGTGAAGAAGTCGAGGTCCTCCGCCGGACGCTCGCCGGCCCGCGGATATCGCGTGTAGTAGAAGCCCGTCGAGTCGCTGTCCCACGCCAGCGAACCGCCGGCGGTGCCGCCGTTCACGCGGGCCACGCGATCGCCCGCGAGTTCCTTGCCCGTCGCGACGTCGAAGATGCGGGCGTCGCCCGACTCGCTGCCGCCGGAGGAGAGCGAGACGGCGAGGAGCTTGCCGTTCGGCGAGGGACGGAACCAGTCGAAGGAGGTGCCGCCGCCGGCATCAAGTTCGTTGGGATCGACAATGACCCGCTCGTGCGCGACGTCGCTGAGGGAATCAAGCGCGACGATCTGCGGCTGCTGCTTTCCCGGAACGCTCTTCGAGGCGAAGCAGATGCCGCCCGCGTAGCGGATCTCGGTGTAGCGCGGGCCGACGGCGTTCTCGAGCTCGGTCGCCCGCTCGCGCAGCGCCGGAACGCAGCTCACTCCGTCGAGGTACTGCCGCGCATAGGCGTTCTGCGCGTCCGACCAGGCCTTCACCTCGGCGTCCTCCCAACGCTCGAGCCAGCGATACTCGTCGACGATCGCGTGTCCCTGGAGTTCGTCGGTCACCGGCCGCTTCGGCGTCGTCGGCGGCGGTGCGGCGGCGCCGATGACCATCGACAGCGCGACGAGCGGAAGCGTGAGCGAGAGCAGGGAACGGGTGAGGCGAACGGCTGCCATGGGCGACTCCGGGAACGCATGCGGCGCGGATCGCGCCGTCGGCGTCGCCGGATCGTACCCTCAGCCCACGGTTCGCCGACGCTTGCCGGCCACGCGCTCGCGATCGGGAACGCGAACGTCGCGGGCCAGTCCGATCGCCCGCATGGCGCGGATGAGCAACCAGCTCGCGTCGAACTCCCACCAGCGAAGGCCGTGGCGGGCGCTGGTCGGAAACGCATGGTGGTTGTTGTGCCATCCCTCGCCCATGGCGAGGAAGCCGACGATCGAGTTGTTGCGGCTCTCGTCGTGGCAATCGAAGGGACGCGCCCCCCAGATGTGGCAGACCGAGTTGACGCTCCAGGTGATGTGATGGACGAGAAGCACGCGCACGAGGCCGCCCCAGAGAAATCCGAGCAGCAGTCCCATCCATGACCAGGTGAGGAGGCCGCCAAGCAGCCCGGGAATCACGAGACCCGCGAGCACCCACAGCGGAAACTGGCGGTCGGCAAGCACCAGCGCCGGATCGCCACGAAGATCGCGCGAGTACTTGCCGAGCCCGCGGGTGCGTCCGGCGAAGAGCCAGCCGACGTGGGCGTGATAGGCGCCGCGGGCGGTGGCCAGCACCCCCTCACCCCAGGAGCCGTTCCTCGACATGTGCGGCGAGTGCGGATCGCGCTCGGTGTCGGAATGCTGATGGTGTCGACGATGCTCCGCGCACCAGCGGATGACCGGGCCCTGCACCGCCATCGAGCCGGCGACTGCGAACGCGTAGCGCAGCGCCGCCGGCGTCTTGAAGGACTTGTGCGTGCAGAGGCGGTGATACCCGACCGTCACGCCGAAGGCGGTGATCGTCGACATGCCGGCCATGATCGCCAGATAGGTCCAGCCGAACGCCGTACCCCACGACAGGGCAACGGCCGCACCGAGCCCGAGGAAGGGAATGATGACCGCGGCCATGTTGATCGCCGCGAGCTTGCGATCCCCCGGCGAGCGCGTCTCGGTGCCAGACTCGGCGCCCGTATGGGCGCCAGCATGGGCGCCAGCATGGGCGCCAGCATGGGCGCCAGTCTCGAAGGTTGCCGCGGGCTCGAACGCCTCACGGCGCGAACAGGCGATATCGATGGGCAGGTCATGCTCAACGGGCATCAGGCTGACTCCGAACGTCGGCGGGAAATGGGCCAAACGTACGGAGGGTGAGCCGGCGACCGCGGCGTGCGTTCTCGCCGAGTGTACGTCGCACCGTCCGGGTCGGCGGCGAATTCGGACAATCGGCGCGATTCGCGCGAAAACGGGGAACGCCCCGCGCGGGACCCGACGACTCGCTAGCGCGCGGCAGCCGTCGCGTGCACGCCGATCTCGCTGATGAGCGGACACGCTCGGGCGTCGAGGATCTCGATGCGAATCCGCGATGCCTGCGTGACGGGAATGCGCACGATGCGCTTTCGCCCGATCGTCGTGCCCTCGGCGAGGGTGCGCCACTCCCTGCCCTCCGGCACGGCGATGCGGAACGAACGCACGCGCTGGCCGAGCCACGTCGGCTCGGAGAGGACGACGCGATCGAAGCGCTTGGTCGCGTCGAGCTCGATCTCGATCGACGCGGCGCGGGTCTGGTCGTTCGTCGCCCAATACGTCTCCGGCTTCCCGTCGACGGCGAGATCGCCGCTGAAGGGGATCGGCGTCAGCGGCTCGTGGGCGCCGCGGCCGACATCGCCCCGAATGCCGGTCACGCCGACGGTGCGCCCAAGGGCCTGGTTTGTCCCGGGACCGTAGGTCTCGTCGAGGAGCTTCCGCAGGCCGCGCACCGCCGCGGCGTCGTTCTCGTGGATGAGTCCGCGGCGGTCGACCGGAAAATTCAGGTGGAGGTTCGCGTTGTGGCCGACGCTCCGCTCCCAGAGGTCGAGGAGCTGCTCGGGCGTCTTCACCTTGTCGTCCTCGTTCGAGTGGTAGAACCAGCCGGGCCGGATGCTCACGTCGCACTCCGCGGGGATCCACGCCTCGCCGTCCTCGTCCCCCTCGTTCAGGCTCTTCGTCGCCGGCGGATTGTCGTTGCCGCGGCCGTGCCCCTTCACCTTCAGCATCGCCCAGCAGGTCTCGCCCGCCCAGCCGCTCTCGTTGCCGACCCAGCGGATGTCCGGGCCGACGTCGCTGAAGATGACCGCGTTGGGCTGCATCTCCCGCACCACCGCCTCGAAGCTCGGGAAGTCGTAGACCTGCCGCTTGCCGTTCGGTCCCTCGCCGCACGCGCCGTCGAACCACACCTCGTGGATCGGTCCGTAGTTCCCTAACACTTCGCGCAGCTGGTCGCGGAAGTAGGCGTTGTACGCCTCGCCCGTCCCGTACGCCGGGTTGTTCCGGTCCCACGGCGAGAGATAGACGCCGAACTTGAGGCCCGCCTCGCGGCAGGCGTCGCTCAGCTCGCGCAGGAGATCGCCCTGGCCGTCCTTCCACGGGCTCTGGGCGATCGAGTGGGCGCTCTTGGCCGTCGGCCAGTTGCAGAAGCCATCATGATGCTTGGCGGTGATGACCACGCCGCGCATGCCGGCGTCGCGCATGACCCGCACCCACTGTCGCGCGTCGAGCGCGGTCGGGTTGAAGACGTCGGCCGGCTCGTCGCCGTGTCCCCACTCCCGATCGGTGAAGGTGTTCGGTCCGAAGTGGATGAACGCCGTGAACTCGAGATCGTGCCAGGCCCGCTGCGCGGCGGAGGGAATCGGCGCGATCGGCGCGGGCGGGACGACGGCGGGAGGAACGGCGTTCGGCGAGGGCGTCTGCATGGCGAGGAGCGCGGCGGCGAGCGGGGCGATGACCATGGGTGGAAACTCGGGGCCGAGGGGCTGCGGATGCGTCACGTCGGCGAGCGGGAATCATCGGCGAATCCGAGCCGCGCTGCGCCGGAGGCGAACGCCCGAGCCGCGAGCGGCGATACTGGCCGCATGCCGACGCGCATCGCCGCCCTCCTTCGCATCGTCACGCTTGCACTCGCCCTCGGCCCGGCATTCCTCCTGGCCACGGCCGCGGCACACGGCGAGATCGCCGACCTGCCCCTCGCGGCGCTCCATGACGGCGCATCGGTGATCCTCGTCGGCGAGTGCGTCAAGGTCGAGTCGAAGGTGGAGGCGGGCGGCCCGATGGAACACACCGGCTGGTTCCATCACCTGCGGGTCGAGCGCGTCGAGCGCGACCCGAGCGGAACGATTCATCCCGGCGACGTGGTGGTCCTTCTCTCCTGGAACGACGCATGGACCGGAAAGGGCCAGCCGCCGACCTACGGCAGCGGCCATCGCGGACTTCCCGCGAAGGGCGAGCGGCGGCGCGTCTACGCCAGCGACGCGCCGAAGCGCCACGGCGAGCTCCTCTGGATGAACGTCAGCCTCCCCAACGGCTGGCAGCCGGCGGGGCGCACCGTCGTTCTTGTCGGCGCCGACGACGAGTACCGAAGCGAGATCACGATGCCGCTCATCGCGGACTGCCTCCGCACCGACGCGAAGGCGACGGCGCACGTGGCCTTCGCCGCCGATCCGACGACGCATGCGGCCGACCCTGACAACCGCACGCACATCGAGGGCCTCGACCGCCTCGCCCGCGCGGACGTCGCCGTCTTCTTCATGCGCTGGCGCGAGCTCGACTCGAGTTCGATGGAGGATCTCAGGCGCTGCTTCGCCAGCGGCCAGCCGATCGTCGGCCTGCGCACCTCGACCCACATGCTGCGGGCGCCCGCGGCGGCCGACGGGAGCGAGTCACCGCTCAACAACGAGTGGCCGGTGCGGATCTGGGGCCAGCGCTGGATCTCGCACCACGGACACGAGTCGCGAACCCGCGTGCTGCGTCCGGAGGGCCCCGCGGCGGCGCATCCGATCCTTCGCGGGATCGCGGGGGACATCGTCGTGCCGAGCTGGCTCTACGACGTGACGCCGCTGCCCGCCGACTGCACGGTCCTTCTCTGGGGCGAGGTCGTCGGCGGCGCCGAGAAGTCCCCTACCCGCCAGCCGATCCGCCAGCCGATCGTTTGGGTGCGGGAACGGGGCGCCTCGACGCCGACGCCATTTCCCGGCGGCGGCACGCCCGCGCGGCGCATGGCCTTCACCACGCTCGGACATCCCGGCGACTTCGAGGAGCCGCAGGTCCGGCGGCTCGTCGAGCAGATGATCCTCTGGGCCGCCGGCGACGAGCGCCAGATTCCCGCCGCGGGGGTCGCCGCGGAACCGTCAACGCGTTATGTGGCGCCGGCGACGCGCTAGTGCGCACGCCTCACTTGGGCAGCGCGTCCGAGATCAGGCCGATGAGCATCTCCCGCTCGTCGGGGGAGACGCCGGACTGGGCGAGGCGAATGCGGCCGTCGGGCCCGATGACGATGATGGTCGGGATGAGCCGAATGCCGCAGGTCTTGGCCAGCTCGTCGCCGCCGAGGAGGCACCCGTAGGTGAAGCTCTGGCCCTTGAGGTAGGCCGTCCCGGCGTCGGGGGTGCGCTCGCCGATGTTCACGCCAAGCACCTCGACGGGCTTGCCCTTGAAGTGGTCGTGAATCGCCTGGATCGTCGGCATCACTTCCTTGCAGGGGCCGCACCAGGACGCCCAGAAGTCGAGCACCAGCACCTTGCCCCTGAAGTCGGCGAGCGTGCGCTCGGTGCCGGCGAGGTCCTTCAGCCGGAAGTCCGGCGCCGCGTCGCCGGCCTTGACCGCAAGCTGCGGCGCCGGCGCTTCCGGCTCGCTCGAGTCGACCCGGTGCCTGTAGCCCTCGGGCGCCCTGATGCGGAAGGTCTCGTCGCCCGGCGAGAGGTTCGTCCTGACCTCGGTGAAGGTCGTCTCGGTCTCCTGCGTGGCCTTGGTGTCGCCTGCGGTCTGCGTCAGCACCGAACGCACGTGCCGCGGCAGCGCGTCGTCGACGCCTAACGCGACGGTCAACTCGTCGTGCAGCGTCATCGTCTCGGCGCCGGCCGAACCGAGCGAGGTCTCGCGGGTGATCTTCAGCACGCGGCAGCGGACGCCGCCGACCTCGCGCTCGCCGTCGAGCGACGCCACGCTGACCTTCGGCTTGGGCATGCCGGGGAACATCGCCCCGTCGTTGCGCTCGGAGATGTACCAGGTGAGCGGCAGGAGGAAGGTCGCGTCCTGCGGCATCGGCGGAAGGCCCTTCAGGTCGAGCTCGACGAGTTCCTTGTCCGCGGGGCGCAACTGGTAGATGCGGTCGCCGATCCCCGAGACCGTCGACTGGAGTCCCGCATCACCATCCTTGGCCGGCAGCTCGTAGCGCCACGCCTTGAACGGGAAGAGTTCCGAGGTGAAGACCACCTGGAGCCGGGCCCGAATGGTCGAGATCTGGCCCTCGCTCGTCACCTTGGTCTCGATCGTCGCGCTCAGGTCCTTGGTGGCCTTCACCGCGGCCTGAGCCTTGGCGAGGAGGGCGTTGGCCTCCTCTGCGGCGGGCGCCGGCGCGGGCGGCGCGGCAGGGGCGGCTGGTGTGGCCGGCGCTTGCGCGACCGCAGTGCCGGCGAGTAAAAGGACCGACGCGAACGAGAGGGCGATGCGATGCACGGTTGACTCCGAGAGGATGCCGACGGGACGGCGAAGGTACACCATACGGACACGGCGAAGCGCCGCCGCGGGCCGGCGCAGAGCTCGGCGCGGAATCGCACGAATTCCCGATGTCCGCGCGCAGCCCAATCGGGGGCTTTCGGGGGCTTTTCCCGATGGCCCCTGATGCCCCTGCCAGTAGGCTCTCCCTCATGCGTGGGACGCCGACAACGATCGCGGTAGCGTGCGCGGCCACAGGCTTCCTGTCGCTGCTGGCCATGGCTCCGCCCGCCTCCCCGGCCAAGGCGCCAGTCACCGGGCCAGACGCCAAACAAGCGGCGAAGCCGGCGTCCCCCCCCGCGATCCGCTACGGCCGGGACATCCGGCCGATCCTCTCCGACCGCTGCTTCACCTGCCACGGCCCCGATCCGGCGAAGCGGGACTCGAAGCTCCGGCTCGACGTCCGCGAGGACGCGACCACCGCCCGCAAGGGCTCGACGCCGATCGTCCCCGGCCACCCGGAGACGAGCGAACTCTGGCGGCGGATCGGCAGCCACGACGCGACGGACATGATGCCGCCGCCGAGCTCGGGCAAGCGTCCGCTCAGCGCCGACGAGCTCGAGAAGGTCCGCCGGTGGATCGAGGAGGGCGCCCCCTACGAGCCGCACTGGGCGTTCGTCCCGCCGAAGCTCCCCGAACTTCCGGCGGTGCGCGACGCCGCGTGGGTGAAGTCGCCGATCGACCGCTTCACGCTTTCCGCGATGGAGGCCGCCGGCGCGACGCCGAGCCCTGAGGCCGACCGCGAGACGCTCCTCCGCCGCGCGTTCCTCGACGTCACCGGCCTGCCGCCGACCCCCGAGGAGCTTGATGCGTTCCTCGCCGACACCGCGCCGAATGCCTATGAGCGCGCTATCGATCGGTTGCTCACCGAGGAGCCCTATCGAACGCGATACGCCGAACGCATGACCGCGCCCTGGCTCGACGCCTCGCGCTACGCCGACACCTGCGGCATCCACATGGACGCCGGCCGTTCGATCTGGCTCTGGCGCAACTGGGTGCTCGACGCCTATCACGACAACATGCCCTTCGATCGGTTCCTCACCGAGCAGATCGCGGGCGACCTCCTCCCGAACGCCACCGACGCGCAGCGCATCGCCAGCGGCTTCCACCGCAATCACGTGACGACCGACGAGGGAGGCGCGATCGCCGAGGAGTACCTCGTCGAGTACGCCGTCGATCGCGTTGCGACCACCGGCTCGGTCTTCCTCGGCCTCACGCTCGGCTGCGCCCGCTGTCACGACCACAAGTACGACCCTGTGACGCAGGAGGACTTCTATCGCCTCTACGCGTACTTCAACTCGATCGAGGAGCCGGGGCTCTATTCGCAGCTCCCCGATCCGACGCGGGCATTCGAGCCATTCCTCGCGGTGGCGACGAAGGAGCAGGAATCGCGGCTGAGCGAGATCGGCAAGCGGCTCACCGAGGCGAAGGCAGCGTCGACGAGCGTGGCACCCGAGGAGGTCGCGGCCCGCGACGCGTTCCTCGCCCGCGCCGGCACCGACCTCGGCGTGCGCTGGACCTCGACTGCCCCGACCGCGATGCATACCGAAAGCGGCGCGACCATGGCCCAGCAGCCCGATCGCTCGGTCGTGGTCACCGGGCCGAAGGTCGCCCAGGACGAATACACCTTCACCTATCGCCTCGACGGCGAGCGGCGCCGGCTCATCATGCTCGAGGCCCTCACCGACCCGTCGATCCCGAACAACCGCGTCGGCCGCTCGGAGAACGGCAACGCGGTCGTCACCGGCGTCGCGGTGACGGCGACCTCGGTGACCGATCCGACGGTGAGCCGACCCGTTCCGCTGGCGTGGGCATGGGCCGACGTCTCGCAGACCGACGGCGACTGGGACGTGACGAATCTCCTGGCGCCGGGCAAGATCGGCTGGGCGGTCGGCGGCCAGTACGCCGAGGGCGGACGGCTCGCGATGTTCCTCGCCGCCGAGCCCTTCGGCTTCGACGGCGGCACCGACGTCACGGTCACCATCTCCTTCCGCTCGCCGTGGATCGACCACTCCTTCGGTCGCCTGCGCTGGTCCTTCGCCGCCGCGCCGGACGAGGCGTTCGCGACGCTGCCCGAGGGACTGAGCCGCTGGATGATCGCGGGGCCCTTCCCGGTTCAGGAGCGCCCGCAGGCGTTCGCGCGGGAGTTCGGCCCCGAGCTCGACACGACCATCGATCCGAATCGCGAGTTCGAGGGGGGACTCCGCTGGAAACCCTTCCTGGCGATGCGCGATGCCGCGGTCGTTCCGCTCGATCCCGGCGTCGCCGCCCACTACGTCGGACGGCGCGTCTTCTCGCCAACGCGGCGCCGCGTGCCGCTGTCCTTGGGCAGCGACGACGGCATTCGCGTCTACGTGAACGGCCGCCAGGCGTTCGCCCGCGAAGTTGACCGGAGCGCGACCGCCGACCAGGACCTTATCGATATCGATCTCGAGCCCGGCCTCAACGCGGTGGTCTTCAAGATCGCCAACACCGGCGGACCCGCTGCGATCTATCACCGGGTGCGGGAGCGGATCGGCCTTCTCGAGGACTCCCTCGCCGCGGCGCTCGCCCCGCCCGCGGCCCGACCGCCGCTCCTCGTCGAGCGCATGTCGGTCGACTGGCTCGAGCGCTACTCCGAGCGGCGGCGGGCGCTGGCCGCCGAGATCGCAACGCTCGAGCGCGAGCGGACGACGGTGCAGGAGCAGATCCCGCGCACGATGGTGATGAAGGAACTCGACCGGCCGCGCGAGACCTTCGTCCTCAAGCGCGGCAAGTACGACCAGCCCGACCGCTCGCATCCCGTCGAGCGCGGCATTCCCGCGACGCTCGGCGCGCCGCCGAAGGACGCGCCGGCGAACCGGCTCGGCCTCGCCCAGTGGCTCGTCGACGCGAACAACCCGCTCGTCGCCCGGGTGACGATGAATCGGCTGTGGGAGCAGCTCTTCGGCTACGGCATCGTGCGGACGACCGAGGACTTCGGCCTGCAGGGCGACTGGCCCTCGCATCCGGAGCTCCTCGACTGGCTCGCCGTCCGCTTCCGCGATGGCGGCTGGGACGTGAAGGCAATGCTGCGCGAGATGCTCACCAGCGCGACCTATCGGCAGGCGGCGCGAACCCGCCCCGAGCTGGCCGAGATCGATCCCGAGAACCGCCTTCTCACGCACTTCCCGCGCAAGCGCCTCACCGCGGAACAGATCCGCGACCAGGCGCTCTACGTCTCGGGACTCCTCGTCGAGAAGGTCGGCGGGATCTCGGTGAAGCCCTACCAGCCGATGGGCCTCTGGGAAGAGGTCGCGATGATCCAGTCGAACACGCGGATCTTCCGCCGCGGCACCGGCGAGGATCTCTGGCGTCGCAGCATCTATACGTATTGGAAGCGGGCCGCGCCGCCGCCGGCGATGCTGACGTTCGACGCGCCGACCCGCGAGTCCTGCGTCGTCCGCCGCGGCGTCACCAACACGCCGCTCCAGGCGCTGGCCCTCTGGAACGACGAGCAGATCGTCGAGGCCTCGCGCGTCCTCGCCGCGCGGACCCTCGCCGAGCGCACCGACGACCGCGAGCGCCTCGTCCGGATCTTCCGCCGCTGCACCGGCCACGTGCCGGACGAGCGGACGCTCGGCAAGCTGAGCGCGACGCTCGAGGCCTACCGCTCCCGCTATCGCGCTGCCCCCGAGGACGCCGCGAAGCTCCTCACCATCGGCGACGCGCCGGTGCCGCAGGAGATCGACCGCGCCGAGCTCGCCGCGTGGACCCTCATGGCCAGCGCCGCCCTGAACCTGGACGTCACCATCACCAAGGACTGAGCCGCCCGTGGATCCGCTCGAACACCATCTCCTTGACATGACGCGACGCCGCTTCTTCGGCCGCGTCTCGAGCACCATCACCGGCGGCCTCGGGCTTGCTGCGCTCTCGCAGCTCATGACCGCGGCGCCGGCGCTCGGCGCCCCGAGCGTCGCGAACGCGCCGCTCGCGCCGCACTTCGCCCCCAAGGCCAAGCGCGTCATCTATCTCCACATGGAGGGCGCGCCGAGCCAGCTCGATCTCTTCGACCACAAGCCCGGCCTCCGTCATCGGTTCAACCAGGACCTCCCCGACTCGATCCGCCAGGGCCAGCGCCTCACCGGCATGACCAGCGGCCAGGCGCGCTTTCCGGTGGCGCCGTCGATCTTCCGCTTCTCGCGCTATCCCAACCGCGAGGACGGCATCTGGATGAGCGAGCTGATGCCGCACACCGCCAGCATCGCGAAGGAGATCTGCCTCATCCGCTCGATGAACACCGAGGCGATCAACCACGAGCCCGGCATCACCTTCTTCCAGACCGGCAACCAGCAGCCCGGCCGGCCGAGCTTCGGATCGTGGCTGAGCTACGGACTCGGCAGCGCCAACGCGAACCTCCCGACCTTCGTGGTGATGATCACGCAGGGCTTCGGCAACATGCAGGCCCTCTCCGCCCGCTTCTGGGGCAGCGGCTTCCTGCCGAGCGAGCATCAGGGCTGCAAGCTGCGCTCGGGGCTCGATCCGGTGCTCTACCTCCGCGACCCGAACGGCGTGACCCGCGACGACCGGCGGCGCATGCTCGATCTCGTCAACGACCTCAACGCCGAGGAATACGAGCAGACGCTCGATCCGGAGATCCGGGCCCGCATCGCCCAGGCCGAGATGGCCTATCGCATGCAGGCGTCGGTGCCGGAACTCACCGACCTCTCCGGCGAGGACCAGGCGACGCTCGACATGTACGGCCCCGAGGTGCGGAAGCCGGGGACCTTCGCGGCCAACTGCCTCCTTGCCCGTCGCCTCGCCGAGCGCGGCGTCCGCTTCATCCAGCTCTACATGCGCGGCTGGGACCAGCACGGCAACCTGCCCTCCGAGATCCGCGCCCAGTGCGCCGCGGTCGACCAGCCCCAGGCGGCGCTGGTCCGCGACCTCAGGCGGCGCGGCATGTTGGACGACACGTTAGTCATCTGGGCCGGCGAGTTCGGCCGCACCGTCTACAGCCAGGGCGAGCTCTCGACGACGAACTACGGTCGCGACCACCATCCGCGCTGCTTCTCGATCTGGCTCGCGGGCGGCGGCATCAGGCCCGGCATCAGCTACGGCACGACCGACGACTACTCCTACAACGTCCTCGAGAATCCGGTCACGGTACATGACCTCCATGCAACGATGCTGCACGTCCTCGGCATCGACCACCTGCGGCTGACCTACCGGCACCAGGGGCGCGACTTCCGCCTCACCGACGTCTCGGGCGAGCTGGTCAAGGGCATCCTCGCATGATGCCGGCCGACATGACGCTCACGCTCGCCGAGACCCTCGACACCGGCATCGCCCTCTTCGGCCGCATCCATCCGCTGGTGCTGCACCTTCCGATCGGTCTCGTCGGCGCGCTGGTGGTGATGGAGGCGTGGCGAACGCTGCGCGGCGAGCGCGAGCTGCCGAGCGCGACGCTGCCGATCGCGTGGCTCAACGCCGCAACGGGCGTCGCGGCCTTCCTCAGCGGCCTCGCCCTCGCGACCGAGCCCGGCTATTCCGGAACCACGCTCGATCGCCATCGCGTCCTCGGGATCGTCGTCGGCGTCGTGTGCGTGATCGTCGCGGCGTGCGTGACGATCGCCGCCCGCCGCCCAGGTCGCGGCGGGCCGGTCGCGGCGCTTCGCGTGTCGCTTGCGGCGGCGGCGCTGCTGCTCGTGCCGGTCGGTCATCTCGGGGCGACGATGACGCATGGCGAGGACTTCCTCACCGCGCCGCTCCACGAGCGCATCGCGCCGGCGAGCACCACCGCCGCGCCGAAGGACGACGTTCCCCCCGCGGTGCGGGCGATCCTCGACAGCAAGTGCGTCGCCTGCCACGGCACCAAGCGAACGAAGGGACTGCTCGACCTGCACACGCTCGCGGCGATCGAGGCCGGCGGCGAGGAGGGACCGGTGGTGGCGTGGGGCTCGCCCGACGAGAGCCGTCTCCTCCAGCGAGTGCTCCTGCCGATCGATGATGAGGATCACATGCCGCCCGAGGGCAAGCCGCAGCCGAGCGCGGCCGACATCGAGACGCTGCGGGCCTGGCTCGCAGCGCCGCACGGGGCCGAAGCGCATCGCGAATCGACGGCGCTCGTGACCGAGGATCCGCCGGCCGCCGGGCCCAGCGCCGCCGCCGCGCCGCCGCCACCTCCGCCGGCGCCGGTCGCCGACCCGAAGGCCATCGCGGCGCTCCGCGATCGGCTCGTGCACGTGCAGCCGGTCTCGGCCGAATCGCCGCTTCTCTGGATCGACTTCGCGGCGACGCAGCGGATCGATGACGCGTCGGTGCGTGCGCTGCTCGAGCCGCTGCGCGACCTGATCGGCGAACTCTCGCTGGCCCGCTCGGGCATCACCGACGCGACCCTTGAGCTCATCGCCTCGATGCCCGCGCTGCGCACCCTCGACCTGCGCGACACGGCGATCACCGACGAGGGCCTCGCGAAGCTCGCCTCGCACGCGGCGCTTGAGGAACTCGTCCTCGTCGGCACCAAGGTCAGCGAGCGTTCGCTCGCGACCGTGCGCTCGCTGCCGAAGCTCACGCGACTCTACGTCTGGAACACGTCGATTCCGCGCGATCCGCTCGTCGCCCTGCGGGCCGAGCGCCCGACGCTCCTCGCCGACGCGGACGACGAGCTGGCCACGGCGCTCGAGGTCGAGCCGGCGCTCACGTTCACGAGCGACGCGCCGCAGCCCGCTGCGCCAGGCGCCGCGCCCGGCGCTGCGCCGACCGCGGTCGCACCCATCGTCCCCGTGAACGCCGTCTGCCCGGTGAGCGGCGCCGCGGTCAACCCGGCGCGCGTCATCGTCTGGGAGGGCCGCGCCATCGGCTTTTGCTGCGAAAAGTGCGCGGCCCAGTTCTGGGCGGATCCGGCGAAGTTCGTCGGCAACGTCAAGCCGAAGTGATCGTCGGCGCCGGCGTGTTCAGCAGCCGCGTCTCGTTCGCGGGCAGGAAGGCGAAGGGCTCGCGCACCGCCGCGAGATCGCTGCCCTGCTGGTAGATGCGCAGGCCGAAGACCGCGGTCACCGCCGTGAAGTGGTCGAGCATGCTCGACTGGATCGTTTCGTACTCCTTGAGCTCGCTGTCGAGGTAGAAGCAGAGGACATCGACGAGGATGCCGGTGCCGCCGGGCTCGTTCTGCCGGACGACGATCGGCCGCGAGCGGTCGAGCAGCGGATGGGCAGCGAGGAAGTGCTCGAGGTAGGCGCGATAGAGCGAGAGGTTGGTGACGATGGTCGTCCCCCCCGCCGCCGCGAGCGTCGCCGCGGCGCGGGCGATCGCGGCCGAACGGGTGAGCTCGGGCACGAGCGCAGCGGCATCGAGTTCGGCGGCGGTGAGTTCGCGCACCGATCGCTGGTCGATGCGGACCGATCGCTTCATGCGCCGGCCGCCCTTGGGGTTCTGCGTGCGGTAGTTGACGAAGATCTCCGAGACGAATCGGTAGTTCGGGATGCTCAGCGTCGTCTCGTCCCAGTTGCGGACCTTGGTCGAGGTGAGGCGGATCTGCTCGACGCGGCCGTCGAGTCCGTAGGGCTTCATCTCGATCCAGTCGCCGACCCGCAGCGTGTCGCCGGTGGTCATCAGGATGTTCGCGTACATCGAGAGGAGCGTGTCCTTCAGGACGACCGCGAGGATCGCCGCGAACGCGCCGACGCCGGTGAGGAAGTAGACCGGGCTGCGGCCGAGGAGGATGGCGATGATCGTAATGCCGCCGACGACGCCGATGACCGCGGTGATCGCCTGCACATAGCCGCGCAGCGCGTTCGGACGCTTGAGCCGATCGCTCACTAACAAGTCGATCGCCGAGAGCGTGCGGCCCGAGGAGAGCAGGAGGAAGACGATCGCGACGCCGAGCATGACGCGGGCGAAGGTCTCGGCGACGAGCGGGACGACCTCGGGCCAGAGGAAGATGCCGCGCCACGCGACGAAGAAGGGCAAGACCCAGGCGAGGGCCGGCACCAGCCGCGTCTCGCGAATCGCCCGCACGATGGCGACGCCATGCTTGGCCGTCTTCTCCCGCCGGGCGAGGAACCGCATGAGCGGCAGGAAGAGGACGGCGCGGAGCGCGACGTACAGGAGGATGGCGACGACGAGCGTCGCACCGGGGGCGATGACCTGATAGAGGAGCGGGTGCTGCCGCGTCCACTGGACGACGGGACTCTGCTGGATCGTCTCGGCGATCGAGCGTTCGAGCTCGCTCGGCTCGGCGGGTCGGCCGATGTCGCCATCCGCGGTGCCGGCGGCCGGCGTCGCGGCGGGTGGTGCGGTCGTCGCGCCGGGAGCGCCGGTGGGTGCCTGCTGCGTGGCGGGCGGCGCGGTCGGAGAGGCTGGCGACGGAGTGGGCGTGGTCTGCATGACGAGTGCTCCGATCGCGCGGGGGCGATCGAGGTGCGTCAAAGATACCGGCCACCGGCGCCCGCCGCTGGCGACGCGGCCGGCGGTGCAGTGCGTCGACGCGTCGCATCGCGCCGCGGCGCAACGCCGCTCGGGGTATATCTACGGCGATGCGAACGTCGCGCGTCCCGTCGGTTCTCCCGTTCAGCCCTCGTGCCGGCTTCCTCACCCCGCTCGCCGGCGTCGTTGTCCTCCTCACCGGATGCCACCACGCGGCCGTGTCGCGCCTGACGAAGGAGGAGCGGGCGATGGTCGCGGAGATCGCCGCCGAGATCAACGGCGCCGTGCCCCCCGACGGGAGCAGGGCCGCGGTGGCGTCGTCGGAACCCTGCGACATCCCCGGCGCGACAGGCGTGATGCACTGCCGCGTCTACGAACCGACCGCGCGGTCGGGCGATGGCATCGTGGTGCTCGTGCACGGCGGGGCGTGGATCGCCGGTTCGGTGCCCTATCACGACGGCATGGCGCGGGCGCTCTGCGCGACGAGCGGCGCGCCGGTCGTTTCCGTCGAATATACGCCGGCGCCGCAGGCGATGTTTCCGCAGCAGCTCGACGAGGTGCGCGCCGCGATCGACTGGGTCGCGCGGCACGGTACGGATGCCGCGGGCCCGCCGCCCAAGCGACTTGCCCTCTGCGGCGACAGTGCGGGCGGCAACATGGCCGCGGTGATCGCGCGGGAGTGGGGAACGGCGCGGCCGCCGATTGCCCTAGTTGCGCTCGTGAATCCGGTCGTCGACTGCACCGCATCGCTCGTCAAGGACCCCGAGACGCTCGGGTTCTCGACGCTGGTGCTGAAGGCCTACGTGCCCGAGGGGGTCGATGCGTCGGACCCGCGGCTCTCGCCGCTTCTGCATGCGGTGCCGAGCGGCCATCCCGCGACGTTCATCGCGATCGGCGTCAACGACCATTGGCGCCCCGAGCAGGAGGCGTACGCCGCGAAGCTGAAGGACGCCGGCGTGCCGGTCGAGGTCATCCATTCCGAAACCGGCCACCTCGGGCCGGACGGAGCGCATGCGACGCCGTCGGCGATGCCGACGCTCACCGCGGCGGGCGCGGCGATCAGGCGGGCATTCGCGTCGCGTTAGGACGAGGGCGCGTTCGGGGGTGCGCGGCCGACAGTCACGTACCGGTGCGCGACTTGCCGCTTCGCTCGTCGAGGGACTTCTCCCAACGATCCCAAACGGCCGCGACGCGCGTCGGGTCGCTGTCGGTGCCGCACTCGGGGCAGCGCTCGGCCGGCGCGGCCCGGTCGATCGGATAGTGGCAGCGCGGGCAGAGCATCCGGTCGTGCGCGGCAAGCATCGCCCTCATCTGGGCAAGGTCGCGCCGGTACCGCCACCAGACGAGCACCATCGCGAGCCCGATGAGGGTCGACTGCACCGGCCAGATCCAATCGCCCATGTGCAACGACTTCATCAGGTACATCACGATGAAGAGCACGATGGTCGGCACGACCGTGGTGATCACCGAGAACCACCAGAACGACGCGGGAAGCTGTGGCGTCTCGGGAAGTGGGCGCATGGCGACGGAGAGGGGCGCATGCCGCAGGACACGCGGGCACGAACACGCCCGACGAGGCGACGCCCCGAACGATACCCCGTGCCCCACGCCGCTTGCGAGGGTTCGGCCGCAGGAATCCGCGCCCGGCCCGAGGAAAAAGCAGCGGCCAGGGCCACACGCCCCTGGCCGCCGGAGGAGATCACGGCGAGAACATGCAATTCCGCATGCCGTGACGCCCGAACGGTACGCGGAGGGCCAGCCGAACGCGCTACGGGCGGCTACGCAAATTGAAGCGGGGCGGCGGGGACGTCACCGAGGACACCTTCGAGAACCCAATGAAACTGAGCCCCGTGACCGGATCACCTTCCCTAACGCCTCGCCGTGGCCACGTCTCGGCGCCGGACCCGGACGGAAATCGGACGCGACGCAACGTCGTCGAGGCACACCCGAGCATGGGCGTTTCAGCCTCCGAACGGGAACCGTTGCCCTGAGCGCGCACGGACGCCTGGATTCATGCGCCAGAGCCCGACGCGAAGCAAACCGATCGCACCTTGGAACTGCCGGGGACGTCGGGCGTCAGAATGTCCCGCACCACCGCTACACTCGCACAGCCACCAGCGGGACTTGAACCCGCAACCTCCAGATTACAAATCAGGTGCTCTGCCAATTGAGCTACGGTGGCGAAGGCGCGGCATGGTAGCCGATTCGCCCTGGCCGGTTCCCCTCCATGCGCACCCACTACGACGTCATCGTGATCGGCGGCGGGCATGCCGGGACCGAGGGCGCGTGGGCCGCGGCGAATGCGTTGGGGTCGGGCGGCACCGTCGCGCTCATCACCATGGATCCGCGGCGGATCGGGGCGATGTCCTGCAACCCGGCAATCGGCGGGCTCGCGAAGGGGCAGATGGTGCGCGAGATCGACGCGCTCGGCGGGATCATGGGGCTCGCGACCGACGTCACCGGCATCCAGTTCCGCATGCTCAACACGAGCAAGGGCGCCGCCGTTCGCGGGCCGCGGGCCCAGTGCGACAAGGACCGCTACTCCTGCGAGATCCAGCGCCGCATCGCGTCGCATCCCTCGATCGACGTCATCGCGGGCACCATCGACGACATCGTGGTGCGCGACGGGCGCTGCGTCGGCGTCGTCCTTCCGCCGGGCGCGGGGCGCGTCGTCGCCCAGCCCGCCGCGCTGGCAAGTGACCTCCGCGCACCCGGCGCGCCGCAGCCGCCCTACGCGGCGCGGCCGGACAGACCCTGCGGAGCGCCGACCTCGCTCTCCGCCTCGGCGGTCGTTCTCACCACCGGCACCTTCATGCGGGCCCTCATGCACACCGGCGAGCGCACGCGCCAGGGCGGTCGCGTCGGCGAGGGAAGCGCCACCGGCATCAGCGCCTGCCTCACCCGCCTCGGCTTTGAGCTCGGCCGCCTCAAGACCGGCACGCCGCCGCGCCTTGACCGGCGATCGCTCGACCTCGAGCGGCTGCCCGCCCAACCGGGGGACGCGCCGCCGATTCCCTTCTCCGACTGCACCGACGCGGGCTCCTTCCCCTTCCTCCCGCAGGTCCTCTGCTGGGAGACGCACACCAGCGCCGCGACCCACGCCCTCATCCTCGCCAACCTCCACCGCGCCCCGATGTACGCGGGACAGATCGACGCCGAGTGCGGCCCCCGCTACTGCCCCTCGATCGAGGACAAGGTCGTGCGCTTCCGGGACCGCGACGAGCACCACGTCTTCCTCGAACCGGAGACGCTGCACACCGACGAGATCTACTGCAACGGCATCTCGACCTCGCTCCCCGAGGACGTGCAGGACGCGATCGTCCGGGCCCTGCCCGGCTGCGGGCGGGCGGCCATCCTGCGCTATGGATATGCGGTCGAATACGATATGGTCTGGCCGCACCAGATCGACGCGACCGGCGAGACGAAGCCCGTCGCCGGCCTCTTCCTCGCCGGCCAGATCAACGGCACGAGCGGCTACGAGGAGGCCGGGGCCCAGGGACTCATCGCCGGCCTCAACGCAGCCCGCGTCGCCCGCGGCCAGGCGACGGTGCGCCTCGGCCGCGACCAGGCATACCTCGGCGTGCTGATGGACGACCTCGTCACGCGCACGCCGCGCGAGCCCTATCGCATGTTCACGAGCCGCGCGGAACACCGCCTCCTCCTCCGCGCCGACAACGCCGACGAGCGGCTGACGCCGATGGGTCGCGAACTCGGACTCGTCGACGATCGGCGCTGGGCGCTCCATCGCGCGCGGATGGCCGAACTCGAGTCGATCCGCGAGGCGCTCCGCTCGAACCGCCGCGAGGGCCGCTCGCTGGTCGAGATCGCCCGGCGCCCGGAGACGACGGCGGCGGCGATGGCCGAGGAGCTCGGCGGCCGCTTCGCGGTCGGACTCGTTGACCGCGTCATCACCGACCTCCGCTACGAGGGCTACGTCACCCGCCAGCAGAACGAGATCAGGCGACAGCGCGACGGCGAGCGCTCGGCGATTCCCGCGTCGCTCGATCCGGCGACGATCGTCGGTCTCCGCACCGAGGCGGTCGAGGTCCTGCGCCGCTTCCGGCCGACGACCATGGGCCAGGCAAGCCGCCTCGCGGGCATCACGCCGGGCGACATGACGCTCCTTGCCCTGGCCATTCGCCGCGCCTGAGAGGCGCGGCTGCGGGACGAGCCTGCGGGACGCGCCGGCCGCCGGCATCGCGCATCGCGCGACGGGAGCGGCGGATCGCTGTATCGTTCGACGCTTTCCGCGAAGGTGCCCACCCGTGTACACGTCGATCACCACCACGTCCAAGCCGTCCCGTTCCGCCGTTCGCGTTCACCTGCTCGTCTCCGACGACATCGAGCGGTCGAAGAAGAAGCTCGGCGGCGCCGCGGGCTTTCAGGCCGACAACGGCGAGACGCGGACGATCGACGAGCACACGCTCGTCGTCGGCCTGGGCAAGCGCGAGGGCGTGACCGCCCAGACGATGCGGGTCGCCGGCGCGAAGGCGCTCAAGGCCCTTGACCGCATGAGGGCCAGCGCCGCGGCGATTGACTTCGACGAGGGGGCGCTGGCGAAGGACGCGGACCGGCTCGCCCTCGGGCAGGCCTTCGGCGACGGCGCGGGCATGGCCAACTGGCAGTACGGCGGTTTCCGCGGCACCGCGTCGACGCGGAAGAAGGCCGAGGGGGCGCTCTCGATCGCCGCGGCCGACCGCGACTTCGGGGCCGGGATCGCCGCGGGCGTCACGCTCGCCGAGAGCATCAACTTCGCCCGCACCGCCGCCGCGACGCCGCCCAACGTCTGCACCCCCACGTGGGTCGCCAACGAGGCCCGCAAGCTCGCGAAGTCGCACAAGCTCAGCCATCGCGTCATCGGCTACGCCGAAGCCAAGCGCCTCGGCATGGGCGGCCTCGTGGCGGTGGGCATGGGCTCGGAGGCGAAGCCCTGTCTCGTCGTCCTCGACTGGCGACCGGCGAAGGTGAGCCGCGCCGCGAAGGACGTGCACCTCTGCCTCGTCGGGAAGACCGTGACCTATGACACGGGCGGCTACTCGCTCAAGGTCAACAACGGCATGAAGGGGATGAAGTACGACAAGTGCGGCGGCATGGCCGTGCTCGGCGCGATGCACGCGATCGCCGCGGCGAAGCTGCCGGTGCGCGTGACCGCCCTCCTCCCCGCCGCCGAGAACATGGTCTCGGGGGACAGCTATCGCCCCGACGACATCATCACGCTCATGAACGGCGTCACGGTCGAGGTCACCAACACCGACGCCGAGGGTCGCCTCGTCCTCGCCGACGCGATGGCGTGGGCGTGCAAGACGCTCAAGCCGACGCACATCGTCGACGTCGCGACGCTCACCGGCGGCGTGGTCGTCGCGTTAGGATCCTGGTGCGCGGGCCTCATGTGCAACGACGGCGACCTGCGCGGGCGGGTCGAGCGCTCGGGCGAGCGGACCGGCGACCGCGTCTGGCACCTGCCGCTGTGGAACGAGCACCGCGAGCACATGCGGAGCCAGCACGCCGACATCATCAACTCGAACCCGAGCCGCCTCGGCCATCCGCTGCAGGGCGGCGCGTTCCTCTCCTACTTCGTCGACGAGCGGATCCCGTGGGCCCACGTCGACATCGCCGGCGTGGCCAGCGTCGAGAGCGCCGGCGACGTGTACGCGAATCCCGGCCCGACGGGCTTCGGCGTGAAGCTCCTCCACGACATCGCCCGCGGCTTCGCCGGCACCTAACGCGGCGCCCGCGCGCCGTCGCTACCCGTCGGGCGCCGACCGGCGCCCGCTCAGGCCTTCACGCAGCCCGGGTCCTCGCCGCGCTCGATCGCGGCGATCTTGTTGAGGCGCCGCTGGTGGCGGCCGCCCTCGAACTGCGTCTTGGTCCAGACGTCGACCACGCGCTTGGCGAGCGTCTGGCCGATGAGGTCCGCGGAGAGGCAGAGCACGTTGGCGTCGTTGTGGGTCCGGCTGAGCTGGGCCGAGAGCTCGTCCTGGGCCATCGCGGCGCGGATGCCCTGGATCTTGTTCGCCGCGATGCACATGCCGATGCCGGTGCCGCAGATGAGGATGCCGCGATCGACCTGGCGCTCGCCCACCGCGCGGCCGACGAGCCACGCGACGTCGGGATAGTCGCTCGACGTGGCGCTGCACTCGCCGAGGATGTCGACCTCGTGGCCTTCCGCGCGGAGGTGGTTCACCAACGAGTTCGCGACGACGATGCCGCGGTGGTCGCTGCCAAGGGCGATCTTCATGGCTTCAGCACCTCTTCGAGGCGTTTGGGGATCAACTCAAGGAGCCTGCGTCCCACTGCGTCGTAGGCCTCCTGGCCCAAACCGATCGGATCCTGAATGTCGCCGTCGGGGTCGATGGCAAGCACCTTGGTCGCGGCGTCGCCGTGACCGCTGCCGGCCATCAGGGCCTGGGCCTGGGCGACGTGACTCTTGGTCATGCCCAGGACCACGTCCGCCCTCTCGACCATGATTGGCGTCAACTGCTTCGAGTGTCCCTCGGGCACCGCCCCGAGCCGCTGGAGCACGGCCGCCGATTCCTCGCTCATCGCCCAGCCGTCGCCGGCGGCGGTCCCCGCCGAAGCGAAGAAGAGGTCCGCGGGGAGCTTGCCCTTGCGCTGCAGGTGCCGCGCGATCCCCTCGGCCAGCGGTGAGCGGCAGGTGTTGCCAGTGCAGACGAAGAGGACCGTGCGCATCGGGAACATGGATGGTACAGGGATCGGCGATCCGCTTGGGCGCTCGGCGGCGGCATGAGCAGGTTGCACAAAGGCCCTTGAGACTGACCGATCGCGCGTTATCGTGAGGTCGCCTCGTAGGACCGTTGCCCGATTGGGGCCTTCGACCCGTGCGGCGATCGTCGTTCCGCCCGTCCACCGAGGTTGGTCGAGCCCCTTTCGCCCGTTCTCGCCTCCCGCCCTCCCCTCCCCTCAGCCGGCTCGCCCGCTCGGGCCCCGGACCTGGAGCGCCACGTGGAATTCGTCGGCTTCGGTGAAGTGTGGCCGGAACTCAAGGCCCGCGGCGTCGTCGAGACGCATCGCGACGAGCTCGCGGTGGAGCTGTCGATCGACCCGTCCCGCCATCCCGTGACGCTGGACCTCTGCCCCGCGCCGGGCACCCACGCCTCGACGTCGGGAGCCATGCGAATCCCCTGCCCCGCCGAGCGCCTTGCCGCCGCGCTCGAGGCGGTGCTGCACAAGCTCCGTCTCGCGCCGCTCTACGTCGTCCCGGTCGGGACGTGGCGGAGCATCTTCGACATCGTCACCTTCGGACTCGCCGCGAACGAGCAGTGGCAGGAGATCGACGCCCAGGCGAGCGTCGAGCAGAACACCCGCGACCCATTGGTCTGCGGACCGCGCGACTTTCACACCGTGCGCGAACTCGTGCGGGTCCTGCTCGCCGACGGCGAGCCGCACGCATCGCAGGCGCTCACCATCGTCGCCACCGGCCAGGCGCTCGTCGCCCGCGCCGAGCCGAGGTCGCCGGTGCGCATCGTCGTCGCAAGCAGCGCCGTCGCCGAGCTCGTGCGCGATGCCGCCGTCCACTTCCTCAACGGGGCGGCTCCCCATGGTTGATTCGCATGGATGAGCGCCACGTCGTCGCGGCAACGTTCAAGGACGAATGGCAGGCGTCGCTCGCCCGCGAGACGCTGCTCTCGGAGGGCATTCCCTGTGCGGTCGCCGGCGGCTACACCGGGAGCTTTCGGGCCGAGGCGCCGGGGCGCGTGAAGCTGCTCGTGCGCGAGGCGGACCTCGAACGCGCCGAAGAGGCGATCCGCCGCCGTCGCGATGAGGCCCTCACGATCGACTGGTCGCAGATTGACGTGGGCGGCGAGAGCGACCCCCCCGAAGAGCCTCGGTAAGGTCAGGAGGAGGCGAACGTCGGCGCATTGCTCGACGCGCCGGCATTCATCGCCACGCGATCCTCGGGAGCGTCCGGCCCGCGTTGCCAGACGTCACCGTCGGGCTGGTACATGCGGCGGCAGTCGCCGCAGCAGTGCACGGTCTCCTTCGCCATGGTCTTCGACTCGACCCCGTGGCCGCACGCTGGGCATCGGCGCGCTCGCAGCGCCCGCCGGGCGATTCCCTGCTCGGCGGCCCCCAGCACGTCGCTCGTGATCCAGCAGAGCACCAGCACGAACGGGGCCGAGATGATCAGGAAGAGCGGCACGATCGGCATGATGAAGACGAACGCGAACGCGGTAAAAAAGGCCACGATGAACCCGCCGAACGCGACGAACTTGAAGGCCTCGGCGACGGCTCTGGCGATGCGATAGAGCATGGCGCCATGGTACGCCCCGGGACAGGGCGATCCGGATGGACGGTGCAGCAATCGTGCACTTCACCCCGCCGCCGACGACGGGGAGCGCGGGTCGGCCCGGACCCGCGGGGTCCCGCGACCGGATGCGGGCAGTCGGCTGGCGCGTCCCGTACACTCCCCTTCCCACCCGTTGGGGACCGCCGGAGGAGAGCCGCGACCGACTGTGGTCGCCCCCCTCGCGGATGCCGGACGACCGTTCGTACTAGAGGATGCGTTGCCATGAAGCTCGTTTGCGATCGCTCGGCCCTTCTTGATGCCCTGGCTCTCGCCGGGAGCGTCGTCGCGTCGAGAACCCCGTCGCCAGTCCTCCTCTGCCTCAAGTTCGTCGCCAGGAACGGCGTGCTCACCATCAGCGCCACGGATACCGAAGTGGGCCTCAGCGTCCCGGTGGCCAGCGTCTCGGTGACCGACGAGGGCGAGGCGCTCATCCAGGCCGACAAGCTCAACCAGATCGTGCGGGCGAGCGAGGACTCGACGCTCTCGATCGAGGTCAAGAACAACGTCGCGATCATCAAGGGCCAGGACTCGACCTTCAAGATCTTCGGCTACGACCCGAAGGACTTCCCCGGCGTCCACGGCTATCCGGCGAACAAGATGGACTTCGAGACGACCGCGGGCACGCTCGCGCGGCTCATCCATCGCACGCTCTTCGCGACGGCGATCGACAACAGCCGCTACGCGATCAACGGCGTGCAGCTCGAGCGCAAGGGCAAGCGGCTCCGCATGGTCGCAACCGACGGCCGCCGGCTGGCGCTGGCGAAGGGCGAGTGCTCGCGGGCCGCCGAAGCCGACAGCCAGTGCATCATCCCGACCAAGGCCCTGAACGTCGTCGCGAAGCTCCTCTCGGATCCCGATGAGCTCGTGTCGGTGGCCCGCGAGGACAACCTCGTTCTCTTCCGCGTGGGCGAGGGCGCCGACGCCGCGATTCTCGCGACGCGGCTCGTCGAAGGCAGCTTCCCCCCCTTCGAGGACGTCATCCCGAAGGAGCAGGACAAGCGCGTCACCTTCGACGCGGGCGAGCTGACCAGCGCGGTGCGCCGGGCGGCACTCCTCACCAACGAGGAGAGCAAGGGCGTCCGCATGGCCTTCGGAGGCGGGCAGCTTGTGCTCTCGAGCCGGGCCCCGGAGCTCGGCGAGGCCGAAATCAAGGTCGACATCGAGAAGTACGAGGGCGATCCGATCGAGATCGGCTTCAACCCGCAGTTCATCACCGACGTCCTGAAGGTCATCGACGCCAAGCAGGTGATCATCGAGCTGAAGGCCCCGAACAAGCCCGGCGTCATCAAGGCCGGCTCGGACTTCGTCTATGTGGTCATGCCGGTGAACCTGAGTTGAACGTGGTGAACTGAATGTCGGCGAGCTGAATGTCGGCGAGCTGAATGTCGGCGAGCTGAATGTCGTTGAGCTGATCCGGCGACGCCGAACACCACCATTGCACAACGACCTCGGGCCGCGGAGTGATCCGCGGCCCGTGGTCGTTCATTCGTCAGCGAGCGAACTCGCGTTGACTTACTTCTTGTACTTCACGCCGCAGCCGTAGGGCGTGGTGCTGTCCGGAGCGACGGTCTCGCCGGCCTTGATCTGCTTCACGGCGTTGGCGACGTAGTTCATCGTGCCCTTCTTCGCCGGGCCGCCGTCGTCGATCGCGCCCTGATAGCGGAGGACGCCCTTGTCGTCGATCACGAAGATGTGCGGGGTGGTGCGGGCGCCGTACATCATGCCGACCTTGCCCTCGCTGTCGAGCAGCGCCGGAACGTCAACGTGATGCTCCTTGAGGTAGCCGGCGGTCGCCTTGAGGCTGCTCTCGCTGGCGGCGCTGGAGTTGATCATGACGTAGACGACGTCCGAGGCGGCGTCCTTCGCGCCCTTGATGCTCTCGGCGACGGTGCCGTCGCTGGTCACGCGCTGGCAGGCCGGGCACTCGGGGTTGCACCACTCGAGAACCACGATGTGGCCCTTCGCGTCGGTGAGGCTCCACTCCTTGCCCTCGGTGGTCTTGAGGGTGAAGTTCGGGGCAGCCTTGCCGATCTCGACCTTGGTGGTCTCGGCCTTCTTGTCGGTCTTGGCCTCGCCGGTCTTGGTCTCGTGCTTCTGGGCGGCGTGCTTGTCGCCGGTCTTGGTGCCGGTGTCCTTGTCGCCCGCGAAGGCGCCGAAGGCAACGGCGGCGGTGAGGGTCGAGGCGAGAACGAGTGCAATCGATTTCTTCATGGCAGTCTCCTGAAAGGAATGAGGTGTTGACAACGTGACGTATCGGTGAACCCACGGCGTATGTCGCGTGGGGGAGTGTTCGGATCAGTTGGCGGGCATGGCGACTTCGACGGATGCCGACCCGCCGGATGCACCGTCGGGACGGGTCAGGGTGATGAGTCCGGCGACCCGCAGCGGCTTTCCGAGCGCGTTCTGCGGCTTGATCGTCAGGGGGATCGAAAGGCTGAGGCCCTTGTCGCCCGCAGTCACGGCGGGCGGGACGGTAGCGCCGTAGCTGACGCCGGGAGTGACGTCGGGGATGAAACGGGCAATCGTCCCCGCGGCGAGCCGCTCGCCGGTGATGACGAGCGTCGCCCCTTCGACCTTGGCGGCCAGCCCAAGTTCGGCGAGCGTTACGGGAAACTCGCCGCCGACGGCGTGGAGGGAGGCCGGCACCGGCGAGCGGGTCGGGAGCTCGACGCTCACCGTGCGCTTGCCGAAGAGGCAACGGTCGCTGCAGACCATCCAATCAAGCTTGGCTTCGATGGCGATTCGATCCGCCACGCCCACCAAGGTCGCGGGCGGCGTGATCGCGATGCGGTAGATGACTTCGCTCTCGTAGCCGATGGTCACTTCGCCCGGATGCTCGATCACCATCGGCCGGGGGTACTCCACCGGGCCGACGGTAAATCCCGCTGGGACAGTGATCTCGATGCCCGGCGCTCCGCCCGAGTCACCCGGGTTCCGCCAGTAGAGGTGCCAGTGCGGCGCGAGCTTGAAACGAACCCCGATCGCGAATGGCTTGCCCGGCGTCATCACCGAGTCAAGCGCGACCAGGTCGGGTGTCACGAGGGAGTCACCGGTCTGGACCGTAGGGCTCGCCTTCGGGTGGGCGGCGGGCGGGAGGGCCGGGGATGCTGGGCTTTTGGCCGGGGGCTCGCCGGCTCCCAGTGCGGCGGCGAGGAGGGTGACGGCGATCGGCAAGGTCGAGAGTGTCATGAGCAGAACGTACGTGAACCTGTCTGGAGCCCCCCAGAGGGGAGGCGGTTTGGCCGAGGGCTTTCGGGCACCTCAAGCACCCTGTTCGGCGATCGGCCCCGCCGACCGCGACTTTCCGGCATGATGGTGGCCTGTCCACTCAGGCAGTCGCAGTCACGCGCCGGCCATGCGAGGGATGCCACCGACACGGAGACCATCGTGCGATTCCCTACCCCCGTTCGTTGTACGACGAAATTCTTGGCGCGGAGCTCGCTCGCCACCCTCGTCGCCGCCACCTCGCTCCTTGTGGCCGTCGGCTGCGACGTCAAGACGCGCGACAGCGACATTGCATGGGCCGACACGTCGGCGGCGGCGATGGAACTGATGTCCACGCCTCGCGGGACGTTCGGCATCAACGGCACGCCCCGGGCGGCCTGGCTCGACCCGCGGCCCGAGTCCGAATACAAGCGAGAGCACATTCCCGGGGCCCTGAGCCTCCCCTTGGGCCGCGTCGATACCGAGCACATGGTGGCCCTGAAGGACCGCGACCTGATCATCGTGTATGACAGCGAAGGCGATGATGCGATCGCGAAAGCCTGCGCCAAGAAGCTCCTTGGCTACGGCTACAAGGATGTCTACGTCCTCCGCGGCGGGCTGAAGAGCTGGAAGCGCGATGGCAACGGGACCGACAAGAGCTGATCGCCCTCGCTGCCGAGGATTCCGCACGACAAGGACCGGCCCCGACGCGCTCGCGTCGGGGCCGGTGTTCATGGTGTCATGGGACGAAACGGTGCGCCGGTCGCCGGGGCCTCAGTTGAGGGCCGCGGCACCCGAGACGATTTCGGTGAGCTCGGTCGTGATCTTGCCCTGACGAGCGCGGTTGAAATTGCGCTTGAGCAGGCGGCCGAGGCCGGTGGCGTTGTCGGTGGCGGCCTTCATCGCGACACGGCGCATGGCCTGCTCGCTGACGACGGCGTCGAGGAAACACTGGAAGATCTGGATCCGCACGGTGCGCGGAAGGAGATCACTGAGGATCTGCGTCGCCGAGGGGCTGAATTCGAGCGAGGAGACGCGGGCACCGCCGCCTGCGGCGGGCGAAGCGACCGGCGTGAGCGGCAGAAGGCGAATGGCCTCCGGAGCCTGCTTCGACGCGGTGAGGAAGCGCATCGACACGATGTGCACGGCGTCGGTCTTGGCGGCGGCGAAGTCGCTCATGAACTCGTCGGCGAGGGCCGCGGCTTCCTCGAACTTCGGCTTGTCGCCGAGGCTGAAGGTGCGGGCAATGGCGATCTTGGCGAAACGGAAGAAGGCGACGCCCTTCTTGCCGGCGACGAGAAGCTGAACCTTCTTGCCGGACTGCTGGAGCTCCCGAATCAGGCGCTCGGCCTTTCGCAGGACCTGACCGTTGAACGCTCCGGCGAGACCGCGGTCGCTGGTGATGACCAGCACCGTCTCGACGCCGGCCGGCTTGGCCGGTCGCTCGAGGAGCGGATGGGAGACATCTCCCGCCGCCGCCGAGACTTCCTCGACGAGCTTGCGGATGGTGTCGGTGTATGGCCGCGAGGCACGGGCGCGCTGCAGCGCCACGTTGAACTTCGCGGTCGCGATCATCTGCATGGTCTTCGTGATGCGCTGAATGGTCCGGACGGCGACCATGCGCTTCTTGAGCTCGCGAATCTGGGCCATAGGGGCGGAGAGAATAGCAGAAACGGGCCGGCAGTTGCCGGGTGAATCGGATGCGGCGGTCGATGCGCCCCCCTCGCCCGGGACGGCGAACCGCTTTCTCCCCCGCCTCCCGGACAGGACCGGTTCGGCCCGGATCGCTCGACGCCCGTAGCATCCCGACTCCCGCATGGACCCCCTGCCCCGGATCATCGACGCCAACGCCAATAGGGCCATGGAAGCCCTGCGGACCCTCGAGGACGTGGTGCGTTTTGCGGTGCAGGACCAGAGGCTCGCCGGCGACCTGAAGTCGCTCCGCCACGACCTGGCGGCGGCGTTGGCCCGATTCCCCGCCGGCTGGCTCATCGCCAATCGCTCGACCGCCAACGACGTCGGCACCGCGAACGCCACCGAAGGCGAATACCGCCGCCATGGCCTGCCGGACATCGCGGCGGCGGCGTCCAGCCGGCTCGGCGAGGCGCTTCGGAGCATCGAAGAGTGCGCCAAGGCCGTCGATCCCGAGATCGCCCGTGCCGTCGAGAGGGTCCGGTACCTCGCGTACGACCGAAGCGCCGCCGTCGTCGCCCGCGCCCCCGGCGCCGCGGCCCAGTGGCGGGTGTGCGTGCTCGTCACCGAGTCGCTCTGCCGACTGCCGTGGCGCGACGTCGTCATGCAGACCATCGACGGCGGCGCCGATGCGATCCAGGTCCGCGAGAAGTCGCTCGACGGCGGGCCGCTCGCCGAGCGCGTCGCGTGGATCGTCGAACGGGCCCGGGCGGCGCGGGTGCGGGTCATCGTGAACGACCGCGCGGACGTCGCGTTAGCCAGCGGCGCCGACGGCGTGCACGTCGGCCAGACCGATCTTCCGCCGTCGAGCGTGCGGCAACTCTGCGGACGACGACTGGCGATCGGCATGAGCGCCCACGACGGCGCCGAGGCGGAGCGGGCATTGCGCGAGGGTGCCGACTACTGCGGCGTCGGCGCGATGTTCCCGACCGCGGTGAAGCCCGACGCGCCGCAGGCGGGAATCGCGTGGCTCCGCGAGTATCTCGCCCGCTTCGGCCATGTGCCGCACCTGGCGATCGGCGGCATCACCCCCGACAACGCTCCGCTCCTCGCCGAGGCCGGCTGTCGCGGCGTCGCCGTCTCGGGCTGCGTCTGTGCTGCCGAGCGCCCGGCCGAAGCGGTCCGCTCGCTGCGGGCGGTGTTCCCATGAGCGTCAGCGGCGTCGAGTTCCTCTTCCTCGGCACCGGCACCAGCGCCGGGATCCCGGTGATCGGCTGCGAATGCGCGGTCTGCACCTCGGAGGACCCGCGCGACCGGCGCCTCCGCTGCGGCGCGGCGATCCGGTTCGCCGACGCCCGCGGGCAGGCGCGACTCCTCCTCATCGACACGCCCCCCGACCACCGCGAGCAGAGCCTGCGGCACCGGTTCAGCCGCTGCGACGCGATCGTGTACACCCACAATCACGTCGACCACACCTTCGGGCTCGACGACGTGCGGCGCTACAACGCCATCATGCAGCAGCCGATCGAGATCTGGGCCGACGAGCACACCCTCGATCACCTCAAGCGGGTCTACCGCCACATCTTCGAGCGGCACAAGAACGTGAACGACTCCTTCGTCGCCGACCTCATCCCGCGGCGCATCGACGACGCCAGGCCCTTCGACCTCTTCGGCATCCGGATCACGCCGGTGCCGCTGCTCCACGGCCGGTTGCCGGTGCTCGGCTTCCGGCTCGACGCGCTCGGCGCCGACGGCACGGTCGCGGCGGAGCAGCCCGGCCCCTTCCCGCTCGCCTACTGCACCGACGTGAGCGCGATCCCCCCCGACTCCTGGCCGCTCCTCCGCGGCCTGCGGACCCTGGCCCTCGGCATGCTGCGCTACCGCGCCCATCCGACCCACTTCAAGGTCGACGACGCCATCGACGCCGCCGAGCGCATCGCGGCCGAGCACACGTACTTCATTCACATGACCCATGACATTCGCCATGCGGAGCTCGACCCGCAACTGCCCAAGTCGATGGCGCTGGCCTTCGACGGCCTGACGCTCCGCTGAACGCACTACACTTCGCCCACCCATCAGGAGACCACCATGGCTTTCACGTTGCCCGAACTTCCGTATGCAGAGAACGCGCTCGAGCCCCACATCGACGCGCAGACGATGAACATCCATCGCACCAAGCACCACAACGCCTACGTCACCAACCTGAACAAGGCCCTCGAGGCCCACGCGGACTGGGCGGGCAAGTCGATCGAGGAGATCTGCGCCGCGATCACCAAGGTCCCCGAGGCGGTTCGCGGCGCGGTTCGCAACAACGGCGGCGGCCACTACAACCACTCGCTCTTCTGGCAGCTCCTCGCCCCGGCCGGCAAGGGCGGCGCGCCGAGCGCGGCCCTGGCCGCCGCGATCACGAAGGCCTTCGGCTCGATGGAGGACATGAAGGCCAAGTTCGCCGCCGCCGCCGCCGGCCGCTTCGGCTCGGGCTGGGCGTGGATCATCAGGAAGGGCGACGGCTCGCTCGCCATCACCAGCACGCCGAACCAGGACAACCCGCTCATGGAGGGGGTGGCCGACGCGACCGGCACGCCGATCATCGGACTCGACGTCTGGGAGCACGCCTACTACCTGCACTACCAGAACCGTCGCCCCGACTACGTGACGGCGTTCTGGAACGTGGTGAACTGGAATGAGGCCAACAGGCGGTTTGGCGCCTAACGCTTCGCTCAACACGGCAGCGCTCCCAACCCCCGCGGGGGGGCACCACGCGGAGCCCGCCGTCGTCGCTGTTCGATCCGTCCGGCGAAGTCACTTCGCGTGCTTCAGCCCGGCGATGAGCTTGTCCCAGTTGGCCCGCTCGCCCTCGATGGTCTTCTCGGGACCGTTGAGGCGGAGGAAGATCGTGCGGCCCTCGGCCCGGACGATCGCCCCGAGCTGGAGCGTGCCTTCCTTCGGCGCCGGCGAACCCATGGCCATGAACGCGCCCTTCAGCTCGACGAGGATGATCTTGAGTCCGTCGACTTCCTTCTCCTCGCGCTTCGGCGTCGCGGCCTTGCCCTCGGCGTCGCGGAACTGGTTCGCCCAGCGACCGATGTTCTGCTCGATCGGGCCGCCGTCGGCGCCGGTGAAGAGGCTGACGATGAGTTCGCCCGCGTCCTTCGAGTCGCCCGCGGCGGGAACCGTGTACTGGAGCGTGCGGAACTGCATCGTCGGCTGCGTCCAGACCCACGTGGTCGGCTTGGGCATCTCGAGGCCGGCGACCTCGATCTTGGTCGGGTCATCGGTCGCGCTCGAGACCTTCCACTCCTGGGCCTGACCCGCGGGAGCCGGCGCCTGCGGCATCGACGGCGGATCGGCCTTCGGCGCGGAGGTGTCCTGCTTGTTCGGTGCGGGCGGGGTCGGCGCCTTCACCGGCGGGGCCGGCGGCTTCGGCGTGGGCGATTCGCCGCCGCAGGCACCAATGGCGCCGACGGCAATGAGTGCGGACAGGGACATCGTGACGAGCGGCAGTCGAGAGAGTGACATCGGGTCCTCCAGAACGGCCCGTACGATAGCAGCAATGCCGAACGAACTGACGCTGGTCCGCGGCTCGATCCACACCATGGACCCGGTCCGGCCGCGGGCGACGTCCGTGGCCTTCCGCGACGGCCGCATCCTCGCGATCGACCCGTCTCGACCGATCGGTCAGGTCATTGACCTCGCGGGCGCGACCCTGCTTCCCGGGCTCATCGACGCCCACCTGCATTGCGCGCTCGGGGGCGAGACGCTCATGCAGGTCGACCTCTCCGCGGCACGGGGGCGAGCCGACGTCGAGCGTGCGCTGCGGGAGCGCCGCGAAACGCTGCCGCGCGGCGCGTGGCTCCTCGGACGCTCCTGGAACGAGGATGGGTTCGTGCCGCGCGAGGCGCCGGACCGCTCGTGGCTTTCGGCCGCGGGCGATGTCCCCTGCGTCCTGTGGCGGATGGACCAGCACGCCTGCGTCGTGAACGACGCGGTGCTGTCGCTCCTCCGCGAGCGGCACGACCTGAGCCGCGATCCGCCGGGAGGCCGCATCATTCGCGACGAGCGCGGCGAGCCGACCGGCCTTCTGCAGGAGGCCGCGGCGTGGACGCTCGTGCAGCCGCTCGTGCCGTCGCCGTCGCCCGAAGCGCGGCGCGACGCCGTGCGCGCGGCGCTTGCCCATCTCGCCGCCCTCGGCATCACCTCGGTCGGCTCGATGGAGTATGGGAAAGTCGTACGCGAGGCGTTCGAGCCGCAGCGTGACGCTCTCGACGTGCGCTTGCGCGTCACGCTGCTCGATCGCGAGTGGCCCCTCGACCTCGGCTACGCGCGGGGCTTTCGCAACGACGACCGACTCGCGGTCATCGGGATGAAGGCGTTCGTTGACGGCACCCTCGGCTCGCGCACGGCGCGGATGCTCGAACCCTACGAGGACGATCCGGCGAACCGCGGATTGCTGGTCGAGCTTGCCGAGCGCGGTCTTCTCGTCGAATGGATCCGCGCCGTCCGCGCCGCCGGACTCTCGCCCTCCATGCACGCCATCGGCGACGAGGCCGCGAGACTCGCCCTCGACGCGATCGACGCGAGCGACGGCGCACCGGCCCGAATCGAGCACGCCCAGACGCTCGCGCCCGATGACCTGTTGCGCTTCCGCGGCCAATTCGCCAGCATGCAGCCGCTGCACAAGGCCTACGACGCCCGCAGCGCCGTCGGGCGGCTCGGCCCGCGGCGCATGGACCGCTTCTTCCCGTTTCGCCGGCTCCTCGACGCCGGTGCCCGACTCGCGTTCGGCAGCGACTGGCCCATCGTCAGTCCCGATCCGATGCTCGGCATCGCCGCGGCCGTCACCGGTCTTGACGTGGACGGCGCCCCGTGCCGCATCGAGGACAGCATCGGCGTCCACGAGGCGCTCGTCGCCTACACCCGCACCGCCGCCGAGTGCCTCGGACTCGACGCGGGCGTGATCGCCGAGGGACGGCTGGCCGACTGCACGCTCCTCGACGCCGATCCCTACGCATGCGATTGGGTCACGAGAAGGCCGAAGGCGATCGGCACGATCATGGGCGGGCGCGTCACCTTCGCGGAGGATCGTTCGCCTTTCGCGGAGCGGTTGCGTTTGCCGCGGCACGTGTCACGCTGAACGCATGATCACGCTCGTCGCCGCCTCGCTCCTGGCATGCGCCGCACTGCCCCCCAAGCGCGTCTACATCGCCTGCGACGACCACACCGACTACATGTGGACCGCCGACGAGGCGACCTATCGCGCCGCCTTCCTCGAGATGATCGACTACTACGCGGCCCTGGCCGACTCGACCGCGTCGAATCCGCCCGAGTACCGGAGCCGATTCAATCTCGACGGCTCCTACTGGCTTCGCGTCTTCGAGGAGTCGCGCACGCCGGCCCAGTTCGACGCGCTCATGAATCGCGTGAGGCTCGGTCAGTTCACCGCCCCGCTCAATCCGCTGGTGACATTGCACGGCGGCTCGCCGGCCGAGGACGTGATCCGGACGATGTACTACCCCGGTCACCTCGAGCGCCGCTACGACCTGCGCTTTCCGCTGGTCATCACCATGGAGAACCAGGTCGTGCCGCGCGGCCTCGCGTCGCTCTTCGCCGGCAGCGGCGCGGCGTGGTCGTGGAAGGGAATCTGCGGCTGCGCGTCGAAGGTCGAGGACGCGTGGAACCGCGCCCAGGACATCGGCTGGTGGACCGGGCCGGACGGACAGCGGGTCTTGATGAAGTGGAACTCGATGCTCGCCGGGAACGAATCGTTAGGCGGCTACGCCGAGGCGCGGTTCCCCGGCGCCGCGGTCGACTTCGTGACGGCGAACGCCCCCTTCAACGGCTTCGCGGCCCGCTATCCCTACGACGTCATCGGGGCCTTCGGAAAGGGCTGGGACGACCTGAAGACGCTGACCGACGAGTTCGTCACCGTGGCCCAGGCGACGACCGACGCGACGCGCCAGGTGATCGTCTCGAACGAGGTCGACTTCTTCGCCGACTTCGAGGCGACCTACGGCGCTGCCCTGCCCAGCGAGTCGCTCGCCTACGGCAACGAGTGGGAGCTCTACCTCGCATCGCTCGCCGAGACCTCGGCGACGGTGAAGCGGGCGATCGAGCGGCTGCGGACGGCCGAGGCCATGGCGACGATCGTGTCGCTCGAGAACCCTGGCTTCATGGATCCATTCGTCGCGGCCCGCGACGAGGCGTGGGAGCGGCTCGGCCTCTTCCATGACCACGACTGGACCGCCGACGGCCCGATCTCGAAGGCCGCCTACGCCGCGTACCAGAAGCAGAATGCCGCGACGGTTGCCTCCTACGCGAACTCGCTCCAGAACGCGGCGCTCACGTCGCTCGGGGGGCTCGTTCCCGCGCCGGCCGGCACGACGCGATTCGTCGTCTTCAATCCGCTGTCGTGGTCGAGGACCGATGCCGTCGACCTCCCGATCGCCCCCGGCGGTCCGGTGCACGTCGTCGACGTCGCCACCGGCGCGGAGACGCCCTCGCAGATCATGACCGTCGACGGCGTCACCACGCTGCGGGCCCTGGCCTCGAACGTTCCGAGCGTCGGCTATCGCGTCTTCGAGGTGATCGCGGGCGCCGGTCAGGCCTTCGCGCCGGCGGCCGATTTCGTCGGCGGCGGCACGCTGAACATCACCTACCAGTCGAGCCGCCATCGGGTCACGCTCGACCGGCGCGGCGCGATCACGAGCCTCGTCGACCGCGCCCAGTCCGACCGCGAGTTCGCCGCGGTCGTCGGAGGCCGGGCCCTCAACGACCTCGGCGCCTCGACGGGAACGATCTCGGTCGAGAACGCCGGTCCGGTCTCGGTGACGCTCAAGGCCGTGGCGAGCTCGCCCGTCGCCCACACCACGCGGGTCACGCTCTATCGCGACGGCGATCGCGTCGACATCGACAACCGCATCACCCAGAACTTCGGATCGACGCTGACGTGGGGCTTCGGCTTCGCCCTTCCGACGCCAACGGTGCGCCACGAGGAGGTCGGCGCGGTCAACGTCGCGAAGCTCTCCACGCAGGGCGGCGACTACGCCTCGGCACGGGCCCGCTACGACTGGCTCACCCTCAACCACTTCGCGGACATCCGCGGGGCCGACGGCGCGGGCGTCACGTTAGCCAACAGCGACTGCCTGTTCGTCCAGCTCGGCAACAGCACGCCCGATCTTCTCGACGCGACGACGCCGCTCCTGAAGGTGCTGGCCGGGGGACAGGTCGACGGCACGGGCCTCGGGCTCCAGAATCAGGGGGGAGCGACCTCCTTCACGCAGCGGTTCGCGCTGGCCACCAGCGTCGGCTACGACCAGCCGGTCGCGATGCGCACCGCGCTGGCCCAGCAGAATCCGCTCGTCGCAACCGCCGCGACCGGCGGCGCCGCGGCGCCGCTGCCGCCGTCCACCCATTCGCTGCTCGCGGTGGCCGACCCGAAGGTGATCGCGTGGGCGATCAAGCCGGCCGAGGAGGGCATCGGCGCCGGTGTGATCGTCCGGGCGTGGAATCTCGCCAACGTTCCGGCGACCAGTTCGATCTCGGCGCTCGGATTCGCGACCGACGCCGCCAAGGCAACGACCCACATCGAGACCGACATCGGCGAGCAGGCGGTCCGGAACGACGCCATCAGCGCGTCCTTCGCCCAACAGCAGCTTCGCACCTTCCGATTCCTCGTCGCCCCGGCCTGCACTCCGGCCGCTGACCTCAACTGCGATGGCGCGGTGAACGGCGCCGACCTGGCGATCCTCTTGGGAGCGTGGGGCACCGCGGCCCCCGACCTGACCGGCGACGGCACCGTCGACGGGGCGGACCTCGCGGTCATCCTCGGCGCGTGGAGTGCCTAACGCGACGGCAACCGCGCCGCCGGACTGCTACGATCGCCCCCATGCACTGGTGGGTCACCGACTTCACGAGCAGCGGCGAGTATTGGCAGCTCTACTGCTATTGCTTCTGGGTCATCGTCTCGATCTGCCTGCACGAACTCGGCCACGGCTGGGCCGCGCTGCAGCAGGGCGACTCGACGCCCAGGGAATACGGCCGGATGACGCTGAATCCCCTCGTGCATATGGGCGGCTACGCCCTCCTGGCCTTCGCGCTCTTCGGCATCACGTGGGGACTCATGCCCGTGAGGCCCTCGCGGTTCAAGTGGGGGCGATGGGGCGACGTGTGGGTTGCCGGGGCCGGGCCGCTGGTGAATCTGCTGCTTGCCTTCGGCCTCCTGACGACGGCCGGCGTCCTGGTCGGCGTGCAGGGACCGGACGCGATCAACAAGTACCTTCTTGAGGCGCTGCTGGTCGGCGGGCAGATCAACGCCGGGCTTCTGGCCTTCAATCTCCTGCCGGTTCCGCCGCTGGACGGGGCGACGATCGTGTCGGGGCTGACCCCCGCGACCTACCGCTTCTACCACTCCGATTTCATGCGGCAGGCCGGTTCGTTCATCCTCATCGTGGTATTGGCGACGAGCATCGGAACGCTTGTGATGCGGGCGGGACGAAGCGCCGGGATCGAGTACCTCAAGGCCGTGGTGCGGCAGGTCGATCGGCTCCACGGGTCGTCCGAATAACCCGCGCGGCGGCGAAGCCGTTGCATCCTCCGGCCGCTTCCTCTACCCTCCCCCCTTCGCATCCGCCCGCTGAAGGCGTGCCGCACGGCGAGTGAGGGCGAAGCGTCCTGCTTCGTCCTCCCGCTCCACGACACGCCCGGTCTGACCGAGTCGCACACGTACGCGACGGGACCGAAGCGGACGCTGACGAGGATCCACGCAATGGTTGTTCTCCGTCTCAAGCGCATGGGCCGCGCCCATCGTCCGTTCTATCGTCTTGGTGCCATGGACAAGCGCAATCCGCGCGATGGCCGTGTCATCGAGGAACTCGGGTGGTTCGATCCGGTTGCCGCCGGCGAGCAGATCAAGTTCGACATCGAGCGCGTGAAGCACTGGCTCTCGGTCGGCGCCCAGCCGAGCGAGACCGTCCGTGACCTTCTCCGCAAGGTCGGCGTCGAGGCTCCGGGTCGCAAGAAGCAGAATGCGAACCAGAGCAAGGCGAAGGCCTAACACTTCGTCCGCGAACGCTTCGTCGGACGGGGCGGCAGCCGTGCGTGGAGGATTCCGATGCGCATCGACCTGCTGACCCTCTTCCCGGAGATGTTCCCGCAGGTGCTCCAAACGAGCATCGTCGGGCGTGCGGCCCAGAACGGCATCGCGAACTTGCACGTTCACGACATCCGGGCTTGGGCCGACAACAAGCACAACAAGGTGGACGACCGTCCCTTCGGGGGCGGACCGGGCATGGTGATGATGTGCCAGCCCGTCCACGACGCCGTACGTGCCGTCGAAGCGATGGATGAAAGGCCGGCCGTTCGGCTGCTGATGACTCCCCAGGGTGAACCGCTGGGGCAGCGCCGAGTGGAGTGGCTCGCGAAACAGGAGCGTCTGCTCATGATCGCGGGCCACTATGAGGGCATCGACGAGCGGGTGATCGAGGAACTCCAACCCCTCGAACTCTCGATCGGCGACTTCGTCCTCTCTGGCGGCGAGCTCCCTGCCATGCTCGTCGTCGACGCGGTCGTGCGTCTCCTTCCCGGAGCGCTCGGCCACGAAGGGTCAGCCGCGGAGGATTCCTTCGCGGCCCCCACCGAAGCCGGCGGACCGCTCCTTCTGGACTGTCCGCACTTCACCCGGCCGCGCGAGTGGCAAGGCCGGACCGTCCCCGATGTGCTGTTGAGCGGCGACCACGCGTCGATCGCCCGATGGCGAGACCAGCAGAGGCTCGAGCGAACGCGAAAGCGCCGACCGGACCTCCTCACCTAACTTCTCGATCACTTTTCGCCTCGCGACCGCTGGGCGAGCGTGCCGGCCGACCGATTCGGCCTCGCACACGTCCCATGTCGCAGAACCGCCCGGCCTATGGCTTCGCATCCTCACCCGAGGGAAGTCACGCTGGATGGGACAACCGGGCCACGATCCACCGCCGTGTGGGGCCCAAGGACCGACTGACATGAACCGTACCCAGATCATCGAAGGCATCGTCGCCAGCCAGCTCAAGGCCGCGGACGCGTATCCCGACTTCACCATCGGCGACACCATCGACGTCCACTACAAGATCATCGAAGGCGACAAGGAACGCATCCAGATCTTCCAGGGTGTCTTCATCGCCGAGAAGGGTCGCGGCGTGAACAAGACGATCACCGTCCGCCGCATCGTCGCCAACGAGGGCGTCGAGCGCATCTTCCCGCTGCACTCCCCGCGCGTGGCCAAGATCGACCTCGTCCGCCGCGCCGACGCCCGCCGCGCGAAGCTCTTCTACCTCCGCGACCGCACCGGCCGCAGCCGCCGCCTCCGCGACCAGCGCCGCGGCCTGAAGGAAGAGACCGCGAAGAGCTGAGTTTCGCCAGAGAAACACAGAGGCACAGAGGACGCAGAGCACACAGAGAAGAAATGACAAGGGGAAGAGGTGTCTTGACATCTCTTCCCCTTTCTTCTTCCCCTGCTTCGCTCGTCCCGTCTGATCGCCCGCTCTGTGGCCCTCTGTGTTCTCTGTGCCTCTGTGTTGAATCCCCATGCACGTTCGACTTGCCAAGAGTTTCGCCTTCGAAGCCGCCCACTGGCTGCCGTGTTTTCCGGACGGGCACAAGTGCCGGCGGTTGCATGGGCACTCGTTCAAGATCGACATCGTCGTTGAGGGGGACGTCGATCCGGCGAAGGGCTACCTCGTCGACTACGGCGACATCAAGCGGGCGACGGAGCCGATCGAGAAGGCCCTCGACCACTACTGCCTGAACGACATCGCCGGCCTTGAGAACCCGACCAGCGAGATGATCGCGAAGTGGATCTGGGATCGGCTCAAGCCCGCCGTGCCGCTCCTGAGCGAGGTCGTCGTCCACGAAACCTGTACGACGCGCTGCGAGTATCGAGGCTGAGCCGGCCGCGCGGCCCGCACCCTCCGCCGATTTCGCCATGCGCATCTACCTCCACCACAACGCCAAGGCCCTCGCCCGACTCGTCGGCGCCTCGCATCCCTGCTGCGAGGGGCTCTTCGTCGGCTATGGCTCACTGGCCGGTCAGCCGCTCGCGGCCTTCGCCGACGGCAACCCGCTCTCCGAGGAGTGGATGCTCGATGCCGAACTCCCCGGCGAACGGATCGTCGTCTGGAGCGGCACCTTGGCCGACGAACTCTTCGGTGACGATCCGCGCACCTGGATGCGCGAGGGGCACGCCGCCTTCCGCGACTTCTGCGACGCCGCCGCGCCGACCTTGGTCGCCCGCGGCCGGACCCTCGCCTTCCGTCCCCACGCCCGCCACGTCTTGAGCGACGTCCAAGGCTGCGTGAACCTCCTCCGCGAGCGGCAAGGCCAGCCTTTCGAGATCGCGGTCGGACCGGCCGACCTCCTCCTTCCCGGAATGCTCAAGGATGTCGAGGACCACCTGCGACGGATCATCGAGACGCTCGCCCCGCGGGCGGCGATGTTCCTGCTGCACGACGCGGTCGTCGACGGCGAACTGCTCCGGCCCGTTCCGCTCGGCGAGGGATGTTTGCCCCGCGACCTGATCCGAAAGCTTCTGGCCGATCACGCCCCGAAGGACCTGCCGCTGGTGCTGCGGCCCGGATCGATCGAACGCCAGCTCGAGTGGCTGGGCGCCTGATCGCCGGCGCGTTCCGTCGGCACCGATCGTGCCGATCGCGCGGTCTCGGGGAGGACCGCTGGAGCGTTCCTTCGCGACCTCTTTGCGCAGTCGTTGCCCCGCGCCGCTCCCGATCGTTACCATTGGGTGTCCGCGGAGCCCAAGTCCGCGTGTTGCGGAACCAACGCGGACGAGGCGCAGGTACAGGATGTCCACGCTCTCCCAGTCGAGTGCAGGATCCGCGACGGCAGCATTGGCCACGGCGCTCGACGCCAAGGTGCTGGTGCTGAATCGCGTCTACGCCGCGGTGCGCGTGATCGACGCGCGTCGCGCGTTCACCATGCTCGTCAAGGACATCGCTGAAGTCGTCGCCATCGAGAACGGCAACTACGCGGGCTACTCGTTCCGCTCCTGGTCGGACGCATCGGCGTTCCAGCATGAGCACGAGCGCGACCAGCACGACTGGGTCATGACGGCCCGGTTCGCGATCGCCGTGCCGAAGATCATTCGCGTCCTCGGCTACGACCGCTTCCCGCGCGAGCACGTCAAGCTCAACCGGCGCAACATCTACGCCCGCGACGGCAGCCGCTGCCAGTACTGCGGCAAGCACTTCCCGACCAAGGAACTCACCCTCGACCATGTGCGTCCGCGCGTGCAGGGCGGCGAGAACACCTGGACCAATCTCGTGTGCGCATGCGTGCGGTGCAATGCCCGCAAGGGCGGCCGCACGCCCGACCAGGCAAGCATGCGGCTGATCCGCCAGCCGATCAAGCCGAAGCGCAACCCGGCCATTACCATCCGTCTCGGCAGTCCCAAGTACCAGTCGTGGAAGGCATTCCTCGACGAGGCCTACTGGACGGTCGAGCTGAGCGAATAGCGCCTACAGGGCGCCACATCACCAACCACGGCCGCTCGCGGCCACATTCGGGGCACTCCCCGGGGACATCGAATGGCGAAGGACAAGACCAAGAAGAAGGACAAGCCCGCGAAGGCGGAGAAGCCCGCGAAGAAGGCGAAGGCCGCTACCGCCGCGGCCTCCGACTGCTGCTGCGACTGCGATTGCACCGGCGGCGCACCGCCGATGCCGAAGTTCAAGAACGTAGCGAAGAAGCGGCTCACCACCGGCAAGGGCGCCAGCGCGGCCGAGGTCGGCGCGAGTCTCGTGCAGCTCTTCAACCGCGGCAAGGCGTCCGAGGTCGAGAAGCTCTGGCACCACAAGAAGATCGAGTCGATCGAGGGCGACGGCTCCGTCTTCCTCGGCAAGAAGGGCGTCGACGAGAAGAACGCCTGGTGGCACGGCGCGTTCGAGTCGCACAACGCCGTGGCCGAAGGCCCCTTCGTCGGCGCGACCGGCTTCTCCGTGCACTTCACCATGGAAGTCTCGCCACGCGGTGGCGGCGAGCGCATGACGATGCGCGAGATCGGCGTCTACACCGTCGAGAAGGGCAAGATCGTCCGCGAGGAGTTCATGGCCCTCGGCTGCGGCGCCTGACCAGCGCGATTCGGATGACCTGACGAAACGAACGACGCACCGTCTTCGGACGGCGCGTTTTCGTTTCGTTGCCGACGCGCGGTACCCTGCGGCCCCCGCATGCTTCGGATCATCCGCGAGATCCTTCTTCACATCGGCGTCTGCGCCGCGTATCTCTGCGTCGCCATCATCGGACTGCGGACCGACGCGACCAACCACACCGAACCGCTGGTATGGCTCCCGGTCGGCTTCGCCCTTGGCATCTTCCTGATCGGCGGCCTTCGCTTCTTTCCCGCGATCCTCGCCGCGGCGTGGCTCGCCTTCTCGTGGCTTGCGGTGATCCAGGTCGGCGGCGGACTGCTCGCGGCAAGCACGAGCGCCGGAGTGCCGGCCCTCGTGGCGTGGGGACTGCGGCGCCTCGCAGGCTTCGACGCATCGCTTGACCGGGTCAGCGACCTCGGACTCGTGCTGGTCGTCGCCGTTCCCGTCACCAGCGCCCTCGACGCGTTCGGCGTCACGACCGCCTTTCGGCTCGGGGCGGGACGCGAATTCGATCCGGCGGAACTCTGGACCCACTGGACGCTCGCCGAGGCGGTCGGCGCGACGATCCTCACGCCGGCGATGCTGCTCGCGTGGAGCGTCCCGATGCGCTCGCTGCCCACGCGCCGCTGGGTCGAGCTCATCGCAATGGTCGCTGCGCTCACCCTCGCGAGCATGACGGCGACGTACGTCGCGCCGGAGATGCGGATCCTCGGTCCGCTCGCGACGCTGGCCGCGCTGCCCATCGCCGTCACGATCGCGATCCGCTTCGACCGCCTCGGCGCCGCGGCGATCGGGCTCGTCGGCGCAAGCGTTCTGCTCGTCGCGGCGGTCACCGGCGACGGACCCTTCAATCCGCTCCTCTCCGGCGAGACGTCGGGGCGGGCACTCGGCCTGTGGGGAGTCGTCCTTGCCCTGCAGTCGATGGCCGTCCTGTTGGGCGTGAGCGTCGCATCGAATCGAAGGAACACGGCCGAAATCGCATCCGTCGCGGGTCGGCTCCGACTGGTCGTCGACGCCGCGAAGCTCGGCTACTGGCAGCTCGACTCCGCGATGCGCACGCTGCACGCCAACAGCCGACTCGAGGCGATCCTCGGCGTGCCCTCCGGTTCGATGGTCGGCCGCTCGCTCTTCGACATCGCCCTGCCCTCCCATCGCGAGAGCCTGCAGCGGGCCGTCGACCGCACGCTCGCCGGCGAAGCATGCGACATCGAGATCGAGTGCTCGCGAGGCGACGGCAGCGGCGCGTGGCTCGGCCTGCACCTGAGCGCCTTCATCGACGAGCGAGGGACGCGGCGCGGCGCGATCGTCGCCGTCGAGGACCTTGCGGAGCGCCGCCAGGAGGAGGCCGAACGGCTGCGGCTGGAGACCAACGTCTTGCAGGCCCAGCGGCTCGAGAGCCTCGGCGTCCTCTCCGGCGGCGTGGCCCATGACTTCAACAACATCGTCATGGGCATTCGCGGCAACGCGGGACTGCTGCGAATCCGCGACAACGACGTGGACGGCGTGCGGGAGTGCGCCGATCGCATCGACGCCGCCTGCGAACGGGCGGGCGACCTCGTCTCGACGCTGCTGGCGTATGCCGGACGCGGCCCCTTCTCGCCGGAGCGGGTGAACCTCGGGCGGACGCTGCGCGAGGCGGCGGACATCGCCTCAACCTCCGCGCCGCGCAACGCCCGCATCGACGTCGAGCCCGTTCCGCGGCACCTCGACATCGATGCCGATCCGCAGCACGCCCGACAGATGTTCGTCGGCATCCTCACCAACGCCCTCGAGGCGCTCTCGCCCTCGGGCGGCAGGGTGCACGTGAGCGCGGCGGGCGACGCGGGCACGGCGGTCATCACCATCGGCGACGACGGCATCGGCATGGACGGCGCGACGCTGGCGAAGGCATTCGAGCCCTTCTTCACCACCAAGGGACTCGGCCGCGGACTCGGGCTCTCCGCCGCATTGGGCATCGCCCAGCGCCTCGGCGGCTCGATCGACCTGACGAGTTCCCCCGGCGCCGGCACCACGGTGGTCGTGCGCCTTCCGCTCACCCGCGACCCGCGCGGCGAGAGTCCCGCCGATCAGGCCCAGCGCGAGCCGCGGCCGCGGGAGCGTCCGCTCGCCGTCGTCGCCGAGTCCGACCCGGCGGTGCGCGATCTCGTGCTCGCCGCGCTCCAGGTGCGCGGCTATGTCGTCGCGGAGGAGCGGCTCATCGACGCGGCTCTCCGCCGGGAGGGCCGACCGGCGTCGCTCGTCGTGGCGTCGAGCGGGACCTCGGTCATCGAAACGCTGGAGATCGTGCGGCTGGCCCGCACCGAGGGCTGCTCAACGCCCATCGTCCTCACGACCGAGCGTCACGACACGATGGTGCTTCATCCGCAGGATCCGCGCACCGTATGGCTGTCGCGGCCCTTCGGCGTGCGTGCGTTTCTCGACGCCGTCGATGCGGCCCGTGAGTCGGTGCAGCGCTCGTAGCGCGCCATACGCTCGCTCAGGCGACCGGCGAGGAGGGTCCGTGCGGCGCGGCCGGTGACTCAGCGGGCGGCGATGCGGAAGGCGCTGGTGCCGTCGTCGGCGTCGCCGTCGGGGCGGCTGGCTCCGCCACCATCGGAGTTGCGACCGGCGTCGCGATCGCCCGCTCCGGAGTGATCTCAAGCGTCGCCTCGTAGCGCACGCCCTCGGCGATCGTGAGCGAGTGCTCGACGCGCTCGACGAGGAGCGACTGCGGATTGACGTAGAGGTCCACGGTCGACTCGTCGCACTCCGTGCCGGCGGCGACGACGACCTCGCCGTCCGCCTCGAGGTGAAGCCGCAGAAGCTGCTTTCGGTCGATCGTCACTTCTTCCACCGCCGTCGGCACGAGCGACCCGAATCCGCCGCGCATCGACCGCAGCGGCTCGTCGGCAAAGCGCAGCGCCAGGTGCGGCAGCGTCCAGAGTTGGCGTGCAAGCTCGAGGCGGGCCATCGGCGAGGCGTCGCGCGCATCGCAGGAGCCGCCGCTTCCCAGCGCCGAGGAGATCACCGCCAGCGTCGATCCGTCGACCGTGCAGCCCATCGACTGCTGCGTCGCCGTCGAGGTCGCCGTCGCTCCGTCGATGGTGCGATGGGCAAGCTTCACCGAGTCCCGGTAGAGCGAGAGTCCGCGGTAGCGGTCCACCAGCTTGCCGAAGAGCGTGTTGGCGTCGATCGACGCGCCGGTCCGCTCGATCTCGGCGCGAATGACCTCACGCGTGGTGTGCGGCGCCGCGGACGGCCGCTCGCCCCGCGCCATGCTCTCGGCGACGACGTCGGCGACGCAGGTCGTCGATCCGCACGCGACCATCGCGATGGCGACCATCCGAACGATCGGCCCGCGCGGGGCGATTGGGACGGCTCCGAAAGCGGTTGGTGCACCGGCGGTCGGCATCTCCCCCAATTCTCGCCCGCCCTCCGCAAAAATGGAACGGGCTTCGGCCAAATCGCCGGATCTTCGCCGGCCGCTCCGGCCGCTCAGCCGTTGGCCATGCTGACGCCCAGCGTCACCGTGACCGCGTTATTGATCGCGTGGGCGACCATGCAGGAGATGAGCGAGCCTCGCCATTCCCGACCGATGCAGAAGGCCGTCGCCAGCCCGCCGAGGACGGGGATGAAGAGAAGTCCCTGCGGATGGATGCCCGCAAAGAGGACGCTCGAGATCGCGGTCGAAATCACCGCAGCGAGGACCGCGCCGAACCAGCGGCCGGACTCGCGAAGGTGTCGGTAGAGGATGCCGCGAAAGGCCGTTTCCTCAACGATCGGAGCGGCCACGCAGGCGAGGAGGTAGATGGACACGACTCCCCAACCGCCACCCGCGAACTGTTCGACGATCGGGTGCGAGGGCTGGGCGGCGTCGGGCACCTGCGACTTCGCGATCGCGTAGACAACGAGGCCCGCGGCCATCAGCGGCAGCCCGGAGGCGTAGACGAGGGGACCGACGAGGACCTCACGGAAGAACCCGCGACCGGCGTGAAGGCCGACGTCCTGGCGGACCTGGCTCCACGCGACGCCGCGCGTCACCGGCCACGCGAGCGCCGCAAGGCTCGCGAACATGCCCAGGAGCGCTGCGGGCATCAGGAGCGCGTCGAGACCGATCGTGTGCAGCACGATCGCGATGGCGAACTGAAGGCCCACGAAGAGCGCGAACCAGATCGCGAAGGTCTCGGCGTAGAGCGCACCGCGGCCGGTGAGGGCGATCGACGAGCGCATTGCGCCCAAGCCGGCGCAGATCGCAGCGGTGAGGAGCAGAAGCACGCCAAGCGTGAGATGCACGCAGAACCAGACGACGAAGCACAGGACGATGAGCGCCAGGTTCGACGGCGGCGCCTCGGCGGCGAGGAGCTTGCCGTACCAGCCAAGTCGCGTCGCCACCGGCTCGGGGATCGGCAAGCGCGTCTGGCCCTCCTTCCACTCCTTCAGGACGAGCGACACCGTCGAGTAGACCGCGACGTCGGAGGCGGATGCGTCCTCGCGCATGCCCACGGACTCGAGCTCGTGCAGTCCCGATTCTGGCGAGATGACATCGGCCTTGAGAATGGCGAACGCCACGTGGTCGATCCACGGCGCCTTCTGGTCGGGCTTCGCGCCGTCGATCGAGCCCTCGTTGAAGAGCTGGGTCCAACCGGCATCGCGCCCCAGCGTCGACACACTGTGGACGATGCGGCCGCCCATCTCGCTCACCGTCGAAACCGGATCGTCCTCGCGTGCAGCTCCCTCGTCGGGATGCCGGAGCGAGCCAAGCCGGACATAGCCGACGGCCAACCCGAGAATGACGATCCACGCGATGACCGTCCGGAGGACGCCGTTGGAACTCGGCGCCGGGAGCGAAGCCGGGGCGGACGGCGATGGCGCCGGAGGGGGCGGCATCGTCGGGACATCTGGTGGAGTTCTTGTCGGCAGATCACCGCGCGCCGATTCTGAGGGTGGGCCGAATGGAGGAACCGGCGGCGGGGGCTGAGTCATGGGAAGTACCTTCGTCGGTCAGTCCGAGGTCCCAACGGTAGCCAAGACGCGGGGACGCCGCCGATCGGGAGGAGGAAGGCGAGGGTCGCCGCAACGATGTCGGCGGCGCGTGCGAGGCGGTCTGAGAGCGTCCGGAGGTGCCGTCTCTCGGGCGACGGCGCACCCTGCGCCGATCGCACGGCGGATGGATGAGGCCAGGGTCAGCGCGATTGAGCGTGCGCCACACCGTGCGGCGTCACGCCCGATAGCTTTCGTCGGCGCTCCGACATCCGCGTTCTTGACGCCAAGAAGGGACTTCCATGACGCGCGAGCGGCGATGAGTGCCTGTCCAACATCGATCGTGAGCATCGATCGTGTCCAACATCGATCGCGATGTCGACCGGCTCTGATCGAGCCTTTTCCTCATGGTGCCCGTCGCACGGCCCCGGTCCAACGGCCTCCGAATGGCCCTGCCCAACGTCAACGGCAGCCCCGCGGCCCCCATCCGACGGTCGTGTCGATCCCCGCCGGCGCCACCGAAGGACGGGTGACAGCCTCGCCGATCGTGCGTCCCCGAACCCACGTCCGATGCACGATCCTCGGCGCCGAACGCTCTTCCAACGTGCGACAACCTTGACACTCCCTCGGGGATCACTATCTTGTGCGATTCCCCCTGCGCCCGGGCACCGCCTTTCGGCGGGTCAGACCGGCGTGGGGGTCGTTGAACCCGTGCCTCACGACGCGTCGCGCCGCGATGCACGGTCATCTCTCCCGGACACGATCCGGAACGCCTCGAGATCATCGGACGACGCTATGCCCCGCCAGACGTTTCTTGCCAAGCCAGGTGAAGTGAAGACCGTGTGGCGGCACATCGACGCAAGCGGCAAGACCCTCGGTCGCCTCGCGACCGAAGTTGCCACCGTTCTGATGGGCAAGCACCGCCCCGAGTACACCCCGCACGTGATCACCGGCGACTCGGTGATCATCACCAACGCCGCGAAGGTCGTCCTCACCGGCCGCAAGCTCGACCAGAAGACCCTCCGCCGCTGGAGCGGCTATCCGGGTGGCCTCAAGGTCAAGAGCTACCGCGAGCTGATGGACACCAACCCGGAGCGCGTCGTCTTCCAGGCCGTCATCCGCATGCTCCCCCGCGGCCGCCTCGGCCGTGAGATCACCACGCGGCTCCGCGTCTTCTCCGGCGCCGAGCACACCCACTCGGCCCAGAGCCCGATCGCGCTGAGCGCCCCCTCGGCGCCGCACGTCGCCGCCGACAGCAACTGAATCACACGATCACCCTCGACTGACAGCGAGTAGGACCAGTCCATGCCCGACACGACCCCCGAAGTCCGTCCCCAGTACGTTTCCCGCGGCCCCGATGCCCACGGTTGGTTCTGGGGCACCGGCCGCCGCAAGACCGCCGTCGCCCGCGTCCGCGTGAAGGCCGGCGCCGGCACCTTCAAGGTGAACGGCAAGGACCTCGACGTCTTCTTCACCGAAGAGCGCGACATCAAGAACATCAACGGCATGCTCGAGCGGGCCAACCTCAAGGGCTCGGTGACGGTCGAAGTGAACGCCAACGGCGGTGGCTTCACCGGTCAGGCCGGCGCGGTCATCCTCGGCCTCGCCCGTGCGCTCCTCAACTATGACGTGAATCTCGAGGCGATCCTCCGCGAGCACGGCTACCTCACCCGCGACGACCGCAAGGTCGAGCGCAAGAAGTACGGCCAGGCCGGTGCCCGCCGTCGCTTCCAGTTCAGCAAGCGCTGAGTCGCTCCGCGAACGCCAGACCAACCACGAACAGGCCCGCATCGCTGCGGGCTTTTTCGTGCGCGCATTCGTGCGCCGCGAGGCCGCAGGCGATACTCCCCGCATGCTCTACCTCTGGCTCGCGCTTGCCATCGTCTTCGAGGTCGGCTGGGCGATTTCGATGAAGGTCTCGGCGGGCCTGACCAGGCCCTGGCCGACGGTGGCCACGATCGTCATGTATTTCCTGAGCGTCGTCTTCCTGTCGATGGCGACGAAGAAGCTCGACGTCGGCACCGCCTACGCGATGTGGGCCGGGTCGGGCGCCGCGCTCATCGCCCTCATTGGCATCTGGTGGTTCAAGGAGCCGGCGTCGGCGCTCAAGCTCGGCTCGATCGCCCTGGTGGTGCTCGGCATCGTCGGGCTCAACATCGCCACCGGCGGTCACGGCGAACGGGACGCTAGCCGCGCATCGCCCGCCGAAGCTGCCGCTCCGCCGCGAGCACCCGCGCCGTGATGCGTCCCACGGTGGTGCGCTCCGCTCCGGCGAGCTCTTCGAGCGTGCGCGGCGGCTCGCCGCCCCATCCGTACCGACGGCGCAGGATCGCGGCCTCGGCCGCCGCGAGCGTCCCGACATGGCGCTCGCCGCGGGCAAGCATGTCGACGAGCTCGCCCCAGGGAACGAGCCGCGCGAAGAGTCCCGGCATCGCCACCGCGCCGGCCTCGTGGCGCACCGAGGCCCGCGAGGCCCGAGCCGGCGCCGGGTATTGGGCGAGCATGCGATCGGCGTCGAGGGCGACGAGTCGGCGCGGGGTCTGACGCTTTGTCGGGTCAGCGGCCTCGACCACCTCCGAGACCACCTCGACGCATCGGGCGAGCACCGTTCGAATCTCCTCCAGCGGCCGACGCTCGAGCGGCCCGCCGAGCGTCTGCTCGACCCGCAGCGTCGCCGCGGTGAGCAGCCGCTCGACGAGCCGCCGCTTCACCCGCGTCGCCCAACGCAGGTCCGTCTCGATCCGATCGAGCGCCCGCCGATCGGGCGACCGGTCGAGCTCGACGATGCCGCGCCGGGCGCTGCGCTTGAGGTAGCTGTAGGCCGCGGCCATCGCCTCCTCGATCCCCTCGGTCCGCGCCGACGTCGCCCGCTCGCCCGCGAGATGCCGCAGAAGGGCGAGCGTGTCCGTCGGATCGCACCGCGGCGCGAGGTCCGTTCCAGCGGCCTCGGATCCGAGGATCGTCTCGTGGGCATCGGGGCGCTCGAAGGTCGGAAACTCGATCCAGGCGAGCCGCAGGGCGCGAAGCCGCTCGGCGCGCACCGCATCGATCCGTCGGCGCACGGCGTCCGCGGTCGTTCCCGCCGACTCGGCCACGCGCTCAACCGGCACGCCGAACCGCCATGCGCGATAGGCGAGCTTGCGGGCCCACGCCGCGCGATCGAGCGTGCGGCGGCTCGCCTTCTCGCGTACGGTGGGCGAGGCCCGACGGGCCGGCGGCAACTCGTTGGGCGTGCGCAGCAGCAGTTGCCGAATCGTCTCGTGCGAGCGCCCGAACTCCCTGGCGACCCGCTTGGCGGCCAGGTTCGTGGACTCGCCCGTCGCGACCAGCTCGCGCACGCGACCGAGGGCGGCCCGCGCGGTGCCCTCGTCCATGCGCGTGAAGTCGCGGGCCTCGTGCACCAGATCGGCGTGGTCCGCAACGAACCGCTCGCCCTCCTGCCGGAAGACGGCCACGCGCGTGCGACCGTCGGCGAGGACCATCCGGTGGACCAGGAGTCCGCGCGGCCGCCAGCGCCGCAGCGTCTTCTCGGTGACCCCAAGCTCGCGGGCAAAGTCGGCGATGGCCACCGCACCGCCCGGCCGCTCGTCGTGGGTGAGCAGGATCCGCTCGGAGACGTGCAGGACGAAGGTGGCCAGGTCGCCGCGCAGGACGCCTCCCCGGACGGAGGTCAGGTCGGCATCGGTTGCGCGAAATCCCGTGATGCGCCAGAGGACGAACTCGAAGGGATAGGTCGCGTCGTCGCTCACCTCATGCGCCAGGCGCTCGGCGGCCTCCATCTGGCGACGGAGGGCGTCCGGCGGCGCAAAGGTCAGTTGCCGCTCGAGCTCCTCGAAAGCTGGTACGCGATAGCGAGCCGCGCGCGGCATGATTCGATTCTAATGCCCTTTCGCTCCCCCGCCGTCGGGCTTCCATCCAGTGCGACAACTCCTCCGAAATCTGCTTGAGAAGGCGATGCGCACGCCGCGCTTCCGCGGCATGGTCGCGGGGATGCTCGGCCATCACCTCGGCGCGATCGACCTGGACTTCATCCGCGCGATCCCCGACGGGCTCACCGTCGACCTCGATCGGCAGCTTGAGCTCGAGGTCGGCGACCCCGGACTTCCGAGCGTCCTCTGGTCGCTTCTCTGGGAGGCGTCGTCGGCGAAGGCCCTCGGCGGCAGTTGCCTGAAGCGCGTGCATTTCCGGCTGCGCGGCGAGCGCTTCACCATGGAGCTCGATCTCGCCGAGAGCCCCGAGTGCGGGTACATCCTCCGCAACCCGACCGTGCGCCTCACCTCGCTCCTGGCCGGATTCGCCGGCAAGGGGCGCACGATGCTCGACATCGGCGCCAACGCGGGCTTTCACACCCTCACCGCCGGCCTCTTCTTCCGCCGCGTGGTCGCGTTCGAGCCGACGCCGGCGACCGCGGCGCGACTTGAGCGCAACATCATGCTGAGCGGCCACCGCCACATCAGCGTGCAGCGGTGTGCGCTCTCGAACCGAACGGGCGAGGCGACGCTCTCGGTGGATCCGGGACACTGCGGCGCCAATCGCATCGACGGCGCCTCGGGCGGCCAGACGATCGCCGTGCCGCTCCGCACCCTGGACGAGCTCGCCCGGGAGATCGGTCGCATCGACTTCATCAAGATCGACGTCGAGGGCCACGAGTGCGAGGTCCTCGAGGGGGCGAAGGAGACGGTCGCCTCCGACCGGCCGCAGCTCTTCGTCGAGTTCAACGAGCCCGCCCAGTTCGACCGCTTCCGCTCGATGCTCCCGCGCGGCTACGTCGCCAGCGCCCCGGAGGTCCGCGGTCCGGGCACGATCGTGACCAGCGGCAGCGCCGCCGTCGCGGCCCGCGACGTCCTCTTCAGCGCGTGATCGCGACGGCGAGCGGCGGACCGCAGCGAAGGGCGTCGAGCGTGAGCCCGGGGCCGAAGGCGAGGAGGTCGACGGGAAGGGCACCGCCGCGCCGAAGGTATTCGGCCAGGACGAAGAGGATCGAGCCCGAGCTCATGTTGCCGTAGTCGCGGAGCACCGCGCGGCTCGCGGGCAGCGAATGCGGATCGAGTCCGCGCCCGGCCAGGCCGCGCTCGACGGCGTCGAGGACGCCCGGTCCCCCCGGATGCACGGCGCATCCCGCGCAACCGCCGAGGGCGACGAAGGCCGCAAGCTCGCGCTCGAGCGCCGCCGGCACCTCGCGGGTCAGGGTCATCGCGAAGCCGTCGTCGCCGATCCGCCACGCCATCGCGTCCCGCGCCTCGTCGATGACGAGCGTCCGTCCGAGGCCGAGCGTGCCCATGCCGCCGCCGGCGCGCCCGTCGACCACCGCGGCCGCGGCGCCGTCGGCGAAGATCGCGGCCGCGACGAGGTTCTGCGGATCGCGGTCGTCGCGAAGGTGCAGCGAGCAGATCTCGACGCAGACGACGAGGACCTGGGCGTCCGGATCGGCGCTCGCCGCGCCGACCGCCGCCCGCAGGCCGAGGATGCCGCCGAAGCAGCCCATGAAGCCGATCTGGGTGTGCCGCACCGTCGGACGAAGTCCCAGGGCCGGGGCGATGATCGCGCCCACGCCCGGCGCGACGAAGCCCGTGCAGCTCACCACGACGCAGTCGGTGATCTCGCCCGGCGTCCGTCCTGCGTTGCCTAACGCTTCGCGCGCTGCGCGTTCGGCGAGGGCCGGCGCCGCCCGCTCGTACGCGCGCATGCGCTCGCCCGTCGACATTCCCATCGTCGTCGCCGGATCCGCCGCGACGTGGCGGCGCTCGATCGTCGAGCCTCGGACGATCCGCGCCCAGCGCAGCCGCTCCGACTCGCCGAGCCGCCACGCCTCGGCCTGGGCCGCGGTCAGCGTCGACTGCTCATGGGCCGGGGGCACGGCGAATCCGAGGCCGCGCAGCGTCGCGGTCATCGGGGCACCAGCTTCCGGACGATTCCGCCCATCGCCCGGTCGCCCAGCGTCGGCCAGATCCTGCGGGCGGCGCCGATGCCCGCGAGCAGCCGCGGCGATGCGGCCAGGCGGGCGACCACGTCGCATCGGGCGTGCATCGCCCCCACCGCATCGCGCCACGCGCACTCGTAGCGTTCCCGCGCCGCGGCGTCCCACCGGCCGTCGCCGATCGCGTCGGCCAGCATCCACGACGACTCGATCGCCCAGCGCATGCCCTCGCCCGTGAAGGGCTCGACGTATCCCGCCGCGTCGCCGACCAGCGCGACGCCCGGCGCCGTGCGGGCGGTCGTCCGCCACGGCATCGGGCCGCTGGCGATGATGCGCTCGGCCCGCGCCTGCCACGCCGAACCCATCGCAGAGCGGAGGATCGGCGATCGGTCGACGAACCACCCGATCGCCTCGAGCGGCCTGGTCGGCATCGGCGCGTCGGCCGAGACCAGCGCGCCGCAGTGCAGCCGATCGCCGCGCTCGCGCACGACGCCGAGGTACCCGCCGTCGGCGACGAACATGCTGACCGTCTCGTCGAGCTCCGGCGTCGGCGCGTCGGTGATGACGTCAAGGCCGATGCCGAACTTCCGTCCGACGCGCGCGCCGTCGACGAGTCCGGCCATGCGGGCCACGGCGCTGCCGACGCCGTCGGCGCCGACGAGGAGCTTCGCGGCGATCGTCTCCTCCGGACCGTCCGCGACGCGCAGCGAGACCCGCGCGCCGCCGCCGTCGAGCGACTCGATCCTCGCCGACGTGCCGCAGCGGATGTCGGCCCCGGCCATCGCCGCGGCGCAGCGCAGCAGCGGGTCGAGCGTGCGTCGCTGGACGATGACGCCGCCGTCGCCGTGGCGGCCCGCGGCGAAGGAGTCATTCACGACGACGAGGTCGTCCTGCATCAGCACGCGACCGCGCAGCGTCCGCCCGGTGCTCGCCCGCCGCACCGCATCGCCGCAGCCCATCGCATCGAGCACGCGAAACGCCTGCGGATGAAGGCAGTGGCCGCAGCACTTGTCGGCGCCGTCCTCGCGGCGCTCGACCAACACCACGTCCCAGCCGCGGATCGCGAAGCGCCACGCGGCCACCGCGCCCGCGGGTCCGCCGCCGATGATGATCGCGTCGCGCTCCATCACTGTCGGGGAGCGTACGCGAGTTTGCCGCTCAGCCGACCGCGGCCCGGCCGCCGTTGGGGCGGGCCTCGGCCGCAACCGTCGGCGCCGTCGCGCTCGGGGACGCTTCCTCGACCGCACCATCCACGACATAGAGCCGCGGGATCTTGGGATGGATGCGGCAGAGCATCTCGTGCGGAATCATCCCCGATCGGGCGGCCAGCCTCGGAAGATGGTTCGGGGCCGCGGCGTCGGGGCTCACGATCTCGACGGTCAGGCCGAGGCCGCCGTCGCGCTGGGTCAGCAGATCGAGGTCGGTGAGGTCGACGGTGATCTGATCCATGTTGACCGCGCCGATGACCGGGGCGAACTCGCGCACGATCTCGGTCCGCGCGCCGCGGGTCACTTCGCGGAGAATCGCGACCTTCTGACCTTGCGCCGTCGAGCTCTCGGCGGCGGGGTCGGGACGATAGACGGGGAAGCCATCGGCATATCCGACCGGGATGAGTCCGATCGTCGACGGGCGCTTCGCGGTCCAGCGCGAACCGTAGCCGACCGCGGTGCCAACCGGAATGCGCTTCACCTGCACGAGCCGGCTTCGCCATCGCACGCAGGGCCGCAGCAGGTCGTCGCCGAGCTCAAGCTCGCCGCCGTCGAGTTCCTCAAGCCCATAGCCGGCCCACGCCAGGCCGAAGCGCACCATCGAGCGGTGGTATCGCCGGTGGCGGAAGAGCGCGTAGGTGCTGGCCACGTGCACCTCGGTTTCGGCGGTGAGCGCGTGGGCGTTCGCGGCCAGGAAGGCATCGAAGGCGGCGAGCTGGACGTCGGTCGCCGCCCGATCGGTCCGGGAGTTGGCGAAGTGGGTGAAGACGCCCTTGAGGGCGAAGCGCCGATCGGTGGCGATGCGGTCAAGGAGACGAACCGCGTCGTCGGGTCGGGCGCCGCCCCGGCTCAGCCCCGAGTCGATCTCCAGATGCACGGGAATCGTCGTCGCGTACTGGTCGGCCAGCGAGGCGAGGGCCTCAAGCTGCGTACCGTCGTGAACGGTCAGGTGAAGGCGGCCGCTCACCAGCATGCGGCTGGTCTCGTCGCCGCGGCGAATGTCGGCGACCGGCATGAGCACGAGCACCGGGACGCCCAGCGGCGCCTGGTTGGCGTTGCCGAGCCCGAGTTCGGCGGCCTGCGGCAGCGAATAGACCGCGACAAGGTCGGCCCCTGCCGTCGCCAGCCGGCGGGCGACCCGCGCCGCACCCATCCCGTAGGCGTCGGCCTTCACGATCGGACAGAGCTTGCACTGCGGTCCCACGAGACGGCGGATCGCCGCCATGTTGTGGTCGATGGCGGAGAGATTGATCTCGACACAGCTCGGCTCGTGCATGAGCATCGGACCGCCGCATTATGGCGGTCGCCTCGCGTTGGGGCGCTTGAAATCGGGCGGGGACGCCAGCTTCCTGCCGGCCTCCGGCCAGCGTCAGGGGACCCGACAGCCTCCGCTGCGGCGCCGCCACACCAGCCCCGTTTGTATCGTCCTCCCCTCGCCCGTACCATGACGATTCAGAACGCTGGCGTGGCGGTCGCGGCTGAGCCACGCTGGGCTCGCGAACGCAGATCCCCAGGGACCGCCTCCGCGCCCGCCACAGGACCACTCATGCAGGACATTTTTGATCTCACCACCACGTTCGCGAATCTCGGACTTCGCGACGCGCTGCTGGAGGGGATCACCAAGAAGGGCTTCGTTCATCCGACGCACATCCAGGCGGCGCTCATTCCCGCCGCGCTGAACGGGCGCGACGTCCTGGGTCAGGCCAAGACCGGGTCGGGCAAGACCGCGGCGTTCGGCCTTCCGCTCCTTCAGCTGCTCAATCCCGAGGACGCGTTCTCGGCCCTTGTGCTGGTGCCCACGCGCGAGCTCGCCGTGCAGGTCGCCGAGGAGCTCAAGGACCTCGGCAACTTCGCCAACGTCGGCGTGCTCGCGGTCTACGGCGGCCAGCCGATCCGCAAGCAGATGGTGAAGCTCGACCCGAAGGCCGGTCACCGTCCGGCGATCATCGTCGGCACGCCGGGTCGGGTGATGGACCTCCACGATCGCGGGCTGCTCCCCTACGAGCACATCCGGTTCGCGATCCTCGACGAGGTCGACCGGATGCTCGACATCGGCTTCCGCGACGACATCCGCAAGATCCTCACCGCGCTCCGCAAGGGACCGCAGACGATCTTCGTCAGCGCCACGATCTCGCCCGAGATCGAGCGTCTCGCCCGGACCTACATGAAGGATCCGGTGAAGATCGTCTCGGCCCAGAAGAGCCTGACGGTCGAGCGCGTCAACCAGAGCTACCTGCCGGTCGAGCCCTGGGACAAGCGGCGGCTGCTGCTGCACCTCCTCAAGCACGAGGAGCCGGCGCTCACCATCGTCTTCTGCCGCATGAAGCGGACCGTCGACGAGGTCACCGAGTACCTGAGCGAGAAGGGCATCGACGCCTTCGCGATGCACGGCGACATGTATCAGGCGAAGCGCGACAAGGTCATGGAGCGGCTCCGCGAGGGCAACCTCAAGGTGCTCGTCGCCAGCGACCTCGCCAGCCGCGGCCTCGACGTCGAGGACATCTCCCACGTCATCAACTACGACGTGCCCGAGGATCCCGAGGTCTACATCCACCGCATCGGACGCACCGCCCGCGCCGGCCGCGACGGCGTGGCGTGGATGTTCGTCTGCCCCGACCAGGGCCAGCTCCTCTCGAACATCGAGCAGCTCGCCAACGTCGAGATCCCGAAGAAGGAATACCCGGACTTCACGCCGGGCCCGATTCCCCGCGCGGTGCTCGAGCGCCGCGAGGCGGAGTCGAAGCGGAAGGACGAGCTCGCCGTGCAGCGCAACCGGCACCAGCCGATGCTCGTCGCCGACGAGGCCAAGAAGGCCGACAGCGCCGCGTTCCCCGACGGCATGGTCCCGATCGCCCTCCCCGACAAGCGGATGGGCGGACGCATCCGGACCGCGCGAGGCGGGCGCTGAGGTGACGGCGACGTCGGCGGTCCGCGTGGGCGAGGCGGTGCGCGGCGCGCTGGCGCTCGGACGTCCGGTCGTGGCCCTCGAGACCGCGGTCCTCACCCACGGGCTGCCGCGGACGCCGATGGCCGCGCCCCCCTGCGCGGACGAACTGTTAGGTCGGGTCGGCCACGCATGGGACGGACGCTCGCCGGCGAACCTCGAGCTCGCCCGGGCGATGGCCGCGGTGGTCCGGGCCCACGGCGCCGAGGCGGCGACGGTCGGCATGCTCGACGGCGAGCTGATCGTCGGGCTCACCGACGGGGAGCTGGCCCGGCTCGGCGGAGCGACCGGCGCCGTGAAGCTCTCGGCCCGCGATCTCGCGCCGGCCCGCGCCCTGCGCGACCATGGCGGCACCACCGTCGCCGGCACGCTCGCTGCGGTCGCGCTCGCCAACGCGGCGCCGTCGCGCGACGCCCGGGGAACGATTCGCGTCTTCGCGACCGGCGGCATCGGCGGCGTCCATCGCGGATGGGCGCTTCAGCCCGACGTCTCCGCCGATCTCCTCGCCCTGGCCCGCACGCCGGTCTGCGTGGTGAGCGCCGGCGCGAAGAGCATCCTCGACCTGCCCGCGACGGTCGAGGCGCTGGACTCGCTCGGCGTGCCGGTCCTCGGACTCGACACGCCGTGGTTCCCGCGCTTCCTGACCGAGGGAGCGGCGCCGCTCGCCGTCCAGCGCGAGGTCCCCTCGATCGCCCTCGCCGCCCGAACCTGCATCGCCCATTGGCGCGATTTCGCGGCGCACGGCGGCATCCTGCTCGCGGCGCCGCCGCCGGCGCGCTATGCCCTGGCCTTCGATGAGGTCGAGTCGATCATCGCCGAGAGCGTGGCCGAGGCCGTCGCCCGCGGGATCACCTCCGCGGGCGTCACGCCCTTTCTCCTGGCCCGCGTCGCCGAACGCACCGGAGGTCGCTCGGTGCATGCGAATGTCGCGGCGCTCCTCAACAACGCGCGCATCGCGGCGCTCCTTGCCGCATCGCTCGTCGGCGCCTGAGTGGCGCCGAATCCCGCCGCTTGGCTTGACATGCCCCAAGCGGGTTGCTCTACTCCCCTCGCCTGAACGAAGCGTCTTCGCCCCTCACTCGCCCCGCGCAAGCGACGCGACGCGAGCGAGCGGGACGCGGTGAAGGCCTCGCTGACCTCGCGGTCGGCCGCCCGACGTCCTGTCCGTCTCCGCCGGCCGTCCCGCCCTTGCACCGATGGGACGCCCGCCGGAACGTGCGGGAGGAGCGAGCCAACCGCCACCTCTCTCTCGGCGAGGCCCGTCGGATCACTCGTGTCTTCCCGACCCGCCACGGCGAATGTGGCTATGAGCCATTGGGCTATGGGCAATTGGGGAGATGGGCGTTCACGTACAGCCTTCGTTCCGACTCTTGCCCGCTCCATCAGCGTCCCGTTTCGCATGTCAGCGTCCAACGAGCAGCCCGAGGATCCGTCCGTGCCCTCATCCGAGGCCGAAGGCGATGCCGGCGCGCCGGCCCATCGTCGCAAGCGCCGCGGCCGACGGCGCCGTCGAGGCCCCGCCGCTGAGGAGCCCTCCGCAGAGTCCGCGGCGCCCTCCGTCGCGCCCGAACTGCCTCCCGCGCTCTCTCCCGAACCGCCGCCCGAAGTGCGGCTGACCGTCGCCGGCATCCTCGACCTCCCCACCGCCGGCGGCAAGGTCACCTCCGGCGAGGGACGACTCCGCCAACTCGCCGACGGTCTCGTCGAAGCCGCCCACGATCCGACGATCTCGGCCGAGCTCATCCAGCAGCTCGGCCTGCGCCAGAACGCCAAGATCGTCGGCAGCGCCAGCTCGCCCCCGAGCGGCAAGGGATCGGCGAATGCAAGCGGTCGCCCCGTCGTGCTGTCGGTGAGCGAGATCGAGGGACTCGCGGTGGAGGCCTTCCAGGCCCGCAAGGCCTTCGCCGATCTCACGCCGCTCGATCCCGCGCCGCGCATGACCCTCGAGCACCGGGGCTGCCCGCCGGCGTGTCGGCTCATTGACCTCTTCTGTCCGATCGGCTTCGGCACCCGCGGCCTGATCGTCGCGCCACCCAAGGCCGGAAAGACGGTGCTTCTCCAGAACATCGCCTTCGGCATCAAGCACAACCACCCGCAGGTCGAGCTGGTCGCACTCCTCATCGACGAGCGCCCGGAAGAGGTCACCGACTTCAAGCGCAACGTCCCCGCCCACGTGCTGGCCTCGAGCAACGACCAGGACCTCGACCGTCATCTCTCGTTGGGGATCCTGGCGATCGAGCGGGCCAAGCGGATGGTCGAGGCCGGCCGCGACGTCGTCGTCCTTCTCGACTCCCTCACCCGTCTCGGGCGGGCCTTCAACAACAGCCGCAAGTACGGAAGCTCCGGCCGCACGATGTCGGGCGGTCTCGACTCTCGGGCCCTCGAAGTGCCGAAGCAGCTCTTCGGTGCCGCCCGCCGCGCCGAGGAGGGCGGCTCGCTGACGATCATCGCCACCTGCCTCGTCGACACGGGATCGCGGGCCGACCAGATCATCTTCGAGGAGTTCAAGGGCACGGGGAACATGGAGCTGATCCTCGATCGCGAGATCGCCGAGAAGCGGATTTTCCCGGCGATCAACCTGGCCGCCAGCGGCACCCGCAAGGAGCACCTGCTCCTCAGCGAGCAGGCCCTCAAGACGATCACGGCCCTTCGCCGACGGCTGCTCTCGGTTCCGCCGCACGTTCAGATCGAGCAACTGCTCGGGGCCCTGAACCGATTCGAAACCAACGAGCGGCTTGTGGCGGGGTGAGCGAACTTCGGGACGAACGCCGCTCGCCGATTCGCCCTGCCGTGGCGGATCGACCGCGGGGAACGCCCGCCCGGCGCGCTCGCCACCTGTATCATCCAGCCCGCCATGGCCGAAGGCACCGAACGCAACCGCGACCATCTCCGTGCAGGCATCTTCGTCGTCGCCGCGATGGGGCTGGCGATCGGCACCTTCGTCGCGCTGCAGCGGGTCAGTTGGGCGCCTCGGAAGCACTACGTCCTCCGCTTCGCCGTCGAGGACGGGGTCGCCGGCCTCAACCCCGGCAGCGAAGTCCGCGTCGGCGGCCTGAAGCGCGGCACCGTCCTCTCGATCCAGCCGAAGACGGAGGCGGAGAAGCTCATCGAGATCAACGTCGCCTTCGACCTCGAGGCGAGCCTGACCCTCTACGGCAACGCCAGGGCGCTGCGCGTCTCGCCCATCCTGGGCAACAGCGCGTGGATCAACTTCACGAGCATCGGTTCGGCCTATGACCAGAACGGCGACGGAACGGTCGCCGAAAACGAAGGCCTGCTCGCCGAGGACGGGGCGATCAGCGCCGTCGAGGCGCCGGGACTTCTCGCGAACATCGCCGGCAGCAAGAGCGCCGCGGACATCGTCGAGATCATCTCCGGGGCCAAGGAGTTCAGCTCGATTCTCCGCCGCGCCCCGAAGGACTACGAGGAACGGTTCGTCCCCACCCTCGACGCGGCAAAGGCGACCATCACCCAGCTCCGCGACGACTACATGAACTGGCGGGTCAAGGTCGACTCGATGCTCACCGACGCCGAGAAGGGGGCGAAGAACCTCGAGCAGGGCACGGAATCGGCCAACGCTTTCATCGCGGACGCCCGGGCGACGCTCGCGGAAAACCGCGAGCCGCTGCGGAACGGGCTCCAGAACCTCGAGAAGGCGACGAGCGGCGCGATCGACGTCGTCGAGACGCTGCGGCGGGAGACGATTCCCGAGATCGCCCAGGTCCTGAGCAAGGGCGAGGTGGCCGTCGGCGAATTCGCGGACATGCTCGACCGACTCGACGGCGAGATCGCCGCGAAGCTCCCCGACCTGCGGGCGTTCATGAGCGACATGCGCGTCGCCGCCTCCCAGCTCAAGCTTGCCACGATCGAAGTGCGCCGCAGCCCGTGGCGGCTGATGTACAAGCCGACCACCGACGTGCTCGCCCACGAGCAGCTCTACGAGGCGACCCGCTCCTTCGCCGCGGCATCCGGTGACCTGCGCACCGCCGCCGAGAGTCTTCAGGAGCTCCTCCGCGTGCGGCCCGACCTCCTCAGCGATCCCGCGCTGCGCGACAGGCTTCAATCGTCCCTTCTCGATGCCCTCAGCCGTTACGAGGCGACGCAGCGCCGGCTCCACGGCGTCCTCCTCGACGAGCCCGCGTCGGACGCACAACCGCCCACCGGGAAGTGACGCACGGTGGATGAATCCCGTCCAACCAAGCGAGCGCACCGCGCGATCCACCGCAGCAACGTGAAGATCGGGGTGCTCACGCTCCTGACCATCGCCCTCGCCGCGGCGACCGGCATCTTCCTGCCCGGCATGCTCCGTCCGACGCGGTTGGTCTATCAGATCATCCGCAGGGCCGGCGAGGACATCAGCGGCATCGACAAGGGCTCGGAGGTCTCCGTCGGCGGCATCGTCCGCGGATATGTGACGCGCGTGGACAGTGACGTCATGCACGGCGAGCCGCGGTTCGTCGTGAGTTTCGAGATCGAGGCCGACCCGCCGATCTACAACGACGCCCAGATCCGCATCGTCCGCGACGTCGTGTCGAATCGTGCCCGCATCGACTTCAGCAGGACGGGCGCGCCCGACGCGAGCCACAAGCGCCTCGCTCCGGGCAACGAGATCCACCCCAACTCCGAGGAGGGCGACGCATCGCTCTTCCTCACGCCGGGATCGCAGCGCGACCTCAATGAGGCATGGGAAGCGATCAGGAAGGTGCCGGACGAGCTGGGACCGATCGTCGATGACGGGAAGGTCCGTCTGACGTCGGTCATCGATTCGGTCAGGTCCTTCCGCGACGACTACGGCGACGAGATGGTCGCCTACAAGGACCGAGTCGTCGCGCTCATCGACCGGTACTCGGCGATCAAGGCGCGATTCACGAAGATCATGGACGAGTGGACGCTCCTTCGCGCCGAATTCGACCAGACGCGCCTCACCCTCTCCGACGAAGGCGAGCTGGGGCGGGTCAGGGCCCGCATTGCGACATTCATCGAGCGGCGCGATCTGATGGCGGCGGAGTTTCGGGACCTGGGCACACTCCTCGACGGGATCACGGACTGCTGGGCCCGCCTCAAGGAATCGGGGACGCACATCATCGAGCAGTTCGGCTCGATCGATGCGCTCAGGGAGTTCCGCGAGGCGCGGGCCGACCTCTCCCTCGCCGCGGACCAGCTTCTGCGCCTGATGGCGAACATCCTCGACACCGCGGCCCGCGCCATCGTGCCGACGGATTCCTCGCGCGATGTGCGTGCGGCGGCGCTCGACGACATGTCCCGCACGCTCCTCATGAGCATCGACGAGGCCCGCGGCGCCGAGACGGCCCTGCGGGCGCTTCTCGACGGCGGCGAGCGCTTCCCGGCGATGCTCGATGAAGTCGATCGCTTCTCCACCTCGCTTCAGCGGCTCACCGACATCGAGCAGGCCCTCTGGCAGTCGCGCGTCGGCGGCCGCGCTCCGGGGTCTTCGCAGCGCGCCCCGGGACGGTGACCGATGGCCGTCGCGGCATTCATCCAGGTTGCGGACGACGACGCGAGCCACGACGCGGAGCTCGCCGGCTTCACCGAAGCCCGCGACCGTGACCTTCGCGGCCGCGACCGCCTCTTCCTCGTCGAGAGCCCGCGCGTCGTTCGGCGCTTCCTGCGAAGCGCGTGGCGCTGCGCGTCGATGCTGGTGACCCCCGAGCGCTGGGACGAGCTGCGCGATCTCGCCGAGGCCCGCCCGGAGCCGATCCGCGTCCTCGCCGTCAGCGAGAGGCGAATGAGCGCGACGAGCGGCTACCGCCTCCACGGCGGCGCGCTTGCCCTCGGCGAGCGGACCTACTGGCCGCCGCCGACCGATTCGCTTCTCGCACGGCTGCCCGCCGACGGCGACCTTACGCTCCTCGTCGCCCAGGGGGTCGTGCAGGTCGACAACGTCGGGGCGATCTTCCGCTCGGCGGCGTGCTTTGGGGCGGCGGGCGTGCTGCTCGACGGCGACTGCGCCGATCCGCTCCTTCGCAAGTGCATTCGCTTTTCGATGGGACGGGTGTTCGACATTCCGTGGGCGGTGAGCCGCGACTTGGCGACGGATCTCGACCGCCTTCGCGGCATCGGCATCAGGTCCGTCGCCGTCGAGCTCACCGCGGAGGCCCGGCCGCTTCGCGAGCTCGAGCCGGACGGTCGCGTGGCGCTGATCGTCGGCAGCGAGTCCCGGGGGGTGCGGGCCGAGATCCTCGATCGTTGTGCAGCGACCTTCGCCATACCCAACGCCGGTCGCGACGAGGATGGCGAGGAGCGGTCACTCAACGTCGCGGTCGCCGCCGCGATCGCCCTCCACCATCGCCGACGGTGAGCGGGTCGCGCGGTACCCTCCCCGGCCATGGTGACGAAAAACCCCGCCGTCGACGCGTACATCGCGAAGGCCCAACCATTTGCCCAACCGATCCTGAAGCGCATTCGCCGCGCGGTGCACAAGGGCTGTCCCGGATGCACCGAAGTGATCAAGTGGGGCATGCCGAGCTTCGACTACAAGGGACCGTTCTGCACGATGGCCGCCTTCAAGGCCCATTGCGTCTTCGGCTTCTGGAAGGCGAAGCTCCTCGAGGATCCGAAGGGCGTCCTCGAGAAGGAGAACCGCACCGCGATGGGGCACCTCGGGCGCATGACCTCGCTCGACGAGCTGCCCGACGACGCCGTGATGGTCTCGCTCGTCAGGCAAGCCGCAAAGCTGAACGACGATGGCGTGAAGGTCGCGCGGGTCACGAAGAAGAAGCCGCCGCTCAAGGTGCCGCCGGCGATGCTCGCCGCGATCAGGCGGAACAAGGCGGCGCTGGCGACGTGGGAGGCGTTCGCGCCCTCGCACCGGCGCGAGTACATCGAGTGGATCACCGAGGCCAAGACCGACGCGACCCGCGAGCGGCGCATGGCCCAGATGCTCGAACTGCTGGCCGACGGCAAGCACCGGCACTGGAAGTACCAGAAGTGAGCGACGCCACGCCATCGTCCCGCTGGGAACTCAGTTGGGAGAAGTCGAGGCTCCAGCTCGACCGCGTGCACGAAGCGTTAGCCGCAAGCTACTGGTCGCCGCGGATCCGCCGCGACCTCGTCGACCGCGCCGCCGAACACAGCCTGACCGTCGGTGCGTACGACCGAACCACGGGCGACCAGGTCGGCTACGCCCGGGTGGTCACCGACCGCGCGACCTTCGCGTACCTCTGCGACGTCATCGTCTTCGAGGGCTTCCGCGGCCAGGGCATCGGCAAGCTTCTCGTCGAGGCGGTGCTGGCCCATCCCGATCTCACCACCGTCCGCCGCCACGCCCTCGCGACCCGCGATGCCCAGGGGCTGTACGCCCAGTACGGCTACGAGCCCGTTCCGGTCGGCAACTGGATGCAACGAAAGGGCGACCCAAGCGCGTGGCAGGCGTGAGGAGAACGACTCGAGTCGGGGACAGGTCGGGGCGTCGAGACGGGAACGAATCCATGGCGACGCTGGAACGCACAGCGCTCGGGTGACCGCAGCGCGGCGGCTGAGGTGCGATGCGCGTCGCGTTCGGCGCGGCCCCCCTCACCCTGGGCTGCACGCGCCCCAGTTGCCCAGGAGGATCGCCAGATCCGCAGCGGTCACGGCGCCGTCCGCGTCGAGGTCCGCGATCGCCTCGGAGGTGCCCCACGCACCCAGCAGGATGCCGAGGTCCGCCGCGCTCACGGTTCCGTCCGCGTCAATGTCGCCGCACAGGCCCGCGATGCAGGATGGTTGGTCGACCAGGGCGAGCGCATTCAGGAGGATCGCCTTCGACCCAGCCGCCGCAGTGAAGAAACCGTCGGAGAAGGTCGTGACGTCGGCCGACACGACCACGAGACCGCTGCACGCGGCGAGCGTGTGCCGCGGCACCGTCACGAGGCCGGCGAGGCCGGTCTGGTTTACCGTGGCCAACGAGATCGCCGAGGCGGGGAGGCTGCCGAACCAACCGGTCCAGCCCACGTTCCACGTCGTGACGGTGCCGAAGGGTCCGCTGGTGATGGGCGACGCGGCGGGCGCGGCGACGGTCGCCGTCTGCGGCCACGGTGCGCCGGTGCCGACAACGTCGATGCCCAGCCAGTCGACAAGGCTCTGATTTGCGGGATCCGAGGCGGGGCCGGCGAAGGTGTCGTTGTCGGTGAGGAGGATCGCCGATCCGCCGTTGCGAACGAAGGACGCCAAGGCGGACTGCTCGGCGGCAGAGAGCGGCGTGATCGCCGACGTGCCTCCGGTTGCGCTCGAGAGCACGACGACGTCAACGCCCGCGAGGAACTGGGGGGTCAGGACGGGCGCCGCGACCATCACCGTTCCGGGAAAGCCGCTCAGGATGGCTGCGCGCATCTCATCGAAGCAGGACCCGCCGACCAGGGAGGCGCAGCCACCCCGGGCGACGTCGAAACTCCCGATGACGAGATCGCCAGCGGCCGGCGCGGTGCATGCGGCGAGCGTGAGGAGGAGACAGTGGCTGGACAGGGATGGCATGCGGATCCTCTCGGGGGGGGTGTGCGATCACGAGACGGGAACGGGTCGTCGGCGCGGCCCTGCTATCCATTCGAGCGAAATCGGGAGGGGGAGTGTCCGGAGAAATCCGCGCAAGCGCTCCCTCATGACCGACGCCGAGGCCGCTGCGCGACCGCCCCGACGAGGATCGCCGCACCGCGCGCCGGTATGCAGATGCTGAACGACCCGCCGATCGAGAACTGGGTCGGGGTTCCGAGCCCTTGGTTGAAGGACACGGTGATCGCCGAGCCGGTGCAGGTGATCTGGTCGGGCATCAGCACGATGATTCTCCGTGCGCACTGCGTCGCTCTGGTGGACGGGCTCGCTGCGTCGCACGAATCGCCATGGAACCGCAGGAGAGCCCCCTCTGTCAGCTGCGCTGACATCTCCCCCGCCGCTGCGCGTGTTTAGGGACACCACACCGGTAACAGGTGTGACAGGACATGGGTAACACCCCAATCCCCGTTGGTTTTCGCCCGACCCCCGGGCGGCGGGGGGGGGGCTAAACCGACGCACCCCACGGCCGTCACCGCAGTGCAGGCGCGCACAACCTCTTCCTCTCCTCTGTGCCCCCTCTGTGCCCTCTGAGCCTCTGTGGTTCTCTGGCTCTCACTCCGCCCCAGCCATCGCCTCCGCGATCCGCTTCGCCTCGTCGGCTTCCGTTGCCGCTCGCTCGTGACCCATGGATGCGAAACGTACCCGCCTTGCACAGACAAACGATACGCTCGCGAACACATGTGGAAGCTGGGGAGATCTGCCTCTGCCGACGCGGCGCCCATGTGCGTCGAGAATCGAGCAAAGTTGGAAATCTCCGATTGACCGCGAGGGCTTCAGCGACGACCGTACGAATGGGATCCCAGTGAAGGGGCATCGGACAACCATGGCTACCAAGGACTCCCGGCATTCAGTACTGGGCTTGGCCGGGATTATCGCGCTCTCGATGACGGCACCAGTGGCGCTCGGTGATGATCCCGGTGACGCGAGTGCGACGCCGCCGCCGGAGCCTCTTCTGTTCCGCATGAACTCCTGCGAGGAGCCGCCCGCCGACCCGTTCGCAGGCGAAGCAGCGAGTTCCGCCGAGCGGCTCGAGCCGGCCGCGCCGCTCTCGGTCGTGGACGCCGTGCAGGCGCTCGGATTCAGCCTTCCGGAAGAGCTCTTCGCGCGGATGTCGTCGGCACGCGAAGCGCAGGCGGAGGCGGCGACGTACGTTCTGTGGACCCCCGTGGAGGGCGAGGCATGAAAGCCCAAATATCTGCTGCATGCGTGGCGGTGAGTCTCTCTGCATCCGCTACTCGTGCAGACGTCGTGATTCTCAACAGCTATACAGATTGGTCGGCTGCCCTCGGGGGCGGCGACGCGAAGATCGACTTCATTGGTCAGTCGGGGTTCTTGACGGATCAGTACGCGAGCCTCGGGGCTCACTTCTTGCCGGGCTCAGCATTTGCGGCGTTCACAGGCGTCGGCGATGGTTGGGCAGCCGCGACAACCTTTCCGAGCGGGAACAAGATCACCCTCGACTTCGATTCACTCCAGTACGGCGTGGGGCTCAATCCAAACAGCCTGTTCAAGGCATCCCTCTTCCTGGACGGCGACCTGGTGTTCAGCTCTGGCCAATTGAGCCAATCTGGCGGCGTGTTCCGAGGTCTTCTGTCGAGCCAGCCCTTCAATCGAGTGGTTTTCGAGGCAATTCCGGCTACCGCAGGCTCGATCGACAACATCTACATCGGCAACCCCATCCCCGCGCCAGGTGTTGGGTTCATCCTCGGATGCGCGTCGGTGGTGCTGGCCGAACGTGGCCGCCGGCGGGCTGGCTGGAGCGTGGAGCAACGTTGACGCACGCGCTGAATCTGTGCGAGGAGCCGCCCGTCGACCCGTTCGCAGGCGAATCAGCGAGTTCCGCCGAGCGGCTCGAGTCGGCAGCGCCGCTCTCGGTCGTGGACGCCGTGCAGGCGCTCGGATTCAGCTTTGCGGAAGAGTTCTTCGCGTGGATGTCGTCGGCAAGCGAAGAGCAGGCGGAGGCGGCGACGTACGTTCTGTGGACCCTGGTGGAGGGAGAAGCATGAGAGCAACTGTTCTGGTGGCGAGCGCCTCCGTAGGGCTCGCTGCCGCCATCGCACACGCGGATGTCGTGATCATCAACAGCTACACAACCTGGTCGTCCGCCCTCGGGGGCGGCGACGCGAAGATCGACTTCATCGGGCAGTCAGGAATCATCAGCGACCAGTACTCGTTCCTCGGCGCCAACTTCCTTGCGGGCAGCACCGCAGCGGGTACGACGGGGATAGGCGATGGTTGGGGAGCATTTCCGACTTTCCCCGGTGGAAACAAGATCACGATCGACTTCGCGACGATCCAGTATGGCGTTGGTCTGAACCCGATCAGCGTCTACAAGGCCTCGCTCTACTATCAGGGAGAGCTGCTGTATTCGTCGGGCGCGCTCAACGTCAGCTCGGGGGTGTTCCGCGGGCTCCTCTCCACTAGCGGGTTCGATCGCGTCGTGTTCGAGCCGGTTGGACCCGGCGTCGGCCTCATCGACAACATCTACGTCGGCAACCCCATACCCGCGCCAGGTGTTGGACTCGTCCTGGGCCTCGCGGCGGCGCAGTCGATCGGGCGAAAGCGACGAAGGATGGGATGAGCACGTTCTTCGGAGGCGTTGGACCGAGGCTATCCGTGACGAGCACGGGAGCCGGGCGGCCCCCTCTGTCAGCTCCGCTGACATCTCCCCCGCCGCTGCGCGTCGGGAGAGAGCAACGGACGATCAACGCCGTCACATCTGGCACACCGGTCATCCGTCACAGCAGCACAGGCGCGCACACCCCTCCCGTTTCTCTGTGCCCCCTCTGTGCTCTCTGTGTCCTCTGTGGTGAATCCGTCGTCACCACGCCCCAGCAACTCACTCCGCCCCAGCCATCGCCTCCGCGATCCGCTTCGCCTCGTCGGCTTCGGGGCGGAATCGTTCGATGTTCGCGCCGAGCAGGTTGAGCGTCTCTTCCATCTTGGTGTAGCCGCGGTCGAGGTGGTAGATGCGGCTCACGATCGTCTCGCCTTCGGCGGCGAGGCCGGCGAGGACCATCGACGCGCTGGCTCGGAGGTCGCTCGCCATGACCGGCGCACCGCGAAGCGGCGTGCCGCCGATGACCATGACCGTCGGGCCCTGGCGGTAGAGCTTCGCGCCCATGCGGCTGAGCTCGGCGACGTGCATGAAGCGCTCGGGGTAGATCTTCTCGGTGATGATCGAGTTGCCCTGGGCGAGGCACAGGAGCGTCATGAACTGAGCCTGGAGATCGGTCGGGAAGCCGGGGTGCGGCTGGGTCGTGATCGTCGTCGGCTTCAGTTGCCGCTCGCTCGTCACCCGCACCGAGCAGCAGGTCATGCCCTCGGTGAGGTCCTCGCCCGCATCGAGTCGCTCGACATGGACGCCGATCTCGTTGAGGCGGTCGATCGCAGCAAGCAGGCTGTCGTAGGGGAACTGGTCGAGGATGACGTCGCCGTTCGTGATCGCCGCGGCGACCGCGTAGGTGCCGGCCACGATGCGGTCGGGCATGACCATGTGGTCAGCCCCGCCGAGTTCCTCGACGCCGTCGATGATGAGCCGCGGCGAACCGGCCCCGCGGATCTTCGCCCCCATCGCGTTGAGAAGGTTGGCGAGGTCGACGATCTCCGGCTCGCAGGCTGCACACTCGATCACCGTCCGGCCCTTGGCGAGGGTCGCGGCACTCATCACGTTCGCGGTGCCGAGGACGGTCGATCCGAAGGGGCCGCCGAGGAAGATCGTGTTGCCCTTGAGCCGCTGGGCACTGACGACGATGTCGCCGCCGTTCAGCTCGACCTTGGCGCCGAGGGCCTGCATGCCGCGGAGGTGGAGGTCGACCGGGCGCGAGCCGAAGGCGCAGCCGCCGGGCATGGCGATGACCGCTCGCTTGCGGCGGGCGAGCATCGGCCCGAGGACGCAGATCGAGGCCCGCATCGTCCGGACGATGTCGTATCGGGCGTGCACCTGATTCTCGTCCATGCTGGTCAGCCGGACGGTGCCGTGGTCACCCGAGGAGTCGACGCCGAGCTCCTTGAGGAGCCGGGCCATGTTCGTGATGTCCGAGAGCGCCGGGACGTTCCGGAGGGTGACCGGCTGGTCGGTCAGGAGGGACGCCGCCATGAGCGGCAGGGCCGCGTTCTTGGAACCCTCGATGGCGACGCGACCCGCGAGCCGACGCCCGCCCTGAATCCGGAAGAAGTCCATGCGATGTCCTGCTGGTGAAGGCTGTGTGCTTCGCGCCGAGCCCCTGGAGCCCAACACGGAGCCCAACATGAAGGGTGTACAACGATCGGCGCTTGGATGCGAATCGCTGCACTTTGCGGCGGTGCGTTTCGCGTCGTCCGATCGCGAGCGGAGCGTTGCCCAGAACCCCAAGCCCCCGCCCACGTCGCAGACCAGTTCGCCTGTTGCTACAGACGGAACAGCTTCACGGGCGACCGCCCCGATCGCGCATCTTTCGCTTTGCCACCGACCGCCGAATCGTAGCGTTGGAGAGCATCGGATTGAAGTCAGGCTCACAACCCGAATGGATGGCACGGTGCGCCCCGCGATGGGGCGGCGTGACACAGGGTGAATGGGACAGCGCCCGGAAGGGCAAGGAGTTTCTCATGGACTGCCGCAGCCGACTCGTTTCCTCGATGGCACTCGCCTCGCTTGCGGCGGGTTCCATGTTCCTGCTCCCGAACAACTCGTCCGCCGCGCCGCGTGCTGCGGCGGCCGCCGACTCGCCGGCGACCCTCGTCCTCACCGGCATCGTCCGTGACTTCAAGGAGAAGACCGCCCCGGGCGGCCACCCCGACTTTGAGGTGACCCCCAGCCGCGGCTTCGGCCACTACTGCAACAACATCGAGACCAATCTGGGCTCCGACGGCAAGCCGGTGTTCAAGGGCGGCGGCAAGATGGTCACCAAGCAGTGGTCCACCTCGGCCGGCAAGCCGATCTGCTTCAACCAGTACAAGGCGAGCCTCGGCGACAAGGCCGGCACGTGGGACAGCGCCGTCTCGACGGGCGGCATCACGAGCTCGGAGACCTTCTACTCCTGGTTCAATGACGTCCTCGGCAAGAACCTCTCGAAGCCGCTCGACATTACCCTGGTCAAGCAGACCAACGGCACGTACGTCTTCGACAGCCAGGTCGACCCGGTCTACAAGGCCCTGGGCGGATTCTTCCCGATCGAGCATGAGCTCTTCGGAAACCCCGGCGGCTCGCCCGACCGCAACTTCCACTTCACCTTCGAGCTCCACACGGAGTTCCAGTACAAGACCGCCGAGAACCAGATTTTCGCCTTCCGCGGTGACGACGACGTCTGGGTGTTCATCGACGGCAAGCTGGTCATCGACATCGGCGGCATCCACAGCGCCGTCGAGCAGCAGATCGACCTGAACCGGCTTGGTCTGACCGACGGCAACAACTACAAGCTCGACTTCTTCTTCGCCGAGCGTCACCGGACGCAGTCGAACTTCAAGGTGACCACCAACCTGAAGCTGCAGACGGTCGAGCTTCCCAACGTCAGTCAGGCCTTTGACTGATTCGGACGAGGGCTGAACGGCCCCGCACGCCGATGACCCCCCTGCAGCCCGGCGCCTCCTCTGGAGGTTCCGGGCTGCTGGCTTGGGGCCGGCCCGTTGGGGGTCGCGGGCTCGGGCGTGGTTTACACTGGCTCGGCCATGTCCGCAGCCGACACCGCCTCGCATGACCTCACCCTGCCCGACGCCAAGATGCACGTGGTCATGCCGACCGCGCCGGTGACCGCGACCATCGCCGGCACCCGCCTCTGCATGAAGGGGAAGTCGGCGAGCTTCGTCCGTCACGTCGACCTCGACGTCAGCGGCACGCCGCTCGAAGGCTCGTTCCGCGCCGGACAGTCCTTCGGGGTGGTCGCCGAGGGCACGGACAGCTTCGGCAAGCCGCACAAGGTTCGCCTCTACTCGCTGGCCAGCCCGACCTGGGGCGAGGACGGCCACGGCAAGGTCATCGCCACCACCCCCAAGCGCGTGCTCGCCGAGCGCGAGCCGCAGACGCCCAAGGACGATCCGACCGATCACTCGCTCTTCGTCGGCGTATGCAGCAACTACCTCTGCGACCGCCGGGTCGGCGACCAGGTGAAGGTCTCGGGGCCCAACGGCAAGCGCTTCCTGCTGCCGACCGATCCGAGCGCCCACGACTACCTCTTCATGGCGACGGGGACGGGCATCGCCCCCTTCCGCGGCTTCGCGATGGAACTCCTGCAGGGTCCGCCCGAGGGTTCGCCGGCCCGGGCCTCGTGGAAGCGTTGCACGAGCCAGATTCACCTCGTGATGGGTTCCCCCTACACGACCGATCTCCTCTACGACGACTTCTTCCGCGATCTGGCGAAGAAGCACTCGAACTTCCACTACCACACGGTCATCAGCCGCGAGCAGCGCCCCGACGGCGGCCGCGGCGAGTACGCCCACCAGTACATCGAGCGACGCCTCGACGACACCTTCCGCCCGCTGCTCGCCTCGCCGCGGACGCTCATCTACGTCTGCGGGCTGGCCGGCATGCAGGTCGGCCTCTTCCAGATGCTCGCCAAGCAGGGCCTGGGCGACGGCTACCTGACCGTCCACGAAGAACTCGCCGGCGTCGCCCCGGCGGAGTGGACGACCGAGCAGATCAAGCGCCGCGTCCGCAACACGCACCGATGCATGCTTGAGGTGTATTGACCGTCCGCGCGGACCGCTACGCTGCGGCGATGCCCGTCCACGCCGTCACGCCGATCCTGAACGTCAGCAACGTGCCCGAGAGTTTCGCGTGGTTCGAGCGCCTCGGATGGCGCCGCGGATTTGCATGGAACGACGGCGGGATGATCGATGGCGGTGCGGACCGGAACGGCGCCGGCGAGGCCCACTTCGGCAGCGTGATCAGCGGTGACGGCCAGATCTTCCTCTGCCGCGACGGCCAGGGCTCGCGCGGCACGATCATGCCGCAGTTCCCCGGCGATGACCGCACCGACGGCGTCTGGATGACATGGTGGATGACCTCGCCCGCCGAGGTCGACGAGACGCACGCGAAGGCGTTGGCCGCCGGCTTCCTCGTCACCATGCCGCCGACGACGAAGCCGTGGGGCATCCGCGAGTTTCACCTGCGCCATCCCGACGGTCACATGTTCCGGGTGAGCGCCGGCGTCCGATGAGCCAAGGCCTGCGGCTCACTTCGGCGGCGACGCCGTCGCGGCCCGGCAGGCGGCGAGGGATTCGCGGTACTCCCTGAGATCCGCGTGATCCGCGGGCAGCACGCGCCCTGCCATCGCCAGCGCTTCGGCAAAGAGCGGCTCGGCGTCGGCGGCGCGGCCCATCGACTTCCGCACCGTTGCGAGGTTGAACAGGTCCCGTGCCACGTCCGGATGGTCCGCCTGCCCAAGCCGCCGGCGCATCTCGAGGGCAGCCACGAACATCGACTCGGCCTCACTCGACCGCCCGAGGGAATGTCTTGCCGTCGCGAGGTTGCTCATGCAGGTGGCCACCGCCGGGTGATCGCCCCGCGCAAGTCGCTGGGCCATCGCGAGCGCCTGCTCGTAGAGGGTCTCGGCATCGGTCGATCGACCTAACGCATCGCGCACCGACGCCAAGTTACCGAGACTCTCGACCAGGACCGGATGATCGCCACGGAACAGCCGCTGCCGCATCGACAGCGCCTGCGCGAAGAGGGGCTCGGCGTCGGACGGCCGCCCGAGCAGGAGGCGGGCGTAACCGAGGTTGTTCTTCGCCAGGGCAACGTCCGGATGGTCGCCCGGATGAAGCCGCTGACACATCGCCAGCGCCTCCGAATACAGCGCTTCCGCCTCTTCGAGCCGGCCAAGGGACTCGCGCACCGACGCGAGGTTGTTGAGGCCCTGCGCAACCTCCGGATGGTCGCCGCCGAAGAGCGTTCGGCGCATGTGGAGGGACCGCTCGAAAAGCAGCTCGGCCTCGGCGGAACGGCCGAGCGTCTCCCGCACGAACGCCAACGCATTGAGGGCCGTCGCCACCAACGCGTGGTCGCCCGGGAAGAGGCGTTCGCTCATCGCCAGCGCCTTCTCCACCAGCGGCTCCGCCTCCGACACGCGCCCGAGCGCGTGCCAGACGTGGGCCACGTCGATCATGCTCGCCGCAATGTCCGGATGGTCGCCCTCGTGGATCCGCTGTCGCGCGGCCAAGGCCTGCTCGGCGAGCGGCTCCGCCTCCGACGCGCGGCCATTGTTCAGGAAGATCATCGCGATGGTGGCCCTGAGCCCTGCCTCCGTCTCCGGGTCGTCGTGGAAGCGACCGCTCTCAATGTCACGCACCGCCGTCGCGATCGCGTCGAGGATCGTCGTTGCCTGACTGCCGCCGACGCTGTTCGGATCACCCGACTTCAGCGCGGAGGTGACGAACTCCCCGATGGTCTCCGCCCGCCTGCGGGCCTTCGACTCGAGTAGCGCGTTGTCCTCGGCGTTCTGCCGCTGCCGCAGCGCCTCGTTCCGCTGCACCAGCGCCGTCCCGAACCCCGCGGCCAGCGCCAGGGCAACGAGTGCCGTCGCCGTCGCCGACGCCCGGTTCCTCGCCAGGAACTTCCGCGCCAGATACGCCCTCGACTCCGGCGCCGCCTCGAGCGGCCTCCCCTCGAGATACCGACGAATGTCCGACGCGAGTCCCTCGGCGCTCGCATAACGCCTCGCCCGGTCCTTCCGCATCGCCTTCAGCGGAATCCACTCGAGCTCGCGCTTCAGCTCGCCCCAGAGCCGATCGTGGCCCACCTGCCGCGCCTTGGCGATCCGCGCCCCCGACTCCTCGTCGACCGAACGGAGACGCGTGCTCGGGCGCGGAGGCTCCGACTCGCGGATGACCCGCTGCACCTCCGCGTAGCCCTTGCTGCGGAGGTCACGCGTGTCGAAGGGCAGCAGGCCGGTGAGCAGCTCGTAGAGCATCACGCCCAGCGAATAGACGTCGCTTCGCGTGTCGATGTCGACCCGTCCGCCCTCGGCCTGCTCGGGGCTCATGTACTCGGGCGTGCCGACCATCTGACCCGACTCGGTGAAGACGGTCGAGCCGGACAGCGCCGGACTCATCGCCTTGGCCACGCCGAAGTCGATGACCTTCGCAACCGGGGCGCCGTCGGGCACGGCCACCAGCACGTTGGACGGCTTCAGGTCGCGGTGGATGATCCCCTTCATGTGGGCGTGCTGAACGGCGTCGCACACCTGGGCGAAAAGTTCCAGTCGCGCTCGGATGCCAAGCCGCTGCCGGTCGCAATAGACGGTGATCGCCTCGCCCCGCACGTACTCCATCGCGAAGTAGGGCCGGCCCGCCGGCGTCATCCCGCCGTCGAAGACCCGGGCCACGTTCGGGTGGTCCATCACCGCCAGCGCCTGGCGCTCCTGCTCGAACCGCGCGATCACCGCCCTGCTGTCCATGCCCGGCTTGATCACCTTCAGCGCCACCCGCTGCACCATCGGCTCGCGACGCTCGGCCATATAGACGACGCCGAAGCCCCCCTGCCCAATCGTCTCGAGGATCCGGTACGGGCCGATCCAATCGCCGACCCGCTCGGGCACCTCCGGGAGGGAGGAGAGTCCCATGCCCGCGCCGAGCGCGCCGGTGCAGTCGTTCAGCATCGCCAACACCATCGCGGCGAGCGCCCCGTCCTCCCCCGCCTCGCGGCGCACGAACGATTCGCGCTCGCCCGTTGCCACGGCCGAAGCACGGCCGAGCAGCAACCGGGCACGTTCGAGTCGGGCGTCCCCCATCATGTCGGCTCCAGGATTGAACCCATGCTACCAAGCGTTCGGCTCACTTCGCCGTCGCGGCCCGGCACTTGGCGAGCGTCTCGCGATACCGCGCGAGATTCGGATGATCCGCGGGAAGCAGTCGCTCAGCCATCGCCACCGACTGCTCGGCGAGCGAAACCGCCTCGCCTCCTCGTCCGAGCGCGCATCGGACCGAGGCGAGATTGTTGAGGCTCATCGCCACGGACGGGAAGTCGCCGGCATGAAGCCGCTGTCGCATGGCCAGCGCCCGGGCAAGCAGGGGCTCCGCATCCGCGTCCCGGCCCATCGCCATCCGCACCGCCGCAAGTCGGCTGAGTGCCGTGGCCACGTCGTCGTGATCGCCCTTGCAGAGACGCTCTCGCATCGCAAGCGCCTGGACGTAGAGCTGCTCCGCCTCCGCGTTCCGGTCGAGCGACTCGAGGCAAACGGCAAGGTTGGCCAAGCTCAAGGCCAGGTCGGGATGGTCTCCGGGGAATAGGCGCTGCCGCATCGCCAATGCCTCGCGAAAGAGCGACTCCGCCTCCGCGTCGCGCCCCATCGCCCGGCGAACCGAGGCGAGATTCGCCAGGCTCGTGGCCACATCGGGATGGTCGCCGGGAAAGAGGCGCCTTCGCATCGCGAGGGCCTGCTCGTACAGCGGCTCCGCCTCGCCGAGGCGACCTAACACGTCGCGCAGATAGGCGAGGTTGTTGAGGCTTCGTGCCACATCGGGATGGTCGCCCCTGAAGAGGCGCTGGTTCATCTCGAGCGTCTCGACGTACAGCGGCTCCGCTTCGGCGGTCCGGCCCATCTCATTCAGCAGCGAGCCGAGGTTGCCCAGGCTCGAGGCGATCTCGGGATGGTCGCCGCGGTAGAGCCGCCGGTTCATCGCCAGGGCCTCGACGTACAGCGCCTCCGCCTCGGCGAGCTTTCCCAGCTCGTCACGCACGTAGGCGAGGTTGTTGATGCTGGTCGCAAGCGGCGCCCCGTCGCCGGACGCGAGCCGCCTCCGCATCTCGAGCGCCTGCACGTACATCGCCTCCGCTTCCCTGACCTGCCCCAGCGTGTCTCGCACGTAGGCGAGATCGTTCAGGCTCTGTGCGATCTCCTCGCAGTCGCCCTTGAAGAGCCGCTGGCGCATCGCAAGCGCCTCAACATAGAGCGGCTCGGCCTCCACCGCCCGCCCGAGCGCCTCGCGAACGGACGCCAGCTCCGCGAGGCTCATCGCGACGTCGGGATGATCGCCGGGGTGCATGCGACGTTGGAGCTCGTGGGCTGCGGTGAAGAGCGGCTCCGCCTCGGCAATTCTGCCGTTGCCCTTCAGGATCTTGGCGATGGTCGTCCTCAGCTCCGCGTCGGTTTCGGGATCGTCCCTGAACCGGCCACCGTTGATGTCCCGCACGGCGCTGCCCATCGCATCGAGAATCGTCGTCGCCTGACTGCCCCCGACGTTGTTGGGGTCCCCCGACCTGAGCGCCGACGTGACGAACTGGCTGATCGTCTCCGCACGCTTCCTCGCCCGTCCCTCGGCGGCGGCGTGCTCGTCGGCGAGGGTCCGCTGACGGAGGGCCTCGGCCTCGTTGCGGCTTGCGGTCTGCGCGTTGTCCTCGGCGTTCTGCCGCTGCCGCAGCGCCTCGTTCCGCTGCACCAGCGCCGTCCCGAACCCCGCGGCCAGCGCCACCACCACGAGCGCCGTCGCCGTCGCCGACGCCCGGTTCCTCGCCAGGAACTTCCGCGCCAGATAGGCCCTCGACTCCGGCGCCGCCTCGAGCGGCCTCCCCTCGAGATACCGACGAATGTCCGACGCGAGTCCCTCGGCGCTCGCATAACGCCTCGCCCGGTCCTTCCGCATCGCCTTCAGCGGAATCCACTCGAGCTCGCGCTTCAGCTCGCCCCAGAGCCGATCGTGGCCCACCTGCCGCGCCTTGGCGATCCGCGCCCCCGACTCGCCGTCCACCGAACGAAGACGCGTGCTCGGGCGCGGAGGCTCCGACTCGCGGATGACCCGCTGCACCTCCGCGTAGCCCTTGCTGCGGAGGTCACGCGTGTCGAAGGGCAGCAGGCCGGTGAGCAGCTCGTAGAGCATCACGCCCAGCGAGTAAACGTCGCTTCGCGTGTCGATGTCGACCCGTCCGCCCTCGGCCTGCTCGGGGCTCATGTACTCGAGCGTCCCGACGAGCTGGCCGGTTTCGGTGAAGATCGTCTTCTCGGTGAGGGCATGGCTGATCGCCTTGGCCACGCCGAAGTCGATGACCTTCGCGACCGGTCGCCCGTCCTGCACGGAGACGAGCACGTTCGTCGGCTTCAGGTCGCGGTGGATGATCCCCTTCATGTGGGCGTGCTGCACCGCCCCGCAGACATGCGTGAAGAGCTCGAGCCGCTCGCGCACGCTCAGGCCGTGACGATCGCAGTACTCCGTGATCGCGTCCCCGCTGACGTACTCCATCGCGAAGTAGGGCCGGCCCGCCGGCGTCATCCCGCCGTCGAAGACCCGGGCCACGTTCGGGTGGTCCATCACCGCCAGCGCCTGGCGCTCCTGCTCGAACCGCGCGATCACCGCCCTGCTGTCCATGCCCGGCTTGATCACCTTCAGCGCCACCCGCTGCACCATCGGCTCGCGACGCTCCGCCAAGTAGACGACGCCGAAGCCCCCCTGCCCGATCGTCTCGAGGATCCGGTAGGGGCCGACCCGATCGCCCGGCGCCGCGAGCGCCTCCGCTCCGAGCGAGAACGAGCCATCGCCGGAGGGCGCCTCGCCCGCCGTCATGTCGCCGGTCGGCAGATGGTCGGATGGCATGTGCTCATGCTACTGGGCGGGCTCCGCGACCGAATGAGCGACGACGACATCGGCGGCAACGGCGGCACCGTCGCGGGCACGGTTGATGCGAGCGACCTCCGCCTCCTCCTCGGAGCGTTGGGTCCGTGCGACGGATCCGGGTCCCGGCATGAAACGTCGCCGAACCACCAGGCCGCGTGACGCGGCGTCCCTCCTCGCGGGGGATGCCGCGTCGCTTCCATTCAGCCGATAACGCCCGTTCCGCGGGAGCTGCGGATTTCTCAGAGCATCGGGGTTTGTTCTGCGCCATTGTGGGGGAGAAACTCCGCACCGATGCTCCCCATGCTCCCCCGCCGCTCGCCTCGCATTCGCCCGCTGTCGTTCGCCGCAACGCTTCTCACCTGCGCAGCGGCGTCGGCCGACATCGTTTCGCTCGAGTCGACCGGTCCGATTGTCGGAGGCAAGCACGGCAGCGCCGTCGCCTGCATCGGCGACGTGAACGGCGACGGCTACAACGACGTGCTCGTCGGGGCGCCGATGGAGAAGGTCGGGACGGCCGTGAACGCCGGGCGGTCGACGATCTACAGCGGACGGACCGGCGCTGCGATCCGCACCCACAGCTCGCCGACCTTCATCGCCTCGGGCAACTTCGGCCAGTCGGTCGTCGGATTCCCCGACATCAACGGCGACGGCGTCGCCGACTACGCGATCGGCGCTCCGGGCGAAGCGACCAGCCACGGACGACTGCACGTCTTCTCCGGGGCGACCGGCGCCCAGATCTACGCAGTCGACGGCATCTCCATCTTCAACTTCACCCGCATCGCCCTCGTGCCGGATTGCACCGGCGACGGGCTCCCCGAGTTCGTGAGCGGATCGGTCGGCCAGACCACATCGCCGCTGGTGGAGGTGCGCGAGGCGAAGAACGGCGCGCTCTGGAAGTCGCTGGCCGACCCCACGCCGCAGTCGGTCAACTTCTTCGGCGTCACCGTCGCGGGAGTCCCGGACGTGACCGGCGACGGACTCGGCGACGTGATCGTCGGCGCGGAGCGGGCCGAACCGCGCACGCCGCGAGGCACCCCCAACGACGCAGGGCGCGTCTATGTCTTCAACGGCGCGACGGGCGCGCTCTGGTCGACGCTCGTCTCGCCCGATCAGATGGACTCGGGACACTTCGGCCGCGGAATCGCGGGCCTCTCCGACATCGACGGCGACGGCCGCGGCGACATCGCCGCCGGTGCCCCGTTCGAGTCGGCCGCGAACGGCTTCGACGGTCGCGTGCACATCTACTCGGGCGCGACCGGCGCCTGGATCCGGACGCTCCTCAGCGGCGATCCGGCGCCCTATCCATTCACGTCGGGCGAGTTCGGCGGCACGATCGCGGCGTGCGGCGACCTCGACGGCGACGGCATCGGCGATCTCGTCGTCGGCGCCCCGGAGGAGGTCCCCTCGACCGGCGAGACCGGGCGCGTGTACGCGTTCTCCGGCGCCACCGGCGCGCTCCTCGCCTCGCATGAGGCGCCGGGCTCGAGCGCCAAGCGATTCGGCCATGCGGTGGACGCGAGCCGCGACGTGAACGGCGACGGCAAGCCCGACATCGTCGTCGGCGCGCCGGACTCGACGAGCGGCGCGGCCGGCGCCATCGGCCGCGCCTATCTCATTCGCATCGTCCCGGGCGATGGCTGCGCCCAGGACGCGCCGCCCGTTCCCGTCACCGACGGCACGCACCCCTTCACGACGGTCGGCGGAAGCAACGACTTCCCGCCGGCGGAGCTCTGCGGCTCCGACTCGCAGATCTTCGTGGCGGACGCCTTCTTCGAGTACGTCGCGAGCTGCACGGGCACGCTCACCGTCTCGACCTGCGGCACCGCCGACTTCGACACCACGATCGCGATCTACGCCGGCTGCGGCTACCTCGGCGGCGCGATTCCCTCCTGCGACCCGAGCGCCCTCGTCGCCTGCAACGACGACTCGCCCGAGTGCGGCGGCCTGACCTCGAAGGTCTCGCTGCCGACCGCCGCCGGCGACTGCTACCGGATCCGCATCGGCGGGAGCACCCAGGGAAGCGGCACCTTCACGGTGAGCTGCGCCGCGGCGTGCCCTGCCGACCTCGACGGCAACGGCTCGGTCGGCGCGAGCGACTTGGCCGTCCTGTTAGGTGCCTGGGGCCAGGGCGGCCCGGCGGACCTCGACGGCAACGGCACCGTCGGGGCCTCCGACCTCGCCTTCCTGCTCGGCGCTTGGGGCGGATGCTGAGGCGGGGCGACGGGTCGTCAGATCGCGCTCCGCGCCACGCGACCCAGCGATGCGACGAGGGCGACCAGCTCTAACGGTTCGACCGGTTTCGTGGCGTGAAGCTGATAGCCGGCGGCGAGCGCCCTGCGTCGGTCCTCAACCCGCGCGAAGGCGGTGAGCGCCGCCGCGGGGGTGTCGCCGCCCCTGTCGCGCGGCAGGCTTCGCACGGCGCGAATGAGGTCATAGCCGTCGCGTCCGGGCATGCCGATGTCGCTCACGAGGAGACAGGGGCCGGAGCGGGCGAGAATCGCCAGCGCCTCGCCTGCGGTCGACGCCACCTCGACGACCGCACCCTCGTCGGACAGGACGACGCGGGCAAGCTCGCGGGCATCGGGTTCGTCGTCGACGACGATGACCCGCACGCCCTTGAGGGAGAGCGAATCCGGCTCCTCGTCGACGTCCTCGAGGCGCGGACCGGTCACGAGCGGGAGCGTCGGCGCCGCGGGCAGCTCGACCGTGAAGGTGGAGCCGCGGCCCGGTCCCTCGCTTTCGGCCCGCACGCGGCCGCCGTGGAGTTCGACGAGCTGGCGCACGATCGAGAGCCCGAGCCCGAGGCCCGCGAAGCGCCGCGTCGTCGAGGCGTCGGCCTGCCGAAAGCGGTCGAAGACGTAGGGCAGGAAGTCGGCGGCGATGCCGACGCCGGTGTCGATCACGCGAATCACGTCGCACTCGCCCTCGCGCCGGCACTCGACGCGCACGGCGCCGCGCTCCGGCGTGAACTTCACGGCGTTCGAGAGCAGGTTCGTGACGATCTGCTGGAGCCGCGTCGGGTCGGCGATGAGCGTGGTGATCTGCGGGTCGATCTCCACCGTCACGCTGAGATTCCGGGCCTGCGCCGCCGGCTCGATCGAGGAGACGGCCGCGCCGATGATCGCCCGCGGATCGCAGGACTGCACGTCGATGCGCACCTTGCCCGCAAGGATGCGGGTCATGTCCAGCAGGTCCTCGACCATGCGGACCTGGGCGCGGGCGTTGCGTTCGATGACCTCGATCGCCTCGGTGACGGCCGCAGGCTCCTGCTGGCGCCGCCGCAGGAGATGCGTCCATCCCAGCATCGCGTTGAGCGGCGTGCGCAGCTCGTGCGAGAGCGTCGCGACGAACTCGTCCTTGAGGCGGCTGGCCCGCTCGGCGTCGGCGCGGGCGGTGCGCTCGCTCTCGAGCAGCCGCTCTCGCTCGATCCGCGCCCGACGCTCGGCGCTGATGTCGCGAAGGTAGGCCGAGCAGAGCAGCGACCCGTCGTCGAGGAAACTCACCGCGATCGCGGCCTCGACGGGAAGTTCGCTGCCGTTCGAGCGCATCGCCGTGAGCGAGATGCGGCGCCCGCGGGCCGCCGCCGACCGCGAACGGAAGAAGCGGCGCAGGGCGACCTCGTGCGCGGTCCGAAAGCGCGGCGGGATGATCGTCTCGGCGACGGTCCGGCCGACGACCTCCTCGCGCCGATAGCCGAACGTCCGCTCGGCCGAGCTGTTGAACTCGACGATGCGTCCGCTGCGGTCCATGGTGATGACGCTGTCGAGGGAGGACTCGAGGATCGTCCGCTTGCGGGCCTCGCCGATCCGAAGTTCCTCCTCGGCCAACCGACGCTCGGTCGTGTCACGGAACGCCGCGACCGTGCCGATCAGCCCGCCCCGCTCGTCCACGATCGAGGCGACGCTCTCGTCGATCGGACGCACCTCGCCGCTGCGGCAGATCAGGCGCGTCGAATTGGTCGTCGAGCGGACTTCGGCGCCGCCGCGAAGGCGAGTGACGGGCGAGCCCAGCGGCTCCCCGCTCGCCTCGTCGACCAGCCGGACGACCTCGGTCGCCGGCCGGCCGACGGCCTCCTCGGCCTGCCATCCCGTGAGCCGCTCCGCCACGGCATTCATGAAGGTCACGAGTCCCGCCGTGTCCGTCGCGACGACCGCCTCGCCGACGCTTCCCAGCGTGGTGCGGAATCGCTCGCGTTCGACGAAGAGAAGGTGGGCCGACTCCTCCGCCGCGTCGCGGGCCCGCACCTGAAGGAACGTCAGCCACGCGAGGAACGCGCTCACCAGCGATCCCGCCGCGCCGAGCAGCATGGGCAGGAGACCGATGGATTCCGGCGACTGCGCCTCGCGCGAGGCGAAGCGGATCGACCACATGCGGTGCGCGATGTCGACGAGCTCGGTCGTCGCGAAGCGAGCCGCGGCGATCGAGTCCGAGTCCTCGCCCCGCACCGCCACCGAGGAGTGCATGCGGGCGGAGGGAAGCGCGTCGGTTCCGTCAAAGACCTCGATGTCGATGTGGGGGTCGGGGCCAAGCACGCCGCGCAGGAGGTCATCGGCGCGAAACGGGCTGTAGACGAAGCCCCGGAGCCGCGCGCGGCGCTGGTCGACGGAGGTGGGGATCGCGCCGCCCCGATAGACGGGCATGTACAGGAGGAAGCCCGACTGCTTCGGTCCGGCGATCTCCTGCACGAGCTCGACGCGGCCGGAGGCGACCGACGTTCCCTGGTCGCGGGCCGCGGCCATCGCGAGGCGTCGCGTCAGCTCCTGGAACATGTCGTAGCCGATGGCGGCGCGGTTGCGCTCGTCGAGCGGCTCGAGGAAGAGGATCGAGTGGTACTCGTCGCGCGGCGTCGAGGGCCAGGGCGCGAAGTCCGGGTTGCCCTGGGTTCGCATCCGCGCGATCACCGCTTCCTTCTCCGACGCGGCATAGCGGAGGGAGAAGCCGATTCCGCGAACGCCGGGATATCGCTCGGCGATGCCCAATCGCTCGACGAACGCCCGGAACTCGGCCCGGGTGACGTTCTCGTGCGCGGCGAAGAAGCCCGCCGCTCCCTCGAGGAGCGCGGTGTGAACGGCCATGCGCCGGATGATGAGCTCGCGTGCGCCGGCGACGTCGCTGCGGAACTCGGCGAAGCCCTCGCTCCGCCGGAGGTGCTGAATCACCACCACGGTCACGATGGTCGCGACGATGCCGAGCACGAAGACCAGCGACGGCACAAGCGCCCGAAGCTGCCAGGCCCCGGGCGCCGGCCGCCCGGCGTGGCCGCGCCCCGCGCTCGCCTCACCGTCGGACCGCGTCATCGCTCCGTCATCCGCCACCCGGCCCCTTGCCGCCCGGCTTGGTCATCGACGTCGGATCGAGCAGCTTCGCGAGCTGCTTCGGTTCGACGAGCCTGTTGCGGGTCACGTACTCGCGGACGGTCTCGCCGCTCTTGAACGCTTCCTTCGCGACCTTGGCCGCGTTGTCGTAGCCGATCACCGGAGCGAGCGACGTGCACATCATGAGGCTCCTCTCGACGGTGCCGGTCGCGACCGACTCGTTGAGCTCGAGCCCGGTCAGGCACTTGTCGAGGAACATCGACGCGGCGTTGGCCAGGAGCTCGATCGACTCGATCATCCGCTCCGAGATCACCGGCATCGCGACGTTGAGCTCCAGCAGCGAGCCGATGCCGCCGAGGCCGCCGGTCGTGATCGCCGCGTCGTTGCCGATCACCTGGCAGGCGACCATCATCATCGCCTCGCAGATCACCGGGTTCACCTTGCCCGGCATGATCGAGCTGCCGGGCTGCGTCGCCGGCAGCGACAGCTCGAAGAGTCCGCAGCGCGGTCCCGAGCCGAGCCAGCGGATGTCGTTGGCGATCTTCGAGAAGGAGACGGCGATCGTCTTGAGGTGGCCCGACGCCTCGACGCAGCAGTCGCGCGTCGACTGGGCCTCGAAGTGGTTCTTCGCCTCGCGGAAGGCGATGCCGGTCGCCTTGCTCAGCTTTTCGCAGACCGTCTTGCCGAACCTCACGTTGGCGTTGATGCCGGTGCCGACCGCCGTGCCGCCGATCGGCATGTTCGTCGCGAGGGCCACCATCGCCCGCGTCGCCCGGTCGATGGCGTGGTCGACCGCCGCCGCGTAGCCGGAGAACTCCTGGCCGACGCGGATCGGCGTCGCGTCCATGAGGTGCGTCCGCCCGATCTTCACCACCCTGTCCCAGGCCTTGGCCTTCGCCCAGAGTCCCTTCGAGAGCGCCTCGAGCGATGGGAGGAGCTTCGACTTGATGAGGACGGCGCCGGCGATCTGCATCGAGGAGGGGAAGGTGTCGTTGCTCGACTGGCTGCAGTTGACGTGATCGTTGGGATGGAGCGGGTCCTTCGCGCCGATCGGCTTGCCCGCCTGGCGTGACGCGACGTTGCCGATCACCTCGTTCACGTTCATGTTGGTCGAGGTGCCCGATCCGGTCTGGAAGACGTCGATCGGGAAGTGCCGCATGAGCGGATGGGCGACGCCGAGCGCCGGGCGCTCCGCGAAGGAGCGGAGCAGCTCGTCACAGGCGGCGAGGATCGCGCTCACCTTGTCCTTGGGCAGCTCCTTGAGCTCGAGGTTCGCCTCGGCGCAGCAGCGCTTCAGCAGGATGTGGGCCTCGATCTGGGCCTGCGGAATCGTGCGGCCGGAGACGGGAAAGTTGAGGACCGCGCGCTGCGTCGTCGCGCCGTAGAGGGCGTCGGCGGGCACGGGCATCGATCCCATCGAGTCGGTCTCGACCCGGGTCGCCCCGGCCGCGGCCGAGCCTCCCTTTCCCCCATTGGCTGCCGGCTTGCTGGACGGCTTTCGGGAGGAGGCGGGCGACGGGGTGACGGCGGAGGCGGGGACGGAGCTCATGGTGTGCGGCTGCCTTCGAAACGCTGGATTTTGCGAGATCGGGAGAGGGCAATGATACAGGCCGACGCCCGGATGATTCATGAGCCGGCGCGATCGCCGGCCGTCGCGGGAAGTCCGCGGCAGAGTCGCTCGAATCGCTCGCGCTCGGCGGGCGTCATCGTCGCCGTGCCGCCTCCCCGCTGGAACCGCAGCGTGATCTCGTCGGCGATCGGACGGGCCCGCGCCGGATCGGCGATGACGGATTCCAGAAGGGTGATCCACGCCGACGCCGAGGCGTCGATCTCGGCGGCACGGCGGAACTCGCCGGAGAGTGCGTACGCGCGGAAGAGCGCGTCATGCGTCGGCTCCCCCGCCTTGGGCTGCAGCGACTCGAGCAGGTCAAAGACCTCGCGCGACCGCTCGTTGGCGATGAGCAGGTCGACGTAGCGGCGAAGTCCCGCCTCGACGTCCGCCCGTCGGAGCCCGCCGAGCGCCGAACTCGCGAAGCGGGTGAGCCCGGCGATCCTCACGCGGGCCTCGCAGGCCGTCGCCCGCTCGAGGGCCGAATCCGCCGCGGGAAGGTCCGCGACGGGAAGGTCGCGCAACAGCCGGGCGACGGCGGCGTTCCATTCCGAGACGAGGTCGGGCGGTGGCGTCGCCGCGATGATCTGGTCGAGCGTCGCGAGGGTCTTCGGTTCCTCGGCCAGGGCGGCGACGAGCGGCCCGTAGATCGCGGGGTCCTTCGATCGCTCGAGGAGGGGCCGTCGCACGCCGCGCCGGCGGAGTCCCTCGGCCGCGCCGCGGCGCACCGCCGGATCGTTGGAGTCGAGCATCGCCGTGACCCGCTGCACGTCGGTGTCGTCGCCGATCGACGCGAGCAGCTGGGCAGCCGCGCCGCTCGGCCGGGTCCCTAACGTTTCGCGCAACGTCGCGACGAGCCGCGCCGGGGCGTCGGGCGGCAGGAGCTTCGAGTCCTGCAGCCTGTTCATCACGCGGCACGCGGCCTCGCCGAGGACGGGGTCGGTGAGGAGCGGAAGGGTCGGCGCGAACGCCTCGCTCGCCGGCCGGTTCGCCAGCGCCGCGAGATAGGCCGCGCCGACGTCGGGATCGCGCTCGCGCGAGAGGCGCTCGGCGATGCGCGCGGCCAGCTCCGGCGCGGCGAGATCGTCCAGCAGGCGAACGCCATGGGCCCGCAGCGCCGGCACCGGATCGTCGAGCAGGACCGTCATCGCGCGACGCGTGGCGTCGTCGGCCCGCTCGCCGTTGCGGAGCAGGCGCTCGATCTGGGCGACCGCAAAGGTCCGCGCCTCGGGCAGCGAGTCGGAGAGCATGTCGGCGCAGAGCTGCATGCGCTCGTTCTGGGTGAGATGGAGGAAGAGCTGGCCATAGACCTCGACCAGCCGCTCCGCGAGACGATCGCCCCGCCGCCGCGCCTCGGCCACGGCCCGCTCGGCCGCCTCGACCCGTGTCCGCAGCGCCGCGTCGGCGCCGTTCTCGACCTGCACGTGCGCCGAGTCCTCCCACCACGCGCGCCACCGCGCCGGGTCGGCGCCGATTTTCGCTCCCGTGCAGCGGTCGAGGGCTGCACATGCGGCCTGCACGATCTCGGCGCTCTCGCGGCGGGTGTCGTCGAGCAGCGCGACGAGCCGCGCCGCGGCGTCGCGCGTTCGCATCTCGCCAAGCCCGCCGATCGCGCCGGTGCGCTGCGGGAGGTCGCCGCGGTCGGCCACGTTCCACAGGAGTTCGACCGCCCGGGCGTCGCTCAGCGCAAGTACGCGAGCCGCGGCGGCGCGGTCAAGCCGCAGGTCCGAGGCGATCGCCGCGACGAGAGCGTCGGCCAGCGTCGGAACGCGGACCTCGGCGCGATCGAGCGCCTCGACCACGGCCGCGAGCGTGTCGCTGTTCTTCCCCCGCAACACCCGCTCGACCGCCTGGGTCGCCTCGGGGGACCGGTCCCGCACCAATCGCTCGGCGGCGGCACGCCGCACGGCGGAGTCCGAGGTCGGGTTGTTCAGCACCGCCTCATAGAAGGACGCGTCGCTGGTGAGGCGCCCATCCCCATCGGCGACGGATGCGGCCCGGATCAGCGGCGGCGGATCGGTCCGGTCCTGCGTCGCTCCGGCAGCCACCCCACTCGCCGTTCCGGTCGCGGCGACCAGCGCCATCGCAGCCGCCAGAGCCACGCGGGCGGCCACCTGCCGCTGCCCTGCCGCTGCGGACGGGAAACGGGATGGACGGGCTGGAGGAGGATCGCGGTCAGGCATCGGGGCGTTCTCCGCTCGGGGCGAGGCGGGCGCTTCAGAAGAGCGGACTGTAGTGGACCGTCAAGCTGTTGTCGGTCGATTGGAGCGAAGTTCGCATGTTGCGCGCACTCCGCGGGGAGTTGTGCGAAGAAGCAGTCGTCGCTTGCCTCTTCGCCCTCGTGCACCTTGAATGTCGGCTCAGGATGCGACGATGATGCACCGAGCAGCCGATTCCGGAGACGGGTCGCAGCGCTTCGCCGGTACCACGCGTGGACGAATTCGACGACGACATCCCCAACGAGGGTGAACCTCACCCGGACTCCCAATCGGACGCCCCTTCGGACGCCCAGCCATCCGCCGCGCGCCGTCGGGCGAACGAGAAGCTCGCGCAGCGCGCCGCTGAGCACTTCCGCAGAGGCCGGCTCAAGGAGGCCGAGGCGGATCTGCGGCGGGCCCTCACCTCCGACCCGGCCCGGGGCGACTGGCATTTCAATCTCGGTCTCACCCTCGAGGCCGCCGGGCGCCTCGACGACGCGCTCGTCTCCTTCCGGGATGCGGCGCTCAGACTTCCCCGTCGCGCCGAGGCCCGCTTCGCGGAGGGTTCCGTCCTCTGTCGCCTTGGCCGCTTCGAGGAGTCCATCCGACCGCTCGAAACGGCGACGACGCTCGACAAGCGCTGCGATCCGGCGTGGGCGAGGCTCATCGAGGCCCACTCCGAGCTGGGCAGGTTCGATGACGCGGAGACCGCCTACTACGTCGCCCAGGAGAACCTCGATCGAATGCCCGTCACCATGGAGGCGATGGGCGAGCTGCAGTTGCGGCTTGGCCGCTTCGACCGCGGTGCGTGGTGCTTCCGCGAAGCGATGACCCAGGCCCCTGACCTGCCGCGGGTCCGGAGCAAGCTCGGACGGGCCCTTCTCCTCGGGGGCACGCCCGATGCGGCGCTGCGGATGTACCTCGAGGAACTTCGCATGCATCCCGGCGACGTCGGGACGCTGCTGGAGTGCGGCGATCTGCTGACCTCCCAGCACCGAATCGCCGAGGCGATCGAGAAGTACCGCCGAGCCGCGGAGCTGGCCCCGAATCTGGCCGCGCCCCGGGCTCGGCTTGGCATGGTGCTCGTCGCGATCGGCCGGTCGGAACAGGCCCGCAACGAACTGGAAACCGCGTACGCGCTCGATCCCAATGCCCAACTCGTGCGGGTTACCCTTGCGAGCGTGCTGGCAACCGGTGGCTCGTCCGAGTCGGCGCTGCGGCTGCTCCGCGAGGAGGCTGCCCGCCGCAAGGATGTGGGCTCTGAGGTCGCAGTCGCCGAGATCCTCCGGGCCTGCGAGTGCTTTGTCGAGTGCGGCGCCCCGGCCGATGCCGCCGATCTTCTCGAGCGTGTGGCGAACGAACGACCCGATGATCTCGCCGTCGCCCGTCGGCTGATGGTGCTCAGTTTCGCCGCTGGACGGCGTCGGCGCGGTCGCGGACTCGCCCGGCGCATCGCCCGTCTCGATCCGATGGGCGCGGCAGCGCGCGACTACAACCTCGCCCTCGACGCCCTCGAGCTTGGCCGACTTGCGCTGGCGCGGGCCAGGCTCGCGTCGGCGGCGATCGCCCATCCGCACGATCCGGCGTTCAGGCGCCTACGCATTCGAGCGTGGTGGGACTCCCTCCGGCGGCTCGGCCGTTTGGGGCGCTGACCTCCGATCGGCCCACATCGCCTTTCCGCGCTCGAGGCTCTGACGAAACAAGAACGCCCCGCGTGTCGAACTCCTGGGAGGTCGGAACGCGGGGCGTCGGCGTTGGCGGCCCGATGCGCCGGCGAGGGCGGATCGGAGCGACGCATTCGTTCTTACATCGTCGCGCTGGTGTAGGGCAGCAGCGCCATGAAGCGGGCCCGCTTGATGGCTTGGGCGAGGCTCTTCTGGTCGCGAGCCTGAAGCTGAAGGCGCTTGCGCGAGTAGATCTTGCCGTTGGGCGTCATCATCTTGCGGAGCTCGTCGACGGACTTGTAGTCAACGTAGTTCTTGCCGTCGGCGCCAACCTTCAACTCGATCGTGGGAGTGCTTTGAAACTGAGACATGATCTTCCTGGAGGACTCTTGCGAAGTCCTAGAGAGCCGTGGATGGAAATGGCGCGAAATTCCGCGCCTCCAGCCCGAGCGACACTCGCCCGGGCGGCGAGATGAGGCAGAATAGCGGGAGCCCTCATCGCAAGGAAGAGGAAGACGACGTTCGGTCTCGCGCTTTGGCGCCGAAACTGATTGCGCCATCGATTGTCGACCCCGATTGCCGACCAACGTCACGACGTGGTGGGACTCTGGGGAAGCGGATGGACCGATCACGTGCGGCGCTGATGATCGGTCCCGGGTCACTGCCCGGCGAAATCGCGGATCGGCAGCTTCCGCCTGTCTGTGAGGAAAGCTGTGCTATCTTTGACCACGGCCGTGCGCAACCACTGCGCGACGACCGTGGGCACAGGCTTCTGTCTGAGATGCAATGGGCTTCTCGGACCTCGTTCGCTGGATCCACGGGACTCATGCGGTGACCGCACCTACCAGGCGATTGCTCAGTTGGCGCGCCAACTGGGAGAAAGAAACGACGGTGGCGTCCCACGGAGACAGCCCCCCGCCTCCATTGCGCGACGTAAGCCGATGCGTTGTCCTGAGCCGAGGCGACGACGTTTCACCGGGCTTTCTTGCGTCGCTGAAGCGTCACGGGATTGATGCAATCGTTATCGGTCGTCCGCTGCTCGCCTTTGCCGAGCTGCTGTGCGCTGAGCGATCGCGCACCCCCGGCGGCGGTTGGGGGTTGCCGGAGCGTAATCGCACCGCGCTCATCGTCGCCGACCGCGATCGCTGGGAGCGGCTCGATGACCTTCTCACCGCCGTTCGTGTGCGACTTCCCAACGTCGCCGTCTGGGTCGCAGCATCCGATCTCCTGCTTGAGGTGAGCGAGCCCGTCACTCCCCTCGCCGAGGAATCCTCGCTTCCGGACGTTCCCCGACTCCGGCTCACGACCGATGGGGGCCCTGATGCGTCCGCGGGCCACCATTCGAACGAGCCCGAGCCGCCGCCGCCATCGGCGTCAGCCCCTCCGTCCGGCGAGCCCCGTGAACAGGAACCCGATCGATCTCGTAGCCCCCGTGCCCAAGGGCCGATCAGTTCGGCCGTGACGCCGGAAGAGATCGACATGCTGCTGAACACCCTTCCCGACGAGCCAACCCAACCGCGAGAGGACAGGCAGGACCCGCGCGACCGCGGTCCGCGCCCGCCGAACCGACCGGAGGGAAACCCATGAGCCTCGCAGCAGCCACAGGGCAGGAACGGGTCCTGATCGTGCGCGATGGTCCGGGTTTGGCGGAGCTTGCCGATGCCATTCGGCGCGGCGCTTCCCCGTCCACCCTCCGTTTGGACGAGGTGGATTCGCTGTACGACGCGCTCGTCGAGCTGGCTGCGTCCATCGACCGGGACGCGCCTCCCATTCGGACCTTGGCGATCAGTCTCCGCGCCTGTGGCGACGACCCGCGTGGGGTCTGGGAGGCGATCCGGAGGGTGGACCCGGTCGTTCGTCTTGTCCTGCTCGCCCCGCGCGGCGCGGTCGCAGTGGCCTCGGACGCCGGATTCGACGACGTCGTTTCGCTCCCTGCCGGCTCAGCGGACCTTGCTGCGGCACTCCAGATCGACCCCGAAACCGCCGAAGGTAGATCCGGTCGACGAGGCCCGATCGAACGCGTCGGTCCCGCTTCGGGCGGCGCGACCGGCCCGGCGACTTTGCCGCACTCCGCCGACCACTCCACGCCCGCAATGCGCACCGATCGTCTGTCTTCCGTCGCGACCGCCGTTTCCTTCGCCGGAGAGCGCGATGTCGTCGAGATGGTGATCGACGACGCGATGCAGGCCTTCGCCGCCCGACGCGACCGCCCCGCACCGCCGCCCGCGGCGATGCCCCGCATCGAGCAGCCTGCTGCGTTGGGTCCCGTGGAACACCTCGGCGACACTGACCTTGTTGATGCCGTGCTCGACGGCGGCGATCGACTGGTCGCCATGGCCCTGCGCCTCATCCGCAACGAGCTTCGCTGCGATGAACTGCGGCTCGCTTCGGCCAGCGAACTGGTGCGCGACCCGCGAGCCAACGAAACCCGCGTTGCGGTGCGATGGCGGAGCGCGACCCTCGGCTGCCTCGTCGCGACGAATGTCTCCGTCGAAGCCCTTGAGCCCTGGGCCGACTGGCTCGGACACTGGATCCGTCTCGAGCGCGCCCATGAGGAGCTTCGCGTCCTCGCGTGGACCGACGAGCTCACCGGCGCCGGCAATCGCCGGGCGTTCGAGCGCGTCCTCGAGCAGACCATCGCCGAAGCCCGCACCGAGCGCCGCTCGGTGTCGATCATGTACTTCGACATCGACAACTTCAAGAGCTACAACGACCGCTTCGGCCACGACGCCGGCGACGAGGTGCTCCGCGAGGCGGTCGAACTGCTGCGGGCAGTCATCCGCCGCGGCGATCATGTCTTCCGCGTCGGCGGCGACGAGTTCGTCGTCATCTTCGCCGACAACCGCGGTCCGCATGCGACGGGCGCGGCGCTCGAGAGCGTCGAGACGATCGCCAATCGCTTCCGCGACCGCGTGTGCGAGATGAAGCTGCCGCAGCTGGGGATCGACGGCCCCGGAACGGTGAGCATCTCCGCGGGCGTGGCGATGTACCCATGGGACGGCCACGACGCTCGCAGCCTGCTGGCCCACGCGGACCAGCTCGCCCTTCAGAGCAAGCGCGGCGGCAAGAACACCATCACCTTCGGACCAGGAGCACGCGGCCACTGCGACGAGCCGTAAGGCCGCAGCGCGATACGCATGGACGACCGGATCATCATCCTGTCCGACCTTCACCTCGGTCGACCCGACGGCGTTCACAGCGTCGAGGAGCTCGACGCGCTCATCACGCCGGGCGCGACGATCGTCCTCAACGGCGACACCGCGGAGCTGCACGATCCGGCATTCCAGTCCCGGGCCGAGAACGAGTACGCGGCGCTGCAGGAGCTGGCCGCGACCCGCGGGGCGCTGCTGCGCATCCTCGCCGGCAACCATGATCCCTTCCTGTCGCGCGAGCGGCTCCTTGAACTCGCCCACGGCACCGTCGTCGTCACGCACGGCGACTCGTTCCATCCCGCGATCGCCCCCTGGAGCGAGTCGGCCACGGTGATGCGCGAGGCCTGGGAGCGTTCGATGGCGGCACAGCCCGCGGCGCGGCGAGAAACGCTTGAGGCCCGGTTCGAGGCGGCCCGCGACGCCGCAGTCGCCGAGTGGCTCGCGAGCGGCAATGGCGTGCGCCATTCGACGATCCAGAAGTTCCTCGTCCACCCATGGCGCGGCGCCACGGTCGCGTGGTACTGGGCGCGATACCCGTCGATGGCGGCACAGTTCTCGCTGCAGTACGCCCCCGAGGCCGCCGTCATCATCATCGGCCACTCGCACCGCGCCGGCATGTGGCAACGGGCCGGTCGCACCGTGATGAACACCGGCGCCTTCACCTGGCCGGGCAAGCCGCACGCCGCGATCCTCGAGCCCGTCGGCGATGCGGCAAAGGTCTCGCTGGTGCCGATCGTCGGCCGCTTCGGTCGCGCCGCCTGCCGCTACGCGTTCGCCGACGTTCCGGTCGGGTCGGTGATGCTCCCCCGCGGCACCAGCGTGCCGGCGTTGAGCAGTCTTGACGGCAAGGACCGACCGAGCGCCGATGCCATGAAGCGGCCGGCCTCGAGCATTGCCTGAAGGCCGACGCCCGTCGTCAGTCCCGAGCCCTCGCAGGCATAGACGAGTTCCTCCGTCGCGCCGTTGCCCGTGGCGCCAGGCGCGTAGGGACATCCGCCGAGGCCGCCGCAACTGGCGTCGAAGCTGGTGACGCCGCACTCGATCGCCCGCCAGGCACAGGCCAAGGCCGTTCCGCGCGTGTCATGAAGGTGCATCGTGATTCGCGAAAGCGGCAGGACCGCCGCATGCGCCTCGAGCAGGCGATCCATGTCGCGGGGCACGGCGACGCCGATCGTGTCGCCAAGGTCGATCTCGTCGATGCCGATGTCGAGGAGTCGGCGCGTCACCTCGACCACCCTGATTGGATCGATCGGCCCTTCGAACGGACAGGCCACGACGCACGAGACATATCCGCGCACCGGCAGTCCGGCGGTGCGGGCCGCGGCAACGACCGGACGAAAACGCTCGATGCTCTCCGCGACCGTGGCGTTGATGTTCTTGTGGGCGAAGGACTCACTCGCCGCGGTGAAGACCGCGACCTTGTCGATGCGCGCAGCGACGGCCCGCTCGAGACCCTGCATGTTCGGAACGAGCGCCGAGTAGACGGTCCCGGCGCGGCGGCGGATGCGCGAAAGCACGTCAGCCGCGTCGGAGAGCTGCGGCACCCAGGTCGGACGCACGAAGCTCGTGACCTCAATCTCGGGAACGCCGGTTGCGGAGAGCAGGTCGATGAAGGCGACCTTCCCGTCCGTCGACACGACCCCCTTCTCGTTCTGCAGGCCGTCACGAGGTCCGACCTCGGTGATGCGAATGTGTCCGTGCATGCTTGTGGTCATGCGCCGTCCCTGCGACCGTGCTCGCCCGCGGACTTGGCCTGCCGGTCCTCGCGGAGCATCTGCCGGATCAGCCAGACGAGAAAGATCCCGACGACGATGGTCATCATCAGCCCCAGGATCAGGATCATCGGCTCAAGCGAGGCGACGAAGTCACCGGCTGGCGGCGGCGCTGATGATGGCTGCGGATTCATGGCGTGACTCCGGTTGCGGGAAGCGGGTCCTGCGGCCACGCCCGCAAGGCCGTGACGGTCGCGTCGCATTGTTCGCCCTCGGCGTTCACCAAGAGCGTCGTTCCGGGCGCAGCGCTCGCGGTGCGGATCATCGCCATGGCGATCGGTGCCGCCCCCAACATCGGCGCGAGCGTGCTGCTGGTCACGGAACCCACCTGCTCGCCCATGCCGCCCTCGGGCGACTTCGCGAAGACTTGGGCGTCGGCGACGGGCAAGAGATCGGCCTGCGGACGGAGGCCGACGAGCATCTGCTTTGGCTTCCCGAGACTCTCCATGCGGGCCACGATTTCCTGCCCGAGATAGCACCCCTTCTTGAAGCTGACGCGATCACGGATGACGCCGGTTTCGTGCGGGAGGTTCGCCGCGCCGAAATCGATGTTGAAGAGCGGCGTCCCCGCCTCGACCCGGGCGATGTTGTAGGCGTGCCAGCCGATCGGCCGCACGCGCAACCGGTCGTTGTGCTCGTCGCGCACGGTCAGCAGCGCATCCCAGACATCGCCCACTCGAGCCCGCTCAACGACGATTGACCATCCATGCTCACCGAGGACATCGGTGCGAAGGAGCGTCACCGGAACGCCGCCGACCGCCGTGTCGCGGGCCTCATCGCGGGCGGGAATTGACGTTGCCCCGGCGAGGGCAAGCATCCGGGCCGCGGCGGGGCCGTGCACTTCGAGCCGGTGCTGGACGTCGCTCGCGTCCGCAAGCCGGATGTCCTCGCTGAAGACGAAGGAGCCGAGCGTCCGAACGACGTGAGCGGCGCGGGTGCGATCGACGTCGAGGATCATGCGGTCGCCGAGCTCGGCGATGGTGAGGTCCGCGTCGATCCGTCCCTTCCGGTTGAGCCAGAACGAGCGGCAGAGCGATCCGGCCACGCAGCGCTTCACGTCCTGGGTCAGCATCCGCTGGAGGAACTCGAGCCGATCGGCGCCGGTGACCAGCACCGTCCCGCGCAGGGTTGCGTCGAAGAGCGCCGCCCCGCGACGGATCGCCGCGTACTCGGGCTCGACCGGGCCGAAACTCGCCACCAGTTCGCACGCCGGTCCATCAGCGGTCGGTGCATCCGGAGCGGCATACGGCAGGTACGCAATGTCGATCGCGACGCGATGTCCCGTTGCCCCGCCTCCGCGATCGCCGGCCGAGAGCACCGGGGTCCGCTCGGCCTCGTCCAGCGCACACCGCAGGTGACGTTCCCGCAACGGGGACGCGAATGGCGAAGCGACGGGCCCGGGCTCGCTCATGAGACCCGAATGGTAGCGGCGATCGGCGACCAGTCCCGCGCCGCCGCCGAACGCGACCGATTCCCGCACCTTTCTCGTACCATCTCCCCTCCCATGGACATCGACCTTCTCCGTCGTCTCTGCGAAACCCCTGGAGTTCCCGGCCGCGAGGAGCGAGTGCGCTCGCTCGTCGAGTCGGTGGTCAGCCCGAAGGGCGGCCGGCTCTTCGACGAGATCCGGACCGACGCGATGGGCTCGCTCATCTGCACCCGCAAGCCGACCGCGTCGAAGCGCGGCGGCAAGGGCGCCAAGCCGACGCGCGTGCTCGTCGCGGCCCACATGGACGAGATCGGCTTCTACGTCCGCCACGTCGACGACAACGGATTCCTGTGGCTCAACGCCGCCGGCGGCTTCGACACCCGAAACCTCTTCTCGAAGCGCGTCCTCGTCGTCACCGAGCATGGTGACCTCAAGGGCATGATGAACCCGGGCGGCAAGCCGATTCACATCTCAAGCGAGGCGGAGCGCACGAAGGTCCCCGGCGTCGAGGAGTTTTTCGTCGACTTGGGCCGCGACGCGGCCGACGTGAAGAAGCTCGTGCAGATCGGCGACTACGTCGTGATGGACGAGCCCTTCCTCGAGACCCCGCGCACGGTCGTCTCAAAGGCCCTCGACAATCGCTTCGCGGTCTTCGTCGCGATCGAGGCGATTCGCGCCCTCGCCAAGCAGAAGCGCGGCGGCCATCGCTGCGAGATCATCGTCGCCTTCACCACGCAAGAGGAAGTCGGCCTGCGCGGCGCGACGACCGCCGCCAACGCCGTCGGCGCTGAGCTCGGCATCGGCCTCGACGTCAATCTGGCCTGTGACACGCCGGGCGTGCCCGAGACGCAGCGGGTCACCAAGCAGGGCCTGGGCGTCGCGATCATGGTGCAGGACAGTTCGATGATCTCCGATTACGGGCTGGTCACCGAGCTCTGCCAGATTGCGAAGCGGAACCGCATTCCGCACCAGCGAGCGATCCTCGCCCGCGGCGGACAGGACGGGGCGAGCATCCAGAAGGCCAACGGCGGCGCCCGCGCCGCCGCGATCGGCGCCGGCACCCGCTACATCCATACCGTCACCGAGATGATCGACAAGGGCGACATGAAGGCGACGATCGACCTGCTGGCCGCGTGGCTCGCATCGGTCGAGTGATCGGGCTCACGCCTCAAGCAGCAGCTTCGCGATGGTGAGCGCCGCGTCCTCGCGAGGGCGGCTTCGGAGTCGATCGCGCATCGCGGTCCGCCGCGCCGGGTCGGTCATCAGCTCGCGGACCGCGCGGCCGAGGCCGTCGACGTTGAGCAGCGGGTCGATGAGATCCAGCTCCATCACCGCCGCTCCCTCGTCCACCAGAGGCTGGGCATTGTGCTTCTGGTGAAGGTCGCTGTGATAGGGATAGGGAGCGAAGACCGTCGGCACCGCGTTCACCGCGGCCTCTGCGACGGAGTTGGCCCCTGCGCGGCTGACCGCGAGATCGGCGGCGCCCCACGCGAGTCCCATGCGATGCTGGAATCGCTGAACGACGCATGGGATGCCGAGCTCGAGATAGGCCCGCTCGAGCGTCGCCGGATCGCCCTGACCGCAGAGATGCAGCACCTGCCATCCGGCGAAGAGGCCCGGCTTCATCGCGGCGAGCTGCGGGATGAGCTCGTTGAGGCTCGTGGCGCCTTGGCTCGCTCCGGTGACGAGCAGCGTCAGCAGCGTCGGCTTCAGTCCAAGCGCCTCGCGACAGGAGAGCTGATCGCCGGGAGCGATCGCGATGCGGCGGACGGGCATGCCGATGATGCGCTCGGCGAAGTTCGGCGCTGTCGGCGTCGGCACGGCGCTGAGGACGCGGGTCGCCCGCTTCGCCACCCATCGATTGGCCTTGCCGGGCGTTGCGTCGAGATTGACCAGGAGAATTGGCACCCCCCGCCGCGCCGCGGCTGCGACGACCGGCGCGGTGACGAATCCGCCGAGCGCCACGACGTGTCGGATGCCCGCCTCGCGCAGGAGCGCGTCGGCCACGCGCTGGCCGCGCCAACCCTCCAACAGGCATCGGAGGAACCGCTTCGGCTTCAGCGAGAATGGTTCGGCGGGCACCGGAACGAACTCCGCATCGGCCTCACGCAACATCTCGGCATCGATCGGTCGGCGTGAGCACGCGAAGAGCGGGCGTGCGGTCGCGTCAAGTGAACGGATGCGTTCGGCGATCGCAAGGCCCGGGCTGATGTGGCCGCCGGTGCCTCCTCCCGCCAGGAGGATTGCCGGACCGGCCGAGCGGGCAACGCCCACTCCGGGGGAGCGGTCCGCGTCCAGTCGTGCGTCGGCGGTAGCCATCGATTCCCTCCCCTGACCGGCGGACGATTCAGCTGATCGCGGGCAGCAGCAGCGGAGCCCGGTCATTCAGCGGAGGCAGCTCGACGATTCCGGCCTCGCGGCGAAAGCTGTGTCGTTCGATCGCCAGCAGGAGACCAAGCGAGAAGCCCGTGAGCACCCAACCGGAACCGCCGCTCGAGAGCAGCGGCAACGCGATCCCCTTGGTCGGGGCGAGCCCGGTCACCACCGTGATGTTGATGAGGGCCTGAATGCCGATGGTGAGCAGGATGCCCAGCCCGAGAAGCTGCGAGAACTGCGGAACGAGCGAATCGACCGTTCCGTCGGCGTTGGTCCGGGTGCGATTGATCACCCGGATGCCCAGGTACATCAGGCCCGCGTAGAGAAGGAGCACCGCAAGCGCTCCGACGACGCCGAGTTCCTCGCAGACGATCGCGTAGATGAAGTCGGTCGTGTCCTCGGGGAGGTAGCCAAACTTCTGCATGCTGTTGCCGAGACCACGCCCGAAGAGGCCACCGCCGGAGATCGCCGACATGGACTGGATGATGTGGTAGCCGATGCCCTGCGGATCCTCGAAGGGATTTCGCCAGGCAAGAAGCCGGTTCATGCGATAGGGGCTCGCGATGATCGCGCCCCAGGCCGCGAGCGTGCCGAGCGGAATGAGCATCGCGGCGTGCCACCAGCGGGCGCCGCCGGCGATGAGCATCAGCGTGCAGACGGTGAAGATGAGGACGGCGGTGCCCAAGTCCTCGTTGGCGATGAGCGCGCAGATGACGCCGATCGCGATCATCGGCGGAACGAATCCGTGCATGAACGTCTTCATCACCCCGCCGCGCCGGCAGCAGTGCCAGGCAACGACGAAGAGCATCGCCCACTTGGCCATCTCGCTGGGCTGGAACCCATATTGCGGCGAGCCGATCCATCGGGCGGAGTTGTTCGCCGACCGACCGATGCCGGGCACGTGGACCAGCAGCAGCAGCACGACCATGCCGAGCAGGAGCCACGGCACGGGGCTCAGGAGACCGCGCAGCTGATAGAGACGCTCGACCGGGACACGGCTGCCGATCAGCATCGCGAGCATGGCGATGCCGGCAAGTACCGTCGTTCGCCCGAAGAGGACGTTTTCCATCGAGATGGGGCGATAGGCGCTCGAGAGCTTCTCGAACTGCGCCTCGGTGATCGTGCCGCTCGTGACCAACCCCGGATCAGGCTTCACCGTCAGCCCGGCCGAATTGACCATGACGACTCCGAAGACCAGCAGCATGAGGGCGATCAGCAGAATTCCATGTCCAGCGCGCATGCTGAAGGAATCGGCCTTCGCGGGGAGAGCGTTGGAGAAATTGCCGCGATCGTCTTTCGGATCGCCCGACGTTGCCTTGACCGCATCCATGCGGAACTCGATTCTCGTGAGCCGCCCGGCACTTCATGGCCCGCACGGGCCTACATCCAGCCCTTCCGTCGGGTGAAGACCATGTAGCCGCCGATCACGGCCGCGAGGACCACCGCGATCGCGACGATGAAGAGGATTTCGCCGAGCGAGAACTCCATTCCGGGATGGTAACGCCGCGAATCGCCGGGATGATTCGATACACTCGCTCGGCTCGGCCCAGTACCCGCTTCGTTTCCAGCCATCGCCCCCGCGGACGACACCGTGAAGGTCTATCTTGAGACATTCGGCTGCCAGATGAACGAGCTCGACAGCGAGCTGGTTCGCGGTCACCTCCAGTCCCTTGGGTACTCGTTCACCACCGATCCCAATGCCGCCGAGGTGGTCCTGTACAACACCTGCAGCGTGCGGGAACAGGCCGAAAGCAAGGCATACAGCCGAATCGGCATCGTCGGAAAGCGGAAGGCCGCCGGCGAGCGAGTGATCCTGGGTGTCCTCGGATGCATGGCGGAGCGCGACGGCCTCGACATGCTGAGGCGATATCCCCAGGTCGACCTGCTGTGCGGTCCCGGCGAGCTCGACAAGCTCCCGCTACTCATCGACAACGTCCGGCGAACGGAGCGGATTGGGGTGAGTCGGGCGAGCGCGGCCGAGATCCGGGAGCGGGCGGCGCTCGCGGGCAGCAAGAGTCGTCGGTCCGCAACACTGGCTGCTGCCGAGGACTCGCTCGAGGCACTCGACCTTGGGAGGGCGTTCGATCCGCGAGACCGGAGCGACGACCGTTCGGCGTACGTGCGAATCACGCGGGGCTGCAACAAGTTCTGTACCTACTGCGTGGTCCCCTACACCCGCGGAGCGGAAGTCCACCGCCCACCAGACCACGTCGTCGACGAGTGCAAGCGACTGGTGGACGCCGGCGTCGTCGAAATCACGCTTATCGGACAGACCGTCAACCACTATATGTACGTCCACGGCTCCGCTCTCGACGGTGCGGGTGCCGAGACGCCGCAGGTCGGCCCTGGGGCAGCAACATTCGCCCGGGGCGGCGTCGATCGGCTCCGCAGCGAGGGAAGGCGCGTCACAACCTTCGCCGAGTTGCTCTACCGGCTGCACGAAGAGATTCCCGGCCTCCGACGCCTTCGGTTCGTGACGAGCTATCCGCGGGATTTCGGCGACGACGTGCTCGACGTCCTGGCCGCTTGTCCTCGCATTTGCCGCTACCTCCATGTTCCAGCCCAGAGCGGCTCGAACCGCATCCTCAAGCTGATGAACCGCGGCTACACCGTGGAGGAGTACCGCGAGTTCATCGACCGAGCGCTTGCCAAGCTCCCTGACGTGAGCATCGCGGGCGACATCATCGTGGGGTTCCCAACCGAGACAGACGAGGATTTCCAGGCCACGGTCGATCTCGTCCGAAACGTCCCCTACAAGAACAACTTCATCTTCAAGTACTCCCCGCGACCGGGAACCGTGGCCATCGATCGATTCGCCGACGATGTCCCCAATGAGGTGAAGAAGTACCGCAACAACCACTTGCTGGCGGTCCAGTCCGAAGTCAGCACGGCGGTCCATCGGCAGTGGGTCGGCCGAACGGTCGAGGTGCTGGTCGAAGGGCGAAGCAAGGCCGCCCTGGATCAGGGTGACCAGGATTCCAGCGAGAATCTGCCGACTGGAGCAGCTCAGGCCGGTCCGGCGCGGGTCGAACTTCGGATTTTGGGCGCCCCGTCGCGACCATCGGGAAGGTCCACCACGACCGATAGTTCATCGGATGTGCCTGTGATCGGACAGTCGAGTCGGGAGAACGGCACAGTCCAGATGGCGGGACGAACGCCTGGCGACCTCATCACGTTCTTCGATTGTCCTCAGGATTTGAATCCCGAGGCTCTGGTAGGCCGTATAGTGCCGGTCCTCGTCACCGGCAGTGCCTCATTGCTTTTGCAGGGGTCACTGGCCAAGTGACGAAGGAGATCTGAGACTTCAGACGGGTTTCGAAGGGCTTCATGCGGAATTAGGGACCGCAGGGCCATCGGCTTCGAAACCCGAACTCGTGCGTTGTGGATCTGTTCCACAATGGAGCCGAGGACGGGAAGCCGCCACCCGATGCTGGCGGTGACAGGTGCCTTGCAATGAGGCTCCTGCGAGGGAAAAGGGAGCAGACCGCCTCTGAGGGGAGACGGTCCGCTGGGAAGAGGGTTCACCGAAACTGCCATCTGGCAGGCGCGACCTCGAAGGGAACGAGATCGCGACGCAGGCCCGAACAGGGCTCCGCACCAACAACCGCATACTGGGGAAGACGCCCGCTTATGTGCTTCTGTCATGGAAGCACGAACCTCTCGGAAGTCGTCGGAGACGACGCTGGCAATCGCACTAGCTTGTGTGCTCACAAGTGCTTGCCGCCAGAATTGCGAGAGGGACCAGACCAGAGCGAGCTCGCCGCCGAATCGACCGCCCCGCTGAGTGGAACCATGCTCAGCAAGTCGTTTTGGCAAAAGGACTTGGGAGCAGACCTGCTCCCGGCTCCGCGGCGGTGTTCTTCCCTCAAAAAACTTCGCCCTGAGGTTGACTGGCTCAGGCGCGGAGGTATCTTTCGTTTCGGAGTCCCGTGTCTGTCATGTGGCAGGCGGTTCTCCAGTCGAGTTCCCCGACTCAATGTAAGAAAGGTAGAAGAGAGATGAAGTTCATGGTTCCCTTCGCTGCCGCGGCCTGCGTCGCTGCGTCCGCCACCGCCGGTTTCACTGGTTTCTCCACCACCTCGACCGTCCAGGGTGACGGCAAGATCGCGACCCAGGTCTTCGCGAACTTCAGCAACAACGAGGTTCTCCTGAACGTGTTCCAGATCGCCTACACCGGTGGCTTCAACACCACTGGCTTCGGCGTTGGCAACTTCTACAACAACGACTTCCAGAGCGGCCTCGTGTACACCCAGGTTGGTGGCACGTGGAACCCGCAGTTCACCCCGGGCGTGGGTCTCGCTGACAGCTACCTGACCATCGGTGGCTCGACTGGCTTCGCCAACACCACGAACGGCGACCCGTCGTTCGGCGCTGGCTTCAACAGCGCTGGCCTCGTCGCTGGCGGCGGCTGGTTCAACAGCAACCCGACCAACCTCCAGGGCGCGAGCGTCGCTGGCAAGACCCTGATCGCTCAGTTCGTGCACGATGGTGGCAAGAGCTGGGAGATCTTCGCGAAGGTCGGCTTCAACGGCGGCCTCGGCACCCCGACCGCCTTCGGTGAAGGTTCCTTCACCGTCGGCGTCCCGGCTCCGGGCGCGATCGCCCTCCTCGGCCTCGCTGGCCTCGCCGGCCGTCGTCGTCGGGCCTAATCGCACCGACATGAGTCGGGGAAGCTAGCTCCCGCGGAACCGGGGGCGATGATCCCCGGTTTCTCGGACGAATGAAAGCACCGCCGCTCGCAAGAGCGGCGGTGTTCTTTTTGTCTCAGCGTCGCCGGCCGAGCTCCTGGTCCATGGTTCTCGGGCGTTCGATGGCGTCTGGCTCCTGTCCTCTATTGACTGCGCTGCCGCACGCCTCGCTCTGGGAGAAAACAAAAGTGGCTCAGGCGCTTGACAGGTCTGCGAGCCGAGTTACATTTCGGCCTGAAGGGATGCCCACCGCATCGTGCGTGCGGGCACATTGGGAAAGTGTGACGCGGTTCACCCCACGCCTCGTGCGACGGGGAGTGGGCGTCTCAGGGAAAAGGGAGCAGAACAAATGAAGACTGGTGTTATTGCTGGCGCTGCTGCGCTCGCTGTTGCTGGTATCGCCTCGGCCGGTTTCGTCGGCCTCGTGAGCGAGAAGTCGGTCGTCGGCGGCAAGAACGTCTACAAGGTCTACGCGCAGTTCAACTCCGCGAGCGACGTCGTTCTCAGCTGCTTCGGCATCTCCGGTTTCGCTGGTACCACCTGGAACCAGGCTGACTTCGTCGGCGGTAGCTGGAACCCCCAGTTCACCAGCGACGCGACCGTTGACTCGTTCGTCACCATCGGTGGCACCCCCGGCTTCTCGAACTCGACCAGCGCTGACCCGAACTGGGGCGCTCTCGGCTTCAACCAGCAGGGCATCCCGAACAACGCCGGCTGGTTCAACTCGAACCCGCCGAACCTCCAGGGCAAGGTTGATGCGAGCCTCAAGACTCTCATCGCCCAGTTCGTCTACACCGGCGCTGACACGCAGGTGTTCACCTCGCCGCTGACCGTGTCGTTCAACCAGGGCCTCGGCACTCCGACCCAGTTCTCGACCGGTGGCAGCTTCACGATCGGCGTCCCGGCTCCGGGCGCGGTCGCTCTCCTCGGCCTCGCCGGCCTCGCTGGCCGTCGTCGTCGCGCCTAATTCGGCTTGCGGATGACTCGTCATCCGCGACTGAGCTAGACACAAGACCACAAACACCGGCACCTTCGGGTGCCGGTGTTCTTTTTGGTTTGGCGATCGAAGGCGCTGCCTGGCACTGCTCCCGAGCTCCCACCAATCCGGCGGAAGCCCCATTTTTCCCTCGCCGCAGATCACGCGATCATTCCCGCAAAACAGCGAAGAAACGGCGACCCGCGTGGCGCCTCGGTGTATCTTCACTCGGGGGTGTTTATCTCGACCGACACCAGTGAAGAACGGGTGGTGGTCGCATTGTTTTCAGGAACGCTCATAGGAGATCAGGCGTGAAAATTGGATTGACCCTTAGTGGGCTCTTGCTCGGTGGAGCGGCTGCGTTCATTGGCCACTCTCTCAGCCAGCCGGTGAGTGCTGTGCCGGGCGGCGATGGCTCGGGCGGTACTGCGTCTTCAGGACCCGACGTGATCGTCGGCGCGATCCCGGACTACTTCAAGTACGGCACGGTTGGAACCGTCTCCGCATACGCGTTCGGCTCCACGAGCTGCAACATCGGCACCGTCCAGCTCGACTGGGTCGCCGGCACGAACCAGCATCCGGTCATCCCCCAGAATCTCTACCGCATCAAGGGCGGCCGCATCGAACAGATCGGCATGTCGTGGTGCAAGCACGGCTTCTGCGCTCTGCAGCAGACGCTTTGCGGTACATGCACGCCGGCCGGTCCGGGTTGCCCGAGCCTCTTGGGTATTGGCTGCTCCGACCCGTATACCGCGAGCCTCAACGGCGACCAGACCGGCCTTGGGCCGCGCTCGTTCATCAACGCATCCACGGGATTCTTCCCGTATCCGTACACGCCGCCCACCGGCACCCCCGGCGCGCTCAATCGTCGCCTTCAGGTCAAGCTTGACGATCTGAATCCGGCACTCAACGGCGGCGCGCTGTACTACGCGGAATGCCAGTACATCCACCCCGATGACGCCACCGCAGGCAACGACGACAACAACGCCTCGTACCGCAAGCTGACGGTTGGCACGCTCTCAGGCGGCTCGTACAACCTCACGCTCACCGGCGGCACCACGCAGATGAAGCCCGCGCTCTTCTCGTGGAAGGACAACGATGCGACCGTTCAGGTCCAGCCGTTCGACGTTCCGAACGACGGGCGCTACTTCATCGGCTACAAGGTCACCGACAACGGCAACGGTACGTGGCACTACGAGATCGCGATTCAGAATCTGAACTCCGATCGCGGCGGCTACAGCCTCTCGCTCCCGATCCCGTCGGGCGTGAACGTCACCAACATCGGTTTCAGGGACATCGACTACCACTCGGGCGAGCCCTACACCAACGTCGACTGGACCGCTTCGGTCGCCGACGGCTCCCTCACGTGGCACGCTGATGCGACCTATGCCCAGAACGCGAACGCAAACGCCCTCCGCTGGGCGACGCTCTACAACTTCTGGTTTGATGCCAACACTGCCCCAGCCTCTGCTCAGGCCGCATTCGGTCTGTTCAAGCCGGGTGGAGCTGGCGATCCCTCCAGCGTGAACATCGCGATTCAGGGCCCGGGCAACCTGCCTTGCCTGGGTGACTACAGCCACGACGGCGTGGTCGACGGCACTGACCTCGCCTACCTCCTCGGTTCATGGGGCGGCGCGGGCGGCGACATCTCCGGCGATGGCAACACCGACGGCGGCGACCTCGCGATTCTGCTTGGTGCTTGGGGCCCCTGCCCGTAAGCCTCAGCAACTCTGACCTTGAGCGTTCTTCGCGGGCCCGGCGCAAGCCGGGCCCGTTTTCATTGCAACACGAGGCGGAGACGCGGCCGATCGACCATCGCGACCGGAACTTTCCGCAGCGGTGCCGAGCAAGTTTGCTCCGGACGGCGAACGCCCAATGGCATCGCCCCTGTTGAGAGCTATATTCGGACAGCGACGTCTCGACCGACGAGCTGTCCCATTGGGACGCCTCGTTCGCACGCGCGAGTACATGTGTGGTGTACGGACGAGAGGTCAATATGGGCCGCTGCAGCCTCTGGGCAGCGTTTCCCGCGGGATGAAGACATGCCCACTCGAATGGTTCTCGGAAGCTCCGGCGCTGCGTCGCGGGCTCGTTCGTTCGCCCTCCTCGCCGGCGCGTTCTGCAGCGTCGGCCTCCTAGCGGCAGCGGGAAACCCGCCGTCCCGTCCAGCCCGTTCGCCGAGCGACGGTACTGGAGGCCGCGGCGCCCCCCGCGAACTCCAGATTCCCGAGCTCCGCCGATTCCAGACCATCGACATCAGCCTGCCCACGGGAGTGCCCGAGCGATTTGAGGCGACGCTTCCTCTCGGCAACACCAATCGGACGATCATCGCCGTGCATCGCTCCCTGCGAAGCCAGGCCTTCCAGGTCTTGGTGCAGGATGAGAGCGGACTTGTGCCGGTGAGCGTCCCTGAGGCCCGAACCTATCGCGGCTCGGTCGCGGGCGTCGAGGGTTCGGGCATCGCAGTCAGCCTGAATGATGGCAAGCTCAACGGCTTCGTTGACCTTGGTGATGGTTCCCTCTGGTACATCCAGCCGGCATCGGACTTCGATCCGGCCCAGCCCGCCACGCGTCACGTCATCTACAACGCCGGCGATGCGATCGCTCCCCCCGGCGTCTGCGGAAACGGCCTCATCGAGCTGGCCGTGCCGGATTGGATGAAGCTCGGCGGGACCGGAGGCGGCGGCGGCGTTGCCGGCACCCAGCCGAACATCGCCGAAATCGGCTTCGACGCTGACTTCGAGTTCTTCCAGAAGAACGGCAACTCGGTCACCGCGACGGTCAACGACATCGAGAGCGTGATGAACGGCGTGGATTTCATCTACGACCGTGACGTCAATATCGGATACGAGTTCACGACGTTCGTGGTGCGCACCACCGCCGCTGACCCATACACCACGACGGTCATGGGGGACCTCCTGTGCGAGTTCCGCACGACATGGAACGCGGCGCCCGAAAGCGGCATCCAGCGTGACGTCGCCCAGCTCTACACCGGCAAGTCGATTCAGGGCTCTGTCATCGGCCTTGCGTGGCTCGGCGTACTCTGCAATCAGGCGGGTACCGACTGCTCGGGCGCCGGCAATCTCGCGTACTCCTGCGTCGAGAGCCGCTACACGCTCGTTTCGGCCTTCCGACAGTCGCTCTCGGCCCACGAGATCGGTCACAACTGGGGCGCGACGCACTGCGACGGCAACGGCGACTGCCACATCATGTGCTCCGCCAACGGTGCCTGCGATGGCATCGCCGGTGCGAACCTGAAGTTCGGCGCCGGAGAGGTCAGCGAGATCAACGCCGGGAAGGCCTCCGTCGCCTGCGACCAGACCGGTCCGCTTCCGCTCACGCCGCCCTTCTTCGACAGCGTCCCCAACGCGGCGCTGGACTCGACGAAGTGGACATACGTGAACGGCGCCTTGTCCAGCACAGCCGCGACGAACGAGCCCTCCGCGACGCGGTCGATCAACCTGGACTCAGCCGGCGCGGGCACCTACGACGACGATGAGATCCGCAGCAACGTGATTCAGCTCGGAGGCCTCGCCGCCGCGAAGCTGACCTATTACACCGAGCACAAGGGCGTCGAGTCCGGTGAAACGCTCACCGTGCAGTACTGGTCGCTCGGCGGCGACTGGGTCACGCTGAACACCATCACGAGCGACGGCGTCGACCAGAACGTCTTTACCTTCTGGACACACGACCTTCCGTTCGCCGCCCGCCACAACGGCTTCCGTGTTCGGTTCGTGGCCGACGGCAATGACACCGCCGATGACTGGTACATCGACGACATCGGCGTGGAGGAAGTCGTCATCACGCCGCCGGCGAACGACGAGTGCGTCAACGCAACGCTCATCTCGACTGGCCCGACCGCGTTCGACAGCACGAACGCCACCAACAGCCCGGTGGCTCTCCCCGGAGCGTGCGACGAGGGAGCCGGCGTCTCGATGGTGAAGGACGTCTGGTTCCAGACGCTCGCGACCTGCACCGGCACGATGACCGTGTCCACCTGCGGCACCGTCGGCTTCGACACGCGCTTGGCCGCCTATTTCGGCGCGTGCCCGACGACCGGCAGCGCGGTCCTCGCCTGCGACGACAACACCGTCGGATGTGCGAACAACACGTCCTTGATGACCTTCAGCGTCACCTCGGGCTCGCTCTACTACATCCGCCTCGGCGGCGCGCTCTCCGGCGGACCGGGCACCATCACGGTGACCTGCACGCCAAGCGCTCCGCCCTGCCCGGCGGACTTCAACGGCGACGCCAAGGTGGACGGCGCCGACCTGGCCGTCCTCCTCGGAGCGTGGGGCTCGAGCGGCGGCGACCTCGACAACAACGGCGTCACCGACGGTGCTGACCTCGCCGCCCTCCTGGGCGCGTGGGGCAACTGCCCGTAAGCGACGACCCGCGTCTTCGCGGCATGTGAACACTCTCGGGGCCAGCCTTCCGCGGCTGGCCCCTTTTCATTGTTGGAATTGAAGGGCCGGGCCGCTCAGGCCTTCGGCGTCGTGCGGCGGCTCGGCTGCAGCGCCGGGAACATCGTGACCGTCGGCGACGCCAGGCGGAGGAGATCCTCGGCGTAGTTGTCGCGCGTTCGCCGCTCGGTGATGGGTCCGCTCGCGTCGCCGCGCAGGAATTGTCGGACGATGCGCTCCTGCTCGGAGAGGCCCGCGGCCGCATCCTCATCGCGTCGCCGGAGGGCATCGAACTCGTCCCGCGTCCCGACCATCAGGACCCGACCCTTATCGAGCATCATCATGCGGTCGGCGATGGTGAAGGCGGAGTCCATCTCGTGGGTGACGACAACGCTCGTCACGCCAAGCTGCTGGGTCAGGGCGATGATGAGCTGGTCGATCTCGGCGCTGGTCACCGGATCAAGTCCGGCGGAGGGCTCGTCGTAGAAGAGGATCTCGGGATCGAGCGCCAACGCCCGGGCAAGCCCGGCACGCTTCTTCATGCCGCCCGAAATCTGGGCGGGCAGCTTCTCGGCATGCTCGCGCAAGCCGACGAGCTCGAGCTTGATCTTCACCTGAATGTCGATGATGGCCTCGTCCAGCGTCGTGTGTTCGCGAAGCGGCAACGCGACGTTGTCGGCGATGGTCATGGAGTTGAAGAGCGCCCCGGACTGGAACAGCACGCCGACGCGACGGCGGAGGCTGTTGAGGCCCGGCTCATCGAGCGTGTGAAGCCCCTCGCCGAAGACGCTGATCGAACCCGAGGTCGGCTCGAGCGAACCGATCAGATGCCGGAGCAGCGTGCTCTTGCCGCAGCCCGAGCCGCCCATCACGACCATCGTCTCGCCCCGACGGATGTCGAGGTTGATGCCATCCAGAACGGTTTGGCTGCCGAACTTCTTGACCAGGTTGTTGATCGAGATCAGGACCTCGCCCGCCTTCGGATCGCGCGGGCCTCGATCGTCGGCTCGCGGCATCTCATCGGCGTTGGAGCGTCCCTGGGCCATGCGGGCATCGTAGCCAGAACCGTCCCGCGGACGGAATGGCGCGGTGAGCCGAGCCGCAACCGGCACGGCCTCACCTGGGCCGCTCGCCGATACACTCGAATGCATGCTCGAACTGCACGGACGCAGGATCACGGTGATGGGGTTGGGCCAGTTCGGAGGCGGACTTGGCGTGACCCGCTGGCTCGCGAAGCACGGCGCGAGCATCCTCCTCACCGACAGGGACTCGCCCGAGCGGCTCGATGGCCCGCTCTCCCACCTGCGCGATCTTGTCGAGGCGGGCACGGTCACGCTGCGGCTGGGCGAACACCGCGAGGAGGACTTCCGCTCCGCCGAGTGCGTGGTGGTCAACCCCGCCGTTCCGAAGCCCTGGGCCAACCCGTACCTCCGCGTGGCCCGCGACGCGGGCATCGAGATCACCTCGGAGATGCGGCTTCTCGTGGACGTCCTCCGCCGGCGTCGCGTCGCCTGCACCATCGGCATCACCGGCAGCGCCGGCAAGAGCACGACGAGTTCGCTCGTCCACCACCTTCTGCGCGGCCGGCTGCCCGGAGCGCTCTTGGGAGGCAACATCGGCGGGTCGCTGCTTGACCAGGCCGAACTCGCCGAGCCGGGCGATCCCGCCGTGCTCGAACTTTCGAGCGCCATGCTTCACTGGTTCAGCGCCGCGTGGGGCACGCCGTGGGGTCCCTCGATCGGCGTCCTCACCAATCTCCTGACCAATCACATCGATTGGCACGGCGACTTCGCCCACTACAGCGCCTCCAAGCGACAGGTCCGCTTCGCCGCCGATGCCGGCGACGGGGAGTTCCTCACCCGCTTCCATCTCGAATCCCCGGCGGCCGCCGCACAGGCCGCACAGCTCGCCGGCGATTGGTGGTCGGCGCCGCCGGTTGAGACCGGCGAGCCGCTGCCGTTCGATCCCGCATCGACGCCCATTGCACTTCCGGGCGAACACAACCGACGCAACGCGACGCTCGCCCTGCTCATCGCCGATCGGGCCTTTCGGCGACTCGGGCAGCGCGTGTCGTGGGAGGAGTCGATGGAGCGGATCGAGTCCTTCGCCGGACTTCCCCATCGCCTGCAACTGGTGTGCGAACGAAACGGCTGCCGCTTCTACAACGACTCGAAGTCGACGACGCCCGAGGCGACGCTGCTCGCGGTGCGGGCGTTCGAGAGGGTCTCGCAGATCCATCTCATCGCCGGCGGATACGACAAGGGAAGCGACCTCTCGCCGATTCGAGATCTCGCTCCGTCGCTCGCCCGGCTCTACGCCATCGGCGTCACGGGGCCGAAGCTCGCCGGCGCGAATGCATCGCTCTGCGGCACGCTCGATGCCGCCGTCGCCGAGGCGACGAATCGGATGCGCGAGGGCGACGTCCTGTTGCTCTCGCCGGGATGCGCGAGCTGGGATCAGTTCATGAACTACGAGGAGCGCGGCGAACGCTTCGCGGCGCTGGCCCGCGCCGCTTCGGCACCGTCAGGCGCACGCTGAGTCAGCTCACTCGTAGAGCTTCTTGCTGTTGGACTGCGGCGCGGGGCCGCCGGCGTCGGTCGCCCACTCCGGCTTGGTCGACGCCTCGTCGGCCCGCATCGCCGCCTGGGCGGGAGCCGGTGCGTACTCGGGTCCGGTGCGAAGGGTGTAGTCGATGCGCCGGGCTGCGGCGGGGGGAACGCTGAGCGTGTTCGAGAGCGAGCCGAAGCTGTTGCCGGCATCCCACATCGCCCACGACATCTTCGCGGGGCGGAGGACCGGGTCGTCGCCGCCGGTCTCATCGAAGTGGAAGGTCAGGTGCTGCCCTACCGGAACGTCCATCTTGAAGATCGGCTCCTCGGTGCGCACGTCAATCACGGCGATGGTGACCGGGCGCATCGCCGTCGACTCGTAGCTGAAGGTTCCCATCGTCGTCGAGAACAGGGTGGTCTCGGTCGAGTAGCACCCGCCGAGCGACAGGGCGACGGCGAAAGCTGCGGTGGAGAGAGCGCAAGCGGTCAGATGACGGGTCATGGATATGGCCTTCCGGAGGTGCGACGCCGAGAGCGGCGACGAGGTGTATCGGTTATCGGCGAGCCGACCCTTAGCACTGGAGCGACTTCGGCGAGGAAGAGCACTCCGCGGCGGAAACGGCGGCCCCGCGACGGCGGCGGTAGAGTGCCGCTTCGCCCATGGCACCTCCCCCACTTCCGCCCCTTCGGATTGGTCACGGCTATGACCTGCATCGGCTTGAGCCGCCGCCGCCGCAGGGAAAGGGACGGCCCTTCATCCTCGGCGGCCTCCGCCTCGACCACCCCGTCGGACCGGTCGGCCACTCCGACGGCGACGCCGTCTACCACGCGGTCACGGACGCCATTCTCGGGGCCCTCGGCCTGCCGGACATCGGCCAGCTCTTCCCGGACAACGACCCTCGCTGGGACGGTGAAGACTCCCGGGTCTTCCTCGAGGAGGCGGCCCGCCGGATGCGGGCGGAGGGCTGGGAACTGGTGAACGCAGACGTCACGGTCATCTGCGAGCGGCCCAAGCTCTCGCCGCACAAGGGGGTCATGATCGGGAACATCGCCCGCCTCCTCGGCGTGCCGGCGGCCCAGGTCAACCTCAAGGCCAAGACCCACGAGAGGGTCGATGCGGTCGGCGAGGGCCGGGCGGTCGAAGTCCACGTCGTGGCGCTGCTGCATCGAACAGTCCAGTAGGCTACGTGACCCGCGACCGACGGCATCGCCCCGTCCCCCTCCCTCCCTCCCATGCGAGGCGAGCGGGGCGAATCAGGCGAGCCGAGGCCGGCGAGGAGTCGCTCCGGAGATCAATCGCATGCGAGCCGTCGTCACGGGTCAGATCGGCGTGGACAAGAAGCCCTACCTCAAGGCGGTCGCCGACCTCGGCGGAGCCCGGGGGACGAAGGTCGACCTCTTCCACCTCGGTGACCTGATGTATCGCGAGGCCCCGGACGTCCGCCCGGGCCGGATCCTCGACCTCCCCCTGTCGCGGCTGACCACGCTCCGCCGCGCAGCGTTCAAGGACGTCATCGCCGCGTCGGCCCCGGCGAAGGACCACAAGAACGTCGTCGTCAACACCCACGCGACCTTCCGCTGGCGGCACGGGCTCTTCCCGGCCTTCGACTTCGACCTCATGCGGAAGCTCGAGCCGGACATGTTCATCTGCCTCGTCGACAACGTCGAGGTGGTGCACCATCGGCTGCACCAGGAACACGACATCGACGCGACGCTGAAGGACTGCATGGTGTGGCGCGAGGAGGAGATCCTCGCGACCGAACTGCTGGCTGACGCGCTCGGCTGCCGCAACAGCTTCTATGTCCTGAGCCGGGGGCGCCAGGTCGACACGACCGAGACCGCGCTGCGACTCATCACCCGTCCGGACATGAAGAAGGTCTATCCCTCGTTCCCGATGAGCCACGTCGTCGACATGCCCGACGTCCTCGCCGAGATCGACGACTTCCGGGCCCAGCTCGCCAGGCACTTCATCGCCTTCGACCCGGGCGACGTCGACGAGAAGCTCCTCCTCGAGCGGGCCCTCGCCGCGGCCCGCAAGGGCGAGGACCGGATCGAGGTCGCCCCGCACAGCTTCGGCGGCCGCGCCGACATGCCGCCGCTGCGGGTCCCGGTGCGCGAAGTGTTAGACATCGCCGGCGACATCGACGGCCAGATCTACATGCGCGACTTCAAGCTCGTCGACCAGTCGGACATGATCGTCTCGCTCATTCCCGAGCTTCCCGGCGGCGTGCCCGGCCTCTCGAGCGGCGTCGAGCGCGAGCTCCACCATGCGTTCGAGCACACGAAGGAGGTCTACGTGGTGTGGAAGCCGAAGAAGCATCCGAGCCCCTTCATCACCGAGACCGCGACGCGGATCTTCCGCTCGGTCGAGGAGGCCCTCAGCTATTTCGAGGGCAAGGGCTGGTTCGCCCAGACCGACCTCTTCGGCAACCAGTGACCGCCGCCTCCCATGCCGCGCTTCCGCCTGCTGGTGAGTTACGACGGCACCGACTTCCACGGATGGCAGCGGCAGGAGCCGCCGGGCAAGGAGCCGCTGCGCACGGTGCAGGGCACGCTTGAGGTTGCGGTGCGCGACGCGCTGCGCGTGCCGGTGCGCGTCGTCGGGGCCAGCCGGACCGACTCGGGCGTGCACGCGATCGGGCAGGTCATGGCCTTCAGCGCCGACGTGCGCATTCCCGTCGAGCGGCTGCCCTGGGCCATCAACGCCCGGCTGCCCCAGGACGTCCAGACCAGGGAAGCCCGCATCGTCCGCGACGGCTTCGACCCGATCTCGGACGCCGTGACGAAGTGCTACCGCTATTCGATCGTGGTGCCCTCCGACGAGTCGCGGCTGCCCCCGATGTTCGAGCTGCGCCATGCGTGGTGGCACGTACAGCCGCTGAGCGTCGACGCGATGAACGCCGCCGCGGCCCGCATCGTCGGCGAGCATGACTTCGCCGCGTTCGCCCACGCCTGCCACGGGCGCGAGTCGACCGTGCGCCGCGTGACGCAGTGCGTCGTGACCTCGCCGGCGCCGGGGCGGATCTGGATCGACGTCGCCGGCAACGGCTTCCTCTACAACATGGTGCGGATCATCGCCGGCACGCTGGCCGAGGTCGGCCGCGGCCGCTTGAGTCCCGACGACGTCGGTCGCGCCCTCGCGACCCAGGACCGGACCCTCGCGGGCCAGACGCTTCCGCCGCAGGGTCTCTGCCTGCGATGGATCCACTACGGCGGGCGGGACGAATGATGCGGTGCCCGATGCCGCGACGCCTGCTCCAACTCTTCGCCTGCGCGATCCTCGCGGGGTCGGCCCACGCCCAGACGCTCGATCTCGATCCCGTGCCCCCGATGCCTGCCCTCCGCGGGGAGAGCGTGACGCTCTCGGTGACCGCGGCGCTCAAGGAGGAGATCGACCAGCTCGACCGGCCGGCCGAGGAGCCCGCGGACCCGCTTGCCACGGCCATCCGCCGGGCCCGGGTCGAGTTCCGGCGCTTTGCCCACGATCTGCTGGCCCGGGCTTCGGCCGATGCCGGTCCGGTCGACATCCTTGCGATGCAGGGCTTTCGACTCGCCGACGCGCGCCGGCGCGTCGACCTGCGCCTCGAGCGGGTGCTTGAGGGCAGCGGCACGCGGCCCGACGGGACGGCGCGGCCGCTCAGCGTGCGCGAGAAGGACCGCGTCGGGCGGCTGCTGACCCGCTTCGCGGATCTCGCCCCCAAGGCCCTCGGCAACGCGGCGCTGGGCGAGCTCGCCCAGCTCGACGCGGCGGTCGCGGTGGCGCTCTCGCCGCTGGTCGACGCCCTCGCGATTCTCGAGGAGCGGCCGACCGGCGACGAGCTCGGATCGGGCTGGCCGACGAGCGAAGAGTTAGGTACGACGAGCGCGGCGGCGGCGGCGCGAACGACCGGCGCTCCGGATGATCCCTGCGACGAGAGCGGCTACGGGTCGCTCGGCGCGTCGACGGTTGCGGGCCTCCGGCGATTCTGCCTTTCGGAGATGCGCGACGACGCCAAGCACGTCGAGGCGGCACACGCCGCGATGAGGCTCTCGCGCGCGGCGACCGCCGCGGCATGGCTCGACGCAAACGATCGGACGGCGCTCGACGAGCGCGCTGCGGCACTCCTTGACGAGCAGGGCTCACGGACCCTGGCCGGCGCGATTGCCTCGCTCCTCGAGGCCCGCACCCGCCTGGCGGCGGCGGAGGGAACCAAGCGCGAGGAACACCGCGAGCTCGACGACGCGATCCGCCGGGCGGCGTTTCCCGCCGTCGATCGCGGCGTCGCGCTCGCGAATGCCCCTGCCGAACTCGCCCGCGTCGTCCAGCGCATGGCCGAGTCGGTCGAGCTCGGCGCCCGGGCCCGCGGCGGCGAGCGGGTCGAGCCGCCGAAGGAGTTCCGAACCGCACAGCGCGACGCCGAACGCCGCTACCGGAAGGCCGAGTCGGCGACCTGGGGACGGCTCACGGCCATGCTCACCGATGACGAGGCGCTGACCAACCCGGAGCAGATGAGCGTGGTGCGCGAGCAGCGCGAGGCGCTCCGCGACCTTGACCGCATCGGGGCGGTGCGCGGCCTCGTCGACTCGATCGGCGGCGTGCGCCCCCAGGCGGCGCATGGCGTCGCGGCGCGGCTCCGCACGATCGTCCGCTGGCTCGGCGAGCCGACTCGCCGCGATGACGCGATCGTCGCGTTTGACACGCTCGCCCTCCATGTCCGGATGTTCCTGCCGCTGCCGTACGAGCGCGAGCTTCGCGAGGGATCCGACGAGGCCCTCGGCTTCACGGCCGGCAAGGCCGACGAGCTCGTTCGGCTCGTTGACCTCGCCCGCGCCGAGTGGGCCGACGCGTGGGCGACCGGCAACGGCACGGGGCCCGCGGCCCAGCGGCTGGTGAACCTGCACCGGCTGATGCGGGCGATGGCGGACCTCTCGCAGGGTCAGGGACCGGAGACCCGCGATGCCGTCGCGGCGCTGTCGCGATGGGGAGCGTTTCACGCGACGCGCGCGGCGCTCGCCCCGGCGATGGTGGACGTGCGGGCGATGACGCAGCTCGCGACCGCCGCGGCGCTCGCCAACGACGCCCAGCGGCTCGACCGCGAGCTCTCGCGGATCGAGCGCGATGCGCCGCTGGCGAGGCTGGTCGGACGGCTCAGCCGCGATCTCGATCCGTGGCTTCAGACGCGCCCCGGCGACGTGCTCGGACAGCTCGTCGCCATTCGGGCCGCGCCGCGCGACGGCGCGTGGGGCATGGCCCTGCGACCGCGGCTCGCGGCAATTCTCCGCACCGCGCGCGAGCTCGATGTGGCCCGGCGCGGCAGTCGTTCCGAGGATGAGCGGGCACTCGTCGAGCATCTCTCGAAGCTCGCCCGCATGGCTCTCGAGTCGCTCGCCGCGGAGCGATCGCCGCTCCCGGTCCTGCCCGCCCTCGACGAGGCCGACCAGGGGCGAACCCGCGACCAGCGGCGGTAGCGCGTTCGCCTGCGTTAGGATGCGGGCATGAACGTACTCGTCGTCGGGCCGCATCCGGATGATCAGGAACTGGCGATGGGCGGCACCATCGCCAAGCTTGCGGCGGCCGGACACGACGTCCTCCTCCTCGACATGACCAACGGCGAGCCGACGCCGTTCGGCACGCCGGAGCGCCGCGCGGTCGAGGCGGCGGAGGCGGCCGAAGCGTTAGGCGTTCGGCGCGCGCAGCTCGGACTGCCGAACCGGCGCGTCGAGCACACGATCGAGGCGCGGCACCGCGTCGCGGGCGTGATCCGCACCGAGCGGATCGAGGTGATGTTCGTGCCGTTCCCCGAGGACGCCCATCCGGACCACCGCGCCGTGACGCGCATCGCCGAGGACGCCCGCTTCGACGCGAAGCTCACCAAGATCGACCTCCCCGGCGAGCCGCGGTATCCGAAGTGGCTCTTTCACTACTACTGCACGCACCTGCGGATCGTGCCGCAGCCGAGCTTCCTCATCGACACCACCGGCCACACCGAGCGGAAGCGGGCGTCGATCCTCGCGTATCGAAGCCAGTTCGTCGAGAACCCGAGGAACGTGCACGTGCCGGAGTGGATCGCGGCGGCCGACCGGTACTTCGGAAGTCGCATCGGCACCGAGAGCGCCGAGCCCTTCTCATCCCCCGAGCCCATCGGGCTTCGTGACCTCGCCGCGCTGGCCTGATCGCTCGGCCGCGGCGGCGCGAAGGAGTTCCCGCAGGACCTCGCGCGGCGGCGCGCCGGGATGCTCCCAGCGCGGCATCACCCGTCCATTGACGACGAGGGTCGGAAGGGACTGCACGCGGATGCGCTTGCTGAGGAGTTCCGCCTGGCGCCTGGTGAGGTCCAGCGCGCGGCCGTCGCCGAATGCCGCGAGCACCGCGGCGCGACCGCCCGGCAGCGAGTCGAAGGTCGGGGCGATGGCCTCAAGCGAGATCTCGTCGGGATGGGCGACGAGCCAGGCATGGGCTGCTCGATAGCCTGCGTCGCCGCCGACGATGCCGGCGGCGCAGGCGATCAGCGAGGCGAGACACGCCTCCGGCTTCCCCGGACCGAGGCCGGTCATCGGGTTGCAGGCGTCGCTCGCCGGAAACTGATAGACCCGAAGCCGGAAGTCGATGCCTTCCGCGGCGAGTGCCGCAAGTTCGCGATCGAGGATGCCCGTGCCCGAAATGGTGTAGTCGAGCCAGACGACGACGTCCGGGACCTTTCTCCCGTCCGCAGGTCCGTCGCGCAGGGTGAAGGGCTGCAGCTCCTCGGCATCCAGGGACCGAATCGCGCTCCCGGCCCTCCAGTCATCCACCAGCCGCTCGGACGCTCCGGGGGGCGCGACGACGGCGAGCGACTGCGACGAGACCCGGCTGACCAGATCGGCCAGTGATTGCGATGTGCGGTACCACTTCCACTCGTGTCCGTTCACGAACACCATGGGGGTATAGGTCACGCCAAGGGCGACGGCGTCCTCGATGTCCGCCGCAACCGCGGCTCGGACCGGATCGGACGTCATGCGGTCGATGAGAGCGGTGCGATCGAGGCCGGTCGCGAGGAGAACCGCGTCCACCGGGTCGGTCGGAGTGTCGCCCGCATCTCCCTGCAGGGCGAAGAGCGCGTGATGGGCCTTGGCGAACGCCTCGTCGCCGCCGAGCGCGCCGGCGGCCTCGGCGATGAGCGCGCGGCGACATGCGTCGGGGTGCAGGGAGCGGGGAACGAGACGATTGCAGTCGGCACAGAGCGGGAAATGCCGCGGGACCACGAGCACGTTTCCGCGCGCGACCACGGCATCGACTTCCCCGTCGATCCGCCTGCAGTCCGGGCACTCGTAGTCGGAGAAGATGACGATGCGAATCGGGGCGTCCGCGGCGCCGATGCGGAACCGTCCCCGAAGCCGATCGGGAAGCGACGCATCGCCGGCTTGCGCCGAATCGCCCGATGGCCCGGTCGCAGGCCCGGTCGCTCCTCCCGTGGCCTCGGCGATGGCCCGAGCCATGGCTGCCTCATCGGAGCGAGCCGCGCGGGTCATCGCATCGGCATGTCGGTACTCGAGGACCCCGAGCCCGACGGTGATCAGCACCGCCGTCGCGATGCCCGCGAGGATCGAGCCAATCGATCGCCGGTCGCCGGACGCCGCGGCGATCGGCGCCGAGGCATGGTCGCGCGACCGGGCCCGGGCCACGATCCACCACAGTGCGATGCTCCCCGCGTGGGTGCCCAGGCACCAGGGACAGAGGCTGTGGAGATAGACCATCAGGGCGAGGAAATAGGCGGATGCGACGGCCCCGAATCGCGTGGCCCAGCGAAGCGCCGCGGTCGAGCCGCCGGGCGGCATCGTCCATGCCGCGACGGCGATGGCCGCGAACCAGGCGGTCCCGACGTGCGACCAGGACCAGCCAATGAGCGGCACATTGGCGAAGGTGGATTGGGTGAGCGCGGCGCAGCCGCCGAGCGTCGAGCAGCCCGGGAGCGAGTCCGAGAGCAATCCGACTTTCTGGAGGGAGATCGCGAGACTCGTTGTGCACGAAAGCGTGGCACAGAGCGTCACCACGCCTCGGGAGAGCCGTCTCCGAGGTGCGCTGCCACTGCTGGCGGCGTCGGGAGACGGGTCGGTCCCGTCGAATGGCGGACCGCTCGATGCCGGTACGGTCGTCGGCGGCTGATGTGGTGGGCGTCGTGTCGACATCCGTCGAAGCCAAGTCACGGGGGAAGCCGATGGGAAACCCCGGCGAAACCGCCGAAGAACTGAACCGAACAGCTAGACTAGTCGAACTCAATGCGACGGACGTGCGGTCGATGCGACGTACCATCGACATTCGTTCGACTCGCCCGACTGTGTGCCAGTCGTCACCCCATTCTCCCGTCTCCTGACTCGTCCATGGTCTCGCTGACCTCCCTCCTCGCCCTCCTGCATGACGGCCTGTCGGCCGCCGGCGCAGGAACCGTCATTCAGAGCGTGGCCTCGACGGTGTTGCCAGCGCTTTTGGGCCTTGCCGAAGGCCATGGGATTGGGAACGCGGCGGCTGCTGCGGCGGCGGACGCTGTCGTTGCGGGCGCGGTAACGACGGGCCACCTGGCCCACCAGGCCCTTGGGACGTTGGTATCCGAGACCACGACCGCACTCACGTCGATTTCCCACACGATCGCGAGCGTCGTTGACGGTGCTTCGAGCGCGGTGCCCCCGCCAGGCTCAGGCACAGGTGCGACTCCAGCGGACGGCGCGGCTGCGGCAAGCGGCGCGGCGGCCGAGCCCAGCAGCCTCGGGGCACTGACGCCGTACCTCAAGTACGGACCGTGGGCGATTCTGATCATCTTCATTCTCTCCGGCGTCGGCCTGCACCTCAGCGAGGACTTCGTTCTCGTGCCGGCCGGATTCCTGATTGCCCACGGTCAGCACCTGAACCTATGGGAGACGCTGATCGCCGCGTATGTCGGTTTGGTGATCGGTGACGTGCTCTGGATCTGGATGTGCCGCCGCTTCGGAACGCGCATGGTGCAGAGTCGCTGGTTCAAGCGGATCGTCCACCCGCGCCGGCTTTTGGAGGCGAAGCACCAGATGGAGGAGCGAGGGATCGTGGTCGTGATCCTCGCCCGCTTCATTCCCGGGACGCGAACGCCGGTGATCACGATGGCCGGGATCCTCCACATGAAGTGGTGGAAGCTCATCACCGTCGAGCTCACCACCTGCGCGATCACCGTGCCGTTTCAGATCGGCATCGGCTACCTCGCCGGCAAGGGATTGGGTGAGTCCAAGTCGACCGGAGAGCTTGTCATCAAGCTGATCGCGGCGACAGCGGCATTCATCCTCCTTGGATTGGTCATTCACTGGTGGGTCCAGATGCGGAAGCGCGCGGGACGCGCTCCGCGATCCAAGGCCTCTTGGCTCCGGAAATTCGGCCGCCGCCGCCGCGAGGCCGCCGTTCCGACCGAAGCCGCCCCGTGATGCGCAGGTGACGGGAGAGCCTTGCGTGCATGTCGAAACAGGGGCATGCGGAAGCGCTGCGCAGTTGCGGTACGGGTTCCGTCATTGGGTGCAGTGGTCGGGCCCAGTGATCGGGCCCGTGGTCACGCGCAGTGATCGGGCTCAGCAATCGGGCCGGCGCGAGATGGAGGTCGGGCCAGCGATCGGCTGAGCGATCGGCTCGGGGTCGGGCGACCGAAGATGCCCGCGACGACGGGTCGCTTCGACACCCTTGCCTCTCGATCGCCCATGGCCCGGTTTTCGAGATTGGTGATTCGCCCGGTGGAGGACGTGCGGTAGTCTGCGTCGTCCTCAACGGAGTCCAGTCCACCATGCAGCCGCGCCGCTCGTTCGCCCTCACCGCCCTTGCCCTCTGTCTCCCGATCGCCGGAGTCGTCGGACGCCTCGGCGCCGGCGCCCCGAGCGGCGGCAACAGCGGATTCACGATCGGTGCCGACGTGATCGTCGGCGCGCTGTCGGACGTCGCGAAGTATGGCACCATCGGCGGCATCTCGGCGTATGCGATCGGGACGACCTCCTGCAACATCGGCGACCAACTCATCTCGTGGATCGATTCGGGCCCGAACGACAATCTCCACCCCGTCATCGCGCAGAATCTCTACCGACTGAAGAACGGGCGATTCGAGCAGATCGGTCAGTCGTGGCTCAAGCACGGCTGGTGCGCCGTCGACGGCAATCTTTGCGGAACGTGCCAGTCCGACGGCGGCTGTGACTATCTGGGCATCGGCTGCTCCGATCCCTACGGCGCCTCCCTCAACGGAAACCAGGGCGACCTCGGTCCCCGCTCGCAGGTGAATCCGTCCACCGGCTCCTTCCCCTTCCCATTCACGGCGCCAGCCGCGCCAGCGACCATCGGCCGTCGGCTTCAGGTCGTGATGGACGACCTGAATCCTGCACTGAACACCGGCGCGTTCTACTGCGCCGAAGGTCAGTACGTGCAACCCGAGGATGCCCTGGCGAACAACGACAACAACAACGCGTCGTATCGCCGGATTCTGGTCGGGGCATTGTCCGGCGGCTCGTACACCCTGAGCCTCACGGGCCAGACCTACCAGCAGCAGCCGGCGATCTTCGCGTGGAAGGACAACGGACTCGGCGTCGGCATCCCCGACCCGAACGTGACGATCACGACCGTCGATGTCACCGGCGACGGGCGATTCCTCGTTGGAAGCAAGGTGTCTCAGAATGGCGACGGCACCTGGCACTACGAGTACGCCATCCAAAACCTGAACTCCGAGCGAGCCGCCGCGACCTTCGCGGTGCCCTTCGGGAGCGGCGCTGGACCGACGGCCGTCGGCTTCCACGACACCTTCTGCCACTCGGGCGAGCCCTTCTCCAACGCCGATTGGGCGACGTCGACCGCGGATGGCTTGGTGTCGTGGAGCACGCAGACGTACGCGCAGAACGTGAACGCCAACGCCCTGCGGTGGGGCACGCTTTACAACTTCCGATTCGACGCGACGACGCCACCGGTCGCCGGATCGGGGACGATCGGACTCTTCAAGCCGGCGAGCGCGGAAAGTCCCGCGCTGACGGCCGCCGTCGCGATTCCCGTTCCGAGCGCATCGCCTGCTCTCGTCGGCGATCTCAACCAGGATGGAGTTGTCGACGCCGCGGACCTGACGATCCTCCTTGGTGCGTGGAGCACCGCTGATGGTGACCTCAACGGCGACGGGACGACCGACGCCGCCGATCTCACGATTCTGTTGGGCGCGTGGAGCGTCTGACGCGACACGCTGCGACGGGCGACATCGACCTTCATCACCGCGTCAAGCCGCACGCCGACATGAGCGGCGGTGTCATTGCCGACCGTCGCCGCACGCCACAACGCATCGACGCCACAGCGCGGCGCCGACGCGACGCCTACCGCCACGTCATTCAGGAGGCTCCTCCTCCAACACCGGCGCCATCAACGTGTCGATGTGTCCGGGCGGACGGGGTAACCGGGCGTCGCGATTCCCGGGCGCCAACGCGCGGCGCTCCGGCGAGCACCCATACAGTTCGTCGAAGAGCTCCTGCTCTTCCAGCGTGCTGAGGTCGACCCACTCCTGCGTGCCGTCGTTTCCGACGATGTCCGGAACGTCCTCGTCGAGGACCTCTCGCTCGAGTCGCTCGTAGAGCTGTCGGTCGGTGAGGTGATCGGTGTTCATCAGGTAGACCCCAAGCCTGGCGAGCGCCTCGATGACCGTCCAGAGCTGGACCACCACCTCGTCATCGGCCAGCTCGCCGCCGGCAGGAAGCTCCACCCCCATGGCGGCGAGCTGGGCGCGATTCGTGGTGCGCGGCGCGCGTTCGAAGTCGTAGATCATTGCCCAGAACGACCGTTCGGCGTGGTGGCCGCAGGCCCGGGCCTCGGCGACGAGCCGATCGATCGCCTCGTTCCGCTCCTGGCGTCGACGGGCGAGATACGCATCCGCCTTCAATGGCAAGGCTCCTGGCGCTCCAGTCGCTTCGGGCTCCTTCGGCACGTGCCCATGTGCGATCCCCGGATGGTGATCGCCGCCACCTGCCCCGCCTTCGGCACCACCATCGCCGCCACCATCGCCGCCACCATGGGTGCCGTCATCGCCGCCACCGGCGACGTCATCGGCACCGCGCTCACCATCCTCGACACCGTCGCCTCCCCCGCATACTCCCCGATCATCAGCCGATGCCTGGTCCCGCCGGTGGATGCGAGCGGGATCGCATGTGGGATCGCGGGCGGGAACGTCACGTTGTGTGCCACGTCCTTCGCCGCCCCAGGGCCGCACTTCCGCGGCGCTCTCGACGCAACGCCCCTGCCCTCCTTCGCCCCCGCCCCCGCGCGGCTGCGCGGTCCCTTCATCGCTTCGTGTGGTGCGATCGACATCCTTGCCCATCGCTCCCAGCGAAGGCTCCTCCCCTACCAGCCGAAATGTGTGTTGCACGACCCCGACCTCCGTGTGCCCGAGCGGGCGACTCGCAGCAACGCATCGTCAGACGATCACGATGCTGCGCCGTCTCTGCACGGCCACAGACTAGCGGCTGTTGTGCGGCACTCGAATTTCTGGCGGCTTTTCCCGCACGATTGTTGAGATTGTGGATGACTCCCGCACGACCAGGACGAATGCCTCTCGCGTCCCTCGCGCGAACGCAGGTCGCGGAGATCACTCGCCCGCATCCACCGCGCCGGCGTCAGCGGCCAATGCCGTTCGCGCAACGAATAGACGCCTCAACCGCGGCGCGGCTGATCGGCTCGCCCACGAGCCGCACCGCCGCATGCTCCCCGGGGAGCAGCGTCCACATGCCGTCGGTCGCCCTGGTGCGCATGCACCCGGCGAGTTCCGGCAGGACGCACGCGTCGATGAGGAGCGACTCGGCGCGAATGACGAGGCCCCCCCCGTCCGCCCCACCATCGCCAGCATCGACCCGCCAGACGGCGCGCGGCATCGCGAACTCCCGGTCGCGAACGAAGCGGTGCGTCGCCCGCAGACTCTCGCCGCCCGCTGCGGCGTCCACGATGACCATCGCCGACGTCGGAACGGAAGGCGAGGCGAACTCGTCCGGAAGCGTCCACCGCACGGTCCACTCATCGACCGCCGCGAGCGAGAACTCGCCATCGCGAATCAGCGAACCGTCCGGACCGACGAGTCGCGCACGGACGCTCACGTCACCGACCGCCGCCTCCCCCGCGGCCGAGGCGAGCACAACGTCAAGGCGGCGCTCGACCGGCACGATCGCAAGAGCGAGGGGGGCACACGCGCGGCGCACCGAAAAATACGAGGGCTTCGGTCGTCCCGCCACGTCCCAGACCGACCACGAGTGCCCGCGCCACACGTCGTTCCACTGCCAGAACAGGGCACCCATGCAGCGCGGCGCGTTGCTCCGCATCCACTCGATGGCGATCGAATAGGCGCGGGCCTGGAGCAGCTGGGCGGCGTAGATCCACTCGTCGAGCGAGCGAAGCGGCGGGAAGTGCTCGGCGAGCAGCGGCGCATACTGAAATTCGTCGCCTCCCCATGCCCGCTGCCGCTCGGCAAGCTCGGGCGAGCCGACGGTGCACTCGCCTTCAGAGAGGCGTTCGCGCAGCGTCCCGATCGACGGCGGACTCTGGTGTCCGAACTCGCTGCAGAAGCGGGGCACGATCGTGCGGTACTGCTCGAGCTTCGCGTCCCACGTGTGGCGATCGCCGCGATCGGGATCGTTGGGGTGCACGTCCATCGAGCCGCTGAAGGGACTCTCCGGCCAATACGGTCGCGTGGGATCGGTCTCGGCCACGATCCGCGGAAGCAGGTCGAGCCAGTAGCCTCGCCCCCACGACTGCCCCTCGCGAAGCCGCTCCTTCCACCCCCAGCTCCACCACGCGAGGATGTCCTCGTTCCCTCCGCACCATAACGCGACGCTCGGATGTCCCGCCAGCCGCGCGACCTGATGGCGGGCCTCGGCCTCGACCAGCGCCGGGTAGGGCGCGTCCTCGGGATAGGTCGCACACGCGAACATGAAGTCCTGCCAGACGAGGACGCCTCGCTCGTCGCAGCGGTCGTAGAACTCGTCTCGCTCGTAGATGCCGCCGCCCCACACTCGCAGCATGTTCAGCTCGGCGTCGCACGCGGCGTCGATCCAGTCGGCGATCCGCCGCGCCGGCGCCGAGCGCGGGAAAAGGTCGACGGGAATCCAGTTCGCTCCGCGGCACCAGATCGGCCTGTCGTTCACGCGAATGACGAACCGCGATCCGGCCGCGTCCTGCCTCGCATCGAGCGCCACCGTCCGCAGGCCGATGCGCTGTGAACGCTCATCGAGCATCGCGCATCGGCGCTCGATGATCGTGCGCAGCGCGTAGAGCGGCTGATCGCCGTGGCCGCGCGGCCACCAGCGATGCGGATTCGGCACCGAAACCTCGATCTCCGCGCGATCGCCGCTCACCGGCGTGACCGCGCCGAGCGTGTGGCCGTCGGGCGCGACGAGCTCGACCCGCGCATCGACCTCCTCGTCGTCGCAGCGCTCGACGTCGAGGATCACGCGCACCGTCGCGCTCACCTCGTCGCATGCGGTCACCAGCGGCCGCACCGCCGCGATGCGGGCCTCGCTCCAGCCCTCGAGCCGGGCCGCGCCGATGCCGACCCCCGGCACGCGCGGACCCCAGTCCCAGCCGAAGCTGCATGCGCTCTTGCGAAGGAAGCAGAAGGGCGTCCAGTCGCCGTTCACGGGACGGCTTCCGCATCGGCGCTCGAGCGCCTCGACGGCGGCGACCGGGCCGCGCAGACGCACCTCGATCTCGTTGATGCCCTCGCGCAGGAACGCCTTCACCGGCACGCGGAGCGGAATGAACTCGTTGGCGGTGACCGCGACCCGCACGCCATTCACGAGCACGTCGCCGAGCGTGTCAACATGCTCAAGGACGAGATCGATCCGTCGCGACGCGAGGAGCGCCCGATCGACGCGCATCCACGCCGCGAAGCACCAGTCCGTGCGCCCGATCCACTCCTGCGCCGCCTCGCCGCCGACGGCATCGGGATGCGGAAGGACACCCGCACCGATGAGCGCCTCGTGGGCGGTGCGCCCGGCGCCGCAGTCGAAGGTGCGCTCGCGAATTTGCGCCGGACAGGCAACCAGGTCACCGATCGGACGCACGGTCCAGCCCTCGATCGCCCGCACCGCCACCGTCATGTGCCGTCCTCCCGCACGCTTCCGTCATCGCGCTCGTCCGCCGCGTAGCGCCGAAGGTGGGCGTACATGCGGGCGAGATCCCTGAAACCGCCGACCGTGAACCAGACGACGATCACGCATCCGACGCCGAAGATGAGCCAGGTGTAGACGTGCCAGAAGCGCGCCCAAGCGGCGGTCGCGATCGAGGTCGAGAGCCCGAGCGCCGTGCCGCCGATGAGGACGATCGTCCAGAGGAGCGGCCATGAGACGGTGACCCAGGTGATCCAGGTGTCGATGCGCGAATACTCGCGCGTGAATCCGAGCTTCCGCATCCACCCCGGCGGTCCCGCGCCGGTCTCCTCGCGGAAGTCGCGCTCGCTCGGCGGCAGCGTCTCGCGCCACCGCCCGCGGAAGAGCATCCGGTCGAGATCGAAGTCGGCGTGACGACCGAGGAGCGACACGGTCACGTAGACCGAGATCGACGAGATCGCCGCGATGAAACCGAGCACCTGTCCGCTGAGCCGCTCGCTGCCGTTGATCCAAAGCGTCGCGCGGGCGATCGCGTCGAACGGCCCGCCGACCACCGACGACCGGAGCCACTCCGCGACCATGTGGTCCTTGGCGAGAATTCCGTAGCAGGAGAGCACGATGCCCACGATCATCGCGCTCCACGCCGCCGGGGCCGATCCCCGCCGCCAGTAGAGGCCGCCGATGATCACGCTTCCCGCGCCGGCGACGAACACGCTCGCGGTGATCGCCGCCCACATCGCCACGTATTGGCTCGGCCGATAGGCGAGGCCGAAGGCAAAGGCGAAGAGGGCGATCGCCAGCACGCTGATCTTGATGATGCCGACGTGCAGCCCGGCCCGCAGCGGGGCGTCGCCCACGAAGCGGGCGCGAATGGGCAGCACGACGTCCTGCACGAAGATCGCCCCCCAGGAGTGGAGATAGGAATTGTCGACGGCCAGGTACGCGCAGTAGAGGGCGCACGCCATCAGCCCGCGCACGCCGATCGGGAGCATCGCCCCGAGCGCGACCGGCACGCGCTGCTCGGCCCGGTACTCGCGCACCGTGATCGCCTCAAGCGCCGCTGTCACCCCCTTCGACGCGTCGGCGAAGGCCGGATGCTCGAGGAAGGTCCGCACCGCGAGCGGAACGATGAGGGCGACCAGAAGCAGCACCCGCCAGCGCCAGCCCTCAAGCACCGTCGCCATCTTCGACTCGTGCGGCGTCAGCGCCGCCGAGTTGTATCCCGCGCCGCCCTGCCAGGCCTTCATCGTGTAGAAGATCACGAACGCGCTGATGAGCCAGTACCAGATGTTGAACTGCTGCTCGCCGCCGATGTCGAAGGGATCGACGAGCGACTTGCCCGCAGGCTGGGTCAGCAGCACCGACTCCATCCTCCACCATCCGACGCTCGTCAGGAGATAGGCGATCACGACCAGGAACGCGATGTTCGAGACGACCCCCTGCAGGAAGTCGGTGATCATCACCGTCACCTGGCCGCCGAGGAAGACGAACGTCACCGCCGACGCGAGGAGCAACGCCATCACCGTCGCGAAGGTCGAGACGTCGGTCGACCCGAGCGACCACGTCGCCGGCAGTCCGCAGAGCGAGATCATCACCCGCGCCGTGACCGCGGGAAAGATCGCGTAGTTGAGGACGCCGGAGATGAACGCGACGATTCCGCAGAAGACCCGGAAGTTGCGGCTGTAGCGCTGCTCGAGGAACTGGGCGAGGGTCAGGGCCCGCGTCTCGCGGAACCGGTAGACGACCCATCCGGTGAGGGCGATTGCGATCATCACCGGGTTCTCGAGGAAGCCCCACCAGATCGAGGTGAAGCCGGCGTCGTAGTACTGCTGGAAGAACCAGACCAGCGTGATGACGCCCACCTGCGAACTCGCGTGCGAAACGCAGAGGAGATAGCGGCCGGCGCATCGGTTGCCGGCGAGGAATCCCGCGACCGAGCGGCCGTAGCGCCGGCTGTGGATGCCGACGGCGAGAAGCACGGCGAAGAGGGCGAGCGGGATCGACCAGTCGATCCAGGACATCGGCGGCGAGAGCGATTGCGATGCGACCCGCGCCGCGAGCTGCGCGGCGGGCCCGACCGTGGCCAGCATCATCGACCGTCCACCAGCAGCGTGACGATCTGGAAGGGCTCGATCGACACGACCGTCTCGGCGCCGCGCGTGGCGTGACGCACGGCGGGGCGCGGCATGCCGCGCCGGCAGGGGCGCTCGAGCAGGTCAACGGGCGCCACCGACGCGACAGGGCCGCTCCATCGGATGCGGAGTTCGCCCCGACCGCCTCGCGTTTCGACGAGCCGAAGGACGCGGCCCCTGCCGCTCTCGGCCGGCTTCCACGCCGCGACCTGCATGCCCAGATGCTGCGGCGCCTCGATGCGGAAGGGCGCGAACGCGCCGCGCAGCGTTCCCTTCACGCCGCGCTTGAGCCGCGTCACCGCGAGCGGCTCGCGGAAGGACTCCGCCTCGGCGTCGACGCCCGCGTCGCGCCAGTCGCCGTCATGCACCATGAGCGCGTAGCCGAACGCATGCTCGCCGCGGTCGGCCTGGGCATCGGGGAAGTTCGGGCTGCGGAGAAGCGAGAGGCCTAACACGTTGTCCATGCACGAACGGCCGTACTTGCCGTCGTCGAGCACCGCCACGCCGAAGCCCGGCTCCGAGAGGTCCATCCACGCGTGGCCGGGGACCTCGAATCGGGCCTCGTCCCAGGAAGTGTTGCGGTGCGTCGGGCGCTCGAGGGCGCCGAACTGCGTGCCGAAGGTCGCGGCACGGGCCCGGACGTCGACCGGGAAGAGCGCCCGGAGCATCGTTCGTTCCTCGCGCCAGTCGACTTGGGTGCGGACCTCCAGCCGACGCGCGCCGGCATCAAGGCGGTAGGTCTGGAAGATCTCGCTGGCCCGACCGAGGCGCCGCGCCACGCGCACCTCGGCCCGCAGCGCGTGCTGCGTGAGGATCGTGACCGTGGCGTCGCCCTCGACCCGCGCCCCGCGCTCGAGATAGTCGCGATCGACGTCCCACGCCTCCCAGCGCCGCGGACGGTCGTCGTAGAGCCAGAGCTGGTTGATCGACTGCCGACCTCCGGCGCCGTCCGGCGCGTTGGCGCTGCGGTCGGTGCCATGCTGCCGCAGGTCGGCGACGCTTCCGTCGGCGGCGATGGTCGCCTCGAGCCAGGCGTTCTGGACGAGGATCCCGGCCTTCGTGCGCTCGATCCGCACCGGCGGCGCGTCCGGGGCGTGGGCGGCGCGATCGACGACCTCGAATCCGAGCGCCGGCACGCCCTCCACCGCGACGAGCTCGCCGTCGACGTCGATCACGCCGCCGCGGTCTGTCGATGCGGGATTCCGCACCAGCACCGGCGATGCGCACTCGGTCGTGTCGCATGCGGCGCCGATCGCGGAAAGCAGCTCGCCGCGGGCGGCGCCGGCGACCTCGGCGACGTGCAGGTGATCGCGCCGCGCGTCGTCGTAGACCGGCGTGATCGACGAGCCGGGCAGGATGTCGTGGAACTGGTTGAGGAGGACGAGCTTCCACAGCGGATCGAGCCCCTCGCGCAGCTCGGCCCGATCGCGGTCGCCGGACTTCGGCAGCGAGCACCCTAACGCTTCGACATCGCGCAGGAGGCTCTCGGCGAATCGGTTCTGCCGCTTGATCCACGCCTGACTCGTGTACGTGCCGCGATGGAGTTCGAGATAGAGCTCGCCGTCCCAGCAGGGCAGGTCGCGCCGGGCGCGGCGCAGGCCCTCCCAGGCCTTGTGCAGGTCGCCGCAGAATTCGCGCACCGAATGCTGCCGGACCTTCGGCACGCCCTCGCACTCGAACGCGATCGACGCCCGCTCGATCTGCTCCGCGGTCGGGCCGCCGCCGCCGTCGCCGAATCCATAGGGCTGCAGCCACAGCGGAATCGCCCGCCCCACGAAGCTCTGGCCGTCGTGGGTGACGAGATTCCGCTCGCCGTGCTGGAAGTCCGCCGGCTCGATCGACGAGTTGTAGTTGTGGCCGGGCGTGAGATGGGTGAGCAGCTCGGTGCCGTCGAGGCCCCGCCAACGGAAGGTCACGTGCGGGAATCGGTTCGATTCGCACCAGCTCATCTTGTTGGTGATGAAGGTGTCGAGGCCGGCGAGCCGCGCGATCTGGGGCAGGCAGGGCGGGAAGCCGAAGGTGTCGGGCAGGTAGAGCATCCGCTGCTCGCCCCGCTCGCCGAAGCGCCCCGTCCAGTAGCCCGCGCCGTGAATCACCTGGCGGATGAAGCTCTCGCCGCTCGGACATGTCGCGTCGGGCTCGATCCACATCCCGCCCATCGGCTCGAAGCGCCCGCCCTTCACGCGCTCCGCGATTTCCGCGAAGAGCTTGGGCGCGTCCTCCTCGACCCACGCATACTGCTGGGCCTGCGAGCAGATGAAACGGAAGGAGGGGAAGCGGTCGATGAGCCGGACGACGCTGGCGAAGGTGCGAAGGCACTTGCGTCGCGTTTCGCGAATCGGCCAGAGCCACGCGGTATCGATATGCGCGTGCCCGACGGCGACGCAGGTCGTGACGCTCTCGCTCGCGTCCCCGCGCAGGATCGCATCAAGTGCCTTCGCCTGCGCCCGCATGCCGCGGGCCGGATCGGCGCTCGGGATGGCGCGGGCGATGTCGCGCATTGCGTCGTTGACGCGCATCGCCCGGGGCGACTCCGCCGGAAGCGTCAGCAGCGTCTTTCGCAGGAAGTCCCAGCGCTGGACGAAGCGCCAGAGCTCGGGATCCACGACGATGAGTTCCGCCGACTCAAGCCGGCCCGGCGCCGCCTCTTTCCATTTCGCGTGCAGTTCGGGGTGATCCCACCAGAAGGTCGAGATCCCCAGCGGAAGGTTGCACGCGGCCTCGACGAAGAGCTCGACCCTTTGGCCCGCCCTGGGCTTCGGCCACGCGAACGCCAGATCGCGATAGGGATCGAAGCCCTGGAAGGGGCGGCCATCGAGCCAGAGCGTCGCTTCGGTGCCGGGCGAGAACCGAAGGGCAACGGACTTGCCGGCCGGAACCGTGGGCAGCGAACCGCGCAGCCGGAACCAGGCGGTCGACCAGACCGGCCCCCACCGGTAGCCAATCGAGACGGGGCGATAGGTCGCTGCGCGGGCGTCCGCAAGCGTTGGCGCGGGCGCCGAAATCGGCCCTGCGGCCCCGCGCGGGGCAGCGGGATGCCAGACCGCGACGTCAAGCGACGTTCGGACCGGCGAAACCGCCGGCCATAACACCTCGTCACGAAAGGTCTCCAGCCCGAGGGCGGAGTACTGCAGAGGGGGCAGCACGCCTCGGAGTGTAGCGAACGCCCCCAAACGCCCGAGAAGAGGGATTCGCCTGATGGTTCCTGGCTCCTCACCCGCTCGAGGGCGGGGGTCGGAGCGTCCTGCAACGAACTCCCCTCCCCTTCAACGCATTTTGGACGGTCGATCATCGACCCGGCATCTGATGTGCGTTCGTACCCGAGGCATGGGCCGAAGGCTCGAACAGCCGGCGTCGCGAGAGCCCGACACGCCCCCCTATGCCTTGACATGTATGACGAGTCACGACGACCAAGTCCTCCTCGCGGCTGCCCAGAGCGGGGACCGTCATGCGCTTGAACGGCTCTGGGAGCGGCATCGCCGCTGGGTTGCGGCGGTCCTGCTGCTTCACAAGCCCAAGGACGCCGAGGTCGATGACCTGCTTCAGGAGGTCGCGGCCACGCTGGTCTCGAAGGTCGACACGCTTCGAGATCCCGAGACCTTCCCCGGATGGCTCCGAAGCGTGGCGATGAACGCCGCCCGCATGGCCGCCCGAGGCACCCGTCGCCGGATGGCCGCGGTCGAGCGGTTCTCGCGGGGCGAGGCGACCGACCGGTCGAACGACCGCACCTCGCGGGACCAGCCGCATCGGTCCCACGCCGCACGCGTCGCCGCGGACCAGCTTCGCACGCGACTCGCGCTCCTTCCCGCCGGCTACGCCGAACCGCTGCTCCTGCGGCTCGTGCACGACATGAGTTACTCGCAGATCGCAACGATCATGGACCTGCCCGAGACCACGATCGAAAACCGAATCGTCCGAGGCCGACGCCTCCTTCGCGACCAGGCCGCGGCGGACCTGGGCGTCGAGACGGGCGACGGATTCAACGCCATCGATCCCGATTCGCTTCTTCAGTGAACCAGCTCCTTCCGCTTCTCCGTTCCGCATCGTTCGCAAGGCCGCTCCCATGACCGAACACCGCACCGACATCCTCATCAACCGCATCGTCGACAAGGTCGAGACGGCCGCGGAGTGGAGCGAGTTCCGTGAGCTCGCGGCGCGCGAGCCGAGCGTGTGGGAACTGCTCGCCGAGGCCCAGCGCGACAACGAGCGCCTCCAGCAACTTGTGCTGGCCGCGACCGAGGTCGCCGAGGGCGTCGAGCTGCCCCGCTCGGAGTCCGACCGCTTCAACCACGGCCGTCGGGCCTTCTCGCTTCGCCGGCCCTTCGCATCGGGTCTCGGCTGGGCCGTCGCGGCGGCGATTCTCCTCGCGTGGATCACCTCCGGCCCCTTCGCTCCGCTGGGACGGCGCGGCGCCGCGGGCAACGGCGTCCAGACCGGAAGCATGCTCACCACCGACGGCGCGTGGGACAACTATCTCAGCCGCGGTCAGGCCGAGGGCACGCTCGTCGGCGAGATCGAGCCGAAGGTCCTGCTCGGCTCGAAGGAACTTCCCAACGGCCAGATGGAGGTCACCTTCCTCCGTCAGGTCATCGAGCGCCGCACCGTGCCGATGCTCATGCGGACGACGTACGACGAACAGGGCCGCATGACGCCGATCGTGGTGCACCCCGTGCGCCGCGGCACCTACTGAATCCACACCATCGCATCCATGAAACCCGCACACCTTCGGGCGACACCGCTCATCTTCGGAGTCCCAACCATGAACGCACGATCGACGCAACTCATCAGCACGCTCGCCGCCGCCGTCCTCTGCGCCAGCGCCGCCACCGCGGGCATCCAGTCGCAGAGCACCAGCCAGAGCGCCGCCAAGGGCGGAGGCGCCCAGGCCAAGGCAACGGCCCACAGCAAGGCCCAGGCCGGCAGCCAATCCAACATGAGCGAAAGCTCGCAGAGCGCCTCGATCTCCGACGGCGACCTCACCGTGACCGTCACCAAGCGCGTGAAGTCCTCGACCGACGCCGAGGGCAACGTCAACACCAACGAGAACACCGAGACCAGGGCCACGCTCGCCGGCAAGGACGTGCCGAGCGATCGCATCCGAAACAACGGCACGACGGTCGAGATCCTCGATGAGAAGGGCGCGGTGATCCGCTCGATCGAAGCCCCCGAACTGGGTGACATCGAGGTCGTCAACGGTGCGGACCCGAGCGGCGGGCATCTCCGCGTCTTTGCCCGCAGCGGCGGGAAGAGCGGCGCATCCGCGCAGTCCGGTTCGAGCGGATCCGCGAAGTCAGGCGCCCGATCCTCCGGCACGTTCACCGTCTCGCCCGCCGGCAAGCCGATGGCGTGGCGGGCCACGGGAGCCGCACAGCCGAAGGTGATGCTCGGCGTCACGATGGAGTCGCCCGACGACTCGGTCGCCCAGCAGCTCAAGGTGAATCCCGACGAGACCACGCTCATCATGAGCGTGACGCCTGATCTTCCCGCCGCGAAGGCCGGACTCAAGCAGCATGACCTGATCGTCTCGATCGACGGCGAGAAGCCGGCGACCCCGGAGCGCATTCGAGCGGCGCTTCAGAAGAAGTCCGCGGGAGACGCCGTGAAGCTCGGCGTCATCAGCGGCGGCGACGCGAAGGAAATCGCGGTGACGCTCGAAGCCTGGGACGCCGCCCGCCTCGGCGTGGCCGACGCCAACACGCTGACCTACACCGTTGACCCGCAGTTCGGCGGCGTCGCGATCGACGACGACATGCGGCAGCAGATCGAGCAGATGATGAAGCGGCTCGAGAGCCAGTTCGGTCAGGGCAACGTCGACATCGACGATCCCAACGGCCTCATTCAGCAGTTCTTCGCCCCGGCTCCGGGGGGAAAGGGCCACACCTTCACCTTCCGCATGCCCTCCGCCGTGGCCCCAGCGGCACCGGTCGCTCCGCCCGCCCCTGATGCGGCTGCCGCAACCGACGAGCGGATTCGACAGCTTGAGGAGCGCATCGAGAAGCTCAACGAGACCATTCGACTGTTGGAGAAGCGGCTGCAGGACAGCCAGGATCCCAACGCCAGCTCCGGCACCAAGTCCGGCACCAAGAAGTGACGCGCGGGGAGCATGACCCCCCGAGTCGCATCGATCGCCGCCCTCATCAGGCCCGCCACTGCGGGGGATGAGGGCGGCGGCGTTCTCGGAGCCTTCGTCGGCGAACGATCCGATCTCGGGTCGAATTTGTGTGGCGCCTGTCCCTGCCGTGACATTACCGCTAACCTGTCGCTGACACTTCGCCGATCCTCCCGCCGTGCGCCTCTCGCTTCCCATCCGACACCTCATCGTCATCGTCCTTGTGGCGGTGATGCCGTGGTGCCTCTGCCGATGGGCGCCGAGTGCGTGTGGCGCCGAGCGGACGGCTTCGGCCTCGGCGTCGAAGGACGACGATTGCTGCACCCATCGCTGCTGCGATTCGACCGATGCCAAGGACAGCGGCGGACGCGCCCCCGCCGGCAAGGACTGCGGCAACTGCCCGTCCTCCTGCTGCGCTCCGAAGGTCCATGTCGCCCAGTCCCTGCCGACGGTCCCCTGCGACACGGTCGGCCTGCTGCTTCCGCCGACGCTCCTTGTGGACGCGACGGCCGGAGCATGGCTGTCGTTGCCCGTGGCAGCGGTCCACGACGATCGGCCGCCGGGCCGCCCACCGGATGGCCGGTCGGTGCTGCTGCAAAGTTCCATCCTTCGATCGTGACGCGATGAGTCGCCCACGTGCCGCTCGCACAGCTGCGAGGGCCCGCTGTCGCACACGCATCGACCTCGACCGAAGGAACCTCCATGTCCCCACTGCATGCCCAGCGACGCTGGGCGGCGCTCACGCTTGCCGGCGCTGTCGCACTTGCCGGCTGCGCCTCAACCGATCCGGCGCCTGACATCACGCAGGCCGCGAACTCGGTCGCCGACCGAAGCGCCAGCACCCCCGACTGGACCGCCCGCTGGGACGGCGCCGCCGCATGGAACGGCACAACGCCGCTCACCGCCGACGCCGCGGTGGCCGTCGCCCTGGTCCGCAACCGCGAGCTGCGCGGAGCGCTCACCGAGATCGCCATGGCCCGCGCCGAACTCGCCGCGGCCCAGACTCCGCCGAATCCGGTGGTGAGCTTTCTCTATGGCGCCCCGACCGATGGCGGCCCGGGCTCGATGATCACCGCCAGCGTGATGATCGAACTCGCGTGGCTCTGGCGCCGACCCTCCGAGGTCGCCGCCGCCGAAGCCACGCTTCGCGCGACGACCCTTCGCGCCGCGGACCGGGCCTTGGCCACCATCGCCGACGTCCGCGTCCTGCACGCCACGATCGTCGCCGCGGAGTCCGAGGCGGCATTCGCCTCCGACGCCGATGACGCCCTTCGCATGCGGGCGAACCTCATTGCCGAACGGCACGCGGCGGGACTCGTCCCGGCGTCCGAACTCCGGATGGCCGAGGAAAAGGCTCGCGAAGCGCACCGGGAGCACATCGTCGCCCATGAGGAGTTGCATCACGCGAAGATCGCGATGCTCGAACTTCTCGCGATCAGCGACGCCTCGGTCGAATGGACCACCGACGGCGTCTGGCCGACCGCACCGACGATCGACGATCCCGAGTCGCTCGCGATGGACGCTCCGTCGCGACGCCTCGACGTCGCCGCCCTTGCCGCCGACGCGCTCGCGGCCGACCACGCGGCGCGGCGCGCCGGGCTCGAGCGGCTTCCAGCCGTTGACCTCGGTGCGATGTTCGAGCGCTCGATGGAAGGAAGCGAAACGCTCGGACCGCAGGTGAGCGTCACCGTGCCCATCTTCGACCGCGGCGACGTTTCCGTCGCGAAAGCCGCCGCACGGCGCGAAGCGGCATTGCTCGCCTTCGACGCCGCGAGCCATGCCGCGCGAAGCGAGGCCCGCATGGCGGCGTTCTCCTGGCTCTCGGCCCGCAATGCATGGCGCGAGGGATCGGACGAGCGACGGTCGATCGCCGAGCGTGAGCTTGCCGCAATGCGCGAGGCTCGCGCGGCCGGCGCCGTCGATCGCGTCGCCGAGCTGGAGGCGGTCGCGATGCTCGCCGAGCGGTCGATGCTCGCGGTGCGCGATCGCGTGAAGGCGGTCCAGTCGGCGATCCGACTCGAGCGCTCGGTCGGCGGTTGGCCGCCGTCGGTACGAATCACGGCGGCGAAGGGAGCGAACCCATGAGTGGCTTTCTCGAATCGATCGGCGCGTCGCGCGGCACGTCCGTGCCCATGCCGCGGCGCTCATGGAAGACGCGCGTCGCCCTTCCGGCGGCGATTCTCCTGGCGAGCGTCGGGATCATCGGCAGCGCCGCGTGGAACTTCCTCGCTCCCGCGACGGCGGTGAACGGCACGGCCGTGGTGCTTGCGGCAACCGACGCCCACCAGGCGGCGGCCGATCAGGCGCCAGTGGGCGGGGCTCCATCGGGCGGGGCGACCGTGCAGGCGGCGGGCTGGATCGAGCCATCGCCCTATCCGATCTACGCGACCTCGCTTGCCGACGGCGTCATCGACCAGGTCCTCGTCCTTGAGGGGGATCGCGTCACGAAGGGTCAGGCGATCGCGACGCTCGTCGGCGCCGACGCGCTCATCGCCGCCGACAAGGCCCGCGCCGAACTCAAGCGGGCCGAGGCCTCGCTTGCGGCGGCGAAGGCGACGCTCGAGAACACCGTCGGACTCGACCGCGCCGTGACGGTCGCCCAGGCGAAGCTCGCCGCGGCCATCGCCGCATTCGGGCAGCTCGACGCCGAGGTGGCGTCGGCGCGGGCAACGCTGCAGGAGCTCGACGACGAACTCAATCGAAAGCGCGACCTCGTGAAGAGCGGCGCGGCGTCGGCGATCGAGATCGCCCGACTCGGCTACCGGCTCGATGCCCAGCGGGCGATGGTCGCGGCCTTCGACTCGAAGCGCGCGGCGCTCGAGGCGAACCGCGCCGAAGCCGAGGCGGAGTTCGGCGCCGCGCAACGCTCGCGCGAGCTTCTCATCACCGAGCGCTCGGCGCTCGCGACCGCCGAGGCGGAGCGGGCTCTCGCCGAGGCCACCGTCCGCGAGGCCGAGCTGCGCGTCGGTCGGACGCGCATCGAGAGTCCCGCCGACGGCGTGGTCCTCGCCCGACTCGTCGCCCCGGGCATGATGGTCTCGACCTCGCCCTCGAGCGCCGAGGGCGGACGCGTGCTCTCGATTTTCGACCCGGCGCATCTCCAGGTCCGGGCCGACGTGCCGAACGCCGACATCGCCCTCGTCGGCGTCGGCCAGGCGGTCGAGATCAAGGTTGAGGCGCTTCCGAACGCGACCATCCGCGGCGAGGTGCTGCGGGTCACTTCGCAGGCCGACATCGCCAAGAACACGGTGCAGGTCAAGGTGCGGATCGTCGATCCGCCGCCGGAGCTCCGCCCCGAAATGCTCTGCCGCGTGAAGATCCTCGCCGGCACGTCGGCCGCAAGCGTTCCGAACGCTTCGTCGAGCGCGCGACAGCGGGTCTTCGCGCCCAAGGCGCTCATCCTCGACGGGACGGCGATGGTCGCGGGATCGCTTCGCGACGGCATCGGCCGCGCGGAGCGCCGCGCGGTGCAGCTCGGCCGGGAGGAGCGAGGCGCGTGGATCGAGGTTGTTGAGGGGCTGCGGCCGGGCGACGTGCTGGTGGACCCGCACGCGGTCACCGAGGGACAGCGGCTGCGCGTCACGGTCGAGCGCGGCGTCGAGGGAGGTGCAGCATGAGCGACCGCTCGTTCATCCGTTGTCAGGCGCTTACCCGCACCTATCACCGCGGCGACGTCGAGATCACGCCGCTGAAGGACCTCGACCTCGACATCGAGCGCGGCGAGTTCCTCGCCCTCATGGGGCCGTCGGGCTCGGGCAAGACGACGCTCCTCAATCTCCTCGGCGGCATCGACCGGCCGACCTCCGGCATGCTGCACATCGACGGCGAGGCGGTGCATTCGCTTTCCCGCTCGGCGCTGGCCTCGTGGCGCGGGCGGACGATCGGCTACATCTTCCAGCTCTACAACCTCGTGCCGGTGCTCACCGCCTACGAGAACGTCGAGCTGCCGCTCCTTCTCCACGCCCTCCCGCGGCGCGAGCGGCATGCCCGGGTCGCGGCGGCGCTGGATCTCGTTGGCCTCGCCGATCGGCACGATCACTTCCCGCGCCAGCTCTCGGGCGGCCAGGAGCAGCGCGTCGCGATCGCCCGGGCAATCGTCACCGACCCGAAGCTCCTCCTCGCCGACGAGCCGACCGGCGACCTCGACCGCGAGAGCGCCGGCCACGTCATGCAACTCCTCGGCCGGCTGAACACCGAGCTCGGCAAGACGATCGTGATGGTGACGCATGACGCGAAGATCGCGGCCCGCGCCCACCACACGCTGATCCTCGAGAAGGGCAAGCTCGTGACCGAGGTGAACGCGTGAGCATCTTCCTCCGCCTCATGCCGCTCGTCGTCCGCCAGCTCGCGCGGCGGCCGATCCGCACGGCGCTCACCGCCATGGGCGTCGCCGTCGCGACCTTCCTCTTCGTCTCCGTGCGGGCGATGGAGAGCGGCATCCGCGAGGCGACCGAGGCCCGGGCCTCCGACACCAAGCTGATCGTCTACCGGGCCAACCGCTATTGCCCCTTCACGAGCCAGCTTCCGCAGCATTATGTCGAGCGCATTCGGCGCATTCCCGGCGTGACCGGCGCGGTGCCGATGCGAATCGTCGTCAACAACTGCCGGGCGTCGCTCGACGTCATCACCTTCCGCGGCGTGCCGGAGGAGGACTTCGGCACGCAGGTGATGCCCTCGCTGCGCGTCTCGTCGGGTTCGCTCGGCGAGTGGGAGCGGCGCGGCGACGCGGCGATGGTCGGCAGCGCCCTCGCGGCGCGGCGCGGCGTGAGCGTCGGCGACCGCCTGACCGGCGCCGGCATCGACGTCTTCGTCGCGGGCATCGTCGAGAGCGACGAGCCGCAGGACCGCAACGTCGCGTACGTGCACCTTCCCTTCCTCCAGGAGTCGGCGCGGCATCTCACCTCAAGCGGCGCCGGCGGCATCGTCACCGAGTTCATCGTGACCGTCGACGGACCGAAGCGCCTGGACGAGGTGGCAAAGGCGATCGACGAGGAGTTCGCCCGCGACCCCGCGCCGACCAGCACCAAGCCCGAGCGGGCGTTCGTGGCCCGCGCCGCCCGCGACATCATCGAGGTCAGCGGCTTCGCCCGCTGGCTCGGCTTCGGGGCGCTGCTCGCCGTCTTCGCCCTCGTCGCCAACGCCATCGCCCTGGGCATGCAGGACCGCGTGCGCGACATCGCGATTCTCCAGACCCTCGGCTTCCGCCCGATGCTCGTCACCGGCCTCGTCATCGCCGAGGGCATCCTCCTCGGATTCCTCGGCGGCATCGCCGGGGCCGGCGCGGCGTGGGCGTCTCTTCGGCTCGGCCACTTCACCCTGGCGATGGAGGGGGTGAACGTCGAGTTCGCCGCGACGTTCGGCGTCTTCTTCCTCGGTTGGCTCTCGGCGCTGGCGATCGGCGGGCTGGCCAGCGTCGTCCCCGCGTGGCGGGCCGGCCGCACCGACATCGTCTCGAGCTTCCGCGCCGCGTAGGTCACCACGATGCTCCCCTTCGACTACGCCATCCGCAATCTCGGCCGCTCGCCGCTTCGGCTCGCCCTCAGCGTCGGCGGCAGCGCACTCGTCGCTGCGCTGGCCATCACCAGCGTCGGCTTCGTGCGCGGCATGAACGCCGCGTTAGGGACGAGCGGCCGCGCCGACAACGTGATGCTGCTCGGCGCCGGCAGCGAGGAGAGCGTCGAGCGCAGCGAGATCTCGCCGCAGGTCGGCGACATCGTCGCGGCCGACGTCGACGGCATCGCCAGCGCCATGGGCATGCCGCTGGTCTCGCCGCAGGTGCACGTGCCGCTGCCGGTCGGTCCGCGCGAGGCGGGCACGCTGGCGGTCTTCCGCGGCATCACCGCCGCGGCCTTCCTCGTCCATCCGCAGGTCACCATCATCGACGGGCGGGCCCCCGATCCCGGCACCGACGAAATCCTCCTCGGGCGCGAGGCTGCGGCCATGCTCGCCCGCGCCGGCCTGCCGCATGCCGTCGGCGAGTCGGTGCCGTTCGAGAGCCGATCGCTTCCCATCGTCGGCATCCTGAGCGCGCCGGGCACGGTCTTCGAGGGAGAGATCTGGATGAACCTCCAGTCGCTCAAGATGACCACGCAGCGCACGACCGACTCCTGCGTCGTCGTCGGCCTCGGCCCGAAGGGCGACATCGCCGACCTCGCGGCGCTGGCCGCGACCCGCATCGATCTCGAGCTCGCGGTCGTGCGCGAAAGCGACTACTTCGCGACCCTTGGCCGCTTCCTCGCACCGGTGCGCTGGCTCGTGCTCGCCACCGCGATCCTGGTGAGCTTCGGCGGGCTGCTCGGCGGCGTCATCGTGATGGACGCGGCGTTCGCCTCGCGGGTCCGCGAGATCGGCACGCTGCAGTCCCTGGGATTCCGCCGCCGCGACATCGCCTGGTCGCTGCTGCAGGAATCGCTGCTCGCGGCATTCGCCGGCGGCCTCGTCGCCGTCGCCGCGACCTCGCTCCTCATCGACGGCGCCAGCGTGCGCTCGTCGATGGGCTCCTTCGCGGTGCGGGTCGACCTCATCGCCATCGGCATCGGTCTCATCGCCGGGCTCGTGCTCGGCATCGTCGGCGCGGCCATTCCGGCGCTGCGCTGCCTGCGTCTTCCCATTCCAACCGCGCTCAAGGCTTCCACCTGAGCGCCCCATCTGGAGATTCTCATGGTTCTCGCCAGCATCACCGCACTCCTTCTGCTCGCCTCCGCTCCGGCTCCCGCCGCCGCCGCTCCCGTCGCGTCGGCAATGGCTGACGAGGCGATTCCCGCCTCGGTCTTCGTCACCGAGAAGCCCAAGGACGCGAAGGAACTCAAGGACGTCAAGGCTTCGGCCCAGAAGGGCGACATCAAGAAGGGCGACACGGTCACGGTGCAGGGCCGCATCGGCGGCCGGACCGCGCCGTTCGTCCCCGGCCGTGCGATCTTCATCCTCGCCGACGGCCGGCTCGTGGCCTGCAGCGAACGCTCGGGCGACAAGTGCAAGACCCCCTGGGATTTCTGCTGCGAGACCCCGGACTCGCTCAAGGCCAACACCGCGACGGTCCAGATCGTCGGCGCCGACGGCAAGCCGCTGAAGGTCACGGCGGAGAAGAGCGGCGGCCTCGCCACGCTGTCGAGGCTGGTGGTGGTCGGCACCGTGGCCGAGATCTCGAAGGAAGGCGCCTTCGTCATCAACGCGACGAAGATCTACGTCGAGAAGTAAGCTGGAGCGATGCTTCTTCTGGGCATCGATCTCGGCACAACCGGCACGAAGGCTGTGGTCGTCGACGAGCGGGGCCGCGTGATCGCCAGCGCGACGCGCGAGCACCCGCTCTCGACGCCACGGGCGGGATGGTCCGAACAGGATCCCGAGGAGTGGTGGCGCTCCGCGGTCGGCGCGGTGCGGGCGGCGCTCGCGGCGGTGCCGAACGGCGCGAACGAGGTCGGCGGCATCGGCCTCTCGGGACAGATGCACGGCCTGGTGATGATCGACGCGGCCGGCGAGGTGCTGCGCCCCTGCATCCTCTGGAATGACCAGCGCTCGGCCCCGCAGTGCGCGCGGGTCGAGCGCGAGCTCGGCATTCCGGCGCTCGTCCGGATGATCGGCAATCGGGTGCTCCCGGGGTTTACAGCGCCGAAGATCCTCTGGTGCCGCGAGCACGAGCCCGACCTCGAGGCTCGGGCCGCGACGCATCTCCTGCCGAAGGACTGGCTGCGCTTTCGCATGTCCGGCACGCGGGCGACCGAGGTCTCGGACGCCTCCGGCACGGCGCTCTTCGACTGCGGCAGGCGGCGCTGGTCGGACGAGATGATCGAAGCGTTAGGCATCCGGCGCTCGACGATGCCGGAGTGCGCCGAGTCCTGCGCGGTCACGGCCAGGCTCTCCGATCGCGCCGCCGAGGCCCTCGGGCTCCCGTCGGGAACGCCCATCGTCGGCGGAGCGGGCGATCAGGCGGCGTCGGCGATCGGGGCGGGGATCGTCCGCGAGGGATCGGTCTCGGTGACGATCGGCACCTCCGGCGTGGTCTTCGCCACCTGCAACGCCTGGCGGCCGGCGCCGCGGGGCGAGGCCCACGCCTTCTGCCACGCGGTGCCGGGGCGTTGGCACGTCATGGGCGTGATGCTCAGTTGCGGCGGCAGCTTGCGCTGGTACCGCGACACGTTCGGCTTTCCCGCCGGCGATGCGGGATATGCGGCGATCACCGACGAGGCGAGCGCCGCCGCGCCGGGTGCAGACGACATCACGTTCCTCCCCTACCTCACCGGCGAACGCTGCCCGCATCCCGATCCCGACGCCCGCGGGGCGCTCCTGGGACTCAACGCCGCCCACGCGCGGCGCGACATCTCGCGGGCGGTGGTCGAGGGCATCACCTTCGGCCTCCGCGACAACCTCGACCTCATCCGCTCGCTCGGCGTCACCGTCGATGCGGTGCGCCTCGCCGGCGGCGGCGCCCGCAGTCCCTTCTGGCAGCAGCTCTGCGCCGACATCTTCGGCGTGCCGGTGACGGTCGCCCACGGCGACGAGGGCGGCGCGCTCGGCGTCGCCCTGCTCGCCGGCGTCGGCGCCGGCGTCTGGCGAAGCGTGGACGAGGCGACCGCCACCGCGCCGGCCGCGGCGCTGCAGCGCACGCCGCGCGACCACGACGCCTATCGCCGGCCCTTCGAGCGCTTCCACGCCGCGTACCGCGCGCTGCGCGGCGGGGCGTGAGCGCGGGCGGGATCGCGCGGCGAAAAAAAGCAGCCCGTCGTGTGACGGGCCGCTTTCCCTTTTCCCGGAGGTGTGTCCTCCGCCCTTACACTTGCGTGCTGCGCATTTCGTGATCGGCCATACTGCTCGACCGGTCACAACACCTTTGGGAGCCGTTGGTTCTCCTCCTCCGAGAACGCACTCCCCTCCAGCGCAGGCCGCTCCTGCAAGGTCCTCCATGAGATTCGTGCTGGCTGTTTCGCTCTCCGACGTCGGAATCTGGCTCCTGACGTTCGCCGGCATGGCCGCGATCGGCTGGGTGATCTGGCGCGTCCTTCAGCGCCAGGAGGCGCGGGATACCGCGTTCCTCAAGAAGCTCGACGATGACGATGCCCGCGCACGCGGCGAGACACCTCGGCGACCGAACTGACCGCCATCCCCACTCAGCCGACGTCGTTCAGGCGAATGACTTGGGTCTGTTCTTCATGACCCATGCCTGCAGCGACCGGCCGGGGCACAGCGTTTGGGCATCAGGCCATTCGCGGTGCGTATAGACGCGCTTGATCGGGATCTTGTATCGAGCCATGATCGTTCGGACCTGGCGCGAGAGTCCCGCAAGTTGCTTCTCGGTCGGGTTCTGTTCCTCGAAATTCCCGAGGCACATGATCCCGATGTTCCCTTCATTGTGATTCTTGACGTGGGCGCCCTGGTACTTGAGGCTCCGGCCCTCCCAGACGCGCCCCTCGCGATCGACCACAAAGTGGTAGCCGATGTCGGCATAGCCGCCGCCCTTGGCGTTGCGGTGCGCGATGCGCACGTGCTCGATGCGGTATGCCGTGTCGTCGAAGTCCGACGTGACGAATGGCTCCCACCCCTCGTGGTGGATCGTGAGGCTCTTGATCGGCAACATCGGGTTGATGTCGCCCATGTCCGGTCCGCTCTTCGCCCATCGGGCTCGCGGGATGACGCCGTCCTGAAGCGCCGGCTCAGCCTTCGCTCGGGTCTCGGCGGGCGGCGCCTTCATCGGCATCGGTCGCGGCCGCGGCGGCGCGGGAACGTCGTCGTAGCGACCTCCCGGCCAAGCTCCATCGGGGAGCTCCGCGGTCGTCGACGGCGCCGATGCGCAGCCGGCAAGGAGCAGCCCCGAGACCGCGAGGAACGTCCGCCGGGCGACGGACGCCGCGCCCGGATGCGATCCGGCTTGGGCGTCTGCGGCGTGGCCGAGGGAGTCTCTCGCGGTGGATTCCGGGATGCTCATTGCGTGACGCATCTATCGGCAGCCACTTGGTTTTCGCCGCGCATTTTCGGGACGAAATTTGCGCGAGCGGGACGGCGATCCGGGAGGCCTACGCCTGCTCGCGACCGCGCAGCGCGACGAACTCGCGCTGCAGGTTTCGACCGGGGCAGAGCGTCTGTGCACCGGGCCACTCGCGATGACTGAAGACCCGCGTCCACGGCACGGAGAAGTACGCACAGACCGCGCGAAGATGCTCGTGCAATGTCGAGAGCTGCGCCGCGGTCGGCTGCTGGATCTCGAAGTTCCCCATCACGAGGATCCCGACGTTTCCCTCGTTGCGGTCCTTGACGTGGGCGCCCTGCCACTTCAGCTCGCGCCCCTCCCACACCGTCCCGGCGCGGTCGATCACGAAGTGGTAGCCGATATCGCCCCATCCCTTCGCGCGATGGCCGGTGCGATAGAGGTCGATCCGATCGGCCATCGCCTGCATCGAGGTCCCGGTCTCGAGCCGGTCGAGTCCGTCGTGATGGACGGTGACGTAGCGCACCGGAAGCATCGGGTTCATGAGCGATGGTTCAGGTGCCGCGTGGGCCCACGCCGAGCGGGGCCGGACGCCGGGAAAGGGCGAATGGGAGGTCGCGACGACGACCTTGGGCTGGGGCGTCGGCGCCGCCGGCGTCGGCCGCAGGGAGGCGGAACCCCATTCGCCCCGCGGCAGCGCGTGGCCGCTGGCATCGCCACGGGAAGCCGAGGGCGGGGTCGAACACGCCGTCAGCCCGAGTGCCCCGGCAAGGGCACAAAAGCCGCGGCGCGAGAGGCCTCCCCCTGCGGTTGGCGCATTCGGGACAGCCTCCGAATCAGTCTGTGCGACGCGGTCGGTCACAGGTGCTCACTTCCCGTACGTGACGTTGCGGACCCCCGAACGATGCGTGCCGCAGTATACGAACGCGTCCCTGCAAATCGCGCCGCGCCGAGCCATTCCGCGGCGATCCGGCGCCCGTCGCCGACGCCTCGCGCGAAGAGGTCGGTTGGAGCGGGAAAATGCCCGTTTTGCTACACTGTCCGACGTTCTGAAGGCGTCGCGACCGACCGCGTTCGCCGGTTCTTGCGACCCGCTACGAGCCCCCATGACCCAGCCCCCGGAGACGCCCTCGAACGCCTCGTCTGTCTCGACTGCGCCGGCCCCCGCGACTCCGGCCTCCGCGACCCCGACCCCCACGACCTCTGCGGCGGTCGCGGGCGGAGCGGTGACGGGCGAGTACACCTCCGATTCGATTCAGGTCCTCGAGGGGCTTGAGGCGATCCGCAAGCGGCCCGGCATGTACGTCGGCGGCACCGGGCTCAACGCCCTCCACCACCTCGTCTACGAGTGTGTCGACAACGCGATCGACGAGGTCATGGCCGGCCACGCGACGACCGTGACCGTCCGCATCGGCGTCGACGGCTCCTGCACCGTCACCGACGACGGCCGCGGCATGCCGGTCGATCCGATGAAGCACGAGAACCCCGCGATCAACGGCCGCCCGGCGGTCGAGGTGATCCTGACCGAGGTCCACGCGGGCGGCAAGTTCGGCGACAACGCATATAAGGTCTCGGGCGGTCTCCACGGCGTCGGCGTCAAGTGCGTCAACGCCCTCAGCGAATGGACCGAGGTCGAAGTCTGGCGGGCCGGCAAGACCCACCTCATCGGCTTCGCCCGCGGCAAGGTCACCAAGCCGCTGCACGTCACGAGCGAGGGCGGCGATCCGGCGAAGAAGGGAACTCGCATCTCGTTCCTGCCGGACACCGAGATCTTCCCCGACATCGTCTTCCGCTACGAGGCTCTCGAGCATCGCCTCCGCGAGCTCGCCTACCTCAACTCCGGCGTCACCATCCGCTTCATCGACGACCGCGTCGACACCAGCGGCAACCGGCGCTCGGTCACCTTCCACGACGAGAACGGCCTCGCCGCCTACGTCGTGCACATGAACGCCGCGAAGGCCGCCGACGGCCCGGTCATCGCCTTCGTCGCCGATGAGCCGACGTCGGGACTGCGGGCCGAAATCGCGATGCAGTACACCGACGCGATGAACGAGAACGTGCTCGCCTTCGGCAACAACATCTTCAACCCCGACGGCGGCACGCACCTTCAGGGCTTCAAGACCGCGCTCACCCGCACCATCAACGGCTACGCGAAGTCGCACGGCCACATGAAGGACCTGACCCCCTCGGGCGACGACCTCCGCGAAGGCCTGACCGCGATCGTCTCGGTGAAGCTGCCCAACCCGCAGTTCAACAACCAGACGAAGGAGAAGCTCCTCAACGCCGAGGTCGAGGGCTTCGTCTCGAGCATCGTCGGCGAGAAGCTCTCGGCGTGGCTCGAGGAGCATCCGAAGGAAGCGAAGCGGATCTGCGACCGGGCGATCCTCGCCGCGGAAGCGCGCGAGGCGGCCCGCAAGGCCCGCGAGCTCATCAAGCGAAAGGGCTCGCTCGATTCGGGCGGCATGCCGCACAAGCTTGCGGACTGCTCGTCGGAGGACGTCGAGAAGACCGAGATGTTCATCGTCGAGGGTGATTCGGCAGGCGGTTCGGCCAAGGGCGGCCGCGACCACGTCACCCAGGCGATCCTCCCGCTCCGCGGCAAGCTCCTGAACGTCGAGAAGGCCCGCCTCGACAAGGTCCTCGGCTTCGAGGAAATCCGCACGCTCATCCAGGCCCTGCAGTGCGGAATCGGCGACGACTTCGACATCTCGAAACTCCGCTACGGCCGCGTCGTCATCATGACCGACGCCGATGTCGACGGCAGCCACATCCGCACGCTCCTCCTGACCTTCTTCTTCCGGCAGATGCCCGAACTGGTCAAGCGCGGCAAGATCTTCATCGCCCAACCGCCGCTCTATCAGATCGCCCGCGGCCACGGCAAGAAGAAGGACATCAAGTACGTCCTCAACGACCGGGCCATGAGCGATTCGCTGGTGGAGCTCGCGCTCAAGTACGCGAAGCTCATGGTTCGCGGCGACGACGGCACCGCGATGCACACGGTCGAGGGTCCCGCGCTGCGGCGCCTCGTGCAGACGCTGCACCGCCTCGACGAGCTCATCGTCGTCTCGCAGCGCCGCGGCATTCCCTTCCAGCGTCTGCTCGACAGCCGCCAGCGCGATCCCTCGGGCGAACGTCGGCTTCCCTCCTGGCACCTCGCGTGGCAGGAAGGCGACGAGGTCTTCTGGAACGAACAGGAAGCCCGCGGCTCGGTGGAGCGGCTGAAGCTCACCTTGGACGACGATCCCGCCGAAGCGGTCTCGGCCGCCCCGCGGAACCGCATCGCGACGCTGCGCGAGCTGCACGAGAACCGCGAACTCGAACGGCTCATCCGCGAGATCGCCGCCCATCACCTCCGCATCGAGGACTGGTCGGCGGTGCAGGAGGAGTCGATCACCGGCGAGAAGATGCCGACCCGCTACGCCTGGCTCGTCGAGGGCGCCGCCAAGGCCCGCCCGAAGGACGAGGAGGGCGACGCCGGTGAGCCCGAGACGCCAGCACCCGAGCCGACCGGCCCGCGCATCGAGTACGTCGAGGCCCCGAGCATCCCGTCGATCCTGCGAACGCTCCACGAGGTCGGCCGCCGAGGCATTGAAGTGAAGCGCTTCAAGGGCCTGGGCGAAATGGACGCGGAACAGCTCTGGGACACGACGATGGACCCCAAGCACCGGACGTTCCTGCGGGTGAGCTGGGACTCGGCAAGCGAGGCCGACACCCTCTTCGCGACGCTGATGGGCGAGAACGTGGAGCAGCGCCGCGCCTACATTGAGAAGCACGCGATCGAGGTGAAGAACCTGGACGTGTGACAATCACCCCGGCGCTCGACCGCTGAGGGGAGAAGCACGCGATCGAGGTGAAGAACCTGGACGTGTGAGCGACGACGGATTCAACACAGAGGCACAGAGGACACAGAGGGGCACAGAGAGGACATGAGGAATGTGGCTGCGCGGCTATCGGTCGTACGGCAGAGAGATCGTGGGATCGGGGCGCTTGGACGTTGAACTTCATCACACCGCTGCACCAGACCGAAGACGCTCGTCTCCCTCCAATTGATCCTCTCTGTGCCCCTCTGTGTCCTCTGTGTCCTCTGTGTTGAATCCGCCCCGCAATACCGAACACCCAACTCCGTTCCCGGCCGTCCCCGCATGCCTCGTTCCGATTCGCCATTCCTCCGCACGCTTATCGCCCTGTGCATCCTTGCCCAGTTGGCGATGGTCTCCGTGCGCGGGGCCGATCGGGTGCTCTGTTTCGCGACCGCGGCGGTGTGTGACGGTCGCGAGCATGACGCCTGCCGGGATCATGAGGGGCACGAGCACGGACACCACGAGGGGCGCACCACCGCCGCCCTGCCGCATGATCACGAGGGCGGCTGCTGCGTCGACGTGCGAGTTCCCAACGACGCGAGTCGTCCCGATCACTCGATGCACCTTCCGGCGCTTCCGCCGCCGCAACTCATCGCCATCATCGAACTGCCGCTCGTGACCGAGCTGAGCGTGGCCCCGCCCGCGCCCCCGGTCGAATCTCGGGGAATCCCGCCAGCCACGGGGCTGCGGGTCACGCGCATACTGGTCTGAACCTCACGAGACGCCTGCCGTGCGCTGCGCTCCGCGCTGCGCGTCCGCTTTCGCTTCGTTGAGGTCTCCACATGTCATTCCGTCCGTTGCGCCATGCGCTCGCATGCGCTGCGCCGCTTGTCCTTGCCTCCTGCGCCCACTACGAGCGCCGCCCGGTCGACACGGCCCGCGACCAGGCCCTCTTTCTCGCCCGAACGCCCGAATCCGTTCTCGCCGCCGCACCGGCTCCGCCCGCCGACGCCCCCTTCAGCCTGAGCGACGGCTGCTCGCTTCGCGAGGCGGAGGCGATCGCACTGGTGATGAACCCGTCGCTCCGCGTCGCCCGGGCCAAGCTCGGCGTTCTCGAGGCGTCGGCCGCCGAAAGCGGTCGCTGGTCGGACCCGACCATCGCCGCCGACGTCACCCGCGTCCTCGATGCGGTCGCCGAACCGTGGAAGCTCGCGACGTCGATTTCCTTCACCCTCCCCATCTCGGGCCGCCTTGCCGCCGAGCGCGAACGGGCCGGGGCCGAGCGCGACGCCGAGGTGCTCCGCGTCCATGCCGCCGAGTGGATGATCCGGATCAGCGTGCGCCGAGCCTGGAACGATCGGACCGCCGCCGCCCTGCGCCGCCGCGAACTCGCCGAGGCGATTCGCCGCGAGGACGAGATGGCCGCGATCGCCGGGCGCCTCGAGTCGGCCGGCGAAATCGGCCGCATCGAATCGCGCCTCTTCCGAATCGACGCCGCGGCGAAGCGCGAGCAACTGCTGGCCACGGAAGCCGCCTGCGCCGACCTCGAGTTCGAGCTCCGCTCGATCCTCGGACTTCCCCCGCGGGCCGCGATCGCCTTCGACGAGGAAGTTCCACCCGAGCGCGGCGAGTCCGCCGACTCGCTCCGCGCTGCACTCCTCGACGGCAATCCCGACATCGCCGTGGCCCGCGCGGAGCATGAGATCGCCGAGCGGCGCCTCGCCCTTGAGATCCGCAGGCAGTATCCCGATCTCACCGTCGGCCCGGGCTATGGCCGCGAGGAGGGGGCCGACCAGTTCCTGCTGGGGCTCTCGCTGCCGCTGCCGATCCTGAACGGGAATCGACAGGCGATCGCCGAAGCCGATGCGTCGCGCACGGTGGCCGCGACGGCGCTCACCGCGCTCATCGAGGAACGGACCACCGACCTCGAGCGGGCGATCGAGCGGCACGACGCGGCGCTCCGCCGACGACGACTCGTCGCCGACGAGATTCTCCCGCTCGTCGACGCCCAGTTCGAGGACGCCCGTCGCGTCGCGGAGCTGGGCGAGATCGACACGCTGCTCCTCCTCGAGACGCTCGGCCGCCGCTCCGACGCCCGGCTCTCGCTCATCGACGCCCAACGCGACGCCGTCGCCACGGCACTCGCCATCGACCTCTTGCTGGGACCCAACGATGCACACTGAATCACACGGATCGTGTTTGCAAACCGCGCGTGGGGAGGCAGGCAACTGCCCGTCGCGCCAGACGGAGTGTGCGCCCGGAGGGCGCTACGGACTGCTTGGATTGGCATCACACCGGCTCTCGAATCCCTGGCGCGGCCTGGCGTCCCTGGCGCTCCTTGCGACGCTCGCCGCCACGACGCCGCTCGGCTGTCGCCGCGGCGCCAACGCTCCGCAGGTCCACGCCGAGGGCGAGGGCGAGGATCACGATCACGACCACGAGCACGGCGCCGAGGAAGCGCCGTCGAATCGCGTGGCGATTCCCGACGCCGTGCGCCGAAGCCTCGGCATCACCTTCGCGAAGGCCGAACGCCACGACGTGCGCAAGACGCTGCGCGTGCCCGGCCGCTTCGAGCTCGAACCCCTTGCCCGACGCGAATACCGAGCCGCCACCGCCGGGCGCGTCACGCTCGCCGTCAACCACCTCGCCAGGATCACGAAGGGCGACGTCCTCTTCCGCCTTGACGCTCCCGGGTGGCGCGAGCTGCAGGAGCGGATCGCCGCGGCGGAGTCCGAGGTCGCTCAGGCCGAGGCCCGACTCGGGGCGATGGAGCCGCTCATGAAGGCCCACGCGGAGCACGAGAGGAGTCTCGCGTCCAAGGCCCAGCTCTGGGCCGATCGCGTCGCGCAACTGGAGGCGGTTCGCGCCGCGGGCGGCGGCAAGCAGGGTGATTTCATGCAGGCCCAGGCGGTGCTGCGCGAGACCGAGGCGGAGCTCGCCGACGTTCGCGAGAAGGACGCCGAGCTCGAGGCCCGGCGGGCCGAGTCGGTGGCCGAGCTGCATGCGGCACGCACCCATCAGGATCTCCTCCTCCGCCAAGCGTCGGCGCTCACCGACCGGAGCGTCGAGGAGCTCGGTGCGCGCGATGCCGCGGGCATCGCCCTCTGGCACTCGCTCGGCGCGATCGAGGTCCGCGCCGACGTCGACGGCGTCGTCGAGGACCTTGCCGTCACCAACGGCGCCCACATCGACGCGATGGGTCTGGCCCTCAGCGTCGTCCAGCCCGAGCGCGTGCGCTTCCGGGCCTTCGCCCTGCAGGCCGATCTCGCCCGCCTGCGCGACGGCATGGAAGCCCGCATCGTCCCGCCCACGGCGGCGATCGCCACGCACGAAAGCGTTCCGGCCACCGTCACCATCGGGGTGCGGGCCGACCCCGACGAGCGCACGGCCGAACTCATCGCCGCTCCCGGCGCGAAGGCCACGTGGGCCCGCGCCGGCGTCGCGGGGTTCCTCGACATCACGCTCGAGAGCGGCGGCGGCGAGCTCGCCGTTCCGTCGGGGGCGATCGTGCGCGACGGCGTCACGCCGATTCTCTTCCGGCGCGATCCCAAGGACCCCGACACGGTCATTCGCCTCACGGCCGACATCGGCCCGAGCGACGGCCGCTGGACGACGGTCCTCAGCGGCCTTGCCGAGGGCGACGAGGTCGTCCTCGACGGCGTCTATCCGCTGCTGCTGGCGACAAGCGGCAACAGCGCGAAGGGCGGGCACTTCCACTCCGACGGCACCTTCCACGAAGGGAAGCACTGAACCATGCTTCAGCATCTCATCGCATGGTCGCTTCGCCGAAGCGGCCTGGTGATCGCCGCGGTCGCCGCCCTGCTCGTCTTCGCCGGACTCCGCCTGAGCTCGATGCCGGTTGACGTCTTTCCGGAGCTCAGCGCCCCGACCGTCGTCGTGATGACGGAGGCGGGCGGACTCGCCGCGGACGAGGTCGAGTCGACGGTGACCTTTCCGATCGAGACGGCCGTGAACGGGCTGCCCGGCATCCGCCGCGTCCGCTCGGCGAGCAGCACGGGCCTTTCGTTCGTGTGGGTCGAGTTCGACTGGGGCGAGGATCTCCTCCGCGCCCGCCAGCTCGTGAGCGAGCGACTCTCCTCGGTGCGCGAACTGTTACCCCCCTCGGCGCATGCCGAGCTCGCCCCGATCACGTCGATCACGGGCGAGGTGATGCTCCTCGCGCTCTCGTCGCCGGACGGCAGCGTCTCGCCGGTCGAGCTGCGGTCCTTCGCCGAGTTCGATCTCCGCAACCGGCTGCTCGCCGTCCCGGGCGTCGCCCAGGTCGTCGCCATCGGCGGCGGACTGCCGCAGTATCAGGTGCACGTCCGTCAGGACCAGCTCCTCACCTACGGGCTCACCGTGCAGGACGTGGTGAACGCGGCCCGCGGCGCGCACAGCACCGCTACCGCCGGATACCTCGCCAACGTCGACCGGCTCGAGCTGCCGATCCGCCAGGTCGCCCAGGTCCGTTCGATCGAGGACGTGCGGGCCACGGTGATCCGGCTCCATAACGGTTCTCCCGTCACGATCGGCCAGGTCGCCGACGTCGCCCTCGGCCCGGCGCCGAAGCGCGGCACCGCCTCCGACGGCGCCCGCGACGCGGTCGTCGTGAGCGTGCAGAAGTCGCCCGGCGCCAACACCCTTGCCCTGACCGGCGCGCTCGACGCCGCGCTCGACGCGATCGAGCCGGCGATGCCGGCGGGCATGCACCTCAACCGCGAGGTCTTCCGCGCCTCGCGCTTCATCGACCGCTCGATCCATAACGTCCTGATCGTCCTTCGCGACGCGACGGTCATCGTCGCGGTCATTCTCGTCCTCTTTCTCCTCAACATCCGCACGACGCTCATCACGCTCACGGCGCTTCCCATCTCGCTCGCGGTCGCGCTCCTGGCCCTCTGGGCCCTGGGCCTGAGCGTCAACGTCATGACCCTCGGCGGACTCGCGGTCGCGATCGGCGAGCTCGTCGACGACGCGATCATCGACGTCGAGAACGTCCATCGGCGCCTGCGCGAGAACGCGTCGCTGCCCGCGGCCGAGCGCCGATCGCTCACCGAGGTGATCTTCACCGCGAGCAACGAGATCCGCTCCTCGGTCGTCTTCGCGACGGTGATCATCTGCATGGTCTTCGTGCCGCTCCTCTTCCTCCAGGGACTTGAGGGACGCTTCTTCCGGCCGCTCGGCATCGCCTACATCACCTCGATCCTCGCATCGCTCGTGGTGGCGCTGACCGTGACGCCGGCCCTCTGCCGGTGGCTCCTCGGGTCGGTGCGCGGCGGAGGCGAGCAGGACGGATTTCTCGTGCGCTGGCTCAAGCGGCGCTACGAGCCGTCGCTCGCCCTGGCGCTCCGGCGCCCATGGATGGTCCTGAGCGTGACCGGCGCGACGACGATCGTCGCCCTCCTCCTCGGGAGCACCTTCGGCACGTCGTTTCTCCCCTCCTTCAACGAGGGCACCTTCACCGTCTTCCTCATGGCGCCGCCGGGGACGTCGCTTGAGGAGAGCGATCGGATCGCCCGCGGCGTCGAACGGCAGCTCGTCGAGATCGATGGCGTGGCCAGCGTGACCCGCCGCACCGGCCGCGCCGAGCGCGACGAGCACGCCGAGCCGGTGAGCAATTCGGAGATCGAGGTGACGCTCGGCGACGGCGCGTCGGCGACGGCGGTGCGGGCCGCGATCGACAGGATCGTCGCCACGGTACCGGGCATCACCACGATGATCGGGCAGCCGATCGAGCATCGCCTGAGCCACATCCTCTCCGGCACGCCCGCGGCGATCGCGATCAACGTCTTCGGCGACGATCTCGATCGGCTGCGCTCGGTCGCGAAGGAAATCGAGGGCTCCCTGCGCTCGCTCGACGGCACGCGCGACGTCGCCGCCAACCGCGAGGTGATGGTGACGACGCTGCCGATCCGCTATCGGCACGCCGACCTCGCGTCGGCCGGGCTCACGCCGGCGGCCGCCGCCGAACAGGTGCAGGACGCGCTCTACGGCGCGACGGTCGCGGACATCAACCGGGGTGCGCGCCGATACGAGCTGGTCGTGCGCCTGGCGCCCGAGGAACGCGAGCGGATCGAACAGGTCGGCGACCTGGTGCTGCGCGGCATGGCGCCCGGGCGTAGCGAGGCGTTAGGACCGGGCGCCGGCAGCGCGATGGTGCGGCTGCGCGAGGTCGCCGACATCGGCGTCGAGCGCTCGAGCAACCTCATCGCCCGCGAGGGGGCCCAGCGGAAGGCGGTCGTCTCCTGCAACGTCGCGCCGGGCTTCAACCTCGGCGACCTCGTCAGCGCCGTCCGGACCCGCGTCGACCCGATCGTCGCCCGCGCCGGATGCACGGTGCACTACGGCGGGCAGTTCGAGGCCCAGCAGTCCGCGTCGCGGACGATTCTCCTGATGGGCCTCGGCGTCGCGGTCGTCATGTACCTCCTACTCCAGCTCTCGACCGGCTCGCATCGCGTGGCGGCGCTGGTCATGCTCAACCTTCCGCTGGCCCTGATCGGCGGCGTCCTCGCGATCTACCTCGTCGAGTCGCCGAGCGTCCTCTGGAACACGCTTGCCCTGGTCGGCATCTCCTCCACGCGATACGTGGCCCCGATCGTCTCGATCGCGAGCCTCGTCGGCTTCATCACGCTCTTCGGGATCGCCGTACGCAACGGCATCCTTCTCGTCAACCACTACGACCACCTGCGCCGCAGCGAGGGACGCTCGCTGCACGACGCCATTCGCCATGGCTCGCTCGAGCGGCTGGTGCCGATCCTCATGACCGCGCTGACCGCCGCGTTAGGTCTTCTGCCGCTCGCCCTCGCCCGCGGCGAGCCGGGCAGCGAGCTGCTCGCGCCGCTCGCGATCGTCGTCCTCGGCGGACTGCTGTCGTCGACGGCGCTGAACCTGATCGTCGTTCCCGTCGGATACGCGCTGATCTTCGGCGCATATCGATTGCCTCACCCCACGCCCACTCAGGGAGACTGACCCATGTCCCGATTCGCCCCGCGCGTCACCGTCGCCGTTGCCCTCCTGACCCTTGGCGGCTGTGGCGGCAGCGCCTCGCCCGCGCCGACTCCGGCGCCGGCCCCCGCGCCGCAAGCCCCCGCCGACGCGCCCAAGGCATCCGCCGAGGGGCATGCCGGACACTCGCATGGCGAGGAGCACGCGCTCGGCGCCGTCACCGTCAACGCCACCACGCTGACCATCACCCAGGATGGCGAGATCGTCGCCGGCAAGGAGGCCTCCTTCGACATCGCGATCGCGGGCACGCCGACGCCGGTGGCGCTGCGACTCTGGATCGGCCGGCAGGACGCGGTCGGCTCGGTCAAGTCGAAGGCCGAGCGCGAGGGCGACGGATTCCATGCCCATGTCGAGGCGCCGTCGTCGCTCGACGCGGAGGCGAAACTCTGGATCGAGCTTGAGTTCGAGGGATCGAACAAGTCCGCCGTGTCGGTTGCCCTCCACCGATAGCGCCCGAGGGGAGTTCCGGTCCGCATGCGTGCCTGTTACGGTGCGCGCATGATCGCCGCCGCACTGTCCATCACCGTTCTCGCCCTGATCGATCCCCCGGCGCCCGCGCCGGCCCTGGCGACCCGATGGACGTCGCTCGTCGATCGCGCTGCGCCGCACGCGGAGCACCCTCGACCGCAGCTCGTCCGCGACCGATGGATGAGCCTGAACGGACCGTGGGAGTACGCGATCCGTCCGATGGCCGACGGACTCAACTTTCCGGCGAAGGCCGACGGAACGATTCTCGTGCCGTTCCCGCTCGAGAGTGCCCTCTCGGGCGTCGCCCGCGCGACGGACAAGGACAACCGCCTCTTCTACCGCAGGAACTTCACCGTGCCCCCGACGCCGGCGGGACGGCGCGTGCTGCTTCACTTTGAGGCGGTCGACTGGGGCGCGAAGGTGTTCCTCAACGGCGCCGGCATCGGCGACCACACCGGCGGCTACGAACCCTTTGATTTCGATATCACCGATCACCTGAAGCCCGGCGAGAACTCGATCATGGTCGAGGTCTGGGATCCCTGCGACGCACCGGCCAACGAGAGCGGCGGCTATGAGCCGCCGCGCGGCAAGCAGGTGCGGAATCCCAGCGGGATCTGGTACACGTCGGTGACGGGCATCTGGCAGAGCGTCTGGCTCGAGTGGGTCCCCGAGCGCTCGATCGAGACGATCGCATTCATGCCCGATGTCGCGAAGAAGCAGCTCGTGGTCACGCCTCGCGTGCGCGGCGAGGTCGGCGCCGACGCCCGCGTCGAGGTGGCCCTCCATTGGCCGGGGGCCTCCGATGCGCCCGCAGCGGTCACGGCACTCGTCCCGCCGAACGTCTCGACCGCGATCGACGTTCCCGATCCGATCCTCTGGTCGCCGGAGTCGCCGAGGCTCTACACGGTGCAGCTTCGCTACGGCGCGGACCGGGCGACAAGTTACGTCGCGTTCCGCTCGATCGAGGTGAAGCCGGACGCGCGGGGCACGCCGCGGGTCATGCTCAACGGCTCCCCCTACTTCATGCTCGGCACCCTCGATCAGGGATGGTGGCCCGACGGCCTCTACACCGCCCCGACGCTCGAGGCGATGGTCTACGACATCGAGACGACCAAGGCCCTCGGCTTCAACACCATTCGCAAGCACGTCAAGATCGAGCCGGCGACCTGGTACGCGGCGTGCGACCGGCTGGGCATGCTCGTCTGGCAGGACATGCCCTCGAGCGGGCCGTACATCGGCCCGGGCGATCCCGACGCGACGCGCGGCGAGAAGTCGAAGTCGGTGTACGAGACCGAGCTCACGAACATGGTGTCGCGCCTCTCGTTTCACCCATCGATCGTGATGTGGGTTCCCTTCAACGAAGGCTGGGGGCAATTCGATACGCAGCGCATCGTCGAGCTGGTGAAGTCGAAGGATCCGACGCGACTCGTGAACAACGCGAGCGGCTGGAGCGATCGCGGCGTTGGCGATGTGCTTGACGCGCACGACTACTCTGCGAGTCTCGCCGGCCACTGCCCGAAGGGCGATGGCAAGCGGGCGGTCGTCATCGGCGAGTTCGGCGGCCTCGGCCTGCCGGTCGCGGCCCATCGCTGGAAGGAGGAGGGCTGGGGCTACCAGACCTTCGCGACGTACCGCGAACTCACCGATGCCTACGTCGCCCTCGTTTCGGAGCTCGGCGAGCTGAAGGCCGACGGCCTCTGCGGCGCGATCTACACCCAGACCACCGACGTCGAGGTCGAGGTGAACGGCCTCATGAGTTACGACCGCGACGTGCTGAAGATGAACTCGTCGGAGGTCGCCGCGGCGAATCGGGCGGCGATTGCCGCGGACGCGAAGCCGCGCGCGTTCGAGGTCGTCCTTCCCTGCGCGAAGCACATCGACTCGCTCGCCGACCGACCGTCGTGGCGTTATGCGATCGAGTCGCCGGCGGCGGAGTGGATGCAGCCGTCGTTCGATGACGCGGCCTGGCCCGAGGGCCGAGGCGGATTCGGCACGGCGCAGACGCCCGGCGCGATCGTCGGCACGGAATGGACGGGCAAGGACCTCTGGCTCCGGCGCCGCGTGACGCTCCCGGCCGGCCCGGCGCCAACGCACCTTCTCGTGCATCACGACGAGGACGCCGAGCTCTTCGTCGACGGCAAGCCGATCGCGACCCTCAAGGGCTACACCGGCGCCTACACCCGCGTTCGGCTCACGCCCGAGGCGGCGGCGCTCCTGACCGCGGGGGACCATCTCATCGCCGTCCACGTGCGCCAGACGCGCGGCGGGCAGTTCTTCGATCTTGGGTTGGTGCGGGAGAAGCGCGACGCCACGTGAGGCCCGCGCCCGCGGTGCCTCAGGCGATTCGCTCGATCACGGCAACGCCCCGTTCAGGCGCCCCGTTCAGGCGCCCCGTTCAGGCGCCCCGTTCAGGCGCCCCGTTCAGGCGCCCCGTTCAGGCGCCCCGTTCAGCCGCCGGCCGCCTTCTTCGGCGTCGGCGGCACCGGCGGAATGTCGCGCGGATCGCTCTTGATGAGTTGCTGGAGATGCTCGATCGCGGCCTTGAGCTGGGCGTCCTCGCCCTTGAAGGTCGCATGGGGCAGGTTGTCGACGATGATGTCGGGCTCGACGCCGCGGCCCTCGATGAGCCAGACGCCGTCGGCGTCGAAGACGCCGTTCTCGCCGGCGCTCGCGAGGCCGCCGTCGACGACCGTGTTGCTTGAGCTGAGCCAGATCTCGCCGCCCCAGGTCCGTGTGCCCATGACCTTGCCGAGGCCGAGTCGGCGGAAGCCCTCGCTGAACGCCTCTCCGTCCGAGGCGGTGCGCTCGTTGCAGAGAACGACGATGTGCCCGCGGAAGGCATACTGCATGTTCCAGGTCGGACCGCGGCCGGCCGGCTGGTTCCAGTACATCCAGGCCTTTCGCATCAGTCGGCTGAGCACCCAGCTATCGATATTGCCGCCGCGGTTGTGGCGTACGTCGATGATGAGTCCCTTGCGGTTGAAGACCGGGTAGAAATCGCGCGTGAAGTCGCCGATGTCGCCGGAGCCCATTTCGCGAAGGTGCACGTAGCCGAGTTCGCCCTTGCCGAGCTCCTCGACGCGCATGCGGCGCGAGACTTCCCAGCTCCGGTACCGCAGGTCCGCGTCCGCCTGGCTGGTCAGCGGCCGCACGATCACGTCATGGGCCTCCGACGCGCCCTTGGCCACGACGCTCAGGAGCGTCTGCCGTCCCGCCTTGTTGCGGAGAAGCACCGACGGATGCGGCACCGAGAGCGTCGACGCGCCGTCGATCGACCGGATGACGTCGCCGACGCCGACCTTCACCGTCGGCGCCGCGAGCGGCGAGCGCACCGTCGGCTCGTCGGGATCGCTCACCGGAATGGCCGTGACCCGCCATCCCCCCGCCGCCTCGTCGCGCTCGAGATCGGCGCCCAGCGTTGCGATCGAAACCTTGTCGGTCCCCTCGCGCAGGTCGCCGCCGCGCACGAAGTGATGGAGCGCCGAGAGCTCGCCGGTCATCTCCTGGAAGATGTCCGAGAGCTCCTCGCGGCTGCGCACGCGATCGACCCAGGGCTGGTACTTCGCAAGCGTCTCCTTCCAGAGCACGCCGTGCATCTTGCGGTCATAGAAATAGTCGCGCAGCAGTCGCCAGGCGTCGACCATCATCTCCCGCCACTCGTCGCGCGGCGTGACCGAGAGCGCGATGCCGCTGAGGTCGACCGGCTTCTCCAGCTCGGCCTTGCCCGCCTTCGCGTCGATCACGAACCACGAGCGGTCCTTGCGCACCAGGAACTTCTTGCGGTCGGCCGAGAGCTCGACGCTGCGGATGCCGGTCAGCACCGCCTTCGGCTCGGCCTTCTCGTTGCCGATCGCGAGCGCCATCAGCGTCCCGCCGCCCGGCGTCTCGTCATCGGTCAGGGCATCGGGGGTGAAGCTCATCCAGAAGATCGTGTCGTCGGTGACCACCAGCGGGCCGCGACCGAAGTTCGTGGCCTTCACGGGAAGCTGCTCGATGCGCGACGCGAGTCCCTCGGCATCGATCTCGACCTTGACGATCTCCTTCTTCGGCTTGGCCTTGGCGTCAGGCTTGGCATCAGGCTTGCCATCGGGTTTGACGTCCGGCTTGACCTCCTGCTGACCGTCGGCCTTGGCGGGGTCTGGCTTCTTCTCCGCCTGCGGACCTGGATTTTTGTCCGCCTGCGGGCCTGGATTTTTGTCCGCCTGCGGCTCGGGCTTTTTGTCCGCCTTCGGCTCGGGCTTCTCCTCGACCTTCGGCGCATCCTTCTTGGCTTTCTCGGCGGCCTTGAAGACCTCGTCGTCGGGCTGGAAGGGCGAGCGCGTGCCCTCCTTCAGGGCCAGCTCGAAGATGCGCCCGGTCTCGGCGAAGAACGGCTCCGGCGCCCGCGGTCCCCACGGGCTGCCGACGACGCTCTCGAAGGTCCGGTCGGAGAGGAAGTAGAGGAACTTGCCGTCCGCGCTCCACTGCGGCTTGTAGCTGTCGTACCGGTCGCTCGTGGCGATGAGCGTCGGTCCGCCGGCGACAGGCCAGAGCTTGATCTGCTGATTCAGGTTCGCCGCCGGCGCGACGTACGCAAGCCACTGGCTGTCGTGCGACCAGGTGAGGTCGTTCGGCTGCTCGATCGGGTTCTCCTCGACGAGCGTGTTCTTGCCGCTCTCGACGTCGAGCACCCAGACCCGCTGTCGCTTGTCGGTGTGCGCGATGCGCTTGCCGTCGGGCGACGGCACGGTGAGCCAGCGCACGGTGTTCGCGTCGGTGGTCTTCCGCTGGACCTCGCCGATGCCGTTGGCCGGCATCGACACGAGTTCGAGCTCGCCGCTCTCGTCGCTGATCGCCGAAAGCGTCGCGCCGTCGGGCATGAAGCTCGCCTCGCGATATCGAATGCCCTGGCGCCGATCGACGTCGACCGTGCGCCCCTGCTTCACCGGCACGACGAAGACGCGGCCGCGGATCGTGAAGACGACGCGGTCGCCCTCCGGCGCGATGTGCCCGGCGCTCACCGCGGCCGACGGATCCTTGACCCATCGCTCGCGCATCTGGTCGAAGTCCGACTCGAGCCGGATGTCGAGCTTCGCGTCGGTGCCCTTGGCGAGATCGTGGACGCGCAGGTCCGGCCCGAGCTGGTAGACGACGCGGTCGCCGTCGATCGCGGCGCTGCCGATGTCGAAGTCGGCGTGCTTGGTGTGTTGCCGCAGGTCGCTGCCGTCGGGCTTCATCGACCAGAGATTCATGCGCCCGCTGCGGTCGGTGGTGAAGACGATGCGTCCGTTCCAGACCAGCGGACGGCGGCTCGTCCCGTCGTAGTCGGCGGTGAGGGGCTTGGCCTCCTCCGCCGCGCCGTTGGCCGCGGGAAGCGTGAAGCTCCAGAGCTGCTGGGCGGTGCCTCCGGCATAGCGGTCGGTGTGGCTTCCCTGGAACTGGAGGCGCGTGAAGACCAGGTGCGTCTCGTCGAGGAACGCAGCCTCGGAGCACTGGGCCAACGGAAGGACGGTGCGGACATCGTGGGCGACGTCATGGCGCCAGACCCGAATCGCCGGCAGGCCGCTGCCGGAGTCGGTCGCGTAGAGGAGCGTTCCCGTCGGCGTCCATCCGGTCGTTCCGACGCGACCGGCGTCCCAGGTCCGGCGGGTCGGGAGGCCGCCGAGAAGCGGCATCGTGTAGACCTCGCGCGGTCCCTCGTAGGTCGCGGTGAACGCAAGCGTCTTGCCGTCTGGGGAAATGGCCGGGTCGCGCTCCTCGCCCGGATGCGAGGTGAGGCGCGTCGCGAAGCCGCCCTTCAGGTCGACTCGCCAGAGGTCCCCCTCGGCAACGAAGACGACCGTCTCGCCGCGCACCGCCGGCATGCGGTAGTAGCCGAGCGTCTGACTCTCGGCGGCGGGATCGGCGAACGGGAACGCTGCGGCGCCGAGCGTGATGCTTGCGGTCGCACACAGAACCAGCGAGGAGACCAGCGACGTCTTCATGGGAGCAGCGTACAGCGAGGTCGACGGCCCGGATGCGGCGGCGTCCCTCGTATACTCAGGACTTCTCCGGTGCGACGGAGCGAGCTGACCGGCGATGCGCATACTCATCATCGAAGACAATCCGAGGATGGCCCAGGCCCTTCAGGCGGGACTGCGCGAGCAGGGCTATGCGGCTGACATGTGCCATTCGGGGTACGAGGGCGAGGACCTGGCGACCGCGGGGGTCTACGACGTCGTCCTGCTCGACCTCATGCTCCCCGACCGCGACGGGGTCGAGCTCTGCCGGGCCCTTCGCCGCCGGGGGGTCAAGACCAAGATCCTGATGCTCACCGCCCTCGGCTCGACCGGCGACAAGGTCCACGGCCTCGACGCCGGCGCCGACGATTACCTCGCCAAGCCCTTCGAGTTCGAGGAGCTCCTCGCCCGCGTCCGGGCGCTCCTTCGCCGGGGCGACGCCACCGAGTCCCGGCACCTCCGCTGCGACAACCTCGAGCTCGATCTCTACGCCCGCACCGCCAAGCGCGGCGACCAGAAGATCGACCTGTCGAACAAGGAGTTCACGCTCCTCGAGTACCTCATGCGAAGCCCCAACCGGGTCCTCTCGCGCACCCAGATCGGCGAGAAGGTCTGGGACCTGAGCTTCGAGCCGAACTCGAACGTCGTCGACGTCTACATCTCCGCCCTGCGCCGCAAGGTCGACCGCGGCTTCGCGCCGGCGCTCATCCACACCATCAAGGGCGTGGGGTACCGGTTCGGCGTGATGGAGTGAGCGAAGCGTTAGCTCGCCGCGTCCCGCACGCCCGCCGCGGCGAAGCCCTGGGCCCGCAGCAGGCAGGCGTCGCAGTGGCCGCACGCCGTCGCCCGGCCGCCGCGCATGATCGGGTCATAGCAGGTCAGCGTCAGGCCGAAGTCGACGCCTAACGCGACGCCACGCTCGACGATCTCCCGCTTGCTCATGCGGACGAGCGGGGTGTGGATCCGGACGCCGGCGCCCTCGGCGCCCATCTTCGTCCCGAGGTTGGCCATGCGCTCGAAGGCGGCGATGAACTCCGGCCGGCAGTCGGGGTAGCCCGAAAAGTCGATCGCGTTCACGCCGATGAAGATGTCGCTCGCTCCCACCGTCTCGGCGTACCCGAGCGCGACGGAGAGGAAGATCGTGTTGCGGGCCGGCACGTAGGTGACGGGAATCTCGTCCGCCGACCGCTCGTGGCCGATGCGGTCCTTCGGCACGTCGATGTCGGCGGTGAGCGCCGAGCCGCCGAAGGCCCGAAGGTCGAGGTTCACGACGACGTGGCGGGCGGCGCCGAGCGCCGCCGCGACGCGGGCGGCCGCGAGCAGCTCGGCGCGGTGGCGCTGGCCGTAGTCGAAGCTGATGGCGTGGGCGTCGAAGCCCATCGCCCGGGCCTCGGCCAGCGACACGGCCGAGTCCATGCCGCCCGAGAGGAGGACGACCGCCGCGCGGCTCATGCGGGGCTCGGCACCGTTTCGAGCACGCGCTGCATGATGCGCCGCGTGGTCTGCGTGTCGCCGGCGTGCAGGTACGACTTGCTGATCACGCGGTGCGAGCAGACCGAGAGGACGTTCTGGACGACGTCCTCCGGCTCGCAGTAGTCGCGGCCCTTGAGGACGGCGGTGGCCCGGGCCGCGGAGGCGAGGGCGAGCGAGCCGCGGGGACTGATGCCGACCTGGAGGTCCTCGTGCTCGCGCGTCGCCGAGGCGAGGGCGATCACGTAGTCGATGAGCGACTGGTCCATCCGCACCCGATCGACGACCGACTGGGCGGCGAGGACCTCTTCGCCGGACATCACGGCCTGCAGGTCCTTCAGGGCCGTGCGGGCCGGCTGCTTCTGGAGAATGCGGCTCTCGTCGTCGGGCGCCGGATATCCGAGCGAGATCCGCATGAGGAATCGGTCGAGCTGGTTCTCGGGCAGGAAGTAGGTGCCCTCGAACTCGTAGGGATTCTGGGTCGCGACCACGATGAACGGCTGCGGAAGCTGGAGCACCTGCCCCTCGGCCGACACCGTCCCCTCGCTCATCGCCTCGAGCAGCGCCGACTGCGTGCGCGGCGTCGTTCGGTTGATCTCGTCGGCGAGCACGACGTTGGCGAAGATCGGACCGCGCCGAAACTCGAATCGCCCCTCGCTGCCGTGGCCGTTCGTGCCGCCGTCACGGAGAAAGACACTGACGCCGGTGATGTCCGAGGGCAGGAGATCGGGCGTGCACTGGATGCGGGAAAACCCGCAGCGGACGCTCTTCGCGAGGGCATTGGCGAGGACGGTCTTGCCGACGCCGGGAACGTCCTCGATGAGGACATGGCCGCGGGCAAGCAGGCAGACGAGCAGCCGATCGACCGCCTGCACGTTGCCCATGTACACGGAGGTGATGTTCCGCCGCAGTTGTTCGAGGGCTTCGAGCATGTCGGTCTGGGTGACGGCCGGCAATCGGCGGGAGGAGCGCCCTGGGGTCCGTGCGGGCGAGCGAGGCCACGAACATGAGCATCCATCAATGATCCATGAGCGGGCATGATCCAGAAAGTTCTGGCATGTTCCGGCACGATCTGGCGCCGCGCACTTGTGCCGACCGGGGGGCGTGGAGTATAGCAATGCCCTCTGGATGCTCGTGTCGCGTGAGGGCGAGCCACGTCGTGCCGCTCCGCGCATCGCGAGGGACGTACCCCTCTGCCGATCGTCGCACCGTGGCTGACCTGCACGCTTTCCGCGTCGGAACGGCACTGCCCTGCAAGCGGTGCGCTTACGACCTTCGCGGTCTGCACGCCGATGGGCGATGCCCGGAATGCGGCACCGACGTGCTCGAAACGGTGGCGCTTCGCGTCGATCCGGAGTTGGCTCTGCTGCCGCCGCTTCGGCATCCGCGGCGCGCCGGAACCTCGCTCTTCGTCCTTGCCGCCGCGCTGTCCGCGGCGACCGTCGGCACCAGCGCATCCGCCGCGGCACTCCTTCTGTCGCGCCTGCCGAACGACGGCTGGCGAGGCTGGCTGGCAAGCGTCTTTCCGCCATCGGTTCCCGCGCGGCTCTTTCTGGTCCCGCCCGTTGCCCTGGTGATCGCGACGGCGTCGGCGGCGTTGCTCATCGCGACCTGCGGGCTCGTCGGGGCCCGTCGCTTTCTCCTCCTCTTTGCCCTGGGCGCCTGGCTCGCGGCGTCATGGTTCGTGCCGGAACCGCTGCATCTGGCCCTCACCGGCGTGATCGCGATGCTGGCGCTTGCCGGACTCGGCCGCATCGTGAGCCATCTCGGGCAGCGAAGCCGAACCTACCGCCGTGCGGCCCATGCCCAGCAGGCGATCGGGCCCCTCACCACGGCCATCGCCATCGGAGTCTTGGGTGTCCTGATCGCCGATCTCTCGACGCCGCTCATCGGCGGTGAGTCGGCAACCATGCTCCGCCTGATCTCCGCCGTCTGCCTGGCCATGACCAACGTCGGGTTTCTCTATCTCCTCGCCAACGCGTACTGGATCTGGCGATCGCTGTGGGCGTGGCAACCCCTCCTTGAGCGGGTGCTCGACCGGCCCGCCCCAACCCGCGAGCCGGTGCCGCCGACGACGAGCTGAGGGCCCGACGCCGGGCGCGCGGCCGACGATCCGACAGGTTCGCCCGAGCGGATCGGGTGATCGGTCGATGGCACTGCCTGCCAGCTTGGCAGGGCTCAGCGCTGATCATCGCCATGTGTCAGCGGCTGGATCGCCGAGGCGTCGTGCGAAGGGGCTTCGATCCGATCCCGAGGCCACGAGGCGCTCGAGGATCGTGGCACGGTCGGGCCCTGCGCGACCCCGCGCCGCCACCTGCGAAGCGGGTCTCGATCCGCGAAGGGGCGGATTCGACGTGTGGGACGAAGGTCGGAAGTGCCCTCTGGCCGCGACGCGCGTCGTGCCGAGCGCGTTGGGTCGATGCGATCGTCGCCGCCGTTCTTTCCTCGTCCGATTGGCGCGGGGTTTGAAAGGCGGCTCGTCCCCCCGCCACGCACCACCCAGTGCACGGCTGGGCTTCCACGCCGTCTTCAGGTTTTCTCCCCTTCCGAGCGAGGGTCGCCAGCGACCACCTCGTCCCGGTCGGTGAAGGCAACCGTCAGGCGGCCAAGCGTCAGTCATCCGGAACCAACAGGTCGTCCGGTCCAGGTCCCCGGCAGCGGGAACGTGGGCCGGAACTCGGGTCGGGCAACGAGCCCCGCTCGGACCGCAAGCCGTTTGGAGAATCGTCTCATGGCCGTGAAGGAACTCACCTTCGACACCGAAGCCCGAAAGTCCCTGCTCGCCGGCGTCGAAAAGCTCGCCGCCGCCGTCAAGAGCACCCTCGGCCCACGGGGCCGCAACGCCGTCCTCGACAAGAGCTGGGGCGGCCCGACCGTCACCAAGGACGGCGTCTCGGTCGCGGAGGAAATCGAGCTCCGCAACAAGGTCGAGAACATGGGCGCCAAGCTCGTGAAGGAAGCCGCGAGCAAGACCTCCGATGACGCCGGCGACGGCACCACCACCGCGACGGTCCTCGCCGAAGCCCTCTTCAAGGCCGGCACCAAGCGGCTCGCCGCGGGCATCGAGCCCAACGCCCTCGTCCGCGGCATGCGGAAGGCCGTCGATGCGGTCGTCGAGAACATCAAGTCGATGTCGCGCCCGGTCGCCAACGTCAGCGGCGGCATCGCTTCCGTGGCGAGCATCAGCGCCAACAACGACACCGCGATCGGCAAGATCATGGCCGACGCCTTCAACAAGGTCGGCAAGGACGGCGTGATCACCGTCGAGGAAGGCAAGGGCCTCGAGACCACCGTCGACGTCGTCGAGGGCATGCAGTTCGATCGCGGCTATCTCAGCCCGAACTTCGTGACCAACACCGAGGAGATGACGGTCGAGTTCACCAAGTGCCTCGTCCTCATCCACGAGGACAAGATCGACTCGATCACCAAGCTCGTCCCCTTCCTCGAGAAGGTGATGGACTCGAAGAAGCCGCTCCTCATCATCGCCGAGGACATCACCGGCGAGGCGCTCTCGACCCTGGTCATCAACAAGCTCCGCGGCGTCCTCAACGTCTGCGCCGTCAAGGCCCCCGGCTACGGCGACCGCCGCAAGGCGATGCTCGAGGACATCGCGGTCCTCACCGGCGCCACGCCGATCATGAAGGACCTCGGCATCGAGCTCGACAAGGTCACCATCTCGCAGCTCGGTCAGGCCAAGAAGGTCGAGATCAACGCCGACGAGTGCACGATCATCGAGGGCGCGGGCTCGACCAACGCGATCAAGGGTCGCATCGAGCAGATCCGCTCCGAGATCGAGCGGACCGACAGCGACTACGACCGCGAGAAGCTCCAGGAGCGCCTTGCGAAGCTCGCCGGCGGCGTCGCCCAGATCAACGTCGGCGCCGGCTCCGAGGCCGAGCTCAAGGAGAAGAAGGCCCGCGTCGAGGACGCTCTCCACGCGACCCGCGCCGCCGTCGCCGAAGGCGTCGTGCCGGGCGGTGGCGTCAGCTACGTCCGCTCGATCAAGGTGCTCTCGAAGGTGCGCGACAACTGCCGCGGCGACGAGAAGCACGGCGTCGACGTCGTCGAGGAGGCCATCCAGGTTCCGCTTCGCACGATCGCCGACAACGCCGGCGAGAAGGGCACCGTCATCGTCGCGAAGGTTCGCGACATGAAGGGTGATGAGGGCTTCAACGCCCTCACCCTCGAGTACGGCGACCTCGTCAAGCAGGGCGTGATCACGCCGGCGAAGGTCGACCGCACCGCACTCCAGAACGCCGCAAGCGTCGCCCAACTCCTCCTCACCACCGACTGCACGATCGTCGAGGCCCCGAAGCCGAAGGACGAGAAGGCCGGCGGCCACGACCACGACCACGGCGGTGGCATGGGCGGCATGGGTGGCATGGGTGGCATGGGCGGCATGCCAGGCATGGGCGGCATGGGCGGCATGGGATTCTGAGCCCGCAACTGATCCGTATTCACGACAGAGTTCAACACAGAGGCACAGAGGACACAGAGGGCCACAGAGAAGCACAATCAAACAGGACTGCCCGTCAAGGGCGCCTCGCTTCCGCCCCTCTTCCTTCCTCTGCTCTGTGAACCTCTGTGTCCTCTGTGCCACTGTGTTGATTCACACGGCACCCAACGCAAGAAACTCACCCGGAGCACTCCGATGAACGTTCGTCCCCTCGAAGATCGCATTGTCATCAAGCCCATCGAGCCCGAGACCAAGACCGCGTCCGGCCTCTTCCTTCCCGAATCCGCGAAGGAGCGCCCGATGCAGGGCAAGGTCATCGCCGTCGGTCCCGGCAAGCTCATGGACAACGGCGAGCGCCAGAAGCCCCTCGTGAAGAAGGGCGACACCGTCGTGTACGGCAAGTACGCCGGCACCGAGATCGAAATCAAGAACGTCCCGCACGTGATCATGCGGGAGAGCGAGCTCCTCGGCCTCATCGAGAGCTGAGTCGCTTCGACCTTCCGTTCACCTGACCACGAACCAGCGAGAGATTCCACATGGCTACCAAGCAGATGAAGTTCGATGTCGCCGCTCACGTCGAGCTGAAGCGCGGCGTCGACAAGCTCACCCAGGCCGTTGCGATCACGATGGGCCCGACCGGCCACAACGTCATTGTCCAAAAGAGCTGGGGCAACCCGACCGTCACCAAGGACGGCGTCTCCGTCGCGAAGGAGATCGATCTCCCCGACGCCTTCGAGAACATGGGCGCGAAGATGGTCCAACAGGTCGCGAAGAAGACCGCTGACGTCGCGGGCGACGGCACAACCGCCGCCACCGTGCTCGCCGGCGCCATCTTCAACGGCGGCCTGAAGCACGTCGCCGCCGGCGCCAACTCGGTCGCGATCCAGCGCGGCATCACCGCCGCCGCCACCGCCGCCGCCGAGGCCATCACCGGCATGGCCACGAAGTGCAAGGGCAAGGCCGACTTCGAGAAGATCGCCACCGTCTCCGCCAACCACGACAGCCAGATCGGCAAGCTCATCGCCGAGGCGATCGACAAGGTCGGCGCCGAGGGCGTCGTCGAGGTCGAGGAAGGCAAGACCAGCGAGACCACCCTCGAGTACGTCGAGGGCATGGCCTTCGACAAGGGCTTCCTCTCGCCGTACTTCATGACCGATCCGAAGCGCGCCGAGTGCGTGCTCGAGAACCCGCTCATCCTGATCTACGAGAAGAAGATCTCGAACCTCGCCGACCTGCTCCCGCTCCTCAACAAGGTCGCGACGAGCAGCAAGCCACTTCTCATCATCGCCGAGGAAGTCGAGAACGAGGCCCTCGCTGCCCTCGTCGTCAACCGCCTCCGCGGCGTCCTGAACGTCTGCGCCGTCAAGGCTCCCGGCTTCGGCGACCGCCGCAAGGCCATGCTCGGCGACATCGCCGTCCTCACCGGCGGGACCTTCTTCGCGGAGGATCTCGGCCGCAACCTCGAGGACGTCGAGCTCAAGGAGCTTGGCACCGCCAAGAAGGTCACGATCAACAAGGACGAGACCGTCATCGTCCAGGGCGCCGGCAAGTCCAAGGACATCGAGGCCCGCGCCGCCCAGATCAAGACCCAGGCCGAGAAGTCGACCAGCGAGTACGACCGCGAGAAGCTCCAGGAGCGGCTCGCCAAGCTCACCGGCGGCGTCGCGATCCTGATCGTCGGCGGCATGACCGAGATCGAGATGAAGGAGCGGAAGGACCGCGTCGACGACGCCCTGCACGCGACCCGCGCTGCGGCGAAGGAAGGCTACGTCCCCGGCGGCGGTGTCGCGTTCATCCGCGCCATCGAGGCCGTCGAGGCCGCCCAGAAGAAGGCCAGGGGCGACGAGAAGTTCGGCTTCGACATCGTCGCCGACGCCCTCGTCTCCTGCACCCGTCAGATCGCCAACAACGCCGGCGCCGACGGCGACCTGGTCGTTGAGACGATTCGCGAGGCCGACAAAAGCGCGAATTGGGGCTACAACGCCGCGACCGGCGAGTACGTCGACCTGGTCAAGGCCGGCATCATCGATCCGGCCCTGGTCGCCAAGACCGCCCTCCTCAACGCGGCCTCGGTCGCCGGCCTGATGCTCACCACCGACGTGGTGATCACCGAGCTCAAGGAAGACAGCAAGCCCGTCGAAGGCGCGGTGAGCTGAGCCAGCTCACGCAAGTCACGTCTGATTCACCACAGAGGGCACAGAGGACACAGAGGTTGCACAGAGAACGACGCTGAGGAGCCAAGACCAAGGCTTCCCTCCCTCTCCGCTGCATTGCTCTGTGCCCCCTCTGTGCCCTCTGTGTTCTCTGTGGTGAAATCCGGTCTCCCTCCTCGTCATGGCCACGCAACGCGACTACTACGAGATCCTCGGCGTCGAGCGAACGGCGAACGGCGAGGAGATCAAGCGTTCGTACCGACGCTTGGCCATGAAGTACCACCCGGACCGCAATCCGGGTGATGCCGAGGCGGAGGCCCAGTTCAAGGCCTGCGCCGAGGCATACGAGGTCCTCAACGACGCCGAGCGTCGGGCCCGATACGACCAGTACGGGCACGCCGGCCTTCGCCAGACGCCGGGCCATGACTTCCGCTCGATGAACGTCGAGGACATCTTCTCGATGTTCGCCGACATCTTCGGTGGAGGTGGCGGCGGCGGCGGTGGTGGTGGTCACGGCGGCCGACGCGGCGCGGCCCGCGGCTACGACCTCGAGACCGAGGTCGAGATCACGCTCGAGGAAGTGCTGACCGGCGCCGATCGGGACGTCGAGTTCAAGCGGCTCGACGTCTGCTCGACCTGCAAGGGCACCGGCGCCAAGCCCGGCTCCCAGCCGGTGAAGTGCACAACCTGCGACGGCCACGGCCAGGTGCAGCAGACGGGTTTCGGCGGCATGTTCCGCATGGTCACGACGTGCCCCGCGTGCCGCGGGCGGCGCACCGTCGTCGCGGACAAGTGCGGCGATTGTCGCGGACGGGGCCGCGTCTCGCTGGGCCGGAAGCTCAACGTGAAGTTGCCGATGGGCATCGCCGACGGCCAGATCGTTCGGGTGATGGGCGAGGGCGAACCGCCGCCGCCGGAACTCAATCCCGCCGGCGAGGGCCAGCGCGGCGACCTTCACGTCGTGGTGCGGGTCCGCGAGCACGAGCAGTTCGAGCGCGACGGCGACGACCTGGTCATGGTCCAGCAGATCGCCTTCGCCCAAGCGGCGCTGGGTGCCACGCTTCGCATCAAGACCATCGACGCCGAGCGCGATCTCACCATCGAGCCGGGCACGCAGCACGCCGACGTCTACACCATTGCGGGCGAGGGCCTCCCGAATCTTCGCACCCGCAAGCGAGGCGATCTCAAGATTCTCATGCAGCTCGTCGTGCCCAAGCGCCTCACCGAGGCCCAACGCAAGCTGCTGGCGGACTACGCGTCCACGGAGAAGCTTGAGGTCAACAAGCAGACCCCGGGCTTCTGGAAGAAGGTCAAGGACAGTCTTGGCGGATGACGGGAATGCGTGAGCACCAACGACAGGCGACCGACCCATGAGCAGCGAACAGCCACACCAGCGTGACGACGCCACCCCGCCCGAGCACTCGGACGCGGAGGGTGCGGACACCATCATGGCCAGCGAGGAGACCGCCGCGCTCATCGAGAAGCTCACCCAGGAGCGCGACGAGGCGGTCGCCGCGTACAAGCGCTCGCTCGCCGATTTCGCCAACTACCAGCGTCGGGCCAACGAGAACGAGCTTCGGGCCCGCGACGGCGGCATGATCTTCGTCGCCCGCGGCCTGATGCCGGTGCTTGACTCGATGGACCTGTCGCTCGCCCAGAACACCGCCAATCTCACCGTCGAGCAGATGCTTCAGGCGATCGCCATGCTTCGGACGGAAATGAATCGGGCCCTCGAGAAGAGCGGGATCGTTCGCATCGAGCCCAAGCGCGGCGAGGAGTTCGATCCGCATCTTCACGAGGCGGTCATGCAGCAGCCCGCCGAGGGCGTTGAGCCCGGGCATATTGCCGCGACGTTCCAGGTCGGGTACCAGTTGGGCGACTCGCGGCTTCGGCCGGCGAAGGTCAGCGTCACCCCGTGACGGCCCGACGCCTGGCGCATCCCGGGATGAGCTTGCAGTCTGGAGTGTTCGATGCCTACCTATGAGTACGTCTGCGGCGCATGTGGGCATGAGTTTGAGGTCTTCCACTCGATCACCGCGGACCCCGTCCGAAAGTGCCCCGCCTGCGGCAAGCTGAAGGTCACGCGAAAGATCAGCATCGGCGCGGCCGTTCTCTTCAAGGGCGGCGGCTTCTACGAGACCGACTATCGCAGCGAGAGCTACACCAAGGCCGCCGAGGCCGACCGCAAGGCCGCGGAGCCGGCCGTCGAGTCGAAGCCCGCGGCGGATGCGGCAACGGCGACAACCAGCAAGGACGGGAAGGACGCCGGGAGCGCGAAGGGCCAGACGGAGAAGCCCGCGGCACCGGCGCCATCCGCGAAGGAGCCGGCGCCGAAGGAGCCCGCCTCGAAGGCGACGCATCCGTCGCGCGTCGGGCGCGGAGCCGGCAACGTCGTTCAGAACCCTCCCAAGCCGCAGGCGAAGCGACCGGCCCGCAGGAAGCCATGAGGTCCGCGCTCCTCACGCGGGTGACGATGGCAGCGCATAGCTGGCCATCACCGTCGAATAGAGCGGTGGATGTTCGATGATGAGGCGCAGCCCGTAGAAGTCGCCGGGGTCCCAGCGGCGTCCCGCGCAGACCGACGCGACGAGTTCGCGGTAGTCGGCGACGAGCGGCGTCGCGGCCTCGACCGGTCCGCTCGAGAGCAGGGCAAATCGCACCGGAACGGGAAGCTCGCAGAGGCCGCCATCGCCGCCGAATCCGGGGATCCGGGTCACGAGCCTTGCGCTGAGCCCCTCGACCTCGGGCATCGATCGATGGACGAAGAGATCGACGAGCATCGACTCGGTGGGCGTGGTCAGCCCCGTCGCGAACGTGCCCTGCCGGTCCGCTTCGGTCGCGTAGCGCGGCACGGAGCGCGTGTCGACGTACCCGAACGTGAGATCGATCGCTCCGGTCTTGCCGACCGGCCCCTCCACCAGCTCGTAGACGAGCGACTCCTCGGCCTTCCGCACGCGCAGGTCGGGAATCGGCGTCGAACACCAGGAGGGCATGAGCCAGTCGCCGGACCCGCCGTCGCCGTGGGATTCAAGCGGCTCGACCGTTCTGGGAAAGGCCTCGGCCGAGAGGTCGTCCCTGAAATGGGTGAAGCGGTAGATGGGCCAGGTCGCGGTCGCGCGCAGCCGCCGCAGGTCTCGGAGCCCCGTGACCAGCGCGAAGTCGAGCCGCGATGGCTGTTCGCGATTCGGCGCGATGAACCGCGTCGCGAAGCGGACTCTCGACTGCAGGCCCAGGATGCCGCTGTTTCCGAGGTACGCAAGGCGCCGCGACTCCTGCATGAGGGCCGAAGGCCGCATGCTGTCGAGGAAGAGGCCGAGCGTGGCGCGGTCGCCGGCGTGTCGGGCCACCATCGACTCGAAGTCGCGCATGGCCGAGCGCACGCGAGCGGTGGCCGCCTCGTCCGCGCCGGCGGCGGTCATCGCGCTGAGGAGAAGGGCCAGCCCTTCCGCGCCGGGGATGAGCGAGACGACATCCATGCCCTCCTCGCTCCGGAGAACCTTCGAAATCTTCCAGGTCAGGCTCTTGTCGAGCGCGAACCGGCGCGAGACCTCCTGCGGCCGGTCGGGGTCGGCGCCGGCCGCGGCGTAGAGCGTCCGCAGCGCCGCAGCGAGCTCCATCACGACCGCGCGACAGTCCTCATGGAATCCGCGACTCGGCGCGGTGATGTCCTGGTCGGAAGCTCGCTTCACCCGCACCACTGTACGTCAGCGCCGCGGCCGTTCGGCCCGCGCCCCGCCGCAGTGCGTCAGGGCCGCACGAGCCGCTCGACCCAGGCGGGCACCGTTTCGCTGGCCTTGCCGAGAATGGTCGCGTCGAAGGCATCAGAGACATCCGTTCGCGCGACGTTGAACTCGAGGCAGCGGGCACCGGATCGGTCGCGCGCCTCCTGGACGAAGCCCGCGGCGGGCCAGACCGCCCCTTGCGTGCCGATCGACACGAACGTCTCGCAGTCGGCGAGCCACGACCGGATGACGTCCGCGCCGAGGATCTCTTCGCCGAACCAGACGATGTGCGGACGCAGCGCGCCCCGGTCGCCGGTGAGCGGATCGATCGTCTCCCCGTCGCAGGGACCGTCCCACGGAAGGACGTGACCCGTTCGCATGTGGCGGACCTTGCGAAGCTCCCCGTGCATGTGCAGGACGCTGCCGATGCCGCTGGCATCGACCGCGCGGCTCGCGGGATCGACGTCCACGAGTCCGGCGCGCTCGTGCAGGTCATCCACATTCTGCGTGATGACGCGAACCGGCGCGGGCCAGCGCCGGGCGAGTTCGACGATTGCCCGATGCGCGGCATTCGGCCGCACGGAGGGATCGATGAGCTTGGCCCGCCGCTCGTTGTAGAAGCGGTGGACCAGCGAAGGGTTACGTCGAAATCCGGCGGGCGACGCGACGTCCTCGATGCGATGTCCCTCCCAGAGGCCGTCGGGCCCCCGGAACGTCGCGATGCCGCTCTCGGCGCTGATTCCGGCGCCGGTGAGGATCACGATGGGGCGACAACGCCCGCGCCGGAGGGCAGAATGTGCGTCCATGTCAGCGCCACACACGCCGCCGTCTCGTTCCGCCGAGGAGTTGTCCAAGGAAGCGTCTGCCATGCTGACACACCCGTCGTCCGCGGCGTTCGATCCGACCACGGTGACCCGACCCGACCCTCGGCTCATGACGCATTACCTGATCACGGCCGCCTTCACGCTCATCGGCTTTCCGTTCGTGATCATCCCGCTCTGGATTCGCTATCACACGATTCGATACCGATTTGACGGCGAGGGCGTCGGCATGTCGGTCGGAATCCTCTTCAAGCGCGAAACATATCTTACCTATCGCCGCATTCAGGACATTCACGTCACCCGCGGCATTATCCAACGCTGGCTCGGCCTGGCCAACGTCGCGGTGCAGACCGCATCCGGCTCGAGCGGATCCGAGATGACGATCGAGGGGGTCGCCGATCCCGACGGCCTCCGCGACTGGCTCTACGCCAAGATGCGCGGCGTCCACGACGCCCCGGCGACCGCCACGCCTCCCGAAGACGATGCCCTTGTGCTGCTGCGGGAAATCCGCGATGAGCTCCGGCGGATTGCCCCAACCGCGGGAGCGACGTCATGAGCGAAATACCCAACGAGGGCGTGGCCCGACGGGTCGCACAGAGCGGCTACCGAGGGATCTGGGTGATCCTTCGCGACTGGTTCCGCGTGCCGGATGCCCCCCCCTCCCTGCCGATCCCGCCAACCGGCATCCTGCAGTCCTTCCGTCCTTCCGAGGGCTATCTTCGGTATCTCACCCTCGGCTTCTGGATATTCGTCTTCATCCTCAACGGCGCAATGCTGATTGCATGGCTGACACTGGCGATCGCCGTGCCGGTCGTCGGGCTCGCGTTGGCGCTTCCGGCGCTGGCACTGGCACTCGTGCCCGACGTGCTTTCATACGTGGCGCTTCGACTCCGCTACGACACGACGTGGTACGTTCTGAGCGATCGCAGCATTCGCATACGCCGCGGCATCTGGATCATCGAAGAGGTCACGATTACCTTCGAGAACGTCCAGAACGTCAGTGTGGCCCAGGGCCCCCTGCAGCGCTATTTCGGCATCGCCGACGTCACGATCCAGACGGCGGGCGGCGGAGGAGCCGGCCCGAACGGTGTGGCAACGGGCGGCCACATGGGCATCATCGAGGGGATCAGCAATGCCGAGCAGATGCGCGATGCGATCCTGGCCAAGGTCCGGGCGAGCCGCCATGCCGGACTCGGCGACGAGCATCACCACGACACGCACCACGGGGCCGCGGGTTTCGGCTCCGCGCATCTGGCGATGCTCCGCGAGATCCGTGATGCGGTGCGGACGATGCCGCGCCCGTCGTGAGTGCAGTCAGCGGGGGTCGGCGGGCACGGCCGTCGGTCCGGCGGCAGGAGACGCCGGCGTCGCCGGAATCTTGCCCCACTCGACCAGCAGCTCGCGAATGCGGGGAAGGTGGGTGTCGAGGTAGGTTGACATCGCCACCTGATCGGGCTTCCAGTCGAACTGCTGGGCCTCGGCCAACGCCGCCTCCCGAGTCCAGCCCTGGTACAGGATGCGAAAGCACGCCACGACGCCACCGGTCCGATGGGTGCCGGCGGCGCAGTGCACGAGGACGGGCTCCTTGCGCTCCTCGCAGTCGATGAGCGCCGCCACCGCCCGCGCGTAGCGCTCGACGTCGCCCGTGCCGTCGCCGACGAGCGGGAGGTTCAGGACGTCGATGCCCTTCGCGACCGCGACCTCGCGTTCCTTGATTTTCCCCGGCGGCATGTACTCCGGCTCGGTGAGATCAACGATGTGGCGGATGCCATGCTGCTCGAGCACGCCCCCCACCACGTACTGCGACATCTGACCGCTGCGGTGGACGATCTCGGTGACCGACGCGAATCGCTTCGCGACGAACCGCTCCTTGAGGACGCCGAACCACAGCCACGCCCCGCCGCCGATGACCGCGACGATGATCGCGGCGTTGCGAAGGAAGCGGCCAAGATGAAAGCTCCCGGGGCGTCCGTCACCCATGGTTCACAGCGTAGTCGCAAGATCGCCCCTCTTCCGACCGGAGCGAGATTTCCCGAGCAGGGTTTCGCACCCCGGCGGTACGCTCTGAGGCCGTACGCTCGCGCCCCTTCATCGTCGAGAGGACGAGAGAGTGTTTCGATTCGCTGACCACACTCGCGAACTCGGTCGACAGGCCCGCGCCCTCCGCGGCTGGGCTCGAGCGTTGGCCATCGTCGCCGCCCTTGTCACGGCTCTTATGCCGATCGCCTGTTCCCCCGCATGGCATGAGGCGAGCGCCGACCGTGAGGTGAACGGCATCCTCACCGACTATCAGGCGAAGGTGCTGTCGAACCGCGAGGAGTCGGTCCTCTATCCGAAGGCGATGCCCGCGGCCGAAACCGCCGTCGCGGATCTCGCCACCGTCCCCGGTCCGCCGCAGCCGCCGCGCGAGGTGGATCTCACCGAGTCGCTCTCGCTCGCGTTCAGCTCAAGCCGCGACTTCAAGAACCAGTCGGAGTCGCTCTACCTCCAGGGGCTGGGCTTCTCGCTGACCCGCTACAACTTCGGCCCGATCCTCAATTCGACGATCTCCTACCTCTGGAACTCGCGCGAGGGCTCGCGCGGCAGCGACACGCTCGGCGCCACCGCCGGCGTCAGCCAAATCCTCCCGACCGGCGGCATCGTCTCGCTCACCGGTTCCGCGCGGACCGACGGCGTCGCCGAGCGCAGCGCATCGTTCCCGGGGAACGAGGGCGACTTCGGCACGAGCGCCGCGATCAGCCTCCGGCAGCCGCTCCTCCGCGGCGCCGGCCGCGAGGTCGCGTACGAGTCGCTGACCCAGGGCGAACGCGACCTCATCTACGCGGTGCGGTCGTTCGAGCTGTTCCGCCAGGACTTCGCGATCCGCGTGGCCAACGGCTACTACCAGCTCCTGAGCCGCAAGCTCCAGCTCGCCAACAACGAGCAGAACTACAAGGACGCGATCTTCGACCGGAAGAAGGCCGAGGCCCTGCGGCAGGTCGACCGCTACCGCGAGGAGGACGTCTTCCTCGCCCGGCGCCGCGAGATCACCGCCGAGGACGCGCTGCTCGTCGCCCGCACCGAGTACCAGCTCGCCCTCGACGACTTCCGCATCCTCATCGGCCTCGGTCCCGAGGTGACGATCGAGATCCGCGATGCCGAGCCGGTCTTCGAGCCGGTGCGGTTCGAGCCGGACTCGGCGGTCGCGGCGGCGTCGGCGAACCGACTTGACCTGCACACCCAGCGCGACCAGCTCGAGGACACCGAGCGGCGGGTGCGGATCGCCCGCAACTCGCTCCTCCCCAACCTCGATCTCACCGCCGGTTTCGGCGCCGACGGCAGCGGCTCGAGCCTGCCGCTGGCGGCGCCGGACCGGACCAACGCGACCGCCGGCCTGACCTTCCAGGTGCCGCTGGATCTTCACGCCGAACGCAACTCCTACCGCGCGTCGCTCATCGGCCACGAGCAGGCCAAGCGCGAGCTCGAGCGGACGACCGACGAGATCCGGCGCGACATCCTCAACAGCCTGCGCGAGCTCCAGCAGATCGAGAGCCGCATCGAGCTCCAGACGACGCAGATCGAGCGCGAGCGCCGCGCCGTCGCCGTCACGCAGGTCCGCTACGAGTCGGGCGACGCCGAGACCCGCGACGTGCTCGACGCTCGCCAGGGGCTGACCACGGCCCAGAACGCCCTCATCGACCTCAAGGTCCAGCACTTCATCGGACGCCTGCGGCTTCTCCGCAACATGGGCGTCTTCTTCGTCAACGACAACGGGATGTGGAAGCGATGAGACCGCTCGTCATCGGAATTTCGGTCGTCGCGTTAGCCACGGGCGCCGCGGTCGCCCCGCGGCTGCTCTCGGTCGCCGCCCCCGACGCCGCCGTCCCGGACGAGGCGCTCTTTGCCGTGCGGCGCGGCACGCTCACCGTCACCATCACCGAGAACGGTTCGCTCATGGCGAAGAACTCGGAGAAGATCACCGCCGAGACCGAGCGCGGCGGCAAGATCTCCTTCCTCGTCGAGGAGGGAAAGACGGTGGCCCAGGGCGAGGTGCTCTGCAAGCTCGACACGACCGAGCTCGAGACGGCGCAGCAGCAGCTCTCGCTCGAGGTCGTGAAGACCCAGGCGGACCTCGACACCGCGCGGACCGAGCTCGAGATCCAGAAGTCGGAGAACGCGGCCTCAGTCGAGAAGGCGAAGATCGCCCTCACCAAGGCCGAGAAGGAGCTCGAGAAGTACACCGACGGCGACGCCCCGAAGGAGCAGCGGACGCTCGAGGTCGCGATCAAGGAGGCGGAGACCAAGCACAGCCGCTCGAAGAAGAAGTTCGAGGACTCGAAGCGGCTGCTCGAGCAGGAGTACATCAACCGCTCGCAGGTCGACCAGGACGAGATCGAGTTCGAGCGGGCCGAAATCGAGCTGGTGAGCGCCCGGCGCAACCTCGAGATCTTCAACATGTACACGCTGCCGATGGCGCTCACCGACAAGGAGGCCGCCGTCACCGACGCGAAGCGCTCGCTCGACAACGCCGAGAAGCGGGCGGTCTCGACGCTGCGCCAGAAGGAAGTCGGGGTCGAGAGCGCGGAGTCGCGGCTCACCGCGCTCAAGAAGCAGCTCGAGGAGATCAGGAAGGAGATCGACCACTTCACGATCAAGGCCCCGCTGCCGGGCATCGTCCTCTTCGGCGACCCGCAGCAGCCGTGGTACCGCACCGAGATCAAGCTCGGGGCCCAGATCTGGGGAGGCCAGACGCTCTTCACCATCCCCGACCTGCGGGTCATGCAGGTGCAGGTCCAGATCCACGAGGCGGACATCAACGTCATCAAGGAGGGCCAGTCGACGACGGTGACGATGGACACCTATCCCGGGCTCGTCCTCAAGGGCACCGTCTCGAAGATCGCCCAGGTCGCAGGCGGCGGGCGCGGCAGCGAGTTCAACGAGGTGAAGCGCTTCACCGTGCTCGTCACCCTCGACTCGACGCAGGAGCGCACGCTCAAGCCGGGCATCAGCGCGAAGGCCTCGATCTTCGTCGAGGAGCGGAAGGACGTCCTCTACGTGCCGCTGCAGTGCGTCTTCCTTGAGGACGGCGTGCAGCACTGCTACCGCAAGCGCGACGGCGGGCCGCCCGAGAAGGTCACCGTCACCGCCGACATCAGCAACGACACCTACACGCAGGTCACCGCGGGACTGGAGGAGGGCGATCGCGTGCTGATGTACAACCCGCAGCTCGGCGCCCGCGGCGCGGCGACCAAGAGCGAGGGGGCGGCAACGCCCGCGCCGACTCCCGCCACCCCCGCAGCCCCCGCCGCTCCCGCGCCGAACCCCGCCCCATGAGCGTTCTCCTCGAGCTCGTCGGCGAGGCGCTCCGCAACCTGTGGCGCCATCGCCTTCGTTCGCTGCTCACCACCCTGGGCATCGTCTTCGGCGTCGCGTCGGTGCTCTCGATGGTGGCGATGGGCGAGGGCGCGCGGCGGGTGATCCTCGAGCAGATCTCCGAGCTCGGCATCACGAACATCATCGTCAACGCCCGCAAGCCCCCCGAAGAGCAGGACGCGAAATCGACCGGCAACGAGGGGCAGCTCTTCGAGTACGGCCTGACCTTTCACGACGCGCGGCAGATCGAGGCGACGCTGCCCGTCGTCACCAGCGTGCTGCGCGTGCATGACGTCGAGAAGTGGATCTGGTTCAAGAGCCGCCGGATCAGCGCCAAGGTCCGCGGCGTCGAGCCGGACTACTTCGCCCAGCTCGGGCTCGTGCCCTTCGTCGGCCGCCCGCTCACCGCCGAGGACGGCGCCGCCCGCCGCCGGGTCTGCGTGATCCGCGCCCACCTGCTCGAGGAGGCGAAGTACGTCGGCGACCCGCTGAAGCTCGACCTCAAGGTCTCGACCGAGTACTACCGCGTCGTCGGCGTGCTGCCCGACGTGCAGTTCCAGTCGCCGAACAAGACCGTGCTCGGGATCGACGACCGAACGCTCGAGGTGTACGTCCCCTTCGACACGGTCGTCGACCGCTTCGGCCTGATGAGCCTCACCACCCGCTCGGGGAGCAGCGAGGCCTCGACCGTCGAGCTGCACCAGATCGTCTGCACCGTGAACGACGTCTCGAACGTGATGGTCGCGGCGCGGGAGATCCAGGCGATCCTCGCCAGGCTCCACCCGAAGAAGGACTACGAGATCACCGTGCCGCTCGAGCTCCTCGCGTCGCAGCAGCGGACGCAGCGGGTCTTCAACATCGTGCTGCCGATCATCGCGGGCATCTCGCTCCTCGTCGGCGGCATCGGCATCCTCAACATCATGCTGGCCAGCATCACCGAGCGCACCAAGGAGATCGGCATCCGCCGGGCGATCGGGGCCAGCGCCGCCGACATCACCCGGCAGTTCCTCGTCGAGACCGTGACCCTGGCGACGATCGGCGGGATCATCGGCGTCGCCCTGGGCATCGTCGCGGTGCGGGTCCTCGTCGTGCTCACCGAGTGGAACGCCGTCATCACGCCGGGCTCCCTCGTCCTCTCGCTCGGCGTCTCCTGCCTCACCGGCGTCGTCTTCGGCATCTACCCCGCGCGGCGCGCCGCGGCGATGGACCCGATCGAGGCGCTGCGGCACAGCTGACGTCGCCATCGGACGCGCGAAGCGTTCCACGGATCGTGTTTGCAAACTGCGCGTGGGGAGGCACACGACTGCCTGTCGCGCCAGAAGGAGTGTGCGCCCGGAGGGCGCTACGGACTGCTTGCAGTGGTATCAGACGGCCGTCCGGCCCGCCGCCGTCTCGCGCCGATACTCGAGGTCCGGGCGCCGGCTCGGCCGGGCGTCAACGTGCTCGCTCCGCCACACGGCGACCCAGCGGTTGGGCTCGATCTCGTGCAGGGCGTAGTCGGGCTTGCCGAGGATCGTGCGCGGCCGCACCGCGTCGGGGGTCTCCGGCCACCACGGCACGACGCCGTCGCGGAAGCCGGGAAGCTGCCGGAACTCCGCGGGATTCCGCACGATCTCGTCCACCGTCGTCAGGCGCCGCTTGGCCTCGCGCAGTCCGGGGATCGAGTTGAAGAGGCCGCGCGTGTAGGGATGCAGCGGCCGGTCGAAGAGCTCGAAGACGTTGGCGTACTCGACGACGCGCCCGGCGTACATGACGCAAACGACATCGGCGTTCTCGGCGACGACGCCGAGGTTGTGGGTGATGAGCATGATGCCCATCTCCCGCGTCCGCTGGAGCTCGCGGAGGAGATCGAGGATCTGGGCCTGGATCGTCACGTCGAGGGCCGTGGTCGGCTCGTCGGCGAGGAGCAGCTTCGGCTGGCAGGCGAGGGCCATCGCGATCATCACCCGCTGCCGCATGCCGCCGGAAAACTGGTGGGGATAGGCGCGAACCCGCTCCTCCGGCCGGGTGATGCCGACGTCGTTCATCGCCTGCACCGCGATCTCGCGGGCCTCGCGCGACGAAACCCGCTGGTGCAGCCGGATCGCCTCGATGATCTGGTCGCCGATCGTGTAGACCGGATTGAGCGAGGTCATCGGCTCCTGGAAGATCATCGCGATCTCGCCGCCGCGCACCGCGAGCATCTCGCGCTCGCCGAGCGTCAGGAGGTCGCGGCCCTCGAAGCGGATCGCGCCGCGGTCAAAGCGCCCGGGCGGACGCGGGACGAGCTGCATCGCGCTCATCGCCGTCACGCTCTTGCCGCAGCCCGACTCGCCGACCACCGCAAGCGTCTGCCGCGGATGGACCGTCATGTGCACGCCGGCGACCGCCTGGATGCGTGCGGCCCCCGCTCCGCCGGAGTTGGCGAAGGAGACGGCGAGATCGTCGACATCCAGGAGTGGAACGCTCACAGCGCCGCCTTTCGCAGCTTCGGATCGATGGCGTCGCGGAACGCCTCACCCAGCATGTTGTAGCTCAGGACGGTCAGGAAGATCGCGATGCCGGGGAAGGTCGCGAGCCACCACTTGAAGAGGCCGGTGGTGCTCTTCGCGCTGGAGAGAAGCTGTCCCCACGAGGCCTGACCGTCCGGACCCAGGCCGAGGAAACTGAGCGTCGCCTCGAAGGTGATCGCCGCGGCGATCGCGAAGGAGGCGTCGACCAGCACCGGCGTCACGCCGTTGGGCAGCATGTGCCGGAAGAGGACCAGTCGCAACGGGAGTCCGACCGCGCGGGCGCTTTGCACAAAGTCCTGGTTGCGGAGCTTCAGAAACTCGGCCCGGATGAACCGCGCCGAGCCGGTCCACGTCACGCAGCCGATGATCGCCATCATCACGTAGGTGTTCCGCGGAAGGACGCCCGCGGCGACGATCAGGAGGAAGAGGACGGGGATCGCCATGAAGGTCTCGACGACCCGCGACAGGACGAGGTCGACCTTCCCGCCGAAGTAGCCCATGAGCGAACCGATCGTCACGCCGATGAGGACGGCGATGCCGGTCGAGACCAGTCCGATCGAAATCGACAGGCGGCAGGCGTGCAGCATGCACGCGAGAACGTCACGGCCGATGTTGTCGGTGCCGAGCCAATAGGTGTGGCCGCCGGCGGGCGCCGATGCGAGCGAGGGTTCGATGGAACCCACCCGCGTCCCCGGCTCGCGCAGTGCCCGCCCCGTCGAACCCTGCTCCGGCGACCAGGGGACGAGCGTGTAGACGGCGCGGGCCGATCCCGACGCTTCCTCCATGCGATAGCCATCGAGGTCCCGCACCGGCGTGCGCCAGCGGCCGGCGATGCAGACCACCGCGACGATCGCGACGACCACGGCCCATGCGAATCGCCCGAAGCGCCGGTTGGTCGTCGGCACCGCGAAGGCCAAGGGCACGAGGAGCGCCGCCGCGCCGCCCGTCACCAGCCACGGGAACCAGGGCTCGCGGCTGAGCCGTCGCGTCTCGTCAAAACGCTCGGGCGAACTCACCCACGCGGCGACCGCGCTGGCGATGGCCAGCGTGAAGCCGACCTGAAGTCCGGCGACGATGATCGCCCCAAGCCGCGTCGACCGAGCCGTTCGCAGCGGAAGCAGCAGCCAGATCGCTCCCACGATCGCGCCGATCATGAGGAGCAGGTCCTCGGCGGTGAGCGACTGCCAGAGCGGCGAGTGACGATCGACGACCGAGCCGTCGGCGGCAAGTCGGGTGAAGAGGATTGGATGGCCGTTCGCGACCAGCGGCGCGAAGACCGCGAAGAAGGCCACGACCGAAAGCCACGCGAGCCCCGCGACGGCGCTCGGGCGATGAAGCACTCGCTGCCAGGCGTCGGCCCAGAATCCGCGCGGCGGCGTGGCGCCGACGCCGCGCATCGCGTCGATGCCGGAGATCGTCGCCTCGCCCGGTTGGCCGCGTGCGTCGCTCATTCGTAGGTCACCCGCGGATCGGCCGCCGCATAGAGAAGGTCGGCGAGGAGCAGGGCGATCACGTTTACCGCCGCGATCATCAGCGTGTTGGCGAGAATCAGCTCGCGGTCGCGGTTGTTGATCGCGTCCAGAAGGAGCGATCCCATCCCAGGCACGGTGAAGATCCGCTCGACGATGACCGAGCCGCCGAGCATCGCGGGGAAGACCGTCACGAACATGGTGATGATCGGAAGAAGGCTGTTGCGGAAGACGTGACGCAGGGCGACCGCGGAGCGCGGGACGCCCTTGGCGATGGCGGTGCGCACGTAGTCGGCGCTGTAGTTCTCGAGCATCGCCGCGCGGGTCTGCTTGGCGAGGATCGCGAACCCGCCGTAGACGAGGCAGGTCACCGGCAGGCAGACGTGCCAGAGCCGATCGAGGAACCAGCCCAGCTCGAAGGTGCCGTCCGCCCGCCAGCTCGGCAGGTAGGTCCAGCGCGACGCGGCGGCGTCGCTCAGCCCGCTCACGGGAAACGCGCCGAGGTATTGGTTGCTCGCGAGGTAGCCGATCATGAGCGTCCCGGCCCAGACCACCGGAATCGACCACAGAGCAACGAGCAGGCCGCCCGAACCCACGTCGAACCACCGGCCGCGCCGCGCCGCGGCGAGGATCCCGGTCGGCACGGCGATGAGATAGATGATCGGGAACGCGATGAGGTTGAGAAGGACCGTGACCGGCAGCGTTCGGCCGATGAGGGCGCTCGATGGCTGGCCGAGGCTGAAGGCGATCCCGAGGTCCGGCGCGCCGATCGCAAGCACGCCGGGGATGATCGGAATGCCCGCCTCCTCGAAGGGCCGGGCGGCGAAGGCGAGGGAGATCGAGCGATACGTTTCGAGCGCCCGGGCGTACTGGCGATGCATCTGGGCCGCGAGCGATTCGATCTTCGCCCACTGGGGGGCGGCGCGGTCGGGCTCGGTGCGGGCGATCACCTCGAAGCGGGCATCGCCCTGGGCGGTGCTGGCCCCGCCGATCCCCTTCGCCTTCGCGTAGTCGATGAGCTCGTTGCCGAGGAGCTTCATCGTGGTGCGGTACGCGCCGCGGGCCGTGACGTACTCGGTCTCGAGCGTGCGATAGGCCCGCTGCGCCGCCTCGCGTCCGGCGTCGTCGACCGGCATCACCGTGCCCAGCGGGGCCTCGGCGATGGCCCGCGCCGCGGTCGCCGACTCGGGTAGCGAAAACCACGATTCCATCGGCGGCGCATCCACCTCGCGCGGCGCGGAAACGTGGTCGCCCGAAGGCGTCACCTGGTCGCGTGCCCCGAACTTGATCGGCGAGATGCGGGCCAGCCAGCGGCCGTACTGCACCAGCACCGGGTCCTTGATCCCGTAGCGGTCTTCAAAATAGGCCTGAATCGCCGCGAGCTTGCTGCCTTCGACCTGCGAACCGCCGCCGGCGCTGACCGCCCCCGCCCCGATGCCGCCCGGCGCGAGGGCCAGCAGCAGGAAGACGAGGAAAGTGATCCCGAGCAGCGTCGGGATCATCAGCAGGAGGCGTCGGAGGACGTAGTGCAGCATGCGCGGTGAGACAGACGCTCGCTCAGGCTCCGGGCGACGGTGAGGAGGCCGCGCCGCCTCCCGGCATGAAGAACTCCCACGGCTCGAAGCCCGTCTTGTAGGTGTTCACGTTGCCGACCGACTTCTTGACGAATCGGATCCACGGCGCGACGCGCAGGAAGGTGTAGGGCTGCTCCTCGTGCAGCACGCGCTCGAGCTGGTGCCAGACCTTCATGCGTTCGGCGTCGACGAGCGAACGGCGACCGAGATCGATCAACCGGTCGGCCTCGGCCGACTTCCACTGCATGAAGTTGTCCCCGCCGGCGGCGATCGAGTCGGAGTGGAACATCTGCCGCACGTCGCTCTCGGGTGCGTTCGTGGACCAGCCGAGGAAGAGGGCGTCGAAGTCGCGGGCCTTCGCGACCTCCATGTACACCGCCCAGTCAATCGAGCGCACCACGCATCGAATGCCTGCCTTGAGACAGGCGGACTTCGTGAAGCTCGCGATGCGGTCGTAGAGGTCGCCGCCCCCGGGGATCGTGACCTCGAACTCGAAGGGCTCGCCCGCCTCGTTCTCGATGATGCCGTCGCCGTCGCGGTCCTTCCAGCCGACGTCGGCAAGAAGGGCCTTGGCCCGCCCGAGGTCATAGGGCCACGGGCTGTTGGTCGAGTCCGCCGCGGGCGATTGCGGATTGAACGGTCCCTTGGCGACGCCGCCGACGCCGTTCCAGATCTCGTTGATCATCCGCTCGCGGTCGAGCAGGAGCGTCATCGCCTGCCGCACGCGCTTGTCGGCGAAGGGGGTCAGCCGCTTGCCGGCCCGGAGCCCGCACTGCCAGGCGATGAAGGTGTAGCCGCTCCGCATGTTGATCCAGTTGAAGGAGTGGTTGGCGGCGGCCCACGCCGGCTCCTTCTGGACCTCGATGAACTGCGGCGCGGTCGGCGTGGTCAGGTGTCCCTCGCCGTTGCGGTAGGCGACGAGCCGCGAGGCCTCGTCGTTGATCGACTTGAAGCGCATCGAGGCGAGCGGCGAGCGGGCGTTGACCGCCCAATACTGCTCGTTTCGCACCAGGACGAGATCCTCGGCGGGATTCCACTGCCGATCGGGATCGCTCGACTCGAGCCGGAAGGGACCGGAACCCATCAGCAGGCTCGTGCCCTTGTTGATCTGGGCCGGCTCGAGCTTCGCGTAGTAGTGCTTGGGCAGGATGTTCTGGTTCAGCGTGTTGGAGAGGTTCGTGAAGAGGACCTTGTCCTTGTGGAACGCGAACTCGACCGTCTGCGGATCGATGACGATGACGTCGGCGATGTTGTCGAGGCCGGCGCGGGCCGCCGGTGCCTCGATCAGCTCGTTGAGGACGAAGTCCTTGAAGGTGTAGCGCACGTCCTCGGCGGAGACGGGCACGCCGTCGGAGAAGGTCGCCTTGGGGTTGATGTGCACGCGAAGCCAGGTGCCGTCCGCCGAGTATTGCCATGCGTCGGCGAGAAGGCCGCGGAGCTCGAGCGTCTTCGGGTCGAAGATCGCGAGCTGTTCGGCGACACGGTCGATGACGCGCCGCGAGTAGACGTCGGGGTTGATGAACGGAGTGACCCGCGGGCACTTTGCGTCGAAGATCTCGATGAACTCGCCCCCCTCGGCGAAGCCCGGCATGTGCCGCGGATCGTTGGGGTAGGTCAGCTCGGGCTGCCACGCGATCGGGGTGCCGGGTCGGGCCCACGCGTCCCGAGCCGCGTTGGCGGTCGGCGCCGCGCCGGCGGGCGACGGCGCCGCGATCGGCTGCGCGTGGATCGCCTTCTCGAGTTCGTCGAGTCGACCCTTCACCTCGCTTGCGGTCTTGGCGTCAATCGCGACCGCCTCGACGCGGGCGCGGGTTTCGCGGACCTGTGACTCGATCGCCCGCAGGAACTCCCACATGCGGTCCTTCTGCCACATCGCGTTCAGGGTGAGGAACCCGATCACGAGCAGGAGGAGGAGGAAGATGACGTCCTTCAGGCCGAATCGATGCTCCATCGGGGGCTCGCTCTGTGGGGGACTCGCGTGCTGGCGGGTTGCGACACGACAAGTCCGTGCAGGGTAGCAGCTTGGCTTCGCCCTCAGCTTGCCCGTCGACTGCGCGTCGGGTCAAAACGCTCGCGAAGACTGTCGCCCAGGAAGTTCAGGGAAAGCAGGGTCAGCGCGATGAGCGTGCACGGTGCGACCAGCAGCCACCACCGGCTCGCGACCATGTTCAGTTCGCTGAGCCCGTCAGCCGCAAGATTGCCCCACGAGGGAAGCGGGTCGCGGATGCCGATCCCGAGGAAGGAGAGGAAGCTTTCGGAGAGGATGGCCGAGGGGACGGCGAGCGTCGCATAGACCGCGATCGGCCCGACCAAGTTCGGCAGCAGGTGCATGCGGAACTGGTCACGGGGGGAGACGCCGATGGCCCGTGCGGCCTCGATGAAGGGCTGGGCCTTGAGCGAGAGGACTTGCCCGCGAATCACCCGCGCCATGGTCAGCCACGAGACGCCGCCGATCGCGGCCAGGAGCGTCACGAGCTCGATCCCCTGTCGCACCCAGGGGGCAATGCGCTCGCCGATCGACTCGAGCCGACCGTTCACCGCCACGGCAAGGAGGACGACGAGCAGAATCGACGGCAGGCCGAAGAGGATGTCAACGAGCCGCATCATCAGGGCGTCGGTCCGTCCCCCGCGAAAGCCGGCGTAGGCGCCGTATGCGGTGCCGATCACCATCGCCAGCGCCGCAGCCGAGAGTCCGACGGTGAGCGAGATCGCGCCGCCGGCAAGACAGCGGGCGAAGACGTCACGCCCCTGCCGATCGGTGCCGAGCAGTCGCCCGGGTACGTAGCTGTGCTGCGAGGCTGCCCGTTCGATGCGGGCCGCGTCGGCCGGAGCGAGCTCCATCCATGAGGGCGGCAGCAGGCTGAGGTCGATGTTGCCCGCGTCGTAGCGCCGCGAGGGCGGTTCGCCCGGCGCGGTGACCAGCGCGAAGGTCCAGGGCAGCGAACCGAAGCACGCCGCAAGCATGACGGTCAGCAGAACGAGCCCGACCCACCCGACGCCGAGGCCGCGGAGCCCCGGCCTTACCCGCACCGAAGCCCTGCCAGCGATGCCGCCATCGCTTCCACCGGGCGCTGCGGGTTGCGTGGTCGGGAGGGAGGTCACACCCCGATGCTACCGGATCGGATCGGTCGCCGAGGGGATCTCCTCCCGGCCGCCGCGATGACCGCGTCGCTCGAGCACGTCGGAGAGCGCCGGCGCGGGCGGTGAATGCATGAGGTCATCCATCATCCGGTCGCGCCGCTCGACGGTGATCTCCGGTCGCGAGTCGCGACCGAGGGCCGCCCGCTCGGTGTCGATCATCTCGGCCAGCGACGCCACCTCGCGGCCGCGCTGCTGGAGCTGAAGCTGGACGATCTTGGCGCTGGTCGCGGCCATGAGGTCGGTCGCCTGTCGGGCGTCCGCCGTGCGATTCGACCGCACCGCGTCGTGATAGTCGAACGCGACGGCGCGAAGCCCAAGATGGAGCTTCAGCTCGCTCACCTTCAGCTGATACAGCTCGGGGTCACGGTCCTTGAGCATCACGAGGCCGAAGTAGCGCGGACCACCCTGCCGAATGGTGCGAATGGTGCCTTCGCGATCGTTCTCCAGGTCGCGGCGAAGCGTCGCGGCGGCGGTCGGCGAAATGTCCTCGGCAACCTCGATGAACCGTTCGACCGGAAGGTCGCGAGCCCGGGCCTCGCGCGAACCCTGTCGCGGTGGGGGCGGTGGCGGCGGAGGCGAGGGAGGAGCGTTTGCGGGAGCGTTGGCGACGATGTCCGACTCGCTCACCACCGGCTGAAGCGAGGCCCGGTCGGAGGATCGCCGTTCGATGACCTCGAAGAGGCCGAGCGCCGGGACGGCGGAGGTCATCTCCTTCACCAACTGATCGACGAGCACGCGCGTGCCTTCCGGCTTCGCATCCCGCTCGAGCGACTCGCGCTGTTCCTTCACCAGCACCTCGAGCGAATTGAGCTCGCTCGCCCGCTGCCAGAGCTGGAGGTCAACGACGCGCTGGCAGATCTCGCGCATCCGCTCGAGCGCCCGATCGCAGTCCTCCTCGCGGCCGCTGTCGTGGGCCTCGTGGTACTGCTGGGCGATCTTCCGGGCCTCGATCTGGGCCTGCAGCTCCTTCACCTTCATCTCGTAGAAGCCGCGGTTGCGTTCCTTGAGCATCACGAGCCCGACGAGGCGGGCACCGCTCTGGCGGATCGCCCGCACCGTTGCCTCGCGATCGGTCTCAAGCCGCTCGCGCAACGATTTTGCCCATCCCGGCTCGATGTCCTCGGCTACCTCGATCAGCTTCTCGATCGGCACGTCGCCGCGGCGACCCGCGTCTCGATCGTGCCCGCCGTCAGACTTGCGGGAACCGGACGGCGCTCCGGGCGCCTCGACGAGACGAGGGCGAGGACGATCGCCCGCCGGTCCGGGGGCCGGTGCCCCGGGGGGCGGTGCGGGTGGCGGCGCGGCGCTTGCCAGCGCGACAGCAAGGAACTGCGTCACACAGCAGGCGGCAAGGAGAAGCTCCCGCGATCCGAACAGCCGGGCCTCCAGGCCCCCGGTCGCCGCGCGAGATGCTCGAAGGTCGGTCATGGCGTCAGTGCGATCCCGAGATCAGGCTCGCCGAATTCGAACCGGTCGCAGGCAGGCCGAGGATCTCCTCGAGTTCACCCTCAATGTCGTCGATCGCGGCGCCCTGCGTGCGAAGCACCGGAACCGCAAGGCGAGCGGCCTCGCTGCCGCCGAGGGTCTCCTCGTCGATCCAGCCGCGGTACTGGTTGGGGTACTGCATCGCCACCAAGGTAAGTTCGGCAGCGGCGTTCGCGCGAGCATTCACCGCGGTGCCCGCGGAAGCCGGAACGCGCGGCGCCCTGTGGCCGGCGCCGGTCTCCCATTCCGCTGAGGAACCCGCTGAGGAACCCGATGACGTGCCGCCGCTCGCAAGATGCTCATCACCCGACAGCGAGGGCGCCGGGCGGAACGCAATCCACGAGCTCGCGGCCACGGCGAGGATCGCCGCGGTGGCCAAGGCCATGCGGGCCCACCGAACCCGAGTCGATGCCCGACCGCCGCTCACCGGCACGACGACCATCGAGAGGTCGGCGATGTTGGCGAGGACATCGGAATCGGGCAGGTGCTCGCGCGACGCGGCGAAGACGCGATCGGCCAAGCCCATCGGCAGCGGATCGCGATTGGCCGCGCCAAGACCCTCGAGCGACTCATCCAGTCGACGGAACTCAGAGGCGATGAGGGACGCGTCACTGCGAACGATGACGCGGGGACCGACACCCGCCGGGCCGACGTCACCGCCCCGGCGCTCCGGAGCGGCGCTGCCGTCGGGGCGCTTGGGGTGTTGGAAGTCAGCGTTGTTCGAGGAGCGATCCACGGCGATTCCGATCAAAAGAGGAGCCCGGCAAGGGTGCCATCCGAACGCCCTCTGCGCAGGCAGGATTGCAGACTTTGACAATTTCGGGAGCCATCGCGCCGGAGCAAACGGACTCGGTCGGGAAGGCGATTTTCCGGGGTGCCGGAGCGGTTGGTGGTCTCAGAACGCATCGGCGTTCACCCCCCGTTCCTCAAGGTACTCGCGGAGCTTCTTCAGGGCCCGGTGATGGCGGGCCAGAAGCGTTCCGAGCGGCTCGTTCAGAGCATCGGCGAGTTGCTTGAAGGAGAGGCCTCCCACGTGTCGGAGATTGACAATCTCCCGGTCCGCCTCGTTGAGGGACGCGATGGCCTCCATGAGCACGCGGGATGCCCCGGGGTCGGCTCCGCGCGCCGCGTCCGGTCGCTCGCCTGAGGCGACCGCCAGACTGGCCATCGGCGCTTCCTCCATCGGGCTGGCGTGCCGCTTGCGGCGGCGCATCTCGTCCCGAAGGCGGTTCATCGCGATCCGAAAGAGCCAGCTCTCGAACCGCCCGACCTCCTGGTAGTCGCGGAGCTTGGCTGCGACGGTGCAAAAGGTGGACTGGGTAATTTCTTCGGCCAAGTCGGCGTCGCCGCACTGCGACCGGATCAGTCCGAAGACCCGGGCGACGTAGGTATCCACGATCCCCCGCCACGCCCGTTCATCGCCCGCAGCGGCGCTGGCGAGCATCTCCGCGAGTTCGGCGGGTGAGCTCTGCCTCGCAGGGGTCGGATCGTTCTCGGGCTTGCGGGACGAGGGCGCCATCGCGGCGAGGCAGAGTGTACGGGGAAGCGAGGGGGCAATAGCCGCATGGCAATCCGCCCGCAACGCAATCGGTTCCACGGCGGATGCCGGACCCCGTGCGCCTCACGTTCGCTTTCCGAACGGCAGAGCGCCGCCCTGCTTGCAGCCGGTCGGGAGCTCAGTAGGGAATCCCGCCGACGTCCTCGTCCTCCGGGGGAAGCGCCGCGGCGTTCGCGTTGAGCTTGACCAGCTTGGGCGGCGCCGCCGGTGCGGCTCCGGCCCGGCCGCCGGCGTCCGGCGGCGACGCGTAGGAGATGCTCCTGAACGCGGTGCTCGCTCCGTCCCACACCATGTTCACCGTCCCGGTCGGTCCGTTGCGCTGCTTCGCGATGATCAGCTCGGCCAGACCGACCTTGTCCGGGTTGGCCTCCTCCCACTCCGGATCGGAGCGGTGGTAGTACTCCTCGCGGTGGAGCATCATGATCACGTCGGCGTCCTGCTCGATCGAGCCTGACTCGCGCAGGTCGCTCATGCGCGGCCGGTGGCCTTCGCGCTGCTCCGCCGCTCGATTGAGCTGGCTGAGGCAGATGACGGGAACGTCCAGCTCGCGGGCCATGGCCTTGATGCCGCGGCTGATCTCGCTGACCTCCATCTGGCGGCTTTCGACCCGGCCGCCGGCGCTCATGAGCTGGAGGTAGTCGATGACCAGGCCCTGGATGCCGAAGCGTTCCTTGAGGCGACGGGCCTTCGAGCGCAGCGCCAGCAGCGTGAGGCCGGGCGTGTCGTCGATGTAGATCTTCGCCTCGGCAAGCTCGCCCGCCGCCGCGATCAGCCGCCGATAGTCGTCCTGGCGAAGCATGTTGCGGCGGAGCCGCTGGCTGTCGATCTGGCCGCGCCCGCAGAGCATGCGCTGCACGAGCTGCTGCTTGCCCATTTCGAGGCTGAAGACCGCAACGGGATGGCCCGCGGTCGCCATGTTCTCGACGAAGTTGAGGGCCAGCGCGGTTTTGCCCATCGAGGGTCGCGCTGCGAGGATCACGAGCTCCCCACGCTGGAAGCCGCTGAGCATCTCGTCGAGGTCGACGAAGCCGCTCGTCACGCCCGTGAGATGCCGCCCCTCGTTCTGCTCCAGCAGCTTCATCGTCTCGTTGATGAGCTCGCGGATGGCCGACGTCGTGTTGCTCTCGCGGCGCTGGGCGATCTGGAAGATGCGCTGTTCGGCACGTTCGAGCAGGTCTTGGGCGGACTCCTTGGTCTGGTGGGAGTCGGTCAGGATCTCGCCCGCCGCGGCGATGAGCTCGCGCACCGTCGCCTTCTCGCGCACGATCGCCGCGTAGTGCGTCGCATTGGCCGCGCTCGGCACGCCCTCCGCGAGCTCGACGAGGTAGTCGAGTCCGCCGATCTCCTCCAGCACGTTCTTGTCGGTGAGCTTCTGGTTCAGCGTGACCAGGTCGAGCGACCCGTTGCGGTCGTAGAGCTCGACCATGTTGTCGTAGATGACGCCGTGGGCGGGCCGGTAGAAGTCGCCGCCGCTCTTCACCACCGTGACCACATCGCCGACGACCCGCGGATCCCAGAGGATCGAGCCAAGCAGGCTCATCTCCGCCTCCACCGCGTGCGGCGGCAGCGACTCGAAGATCTTGGCGATGTCGGTGAAGCTCATCGTCGGACGCCGGTCGCGCTGGCCTCGCCGACCAAAGCGCCCCTCGCCCTCGGGCGTGCCGGAGTTGTTGCGTTCGTCAAACGACATGGACGGCGCATGCTACGGTGGCCCGCGCGGCGATCGCGCCGTCGCCCGGGGGCGATCGCGCACTTGTCAGGATGCTCCGAGCCAATCCTCAGGAGGCCCCCCGACGATCGGACCCCGCAGGGCCCGCGCCGCACTCAGTCCTCGTCTTCCTCGGACGCACGAACCGGCAGCGGCTCGCCTCCGAGGTGTTCCTTCATGAGGCGACCGACCTTGAACTTCACCGTGCGCTTGGCCGGCACCGGCACGCGCTCGAGCGTCTTCGGGTTCTGCGCAACGCGAGGCGCGCGATCCTTCGTTTCGAAGACGCCGAAGTCGCGGAACTCAAGCCGATTGCCGCGGCCGAGCTCCTCGATGACGAAGTCGAGGAAGCACTGCACGACCTTCTTCACCTCGCCGCGCCGGAGTCCGGTCTCGTCCGCGATGCGGTCGATCAGCTCCTTTTTGGTCGTCGTTGCCATGCGGAACCCCACTGAGGGCGTTGCATCACACGAGGGCGCGGCGCAATCCTGTCGATGTTCGGCGCCGACAGGCGTACCGCAGGTGCGAGTCCCCCGAACGATGTTGCTCGGACGAAATGTCCAAAGCCCACATGGAGTATCCAACCGTACCTAGGGGCAGTCAAGCCCCAATGTCCGGGCAAGTCCCACAATGCCAAGCCGTTACTTCGTGGGCTTCTACCCGATGCTTCCGCTAGCGAAAGGACCGTTGGCGAACGCGTGTGGTGACGCGGGAGTCGACGTAGCTGCGGCCGAAGAGCACGCGGTCCCGCTCATACCACTCCCGCTCGACGCTCTCCACCGTGAATCCACCCGGGGTCAACGAACCCAATCGCTGGTCGTTTCGGTAGGCCTCGTCGCCCTCGACCGCGCCCAGAAGCACCGCGTTGGGGGCAGGAAGGGCGATCCCAGGCCTCGCATCGTCTGCCGCCTCGCGCCGCGGCGCCGACTTCGGGGCGCTGGAACAGCCAACCGCCAAGGCCAGCGCCAAGGTCGTCGCGACACGCAGTGTGGTCCCTCTCTGTGCCATGTGATCGCTCGGCCGCGCAAAGGCGACCTCCGCAACGCTGACACGGCAATCCCGTCACGCAAGCGCCAACCCGCTCAGGAGTCGGCAGTCGTGCGTTCCGCGTCGAGTTTCCGGATCCTGTCCACGATGCTCGAACTTCCGAGTCCGGGACGATGGGCGAGCAGTCGCATCTCAAGACCCAGTTCGCGGACCAGATCGAACTCGTTGACCTGCTCCGGACGGTAGTCGCCGCCCTTCACGTAGACGTGCGGCCGCACGGCCTTGAGCAGTTCATGCGCGGTCGGCTCGCGGAACACGACGAGATAGTCGACGCAGTGCAGCTCGGCCAGGATCTCCAGACGGTCCTGCTCGGAGTAGATCGGCCGGCCGATGCCCTTCTGTCGGCGCACCTCCTCGTCGGAATTGACGCCGACGACGAGCACGTCGCCCTGCTGCCGCGCTTCGCGGAGGTACGCGACGTGTCCGGCATGGATGACGTCGAAGCAGCCGTTGGTGAGGACGATCCGGTGGCCCGCGTCGCGATGCACGGCGAGTTCGACAAGGAGGTCGCCCATCGAGCGGGTCTTGCCGGTCGCGTGGCCGGCGAGGGCGAGGATCGACCGGCGCACGCTCGAGAGCGGAATCGGCTGGGCGCCGAAGACCTCGACCTCAAGACCGGCGGCGGCGTTCGCGAAGGCGACTGCCTCATCCCATGCGAAGTGATTGGCCCGGGCCGCCGCGAGCGCCGCGAGCACCATGTCGCCCGCGCCGGTGACGTCATACACCTTGCGGGCCACCGTCGGCACGTGGAGCGGCTCGCCGTTTCGCTCAAGGAGGAGCGAACCGTGACGGTCAAGCGTCAGCACGACCGCGTCAAGATGCCCGTCGCCGAGAAGCCGCGCGGCGAGCCGCGCGTTGTGCTCGACCGAGGCGTCGAGCGGCATCGCCATCCCCGTGGCGAGTTCGGCCTCGCTGCGGTTGGGCGTGATCGCGGTCGCGCCGCGGTAGCGGCCGTAGTCCTCGATCGCGGCCGGGTCGACCAGGACCGGGATGCCGAGCGATCGGGCCTGGGCAATGACGGCCTGGCAGACCGTCGAGGAGCAGACGCCCTTGTTGTAGTCCTCGATGCAGACCACGTCGACGGAGCGCAGCGCCGCCAGCATCGATCCGAGCAGCCGCTCGGAGACCGCGCGGCCGAGAGGCTCACGGCTCTCGAAGTCGAGCCGGAACATCTTCTGCGGATGGCGATGCTGGGCGAGACCGATGAGGCTCCGCTTCACCGTCGTGGGCCGCGACGGGTCGACGATCATGCCCTGCACGTCGCAGCCGAGCTCGACCAGGTGCCGCTTCAGCGACTCGCCCTCGGGATCGCCGCCGATGACGCCGAAGCAGAGGACCTCGGCCTCAAGGGCCCGGAGGCAGGAGGCGACGTTGCTGGCCCCGCCTGGCGTCTCCCTGATGTCGCGCGGATCGCCCGCCATCAGCACCGGCACCGGCGCGTCCGGCGAGAGCCGCTCCGCAGCGCCGTAGACGTGCTGGTCGAGCATGTAGTCGCCGATCACCATCACCTTCGAGGGCCGCCACGCCGAGAGCCGGGCGAGGATGCGTTCGTGGATCTCGGTGACTGGAGCGGCCAGGGGCGTGAGTCGGGTGGCGTGGGGCACGAGCGAAGTCTACAGCACCGGCTTCGCGATCGCGTGCCGCAGCGCCGCGATCACCGCCTCCTCGCCCTCGATGAACTCGATCGCCATGTCCGGGACGACCATCGGCGGCGCGTCCGCGAGCAGGGTCCGGGCAGCGCCGTCGCCGAGCGCCGCCACCTTCACCCAGTCCTTTCGGGTGAGCAGCACGCCGTCGCTGCCGCGCGCCGCGCCGACGATGCGCCGCAGCGACTCGGTTGTGATCGCGACGTGGTCGCGGGCGGGAAGGTCGGCGACGATCGTCGCGCCGAGGGCGGTTGCGGTGGCCAGCACCGCCCGCGGATTGCCGACGCCGCAGAAGCTGGTGAGCCGCTTGCCGCGGAGCCACGAGATCGGCGAGCGCGACTCGCCGTCGGCGCCATGCAGCGTCACGGCCCGCCACGCGTGGCGCGTCCAGGCGATCGGCGTGCGGCCATGGAGACGCGAGATCGCGTTGGCTAACGCTTCGTTCATCTCGTCCGCGCGGGTGACGACGACCGCCGACGCCCGCCGCAGCCCCGCCGCCGGCTCGCGCAGCCATCCGCTCGGAAGAAGGCGATCGTCGAGCGAGGGCCGTGTGGCGTCGACGAGAACGAGGTCGAGGTCGCGCCGCACCTGCCGGTGCTGGAAGCCGTCGTCGAGAAGGACGCAGTCGGGCATCCGCTCCGGCGCGGCGCGGGCGAGATGGCGCCCGACGGCCTCGAGGCGCTGCGGGTTGGCGACGACCGGGACCTCGGGCAGGAGCGAGCGGTACTCGAGCTCCTCGTCGCCGGCCTGGCCCGGCGCGGCGCGGTAGCCGCGCATGGCGATGAGCGGTCGGTGTCCGCGGGCCGCAAGCGCCGCCGCGACCCACGCGACGAACGGCGTCTTGCCCGTGCCGCCGGCGGTGACGTTGCCGACCGAGATGACCGGGACGGGCAGCGAGCCGACGCCGACGCCGCGGTCGAATCGGGCATTGCGGTACCGCACCCCGAGGCCGTAGGCCCATGCGAGCGGCGCCGCGAGCAGGTCCAACGGCGCGGGCAACGGACGGCGGGGGGCCTCGGCCATGCGGACGATGTCGCTCATGGCCCCTCCCCCGGGCGCTGCGACTTCGCCTCGCGGAGCGCTCTCGCCAGCGATTCGGCGCTGCGCCTCCTGGTTTCCCCCATCGCCGCGCGATGGAGCCGCAGCGAGATCAGCGCGTCGAGCAGGGCGAGCATCACCACGCCGAAGATCGCCAGCGACGCCGCTCCCCACGCGACCATGTAGGGCACCGGCGTCGCATCGGGGTCGATGATCCCGAACCCGAGCGTCGCGCCGATGAGCCCGACGAGACCGAGGACCAGCGAGGCCCGCCGCACGCGTCGATGGGCGACGGACACCTCGGCCCGGGCGAGCCGCGGCCAGTACCAGGCCATCGCGAGGATGATCGCCGACGCGATCGTCACCGCGACCCCGGGCGAGAGGTGCGTCACGGCGAGCGTCATCGCGCCGCCCCGCTCTCGCGCCCGGCGCCGGACCGCACGACCTCAAGCCGCTCGAGCATGGGAATGACGCGGCGCATCGGGAGCCCCATCACGCCCGTCGGATCCCCGTCGCACCGCACGGGCCAGCCCGCGGCGACGCGCTCGGAGAAGTTGTATGCGCCGGCCTTCCCTCGCCAGTCGCCGCTCGCCACGTACGCGTCGATCGCGTCGTCGGCGAGCGGTCCCACGCTGACGAGGGCGACGTCGACGAAGAGATGCCGCTCCCCCTCGACGGAGAGGACCGTCACGCCGGTCACCACGCGGTGGGCACGTGCCCGCATCGCCCGCAGCATCGCGCCGGCGTGGGCCGCGTCGCGCGGCTTCCCTAACAGTTCGCTCTCGTGGACGCAGACGGTGTCGGCGGCCACGACCACCGCCTCGCGCGGCGCATGCCGCCACATCACGCGGCGGGCCTTGAACCAGGAGAGGGCGACGACGAAGGCCTCGGCCGGGACGCGGCCGCGGGTCAGGTGGGCGTCGTCGAGATCGCTCTCGAGCACCTCGGGGTCGAACCCCGCGTCGCGGAGGAGAAGCCTACGGCGCGGCGACGCGCTGGCGAGGACGAGTCGATGGCGGCTCACCGAATCCCTCCCGCCGCGGCGACCGGCTCGCGCGGCGCCTCTGCCCTGCCCTCGTCGAGGGCGGCGAGGACATCGCGGGTGGCGATGAGGCGCATGAGCGAATCGCCGATCGAGCGATCCCGATAGCTCCCGCGGAACTCCCGCGCCGCGTCGCCGCGGAGGACGCTTCGATCGCGCCGATACGGCCCGACCCGCGCCGGATCCGTCGGGCCGAAGAGGGCCAGGAGCCTTCGCCCGAAGCCGACCGCGATGTGCAGCGGCGCGGAGTCGTTGGCGATCACCAGGTCGGCCGCCGCAATCACGGCCATCGACTGGCCGACGCCCGTCGCGCCGGCGAGATTCACCAGACGTCCGTCCTGTGGAGATCCTGTCGGCATGGCCGCTGTGACGTGGGCCGCCTCTCCCCGCGTCCCGAGGTAGACCAAGCGATCGAATCCGCGATCGAACATCGGGGCGGCCAGTTCGCGCCATCGCTCCGCCGGCCAGTCCTTGCTCGTCCAGCGGCTCGTCGGGGCGAAGACCGCATAGCGGGCGCCCCGCATGCCCCGGCGCTCGCGCTCGGCCTCCCACCAGGCGACATCCTCCGGCCTCAGGTGAAGGCGAAGGTCGGTGACCGGGGTAATCCCCGCAGCCGCGAGGAGGCCGAGCATGCGATCGACGGCGTGCGGCGCGTCGACCCGATGCCGTTCGTTGCACCCAAGCCATCCGAGTTCGCGTGCGTCCGCGAACCCGACGCGGCGCGGAGCTCCCGTCCACCACGCCATCAGTCCGCTTCGGCCGAGCCCTTGGGCATCAATCACCAGATCGAAGCGACCGCGAAGGCCGTCAAGCCAATGCCTGAATTCGTTGAGTCCCGCGGGATGCCACCAGCGCTTCCACCTGGATCGGGGGAAGGGGATGACGGCGTTCACGGCGGGATGGGCGACGACGGATTCGACAAAGGAATCCTGCACAATCCACGAGATCGCAGCGCCGGGGAACGCTGCCCGCAGCGAGACCGCAAGCGGCACCGATCGACAGACGTCACCGAGGGCGCTCGGTCGGATAATGAGGATCGATGGGGCGGATTCGGGCACGCCGACAGGTTCCGACAGGGAGCAAGAGGACGGCGAAATGCATGGCCCCGATCGTTCCGCGATCGAGCGCGGGACGCTCACGCGAAGACCCGAGCGCTGATCGTCGGGGCGAGTATACGAACGAGTCGCATCCGTTCAGGCTCGCGGGCCGTACTCATGGGGTGGCACCACGCGCGGCGAACCGGGCGGCACTCCCGGAGGCGGGATCGCTCGCTCACCGCGCGGTTCGACCGGCTCCGCGACCCGCGCGTCGACGGCCCTGTTGACAGGGCCAGACGGACCCAGAACACTCCCCGTCAACGTCGCAGCGCTCTCGCGGCTCGTCCGACGCGCCAAGGCCCACCCGCGAGACCGAAGACTTCTCACCAGCACCCGATACCCGTGGGAACTCCGACGCCGTCCAATATCCCTGATTCGAATGCGGCCCACGGCGCCGAAGGCGTGCTGGACGCCTCATTCGCGGCACCGCATGGGACGACGCATTCGGCCCCCCACGCCCCGATCGGGCTGGCTCGCGAGCCGGAGGACCGTCCCGGGCATGTCGTCCATCACGGCGCGCAGCACGTTGCCCAGGGGAACGAGCCCGTCGCGGGCATGAGCGCCGGGCCGGCGAACCAGTCCAGGGCGGGCGGTTCGGTGGCGGGCGACAGCAGCCGCGCCGGCTCGAGCCTCGACACGATGCTCGGGAAGCTCGTGGTCGACCGCGGACTCATCACCAAGGACGAGCTCGACGAGGTCACCAACAGCGTCCGGGCCCAGATCGCCGCCGGCGAGCCGCGGACGCTGGAGGACGTGCTCGTCGAGCGCGAGTACCTCACGCGTCGCCAGATCCAGCGCCTCAAGACCGACCTCGAGGCCGACCGGTCGAGCCAGCGCATCCCCGGCTACAAGATCATCCGAAAGCTCGGCTCGGGCGCGATGGCCACGGTCTTCCTCGGCCGCCAGCTCTCGCTCGACCGGCTCGTCGCGATCAAGGTCCTGCCCAAGAAGTTCTCGAGCGACCCCAAGTTCATCGAGCGCTTCTACAAGGAAGGCCGCGCCGCAGCGCGCCTGAACGACCAGAACATCGTGCAGGCCTACGACGTCGGCCAGGCGGGCGAGCACCACTACTTCGTGATGGAGTACGTCGACGGCGAGACCGTCTACGACCGGATCGTCGCGAAGAAGCGGTTCAGCGAGAAGGAAGCGCTGCAGATCGTGCGGCAGGTCGCCTCGGCGCTGAAGCACGCCCACGACCAGGGCTTCATCCACCGCGACATCAAGCCCAAGAACATCATGATGAGCAAGAGCGGGACGGTGAAGCTCGCCGACCTCGGTCTTGCCCGCGCGATGAGCGACAAGGAAGCGGCGGAGGCCGAGAGCGGTCGGGCGTTCGGCACGCCCTACTACATCTCGCCCGAACAGATCCGCGGCGAGAAGAACATCGGGCCGCCCTCGGACATCTACGGCCTCGGCGCGACCTTCTTCCACATGGTCACCGGGCGCGTTCCCTTCGAGGGCAAGTCCCCCTCCGAGGTGATGCACCGTCACCTGAAGTCGCAGCTCACGCCGCCCGACCACCTCAATCCCGAGCTCTCCGGCGACTGCGCCCAGATCCTCGAGATGATGATGCAGAAGCAGCCGCGCGACCGCTATCCGAGCGCCCGCGAGCTCATCGTCGACATCGACCTCGTCCTCAAGGGCGAGCATCCCGAGCATGCGCGTCCGCACGTCGACATCTCCGAGGTCGCGAAGTCCGCGGCCGAGGCCCAGGCCGGCGCGATGGCCCGCAGGCCGTCGCTCTTCGCCGACGCGTCGAAGAACCCGCTGACCATGATCCTCGCGATCCTCTTCGGCCTGAGCCTCCTCGGGAACATTGCGCTTCTTGGCGCCTGGCTCAGTCGATAGCCGAAGATCCGATGCGAAGCGCGAAATCGTCCGCCGGACGATGGCGTTGGGCACGGCCACAGTCGCGGCGCCGGTCGCCCCGGCACGAGGATCGCCATTGAGCACGGAACAGCACGACCACGCCGGGCGCGAAGCGAGCGAATCGCCGGCGCTGCGCCGCGAGCGCTCGATGGGCACCGCCCGCGAGATCAAGTTCCGCGTGGACCTCGACCGTCTCGGGGCGATCACCGAGATCCTCGATCGCAGGCTCCGCCGCGATCCGCACGGCGACGCGTCGCTCGACGGCGACTACCGAGTCACCAGCCTCTACTGCGACACCGGTGACCTTGAGGTCTACCGCCGGGTCGGCTGGCATCGCTTCCGGAAGTTCCGCGTACGCCGCTACGGCGCCGGCGACCAGGCCTATCTCGAGCGCAAGACGCGACTCGGGGAACTCGTCCGCAAGGAGCGGATTGCGCTCCCGATCGCAGAGCTCCGCTGGCTGGACGAATCCGCCTCGCCGCCGGCCGACTGGATCGGCTCGGACTACCGGCGGCAGATCCATCGCCGCTCGCTCGGGCCGGCCTGCCTGATCGACTATCGGCGTCGGGCCTTCTTCGGCGACGCTCCGTCCATCGGCGGTGCCTTGCCCATTCGGGTTACCATCGACCGCGAGATGCGAGCGGCGCCGGCCCGTGCGTGGGACTTCGCGCCGCGCGACCTTGGGCCTCTGGCGGAGTCGACCATGGTCATCGAGATCAAGTGCGGGAGCGAGATGTTGGCCGCGGGCGCGGCCCTGCCCGTGGCCGTGAAGGAGCTCATCGAGGTCCTGAGGCTCGGCCGCCGCGGCATCTCGAAGTACCGACAGGGCGTTCGATCGCTGGCGGCCGCGGCGACCGACAACCGACGTGTCGACGAGGACGACCGCGATGCCTGACTGGCTCACGAGCGTGACCGGCCCGTCGCCCGTCGGTACGGTCACCGCCCCCGAGATGGCCGCAAGGCTCGCCATCGCCCTCGTCTGCGGCGCCGGCGTCGCGATCATCTATCGGCTCTCGCACGGCCGCGAGCATCGCAACGGCCGGACGCTCGGCGCGACGCTCGTTCTCCTCGCCGTCCTCATCGCCATGGTCTCGATGGTCATCGGCGACAGCGTCGCGAAGGCCTTCAGCCTCGTCGGCGCCCTCTCGATCGTGCGCTTCCGCACCGTCGTCGAGGACACCCGCGACACGGCGTTCGTCATCTTCGCGGTCATCGTCGGCATGGCCGCGGGCGCCAACGTCCCGCTGCTTCCGCTCATCGGCATCCCGATCGTCGGCGCCGCGGCCATCGCCATGAACAGGCTCGGCGGCGCCGGGGACAGGGCCGGATCGCTTGCTCGCGACCGGCTTCTGGTCGTCCGATTCGGGCTCGGCTTCGAGCCGGCCGGAGCGCTCGCCGGCCCCTTCGCGGAGTTCGCCGCCGACCACGTTCTCGTGGCCACCTCCACCGCCCGCCAGGGCACCGCACTCGAGGTCACGCACGAGATCCGACTGCGTGCGGGCGTCGACGAGGCCGCGGTCGTCGCCGCCATCAACAGGGTCGAGGGCGTCCAGAGCGTCGAGCTCCGGCGCGCCTAACAGTTCGCTCACGCCACCGCATCCGTCCGCAAGGGAGCCAGCATGGGAAACGCATTCCGCCTCGCATTCGCCGCCGGCCTGCTCGTCCTTTCCGGCGTGCCGGCTCGCGCCGCCTCCGCGATTCCCGTCCAGGACGGACCGCGGGGCCCGCGCATGTCCGAGGAGATGATGGACCTCGGGCTCCTCGCGGCGCCGCAGGTGCGCGACGAGCTCAAGCTCAGCGAGCGCCAGCGGAACAAGCTCGACGACGCCTCGCCCGAGGACGACTTCATGGCGATCCTCGGCGAGTCGCAGCGGAATCGGTTTCGGCAGATTCGCCTGCAGATGCGCGGCGTCGACGGCATGCTCCAGGAGCCGGTGGCGACGAGGCTGACGATCTCGGCCGAGCAGCGCGAGAAGCTCGTGGCCCTCGCCCCGGACGGCATGCGGATGTTCATGCCGGCGGAGGAGCGGCAGGAGCTCCTGAAGCGGGCGCTCGCCCTGCTCACCGACGCCCAGCGGGCGACCTACGCCGAACTCACCGGCCCCGCGGTCACCATCGAGATGGGACCGCCCGGCATGCCCGGCATGGGCCCGCCGATGTTTGGGCCGGGCGGACCGGGTGGACCGGGCGGCGGGCCCGGCGCTCCCGACCGGGCGCTTGTGAAGGAGTTCGACAAGAACGGCGACCATCGCCTCGACCGGGCGGAGCGCGACGCGGCCCGCGCGAAGCTGAAGGAGGAACGAGCCAACGGCGGCGGGCGCCGACGGATGGGACCGCCCTTCGGCGGCGAGTCCGAGGAGGCGAAGCCCGGCGTGACGATCCGTCCCGACGGGGTGAGGGCCGAGACGACGCCGCTCTACGACCCGGCGACCCTGCGCACGCTCTTCTTCGACTTCGACGACGCGGACTGGACCGCCGAGATGGGCGACTTCTACGGCACCGACGTCGAGGTCCCCGCGACGCTCACCGTCGACGGCAAGCGCTATCCGAACGTCGGCGTCTCCTACCGCGGCGCGTCCTCGTACTTCACCGTGGCCGAGACGCTCAAGCGCTCGCTCAACGTCTCGGTGGACTGCGCGGACGGAAAGCAGCGGCTCCTTGGCTACAAGTCGCTCAACCTCCTCAACGCCCACGAGGACCCGACGTTCCTGCACACCGTGCTCTTCCTCGACATCGCCCGTCGCCACATGCCGGCGCCGAAGGCGAATCTCGTGCGCGTGGTCATCAACGGCGAGAACTGGGGCGTCTATTCGAATGCCCAGCAGTTCAACAGGGAGATGCTCGCCGAGCATTTCCCGAGCGCCGAGGGCGCCCGCTGGAAGGTGCCGGGAAATCCCGGCGCCCGCGGCGGACTCGAGTACACCGGCGAGGACGTCGCCCAGTACAAGCAGCGGTTCGAGATCAAGAGCAAGGACAGCGACGCGTCGTGGAAGGCGCTCATCCGCCTCTGCAGGACGCTGAACGAGACGCCGAGCGACTCGCTCGAGGCGGCGCTGACGCCGATCCTCGACATTGACCAGGCGCTCTGGTTCCTCGCCCTCGACTGCGCCCTGGTGAACAACGACGGCTACTGGACGCGCTCGAGCGACTACAACCTCTTCCTCGACGAGAAGGGCGTCTTCCACCTCATCCCGCACGACGCGAACGAGACGTTCGCGACCGGCGGCGGCGGACCTCCCGGAATGCGCGGACCGGGTGGGCGCGGACCGGGCGGGCGCGACGGACCTCCGGGTTCCGACGGCGGCGAACCGCGAGGCCGCGGCCCGAACGCCGAGGCGTCAGCGGCGCCCGCGGCGCCCGCGGCGCAGGACGGACCGCCTCCCGAGGGCGAGCGTCCTCGCGACCGCCCGCGCGACGGCGGCGGACGGCGCGGCGGAGGCGGCATGCGCATGGGCGGGCCGACGCTCGATCCGCTCGTGGGTCTCGATGACGCCGCGAAGCCGCTTCGCTCGAAGCTCCTCGCGGTGCCGAGCCTTCGGCGCCGCTATCTCGAACATGTCCGCGCCATCGCGACCGAGGACCTCGACTGGGAGCGGAGCTTCGGACCGATGGCGCAGCGCTACGCCGATCTCATCCGCAAGGAGGTCGAGATCGACACGAAGAAGCTCTCGAGCTACGAGTCCTTCGCGCGGCAGCTTGAGCGCTCGCCGGCCCCGAAGGAGGGCGAGCAGCGGCGCGGCGGAACGCTGCGCGACTTCGTCGAGGAGCGCCGGGCCTATCTTCTCTCGCATCCGGCGATCAAGTCCCTTGATGCGGCCCGCGAGGAAGCGGCGCCGCAGCCGAAGCGTTAGGCGTCCGCGAGCTCAGCTCACCTCGACGAGCATCTCGACCTCGACCGACGCGCCGAGCGGCAGGGCGATCGAGCCCACCGCTGCGCGGGCATGTCGTCCCGCCTCGCCGAAGATCTGCTGAAGCACCTCGCTCGCCCCGTTGGCGACCTTCGGCTGGTCGGCGAAGCCGGCCTCGCAGCAGACGAAGACGCCGAGGCGAACGATGCGAACGACGCGGTCGAGCGATCCGCCGAGCTGATCGGCGACGATCGCGAGACCGTTGAGGGCGCACTGCCGGGCGGCGGCCTGGGCCCGCTCGATCGATGCCGCGCTGACCGGCCCGCTCATCATCAGCTGACCGGCCTGCATCGGCAGCTGTCCGCTGATGAAGATGAGGTTGCCGGTCCGGACCGCGGGGACGTACGCGGCCACCGGCTTCGGCGCGGCGGGGAGCGTGATGGAGAGTTCGGCAAGGCGCGAGGCGATCGACATCGGTGTTCCCTTTCTGGGGCGCGCTCGCCAGATTGTCCGAAAAGCCGCTGGCGACGCGCGGCCGGGGAGCGTATCAAGAAGCTCGATGAGCTCTCGATCGCGACGCACCAGGGGACTCTCGCTCATCGAGGTGCTGCTCCTGCTCGGACTGCTCATCGTGATCGTCGCGATCCTCTGGGTGCCGCTGAAGCGGATTCGGAGCGGCGCGTATCCGATCCGCGACGCGAACGACATCGCCAAGACCCATCAGGCGATGCTCCAGCACGCCCAGTCGGCGCCGGGCGGCGACCTGCCATGGCCATCGAAGGTGGCGGCAGGCAGCGGCACGCCGGATCCGTCGCTTGACACCACCGCGAATCTGCTCGGACTGATGCTCGGCGAACGGCTGATCACGCCGGAGATGCTCATCAGCCGCGGCGAGGAGAATCCGATCGTCGAGCCATGCCGCTACGACTACGCCGCGGTCAATGCGGTCACCGGTCACTACTGGGCGCCGAGCGTGCGCACCGAACTCGACCGCGTCGACGGCGTCTGCAACACCAGTTACGCCCATCTGGCGCTCTGCGGGGAGCGGCAGCGCCGCTGGTCGAGCGCCGCCGATGCGTCGGTGCCGCTCTACGGGGACCGCGGAACCCATCGCGGCGTCCGCAGCGGCGACGGATGGACCAAGTCCTACACCGTTGGCCGGTACGACCGCGGCCCGGTGTGGCAGGGCTCGATTGTCTTCGCCGACGACCACACCGAGTCGCTCACCTCGTTTCTGCCCCCGCAGGTCACCTGGACGTGCGGCACGATCAGGCCGACCAAGGACAACATCTTCAACTGCGAGTTCAACCAGACCGACTGCACGGGCGGGCTCCGCGACGGCCGGGTCGCCGGCGACATCTGGCTCTGCATCACCCAGAGTGTCGAGGGTCCCCACCACCTCGCCGTCGACGTGCGGGAGCGCCTCAACGACGGCACCCTCCCCAAGTGAATGCGGGCAATAACGCGCGGAAGAGGTCGCGCTCACTCACCGACGGCCTCGCCGGCGGGGCGTGCACCGCATCGGCGCCGGCGCGGAGAGTGCGCGATTCGCCTCGTGATGGAGGCGAGCAAGCGGTCTAGGGAAAAAACGTGAGAACTTTGCAACTTGACAGTCTCGCGCGTCGGATTATCTTGCAACAGACCTCTGGCAGTTGCGACCTATCTCCGAGCCATCAGCGCATTGCTGATCCTCACCTGCCCTCATCCGTCGGAACCCCCGACACCTCATTCTGTCGCAACGGCCGACAATTCGGTGTGAGTAGCGTCAGTCAGTGCCGCTCGATCAGACTCTTGGGAGTCTGACCCGCCCGGTCGAAAGACCGAGCCGACGCGGCGAAGGTGTTCGAGGAGCGTTTGACGGACAATTCAGTTCTGGTGCAGTCGCTTGGATCCCGATTTGGTCGCGAAAGACCAAGTGCAGATGGGAACCCAACGGCGTCGATCGCCCGACCAGCCCGACCTTGAACAGGTCAAGGCCAACGGACAGGCGAGGCGGACGCGATGGCGGGCAGGAGTCCCGAATGGGATCTTCCGCCAGGCGAAAGGCACCACGGGACCGCCTAGAGCGGCCCTTCCCCGGCTCGCGCCGTGTCCATGCATCCACATGCATCCACATGCATCCATGGACTGGCGACCCGGCGGGCACATCGGATTCGCCGATCGGCCTGCCAGCGAGCACGTAGGAAGGTTTGCGGCCTCCCGCCAGACTGAGGCCCCATTGGGGTTGTATCCGTCAACCATCTCGGTTCGAGCCCTCTGAGTCGGATCCGCAGGCGTCTCCGCTTCGCGTTTCAGACTCGCGTCCTGCTGCCTGGCGACGCATCGCTCACCGCCCCCTCTCACTCTCGTCTCGTATCCGACGCGTACCTAGGCGGTACCCGTTGGGCTTCCTTATTGCCCGTGATTGCGGGCACAGGTTTCTTTCTTTCCCCCGTGCTCTCTTAAAGGAGACTCAGCACATGCGACAGAACCGTAGAGGCTTTACCCTCGTCGAGCTGCTCGTGGTCATCGCGATCATCGCGCTGCTCATCGGCCTGCTCCTCCCGGCACTCGCCCGGGCTCAGCAGAACGCCCGCACCATCAAGGACGCCAACAACGTCGCCCAGATCCACAAGTCGATGCTCACCTTTGCTCAGAACGAGCAGGGTGGCCGTCTCCCGACTCCGGGCCTCATCAACCGTCTCGCTGTCCAGCTGCCCAACGGCCTCCAGCAGGTCCCGGGCCAGGGCCTCGAGGACCAGACCAAGAACAGCAGCGCGAACCTCTATTCGGCGATCGTCGCCCAGCGCTTCTTCAACACCGACCTTGTGATCGGCCCGACCGAGGTGAACCCGGTCGTCGCGGAGAAGAAGGACTACGACTATAAGAAGTACGACCCGGCGACGGACCAGTACTGGGACACGACCTTCAAGGCTGACATCAACCAGGTCCCGGCCTCGGGCGTCTGCAACACCAGCTATGCCCACCTGGCTCTCTGCGGCGAGCGCAAGAAGACCAACTGGCGCAACTCGACCGACAGCACCAAGCCGCTGCTCGGTACCCGTGGCACGAAGGCCGGCACCAACACCGGCGACAACTACCGTCTCAGCTACACCCTCCAGCTCCACGGCTCCGAGAAGGAGTGGCAGGGCAACATCGTGTACGCGGACAACCACACCGAGTCCCTCAAGACCTTCTACCCGAACAACGTCGCGTGGGAGTGCGGTGCGGTGAACCTGTCGAAGGACAACATCTTCAACTACGAGTTCACCCAGTCCGGCTGCAGCGCCGTCACCGGCGAAGGCCGTCTCGCGGGCGACACCTGGATCACCATCCACAACACCCCGTCGGGCACGAACTTCGTCCCGTCGGCCCTCGACGAGAAGCTCACGAACGGCAACGCCCCGTCTTGATCCCTTCTCCCCCGTCATGTCCGACACGCTGGGCATGACCTGACGATCACCCTCCGTGACTTGGAAACGAGTCACGGAGGATTCTGCGGGACGCTCCCGCATACAGACTGGTCGGACCGCTGGCTTCCGGAGCCACCGTGCCGAACTGCTTGCCGGGTCCCTTACCGTTGGGGCCCTTCCTCGGGTCCCTTTGGAGACAACACTCTCATGAAGCGCAGCAATCGCATGTCGGGCTTCACGCTGGTCGAGCTGCTGGTCGTCATGGCCATCATCGCCCTGCTTCTCGGCCTCCTCCTCCCTGCTCTCGCCAAGGCTCGCGCCACGGCCCGTCAGGTGAAGGACGCCACCCAGCTCCGTCAGATCCACACCGCGTGGCTGACCTGGAGCCGTGCCTTCAACGGCAACTTCCCGACCCCCGGCGTGATCAACCGCGTCGGCACCGTTCCGGGCAAGGGCGCCGAGGACATCACCCAGAACGATCACGCCAACCTCTACGGCGCGTGCCTGGCGCAGAACTACTTCAGCGCCCAGCTCTGCATCAGCCCGTCCGAGTCGAGCGGTAACGTCGCCAACTGCGCGACCTACAACTACAACGCGTACAACGTCTCGCAGGACAAGTACTGGGACGACGCGTCGGTCACCCGCTTCAAGGCTGACCTCACCGCGACCTCCAACACCTCCTACGGCACGCTGCTCCTGAACGGCGCCCGCAAGACCAAGCAGTGGAAGGAAAGCCTCGACTCCAAGTTTGCGATCGTCGGCAACCGCGGCGTCGAGAACGGCGTCTACACCGACCCGGTCTACACGAAGTCGAAGACCCTCGAGATCCACGGTGGCCGCAGCTCGTGGGAAGGCAACATCTGCTACAACGACAACCACGTGAACTTCGAGCAGAACTTCACGCCGGAAGGAACCGTCAAGTTCGGGGCCAACCTCGACGTCGACGACAACCTGTTCAAGGAAGAGACCGAGGCGAACGGCGCCGACATGTGGCTGACGGTGTGCCGCAAGGTCACCGGCGGCGGCACCAGCTTCACCTTCGAAATCACTTGGGACTGATTCCGTGAGGCCCTCGCGGCCCTCACCGGACGAACGCTGACGAGCCATTCTCGAATGGCGCCTGTGACGGTTGCTCGCGTGTGGCGAGGCTCCCGTGGGGGGCGACGACTCGAGGAGCGCACGAATCTCGGGTCGAATCAGGCCAGCCCGTCAGCCGAATCCACGTACCCAACGCCTCCGCCGGTCACTCGACCGGCGGAGGCTTCTTTTTGGCCCGTGGCGCTTCGCGTGAATGGAAGCGACCCCCCCATATACTCGCCGCGCCGCCCCGCCCCGCCGCGACCATGACCCGACTCCGCTCCATAGGGACCCTTCGATCGCCGCTGGCGTGGCAACGCGCCCTTGCGGCGATGCTCTTGGTTGCGGCGGTACTGTGTCTCCAGCGACCCCTCCGCGGCGAGGGCGCGACGCCGCCGGATGGCCACCCGCAGGCGATTCCCGCGGTGCGGTTCGCCAAGAGCGTCGGCGTGATCACCATTGCCGGCCCGATCGATCCGATGACGCTGCAGACGCTGCAGCGCCGGCTCGACCTCGCCGAGCGCGACGGCTGCGACGGCATCGTCATCGAGCTCGACACGCCTGGAGGCGACCTCGGGGCGACCCTCGCGATCTGCCATCTGCTCAAGACGCATCTCCCCGCGAACAAGGTCGCATGGGTTCGCCCGCACGCCTTCTCGGCGGGTGCGATCATCGCCCTCGCCTGCCGCGAGATTGTCGTCTCGGACGCCAGCTCGATCGGCGATGCGGCCCCGATTGCCATCGGCCCCGACCAGTCGCTGACGCCGCTCCCGGCGACGGAGCGGGCGAAGCTCGAATCGCCCGTTCTCGCCGAAGTGACCGAGAGCGCCGCCCGCAACGGCCACGACGTGCGCCTCGTGCGCGCGTTCATCCGCGTGGGCGACGAGCTCTGGCTCATCCGGCGCGACGACGGCAAGCGACTCTTCGCCGACGCCCGCGAATACGAGATCGTCTTCGGCACCCCGCCGTCGCGCGATGGCGCCTCGCACTCGCTGCCCGACGACGAGACGCAGGATGGCGCCACATGGTCGCCGCCCAACGCCGGGTCCGACGGCCAGGCATTCGAGACCGACGACGACGCGTCCCTCGAGCGATTCGTGCACGAGCCCCGCGTGACTCCCGAGGAGGCCGGTCGCTGGACGCTGATCGGGCAGGTCGACACGGCCGACGAGCTGGTGACGCTCCGCGGCAAGGAGGCGTTCCGCTTCGGACTCGCCCACGCGGTCGTCAACGACGACGCCGGCCTCCTGCAGTTCTTCGGCGCCCAGCAGCTTCACCGCTATGACGAGAGCTGGTCGGAGTCGCTCGTCCGCTTCCTGATCTCCTGGCCCGTGCGCACCGTCCTCATCGTCGTGGTGATCGTCTGCTTCTTCATCGAGATGGTCACTCCCGGCGTCGGCGCGTTCGGGGCAATCGCCGCGGTCGGCCTGCTGACCCTGGTCGGCGCGCCGGCGCTCGCCGGGCTCGCGGACTGGTGGGAGATCCTCTGCATCGTGCTCGGACTCGGACTGATCGCCGTCGAGTTTCTCATCACGCCGGGCATGGGCATCGCCGGGCTGTGCGGCGGACTGCTTCTCCTGGTCGGCCTGGTCTTCAGCTTCACGGGCGGCGACCTGAGCTCTCCGCAGGCCCAGAACGACCTCGTGATCGGCTTCTTCTCCGTGCTGAGCGCCTTTGTCATCAGCGGCATCGGCATCGGGTTTCTCCTGAAGCGCATGCCGGAGTCGCCGCTGATCCGCCGCTTCGTGCTGCAGGCAACGGTGAGCCAGCGCCCCGAACTCGCCTTTGCCCGCCCCGGGGGCGAACTGCCCGCCGACGAGACGGTCGGCGTCGCGCTCACGGACCTCCGGCCCGCGGGCCGCGCTCGGTTCGGCAGCGAGGGCGCCGCCGTCGTGGTTGACGTCCGCTCGCGCGGCGCGTGGGTCGCCAGCGGTCGGCCGGTCCGCGTCGTCGGCCGCGACGGACTCGGGCTTGTCGTCGAGGAGGCCAGCGCGTGAGACCGATCGCCCCGCTCCTGCCCTTGATCGCCCAAGTCCCGCCGGCGACGGGAGGCAACGACAGCTATCTCGTCGCGTCGATCGTCCTCGGTCTGGTGGCGCTCCTCATCCTCGCCATCGAACTCTTCGTTCCCACCGGCGGACTGCTCGCGATCCTCTGCGCCGTCGCGTTCATCTCCTCCGTCGTCGCGATGTTCATGTGGAGCACCAGCGCCGGCATCTTTCTCCTTTTCGGATACATGATCGCCGCGCCCTTCGCCCTGATCCTCTTTCTCAAGCTGTGGGAGCGTTCCCCGCTGGTGAGGCGATTCGCGCTCCGCGACCCGGAGCGCATGAAGGTGATCACCGGCACCGAAGCCGAGTCGATCGACCCTGACGATCCCGATGCCCTGCAGGCCGCCACTGACGATGCCCGCAGGCACCGCCTGCGCGATCTCGCCGGCCTGGTCGGCCAGCGGGGCGTTGCGGAAACGCCGCTTCGGCCCATCGGTTTCGTCCGCATCGGCGACCGTCGCCTCGACGCGAGTGCGGAGACGGGACTCATCGATCCCGGTACGCCGGTTCGGGTCGTCGCGGTGATCGACGGCACGCTCAAGGTGCGAGCCGAGGCCTGAGCGGCGGGCCCTTGGGGGCGGATGACGGCGGAAGGTGCTACGCTTGAACTCGCTTGCCGAGGGCAGGCAAACGTTTCTCGCGCTCGTCCGGCGCCCGACGCCGCACCGCACCATACCAATCCAAGCAGTCCGTAGCGCCCTCCGGGCGCACACTCCTTCTGGCGCGACCGGCAACTGCGCACCTCCCCACGCGCGGTTTGCACACACGATCCGCATCACCCTTCCCGAAGCAATAGATATCCATGAACGCCCTCGCTCCGTTCACGCTCGCCGTCGAGACTTGGGTCATCGCGGTCGTCGCCGTCCTCGGCCTCTTCGCCCTGATCCTCTTCGCGCTGCTCGCCAAGTTCATCAAGCTCTGGATGCAGGCGGTGCTCTCGCACGCCCCGGTCGGGCTGATGAACCTGGTCATGATGTGGCTCCGGAAGGTGCCGCCCGAGATGATCGTCTACAACCGCATCGCCGCGAAGAAGGCGGGGCTCGACATCCCGACCGATCTCCTCGAAGCCCACTTCCTCGCCGGCGGCCGGGTCGACCGCGTCATCCGAGCGATGATCGCCGCCGACAAGGCCCGCATCGACCTGCCGTGGGAGCGGGCGACCGCCATCGACCTCGCCGGTCGCGACATCCTCGACGCCGTGCAGACCTCGGTCTATCCGAAGGTCATCGACTGTCCGAGCGCCTCGAGCGGCAAGACCACGATCGACGCCGTCGCCCAGGACGGCATCCAGCTCCGGGCCAAGGCCCGCGTGACGGTGCGGACGAACATCGAGCGGCTGGTCGGCGGTGCGACGGAAGAGACGATCATCGCCCGCGTCGGCGAAGGCATCATCTCGACGATCGGGTCCGCGGCGAGCCACAAGGCGGTGCTCGAGAACCCCGACAAGATCTCGAAGACGGTGCTCGCCAAGGGCCTCGACAGCGCGACGGCCTTCGAGATCCTCTCGATCGACATCGCCGACATCGACGTCGGCGACAACATCGGCGCCCACCTCCAGGCCGACCAGGCCGAGGCGGACACGAAGCGCTATCAGGCCGAGGCCGAGAAGCGGCGTGCGCTCGCGACGGCGCAGGAGGCGGAGTACCAGGCGGAGGCCCAGAAGAACCGGGCGCTCGTGATCCTTGCCGAGGCCGACGTGCCGAAGGCCACGGCCGAGGCCCTTCGAGGCGGCCATCTCGGCCTGATGGACTATTACCGAATGAAGAACATGATCGCCGATACGCACATGCGTGATGCCATTGGCGGCAAGCCCACGCAGTCCTGATCGGCTCGAGCGACGCACGGTGCCAACGCTTCATGTCGTCGTTCCCTTCTACGAGGAACCGGGAACGCTCGACGCGTGCCTGCGTTCCGTCTTCGCCGCGCCGATTCCCGAGCGATGGCGACTCGCGGTCACGCTGGTGAACGACGGGTCGTCGCGGGAGGCGAGCGAGCGGGCCGCGGCGATCTGTGCCGACCGCGGCGTCCGCCTGCTCGCCCACGAACGGAACCGCGGCAAGGGCGCGGCGATCCGCACCGGGTTCGCCGCCGTGCTGGACGCGGCACTCGACGAGGACATCGTCATCATCCAGGACGCGGATCTCGAGTACGACCCGCGCGACTACGGTGCGCTGCTCGCTCCCATCGTCGGCGGCTCGGTGCCCGTCGTGTTCGGCAACCGCTGGGGTCAGGACGACGATCCGCGCATGCACCGCCGGATCCACCGGGCGATGAATCGGGCGCTGACCGTCACCAGCAACGCCCTGAGCGGACTCCGGGTCCACGACATGGAGTGCTGCTACAAGGTCTTCCGCGTGCCGGTGCTGCGTTCGATCATGCCCGCGCTGACGGAGGACCGCTTCGGCATCGAGCCGCAGATCGCGGCGGCCCTCGGCCGGTTGCGCACGCCGGTCGCCGAGGTGCACGTCCGCTACTCGCCGCGCACCTTCGCCGAGGGCAAGAAGATCAGGGCCAAGGACGGCATCCGCGCCCTCTGGGTCATCGCCCGCGAGCGATTCCGCCGCCCGCCCGCCGTGAGCGTCGCGCGTCCCGCGGAGTCGCGCCGATGAGCGCACCCGCTCCGCAGCGCGCCGAGGGCTGGGGACGGGCCGGAACCAAGCGCCGGGTGCGCGACGCGATCGTCCAGCTCATTTCCTTCGCGCTGGGAATCCTCTTCATCGGCTGGTGCATTCGCCGCGCGTTCGGCGCGGGCGGCTTCGAGCACGTGACCGAACGCATCGCGACGGCTCCGCGCTGGCTCATCGCCGTCGCCTTCCTCGCGACGCTCGCGAGCCTGATCGTCAACGGCGTGATCTTCTGGTGCACGATCAGGCCGGTGCGGCCGCTCCGGCTCGTCGACGTGCAGGCGGTGAATCTCCTCGCGAGCATCCTGAACTACGCCCCCTTTCGCGTCGGCCTCGTCGCCCGCGTCGCGTTTCACTGGCGCGTCGACGGCATCGGCCCGGCGCTGATGACCGCGTGGCTCATCGCGGTGCTGCTGAGCATCTGCGTGGCCTTCGTCGCCGTCGCCCTGGCGATGCCGCTCGCTCCGCACATTGGCCTCGCCGGGACATTCCTCGTCATCGTCATCGCCTGCGCCGCCGCGACGTGGGCGATCCATCGCCTTGCCGGCAACGACTGGGTGCGCCCTCGCCTCCGTGGCGCGCATCCGATGCTCAGCCAGGTTCCCTCCTTCGGCCTTGCCGTTGCGATGCGCGTCGTCGACATCGTCGCGTGGACGGCCCGCATGGTGTGCGTGGCCGCGATTCTCGGGGCGCCGCTCTCGATGAGCCAGGCCGCGCTCCTGGGACTCGCCGCCTATGCCCTGGCGCTCAATCCGCTCGGGCGCTTCGGATTTCGCGAAGCCGGCGTGGCGTGGATCGCGGGCAGTCTCTTCCGCGGCGCCATGAGCCATGAGGAGCTCGCCGCGACCTTCGCCCAGATCGCCATCCTCGAAAGCGCCGCGGAGGCCGCGGTCACGATCCCGCTCGGCGCGATCGCCGCGGCATGGTGCTGGCGGCGCTTCCGCCGCGCCGGCCCGAGGACCTTCGGGGCTCAGTCGCCCGAGGCCTCCGGGCGGTAGTTCCAGGCGACGATCCGACGCAGGCCGTCGTCGATCGCCATGTAGCGCATTCGAAGTCGCTCGCCGGCGCTCCCGAGCCACGGGGCGCGGCCGCTGATCCGGTCGACGCGCGAGAGCGCCGCCCGCACGTCGACGATCCCGGGCGCGTCCTCGCCGCGGCCCGCGGCATGCAGTCGCGCGAGCCAGCCGACGCAGGCGATGTTGAGGACATGGGCCGCAAGTCCGGCGGTGACCGGCCAGCCGTAGTGGCCCGCCCCCCACGCCCGACGCCCATGGAGCGTCGCGCGAACGTATCGACCGAGCAACTCGTCGATGGCGTCGATCTCGCCCGACGCGCCGACCGGCGCGATGCGCTCGACCGCAGCGAACCCGATGCCGTCCGGCCAGCCAACGCCGATGCGCGGGACGAGTCCCGAGGCCTTTGCGAAGCGCCGCGACCGCAGGTACTGGCCGAACGCCGTCCGCCAGCGCCCGCGGCTCTCCATGCCGCGGATCTTCGGATCCTCGGTGCGGGCGAAGACCGCCTGTCGAAGGAGCTTCCGCTGGCCGGCGCTCGCCGGATCGATCGGCAGGTGGGCAAGTTCATCCGGCAGCGCGCCGACGAGCGTCGCGACGAGCTCGCCGAAGCGCTCGCCGCGCACGGCGGTAAGCGTGGCCTGCATGAGCGACTGGGCAACCCAGGCGAGACCGTCGAGCCGAATCACCAGCGGCACGTCCGTGCGGCGAATCCATCCGTCACACGCCCTCACGATCGCGTCGATCTCCTCGGCCGATGCGACGAGCCCGTCGGCGAGCGCCACCGGCACCGGGCGCTCGACCGTCTCGGGAGCCCGATCCGCCATGCGCAGCAGTTCGGCCCGATGGGTCCCTAACGCAGCGCCCTTGCTCTCGAGGACGCTGCCGCACGCGAAGTTGATGCCCATCGCCGCATCGCGCTCCCCCGGCACGAGCGAGAAGGGAAAGAACTGGCAGGCGATCGGCTTCTCCTCGAAGCCGAACTCGGCGTGGATGCGGCACCGGCCGTCGGCCATCCAGAAGATGCATGCGCCGTCGTCGCGCTGCCGGAGGTAGGACTGGCCGCGGAACTCGACGACGACGGGCTCGCCGAGCCGCTCGGCCCAGCGCTGTTCGCGCAGCCGACGGAGGTCGTCGTCGCGAAGCTGGACGGTGAAGTCGCGGCAGCAGTTGCCGCAGCCATGGCACGAGTAGCGCTGCTCGCCGAGCGGAAGCGTGATGATCGGCAGGCGGATGTCGCGGGGGCTGGCCATGCGTTAGACGAGGGCAAGGCCCCGGAGGCGCTCGGCCATCAGCCGCGTCGCGTGACCGCGATGGCTTCGGGCGTTCTTCGCCTCGGGCGAGAGTTCGGCGCTCGTGCAGCCGACGTCGGGGAGATGGAGAAGCGGGTCGTAGCCGAAGCCGTTCGCCCCGCGCGGCGCGTCGATGATCACGCCGGGAAAGTGCCCGCGCGTCTCGGCGAGAACGCGCCCGTCCGGCGTGGCCAGGCACATCGTGCAGACGAATCGCGCGGTGCGCCGCTCGGCCGGAACGCCGCGCAGACGCTCGAGGAGGAGCCGATTGTTGCGGGCATCGCGCTCGGCGCGGGTTCCCTCGCGCCCGGCGAAGTAGGCGCTGTGAACGCCCGGCGCGCCGTCGAGCGCGTCGACCTCGAGGCCCGAGTCGTCGGCGATGCACGTGCGCCCCGCCATCCGGGCGTATGCGATGGCCTTGATGCGGGCGTTCTCCTCGAACGTCGCGCCATGCTCGTCGGGCTCGGGAAAGCCGCCCCCGACATCCTCAAGCCCGAGAACCCGAATGCCCAAGGGACCGAGCACGGCGCGGATCTCTTCGATCTTGTGCGGATTGCCGGTGGCGACGAGAACTTCGCGGAGAGCGGATTGGGCCATGACGGAACGCAGGGTACATTCTTCCGACGCCGGCTTCGCGGTCGGACGAATTCAGGGAGAAACGATGCGATCGATGATGCACGCGACGGCCCTCGCCGCCGCAACGGTGTTCGGCGCCACGGCCACTGCGGTGGCAGAGCTCTCGGTGCTGCCGGCCAGCGCGGACAACACCCTCTATGAAAGCCCTGCCGGACTCCTGAGCAACGGGGCGGGCGAGTGGTGTTTCGCCGGCCGCACGAACCAGGGAGTGCTGCGGCGCGGGCTGCTTCGCTTCGATCTCTCCGGCATTCCGAACAACGCGATGATCACGTCGGTCACGCTGCGGCTCACCAACGACGCAGGTCAGGCCATTCCCGTTGACGTCTCGATCCACCGCGCGACCGCCTCCTGGGGCGAAGGCACGAGCGACGCGGAGGGCAATGAGGGAGGCGGGACCGCGGCGACGCCGGGCGACGCGACCTGGATTCACCGCTCCTACAGCGACTCGCTGTGGAGCACCGTCGGCGGTGACTTCGCGCCGGTCGCCAGTGCCACGACGACGGTTGGCCCGACGTTTGGCCAGTACGTCTGGAGCGGCGCCGGTGTCGTCGCCGACGTTCAGGCGTGGGTGGACGGCAGCGCCGAGAACGACGGCTGGCTGCTCCGCGCCGACGAGAGCATTCGCTTCGGAAGTTCACGGCGCTTCGCAACGCGCGAGAATGCGCTCGCCGATTCCCGTCCCGAACTGAGCGTGGAATGGTCGGTCGTCGGCGATCTCGACGGCGACCATCTCGTCGGTGCGGCCGACCTCGCGATTCTGCTGGGTCAGTGGGGCTCGAGGGGATCCGCGGATCTTGACGGTGACGGGGTCGTGGGCGCGCCGGATCTCGGGATCCTGCTCGGCGGCTGGAGCAGCTAACGCAACATCGACGTTCGTCCATAGGCGGAAGCGTTCGACCATGCGACGATGTCGCCGCGATGCGGTGGCTCCGCTGTTTCCTTCTCTGTCTGTTGGCAGCGCCCCTGGCGTGCTGCGATCCGTCCGCGCCGCCGCCTCCGCCGCATCGAACGCCCCCGCCGCTCCCGCCGACACCCGCCGCCGCAGACGTGCCGCATGACCACCCGTCCGCCGCTCGTGTTGCTCTCGCACACGGTGGGCATCCGGGCATGGGGGATCCGACGCGGTGCACGTGCCTCGACGCCCGGGCACGCGACGGTTGGTGTGAGCACCATCGGATCGGATTCATCGCCGGCGTTCCCGTCCCCTACCCCCAGCTCTTCGAGACGCTCGATCCCCACGGCCACGAGATCGGCCTCGCATCCATCACATGCGAACGCTGCCGTGCGGCAATACCCAAGGACGAACGCTGCCGAGCCTGTCACATCGGGTGGTACGGGGGGCTTGCCTACATGACCGATCTGACCTGGCTGGTCGCCCAGGGGCGGCGAGCCGAGACGGTATCGCTCTGCCCCGAGTGCCGCCGGCGGGCGGAGTCGCTCGTCTGGATGGAGCCCCATTGGTGCCCGACGTGTTCAGGCGGCTTGGTGGGTACGGTTTTCTTCGACAAGCGCCAGATATTTGATGACACCAGCGACGCGCTCGATATCCTGCGTGCCGCGATCAGAGAGGCCGAACGCTGCGAACTCTGCGGCTGCGCGATGGTGTACGACGGGACCTGTCCCGACTGCAACATCACGTATCTCCGAGGACGGCCGACGAATCTCGACTGACCGCGATCGTCAGCACCCCGCTGCGAACCCGAAACTCAGGAGGAACCCGATGCAGTTCACGCTTCTCACGTCGGCCGCTGTGCTCGCGCTTGCTTCAAGCGCATTCGCCGGTTCGCACCTCTGGCAGTTCAGCGAGGCCTTCAGCTCGCCCGACGGTCAGATCCAGTTCATCGAGCTGCATCTCCCGACATCCGCCAATTCGGAAATCCTCCTGGCGGGCAAGAAGGTCACGAGCCTCGCGACCGGCAAGTTCGTCACCTTCCCGGCGAATCTCACGCCGCCGACGGGGCTCAAGTACATCCTCCTCGCGACCTCCGCCTTCGCGGCGCTTCCGGGCGCGCCGACGCCTGATCTCATCATTCCTCCGAACTTCTTCGGCACCAATGGCGACACGCTGAAGTACCACGTCTACGACACGTGGGTCATCGGCGCCACGGCCTTGCCGCTCGACTGCGTGAGCTCGCTGAACCGAGATGGGACGACCTCGGCCAACACGCCGAAGAATTACGCCGGCGTGCAGGGCACGGTGAACGCGTGCCCGGCGCCGCCCTGCCCCGCTGACATCGACGGCTCGGGCGTTGTCGACGCGGGAGACCTCGCGGCGCTTCTGGGCGCATGGGGAAACACAGGCGGCGACGCGGACCTCGACAACGACGGCGATGTCGACGCCGCCGACCTGAGCGTGATCCTCGGCGCGTGGGGCAGCTGCGGCTGACGCCGGGCGCCTCGGCGAATCTCGAGTGAAATTCGTCCATCGCCGCACTGTCCCGTGCGCCGCGGCGCTGTTGCTCTCGTCGATCTACGGATCTCCTCAGGCGCCATCGCCCACGCCGTCACGTCTGCAGCACACCCGTCCTGTAGTCCGCCTCACACGGGACCATTGCGGCCATCCGGAGCGCGGCGATGAGTTCCTCGCGCGTCCGCTCGGGATCGATGATCCGGTCGAGCCAGCCGCGGGCCGCACCGTAGAGGATGTCCTGCTGCTCGCTGTAGCTCGCGGTGATCGCCGCGAGCAGTTGCTTCCGCATCTCCTCGTCGACCTTCTCGCCCTTGCGCTCGCGGGCCGCGAGGTCGATCTGCAGGAGCACGTTTGCCGCCTGAGCCGCGCCCATGACTGAGCACTTCGAGCCGGGCCAGGCAAGCGTCAGGAACGGATCGAACGCGCGGCCGCACATCGCGTAGTTGCCTGCGCCGTAGCTTGAGTTGAGGATCAGCGAGATCTTCGGCACAACGCAGTTGCTCATCGCGTTGACCATCTTCGCGCCAGCCCGAATGATGCCGCCCTGCTCGCTGTCGCGCCCGACCATGAAGCCGGTCGTGTCGTGGAGGAAGATGATCGGGATGCGCTTCTGGTTGCAGTCCATGATGAAGCGCGCCGCCTTGTCGGCCGAGTCGTCGTAGATGACGCTTGGCATGTTCACCGCGGTCGACGGTCCGGCCTTGCCGCCGGGCATCTTCTTCGGCGTGAGCTTTTTCTGGTTCGCGACGACGCCGCAGGGGAAGCCGCCGATGCGGGCATAGCCGCAGACGAGCGAGCGGCCGAACTCGCCGCGGTATTCATCGAGCGTGCCTTCATCGACGAAGCACTGGAGAAGCTCGAGCTGGTCGTACTGCTGGCCGGCCTCGCTCTTGAAGATCTCGAAGATGGCGCTCGCGGGCTTGGCCGCGGCCTTCGGCTCGAAGGGCGGGCGCGGCGCCGGCTTCGTCGCCCGATTCGCGCTGAAGACGCTCCGCAGCCGGGTGATGCACGCCGGATCGTCCTTCTCGCGGAAGTCGATCGTGCCGGAGATCTCCGCGTGCATCTTCGCTCCGCCTAACTCTTCGCTCTCGACGTCCTGGCCAATCGCGGCTTTGACGAGCGCCGGACCGGCCAGATAGAGTCCGCTGCCCTCGGTCATGAGAAGCGTGTCGCAGAGGACCGGGAGATAGCCGCCGCCGGCGACGCAGTTGCCCATGATCGCGGCGATCTGCGGAATGCCCTGGGCGCTGATGACGGCGTTGTTGCGGAAGATGCGGCCGAAGTCGTCGGTGTCGGGGAAGACGTCCTCCTGGAGCGGGAGGAAGACGCCGGCGCTGTCGACGAGGTAGATGAGCGGCATGCGGGCCCGCTCCGCGATCACCTGGGCCCGGATGATCTTCTTGCAGGTCATCGGGAAGAACGCGCCGGCCTTCACCGTCGCGTCGTTGGCGATGATCATCGAGAGCCTTCCGTCAACCATGCCGACGGTGGTGACGACGCCCGCCGAGGTGGCCCCGCCGTACTCGCGGTACATGTTCCAGGCGGCGAAGAGGCCGACCTCGAACAGCTCGCTTCCCGGGTCGATGAGTCGCGCGATGCGCTCCCTGGCGGTCAGGCGTCCGTGCCGGTGCTGCCGCTCGATCCCCGACGCGCCGCCTCCCTGCTCGATCTTGTCGGCATGGGCCTTGGCAGCAAGAACTGCGGCCCGAAGGCCGGTGGGAGCGGGCTGGGTCATGAGAGCCGCAGGATAGTGGGGCGAATGTAGTCCCGTAACTGGTTCGGTCACCCCGCTCCGAGCGTCGCGCAGTCCCGCCCTCTCGTCGATTGCTCCCCCTCAAGCCTTCCGCTACATTTCCCGTTTCCACCCAAGGACCTGCAAGGCGGTGCCGAGACGGCAACGCCACGAGTATCTCCTCATGACCATCTCTGCCGAAAAGAAGACCTCCGTCGTTCAGAAGCACCGCCGTCACGCCAAGGACGTCGGGTCACCGGAGGTTCAGGTTGCGATCCTCACCGAGCGGATCGGCGCCCTCACCGATCACTTCAAGGCCCACAAGATGGACCACGCGTCGCGTCGCGGCCTGCTGCTCATGGTCGGCCGCCGCAACAGCCTCCTGAAGTACCTCGCCGACAGCGATCGCGAGCGCTACCAGGAGCTCATCAAGAAGCTCGGCCTCCGCAAGTAATCGACCCCGTTCCGGCGGTCGAGCCTCATGCCGAGCCAATGCAAGGCGTGGGGGACACGCGACCGGCGGAACTTTGCCAATTGCCTCTTTGCCGCGCGCTGCGGCATTGGGCGTTCGCCAGGTCGAGCTCTCCCGCGCGAAGCGCCGAGTCCTCCTGCTGACGTCCGCCCTCTGCCCCGGCGCGGCCCCCGCCGCGTGTGACGTTACGCGGCCACAACGCCCGCGCCAGAGAACGCGCGGGACCCCATGAAGGCCGCGTGTGACGTCACGCGGTCGCCAGGCCCGCGATGAACGCGGGCAGAAGGATTGGACATATGCCAGTGACTGTTGTTGAGAAGGTCATCGGGGGACGCACGCTGCGTCTCGAGACCGGTCGTGTCGCGAAGCTCGCGAACGGCGCCGTCATGCTGACCTACGGCGAGACGGTTGTCCTCGCCACCGCCATCCGCGCGAACCCGCGCCTCGGCATCGACTTCTTCCCGCTCACCTGCGACTACCGCGAGAAGACCGGCGCCGCGGGCAAGTTCCCCGGCGGCTTCAAGAAGCGCGAGGGGCAGCCTTCCGAGAAGGAAGTGCTCACCATGCGGATGATGGATCGCCCGATCCGCCCGCTCTTTCCCGAGGGCTTCCTCGACGAGATTCAGCTTCAGGCGTTCGTGATGAGTCACGACGGCCAGAACGACTCCGACGTCCTCGCCTGCACCGCCGCGTCGGCCGCCCTCTACATCACCGACGCCCCCTTCCAGGGCCCGCTCGCGACCGTCCGCGTCGCCCGCATCTATACCGAGAAGGGCGCCCAGTTCGTCGTCAACCCGACGCAGGCGCAAATGGACTACAGCGATCTTGATCTCGTCGTCAGCGGTCACGACGACGGCATCAACATGATCGAGGTCGGCGCCGCCGAGATCGACGAGGCCGCGATGGTCGAGGCCATCCGCTTCGGCTACGAGAACGGCATCAAGCCGCTGCTCGAGCTGATGCGCGAGCTTCGCAAGGCCTGCGGCGCTCCCGAGGTCCGCATGGGCGAGCTTCAGCTCCCCAGCGACGAGGTCCTCAAGCTCGTCAAGGAGAAGGCCTACGACCGGATGGTCGAGGCCCGCAAGCTCAAGGGGAAGCAGGAGCGGAACAACGCCGTCGATGCCCTCAAGAGCGAGATCCTGAAGACCCACTTCGCGATTCCGGAAGGCATCGCGTACTCCGAGCACGTGAAGGCCGACAAGCGGCAGCGCGAGGCGAAGGAAGCCCTCCGCACGCTCGAGAAGAAGGTCACCCACTACCTCGTCTCGCAGCACGGCATCCGAGCCGGCGGACGCGGCCTCCGCGAGATCCGTCCGCTCGACATGTCGACGGCGATCTTCCCGCGAACGCACGGTTCGGCCTTCTTCCAGCGAGGCGAGACCCAGTCGCTCGTCACCTGCACCCTCGGCACGATCAAGGACGAGCAGATCGTCGACGGTCTCCTCCCCGAGTACGCGAAGAAGTTCTACCTCCACTACAACTTCCCGCCCTTCTGCACCGGCGAGGCCGGCCGCATCATGGGTCCGGGACGCCGCGAGCTGGGCCACGGCGCCCTCGCGGAGCGTTCGCTCCTGGGCATCCTGCCCTCGAGCGAGGAGTTCCCCTACACCATCCGCCTCGTCAGCGACATCACCGAGAGCAACGGCAGCTCCTCGATGGCCTCGGTCTGCGGCGGCTGCCTCGCCCTCATGGACGCGGGCGTCCCGATCAAGAACACCTGCGCCGGCATCTCGGTCGGCCGTTTCACCGACTCGAGCGGCAAGGTGACCCACGTCACCGACATCATTGGCGAAGAGGACTTCTTCGGCGAGATGGACTTCAAGGTCTCCGGCACCCGCGAGGGCATCACCGGCATCCAGCTCGACCTCAAGGCCCGCGGCCTCTCGGTCGACGAGATCGCCAAAATCTTCGAGCAGGCGAAGGAAGGCCGGCTCTTCCTCATCGGTGAGATGGAGAAGGTCATCGCCAAGCCCCGCGCGGACATCTCGGCGTACGCCCCCCGCATCACCAAGGTCAAGATCGACCCGGAGAAGATCGGCAAGCTCATCGGCCCGGGCGGCAAGACCATCCGCGGCATCCAGGAGCGGACCGGCGCCCAGATCGACGTCGAGGAAGACGGAACGGTCTTCATCGCATGTTCCAACGCCGAAAAGGCCGCTCAGGCGAAGGCCGAAGTCGAGGCCCTGGGTGCGGAAATCAAGCTCGGAGCGATCTTCGAGGGTCGGGTCGTCTCGGTGAAGGACTTCGGCGCCTTCGTCGAGCTCGTGCCCGGTACCGACGGCATGTGCCACGTCAGCGAGCTCGCCCAGGGCTACGTCAAGAACGTGGGCGATGTCGTGAAGGTCGGCGACGTGATCCGCGTCAAGGTGATCAACATCGACGACAACGGCCGCATCAAGCTCTCCCGCAAGGCTCTCCTTGCGGAGGCCGCTCCGGCGACCACGTGATTTTCGAGATTCCTGTCAGAAAATGACCGGATCGTTCGTAAGAAGAGAGGCCGTCCATCGGACGGCCTCTTTTTCAATCTCACTTTTGAGTTGTTCGTACTTGCAATCGCGTAACGCGAGCAGCACAATGCCGCTTCCTGAGTCTGGCCGTCAGCGGCACAGACGACGTCAGGAGCCCATCTCGACTGGAGCGGCGGTCATCGGTGATTCTCGCGCCGATTCGCACTTGCAACAAAGCAAGGCAATGCGTCGCGGAGAGCAATCTGATTGCACTGCCGCGGACCCATCAATAGATCGCATTTCCTACCCATACACCGGACCCTGGTGCGGCGGTGGGGGGACTCGAAACGATTCTGACTATCAGAGTGGAACCATCGGAGGCCGGCATGTCGGAAGATCAGTCCGCCGTCGCACGAGTCGCGCCCGCATTGACGGGCATCGACGGAGTCGTGAAGTGGTTCGACCCGAGGAAGGGCTTCGGTTTTGTCACCGGCCCGAACGGGCAGGACATTTTCATCCACTTCAGCGTCATTGAGCAGGCCGACGGATTCCGAACGCTGCGGGATGGCGAACGGATCGTCTATTCTGCCGCCTGCGGCGCGAAGGGCTGGGCGGCCACCCATGTTCGTGCCGCGGGGAGCCGAGCTGGCGCCGGTCCACAGGGAACCGACGCCGCGACGCAACCCGATTCGGTTGGCGCTGCGAAGGGCGATTCCGGACGGAACGGAACGACCAGCGCCACCGGGGATTCGGGGCCGTCTTCGGCGACGGGCCGAACCCCCCCGACCTCATCGAACGGAAAGGCCCGCTGAAGGAGGACGTCGCGCGGTGGATGCAGTGTGGATCCTCGCGTGCCTCAGCATCGGCGCCGCGTTGGGCGCGATCGGGGCGGCTCTGGCCCTGCGGACCAGGGTCGCGTCACGGGAGCGCCGCATGCTGGCTGCCGAGCGCCGCGCCCAGCAGGCGGAGCGGCTCGCCGAGCTCGGGTCGATGACGAGCGGGCTTGCCCATGAGATCAAGAACCCGCTCTCGACGGTCGTCCTGAACGCCCAGCTCGTCGGCGAGGAAATCACCGACAGCGAACTGCCCGACGACGCCAAGCAGCGCCTCATGCGCCGCGTCGATGCCCTCGGGCGCGAGGCCGCCCGCCTGCGCGACATCCTCACCGACTTCCTGCGCTTCGCGGGCCGCATGAAGCTCGATCCCCACCCGCAGGATCTCTGCGCAATCGTCGACGAGCTGGCGGACTTCTTCCAGCCGCAGTGCGAGCAGCACGGGGTCACGCAGCGACTTCAGGTGCCGACCGAGGCCGTCATCGCCCCGGTCGACGCCGCGCTCCTGAAGCAGGCGGTGCTGAACCTCCTCATCAACGCCGTCCAGGCAATGGCGGAGCAGCCCGCCGAAAGGCCACGCGAGCTCATGCTCCGAGTCGAGGAGGTTGCCGTCCCCGCCGAGCCGTCCAAGCGAGGCGAGGCGCCGACGCCGGCCCATCGCGAGGCCCGCATCCATGTCATTGACACGGGCCCGGGCATCGACCAGGCGCGGCGCGACGCGATCTTCCGTCCATACATGACCAGCAAGCCGGGCGGCACCGGACTCGGCCTGGCCACCACCCGGCGCATCGTCGAGGAACACGGCGGCCGCGTGCAGCTCTGGAGCGAGGTCGGCAAGGGCAGCGACTTCACGCTGGTGCTGCCGATGGGGTGAGGGGGTCAACACAGAGGCACAGAGGACACAGAGGCTCACAGAGAAGGCACTGAGACAGGGGCTGCGCGACTCGTCCGGGTAGCGCAGCCCCTTTTTCCCTATCTGCTCTGTGGCCCTCTGTGTCCTCTGTGCCTCTGAGTTGAATCCCCCCCGCTCAATCCAGCCAGTCCTTCTTCCGCAGGCGCTCGGGGACGTACTCCTCGGTCACGTAGGAGATGTCCTTCGTGATGAGCGATTCGACCTCCATCTTGAAGCCGTTCTTGAGCATGCCCTCGATCTCGCGCTGCCAGCCCTTGTGCTTCTCGAACCAGGGATACGCGGCGATCTCCTTCGCCCGCTTGATGTCGGTGTCGTTGAGCTCGATCTGCACGTCATCGCTCAGCTCGCACTCGTGGTAGTCCTTCGACCGGACGCCGAGGAACTTCGCGTTGGGGATCGCGAGCCGCTCGCTCTCGAACGCCAGCGATATCGAGCCCTGCTTGATCACGCTGTAGATGTAATGCCCCCACGGGTCGCAGTCGAGGAGGCAGTAGATCGGGAGACCTAACTCCTCGTTCAACCTGCGGAGCAGGCGACGCACGCCGCGCGGCGGCTGGCCGCTGCCCTCGGTGAGGATGCAGTTGTGCTTCTCCCAGAAGCGGTCCTCGTTGAATCGTCCCCACACGGTGTCCTTCTCGACGTGCAGGACGAACTTCGCCTCGCACTTCTTGAACTCGATCACGTCCGGCTCGGTGATGCTCGGAATCGCGTAGCCGCCCGAGCCCATCCGCCGGCAGTCGATCTCGTCGCCGGAGTCGACGAGCGTGATGTTGCCGACCATCGTGCCGCGCTTCTTCGCGTAGATGTGCAGCTCCTCGCGCAGCGCGCCGAGCGAGACCTCGAGATCCTCGAGAATGCCGTCGCTCTCGTCCTGTCCCTCGAAGGTCTTCTCCTTCGTGCCGGCGACGGTGTGCAGCCCCTTGTAGAACATGCCGCGGAGGCTCAGCGTCTTCTCCGCGGCGATGAGGTCCTTGATGCTCGCCGAATGGAGCATCGACTGCATGAACGCCTTCGCCTGGCTGAGGTTGAAGAGCTGCCGCTCCTGCGCGGCCGAGCCCATCTGGAGGATCCCCTTCTTCGCGTTCCAGAGCGTGTTGCTCTTGGTGCGGGTGGGAACGGTGATGATCGGATCGGCGCCCGCGAGGGCCCGCTTGGTCACGTCGTCGGCCAGGCCGACGATCTTCTTCTGCGTCTCCGCGTCACGGGCCTTCACGCGCGAGCTCGAGCGGCTGTTCGACGCCTCGGCCTTGGATGCTGTCTTCTTTGCCATTGGTGTGCGGGGGCGGGTGTGGTGGGGAATCGGTCGACGGGTCGTTCGGGGTTCAGAAGAGCGACGGCGTGTCCGCCGCGCCCCTTCGCTTCGCGTCGCCCGACTGCGGCGCCGCCGCGCCGGCCTGTGCGGGCTGGCCGACGATGATCACGCCGTCGATGTCGGGCTCCTCCTCGCGGACGATCTTGCCGTCCTCGTCGAGCTGCTGGTCGGCGACGGCGGTGCGCTCGCGGGCCTGCTCGAGGAGCTTCTCGTAGATCCTCTTCGCGTCGGCGCCGTTGATCGCGTTGATGGCCTTCGCGATCTCGCCGATGTACCGCTCGAACACGTCGCGCCGCTCGCCCTCGCGCCGCATCTTCTGTCGCTTGCGGAGATAGGTGCCCAGCTTGCGGCCGCACTCCATCAGGGCCAGCTTCATCTCCTTGCGGATCTCGTCGTAGTCGGCGATGGCCTCCTTCGACTCGCTCGTGAAGGGAACCCAGACGCTTGCCATGTGGATCATGATCACGAGCGGCCCGACCGGCAGGCTCCCCCGCGGCTGGGAGAGGTTGTAGTTCTTCCAGGCGGTCTCCGTGACGGCCTTGAAGCTCGAGCACGCGCTCTGCTGGAAGAGGAGCGGCACGCGATTGGCGAAGCGGATCACCCGGGCCGTCTCGTCCGAGGGAAGCTCGCCGCCGAAGGCGATGGCCGCCTCGATCTGGAAGGGGCGGCCGCGGTAGACCTCGGCCTCGCGCGAGCTCGCCGCGTAGAACTCCGCGCGAACGCCCTTGAGCATGCCGGCTAACAGTTGGCGCACGCCGATCGGGGCAAGACAGTCGGTCGGCGGGGGCGGCAGCTTCGCCTCCTGGAACTGCTTGAAGAGGGCCTCGGCCTGGGGCGGCTCGACGTCTGCCACCTTGGTGCGGCTCGTGCACCTGATCGCGGAGCACATCGTCGACGCCGTCGACGCCGAGATGCGGCAGAAGCGGTCCTGGAGGAACTGGTAGAGCGTTCCGCCCTTCTCGGCGACCTCGTAGTCCTTCAGCATCTGGAGGAGGATGCCCAGCTCGATCCCCTTCGGATGCGGCTGGATCTCCTTGGTCTCCGGCGGCAGCTCATGCACGCCGCGCGGGAAGTGGATTGAGCCGTTGGTCTCCGTCGTCACCGCAACCGCGGGCGCCGGTGCCGCCGCCGGCTGATCCGGCGACGTCGCCGACCGGCGGGTGAGCGGAAGCGCGTCGTCGTCCTCCGCCACCGAGCGCGTCGGCGGCACGAACACGATGCGGGCGTGGGGATTCGCGATCGCCGTGAGTTCGAGGAACTCGTCGACGCTCCCGCGTCCCTTCTGGTAGCGGCCCTCGAGCTCGATCGAGACGCTGGTGCCGGTCCGGAAGTCGGACTGGTTGAGCAGCACGCCCTCGCTGGCGAACGCCTTCGCGCCCGCCGTCACCGTCCGAAGTCGCGCAGGCGGAAAGTCGCCGGTCTCGTCATCGACCGTAACCTCGGCGCGGTTGGTCTTGGTGTTCATCGCCAGCTCGATGTGGTGCGCTGGCTGCTTCAGGCTGGGCTTGGTGTGGATCACCATCGGTCGGCCGGTGGTGATGAGGCCGTACATGCCCGCGGCGCTGATGCCGATCCCCTGCTGGCCGCGCGACATCTTGAGGCGATGGAACTTGGAGCCGTAAAGGAGTCGCCCGAAGATGTTCTCGACCTGCTTGCGGACGATGCCCGGTCCGTTGTCGACGACGGTCACCCGATACCGCGACGCCTTCGATGTCGCGGGTCGGTCGGGCTGGAGGTCCTCGATCACGACGGCAATGTCGGGCAGGATGCCCGCCTCCTCGCACGCATCGAGCGAGTTGTCGACCGCCTCCTTGACCGTGGTCAGAAGTGCCTTGCGCGGGTTGTCGAAGCCGAGCAGGTGACGGTTCTTGGCGAAGAACTCGCTCACCGAAATGTCGCGCTGCCGCGAGGCCATCTCCTCGGCGGTGGCGCCGCGGGTGGACCGCTGCCTCCCGGAGGTCGGCTCGGCGGTCGACTTTGACTTGGGCTTTGCGGTGTCGGACACGGGCGGGGCGGAGGCGGAGGCGGGGGCCATGGGAACTGCGGGCGCGCTCCGACGCCGGAAGGCGGACCACTCCGTCTCCCAGCATCCGTGCGCAAGCGGCGAACCTTACACGATCGGCGGAACCCTGCCCCGCTTCGCAAAAACGCATGCGGGAAACGCGGGGACCGGCTCGGCGGGCGCGGCCGGCGGCGGCGCGGATCTGCTACATTTCCCGACCTTTTACGGGAGTCGAATCGCCATGGAAACCACGCTCATCATCCTGAAGCCCGACGCAGTCCAGCGCGGCCTCATGGGTCGCATCATCAGCCGCTTCGAAGAGAAGGGCCTCCAGATCGTCGGCGCCAAGCTCATGCAGATTTCGCAGGAGCTCGCCGCGACGCACTACAAGGACCACCAGGGCAAGCCGTTCTACGCCGGCCTCGTGCGCTTCATGACCAGCGCTCCGGTGCTCGTGCTCGCCGTCCGCGGCGTCGGTGCCATCACCATCAGCCGCTCGATGATGGGCGCGACCTTCGGCTCGAAGGCCGCCGCCGGATCGATCCGAGGCGACTTCGGCGTGTCGAACTCCTTCAATCTCATCCACGGCTCGGACAGTCCGGAGGCCGCGGCCCGCGAGCTCGGCCTCTTTTTCAGGGCTGGCGAGGTGCTCGACTACAACCGCGCGATCGACACTTGGGTGTACGATTGCAGCGGAGGCAAGCCGGAGTAAACACCCCAGCGTGAATTCGCCGAAGCGAGCCCCCTTCAACGGCTCAGAACACCGCGCCGCTCCCTCACCGGAGCGGCGTTTTTCTTGAGCCTGCCCGCACAGTTCCCCCAAGTGGAACGTCGCCCGAACAAAGAGGGAACAAATGCGAGGAATCTCGCATTGAAGTGTCATCCGAATCGTGTGGCATCCGTATACACATGCTCGCCTCGCTCCATCACGAGGTGAGCCGAACTGGGCCCCCTCAAGCGAATCCGAACGTCGACTACAGAGTGACGAAGCGCCTCCCCGCCCTTGTAGGCGCGAGGCGACCATCGTCGCGCGCTCGACCGCTCCGAATCGCACGCCTGACGCTTCCCCGTTGCTGTCCTCTCGCACGATCGCACAGGCCGTTGGCGATCGCGGAACGAACATCCGACAAAATCTCGGCGTCCGGAACTTCACGTGCTTTCGTGGGTCGAAGCGGCCGCCGATGGGAATGAACTCGAAACGCCGCGACTTGTCCAAGCTCGGGAATCCGCCTTATCGAGTGAACCCCGACCCCTCCTCCGCGTAATGCCATGGGTCCGCAGAATCCAAGGCACGTCTCCGAAAGAACCCACGACACGCTCGCAATAACCCGCCACGGTCGGCCATCTCCTGACGCCCTTTCGGGCATCGCCGCACCGGTCGACAGCAACCCAACAACTCAACCCGGCATCTTGCCACCTCGCGTTCGATCAGTTCCGTCTGGGCAGGTCTCCCCCTCTGCCATCGTTGGGACAGGTCACACCATGAAGTCACGTACCCAGTCAGCCTCCACGACTAGCGCCTCCACGCCTTCCACTCCGTCGGGATCAGGAGCTCGGAGCACCAGCTTGGGTATGGTCGCCCGCAATAGCCCCCTCGACTTGCTGCGAAAGCGGCATCGCGCGGTGGTTCGGGCTCCGTCGCCGACCAGCGCGGGCGCCCGCGACCGCAGTCCGCTGACCGCCGACGACGAGGCTCTCCTCAAGGAAATCCTCGGCGAGGAGATGGACTTCATCGACAGTCCCGAGTTCGTCAAGCCCGATGCCGAGCGGCGCATCTACCAAGAGCTGCCCGAGGTCCAGAAGCCCGACGTTTCCTGGTACCGCCCGCTCATGGACGACCTGACGCCGCTTCGCGACCGCGGTCGTGAAAAGGGACGCGGCCTGCGCGGCGGCAGCACGCTCCTGCTGACCGGTGCCCAGGAGCGGTTCCTCTTCCTCAAGTACAACTTCGCCCGCCGCGCCGTCTGGCTCGTGCAGGAGGAGGTTGCCGGCGGCGCTCCGACGCTTGAGCAGGCCCGCGTGCTCCTGAAGTGGTACCGAATCGCGAAGGCGTATCGCCAGCAGATCGCCGAGACCAATCTGGCCTTGGTGCTGGCGATGGCGAAGCGCGTCCGCATGAGCGAAGTCGACTTCGCCGACCTCATCAGTGAGGGCAACATGGCCCTCCTGCGGTCAGTCGACAAGTTCGACTGCGGTCGCGGATTCAAGTTCTCGACCTACGCGTGCCGTGCGATCCTGAAGGCCTTCAGTCGTCATGGCATGAAGCACTCCAAGTACCGGCAGCGCTTCCCGACCGATTTCGACCCGGCGCTCGAGAAGAGCAACCACATCGAGACCGTTCGGGCCACCCATGAGAAGGAGTCGGCCGAGGAAGTGAAGCACATCGTGATGACCAACCGGGCGGACCTGAGCGACGTGGAGCGGACGGTGATCCACCATCGCTTCGCGCTGTGGGCGAAGGATTCCCGGGCGGACTCCAAGGTGGACGCCCCGGACGCCCCGAAGTCCGGCACGCCGACCAGTGAGGTTCCGCTCACGCTCGAGCAGGTCGGCCAGATCATCGGCGTCACGAAGGAACGGGTTCGTCAGATCCAGAACAAGGCGCTCGAGAAGATCCGTCTGGCCCTGGAGAACGACAACCCAGACCTCGCCGCTTCCGTGGCCTTGGGCCTCACCAGCGGTGGCACCGAGCGACGTTCGACGATCAACTAAGGTCGCATTCCCCGCCATCCCACAACCCCTCGCCGTCACCGCGGCGCGGGGTTGTTTCGTTTCGAGGCTCCCATTCGCGACCAGCAGTGACCGGCAGTTACACTGCCCGCCCCCTCATCGAGGATCGCAATGGTCACTAAGGTCGTTTCTTCTGCGGCGGAAGCACTCAAGGGCATCGTGCGCGACGGCATGACCGTGGCGGTTGGCGGATTTGGCCTGTGCGGCATTCCGGAGCAACTCATCCTGGCGCTCCGCGACTCTGGGGCGAAGAACCTCACCGCGGTCAGCAACAACGCCGGCGTTGATGACTGGGGACTCGGCCTGCTCCTCAAGACGCGGCAGATCACCAAGATGATCTCGAGCTATGTCGGCGAGAATGCCGAGTTCGAGCGGCAGTACATGTCGGGCGAACTCCAGCTGGAGTTCAATCCTCAGGGCACCCTTGCCGAGCGGCTCCGGGCGGGCGGCGCCGGGATTCCCGCATTCTTCACCCCCGCCGGCGTGGGCACGATCGTCGCGGAGGGCAAGGAAACCCGAGAGTTCGACGGTCGCCTCTTCGTCATGGAGAGGGGCATCGTGGCCGATCTGGCCTTGGTCAAGGCGTGGAAGGCCGACGAGTGCGGCAACCTGATCTACCGGAAGACGGCCAGAAACTTCAATCCGATGGTCGCCGCCTGCGGACGAACGACCGTCGCGGAGGTGGAAGAGATCGTGCCGGCGGGCTCGCTGGATCCCGATTCGATCATCACACCGGGGATCTACGTGGATCGCATCGTCCGATCGGTCGCCGAGAAGCGGATCGAACAGAGGACGGTTTCGAGTCGCTAGTCCCGTTACCGGACGCGAGTGTCGGGTTCGGCGCTCAGTCGCTCGATGCGCCGCGATCGGTACGCATCTGCGACCAGCGAGGAGCCGATGATCTGGAGCCCTCGCGCCGATCAGGTTTGGCGGCGAGGCGCGTTTCGAATCCCGGCGATTGCGCTGCCATATCCGAAGCCGAGCCGCGTTCGGTGACGCTTTCGGGCCGAAGGCGCTTGGAGGTTCGGAGGGGTTCTGCGACGATTCGTCGCCGCGCCCCAACGGACAGTCGGTTGAAGAGAACCTCTCTTCGGCCGAGGTCGGATTCGGGCCGTCCGCGTCTTCAGCAGGCAGCAGTTCATCGGAGGATTGCGGTCCCGATTGGTCGCCAGAAACGGCGCCACATTCGGTGCTCGCTCAGGAGTCACTCATGTCGTTTGCCCGTCTGGTCAGTTTCCGTTCGCTCCGTCGCACCGCCATGGCGGTGACGCTCGCGGTGGCCTATCTCGCCGCCACGCCCAAGGCGTCCGCCCAGTTCGGTGGCCGCGCCGGCTTCGAAGACGCGTTCATGCCCGACTTCCTTCCGCGCGACGTGACGCTCTTCGTCGAGTCGCTGGGCCTTGAGGACTGGCAACGCCCCATCATCGAGAGCATGGTGATGGACTACAAGATCAGCTTCGACAAGGGCGTCGAGCACGTCAAGGACGAGATGTCCAAGGTCAAGGACTCGCTCGGCGGCGGGAACCAGGACGTCATGAAGCTCATCATGGCCCCCATCGAGCGATGGAGCGGCGAGAAGAAGCGGCTCCGCGAGGAGTTCCTCGAGAACGTCAAGACGCAGCTCTCCGAACAGCAGTCACAGCGCTGGCCGAAGTTTGAGCGGGCGATTCGACGCGAGAAGGTACTCGCGACCGGTGAGATCCAGGGCGAGTCGGTGAACCTCCTGCTCGTGATGCGAGGTCTGGAGCTCACCCCGACGACGATGGCGGGCCTCGAGGCCCCCCTTGACGAGTACGAGGTCCACCTCGATGCGGCCCTCACCGCGCGTCAGCAGAAGATCGAGGCCGAGCAGCAGAAGATCAAGGACGCGATGACGTCAGGCGACCACCAGGCGGGCGTCGCCGCGCAGGAGTCGATCATGTCGGCGCGCGTCAACGTGCGGAACACGCAGGACGACGCTCGCGACGCTCTGAAGGCGGCGATCCTCCAGCTCACGAACGAGGAGACCGCGCTGAAGTTCGAGGCATCGGCCCTCGAGAAGGCCTACCCCAAGGTCTACCGATCCGACCCGATCATCCCGCTCTTTGTGGCCGCGAAGGCCACGGAAGGCCTCACCCCCGAGCAGATCACGGCCCTCACCGATCTCGAGACGAAGTACAACGCCGAGATTCCGGTCGTCAACGGCCAGCTCCGTGACGCCTATCGCGAGGACGAGCCGAAGGAGCCGCGGCGCCGCGTGGAGCTGATGCTCGCTCGGCAGCAGGGTGGCGATGCCGCCCGAAGCCTGCGCGGCGAAGCCGAGCACATTCAGAGCGCCCGCAAGGCGCGTGAAGATATGTATGACCGCTACCGCAAGGCGATCATGGACATCCTGAATGACGAACAGAAGAAGCAGATGCCCAACTACGGCAAGGGCGAGCGGATGACCCCTGAAGATGCCCAGCGCATCCGCGAGGCGAAGGAAGCCGGTGGCCACACCCGCCAGCCGGCTGAGAATCCGCTTGGGCAGGGCGCGCCGACCGACCGAAGCGGGAAGACCCGCAAGGAGAAGGCGGAGAGCGAGCAGCGGGGACGGATCCGCAACGCCCCTGCCGATCCGCGACGAAACGGGCCGACCGACCGACCGCCGGGTGGCGACCGCCCGCCGCCAGGCATCGACTGAACGCAGTACCACACCGCCGCACGGGATCCCGTGCGGCGGTTGCTTCGGCGGAGAGTGAATTCCGTCCGCCAACTCGATCGAATCGGAGTGCCGATGGGGCTCCCGACGGGGCGAGATTCGCGAGAATGTGCCGCTCGCGACGAAGAGTCGTGCAAAGCGGCATCCGTTTGGCAAGCGTCGGCCTCGCCTCCGCGTCTGACCTTCAGCCACGCTGAACCACCTTTGGCGTGCCGAACTCCGCGACCCCGATAGCCCCACCTTGGGGAATGTGAACCGAGAACCTCCGTGACGACTCCCAGCGACAACCGACCCCAGCGAAGCCCGAGCGGATCCGACGTCAACGGCACGGTTTCCCATTCCGTCGGCAACGTGATCGGCCGCCCGACCGATGTGCGCGAGCGTGCCAAGCAGCTTGGGATCGAATGGACCGAAAAGGCGCCCGCCGTCGATCCCGAGGCCATCGCCCTGATCGACGCCGACGTCGCCGTGCGGGTCCGGGCCATTCCGGTTCGGGTTGAGCGAGGTCGGCTCGTGGTCGTCATGGTCGATCCGCTCGACATCGCCAGCGTTGACGAGCTCGCGACCCTGGTAGGCAAGCCCATCTCCCGCATCGGTCTTGAGCAGGCCGCGTTCAACGAGCTGATGCGCGAGCATTACGGCACGACGGCCGCCCGCATGGCGGCGAGCCTTGCCGGCGATTCGGAGCTCGCATCGGGCGAGATGGAGCACAACCTCGACGCCATCGAGGCGGACGACGTCCACCGGATGGCCGAGCAGCCGACGCTCATCAACCTCGTCAACCTGCTGCTCCTCGAGGCCATCCAGAGCCGCACCTCGGACGTCCACATTGAGCCCTTCGAGCGCGAGCTCAAGGTCAAGTACCGGATCGACGGCGTGCTCGTCGAGCAGCAGCCGCCGCCCAAGCACCTCCAGCCGGCGCTCATCGGCCGCGTGAAGATCATGGCCGGCATGAACATCGCCGAGCGATACGTCCCGCAGGACGGACACATCACCCTTCGCTTCGAGGGCCGCAAGGTCGACATCCGCGTCTCGACCGTGCCGACGCTCTACGGCGAGTCGGTGGTCATGCGCATTCTCGACAAGAGCTCGCTGCCCCTCGACCTGGTCCACCTGGGAATGAGCGAACGGCATCGCGCGATCATCGACAAGATGATCACCAAGCCGCACGGCCTCGTGCTCGTCACCGGCCCCACCGGATCGGGCAAGACGACGTCGCTCTACGCGGCCCTCTCGAAGCTCTACGACCCGCGCAAGAAGATCATCACGATCGAGGACCCGGTCGAATACGAGCTCGCGGGCATCAACCAGATCCCCGTGAACCCGAAGCGTGGCCTGACCTTCGCGACCGGCCTGCGATCGATTCTCCGCCAGGACCCCGACATCATCTTCGTCGGCGAAATTCGCGATGCCGAGACCGTTGACATCGCCATCCGATCGGCACTCACCGGCCACCTCATCTTCTCGACCCTTCACACCAACGACGCCATCTCGTCGGTCGGCCGTCTGATCGACATGGGGGCCGAGCCCTTCCTCATCGCCAGCGTGCTTGAGGGACTGCTCGCCCAGCGTCTTGGCCGCCGCGTCTGCAGGGCCTGCGCTCGCGAGATGTCGCTGCCCGAGGATGTCGAGCCGCGGCTCACCGCGAAGGAGCGCGAACTGCTCCACGGCAAGCAGACTCGCGGCGAGGGCTGCGAGAAGTGCAAGGGCGCCGGCTTCAAGGGACGACTTGGCTTCTTCGAGCTCGTCCGCATCACCGCTCCGCTTCGCGCCGCGATCAGCCAGGGCAAGTCGACGATGGAGCTCCGGCAGTTGGTCGAGTCCGACTTCATCACGATGCGCGACGACGGCATGATCAAGGCCGCCGCCGGCATCACGACCCCCGAAGAGGTGCTTCGCGCGACGCAGGACGTCGAGGACGCGATCATCTGACCCCGGCGGCTTCCGCGCCCGAGCCAACCGCACACCGCCACTTCCCTCCGAAGCACCCAGCACGAGACGCATGCCTTCGTTCCGTTACCAAGCCATCGACGCCAGCGGCACGCTCACCAGCGGATCGCTTGTCGCTCCCGACCGGGTCAGTGCCGTTCGCCAACTCCAGGGCCGCGGCGAGACGCCGGTCGTCCTTGAGCTCGGCGAAGGCGAAGTCGACGCATCGGCCGCGAGCGGAACGCCGACCAAGCAGGCGTCGATTCGCCTTCCGCGCCTCTTCGCACGCTCAGCGCGTCCGACGCTCTCCCGATCGGACACGGCGAACCTGATTCGCGAGCTCGCCACCGCCCTCGAAGCGGGCCTGCCCCTCCTCCAGGCGCTGCGCACCGTTCGCCGACAGGCGGACGGCGAGGCGATGCCGGTGATCCTCGACTACCTCATCGAGCGGGTCGAGGCCGGCCAGCCGCTGCACCACGCGGCCCGCGACTATGGCCTGCCCTTCGACGACATGATCGTCGGCATGATGAAGGCAGCCGACGCCAGCGGTCGCATGGCGGAAATCCTCCACCAGCTCGCCGACCTGCTTGAGCGCTCCGTCGAACTTCGTCGCGAGCTCGTCGGCGCCACCGTCTATCCGATGATCGTCGCGGGCCTCATCGTCGTCAGCAGCGTGATCCTCATCACGTTCGTGCTGCCGCGCATCATGGAGCCGATCATCGCCAACGGCCGCGAGTTGCCGATCCCGACCAAGATCCTCCTCGGCATCGCATCCGTCGTTCGAACCTGGTGGCTTGGAATCGCCGCGGTCATCATCGCCGGCGTCTACGCGTGGCGATCCTGGATTCGCGTCCCCGACAACCGCTTCCGCCTCGACGGCTGGCTCCTCCGCCTGCCGCTCGTTGGCCGCCTGCTCCGAGACGTCGCGGTCGCCCGGTTCACGCGGACGCTCGGAACGCTGGTGTCGGCGGGCATGCCGATTCTCGCCGCACTCCGGATCGTCCGCGACACGCTGGGCAACACCGTCCTCATGCGGGCGATCGACCAGGTCCAGGACAAGGTCACGACCGGCCAGTCGCTGGCCGATCCGCTCGAGCGCTGCGGACATTTCCCGGCCCTTCTCGTTCAGATCGTCAACATCGGCGAGCGATCGGGCCGGCTCGAGCCCATGCTCATGCACGCCGCCGGCGCGTTCGACCGACAGGTCACCAACTCGATCAAGATCTTCACCAAGTCGCTGCCGCCGGTTCTGCTCGTCTGCATGGCCTGCATTGCGGCGTTCGTCCTGGTCGCGATTCTCCTCCCGCTCCTTGAAATGCAGTCCGCGATCGGCGGTTAGTCCCGTGGTCACTTCCGGGGAATTCCGCCCTCTCCCGATTGTGTGAGAACTACCCATGCATCTGCGCACGCCCTCCCGAAACTCTTCTCGCCCCTCAATCGCTCGACGCGGCTTCAGCCTTCTCGAAGTGCTTGTCGCGGTGACGATCATCGCGATCCTCGCCGCGCTCGTCGTCCCGCGCGTCTACAACCAGGTCTTCAAGGCGAAGGTGACTCGGGCCAAGGCCGATGCGACCGCCGTCGCGAATGCCCTGAAGATCTACCTCTCGATGAACGGCATGCGTACCCTTCCCTCCGACTTCGAGCTGGATGCGCTGGCCGAGGGTTCGGACCCTGTGCTTGAGAAGGCTGGACTCCGCGATCCGTGGGGCAACCCGTGGGGGCTTCGCGTTCCCGGCCAGGACCGCGACTTCGACGTGATCTCCTACGGCGCCGACGGCCAGCCCGGCGGCGACGGCGACAACGAAGACGTCATCAACAACTGACCCTGCGAATGCCCCTGCACCGACCAGTCACGATCAGCCGCGGGCGAGCCACTTGGCGCAGAGCCAAGTTCGCCCGCGGCTTTTCGCTCGTCGAGGTGCTGGTGGCCATGACGATTCTTGTGGTGCTCGCCGCCGTGATCGTCCCCCGCTTCGGGGCCGTGCGGCGAAGCGAGGCGATGCTCGCGGGTGACCAGATCGAGGACGTGCTGCGGATGTGGGCCTTCCGAAGCTCGATTGGCACGCAGCAGGTCGGCATCTGGCGCCGACCCGACACCGGCCTCATCACGATCATGGTCCGCGACTATCCGGAGGGCAGCGATCCCGCCGCCGGCGATGCCCCCCAGTGGGACCAGGATCACCTCAGCAACGCGGTGCGGCTCCCGAGCTCCGTCGAGATCGTCGACGTGCAGATCAACCACGAGAGCCAGAACGTGACTGACTGGTTCGTGCAGACCAATCCCGATCGCAGCCGCCCGCACTTCCTCATCACCCTTCGAGACTCCTCGGAGGCGATGACGACCGTCTCGATCGAGCCCTACTCGAACGCCCCGAGCCGGCTCGACGCCGAAAACTCGGCCCCCATCCGCCAGCCGATCGACCTTGACGCCGAGGGCGAGGAGCGGATGCCGTGGTGACGACAGTTCGCCGATGCCGCGCCCAAGGGCGCGCCTACCGCGGTCGCGGATTCGCCCTGATCGACGTCATCGTCGGCGGGCTGCTGCTGGCGGTCGGCCTGGCGGCCATCCTCTCGCTCGGGGCCCGTTCCATGAACCTGCACCAGCGGGGCGAGCGAGAGATCATCGCAGCGTCGCTTCTGGACGATCTTCTGGGAACGGTGCTCGCCGAGGGTCCCAAGGACTTCCCGGACCACCATGAAATGCAGGGAACATGTGAAGCCCCATTTGAGGATTTCCAGTTCCTCGTGGACATTGAGGATGGATCATCAGGCGTCCCCTACAAGGTCGCCGTCTCCGTGCAGCACGTGCCGACCGGCGACACCTGGACCATCGAGACCCTGATCGCGGCCAAGTTGGGCGAGGAGCCCGACCCACCCCGCACGCCCGTCGAACCGATCGATCGCGAGCAACGCTATCGCGATCAGGAAGAGGCAGAACGCAATGGCTGACCGTCGAACATCGAGACCATGGGCCCGTCGCCTCGTCCGTGAGACCGCTCGTCGCGACCAACGTCGCGGCTTCACCCTCATCGAGCTCATCGTTGCGGGGGCGATCTCGGTCATCGTGGTCGGAGCGATCACGATCTCGCTCTCGAAGATCGGACGCGGCCGTGAGGTCGCGACCCGTCGGCTTGACGCCCACCTGCGAGCGACATCCGCGCTGGATGCGGTGCGGCGCGACATCGCGAGCGTGATGCGCTCCGCTGACCTCTTCGAAACCCGCCTCCTGATCATCGACGCCACAGCATCGAGCCGCTTCGGCGACCTTGATCGCGACGAGCTTCTGGTCTTCTCCAATCGCCTCGGTGCGGTCCGCGCCGGCGACAAGTACCAGGGCGAGGGCAACGAATACGAAACCCAAGTTCGCATCATGGAGGATCAGGCCGGCAGCGCGATGTGGGAACGTCGCGATCCCGTGCCCGATCGCACACCCGACGGCGGCGGCGTCGCGCTTCCGCTCATCGACGGCGTCGTGGCGCTGCAGCTGGAGGCGTATGACGGCGAGTCGTGGTACCCGGATTGGGACTCGGACCTGTATGGCCTTCCCTGGGCGATTCGCGCTTCGGTCACGGCCGTCGGCCAGAAGAACGGCGAGGATCCCCTCACCGGCGCCGAGGGCATGGTGACGCTGCGAACGACTGTCGCCATCGATCGCGTCATTCCTCCGCCAACCGAAGACGAGAACGTCTCGAAGGATGAAAACGCCGCGAATGAGGCGGCGGCAGCTGCAGAAGATCCGACACAGGGCGGCGGCGCGGGAGCGCCCGGTGAGGGCGGACGTCCCGGCGAGGGCGGACGTCCCGGCACCGGCGGTACCGGCGGTCGACCTGGATCCGGCGGCCCCGGTGGGCCGGGCGGCCTCGGCGGCAGCGGCGGCGGCGGCGGCGGTCGACCGGGCGGCGGCATGGGCGGCCCCGGCGGCGCTGCTGGCGGCGGCACGCGCGGTGGCGGCAACAGCCACATCTCCAGCGGCCGCGGAGGCCGTGGCATGGGCGCTTCGGGCGGCGCCCGTCCGGGCGGAGGCGTGAGCTGACGATGATGGCGGCGATTCCTCACGCCCACGATGGTCGATTACAGCGCCCGCGCCGGCATCGGCGACGGGGCTCGGTCGTTCTCATCGTGTTGTGGGCCATCGCCATCGCGGCGGTGATCGTCGCTGCGACGCAGCTCATCGCGTTCCGTACGGCGACGATGGGCCGCGAAGCCCTGGCCCGCGTGCAGGCACGCTGGGCTGCGCGTGCGGGCGTCGAGGAGACCATCGCGGTCCTCGAGTACCACACGGAGAATCCCGATCCCGACGACGCCCTCGCGGCGCATCGCGACGCCGAAGCCGTCGCCGACGGGTCACTGGTGAGCGGCAGCTGGACGATTCGCCACACCGAGGACGGCATTGAGAAGCCGGGCCCGCAGGATGAGTCGGCGAAGGCCAACATCAACACCCTGCAGCGCGGCCAGCTCCTTCAGATCCCGAACATGACGTTCGACGTCGCCGACTCGATCATCGACTGGCGCGATGCCGACAATCAGGTGTCGGGCATGGGTGCGGAGCGCGACTTCTACGTCAACCGCAACATGCCCTACCAGCCGCGGAACGCCAACTTCCGCAGCATCGCCGAGCTTGAGCTTGTCGCCGGCGCATGGCCCGAGTACGTACGAGGCGAGGACGCCAACCTCAACGGACGCCTCGACCCCAACGAGAACGACGGCGGACTCACGCCTCCCAACGACAACGCCGACGGCCTGCTCGACGCGGGCTGGTCGGGGCGCCTGACCGCATATACGACCATCAGCACCATCGGCGCGTCGGGCCAACCGAAGCTCTACCTGAAGCAGGCGACCGCCGAAGAGATGACCACCCGGTTCGGCGTCGACGAGGTGCAGGCCCGAGCGCTGTCGACCTACTTCAAGCAGGCCAACGCGACGATGGAGGCGCTCCTGGTCACCGACCTCGGAACCCTGAGCCAGGGCGGCACTCGCGGCGGAACCGGCGGGCGAACGGGCGGGACGGGCGGACGCACCTCGGGACGAAGCTCATCCGGTGCTCAGCCCGCCGGCGGGAACGGCAACCCGAACTCGGCGGTCAAGCCGCTCGACCAGGCCCAACTTCGCCAGGTTTTTCGCGAAGGGATCCTCACCGATCCGACGAAACCTGCACCCGGGAAGGTCAACGTCAACACCGCCCCGAAGGAAGTGCTTCGCGACGTGCTCAACATCGACCCGTACGTGGTCGACCAGATCATGAACTATCGGGCCGCCCACAATCAGGGGTACTCCTCGATCGTGGATATCGGATCCGACAAGGTCACAGGGCAGGCTCTCGCCGGACTCGCTCGGGATCTCGACGTCAGCAGTCAGGTGTTCACCATCACGAGTCGCGGTCGAGCGCAGGCGACTGGGCTCGAGGTCGAAATCACAGTCGTGGTCGACCGTTCAACGCTGCCTGCCCGAATCCTTGAGTACCGAGAGCAGTAAGGTCCGCGGAGGTCCCGGGACGGCATGACAGACGGTTCGTTTCGGTTCGTGACCGGATCCCGAATCTCCCGACAGCCCCTCGAGTGCGACGACGCTCCGACCCGAAGCTCCGCGGGAACTGGGATACTCTCCCCTCCCGCCCCCACGTTTGCCGCCTGACTGCCCACCCCACCCTTCTGTGCCTGAGGCCATTGCGTGAATCGACGAGGACGCCAGAACGAGACCGCTGACCAACGCTGCACGCTCGTGCTCGTTCCCCGCATGCGGTCCAACAAGAACCGGGTGAGCGACGTTGGCGGCTGGAGCGCCTTCGTCTTCCGCAGCGTGGATGACACGTTCAGCGTGCTGGGCGAGCGCACGGTCGAGGCGAGCTCGTCGACTTCGCTTGTGAGCTGGCTCGAGTCGTGGCGTCCCGCCCAGACGATCGCCGTCCTCCCTCCCTCCGCCACCGTCTGCCGGATGTGCTCGCTGCCTCCTGCCAAGGGCGACCAGCTCGCGTCGGCGCTTCGGCTGCAGTCGGAGACGGCGTTCATGGGAGGCATCCCCTCGCACCGCCTTTCCATGGCGGCGCTTCCGGAGATGCCCCGGACCTCGCCCGATCCCGCGACTCGCCAGGGCGTGATCCTGGGCTGGCCGGAGAGCTCGACCCCCCCGACGCTTCCGGCGCTCCCAACCTATACCGAAGTCACCCACACACCGACCATTGCCTGCCTGATGTCGCTCCTCCGCGGACTTCCCCCCGCCGAGCCGCTGGTCCGGGTCGATCGCGACGACGGCACCGTCCTCTTCATGCTGGGCGGCGCGAACGGACTCGTCCTTCGCTCCACCCTCGAGGCCAACGACGACGACGCGACGTGGCGCGACAGCATTCTGCGGACCTCCGCGGAGACGCTGCTCTCCAACGATGCGTCCGCCGACGAGATCATCGCCCTTCGCCACCAGCTCGAGGCGAATCTTGCGAACGATCAGAGCAGCGGCGCGATCTTCCTCGCCCTGCCGGCCAGTGTGCGTGAGTTGGTGCTCCGCCGGATCCCCGGCTCCTCGACGGTCGATGCCGAACGGGCGACGGCGCTCGGCGCGGCGATGCTCGCGACGGCCAAGGCCCCGACGAATCCCCTGACGGATCTCGGCGGCATGCGGGTCGCGCTCCCCAAGCCGAAGCCGCAGCCGATTCAGCTCGCACTCCAGCGCCTCCAGTCGCCTCGCGTCGCCGCGTGGACGATCGGCGTCTCGATCGCGGTCTTCGTCTTCGCGCCGCTCGCCTTCGCCGGGGTGCGAAACGGCATCCTTCGCCTGAAGCTCGGCAACCTCGAGGCCTACGAGGCGGAGAATCGCACGACTCGTCAGAAGGCGGCCCTCTACGGGACGCTTGCCAAGACCACCTGGCCGATGACCAAGCTGCTTGGCGATCTCTCAAACGCGATGCCGGACACGATCGACGTCGAGTCGATCCAGGTGAACTCCGGTCAGGGCATCACCGTTCGCGGCGTGGCCCGCTCCACCGAGAAGCCCGAGCACATGACCGGCAAGGAAGTCGTGCTGGCGTTCGAGTCGCGGGCCCGCGACAGCGGCATCTTCAACGAGTTCCAGTACGACATCGACGCCGAGGATGGCCGCGGGCAGTGCACCTTCACGCTCGTCTGCAACGTGAAGGACGCCAATCGAATCTACGCGTGGAAGGACGAGGACGACAACGCGAAGACGACCCGCCGCGATCGCCTCTACCCGAACTGGGCCGAGATCGAGAAGGGTCACGGCAGTCCGGCTGCGAACGCGGCGGCCAGTGCGGCGGCCGAGCACGAGTCCGACTCGAAGCCATCATCACGAGTCGGGGCCGGGGCGGAGCGGCATGCGGAAGCCAAGCCCGATGAGCACAGTTCCCGGAGCGGACCGCCCAAGTCCGATCGAGAGGCGGCGAAGGCCGCCGACACGAAGCTCGCAGGCGGCGCGGACTCGAAGCGCGACCCGAAGGCGGATCCCAAGTCAGACCAGAAGCCCGATCGAAAGCCTGAAGCGAACGGCAAGAACGGCGAAGAGGGCGACCCCACCGAAGTGAAGCCCGTCGACGGCGCCGGCACCGAGCCCCCCGCCGATCCCGCGAAGCCCGGCGCGAGCAACGATCGCGGCATCAACCGCCGTCCGCGACCGACCGAGACGAATCCCGACGGATCCCCGAAGCCCGCTGCTCAGCCGCAGCCAAGCGGTCCGAAGGTCGACATCCCGGCGCCGTTCACCGACGCCGAGCTGAGCGCAATGACCAAGGATCAGGCCAAGGACCTGTTGGCGAAGATCGCGGCGGCGCGTCAGAACGCCTCGCTGGATGCCGAGACCTCCGAGCGACTGAAGGCTGACTTCAACCGAGTGCTCCAGCGACTGAAGAGCAGTTCATGACGACGATCACCTCCACACCCTCCAACTCGACCGTCACGCCGACGTCGTCATCGCCCCCGCCGCAGCCGGGCAGTGCGCCGACGGGCCGGGCAGGTTCGTTCGTCGAGTGGTACCGCGGCGCTTCCTCGGCGAAGCAATGGGCGGTCATCATCGTCGGCGCCCTGCTCCTGTGGTTTGCGGCCGACGAGTGGATCTGGTCCACCGCCACCTCGCTCAATCGCCAGAACGACCGCATGGAGCGGGCCCTGGACGAGGGCGCGAATCGCGATCGGCTGGTCGAGGGCGTCCGCGGGGCAATTCCGCCGCTCGGGCGCATCGCCGTGCCGCGTGCGGAGCGCGACGGCAGCGAAGAGCTCTCGAATGCCGTGACCGAGGTCATGGCCAAGGCCGGCGTCAAGATCTTCAGCTGGGACCTCCGTCCGGGCGGCAACATGTCGCCGCCGCCGGAGCTCGTGCAGCTCGTCGGCGCCGACACGAAGCTCGGCAAGGTCGCCGGCGAACTCCGATTCAATGCGAAGCAGGAAGAGGTCATCAAGGTCATCAGCGGCATCGAGGCAGCACCGGAAATTGAGTCGATCTCGCGCATGAAGCTGAGCCGCGAGAACGGCGACAAGACCGTCGGCGTCACCATGACCGTCGAGGCGTGGGTCCAGCTTGACCGCAAGCGTCGAGGTAGCCTGTGAGCGATCCCATCGGACAGTCCATTCGCGTCGCGGGCGTCCCGCTCTCAACGACCGTCATCGTGGCCGCCGCGTGCGCGATCGTCGGCGCCGGCGTCCTGGTGCGCGAGGCGCTTCCTGCGTTCGGTTCGGTCCTCGCTCCCTCGGAGCGAAGCGGCGACACCGATCCCCTCGCCAAGTACATCGCCGAGCACGAGAAGCTCTTCCAGCAGAGCGAGAAGCGCTGGGACGGACGCTACGTCTTCTTCGCGCCGCCGGCGCCCAAGCCGCCGCCGCCACCGCCGCCGCCGCCGGTGAAGCCCGAGGACATCAAGCCGCCGCCGATTCAGCCCGCGCCGGCAACCTACGGCGGCCAGAAGCCCACCGGCATCTTCGGCGACATCGTCTTCTTCGGCGCCGACAAGCGGCTGAAGGTCGGCGACAAGGCCGGCGAGATCGAAGTGTTAGGCGTGAAGCCACCCTTCGAGGTGAAGCTCGCGTGGACGAAGCCCGGTTGCCTCCGCGGCGAGTACACCGTGAGCTTCTGGGATGCGCCGATCGCCACCGGCTTCGGCGGCCCCAATCCCTTCCCGAAGAGCGCGATCTCGGGCTTCAAGGATCCGGCGTCGTCCGACGCCTCGAAGTCGGGCACAAGCACGGCGGGCGCCGAGACGCCGAGGGATGGCGCGACGCCTCCTTCGCGCGGCGGGCTCAAGCCCGGCGAGCGGCGCGCGCCCGATGGCAAGCCCGATCCCAAGGCGGACCCGAAGGCGGATCCCAAGGCGGACCCGAAGGCCGATCCGCGCAACGGCGCGCCGGGCGCCGATCCCTCGAAGGAAAATCCGCCGCCGCCGGAAGGCGCTGCGGGCGAAGGCACGCCGCCGCCCGAGACACAGCCCGCCGATCGCCCGCGTCGCCGATATCCGCCGGGTCAAGAGCCGAAGGGGGAAGCGAACGCGCAGAAGGAAGAGTCGCAGCAGCCCGAGCCCGTGCCGCTCGACAAGTTGCCTCCCTTCCGCACCGAGTCGGACATCAAGGCGATGTCGACGCCGACGGCGCAAGCCGCGCTGCAGAAGATCAATGAGGCGCTCGCACTGCCGAACGTCGATGACCACAATCGAGCGCGACTCGAGAACGACGCGAAGCTGATCGCTCAGCACCTGCGCGACAACAAGTGAACTGCGACGACTTCACTCATCGCCTCGATGCACACCCGTGCGTCGAGGCGATGTTGTTCCATGAAATCACCGCAATCGTCGCGCGATGCTGACGTTTCGCGGGCGTTCAACGTCGGTCGTCGCACGCGACATCTCCTCCAGACTTCGCGCGTCGAGAGGGCCTTCTCGCTCGGCGAAGCTCGCGGGGCCGGCGCCAACGTCCTGGTCTCCTCTCGCAGCGGGTCACCGAACTCCCACACCAGTTTCGGTGGCGCTGTCGCGGCGGGACCGATCGTGGCCACCGCCATGACGCGGGCGCTGGCGTCGGCTCCAGCCGAGTTCCTCAGCCACGGCGTGGGCCAACGAGGGGCCCACGGTCCTCCACGCATGCTCCCGCATGCCGCGTTCGCCCTCCTCGCGTGGCCGGCGCTCGGGCCGCATCAGGTTCGGACCTGACCCGATTTGCCCCGCTCCTCGGATTCGTCGAACGGCTCTTTGAGAATGGCTCGGTCGAGCATGAACCCCAAAACCGCCGATGATTCAGCACCCTCCTCGCGCCGGCTCCCATGGGCGCCGGTGAGGTCGGCGACGTTCCCGACCGCGAAGCTCCTGCCTCCGCTCCGCATCGGCAGCGTGGGTACGAACGGGGTCGGGCAATCCTCACGCCCACTCGCCCGTTGGCGACCCTCCCACTCCAGTCGTCCAGTACAGTTTGTTCCTCTCGCCCCTCACTCGTCGACTGCCCAACTTCGGGGCCTGTCGGCGGTAGGAGCCAGAGCCCTCAACCCTCGGTCAGGCAATTCGTTGTGGGTGTCCCGCACCGTGGCTCATGCCGAATCCTCAAGAAGCATGACGCCCCCGATCGGGAGCCCCTTCGCCAGACCGAACAGAGCAATCGAAGGCTGATCCGGTGGATGCCAGCGACACGCCCCCAGCGCGCTCGCCGGTGAACCCTCCGACCCACCTTCGCGACCCTTCCCGAGCGACCTTTCCTTCATGTCGGAGACCTGACGTGTTGACTTCACTGCGGCCCACTCGCGTATTCGTGCTTCCGACCTTGAGCCTGGCGGCGCTTCTGCTCTCCGCTGCCGCAACGACGCTCGCGTCCGAGGCCGCTCGACCAACACCCGCGCCGCAGCCCACTGCCCAGCAGGATCCGAAGCCCGCGACGGCGCCGGCGGTCGCGCCTCCCTCGGGTCCGGCGACGGGCGCACCCGCCGTCACTCCGCCGGTCACGGCCCCGGCGACCGCGCCGGCTAGCGAGCGTCCGAGCGCCGCGCCAGCGCCCGCTCCGCAAGACCCGCCGAAGGTCGATCCGGCCAAGCCCACGCCGGCGCCTGCTGCCCAGGGCGGCAAGACGGGCCCGACGTCGCCGCCCGCGGGAAGCCGTACCCCGGGCAAGGCCGTCGACAACAAGGAAGTGACGCTCGGCTTCAAGGAAGAGTCGGTCACCTCGCTCATCCCCTTCATCCAGGAGTGGACGGGCAAGGCCGTGATCGTGCCGCTCTCGAAGATCCAGAGCACGAAAATCACCATCGTCAACGATCGTCCCCTTCCGAAGAGCGACGCCCTCAACCTCGTCTTCCAGGCCCTCAAGGTCGCGGGGCTCGGCGTCGTCGAGACCGACACGGTCATCACCATCGACACGCTCACCGACATCGCCAAGATCAGCCGCTGGATCGTGCTTGACGCGACCCAGGACGTGATGAGCCTGAACGAGGAAGGCGTCTTCGTGATCAAGACGTTCCTCCTGAAGCACTCGAAGGCCCAGGACGTCGCGGATCGCATCCAGGATTCCTCGTGGCCCAGCGACGGCGTCTCCATTGCCGTCGACGCGAACTCGAACCAGATCGTGCTGAGCAGCGACGTCGGCCTTGCGAAGCGCGTGCAGCTTCTCATCAACAACCTCGACGTTCCGCCGCACGTCGTCCTCGAGACCCGCAACTACCGCGTTCAGTTTCAGGACGCGAATCTCATCGCCGACAACATCCGCGACCTCTTCGAGGGCGTCGGTAGCAGCACGGGCGGCGCCCGTTCGCCGCGCGGACAGCCGAACCAGCGCGGCGGTCGGCAGCCGGGCCAGCCCGGACAGCCCCAGCCCGGCGTCCAGCAGGTCGGCACGAGCGAGCAGATGGTCGTCACCGTGGTGCCGGCCCTCAACACGATCACGATCCGCGCCGAACCGCCGATCCTGGCCGAAATCGATCGGCTGATGGCCACGGCGTGGGACCTGCCGCCGAACAAGTTCGGCTCGCCCTTCAAGACCTACACGCTCAAGTACACCGACCCGCTCAAGATCCAGTCGACGCTCCAGACCCTGCTTGAGGGCGGAAGCTCCGGCGGCGCGGGCGCGGGCCGCACGGGCGGCAATCGAAACAACCGGTCCGCCTTCGTCCCCGGTGGCGTCGGCGGCGGCGACAGCGGCGCCCAGGCGGCGGTCGCGAACGTCTTCCGCATCGAGGCCTATCCCGACTCGAGCCAGCTCGTCGTGATCAGCAAGACGCCGGAGAACTTCCCGTGGCTCGACGAGATGGTCAAGGCCCTCGACCAGCCGCTGCAGGTCGGCCTTCCGACCAACGTGCCGCTGAAGTACGCGAGCGCCTTCAAGGTCGCCGAGATCATCAACATCCTTCTCGCCGAGGATGGCGCGGGCTCCGGCATCTCGGCTCCGGCCGAGGGCCTCACCGGCATCAACTTTGACACCGCGGGCGGCGCGTCCGGCAGCGGAACCTCGGGTGGAACCTCCGGCGGAACCTCCGGCGGAACCTCCGGCGGCACGAACGGAGCCAACGGCGGCAATGCCGTGCAGTTCCCATGGCAGGCGGGCCGCGGCGGCCAGAACGGCGCCGAGACGTCGCCGGTGAGCGCTGCGATCGGCAAGGCCCGCGTGGTGCCGAACGCGACCCAGAACTCGCTGCTCGTCCTCGCCCCGCCGCAGATTCAGGATTCGATCCTGAAGATGATCGAGGATCTCGATCGTCCGGGCCGTCAGGTGATGATCACCGCGGTGCTTGCGGAAGTCTCGCTCGGCGACGGCTTCTCGTGGGGCCTGCGCACGGGCAACAACCTGACCACGCTGAACGGGAACGACAACTCCGTCGGCGGCAGCATCGACACGACGCTCTCGAAGGGCAACGGCGACGCCGGCGGCGCCAACTTCGCGTCGCCGTGGTTTGACGTTTCGACCCTCGACATCACGTCGAACGTCGGCTTCCTCCTCCAGGCCCTCGATCAGACCAACGACGTCCGCATCCTTCAGGAACCGCGCGTCTTCACGAGCGACAACGAGGAGGCAAAGTTCTTCAGCGGACAGGACATCACCTTCCAGACCGGTTCGACGACGGGCAGCGGCACCGGCGGCGGAACGACGAGCTCCTTCGAGACGAAGGCCGTCGGCATCGGCCTCAACGTCCGTCCGCGCATCACGCGCGAGCTCAACGTCAACATGGACATCGAGCTCCTGCTGTCGAACCTGAATCTCTCGGTGCCGCAGTTCAACAGCAACCCGGTCGTCGATCGCCGCCAGACCAACACCCGCATCACGGTGAAGAACGGGCAGACGATCGTCATCTCCGGCATCCGCAAGGAAGATGAGACCAACATCAAGCGCGGGCTGCCGCTCCTGGGCGACATTCCGCTGATCGGCGACGCGCTCTTCTCCTCGACCGAGAAGAAGAAGAACGTCAGCGAGCTCGTGATCTTCGTCACGCCGCTCGTCGTCGACAATCCGGACGCCAACGACACCAACTTCAACTCCGGCGAACGGTCGCGTCTTGAGGATCTCCGCCAGCCGTTGGGCAAGCGGGCGACTCCGAAGGGCGAGCGCGGGTTCTTCGAGAATCTCCGCTCGGTCGACATCACGGAAGGCGCCCAAAAGGGCGGGCCGGATGAGGCCGGACACTACACCACGACGCCGGCGACCGGCTCGGCTCCGGCGACCGGCTCCGCTCCGGCGACCGGCTCGGGATCTGCGCCTGCCCAGCCCCCCGTTGACGTCCCCAAGTGAGTGTTTCCGAGTCGCCCGATGGGCCACGCCGCTCCGCCACGGATGTCCGTGCGACGAGCGACGGACCCATCGGGCGTTCGTTTCCGATCGCCATGCGCCGCATCGCGCCCATCCTCCTCGTGACCAGCACTCTGGTCACCGGCTGCGTCACGACCGAAACGCGCACCGGCGGAACGATCGTTCCGCCTCCGGCCGGATCGGTGCCTCCGCCGTTCGGCAGCGCGAGCCAGACGAGCGTCTCCGCAATCGGCGTCTGCACGATTCCCTACGACGGATTCACGCTGCCGCTGCTCTCGCCGGACGGCCGATGGCTCGCGACGCAGGTGGGCGTGCCGCCGACGTGGCCGACGCTGCTCGCATCGAAGAGTCAGAGCGTGCCTCTCGCCTCGTCGATTGAGATCTGGTCGCTCGACAGCAAGACGGGGCGACGGGTGCGCACGCTCGGCAAGGGACTCATCCTCGGCCGCAGCGCCGACATCGAGGGCTTCCTGGTCGAGGAGGTTCTCGACGACGGCTCGCGGCGCATCGGTCGCGTGGAGTGGCCGACGGCCGAGGCCGTGGCGGCGGCGGCAGCGGGCTCTTCCGCGAGCGAGAAGGATGCCGAGCCGGCCGGCCCGGAGTGGCTCGTCGACGACGGCCGCGTGAACGCGTTCGCGGCCCTCGCCGTCGGCGCCGACGGCATCGCCTCCGGCTCGCTGGCGTGGTGCTCGCGCGACATGGACGGGGACGGCTTCGCGCTGTCGGTCAAGCACGGGACGACCGGCGCCCAATGGGACATTCCGCCGTCGCCCGAGCAGACCTGGATGCTGCCGCTCTTTGCCCGTGACGGACAGACGCTCTTCGTGATGTCCCTGCACGACGGCATCGTCGATCTCGCCGCCGGCGATCCCTCCGATCAGGTGGCGTTCCAGCAGTCGATCATCCGCCGCCGCCTCTCGGTGCGCATGGATGCCCAGCGGACCTACCAGACGCTTGCGCCGCAGGGCACCGACGCGGCGGTCGGCCCGGCGTCGTCGTCGCAGTTGGTGCTCTTCGATCCGGATCTCCGCCGCATGACCATCTGGGATCCGAGCGACAGCAGCTATCGCCCGCTCGCCGAGGGATCATTCGCCGCGGCGCTGGTGCCCGACGGATCGGTCATGGTCAGCGATGCCGATGGCGTCGTCCTCGATCACCCCGCGGCTGCCCCCGGCTACCCGCCGCGCATCTATCCGCGAAGCGCCGTCCCGCGCCACGTGCAGTTCACCGGCGATGGTCCGCACGACTGGGTGCTGTTGGTGCCCGAGCGGCGATCGATCTCGGTCGTTCGATTCGCCCTGCTTGAGGCGTCCATGACCGGGCACTGACCGGCGCTCGGCGGCATTGCCACGCCGCGGGCGGCGTCGGCTGCGGTCGGCGACACTCAGCCGGTCCAAGCCCCCAGCAGCAGCGCCAGGTCGCTGGCCGAGACGGTCCCGTCACCGTCGAGATCGGCGATCGCCCCGACGCCCCAATCGCCCAGCAGCATCGCAAGGTCCGCTGCGTTGACCGCTCCGTCGCGATTGAGATCGCCCAACAACGACGTGGCGGCGTCGCTCAGGACGACGCTCACGCGGCTCGTCGGTCCTCCCGCGGCATCAGCGACGCCGCCGGTGATGAAGGAGACGAAGAGCAGGTCCTCGTCCCCATCGTCATCGACGTCGATCGGCTCGGCGAACTCGGGCGTGAAATCCGTGGGGATCACGTCAGCCAGGACAAGCGTGATGGGCCCGCCGGGCACCGTGTCGTTGCGGATGATCTGCAGGCGCGGCCCGGAGACGAACGGCTTGAGCACGCCCACCAGATCGCGGTCGCCATCGAGGTCGACGTCGGCGTCGCGAAGGGAGAAGGGCTCGAGCAGCAGCAACTGCGGCGTTGCGCCGACGAACGTCGCCGAGGCATCCGGCGCTCCGCGAAGGATGGTGATGCCGAAGTCGAGACGGTTGCCGGTGACGGCATCGGGGAAGAAGTCACCGTCCAGATCGGCGACCACGAGGGCCGATGTCTTTCGCCCGATCGGCGCGAACGTGGCTGGAGCGAAGGTCCCGTCGCCGTTGTACTCATGGGCGCTCAGCAGCGGCGAGGGATTGGAAACGAAGTCGCTGGTGTTCGCCGCAACAAGATCGCCGTCACCGTCGAGGTCGATGTCGGCAAGGGCAAGCTTCGCGGGCTTGCTGCCCGCGGCGAGCGTGAGCGCCTGCTCGAAGCCGGCGAGCCCCTTGTTTCGGAAGATGACGATGCCGCTGTTGGTGCCGCGGGCGACGAGGATGTCCGGCAGCGCGTCGCCGACATACTGGCCGATGGCGACGTCGTTGGGCGTTCCGCCGACGGCGAGGGTCGAATCGAGGAAGAAGAACGTCCCGCCGAAGCTCCGGAGGAGCGAGACCGTCGACGAGTTGGCGTTGGCGGTCACGATGTCGATGAACCCATCGCCATCCCAATCGCCCGCGGCAATCGACGTCGGACCGTCTGGGACCGCCGTCACGACGGGCGTATCGGAGAAGCCAAGCCACGCGCCGTCGACGAATCCTCCGTTCAGGAGTACGACCACCCGACCCGGATCGGGGGCGACGCCCTCGACCGCGAGGGCGACATCGAGATCGCCGTCGTTGTCGAAGTCCGCAACGGCGGCATCGCGCGGCAGGCCCTGAAGGTCCGTGACCAACGGGTCGCCGAAGACGGGTGGCTTGGCCGCAGCGATCGTCGCCCGCAGCGTCGTGCCACCGACGACGGTCAGCTCGACCGAGAGGTTCGGCGCTCCGGCGAGCCCGATCGCGCTGAAGCTGCCCGCGATCGCGTCGGCAACGATGAGGTCGAAGGAGTCGCCAACCTCTGGCTCGTAGCCAGGAAGCAGGTTCAGGATCAGCGTTCCAGCGACGGACGCCGTGCCGCTCACGAGAAGCTGGTCATGTCCGCTTCCCGGCGCGGTGCCGCCGACATCGAGGACCAGCGAAGGCGTGAGCTGCCCAATCGAGCCCTCGAACGCCTGGGTGAAGCCGCCGGCGATCGTGGTGATCGCCGTCGGGTTGTCGACCGTGCCGGGCCGGAGCGAACCGCTGTTCACGACGCCGGTGCCTGCGCCAGCGCCCGGCGGAAGCCCGAGATTCGCGCCGAGCAGCACCGTGCCGCGCCGGTTGCGCAGGGCTGAGCCGACCGGCGCCGAGTTGCCGCTGAAAACGCAGCCATCGAGCGCGGTGACGCCGAAGTCCCCGTGATCGATCGCGCCACCGGCGCTTGCGGCGACATTGTTCGCAAGGGTGCAGCTCGACAGGGTGGGCGTCCCGAAGGTGCCGACCGAGATCGCGCCGCCGACGTCGCCCGACTGGTTCCCGCTGAAGAGACATCCGTCGAACGCCACCGGGTAGGTGAATCGCACGAGGGCAGCACCGCCGGCGCCGGTCGCGGTATTGCCGTCGAAGGTGCACTCCCGGAACGCCGTCGCTCCGCCCGGGCCGCCGGTCACGGAGATCGCTCCACCCGTCGCGGCGTGGTTGCCGGTGAAGGTGCAGTGATCGAAGAGGTGCGAACCGCCGGTGATGAGCACCGCAGCGCCGACCGCGGCGCTGTTGGCGGTGAACTCGCAGTCGGTCGCGGTCACCGCGCCGTCGATCGCCTGCATGCCCGCGCCGGTCGGCAGACCGAAGCCCCCGGCGTTGTTCGCGATCGTGCAGCCCGTGAACGACGCGACGCCGCCGACCACGCGAATGGGGAGCGTCAGGCCGTTGACGAAGTTCACGTTCTCGGCGCTCAGGGCACCGTGGACGCAGACCGCGCCATTCCCGGCGTTGACGCTGACCTCACCGCCAACGAGCTGGCATGTCGAGCCCGACTGAACGAACACCCCTGCGCCCTCACTGACGACTGCGGAGACGCCGGTCACGAAGTTGCCCGCGAAAACGCAGTCGCTGCAATCGACCGTCGCCCTGTTCACGAGGGTCAGGCCCGCCCCTTCCCGGAGGGCGCGGTTGCTCAGGATCCTCACACGATCAAGCGTGAGCACGCCGCCATCGACGGCGACCCCGGCGCCGGAATCGGCGACGTTCAGCAGATCGGCGCGCGCCGACTGCACGGTCAGCCCGTCCAGGCGCGTCGGTGCCGCGCAGGACTCGGCGACAACCACCGTATAGAGGTTGTCGTCGAGCGTCGGATTCGAGAGGAGGAAATCGGGCACATCGTTGCCGAGGCGGTCGCCGGAGAGGATCGTCGGATGGGCACTGATGTCGCGCTCATCAGTCGACGTCTCCGTTCCCGCGAATCCGCCGTAGAGCGAGACCTGACTCACCATGCGGAGGTGGGCCGATCGCGGGTCGCCGACGTCCTGCTCGATCGAGGGGACATAGGTACCCTCGCCAACCCACACTTCGGTGGTGTCCGACGGCACCTGTCGGATCGCGGTGAGAACGCCATCGAGCGAGCGCGCGGCCGTGCTCCAGCTTCGTCCATCGCCGCCCGGCGCCGCATTGCCGCGAACGTAGATGCGCGGCGCGGAACCGTCGATGACCATCGTCGCCCGCACGATCTCCGCACCGCTCTCGACCGCGAACCCAAGCCCGGACGCGGCTTCCGGGAGATTCGTGCTCGCGAACGCACCGGTGATCAGGTCGGCCCGCAGGAGATCGAAGACGCCTCCGAGTTCGCGCACGAGGAGCTTGCCCGCGGAAAGCTCAAGCGCCCCGTCGAGGGCGAGGTGTCCCAGGACCGTCACGGCGTCGCGCTGCTCGGCGCCGGTGCCGAGCAGTTCCATCGCAACGGTCGCCGACTCGGCGCAGGAGACGTCGCCGTCTACCGTGATCGCCCCGGCGCGACCGCCCGACGCCACTTCCAGGGCAAGGCCCGGCGAGAGCGTGCCGCCGAGGTCGAACTGCCCGACGATCGTCCCGCTTCCGCGGACCAGGCCGTTCGCACAGACCTCGATCGTCGGCGCCAGAGCGCCGGCGTTCGCGGTGAGCGTGAGGGTCGCCGGACCGGCGCATCCGCACTCGATCGTCCGGGCCGACGTGAACGCCCCGCCGTCGATCGCGATCTCTCCTCCGACCCACATCAAGCTCGCGTTCGCCGCGAGCGTGAGGTCATGCACGGCGAGGCGCGTCGACGCATCGGCGAGAGCCAACGCGCCACCGCCCTCGACCGTCATTCCCTGCATCACGGCGATGCCGCCGGAGACGCCGAGCGTGAGCGTGCCGTCGCCTCCGACGGTGACCGAACGAGCCACCGCGCCCGGCGCGCCGATCACCACCGAGCCGTGTACCGTGACATCCGTCTCCGTACCGGGCACGGCGCCGTCCGACCAGTTCTGCGGCGTAAACCAGGATCCGTTGGGAGGACCGACGTAAACGCCGGTGGGCGGACCGGCCTGCACCTCGAACGCCCCCATGTCGGGGATCGGCGGCGGACCGGCGCCGGTATCCACGACGGCAACGACGTCGAAGAAGCGCAAAGCGCCGCGGGCATCGAGGGGCGAAAGTTCGCTGGTGTTGCCGTCGCCGTCCGCATCCAGGATGTCCGCGGGAAACGCGAGCGTGCTGCCCGCGTCGATGCAGGGCGAGCCGCTGCCGAGGGAAAGATCGTCGTCCTCGGTGCCGGGGATCCCGTCCGCGCCGATGCCATCGACGAAGAGCGGATCGCCCGCGATGTTGCCGACGCCGCCGAACGCGCCCGTGAGTCCCTGAATGCAGGAGTACTCGACCGTCGGCGCGGGCGTGGTCAGAATCTGCTGGGCCTCGCCGCTCGCGGCACCGACGGTGTTGTTCCAGAACACGCAGCCGCGAACGGTCAGCGGCGTCGAGAAGTTGCGAATGCCCGCCGCGTTCTGCGGCGCGGTGTTTCGATAGAAGGTGCACCCGACGAACGTTCCCGGCTGGGAGAAGCGCCGGACGGCGCCGCCGCTGTCGCTTGTGGCGACGTTTCCGACGAACGCACAGCTTGCCGCGGAGAGTTGCGACGAATCAAGCAGTCCGGCGCCGCGCGGAGCGGTGTTCGCGATGAAGCTGCAGCCGGCCATTCGCGTCGGGCCGCCGTTCATCGACGCCAGGCCGCCGCCCTCGCTCACGGCGAGGTTCGTGAGGAAGGTCGTGGCCACCAGCGCCGTGCCCTGCGAATCGGAACCGGTGACGTACGCGCCGCCGCCGGTCGAGATTGCGGTGTTCGATTCGAGGAGGCAGCCTTCGATGCGGACGCCCCCGGTCGCATAGAGCCCCGCACCGCGCCATGCCGCGTTGAGGCGGAAGACGCAGTCCCGAAACAGGACCGACTGGCCGCTCGTGAATGCGCCGCCTCCGAGGCCGTTGAGCCCGCCCTCACCGCCGTTCACGTTGTGCTCGAAGGTGCAGGCGATGAAGCTGATCCCCGTCTTCGCGTAGACGCCGACGCCCGAGCCGGAACCGCTGTTGTCGCGGAAGGTGCATTCGATGAACGTGCCTCCGCCCTCGACCTTCGCGCCGCAGCCCTCGGAGAGCGTGCCCTCTCCGATGTTGTCGTGGAACGTGCAGCGCTCGAAGACCGGGCCGGGCACGAAATTCGTGCCGACGACCCGAAGTCCCGCGCCGATCGCCGACTCGCCAAACGCAACGTTCACGCCGCTCAGGATCGCCGTCGGCGAGAGGTTGATCGCCTCGACCACATGGTCGGCGTTGTCCGAGGCGTCGCCCGGCACGCCGATGTCGCCGCTCAGCGTGGTGACGTGAGCGTCGGGGTCGGCCTGGCTCGCGCTGCTCTCGCCTCCGGCGAATCCGCCGCGAATCGCCAGGTTGTTCCGCATCCGAAATGCCTCGGACTCGGGGGCCTGGCTCGGATGCTTCTGGGTTGCGACGTAGGTGCCCTGCGCGATCCAGATCTCGGTGATCGGGCTGCCGGGAAGCGCCGCGGCATCGAGCGCCGCCTGCGGATGCTGATACGCCGTCGCCCAGGTCTGACCATTGCCGCCCGGCGCCGCGGCCGCATTCACGTACGCGATGTCCGCGCTGCACGCGGAGCAGACCAGCGCAACGCACGCCCACGGCGCAATCCGCGCACACGACGCTGTTCCCGCACGACGCCCGTTCGCATGATCGACAACCGCATGCATCGCCCGTTCCTCCTCGCGAGTGATCCCCGCGGCCATGATGACGGCCCGCACGATCGCCGCCAACGGTCCATGTCGCATTTCGGCGAAGAAACTCGAACCGTCGCGATGCGCAGTCGCGCGGCGTTCGCGTTCGTCATTCGCACGCAAGCGGGCCGACGGCCCTCCTCCGCGATCGACCTCGTCCTCCCGCTCGGCGAATCGTCATCGCGCCCCGTCGAGCCAACCCACGAAACGGCTCCGCGGGATCGGCCTGTCCATCCACGAGGTGTCGGGGTCTGGAAGCTCCATCGCCTCCGCCACCGGGACGAGCCTCGGAATCCGAACGTCGCTCAGGCTGCCGCGGCTCGTGCGCCAGCGGATGTGACGCTTGCCCTCGATCGCCTGGGCGACGACGGTCGTGATGCGGCAGTCCTCGACGACGTAGTCGAGCACCTTCTGCGTGTTGCCCCGCTGCCACTCGAGCGGCGCGTCCTTGCCGTCCATGAGCTTCTTCGCCCCGACCGCCATGCCGTCGGCGACCGCCTGCAGGCCGACCGGAAATCCCTTGAGGCAGAAGAACTGGAACATCGGATCGATGAGTTCGCGGGCGACCTCTGCGGCGAGCGGAAGGTCGTTCGCCGCGTGACCCATCCATTTCAGGTCGAAGCTCAGGCCGTTCCACGCGACGATGCGCTTGCCGTCGAGCTGGCACCGGCGCAGGAACCGGAGCACCTCGCGGGCCAGCGCCGGGTCGAGCTCCCCCGCCGGCCCTCCCGCGGCGTTCGTCGCGTGCCAGACCCGCGAGCGGCCGGTGGTCGCGTCGAAGATCGCCGCGACCGAAATGCGAAAGGGCCCGCGGGCGTCGAGGTCCTCGCCCTGGGCAAGCTCGAAGACGTCTGCGATCTCGATGTCGAATCCGATCATGGAAGGCTCCTCGCGCCGCCGCCGGTACCTAACGCTTCGCCGGCTCGCCCGCCTTCGGCGTCGAGCGGCGGATGAACTCGCGGATGTCGTCGGTGGCCGCGGCGAGGTCCTCCTGGCGGAGGTACATCATGTGGCCGCTGCGGTAGCCCCTCCAGGTCATGCGCTCCTGGAAGCGGCCGGCCGGATCCATGTTCCACATCGTGTACTTGGCGCTGAAGTAGTCGGTCGCACCGTCGAAGTAGCCCGACTGGACCATCACGTGCAGGTAGGGATTCGCGGCCATCGCGCCCTGGAGCGCGCTGCCGGTCCGGTCTCCCTGCAGCCCCCAGCTCACCGGGCCGAAGAGCCAGTACTGCAGGTCGGTCTCGTAGTGCAGCACGCTTCGCAGGTAATGGTTGATCGCCGGGGCGAAGGCGTGGTTCCACGAGCTCAGCGCCGGATCGAAGTCGGGCGACTCGCCCGCGTCCTCGCGATCGAGGCCGCGATAGCGCGAGTCGAGGCGGCCGATGGTGAAGCCCCTGTCGCGCAGCAGCTCCTTCCAGAAGAACGGCTGCGGAATGTCGAAGTGATGGGACTTCACGACCTCGGGCCTGAGTCCCGAGTAGCGGGCGTAGATGGCGACGAGCTCGTCGCGGGTCTTCCCGTCAAGCGAACCGCCGCGGGCGATCGCCGGCATGAGCCTGTCAACCGCGAAGCGCTCGACCTCGGGCAGGATCTGCTCGAGGTCCTTCGACTGCAGGTCCGCGGGCAGCGCCTTGTGGTACCACGCCGTCGCCGCGTAGTAGGGAAGCCGAAGGGCCTGGTCGGCGGGTCCCTCGCGGCTGATACCCAGATCAGTCGGCGAGACCAGGATCACGCCGTTGAGGTACATCCACTGCGAGTTCTGCAGGCGCGCCGCCAGCCCCGAGACGCGCGTCGTGCCGTAGCTCTCGCCGATCAGGTACTTCGGCGAGGTCCAGCGGCCGGTGCGGGTGACGAACGCGCCGATCCACTTGGCCAGATACGCGATGTCGGGCTCGACGCCGGCGAACTGGTTCGGGTCCGCGCCGTTGAGCGGGCGCGAGAAGCCGGTGTTCACGGGATCGACATAGACGATGTCGGCGACGTCGAGGATCGAATGCGGATTCTCCTGGATGCCGTAGGGCTGGATCGGGAATCCCTCGCTGTCGATCTTCAGGATGCGCGGGCCGGTGTAGGCCAGGTGCATCCACACCGACGCGGAGCCCGGGCCGCCGTTGAAGGAGATCATGAGCGGCCGCGTGCTCGGATCGGCGACGTCCTTCCGCTCGTAGAAGGTGTAGAACATCGACGCGATCGGCTTGTTGTCGTTGTCCCACACCGGCTGCGTGCCGACGGTGACGCGATAGGGAACGAGCGCGCCGTTGATGGTCACGCTGTCCTCGCTCGTGACCGACGCGTCGGCGAGCACCTTGACCGGGGTCGGAGGCTCCTCCGCGGCTCGCTTCGTCGGCGCGGGCTTCGCGTCCGCCGGTGGAGTTGCGGGGGCTGACGCCGGAGCCTGCGGTGCCGATGTGGGTGCGGGCGCCGGCGGCGGGGTCTGAGCGCTGGCGAGGCTGGTGAGGGGCGCGGCGAGAAACAGGAACCGCAGCAGGGCCATCGTGGGGGTCATGAGCGCTCTCGGGGTTTGACGGGTGGTGGCGGGCGAGGATTCTACTGGTCCGTCGATGCGCGACCGGCGGGGTCGATGCGCACGATCCGTTTGCCTCGCGCCGCTTGAGTCGTGATCGAGGGCGAAGTTGCCGAACTTCACGGCGGATTCCGTTCACGCCAATTCCCCGGCGTTCGGGCCGCTGGCGAACATCCCCCGTTCGTTACACTCGTCGTCGATGACCGTCGGACCGCACGCCACCGGAGAGCATGGGGTCGCGCCGTCGGCGCCCGACGCCCGGACGGTGCGGGATGCCGTCGACGCGATCGTCGCCAGCGCCGTCGTGAGCGGCGCCGGATGGACCTGCGCAGTCCGCACGACGGAGCGGCCCCTCCATTGGGGCATGCCATGAGCGCGAGCGAGCGCCCTTTCGGTCCCGTCGGCCCGGACCGGACCGCGGACGCACCACGACCGGTCGCCGACGCCAAGGCCGGCCGGCGCTCGGTGGGCCGGGAAAGCCTGCTCGATCCCGAATCGGACGAGCCACTGACGCAGGACGCGGCGAAACGCCTTCTGCACGAACTCCGCGCGTACCGGATCGAACTGGAGAGGCAGAACGAGGAGCTTCGGCGCACGCAGGCCGAGCTCGACCAATCGCGGGCCCGCTACTTCGATCTCTACGACCTCGCCCCGCTGGGCTACCTCACGCTGAGCGCCCAGGGGCTCGTCGTCGAGGCCAACCTCACCGCGGCCCTCCTCTTCGGCGAGGCGCGCGGCGCCATGGTCGGCCAGCCCATCTCGAAGTACATCGTTTCCGCCGACCGGGAATCGTTCCACCTCCTGCGATCGCGGCTGGCCTCGACGGGCGAACCTCAGTCCTGCGAGGTCCGGTTGCTGAAGGGCGGCGGTGGCGAGGTGTGGGCGCACGTCTCGGCGAGCACCTCCATCGCCAACGACGGCGCGACCGAGCTTCGCATCGTCATGACGCCGATCGACGAGCGCAAGCGGGCCGAGGAGGCACTGCGCGAGAGTCAGGACCGCGTGCAATGCGCCATCGACGCGACGCTCGACGGGATCTGGGACTGGAACATCACCACCGGCGAGGTGCACTTCAGCGCCCAATGGTCGCGCCTGCTCGGATACTCGCCGGACGAGGTTCCCAGTCGCGTCGAGTTCTTCTTCACCGTGCTCCATCCAGACGACACCGCCGAGGTGACCCGCTCGCTCGAGGAGCACTTCACGGGCAAGGCGCCGATGAAGCAGCGCGAGGTGCGGCTGCGGGCGAAGTCCGGGGAATTCCGCTGGTTCCTCGATCGGGGCAAGGTCGTCACGTGGAGCGCCGACGGCAAGCCGCTGCGCATGGTCGGCACGATCACCGACATCACCGAGCGCAAGCGCGTCGAGGCGGCGCTGCAGGCCAGCGAGCGCGAGCTCCGGCTCATCACCAACAACATGCCCAGCCCGATCGCCCGCGTCGATCGCGACTGCCGCTATCTCTTCATCAACGAGCAGTACCTGCCGGTCTTCGGCCTCACCTGGGAGATGGCCGTCGGCCGCACGATCGCCGAGGTCATCGGTCCCGCCGCATGGCGCGAGGTCGAGCCTCGGGCGATGCGGGCCCTCGCGGGCGAGCGGGTCACGTACGAGCGCGTGTACGTCGACCCGGCGGGCAATCGCCGGCCGGTGCAGGTCCACTTCGTCCCGGACGTGGATTCGCAGCGGAACGTCGTCGGCTTCTTCATCATGTCGGTCGACATCAGCGAGCGCACCAAGGCGGAGTCGGCGCTGAAGGCGGCCCGCGACCTGCTCGAGGAGGCCCAGTCGGTCGCACGCACCGGCAACTGGTCGATCGATCTCGTGACCGGCGAAACCACCTGGTCGAGACAGCTCTATCGCCTGCATCAGCGGGATCCCGCGCTCGGGCCGCCCGCGGTCGAGGAGGTGCTCGCCCGGTACCACCCGAGCGATTCGCCGAGGCTGCGGGCGGCGATGCGCAAGGCGATGGTCGACGGCAACGCGTATTCCGTCACCTCGCGCGTGCGCGTCCCCAACGACGGCCCGCGCTGGCTGCGCTGCGAGGGCCGCGCCCGGCGGAACGAGCGGGGCGAGGTGACGGCGCTCTTCGGCACGACGACCGACGTCACCGCCGAGATCGAGCGCGAGGAGGCGCTGCGCGTCGCCCGCAACCAGGCCGACAGCGCCAGCCGGGCGAAGAGCGAGTTCCTCGCCAACATGAGCCACGAGATCCGCACGCCGCTCACGGCGATTCTCGGATTCGCGGAGCTCCTGCGCGACGACGGCCGGATGCACGGCACGCCTCAGCAGCGGGCCGAGGCGATCGAGACGATCCAGGCCGCGGGGCGGCATCTCCTCACCGTGATCAACGACATCCTCGACCTCTCGAAGATCGAGGCGAGCAAGATGTCGGTCGAGCGCGTCGACACGCCGCTGGTCGAGATCCTGCGCGAGGCGGAACGGCTCGTGCGATCGACGACCGCGGCCAAGGGCGTCCTGGTCCAGACGCGGCTCGCGACGCCGCTGCCCACCCACGTGCGGAGCGATCCGACGCGCCTTCGGCAGGTCCTGCTCAACATCGTCGGCAACGCCGCCAAGTTCACCGATGCGGGACGCGTGACCGTCACCGCCCGCGTGACGCAGCGCGAGGGTCGAGAGCGGCTGGTCATCGACGTCGAGGACACCGGGACGGGCATGACCCCCGAACAGACCGACGTCATCTTCCAGCCCTTCGGCCAGGCCGACAGCACGGTCACGCGCAAGCACGGCGGCTCGGGGCTGGGACTCACCATCACGAGGCGCATCGTCGAACTCATGGACGGCACCGTGACGCTGGTCCGGACCGCGGTGGGCGAGGGCTCCTGCTTCCGCATCGACCTGCCGCTCGAGCGCGTCGCGGGCTCGCCGACCGTCATCAGCATCGACCCGCTCCTGGCCGAGACGCCGGAGGCCGCGACCATGCCGGGGGAGGCGGAGGGGCGCGCGGACGGAACGCCGCTCCGAGGGCGAGTGCTGCTGGCCGAGGACGTGGTCGACAACCAGCGGCTCATCGCGTTCTACCTGCGGAAGGCCGGCGCGACGGTCGAGATCGCCGACAACGGGCGCATTGCCCTCGAGATGTTCGACCGTGCGGCGCGGGAAGGCTCGCCCTTTGACCTGCTGCTCACCGACATGCGCATGCCGGAGATCGACGGCTACACGCTCGCGCGCACCCTCCGCGAACGGGGCTCGTCGGTGGCGATCGTCGCCCTGACCGCACGGACCGTCGCCGAGGACGCCGGGGAGTGCCTCGCGGCCGGCTGCGATGACTTTTCGGTGAAGCCCATCGAGGCGGACGCGCTGCTCGCCACCTGCCGGCGGTGGATCGGCATGCGGGGCGGATGTCGGGAATGCGGCGCGTAGCGGCACCTCTCGGGTTCCGAGCCGACCGCCGGAACCGCATTCGCTCGACGCGGAGAGGCATTCACGAACCTGTCAACCCGGACGGGGATCGCGGCACCCTGCACACCGCATGCGAGGTCAGAGAACCCGCAGCCCGGAACGGGGCTGATTGCCGTCCGTGGCGCGAGCCCGTTTGATACCATCTCGCCCTTTCGCCTCAGGGGTGACCGACCTCGGCTCCACGCTCCCCTTCAGCAGTCGTCAGGCGTCGCGATGAACATCCTCGACATCCTTTCTTCCGACGCGATCAAGGTGCCGCTCGAAGCGACGCACAAGCAGGCTGCCATCGAGGAGCTTGTCGACCTGCTCAGCTCCAAGGGCATCGTGACCGACGGCCCCGCGCTCAAGCGGGCGGTCTGGGAGCGGGAGCAGCAGCGCTCGACGGGCATCGGCGAGGGATTGGCGATTCCCCACGGGAAGTCGACCAGCGCCCGGGCCCTCACCATGGCGATCGGCAAGCCGAAGGACGCGATCGAGTTCGGCTCGATCGACCGCAAGCCGGTCCGGATGATCATCCTGCTCGTCTCGCCGACCGACAGGATCGCCGAGCACATCCAGGCCCTCGGCAAGGTCAGCCGGCTGATGACCAACCAGCAGTTCCGCACCGCCTGCTACGAGGCCTCGAGCCCGAGCGAGCTCTACGACCTCTTCCGCAAGGCGGAAGGCGGCGTGACCCCAGCGCCGCAGGCCTAAGTGGTCGCCGCAGGCCTAAGTGGTCGCCGCAGGCCTAAGTGGTCGCCGCAGGCCCGAGGCAGTCGCCGCAGTCGCCTAACGCGACGCGCTCACCGTCGACTCCTCACGCATGATCTTCCCTAACGGGACGACCGCACCGAGACCGGCCAGCATGGCCCGCAGGCCGACGAAGCTTTTCGCGACCCAGTTGTTGACCGGAAGCGTCCGGGCGTACCGGTGCCGCATGAGCTGGCGGAGGATCTCCATGCCCCGCCCGAAGTAGTCGGAGTTCCCGAAATCAAACGGCTCGTCGGTGAGCGTCGGCTCGCAGACCCAGTCGAACCAGGCGGTGAGAAGGGCCATGCGCCGCGGATCGGCCTGCTGCCGCGGCGTGAGGTCCCCGGCCCTGGCCACCACCTGCGCGATCGACTCGCGCGACGACGCGGATGCCCGCTCGGCCTGGGCCATGTAGTCGTATTCGTCGTCGGAGTAGTGGCGCACGCAGCCGAAGTCGATGTAGCCGAGGCGCCCGTCGCGGCAGAAGAGGAAGTTGCCCGGATGGAGGTCGGCGTGAAGCATGCGGCCGCGATAGCCGAGCCGGAAGCCGGCCCGGGCGATGAGGCAGCCCCATCGGTTGCGCTCCTCCTGCGTCGGGTTGGCGGCCCGCAGCGCGGGCAGATGCACGCCGTCGAGCCAATCCATGGTCAGGATCCGCTGCGTGGACAGGTCGGCGTGGGGATTCGGAACCACGACGTCGTCGAGTCCGGCAAGCGTTGCCCGGGCGGCGCGGAGATTCTCCGCCTCGGCGCGGTAGTCCGTCTCCATCGCCAGCATGCGCTCGATGTCGTCCAGCTGCTCGGTCAGGTTCACGCCGTCGGCGCCGTAGCGCATCGGCATGAGCATCAGCCGGAGGTTGGCGATGTCGTCGCGGATCGTCCGGGCGATGCCGGGGTACTGCACCTTCACCGCGACCTCGCGCAGCGAGCCCTTGAGCTTCGCCCGATGCACCTGGCCGAGCGATGCGGCGGCGGCGTGTTCCGCGTCGAACTCGGCGAAGAGCCGTTCGGGATCGGCGCCGAGCTCGGCGCGGATCTGCTCGCGCACCAGGGCCGGGTGCATCGGAGGCGCCTCGAAGTGAAGGCGCCCGAGCACGCTCGCGAATTCCTCCGGCGCGACGCCGGGCCAGTGGGCGAGGATCTGCCCGACCTTCATCACGGCGCCGCGGAGGGTCGACATGGTGCCGAGCAACCGCACCGCGTTGCGGAGATGGGCCTCGTTCAGGTGCCGCTGCCGCTCGTCGGCGTCCTGCCACATGCCGCGCATCCACCAGAAGGCGTACGCCGCGGCGATCTTCCCCTGCATCGTGCCGAGGGTCCAGAATCGGCTGAAGCGCCCCACCGGCGGAGCGGCCCGGCCCGCCGAGGCGATGAGCTCGGCGATGCCGGCCTCGCGCGGCGCGTCGGACTGGAGTTCGTCGGGAAGCTCGGCAAGCACGTCGGCGAGGCGGGCGGGCGACAGGTCGTTCATGGCGCTCATGACTCCTTCTCCTTCGAGGCGCCGCCGGCGGTCGTGCCGCCGGATCGTGGCGCGGGTGCGGTGGATGGCGCTGACCGCAGCGGCGCGACGAACATGCGCACCGTCTGGTCGATCAGGGCTCGGGTTTCTTCGTGGGTGGGCGAGCGATCGGCGGACCAATAGGCCAGCACAGACAGGAAGAGCGCCCAGTAGAGGTGCATCACCGACGCGTTCGCGCCGGCGTGCAGTCCATGCCGATCAAGCACATCGAGGACGTCACCGAGATGGCCCTCGCGGATGCGCTGGGCCTCGGGGAGGAGCGCACCGTGGGCGAGCGGCGAGAGCCCGGCCTCAAGCACCTCACCGAGGTAGCCGTGCATCGGCTTGAGCGAGCGGATGGCCGAGGCGAGGAGAACGAAAAGGTCCTCCTCGGCGCTTCCAGAGGCGAGAGCCATCTCCCGTCGGGCGGCCTCCCGTCCCTCCTCGAGGGCGTCGGCGACCAGGGCGAGGGCAAGCGCCTCCTTCGAGGCGAAGTAGTTGAAGAGCGTGCCCGCGGCGATGCCCGCCGCGGCTGCAAGGTCGCGCGTGCTCGTCTTCTCAAGCCCCTGCTCACGGAAGAGCGTGCGGGCGGCGGCTCGAATCGCCTTCTCGGTGTCCTGCTTGGCTTGGGCTGTGATCCGCATCGGTGGCGACCTCTTTATGAGCGTGCTCACAAAGCATGTCGGCAATCCGATGATCGGTCAAGAGGAAAGTGAGCATGTTCACAAAAAAGCCCGCGTCGCCGCGCTCGGCCCCATACTCCCGTCCTCTGGCGTTGCCGGACCTCACTCCGGTCGGAAACTCCTGGCGCAGCGTTCGAAGACCGGCTTCCAGTCGGTCCGGTCGGCCTCGGCCCGGGTGCAGGTGATCACGAAGACCTTGCCCGAGGCGGCGACTGCGAACTGCTCCTGCGCCAGCCTCGTGCCGTTCATGGTCTGGATCATCGTCCATCGCCTCGCCGGTAGGCCCGCGTCGACCGCGAAGGGACCTGGCTTCGTGATCATCGCCTCGGGGAGCTCGCGCCGGGCGTACTCGCCGGCGGCGCTGCAGTACTCGTCGATCGAACCGGAGAAACGCTCGGCGATGACGTTGACGTTGACCGTGACCCCCTCGAGGGTCGGTCCGCTCAGGACCTTCGACTGCACGCCGGAGAGCGACTGGGCGACGAAGTCCTCGGGGATGTCGATCGAGAAGCCGACCGCTCCGTCGACCAGGCGCCCGGCGCCGCCGGCGCTCGAGGCGTGGGGCGAGGCGGGAGGCGCCGCGGGCCCGACCCGCTGCTCGCAGCCCACGAGAAACGGGCCCGCCGCAAGTGCGACCATGACGAGGACCCGAAGCCGATGCTGTCGTCGCTGCATCGGCGCATCGTACCCGCATCGACCTGCCGTCGCGCTCGGTGCCGCCTCTCAGTGCCGCCTCTCAGTGCCGGGCGTCGCGCAGCTTCGCGGCGTCCTTGATGACCGCGGCGCCCTCGGCCTCCTTGCCGATTCCCATGAGCAGTTCACCTAACGATTGGCGCAGACGCCAATCGTTGGGGGCGAGTTCGATCGCCCGGTGGAGCTCCCGCTCGGCGTCGTCCATCCGCTCGAGGCGGGCGTATCCCACCGCCAACGCCCGGTGGGCGAAGGCGTTGCCCGGCTCGATCTCGAGCGTCCGTTTGGTCAGCTCGATGCCCTCGACGATCTCGTCGCCCGCGCCGTTCTCGACGAGGAGGAGCGAGAGCCGCCGCATCAGGAAAAGCTCTTGCGCCGGCGACGCCCCCTCGGCGCGGCCGCGAAGGAGGCCGTTGCGGCCCGCGGCGATCGCCTCCGCCTCGCGGCCGATGTCGACGAGCCACTGGACGAACTCATCCTGGATCTGCACCCACAGCGGGTGATTCTGCGTGACCTCGACGTACCAGAGCCGCGCGTCCTCGACGCGGCGCTGCCCGCGAAGGACGCGGCCGATCGCCGCGGCCGTCGACTCGTTGAGGCCGTCCCGCTCGATCATCGCCCGGATCGTGTGCTCCGCCTGGTCGTAGCGGCCGAGCGCCGACTGGAGCCACGCCCGGCGCTGGTCGATGAGCGGCTGCACCGGCGGATAGATGCCGTAGCCGCCGCTTCCGAACGTGCTCACGACGCCGTAGAGGCTGAGGGCGCGCTCGGCGGAACGGGCAACGGCCGGCTCGAGCGCCACGGGATTCTCGGAGAAGACGATTTCGGGCAGCACCGTGACGCGATCGTCCAGCCATCCGGCCGCGAAGCCCATCGCATTGATCGCGGCGCTGTGGGCCGCGACCGCGAGCGTCAGCGCGGCCACCGCAAGCCACCCCGCGCCGGCCGCGGTGAACGAACCGTTTCGACGAAGCGTGAGGCGATGGAATCGCTCGTTGGGCTCGCGAAGGATCCGCCATGCCTTGTGCGCGACGTAGGTCACGCAGGCCGCGACGCCCGAGGAGAAGAGCAGCGGCAGCACGAAGCCGAACGACCCGCGCGTGGCGAGGAAGGAGAGCGCCGCGACGGCGGCGCAGCCGATCTCCTCGCCGAGCGGAAGATCGAAGCTCCGCGGCTGCGGCGGCGTCGGGACGCGCGGCGACACGAGCGCCGCCGGCGTGCCGAGCCCGAACGACAGGGCCTCGTTCGGGCACGCGCTCACGCAGTCGAGGCACTTCATGCATCCCCTGTCGATGACCATTCCGAAGTCGCGGACTTCCTCATGGACGCGCACGTTCGAGGTGCAGACCGCGGTGCAGTGGCCGCACTGCTCGCAGTTGTCGTTCACGCGGATGCGCCCGACGGAGAGCTCGTCGAGCGGCGCGAAGAAGCCGCCGTAGGGACAGGCGTACGTGCAGTACCCCTTCGATCCGAGGAGGTAGACGGTCAGGAATCCGCACACGAGAAGAAACGGAATCGACAGCAGCACGCTCGGGAAGGTCGCCGTGTAGTCCTGCACGATGAAGCGGGTGGTGAAGCCCATCCATCCCACGTCGGGCCGCACGTAGGGGGCGATCGCCAGCCGGTAGAAGACCGGCCAGAGGAACATGTAGATCGCCAGCAGGAGCGGCACGAAGAGCAGCAGCCGCGAGCGGAAGGGCTTCGGGCGGATGCCGAACCTCTCCATGACCCAGGTGCAGAGATCCTGCATCATGATGATGTGGCAGCCCCAGCCGCAGAACCAGCGGCCGAGCACGAGCGTCGAAAGAAGGCCGATGCCGAAGACGACCGTGCCGGCGTTGACGATGCCGTCCTTGAAGGTGGCCATCGAGTCGCTCGGCTCGACCGGCGAGACCGTGGTGCCCGTGATGAACCACTGCGCCATGTGGGCGATCATCAGGAGCTGGATCGAGGCGAGCACGATCGCCCGGCGCTTGCCCATGGTCGAACGGGGCTTGCGGTTCTGACTCGCCGTCGAGGGCAGGACGGTCAGGGAGATCGCCCGAGCCTCAGGCGTCGTCGCCGAGCGCGCGGTCGCTGAGGTCGGGTGTTTGGCGTCGCAGCTCATCGCGAATCGCAGTGTATGGCGAGGGGGGTGAAGCGCTCGTTCCGGAGCGGTCGCCCCGTATACTGGCCCCGTCGATGCCTCGCGACTACTACGAAGTTCTGGGAGTTTCTCGAACCGCGACGGCGGATGAGCTCCGAAAGGCCCACCGCAAGCTCGCCCGGAAGCTCCATCCGGACGTGAACAAGGCGGCGGACGCGGCGACGAAGTTCGCCGAGGCGCAGGAGGCCTACGACGTCCTGTCCGATCCCGAGAAGCGAAAGCGTTACGACCAGTTCGGCCACGCGGGCGTCGGCGGAGCGGCGGGTGGCGACCCCTTCGGTGGGCAGAATCCCTTTCGGGGAGGCAACCCGTTCGGAAACCGCGGCAAGGCCGGGGGCCAGCCGAACGCCCATCCGGGCGCGGGCGGCCAATGGGCGGGCGGCGACGGAGGCAACTGGTCGGACGTCGACTCCGAGACCTTCGACACGATCTTCGGCGACCTCTTCGGCTCGCGCCGGGGCGGACGGCCGGGACCGGGACCGGCGGCGGGCGGGCGCGGCGGACGGGCGGCGCCGAGCGCCGGCGAGGATCTCGAGCACACCCTCACCGTTCCCTTCGCGGTCGCCGCGTTAGGCGGAAGCGAGTCGGTGCGCCTGACGCTCGGCGACGGCTCGACCCAGTCGATCGACGTGAAGATCCCGGCGGGCCTCAAGCCCGGCTCGAAGCTGCGCATCAAGGGCAAGGGCCGCGGCGGCGCCCACGGCGGGCCGGCCGGCGACCTCATCCTCGTCATCAACGTCGGCGAACATCCCTGGTTCCGGCGCGACGGGCTTGACCTCATGCTCGACGTGCCGATCACGATGCCCGAGGCGGCGCTCGGCGCCGTGCTCGAGGTGCCGCTCCTCAAGGGCACCGTGAAGCTCAAGGTGCCCGCGGGTACGGCCAGCGGCGCGAAGCTTCGCGCCAAGGGCAAGGGCCTCGTCGACGCCAAGGGCGAGGCCGGCGACTTCTACGCGGTGATGAAGATCGTGCCGCCGGACTCGCTGACCGACGAGGAGAGGAGCATGTTCGAGTCGATGGCCGAGCGGCTGCCGAATCCGCGGGCCGCGACCCTCTGGGCCGATGACGTGGGGCTGTCGTCGTGATCGCTGGCTAACGCTACGTCCGCGCCGGAGCGCGGAACTTTCCCGAAAGGCTCCATGCCGAACCTCACGCCCTCCAGTGGACAGAAGCGATCGACGCCGGGCGACGCCCCGATCACGCGTGTCGTGGTCGTGCGGGAAAGTTCGGAGCGCGTGAGCAAGAACGTCCGCCTCAACGACGATCCCTCGCGCTTCGGGGCCCGCACCGGCTTCTGGACCGCGATCGGGCTCGGCACCGTCGCGTTCCTCTGGCTCACCGGCCACTTCGGCGAGACGCTCGGATTCGCCCGCGCCCTGGGCATGCCCGAACTCGCGGTGTCGAGCGACCATGGCCTCGCCACCGGCGTGCGGATGGTCCTCTCGGTTCCGCTCCGCATCTTCGAGATGGCCCTGGTCGATCCGCTGCGCCTCGCGGTGGCGTTTGCGGTCATCACGATTCCCGCCGCGGGCCTCGCCGTCGCACGGCCGCGCGTCCCCGGAGGTCCTCCGCTCTCGAAGATGGCCGCGGGCCTCTCCACGATCGGGCTCGTCCTTGCCGGGTTGGTCTTCGCCCTGCTCATCACCTGGATCGCGTGGCCCGACCGACGGGCGACGCTTGGCCTCGCCCCGATGGATCGTCATGGCTTCGGCGCGTGGCTCGACGCGGCGACGGCCGTCGCGGGCTTCGATGCCCTCGCCCTCGTTGCGGGGATCCTCTGGCTCGTGCTCCTCTTCCGACTGCCGCTGCCGCGCGTCGCCATCGCCATCGGCGCGGTCGCGGGCTTCATCGCGATCTTCGCGACCTGGACGGGATTCGCCGTCAGCAACGGCATCATCGACGGCAGCACGCAGGAGCGGCCGATCATCGTGACCCTCACCGGCGCGATCGAGGGCAACGCGGCGAAGAGCCTGCTGCTGGGCACGATGCACGGAAAGACGACGGTGATGGGCGCGGGCGAACGGCCGTCGCCGATGGTGCTGCCGGCGCCCGAGTTCCTCGTCAGCGAGCGCACGACGCTGGCGACGTGGATGAAGCCGCCGCGCGTCGAGTGAGGGCGATGCGGGCGCCGTCGCGGCGACCGCCGAATGGCCGAACGCTCACTCCTCGCCGTGGTCCGACTCGGCGGCGGCGATGGCCGATGCCGCTTCGGCGTGCGAGCTCAGCCATGCGGTGCGGAGCGCCGTCGACTGCTGCCGCTGCTCGTCGCTCAAGCGCGAAGCCACGCGGTCGCGCAGCTCGAGCGCCGGACGGTGACCGAGGTCCGCGGCGAGGCTGTACCACGCGAACGCGTCGGCGCTCGACGGCGCGACGCCGCGGCCGAATTCGTAGCACTTGCCGAGTTCCGCCTGAGCGCGGGCGAAGCCCTGATCGGCGGCCTTGCGATACCACGCGACCGCCTCGGCCTCGTTCTTCTCGACGCCCCGGCCGCGCAGGCAGAGGAGGGCGAGATTCGTCTGGGCCTGAGCCTGTCCCTTCTCGGCGGCGCGGCGGAACCACGCCGCGGCCTCGACGTCGTTCTGGGCGAGACCGCTTCCGGAGAGGAACATCGAACCGAGGTTGAACTCCGCGACGGCGAGTCCCTGGTCGGCGGCCTTCCGCATCCAGACGGCCGCCTCGCTCGGATTGCGCTGCGCTCCCTCGCCCTTCCAGTACATCCACGCCAGCGAGAACTGGGCCTGGGCGATGCCGTTGGTCGCCGCGGCACGAAGCAACTGCTCCGCCTCGTCGGGCGTGCGCGGCTGGGCCTCGCCGGCCATGCACATCGCGCCGAGATTCGCCTGGGCCTGCGCGAAGCCCTGATCGGCGCTCAGGCGATAGAGCCGCGCCGCCTCGGCGCGATCCTGCGGAACGCCCTTGCCGCGATAGGAGAGAAGCCCGAGATCGCACTGCGCCGCGGCCAATCCCTGATCGGCCGCGCGGCGGTACCACAGCGCCGCCTCACCGTCGGACTGCTTGACGCCCCGGCCCTGTTCGGTGAGGATCGCGAGGCCGTACTGGGCGCGGTCGAGCCCCTGGGCCGCCGACTTCGCAAACCACTTCGCGGCCTTCGTGTCATCCTTCGCGACGCCGGTGCCGTCGAGGTAGAACGAGCCGAGCAGCCATTGGGCCTTCGCGTCACCCTGCTCGGCGGCGCGGCGAGCGAGCTCCGCGGCCTTCGACGGATCCTGCGGACGAGCCTCTCCATTCATGTACATCACCGCGAGGTTGTTCTGGGCGCGAGCGAAGCCCTGATCGGCGGCCCGCTCAAACCATGTCGCGGCCTCGCCGAGATTTCGCTCGACGCCGGTGCCGGTGTAGTAGGCGAGACCGAGATTGCTCTGGGCCGCCGCGTAGCCCTGCTCGGCCGAGCGGCGATACCACGCGACCGCCTCGGCCGGATCGATCGCGACGCCCTTGCCTTCGGCGTACATCACGCCGACGAGGTACTGGGCCTTCCGGTCGCCGCGCTCGGCGAGCGGGCGCCAGGAACTCATGGCGGTGCGGGCGTCCCCCTGATCGAGGGCCGCAAAGCCGTCGCGGCGGGCCTGTTCGGCGGAGTGCGAGGCGCACCCGACGCCGAAGACCAGGCATGCGAGGGCGAGGGCGGCGACGGAGGGGCCGGAAGCGGCGGAGCGGGGAAAGGTCGACATGGCTCCACCTCTCTCGGTGGAGTCACGGGTCGGGTTGAGGAAACAGGCCCGATACGCTCGCTATTTAACGGAGCGCCACGCCAGTTTCGGGGGTCATGGGGTTTCGGGGGTCATGGGGTGCGGGAGTCATCCGCCTACCGCTTCGATTTCGCGATCCGCTCCACCTGCTCGATGTAGCGGGCGATGTCCTCGCGGGGCCGGATTTCCTGGGCCCGACGAAGGAGCTTCAGGGCCTCGTCGTAGCGACTGAGAGTGATGAGGACCTGGGCGTGACGGATCCTGGCGTTGGCCTCAAACGCCTCGATGCTCTCCGCCCGCTCGTAGTGGAAGATCGCCTTGTCGGGCTGGTTGTCCTTCGCGTAGTGCTGGCCGAGGAGAAGGAGCGCGTCGCCGTCGAGGGGATCGAGCCGGATGATCTCCTCAAGCGCCGCCACCGCCTCGCCGTCGCCCTTGCCCTCGGCCATGCTCAATCGCGCCTCGAGCTTGAGGAGCTTGCGTCGGTCCGCGTCGCCGAGGCTCTCGCCCAGGACAGCGCGGGTCCGGCTTGCGACCGCGCGGGCCTCGCGGAGCGCTCCCTTCGCGGCGAGGATCTCCGCCGCGCGCACCGGCCGCGCCGCGGGCTGCTTCGGATCGATCGCGATCGCCCGCTCATAGGCGTTCGCCGCGAGCTCCATGAGGCTCTCGCTGAGGTAGATGTCGCCGAGGGTGTGCAGGCTGTCGACGGTCGACTTGCCCTGCAGGTCGACGGCCTCGAGGTCCTGCGCCGCCTTCAGCGGCTGCTTCATCCCGATGAAGGTCTGGGCCTGCAGAAGCCAGTACTCGATCTTCTCCGGATTGCGCTCGATGAGCACGTCGAGGAGCGCCGCGGCATCCTGGAACTTGCTTTGGCGGAAGACGCACCGCGTGAGGCCGAGGCGCCACTCGGTGTTCTCCGGCTGGAGCAGGAGCGCACTTCGATAGGCCGCTTCGGCCGCCTGGAAGTCGAGCTTCGAGGCGTATGCGTAGCCGAGCAGGCCATACGAATACTCGTCGCCGCCGCCGAGCTTGATCATCTTGGTGAACGCGTCGATCGCCTTGTCGAACTCGCCGTTGCGGGCGTTGATCAGTCCGACGTTGCGCCAGGCGCGGCGGAAGCTCGGGAACTTCCCCGTCGCCTTGGTGTAGTCCTCGAGCGCCGCGGTCATGTTGTCGGCCTGGAAGTGGATGTTGCCGAGGTTGAAGTCGAGCATCGCCGAGCAGTCGGGCTTCATCCCCTTCTTCAGCGCGGCCTCCGCCTCCGCGAACTTCGAGGCGGCGAGCAGCGGCCGCACCTTGTCCCAGAGCTTGAGCTCCTCGGGCGTCACCCGCGGCTCGACCTCGGCGTTGATTCCGTAGCTGCCGATGAACTGCCTCTGGAAGACCGGATCGTTCCAGATCGACTGCACGTCGGTGCCTTCGGCGGCGCGGGCGACGGCGGCGATCGCGAACGCGGCCCCGCATGCGAGGGCACGGGCGTTCGACAGGAAAATGGAGGTCAGCGAGTGGGGCATGTTCATGCTCAGCCTTGGGGGAATCGAATCGAGACGCGCATCTTGCTGGCGACGCGCTGACCAGCCCGGACACCGGGCTCGAACTTCCACTTGCGCACGGCGGCGAGGGCCGGCGACTCGAACGCGGCGTGCGAGGACTTCTCGATCCGCGGGTTCTCGACCTTGCCGTTCGCGTCCACGACGAAGATCACGCTCACCACGCCCTCGACCTTCTTGCCGCGCATGTCGGCCGGGAAGGTCGGCGAGGCCTGGAAGATCGCCCGCGGCTTCTGGTCGATCTCGCTGAGGCTGAAGGCCTCCTCGACCGGATCCTCGGCGGCGGCGCCGCGCTTGCCCGTGCCGCCGATGCGGCCGCCCCCCTCGAAGGTCAGGGCCTGGGCGAAGTCGCCGCCGCCCCCCTGCCCGCTCAGCGCCGCCTCGATCGCGCTCAGGCTCGCGGCCTCGAGCGCCGGCGTCGCGTCGGTCGAGGGCTGGCTGTCGAGCTTCTCGAGGATCTCCGAGGCGTCGGGCGGCTGCTCGGTCTCGGCCTCGATCTCCTTTTTCTCCTTGGGCTCCTCGTCGACCTTCCTGTCCTTCCTCTCCTCGACGTCGCCTAACAGATCGACCGGCGCGGTGACGGCCTCGGGCTTCTTCGCCGCGGGGAAGATCAGTCCGCCGAAGAGAATGAGGCCCGCGTGCAGCGTCACCGCCGCGAGCACGCCCAGGATGACGGCAACCTGCCTCATTTCCGCTCCGTGTTGATGCCGACCTTGGTGATGCCGATGCGGCGGACCTCATCGAGGACGCCGACCACGAACTTGAAGTCGGCGCCGCCGTCGCTGTTGATGATCACCTTCGGATCGCGGGCGGTCGCCTTGAACGTCTGCAGGCGCATGGGAAGCTGGGCGACGGTGATCTTCTCCTTGTTCCAGAAGACGTCGCCCTTCTCGTTCACGCTGAGCGTCACGGCCTTCTCCATCTCGGCCTGGTCGCCGAGCGACGCCGAGGTGCCGGCCGTCGGGAGCGCCACGTTGACGCCCTGGTTCTTGGTCATCGAGAGCGAGACCATGATGAACGTGGCGAGCAGGAAGAAGATGATGTCGATGAGCGGGATGATCTCGATGCGGGCCTTCTTGACCCCGCCGCTACTCATGGCTGATCCGTGCATTGGGTTCTCCGCAGGGGTGCTCTCGTTCGGGTGCTCTCGTGAGGTTGCCGTCGTCAGGACTGCATGAGTGCGAGCGACATCGCCGCGCCGTTCTGCGCGGTCTGGCCCGCCGCGGGTTCGGGCTTCGGCTCGATCGTCGTCGCCGGCCGGACGAGCAGCTCGAGCTGCGTCGCCGCCGACTCGATCTCGTGGCGGGCATCCTCCATGCGGGCGTTGAGGAAGTTGAACGGCAGCAGCGAGGTGATGGCGATGCCGAGTCCGAAGGCCGTCGCGATGAGGGCCTCGGCGATGCCGCCGGTGATCGCGCCCGGGGCGCTCAGTTCGCCGCCGATCAGCGAGAAGGATCCCATCATGCCCGTGACCGTTCCGAGAAGGCCCAGGAGCGGAGCGAGCGTGATGACCGTGTCGAGGACCGGAATGCCGCGACGGAAGCGCTTCATCTCCTGGGCCTGCGAATACAGGAGGGCGTTGGCGAGCGACTGCTCTCGATGGGTCAGCGCGTAGCCGAGCGCCCGAAGCACGAAGAAGCGCGATCCCTTGGCGATGGCCGCCGCGCCGTCGATGTCGCCGGCGGTCACGGCGACGAAGAACCGGTTGAGCCGCTTCGGGTCGCGGCGCAGGCGCTCGATGAGGAGGAAGAGCAGGCGCTCGAGCACCGTGCCGAGGGCCAGCACCGATGCGACGAGCAGCGGCCACATGATCGGGCCGCCCTTCTCGAAGATGTGGTAGATGTTGGTCCTCTGGACGAGGGCCTTGAGCGCACCGCCGCGCGACGGGTCGAGCGGCAGCAGCCCGTCGCCCTCCTGCACGAGCGAGGCGAGACCGAGCTGCATCGGTCCCTCGAGCGGACGGATGAGCGGGTTGTTCGATCCGGTCTGCGGCACGACGAGACCGGCGGTCGAGCCGTTGTCGGCGCGGAAGAGGGCGATCGGCCCGATGATCGCGAACTGGCCGTTGGCGACCATGCCCTGGAGATCGACGCCGACCCCGGCGAAGCGCATGCCGCCGATCACGTCGGTGAGGCGCTTCAGCGAGAGGTCGACGAACGCGGTCTGCCGCGCGAACCGCTCGGAGGCGGTGAGCGTGGTGTTCTCGACCGCCTGCTTCGCGGCGGTGAGCGCCTCGCCGCAGTACTGCAGCTCGGAGACGTTCACCTTCGACTCGAAGGTCTTCGCGTATTCGTCGAGCAGATTGCCCACGTAGGCGAGCTCGTCCTGCTGGGCCTTGATGCCGCCCTTCACGCGCGTCGCGGCCAGCGCCGCCTCGTCCACGCGGCGATTGGCGGCCTCGTGGTCGCGACGGAGTCGGGTGAGCTTCTCCTCGAGCGAGGTCAGCTCCTGGGCCAGGGGCAACTTCTCCTTGGCGATCGCGTCGCGCAGGGCGTTGAGCTCGGCCACGCTCGCGGCGAGCTTCGCCTCCGCGTCGCGCGAGACGTTCGGGATGATGTCGGCCGGGGCGACGGCCGGCGCAACGACAGGCGCGGACGCGGGCGCCGCGCTCTCCTGCGCGGGGCAGCGGGCCGTCAGTCCCATCGCGCACGCGACGCCGCCGATGATGATGGTTCGGATGCTCTTCATTGGATCTTCACCGGGAGCGGCACGAAGGCCGGAGTGTGCTTGCCTTGGATGATCTCGAGCGCGGTGAGGACGTCACCGGCGATCGCGTTGGACGATTCCCACTTCCAGCCCTCCGGCGTCGGGCGGCCGATGCCCGCCTCGCCGCTCGAGCTCACGAAATACGCCTGGGCGAGACCGATGTAGAGGGCCCGCACCTCGGCCGGCCTTCCGCTGGCGAGCGTGCGCACCTCGTAGTTCACCGAGATCTCGGTGTTGGCCTTGCTGACCTCGTTCAGGATGCCGAGCACGTTCTGGAATCGCTCGGCGACGCTCACGCTCTTCGCCTTCGCCTCCGCCTCGCCGGTCGCCGCGGCGTCCGCCGTCGGCTCCTTCGGCATGCGCTGGGCGAGCGGCTGGAGCCGCTCGCGGATCGGCTCGGGCAGCGTCGGGAAGATCCGCCGAACGCCGGCCTCGAGCGAGGCCACGGCGGTGGTGAGCTGCGTCGCGGTCACCTTCAGCGCGTCGCTCTCGGCCTGCACCGTGTCGCGGGCCGCGGTCGATTCCCTCACCGCCGCCTCGGCCTTGGCGATCTTCTCCTCGAGCGCCGCGATCTCGTCCCTCACGAGCTTCAGGCGCCCGTCGAGGATCTGCCGCCCCTGCTCCCAATCGTTGCGTTCCTTGGCGATGATCTGCTGCGTCTCGATCCACTTGCCCATGAGAAGGCGGGCGTCCTCGAGCGTCTTCGGCGGCGCATCGTCCGGCGCCGTGCCCCACGCCAGGGAGGGGACGATGACCGCGGCGGCGCACGCGGCGCCCAGCGCGAACGCCGTCGGCCGAAGCCCGCGGCGTCGCTCCGGCGGATGATGGTGGTGTGCTCTGATCATGGGTGTCTCGCCGATGGGTGCGGCTCAGAAGTTGATGGTCGCCTGGAGCGAAATGGAGTACTCGATGCCGCGGGTGTAGGAGCTCTTGAGGACGTCCGCGCCGATGTACTCGGAGCGGTAGACCTCCTGGATCGCCGGGTTGGTCAGGTTCTTCGCCTGGAACTGGATGCGGAAGATGTCGCCGAGCTTCTGCGAGATGCTGAAGTTCAGCGTGCCGTACTCGAGGGAGTAGACGCTCGGGACGAAGTTCGGCGGCGACTCGCCCGCGCCGGCGATGAGCGTGTCGCCCTGCACGGTGTAGAAGAGGGCGAACTCGGTGCCGAGGTCCGCGAGGCTGTAGGTCGCGTAGAGATTGTAGAGGAACGCCGGCGCCCCGGTCATGTCCCGCGAGCTCATCGGCGCCGCGATGTTCGGGAGCTCGAAGCCCGCGATCTCGTCGGCCGGCAGGTGCACCTTCGAGTCGATGAGCGTCGCGTTCGCGCCGAGCGAGAGGCCGTCGAGACCCTCGATGAAGTGGCCGAGATTCTGCCGGATCTCGAACTCCCAGCCACTCAGTTCGCCCTTCGGATAGTTCACCGGCGTCGTGAAGGTGAATGCCGCGACGCGCTGCACATATTCGATCGGCGACTCGACGTCCTTGTGGAACCACGACGCGGAGAGCAGGCTGCCCTCGTACGGGGTCCAGTCGAAGCGCAGGTCGTAGTTCCTGAGGGCGCTCATCGTGAGCGCCGGGTTGCCGATGAAGACGTCGCCGCCGAGGAACTCCTGCTGCTGGATCGGCGTGAGCTCCTTGTACGTCTGCCGGGCGACCGTTTCCGAATAGGAGCCGCGGAGCGTGACGCCCTCGAGCGGCTTGATCACGAGCCCGATCGACGGCAGCACGTCGTCCTGCGAGAAGGTCACGTCCGCGTCGCCGGGATTCAGCGCCACCGGCGCCGACGCGCCGGGGGGAAACCAGGTCGCGTTCACCTCGGGCTGGTTGACGATGCCGATCTCGGTCGACTCGAAGCGGGCCCCGCCGATGACGTTCAGGTACTCGGTGAGCGGCACGTCGGCCATCGCGTACCACGCGGAGATCTCCTGATGGCCGCTGTAGTCGACGTCGACGAGCGGCGGGCCGTCGGTGATCGGATGGCTCTCGCTCGGGAAGATCGCGCTCCAGGACTGGTTGAAGGTGCCGAAGTACTGGGCGCCGGCGTCGTTGAAGTTGCTGTAGGTGTCCTGGTTGAAGTGGCGCTTCGTCACGTCGTCGAAGACGCCGAACTTCAGATATCCCTCGGAGTCGGTCCACTGCTTGAAGGGGACCTTGAGGTTGAATGCGTACTGCTGGCTCCTCTCGTCGATGTCCTTCCAGATGCGCTGGAAGTTGCCGAGCGTGAAGTTCGCCGCGGGCTTGAAGGGCACCCACACCGCGGGCGACACGAACGGCGGGATGAAGGGCGGAAAGCCCGGGTTCAGCGAGTCGGGAAGCCAGAGCGCCCCGAACTGCCGCTTGTCGGGCTCGTTCAGCTCGGCTGTGTTCGACGCCAGCGTCCAGTCGAGCTGCGGCGCCAGGAACGTCATCGCCCCCTCGGCGCCGAACTCCTCGAGAGGAATCGTGTGCTTGCCGTGGAGCTGGAGCGTCCCGGTCGTGCGCTCCACGTAGTCAAGCGTCTCGGTCCGGATGTACGGCGCGGCGTTGCGGTTGCCAGGCGCGTTGCCCGGGTCGGCGAGGTTGGTCGGGTCGTAGTGGGGGAAGTAGTAGGCCTTGCCGCGCGTGTCCTGGGCGAGCGTCGCGGTGTCCTCGGCGCTCCGCGTATACAGATAGCTCAGCGATATCGAATGGTGCTCGCTTTCGATGCCGACGGTGCCGAGCCCGCCCCACTGCACCGACTGCGAGCCCTTGGTGACGTCGAAGAGCTTCGTCTTGAAGTCGCCGTCGCTCGGCGTCCCCTGCACGGTCTCGGGCGTCATCCCGGCGCCGGGCGTCGTGACCCAGTAGGAGTCGTCGCGGCCATTGTTGTAGAAGGAGCTGTCGCGCTCGTAGAAGAAGCTGAGGAAGCCGCCGACCTTCACCCCCTCGTCGAGCTCCTCGCTGCCGCCGCCGGCGAAGGACCACTTGTGGTCAACCGGCGCCTCCTCGCGCGATGTGCCCGCGGCGCCGGTCCAGCTCTCGCCGAGACGGTCGGACTGGCTCGCCCGCTCGCCGTGGTCGTGGCCGAAGGCGTGCAGTCCGCCCCCCTCGTAGCTGATGAAGTCGTTGCGGCCGCGCACCTGCGAGTTGAAGCTCACTTCGCTCTTGAACTGGAGGATCGTCTCCTTCGGCACGCCCTTGAGCCGCACGTCCACCGCGCCGCCCGAGGCGTCGCCCTGCTGGTCGGGGGTGAAGGTCTTGCTCACCACGATGCTGTCGATGACGTTCGACGGGAATTGGTCGAGCTGGACCGCCCGCTTGTCCTCGTCGGCGGTCGGCAGTCGCACGCCGTTCATCTGCGAGTTCACGTAGCGGTCGGGCAGGCCGCGGATCACCGCATACTTGCCGTCCTGCACCGTCGCGCCGGCGACGAGCTTCAGCGCCGCCGCGGCGTCGCCGACGCCGGCCTTGCTCATGAGATCGGAGCTGATCGCGTCGACCAGGGCCGCGCTGTCGGAGCGGAGCCGCAGGAGCGCCGCCTCGCCGCCGGCGACCTGGATGTCCTGGACGACGAACTCCTCCATCTCCTCGAAGGTGCCGTCGAGCCGCGTGTCGACGTCGGTGAGCTTGCCGTCGGTGACCGTGATGCCCGACTTCACCAGCCGCGTGTAGCCGTCCTTCGAGACGATGAGCGTGTACGTGCCTGGCTTGAGCTGCGGGAAGACGAAGTTGCCCTCGGGCGTCGCGACGGTCTTGTCGCCGGTTTCGACGACGAGCACCTGGGCGCCGCCGAGCGGCACGTCGAAGTCGTTGTCGTAGACGATGCCGCGCAGCGAGCCGGCCTGCTGGGCCCACGCGTCCGCGGACAGGAGCATCGCCAGACCGGGGACGATCCAGCAAAGGACGCGTCGCTGTGCTGTGGTTCCCCTTACCACGGGTCGCTCAGCCCTCCCAGGATCGATCGGATGCGGCTCCAGAGCGCGGCGTCGGGCTCGACGCCGGCGAAGGCCATCGACGCGCAGGTCGCCGAGAGATCCTCGGCCCGCGGACGGGCGTTGGGGTTCTCCGCGCCCTCGTCGATGGCGAGGCGATAGATCGCAAGCGCCTTCGCCCTCTCGTTCATCTGCCCGTATGCCTCGCCCAGCGGACGCAGGGCGTCGGCGCGGTCGAAGTTCATGGTCTGCTCGCGCGAGGCCCGGTAGGCGGCGAGCGCCGCGCTCGCGGTCTGCAGCGCGCCCGCCGCGTCGCCCGCCCGCGAACGGAGCGCCGCGATCCGGGCGAGCGCCGGCACGTGCTCCTCGGGAAGCCAGGTCGCTCCGTTGGTGATGCCCTCGGCCTGCTCGACGAGGGCAAGGGCCCGCGACCGATCATGGTGTTCAACCGCCGTCGTCGCGAGCGACATCAGCAGCTCGACCCGCACGGCGATCGGCAGGCGCGTCCACGATGCGGTGATCGTGCCCTCGATGAGCGTGCGGTGGTCGGCGTTCCCGAACGCGCGGCCGTAGAGCACGACGCATCCCTCGAGCACCCCCCTGATCTCGTCGAAGTTGCCGCGCTCGGCGATCGGCGCGACCTCGGCGATGCGAGCGCGGACCTCCTGATCGCTGGGCGGGCCGCTCGGTTCGGCGGCCGGCGCCTCGAGCATGGCGTTCGCCCCAAGCATCGCGTTGGCCTGTTCGAGCTTCGCCTTCACCCGCTCGTTGCGCCAGTCCTGTCCCGCATCGGCGACCGCGTTCGCCGCGGCCATCGCACGGCGGGCCTCATCCAACTCGTTGCGCCGCGCCCGATAGATCGCGATGTCGGCGAAGGCCGAGCCGCGGCGCCAGTTGTCGATGCGCTGCGCGTATTGCTCCGCGAGGTCGGGGCGATCGAGACGAAGGCAGGTGTCGGCGACCGCCTCCTGGCAGCGCGAGCGGTCCTTGATGTGCGGATCGGCGGGCATTGCCGAGGCGGCGTCAAGAGCGACCTCAAGCAGCTCGCCGCGCCACGGAGCCAAGGCGACCGCGGGCGTTGCCGCCTGCGGCGCGGGCTGCGGGTCGCATCCGGCGCAGGCGAGGAGGACCGCGGCGCAGGCCCATCGCGCACACCGTCGCACATGGAATCGGAGGGAGAGAGGTCGCATGTCGTTCATGTCGTCGGGATCTGCCCGGCGGCAGGGGTGAGCCCCTGCCGCCGGACGTCCCTCGTTCCAGTCAGCCGTCACAAGGAGTCAGGCGATCGGCAGGCGGGCAATCAGCAGGCGCCCCAGGAGCCGAGGAGGATCGCCAGATCCGCCGCGTCCACGGTGTTGTCGCCATTGAGGTCGCTCGCGCCGCCGGCGCCGCCCCAGCTGCCGAGGAGCACGGCGAGGTCCGCCGCGTCCACCGCGCCGTTGGAGTCGAGGTCGGCGGGGCAGCTGCTCTCGCACGCATCGCCGACGCCATTGCCGTTCGCGTCCGCCTGGTCGGCGTTGGCGACGGTCGGGCAGTTGTCGCAGACGTCGCCGACGCCGTCGCCGTCGAAGTCCTCCTGGCCGGGGTTCGCGATGCTCGGGCAGTTGTCGTCGGCATCGGCCACGCCGTCACCGTCGGTGTCGACGATCGAGAGGCAGGTGCCGCTCGGCGCAATGTTGAAGCCGAAGGCGTCGGCGGCGGTCCACCCGCAGAGCCAGTTCGCGGTCGGGCTGAAGCCGCCGCGATACTGGGCCGGCGTGAAGAAGCCGTCGTCGGGCGCGGCGGCGACGCTGGTGGTCGCGGCGTGCGCCGCGCGGGGATCGATGCCGATGACCGGCAGCACCGTGAGGCCGCCGGTGAGGGTCAGCAGCGCCCCGCGGTTCAGGTCGACGACCGGAAGCTGGGCCTCGGTCGGGTCGTTGTCGATGCGCACGTTGTTGTTCGACGCGGCGTTCACGCCCGCGGCGTCGGACTCGGAGTAGGCCGTCGCGAAGAGGTTGCGGTAGAAGACGCAGTCCTTGAGTTCGTTGAGCTTGCCCGAGGTCTGGGCCTTGTAGAACGCGGCCGGATTCGCCGGGGCGTTGACCGTCGAGTACGTGTTGTAGTTCGTGGTCCAGAGGCTCGCGAAGGAGAGCGTCCCATTGAAGCCGTAGCCGGCGCCGCCGTCGCCGTCGACGTTGTCGTTCTTGACGAGCTTCTCGCCGAGGTCCATGAAGATGCAGTTGCGGTACTGCATGCGGGCGCCGTCGCGCCACGCGGTGCCCTGGTCGCCGCCCGAGGCGAGCGGGTTGCCGATCACGGTGAAGTTGTAGACCACGCCCGTCGTGACCGGCTGCCAGTCCGACTGCTCGGCGCCGTCGGTCTCGAAGCAGTTGTCGCCGACGCCCGAGCCCTGGGCCGCGTTGACCGAGTAGCCCTGGACGATGAGCCCGAACTGGGCCTTGCCGCGCCAGCCCTGGTCGATGTCGAAGCTGTCGTCGCCGACATTCCAGATGCTGACGTACTTGAAGTTGACGGTGCCGCCCCAGACCTCGATGCCGTCGTCGACGTTGTTCATGATCTCGACGTAGCTGATGTCGGTCTCGCGGCCGATGCCGCCGAGCGAGAGGCCGTTGAGCTCGTTGCCGAGGCCGACGACCTTGCCGCCGTAGCGGAAGGAGTTGTAGCGGATGGTGCCGCTGTCATCGTCGTCGTTCCCGCCGCCGTAGAGGACGTTCGGGTCGTTCGGACCGGCGGCGATGAGGCCCTCCATCGAGCCGACGTTGTTCGCGTTCGGCGTCGGGACGTTGCCGGCGATCGCGTTCTCCGAGATGTAGGCCTTGCCCATGATGGTCAGGTTGCCCCACTCGTTCGCCGCGGCCCGCCACGTTCCGGTCTTCGGGTTGCCGCCGCTCCAGGTGGCGACGTCGGCCTTCGAGGTCCAGATGATGGGCTTGTCCTGGGTGCCGGCGGCGATGATCTTCGAGCCGCGGGTGACCGCGAGGCTGCCGCCGATGTTCGTCGTGCTGGCGATGACGGTGCCGGGCTCGATGGTGAGCGTGGCGCCGTTCTTCACGTAGATCTGCTTCTGGAGGTTGTAGGTGTTGTTGGCCGTCCAGGTCGTCGACGTGGTGATGTCGCTGTTGACCAGGATCTCGGCCGCACCGGCGGAGCCGGCGACGACGAGCGTCGATGCCGCACAGGCCGCCATGCTTGAAACGAGCTTCACTGACATTGGGGATCTCTTCCTTTCTCGGAGCCTCGGAACTCAGTCACGGAACACGCGCCGCTCATGTCCCACGGCCGGCTGCGCCGATATGGCGGCGGCGTGGCGGAAGCGGACTCCCGAAACCTATCCCACGCATGTGTGCGCCCCGTGAAGGGCTGCGGTGCTCTCGCGCTGGACTGCATTCAGAACGTGTCGAGATCGCGTCGATCCTCGTGCGGCGCACGCTATCGCTCGCGTGTGTTGATCACGTTGGGCGCGAGAGAAGGCTGGATGTGCGGTGCGCTAAGCGGCGCGTCAGCGGCGGGCGTATCGGTCGATCGCCTCGGCGACGGTGCGCTGCACCTCGAAGGGATTGGCGACGAATGCCCACAGCGCCGTGAAGCTCGCGGCGCCGGCGGTCGCGAAGCAGAGCGTGCCGAGGAAGAAGACCCGCTCGCGCAGGCTCTGGAACACCGCGGTCTGCTGCACGTTTGCGAGCGGGCACTCGAAGACGCTCACGCGGATCACGCCGCGCCGGCGGATGATGCGGCGGTCGGTGAGGACGTAGACCCGGGCCATCCACTCGAGCACCTGCCAGAGGAGCCGCAGGATCGCGCAGAGGACGCCGAAGGCGATGAACAGGTGGTCGCTTCCCGGCAGGTGCGGAAAGCGCCGGTCGAGCCACGCGAGGAAGAAGGTCACGAAGGCGATGCCCAGGAGCGAGTGCATCGAGGCGAGCGGCACGAAGAGGACGCTCGGCTTCATGAGGAGGATCACCGTCTCGCCCGGCTGCAGCAGGTGGGCGATGCCGGTGATGCCGTCGTCCTCGGCCTCGACCGCCGGCGCCGCCTGCGTGACGCGCGGGGCGCGGGAGGGACCGCGGTCGGCGGGCCGGGCCATCACGCCGAGGTCCCTCCGGCGGAGCCGGGGCTGAGCACGCCGACGTAGGGGAGGTTTCGGTAGAAGCCGTCGTAGTCGAGCCCGTAGCCGACGACGAAGGCGTCGGGGATCTCGAATCCGACGTAGTCACAGGCGATGTCGCGGACGCGCGGACATCGCTTTCGCAGGAAGACGCAGGTCCGCACGCTGCGCGGATGGCGCTTGCGGATCTCGTCCTGGAGCAGCCCCAGCGTCTGGCCGGAGTCGAGGATGTCGTCGACGATGAGGACGTCGCGGCCCTCGAGGTCCTTCGGGAGGACGCCGACCAGGGCGGCGCCCTTGCTCACCGTCGAGGCCCCTGGGTAGCTCGAGACCGTCACGACCTCGATGCGGATCTTGTGCGGCAGGTCGCGCACGAGATCGGCGAGGAACATGAACGCGCCGGTGAGGACGGGCACGATGACGAGCTGCGAACCTCGCTCGGGATCGAGCCCCATCTCGTAGTCGCGCGAGACCTCCTCGGCGATCTCCCGCACCCGGCGCTGCACGGCGTCGGCGGCGATGAGCACCTCGGTGATGTCGTCGTGGACGGATCGGGGCCGTTGCGTCATCGGCGGCGCTCCTGCTGCGACTCGGTGCGCGAAACGTTAGCCACGCCCGACCTTCTCCCGGAGGCGCCTCTGCACCGCGGTCGCGTCGACCTTGCCGCCGGAGAGCTTCATCACGTGACCGACAAGGCGACCGATCGCCGAGTCCTTTCCGGCCGCGAGGTCCGCGGCGGCCTGCGGCTGGGCGGCGATCGCGGCGTCGCACCACGCGTCAAGCTGGCCGGCGTCGCGCACCTGGATGAGTCCCAGGGCCTCGGCCGTCGCCCGGGCGCCGAGCGAGGGATCGGGCCGCTCGGTGAGGGCGACGAGCAGCGGATCGACCTGCTGGGCGCCGATCTCCCCCTTCTCCTTGATGACGGCGATCTCCGCCACCTGCCGCGCGGTGAGCCCAAGCTCCTGCACGCCCTTTCCCATCTCGTTGGCCCGCTTCGTCACGTTGTTGAGGAGCAGCTTGCCGATCGCGTAGCCGGCGGCGGGCTCGCCCGCGAATCCGCCGGCCAGCGCGGCGAGCCGCGTGGCCTCGTCGAGAAGCACTGCGACGTCGCGCTCCTCGACGATCGACTGGGCATCCTTCGCGGGGAGGCCGTAGGACTCGACGTAGCGGCCCTTCCGCTGGATCGGCAGCTCGGGGAGCGTGGCCCGGATCGCGGAGAGCCAGGCCTCGTCGACGACGACCGGCACAAGATCGGGATCGGGGAAGTAGCGGTAGTCGTGGGCGTCCTCCTTCTCGCGCTGAAGGACGGTGACCATCTGCACGTCATCCCATCCGCGGGTGCTCTTCGCGCCGCGGCCCATCACGCGGCCGGTCTTCTTCCACTCCTCGACCTGTCGCGTGGCCTCGAACTCGATGGCTCCCTTGACGGCCTTGAAGGAGTTCAGGTTCTTCACCTCGACGATCGGCGTCGCGACGTGATGGCCGTCGGTCGTCTCGATGATGACGTTGACGTTGGGCTCGAACCGCATGTGTCCCTTCTGCATGATTCCCTCGGTCACGCCGAGGAAGCGGCAGATGTTGCGGAGCTCGCGGGCGAAGGTGACGACGTCGTCGGCGGAGTCGAAGTCGGGGGCCGTGACGATCTCGAGGAGCGGCGTGCCCGCGCGGTTGAGGTCGACCAGCGAGCCGGCGTACGCATGACCGCCGGGAAGCTCGTGGCCGAGCTTGCCGGTGTCCTCCTCGAGGTGGGCGCGGATGATCCCGATCCGCTTCGTGCCGTTCGCGGTCGGAATGTCGATCGCGCCGTCGCCGCAGAGCGGCAGGTCATACTGCGAGATCTGGTACCCCTTCGGCAGGTCGGGGTAGTAATAGTTCTTGCGGTCCCATTTCGAAAAGCGGGCGATCGTGCAGTTGAGGGCCAGGCCGACCATGATCGACATCTCGACCGCCCGCCGGTTCATCACCGGCAGGACGCCGGGCAGGGCCGCGACGACGGGATCGACCAGCGAGTTCGGCTCGGCGTCGAAGTGGTCGGGATGGGCCACGTTGGCGACGCGGGTGAACATCTTCGTCCGCGTCGCGAGCTCGACATGGATCTCCAAGCCGATCTTCAGTTGCGTTCGGGCGATGGTGGCGTTGTGATGCACGGCCGTCATGGTTCGCCAGTGTATTGGCCTCGTCCGAGGAGTGCTTCAATGAACTTTCGCAGAGTGAACGGCGCGCTGATGGCCGCCGCATCCATGGTGGCCGCCTCGCACGCCCTCGCCCAAGGCGTGGCGCTGCGGATCGACGGCCTCTTCCATGGCGTGGGCAAGGCGATCCCAGCAACGCTCGAGGGCGGCGGCGGCGACCAGACCTTCGACCTGCTCCTCCTCGACGGCGACGGCGCGCTGCGCGGCAAGGCCGAGGTCACCGCCGGCGCGACCTTCGATCTCGCGGAGCGTCTGCCCGCCCTGCTCGAGATCCCCACGGCGCACTGGGTGCAGCTCGCCAAGGCCGGCGAGCCGATCGGCAGTCCGTGGGTCGTGCAGCCGCTGCTGAACCGTCCGCTCTGGCGCACGGCGAAGGCGATCCGCAGCGACGGCAAGACCGAATACACGAGGATCATCGGCTGGGGCGATCGGCTCCTCGAGGAGAAGGAGGAGTACGTCGCGCTCAAGGCAAGCTGGCCGAAGGGCGACCCGATCGTGCGAAGCGGCGTGCGCATATACGCCGACCGCGACGTGCTGCTGCACACCGATCACGGCGACATTCGCGTGGCCCTCGCCCCGAACATGGCGCCGAACACAGCGTGGAACTTCCGCTCGCTCGCCGAGAACGGCTTCTACGACGGCACGCCGTTCCATCGCATCGTGAAGTTCAACCGCGAGGGCCAGCCCTTCGTCATCCAGGGCGGCGATCCGACCGCGACGGGTGACGGCAATGCCGGGTACGACCTGCCCCTCGAGCCGAGCGAGCTGAAGCACGACTTCGGCGTCATTTCCATGGCCCGCAGCGATCCGCCGGACTCCGCGGGCAGCCAGTACTTCTTCTGCCTCTCGCGCGAGGGCACGGCGCGGCTTGACGCCCAGTACTGCGCCTTCGGATGGGCGGTCGAGGGGGCGGAGACGATCCTGAAGATCGCCGACGAGGAGATCGCCGACCTCACCACCGGCCGACCGAAGACGCTGCCGATGGTGACGAAGGCCGAGCTCGTGCCCGCGCCGCCGCGGAGCGCGGGCAAGGGACGTCCGGACCGGCGCGTCGAGCCGGTTGCCGCGCCGGCCCGGGACTTGCCGAAGCAGCCGGATCGGTAGACTCCCCCCATGCGCAGGCCGCTCTGGAACGCGGGATTTCTCTCGCTGCTCGCGACGCAGTTCTTCGAGGCGGCCAGCGACAACGTGCTGAAGTCGCTGCTGAGCTTCGCCGTCGCCACGGGCGGGCCGTGGGACGGACGGCTCGGCGCGGGCGGCCAGGGCTGGGTCGGCGTCGCGTTCACCGCCCCCTTCGTGATCCTGAGCGCCTTCGGCGGCCGCATGGCGGATCGCTTCAGCAAGAGCCGCACGACCGTCGGCCTGAAGCTCGCGTCGATCGGCGTCGCGATCATCACCATCGTCTCCTTTCACGCCGACAGCGCCCTGCTCGCGGTCGGCGCGCTCGTCGCGTTCGCGATGGTCTCGAGCTTCTTCGGTCCGGTGAAGTACGGCATGATCGCGGAGCTCGTCGACCGTCCGCAGCTCGGCCGGGCCAACGGCATCATCAACATGGCGACCAACGTCGCGGTCATCACCGGCATGATCGTCGGCGGCGTCGTCGCCCAGCGCTTTCGGCTCGCCCACGCCGGACAGGATCCCTTCGGCTTCTGGCTCCCCGGCCTCGCGATGCTTGCGTTCGTCCTCGGCGGACTGCTCACCGCGCTCACGCTTCCGAAGCTCGCCCCGCAGCGGCCCGACCTGCCGCTCGACCCGAACCCCTTCTCGACCTACTGGCAGTCGCTGCGCAGCATGGCCCGCGGGCCGCTCCTCGTCGTGGCCCTCGCGTGGACGTTCTTCTACTTCCTCGCCGCGACGATCCTTCTCATCATTCCCGACTACACGACGCTCCTCTCGATCACCGAGACCGAATCGAGCTACCTCTCGGCCGCGATGGCGGTGGCCATCGGCGTCGGCTGCATCGCCGCGGCGTGGCTCTCCGGCGACCGGCTGCGCCCGGCCCTCGTGCCGTTGGGCGCGCTGGGGCTCACGCTCTCGTTCGCGCTCCTGGGCACGGGCCCGCGCAACCCGTGGCTGGTCGGGGCGCTGCTCTCGGCGATGGGGCTCGTCGCCGGCTTCTACATCATCCCGCTCCAGTCGATGCTTCAGGCGCTCTCGCCCGACGGCGAGCGGGGTCGCTTCCTCGGCACCGCGAACGCCATGAGCTTCGTGATGGGCGGCGTGGGATCGCTGCTCTTCGTCGGCGTCCGCAATCTCGGACTCGCGAGCGATCGCGCGTTCCTCGTGCTCGCCGCGCTCACCGCCATCGTCGGTGTGATGCTTGCGTGGTGGCTGCGAGCCCGCCGATCGCAGCTGGAAACCGCTACACTCCCCGCCCCAAACCACTGACCCCCGAGGAACGCCATGAGCAGCAGCTATCCGACCGCGACGATCGAGACCGACCAGGGCACCTTCACCGTCGAACTCTGGAACGACGTCGCCCCGAACCACGCCGAGAACTTCCTGAAGCTCGCCCGCAAGGGCTTCTACGACGGCCTCTCCTTTCACCGGATCCTCCCGGGCTTCGTCATTCAGGGCGGCTGCCCGCGCGGCGACGGCACCGGCGGTCCGGGCTGGAACGTGAAGGCCGAATTCAACGACCGCAAGCACGAGCCGGGCGTCCTCTCGATGGCCCGCTCGGCCGATCCCAACAGCGCCGGCAGCCAGTTCTTCGTCTGCCTCACCCGCGAGCAGTGCCAGCACCTCGATCGCCAGTACACGGCGTTCGGCAAGGTGACCGACGGCATGGACGTGGTGAAGAAGATCGGCGCGACGCCGGTCGATTCGCAGGGCTCGCCGCGCGGCAAGGCCCCGAAGATGGTGAAGGTGACCGAGGTCGCCAAGGCCTAACGCGGCGCTCAGGTCGCCCGCTACGGCAGCGGCGGCGGCGCCGCGCCGTCGCCGAGCATGAGCTGGAAGAATGCGACGTCATGCCATGCGCCGAGCTTCCAGCCGGCGCGGGCAAACGTCGCCACGCGCCGGAAGCCCAACGATTCGTGCAAACTGCAGGAGGCGTCGTTGGGAAGCGTGATGCCGCCGACCAGCGACTGGAACCCGCGGGCGCGGCACGCGTCCACCAGCTCGCGATAGAGCGCCGTTCCGACGCCGCGGCCGTGGGCGTGGGCCTCGACGTAAATGCCGACCTCGGCGGTCCACGCGTACGCGGCCCGCTCGCGCCACGTGCCCGCCTTCGCGTAGCCGAGGAATCGCCCGCCGCCGTCGACGGCGACGAGGAAGGGATAGCGCTCGCGGCGCGGCCACCAGGCGTCGCGCAACTCGGCGCCGCTCACCGGTTCGGTGCCGAAGTGCACGGCGGTGCCGGCGATGTAGACGTTCGTGAGCCGCGCGATCGCGTCCCAGTCGCCGTCCTCGACGCGGCGGACCTGCATCGCCTCGCTCATGCGACGACGCGGCTCATGGGTTGATGCCCTTGCCGCCACGGGCGACGCGGAAGATCGAGGGCAGGAGATAGGTGCGGCCCTCGAAGACCGTGGTCGAACCGGTGACGACGAGGGGCAGGGCCACGTCGCTCTGCCGCACGCTCGTCTCGATGCGCTCGAGGGCGAGGCAGGGAAGCACCTCCATCGATGGCTCGCCGCCCTCGGCAAGCTGCCCCTCGAAGACATAGCGCCAGCCGCCGGTCGCGTTGTCGCGCACGAGCTGACCGCGCCGACTCTGGATCTGCGTGTCGCCGCGCATGGGCGGCGCCTTCGGTGCGTCGGACGTCGCCGTCGGCGAGCCGCCGCTCGTCTCGGCGCTCTCGCGCCGATTCGTCGGCGGTGCGAGCGCCGGCTTCGGGAGACGGTCGATCTTCTCGGCGAGTCGGCGCTCGAGCTCCTTCGCGATCGCCTCCTCGTCCTGCGGCAGCGCTGGCGGCGGCTCCTTCACCGCTGGGGGTGCCGACGGCGCGGGCTTGGTCACCGGCTGCTGTGCCGCCGGCTGCGCGACGAAGGGCGACATGAGCGACGGCAGCACGTAGTTGCGGCCGTGATAGATGAAGATCTCGCCGGTGAGCTCGAATGCGATGGCCGCGGGCGCGAGCCGGGCGGTCCGGGTCGCCTCGCCCAGCGCCTCATTCGGCAGCAGGATGAAGTCGCGAGTCAATCCCGACCGGTCGACGGCCTGCGGCGTGAAAGTCCATTCATGTCTCTTCGGATCCTCGTGGAGGGTTCCGATCGTGCGGGTGATGAAGCTCCCCTCCCGCAGAAGCGGCGGCGTCGCCTGTCGAGCCTCCTCCACGCCTGGGATCACCGTGGGTTTCCCGGTGCTCTCGCCCGAGGCGGGCGGGGATGACTTGGGCGGATCGGCGACCAGGAACGCGCACGCGGCTCCCGACGCGACGCATGCGAGAAGATGCCCGACGCGATTCGATGCCGCTGACGTCTTCATAACGGATCCTCCGCCAGATGCTGATCGCACTTGATGACCTCTGGCTGGACAGTGCACGCTTCGGCTGCAGAGTACCCGCCACAGCCCGATATGGACCATCGGCGATTCGGGATCGCGGTGTGGAGAGCCTGTGACGGCGACGAAGTCGAGCCTTCCCCAAAGGCGAGGTTTGACGCTGACGATGTGACTTGCCAAGATGCGTGTCCCTTGGGGCGAACAGCAGCCAAGGGGAGTCTGGCCGGATACCCAAGTGGCCTAAGGGAACGGATTGCAAATCCGTGATTCGCGGGTTCAAATCCCGCTCCGGCCTTTGAACGAACGCCCCGCCCCGCGCGACCCGCGCTGGGCGGGGCGTTTCGTTTCGCCCTCCGGCGGGCGCTGCGGCTCCGTGGCTGATCGGACCGCCTTGCGCTTCATGACGTCGATCTCCCCCGCATTTGCCCGATGCCGGCAAGCGATGTGGCACGCCAGCCGTCAAACTCCTGCAACGCCCATGTGAGTCGCAGCGGGCGAATGCACTTGGAGAACGCACATGACAGTTCGAATTCGATCGAGTTGGCGGCTCGGCGCGGTGATGCTCACCCTGCTGGGAACCGCCGTGGCATCAGGTGTCGCCATGAACGCAATGGCTCAGGCCGGTGGCGACGAGCGGCGCGAGGCGCCGCCGCCCCCACCCCCGCACGACAACGGTCCGCGCGACGAGGTGAATCGTCCGCAGCGCGACCGCGCCGGGGTGCCTGACGATCTCAGGGCCCGGTTGCGCGAGTACGTCCGCGAGCAGGTACAGGCCGGCGCGACGTTCGATGAGATTCGCGATTCGCTGCTCGACGCCATGCCGGAGCGATTCCAGAAGATCGCCCGGGAACGGCTGGCGGAGCGGCGCGACGCCATGCAAGGCTTCCGCGGACCGCAAGGTGGAGCGGACGACCGACGCGGCCCCGACGCCCAGCCGAACCGCGAACGCGGCAAGCGCTGGCAGGAACAGGGCGGCCCACGCCAGAGCGGACCTCGCCCCGACGACCAGGGCCGTGGTGGCGAACGACGCGGCGGCCGCTTCCGCGGTGAACGTGGCGAGATGGGACCGCGACCGATCCCGAACGACGACGGCTTCCGGCCCGCACCGCGCGGTGAGGGCCGGGGCATGCGGGAGGGCATGAGACCGGGCATGAGACCGGGCATGAGACCGGGCATGAGACCGGGCATGCGGCAGGGCATGGGGCAGGGCATGCGTCAGGACGGACGCGGTGAAGGACGCCGCGGCATGAGGCCTGAGACGGATCGCCAGGGCCCGCCGCCGCGCGAAGCAGGACGGGGTGACATCGGACCTCGACAGGGTCGTGAACGGGGACGCGAGGACGGTTTTCAGGGTGGTCCAGGCCCGGATCGACGTCCAGGCCCCGATGGTGAGGGCCGCGGACCGGGCAATCTCGGACCTCTGGACCGCGATGGGCGGCCGCCCCACGATCAGGGGCCGCGGAATGACCGAGACGGTGCCGACATGGGCGATCGCGACAATCGCCCCGAACGCCCCGAGTAACCGGACGGCGAGACTGACTGAGCCATAGCCACTCGAATCCGAACCACTCGCCCGCTGAGCGTGCCTTCCATCCCGGATGGGCACGCAAGGCGGGCGAGTCTCTGTTTGAGGGTGCTCCGTCAGGCGGTTCAACCTGTTTTGGCTGCTTCGTTTGGAATTCGGAATGGAGCGGCGCGGGCTCGCGTCGTAGATTCGTCACACAGCGCGGCATCGCGCTGCCCCGCAGGTCGTTCAGTCTTGCCTTTCTCGTGTGCCGCCCATGGTCGTCGCGCCGAAGAGAGGCCTCGAGCCGAGGATCACACCGTGTCCGGTCGCTCACATCGCCAGTCCCTCTCGTCCGCGTCCCATCGCACACTGCCGCTGGTCGCACTGCTTGGCGTCTTGCTGACGCCACCGCTCATCGCCAGCTCGACCTTTGCCGATCGCGGCGAGGGCGATCGCGGTCATGACGGTGCCCCGACCGGTCGACCGACCAGCCCCGGTCGAGAAGCCCCGAGCCGCCCGTCGGGTCCGAGCCGACCGATTGCCCCTTCGCAGCCTCGTCTGGACACTCCCTCGCGTCCCTCGGCGCCGTCAAAGGCCCAGACTCCGTCGCGACCCGCCGATCCGCCGACCCGGCCCAGCGACCCGCCCTCGAACCCTCCTCGACGCGGCGACGACGCCCCGCCGACGCGCCCCTCTGCCCCTCCCACGCGTCCTCCCGCCGATCCGCCGAGCAGGCCGGTGGTGCCGCCGTCGCGGCCCTCTTCGCCCGATGTCGGCAAGCCGGTCGTCCCCCCGTCGCGTCCCTCGTCGCCCGACGTCGGCAAGCCGGTCGTCCCCCCGTCGCGTCCCTCGTCGCCCGACGTCGGTCGGCCCCCCTCCCGCCCCACCTCTCCCGGCAGCGACCATCCGACCACTCGGCCGAGCGCGCCGGATGTCGGTCGACCCACCCCGCCTTCCAATCCGGGCCGCCCGAACACCCCGCCGACAACGCCCACCCGTCCTGGTCGATCGGTCGATGGCCCCGCGCGTCCGGACGCCCCGACCACGCAGCCCAATCCGCGGCCCCTTCCGCGCACTCCGGTGACGAAGCCTGACGTCGATCGCACGCCCGCAGGTCGACCCTTCACTCGTCCGGTCGTCCAGCCGACTCGCCCGACGGTTCCGACCGATCGCGGCGGCCGCGGCAGCAACGGCGGCAATGGCACGAAGGGTGACGGCGGCAACAGCGGCACCGTTGACCCGATTCGCGACAACTTCGGCGAGCGCCCCAACAATCGGCCCGACCGACCGAGCCTTGGCGATGCCGGTCGTCCCCGGACGGAGCGGCCCTCGCTCGTCGGCGACCGCACCGGCCGACCGGATACGCGCGATCGCATCGTCGGAAGCCGCCTCTCCGGCGTCGACCTGCACCCGAGCAAGGCCTCGAGCGCCAGCGGCGCGGTGGCGTCGAACGGCGGCAGCGTCAACTACATCACCAACATCACCTACGCCAACAACTCGTGGGGCCATCACGGCGATCACCACGGGTACGACGATCACCATTGGGGTCACCGCTGGCACGCCCCGCTCTACGGCTCATACAGCTGCTGGAACGGCTGGGACCATGATGGCTTCTCGTTCGGCGTCGGCTTCGGTCACGGTGGCTTCTCGTTCGGCCTCTTCTACAGCAGTTGGGGCTCGCCGCTCTGCTCGAGCTGGAACGATCCGTGGTGGGACGGCTACTGCGGCTCGGTCGTCGTGAACTGCCCGCCGCGCTACCGCTGGTGTCGCCCCTGCTGGTCGCCCTGCGGAACCTGGTACTCCAACTACATCGTCTATCGCGAAGTCCCCGCCTCGTGGTGCACGCCGGTGTACGCCTGGACGCCGACCTACGCCGTGCCGAGCGTGACCACGATCAACAACTATTACGGCTCGACGCCCGCGGTCACCAGCGCCGTCTACACGCAGCCCGCGACAAGCGTGCCGACCGCCCTGCCCGCAAGTTCGCCCGCGGAGGCCGAGGCGTGGGATCTCCTCTCGAACGGCTTCCCCCGCTCCTCCGCCGACACGTTCGCTCGGCTTCATGACGCCGATCCGGGCAACACCCGCTCGCTCATGGGCTACGCGCTCTCGCTGGCGATGCTCGAGGACATCAGCGGATCCGCCAGCGTCATGCGACAGGCGCTGAGCACCGATCCGAGTCTCGTCGCGACCGTGCCGCTGAGCGAACAGCTCGTCGATCGCGTCCGCCTGCTCGAACAGACCGCGGAGGTCGCATCGCGGCAGACGGCAACGTCACGCGACGCCCTCTTCCTCCTCGGCTCCTGGCGGGCGATGCAGGGCCGCTTCACGGAAGCGCACCTTGCGATCCTCAACGCCCAGCAGGCCGGCGAGCAGAGCCTCGCCGCGGCGCGACTCCGCAGTTGGCTTGAGGGACGCCTCACTCCTCCGCTCTGACGCTCTCCGCCCGAATCACGTCGGCGCCGCCACTCGACTCGAGTCGCGGCGCCGATTGTTCTTTGGCCCCGCCGTCGCGTTCAGGGTCCGGTCCACGCACCCAACAGGATCCCCAAGTCAGCGCCGTCGACGACGCCGGAACCGTTCAGATCCGCGGGGCCCGCGGCGCCCCACGCGCCGAGCAGCACGGCGAGATCGGCGCCATTCACCTTCATGTCGTTGGTGAGGTCACCCAGCACCGGCGCCGGTGGCGTGTAGGTGATGGTCAGCTTCGGCTGCGTCGCCGGCTGGGCCTCGTGCGTGTCGAAACGCTTCACCGACTTCAGCGTCGTCTCGTTTCCCTGCACCAGCCAGCCGAAGTTCGACGCCGGCGCGTTCACCCATCCCTGCACGTCGGCGACGAGCTGCGAGGTCGATGCCCACGTGTACCAGCCCGCGGTCGTGACGTTCTTCGTTGCGCTCGCCGTCGCGACGAAGTCGCCGCCCGGCGTCGTCCAGAAGACGTTCGGATAGAAGCGATGGGTCCACGTTGCGTCGCCGCTCTCGGCGGGCGCCCCGCCGCCGCCGAACGCGAAGGAGGATCCCTCGCCCCACGAGGCGGTCATGCGCTTCAGCACGATCGGAAAGGACGTCGAGGAGCCGGCGTTCGAGCAGTAGAGCTCGAGCGTGACGCTCTGGATCGTCGAGCCCGCGGGGATGGCCGTCAGGGAGAACTTGATCGCGCCGCGCCGCAGCGTGCCCTCGCCGTTCGTGCCCACCCGACCTGCGTAGAAGTTGTACGAGGCGCCCTGGGACACCGGGCTGCCCGTGGTCTGAATGAGCGTGTTGTCGTCAACCGTCGTCACCACAAGCGAGTCTGCGGCGACCGGTCCGGCGAGGAGGAGTGCGGCAAGCGGTGTGGCGAGCTTCATCGCGCGGTGGTTCCTGCATTCATGCGATTCGGAGTTCGGAAGCGTCCGCGATTCCGTTCACTGCCACGCGCCAAGGAGAATCGCCAGATCCGCACCGTCCACGACACCGGAGCCGTCGATGTCGGCGGTGCCCGCTCCGCCCCACTGGCCGAGCAGGATGGCGAGGTCCGCTCCGTCGACCGTGCCGTTGCCGTCGAGGTCCGCCGGGTTCGAGGGAGCCGCAAGCGTCACCGAGAGCGTGAGCGTGAGCTGCGATGAGCTGGCGCCGGGGATGTCCTCGTCGCTCACGGTGATCGTCACCGTCTTCGAGTAGGTGCCGGCGGGCTTTCCGGCGGCGCTGAAGGCGAAGTGCAGCGTGCCCGGCACCGCGCCGATGCCGCCCTGGATGCCGCTCACGAGGGAGAAGCCGTTGCCGAGCCCGCCGACGAGATCGATGTCAAGCAGCGCCTGGGACGCGTCGAAGCCGAAGTTGTGGACGGGCACGTCGAGCTGCACGGTCGCCGTTCCGACCGGCGCGTTCGCCGATGCGGTGGTGGCGTTGAGGTCGGATGACGCGCTGAAGCTGCCGTTGGACTTTCGCACGACCTGTCCTCCCGTCGAGAGCGAATAGAGCGGGTTCTGCGCGCCCTGCGACAGCGCCGTCACGGTGGCGCCGCCGGAGGCAAATCCGACCGCGGCGGTGCTGACCGTCAGCGGAACGGAGGTCACCGACGGGGCCAGCGCCGCGACGGTGGTGGCGGTGCCGGCGAGCGCGCCGGTGCCGACGACGTGGACGTCCAGCGAGTCGATCCCTAACGGGACGCCCGCCGCGATGTTCTGGAGGATCGCCGGCACGCTCACGACGGCGTTCTGGATGACGCGTCCGAAGCTCGGGGTCATCGAGGCGCTCAGCACGCCGGGCACCTGATAGTCGCCGATCACCGGAATGTGGTCCGAGGCGGCGAAGAGCAGGTCGGCGAGCGCGTTCGAGGCGGGCACGTTGCCGGGGAAGTAGACGTTGTTGCCGGCGTTGATGGCCAGGTTGTAGTGCTGGCCGTCGTTGCCGAAGGATCGGTAGGTGCCGGCGATCAGCGAGAGCCCCTCGCCATCCTGGAACTCGCTCGTCGAGAGCTGAAAGTCGAACCGATCGTCCATCGCCCCGCCGACCAGGCCGTTGGCGGTGATGTCGCGCGGCGACTGCGTCTGCTTGATCGCGTTCGCGGCGCCGCTCCACGATCCCGTGCCGAGCGGGTCGAACGCCTGGCCGTTGCCGGCGGAAAGGAATTCGATGTAGGCCGGCTCGCCGTTCGAGTAGAGGTTGTAGTCGCCGCAATAGATGACGTGCGTGCCCTGCGGCAGCGAGTCGCTGTTGTTGCGAATCGTCTGGGCGCCGGCGAGCCGCGCGTCCTCGTTGGCCGCGCCGGTGCTGGCCTTCAGGTGCGATGCGTAGATGTAGAACTTCGCGTCGGGCGACGAATAGCCGACGAGCTGGAACTGCCAGCGGTCCGACTTGCGCCCCGCGCCGGTGTCGAGGTCGAGATGCGCCGAGGTGATCTCGGTCACCACCGTGTTGCGGTAGAAGACCGCCTGTGCGCCGCCCGAGGCATCCTCGCCCGCCGAGGATGTGTAGGTGCCGCGGGTGTAGTTGATGCCGGGGATCGCGGTGTCGACCAGCGTCTCGAGCGCGTCGACGTCGTCGCTGTGGACTTCCGAGAAGACCAGGATCGCCGGCGCCACGGCGAAGCCCGGGTTGCCGTCGACCGCTGCGGTGGCGATGACGTTTCGAATCGAGTTCGCGTCGCCCAGCAGCGTGGCGATGTTCCAGTTCATGACCCGCACCTGCGCGTCGGCCGCGGGGGAGGCGAGTGCGGCGAGGAATGCGGAGAGGCAGGCGGCGCAGGAGGCGGCCCAGGACTTCACGGGACGCGGGCCACGGTGGGGGGACTTGTTCGCGTGCACGCCCGATAGCTCCAGCGGTTGGCTGACGGTGCGACCCCGCGGCGAGCGCCGTGGAGTCCAAGAAAACCGATGGGTCAATCTAGCCCGGATTCCCCGTGACGGAAGCGCCGTCGTCCGCATCAGCACCGAATGCGTCCGGTATAACTCTCCTCCCCGCCGCGAGCCTCTCGTGGTGGGCACTCTCCTTCCCCGACCGCCCGGTCGCGGGGAAGGCCCAGCCTCGGATCCGACGAGGGTCCCTTTCAGGAGTACCGCATGCGATTTTTCGCCGTCGCGGCGATCGTCACCGCCTGTGTGGCATCGCTCACGTCGTCGCTCCACGCACAGAAGGTCGACGTCGAGACGCTCAAGCTCGACAACGGCATGACGTTTCTGCTCGTGCCGCGCCATGACCAGCCCAACACGATCTCGGCCGGCTGGCTGGCCAAGGTCGGGAGCGTCAACGAGCGCCCCGGCATCACCGGCATCAGCCACTTCTTCGAACACATGATGTTCAAGGGGACGAACACGATCGGCACCCGCGACGCGAAGCGCGACGCCGAGTACCGGGCGAAGCAGAAGGACCTCCGCGACCAGCTCAACCAGCTCACCTGGACCGAGCAGTACGCCCGCTACTTCCGCGGCGAGATCGACGATCCGTGGAACCCGACCAACGACACGCCGAAGCTCAAGGAGCTCCGCGCCGAGCTGAAGAAGATGATGGACGCCCAGCAGGGCCGCCTCTTCGGCGACGAGATCGCGAGGAAGAAGAGCGAGCTCGCCAAGGCCGACCGCTCGACCGACGCGGGCAAGACCCAGGCCGCGGCGCTCGAGAAGGAGATCATGTCGCTCGAGGCCGAGCAGAACGGCAAGGCCTCGATCGTGAAGGACGAGTTCGACCAGGTCTACACCAAGGCCGGCGGCTCGGGCATGAACGCCTTCACCGGCTACGACCAGACTTTTTTCTTCATCAACGTCCCGAGCAACAAGTTCGAGCTCTGGGCCTGGATGGAGTCCGACCGCCTCAACGACTCGGTCTTCCGCGAGTTCTACGCCGAGCGTGACGTCGTCCACGAGGAGCGACGCCTCCGCACCGAGAGCACGCCGACCGGCGTCTTCCAGGAGCAGTTCGACTCGATGTTCTGGATGTCGAGCGGCTACTCCTGGCCGGTCATCGGATGGACCAGCGACCTCAACTCCTACACGATGGACGAGGCGCTGCGCTACTGGGACCTCTACTACCGACCGAACAACCTGGTCGGCGTGGTCGTCGGCGACTTCAACGCCGCAGACGTGAAGCCGGTGATCAAGGAGTACTTCGGCCGCCTGAAGCCGGGCAAGACGCCGCCGCCGCCGGTGATCACGCTCGAGCACAAGACCTCGGCCGAGATGCGCATGAACGCCGAGGTCGACGCCCAGCCGTCGGTCGAGATGCGCTGGCACACCGTGCCCTTCCGGCACCGCGACAGCTACGCCCTTGACGTCATGTCGTCGATCCTGAACGGCCGCACCGGCCGCCTCTACAAGACGATGGTCGAGGGCAAGTCGATCGCCTCCGACGCGGGCGCCCAGACCGACGTCCGCAAGTACGCCGGCGCGTTCAACATCAGCGCCGAAACCAAGGGCGACGCGACTCCCGAGCAGCTCGAGGCCGCGATCCTCGTCGAGGTAAAGCGGCTTCAGGACGAGCCCGTCTCCGACCGCGAGCTCCAGAAGGTGAAGAACCAGAATGCGGCCGAGCAGTACCGCCGGCTGCAGAGCAACTTCTTCCTCATGATCCAGCTCGCCGTCTCCGAGTCGATGGGCTCGTGGACCGAGATCAACGAGGAGAGCGCCAAGATCCAGGCCGTCACCGCGGCCGACATCCAGCGCGTCGCCCGGACCTACTTCAGGGACGAGGGCCGCGCGGTGGCGATCTACAAGCGGAAGGGAAGCCCCGGCGCGGCCGAGTCCGGCGGCGCCGCGGCAACCGCCGCAGCAGCCGCCGCGGCCGATCCGACCGCCGACGATCCGGAGTTCGCGAAGCTCCCCGCGGAGATGCAGCCGATGCTCCGGCCGCAGCTCCAGAAGCTCGCGACCACGACCGACCTGCCCAAGCTGAAGGACGGTCTCGCCCGCATGTCCGCGGACATCGACGCCGGCAAGGTGCCTCCCCAGATGCTTCCGGTGGTCGAGTACCTCCGCAAGAAGATCGAGGAGCGCATCAGGCAGCTCGAGTCGCCGAAGTGAGTCCCGCCGCAACACCAACTCCAAGGACCTAACACCATGCGCATCCAGCGCTTCATGACCCTGACCGTTGCGGCCGCCCTTCTCGTCGCCGCAGCCGCCCCCTCGCTCGCGATTCCCCCGCGCCCCGAGGAGCTCACGTTCGCCCCGCTCAGCTTCACGCCCCCCGACGCGAAGTCCTTCCGGCACACGCTGAAGGACGGGACCGTCGTGTACATGGCGCCGAGCAGGGAGTTCCCGCTCGTCTCCGTCTCGTTCTCCTTCAAGGGAGGCGACTACCTCGATCCCGCCGACGCCACGGGCCTCGCCACGATGACCGGCTCGCTCATGCGTTCCGGCGGCACGACCTCGATGAAGCCGGCCGACCTCGACGAGCAGCTCGACTTCCTCGCGACGCGCATCGGCGTCCGCGTCGGCGGCGTGACCTCGAGCGCCACCATGAACTGCCTCAAGCAGAACCTCGACGAGAGCATGCGCCTCTTCGTCGAGATCCTCCGCAACCCCGGCTTCGACCAGGGCCGGCTCGACGTCCAGAAGGGCGAGGCCCTCGAGGGGCTCAAGCAGCGGAACGACTCGGCCGACGCGATCATCGACCGCGAGTGGTCGGCGCTCCTCTACGGCGCCGAGCACTTCGAGGCCCGCCAGCCGACCGGCGCGTCCCTCAACGCCATCACCCGCGAGCGGCTCGCGGAGATGCACAAGCGGATCTTCCACCCCGGCAACGTGATCGTCGCGGTGAGCGGCGACTTCGACGTCGCCGACATGACCGCCCGGCTCGAGAGGGCCTTTGACGGCTGGGCCCGCGGCGAGACGGTCGCCGACCCGCCGGCCCCGACCGCCACGTTCAGGCCCGGCGTCTACCACGTCGAGAAGGACATCCCGCAGGGCAAGGTCTTCATCGGCCTGCGCGGCATCCGGCGCGACGACCCCGACTACTTCCCGATGCTGGTGATGAACGAGGTGTTAGGCGGCGGCGGCTTCACCAGCCGCATCGTGCAGAGCGTCCGCAGCAACGAGGGCCTGGCCTATTCGGCCGGCTCGAAGCTCGCGACGAATCCCTATTACCCGGGCGAGGTCCGGGCCCTCTTCCAGAGCAAGAACCCGACCGTCGCCCTGGCCATCAAGCTGATCGACGACGAGTTCAACCGCATCCGCGCCGAGCCGGTCACGGCCCAGGAGCTCGAGACGGCCAAGAACTCCTTCGTCGAGACCTTCCCGCAGAACTTCGCGAGCAAGGAGGCGATGCTCGGCATCTTCGTCGACGACGAGCGGACCAAGCGCCCCGAGGGCTACTGGAAGACCTTCCGCGAGAAGGTCATGGCCGTGCAGCCCGCCGACGTCCAGCGCGTCGCGAAGGCCTACCTCGACCCGAAGAACATGGCCATCATGGTCGTCGGCAACTGGAGCCAGATCTACGAGGGCAACGAGCGGGCGTCGATGAAGGACTTCTTCAGCGGCGACGTGACCCACATCCCGATGAAGGATCCGGTGACACTCGAACCGACGAAGTGACCGGTCATTCAACCCATTCGAAACCGGGGCCGCGACCGCGTCGCGGCCCCGGTTCCACTTCCGCTACCCTACGGCCGTGTCGCCAACTCCAGAGCAACGCCAGCGACGACCGTTCGCCGTGTCGACTCTCTGCGCGCTGGTCGCGCTCTTCGTCGCGCGCATCCTCGGGCCGAGCGACCTCTGGGGGCACACGCAGCCGCGGACCATCGCGTACACCGCGGACATGCTCGTGCGCGGCGGCAAGGCGTGGGTGCTGGCCCGCGACGCCGACGGGCTCTACGCGACCAAGCCGCCGCTCTACAACTGGCTCGCCGCGCCCGGCGTCGCCCTGCTCGGCCGCGGCAGCGAGTTCGCCCACCGGCTGCCGAGCCTCCTCGTCACCGTGGTGATGGTGATGCTTCTCGTCCGTTGGGGCGAGCGGATCGGGCGCGGCGTCGGCTGGCTCGGGGCCCTCGCGTGGCTGGCGATGTTCCCGACCTTCAAGCTCGGCTACCTCGCCCGCCCGGACATGCTCCTCTGCCTCGTCCTCTTCGCCGGATGGCATTGGGGAACGCTGATTCTCGAGGACGCCCGCAACGGACGTCCGACCGCGCTCGCGCGGGCCGCCGCCTTCTGGCTGGCCTTCGCCCTCGCCGCCTGGACGAAGGGTCCGGTCGCGGCGCTCCTGCCCGCCTACGTCATCGTCGCGAGCCGGCTGACCACCGGCTCCTTCGCGGCGCTTCGCCGATTTCGCCCGCTCACCCTCGGCGCAATCGGCATGTCGCTTGGGGCGCTTTGGTATGCGATCGCCGCGTCTCTCTCGCCCGAGCATTTCCGCGAAACGCTCGTCTACGGCGAGGTCATCGGCCGCATCACAGGCAACGGTCCCGAGGGGAGCCACGAGGGACCGTGGATGATCCTGCTCGGGTCGCCGGTGAACCTCCTCTACTTCGTCGCCCGCTTCGCCCCGTGGTCGGTCGCGGCGATCCTCGGCGGCATCGCGCTGCTCGCCCGCGAGGAACGCGGCGAGCGCCGCTGGAGGGGGCTGGCCAACGGCACGAGCGAGAGCGGCACCGATGATGTCGGCACGCGACTCGTCGGCGGAGTCCTGTGGACCGTCGTGGTGATCGCCGCCTTCTCCGTCTCAAGCGGCAAGCGCGCCGACTACATCGCCCCGGCCTACGCGCCGGCCGCCCTCGTCGCCGCGTGGTGGATGCTCGGCGACCGCTTCTCGCCGGTGCGGTCCCGGCGCTGGCTCGCCACGCTCGCCGCGGCCGTGACCCTCGCGATCCACGCCGCGGTCGATCGCCAGGGGACGCTCCTGACGGGCGAGTCGATGAACGAGATCGCAACGATCGTCGACCGCTGCCGGAGCGAGCGGGCCGCGGTCGCCGACCGGCCGCTCGTCGTGCTTGCCCCGCAGTTGCCGCACGTCACGGTGCTCTGCGGCGATCCCGCGCCCTGCGACAACACCGTCGCGACGCTTCGCGCCCTGCTGAAGACCCACGACCGCGCCCTGGCCCTCGTCGGAACGAAGGGCGTTCCCGAGCCGATCCGCTCGCTCCTGAAGTCGGGCCGCGCCCGCGAGCTCTGGACGATTCCCGTTCCGGACGACGCGTCGAAGGCGTCGATCACGGTCGACGTCACGATGTACGAGATCGACGGCGCGAAGCGTTAGCCGACCGGCGGCGGACCCTCGACGAGCCAGCGCTCGAACTCGATCTCGTCGCGGATCTGGATCCCGTCGAAACCCAGCAGCGGAAGGCTCGGCTGCAGCGCACGCACCCGATCGACGATGCCCTTGTGGAGCGCCGAGAACTGCCATCCCCGACGCTGGTAGAAGCGGATGGCGTGGGTGTTGTCGTTGGTCGTCGTGAGGTAGATGCGCCGGCAGCCGCGGGCGCGGGCGAATTCCTCGGCGGCCCGAAGGAGCGCCGCGCCGGCGCCGCTTCCGGGCGAGCGGCTGCTGAGCGTGATCACTTCGCACTGCCAGTCGCCGCGGTCGGCGCTCAGCGTGACCAGGCCGGAGAAGCGGCCGCCGACCTCGGCCACGAATCCGGGAAGCTCGTCAGCGTGATGGCAGCGGCCCAGGGACCAGATCCGCGTCGAGTGCCAGTGCTCGTTCAGTTCCGCCCGCACGTCGGCGAGGTCGCGAGGCTCGATCGGTCGGATGAGGGGAGGCATGGCTCCAGCGTAGCATCGCCCGATCAGCGCCCGTCGTCGGACGGGGACCGCTCGGCGTCCTCCGCCTCCATCTCGAGATGGAACCGATGCAGCGCCCGGTGGACCATCGGCGCGAAGAGGACGCCGACCGTGACCAGGAAGACGATGCCGGAGTAGATCGCATAGGCCGACGCGAAGAGCTTTCCGAGCGCCGTCTCGGGATGCTCCACCGGCCCCATGCCGCTCAGGATCATCGACGCGTTCAGGAGGGCGTCGATCCAGGGCAGCGACTCGAAGACGTGGTAGCCGACGGTGCCCATCGCGAGGGAGAGGCCGACGATCGCCGTCGCCATGCCGAAGTGCCGAAGCTGCCGCCAGAGGAACGCGCTGAACGAGATCGGACGCTGGCGACGGTGTTCGAACATCGGCTGTCTCCGGGCTGCGCGAACCGTTAGGAGCGTCCGGGCTTTCGCATGATGAACAGGTAGTTGAAGCCGCGGAGGAAGAAGTTCTGCTCCTCCGCGGCCTTGTGCCAGTTGCCCTTGCCGAGCTTGGCGTTGTGGCGCACGACCGCGACGATGTCGCAGGGCTCGAAGTGCCGGCACATCCTCCCGAAGAGCTCGAAGCCGATCGGCATGAAGTCGCCCTCGCCCGGCGCCCCGCCCGGCTGCTTCCGCCAGGAATCCGAGACGTAGAGGGCCATGTGGCGCCCCGGCTTGAGGATCCGGTCGATCTCGCCGATCACCCGCTCCATCGCCTCGTAGTACGCGCGGCCGCCGTCGGCGCCGCCGGCGTCGAGCCGTCCGATGCAGCGCGGGTCGTCGGAGTAGTCGACGTGGGTCGAGTAGGGCGGATCGACGAAGACGAAGTCGGCGGACTTCGCCGGCATCGGGATCGCGCGGGCGTCGGCCCGCTCGATCGCCGGCCGCTGCGGCTGAAGGTCGAAGCCGCGGCCCTTGCGCTTGAGGTCATGGCAGACGTCGAGCGTCGTGCCGCTGCCGCACATCGGATCGACGACCAGCTCGCCCGGCTCGGTGTAGCGCATCAGCACCTGCCAGATGACCCACGAGGGGGTCGCCCCGACGTAATTCTTGTCCCCCTGCATGAAGCGCGTGCGGCCCGCGGCGATCTCCTCGGGCGTCGGCTGCCGGTCGCTCGTGTAGTGCTGGCTCGGATACTCCCAGAGCGTCGTCGTGAAGATGCCGAGCTTCGGCCGCTGCGAGGGCCGCATCGGCTTCGGCCCGCCCGGCTTCTCGCGCGGCACGTTCGGGTCGCGAGGTGCGAAGAACGTCTTCTTCTTCGGTCGGTCTTCTCGCGCGTCGGCCATGGCGACACTGTACTTGGGTTCGCCGCGGCGGGCCGCCGCTCACGCCAGCGGTCCGCCGCTGTCGCCGAAGCGGTCAAGCGGAACGTCCATGCGCCGGGCCATCGAAAGCAGCAGATTGCAGAGCGGCGCGCCGCGCTCGATGGCCCGGTGCGTGCCGTGGCCGGCGGCGAGAGGGTCGTCGGCCGATCCGCCCGCGAGGACGATCGGAAGGTCGCGGTGGTCGTGCCGGTCGCCGTCGCCGATCGCCCCGCCGTAGAGGACCATCGTCGAGTCGAGGAGCGGCGCGCCGCCCTCGTCGCGCTCCGCGGCGAGACGGTCGAGCACGTAGGCGAACTGCTCGGCGTGGTGGCGGTTGATCTTCGCGTAGTTGGCGATCTTCTCCGCGTCCTTGCCGTGATGGCTCACGTCGTGGTGTCCGGCGCCGACGCCGATCGCGGGATAGGGGCGGTTCGAGCCCTCGTTGGCCAGCATGAACGTGACCACGCGGGTCGCGTCGGTGCGAAGCGCAAGGACCATCAGGTCGGCCATGAGGCGGGCGTGCTCCTGCCACTCCCCGGGGACCCCCTCGGGCCGCTTCGGCATGTCCGCGGTCGGCTCGGCGCCGGCGCCGCGCTCGGCGAGCTCGATGCGCCGTTCGATCGAGCGGATGCCGTCGAGGTACTCCTCGAGCTTCCGCCGGTCGGCGACGCCGAACGATTCGCTCATCGAGCGGGCCTGCTCGCCGGCGCCGTCGAGGATCGACTTCCGGGCGAGCAGCCTGCGGGCCCGCGCCGCGGCGCTCTCGCCGGCGGGTCCGACCGCGAAGAGGCGCTCGAAGAGGACGCGCGGATCGTGTTCCTTCGACATCGGCGTGTGCGGCGTGCGCCAGGAGATGTTCGCCGAATACGCGCAGGAGTATCCCGAGTCGCAGTTGCCCGCGGTCATGCCCGGCTCGAGCCCGATCTCAAGCGAGTCGAATCGCGTTCGCCCCGCGATGCGCGTGGCGATCGCCTGGTCGATCGAGATGCCGTTGGTGATGTCGGAGCCGCTCGTCTTCCGCGGATGGGCGCCGGTGAGGAAGCAGGCGCCGGAGCGGGCGTGGTCGCCGGGACCGTCGCCCTGGGCCTCGGCGTTCGCGTGGGCGAGTCCGCTGAAGACCGTAAGGCGCCGGCGGTGGGCGGCGAGCGGCTCGAGGCTCGGCGGCAGCGCCGCGAGCTCGCCGACCGCGGGAAACCAGTCGGGCCGATGCACGCCGTTGGGGAAGAAGAGGAAGACGCTCCGCTTCGGCGCCGACGCGGGAACGGCGGCCAGGGCGGCGCGGGCGCTTCGCGTGCCGACGGTCATCGACTCGAGCCAGGGCAAGGCGATCGCACAGCCCACGCCGCGGAGCGCTGCACGGCGGGAGATCGGCGGTAGACGGGTCATGGCTTCTTCTCCTCCGGCTCGGCGGCAGGCGGCGGCGCCGAACGCTTGCGGAACTGGTCGCTGGTCACGATGGCGCGGACGATGTCGCGGAAGGTCGGTTGCGGATCCAGCCCGCGGACCATCCGGTCGACGGCGAGCTGGTCCTCGTCGCGCAGCGCCCGACCGAGCGCATAGACGAGGAGATGCCGAACGACCGAGCGCACCAGGGCCGGGTCGCGGGCCAGCATCGAGGCGAGCTCGCGCGGGCCACTGAAGCGGCGCCCGTCGGGAAGGTCGCCAACCGGCTCGATGAGCGTGTCGCCGTCGTGGGTGCGAGGGCGGCCGACGGCGTCAAGCGGCTCGAGGGCCAGGCCGATGGCGTCCATCTGTCGATGGCAGGAGGCGCACGCCGGGTCGGCGCGGTGCCGCTCTAACAGTTCGCGCACGGTCATGCGGGCCGCGTCGTGCCCGGCGTCCGGAAGCTGCGGCACGCCGGGGGGCGGAGGGGGCGGAGGCGCGTCGAGGATCGCGTCGAGCACCCACTTGCCGCGCTTCACCGGACTCGTGCGGGTCGGATTGCTCGTCGCGACCAGGACGCTGCCGTGGCCGAGGAGCCCGGGCACGCGTCCGCCGACGCGGGCCCGCCGCAGCCATTCGCCGTCGATTCCCTCGATGCCATAGTGCCGGGCGAGTCGGGCGTTGAGGAAGGTCCAGTCCGCGGTGAGGAGCTCGGCGACCGGGCGGTTCTCCCGCAGCATCGCGTCGAGGAAGAGCGTCGTCTCCGCCTTCATGTCGGTCAGGAGCGCCTGATCGACGCCGCGGAAGAGCGTCGGGTCGGGCTGCTTCTCGTCGACGGCGCGGATGAGAAGCCACTGCTGCCCGAAGTGTTCGGCGAGGGCCATCGACCGCGGGTCGTCGAGCAGGCGATCGGCGGCGCGGGCCACGCCCTCCGCGGCATCAAGCTCGCCGCGGGCGGCCGCCGCCGCGAGCGGGGCGTCGGGCAGCGTTCGCCAAAGGAAGTACGAGAGCCGCGCCGCCACCTCGCTGCCGTCGAGCTGCCGGTCCGGTCCGCGCTGCGGCGCGTCGCGCTCGACGTGGAAGAGGAACCGGGGATCGACGAGCGCCGCCGTGATCGCGATGCGAAGGAGGTGCGACGGGCTCGGCGCCTCGCCGGCCGCGTCGATCACGCGACGCTCGAACGCGGCGACTGCCGCCTCGTCGGCCGGATGCCGGAACGCCCGGCCCAGGAGCGCCGCGAGAAACGTGCGCAGCTCGGGCGCGGGCCCGGCCAGGGCAAGCGCCTCGGCGGTCGGCTCGACCCGGTCGACCGGCCCCTCGACGTCGATCGAGATCACGTGCAGGTTGCGGTCCCGCTGGCCCTGCGGCTTCGACTCGTCGTAGTAGTCGTTGAGGAACTCGACGCCGATCCGCTGCGTGCCGCCGTGCAGCTCAAGCGTCGCCGTGCGGGTGCCCGGCGCGGCGCGGCGCTCGGGCAGGTCGAAGAACGCGAGCTGCGCCGCCTCGGTGCGCAGCGATACCTTCACCGGCTCGCCCCCCGCCTGGTCGCCGTAGCCCCGGAAGGAGACGCGATAGCTTCCGTCGCGCGGCAGTTCGCACTCGACGTACGCGGCGCCCGCCGACCAGACGTTCGCCCCTTCCCGCGTCACCTGGCCGCCGCCGCGCAGCTTCAGGCCCTCGCCGCCGACGTGCGACGCGAAGGCCGCACCGGCGTCGGGCCATGCCCGCAGCGCGACCCGCTCGGCGACGTCGAGGTATTTCTCCAGCAGCGTCGGCGGCATCGAGAGGACGTCGCCGATGTGGTCGAAGCCCTCGCCCACGTCGTCGGCGGGAAGTTCGGCGCGGACATCGACGTCAACGCCCAGGAGATCGCGCACCGTGTTGCGGTACTCGACCCTATTGAGTCGCCGCAGCGTCGGCCGCCCGGCGGAGAGGCTCTCGCTGCGCCGCACGAGCTCGTCGTCGACGCGGGAGAGGAGCGCGTCACGCTCCGACGCGGAGGGACGCGGTTCCCCCTCCGGCGGCATGTCGCCGCGGCGCAGCCGCTCGCGCACCATGCGCAGGGCATGCAGCGGCGCGCCGCCGAGCGGACCGAGCAGCGGCTTGAGGTCGAGCCCGGCCTTCCGCGAGTGGCCTCCGTGACAGTCGACGCAATAGGTCCCTAACGTCTCGCTCACGACGTCGGCGTGCGGAGCCGCCCCGAGAAGCGTGAGGAGGAGAAGGGACCGCATGGGTCAGTCCCGGCGCTTGGGCTGCTTCATCTCGACGCGGTCGGTCCGGAAGCTCGACGCAGGCAGCCCCTCGCCGTTCACGAGATTCGCCGTCTCGGGGTTGTTGTGCCACGCGTAGCGGACGAACTTCGGATCGGACACGCCGGCGCTGCTGACGATGACCGTCTCGCCCTCGATCCTCGCGTCGGCCCAGACGAACTTGCCGTCCTCGCCGGCGATGGCGAAGCCGGCCGGCGGCTTGCCGTCGCGGGTCTTCAGTCCCTTCGCGTGGGTGAAGCTGATGGTGACCGCCCCGTTGGCGATCGTCGATTCCTTCAGCACCGGGCCGCTGTACTCGATGTGCTCGCCGTAGACCGTCGCCCTCGCCCAGAGCGAGAGCCGCCGCGCAGCCTCGGCCTTCCGCGCCGGATGGATGTCGTTGGCGTCGCCGATGTCGAGGAGGACGATGAGTCCGGCGTTGCGCGACATCGCCGCCAGCCGCTGCGACTCGCGCAGGTCGGCCCATCCGTCCTCGGAGGGGAGGTCGGCGCGGAAGGGCATGAACGCCGCGAGCGAGAAGACCGCGAAGGGAAGCTGCGGGTCGCCGAAGTCGCGGCGCCACGCGTCGATCAGGAGCGGCAGCAGCCGCTGGTATCGGCCGGCGTCGTTGGCGTTCGACTCGCCCTGGTACCAGGCGACGCCCCGGATCGCCATGGTCCTGAAGGGGGCGACCATGGCGTTCCACATCGCGCTCGGCGTCTCGGGCGTCGGCCCCTCCGTGCCGTTGGTCTTCGCGATGCGCTGGCGGGCCGAGCGCATCGCCGACGACAGCTCGATGTCCTTGGTCACGCCCGACGGCGGCGTCCACGGCTCGATCCGCGTGCCGCCCCAGGAGAGGTCGAGGATGCCGATCGGGACCTTCTGGGCGGAGCGAATCTCCTTCGCGAAGACGTAGCCGATCGCGCTGCATCCGCGGGCCGCATCGCCGGTCGCGACGGTCCACGACCCCTCGACGGTCGCGGCCGGATCCCACGCGAGGACGTGCGGCGCCTTGAAGTAGCGAACCTGCGTGTCCTGCGCCTCCTTCACCAGGGCGTCGGCCTCGTGAAGCTGTCCGAGCGACCACTCCATGTTCGACTGTCCGGAGCAGATCCAGACGTCGCCGATGAGGATGTCGTGGACGACGACCTCGTTCTTGCCGCGCACGACGAGATCGCGCGGCTCGGCCGAGGCCGACTCGGCGGGAAGAAGCACCTTGAACGTCCCGTCGCCGCCGGTCGTTGCCGTCGCCTTCGCGTTGCCGAAGGCGATCTGGATGACCTCACCGGCGTCGGCGGTGCCGCTCACGACAATCGCCTTGTCGCGCTGCAGCACGGCGTGATCGCGGAAGGCGGGGGAGAGGGAGACGTCCGCAAGCGCGGAGACGCTGATGGCGAGGGCAAGGGCCGATGCGGTCGGGGCGAATCGTCGAAGCATGCGGCCATCATCCGGCCTCGCCCGGCCGGAGGCAATGAGGCAAGTGACCTCCGGTCGCGATTCCCGTCGCCGCGCCGACCGTCCGAATCGGGACTCGCCGGAATGCTCCAACCCGATCGACCCGTTCGGTCGATGGACTGGCCATGTGCGGAATCGTCGCCGTCGCTGCCGTCCGAGGGAGGTCCCCCACCGCCTCGCCCCAGGCGGTGATCGCCATGCGCGATCTCCTTCGCGAACGCGGCCCCGACGACGCGGGGTTCTGGTCGGACGGGCAGGTCCACGTCGGCCACTGCCGGCTGGCCATCAACTCCCCCGCCGACAACCGACAGCCGCTCGTTCTCGACGCTGACCCGCCGCTGGTCCTCGCCTTCAACGGCGAGCTCTACGACTGCCCGGCCCTGCGCCGGGAACTCGAGTCCGCCGGCCGCCGCATCGCCCACGGCAGCGACACCGAGCTGCTCGCCCACGCGATCGCCCTCTGGGGCACCGACGCGCCGCGCCGCGTCCGCGGCATGTTCGCCTACGTCGCCTGGATGCCGCGCGAGCAGACGCTCCACGTCGCCCGCGACGCATTCGGCATCGTCCCGCTGCACTACGCGCTCCTCGACCGCGAGATCGTCATCGCGAGCGAGGCCCGCGCCGTTCTCGCCCACCCCGCCGTCGCCGCCCGCCCCGACTGGGGCACCGTCGTCCAGTACCTCAACTCGCTGCGCACGACGATGGGCGAGCGGACGCTCTTCGAGGGCGTGCGCTGCGTGCAGCCCGGCGAGGCGCTCCGCGTTCGGCTCGACGGCGCCGCGCCGCGCGTTGAACGAACTGTTTGGTGGCGCTCGCCCGCCGAGGACCGTTCGATCGACGAGGCCAGCGCGACCGCGATGGTCCGCGAGGCGGTCGAGCGCTCGGTCGAGGCCCATCTCGTCTGCGACGTGCCGCTCTGCTCGATGCTCTCCGGCGGACTCGACAGCACGATCATCGCCGCGCTCGCCCGGCGTTCCGTCCCGGGCCTGCGGACCTTCTGCGCCGGCGCCGTGCCAGAGACGGACGAGGGCGGCGATCTCGCCGTCGCCCGGCGCATGGCCGTCGCGCTCGACACCGAGCATCACGAGAGCGGCGTGACGCGCGAGGGCTTCCTCGACGCATGGCCGCAGCTCGTCGGCGACCTCGGGATTCCGCTCAGCACGCCGAACGAAATTGCGATCCTCGCCGTCGCCCGGGCCATTCGCCCGCACGCAAAGGTGGCCCTCAGCGGCGAAGGCGCGGACGAACTGTTTGCCGGCTACGGCCCGCCGCTCGACGAGTCCGAGGCGTGGATCGCCCGGGCCCGCGCCGGCGACGGAACGCCGGTCGAGGAGTGGCACGTCAACACCTTCGCTTGGGTGCCGCCATCGATGCTCGAGGCGCTCCTGTCCCCCAACGCGCTCGCCGCCGCGGGCGGACCGGGCGTCTGCGCCGATCACCTGCGGACCGAGTTCGCCCGCTGCGGAGATCCGCTCTCGCTGCGCACCCACGTCGACCTCCTGCGGCGGCTCAATCTCACCTCGCTCCTCCAGCGGCTCAACACCGCCTCGATGCGGACGAGCGTCGAGGGTCGCACTCCCTACGCCGACGTGCGCGTCGCGGAGCTCGCCGCCCGCATTCCGATCGAGCTCCATCGTCCGGCGGCGGACGCGCCGTCCGCGGGCGGCGGCGCGGCGACCGCGACGCTGCCGCGCACCAAGCGTCTTCTTCGCGCCGCGTTCGCGGATCTCGTTCCCGATGAGGCGCTGATCCGGCCCAAGGCAAGCTTCCCCCTTCCCTTCGAGCGCTGGATCTCCGACGCGACCGGCGCCCTCGACGGCGCGTCGATTCAGACGATCCTGCGGCCCGAGGCGATCGAATTCGTGCGGACCCGAGCGAACGAGCACTGGCGCCTCGCGTGGCCGGTGCTCAATCTCGCGCTGTGGCTGCGTCGCTGGTGGGATTGAGCCGCACGCGGCCCGCGAACGCCGACGATTGCGTGGTGTCTCGCGCCGCTCGTTGCGTCCCGCTCGCAACGACGCGACGGCTGCGCCAATCGCGCCCATCGCAGCCCTTCGCCGCATCAAGTCCGTACAATCCGGGACCTTACTCCTCCCCATGACGTCGATCGCAAGTCCTTCCCTTCCCGAGGTTCCGGCGGCCTCGGGACCGGGCCTTCTGGCCCGCTTCTCCTGGCTGGCGACACCGGCTGTCAGCGGGATCTTCCTGGCCGCGGGCTTCGTCTGCGAGAGCGCCGGACTGCCGAACTGGTCGTGGCTCTCGCTCTACGGCGTCTGCTTCGTCATCGCCGGGCTGCATCCGATCGTCGAGGGCTTCGAGCAGCTCCTGAAGCTCCGGCTTGACATCGACTTCCTCATGATCGTCGCGGCGATCGGCGCCGCGATCATCGGCGAGGTCGCCGAGGGCGGATTGCTGCTGGTCCTCTTCGCAACCGGCCATGCCCTCGAGGAGCACGCGATGGGCTCGGCCCGGAGCGCGATCAAAGCGTTAGGTCAGATCGCGCCGCGGAGCGCCCGCCTGCGGCGCGAGGGCATTGAGCGCGAGGTGCCCGTCGGCGAGCTGGTCGTCGGCGACGAGGTTGTCGTCCGTCCCGGCGAGCGCCTGCCCGCTGACGGCGCGGTGGTCGAGGGGAGCTCCGACGTCGATCAGAGTCCCATCACCGGCGAGAGCGTCCCGGTGGCGAAGTCTCCGGGCGATCCGGTCTTCGCCGGCACGCTGAACGGCGACGGCGGACTGGTCATCGGCGTGCGGAAGCTGGCCAGCGAATCGACCATGGCCCGCATGGCCCGCATGGTGGCCGAGGCGGAGGGACAGAAGGCCCCGACGCAGCGGCTCGCCGAGCGATTCACTCGCATCTATGTCCCCTGCGTCGTCGTCGCCGTGATCGTCGTCGCGGTCCTGCCGCCGCGGCTCGGATGGCTCACCGCGAGCGAGGCGTTCCTGCGGGCGATGACGCTCCTCGTCGGCGCGTCCCCCTGCGCCCTCGGCCTCTCGACGCCGGCGACGATGCTCGCCGCGATCGCCCGCGCCGCACGCAACGGCGTCCTCATCAAGGGCGGCTCCTCGCTTGAGCGGCTGGCGACGGTGAAGGCCGTCGCGATGGACAAGACCGGCACGATCACCACCGGCAAGCCCTCGGTCATCGAGGTCGTGCCGCTGGACGGTGCGACCGCCGAGGAGCTTCTCTCGCTGGCCGCGTCGGTCGAGACGCTCTCGACGCATCCGCTCGCGTTCGCGGTGCTGGCCGAAGCCGCCCGGCGCGGGATCCGTCCCGCGGGCGCCGTGCAGGCCACGCTCAAGAAGGGCAAGGGCGTCGCCGCGAACGTCGACGGCAAGCGCGTGATCGTGGCCAGTCCCCGGGCCTTCGACGAGGGCGAGGGACCGCGGGCGACGGATGCGCTGCGGCGCGAGGCCGCCCGCCTCGAGGCGCTCGCCCGCACGGTCGTCGTGGTCACCTGCGACGACCGCTTCGTGGGGCTCCTCGGGCTGCAGGATCGGCCGCGCAGGGAGGCGAAGGAGGCCTTCGCTGCCCTGCGGTCGAGCGGCGTCGATGCGGTCGTCATGCTGACCGGCGACAACCGCTCGGTCGCCGAGGTCATCGGCCGCGAGGTCGGCGTCGACGAGATCGAGGCCGAGCTCCTGCCCGAGCACAAGATCGATCGCGTCAAGGCGATGCAGGCCAAGCACGGCTCGATCGCGATGGTCGGCGACGGCGTGAACGACGCGCCGGCCCTGGCCAGCGCCGACGTGGGCATCGCGATGGGCGCGGGCGGCACCGACGTCGCGCTCGAGGCGGCCGACGTCGCCCTCATGAACGACGATCTCCGCAAGCTCGCCTTCGCCATCGGCCTGAGCCACGCGGCGAGGCGGATCGTCATCCAGAACATCGTCATCTCGATGGGCGTGGTCGTCCTGCTGGCCGCGCTCGCGACGCTCGGCGCCGTGCCGATGCCGATCGCCGTGATCATGCACGAGGGCAGCACCGTCGTGGTCGTCCTCAACGCCCTGCGTCTTCTCCGCTACGGCATCGGCGCCGATCAGCTTCCCTCGACCAGCCGATAGCCGACGCCCGGCTCGGTGAGGAGGAAGCGCGGCTGGGCCGGATCGCGCTCGATCTTGAGCCGAAGCTGGCCCGCATAGACCCGCAGGTACTGGACGTCGCCGGCATGCGGCGGACCCCAGACCTCGACGAGAAGCTGGCGATGGGTGAGCACGCGGCCCGCATGCCGAACGAGCATGGTGAGGAGCTTGAACTCCGTGGGCGTGAGCCGAATCTCCGCTTCGGCGTCGGCGCCGCCGTCGCTCACCGTGACCCGCCGGCGGGCGAGATCGACGCGGAGCCGCCGGCCGTCCTCGGTCGCCTCCCACGCACCGTCGCCCGGCGGCGAGGCCTCGCGCGAGGCGTGCCGCAGGGCGACGCGAATCCGCGCCGCGAGCTCGCCGACGCCGAAGGGCTTGGTGAGGTAGTCGTCGGCGCCGGCGTCGAGGGCCGCAACCTTGTCCGACTCCTGTCCGCGGGCGGAGAGCACCACGATCGGCAGCTGCGTCCAGGTCCGGATCGAGCGCGCGACCTCGATGCCGTCGCCGTCGGGGAGGGTGAGGTCGAGGAGGATGAGGTCGGGCGGATGCTGGGCCGCGAAGAGCAGTCCCTCGCGGGCGGTGGTCGCCTCCTCGATCGCGTAGCCGTGCGCACCTAACGTGGCGCGCAGGAAGCGGCGGATCGGCGGCTCGTCCTCGATGACGAGAATGCGAGGGCGCTGGTCGCGCACGCCACGATCGCCGCTCGGCTCGCTCATGGTGCCTCCCGCTCCGAGGGAACGGCGGGCTGTTCGCGCTCCAGCGGCAGGGCGATGGTGAACGCCGCGCCGCCCCCCTGGGCCTGCTGGGCCCAGATGCGACCGCCGTGGGCCTCGACGATGCCGCGACAGACGGTCAGCCCGAGGCCGAGGCCGCTGCCCGTCTCGCGACCTCGGGCGCCGCGATAGAAGCGGTTGAAGACGCTGCGGATCTCCTCGGGGTCGAGCCCCGGTCCCGTGTCGCGCACCTGGATCATCACGTCTCCCTCATCGAGCCACGCCGCGATCTCGACCGCCGCGCCGGTGCCCGTGTGGCGCAGGGCATTGTCGACGAGGTTGTGGATCACCTGACCCATCATCACCGCATCGACGCGGACCAGGGGAAGGTCGTGGGGCACGATCGTGCGGAAGGAGCGCTGGGCGAGGGCGTCGCGCAGCCGGGCGATGCCGCTGCCGACGATCTCCTGGACGGTCGTCCACTCGCGCCGCGGATCGACGCCGCCGGCCTCGAGGCGCGTCGCGAAGACGAGGTCGGAGACGAGGTCGGAGAGCCGCTCCGCCTCGTCGGCGATGCCGCGAAGAAGCTCGCGCCTGGTGCCGGCGTCGATCGCCTCGGGCGCGTCGAGCAGGGTGCTGGCGGCGCCGGCGATGCTGGCCAGCGGCGTCCGCAGGTCATGCGACACCGAGCTCAGGAGGGCGCTGCGGAGTCGCTCGCGGTCGGCGTCGAGCGTCGCACGCTGGTGCGACTCGATGAGCGCAGCGCGATCAAGGGCCAGGGCGATCTGGTCGGCGAAGGTCCCCAGGAGCGTCTGGGCCCCGGTCGCCTCGAGGCTTCTGCGGTCGCGCGGGCGCAGGCTCAGGACGCCGATCGCGCCGCGCGGCCCGACCAGCGGCACATGCCGACCGGCCGCGGCGGGAAGCGATGTCGTGCCGATCCCCGCGGGCGCCGCGTGGTCGCTGGCCCAGCGGGCGACGGCGATCTCGCGCTCGTCGAGCCAGTCGGGAGCGCCGGCGGAGCCGATCGCATCGAGCGTCGCGACTCCCTCGCGCGCGGCGAGGACGAGGGCGTCGGCGGCGAAGGAATCGTGAACCCGCGCGGCGGCGATGGACGCCACGTCCTCCGACGTGCGGGCCGAGCCGAGGGCCCGCGACATCGCGTAGAGCTCGCCGGTGCGCATCGCCCGCTCCCGCGCCGCCTCCGCGACGCGCCGGAAGCTCGCCGTGAGCTGGGCGATCAGCAGGCCGACGATGAGCATCGCGGCGAAGGTGATGAGGTACTGCACGTCGGTCACGGCCAGCGTGAGCGAGGGAGGCACGAAGAAGAAGTCGAAGGCCGCGACGCTGAGAAGCGCCGCGAGCGAGGTCGCGAAGCGGCGGCCCGCGGTCGAGACCAGCACCACCGCGAGCAGGAAGACCATCGCGATGTTGGTGAGGTCGATGCCGCGCAACAGCGTCGCGGAAAGAAGGGCCGCGGCGCCGACCGCGCCGACGGCGATCAGCGCCTGACCGAGCCGCGCCTCGCCGAACTTGGGCAGCGTCACCGAGGGCGTGGCCGGCCCGCCGTCGCCGCGCACGACATGCACGTCGATGTCGCCGCTTCGCCGGATCACCTCCTGCACGAACGAGCCGCGGAGCACCTCGCTCCAGCGCGAGCGGGCGGTCTTTCCCAGGACGATGCGGCTCACGTTGCGCCCTCGGGCGAACTCGACGATCTCGCGGGCCGCGTCGGCGCCGGAGAGGAAGACGGTGTCGGCGCCGAGCCGCTCGGCCAGGGCCATCGTCTGCCGCACCCGCTCGCGATCGGCGGCCGGAAGCCGCATCGCCGCGGGCGTCTCGACGTACACCGCGACGAGCTGGGCCCGCATGCCCGCAGCGATGCGCCGCGCCGCCCGCACGACGGTCGGCGCGAGCGGGCTGGGGCTCACCGCAACCAGCACGCGATCGGCCGTCGGCCAGGCGATGCGGATCCCGCGCTCGGTCTGCATGCGGCGCATCCGCACGTCAACCCACTCCGCGGTCTTTCGCAGGACGAGCTCGCGGAGCGCGGCGAGATTCTCCGGGCGGAAGAACGCCGTCTGGGCCGCGCGGGCCGACTCCGGCACGTAGACCTTGCCCTGCTGGAGCCTGGCGATGAGGGCGTCGGGGGGAAGGTCGACGAGCTCGACCTCGTCGGCCTCGTCGATCACCGCGTCAGGCACGGTCTCGCGCACCTCGACGCCGGTGACCTGCCGCACCACGTCGTTGAGGCTCTCGATGTGCTGCACGTTGAGCGTGGTGAGGACGTCGATGCCCGCGTCGAGCACCGCCTGCACGTCCTGCCATCGCTTGCCGAAGCGCGAGCCCGGCGCGTTGGAGTGGGCCAGCTCGTCGACCACGACGACCGCCGGCCGGCGCACGAGGGCGGCGTCGAGATCGAACTCGTCGATCTCGGCGCCGCGGTACTCGACCACGCGCCGCGGCAGGATGTCGAGCCCGAGCAGGAGCCGCTCGGTCTCGGCGCGGCCATGGGTCTCGATCACGCCGACCACGACGTCGACCCCGTCGCGGGCGAGCCGCTGGGCTGCGGTGAGCATCGCGTACGTCTTGCCGACGCCGGGAGCCATGCCGATGAAGATGCGGCATCGCCCGCGCTTGGCCCGGCCGCTCTCCTCGCGGACGCGAGCGAGCAGCTCGTCGGGAGTTGGGCGCCGTGGCTCGCTCATGGCGACGATCGTACGGAGTGGAGGGGGCGCGCGGAGCGGGCCAGCGCCTCGTCGAGGTCGAGATTCGCCCGCAGCACGTTGACGCGCGGCTCGCCGAGGAATCCCAGGGTGCGGCCCTCGACATGCCGCTCGATGACGCGCCGGACCTCGGCCTCGGGGACGCCGCGGGCCGCGGCGATCCGGCCGACCTGGCAGAGGGCGGCCGCCGGCGAGATGTGCGGATCAAGTCCGGAACCCGAGGCGGTCACGAGTTCCGCGGGAATCGCGACGTCGGCGCCGAGCGCGCCGCGCAGGCGCGCGATCCGCTCCCGAACGGCGTCGAGGAACGCCGGGTTCGTCGGACCGAGATTCGATCCCGAGGAGCCGGAGAGCGTCTCGCGCGAGAACGCGACGTATGGCACGGGCGAGGTCGCCGAGGGCCGGCCCCAGAGATATTCGGGAGCGTCGAAGGGCTGTCCGATGAGCTCCGATCCGACGATGGCTCCGTCGCGCTCGATGAGGCTGCCGCGGGCCGGGCGCGGCATGGCCACCTCGGCCACCGCGGTGATCGCCATCGGATAGACGAATCCGCAGAGGAGCGTGAGGAGGGCTAACGATACGAGCGCTGGACGGAGTTGGTCGCGAAGGGCGTGCATGACGAAACCTCAGGCGCGGTACCAGCCCGCGATCGGCAGGGCGTTGAGAAGGAGGTCGATGAGCTTGATGCCGACGAAGGGAGTGATCAGTCCGCCGACGCCGTAGACGAGCAGGTTGTCCCGCAGCATCGTGGCCGCGCCGACCGCGCGGCAGCGCACGCCGCGCAGGGCGATCGGCACGAGGGCGATGATGATGAGGGCGTTGAAGATCACGCTGGAGAGAATCGCCGTCGAGGGATCGAGGCGCATGAGGTTGAGGGCCCCAAGCTCGGGATAGGTCGCCAGGAACGCCGCGGGAAGGATCGCGAAGTACTTGGCCACGTCGTTGGCGATCGAGAAGGTCGTGAGCGCCCCGCGGGTCATGAGCAGTTCCTTGCCGATGCGGACGACCTCGATGAGCTTGGTCGGATCGCTGTCGAGATCGACCATGTTGCCCGCCTCCTTCGCCGCCTGCGTGCCGCTGTTCATCGCGACCGCGACGTCGGCCTGGGCGAGGGCCGGCGCGTCGTTCGTGCCGTCGCCGGTCATCGCCACGAGACAGCCGCCCCGCTGCCGCTCGCGGATGAGTTCGAGCTTCCGCTCCGGCGTCGCCTCGGCGAGGAAGTCGTCGACCCCCGCTTCGGCCGCGATCGCGGCGGCGGTGAGGGCGTTGTCGCCGGTGACCATGACCGTTCGGATGCCCATGGCCCGCAGCTCGGCGAAGCGCTCGCGCAGCCCGCCCTTCACGATGTCGCGGAGTTCGATCGTGCCAAGCACCCGTGCTCCGCGAGCCTCGGCCACGACCAGCGGCGTCGCGCCGGCCCGGGCCACGCCATCGACCTCGCGCCGGACCTCGGCGGGCATCGTTCCGCCGAGCAGTCGGACGTAGCTGTCGATCGCGTCGAAGGCGCCCTTGCGGATGTCGCGGTCGCCGATCGTCACGCCGCTCATCCGCGTTTGGGCGGTGAACGGAACGAAGCTCGCGTGCGTGTCGGCGAGCGTTCGCTCGCGCACGCCGTGCCGCTTGGCGAGGACGACGACGCTGCGCCCCTCGGGCGTCTCGTCGGCGAGCGACGCGAGTTGGGCCGCGTCCGCAAGCTCCTCGACGGTCACGCCGGGGGCGGGAATGAACCGCGCCGCCTGACGGTTACCGAAGGTGATCGTGCCGGTCTTGTCGAGAAGGAGGACATCGACGTCGCCCGCGGCCTCGACCGCGCGGCCGCTTGTCGCGATGACGTTGGCCAGCACCAGGCGGTCCATGCCGGCGATCCGGATCGCCGAGAGCAGGCCGCCGATCGTGGTCGGGATGAGGCAGACCAACAGGGCCACGAGCGTCGTGACGGTGACCGGAGCGCCGGCGCCGTTGGTGCGGACCGCATGCATCGAGAAGGGAAGGAGCGTCGCGCAGGCGAGGAGGAAGATGATCGTGAAGCCGGCGAGCAGGATGTCGAGGGCGATCTCGTTCGGCGTCTTCTGGCGCTTGGCGCCCTCGACCAGGCCGATCATGCGGTCGAGAAAGCTCTCGCCCGGATCGGCGGCGATGCGCACGAGGAGCCAGTCCGAGAGGACCCGCGTGCCGCCGGTGACCGACGAGCGGTCGCCGCCCGACTCGCGGATGACCGGTGCCGATTCGCCGGTGATCGCCGATTCATCCACCGAGGCGATCCCCTCGATGACCTCGCCGTCGCCCGGGATCATCTCGCCCGCCCGAACGAGCACGATGTCGCTGCGGCGCAGTTCCGCGGCGCTCACCGTCACGGCGTCGGCGTCGCGACGGGCCGCTGCCATGCGCCGCGCGCTCACGTCGCGGCGGGACGATCGCAGGCTTGCCGCCTGGGCCTTGCCGCGTCCCTCCGCCAATGCCTCGGCGAGGTTCGCGAAAAGGACCGTCGCCCACAGCCAGAGGGCGATCGCGGCGATCCATCCCGCGTAGGCCTCGCCATGGCCGGCGAGCGCCGCGACCCAGAGCGCCGTCGCGCCGGCGCTGCCGACATAGACGGTGAACATGACCGGATTGCGGAGCTGCTCGCGCGGCGAGAGCTTGCGGAACGCATCGACCAGGGCGCCGCCGAGGAGCCCGAGGTCAAACCAGCGCTGTCGATGGGCAACGGCGCTCATGAGAGTCCTCCATGGGAAGCCACATCGGAAGCCCCATCCGAAGCCATGCGAAGCTGTTCGACGACGGGGCCGAGAGCGAGCGACGGCACGAACGTGAGCACGCCGACGATCAGCACCACCGCGATGAGGAGTACGACGAAGAGCGGCGTGTGCGTCGGCAGCGTGCCGATCGACGGCGCCACGGAACCCTTCCGCGAGAGCGACCCGGCGATCGCGAGCACCGGGATGATGACCCAGAAGCGGCCGACGAACATGCACGCCGCGAGGGCCACGTTCCAGAAGGGCGTGTTGGCGCCGAGTCCGCCGAAGGCCGAGCCGTTGTTGTTCGCCGCCGACGAGAACGCGTAGAGAATCTCGCTGAATCCGTGCGGTCCCGGGTTCGGCGCCGCCGAGGCGGTCGCCTCCATGCTCACGGCGATCGCCGTGCCGAGCAGGGCCATCGCGGAGGGCGCGAGAAGCGCGATCGCCGCCATCTTCATCTCGAAGGGCCCGATCTTCTTGCAGAGGTATTCGGGCGTGCGGCCGACCATGAGCCCGGCGACGAAGACCGTGACGATCACGAAGAGGAGCATGCCGTAGAGCCCCGAGCCGACGCCGCCGAAGACGACCTCGCCGAGCTGCATGAGGAGCATCGCGATGCCGCCGGCGATCGGCGTGAGCGAGTCGTGCATCGCGTTCACCGAGCCGTTCGACGCCGCGGTGGTGAGCACCGCCCAGAGCACCGAGCCGTCGACGCCGAAGCGCGTCTCCTTCCCCTCCATCGCCGTCGCGCCGTCGAGCCCGAGCGCGGCGAGCGCCGGCACGCCGCGGTGCTCGGCGATCCAGGTGCCGGCGAGCGCGAGCAGGAGCAGCACGGTCATCGCCGCGAGGAGCGCGACGCCCTGGCGGCGGTCGCCGACCCAGATGCCGAAGCTCACGCAGAGCGCCGCGGGGATGAGGATGATCGAGAGCGTCTCGAGGACGTTCGTGAGCGGGGTCGGGTTCTCGAACGGATGGGCGGAGTTGACGTTGAAGTAGCCGCCGCCGTTGGTCCCGAGCTGCTTGATCGCGACCTGCGACGCGACCGGCCCGAGCGGCAGCGTCTGCTCGCCCACGGTCGTGCCGTCGGCCGCGTGCAGGGGCTGCACGAGCGTGACAGTCTCGTGCGGCCGAAGCGTCTGGACGACGCCCTGGCTCACGAGGACGATGGCGAGGACCGCCGATAGCGGGAGCAGGACATGAAGCGTGGCCCGCAGCAGGTCGCGCCAGAAGTTCCCGATCGTCTCGGAGCGGCGGTTGCGGATGCCGCGGGCGAGCGCGGCGAGCACCGCGATCCCGACCGCGGCGGAGACGAAGTTCTGCGTGCAGAGGGCGAGCATCTGCGTCTCGTGCGACATCGTGGTCTCGCCCGCGTAGCCCTGCCAGTTGGTGTTGGTCACGAACGAGACGGCGGTGTTGAGCGCCGAGTCCGGCGAGACCGCATCGAGGTTCTGCGGGTTGTTCGGGAGGAAGGGCTGCAGCCGCTGGATGGAGTAGGTGAGCCCGATGCCGACGGTCGAGAAGACCAGGACGGCCATCGCGTAGCCGCGCCACGTCTGGCAATGGCCGCGCTCCGCGGCGGGGCCGCACGCGGCGAGCATCACCCGCTCGAGCGGTCCGAGGAGCCGCCCCAGCGGACGCTCGTCGGGCGACCGTTCGTCGTCCATCGCGGCGGCGATGTACGCGCCGAGCGGCCACGCGAGTCCGAGCACGACGGCCATGACGGCGATGGCCTGCAGGATTCCGGCGGTCATTGGAATCGCTCCGGCCGCAGCAGCGCGACCACGAGGTATGCGAGAAGGAGAAGGGACACGAGAAGCGCGGTGAGGAGCATCGGTGTCATCGCCGGTCCTTCGCCGCCCCGGAAGCGGGGTCGGCATTCGGGTTGGAGCCGGGATCGGGGGCGGGCTCGAGCGATGCGACGAGGCGAATCAGCCCCACGCTCAGCGCAAGCGACAGCCCCACGGCCACGGCCGCTAACAGATCGCCCATGACGTCGCCTTTCAGGTCAGAAGAGGAACGCTATGCCGGCGCCGAGAAGCACATCGTCGGCGGCGGCGTTGAGGCCGAAGCCCACGCGGAAGTCAAGCTGCACCGAATCGCCGAGTCGCTGCCAGACGCCGAAGTCGACGGCATGTGCGCCGTCGTCGTCGCGGACGATCGGGAAGGTCGCGTAGTACTCGGCGAAGATCGTCGTCGCGTCGAAGACCGTCCACGACGCGAGGATCGAGCCGAGTCCCTGGGTGAAGCGACCCTCTCCATCCGTCGGCCAGGAGGCGCCGACGTTGGTGAGAATCGAGACGCCGCTGCCGAGATCCCACGAGCACGCGGCCTTCACCGTCGGATCGACGCCCGCCGCGACCTCGTGGCCGCCGGCGCCGACGAAGGTCTGGGCGATGAGGACGGTGCGCGGAATCCAGCCGTCCTGGTCGAGCGCCTTCAGCTTCACGCCTAACGCGACGTCACTCCAGCCGTTGGCCGTGCTGCGGCCCGCGGGAGTGTCCTCGCGCACGTCGACGTAACCGGCCCAGAGCGCCCGCACCTCGAGCCGATCCTCGAGCAGGCCGATGCGGGCGATGCCCTCCGGCCCGTTGATGATGCGCCGCTCGCTCTCGCCGCGGTCGCGCCAGGCGAAGGTGAGGCCGGTCTCGAGGTCGAGCCGGAACTGGGGCATGATCGCCGTGCTGTCGCCGAAGCTGCCGCGGTCGGGCGAGATGATGGCGGGAGGAGGCGCCGCTGGAATCTGGTCTTGCATCGAACGAGCTCCTTGAACGTCGCCTGAGGGAGACGACGTGATGGCGTAGCATCGGGCGGAATCGCCCCTCCGTCGATTCACGCCAGCGCAGAATCGGGGCCCGAGCCATCAGCAGCGCATAAAGGCGGGCCCGGACATCGCTGCCCGGGCCCGCGCACTGGGGTGTCCTACCGAGGTCAGAAGGTCAGCTGGATCTGCGACCGAATGACCACCTGTCCGTCGCTGGTCGACTGTCCGGCGCCGGTCTGGTCGGCGAGCCAGTCGGTGCCGCTCGAGTTGAAGTCAACCACCGGATCGAGGGCGAAACCCACGTCCGTCGTCCACTTCAGCGCCGTGTTGGCGTAGCCCATCGGATACCAGTTGAAGCCGACGGTGACGATCGAGGCCTTCTCGCCGCTGGCGAGGAGATTCGCGGTGCGGAACTGATCGGTGTCGGTGTTGCCGTACTCGTACCGGGCGAAGAGCTCGAAGTCCTCGGTGACGAAGAACCCGCCCTGCACGACGAAGCCCCACTGGGCGAGCTTGCTCTCGACCCCGCCGCCGCGCGTCGCCCGGTCGCCCTGCAGGCCGACCTCGCGATAGACGCCGTAGGCGAAGAGGTTCGCGCCGCCGAAGTCGACGCTCACGTCGCCGGTGACGCCGACCATCGACTCGGTCCCGTTGGGGCTGGCCGTGTTCGGGCGGAGGTTCTGACCCATGCCGCCGACGCCCACGAGCACGCCGAAGTCCTCGCCGCGGAAGCTGGTGAGGTCACGGAACTGCTTCCACTGACCGGCGAGCTTGAGCTCGGCGCGGCCTGCGAACGCCCAGTCGGTGTCGTTGGTCTGGAAGTCGGAGAGGTAGGAGCCGCCGAAGTCGCCGACCGCGCCGCTGCCGGTGGTGACGCCGGTGTGGTTGGCGCGGAGGCCGTCGCCGTAGAAGGCCTGGAGCCGGAACATCTCCTGCTCCCACTCGACCTGCACGCCCTGGGCGAACTTCGTGCTGAACGTGTCGTTCACCACGGAGCGTTCGACGGCGAGCTGCGAGCTGCTCGAGACGAGCTCCTCGCGGAGGAACGGGGCCTTGAACTGGCCGCCGCGCACCGAGAAGCCGTTCGCGAAGCTCTTCTGCACCCAGATGTCCTCGATCGAGCCGACGACGTCGCGGTTGCTGAGCGACTGGTCGCCGGCGTTGATCGCGACGTTGGCGCGGTTGAAGATCGGCTTCACCTCGAAGGTCAGCGACGGGTCGATGACGAAGCCGCCGAAGGTCAGCTTCGTGCGGCGATTCTCGAAGCCGTAGTTCTTCTCGGTCTGGCCGGCCACCGAGTCGGGAACGTCACGGAAGTTGCCGGCCCAGCGAAACTGCATCTGCCCCTTGATGTTGAGGCGGAAGCTGCCGTCGGGACTGGCGAGGAAGAAGCCCTTGTTCCAGCCGGCGGTGGCGCCGGCGTCCTGGAGGCTGGCCCGCGAGTCGGCGTCGGCGAGCACGTCCTGCACGAGCCCGCGGATCTGCGAGGCCCGCTCCTCGGTGAGCCACTCGCCGTCCTTGGACGCGACCTCTTCAAGGCGCGAGACCTTCTCGGCGAGCTGTTGGTTCTGGCGGCGAAGCTCCTCGATCTGCCTCATCGCCTCATCGCCCGCGTCGGCGGCCATCACCGCTCCGACGAGGCCGAGGGCGGAGACGCCGGCGAGTACGCCAAACGATCCGGTTCGATTCATGTACGCATCTCCTGAATGGGATTGGGTCCGGCCGGTGCCCGGCGCGGAGGACTGGAACGAGGGACGCACGGTAAAGGTGAAGCGGCAGCGCGAGACCATCACGCGAGCGAAACGCGACGCACGCATGGGCCTGAACAATCGGCGTGCGGTGCGACCCGCTCGATTCGCCTTGTTTTGCAGCGTTTCCGAAGCCGGTGAACGCGACGCACGCCCGGCCTATGCGCAAAGCAAACACAAAAGCGCGAACGGCCCATACCGGCGCCTCACGCTGCGCGAGCGCTCCGCGCTAAGGCCGCGCGAAGATCGCGCTGGCGTTCGTGCGCCCGGCGCGATTCGCCCTTGCGTCCCCGTCGCCGTTCGCGATGCTCCGCCGTCACGTTCGCACGCACCCCACGAGAGCCCGACATGAACCGACCCGGCATCGCCTTCCTCCTGCTCGCCCTCCCGCTCGCGGCCTGCGCCACCACCGGCGGCGGGACCGCCCAGACCGGGGGCGCCCAAGGCTCCGGCGCCGTCGCCAAGAGAGGCGCCATGACCTGCCCCATCTCCGGCGAGCCGGTGACCGAGGACAGCCCCTCCGCGATGTATGGGGTCGAGCCGGTCTACTGCGCGACGGTCGCCGACGCACGGCAGTTCGCCAGCCTTCCGAAGGAGAAGCGGGCCAAGCTCTTTGCCACCCAGCGGGCCCAGGCCGCCGGCAAGTAACTCGATTTCAACGTCAGACTCGCCCCGAGAGACCGGGGCCTTTCGGACACAGGGCACGCACGCCGTTCGCGATCCGCGGACGGCGTGCGTGTTTGCGCGATGCTTCGCGCCGCGGGTCCGCGTCAGGCGGCCGGCTCGTCGCCCTCCATCCACGCGTCGGCGCAGCGTCCGCCCCACTGGCGCTCGCCGTCGACCATGCCGCTGGCCCGACGGTGATAGGTCCCCTTCCACTTGTGTTCGTGCACCGCGGCGACGGCCTCGAGCAGTCGCTCGACGTCGCTCCGGTCGTTGTAGATGCCGAAGCTTGCCCGCGCCGCGCTCGGCGGCGTGTCGCCCGAGGGGGTGAAGCCGCCCTGGTTGCGCATCAGGTTCGCGGCGTGGATGTGGGCGCAGAAGCGCCCGTTGCGCACGGCGACGCCGAACTCCTCGCCTAACACGGCGGCAGTGAGCATGTCGTTCACGCCGTCGACGTTGAAGGTGATGATGCCGACCCGCTCCTCGAGCGCGTCGGGACCGTAGAGCGTGATGCCGCCCATGGTCTTGAGCGCCGGCCACGCGATGCGCATCAGCTCGAGCTCATGCTCGCGCACGCGGCGCATGTCGACGGCGGTGAGGTAGCGGAGCATCTCGGCGAAGGCGATCGCCCCCGCGATGTTGGGCGTTCCCCCCTGATGGCGGTCGGGACTGCGGAGGAAGTCGACGGCGCCCTCGGTCACCGTGGCCGCGGTGCCGCCCCCCGGCATGTAGGGGGGCGCGGCGTCCAGCAGGGCCCGCTTCGCGTAGAGGAAGCCGATGCCGAAGGGGGCATAGGCCTTGTGCCCGGCCGCGATGAGGAAGTCGATCGACTCCTCGGGATCGTTGGCCCGCACGTCGATCGGCACGTGGGCGACCAGTTGGGCGGCATCGACGGAAATCAGCGCCCCGTATCGGTGGGCGAGCCGGGCGAGCTGCCGCACCGGCGAGATCCAGCCGGTGACGTTCGCCGCGCCGGTCACGGCGAGAAGCTTGATGCGCTCGGTGCGGAAGAGCTCCTCGACATGATCGAGGTCGAGCCGGCCCTCGGCGGTGATGCGGGCCCGCACGACGTCGCCGCGCTTGCGGAAGGGCAGGTCGTTCGAGTGGTGCTCGAGGTCGGTGACCATCACCTTGCCCGGACGGTGGGTGACGGCGTGGGCGACGAGATCGCAGCCGTGGGTGGTGTTGGCGGTGAAGACGACGCAGCCCTCGTGGAGGTCGCCCTTCACGAACTCGGCGCAGGTGTGGAACGCCGCGTCGAATCGGTCGGTCGCGGCTCGGGCGAGGGCGTAGGTGGCGCGATGGACGTTGGCGTACTCGCGCTCGAGGAAGCGGCCGTAGGCCCGCACCACCGTCGACGGCGGATGCGTGCTCGCGGCGTGATCGAGATAGACGAGCGGGCGCTCGACGCCGCTCGCGGTGCGCACGACGCGGCCGGTGATGCCGAAGTCGGCGCGGATCGAGGCCCAGTCCTGGTGATTGACCTTCGTCTGCTCCTCGCCGCGCGGCGATGCGTCCGTGGACATCGACGCCGCCGACCAGCCGTCGACGCCGCCGGCCAGGCTCACCGCGTTCGCGTAGCCCATGCGGGTCAGCGTGTCGGTCGCCAGGGAACCCCGCTTCCCGCTCTGACAGCAGACGACGATTCGCGTCTCGGCCGCGGCGATCTTCCCGATCTCCCGCTCGAGCGAGCCACGCGGGATGTTCACCGCCCCGGGAATCCGCTTTGCCGCAAACTCGCCCGGCTCGCGGACGTCGACGATCGTGACCCGCTCCCCCGCATCGAGCGCCGCCCGGAGCTGGGCCGGAGCGATCTCATGGATGCGGGAGCGGGCCTCGAGACAGAGGTCGTCGAAGCTGCGGGCGCCCGCCGCGGGCGCCGAAGACGGGACCGAAGTGGTGTTGGCGGTGGTCACGCGGCGATTGTACTGAGCGCCTCCCCGCGGACGCCCTGCTATCTTCCGCTCCGCGCAGGAGGCGCAGCGTCGATGCGGAAGGACTCGGAGCTCGTGATCGTGCTGAAGTGGCTGGGCATGGGCTTCGGCGTGTGCGGCACGATCGCATCCGCGATGAACCTCTTCCCGCAGGCCCCGATCCTCCTCATCATCAACTGCGCGCTGTGGACCGCGGTCGGCCGCGCGTGGCGCGAGCCGACGGTGTGGGTGACCAATGCGATCGCCTGCGGCGTCACCACCGTGGTGCTGCTCCTCAAGCTCTTCCGCTGATCAGCCCGCCGCCTGTTCGGCCCGTTCAGGACTTGCGACGCACGCTGCGGCGGCTGCCGATGACCGGCGGCATGACCATGCGCTGCGGTTCCGCCCGGCCCGTCGTCGCTGCGCTCTTCGCGGCGTTCGCGGCCCCCTCGGCGAGCTTCGCCTTGAAGGTGTGTACGCGCTCGCGGACCTGCTGGACCTGCTTCGGGGATGCCCCCTGCAGGAGCGCCGACGCCATCGCATTGGCCTCGACGAAGGCCCGCAGGCCCAGCCGCTGGTTGTCCATGTCGACGAGCATGTCCGAGACGCCGAAGCTCGATGCGATCTCGACCGCCGCGAGGAACTCGGGATCCTGCGGGGTCTTGCCCTGCTTGACCATCGCGCCGACGGCGCGGCAGGCGGTGAAGACGAGGTCTTCGTTCACGAGTCGGTTCGCGGTGATCGCCTGCGAGACCTTGCTCAGGACCTCGCGCGGCTGCGGGAAGACCCGCACCGGCTGGCCGTTGATGAAGACCGTCCGCTGCTGGACGTTGGCCAGCGCGGCGACATAGGCCCGACCGGTCTCGCACGCAGCGACGGCCATCGCTCCCTCGCCGCCGCGGCTCGCCTCGGTGTCCTTCACCTCGGTGAGGTTCATGGACTTGGCCTCGACGTTGTACTCCAGCCGCGTGACGCCAAGGTCGAACATCGCCCAGAGGACGGTCTGGACGACGTTGTCCTCAAGCGTCTGCCCCTGGACGAGCGCATCCATCAGGACCGAGCCAACCGACTGGCGGATCGACGCTTCGGGCCGAAGGCGCTGGAAGGTGATCTCGGCGAAGCGCTGGAAGTCGCGCATTGAGGTTTCGCGGAGGTAAACGGTCTCGCCGTTGATCACGATGGAAGGCATGGGTCGCTCCGAAACAACTGTCGAGTGGCTCTCGCGCAGGCAACGAACGGGGATCGGCTGAACCCGGTCCCAACGCAAGGCGAAGGAGGAACATCGTAGCGGAAGGCGTTCGCTACCATGCCCATGTGGGCGTCGGCCGCCGACGCGGATGCCTCCCGACGGGCGAGCGACCGCGCGAGGTTGCCCCGTACGCCACCCGCAGCCCGACGGCTCACGGCAGCCTCTCTCGTTACCCCTCACGTCACCCCTCGCGTCAACCCTCTCGTCACCCCTCTCGTCACCCCTCACCTCATGACCGCCCTCGTCCCCGCCACCGCGTCCGCCTCGCCCGTCATTGGCGTGATTATGGGCTCTCAGAGCGACTGGGAGACGATGCGACACGCTTCCGAGACGCTCGCCCAGCTCGGCGTCCCGCATGAGTGCCGCGTGGTGAGCGCCCACCGGACCCCCGACCTCCTCTTCGAATACGCATCGACTGCCGCCGGCCGCGGGCTCCGCGCGATCATCGCCGGCGCCGGCGGCGCGGCGCACCTTCCCGGCATGTGCGCGGCGAAGACCACCCTGCCCGTCCTGGGCGTCCCCGTCGAGAGCAAGGCGCTGCACGGCGTCGACAGCCTCCTCTCGATCGTGCAGATGCCCGGCGGCGTGCCCACCGCGACCTTCGCCATCGGCAAGGCCGGGGCGATCAACGCGGCGCTCTTCGCCGCGGCAATGCTCGCTCCGACGCACCCGGCGATCGCCAAGGCCTACGAACTCTTCCGGCGCGGTCAGACGGAACAGGTGCTTGCCAATCCGGTTCCCGGCTCGACCCCCAGCAACGGCTGAACGTTGCGATTCTGAAAGTCTTGAGGCGGCCATGCTCATCGGCGTCGTCGGCGGCGGACAACTCGGGCGCATGATCGCTCTCGCGGGCATTCCGCTCGGGATGCACTTTCGGTTTCTCGATCCGGCGGAGGAGTGTCCCGCGTCGGCCGTGGGCGAGATGATCTGCGGCGCCTACGACGACGAGGCGGCCCTCGAGCGGCTCATCGCCGGCGCCGCCCACGCGACCTACGAATTCGAGAACGTCCCGGCCTCGGCCGCCCAGTTCCTCGAGCGCCACACGCGGCTCGCGCCGTCGTCGAGGTCGCTCGCCGTCGCCCAGGACCGCATCGCCGAGAAGGACTTCTTCCGCCGCTGCGGCGTGCCCGTGCAGGCGTACCGATCGGTCGCGAGCGAGGCCGAGCTGGCCGAGGCCCTCGCCGACGTCGGCATTCCCGGCGTCCTCAAGACCAGGCGCCTGGGCTATGACGGCAAGGGCCAGGCGGTGATCCGCAGCGAGAGCGCCGCGGCGTCGGCGTGGGATTCGCTCGGCCGTGTGCCCTGCATCTACGAGGCCTTCGTGCCCTTCGAGCGCGAGGTCTCGGTCGTCGCGACCCGCGGACGGTGCGGGACCTTCGAGGCCCATCCGCTGACCCGCAACGAACATCGCGACGGGATTCTCCGCGTGTCGGTCGCCCCCGATCCCGATGCAAGCATTGAGCTGCGTCACGCGGCGGAGGCCCACGTGCGGGCGATCGCCGAGGCCCTCGACCATGTCGGCACGATGGCGGTCGAGTTCTTCGTCACCCGCGATGGCCTCATCGCCAACGAGATGGCGCCGCGCGTCCACAACTCGGGACACTGGACGATCGAAGGGGCCGTCACGAGCCAGTTCGAGAACCACGTGCGCGCCGTCGCCGGCCTGCCGCTCGGGTGCGGCGACGTCCGCGGGGCGTCGGCGATGGTGAACCTGATCGGCACCGTCCCGGACGTGCACGAACTGTTAGCCGTGCCGGGATCGCGCGTGCATCTCTACGGCAAGGAGCCGAAGCCCGGCCGCAAGCTCGGCCATGTCACCGTCGTGGCGAAGGACCACGACGAGCTGATGCCGTGCGTCGAGCGGCTGCGCGAGTTGGCCGGGTGAGTGAGGCTCGTCAGCCCGCGGCGGCGAGTTCCTTCGGGCGTCGTTCGAGTCTCCGCCGCGTCACCGCCACGGCCCGCGGGCTCACGTCGAATCCGATCGCCCCGCGGCCGCTTTCGACCGCCGCGACCAGCGTGGTGCCGCTGCCGCAGAACGGGTCGAGCACCGTGCCGCCCTCGGGCGAGCAGGCCTGGACGAGCATCGAGAGAAGGGCCAGCGGCTTCTGCGTCGGGTAGCCGACGCGCTCGTGGGCGAGGTTGTTGAGCGAGGGGATGTCGAGGACGTCGGTCGCCTTCTTCGTCATCCCGCGCATCCGCTGGCTCGTGGCCGGCACTCGCGGGGCCTCGAAGTGGTAGTCCTCGGTCTTCCCGTAGAAGAGGATGTCGTCGTGCTTGCGGGCGAAGGTCCGCGGGCTCGAGCCGCCGAGTCCGTAGCTCCAGATGAGGTGATTCACGAACTGGTCGGCGCCGAAGATCGCGTCCAGCATGCAGCGGACGCGATGGCTCGTCCGCCAGTCGCAGTGCAGAAGGATCGAGCCGGTCGGCCGCAGCAGGCGATGGCACTCGCCGAGCCGCGGGCCGAGGAACTCGAGGTAGGCCTCGATCGACTCGAATCGGTCGCCGAACTCGCCGCTCGTCCCCTTGTGCGTGCGCCCGGTGTTGAAGGGCGGGTCGAGGTAGACGAGATCGACGCTGCCGTCCGGCTCGGCCCGCATGAGCTCCAGGCAATCGCCGACGGCAATCCGCACCGTGGGCCGAGTGGCATCAAAGGCGTCAAACATCAGCGATGTCATCGGCGAGCGCGGGCCTGGTTCAACAGAGAGGGAGATTCACCACAGAGGACACAGAGGGCACAGAGGGGGCACAGAGAAGTCGACGTCGAAGGGGCTGACTCGATGCGCCGGTGAAGCTCCCACGGCTGTCTGGACGCACGGACTCCGGTTCCTCGTCTCCGGTCCGACCGGTCTTCCCTTCCCTCTTCTGTTCCGCTCTGTGCCCCCTCTGTGCTCTCTGTGTCCTCTGTGGTGAATCCGTATTGCCCAAACAAAAGCCCCGCGCCGGAATCGGCGCGGGGCTGTGGAAGTTCGTCGGCTGGCTCAGCTCGCTTCGGCTCGCGGGTGCGACTTGTCGTACGCGTCCCGCATGCGCTGGGAGGTGAGGTGCGTGTAGACCTGCGTGCTCGAGAGCGATTGGTGTCCGAGGAGTTCCTGCACCGAGCGGAGGTCGGCGCCGTTGTCCAGGAGGTGGGTCGCGAAGCTGTGGCGGATCGTGTGCGGCGAGATGTCCGGGTCGAGGCCGACCTGGGTCAGGTACTTCGAGACCTTGCGGCGGACCGAGCGGCTCGAGAGTCGCGTGCCGTGCTTGTTGACGAAGAGCGGAGCGTCGGGATCGGCGGCCAGTCCGGCCTTCGCCAGCTCGCCGTCGAGCATCTTCACGTAGTGCCGCAGCGCGCCGAGGGCGTGGCTGCCGAGCGGGACGACGCGCTCGCGCCGGCCCTTGCCGCGGATGATGATCGACTCGCCGGCGTCGTTGACGTCGGCGCGGTTGATGCCGACGACCTCGCTCACGCGGATGCCCGTCGAATAGAGCGTCTCGAGGATCGCCCGGTCGCGGGCGCCGAGCAGGTCGCCGTCGTCGGGAGCGGAGAGCAGCCGCTCGACCTGGTCGACGGTGATCGCCTTCGGCAGGCGCTTGGCCTGCTTGGGCGTCCGGATCATGAGCATCGGGTTGTTCGAGATGAGCGTCCGCTTCTCCATCCACTTGTGGAAGGAGCGAAGCGTCGCGATCTTCCGGGCCATCGTCGCCGCGGAGTAGTTCTGCTCGCCCATCTTGGCGAGGAAGCCGCGGATCGTGTCGAGATCGGCGAGCAGGATCTTGCTCGTGACCGTGTTCGACTTCGTGTCCTTCTTCTCGCAGGCGGTGCGCTCGAGCGTCTCGTCATGCTTCACGCCGAAGTGCTCGGCGAGATAGTCGCTGTACTGGCGAAGGTCGAGGCCGTAGCACCGCGAGGTGTAGGGACTGAAGTGCCGCTCGTCGATCAGGTACGAGAGGAACTGCGTGACGATCGGAAGGTTCTCATGCATGGCGTTCGACCCCGGTGGGCTTTCGACCCCGTAAGGCTGGCCCTGGGTTGGGCGTTGTGCTGAAGCGGGCGTGACGAAGTCGCGACGCTGCCGCGTCCGACGACGGTTTCGATGAGACGGTCCGACGAGACGCGCGGTCGTCGGGACGCCAGTCCTGACGCGCTCGCTCGTGGGTCCTCTCGCTATCGGTCGTTCGGGCTCGGGAGTTGAATCCCTTTATTGGACACCCGAAAAGTCCCGCTCGATGGAGGCTATCGGCCCCGCTTCCGAGGGGAAGTCAAGGTGAGCCACCGCCCCGAGTCAACGTCGGCGCGGTCGAAACCCCGGAAACAAAGCCGTCACTTGGTGGACGCGGTCCGCGTCGGAGCGTCCGGCCGATCGCCCATCCGGGCGGATTCGGTGGCGAGGAGTTCGCCCATGACGTCGAAGGCGACGAAGCGGCTGTAGGAACTCATCGAGCTGGTGTAGACCGCCTCGCGGAGGCCGGACTTGGGGTTGTGCCGACCCGCGGCGTAGGAGGCGATCCGCAGGAGGACGTCGTGGTTGCTCGCGTCATAGACGCGCGACGCCTGCGCCGAGGGGCCCGCCCGCCCCCGGTCGGCGACCGAACGCTCGGTCACGGCCATTGTCAGCTCGCGGACATCGGTCGCGGCCGGGGCCGGCGAGTCCACGGTGTACAGCTGGGCGGCGATCCCCAAGCTCAGCGGCATGTAGGGGTTGTATGCGGTGATCGAACCGACGACGAGGCCGTCGACCTGGAGGACGCGGAGGAGCGCCCGCGCTTCGGCATCGGTGCGGACCTGCTGAAGGCCGAGCGACCGCATCGCGGCGATCGACCGGTTGAGGGGGATGCAGTGAATGCCCTCGATCGCCTCGGCCTCGGCGACGAAGTTGTCGGAGATGCTCAGGGTGTCGATCTTGGTGACCCCGCTCTCGTTGGCGAGGGGAACGACGGCCCAGGTCCGCTCGGCATCCCAGGGGCTGTGATGCTCGGTCGGCGTGACCAGCTTCTCGTCCGAGGCGCAACCGGTGAGGCCACCGATGGCAGCGGCGGCGGACAAGGCGATGAGAGCCCCCCACAGTCGGCGGAACGCGGGGCGCTGGGGGTGCGATGCGTGATCGTGCACGGTGGCTTCCTGCCGAGTGACGGGAGCGGGGCCGTCCTTGACCCCTGCTGAGCGACAACCATTGGAGGTGTCCGCCCATTCAGCCCGCGAAGGGGCTTCGAGTGACTCACATCGGTGAATCCCCGCGTGGTTGTCCAGTTTCGCTCGCGGCACTCCCACGCGAAGTCACCCGTCGCCCGAGAGTCGCCTCGGGCGACGGGGACGGAACTTCATCACTCACGCACGCCGACGACGACCACCCGCGCCGAAGGCGCCGATGAGCCCGAGCAGCGCGATGCCGCCAGGTCCCGGTACGGTCGAGAAGTAGATGTTGTCGACGGCTATCTGAGCGCCGTCAAACACCCAGAGTCGTGCCTTGGCGAAGGGCGTGGTCGACACGATGCCGGTGAAGACGTTCGTGCCGAAGGGACTCAACGGGCTCTCATAGAACATGACGCCGTTCGGGAGGAAGAGTTGAATTCGATAGGGATGCGGACCATGCGCGGCAATCGAGTATGTCGGGTCGGTGAAGATCATCTCGGTCCCGCCGCCGCCGAAGAGTCCGGCACCGTCCTGCGGTAGAGTTGTGAAGTCGCCCGAATTCGTAAAATCCGTCCCTTGGTAGGAGGTGAACGTGATCCCAAGCGACGCTTGGTACTGAACAGTCATGGGGGTCGCTGGGCCAAACCCAACGAAATCGCACGTCTTGTACGGACCAGCCGCAGCAGCCCAGCCGAGCTGGTCGTTGGTGAAATAGGTGACGGATGCGAGAGCCTCGGCTCCCGCTCCCATCATGACGCTAAGCAGGACCGCGAGATGCGGGAGTGCTCGTTCTGGTACTCGCCTCATTGGTTCCCTCCTCCATTGCACAGAGCTTCCAGCGCCGACAGGAACGCCGTGCGCTGATCCGTCGTTAGGCCGTCCACCCAGGCGGTGAAGACTTCCGGCGTCGGCTGACCAGAGAGGGCAACGATCGCCTCCCATGCAGTCGCTAACGATATACGCGGCCCCAACCGCTTTCGATCCTGAATCTCTGCCGTTGGGAGCGATTCCAGCGGTGTGCGCAGGGCTCATCGACGCGACGCTCCCGCAAACAACAACCGCCGCGCCGAGGTGCTCTCGGCGCGGCGGTCTGTGTGCGATCTCCGTTGGAGGACGTGACGCCGCTCAGTGCTTCTCGGCGGCGGCCTCCGCGGCATGCTCCTCGGCGGCACCCTCGGTGGGGACGTTCGCGACCTCGTTGCCGCTCGCCGGCAGCGGCATCTCGCGCTCCGCCAGCGACGGGCTCACCGACCAGAGGTTCTCGACGCCCGCGCGGTTGCTCACGAAGTAGATCTTGTCGTCGCTGCCCCACACCGGCTGCATGTTGCGGAAGTGGCCGCCGGTCAGACGGGCCCGACCGGTGCCGTCGACGTTGATGACCCAGAGGTCGCTCTGCTCGGGCAGGTCGCCGGCCTGGGCAACCGGATCGACGACGGTGGTGAAGACGATTCGCTTGCCGTCCGGGGCCCAGCTCGGCTGGATGATCGCGGCGTTCTGGGCGCTCACGATCTCGGTCGGATTCAGCGACTGTCCGTTGCGGAGCTGGATCGTCCACACGCCATAGAACCGGCTGCCCTGCTGACGGGCTCGCTGGAAGAGGAGGCAACTGTTCGACGCGTCGGGGCACCAGCGCGGCAGGAAGCCCTCGCACAGGAAGGTCGAGCCCGAGGGCTGCATCGCGCTCGCGGTCCAGATCTCCCAGCGGCTGGTGCGTGCGTTCTTGCGGGCGAAGGCGAGCTGCTTGCCGTCGGGCGACCAGGTCGGCTGGACCTCGTCATCGCTTTCGAAGGTGATCTGGGTCGGCGGGCCGCCCTCGGTCGACATCGTGAAGACGTCCCAATTGCCGGTGCGGTTGGAGACGAAGGCGATGTGCTTTCCGTCGGGCGCGATGGCCGGCATCATGTCGTCGGCCGGATCGCTCGTGACCTGCGTGACCGTGCGCCCGTCGACGGCCTTCCGATAGATATCGAAATTCTGGCTGTTCTGCTTCGATGCGTAGACGAGCATCGTTCCGCTGCGATCGATATCCGGCGTGAAGTCGCCCCCCTCGGGAGCGAACGAAACCTGCTTGATGTTGCCCTCGCCCTGCAGCGCCGCGTTGGGGACCTCGCCCGGCGCCGTCTCGCCGTAGAGACCGACGCTGACGGCGTTGCTGAACTGGACGCCGCTCTCGGCGACGACCTCCGGTCCGCCGCTGAAGATCGGCGCGGCCGAGGCCTGCTGACCCGCGGGCGACCGATTCCCCGAGGTGGCTTTCGCCGTCGAGGCGCTGCCCGAGGCGGGTTCCGGCTGGGCCGCCTCGAACGTCGAGCACGCGGTGAGGAGCGCTGCGCTGGCGAGGCTGGTGAGAACGATCGAGTGGCGAGGCGTCATCGACATGGAAACCCCTGGACGGGCACCCGGTGCGTGCCGGCGAAGTGAGCGTTTTTCCCGGCGTTTCCGCGGGAAGGGAAGCGACGCGCGACGACGGTGCCGCGCGAGCCGAGGCCCTTATCGGACGACTTTGGAGGTCCCTTCAGCGGAGGTCCGCAGATTCGAGAAGGTCCTGCCCGCACAGTCGGACCTGTGCCGCGACGCGGCGGCGGAACTCTCGCTCGCCCGAAGGGTTCCGGCGATCATGATTCCACGGGTTCACCAGCGAAGATGGTGGCGATAAACGCGGGGTCCAGTAGACTGGTCGATCTGGGTCGGAGTCCACCTCAGCGGTGGCCTCCATCCGGCGTTCTCCGCGAGACCCGCGCGGATCGCGTCATCGAGATTGCGTAGCTCAGTCTGGTAGAGCAGCGGTCTTTTAAACCGCGGGTCCCGGGTTCAAATCCCGGCGCAATCACTACGGCGGGGAGCCGGTCTTCCCGCGAATGCCGTCGGTCGGCAAAGGGTGGGGGCACGCGGCAGCATCGGCTTGCCGCAGCACGCCGCTCACCGGTTCGTACGCAACCCGTCTCCCCCGCGTCCAGCCCTCACATTGAGCAAGGTCACCAACGGTTGATGCTGGTCCTCCACGCTGTCTGGACGAAAGGCTCACTGCACCTGTGGGCCGAAGATACCGAAGCAGCCGCCGCCTCGATCGCACCGCGCGAGCGAACGGCCGGCGCGTGCGCCGCCGAGGGCGGCACGGCGACCGCCGTCTCGCCGCAGTCGATCGTCCACCCGTTTGCGGCGAGCGCCGCCGCGATCCGCACCGCGCTTCGCCACGCGAAGCTGACGGGCGATGAGGACCTCGGCGACGACGACAGCGCATCGCTCTCGTTGCCCTTCTGGCTTCCCCCCGGCGCCACCGACGCCGGCGCCGGCGTGCCCGTGCCGAGCGATCGCGCCGCCGACCTCCTCTCGCTCGACGACGAGGCCCGGCTCGAGGCCTACGCGGGCCAGGTCACCGTCCCCACCGTGTCGCTGAAGGCCGACCGCCTCCTGCCGACGCTGCTCAAGGTCGATGTCGTGATGCATGACGCCCACGGCGGCGGCCTGAGCAGCGAACTCGCCCTCGGCCACGACGTGACCTACTGGAGCGCGGTGGCGAGCTTCGCGGTCGAACTGCTCGAGGACCAGCGCGTGATTCCGTCGCTGGTGCAGGAACGCTCGGGGCGACTGCGGGCAACCTGGGTGCCGTGGCTTGCCGACGCGAAGAGCACGCAGCGGGTCGCCGCACTGCTCGACAGCATGCCCGCAGTCTGCCGCTGCGCCAACGACGATCTGCGCGGCGGCACGTGGCCGATCCTCGAGGCTGCGCTCTGCGCGATGACCGACACCTTCGTGCGTTCCCTCATGGTCGCCGAGAACTACGGCGAGGCGATCGAGGACCGCGACCCGAAGGGCGACCCGCATGTCGCCTGGCTCTCCGGCCTGCTCGGGCAGGACGATCTCATCAAGGGCATCACCAGCGCCGACACGGCGCTTCTCCGCGGCGCCCGGGCATGGATCGCACAGCTCGACGACGTCGCGGAAGGTCGCCTCGTGCGGCTCTGCCTCGAACTCAACGAGCCCGACAGCGACGGCCACGGCAGCGAGCTCGCTCCCGAGCAGGCCATGAAGGCGAGCTGGCGGCTCCGCTTCAAGCTCGTCACCGCGGACGATCCGCCGGTCTTCATCGACGCGGAGCAGATCTGGGAACAGGGCTCGGGCGTCCTCAAGGGACTGCTCGCCGGCCTCGGCAAGGACGGCGAGGAGGCGAGCGACATCCTGCTGGCCGAGCTCGGCCGGGCGAGCCGCATCTGGCCGCGCATCGAGAAGGCCCTCGACGACAGCGCCCCCGCCGGCATCGATCTCTCGACCGTCGAGGCCTACCAATTCCTCCGCGAATACCGGCCGATTCTCACCGAGGCGGGCTTTGAGATCCTCGTGCCGAGTTGGTGGGGCCAGGTCTCGAGCCGACTCGGCGCCCGACTCCTGATCGACAGCGATCCGGCCGATGCGCTGAACGCGAGTGCCGCCGGCGGCGGCGCCCGGCGCAGCGAGCTCGGCCTGCACAGCCTCGTGAACTACACCTGGCAGATTGCCCTCGGCGATCAGCCGCTCACGCTCGACACCTTCCGCGAGCTCGCGTCGCAGGGCTCGCCGCTCCTCAAGGTGAACGGCCGCTGGGTTGAGATCCGGCCCGAGGATCTGCAAGGCGCGAGCAAGTTCCTCGCCGAACATCCCGGCGGGCAGATGACGCTGCTTGAGGCGCTTCGCCTGGCCCACGGCCTCGAGGGAGCGACGAGCGGCCTGCCGATCCTCGGCCTCGACTCGACGGGCTGGGTCAGCGATCTCCTCAAGGCGACCGGCGGCTCGGAGAAGCTCACGCTCATCGAGCAGCCGACGCTCTTCCAGGGTTCGCTCCGTCCCTATCAGCGGGCCGGCCTCTCGTGGATGGCGTTCCTCGACAAGTTCGGCCTCGGCGCGTGCCTGGCCGACGACATGGGCCTCGGCAAGACGATCCAGCTCATCGCGCTCCTTCAGCACGAGCGCGAGCATCAGGTCACGGCCATCCAGCCGATGCCGACGACACCGACGATGATCCCGGGCGAGGGTCCGGCGCGCATCGGACCGACGCTCCTCGTCGCGCCGATGTCGGTCGTCGGCAATTGGCATCGCGAGCTCGGCCGCTTCGCGCCGGAGCTCGTCTGCCACGTCCACCACGGCCTCGAGCGGCCGACCGGCGAGCAGTTCGAGCGCATCGCCCTCGGCAGCGACATCGTCATCACCACCTACGCCCTCGTCACCCGCGACAAGGAGACGCTCGCCCGCGTCCACTGGCGCCGCGTGGTGCTTGACGAGGCCCAGCACATCAAGAACCCGCCGACGAAGCAGACCGCGGCGATCCGTTCGCTCCGCTGCTCGCATCGCATCGCCCTCACCGGTACGCCGGTCGAGAACCGGCTCAGCGAGCTCTGGTCGATCATGGAGTTCTGCTCGCCCGGCTACCTCGGCTCACAGGCGGAGTTCCGCCGCCGCTTCGCCGTGCCGATCGAGCGCCACCGCGACAAGCGGCAGGCCGAGCGACTCCGAAACCTGGTCCGCCCCTTCATTCTGCGCCGCCTGAAGACCGACCCGACGGTCATCACCGACCTGCCGCCGCTGGTCGAGTCGCGGCAGCACGTGCCGCTCACCGTCGAGCAGGCCCAGCTCTACGACTCGGTCGTCAACGACATGCTCCAGCGGGTCGATCTCGCCGAGGGCATCCGTCGCCGCGGACTGGTCCTGAGCGCCCTCGTCAAGCTCAAGCAGATCTGCAATCACCCCGCCCACTTCCTCAAGGAGGCGCGGGCCGAGGCGGAGGCCGACAAGGCCGATGCCAAGGAGAAGGCGGCACGCGCGATCGCGAAGGCGGCGGCCGAAGCCGCGGGCGAGACCGAGCCCGAGGAGACGTCGGCGCCGATCGCGATCCCGGCGGGCGAGCAGCTCTCGGCCCGCTCGGGCAAGGCGACGCGACTCGTCGAGATGCTCGAGGAGATCCTCGCCGCGGGCGACCGCGTGCTGATCTTCACCCAGTACCGCGAGATGGGCCACCTGCTCGTCTCGATGATCCGCCGCGAACTCGACACCGAAGCGCTCTTCCTCCACGGCGGCACGCCGCAGGGACGGCGCGAGCAGCTCATCGACCGCTTCCAATCGGGCGATCCGCAGGTGCCGGTCTTCGTCCTCAGCCTCAAGGCCGGCGGCGTCGGCCTCAACCTCACCTCGGCCAATCACGTCTTCCACTATGACCGCTGGTGGAATCCGGCGGTCGAGAACCAGGCGACGGACCGGGCCTTCCGCATCGGCCAGCTCCGCACGGTGAACGTGCACAAGATGATCTCCGCCGGCACCCTCGAGGAGCGCATCGACCAGATGATCGAACAGAAGACCGAGCTCGCGTCACAAATCATCGGCGCCGGCGAGTCCTGGCTCACCGAGCTCTCGACCGGACAGCTTCGCGACCTTCTCTCGCTGCGGCGGGCGTCGCTGGAGGATCCGTCGTGAGCGGCGCGCCTTCCCTCCCGAACTTACCTGCAGATGGGCCCGCGAACGGGCCGGGCGCCGGTCCGGCGTCCAAGCCGAAGGTCGACGCGGCGGGCGGCGGCGCGGGCGACGGATTGAACGAAGCGTTAGGCACCGAGGGCGAGCCCGCGGCGCCGGCGGTCGGCAGCGGTTTCACGCCGAACAGTCGCCAGCAGCGCCGCAACGACGGGCCGCGCCGCATCAAGAACGGCATCCGCCTCCGCCGCAAGGAGGGAATCGACAACCTCCCGTGGCCGGCGAGCGCCTGGGTCGTCCGCATCGACGGCCGCATCGACCCGTCGATGCGCCTCGAGGGACTCGACTACGCCCGCGCCGGCCAGGCCGCGTCGCTCACGGTGACGCCGGGGCTGGTCGAGGCCGTCGTGCAGGGTCGCGCTGCACGTCCCTATCGCGTGCGAATCGAGGTGGCCCAGCTCAATGCCCAGGAGTGGGACCGCATCGTCTCGATCATGGCGTCGGAGGCGATCTGGAGCGCGAAGCTGCTTTCGGGCGAGCTGCCGATCGGCGTCGAGGCCCTCTTCCGCTCGCTCGGACGGACGCTCGTCCCCGAGAGCGACGACGAGATGCGCCCCACCTGCACCTGCCAGCAGTTCAGCGATCTGGGCGGCGCGCCGTGCAAGCACATCGTCGCCGCATGGGCGCTGGTGATGGAGCGCATCGAGGCGGACTCGCTCCTTTCCTTCACGCTCCGCGGGCTCGACGGACAGCGGCTGCTCGAGCGTCTTCAGGAGGCGCGAGCGATCGCGACCCGCGGCGTCTCGAAGGCCCACTCGACGCCGCCCGTCGCCGAATCGGCGCCGGCCCTTCCGCCGGTCGAGCGCTGCCTCCAGGACTTCTGGAAGCCCGGGCGCCGACTCGTCGAGCTCAGCGAGCTGCAGCCGGAGGAGCACGTGCCGCATGCGCTCCTCAAGCGCCTCGGACCGAGCCCCTTCCAGGCCAACGCCAACCGCGCAGCGCACATCCAGGCCGCCCCGAGCAAGGGCATGCCCGCGGCGCCGCCCCCCGCCGCCAACGCCAACCAGCCAACGAGCAAGTTCCCGCTGGTCGGGCTCCTCGCGAGCATCTACGACTCGATCGCCCAGGCCAGCCGGCAACTGCGCGACGGCGAGGGGTGAGCGGGCGAAGCGTTAGGACCCCGCGGCGCTTCGCATGACCTCCGCCAGGGCCCGCGGGTAGCGGGCGATCACGTCCCGAGGCCCCTTCACGGTCACGCTGCCGACCATGCGGCCGTCGGAGGTCGGCAATCCGACGCTTCCGACCGCGATGAAGCCATGCCGATGCCCGACCTCGGCGAGCGGCGCTCCGAAGACGCGGGCGTCCTTGAGCATCGTCAGACCCAGCGTCCCGAAGGCACTCGGCACGCGCTCGAGCGCATGCCGCAGGAGCGGCGCCGCAAATCGCGCGGGCACGAACGCCGCGGCATCGAGCGTGCCGCATCCGCCGCTTGCCCGCCGGCGAGTCGCCTCGGTCTGCCGGTTGAAGTCCCGCACGTAGCGGGTCAGTCCGCGCGCGTCGTCGGCGTGGGCGCAGGGCCGGACGACGACGACGCCGACCGCGCGATCGAGGTGCCCCGTCGCGGCGACCTCCACCGTCGTCCCCATCGCCAGATCGCCGAACGCCTCATGCCGGGCGAGCGACCAGAGGAGCGCCGCCGACAGGGTCATCGACTCGCCGATGGCCGCGTTCATGCGCTTGCGCCACGCGACGAGCGGCGCGAAGTCGACGAAGGTCTGAAGCTCAGCAAGCGGCGCCCCAGTCGGCGCTCCGGCGATCGGCCTCGCTCGCGCGTGCTCCTCGAACTCCTCAGGCGCCGGAAACCGCACCTCCTCCGCGCCGCCCCACGCCCGCTCAAGCCGGCCGAGCACCTCCTGCATCGGGACGCCATCGGCCGCGACGTGGTTGATCCTTAGCCACACGTCGACCCGTGCATCGCCGTCGACGCGGCAACAGACCTCGAAGAGCGGCGCGAGCGGCCCCGGCGCCGGCTCCCCGCCCCATCGCGCGGGCATCACGAATCGTGCGGCGCCGCCCTGCGCCGGCTCGAAGCGAAGCGTGTACTGGGCGCGCGGCGCCGGCTCCACGCGGTCCTCGAGCTCGCCGTGACGGACGCCGACGCGACAGGCCGGTTCGCCGTCCAGGAATTCGCGAAGACGCCGCGCGACTTCCGCTTCGGCCGAAGCGACCGTCCACCCCGCCGGCGGCTCGGGCGATTGCCAGGCGCGAAGCCCGAACGCCGACAGGACGAAGGTCGACGCCTCGCCGCGCAGGAGAAGCCCCGTCGCGCGGCGCCAGCCGTCGCGCCGCTTCCGCAGGCCGGCGCCGAGGAGCGCCCGCTCGAGCGCGGTCCAACCGATACCAACCGCGACGCGGACACCCGTCGGCATGGCACACCTCTCTGGCGCGCCAAGGTCGCGCCGAGCGAGACGATAGTGCATTCGGCCGCGCCCGTTCCGGCGCGTCGCTCGCCGCTAGGCCGCGGCCCGGCCGCCGAGCCAGCGGGCACACACCGCGAGCAGCTTCACGCGGTCGATCGGCTTCGTCGCGTAGTCGCTGCATCCGGCTTCCTGGCAGCGTCGGCGGTCCTCGGCCATGGCGTGGGCGGTGAGGGCGATGATCGGAAGCTCCCGATGCCGCGATCGCAGGGTGCGGGCAAGCGTGCAGCCGTCCATCTCAGGCATCTGCACGTCGGTCAGGAGGAGATCAAACGGCGATCCCGCGACCGCGGCCCGATCGAAGAGGGCGAGCGCCTCGATGCCGTTCTCGGCGATCTCGACCTCGGCGCCGGCCCGGCGCAGGTGATGGGCGATGAGCCGCTGGTTGTCCTTGCCGTCCTCGGCGAGGAGGATCCTGCCGCGAAGCGACTGCGTTCGCGGTCGGTCATCGCGCGTCGGGTCTCCGACCGCAAGTCCGTCGAGCGACGTGACCGTGACGGCGCCGGGCGCCTCGAGGATCGGGATGCGGAACCGGAAGGTCGAGCCGACGCCGGGCTCGCTGGCGACGAGGTCGACCGATCCACCTAACATTTCGCCCAAGCGCCGGCAGATCGAGAGCCCAAGCCCGGTGCCGCCGTGGCGCCGCGTGACGCTGGCGTCCGCCTGGGTGAAGGGCTGGAAGAGCGAGGACGCCTGCTCCGGGGTCATGCCCATGCCCGTGTCGCGCACATCGACGTGGAGCATCGAACCGACCGCGCCGACGCTCACCCGCACCGAGCCGCGCTCGGTGAACTTCACGGCGTTGCCGGTGAGGTTGATCAGCACCTGGCGCACGCGGGTCGGGTCGGAGAGGATGCTGCTCGGGATCGGGCCGTCGAGGGCGAAGGAGAGCTCGATCCCCTTCTCGGCCGCACGCGGCCTGAGGATGCCGGCGGTCTCGTCGAGGATGCGCGGCAGGTCCGTCGGCATCGCCTCGAGGGTCATCCGGCCCGCCTCGATCTTCGAGAGGTCGAGAATGTCGTTGATGATCGTGAGCAGGTGCTCGCCCGCTGCGCGGATGGTCCGCATGTGTACGGCCTGCTCGGCGCGCCGTGCATGGGCATCCTCGGCCGCGAGGCTCTCCTCCAGGAGATCGAGGTAGCCCAGCACGGCGGTGAGCGGCGTGCGGATCTCGTGGCTCATGTTCGCGAGGAAGCTGGCCTTTGCCGCGGCGGCGTCCTCGGCGCGGACGCGAAGGCGATCGAGCTCGACGTTGCGGAGGGCCAGCTCGTCGATGCTCTCGCGAAGCGCTGCGCTGGCCCTGGCCTCGGCCCGCTGCAGGGCAAGGGTCCTGCGCCGGATCGCAAACGTGGCGAGTCCCATGAGAACGCTGACCAGCGTCGCCGGCAGCAGTCCCCACAGGGCCCTGCTCTCGGCGCGAGCAAGCCGCTCGACGTAGTGGTCGGCGGTCACGTCGACGCCGATCACCGCGACCACGTTGCCCTTCACGTCGCGGATCGGGGCATAGCCGGTGATGAACGTGCCCCACTCGTCGGTGTAGGGTTCCGGCGAGGAGACCGCGGCCGCGGGATGCTCCGCGTCGCCGAACGCCTGATGGATCGTCGGCTCGCAGTCCTTGTAGACGTCGGCGATCGACGCCCGATCCTCGACGCCGTCGCCGTCGTGATCTCCGGGCTCCGCGGCGTCCAGCACAAATCGCACCTCGTCGCCGACCCGAATCGCGGTGTAGACGTACTTCACCCCCGGGGCGTGGTCGCGAAAGCGCCGCAGCGGCGTGATCGCACGCATGAACGGCTCCGAGTCCATCTGCGCGGGATCGGTGAAGGTCGCGTGCAGGTCGGGATCGACCAGGCCCGCGGCCACCGACGCGAGGCGGATCATCTCCTCGCTCAGCTGACCTCGGAGGCTCGCCTCCGAGGTGCGCCACAGGCCGAAGGACGCGAGCATGCCGACCATGAGGAAGACGCCCGCGACGAGCGCACCCTCCAGCATTGCCCGTCGTTGTTCGCGAATCGGCTCGAGCGTTCGAGCGTCGGTGCGGCCCATGCAACGTCCCCCGGGGATCTGTTGCAGCTGCTATCGGCGCGCGGCGTCGGCCGCATAACGCCTCGTCCGACGCGTCCCCGCGCCAGACCGTCCAACCTCACCGATCGTCAAAGACGTCGCCGTAGAGCTCGTCGTAGTCCTCGATCGCGGCGCGGACCACCTTGAACGCATGGTCGCGGTGATAGACCTGCCGAATGACCGCGTGGGCGGGCTCGCCCGGCTTCAGCTTGTAGGTCGAGAAGTAGTGCTGCAGCCGCTCGACGAAGGCCGCGGGGATGTCGGCGATATCGGTCGCGCTCCCCCAGACCGGATCGTTCCTGAGGACGCCGATGATCTTGTCGTCGGCCTCGCCGCCGTCGATCATCTGCAGGCCCCCGACGACCCGCGCGTCGAGAATGACCTCGCCGCGGTTGATCGGCCGCTCGCTGAGCACGCAGATGTCCAGCGGGTCGCCGTCCGCGTTGGCGCAGCCCGGCGAGAGGTCGCGCACGCGATCGCCGCAGAAGGTCCGGGGGATGAACCCGTAGAGCGCCGGCGGCGTCGAGCTCGTCCGCTGCGGGCGGTCGACCTTCAGGTATCCCGTCGGCTTGTGGACCTCGTACTTCACGAGATCGAAGGGAGTGATCTCGATGAACGCGGTCACCATCGACGGCGGGTTGTCGCCGACGGGGAGACCGTGCCAGGGATGGGGACGAAAGTGGTGGAACTGGGCCACGGGTGGTTCACTTCGATCGCTTGAGGAGGTCGTCGACCGCAGCCTTCAGCTGAGCGTCGAAGTTCTTCGACTCGTCTTCCGGCGTCTGCGGCACGACGAGGTCAGGCATCGCGCCGTGGTTCTCCATGTCGGTGCCGTCGGCGAGATACCAGCCGCGGAAGGGCAGCCGCACGGTGGTGCCGTCGAGGAGCGAGGTGCCGCCGGTCGAGATGACGCCGCCGTAGGTCTGCTGTCCGACGAGCGTGCCCCGCTTGAGCGTCTTGAACGCGTGCGAGGTGATCTCGGCGTTCGAGAAGCTCTTCTCGTTGCAGAGCATGTTGATCGGGAGCGTGTAGCGCTGGATGTAGAGGCGATCCTGGGGATAGCCGTCCTTCACCGACTTGTCGCCGTTGCGCGGGATGGTGTAGGCGTGCGGCGTCACCATGATCGAGGAGAGCAGGAGATCCGCGGTCGACCCGCCGCCGTTGTTGCGGACGTCGATCAGGAGTCCCCTCTTCCCCTCCGCCGCGGCGTAGAGGTCACGCTCGAAGTCGTCGAGCGAGGCCTGGTCCATCGCCTTGATGTGGATGTAGCCGAGCTGGCCGTTCGACCACTCGTCGACGAGCCGTGCGTTGCGGTGCACGACGTCGTCGTAGAAGAGCCCGGCCATCTGCGCTGCGCCGATCGGCGTCATCAGCAGATCAAGGCTGAGCGGCTCGCCGCCCTCGACCGGACGGCGCACGGTCACGACCACCTCCTTGCCGACCTTGCCCTTGAGGGCTCGCTCGAGCGTGTCGCCGGCGCCGAACGGCGTGAAGTCGATCGCGGTGATCACGTCGCCGACCTTGAGCGGCTGCTTCGACAGCACCGCGGGCGTCTCGTCGATGAGGGAGGTCACCTCGAAGCCGCCGTCGACGGGCTTCGTCCGCGCCCCAAGCCGACCGACCGGCTGGCGCAGGGCCGAGGGCGCGTCCGGCGAGCGGACGCCCATGTGCGACGCGTTCAGTTCGCCGAGCTGACGGTTCGCGACCCAGTCGAACTCCTCGTTGGTCCGGCAGCGCTGGGCGAGCGTGAGGTAGGCCGCGGTGACCCTCTTCCAGTCGAGTCCCTTGAAGGTCTCGTCGTAGAAGTTCTGCCCGAGCACCCGCATCCCCTCCTCGTACTTCTGCTTCTGGAAGACGGGAATGCTGATGTCGATGGTCTCCGCAAGGTCATAGCTCTTCGCGTCGCCGCCAGTGCCGATGCTCTGGGCGCCGCCGCCGGTGACGACCACGACCCGATCGCCGGCGAAGTTGAGCCCCTGCACCGCACCCATCGGACCGAGCTTCGCCTGGCCGGTGCCGTCGGTCTTGACGGTGAAGAGCGCCGGAGCGCCGCCGTCGTTGCCGCTGAACACGACCTTGTCGCCGGCCGGCAGCAGTTCGAGGTTGGCCTCGTTCCCCGGCAGCTTGGTCACGCGATGGACTCGAAGGTAGGCGTCGTCGAGATCGAGGTCGCCGAAGGGTGAGGCGGGCTTGTTGCTTTCTGCCTTCTCGGCTTCTGGCTTTTGGTCTGCTGGCTTCTGGTCTTCCGCCTTCTTGTCGTCCGGCTTCTTCGACTCAGGCGACTGCTCGTCCGGCTTCACGTCGGATGCGGGGGCGTCGGCGGCCTTCTTCTCCTCGGACTTCGCCGCATCGCCCTTCGCCGCGGGCTTCTTGCCCTCCGGCGGCTTTCGCTTCTTCGCGGCCTCCGCGGCGTCCTTGTAGTACTGGTCGAGATCCTTGCCGCCGAGCCCCTCGAGGTCCTTCTCGAGGAAGACGCACCAGACGTCGGTCTCCTCGTTGGTGCGCTCGGAGATGAAGGCGAGCACCTTGCCGTCGGCGGACCATCGCGGCGAGCTGTCGGAGTCGGGATGGCGCGTGACGTTCCTGGCCTTCGCGCTGCCGTCGGCGGGGATGATCCACACGTCGCTGTTGAAGTTGTGGTCGTCCATCGAATACGCGATGAGCTTCGAGTCGGGGCTCCATCGATATTCGACGGCGGTGTCGAAGCCCTTCACGAGCTCGCGCTCAACCTTGGTTTCGAGATCGAGGATCCAGATGTTGCCGTTGTCGCGGCGGAAGGCGAGCGACTTGTTGTCCGGCGATGGCTGCGGGCGCGAGTCGTCGGTCGCCGCGTGCACCACCGGGACGATGGTGAAGGTCATCGCGTCGGCCCAGCGCGCCGGGTCGAGCTCGGGGTCCTTCTTCGTCTCCTTGGCGGCATCCTTCTTGCCGTCGCCCTTGGCGTCCTTCTTGTCGTCGGACTTCTTGTCGTCCGGCTTGGCTTCGGGTTTGGCCTCGGGCTTGGCTTCCGGTTTGGCCTCGGGCTTGGGTGCGTCCGCGGGCTTCTCCTCTGGCTTTGCTTCTGGCTTCGGTTCTGGCTTCGGTTCTGGCTTCGGTTCTGGCTTCGGTTCTGGCTTTGCTTCTGGCTTCGGGGGATTCAGCCGCTCCTCCGTGCGCTTGCGGACCTCGTCGCGGGTCTTGTCGACCTTCGCGCCGTAGATCGACTCGCCGTCGTCCTTGTCGCTCGTGAAGTAGAGCGTGAGTCCGTCGGCGCTCCACGCGATGTCACGCTCGCGGCCGGTGCTGTCGGTGAGCCGGCGCGGCGTGCTCTTGTCCGCGGTGCCCTTCACCCACACGTCGCCGTATGCCACCATCGCCACGGTCAGGCCGTCGGGCGACAGCGCGGCCTCGCTCACTTCCTTGCCCACCGCCTTGCGGGTCATGTCGTCGAGCCCGTCCTCGCTCGCCGTGAAGGTGAGCTTCGTCGCGTTCGGCGTGGTCGAGGTGATGTCGACGGCGTAGAGCGAATCCCAGTTGGCGACGATCGCCCGCTTGCCGTCGCCGCTCACCGTGACCCAGTGGACGTCGGTGTCCTTGAAGTCGGTGAGCTGGACCGGCTTGCCGTTGAGCGTCGTCCCCTGCCGGAAAAGGTTGATCGTCTCGTTCGCCCGATCGGAGAGGAAGACGAAGGAGTCGTTCCCCGTCCAGCGCGGCATGCCGTCGTTGCCGTTGAAGTCGGTGAGCCGCGTGTACGCGCCGGTCCTCACGTCGAACATCCAGACGTCGCGGGCGTCGGGGCCGCGGTAGTGGCGGCGGAACCACGCCGAACCGCCGCGCTCGAAGAGCACCTTGGAGCCGTCCTTCGAATACTGGGCGAAGGTGCCGAACGCGTCGAGCACCCGAGTCGGCGTGCCGCCGGTGAGGTTGACGTGATAGGGTCGGGCCGAGCGATAGAGGTCGCCCTCGACCGAGGCGTCGAAGGCGAGCGTCGGCTTGCCGTCGGGACCGGTGAAGAAGCCCGCCAGCGTCTGGGGAACGTCGGTGTCGGTGACCTGTGCGATCGAGGTGCCGTCGGGCTTCATCACGAAGAGGTTGCGGGTTCCCTCACGATCGCTCTCGAAGGCGATGAGCGTTCCGTCGGGCGACCACGCCGGACGCAGGTCGTCGGCGGGATGGGTGGTGAGGCGCGTGGCCTGTCCGCCGCCGGCCGGAGCGCGCCAGATGTCGCCGCGCCAGTTGAAGGCAACCTCGCGCCCGTCGGGGCTGAGCGAGGGGTATCGCGGAAGGTCCACGGTCGCGGCGACGGCGGTGAGCGCCACCGATGCGGCGGCGAGGGACGCGACGAGAATCAGGCGACGACGGTCGAAACGACACGCAACTCCGCTCATGGCAGCATCCACCGGGGTAACAGGATGGGCTCGACTGCGGTGGGCATCCGCCCACTCGCCGCGATCGCTCGCGGCTCCGCGAAAGGGCGGCAGTGTATACCGGTGTGTCGCGCGCGGATTCGCTCCCGATCCGCCGCCACACGCGGCAATTCGCGAGCGTCTGACCGCGTGCGTCAAGGAGAGCGCCCGGTCGTTCCTGTCGTGCCGATTGTGCGGCCGACCCACGCAACGAGCTTTTGCCAGCTTCGGCACTGTGACCGAAGTCGCGCTCGATGCCTGCCGATAACGGAGCCATATCCCGACTCGTCCCAACCCTTGCGACGAGCCGTGGCACTCGTGCCGGGAGTTCCGCTCAATGACTCGCCCAGTCAGAAACCTCGATCAAATCCGGTCACTGCTACGGCAGATGGATCGCTCCGTCGACGACGCCCGCTCGCGTCGCGAGGGGACTCCACCGTCCAAGGGCCAGCCCCAAGGCCAGGCGTCGCCCGCGCCGAGCTCGCCCTCGCCCGCGCCGCTCCAGCGCCCGTCGATGCCGACGAACGGATCGTCGGGCGGCAACGGCTCGAACGGCAACGGCTCCGGCCAGCGCTATCCGAGCCCCGGCGGACATGGGGGCACGAACGGCAGCCCGAACGGCAACAACGGCAATTACGCCCCGATGAAGCCGAACGCGAACGGCGGCGGCGCACCGAACTCGCCGCCGCGGCTCAAGGCCAAGCCGAAGCGCTCGGCCTCGGATTCGATCGACGACCCGCTGCAGGACTTTCAGCAGCGCCAGGCGAGCTGAGTCGCGCCGCGCGACATGAACGAATCGCACCTCCGACGTCGCGCCCAGCGCGACGTCGGTTTCGTTTCGCCCTGACGTTCCTCACGCCGCGGGACCGACGTCATTGAGCCGCGCGGTGCGCCTCCAGATGCCGTTGTGGCTCCCCCGCAGCCAGCGAAGGAAGCCGACGAGAAGCGCCGCGTTCATGCACGCGAACATCGGGAAGATGCGGAGGGCCCGGAGCGACCGGTTGCCCGGCGGCACCATCGCCCCGAGGGCACAGAGGGCGTAGAAGCCAAGCTGCGCCGCGAGGACGGCGCGATAGGTCGCGTGGTCGCCGGCCAGCGCCGCGGCGCACGCGAGGGCGATGATGAGCAGGAAGGGACAGATCCAGCGCAGCACCTTGTGTGACCAGAAGGTGAACGCGGTCCATCCGCAGGTCGGGCTCAGCAGCGAGCGCAGGATCCAGAGGGCCTGAAAGCCGCCGACGCCGATGCGGGCGCGGCGCCGGAACTCGCCGCCGATGTTCGGCGCCGTCTCCTCGTGGGCCACCGCCTCCGGCGCGTATGCGATGCGACAGCCGCTCGCGGCCTTGGCCATGAGCGGCATCACGAAATCGTCGACGACCGTGCCCGGGGGCAGCGGCACGATCAGCGAGCGGCGAATCGCGTAGATCGCGCCGTTGGCGCCGAGCAGCCCTCCGATCGCGCCTTCGCAGCGCTTGAGGTAGGTCTCGTAGCGCCAGTACATGCTGTCGACGTTGCGGCCCGTCGCCGGGTCGCGAAGGACGAGGCGGCCGCAGACCGCGCCGACCTCGGGCGCCGCCAGCGGCCGCACGAGCTCGCGGATCGCGTCGCGTTCCATGAACGTGTTGGCGTCGGAGAGGACGACGACCTCGGCGTCGAGCTGGGCGATCGTCGCGTTGAGCGTCGCGGACTTGCCGCGCCGCTGCGCGTACGCGAGCGTCCTCACGTGAGGCTCATGCCGGCGGCAGAGGTCGACCGTCGCGTCGTCGCTCCCGTCCGACGCGACGACGATCTCGAGAAGCCCGCGCGGATAGTCGCTCTCGAGCGCGTTGCGGAGCCGCGCGTCGATCACCTCCGCCTCGTTGTGGGCGGCGATGACCAGGGCCACGCGCGGCAGTGCGGCGTCGTCGGGCTCCGGCGGCCGCTCGCGCCGACCCATGAGCCGGGCCAGCCCGCCGATGACGACGGGATATCCCAGGTAGGCATAGCAGACTCCGCCGAGGGAGCCCCATGCGCCGGCGGCGAGGATGGTCTCTGCGAGGCTCACGCCGCAACGGCGCTCCGTCGCGCGGTGAGGTCCTGCCGCGGCGCGCCGACGATGCGGGCCGGGACGCCGACGGCGGTCGCGTGGGCGGGCACGTCATCGAGCACCACGGCGTTGGCGCCGATGCGGGCGCCGTCGCCGATCGTCACCGCGCCGATGATCTTCGCGCCGGCGCCGATGAAGACGCCGTCACCGAGAGTCGGCGTGGCGCGGCGCTCGGCGCCGATCGTCACCTGATGCTCGATGAGGATTCCGGATCCGCCTCGCACCGCGCCGTTGATGACGACGCCGGTCGAGTGGATGAGGACGAACTCCGGGCCGAACTCGGCGCCGCGGCCGATGACGCAGTTGCAGAGCGTCGCGTTGAGCTTGTTGAAGAGCATCTCGAGCGGCGCGAGATGCCGGCGCCGCGACCACTGCATGAGCCGGTACCAGACCATCGCCATCGTCCCGTCGCCCATGAGCGTGCGGAGCAGCGCCGCCGGACGGTCCGACTCATGGCACCACAGCGCCTTGCGGCGGATGTCCTGGCGAATCGTGGTGAGGAGCGAGGCCATGGGACTGCGGTCGCGCGGCGTCACGCGGCAAGCGCCCGCGGGCCGCAGGAGCGCCCCGACTCGGCGGCGGCGACGTGGCGGCGGATCTCGCCGAGCCGCGCTTCCCAGCTCTCGTGCCGGATCGAGTCGCTGCGCTCGACCGACGGGCCGGGCTCGGTCAGCGCCGCCTCGATCTGGGCGACGAAGTCGTCGGGGTCGCGGCCGATGCGGCACTGCTCGAGCACCTCGACCTCGGGAATCGCCGTCGAGATGACCGGCAGCCCGGCGGCGAGGTACTCGCGGGCCTTGAGCGGATTGGCGTGAAGCGTCGCCTCGTTGATCGGGAAGGGCACGAGTCCGACGTCGAAGCCGCGGCAGAACGCCGGGAGCGTCGCGTAGGGCTGGCGGCCGAGGAGATGCACGTTGGGCAGGCGCCGGAGCGCCGAGACGTCCATCGTCGTCTTGCCGAGCATCGCGATCGACGCGTGCGGCATGCGCCGGGCGACGTGGGCAAGGAGCTCCGCGTCGACCCAGTCGGCGGCGATGAGGCCGAAGTAGCCCAGCACCGGCCGAGGAAGCCTGGCGAGCTCGGGCGGCATGATCGCCGCGCCGCCGGCCCGCGGCGTGACCACGCCCTTGCGGAAGTGCGTCCAGTCGACGCCGTGGCGCACCAGCGCCGTGCGGGCGCTGAAGGGGCTCTTCGAGCGGAAAAGCTTCTCGGAGGAGACGATGACCAGGTCGGCCTTGCCTAACAGTTCGCGCTCCATCGACGCCATCAGCTCCCCGGAGACGCCGGAGAAGGCCGAGTACTCGTCGACGCAGTAGTAGATGAGGAAGTCCTCGCTCAGCGATCCCGCGATCATCGCGGCCGCCGGATTGAAGACCCAGTTCACCGGCCGGTCGAAGCCGAGCCGGCGCATCGCCCGACGGACCTGCTGGCAGAGAAACCAGCGGTTGAACTCGCGGACCCACGGGCGGCCGTAGGCGGGTATCACCAAAGGGCTCAGGACGTGGAGGTTCGGCTCGACCTCGCGGATCGGCGCCGCGGCGTCCATCACCTTCCGCACCGCCCGCGAGATGTCGCGGCGCGACGCCGTCGGGGCGCGGTATCCGATCGAGTTCACCCAGAGCACGCGGTTGTCGCGCGACAGCAGCCGCATCAGGTGCGTCTTCGAGAGCGGATCCCCGCTCCAGTCGTGGCTGAAGCAGAGCATGTCACGGCCGCGCAGCGCGTCGCGGTCGGACTCGTCGGTCGAAAGGCGGATGCTCTCGCATCGGCTCATGCTGCGTCTCGCCGTTCGGTGGCCTCATCGCCCCGCTGGGCGATCTTCGGCGCCGGAAGCGCCACGTCGAGGTCGCGCTCCCGCGCCAGGGAGAGCGATCGCATCATGGACGCGACGAGCGGCCCGAACCGCTGGAGCCGGGGGCTCAGCTTGGAGTCGCGCGAGAAGGCCGGATAGACCTCGTCGCTCGCGGCCCCGAAGTTCCCCTCGACCACGTGGTTCAGGATCGCCGCGACGAGCGAGCCGCCGAGCGCCCCGATCTGCCGGACCGTCCGCAGGAGCGAGTTCCGCTCGATGCCGGCCGAGGTCGCGAGGACGACGCCGTCGACGTGCGGAGCGAGGAGCGACGCCGCGAAGCCGTGCACGATCGGGTCGCCGTCGATGATGACGACGTCGAAGTTCCCGCGCACCGCGCTGAGCAGGCGCGAGATGCCGGGGGGCGAGAGCTTGAAGGCCCGCTGGGCCGCGCCCTTGCCTGCGGCGAGGAAGTGAAGGCCGGTCGGCATGTGCTGCACGTTCGGCTCCGCCCCCTCCACCGACTCCATGAGTCCGGCGAGGCTGTCGGCGCCGAACTCCTGGGTCAGGTGCCGCGAGGCGATGTCGGCGTCGATGAGAAGCGTTCGGTAGCCGGCCGCGGTGAAGGAGAGGCTGAGGGCCAGCGACACGCTGCTCTTGCCGTCGCCCGTCGCGGTGCTGGTCACGAGATAGACGCGCTGCTTGCCCGTCTCCGCCGGCTGGAGCCGGACGCGGAGGGCATGGATGCAGTTGGCGCTCGCCGGGCCGAGGTGGCTGTCGACGGACATCCGCGGCAGCACGGCGACCATCGAGGCGAGGCCGTGGAGGTCGCTCGCGAGGTCATCGCCGAAGCGGTAGCGGTAGCGGATGCTGCCGAAGAGGATCATGAGCCCCAGCGGCATGAGCATGCCGACGACGAGGCCCGCCGCGGTCATCTTCGGCCGGTTGTCGATCGACGCGGTCATCGGCTTCTCGCCGCCGCTGACGATCGTGAGCCGGCTGCCCGCGCTCGCCTCGGTGGTGAGGGCATCGAGCCGCTCGTCGGTCGCGGCCATGTTCTGGCGCACCGCCTCGGCCCGCGTCTCGAGCAGCTTCAGCTTGGCGCCGGCGTCGGCGTACTGGCGAAGCTCCTGCGTCGCCGCGGCGGTCAGCTCCTGGAGCTTCTCCTCGCGCTCGTGCAGGGTCATGGTCGGCACGTCGTCGCCCCGCTTCGAGCGCCAGACCTCGCACTCCTCGGTGTAACGGGAGACGCGGTCGCGATACTGCTTCAGCGAAGCCTCGAGGCGAATGACCTGCGGATGGTTGGGCTGGTAGCCCTGCATCTTGGTCCGCTCGAGCTCGATCTCGAGCTTGGCCTGCTCGGCGACGTAGACGCGGAGAAGTTCCGTCGCCACCATCTCGCGCGGCGACTGCTCGGCGGGGCCAGGCCGCTGCGCGAACGACGGCGCGCCGGCAAGCGAGGCCTGCACGTCGGCCAGCGCGGAACGGAGCTTCTTGCTCCGCTCGGCCGCGGCGACGTACAGGGCATCGACCTCGGCCGAGTTCAGTCCGGAGGCGATGCCGTCCATCTCCCGGTCGAGCCCGGCCAGCTCGGCGTCAAAGGCATCGCGGCGGGCCTTGAGCTGCCCCTGCCGATGCCCCTCGACCCGCTGCTGTTCGCTCTCGAACGAGTTCCGATAGGCGAGGATGATCGACTGAACGGCCGCGGAGGCCACGGTCGGATCCTTGCTCGTGAAGGTGACGCGAAGGTGATCGCTGCGCTGTCGCGACTCGACCTTCAGGCTTGCCGCGAACGCCTCCGCGGTCGGCGCCCGCTTGGCGAGGCTCGGCCGCTGCCAGATCTCGCCGTCGAGCGCGGACTGGATCATCTCCGGGCTCGACATCAGGTCGCGCTGGGCCTGGATGTAGCCCTCGAACATCGCGATCGGCTTGTTCTGATCCGTCTCCTTCATCACCGACGGCATCACGGAGGCGATGCGAACCAGACCCGTCGCCGAATAGAGTCTCTGGCCGAACTGCCCGCCGACCCACGCGCCGAGGAAGGCGCCCATGGTCGCGAGGAGGAACGTCATCCGATAGCGGCCTCGCAGCGCGCGATGCGCGGTGCGCCAGAAATCGAATCGATGCTCGAGCGGCTGCGCATGCGACATCACGCCGTCCTGCGGATTCACGGCCGACTGCACGTCGGCGCCCGAGGATGGAGTGACGTCACGACTCACGCGACGACGTCCCCCTGGGATGCCGCGCACGCGATGTGGTCGCTCTGGATTGGGTGGGTCAACGTCACCACGCATTCCTCATCGGTGGATTTGGCCGGTCATTCAGGGTCTTTCGACCTAATCATCGCGAAGAGCCGCCAGGAGGGCAGCTTTTGCGCTGGGGGATCCAATGGCGAAGTCGAGGGCTCCGGCCACCGAACCGGTCCAGCCGGCTTCGGCGGCGCGAGCGAGGTTGTGCATTTCGCGCGCCGTCACGTAGTGGAAGCGGAAGCCGGGGTCGGAGGCCGCCCGGCGAGCGAGGCTCTGGTGGAACTCGACCATCGGGGCGCCGAGGAGGACGCGCCGGTTGGCCTCGGTCGCGCCATGGGTATGGAGCTTGACGAAAATCCAGTCCGGGCGGCTCGGCACGTGGACGTCGGCGCGGATCCACTCCGCGAGCCGGTCCATCGTCGGCGCCTGGCCCCGCTGCAGGCAGGCGTTCTCGATCCGCGGCCAGCGACTGCCCTTTGGCCACCAGAGGCGAAGCGGCCCCTGGATGATCATGAGTCCGCGCTGCGGAGCGGGCCCGGCGCCCACCGGCACGCCGCGATCGTGTGACTTGCGCCGGTGCGGGCAGCCGACGGCGTAATAGATGCTGTTGACGGTGCTGGTCTGGGTCGCGTCGGGAGCGGAGGGCAGCGTGAAGTCGGCGTAGCAGCCGCACCGCCGAAGGACCTCGAGCTCGTTGTCGACGCCGCACCAGCGCCCGTCGGGGCGCGAGTTGTCCAGCGCCCAGTTTCCGTGCACGAACCCGAATGCGGGCGAGCCGTCCGGCTGCCGTCCGAGAACGCCATGCCGCTCGGTGAGGAGCGCGGTGAAGTGCCGAAGCGTGCGCTCGAGGTTCTCCGCCGAGTCGCGGTCATGGTGGAGATGGATCTCGACCTCGCCGAATCCCTGGCGGCAGAGATCCGCGATCGCGTCCACGTGCCGCGGAACGTACTGGTCGATCGGGTAGAAGAAGGTATGGCGCGGCGGCCGGCCGTCGCTGTCGCGGAGTCGACCGAAGAGACGCGGATACTCCGACGTCCACGCCGCAACGCGGGCGTCCGCGACGTCATCGCTCGGGTCGCCCCACGAGGGCTCGAAATGGTCGGCGATGCAGAGGAGAACGTCGATGCCCCCGCGGGGACGCTGACGTCGGCGACGCAGGCCGCGAAGGAGGTATGGCACGAGCCACCGCTGCATGTTCCTGCGGCGGACCAGCCATCCGGCGACCGCGACCGCGGCCACGGCCATCGCCGCCATGCACAGGAGGATGAGGTGCAGCGGCGTCATGCGGGCTCAGGCCGTTCGTCGGCGCTCGCGCGCCCGACGCTCCACAATCGAGGCGAGGACGCCGGCCATCGCGGCCGCCGAGTCCGACCACGACCCGACGGCCGCGGGGGGACGGCGGCGGCTTCCTAACAGATCGTTCATCGCGGCCGCCAGCGCCCCCTCGTCACCCGCGGGAACGAGGGACTCCGGCGGGGCGATCTCCGGCACGCCGCCGACCCGCGCGGCAACCCATGGCGTCCCGCATGCGCTTGCCTCCAGCAGCACGTTCGGGATCCCCTCCGACCGGCTGGGCAGGACGAGGCAATCCGCCGCGCGGTACCACATCGGAAGCTCGGCGAGCGGGCGGCTGCCCGCGAAGCGGACACGATCGGACACGCCGACCTCGCCGGACAGCGAACGCAATCGCCGCTCGAGCGGTCCGGCGCCGACGAATGCGCAGCGAAGGCGCGGCCGTTGGTGCGCCAACCGCGCAAACGCGCGCAGCAGGATGTCGGGGCCCTTCACCTCCACGAGATTGCCGACGAAGAGAACGAGCTCGGCGCCGGGCTCGATGCCGAGCGACTCCCGCGCGGCGGCGCCGTCGCCGGGCGCAAAGAGCGCCGTGTCGACGCCGTTGCGAACCAGGTGCACGCGCTCCTCGCTCGCGCCGAGGGCCACCGCGCGGGCGCGGAGGCCCTCGCTCACCGCGATCACGGCGTCGGCATCCGCAAGCGCCTCGGCGGCGCGGCGCTCGCGCACCGAGCCCGGCCGCACGGTGAGGAGATCGGAGCCGTGGACCTTCACGGCGACGGGAATGCCCGCGGCGCGGGCAAGACGCACGGCAGCCCATCCGTCCGGATAGGCCCAGCAGCCGAGGACGACGTCGGGACGAAACTCCCGCGCCGCAGCCTCGAACCGCGCCGCGATGCTGTGCATGAAGAAACGTCCATACATGCCGCGGAGGACGCGCGGCGTGAAGAGATACCGCGGATGCTCGACGACCATGCCGTCGCGGAGCACGCGTCGGTCGGCCGGCATCGCTCGCGCGTCTCCGGCCATCCACTCGCCCGTCCAGGCGACGGGGGCGATGACGCGAACCTCCTGCGTCGCCGCGAGGGCCCGGAGCTGCTGGAGGTTGAACGGGGCCCGCTGCGGCTGGAGGGGATTCGGGAAGAGGCCGGTCACCGCGAGGACGCGCATCACGCCGCCCTCCGCGCCGTCGCGCGATTGACGACCACCTGCAGCTTGCCCGCAGCGCTGAGCGGAATCGCGTCCGCCGGCTCGAACTCGACCCGCATCGCCGGACCTAACGCTTCGCGCACGAGACGCTCGAGGCGGAGCCGGTCCGCGTCGGTCATGCGCTCGGCGGCGAGCCGGAATCGCACCAGGTCGGCCTCCTCCTGCACGACCTGAAAGCGGCGCACGGCGGGGAAGTCCTTGACCAGATGCGGGAAGAACTCGCCTGGAATCACACGACCGTCGGGGGCGACCAGCATGTCCAGCCGCCGTCCCGTCACCCGGGCCAGCAGCGGAAGCCCGCGCCCGCAGGGACAGCGGTCGAATCCGGCGATGGCCCGGTCGCCGGTGCAGTAGCGGATGAAGGGCATGCCGCGATTGTGGAGGTCGGTGACCACCACGTTGCCCTCGATACCGCGGGGCGTGGGGGCTCCGTCGTCGTCGAGCACCTCGACCAGCAGGTGTTCCGCGGTGAGGTGAAGCCCGCAGTGGCGCTCGCACTCGGCGCCGATCAGCATGAACTCGCGCGAGCCGTAGGTCTCGAAGACCGGCGCGCCGAAGACCCGCTCGATCAGCGTCCGCTGGAAGGGATGGAGCTTCTCCGCGCCGACCACGATCGACGCGGGGGCAAAGCGCGGCCGCAGCCCGCGCTCGTCGAGCGATCGGGCCGCCTCGTAGAGCGGATTCACGTAGGCGACCACGGCGTCAGGACGCTGCGACTCGAGGGCCCGGGCGAACCGCATCGGAAGGTCGTCGCAGCCGTCGAAGCAGCTCATGACCCGACGGCGCTGGAGCAGGTTGTAGACGCGATCCTTCATCCGCGCCGCCCACGACCGTTCGCCCAGCGGCACGCCCCAGAGGTAGAGCTGTCGCGTCCCCGGCGCCGCCCCGGCCCACCCGTATCCGCGGTGCGCCGCGGCCGTGCGCCGCTCGTGGCTCTCCTGGTCGAGATCGAACTGCAGCGGCACACCGCTCGACCCGCCGGTCGCCTTGGTGATGAGCGGTCCCGCGACCGCGGTCGATCGCATCGCAGCGCGGTGGGTTCGGATCGTCTCGCGGTCGATCACCGGCCAGCGGGCGAAGTCGGCGGCGCACTCGAGCGTGCGCGGATGCAGCCTGCGGGCGCTCCAGTCCTCGCGGTAGTAGGGCGAGGAGTCGTACGCGTGCGCGACGATGCGGCGCAGCGCATCGAACTGGAGCGAGGCGATCGCCTCCGGCGCGAGCCACTGCGTGCGCTCGAGGTCGCTCCAGTGCTGCAGCGTCTTGCGCCGCTTGTAGAGCGTCTCGAACGCGGGCAGCACGAGATGGCGGTGGAGGAGTCGCCGCATGGGTTCACGCCGCGAGGGCGGCCTCCCGTGCGGCAAGCGTTCGATAGAGCGATTCGTAGCGCGCCACCATGGTGCGCACGTCGAACCGTTCCCTGGCCCGATTCCTTCCCCGCTCGCCCATCGTCACCGAGCGGGCATGGTCGCCGTGCAGGGCGAGCATCGCCTCGGCCATGGCCGGCGCGTCGCCCGCCGCCACCAGCGTGCCCGTCTCCCCATCGACGACCACCTCCGGCGTGCCGCCCACGCGCGTCGCCACCACCGGCAGGCCGCAGGCCATGGCCTCGATCACCGTGAGCGGCATTCCCTCGGTGCGCGACGGCAGGACGAAGAGCGATGCGTCGGCGAGGAACGCCGGCACGTCGCGCACGTCGCCGACGAAGCGGACGTGTCCCTCGAGACCGCGAATGCGGGCAAGCGCCGCAAGCTCGGCGGCGCAGGGGCCGTGTCCGGCGATCGAGAGCCGGAACGTCGGGCGCCGACGGACGGCGATCGCGGCCGCCTCGATGAGCGTGGGCAGGTCCTTCTCCGGCGTCAGCCGGCCGACGTACGCCGCCGGCGCGTCGGGGCGCGGGCCGCGGAGGGAGAAGCGATCGCAGTCGACGCCGTTGGGAATGGTGCAGAGCGAGGCGGAGGCGATTCCCTCGGCGCGGCAGAGGCGCTCGACGTCGGTCGAGACGCAGACCATGCGGTCGGCGCAGCGCGCCGCAAGCCGGAAGAGCATCGTCTGGCGGCGCGTGGCGCCGTGGCGCTGGCCGTGGCGGGTGTGAACCACGCCCCGGACCGGGGCGAGGCGAGACGCGGGGCCGGCGTAGAGAAGGGGCTTGGTGTTGTGGGTATGCACCACGTCGACACGTTCGTCGCGGAAGAGCCGGGCGAGCCGGAAGATCGCCGACGGCCGGACGCCCGAGGGGAGGTCGAGGGCGATGACCCGCGCGCCGCAGGCCTCGATCTCGGCCGCGATCGGACCGCGTCGCCCGAGGCACACGAAGAGCGGCTCCACCTCGCTCCGGTCGGCGCGGCGCGCGAACTCGACCAGCAGCCGCTCCATGCCGCCGGTCTCCAGCTGCAGCGCAACGTGGGCGATCCTCAGCCGAGTTCGGTGGACGGGGGACATGCGATGCTGCTCGTCGGCTCGTGGCATGGGACGGAGGTGCGGCGGCGGTCGCGGGGCGACTCCGACTTATCGACCTTCGACGTCCCTCACTTCGCCCGCACTTGCCCGCTCAGCGCTTTTTGCGGACCCGCCGGAGCCGCCGTCCACCCGCTTCAGGTCGGCGACGATCGGCCGGTGCGGCGAACCGACCTCGGGCTCGAGCCAGAAGCGGATCGGAAGCCAGGAGCGGTCGAGCAGGATGTGGTCGATCCGGATCTGCGTGGTTCGGTTGATGTAGGTCAGCCCGAGTCCCCAGCCGCAGCGGGCGAAGGCGTCGGTGAAGTCCGACCAGTGCTCGACGAAAATCGGGCTGTCGTCGGTGGTGTTGAAGTCGCCGGCGAGGAGCACCGGCCGCGGCAACTGGTCAACGAGGCTCCGCACCATCGCCGACTGGTCCCACCGCCGCTCGAGGTTCTTCGCCAGAAGGGCCCCGCTGTCGTCGCGGAAGGTGATGAGTCCGGTGTGCGGCGAGGCGAGGTGGACGTTCACGAGCTGGATCGGCCCCTGCGGCGTCAGCAGCTCGAAGCTCGCCGCCGCGCCGCGCTCGGCCTTGGGGCCGTCGGAGTTCGCCGCGAGCGGCAGCACGACCACGTCGCCGATCGGGAAGCGGCTCGCGACGACGAGCTCGCCCTCGCGGCGCACGTTCCAGTCGCTTCCGTCGAAGATGTGGTCGTTGGCCGAGGTCCAGTCCTGCAGGGCCACGACGTCGGGCTGCACTTGGGCAATGACGCGGGCCAGCTCGCTGGGATGCACCTGCTCGCGGTGGACGTTGCAGCTCAGGATGCGGAGGTCGCCGCGCTGCGACGAGGTCGAGGGAATCGCGGCCCGAACGCCCATGATCGGGAAGAGGATCGCCGCGGCGCATCCCGCCGTCAGCGCGCCGAGGAACCATCGCCGCCGCCAGAGGATCCACGGTCCGAGCACCGCCAGCGGCAGGAGCATCGGCCAGCGCGGCACGAGCATCACGAGCGTCCCGACCCACCATCGGTCGCCCTGGAGGCGGAGGAAAATCCACAGCGCCGCCGTCGCGGCCGCGTACAGGAGACACGCGGCCACCAGCAGCAGGTCCCAGCCCGAACCAAGACGCACGGCGCGTCGGGCTGCGCTGAAGGAGCGATCGGTGGAGGTCTCAAGGAGCATCGGTGGTCAGGCCGCCTCCCGCAGCGGAAGGTCGGTGAGCGCCTTGGCGTCGCGTCGCGCGCCGTTCAGCCGCGGCGTGCCCCAGAATGTTCGCGCCACGAGCGGAACGAGAACACTCACGCGGATCAGCGGGCGCAGGAGCATCGCCCAACACGCGCCGGCGACGCCGAAGGTCAGGACGAGCGCGACGGACGCGGCGAGGCTGGCGACGGCGCCGGGCACCGACGCCCGCGCCTGGGCGGCGTCCTCGCCCGCGGCGTTCAGCGCGCAGCCGACGATGAGCTCGACGCCGACGAGCGGAATCGACCAGATCGTCACGCGCACCACATGGGCGAAGAGCGTTGGCTCGTCGGGGAAGAGGATGCGGCCGATCGGATCGGCGACCAGCATGCCGAGGCCCGCGACCACGGCACCGCCGAGCGCCGCGACGAGGAGATAGCGGAGAACGATGCCCGCGGCGTCGCGGGGCCCGCCGGCGCAGCGCGAGGCCATCGCCGGATACGCGGCGGTGCTGAGCCCGTCGGGAAACGCGGCCAGTCGCGTGGCCAGAATCGTGCCCGCGGTGAAGAAGCCGAACTGGGTGATGCCGACGAGCCGCGGCAGGATGAGCGACTCGGCGTGCGTGCCGCCCGCGGCGAGAAGCTGCTGTGCCGCGAAGAAGCGGCAGCGTCCGAGCAGGCGCCGCGAGCTGTGCAGGTTCAGGTGAAGCCCGACGCGCACTCCCCCACGTCGCACGATCACGATGAGCGCGGCCGCGGCGAGCAGCGGCCCGGTGAGGTAGGCGATGGCCATCGCGACCGGCGATGCGCCGATCCACGCGGTGCCGAGCGCGACCGCGGTGAGCGCGAGCCCCGCGGCGAGATTGACCGCGGCGATCGTGCGCATGCGCTGCAGCGCCTGCAGGAGGTCGGAGAGCGTCGTCGCGACGGTCGTGAGCATCAGGCCGACCGCGCCGACGGTCGCGCACCACGCGACGGCGGAGGGATAGCCGAGCGCGACGCAGGTCGCGATCGCGAGGATGCCGGCCAGCGCCGAGAGCGCCAGCCGCAGGCCAAGCTGCTCGGCCAGCGCCGACGTCGCTTCCCCGGGGCGCTGGGCGACGTGGCGGATGAACGCCCCGCGCAGGCCGAGGTTGGTGAGAATCCCGCAGAAGACCAGGAGCGCCGCCGCCACCATCCACTGCCCGTACCCGTCGGGTCCGAGGCGATGGATGATGTATGCGGTCACCGGCACGCTGATCGCGTTGAGGATCAGCGGCTGCAGCGACAGGCATGCGGCGCCGACGAGCGTTCGCCTGACCGTCGGGGATTCTGGTGACTGCGTGACTCGCAACGGGCGCGTCTCCTGGGTGATCTCGTGTCGATGGGGCGCTACACCAGCTCAAGGGCCCGCCGCTCGGGCGGCTCGGCGCCGCTGCGACGGCCGACGTCGGACATCGACGCGCCGAAGGGCTCGGCTGGAACGTCTCGCTCCTTCTCGAGCAGGAACTCCATCTGCGATCCGAGCATTCGTCCGAGAAGCGGCGCGCTGAGGCAGCGCACCGGAAGCTCGAGAAGCCGCAGGGCCGGCGACGCGTGGCGCTCTGCGGGAAGCTGGCTGCGGCCGAACTCGACGACGCGGAAGCCGGCGTCGGCGAAGCACCGCTCGGCGGTCTCCCGCGTGAACTCCCAGACGTGCAGCGGCACGTGACAGGAGCTCCACAGCCAGTCGCGCCGGAGCAGGCGGGCCAGCATCGCCCGGTAGCGGGACTCGATCGAGCGGATGTCGGGGAAGGTGACGAGGGCGTGCCCGCCGACCGCGAGATAGGTCGCCGCCGACGTGAGGAACTCGCCGGGATGGCGGGTGTGCTCGAGGACGTCGGTGAGGAGGATCGCGTCGAGCGAGCCCGGGGCGTAGCCGCAGCGCTCGATCGGTTCGGTGCGGATGCGCACGCCGTAGCGCTCACTGCCCCACGCGGCGCTTCGCTCGTTCAGCTCGATCCCCTCGGCCTCGAAGCCGCGGTCCCTGAGCATGCGGACGAAGAGGCCCGTGCTGCATCCGATGTCGACGATCCGGCCGGCGGCGCGATGCCGCCCGATGGTCTCGGCATAGCGCCGGTACTTCGCGCCGAACGCGGCGTCGGTGCTGCCCTCGCTGCGAAGCTGCTCGTGATACTCGCCCGCGTAGAAGCCCGCGATGTCCTCGTCGGACGGCGCGGGCGCCGTGAAGTGCAGTCCGCAGGTCGCGCATCGGGCCATGCCCCACCGGCGGCCGCGGAAGGTGCGCTCGCAGCGGAGGCTCGCGCGCTCGGAGCCGCAGGCGGGACAGGGTTGGATGGCGATGGTGGTCATGTCTGCACCGACGTGTTGGGCGAAGCGTTAGCACCCCGGATCGGGACGCTTGAGCCCGATCATGCGAAGGAGGGCGACCGCGAGCCGCTTGGGCCGCACCATGGCGACGCCGGCCTCGGCCCTCGTGTAGGGAAGCGGGTACCAGACCATCGAGCCGAGCAGCCGGCGCATCGCGGCCTGCTGGTCGCCGGCGGCGCCGTAGAGCTGGGCGGCCGAGCAGCTCACGTAGCTGTACGCGCGGCGCCGCAGGAGCGACCGGCCCCGCCAGAAGTCGCGGGCGTCGAGCTTGGCCAGGATCCGCCGCATGCCCGCCTCCATCGACTGGGCGCGGCGGCTGAGGCTGCCGGGCACGGCGCGGTAGCCGGTGAGCGGGGCCCGCGCGATCGCGACCCTTCCGCACTCGGCGAGGCGCAGCCAATAGTCGTGGTCTTCGGGGCCGCGGAGCTCGATGTCGAAGGCGCCGGCCCGCTCGATCGCCGAGGATCGCACCAGCACCGACGAGGTCGTGAGGTAGTTTCGCACCGCAAGGTCGTCGCGACCCACGTCGCGGAGTTCGATCCGCGCACCATCGCAGCGAGGCGTCTCGGACGCCGGCCACGCGAAGGTCTCCGTGCCGAGCAGGACCATGTCGGGATGCCTCGCCATGCACGCAAGCTGCACCTCGAGCTTCCGCGGCGCCCACGCGTCGTCGGCGTCGAGGAAGGCGACGAACTCGCCGCGGGCCGCGCGCAGCGCCGCGTTGCGGGCCGCGGCGACGCCCTGGTTCCGCTGCCGAATGAGCGTGACCCGGTCGCCATGCGCCGCGACCGCGTCGGCGGTGCCGTCGCTCGAGCCGTCGTCGACGATGATGATCTCGAAGGGCGCCACCGTCTGGGCGAGGGCGCTCTCGATCGCCTCGCCGATGAAGGCCGCGCAATTGAACGCCGGCATGATCACGCTGACCCGCGCGGCGATCCCGTTCGACGATGTGGCTGGGGCATCCATCGCGCGGCTACCGGAGCATGACTCGGAGGAAGGCATAGGTGCCGACGAGCACCACGACGCTCACCAGCGTGAGCGTGCGGGCCGTGCGCCAGCCGAACGCGGGAAGGGCGCTGCGCCCCATCGACAGGTAGGCGGCGGCGAGCGCGACCACGAGCTGCGTCGGCACCGTGTAGCAGCGCGAGAGCGCCAACAGTCCCGCCGCGTAGCTTGCGGTCATCGCCAGGAGGCAGGGCCGGAGTCGATCGGCGGTCCGGTCCGCGGGCCGCGCCAGCCAGAGGCCGCGGAGGGAGAGGAAGAACGCGCCGACGAAGAGCGTTCCGCCGAGCATGCCCATCTCGGTGAAGGCCTGCACGTAGGAGTTGTGGGCCACGGCGCCGAAGCGGTCGACGAGCTTGCCGGAGCCGATGCCGAAGACCGGCGCGTACCAGAACGCGCCGAAGGCGTCGTTCCAGAGCTGGAGGCGCATCTGGAAGGTGTCCTCGGGATCGTCGAGGTTGAGCGCCGTCTGTCGGCCGGAGACGAGCACGACGAGCGGAGGCAGGACGAGGAGCGCCAGGGCGATCGCGTTGCGCCAGCCGAGCCGCGCCTGCATGAACGCGAAGATCGCCACCAGCGCCGCGAGGAACCCGCCGCGCGAGTGGGTGAGGATGAGCGCGTAGCCGAAGACGAGCAGCGGACAGACCAGCAGTCCACGCACGACGCGGCGCTCGGACTCGAAGAACCCATACGCGCAGATCACCATGGCGATCACGAGCAGCAGGGCGAAGTCGTTGGGGTCGTTGAAGACGCCGATGCCGCAGGCCCGCAGGATGCTCCCCTCGCCTCCGACGGTGCGCTGCTCGACGCTGGCCAGCGCGGGCACGAAGAGGATCTCGTGGTAGTGCAGGATCGAGAGCGTCGCGACGGCGAACACCGCGGCGAGCACCGCGACGAAGAGCCGCTGGAGCTTGAGCGGCGTGTCCACCAGCGTGACGACCAGGAGCGAGAGCGTGCAGGCCTTGAGCATCTCCATGCCGGAGATGCGCGCGTCCCAGGTGTTGGCGTTGGCGAGGTGCGAGAGGCCGACCGCGGGCACGAGCAGGCAGAGCGCGACGAGCACGCCGTTGCGGTGGAAGGATCGGGCGGCGAAGTGCTGGAGGAGCGACGGGGCCGAGGCGCCGAGGCAGGCGATGATGAGGATCTCGTAGATCGGCGCCCCGCGCAGCGCGGGAAGGAGATCGGCGGGACGGAAGAGGAGCGCGCCCGCGGCCATGGCCAGCAGCACGAAGGCCGCGGCCTCGAAGATCCTGGACACGCGCGACGCGCCTTCGGCGGGCGGCGCAGACGTGACGCTCAGGATCGCGCCGGGCGCAAGGGCACCGTCCGCTCGCACGCCGCGATGCGGAGCGACGCTCTCCGCTGACAAGGGCTGCATGGTCATCGACTGCTGCTCGCGGGTGCGGCTCCCGCCACCATGGAACAAGGGGTTCCTGGCGGGCGCACGGGAGTGGCATCGACCAACGGAGCGGGGTCGAACGGTCAAATGTTCCGATTGCCCGATCTATCCGGTCTGCCCGCCCCGGCTTCGCCTGCCTGACTCGGCTTCGCCTGCCCGCGCCGGCTCTGCCTCAGGCGGCGAGCGAACGGGCGGCCTGCTCGACCACGGCGCGGGCGCTTTCGGCGTCGACGTCGATCTCGGGCGGCATCCGGTATCCGGCGGTCACGGGCTGGCGATCCTCGGCGATCTTCGGACTGACGCCGGTGACGCAGCGGCTCGACAGGGCCCCGGCCGCGGCACTCACGAAATGCAGTCCGGTGGCCATGACGATGCGCACGTCCATCAGCGGGCCGAGGCCGCGGATGTACTGCACGTCGTGGGTGAGCTTCAGGCGCACCGTGTCGAGGTTCGAGTCGGGCGGCAGGCAGACCTGGGCCAGACCGGTGATCCCCGGACGAACGAGCAGGCGATGCCGAAACGCCGGCATCCGCCGCTCGATGACGGTGGCGATCTCCGGCCGCTCGGGCCTGGGTCCGATGAGGCACATGTCGCCCCGGAGGATGTTCCAGAGCTGCGGAAGCTCATCCAGATGCGTGTCACGAAGCCACTTTCCCACCTTGGTGATCCGGGGATCGGGGTGGATCGACCAGACGGGCCCGGTCGTGGCCTCGCACTTGTGGGTCATCGTGCGGAGCTTGTAGATGCGAAAGAGCCTGCCATGCAGGCCCAGCCGCATCTGCGAATAGAACACCGGCCCCGGCGAGGTGCACTTCAGCACGACGCCGAGGACCGCGATGATCGGAATGGCGATGACAAGAAGCGCCGCTGCGGCGAGCCACTCGACGGCCAGCTTCACGGGCAGGTAGGCGAACGCGCCGCAGGCCGGGGCGTCCGTTGGCGAACCGTCGCTGCCGGAGGATGCCGGCGGGCTCGTCGTTCCGCGTGAATGCACACATCTCGTGTCGCGCATGGATTCTCCCGCTCGGTCGTCGTCCATCGATGGTGCCGGGATGACTTGAAGCGGGGTTTTCTCGGTAGCAATCGTCCTCCCGCGACCCATAAGTCCGGCCGCGCGGGAGGCTCGGCGACCCGTATGATCCGCGGCCCATGCGCCCCGAAAGCCTCGCGTTCCTCAAGGCCCTGCTCGACACCCCCACTCCCTCCGGCCACGAGCGCCCGGGCCAGCGCATCTGGCTCGACTACCTGCGGCCCTACGCGAGCCGCACCTGGAACGACGCCTACGGCAACTGCTTCGCGAGCCTCGAGCCCCGCGGCTGGAGCGCCGACGAGGCGCGGCGGCCGATCACCGTGGCGATCTGCGGACACGCCGACGAGATCGGCCTGATGGTGAATCACATCGACGACAAGGGCTTCGTCTACTGTCGCGCCATCGGCGGCATCGACACCACCTCGATCGTCGGCAAGCGCATCCGCTTCGCGTCGACGGTCACCACCTCCGAGGGCCGCGTGGGCGAGGTGTTCGGCGTGATCGGCGCGACCGCGATCCACCTTCAGGACCGCACCGGCGACCCGAAGGTCCGCAAGCTCCACGAGCTCTTCATCGACATCGGCGCGACCGACGCCGAAAGCGCGAGAAGGCGGCTCCGCATCGGGGACGTCGGCGTCTTCTGCGACTCCTTCCAGCCCATCACCGAGGACATCGTCATCGCCCGCGCCCTCGACAACCGCATCGGGACCTTCGCCGCGGCCGAGGCCCTTCGCCTCTGCCATGCGAGGATCGACGAGCTGAAGGTCCGGGTCGTGGCGGTCTCGACCGTGCAGGAGGAGATCGGGCTGCACGGCGCGGCCATGGTCGCCGACTCGCTCCGCCCCGACGTCTGTCTCGTCACCGACGTCGGTCACGCGACCGACAGCCCGGGGATCTCGCACGCCCAGCACGGACACTTCAAGCTCGCGGGCGGGCCGAAGCTCGCCGTCGGCGCCGAGATGCACCCCGAGGTCGTCGCCCGACTCGAGGCCTCCGCCGAGCGGCAGTCGATCCCGGTCCAGCGAGCCGCGACCCCCGGCTCGAGCGGCACGGACACCGATGCGATCTTCCTCGCGCGCGGCGGGATTCCCTGCGGCCTTCTCAGCCTTCCCATCCGCTACATGCACACGACCGTCGAGATGACCAGCCTGCGGGACCTCCAGCAGATATCGGAGGTCTTTGCCGGGTTCGCCCTGGGGCTCGAGGCACGCACGAACTTCGTGCCGTCGCTCTGAGCGGGCTCCGCGGCGGGCGGAATCGGCGCGGTGTCTGATAGAGTGCGACACCACTTCCCAACGACTTCCGGCATGCGACGCCCGAAGGGGAAGCGACCGCATCACCCGACACGACTCAGCCCACCGACAGGACGCGCCCAGCCCAATGCTCGCCTTCGTCCGACAAGCCATCAAGGACATCCACCACACCGGATCGGTGTGGCCCTCGTCGCCCCAGCTCGCCAAGGTGATGACGAAGAATCTGCGGGCGGCCCACGGGCGCCGCCGCGTGCTGGAAGTCGGGCCCGGCACCGGCCCCTTCACCAAGCACATCCTCAAGGCCCTTCGCCACGGCGACGAGTTTCACCTCGTCGAGATCAGCGAGGAGTTCTGTGCCCACCTGGAGCGCGAACTGTTAGGCCCCTACCGCAGCCACCGCAACGGCGCCGAGGTCCACCTCCACTGCGCCCCGATCGAGAAGGCCCCGCTCACCGGCCATTTCGACTTCATCGTCTGCGGCTTGCCGTTCAACAACTTCCCGCCGACGCTGGTCCGGAGCATCCTCAACCGGCTGATGACGCTCCTCCGCGAGGGCGGCGAACTCGCCTACTTCGAATACGCCGGCGTCCGGGCGATGAAGGCCCCCTTCGTCAACCCCCGAGGCCGCGAGCGTCTCCGCCGCATCGACGCGCTGGGCAAGAGCCTCCGCCGCAAGCACGCCGGCCGGCGCGAGTTCGTCCTCGGCAACCTGCCGCCGGCGTTCGCGGTGCGCCTCACCGGCGGCGCCGAGAAGCCCCGCTGACGCGCTGCGCGACCCGGTACGCCGCCGGTCGCTAGGCTACCCGCCCATCGGACCCCGCCATCGGATTCGAACGGACGCCACGCGCGCCCGCCCCGCTTCGCACCCCATCGACACACGCCGCCATGGCTCTCGTCAACGAACACTATCTCAAGCTCGCCGCCGGTTACCTCTTCCCCGAGATCGCCCGACGGGTCAGCGCCTTCGCCGCGGCGAACCCGACCGCCGCGCCGCGCATCATCCGCTGCGGGATCGGCGACGTGACCGAGCCGCTGCCGATGGCGGCGATCGAGGCGATGCACCGCGCCACCGACGAGCTCGCCAGGCGCGAGACGTTCAGGGGATACGGACCCGGCACCGGATACGACTTCGCGCGAAAGGCGATCGCCGACGGCGACTTCCGCTCGCGCGGGATCTCGATCGACGAGGACGAGATCTTCCTCTCCGACGGAAGCAAGGGCGACTGCGGTTCGGTGCTCGAGATCCTCGCCTTCGGCGGGGCCGGACAGGGCGGCAACCGCATCGCCATCACCGATCCGGTGTATCCGGTGTATGTCGACTCGAACGTGATGTTCGGGAACACCGGCGCGGTCCGCGCCGACGGCAGCTACGAGGGCATCGTCTACATGCCCTGCACCGAGGCCAACGGTTTCGTCGCCGAGATCCCGAAGCAGCCGGTCGACATCATCTACCTCTGCTTCCCCAACAACCCGACCGGGGCGATGATCGACCGTCCGCGGCTCAAGGCGTGGGTCGAGTACGCCCTGCGGAACAGGGCGATCATCCTCTATGACGTCGCCTACGACGCGTACATCCGCGACCAGTCGCTCCCGCGCTCGATCTACGAGATCGACGGGGCGAAGGAGTGCGCGATGGAGTTCCACTCCTTCTCGAAGTCCGGCGGCTTCACCGGCGTGCGCTGCGGCTACACCGTCCTGCCCAAGACCCTCAACGCACACACCGCGGCCGGCGCAAGCGTCGCGCTCAACCCGCTGTGGACGCGCCGCTGGAACACGCGCAGCAACGGCGTGAGCTACGCGGTGCAGGCCGCCGCGGCGGCGCTCTACACGCCCGAGGGCAAGGCCCAGGTGCGCTCGCTCGTCGACTTCTACATGGGCAACGCGGCGGTGCTGCGCGAGGGCTGCCGGGCGCTGGGGCTCACCGTCTTCGGCGGCGAGAACGCGCCGTACGTCTGGGTGAGGTGCCCGAACGGGATGCGGAGCTGGGAGTTCTTCGACGCAATGCTGCGCGAGGCGAACGTCGTCATCACCCCGGGCGCCGGATTCGGCGCGTGCGGCGAGGGCTACTTCCGCATCAGCTCGTTCAACAACCGGGCGAACGTCGAGGAGGTCGTGCGCCGCATGCGGACGATGTCCTTCGCCCGCGCCGCCGTCGGCGCGTAGGCCTCGCGCTCCGCGCGCAAGAACGCGGACCGGCGTGCGCCGGCCCGCGTCCGTTCCCTCCTCCAGGGAGCGATCGCTTCAGGGGAGCGAGCGGTCGTCCGCTTCCCCTTTGGCGTTCGCGATCAGAAGCGCTCGATCGTCGAGCGCGCGTTCGGCCGTTCGGGAGGCGCGTGCAGCGGCGGCATTCCCTCGTTCTCCGCCCGTTCCACGGCGAAGCGGTCCCATGCGTCGCGCACCGCGTGCTTGGCCCGCTCCCAGGTCAGGGTTCCCCTCTCCCGGAGCGCGTCCCATGCCCGTGCGAGCCGCTCATCCACGTCGGCGAAGGAGAGCGACGGATCGGACTGCGAATCCGCCCGCGATTGCCAGCCGAGCCGATAGGCGGGCAGATAGCTGTCGAAGGGCTCGTCCGCGGCGACGTATGGGCGATTGCGGAAATGCGCCCGCCAGTATGCCTCCTCGATCGTCGGGTCGATCGCCGCGAACGGCATCCCGCGTCCGGGCGAGTTCAGGCCTGTGTCACGTGTGGTCATGCGTTCCTCCGTGGTGCTTCGTGCGTCCATCGCACGGTGCGGACGCATCGCGTCGCACGAGGCGCTGCGATGTCTGACGACTAGAGATTCGCCTGTTTCCGCGTCGGTGCGATCGGGCAGGAGCCTGAATCGCCCGTCCCCTTTCCTTGCGGGGCGATCATCGCGGCGCGGTTCGCGACGACCTTCGGGCGATCGCCCGAATCCGGGCGGCGCTGCGCTCTCCGCGAATCGGCGCGTCGAGAGCGACCGCAGCAGTGCTACCCTCGTGGCATGTCGCTCCGGGCACCCATCAACGTTCTCTGTGTCGACGACCACGAGCTTCTCATCGAGGGCCTCGCCTCGCGCATCGCGCTCGAGCCCGACCTGGCCTACGTCGGCCGCCTTCCCGACGCGGATCGCCTGGTCGAGCGGGCGAAGGAGCTCCGCGCCGATGTCGTGCTGCTTGACATCGACATGCCCGGACCGCATCCGCTCGAGCGGATTTCGATGCTCCGGGAGCAGCTTCCCTCGGTCAAGGTCGTGATCCTGAGCGCGCACGTCCGCGACCACTACATCGACAGCGCCCTCGAGCGCGGCGCGGCCGGCTACTACTCGAAGGCCGACTCGCCCGCGGCGATCATCGACGGCATCCGCAAGGCCCACTCCGGGCGGCGGGCGCTGAGCGACGAGGTCCTCGAGCGATTGCGCGCCGGCGGCGACACCCGAGGCACCGACGGGCGAAGCCGCCTCAGCCTGCTCTCGCCGCGCGAGCTCGAGGTCCTGCGGCTCATCGGCCACGGCCGCTCCCGCGCCGACATCGCCCGGACGTTCTGCCGGAGCCTGAAGACGATCGACTCCCAGCACACGTCGATCATGAAGAAGCTCGACATCCACGATCGCGCCGAACTCACCCGGTTCGCGATCGCCGAGGGCCTGGTCGAGGCCTAACGGCTCGGCCGCCCGAGCGCCGCGGGTTGCGGCCCCGACGGGACCGATGAGGAGATCGCATGAGGACCGCGACGCGCATTGCCGCAGTGATCGAGGAGATTCGGGGTTCGCCACTCGGCCGCTACGGCGCCGCGATCGGCATCGGCGTCGGGACGATCGTGCTTCGCGACTCGCTCGCGTCGCTGGTGGCGGTCGTCGACGCGCCGTACCTCTTCGGGCTCACCGGCATCGCCCTCGCCGCGTGGTTCGGCGGACGCGGCGCGGGAATGGTCGCAACATTCCTGATCGCCCTCCTGACCCAGGCGCTCTTCGTCTTCCCCGACGTCGGGGCATGGCTCGACCTCGACGGCTCGAAGACGGTCCGCGCCGCGGCGTTCATCATCCAGGGGCTCTTCCTCTCGATGGTGATCGACCTCCTGGTCCGGGCCCGGCACGAGAGCCTGCTGCGAAGCGACTATCACGAGCTGCGGGTGGAGATCACCAAGGCCATCCTGGGCGCGGGATCCGACGCGGACGCGATCGACCAGGCGCTGCGGATCTTCGCGAACCGGTATCGGGCCAGCGCCGCGATCGCGTGGCACTCCGAGGGGGGCCGCATGGCCGCCGTCTCGATCCGGGCCGCGCCGCACCGCTTGCCGGAGGCCGCCGGACGCGCCCTCGCCCACGCCCTCGGGGAGTACCTGCACGACCGCTGCGCGGCCGGCGCCCCCTCCGTTCGCGCCGTGGCCCGGTCGCTCGCGTCCCTCGAGCCCGCGTTTGGCGTCGATGCCGCGGCGCCGCGCTCCGCGCGGCACGTGCTGTCGCTGCCGGTCGCCACGCAGGCCGATCGCGGCGAGCGACGGGTGGTCCTCATCGAGCTCCGCAGGGCCACGCCCTTCATGCGCAACGGCAAGGTGACGTCCGCGCTTCGCGATCTCGCCGCCGAACTCGCGCAGTGCATGCGGAGCAGGGTCGTCGAGCGGGCCGTCAGCGACCTCAGCGAGCGCCTCGCCGAGCGGGCCCAGGTGCTCCAGGCGGTGCTCGACACCGCGCCGATCGGCATCGCCGTCGCCTTCGACGAGCGCTGCCGCACGCTGGCCTGCAACGCGGCGGGCGCCGCGATCATCGGCCGGCCCGCCAGCGCCTCGCCGACCTTCGAGCCGCATGAGGGCCATGCCACCGAGGACGTGATTCCCCTTCCGCTGCGGACGCCGATGCGCGAGGCCATCGCGACCGGACGGCCGACCGGGCCGATCGAGTTCGAGATCGAGCGGCCGGACGGCGACCGCCGCAGCGTGTATCAATACGCGTCGCCGCTCGTCGACGCGAACGGCCGGCCGCGCGGGAGCGTCGGGGCCTTCGTCGACATCTCCGAGCTGCGCCGCGCGGAGCGCTCGGTGCGCGAGCGCGAGCAGGCCTTCCGCCGGAGCTTCGAATGCGCCGGCGTGGGCAAGGCCCAGATCGAGCCGGCGACCGGCCGCTTCCAGATGGTGAACCTTCGCCTCTGCGAGATGCTCTCGCGGACGGCGGAGGAGCTGAACGGCAGGACCTTCGTCGAGTTCCTCCACGAGTCGGAACGCGCCAGGGCGCAGTCGATGCTCGAGCAGCTCCGCGACGGGCTGGCCGGCGAGGCGACGGCGGAGTACCGATTCGTGCGCGAGTCCGGCGGCGAGCTGTACGGCGCGACGTCAATCACCGCGGCCCGCGATCCCGAGGGCCGCGCGACGCACATCATCGCGGTCATCCAGGACGTGACCGACCGGAAGCTCGCCGAGCAGGAACTCGACCGCTATCGGTCGCGCCTCGAGGAGCTCGTCGCGGCCCGCACCGTCGCGCTTGAGGAGTCGCACACCCAGCTCCGGCTCTCGGAGCGCATGGCTGCGCTCGGCACCCTCTGCGCCGGTCTCGGGCACGACATGGGCAACCTCCTGCTTCCGGTGCGGCTTCGCCTCGAGGCGATGGCGATCAAGGGGCTGCCGGCGAACCTCGCCGACGACGTGCAGGCGATCGGCACGTGCGCCGAATATCTCCAGCGCCTCGCCAACGGGCTTCGCCTGCTCTCCCTCGATCCGGAGCGGACCAACGCGGTCGAGACCACCGACGTGTACGAGTGGTGGTCCGACGCCGAGTCCTTCCTCCGCAACTGCCTGCCCCGCGGCGTCGAGCTCGAGCGCTCGCTTGCGGTCGGCCTTCCGGCGATCGCGATCGGGCGCCATCGGCTGACGCAGGCGATTTTCAATCTCGTGCAGAACGCCGGCGACGCGCTTCGCGACTCGCACGGCGGGCGCGTGCGCGTGTCGGCGTCCGCCGGGCCCGATGCGTCAAGCGTGCGGGTGAGCGTGCACGACAACGGGCCGGGCATGACGCCGGAGGTGCGGGCCCGCTGCCTCGAGCCCTTCTTCACGAGCAAGGCCCGCGGCATCTCGACCGGCCTCGGGCTCTCGCTCGTCCACGGGATCGTCCAGCAGTCGGGCGGGAGCATCGCGATCGAGTCGGAGCAGGGACGGGGAACGACGTTCGTCCTCACGCTTCCCGTCGCAGCCCATCGTGCGGTCGCGAAGCACGCCACGCCGCCGACGCCGCCGGTCCGCGCCGTCATCAGCTTCCGCGACCAGCGACTCCGCACCTACTCGACGGCGGTGGCCCGGGCGCTGGGCTGCGAGGTGGACGGCGACGAGAGCGCGTCGCTGCGGGGTTTCGACCTCGCCGCCGAGCGGCGTGCGGTGGTTTGGGTGGTGGACGGTCGCTCGCTCACCGAGGAGCTCGCGAATTCGTTCATGAACGAGGCTCCGTCGCGGCCGCGAAAGATCATCGCTTTCGGGGAAATGCCCGATCATCCGATTCGCCGTTCGGGTGTTCAATGGGTCGAGAGCCCCGCGCCGTCCGTCATTCGGAAGACGTTGCGCGAATCGGTGACCAAGCTCGCCGAAGACCTGGACAACGAGACGGGCGGTTCGCTGGCGACCATAGACCACGGAGCCGCCTGAGGTGCAATGCGCATGGACCATGGGTCAACCATCCAAGGACTTGACGAGGCGCCGCTGCGGGTGATGTGCGTGGACGACAATCCCCTTGTCGTCGAGGCGCTGGCCCTGAAGCTCGGGCTGCTCGGCGGGTTCGAGTGGCTGACGCCGGTCGGCGACGCGGGGGATTTCGTCGCCGAGGTGGTCCGGCAGCGGCCCGACGTCGTGCTCCTCGATCTCGACATGCCGGGCCGCGATCCGCTCGACGCGCTGCGCGAGCTCACCTCGAAGCACACCGACGCGAAGGTGCTCATCTTCAGCGGCCATTCGCAGCCCGAGCTCATCGATCGCGCCATCGACGCCGGGGCGTGGGGATTCGTCAGCAAGCACGCCGACGTCGAGGTCATCGTCGCGGCGATCCGGCGCGTCGCCCGCGGCGGGTTCATCCTGGGCTGAGCCGCGCGGTCCCGCTCGCGAGTCACGTCGGGTCCGGTCGGCACGAGTCGCACTCGCCCTCGGCCACGTGCTCGGCCGAGGTGCATCCGACCTGGCGAAGGAGACTCGGCAGCGTCATCCACGACTTCGAGAGGAAGTCGCGCACGACGTTCATGAAGAACGCGTCCTCCTCCTCGGTCGGCAGGCCGACGGTGAGGAGAAACGCCATCACCGGCCGCGTGAGCGTGCGCTCGTCGGGCCGCTCGGCGACGGGCAGCGTTGCTTTCGCCTGTGCGGCGGACGGGCCGCCGACGACCGCGACGAGCGCCGTCTCGGGGATCTTGAGCTCGAGCGTCACGCGCTGGAAGCCGGGCTCGGGCGCGGGAGTGCCGGGGGGGGCCGGATCGACGGAAAGCAGCTCCGGATCGCGCACCGCAAGCACGCGAAGCGGCGTCGCCGCCGCGTCGGCGGCCGTCATCAGGATCGACTGGAGCGGAAACGCCACCATGCGCCGCGCGCTGACGAGCTCGCTCACGATGTCATCGAGGCTGGCGGCGAGACCGAGGTAGATGTCGGTCTCGTGGAGGCGGCAGGTCAGCGCGCTCCAGCGAATGTTTCGTGAGGGACGCATGCCCGAAGCGTATCAAAGCCCCGCGCGGCGATTCGGGCAAGTGCCTCACGGTGCGCATTTCGCCATGCGCTAGTGTGCGTTCGCTGCGCGATGAGCGCATGCAACAAGAGAGAGGTCTTCCCATGACACGCCACAAAGCTCGGATCGCATCGGTCCTCGTCGCCGCCTGTTCACTCGTCGCGTGCGGGGAATCGAGAATGACCATGGACGGGACCATGGCTCTCGACGGCACCATGAAGCTGGAAGGCCCGATCCAGATGCAGATCTCGGGACCATCCGTGACCTACGCGGGCACGTACGTTTCCGCGGGACTCTTCGATCGCATCAAGATCGGATCGACCAGGGGCGAGTGGCTCGTCGCCGTCCTCGGCGAGCCGCAGGCCCGCACCGCGCTGTCCGACGGCACCGAGCTGTGGCGCTGGTCCTACCAGCCGCTGTCCGAACAGGCATCGCCGTTGGCGCTCTGGAACGCCGGCGGGAAGGACGAGCCGCACGTGAAGCAGTCGCTGACGTTCGTGCAGCTTCGCGAAAGCGTCGTGATCGACAAGTGGCGCGACTGAGCGCCGACGTCCTTTTAGGGCGATCGCTTGACGGGGACGTCGGGCGCTCCCGCCTACATTCGGCGCAGCCTGGGAACGCTGCGATGCGACGGCGTCGTCGGACCGCAGATCCCAACGGAGCACGCACCATGATGGAATCGCACACCGACCTCGGCGATCGGCGCCGAACACGATCCCGCCTCGGCTTCGCGGCCCTGGCCTGCGCCATCGCGGCGCCGCTTGCCCTGGCGGCATGCAACACGACGAAGGGCGTCGGCAAGGACGTCGAGGCCGCCGGCGAGGGCATCCAGGACATCGCCGACGACACCAAGGACGCGATCAGGAAATAGCGGCTCGCGCCGACGCCGGAATTCGCTTCTCGTCACCTTCCGTTTTCGTTCGCACACTCTTCTGGGAGGTCCCATGCTCTACTGGGCCGCAGTCTTCTTCATCATCGCGATCGTCGCCGCCGTCTTCGGCTTTGGAGGAATCGCCGCCGGCGCCGTCTCGATCGCGAAGATCCTCTTCCTGGTCTTCCTCGTCCTCTTCCTGGTGTCGCTCGTCGCAGGCCTGCTCCGCCGCGGCAAGATGACCTGAAGCGAGGGACTGCGCACGGATCATGAGAGGTCGCGCGAGCGATTGGGTCCTCCCGGTCGCTCGCGCCCTTTCATGCGCCAGCGCGCCTCTCCCTCACCCCACGAGGGCGCGAAGCGCCTCGTCGAACGTGATCACGATGGTCTTCGCCCCGGCCTCGGCGAGGCGCTCCCGGGCAAGCGCATCGACCTCGTCCTGCCAGAGCGCGACGGTGACGTGGTCAGCCGGCACCGCAACGCGGAGCCGTTCGAGCAGGAGCCGAACGTGGGACTCGGCGAGCGGCGGCATGGCACAGACGCAGACCGCGTCGGCGTCCAGGTTCGCGGCGGCGGCGGCGCGCTCGGCGACGAGGTCGCCCACCGGAAGCGCGCTCGCCTCCCGGCCGCGGGCGATGGCCGCGTGCATCAGCATCCGCGCCGTCACGGCGTCGGCGGCGCCGTGGGCGGGCACGATGACGACGCGGCGCGGCGTGACGCGGCGCTCGACCTCGTTCGCGGCGCCGTGGTCGAGGGCGAGCGAATCGGCGATCTCCGCCAGGCCGTCGATGGCGAACGCGGCCCGCACCGGATCGAGCTCGCCCGACTGCCGGTCGCGCTCGAGGGCCGCAAGCGCCGGGAGCATCACCGTCGCATAGACCGGGTCGAGTCCCGAGCGCTCGCGCTCGGCGCGGGCGATCGCAAGGGCCTGGTCAAGGTCGCGCGCGAGCAGCCGTTGGTACATGCGGGCCGAGGGGGTGAGCCCCGACTCCTCGTTCAGGAGCGTGGCGATCCAGCCGAGGCCGCGCACGCGCCGTCCGAGGACGGCCAGCGACGTCGTGATCGGCATCGCGAGCACCAGACCGGCGGGGCCCCAGAGCCAGGTCCAGAAGATGAGCGCCAGCAGGACCGCGGTGAGCGAGATGCCGGTGCGCTTCCCGAGCGCCCACGGCTCGATGACGTAGGACGCGGTCGTCTCGAGCACCAGGAATCCGCCAGCGGTCGCGAGCATCGGCGTCCAGCCGTCGAGGACGGCGCCGGCCAGCAGCATCGGCAGGGCGAGCGAGATCCAGGTGCCGATCACCGGCACGAATCGCATCGGCACGACGAGCGCGCCGAACAGGAACGCGTTCGGCACGCCGGCCGCGAGGAGGACGAGCGTGAAGAGGACCGCGAAGGCGACGGCGATCAGGAGCTGGGTGAGGAGCAGCCGCCCGAGCTGGCGGGCCGCCTCGTCCATCATGCCCGTCGTGCGGTGAAGCTGCTCGTGTCCTGCGAGGGCGATGATCCGGTCGCGCAGCTCCTCGCGGCGGAGCAGCATCACGCTCGCCATGAAGAGGACGATTGCCACCTGGACGAGCGGCGCGATCGCCAGCCCGGCCAGGGTGCCGACGGCGTGCAGCGAATCGATCGGCGACGCGGTCCGCGGCGGATCGCCCGCGGCCGGCGGCTCGGGCCGCTCCGCGCCCGGCGCGTCGTCGGGACCGCGCTCGGGCGGCGCGGGCTGATCGGTGAGCGCCGTCGCCGCGTCGTTCACCTGCCGCTCGACCTCGCGCATGCCCCGCTGGGCGCGGGCGAACAGCCCGTTCGTCCGGTCGGCGAGGGCCGCGACCTTCTCCCGCACCTTCGTGCGATACGCGGGAAGGTCCTCGGTGAACCGCAGCGACTGGACCGCGACGATCCATCCGATGAGGAGGACGACGCCGGCGGTCGCGACGACGGTCACCGGAACCGCGACCGGGCGCGGCGTGCCGACGCGCTCGAGGCGCGTCACGACCGGCATGAGGACGAACGCCAGCACAACCGCGATCGCGGCCGGGATGATGATGTCCTGCGCGACCCACAGCACCGCGACGACGAGCGCGAAGAGTCCCAGCCTGGTGAAGGCCAGGACCAGACGGAGGTCGGACGCGCTCCCCGCGGCATTGGGCGGTCCGGTGGGCATGGTGCGTCGTCAGGTGGGGCGGAGCGTCAGCGCGGCCAGTGCGCGCCGCGTGGGGCAGCGAAGCGGAGCGAGACGATCGCGGCCGCGACCGTGAGCATGGCGAGCAGGCACGCGACCAGGGCAAGCGCCGCGGCGAGCGGCATCACCGTCTGGAGCGCGATGAGCACCGCGCCCGCGGCCGCCGAGCAGGTCAGTATCCCCAGCGCCGCGGCGGCGAGCATCACCGCGAAGGCGATGACGATGTCGAACGCAGCGCGTCGGGCGATTCGTCCCTGGGCCTCGACGAGGTCATTCACCCGCAGGAAGAGCGTGATGAGGAATCGCATGGGTTACCTGCGGCGGAGGAGGCTCGATGCCAGGACGCCGGCGCCGAACGCGATGAAGATCGACGTCACCGGCCGCTCCTCGACGAAGCCCTGCACCTGCTCGAGCGCCGACGCGACCATGTCGCGGGCCGCCTTGCCGGCCTTTCGCACGGTGTCGGCGCCGTCGCGCATCGCGGAGGCGGTGATGGCCCCGATGTCGTCGCGCAGCGCGGCGATGTCCGCCTTGATGGTGTCGATGTCGGCCGCCGGTTCGTTCTTGCTCATTGGATGTCTCCTGTGTGTGTGACGCCGAACGCAGCGAAGGCTACTCGCATGGTTGCGCGCGACGTTCGGGTGTCCGCCCGAATCGTCGACGTCGCGCGCGGCGCATCGACACAGGCAATCTCACTCGGAGAAAGCTCCGCCTGTCGCGCTCGCGATGCAGACGTTGCGCACGACAAACTCGCTCGTAGGGCGGTCCCTTGAAACGACGGCGATCTCGCGAGGTTGTGCGCCGCGCCGTCCGCATCGGGCGTACCTTCGCTCATACGCATCGCGTTAGGCGTGCTGTCGCATGCCTGACCAATCACAAGGGAACGGGACCATGACAACCAAGACCATTCAGATCGACGGCATGAAGGGCGACACCTGCGTCAAGAACGTGAGCGGCGCGCTCCGCGGCCTCAACGGCGTTGAGGTCAAGAGCGTTTCGGTGGGCACCGCGGTGCTCGATTGCGCTGACGACGCCGCATGCGAGGCCGCGTGCACGGCGATCTCCGACGCAGGCTATGAGGCCATGCCGTCCGACCGCGGAAGCGACATGAAGGGCGCCGGTCAGCAGAAGTCGGGACAGCCGACGACCCAGGGCATCGGACGCAGCGTCGCCCCGGAGGGGGAGCGCGGCACTCCGTCCCGCGAGCCGGGCAGCAAGGCCCGCGAAGGCAGCGGGCAGCAGCAATCCGGATCCACGGGAACCGGCGGCTCGCAGCAGCCGCAGCAGCAGAAGTCGCCGCCCACCCAGCCGCAGCGCAATGACGCGGGCCGGAGTGGCGGGAATCGCTGAGTGCAGAGCCGTCCATTCGATTCGCATTACCATTCGAGGAGAACACCCATGCAATCGCATCGCGCCCTGTGCTCGGCGGTCGGAGTCGCCCTCGTCGTGGCGTTGGGGGCCGGATCGGGCTGCGGTCGGGACACGTCCGTCCCTGACGCGCGGGTCGACCAACGCAACGCCGACAACACGGGGCGCAACGCCAAGAGCCAAGCCCCGGCTCAGTCGACGCCCTTCGACCAGTCGGAGAAGTCCTCCGACATCACGATCACGGCCGAGATCCGCAAGGCGCTCATGGCCGACTCGGGCATGTCGATGAACGCCCAGAACTGCAAGGTGATCACCGCCAACGGCACGGTCACGCTTGAGGGTGTCGTCGACAGCCAGGCCGAGAAGGACGCGGTCGAGGCGCGGGCCAAGGCCGTCGCCGGCGTCCATTCGGTGGTCAACCGCCTGACCATCAAGACGACGTGACCCGCGGCCTGCCGTCGGCAGCGTCGGACATTCAGACCGGCGCGGGGTTCGTTCCCCGCGCCCAACGACACCACCGCGAAGCGGGTGGCCAGCGCATCCGCTCTCGCCCACGAAAGGCATAGACATGGCTCAGTCCGTTTTCTGCATCGTCTCCAACGTCGACAAGGCGAACGACCTCGTTCGCGACCTCAACGTCGCCGGCTTCAACACCAGGGACATCTCGGTGCTGCTCCCCGACCGCGCCGGCACCCGCGACTTCGCCCACGAGGCGAACACGAAGGCCCCGGAGGGAACCGTGGTCGGCGCGACCTCCGGCGGCATCGCCGGCGGAGCCATCGGTCTCCTCGCCGGCATCGGCCTGCTCGCGATTCCAGGCCTCGGGCCGTTCATCGCCGCCGGCCCGATCATGGCTGCCCTGAGCGGCGTTGCCGTCGGCGCGACCGTCGGCGGCCTCACCGGGGCGCTCATCGGCCTCGGCATCCCCGAAGTGGAGGCCAAGCGCTACGAGGGCAAGGTCAAGGACGGCAACATCCTCATTTCCGTGCATGTGCGGAACGGGGACGAGGTCGCCCAGGTGAAGAAGTACTTCGAGCGCGCCGGCGCGACCGACATCAACGTCAGCAGCGAAGCCGCAGTGGCCTCGCGCTAAACGATAGAGAAGCGGACCTCGGGACACGATGGCGCCCCAGCGGCGCGCGTGCCCGAGGCGCGTTCAGGGCGATCTCACCCTGCCCGCATCGGGCCGCCGTTTCGCCCTCGGCGGTTCCCCGGCGGGCTTCATTCACAGGAATCATGATGAATCACCAGCACACGCTTGACGGCACCAGGCCGTTCGCCTTCGGCTGCATCGTCGCAGGCACGCTCGCCGCCGCCGCCATGAGCGCGGGCGCCGCGCCGCCGACGACGACCGAATCCAAGACCGCACACGGCGACGCCGTCGTGCGCACCCGCTCCGTCGGCGGCACCTCAGAGGCCGACGCCCAGCGTGTCGCCGAGGGGCTGCGCCAGCACGGCATGACCATCGCCAAGGCCATCGAGCTCGCCGAGGCGCAGCTCAAGGGACAGGCGGTCGAGGTCCATTGCGCCTCGACGTCGCGCCGATCCGGCGCCACGGACGGCCCGATGTCGCTCGACGTCACCGTCGTCGACGCATCGGGTCGGGTCATGGTCGCGACCGTCGACGTCGCGACCGGCAAGATCGCCTCGACCCGCGCCGCGACCGGCGACCCCATGTCGGCCTCGGACGAGCATCACGGCATCATCAAGGGAAGCGAATTCCGCGGACGCGACGTGGTGAACGCGATGAACAGGAAGATCGGCGACATCACCGAACTCGCCATCGACGAGGCCCGCGGCCGCGTCGCCTACGCGATCGTGGACCTCGACGACTCGAGCCGGGTGATCGCGGTGCCGTGGTCCTCGCTGCACCACGACGAGAAGGTGTGCCGCATCGACCTGCGCGGACCGCGCGACATCGACACGGCCCCCGCCTTCGAGCCGTCGGCCTGGCCGCGGATGAACACCGACGAGTTCGGCCAGCCGATCGCGGAGTTCTACGGAACTCCCCTCTACGGCCGCGACATGTCGCTGCCGACGGGCACCCCGTTCACGCTGATCAAGCTGAGTGACGTGATCGGCATGAACATCCAGAGCCCGACCGGCGAGGCCCTGGGCGAGATCGAGGACCTGGTGATCGATCCCGACTCGGGCCGCATCTCCTACGCCGCGCTCTCCTTCGGCGGCTTCCTCGGGTTCAACGACAAGCTCTTCGCCGTTCCGTGGGACGCTCTCTCGGCGCGGAAGGACGGCAAGGTCGTGTTCGCCGTCACCAAGGAACGCCTGAAGGACGCGCCGGGCTTCGACAAGAAGAACTGGCCCGCGACGGCCAATCCGAGCTTCGAGCGCAACGTCCGCGACTTCTACCGGAAGCGGACCGCCGGCGCCAACGAGTGACGCCGATCGGACGAGGCCTCCGCGCACCGCACGGCCCTCTCACGGAGGGGAATGACGCGCGGGCATCCGCGCCGCGGCATGCGCGCCGGCATCCCCTGAATCTCGGCGGGCGTGACGATGGAGTCACGCCCGCCTTGTTCGTTGGCCGGTTCGAGGAGGACGGCAAAGGGCCGGCGGTGTGCGAGGCTCGCGACTCGCGTGCGCGTCGCGGGTGATCGCGAGCGGGACAGTGCAGGACGGTGGCGGTGGTGCGCGGCAACCGCTTCTCGAGGAGCGGCGAAGGGGCGTTGAGCCTTACGTCCGCCTTGGCAAGGGAAGGGTTGGGCGGTCGAGACGGTACGCACGCGCTGCTCAATCACCGCTGTGCGCTCCATGCTCCTCCGATGCGCTCGGCAGCGACGGATGCCCGAACGGATCGGGAGCCACATCGTGCTCGGCCCGCGGTCAGGACGACCGCCCCCGTTGCCTCATGTTCCCTTCTGCAGCGCAGCATCGTTGTCCAGCGCGGCCCTCCACTCTGCTGCCTTGGCGTCATGCCCCTTGCCCGGCTCCGCCTTGTCCCAGTCGACGTAGAGGTCCACGATCCGCGTCACGCACTCAAGCGTCTCCCTCTGTCGCTCGCCGAGGGCCTTGGCGAGGCTCGCGTGCGCCTCAAGAAGCCTCGACTCAGCCTCCTGAAATCGCAGTGGGCTCTCGCCGACGTGGTAGGTCGCCGCGCCGAGCGCGCTCAGGTACCGAGCGGTGTCCCGGGCACGTCTCGTGGCGGCGGTGTTTCGGACGTGGGCTTCGATCGGCGCAAGCAACGCAATGGCTTCCGGATGCCGACCTGAACGCTCGGCCAGAATCCCCAGTTCCGTCACGGCCTGAGTGGTGATGCGGTGTTCAGGTCCCAGCGTGGACCGAGCCTTCTCCATCACCCCCCGGAAGCAGGTCTCCGCGTCGGCGAATCGCTCGCGCGCGGCCAGCACCATGCCCAGATTCAATCGGTAGACGATGGTGTTGCGGTGATCCGCACCGAGCACGCGCTCGCTGCGTTCGAGCGCCTCGCGTGCACACTGCTCGGCCTCGGCCAACTTGCCCTGTGCGAGCAGCGACGATCCGTAGCCGCTCAACACGCCGATGGTGTTGGGATGGTCGTCTCCCAGGACGCGGCGGAGGCGGGCGAGCGTATCGAAGAAGTACGGCTCGGCGTCCGCGTGCCTTTGCTGCGCCACGAGCACCGCCGCGTAACGTGCGACCGTCGTGAGCGTGTCGGGGTTGTCCTCGCCGAGGACCCTCCGACTTGCAAGGGCCGCTTCGCGGGCGAGGGGCTCTGCCTCGGCCGCTCGTCCCGGGAGCTCGAGCACGCTGACGAGGTTGCTCAAAGACCGAATCGTGGCGGGGTGGTCATCTCCACAGACGCGGCGCCGCGTCTCGGCAGACTCGCGGAAGTACCGTTCGGCATCCTGGATCTTGCCCTGCGCTTTCAGCACCGATCCCACATTGTTCATGATGGCCAGCGTGCCGAAGTGCTCGACCCCGCGGACGCGCCGACTCCTGTCCAGGGCCTCGCGATAGAACTGCTCCGCCCCCGGGAGCTTGCCCGACTCCTGAAGTGCCGACGCCAGGTTGTTGATGGATCGGATGGTGTCCGGGTGGTCGTCGCCAAGAACACGTCGGCTCCGCTCAAGCGTCGTACGGAAGATCTCCACCGCCTCGTCGACCTTGCCTCGAGCCTGGAGCAGTTGGGCGAGCGTGTCATTGGAGTTGAGCGTTTCCGCATGATCGTCGCCCTGCACGCGCCGGCGCCTCTCGAGCACCTCGCGAACGCATGCCTCGGCCTGCTCGTACTTGCCCTGGAGCTGGAGGAGGACGGCCGAGCCATCCATCGAGCGAAGCGTGTCCACATGGTCTTCACCGAGCAAGCGGCGCCGCGTGGCGAGGGCGCTCTCCTGGAGCGGAAATGCGGCGTCGTTGAGACCCAGGTCGCGGTACCGCTCCGACAGCGCTTGCCTAAGCTGGGCGTCCACCAAGGGCTGCTCCTTGAATTGCTCCTCGATCGCCTTCACCGCCGGCCTCAGGATCGTCCGATCGATGAGTGCGGCAGCCGCATCGGTCGCGTTCACGCGGGCCCATCCGCGACGGAAGGAGTCGGTGAGCGCAGCGCGATCCGCCTCCGGAACCCTGGCTCGCTCAAGGGCGGATGCGAAGCGATCGGCAACGTCCCTGCCGAGTTGCGCGCCGGCGGTCGTCGGGTCCACCTGCGAGAGCATGGTTGCCTGAAAGTCGCAAACCCTTCGCAGCTCGTCGGCGCGCGTCTTCTCGGCATCGCGGGCCATGAGAGCTTCAGCCTCGGCCTTTCGAGCCGCCTCGGCCCGACTCGAGGCGACCGCGGCCTGCCACGCCGTCGTCGCCATGCCGAGCAGGAGCGCGAAGGACACCATGCCCGCCGCGGCCACGTGAGCACGGTTGCGGTGCACGAACTTGCGGAGGCGATACGCGGTGCTGGGCGGCGCCGCGAGAACGGCCTCGCCGGAGAGATGTCGCCGGATGTCCGCGGCAAGGCCGTTGGCGGTCTCGTAGCGGCGCTGGCGATCCTTCTCCATCGCCTTCATCACGATCCAATCGAGGTCGCCGCGGACAATCGTCCCGAGTCGCTTGGGCTCCACGTGGCGCTTCGCCGCGACCGACGCAATGGTCTCGGCGTTTTCCGAAAGCCGCGTGCTCGGCTTGGGGGGCTCGACCTCTCGGATGATCCGCTGAATCTCGGCGTAGGCGGCGGAACGGAGCTCTCTGCAACTGAATGGCGTCGTCCCGGTCAGCAGCTCGTACAGCAGCACTCCGAGGCTGTAGACATCGGTGCGGGTGTCGATGTCCAGCGAGCCCTCGGCCTGCTCGGGACTCATGTATTCGGGGGTCCCGATGAGAGCTCGGTGCTCGGTGAAGAGCGTCTTCTCGGTAAGCCGGCTTGCCGTCGCCTTGGCGATGCCGAAGTCGATCACCTTCGTGTTCGGTCGGCCATCCTGCGTACTGACCAGGATGTTGGATGGCTTGATGTCGCGATGGATGATGCCCTTGGTGTGGGCGTGCTGCACCGCCTGGCAGACTTGTGCGAGAAGTTCGAGCCGATCGCGGATGGAGAGGCTGTTCCTGTCGCAGTATTCGACGATCGGGTCGCCCTTGACCAGCTCCATCACGAAGAACGGCCGCCCCGTCTCGGTCGCGCCCGCATCAAGCACCTTGGCGATGTTCGGATGGTCCATCATCGCCAAGGCCTGCCGCTCCTGCTCGAATCGCGCCACGACCTGCCGCGTGTCCATCCCCAGCTTGATGATCTTGAGCGCGACCTTGCGCGCGACCGGCTTCTCCTGCTCCGCCAGGAAGACGGAGCCGAATCCCCCCTCGCCGATGAGCTGAAGCAACCTGTACGGTCCGATGCGCGTACCGGGCCCCTCCCGCAACGGCGAGGCACCCGTCGCACTCTCCGACGAGGAGAGGTCGCCCGTCAGCGCGACGTTGGCGTCGCCTCGCGTCGGTTCGGAGAGGAAGCGGTCTTCCTCTGCGGCCGCGACCATCGCTTCGATCCGCTTCCTCAGTCCCTCGTCATCAGGGCAAGCGCGCTCGAGGAGCGGCCGACGCTCACTCGGCTGTGCCTCGATCACCAAATCGAAGAGCTTACGAATCCGCTCGTGGTTTGATTCAGGCATGTCGGGCTCCACCCCATCTCCTCAGTCCCGGCCCGCCTCGATCGCCTCCTTCAGCCAGCCGCGGGCAAATGCCCACGTCCGCTTCACCGACGGCGCTGAGACGCCCAAAGCTGCTGCGGTCTGCTCAATGCTGAGACCGGCGAAGTACCGGAGCCTGACCACAGCGGCGGCATCCCGGTCAACGCTCTCCAAGCGAGCGATCGCCTCATCGAGGATCAGGAAACCGGCCGAATCGGACTCGGAGTTCGGATCGGGGAGAGCCGAGAGGTTGACTGCGGCCCGTCGCGCTTCCGGACCGCCCCGGGCGACCGTGGCCTTCGCCCGGGCGTGGTCAATCAGGATTCGGCGCATCGCCTCGGCAGCGGCGGCGTAGAAGTGAGCTCGCCCGGTCCACGGCATCTCACGCGGGCCGGCCAGCTTGAGGTACGCCTCGTGCACGAGAGCGGTCGCCGAGAACGTGTGCCCCTTTGCCTCACCCAGCATGTGTCGCTGCGCAGCCCCCCGCAATTGGTCATACACCATCGGGAGCAGCCGATCGGCCGCTGCACGATCGCCGCTCGCCGCAGCATTCATCAGGATCGTGGCGTCTCGCTCTGCCATCACGATGAGGGGCATCGTACGGGAGAGCCGACCCTACGCTCACAGCCTGCCGACGAGGAAGGACGCGGTCGGGTCTGATCAGTGCCGGCCTGCAGCTTCGTTCATTCGACCGCTCACGATGTGCCCCCTGGCTTGACGCCCCTCGACCAGGACCTGCCATGAGCATCCGTCGCTTCGCTGCCGCTCTCCGAGCCGTGACCGATCTCACCATGGACTGGGTCGTGCCAGACACGGACACCAACCAATAGGTCCCTCCTCGCGGGTTGGGCGCACGAGGAACACCGCAGGCCGTAAGGCCGCCGTCGTCCCCGACCTGACAAGGGCAAGTCGATCCCGGCCGACGTCGCCCGCCAGCACGGGCTCACCGTCGCCGAGGTCGAGACCTGGCTCGAACGCTTCATGGAGGGAGGCAAGGAGTGCCTCCGCGCCGTCCCGCGCGACACCGAGGCTCGGTTCGAGGCGGAGAAGAAGGACTTGCACGTCCACTCCATGGTTGGGATCGGCGAGCAGGCCCTTCAGATCCACGCTCTCAAAAGAGTCGCGCGCTTGCTGGAGGGACAACGCCAGAGTCCGTGAGGGCCGTGCTCGGCCAGATGCGAGACGAGGGAACCCGCGTCGATGCCATCCGCCTCTGCCGATGGCTCGGCGTTCCGCGATCGACGGTCTACTACGAGATCGACGCGAACGTCGCCGAGTCCCTCACCGTCCTCGCGATGCCGCCCGAGCACCGGCGCAGGCTCAGGACCAGCAACGCCATCGAGCAGCTCGACAAGGAGATCAAGAGACGCACACGCGTCGCCACGCTCTTCCCCAACGCCGACTCGCTCCTCTGGCTCTTCAGCGCCGTCCTCGCCGAGGTCGACGAGGTCGACGAGGAGTGGACCGCCGGACGCATCTACCTCGACCTCGCCAAGGCCTCCGAATGAGACCGAAGTCCTCGGCCCGCCGCCCGGCGGCGTCGACAGGCGAACCGCTATCCATGCCCCTCATCGAAAGCAATCGTCATATCCGTCTGGACCGCCGTCCGCGGCGGTCGGGCGAATTTACAGACGGGGTGATGCTTTCTCGTTGGCGATCGTGGACGAGTTCACGCGCGAGTGCGTGGCGGTCGAGGTGGAGCGATCGATGACCAGCGACGCCGTGCTCGAGATCCTCGTCGGGGCGTTCAGGGAGCGAGGCATGCCGAGGCACATCAGGAGCGACAACGGCCCGGAGTTCATCGCGGGGGCGATGCGGAGGTTCCTCGAGTCCGTCGGCGTCGAGACGCTCTACATCAAGCCGGGAAGCCCCTGGCAGAACGGGTACGCGTAGAGCTTCAACGGCCAGTTCCGCGACGAGCTCCTGAACACGGACCTGTTCGCCGACCTCGGCGAGGCGAAGGCTCTGACGGCGTGGCGGCGCCGGGAGTACAACCACAAACGTCCGCACAGCTCGCTTGGATACACTCCACCCGCGCGATTCGCGGCGTCGCTTGCCGCCGCTCCGCTCGGGGGTACGCCCCATCTGCGGCGGCAAGCGAAGGATCATGCAACTGACGGAAGCACCCCGATTCTCATAGCGATTGGACCAGAGATTGGGGGCAGGTCAGTCGTGGCTGAGCGTGATCCAGAGCCCGCGGCTCTGCGGCGCCGAGCCCTTCGCCTACGTGAGCGAGCTCCTGACGAAGCTCGCCGAGTACCGCAACATGCCGGCGGAGCGGAAAACGACAGCGGGCGACGTGTTCCTGCAGGAGCTCCTGCCTGCGGCGTGGGTGAGGACGATTCCGGAGAAGCGGCTCGCGCTTGGGCGGTGAAGGCCTGATTCGACGCTTACGATTGAGCGGCAAGAACGACCAATCACGGCCTGCGCCCGGCCGTCACCCCGTCCAAGCGCCCAAGAGGATCGCGAGATCCGCTCCGTCGACGACGCCACTGCCGTCGAGATCCAGGCCGTTCTCCCCGACAGTCCCCCACGCACCCAGCAGCATCGCAAGGTCCGCCCCACTTACATGCCCGTCACCATTCATGTCACCGGTCGGAGCGGGTGCGAACGTAAACACAAAGGCAGCCCCCGAATCGATTGCACCATTGTTGAGCGAGTCGCCGCCCACGCCAGTCGCATTGCTGTCTTCAGACGGCGCGCCCGCAAGCACTCTGTCAGCTTCCACGGCGACGGCGCCGCCGAAGTTGTCGCCAGGCCCAGGGTTTGGCGCCCTTATAACACCCGAATCGCTCCATACAGCAGACGATCGCAAAAAGGCGTAGGCCAACCCCGCATCGGCATTTGGGCCGTCGGCATATCTAGCACCGACCAGAATCCGGTCGCCCGATATCGAGACCGATCCTCCGAAGTGATCGTCAGCGCCCGGAGGGGACGCCTTTAGGAAAGCCTGCTGACTCCAGATTCCGTCTCGATGGAAAACGTATGCGGCGCCGGATCGGGACGCCACGCTGTCTTCGGCGTCCGCACCGACAACGAGGGTCGTCCCTGATACCGCGACGGATATGCCAAACGCGTCCGACCCATCGGTGTTGGACGCCTTCAAGTATGCCTGCTGACTCCAAACACCGCCTTGTCGACCAAACAAGTATGCAGCGCCCGAGTCAATGTGACTGTTGCTCGCCGAGTCGCCATCGACGCCCGTCGCACCGCCATCTTCATAGGGCGCCCCAACTGCGACGAGATCGCCATTGATCGCCACGCTGAATCCGAAATAGTCGAGCGACTCTGAGTTGGACGCTTTGAGATACGCCTGTTGGGTCCAGGTTCCGCCGCTGCGGATGAATATGTAGGCGGCGCCCGCGTCGGCCGCCGCGTTGCTTGATTGGTCGCCACCGACCCCAACGGCAGCGCTATCCTCTCTGTTCGCACCTACCACCGCGGTGTTGTCGGACACCGCAACCGATACGCCAAAGCGGTCGCCAGCGCCTGCATTCGACGCCTTGAGATATGCCTGCTGCGACCAAGTCGTGCCACTGCGAACGAACACATACGCGCTACCCGCATCAGACCCTCCGACATCCTCCCGAGGCGCTCCGACGATTATGGTGTCACCTGAAATGGCCACGGAAGTCCCGAACCGATCGCCTGCGGCGGCATTCGCTGCCTTCAGATACGCCTGCTGGGTCCACGTGGAACCGCTCCGAACGAAGACATATGCGGCGCCGGCATCCGGCGCGGCGTCGTTTGCCTGATCTCCGTTGATCGTCGTTGCGGAGCTGTCTTCGCCCCAGCAGCCGATGACGATCGTGTCGCCGGAAATTGCGACTGAGCTGGCAAATGCATCGCCCGAACCGGTATTTGACGCCTTGACGTATGCGTCGAAGCCGGAATTGACCTCGACACAAACGACATCGCTGCACTGTCCGTTCGAACACTGCGCTCTGGCCCGCAGAATCCAGGTTCCGTCGTGCCAGCCGTCGGGCACGACGCCGCTCCACGTCCAACCGCCGGCGGGACTGGCGTCGACGCCCAGCTCCCAGCCTCCACAGAGCGCATTCCCCTCGCAGAAGTCATAGCATTCGAATCGGACGCTTGTGATGCTCGTTCCAGGCGGCGCGATCACGCCGTTTGCCTCGAGTGCGAGCGCCTGGCCTGGGATGTACATTGATGCCGACGCGACGAGCGACCCGATCGCCGGCCGCTGATCGCACACGGCCGGCAGATCGGCGAGTATGAGCTCATGCCGTTGTCGCTGAAGCGTCGCGGCTATCCGTGATATCTGACCCGCAGAAAAATGTGTCTTACAATGAAGCAGAGAGTAGGACATGACATTCTGCGTGTCCGGGGAGTATTCGCCTGAGAATGGACACCAGATCGTCGACTGTGGACCAGTGTACTGGCAGTCGTCCGTGACGTTTCCGTGAAGATTCGGGTCGGCTGGGGTATCGCAGATTCCATCGCCGGCGGTGATGCAATTCGACTCGTCCGGACATTCGACTCCGTTCATGGTCTCGTGCGTATGCAGCAGACTAAAGTAGTGCCCAAGCTCGTGAGCCATCGTCGAGGGATCGGACTCATTGAGTGTGTTGTTGATGAGAACGATGCCCTGGACGGGATCATCGGGAAATGACGACTTGCCGCGTAGCTGAGCGAGATTCCCCTCAAATTGGGGAATTAAATAGATGTTGATCGCGCCATCGACGACATTCATCGACCAAAGCTGGTAGACTTTTGCATCGCTGCTTATGCCGGAGAACATAGACGTGTCGTCTATGTAGTCGACACAACCGAACTGGACGAACTCAATCCCCGCTGGCGCAAACAGCTCGTTCGCCCGATCCAGGGCCTGCGGTATGAGCTCGATATCAGCACCGCAGGTGCCGTCCGATGTTCGGACTACATGGAACGCCACGCCCACGATCGAAGCGCCAGCCACTCCCTCCAAGGGAACGTAGCCGCCCGCATCGCTCGTGGCCAACATGGCGCGAGCGGTGGACGCCGAGAGGTCAGTGCCGCACGCGAAGTCGGCGCCGGCCGCTGGCGTGGCATGGACCCACGACTTCCGCCTGACGCCGTCGACCAGGCTGGCAACGGCGACATGGGTGGCGAGGAGCAGTGTTGTCGCGGCCGCGACTTGAATGGCCTTTGCACCTGAGAGTCGCATGTGAAGATCCCCCTGCCTTGAATATGCTGATCGAGCTGCCGCTGCCGTCCGTCGGCAGGCCTGCAAACTCCTCGGCACATACCCATTCGATGCCGACTCGAGGCGCTACTGCCGAGGCCGATTCTAAAATCGCGGGGCGAACTCCGAGGCGTGATCGCCCCACGCCCGATTTTCGTCCCGACGGGACGACTCGCAGTGAGATAACAGGCGCCTCATGTGCCTCTCGCCTTGAGCGTTCGCGGCAGCCGTGAGTGCGACGGAACGCCCCCACACGCGCGGCATCCGACCGAGGACTGGAGGCCCATTGGCTCTCCCTGCCGACCCGCACGTCGATGCCTGATGGTCCGCCACATTACCCCTACTACGGCACCACCCGCGACTTCCTGCACGCACTCGCGGAACTCACCGAAGATTCTATCGCTTCATGGATCGACTCCCACGGCCACGGAATAGACCTCCGATGCCCGGCCGAGTCCGCGCTGGCGAGCAGATCGCCCGACCGCTTCCGAGATCGTCGTCGTTGCAGGCCGTTGCCGTTCCACCGCGTTGGGCGAGATAGTCTCGATAGCGGGTTGGACGCGTTGTTCCCTCGCGCAGACCCTCTGCTTCAGAGCTTCAAACGTCGTGCCAAGCCTTTCAGACGCCTGATCTGGCGAGAAGTTCGACCACCAGGCGAAGGTCCTCGACCGTTAGCGCGTCGTCGGTGTCTGCCTGTCCCTCAGCGATGACCCGCTCGAGGTGGCGGCGGATTCGACGGCGGACCGTGTCCAGCCGATTTGCGGTCTCTCGCCCGGAAAGGCCAAACTCCTGACCAACGGTCTCGAGCGGAAGCGGTTGCTGCCCGAGGCGGAGGGGAAAAAGCCATCGTCGCTCAAAGGCCGACCAGTAGTCGGCCTGACCATGCGATGCGCACTCAGCCTCGGCGCGACGGAGCGCCTCCTCAAGGGACGCAATCGCCCACGTTCGGTCGAATGCCGCTTCTGGGGTCAGGGCCTCGACGGCCGCATCGACGCTGGCCAGCGTGTCGCCGTCGAGCGTCACATGCTCCCTCGCTCGTCCTCCCGCTCGGCCGTGTTCCGATCGAATCGCGTCGATGCGCCAGTTCCGGAGTGCGGACTTCAGAAGGCTGCGGAGCTGTCCCCTCTCCTCGCGGGCCTGGGCAAGCAGCCGACCGCTGGCGATGTGGGTCGCGAAGAACCCCTGTGTCAGGTCCTCGGCCCGGTCGCGCGAGCAGCCGAGGCGACGAAAGTACGCATACGACGGGGCAAGATACCGCTCGCAGAATCGAGTCAGGGCTGCGGGATCGTCGCTCGCTTGCCGTACAAGCGTCCAACTAGTCGTGCGAAACTGATCGTTGCCCTGTGACGATTCCATGACCCCGCCTTCATCACCACTGGTCGCGATGGTACCACTGTATCGCCGCACGATTGAACCGGTCTCCCCACGATCGGGCGTCCGGCTCTTGCTGGCGGTTCGGCCAGACCGCAGGGATGATGCGCACGACGATCTATGCGGGCCCGACGCATGACGACGCCCCGGCACCCACGACTCCGCCTGACGGCCGACGAGGCCTCGCGCCTCGCCGAGGCGATTTTCGGTCCGGACGCCGAGTTCGCCGGGCAGGCGCCTATGCCGGAGCGACTCGGCGGCTTCAGGATCACGCGGCTCCTTGCGCGCGGCGGCATGGGCATCGTGTATCTAGGCGAGCGCATCACAGACGGCCATCTGGCCGCAATCAAAATCCTCCCGCCTGGTCTGCGCGGCGAGACCGCAGCCGACCGACTCCGCCGCGAATCGGCGGTCCTCCGCCGCCTCGACCATCCCTGCATCGCGCGATTCCTGGACAGCGGCGTGCTCGACGACGGCGCGACCCCGTGGTTCGCGATGGAATACGTGTCCGAGAGTCGGCCCATCGACGAGCATGCCGACCGTACGGGGCTCGACGCCATCGCCCGCATTCGCCTGTTCCTGCGAGTCTGCGATGCCGTGGGGCACGGCCATCAGCGTGGCGTCGTCCATCGGGACCTCAAGCCGTCGAACGTGGTCGTGGACGCGGCGGGCGAGCCGAAGGTGATTGACTTCGGCGTGGCACGCTGCACCGACATCGACACGGCGATGACCGCGGAGATCACGCTCGCCGGCGCTGTGATCGGGACGCTTGCCTACATGAGCCCGGAGCAGTGCTCGGGGGACCCGTCGCTCATCGATACCAGGGCGGACGTCTACGCACTTGGCGTGATTCTCTACGAACTCCTGTGCGGATCGCCGCCGATCTCTGTTCCTTCCCACTCGCTCTGGGCCGCCGTGGACGCGATCCGCTCGACCGAGCCGGCTCCGCCGCCACCTCGATCGATCGACCGATCACTGGCCACCATTCTGCGCACATCGCTCGCGAAGCGTCCTGACGACCGATACGCGAGCGTCGCCGCGTTCGCCTCGGACCTCAGGCGGTATCTCGACGGCGACCCGATCGCAGCCGCGCCGCTCAGCCCGTGGGTGCGACTGACCAGGGCAGCGGGTCGCCATCCAATGCGGAGCGCGATGGCGCTGTTCACCGCGCTAACCGCATTCGCCGTTGTGTCGTTCGGGCTGACCTATCGATATCTCCAGCGGGCCGTCGAAGTCGTGACCCGCGAAGGCGGCCGGTACCTCGACGTGCGCGACGGACTCGGTTTCATCCATCACACCTTCGACGCCCGAAGAAACGGCGGGGTGCACCTCGCCGAGTTCATCGAGGGCGATGCCGCGGGGCGACGGGCCGATATGGTTCTGTTCTCGCTTCTACCGGACGCGCCGGTGCCGCATGCCGGTGAGCTCTGCGCCTACGAGGCAGGGACCTGGACCGAACCGAAGTGGCGAGCCTCCGTGACGCCGAACGACGTTCCCCGCAGGCCCGGCGAGCATGCCGACGACGGCGAAAACGGGCGATTCGCGGTGGAACTGGTGCTTCGCGCCGACGTCTTTCCTGAGGTGGCCGGTGACGAGATCATCACCCTCTTCAGGCATTCGCCGGGACCGTACAGCGTCGTGCGCGTCTACGACCTCGACGGACGACTGCGCTTCCAGAGGTGGCATCGGGGAGCGCTCTTTGCGATGCATTGGTCATTCGATCATCACCTTCTCTTTCTCGCGGGTTGGAACAACGATGGCACCTGGGCCGATCGCGAGGGAGGCGAAGCGTCCCGACGCGGCGCTCGCCCGCTGGTATTGATCGCCATCTCGCCACGGTTCGATGACACGTCGCCGAGATTGCTCAGCTCCGAGGACGACGACGACCCGACGCGCGCGTGGTACAGGACCCTGCTCCCCTCCGCATTCGCCGACGCCATGGACGGCGGCAAGCACTTCTTCCTCGCGCCTCGTCGGCGCGACAGCCAGGGCGTCGTGCGATTCGAGATGCATCCCGATGGCGGAGGCGCTGGAGTGAGCTTCGTGCTCAACGCGGACGGTGACGAAGTGCTTGCCGAGCGCGTCGTCTCGGACGCCTATCGCGCGATGCCGACGAACCCCATTCTCGATCCGAATCGATCAGTCTGGAGTCCGCTCCCACGTCGTCGCCAGCAGTCGCCGTAGCGGAGGTAATCGCGAGCGGCGGATCGGTTCAGGACGTCGGGGGCCCGCGCCTCGACCTCGTCCGCGATCAACGCGAAACCCGTTCGGCCAACGGCGGCAATGAGAAAGGCCGCGAGCGGAGGAGGCTCGCGGCCCTTCGGGGGAGAAGCGTTAGGTCGGCAGTCGGTCGCGAAGGTGCGTCGGACGCCGGCGTGGGCGGCGCGGTTGCCCTGCGCCTCCGTCAGTCAGGCTTGGGCGCTGATGCCCAGGCCGTTCGGATAGCGATTCGCGAGACCGCGCATCACCGATGTCCGCTGGGCGTCGTTGATGCCGAGTCCCTGCACGAGCTTCGCGAGGTTGCTCGGCGGCATGTTCGAGAATCCGTTCGCCGCGAGCTTGCTGTAGAGCTGGTTGGCGAGGGCCGAAGTGCCCGTTCCGTAGGCGTTGCGGGCATGCACGGCGGCGTTGTCGCTCTTGAGAAGCGCTTGGGCCCACTTCGTGGTGACGGCGTTGAGGTCGGTCGTTGACTTCGTGCTCGCGTTCGACAGAACGCTGGTGAGCCGCGACTGCAGCTCGTCGCGCGAAATGGCGCTGTCGCCGTCCTTGTCGGCGTCGGCGACGTACCCGGCGGCGGATTGCAGCTCGGAGGCCGTCAGTTCGCCATCGCCATTCGCGTCCTTGGCCTGAAGCACCGCATCGGTGAGCTTCGCGGCAACCTCGCCCGCCTGGGCTGCGGCCTGCGTTGCCGGCTGGCCGACGGAGTCGTCGTCGGAGGTGCCGCTGGAGGTGCCGGTCCCATCCATCGTGCCGCCACTGACCATGCCGTTCGCCGAGCCCTGGCCGAGGGCCATCGCCAAATCGGTGCCGTCGACGGTGCCGTCGCCGTTGAGGTCGTAGGCCTTGTTGTCGGTCCCCCACGCCTTCTGCACGCCATCGGCAAGCGGGGAGTTCTTCGGCGCTGGCGTGGCCTGCCCGAGCGTGAGGGCGAGATCGAATCCGTCAACGGTGCCGTCACCGTTCACGTCGCCGCTGCCGTTCTGCTGGCCCCAACTGCCCAAGACCTGATCGGGCGTCGCCTGCTTGCCAAGCTGCTGCGTCGCGGAACCGAGGAAGAGCGAGAGGTCCTGGCCATCGACGGTCCCATCCTTGGTCGCGTCGAATTGCGCATTGTCCGTGCCCCATGCGGCAAAGAACGCCTGAAGGTCGATCTCCGTCGGCATGGACTGCGCACTGCCGCCGGTGGCTGCTCCGACGGCGCCGTCGGCCACGCCTGCGATCGTTCCCTGTGGCTTCTGAGCCTTGGAGATCGGAAAGAAGGCCTTGTTCGAGGGCACGCCTTGGGAAACGGTGGGCATCATCTTCATCGCAGGAACTCCTTCAGGGGGAGAGAGGCGATGAAGCAAGGCAATTCGCATGCCCGCCATCCGGTGGCGAGCAGACCACCAACCCGTGGCGACGGTCAGTCCTCGGTCTTCCATCCGGTCGAGGGCTTCCGCTTGGGGAGGAAGCCGTCATCGGGGGTCGTCGGCTCGGGGCGCGGGCCGCGATAGCCGTGGCAGATGATGAACATCTCGACCGACTCCGATCGCGACGCCCTCGGCTTGTAGCCCTTTGCCTCCTGGAAGAGGCGTTCGCTGCGCTTGAGGAGCGCGGGATATTCCTGACCCTCGAAGACCTTCATGACCAGGTTGCCGCGGCGCCGGAGCCAGTCGCCGGCCCGGTCGAGCAGGTCGTTGCAGAGCCGCACGCTCTGGAAGTGGTCGCCGCCGGGGTCACCCGTGGTGTTGGGCGCCATGTCGGAGAGGATCACGTCGAAGAGCTCGCCGCCGACGTCCTGGAGCGTGATCTCGCGCAAGTCCGCCTGAAGCAGGCGCACGTTCGACGGATAGCCGCGGCGCTCGATGGACTTGAGGTCCACCGCCCAGACGGTCCCCTGCTCGCCGATCCGCTTGGCGGCCACCTGGGCCCAGGAGCCCGGGGCCGCGCCGGCATCGAGCACGCGATCGCCGCGGTGCAGGACGCGCTTGCGATCGTCGATCTCCATGAGCTTGTACGCGGCGCGAGAGCGGAAGCCCTCTTCCTTCGCCAAGCGGAAATAGTGGTCCTGCACCTCGCGCATCGAACGAAGTCTACCCGACGCCGCGAACGTCCGGGAAGCGGCGCGAACCGTCAGGTCACGGGATGGCCGGCAGCGGATTCTGCGAGACCGGCATCGGCACGACCGAGACCATCACGTCGGCGTTCGACGTGCGCAGCGTGATCGGGTTCGCGCCGTCGTTGAGCGTCGCCTTGAGCGTCGATGCGTCGTTGGTTCCGTCCACCGCGATCCAGCGGCCGTACTTCACCCGCGTCTTCACGAGTCCGCCGACGCTCGCCGCGTCGACTGCGCCGGTCGATTCGCCGCGAATCCGCAGGTCGACATCGGCGTCGCTCGTGACGAGCGTGATCGGCTGCTCCATCTTCCACGGCGTCATGAGGCGGATTGTCCCGCGCGAGGTCAGCACTTCCGCGCCGCCGCGATTGCCCTCGACCCACACGTTGCCGCGCCGCGTGACCACGCGCGCCGCACCGAGATCGGGCACCGTGATCTCGACGTCCACCGACTGGAAGTGCGGCTCCGCGTTGTCGGTCGCGGCCCGCACGACGGTTCGGTCCTTGCCCTCGTGGCGCTCGAGCGACACCGTGTAGTGGATCTCGCCCAGCGATGCCATCGATTCCTTCTCGCGGAACCAGCCGTGCGTGCCCATGCGCCGCACGGTGACGGTCGTCTCCTTGATGTTCGGCTTCGTGACGACCGTGACGGCACCGGCGAAGACCTCAACATCCACGTCCACGATGCCCTGCGTCGCCAGGGTGACCGTGTCGTCGGTCACGCTTCGCCAGCCCAGCAGTCCCTCGTGCACGGAGTTGGCGGTCGAGAGGACCACCTTCTCGGGAGCCGCCTTGCCGGTGCAGCCCGGAAGGAGAAGGGTCGGCAGGAGCGTGGCGGCGGCGAGGGCAAGGAGGGTCGTGGGTCGTCGCATGGCGAAGTGCACCGGAACGGGGAGGGGAATCGACTGTATCGGTTCATCGGACCGACTCCCCGCAACAACCTCGGCCGCCGCCAAGGTTTCGCTGCACGATTCCCGCGACTCGTGCGTCCGTACGATGAACCCCATGCTGCCGCTCGCATCCGCCGTCGCTCTCTCGATCGCCACTGCATTGCTCGGCATGCGGGAGCCCCCGACGGGCGGGTCACGGCCGGCGGCACCACGGGAGGTCGCCCCAACGACACCCCCGCCCGCACCTGCGACGGCGCCACAAACAGCGACCCCCACGCCCCCCGCACCCGATCTGCCCAGGCCCCCCGCGAAGGACACCTTCACGGTGAAGCTGGGGGACACGGCCGGCGCGGGTCTGGTCGGCGGCAAGGCCGAACCCGGCCGCGTGCTTCTCTTCTTCATCAAGGTCGGACGGCGCACGCAGCGGGGCGATCCGATGGACGCCCCCTTCTACTCCAATCCGCAGCCGGTGGCGTCCATGGAGGTCGACGGCATGAAGGTCGGCGACGAGGTGCGCTTCAACGGCTCGTCGCTCGCATGGCCGGCGAGCATCGACGAGCTTGAGGGCGACTACCGCGTCCAGGCGGTCTACCGCCGCAACAGCGCGTTCGCCTCCGAGGGTCGCGGGCATCAGTGGCCGGGCAACCTCTACAGCCAGACCAAGGAAGTCACGCTCCACCGCGATGAGGTCAACGAGATCGGACTTGAGCTCACCGCCCAGGTGGCCGACGAGCCGCTCGGTCAGGCGCCGAACCTGAAGTGGGTCGAGATCCGCAGCGCCCGACTCAGCGCCACCCAAGGCCACGATGTCATGCTTCGGGCCGGCGTGGTCTTTCCCAAGGCCTACAACGACCTCGCCGCGAAGCGCCGCTTCTGGCCGACGATCTACGTGATTCCCGGCTTCGGCGGCGACCATCGGATGGCCGAGCACTACGCGTCGATGATGGGCGCCGAGGGCACCGAGGCCCTCGCACCGCAGGCGGTGTACGTCATTCTCGATCCCAACGGCCCCTTCGGCCATCACGGCTTCGCCAACGCCCCCGCGCTCGGGCCGCGCGGCGACGCCCTCGTGCGCGAGCTCATCCCCGAGCTCGAGCAGCGCTACCGTCTCGTCGCCAAGCCCGAGGCCCGCATCGTGACCGGGCATTCGAGCGGCGGCTGGTCGAGCCTCTGGCTTCAGTTGCAGTACCCCGACGTCTTCGGCGCCTGCTTCTCGAGCGCCCCCGATCCGGTCGACTTCAGCGCGTTCCAGAAGAGCGACCTCTACGCCGACGAGAACATGTTCACCGACCACGACGGCCGCGAGCAGGCGAGCTTCCGCCAGCCGATCGGCCCGGAGGAGGATCGGGTGATGATGACCGTGCGCGAGGAGGTCGGCGTCGAGCACGTGCTCGGCCCCTTCGGCGACTCGGGCGAGCAGTGGGGGGCGTGGGCGGCGATGTTCGGCAACGCCGACTCCCGACGCGGGCCGCACTGGGCCTTCGATCCGGAGACGGGCGCGATCGACCGGGGTGTCGTCGAGCGCGAGTGGTCACGCTTCGACATCGCCCGTCTCGTCACGGGCGACTGGAAGAAGTACGGCCCGATCCTCGCCGGCCGCGTGCGTCTGCTCTGCGGGGAACGCGATTCCTATTACCTGAACCTCGCCGTGGCGAAGCTCCGCGCGAAGGTCGAGGCGCTGCGCGCCAAGGACGTCGCCGCGGGCATCGCCCCCCCCGCCGGCCCCGGCTACATCGAGCTCGTCCCGCGTGCAACGCACGAGACGCTCGTGCCGCTCACGACGATGCGCTGGAACAAGGAGATGGTCGAGTACCTCCGCGGCGCGGGCCTGCACGACTGAGCCGAGCTGCGGCGAGCTGCCGCGAGCTGCGGCGTTCTGAACACGTCGGCCAGATTCACCACAGAGGACACAGAGGTCACAGAGGGGGCACAGAGCGGAATCAGACGGGGATCGGAAAAGGCAGGTCGAGGCGGCTGTCGCGCGTGAATGACGACCAGTTTCGCTTCGAAGCCCTCCTCCGTCGCACAGGGAATTATCCCGGCGCGGAATGCCGGAACTCGGGATCGAGCACGGGAGGTGGAAGTCGCCTCTTCTCCTGCCTCTGTGCCCCCTCTGTGATCTCTGTGTCCTCTGTGGTGAATGAACCACGTGAGGAGCGCACCGCGCACAGCCGCCTCAGACTCCGACGCCGACGATCTTCGCCGCCCGCGCCGCGATCTGCGTGGCGTGCAGGCCGCACATCCGCAGGACCTCGTCCTCGGTGCGGGCCGACTTCGGGATGCTCTGCACGAACATCTGGTGGAGCGTGAACGCGTCGCCCGACTCGGTGCACGCGTCCGCGACGGCGCTGCCCATCGCGCCGCCGTAGTTGTCCTCGACCACGAGGATGTTGCCGCCGTTCTGGTTGGCCAGGTCGAGGAGCGCGTCGCTGTCGAAGGGAATCGAATAGAGGTCGACGAGGGTCGCGTCGATCCCCTGCCTGTCGAGGAGGGCGATGGCCTTGTTGCACTCGTGGACCATGTACCCGGCGCTCACGATGAGGAGATCGCGTCCCTCGTTGAGCACCTCGAACTTCCCGAGGTTGAAGACGGTCGAATCGTTATAGAGGAACTCGACCTCGGGCCGGAAGGTGCGCATGTAGCACATGCCCTGATACTCGGCCATGACCAGGGTCAGCGCGTACGCTGCGTAGGCGTCGGAGGGCTGGAGGATGTAGCAGCCGGGATTGCCGCGGTGGTCGCGCATCGTGCTGAGCGAGCGGAACCACGCGACGTCGGGGAGGGCCATCTGGCTCGGGCCGTCAGAGGCGAGCGAGACGCCCGCGTGCGATCCGACGAGCTTCAGGTTGGCGCCGGAGTTCATCGCCATCTCGACCTGGTCGTAGCCGCGGGTGAGGAACTTTGCGAAGGTCGAGACGAAGGGGATCTTGCCTGCCGCGGAAAGTCCGACCGCGACCGAGACCATGTTCTGCTCGGCGATGCGACACTCGGCGAAGCGCGGCGCGGTCGCGCGGTCGTTGGCAAACCACTCGGCAAAGGTCGAGTTCTTGACGTCGGCGTCGAGCGCCCACACCTCGGGATTGGCCTGTCCGAGGGCCCGCAGCGCCATGCCATAGGCCTTTCTCGTCGCGAACTTGCCGGTCGCGAGCGTCGTCGCGAAGTCATGGGTCCGCATCGCCTGCGTGAACGAGGGCGCCTCCTTGGCGATCGCGGCCCGAGCCCGCGGCGCCGCCGGCGGCGTCGGCTTGAGCGAGTCGGGTCCGGCAAGCGACGAGACCAGTCCGATGCGCTGGTTGGCGAGCTCGTCCTTGGCCTGCTTGAGCCTCTCGCCGGTCGCCGGCTTGCCGTGCCAGCCGCCTCCCTGGATGCTCGGCGCGCCCCAGCCCTTCACCGTCCTCGCCACGATCGCCGAGACCCGGTCGGACTTCGCGCACTTCTCGAAGGCCTCGCGGATGGCCCGCGGGTCATGGCCGTCGATCGAGAGGACCTGGACGTTCGCCGCCTCGAGCTTCCTGGCGAGCGTCTCGGCGGACTGCTGCGCCGAGACCTTGTCCGCCTGACCATATTGATTGCAATTGAATATCGCGGTGACGTTGCCGATGCGATGGTCGACGAGGAAATCGATTGCCTCCCAGACCTGGCCCTCGCGGCTCTCGCCGTCGCCGATGATGCACCAGATCCGCCGGTCGACGTCGTCGCGCCTTGCCGCCAGTCCCAGGCCCGCCGCCACCGAAAGCCCCTGACCGAGCGAGCCGGTCGCGGCGTCGAAGAAGGGGAAGCCCTCCATCGGATTCGGATGGCCGTCGATCTCCGAATCCGCCCGCCGGAGGCCCTTCAGGTCGGCGAGGGACATCGACCGGGTCGCCCCCTCGCGCCCGATGAGGACACCGAGGTCGGCGGCCGCCGCGTACACGATCGGCACCGCGTGTCCCTCGGAGAGGACGAGCCGGTCGGCGGTCGGGCAGCGCGGGTCGCCGGGCGTCCAGCGCATGGTGTGGTAGAGCAGCACCGTGACGAGATGCCCGATCGAGAGCGCCGAGGTCGGGTGGCCGCTGCCCGCCTCCGCGCACATGTCGAGGACAAGCTGGTCAAGCTGGATGGTCTTGGCGTGAATGGCGGCTTCGAAACTCATGGCGGATCCTTCGCTCTCGGTGTGCAATCGTGCGGACCGAGCAGTATCGGGGGACGCCGCGCTTTGTTCAACCCATTCGATAGCCCGCGCCGCTGCGGACGCGACCAAACGAACGCCACTCCGAGATATGGGTCGGACCGACCTCGCTCAGGCGGCTGATCCGCGACCTGCGGGCGCCGGAGCGGGAACGCGCACGGGCGGCGGCGCCGGCTGCGGGGCGGGGCGAAGCGCCTTCGCTGCGTCGGTGGCGAGCCACGCCTGCCAGCGGCGCACTCGCTCGGCTCGCTCCGGCGCCGGCGCCAGCGGATCGAAGCCGATGTCGCTGTCGCTCAATTCGACGAGCGCGAAGCCCGCCGCGGCCCGCACCGCGAGCCGCTCGTCGGCCAGCATCGCGACGAGCGCCGGAAGCGACGCGGCGCCGAGCCGGCGCAGCGCGTCGACGCATTGCGTCCGTCCCGTCGAGGTCGCCGGCGCCATCGTCTCGACGAGGCCGCGGACGCGATCGGGCACGGCGGCCGCCTCGATCGGCCCGCTGCGGACGGGCACGAACGCCGCCTCGCCGCGGGCGAGAAACGCGGAATATCCCTTGCCGTCCGTGAAGCCCCGCGACTCGGCGAGCACCCGGCCATCCGCATCGATGATCGCCGCGTACGGCAGCGCCCGAGCGCCGAACGCCGACGCGATCGCCGGCTGCTCATCGACGTCCACGTGCACCCACACGAACTTCGGGGCCATCGCCAGCACGGTCGGGTCGCGGAAGGTTTCCGTCTCGAGCTTGCGGCACCAGCCGCACCAGGTGGCGCCGAACTGCACGACGATCGGCTTCGGCGCGTCAACGACGAGCGCCTTGGCCAGGTCGAGCGAATTGGTGAAGTCGATGCGCGACGGGATCGCCTGCTTCGGCGGCGCCGCGCCCGCGCCGGGCGGCGCGGCGCCCGCCGCGCCAACCGCGAGGGCGAGGCAACCGGTCACGAAGCAGGCGGCGATGTCAGTGCGTGAGGGCATAGGCAAGGATGTTCACGTTCACCTGGCGGGCGTTGACGATCTCGTCGCCGCCGCAGCAGCAGCAGTTGCCTCCCGCCGCGGCGGTGTCGTTGAGTCCGTCGGAGCTGAAGACGACGACGAGACGACCGTCGATCGAGAGTCCCTCGAGCTTCGGCGTGTGGTTGTGGCGCTTCGAGTCGAGCCGCGTGACGTCGTAGACGGTCTTGAACATCGGGTGGCTCATCGGGACCTCGGCGAGCGTGGCCGAGGCGAACTCCGTGCCCTGGAACGCCGCGGCGATCTCCTGCCGGAAGCTCGTCGACCAGGGCTGGCTCGAGCAGCCGGCGCTGGCGAGGAGAAACCCGCCGCGGGTGAGATACTCGCGAAGCTGCGTGCGCTCGGCATCGCTCAGCGTGAACGATCCCTCGCCGGACATCACGCAGAAGGGATGCTCGAAGATCGCGGCGTCCTCGAGCTTCACCGCGGCGAACTTGCCGGTCGTCGCGACGTCGGTCTTCACCGAGAATTCCTTGAGGAAGCCCGGAGCGACGCAGCGCGAGGTCTTCCCGCCGGCGTAGGTCAGGTTCGCGCAGTCCACGGCAAGCGAATCGTCGGCGGCGTGGGCCACGGCGAATCCGGCCAGCGCCGCGACGCCGACCAGCGCCCACGATGCCAACGCCGACGGGCGTCGCGCTTCTCCCATGCGTCTCATGGCTGTGTTCCTTCCTTCGGCGCCGCGGGCTTCGACGGGCGCTTCGCGTCCTCGGCGATGCGCCGGAAGTATGCGGCCGCGTCCTCGCGATACGCGCTCGGCACGCCGAAGAGGCTGCCGGCGCCCGCCGCGCCGCGCGACGCGCTGGCGCTGATGTCCTCGGCCCCACCGGAGCGAAGGTCCGACAGCGACCCGTCCGCCGCGACCTTGGACTCGGCGTCGTTGCCGATCTTCTTGCTCTCGCGGTCGGACTTCCCCTGCGGGCGATGCGGCCCGACGATCGACGCGCTCGCGCTCATGCCCGAGGTGCCGCCCCCCTGCTTGCCGCGCTTGCCCATCGACGACATTGCCCCGAGGCGGGCCTTGGTCATCTGCTGAAGCGCCTGACGAAGTCCGGGCTTGGGCATCTTGAGGCAGCCGTCGAGATCCTCGGCCATCGACTGCTGCTGCGGATCGCCGTTGCATTCGCTGAGCAGGCCCTCGAGTTTCCGCGCCGCGTTCTCCGCCGACTCGTGGCCATCGCGTCCCTGTCCGTTGCGGCACGCGGCGGCGGCGCGGGCCTGGTCGTCCGCGGCCTTGCTCTCGTCGACCTTCGCGGCGATCTCCTTCGCCTGTCCCGACATCTTGGGCAGGATCTCCTTCGTCTCGTCCGCGGTCCGGTCGAGATCGCCCTTCGCCTGTTCGAGCCGTTCGGCGAGCCGCTCCTGCTCGTCGGCGAGGTCCTGCATCCGCAGCGATTCCTGCGGCGTCGGCTGCGGTCGCTGCCGGAACTCGGCGAGCTGGTCGGCCACCGCCCGCTGGTCGAGGATCGCCTGCCGCACCGCCTCGACCTTGTCGAGCAGCCGTTCCGCCGAGGCGAGCTTCTGAAGGTCCTGGGCCATCTGCGCCGACTCCGCCGCGGCCTGCTCGCCGAAGGGGTCGCGCTCCTCGCGGAACTTCTGCCCCGCCGTCGCGCGGCGCTGACCGCGATCGCCCTTCCCCTCGTCGCCCGATTCGCGACTCGTGCCCGCAAGTTCCTTGGCCCGCTCGTTCTGTTCCCTGAGCCCCTCGGCCTGCTTCTTCAGCGACTCCTGCCAGGGCTGCTCCGCGTCGTAGAGCGGCTGCTGCTTCGCCCGGTCTTCCATGCGCCGGGCGAGCGACTCGCTCTCCTTTGCGTATCGATCGAGCCGCTCGGCGAGCGACTGCCGCTCCGCCTCCTGCTGTTGCCCCGATCGCTCGGCGCCCTCGATGCGCTCCACGTCGCGGACGAGCGCCTCGCGCTTCTCGGCCAGCGCCTGAAGCTTCTCCTCCATCGCCGCCGCTTCCTTCGCCACCTCGTCGACGCGCTCCTCGGCGCGGGTCAGCTCGGCGTACTCCTCCTGCGAGAGGACCTCGATCACCACCGCCGACGACCGCGCCGAGTGCGGCGGCGCCGGATGACCGTCCCACGCGACGGCGAAGCACTGCAGGAGATCGCCGGGCCGCGCGCCGAGTTCCTTCGTGTCGAAGTGGGCGCGGGCGATGGTGCGCGAGCGGTCACCGCCCGAGGGCTCAAGCGCGACCGTCGACGGGGGGAATCCGTTGACGCCGCGCACGCATTCGATGCGCTCGACGCCGATGTCGTCCTCGGCCTCGAAGACGACGTCGACCGACCAGCCCTCAACGACGTAGACGTGCTCCTCGGGCTCGATGACGCGGATCGTCGGCGCAGCGTCCTCGCTCACGAGGAGCGTGCCCGTCCGCCGCTCGTCCGACGGGGTGCCGTCGGCGCCGACCAGGGTCAGCTCGACGGCGCCGCCGCGCTCCGCGACGAGCGAGCCCTCGACGGTCGTCGCGTCGGCGGGCGAGGGAGCTAACGCGACGCTCGTCGCGCTGCCGTCCGGCGCGGTGAGCGTGAGGCGCCCCTCGCGGAGCGGCAGCGTCGCGGTGGCGCGGAAGGCGACGACGGCGTCGCGCAGGGCGCTGACGTCGCCGCCGCCGAAGGCCCGGTCGACCGCCGGCCAGCGCGTGTAGTCCGGCGGCCGCACGGTCACGGTCGCACGCTCGAAGCTCGGCACGGGAACGACGTCGAGCCGATGCAGCTCGCTCCGGCCGCGCGGCGTGCGGACCACGAAGCTCCGCGATTCGGTGGCCCGATCGATGCGAAGCGCGAACCGCTCGGCGCCGCCCTCGTCGTCGGGCTCGGCGACGAGGGCCACGGCATCGAGCTCGCGCGACGGGTCGCTCTCGTCGACGAAGACCACCTCGGCGGCGCCGGCGCGGACGGGGCCGGTCACGCCGACCTCGATGAGGGCGGGGCGTCCGTGCTTCACGACGCCGGGCTCGATGGCGACGTCGAAGGCGAGCGTCGTGAAGGGCGGGTGGAAGCCGAGCGGATCCGCGAAGCGGGCGAGGGTCATGCGGAAGAGACCCGGCACCGCCAGATGCAGGAGAAGCGCGATGGCCGGCGTGAGCGGAAGCCAGAGGAGCGCCCGACGCACCGCGGCGCGATCGACCACGGCGCCGGCGACGAGCGATGGCGCGAGGCGCTCGCCCGCGTCGATCGTCTGTCGCACTAACTCTTCGCTCACCGCGCCCCCCTGGCCGTTCCGCTCGAACTCGAGGGCATTGATGAGCTGGTTGTTCGCGACGCCGGCCCGGGCCTCGAGGACGCGGGCGAGATGGCGCGGGTCGGCGCGAAGCCGGCGCACGCGGACGGCGATCCACGCCAGTCCCGCGACGACGGCCGCAACGAGCGCGAGGTCGGCGATGATGAGGGCCGCCGGCGAGAGCGCCGCCGACGCGTCAACCACCACGCCGACGAGCATCGCGCCGCCGAGCGCCGTCGCGGCGAAGGCCAGCCGCCGGGCGAGGCTCGCCCCGCGCGCCGCAAAGGTCGCGCGCTCGAGCAGCTCGTCGATCGCATGGACCTTTCGGGCGCTCGTCGTCGGCCGTTCGGTGCTTTCCCGGTTCGCGCTCACGGCATGCCAGCCTTCCGTCGGAGGATCCACTCCAGTCCGAGCCACGTGCACAGCATGAGCAGGATCGGGAATCGATTCCACACCCAGACGGCCTCTTGCGACGCAATCGTCGAAAATCGCCGCTTCCGCACATGCTCGGGGTACTTCGCCGCCTCGCTCACGTCGAAGGTGCGGCCGCCGGTCCGCTCGGCGAGCAGCCGCATCGCGAGCGGGTCGGCCGAGGCGTTGATCCGCTCGACCGAGGGATCGAAGACGCTGACGAACCGCTGCTGTCGGGCGGGCTCGAGCCCCGGCGAATCGAGCGTCACGGTGTGGACGCCGGAGCGCTCCGGCCGGAACGAGGCCTGCAGCCGCTCGGCGCCCGATCCCGCACGAGCGAGCGGCAGCGGCTCGGTCGTGCCGTCGGGATGGGTGACCGTCACCTCGGTCGGCGGGTGCTCGACGGCATGCTCGAGCAGCACCTCGACGCCGACCTCCTGGTCGATGCCCACGCTCTGTCGCGCGAGCCGCAGCGTGATCTCCTGGCCGGGTCGGGCGTCGCCGCCGCTCGCCACCCAGCGCACCATGCCCTGCCAGCATCGCTCATACATCCCCTGGAACGCGGCGCGGTCGTGATCGACGAGCGCCCACTTCCAGAGCCCCTCGCCCAACACGGCGACCGAGAGCCCGCGGCCGATGCGCATCGAGGCGATCGCGGGAGGATTCGCCTCGTCGTCGCCGACGTCGCCGGCGCCGACCGGCGCCCCGCGGGCGAGCACGATCGTGCCCGGCTTCACCGACGCGCTGCGGCGGAGAATCGGCCACGCGGGCAGCTGGTCGGCGCGGGCGACGAGGTCGACGCCGAGGCGCTCGGGCGAAAGCCACGGCGTCGCCGCGCCGCTTCTCGAAAGCCCGATGCGGACGTTGGCCATCGCCTTGGCGGCGCGGTCGTACTCGACCGGCTCGATCGGACCGAGCGCCGTCGCGTGCGACTCGGCGTCGGCCGCGCAGGCCGGACCGCGGGCGAAGATGACGCCGGCGCCGCGCTCCAGCACGGCATCGCGAATGTGGGCGGCCGCCTCGGGGGTCAGCAGCCGCTCGAGGCCCGCGCCGAGGATGAAGACGTCGAAGCGTGCGAGCGACTCCGCGGAGAGGAGCGCGGCGACGTCGGACTTCGAGCCCTGCTCGCCGCCCGAGCGGATCACCTCGGTGCGCTTCTCGGAGAGCCGCGAGATCTGGGTCAGCTCGACGCGCTGGTCCCTGCGGAGCGACTGGGCCACGAACTTCATGTCCCAGGAGGGAAGCGCCTCGAGCGTCAGCACGCGGATCTTCGCCTTCGCGACGTCAACGAAGAGCGTCTGGGCGTTGTTCGAGAGGTCGATCTCCTCCGTCCGCGGCGCGACGCGCACCAGATATTGATACTGGCCCGGAAGCTCGTGGCGGATGGGAATCTGGATCTCGTTGATCGTCCGCCCGCGCAGGTCGACCGCGTGGGTCGTCGCGCTGCGGCCCTCCGGCCCGTCGATCGCGACCTCGACGTCGATGGCGTCGGTCGGCAGCCCGACCTGCTGGACGCGGACGATGAGCCCGCCCTCCTCCTTCGCGAAGAGATAGTCCTGGGCCGGCGCCGCCTGCACGGAGAGGTCGCGGCGCATGACCGCGGCACCGACGCAGACGGTGTCGATGGCCACGCCGCGGCTGCGGGCAAGCTCGATGAGCGGCAGCGGCGAGGCGCCGCTCGTGTCGCGCCCGTCGCTGAGGAGGAGAATCCGATGGCCGCCCTCGCCGTCGCGGACGTTGCCCACGGCCGCACCTAACGCTTCGATCAGGTTGCTCGCCTTCGAGGTCGCGGCCGCGCCGCCGATGTCGCGCACGGCGGCGCGGCCGATCGGCTCGCTGAAGGCGCCGACGAGGGAGAGGTCGAGGTCGGCGACGGAGGCGATCCGGTCGAGCGCGGCGTCGCCGAGCCAGCCGGCCCGCACCGCGTCGATGCGGGAGACCTCGCCGCAGTCCGCGGTGCGCATCGACTCGGAGAGATCGACCAGCACCGAGACCGCCGGCTTGACCTCACGGGTCGCCGTGGGCGGCACGTGACTCGGTCCCAGGAGGAGCGCGCTCACGGCGAGCACGCCCAGCATGCGCATCGCCAGCAGTCCCCAGCGCGCCGCACCCGAGCTCGCGCCGCTCGAGCGCCGATACGCGACGACCGCCAGCGCCATGATCACCACGGCGATGCACGCGATGACCGCAGGCGGGAGGGCGGGTCGGAAGAAGATCGAGGCCAGCGTCGCGGCGCGCATGGTCATCGTCTCCACGCGGCAAGGAGTGCGAGCTCGGCGCCGACCAGGCCAAGGGCGAGGAGAATCGCGACCCACCAGATCGGCGTGCCGTCGACGGCGCGCGGCGGGACCGCCCGGTCCGCGACATCGGGGTCCGCGGCACTGGGGGCAGCGGCCGCCGGTCGCACGAGCGCCTCGATCGACTCGGCGGCCAGCGTTCGGGGATCGCTCTCGCGCGGATCGACGTTCACGGCCGCAAGCGCGACGCGCCGCCCCTGGGCGCTGACCTCATAGAACCCCGCCCGCCCCGTGCGCTGGACGGAGGCGCTCGATTCGCTGCGGTCCTGCAGCACGACCGCGTCGCGAACCGGCGCGCCGCCCGGATCCGTCACGCGAAGGTCCGAACCGCCGGCGCCGCACGCGATCGTGAGCGCCTCGCCGACCAGGGTCGGGCGAAACGCGCCGTCGGCCATCGCCAGTTCCGTCGCCAGACTCTGCACGAGCGCGACGAACGCGCCGTGGCGCCCGAGGTCGCTCGACTTCGGGGCGGCGCTGAAGTTGGCCAGCGCAAACGCACCCTCGCCATGCCGCCGCAGCGAGAGCGCCGGCGTCCCGTCGTCGAAGGTCAGGAGCTGCATCGCATCGTCGCGCACCGCGGTGCAGGGGCGGAGTCGCCCGACGCGGATCTGTCCGAGGGCGACGAAGGCCGATTCGTCAAAGGTCCCGAGCGCCGAATGCCGCCCCGGTCCGGCCATCGGCGCCGCGACGAGTCGCCCCTCACGATCGGAGGGAAGGCCGGGCATGAACGGCAGGAGTCCGGGCATCGCCGCCTCGAGGCGGGTGAGATTGTCGTTGAGTGCGCCGCCGCCGCAGAACCAGACCACCGCCCCGCCGCGCTCAAGATGGGTTCGAAGCACCGCGATCTGCTGCTCGCCGATGCGGGTGAGGTCGCCGACCAGGATCGTGCGCACGTCGGCGACGGCGGCGGCGGTGAGATCGCCGCTTCGCACCAGTCGCGGCGCGAAGCGGTCGCGCTGGTCGCCGTAGGGAGCGAGGGCACGAAGGAGGAAGTACGTGGCCCGCGTCGGATCGGTGCCCTCCTCGTCGGAGAGGATCGCGATGGGCTGTCGGCGGCCGACGTCGAAGGTGGCGAAGGCGGCATCGTCGAGGGCGAGCGCGTCGTGGTCGATCGAGATCGTCACGCCATGCGGTCCCTCCGCCGCGGCGCTGACCAGGAAGACCTCCTCGCGCGGATGGCCGGCGGAGGCCTCGACCGTCCGCACCTCCGTCGGCGCTCCGTCGACGGCGAGCCGCAGCGTCACCCGGGCGTCGCTGACGAACGCATTCACGCGGACGCGAACCGCAACCGCCTGGCCCGGCGCGGCGCGGGCGAGCGAGACGCCTCGCGATTCGAGTCCGACGTTTGGCCCGACCTCGGGCAGCGGCGTGACTATGCGCACGGTCGTCCCGTCGGGAAGAAGTCCCGCGTTCGCTCCGTCGCCGCCCGCCGACTCCGCGGCGCGCTCCGCAAGATCGATCCAGTTGCTGGCCTGCCCGTCGCTCACGATCACCACGTGGCGCCCGCCCGAACGGTCGGCGAGCAGCTGGCCCGCGAGCCGAAGCGACGTCGCCAGATCGGCGCGAGCCTCGCCCGGTGACGCATCGCCGAGAAGCTCGCCGAGCATCGCCAGATTCGGCGTGAGCGCTCCGGCGAGCCCGTGCGGCGCGGCGTCGGCGACGATCACCTCGGCCTCGTCGCGTCCTCCGCTGAGCGACTCGATGAGCCGGCTCGTCGTGCCGCGCAGCCGCTCGAAGATCGACGTCGCCCCCTCGCGCCGCGACGTCGACGCGCTGGCGTCGAGGATGATCACCGTGCTGCCCGCCTGCGCGTCCGCGGCGCCGGTCGCGCCGCTCCAGAGCGGCTCGCCAAACGCGAGGACGAGGGCGAGGACCGCGAGCGAGCGCAAGGCCAGCAGCAGGCGTCGGCGCAGGCGGAAGAAGCTCGTCTGGCTCGCGGCCGAGGCGCGCAGCAGTCGAATCGAAGGGAAGACCACCGGCTGCCGCGCGTTGCGGTGCAGGAGATGGGCGACGATCGGCAGCGCCACCAGGACCGCGCCGGCGAGCATCGCCGGACCGAGCAGGGAAATGGCCGCAAGCGTCGCCATGGATGGTCAGCGGTGTCCCGCCCCGCGGCGCAGCAGGTAGCGCTCGAGCATGCCGAAGTGATCCTCGCCGGTGTGGACGAGCGTACGGTCGAATCCGAGCCCGCCGGTCATGCGGCGGAAGCGATCGAGGAACTCCGTCATCGTGCGCTCGTACTCCGCGCGGATGTCGTCGAGGTGGACGCGGACACGCTCGCCGCTCTCGCTGTCGATGAAGAGCCCGGCGCCGCCCGCGGGCAGGACGAGCTCCTCGGCATGCAGCGTCTGGAAGAGGACGACCTCGTTGCCGCGGGCGCCGGCCTCGGCAAGCGCCGCGACGGTCGCGTCGGTGTCGTCGATGAAGTCGCTGATGACGACCAGCAGCCCGCGCCGCCTCGAGCGCCGGAGCACGCCGTCGATCGCCTCGGGGAGCGATGCGACCTTCGACGGCGCGTGGCCGTCGAGCGTCCCGAGAAGCTGCCGGAGGTGGGTCATCGACACGCCGGGGCGGTCATACGCGGCGAGCCCGCCGCAGGCGACGCCCAGCGCGACGCGGTCGCTGCGCTGAATGAGCAGAAAGGCCAGGGCCGCGGCGATCGAGCCGGCGAGCTCGTACTTCGACCGCCCGAGCGCAGCGGCCCCCGCGCCGCCGCAGCCGCGGAAGTCCATCGAGGCCGAGCCGTCGACGAGGAGCGTCGTCGTCAGCTCCGACTCGTGCTCGTAGAGCTTGATGTAGAGGCGGTCGCTGCGGCCGTAGACCTTCCAGTCGACGTCGCCCGGATCGTCGCCCGGCATGTACTGGCGGTAGTCGTTGAACTCGACGCTCTGCCCGCGCTGCCGCGAGCTGTGCCGGCCCGAGAAGGTGCCGCGGACGCGCCGCGCGGTCGAGAACTCGAGATGCCGCAGGCGCTGCATGTCGGTCGGCGTGAGGAACCGCGCGCCGGGCAGCGCCGATCCGCCCGACTGCTCGTCGCGGTTCCGGAGGCGATGGAGGAAGGTGCTTGCGTCCATGGGAGCTCGCGCGGCGGCCGCGGCGAAAGGGAGCGAACCGTCAGACGGCCGCGTAGCTCGGTTCCTGGACCTCGTCGAGGATGCGCCGCACCAGTTCGTTGGCGTCGATGCCGTCGCCCGCGGCGGTGTAGTTGGGCAGCACGCGATGGCGGAGGACCAGCGGCGCGGCCTCGCGCACGTCCGCGGCGGAGACGGCCGTGCGGCCGTCCATGACCGCGAGCGCCTTCGCGGCGATGATCATGTGCTGGCTCGCCCGCGGCCCGGCGCCCCATTCGACATAACGCTTCGCGCTTGCCGACGCGTGCTCGTCGGTGGGGCGCGAGGCGCGGGCGATGGCCACCGCATAGCTCACCGCGTGATGGGCGGCGGGCATGCGCCGCACGAGATGCTGGTAGGCCAGCGCCTTCGCATGGTCGAGGACGGGCTGCACCGAGGGCGTGCGGTCCTCGGTCGTCGCCGCGACGATCGCCTCCTCCTCGGAGCGCGACGGATAGTCGAGCCAGAGGCTGAACATGAAGCGGTCGAGCTGGGCCTCGGGCAGCGGATAGGTGCCCTCCTGCTCGATCGGGTTCTGCGTCGCGAAGACGAGGAACGGCCGCTCGAGCGGGTAGCTCTTGCCGAGGCTCGTGACGGTGAGTTCCTGCATCGCCTCAAGCAGCGCCGACTGCGTCTTCGGCGGCGTGCGGTTGATCTCGTCGGCGAGGATCAGGTTCGCGAAGACCGGACCCTGCATGAACTTCATCTCGCGCCGTCCGGTCGTCGGGTCGTCCTGCAGGAGTTCCATGCCGACGATGTCGCTGGGCATCATGTCGGGGGTGAACTGGATGCGGCGGAAGCTCCAGCCGAGCGTTTGGGCGAGCGTGCGCACGAGGAGCGTCTTGGCGAGGCCGGGCACGCCGATGAGCAGCGCGTGCCCCTGACCCAGCACGGCGGTCAGCATCGCCCGCACCGCCTGGCGCTGGCCGACGATCACCTTGCCGATCTCGGCCTCGAGGCGCTTCGAGCTCGCCGCCGCCTCCTTCAGAAGTTCCAGGTCGCTGCCCTCAAGTCGTTGGTGTGCGTTCATGCGCAGGCTTCCCTTGTGTCCGGTGCGGTCAGCGCCGGGGCGTGTCGGTCCGGAGCAACGTATCGAGTTCGTCGCGGCTCGCCGGCTCGCCCTCGATCGACGGGCCGCTCGCCCGCAGGATGACCGGAAGGCGCTGGGCGTGTACTGCCTCGAAGGCATCCACGTTGCGTGCGATGATCGAGGGCAACGGGGAATCGGCGATCGCCTTGGCCAGCGCCTCGGCGCCGACCAGCCGTTCGGCTTCCGCTTTCGCGTCCTCGGGCGTCCGCGGCGTCTCCGGCTCGAAGAGCCACGAGTCGAAGGCGGCGAACCGCGTCGCATCGGCACGCCAGAGGGCGATGGCAAGTTGGGCGAGCTCGCAACTGTGTTCGAATCTCGGCTCGGTCGAGGCGAGCGTCCGGTTGCAGTGATGGTCCATCGGCACCGGAGCGACGAGGATGCGGAAGCGGCGCGGCGCGGCGGCGAGCAGCTCGGCGAGATAGCCGTGCGTCGCCCGACAGTGCGGACAGGCGTAGTCCGCGAGGAGAACGATCGTCGCCTCGCCATCGGCGGCGCCCCACGACGGCGAGTCGCCCGGACCGAATTCGAACCCGGCCACGGTGATGCCCGCGCCCCCCGCCTGTCCCGCTCCGAGCAGACCGACTTTCCCGGGGCGATAGACGACGGCGAACTGGCCGGCAATGACGATGGCGCATGCGGCGACCGCAGCGGCGCCGGGGACGCCCCGCGGCGAAGCGAGTCGACCGCCGAAAACGGCCGCGGCGAACGCAAGGGCGATCAGATGGTCGGCCATGCACCAGGGACAGATCGCCCCGACGACCGCGAGCTGGACGACGACAAACCAGAGGGCCGCGAGGGCCGCACCGCCGGCGGCGAAGGCGAGAACGCCGCGCATTCGCGCAGCCGCCGCGACCAGGGCGAGCGCCCAGAGCGCCGCGGCGGGCACACCGACCGGCACCCCCCACGAGCCTGCCCAGCGACTGCCGAGGACCGACGCGCATCCGCCTCCGGCGCCGCACCCGATCGGAAGGCCCGCGGCCGTCAGCCCAACCGCAGCGAGATACGCGGAAACGCCAAGCCCCAGCGCGGCGAGCAGCATGGCGAACCGCCGCGCCCCATCGCCCGATGTCGGAGTTTCGCTCGCGCCTGAGGTCGCAGCCACGGGGCGAGAGCATACGGCGATTTCCCTCCCTTCACGCCATCAAAGGCCCGAATGCACGATGATGCGACGCGAATCGCATGGCGGCAGGACGGAGGGTCTGGCCCTCGGCATCCTCCCGCCATCGTGGGATGGCCAGTCCGGCCACGCCTGCTCAAGGAGAGTTCCATGTCGATGCGACGCGCGATGCGGCGTTTGGTGCTGGCGACCGTGATGGCCTGCGTGACCCTCTTCGGGGTCCGGCCCGCGTCCGCGCAGGGCACGTCCGACCTCTTCCCCGACCCGCTGACCTCGGCCGAGATCGAGTCGGCGCTCGACCGCATCGGCATCTCCGGCGACGCCCGGACCTCGGCGCTGCGGAGCTTCGAGGAGTACGTCGGACGATTCCTCGACCTTCGCAAGGGCGACATCGAAACCTATCTCCAGGGCCGCGCCGACGTCGGCAGCGCCGAACGTTCGCGCGAGACCATTGCAGCCCGCGTCCAGGATCGCGAGCGCCTGCTCAAGCGCATCGCCTCGCTCGAGAACCAGCTCTTCGACGCCTTCACCGGACTCGCCGGCGACGGCGGCGCGGCCCAGGCCGCCCGCGAGCGGATGCACGCCGAGCGCCGCCGCGACTGGATGGCCTCAAGCCCCTTCATGGGCCGCGGCTCGCGCGTCGAGCTGGCCGAAGTGTTAGACACGATGCTGGAGCGCCAGGCGAAGCAGCTCTCGGCCGAGACCAGGGCGAAGGTCGACGCGATTCTCCTCGCCCACGAGGAGTCGCTCACCGGCCAGTGCCGCAAGCTCCTCGACATCTCGGCCAACGAGCCAGTCGCGCTCTACGACGCCCACACCGCCGCGAACCTCAAGCGGCCGCAGGCGGAACCCGGCAAGCAGCCGGCCCCCGAGGAGTGGTCGGCGTACTTCCGCGGCGCCGAGGCCGTGCGGGCCAAGGCCCGCGAACCGCAGACCGACCTCCGCCGCGCGATGCGAAAGGCGACGCGTGATGCGGCCCTGCGCGTCGCCGACGCGCTGCCCGCGGACATCGGGCAGTCCTTCCGCGACTCGTTCTTCTCCCGCGCCTACGCCAGCATCGCATCGCCGCGCGACCCGGTGCCGCCGCTCGTGAAGCGGGCGAAGTCGCTCGCCGAGAAGGGCGACATCGACGAGGCGACGATCAGGAACATCGAGTCCATCGCCGCCTCACACGTCGGCCGGCGAAACGAGCTCACCAACCGCATCGCCGAGAAGATCGAGCAGGAGTCTGGCGGCGAGGGCGGCTTCTTCATCTCCTTCGGCGGCGATGATTCGGACGGCGAGCGGAAGAGCGAGTCGTCGAAGCTTCTTGAGGAGCGGTCGAAGCTCGACGCAGCGACGGTTGCCGCGATCACCGGCACGTCGGAGGCACTGGCGAAGAAGGACGACGGCGGCGAGCGGCACGAGCTGACCGTCAATGGCTCCGAGGTGAACATCCCCGAGGGCATCAGCGTCGGCGGCGCGTCGATCATGATCGTTGCGGGAACCTCCGACGGCGGCGACATGGGCGAGCCGATCGTGTTCAGCTCCGACGGCGACGACGGCGGCATGACCTTCACGATCGATGCCCTGAACGGCCCGCAGGTCGGCGTCGTGCAGCCGATGGGCAAGGAGTGGCTCGACCGCATCCGCAAGAGCTACGGCCTGACCGACGAGCAGATGAACGTCGTCCAGCTCCTCTATGACGACTACCGCTCGAAGCAGGCCGAGATCGAGGCGGGCGAACTCGCGGAGCTGAAGTCGCTTCCCTCCGGCATGGGCGGCGTGGTCTTCGCGGTTGCGGGCGACAGCCCCGCGCCCGAGCCGCCGAAGGCCACCGCCGAGACGGTGCGCCGCCGGTTCGAGCTGAAGCGCTCGATCACCCAGCGCGTCATCGCGCTCGACGGCGAGTTCTTCGACGGCCTCGGCGCCGCCATCGGCGACCGCGTCCCGGCCGCGGAGGTCACCCGGCTGAAGCACGAGCGCGAGCGGAGCGCCTACCTCGCCGCCGATCGCGGCGGCGGCATGATGATCGGCGGATTCGGCGGCTCGAAGGCGCCGACGGTCGACCTTGCCGAGGTCGTCCGCGACGCGAGCCTCGACGGGTCGTCGTTCGACGCGATCCGCGGACGGCTCGACGTCTGGGACGTCGCGGCCACCGACGCGTTCCGCCAGCGGTTCGGCGAGCGCATGGCCGTGCAGGAGGGTCAGGAGGAGTTCGAGCGGAAGATGGCGGAGGAAGCCGCCGCCGACGGACGCCCGGGCGAGATCCGCATCTCCTCAAACGACGCCAGCGGGGCGAAGATGGAGGCGCTCGAGAAGCGGGCGAAGGCGGCGGACGAGCTGACGCGGGCCGTGAACGAGGGCGCCCGCGACGACATGATCGCGGCGATCCCCGCCGACGAGGCCAAGCGGCTGCTCCGCGATGCGTGGAACCGCAAGGCGTGGCCGCAGGTCTTCCGCGACCGTCGCAGCGTGCAGCCGAAGGTCGACGAGGCCCTGGCCTTCGCCGATCTCACCGACGCCCAGCGGACCTCGATCCGCGCGATCGTCGCCGAGCATCTCGCCGAATACCGGCGCATCGGCGACGAGATGATCGAGGCCCACGAGAAGAGCGCCCCGAAGCCCAGCGCCGACGGCGGCGAGCGGCAGGGTATCGACGTCTCCGCCCTCCGCAAGCGGCAGGAGACGATGAACCGCCTCACCTTCGAGCGCGACGAGCTGAACGAGAAGACCTTCCGCCGCGTGAAGGAGTGCCTCAGCGAGGAGCAGTCGAGGAAGCTCGGCGAGATGCCCGAGCGGAAGAAGCGCGGCGGCCCGGGCGGCATCCAGCTCCCGGAGGGCGTGGACGCCAACATCCGGATCGGCGGCTAACGCTTCGCCAGCCCGGTTCCCGTCGGCCGGATGCCGGTCAGCCCCGGCGCCACTCGGCCGGGACGTCTCCGTGGCTGGCGATGATGCGCGAGCGGATCCCGCCGCGTCCCCTCCAGTCGGTGACGACCTGGAGCCAGAGCGGGCTCATCGCCTCGGCGAGGTCGTCGCGGATGCGGTTGGTCACCGCCTCGTAGAAGATCCCCTCGTTGCGGAAGGACTGGCAGTAGAGCTTCAGGCTCTTGAGCTCGACGCAGACCGCGCCGGGCACGTACCGGAAGGTGATCGTGCCGAAGTCCGGGTGTCCGGTCTTCGGGCAGACGCTCGTGAACTCCTCGTTGACGTGTTCGATGAGGAACGGCGTCTCGGTCGGCGCATCGAAGAACTCGAGAAGTTCGGGCTTCGGCATGGACGAATCGTTAGGGCTTGTACTTGGTCATGATCGCGACGACCTTCGGCTGGTCGGCGTTCAGGCGCAGCGACTTCTGGAAGGCGGCGCGGGCCTCGAGCCTGGCGGCGTCGTCCTTGCGGCCGCTCTGGAGCCAGCGGTTCAGGGCGTTCGTGGCGACGCCGTTGAGCGAGGGCCAGTGGTTGGCGTCGAGCTCGACCCCCTTGCGGTAGGCCTCGGCGGACTTCTCGTAGGCGCCCATGCGGAATTGGGCCCAGCCCAGCCGCTCGAAGGCGTTGGCGCTCGGGGCGATGCGGATCAGCTCCTCGGCCGTGTTGATCGCCTCGACGTAGCGCTTCTCGCTCGCATAGAGGTTGACCAGGCTGGTGAGGATGCCGTCGCGCGGCTCGACGAGCTCAAGCGCGGTCTCGTAGGCCTTGATCGCGTCGGCGTTGCGGTTCACGCGCTCAAGCGCGACGGCGAGACGGACGCGGGCCTCGCCGTCGTCCTTGGCGAGCTCGACGGACTTCTCGGCGAAGGCGAGCGCCTCCTGGGCCTGGTTGAGCTTGAGGTAGGCGTCGGCCATGCCGGCGTTGGCCTCGCGCGAGTCGGGCCGGACGACCAGGGCGCGATGGAACGCGCGGATCGACTCGCTCCAGCGCTGCAGCCCGGCGAGCACGCGGGCGTGCCCGACCTGGGCGTCGAAGTTCTCGGCGTCGAGCGACGCGGCCCGGGCATACGCGGGCTCGGCCTTCGCGAGGTCGCCCATCTTCTCGTAGGTCCGTCCGACGCCGATGTGGGCCTCGACGAGCGTCGGGTTCTCGCTCAGCAGGTCGTTGAAGAGAGCTAACGCTTCGTCATACCCGCCGGCGTCGACCTTCGCGTTGGCGTCGGTCAGGACCGTCTCCTGGGCGGGCGTCGGATCGATCACGATCTCCGGGCGCTTGGCCGGCTCGGCGGCCTCGCGCGAGGCCGAACGCTTCCCCGCTCCGTTGCCTGCGCAGCCCGCCAGCGTGACGAGGGGGAGGGCCGCGGCGAGAGCGAGCGTGATCGAGAGGGTGGTCCGTCGGTGGATCGTCATCGGGCGTTCTTCTTCGGGGCGGGCTTCGTCGTCGGCCGTTTCGCCCCGCGCGGGCCGGTGGCCGGCGGGGTCGGGGGCGCTGCGATGGCCGGGGCCCCCGTGGGCGAGGAATCGCTTGTATCGGCAGACGTTGCCGAGGGGGAGAGAATAGCTCGCAATCGGGCCGCGTTCACGGCGTCCCAGGGCCGACCGTCGGGATCATCGGCCTTTTCGGTTTCGAGGATCTTCGGAACAAGCCTCAAGTCGGCGGCATGCATGATTGCCCGGAAACATGCCATGCCGCAGGTTCCGGCTCCGATGTGCTCATGGCGGTCGACGCGCGAGCCGGGCGGGGCCTTGGAATCGTTGACGTGGATGACCCCAAGGAGGTCGCGGCCGCAGACGGCCCGGAACTCCTCAAGCGTGGCCCGCGCCGCGGCGTCCGAGGACATGTCATACCCGGCGCTGACGATGTGGCAGGTGTCGAGGCAATAGGCGACCCGCTCGGGCTCCTTCACCAGATCACGGATGATCCGGAGATGGCGAAAGTCATAGCCGAGGTTCGTGCCGCTGCCGGTGGTCGTCTCGAGGCAGGTGACGGCCTTCGCGCCGGGAAGCGAGCGGTGGATCTCGTCGAGGCTCTTCGCGATCCGCCCGAGACCGGCCCGCTCGTCGGCGCTCGGCTCGCCCCGAAGGACATTCGGCGACTTCGGGGCGCGGGCCGCGCCGAGGTGCGCGCCGGGATGGGCGACGCAGCAGCGGATGCCTAACAGTTCGCACCGCTCAAGCTCGTCGCGCTGGGCTGCGATCGACTTCGCCCGCAGCTCCGCGTCGGGCGACGCGAGGTTGACGAGATAGGAGTTGTGGCTCACCACGCGCTGCGGCAGGTCACTCCAGCCCGCTGCACGCACCGCGTCGCGAAAGAGGCGAATCGCCTCGTCGGTGAGCTTCGGCGCGTTCCACTGCCGCTGGTTCTTGGTGAAGACCTGGACGCAGTCGAGTTCGAGCCGCACCGCCTCGGCGACGGCGTTGTGGATGCCGCCCGCCGCCGAGCAGTGCGATCCGATCATGCCTCGAATGGCGGGCGGCGCTGTGGATGCGGTCGTCATCGGTGCTCCGGGCGTCAGACCATGCGCGAGCCGGCGGCCTTGGCCGAGGCGACAATTCGTTCCGCCGTGCGCACCGCGGCGAATCCCGCGGTCGCGTCGACGAAGGGCTTCCGGCCGGTGCGAACCGCGTCGAGGAAGTCCTCGGCCTGCAGCTTCAGCGGCTCGCCGGCCCCCACGTCCAGCGGATCGATCGATACGAGATCGAGGTAGTTCATGCTCGAGAGGTCCTTGCCCTGCCGAAGCGCCTCGCGCAGCTCGCGGATCCGCTCGTCGTTGGCGCTCTTTCGCACGACCGTCCCCTTCCGTTCGACGAAGTCGGCCGAGACGTAACTTTGGTCGCTGATGATGCGGATCTTCCGCTCGGTCTTGAGGGCGAGGCGGCTGGCCGTCACGTTGGCGACGCAGCGGACGCCCGACGGGCCGGCCGGAAAGACGAGGCGGGCGTTGCAGACGTCCTCGGCCTCGCCGAGCACCGAGACGGCGTTGGCGTGGATCTCCTCCGGCTCGCTGCCGACGAGCATCAGGAGAACGTCGATGTCGTGGATCATCATGTCTAACACGACGCCCACGTCGACCGAGCGGAAGGTCATGGGCGAGACGCGGTCAACCTCGACGAAGAGCGGCTTCAGGTCGAGCTTGCGGATCGCGACCATCACCGGATCGAAGCGGACGACGTGGCCAACCTGGAGAATCGCCCCGCTGGCCGCCGCCGCGTCGGCGATCGCCTGGGCGTCGCGGACATCCGGGGCCAGCGGCTTCTCGATGAGGCAGGCGACACCCGCCGCGAGGAGCTTCTCCGCGACCGCCCGATGGTGAATGGTCGGCGTCGCGATGGTGACCGCATCGACGCCATGGGCGATGAGCTCGTCGACCGTCTCGAAGCCCTTGCCGCCGTACTGTTCGACGATGCCGTTTCGCCGCTCCGGATCGCGATCGACGACGCCGACGAGATCGGCCCCCTGGATCTGCGTGTAGAGGCGGGCGTGATGCCGACCCATGCGGCCGACGCCGACGACGCCGCAGCGGAGCGTTCCCGTCTTGGGCGCCGCCGCGCTCGCCGCAGCCGGCGTTCCCTTCCCCGAACCGGTGGTGGCCGATGTCATGCGGGCACGATACGGAAAATCCCGGCCTGGGGGTTTCGCGTCCCGGCGGTCGGACCGGGCCTAGGCCCGCTTCGACGACCCGCATTCGGGGCAACGGGCTCCGCGGCGAATTCCGCGAAGCGCGTAGCCGCAGCGGGCGCAGACCGGCGTGGGCGCCTCGTCGGAGGCTCGGGCGTCCGCAATCTCTTCCCGTTGACGCTCTCCTCGCGACAACCGGTCGCGTCGGGTGACTGCGGCTTCCTTGGTGAACCACAGGATCTCGAGCAGGCGCCACGTGAGCCAGACCGTGACCGCAAGAGCGAACGCATCTGCGAAGTCGAGCTTCCGGCGGAAGAACCAGGTGAGGAGGAATCCGGAGCTGATGATGAACACGCCGGTCAGGAACGGGCCCGAGGAGGAGAGGAATCCGCGGTCCGCCGGATCCTGGCCCGTGTACTCGACGATCGCGTTGAGACGGGCCACCTGGCCGATCATGAACGCGAGCGCGCCGACGATGGTGAGCATGTCGAACCCAGCGCGCGAGGCGATGCCCGCGACGCCGGCGATGGCCGACGGAACGCCGAGACTGAACGTCGCGATGACTCCGCCCGCGAGCGACGTCGCGGTGATCCAGCGCGGCACGCGGCGCGGGGGCACGCTTCCCGGAAGCGCGAGCAGGATGCCAGCGAGGGTGAAGAGCCCCCAGCCGAATGCGGGTGCGCGATCGCCGATCGCCGCCGGCGTCCACCAGTGGCTGATCGCCACGAGCCCAGCAAGGATCGCGCTCGCGAGCGCCCCAAGCACCAGCGAGACGAGGACCGACGTCGCGCCCAACCCGCGCGCGACGAGATCGTCGCTCGGAGGAGCGGCTCGGCGACGGCGCGATGTGGAAGCGGATGCCGGCTCCCGCAGGTCGGAGCGCTGAGGCTCGGGCGCGGAGCGCCGTTCGTGCGGGACCGTCCGCTCCGCTCGCGCCGCGCCGTTGCCGCACTCTGGACAGGGCGACCCGACCGGCAAGCCTCGCATCGGATAGCCGCACTTCCGACAGGTGCGGTCGTCCCCCTCAACATCGTCGGCGACCGACTGCGGCGCGTGAACATGGATGCAGCGCGAGCAGATCGTCTCGCCGGACACGGGCACGAATCGCTGCCCGCACGCCTCGCAGGTGAGCGTCGGATCGGCAAGCGGGATGATCCCGTCGTCATCGCCCTGCGCTGCTGCGTCGCCCATGCGGATTCTCCGTGCTGAACGAGGCGTGAGCACGACCGGCGGTCGAAGCGTTAGGCGACCGGCGCGCCGACGGCGTGGGCGACGGCCGCCCTGAACATGCGAAGCCCCGGCGTGTCGCCCTGCCGCTGCGAGGCGTCGAGCCGCGTCCAGGTCGGATGCTGTGTCCAGCGCGTGTAGCGCTCGGGGTGCGGCATGAGGCCGAAGACCAGGCCGCTGGCGTCGCAGATGCCGGCGATCGCCTTCATCGAGCCGTTGAAGTTGTCGCTCGTCGCGTAGCGGATCGCGATCTGTCCGTTCGCCTCGAGCTGGGCGAGCGTGTCCTCGTCGGTGACGAAGCGGCCTTCGCCGTGGGCACAGGGGAGGAGATCGGTGCCCGGCGCCGCTCGCAGCCCGCGCGTCCAGATGCATCGCGTGTTCGCGGGGATCTCGAAGCGGGTCCAGATGTCGTTGAATCGGGCGGCGCTGTTCTGGGTGAGGGCGACGCTCGGCGCCGCCGGCTCCTCCGACCATCCGGTTCCGGCGCTCGGTCCGGGGAGCAGGCCGGACTGGACGGCGATCTGGAATCCGTTGCACGGTGTGATCATCGGCACGCCGCGTTCGATTGCGGCGGCAAGCGCCGGATAGAGCGACTGGCGGATGAGCTGGGCCATCACGCGCCCCGCTGCGATGTCATCGCCGAAGGAGAAGCCGCCGGGCAGTCCGATGAGGCGATAGCGGTCGACGATCGCCGGCTCGCGGATGAGCCGCTGGAGATGGGCGGTCTCGACCTTCGCCCCGGCCTCCTCGAAGGCCCGGCAGAGCTCAAGATCGCAGTTGATCCCCGGAGCGGTGATGACGAGGGCGTTGGTTACGGTGGTAGTGTTCGCGTGCGATGCGTGTGCCATGGCGTTCTCCGGATCACCAGCTCATGCCTGACCAACGCTCGCGAAGCCGTTCGAGCGGAATCTCGGTGACGTCGCTCCCGACCTTGATCGCCATCGACTGTCGCGCGACGAACGTGCCGACGATCGCGTGCGGGATGCCCTTGAGGAGTTGGGCGATGCGCTCCCGATCGGTCGGCGCGACCTCGAGCAGGTAACGCGACGGCTCTTCGCTGAAGCACTTTGCGGTGAGGCTCACGTCCTCGTCCGCCGCCTTCGCCGGCTCAAGATCGAGGCCGATGCCGCCCGCGAAGGCCATCTCCGCGGCGGCGACGAGCAGGCCGCCTTCGCTGAGATCGTGGGCGCTCGCGACGACGCCCGCTCGGATCGCGGCGTGGACCGCGCGGGCGATCGCCGGTCCCTTCGCGAGATCGGTGACGGGCAGCTCGCCGCTTGCCTGCGGGCCGGTCTGCCCGGTGATGAGCTGGTAGTGCGAGCCGCCCATGCGGCCGTGGGTCTCGCCGACGAGAACGAGGAGGTTGCCCGCCCGCTTCGCGTCCATCGTGACGCTGCGTTCGGCCTCCGGCACGATGCCGAAGCCCGAGATGAGAAGGGTCGGCGGGATCTGGATCGTCACGCCGCCGTCGGTGACGAACTGGTTGTTGAGCGAGTCCTTGCCGGAGATGAAGGGCGTTCGGTACGCCTTCGCCCCGTCGTAGCAGGCCTCGGCCGCACGCACCAGGGAACCGAGGTTTCGCGGATCCTTGCACGAGGGCCAGCAGAAGTTGTCGAGGATCGCGATGCGGGCCGGATCGCTTCCGACGCAGACGAGGTTTCGCACGCACTCGTCGATCGCCGCGAGCACCATGAGATACGGATCGGCGGAGAGCCCCGTCGCGAGTCCGTTGCCGATCGCGAGTCCCTTCGGACTGGTCGGCACCGGCTGCAGCACCGCGGCGTCGCCCGGGCCGGCGTTCGGTCCGACGAGCGGCTTCACGACCGACATGCCCTGCACCTCGTGGTCGTACTGCCGGACGATCCACGCCTTGCTCGTGATGTTCGGGTGTTCGAGCAGCGCCTCGAGGGCCTTCGCCAGATCGGGCGTCCGATCGCTCAGTCCGAAGCGGCCGCCCGCCGCAAACTGCGGCTTTCGCGGCTGGAATCGCTGGCCCGCGGTGAAGGTCGGGTCCCAGACCGCCTCGCGGGTCGGCATCGGGTTGCCGTCGTGGAGGAAGTGCGTGTCGAGCCGACCGACCTCGGTGCCGTGCCAGCGGAGGACTAACTCTTCGCTCGCCGTGCCGAAGACGCCGAGATCGCACCACTCGACGCCGTGTTCGGCGCAGAGGCGACCTAACAGTTCGACCTTCTCGGCCGGCACCGCGAGCACCATGCGCTCCTGGGCCTCGCTGATCCAGACCTCGACCGGCGAGAGCCCGTCGTACTTGAGCGGGGCGCGATCGAGCTCGACCTCGGCGCCGATCGAGCTGCCCATCTCGCCGACGGCGCTCGAGAATCCGCCCGCACCGCAGTCGGTGATCGCGTGGAAGAGCGGCCCGCCCGGATAGTCGCGGGCGGCGAGGATGCAGTCGAGGGCCTTCTTCTCGGTGATCGCGTTGCCGATCTGGACGGCGTGGCTGAACTCGTCGGCGTGGGTGTCGGTGAGCTCGGCGCTCGAGAAGGTCGCGCCGTGGATGCCGTCACGGCCGGTGCGGCCGCCGAGGGCGATGATGCGATCCCCCTTCGAGACGGTGCCGCGGATCAGGTGCTTCGGCATGAGGCCGACGCAGCCGCAGTAGACGAGCGGATTGCCGACGTAGTTGTTGTCGAACCAGACCGTCCCGTTGACGGTCGGGATGCCCATCCGGTTGCCGTAGTCACGGACGCCCGAGACGACCTGCGACAGCACGCGCCGCGGGTGCAGGCAGCCGGCCGGAAGCTCCTCGATGTCGGGATAGGCGACGCAGAAGACATCGGTCGCGGCGATCGGCTTCGCGGAGAGGCCGGTGCCCATGATGTCGCGAATGCAGCCGCCGATGCCCGTCGCCGAGCCGCCGTAGGGTTCGATCGCGCTCGGGTGATTGTGCGTCTCGCACTTGAAGCAGACGGCCCAGTCGCCGTCGAAGGCGATGATGCCGGCGTTGTCGACGAAGACCGAGAGGCACCAGTCGATGCCGTCCGCCATGAGTTCGTGCGTGGCCGCGGCGACCGTTGCCTTCAGCAGATTTCGGATGACGATCGTGCCGTCCGGCTGGACCTCGTGGTGCGGGCGGCCGCCGACCGTCTTGCCGAGCGACCAGCCGGCGCTGCCCGGGGCGCCGGAGAGCTCGCGATAGCGGATCGTCGACTTGAGCGTCTTGTGGACGCAGTGCTCCGACCAGGTCTGGGCGAGCGTCTCGAGTTCGATCTCGCGCGGCTCGCGACCGAGGCGCTTGTATTCGGCCTGAATCGCCTTCATCTCCTCAAGCGAGAGGAAGAGGTGGGCGTCGCGACTCATGCGCTCGAGTTCAGCGTCGGTGAGTGCGCGGATCGGCACTTCCCGGATGGCGAGCGTGTACGGACGACCGTGCGGGAAGGCCGAGGGGAAGTACGGGGCGTCGTGGATCGCCTGGATGACCGTGTTGGCGAGCAGCCGTTCGGCGATGGCCTTGGCGATCTTGCCGTCGACCCCGTGCAGGTCGTAGCGGTCGCCGGTCCGGACCTCGACCGTCTTGCCAAGCATTGCGACGATCGCGAGCTGGACGCTCTCGGCCGCCGGATCGGTCACCCCCGCGAGCGGGTGGACCTCGATCACAGCGACGCCCGGCGCAACCTTGGCCTTCGCCGCGGACTCGCTCACGTGGATCTCCGCCGCCTGGGTTACACAGTCGGCGAGGAGTTCTTCAGCGACGCGTGCGACCTCGTCGTGGGACAGGTCTCCCTCGAGGAGGTACACCGACGCATGGTCAATGCGCTTCGGACGCCGCTCGAGCCCGAGGGACTCGACTTGGCGAAGCACGGCTGCCCCGCGCGGGTCGGACTGACCTCGGCGCGGACGGACCTCGATGCGGTGAACACGGACGGTGGATCGGGAGGGCGTGGCTGTTGCTGGCATCGGCGGCCTTGGTGGAGGCCGATTCTACCGCCCCAATCAGTGCGAAACGTCCGTTCAGCCCGGTGAAGCCGCGCCATTCCCAACGGACACCGTGCGAGCGTCGGGGACGCTCGGCGGATCGCCCGACGAACAAACGAATCTCAGAAGACGACCTGCAGCTGCAGACGTGCGACCCATTGGTCTCGAACGTCGCTCACCCGCCACCCGCGATCCGGCGCGTACCACGACGGTTCGAGCGAGTCGAGGGAGTAGCCGACGTCGCCGGTGATCTTCACGTCATGCCCGTCGAGGTACCAGTTGAATCCCGTCGAAATCACATTCAGGTGGTTCTCGCGACCGAGGATCGAGGCTACGACGAATGGGTTGTTGATGTTCGGGAATCCGATGAGGTCTGGATTCGCATACTCCATCTGACCGAGTTCCCAGCGAGCGTAGAGCTCGACCTTGGGCATGACATAGAACGCGCCCTGCATCACCAGGCCCCACTTGTTGGCCGCGCCGAGGTCGGTCGCGCCCTGTGGAGTGGTGGTAAACGCCGTGTCGTAGATGGCCGACTCGCTGTCGGTGTTGCTCCACGTGAACGCGCCGAAGAGGCTCGCGCCGCCGAAGTCGATCGTCGCATCGGCGGTCATCATGAGCCACTGGTTGTCGCCGCGATTCACCGGCAACGTGAGCGAGAGTCCGCCGTAGTCAGGCCGTGCCGACTGCCAGTGCGTCGCGAAGCCGAAGAGCATGCCGAAGTCCGATCCCGGAGGGCTGGTGAAATCGTTGAAGTCGCTCCACTCGCCGAAGGGCTTGAACTCCACGCGACCTGTAAGGGCCCAGTCAGCCGAGTTCATTGTCCACGGGCGATTGATCGGGTTCGCCCCCGCGAGCTTGGCCCGCCCGGCGACCTGATCGTTGCCGCCGTCGGAGAAGGCGACCTGGAATCGCACGTAGTCACTCGCGTAGCCGAGCTCAAGGCCCTGTGAATAGCCGGTACTCAGCGACTTCTCGACGATCGACCGATCGACGGCCATCTGGTATTGCGATTCGACCAGGGTTTCCCGGGCAAACGGCAGGCGGAACTGGCCGGCTCGAACGAACCAATTGGCCTCGAGCTCGAATCGTGCCCACGCATCCTCCAAGGTCAGGATGCCGGATCCCGTTTCGAGCGCCCGTGTGGGATTGGCCTGAATCGCAACGGCCTCGTCGTTGGTGAATCGCCCGCGCAGCTTGTAGGTCAGGCCAGGGCCGAACAGATGGCCTCCAAGCCAGATCTGCGAGTTCCCGCTGTCGAAGCCCGAACGCGTCTTCACGCCCTCGCGCCAGTCGAGCGCCTGAATGCCGCCGTCAAAGGGGGCCTTGCGCATCGACCCGAGGATGTAGCGGAACTGGACCATGCCGCCCACTTCCAGCTTGAACCGACCATCGGGACTCGAGAGAAAGAACCCGTCGTCCCAACCGGCGGTCATGCCGTTTGATTGGAGGCTGGCGCGGGAGTTCGCATCGGCGAGCGTGTCGGTGACGACCTCGCGGATCTGCGCGGCTCGCTGCTCGGTGAGCCACGCGGCTCCTTCCGCTTCGCGAAGGGTCTTGACCTCGCCCTCAAGCGCCGCGTTGCGCTGTTCGAGCTGATCGAGCCGGCGAAGCACCGCATCCATCGGAGGCGTGTCATCGGCCGCCGCGGGCGCCGCAAGCAGAACAGCGGTCGACAGCGATGAGATCAACGCGACACAGATTGACGAACGCGAAGAGAGAACGGTGCGCATCCTGCGACTCCCATGGCTCCGGCGCGAGGGAACTCGCGCGAACGTCCCGCACAAGGCGGGGGGCGGGTTCGGCGCAGAAGTCCATTCCTGCGCTTCGAACCACGGCCGTTATCGGCCGCGTCGCCCCGGAAGACATGAGAAATCAAGGCCCGTTCTGCTCGCAGCCGCCATCGCGCAACGAGCGCAAGAAAAAAGCCAGCCGGGGGTGAGCCCGGCTGGCCTGGCCGTTGATAGCTCCGCTAAACGGAACAATCGTCGGGTGGATGAGTTGATTCAGGGTGGCGGGTCAGTCCGGCCTGCTGGTGCGGGCGGGAGCCTACAGCGCCATCCCCGAGATGCTCACATTAGAAGGAGACGGTGAGGCCGGTACGGAAGACGATCTGGCCGTCCTCGTCCTGCCCGTTGCCGTCGATGCCGTCGTCATACCAGCCGTTGCCGCCGACACCGAAGACGCTCTCCGACATGGAGTGGAGGGCGAAAGCGATCTCGGACTGCCACTTGCAGCGGTTCTTCGCGAAGTAGTAGTTCGCGCCGACGCCGATCGTGGACTGGGTGTTGGCACTCTCGACGCCCGAGATGTTGCCAACGTCGCCGTACTCGTACTTGGCGACGAGTTCGAGCTCGTCGGTCAGGAACAAGCCAGCCTGGATGAAGGCGCCGGCAGACTTGAAGTCTTCGCCGCCGCCAATACCAGTCGCCCACTTGTTATCAGCCTGGCTGTAGAAGAGGGCGCCGGTGACGCTGAAGCCACCGAAGGAAGCGGTCGCGTCGGCGGTGAGGCCGAATTCCTCGCCACCTTCGTTGCCGCCACCGAGGTTGAACCGAGCGTTCACGTTACGGCCGCTCTGGAAGTAACCGCCGAAGCCAACGAGGAGACCGAACTCCTCGCCGCGCCACGACTGGTCGTCTTCGAACTGAGCCCACGTGCCAGCGAACTTGCCCTCAACGCGACCGGCAATGGAGAAATCCGAAGACGGCGAAGCGCCGCCCGGGATGAAGCCATTGTTCTGGGTCGGGCTGACGCCACCAACACCGTCCGAGAAGGCGCCGGCGAACCGGAACCAATCGGAAGTGCAGCCAACCTCGATGCCCTGAGTCCGGCCGAGGCCGAACAGGTAGCTCGTGTTGCTGTGGTCAAGGGTCTGGAGGCCGTAGTCGCTCAGCGCGCGCTCGCGGCTGTACGGAGCAACGAACTGACCAGCCTTGAGGTACCAGCCGCCGAAGTCCTTGATCGCGTACCAGTCGGTGAGGAAGGCCTCGCCGGCGGTCGAGCCAGCGTAGTCGCCGCTCGCGTCAAAGAACGCGAAGCTGACGTTGTACTTCCAGCTCGGGTCAACGATGTGACCGGAGAGCACGATGTTGGCGTGACGAGACTGGAAGCCCCAGTTGTTCTCGTCGCCAGCGCCGGTGGTGAAGTTGCGATTGTTGAACGTCCAGCGGAGCGAAGCGCCGCCGTTGATGTTCAGACGGAAGTTGCCGTCGCTGCTCGACACGAAGAAGCCGTTGTCGTAACCAGCGTTGCTGGTGCCGCCCTGGAGGCTGGCGCGGGTATCCGCGTCAGCGAGGACGTCCTGAACGAGGCCCTTGATTTCGGCTGCCCGCTGTTCGGTCAGCCAGTTCTCGCCATTCTGCGCCTTGAGCGAAGCGATCTCAGCCCGCAACTCATTGATCTGAGTGAGGGCGTCCCCGTTGTTGGGGTTGTTGGCCTCGGTCGACCCGAACGCAACGCCGGTGAGGGCGAGCGTCGTGCCAGCGAAGAGGCTAACGGTCTTAGTCAGACTCATGTATGACTCTCCTGAACTGGTCGGGCCCGTCGCCAACAATTGGCGGAGGGACCCAGTTCATCCACCCGTCCGTCGTTTGCCCGCGTCACAGGGAGTCGCGAGCCGGACGTGAAACATCGATATCGGTCAGAGACGACCGCTCGAATGAGGGCCGGATCATAACGAGTTCAGATCGCGCGTCCAGTCGTTCATCCGCCCGCCTGATGTCGGGGGCGACGAATGGCCTGCATTCCGCGACAGAACTGCTGATTTTTCAACCACTAACGGTCTTTCCTCGCGCTGGCTTGTGTACGGATTCTGATGCCGGCGCCAAAACGTCGATGGCCTGCGAGATAGAGCGAATTCCTACCGCGTTGACGCCGCGAATCGCATCGTGTAATGGCTCGCTGCCCTGATCCGCGAGCGACCGAAGGCACCGACGGGCCGCCTCGACCTGCGACTGGGGCACCAGAAGCGTGCGTCCCCCGCGCCGAACAACCTCGGAGATCCGCTGCTCCAACTGCCGCACGGCCCGCACCTCGCCGGTGAGGCCAATTTCTCCCATCGCCGCGCAGGCTGCCGGCGTCGCGCGGCTGTAGTGCGCACCCGCGACCGCGAGGGCAATCGCGAGATCGGCCGCCGGCTCGACGATGCGAAGTCCGCCTGCGGCTTGGGCGAAAACGTCCTGATCCGCGAGCCGCAGCCCGCCGTGCTTCTCGAGCACGGCGATGAGCATCGCCAGGCGGTTGCTGTCGATGCCCGACGCGCGGCGCTTGGCACTTCCGAGAACGCTGGTCGCGGTGAGCGCCTGCATCTCGGCGATGAGGCAGCGCGAGCCGGCGAGCGACGGGACGTAGACGGTCCCCGACCGCGGAGCGTCGCCCCCGTCCGAGAGGGCGAGCGACCCCTCGCGGATCTCGGCGAGCCCGGAGCCGGTCATCTCAAAAAGCCCGATTTCCTGCGTCGATCCGAAGCGGTTCTTGATCGCCCTGACCACACGATGGGCGTGATGGCGATCCCCCTCGAACTGCAGAACGACATCGACCAGATGCTCGAGGAGCTTTGGACCGGCCAGTTCGCCTTCCTTCGTCACATGCCCGACGAGGGCGACGGCCATGTCCGACGCCTTGGCGAGCCACACGAGCTCAAGACACGCGCGGCGGAGCTGCGTGACCGATCCGGGCGCAGCCTCGATGCTTGAGCTCCAAAGCATCTGGATGCTGTCGATGACCAGCAGCGACGGCTGGACTCGGCGGGCCTGCTCGGCGATGCGGGCGAGGTTGGTCTCGGAGAGGACGAAGAGGTTCTGGCTCCGCCTACGGACCTCGCCGCTGTCGTCGGTCAGGACGCGCTCCGCCCGCATCTTCACCTGCTGGGCACTCTCCTCGCTCGACACGTAGAGAACGCGCTGCCCGACGTCGGACATGCATGCCGCGGCCTGAAGGAGAAGGGTGCTCTTGCCGATGCCGGGATCGCCGCCGACCAAGACGGCCGAACCGGGCACGATGCCCCCACCGAGGACGCGGTCCAGTTCACCGATCCCGGTCGGTACCCGCGGCGCGTCGCTGGCAGTGACGGCATCCAGGGGAAGAGCGACGGACTTCACGTCAGGGGTCGACTCCGGTCCATCCTCCTGGCCGGCCCTCCACGCGGCGACCGCGCCCATCGCCTCGTGCGGCGACTCCTCTGCCGGGGGCGTGAACTTCTCGAGCGAATCCCACGTGCCGCAGTCCGGGCACTTGCCCATCCATCGGGGATGCGACGAGCCGCACGAACGGCAGAGAAACGTGACGCGGACCTTGGCCATGCGCGGATCGTACGACCCGCCGCAGCCGACTCTTCATTTCTGGCTGGTTTTCCCGTGCGATTACCGTCGCCGGAGCCGTCGCATCGACGCGACCCAGTTGGCGTAGTCGACGATTGCGTGGCGACGGGCCTTCACGTCGGGCATCCGAGCCGCGTCCTTGCCGAACGCCGTCTCCATCCGCCACTCCCAATATGGGCCGTTGCGACGAAAGCCCGTCTTCCACCCAAGACGGGCAAGCTCACGCAGGGCGATGAAAAGGCGAAGCATGCTGCGAAACGGAGCGGCTAGTGCACCGAGATCGGTCCCTGCTTGGCGTCGACGATCGACGCGTCGGAGAGCGCGATCGGGTTCGTCGGCGAGGTGATGACGTCTTCGTCACGCAGCGGGGAGAAGCGACTCCCGATCATCGGGACGCGATGGTTCGGGTTGTACTTGCGGGGCATGAGACCCTGCACCGCATAGATGATCGCAATGCAGCCGAGCGAGCCGGCCCAGATGAAGCCGGTCCAACCAAGGAACACGAAAACGCTGGTCATGAGCACGACGAGCGTCGAGGTCGGAATCATGCCTTCCCACGCCAGCCGCATGAGCTGATCAAATCGGAAGCGAGGAAGCGTCCAGCGGACCGCCATGCCGAAGGCAACGAGGAACGCCACCTTGCCGAGCATCACGCCGAACTGGAGCAGGACGATCGGAAGGGGGCCGCCCGCCGGAAGGTCAGGACCGATGCCGATCGGGTTCAGCGACCAGCCGCCGAGGAAGAGCAGCGAGAAGAATGCCGCTCCGGTGATCATGTGGAAGTACTCGCCGAGGAAGAACATCGCGAACTTCATCGAGGAGTACTCGGTGTGGTAGCCGCCGACCAGTTCGCTCTCGGCCTCGGCGAGGTCGAACGGCGAGCGGTTCGCCTCGGCCAGCATGCACGCATAAAAGATGATGGCCGCGACTGGCTGGGTCAGCAGGTTCCATCCGCCGGCCTGCTGGCCAGCGACGATCTGGTACGGCTCGATCGACCCGACCGTGAGGACCACCGCGAGCAGCGAAAGCCCCATCGGGATCTCATAGGAGATCATCTGGGCGCTGGCCCGAAGGCCGCCGAGGAAGGACCACTTGTTGTTCGAGGCCCATCCGCCCAAGCCGACGCCGTAGACGCCGAGGGCCGCGGTCGCCAAGAGGTAGATGATGCCGACGTTCAGCGTCGCCCCGGCGATGTTGACCGTGATGCCCTCAAGGCCGAACTTCGTCGCCAATCCGAACGGGAGCGAGCCGAGGTCGAGCTGTCCCGCCCACGGGATGATCGCGAACCCGATCATTGCCGGGATCATGATGAAGCCCGGAGCGAGGATGAACAGCCACTTCTCGACGCCCAGCGGGTTGTAGTCCTCCTTCAGGAGGAACTTCAGGCCGTCCGCAATCGGCTGAAGGAGACCGTTCGGGCCAACCCGATTGGGGCCGACGCGGTCCTGCATCCAGGCGGAGAGCTTTCGCTCCAGCCAGATGGAATAGGCGCAGCCGACGAGGATGACGTTGAGCATCATCGCGACGACGACCGCGGAGGTGACGAGCTGGGCAATCTCGGGTTTGGTCAGGCCGAACATGGAGTCCGAAGGATAGCGGAAGGCAGTCCGTTGGCGGGCCACCCACCGGACCCGGCCCCGCGGCAAGCTCCTACCCCTCCGTGCTGCGGAGGAGGTCGAGCTGGGCCCCCGCTCCCCTCCGTTGCGGCCTTCCGCCACGGCGCTTTCGCCGCCCCAACGGCGCTAGACCCCGACCGTCGCCCGCTCGACCTTGAAGGTCTCGGTCACCGGCTTCCGCTCGATGCGCGGTCGGGCCAGGTGCGGGAAGTAATCCTGCGTGGCGAAGACCTGCCACGAGCCGCTCTTGAGCGCCGTGATCGCGACCACCGCGGCCTTCGCGCCGCTCAGGGTCGTGATCATCGGCACGCCGGAGCGGACCGCGGCCGCGCGGATCTTGCCCTCGTCGGTGTGGCCGCCCTTCTTGGTGGGCGTGTTGATGATGAGGGCGATTTCGCCGTTGCGGATGAGGTCGAGAATGCTCGGCCGCGCCCCTTCGCTCAATTTCCGGATCAGCGTCGTGTCGACGCTGTAGTTCTTGAGATGCGTGTGCGTGCCGCTGGTGGTCAGCACCGTGAATCCCATCGCGACGAGCGAACGCGCGATCTCGACCGCGTCGTCCTTGTCCGTCTCCCGCACCGAGAGGAAGACCTTGCCCGACGACGGCAGCGGCAGGCCCGCGGCCATCTGGGCCTTGGCGAACGCCACCGGCAGCGAGCGGTCGGCGCCCATGACCTCGCCGGTGGAGCGCATCTCGGGACCCAACACGACGTCCACGCCGGGGAATTTCGCGAAGGGGAAGACCGACTCCTTCACCGCGAAGAAGCCGGTGTGCTGGACCTCCTGCACCTTCAGGTCCTCGAGCGACGCGCCCATCATCACCTTCGAGGCGATGAGCGCCCACGGAATCCCCTTGGCCTTCGAAATGAACGGCGCCGTGCGCGACGCGCGCGGGTTCACCTCGAGGATGTACACGGTCTCGTCCTTGACGGCGAGCTGCACGTTCATCAGGCCACGGACCTTGAGCCGCTCGGCCAGCGTGCGCGCCTGGTCGCGGATGCGGTTCACGATCGAGGCCGGCAGCGAGTGCGGCGGCACGACGCACATCGAGTCGCCGGAGTGGATGCCCGCCTCCTCGATGTGCTCCATCACGCCGCACACGATCGCCTTCGGGGCGTTCGACGCCAGCTTGATCTGCTTCGAGAAGCCGCGCTCGTCGGGCTTGAAGTCGGCGACGACGTCGACGTCGACCTCGATCGCGTCGCTCAGGAAGCGATCGATGAGGACCGGGGCGTTGGTGAGGTCGCTCACGTTCACCGCGGTCGACATGTACCGGCGGATGTCCTCGGCCGCGTTGCAGATCTCCATGCCGCGACCGCCGAGCACGTAGCTCGGACGGACGAGCACCGGATAGCCGATGGTCTCCGCGATCGTGACCGCCTCCTCGAGCGAGCGGGCGATGCCGCTCGGCGGCTGCTGGAAGCCGATCTCGTCGAGCATCACCTTGAAGCGGTCGCGGTCCTCGGCGAGGTCGATCGAGTCGAGTCCGGTGCCGATGAGCGGCACGCCCGCCGCGACGAGTCCGTGGGCGAGGTTCAGCGGCGTCTGCCCGCCGAACTGGACGATGCAGCCGACGACCGAGCCGTTCCGTTCCTTCACTTCGGGGCCGCCGCCGTTCAGCCGCTCGACGACGTTGAGGACGTCCTCGAGCGTCAGCGGCTCGAAGAAGAGAAGGTCGCTCGTGTCGTAGTCGGTCGAGACCGTCTCGGGATTCGAGTTGATCATCACCGACTCGAAGCCCATCTCCTCGCAGCCGAAGGCCGCCTGGCAGCAGCAGTAGTCGAACTCGATGCCCTGGCCGATGCGGTTGGGGCCGCCGCCGAGGATCACGATCTTCTCGCGCTTCGAGATGCGGATCTCGTCGTCGAGCCGCGTCGTGCCCTTCGCCGTGTCGGTGAGCGGCCGCTCGTACGTCGAATAGAAGTACGGCGTGACGGCCTCGAACTCCGCGGCGCAGGTGTCGACGAGCTTGAAGACCGGCTCGATGCCGAGCGACTTGCGATGGGCGCGGACCTTGAGGATCGAGCCGAGGGTGATGTCGCCGTAGTAGAGGTTCGCGAGCTGGGGATCGCTGTAGCCCAGGCGCTTCGCCTCGAAGAGCGTCTCCTTCGGGAGATCCTCGAGCTTCGCGTACGCGCAGAGCACGTCCTCGAACTCGACGAGCTGCTTGAGCTGGTCGAGGAACCAGGGGTCGATGCGGGTGAGCTCATGGACGCGGTCGATCGACCAGCCGAGCTTCAGGGCGTAGCGCACGTAGTACATGCGGCCCTGCGACGGCACGACGAGCTTGCGGGTGAGCTGGTCGTCGGGCGGCGGCCAGACCACCGGCACGCGGTCGGCGGTCTTGAGGCCAGCGGCGCGCTGGGCGCTCGTCGCGCGCGTGGCGGCGAGCCAGCGGTCGTTCTTGTCCAGGCCGAAGCCGAACCGCTTCACCTCCATCGAGCGGATCGCCTTCTGGAACGCCTCCTTGAAGGTGCGTCCGATGGCCATGCCCTCGCCGACCGACTTCATCTGCGTGGTCAGCGTCTCGTCGGCCTCGGGGAACTTCTCGAAGGTCCAGCGCGGCATCTTCACGACGACATAGTCGATGCTCGGTTCGAAGCAGGCGCTGGTCGAGCCGGTGATGTCGTTGCGAAGCTCGTCGAGCGTGTAGCCGACGGCCAGCTTCGCGGCGATGCGGGCGATCGGGAAGCCCGTCGCCTTGCTGGCCAGGGCCGAGCTGCGCGAGACCCGCGGATTCATCTCGACCACGACCATCTCACCCGAGATCGGGTCAATCGCGAACTGCACGTTCGAGCCGCCCGTCTCGACGCCGACCGCCCGCATGATCGCGAACGAGGCGTCGCGCATCCGCTGGTATTCCTTGTCGGTGAGCGTCATGATCGGCGCGACCGTGATCGAGTCGCCGGTGTGCACGCCCATCGGATCGATGTTCTCGATCCCGCAGACGATGATGCAGTTGTCGTTCTTGTCGCGGACGACCTCGAGCTCGTATTCCTTCCAGCCGAGGACGCTCTGGTCGATGAGGACCTGGCCGATCATCGAGGCGGCGATGCCGCGGCGGATGATCTCGTCGAACTCCTCGCGGTTGTATGCGATGCCGCCTCCGCTGCCGCCGAGGGTGAAGGCCGGCCGGATGATCGCCGGCAGGCCGATCTCCTGAAGGAAGGCCCGGGCGTCGTCGAGATTGGTGACCGTCTTGGCCTTGGGCTGCTTCAGGCCGAGGCGTTCGACGATCTTGCGGAACTCCTCGCGGTCCTCGGCCCGTTGGATGGGCTCGCGCTTGGCGCCGATCATCTCGACGCCGAACTCCTTCAGCACGCCGGTGTCCCAGAGGTTGCAGGCACAATTCAGGGCGGTCTGGCCGCCGAGGGTCGGGAGGATCGCGTCAATGGGCGTCCCGGCCGCCTTTTCCTTCGCCAGGATCTTTCGGACCGACTCGGGGGTGATCGGCTCGATGTAGGTCCGGTCGCTGAACGCCGGATCGGTCATGATGGTCGCCGGATTCGAGTTCACCAGCACGACCCGGTAGCCTTCCTCGCGGAGGGCCTTGCAGGCCTGGGTGCCCGAATAGTCGAATTCGCACCCCTGGCCGATGACGATGGGACCCGAGCCGAGGATGAGGATCGTGGAGATGTCGTCGCGACGTGGCATGTCGGTTTGGCTGGTGTCCTGCTCCCATCCCTCCCGACCGCCGAGGGGCGGGGCTGGAAGAAACGGGAGCGAGTTGGGCGGCGCGTTGCGGGCGAGGACGTGCTGCGGTCTCCTCCCAAGCTGCTTCGGAGGCCGCGAGTCGCGCGCAAATTGCTGGCATTCTAGACAGGCCCCGCGGAATCCGCTGGCTCTTCGCCGATCTTGTTCGCGACTTCGGACCTCGCCTCTCCGCTTCGCGCATCGCCACTGACGCATGACCGTCGACTTCACAACGCTCGCCATCTCGGCTGCCCTCTTCGCGGCGGTCACGCTCGGCTATTCCTGGGTGGTCCTGCCGTGGCTCACGCGCCGGATGGATACCGGCCCGATCGACGGGTTCGCGCTGACCCTCGTCGGCTGTTGGATGCGATTCCTCCACCGCCCCCGTTGGCGCGGATTCGAGGCGGTCCAACGGGCGGTTGACGGTCCGGTGGTTCAGGGCGCGGGCGGTCAGGCCGAGGGTGGCGAGCCCGCCCGGCAGGGGGTGATCGTCATCGCCAACCATGCCTCGGGGCTCGATCCCTTCCTATTGCAGATGCCCCTCCGCCGTCGGATCCGCTGGATGATGGCGCAGGACCAGATGCTCATGGAGCTGGCCGAGGTCTGGGACCATCTTCAGGTCCTCCCAGTCACCTACGGGCCGCAGGACGCCGCGACCTTTCGCGAGGCCATGCGTCACGTTCAGGCCGGTGGGCTCCTAGGGATCTTCCCGGAGGGGGGGATCGCCAAGCCGGCTCGGGAGCTTCGCCCCTTTCTGGCAGGTGTTGGCCTGATCGTTGCCCGCGCCAAAGTCCCCGTGGTCGTCTGCTGGATTGAGGGAGCGCCGGACGCCCCGTCCGCAATCGCCTCACTGTTCGTCCCCAGCCGGGTGACCGTCCACTGCCTCGGGATGTTCGACTTCCGCGGCGAACGCGACGCCCAAGTCATCACCTCGAAGCTCCGCGAGACCATCCGGCAGGCGAGCGGCTGGGCACTGAACGACGAACCGCTTCCGTGGACGACCGTGGCCCAACGCCCCGCAGGCGCCAATGACGCCGACCGAGCTGCACAAGGAGCTGCACAAGGGGCTGCACACGAGCGACGGATACCATCCACCTCGTGATCGCACGGATCGATGGTCAGTTGGAAGGGATGGCGGATGGCGCGGCTCTGGTGCGGGCCGGCGCGATCGTCTACGAGGTCCTCGTCCCGGCCTTCGACCAGATGCGGCTCGCGGCGTCGATCGGCGAGCCGGTGAGCTTCCACACCCTGCACTATCTCGAAGGCCAGGGCCAAGGCTCGAGCTTCTGGCCGCGGCTCATCGGCTTCACCTCGCCCGAGGAGCGGACCTTCTTCGAGCTCTTCACCACGGTGAAGGGGATCGGGAACCGCAAGGCGCTGCGGGCGCTTCAGCTTCCCATCGCGACCGTCGCCGAGGCCATTGCCAACCGGGATCTCGCGACCCTTCAGTCGCTGCCCGAGATCGGCAAGAAGACCGCCGAGGCGATCGTGCTCGAGCTGAAGGACAAGGCCAACCGCTTTCTCGGCGCGACGAGCATCGCCGAGGCGAAGCCCAACGACCGCGCCGCCGACTCGAAGTCCGGACGCGTTCGTGCCGATGCCGTGGCCGTGCTCGTCCAGCTCGGCGAGGCGAGGCCCGTGGCCCTCACGCTCGTCGAGCGGGCGCTCACGGCCGACCCCATGATCGATTCCGCCGATGCCCTCGTGACCGCGGCGTTTCGGCTGAAGGAACTCGGCTGACCGAGGCGTCCCCGACGACCGACCATCCACGCCAGGCGACCCACCCATGCGATACGCAATGATCATGGCCGGAGGCTCCGGCACCCGGCTCTGGCCGATGAGCCGCGAGGCGCGGCCCAAGCAGCTCATCCCGTTCCTCAACGGCAAGTCGCTCCTGCAGGTCGCCGCCGATCGGCTCGACGGCGTGGTGCCGCAGGAGCGCCGCTACATCTGCACCAACGAGGCATTTCGCGCCGCGATCCGCGCGGCGCTGCCGAGATTCGCCGACGACCAGATCCTCGGCGAGCCCGCGGGCCGCGACACGCTCAACGCGGTGGCCTTCACAGCGGCGGTCCTCCACAAGCGCGACCCGCAGGCGATCTTCGCGGTGCTGACCTCCGATCACCTGATCGAGCCGCAGGATCTCTTCGCCCGACGGCTCGACGTCGGCTTCTCGCTCGTCGAGCAGGATCCGGCGCGCCTCGTGACCTTCGGCATCACGCCGACGTTTGCCGCGACCGGCTACGGATACGTCGAGCGCGGCGAGCCGATCGCCGGCTTCGACCAGGCCTTCATGGCCAGGCGATTCGTCGAGAAGCCCGACCGCGAGCGGGCCGAGGCCTACCTGGCCACCGGCGCGTTCTCCTGGAACAGCGGCATGTTCGTCTTCAGCGCCGCGAAGGTGCTGGAGGCGCTCCGCTGGTATCGGCCCGAGACGCTCGAGTCGCTCCGCCGCATCGCCGACGCGTGGGACACGCCGCAGCGGCAGGCGACGCTCAGCGCGATCTATCCCTCGCTCTTCAAGATCTCCGTCGACTTCGGGCTCATGGAGCCGGCCAGCCGCAACGAGCGGCTCTCGATCTGCGTCGTCCCGATGAACCTCCAGTGGATGGACGTCGGAAGCTGGCCGACCTACGCCGCGACGCTCGAGGCCGACGCCGACGGCAACCGCACCAGCGCGTCCTGGGTCGGCGAGGCCACGCATCGCTGTCTCGTGGTGAGCGACGATCCCGGCCACGTCATCGCCACGGTCGGATGCGACGACCTCATCGTCGTCCACACCCGCGACGCGACGCTGGTCTGCCGCGCCGACCAGGCCGAGCACGTCAAGGGCATCGCCGGCAAGGTTGACGGGCGCCATCGCTGATGCGCTATCTGGCGATCGATCTCGGTGAGAAGCGGACGGGCATCGCCACCGGCGACAGGATCACCGGGTTGGTCCAGCCACGCACCGTGATTCAGCAGACGAAGGGCGAGGAGCTCATCCGGCGGCTCCTCGTCGAGATCGACGACTTCGGCCCGACCCGGATCGTCATCGGCCTTCCGCTCAACATGGACGGGAGCGAGGGCCCGGCGGCGAAGTCGGTCCGGACGTTCGGGGCGGGCATCGAGGCCCGAGCGAAGGTCCCGGTCGATTACCAAGACGAGCGGCTCACGAGTTTCGCGGCGGAGAAGCAGCTCGACCGCACCGGACGGACGCACAAGGAGAAGCGGGAGCTTCGCGACGCGCTGGCCGCGGCGGAAATCCTGCGGGATTACCTGCGGGCGCTGGCCGGCGAGGGCGCGTCACCCTCCGAAGGGGACGTCGGGAACGATCTCGCGGAAGGCCCCAACGACGACGCGAGTTGAAGTTCTCCCCTGCCGATGGGTATGATCTCGACCTCGCTGCCGGAGCCATGCTCCGAACGCGGACCCATTGGGGATTGGTGTAACGGTAGCACAACTGACTCTGAATCAGTTTGTCTAGGTTCGAATCCTAGATCCCCAGTTGCCTTCGACGGTCAAGCGCCTGACTCGCCCGCGCACTTCGCGCGGTCGCAGCTCGGCCGGCGCGCGGTCGTCGCGTTAGTGGCCCGGCTCGACGACCGGCGAGCTCAGCGAGATCGTCCGCACGCCGAGCGACGGGATCCGATCGGTGCCGCCGGCCTCGGTGAAGTACGCGATGAGGTCGACCGACTGCTCGCCGATCTGGTCTGTGCCGCCGTCCTCGAGGAGCGAGAGTCCGATCGAGTAGCTCGGGCCGATCATCGACTTGCCGCGCATGCCGGCCAGCCGCTCGGCCGAGATCGTCCAGGTCCGCAGCGGCTTCTCCCCCGGACGGCCGAGGCCGCCGACGCGGTAGATGTCGAACTCGAAGGTCCCCTCGCGGTGCATCGGCGAGGGATAGGGTCGCGAGAAGAGATAGGCCTCGATCTGGATCGTGTCAGGCCGCATGTTGCCGTTGGTGTCGAGCGGCTTGGGTCCGAAGACGAGGGCCATCGCGTTGATCGGCGCCGCGGTCGGCGTCTGCGGCGAGGCGTGCGGCGGCGGGGGCATGCGCCGCCCGTCGCTCGTCTCGACCGTCGTCTCGCATGCGGCCAGCAGCGAGAGCGACGCGGCGAGGGCGATGGCGAACCGTGCGCTCACGATCCTCCCTCGCGCTTCGTCCCGTCGGCAGCGGGCTTCTTCGGCTCCTTCGGCTTGGACTTGATCGGATCGACCATGCGGCCGTCCTCGTCGATCGTGCCGCGGACGCCGTTGAGCTCGCCGCGCCGGATCTGGTCGATGATCTCGCCGGGCAGCGTGGCCTTGCCGAGCGCCGACTCGCTCTGGTTGTCGATCGCCTTCGGGTTGGTGACGACGTGCGGGGTCAGCACGATGAGCAGTTCGGTCTTGCTCGCCGACTCGCTCTTGTTGCGGAAGAGCGGCCCGATGATCGGGATGTCGCCGAGGAACGGGATCTTCCGCTCGACGCGCTCGAATCGGTCCTGGATGAGGCCGCCGATGACGACGGTCTGGCCGTCCTTCACCGTGACCGTCGTCGTCGCCCGACGGCGGTTGATGATCGGCGACTGGAAGTTCTCGCTGATCTTGGTGCTCTCCTTGCTGATGCGGGAGATCTCCGGCTCGATCTTCATCCGCACGAATCCGTCGGGGTTGATCGACGGCGTGACCTGAAGGATGACGCCGACCTCTTCCGGCGTGACCGCCGACTGCTGGCCGACGGAGTTGAAGGAGACGCTGCTCGGCAGGCGCACCGTGTCGCCGACCTGAATGCGTCCCTGGGTGTTGTTGGCCACCATGACCGACGGGTTCGAGAGGAGCTCGACGCGGTTCTGCGACTGGAGGGCGTTCAGGAGGAGATCGAAGTCGGCGTTGCCGATCGCGATGTTCGGCACGACCGCCGCACCGAAGAGCGCCGGGGCGAGTCCGGTGAGTCCGGGCACCTGCGGCGAGCTTGACGTGAAGTTTGTGCGGGTGAGCCCGTAGCCGCCCGCGATGTCGACGTCGCCGAGGCCGAAGCGGGTGAACTGGAGGCCGAGTTCCTCGCTCGTGTCGAGGGTGATTTCGGCGAGGAGGACCTGGATCAGCACCTGCGGCGGATCGACGTCGAGTTCCTGGATGACCGACGTCACCTTCTCCATGTAGCGCGGGCTGGCGTTGACGAGCACCGAGTTCGACTTCTCGTCGCCGACGATCGTCACCTCCTGCTCGAGCAGCTTCTGGGCGCTCGGGCGCTGGTCGGTGCCGAGTGTCGAGAGGACCTTCTGCTGGTCCTTCTGCACGAACTCGGTGAGGACGCGGGCGACCTCCGTCGCGGTCGCGTTCTTCAGGTGATAGACCAGCGTGTCGCGGCTGTTGGCCTCCTGGGCGTCGAGCTCCTTCACCACCTTGTCGACGAGGTCGAGGTAGTTCGGCGTGCCCGACACGAGGAGCGAGTTGGTGCGGTTGTCGACGGTGATCGAAAGCTGCTGGCGCTCGTCGGGCACGAGCGTCAGCTCCGTGCCGAAGAGGCCGATGTTCCCCTGCGCCGGTCCCTGGGCCACGGCCGGCGGCGGAAGCTGGCCGTCGGCGCCGGGCTGCTGGGGCTGCTGGGGCTGCTCGCCCGGCAACTGCTCGCGCGGCTTGAGGACGTAGAGGTTGCCGCGCTGCTTGAGGCTGAAGAGCTCGCCGAGGATGCGGGCCATCTGCTCGGCGTCGGCGTTCACGAGCTTGAAGACGCGGATGTTCTGGCTGCCCGACGAGCTGCCGTCGAGGTCCTTCACCATGCGCTCGATGAGTTCCATCGACTCCTTCGGCGCCCGGGCGATGATGGTGTTGGTGCGGATGTCCGGCGTGAGGCTGATCGACTGCCGGACCGCCGCGGACACCTCCATCTCAATCGGCCCGTCGGCGGGCACGGCGCCGTCGGCGCCGGTTGCCCCGACCTTGCCGCCGATCTGACGCAGGTACTTCAGGACGATCGCCTGCTGCGAGTTGGCGCCGCCGGCGATGCTCGAGCCGGAGAGCACCGTCTGGATCAGGTTCACCGTCTCGATCACGTTGGCCGAGGCGAGCGGCAGGTACTTGATCTCGACGACCGAATTCGGCTTCGCGCCGTCGAGCTGGGCGACCATCCGCCGCATCGTGTCGATGTCGGGCTGGCTGCCCGAAAGCAGCACCGCGTTGAGCCGCGGTTCGGCCGCCGCCTTCACGGTGTTCACGCCGCGCCGACGGTTCTCCTCGCGGACGTACATCTCGTCGATCATGGCGACGATGTCCGCGGCCCGCGACTTCGCGAGCTGGACGATCTCAAGCGACTCGCCGCCGATCGCTTCCTTCGCCGCCTTGGTGAGGAGTTCGACGAGGTTGCGGACGACGGCGACGTTCTCGGCGCTCGCCGCGATGATGAGCGAGTTGCTCGAGACGTCGGGCGTCACCGCAACCGCGTCGCTCGGCTGGGCCTGCGTGCCGAGACTCTGCTGGCGCTCGCGCATGAGCGTCTGGAGCTTCGGGGCGATCTCCTCGGCGCGGACGCTGTCGAGGGCGATGACCTCCATGCCGACCGCCGGGTTCGCCGGCGTCGCCTCGAGCTTCGTGACGAGGTCCTCGATCGCCTTGATGTCGTCGGGACCGGCGCTCACCAGCAGGCTGCTGGTGCGCGGGTCGGTGAGGACGAGCGGACGCACCCGTCGCCGCACCTCGTTGGGGAGATCGGCGTAGCGCCGCTCCATGATCTGGTTGAGCGCGCTGGCCACGCGGTCGAGGTTCGCCTTGCGGACCGTGATGACCTGCAGCAGTCCGCTCTCGGCGGTCTCCTCGCGGTCGAGGTCCTGGGCGAGCCGCTCGATCACGCCGAAGGTGTCGGCGCCGGCGGCGACGATGAGCGAGTTGATGCGGCCGTCGGCGACGACCGTGGCCCGCTCGAGATCGGCCGTCTCCGGCTGCACCTTGCGAAGGCGCTCGAGCCTGGCGTCCATCAGCTGCTGGATCATCGGCGCGAGCCGCGCCGCGGAGGCGTTCTTCATCTCGACCGTGCGGATCTCCTTGATCTCGGGAGCGAGCTTCTGGTCGAGCGTCTTGAGGAGCTCCTCGAAGACCACGAACGATCGCGGGCTCGTCGAGACGATGAGCGCGTTGGTGCGCTCGTCGGCGATGGCGCGGAGGCGGTCCTCGTCGCGGATCGTCTTCGCGGTGCGCTGGGCCTCGAAGAGGCTCGTCACCGTCGTCGCCAATCGCGCCGCGGAGGCGTTCTGCAGCGGATAGATGCGGACCAGCGACGCCGGCGACGCCGCCTCGACGTCGAGTTGCTTGATGAGCTCCTCGACGATCTCGACGTTCGCGCGGCTGCCGACCACCATGAGGGCGTTGAGCTGCGGCTCGGGGCGGATGACGAGATTGCCCATCGCCACGAAGACGTCACCCTCGACGACCTCGCCCCCCTTCTCGCCCATGCGGGCCATGCGAAGGCGACCGATCTGCTTCTGCATCGGCGACGCCTCGGGGAGCTTCGTCGAGCCCTCGACGAGCACCGACTGCAGCGTCTTGGCCAGGTCCGCGGCGTCGGCGTAGCGCAGCGGCAGGATCTTCGGCTCGACCCATCCGATGCCGACGTCGGTGTCGAGCTTCTTGCGGAGGACGTCGACCAGGGCGACCGCGTCCTCGCTGCCGGCGACGATCACCGTGTTGGTGCGGTCATCGCTCGAGATCACGAGCTCGCTCAGCAGGGCCTTGCCCGCGGTGCCCGCTGGAATGCCGAGGATCTTGGTGCCGGGAATCTCGCCGAGCTGCTTGCCCTGGGTGAAGAGCTCCTTGAGGATCCGGGCGAACTGCTGCGAGGAGATGTTCTCGAGCGGATAGATCGAGACCATCACGGCGTCCGTGACCGGAAGCTGGTCGAAGCTCTTGACGATCTCCTCGAGCGCGACGACGTTCTCCGCCGTGCTCGCCACGAGCAGGGCGTTCATGCGGTCGTCGGCGAGGATCTTCACCGGCTGGGTCAGGTCGAGCTTGAGGTCGGGCTGGCCGGCGCCGTCGCGCCGCAGCGAGAGGCGGCGAATCTGTTCCTGCAGCGCCTTGGCCAGCGCGTTGCCCGCCGGGGCCTCGCCCGGCTGGAGCATGTCGTTCATCACCTTCGCCAGCGCCGTCGCCTTCGCGTTGTGGAGCGGCACGATCCGCACCTGGCTCTCGGCGACCTTCGGCTCGCTGTCGATCGCCTTCACAAGCCCGAGGATCGTCTCGCGGTCGCCGGGATTCGCCACCACGATGATCGCGGCGCGGCCGGGCACGGCGCTCACCTTCACCGGCTCGATCACGACCTTCGAGGTCGTGCCCTCCGGCACGGGCTTGTCGAGCCCGATCTGCTGGATGACCTTGGCCGCGGCATCGGGGGCGATGTGGGCGAGGTCGATCACGAAGATCGCCTGTCCCGCGCCCGGCGCGAGCGAATCCATCTGCTCGACGATGCCCTTGATCTCGTCGAAGAGCGGGCCGGTCGACGCGATCACCAGCGAGTTGCCGGCGGCGTCGGTCTGCACCGAGAAGGGCAGCTTGGCCTGTTGGGCGCGGGCGGTGAAGGCCTCGCGGATCGCCTGGGCGACGCGGGCCGCCGAGGCCTGCTTGAGCTGCAGCAGGTGGACGTTGAGCCCCTGCTCGGTCGCCTGCTGCTGGAGAGCGTCGGCGATGGCGAGGATCTGCTGGTACTCGTCGTCGGGAGCGCGGACGATGAGGGCGTTGCTCGAGACGTCGGCGACGATGCGCAGCCGCGACTTCTGCGAGTCGCGCGACGCGCCGGCGGCTCCGGAACTCGGCGGCGCGTAGATCCTGTCGATCGCCTGGGCGAGCTGCTCGGGATTGCCGAAGCGCACGGGAATCAGCCGCGGCGCCGGCAGCCGGTCGAAGTCGGCGATGTCGATCTGCTTGACGATCGCCTCGATCTTCTCAAGGTTCACCTTGCTCGCCGAGACGACAAGGGCGTTCGTCCCCGCGTCGGCCGCAGCGGAGACCCAGTCCTCGTTGCGGACCAGCGTGGTCGGAGGCGGCGGCTCCTCGTTGCCGCGGCCCGGCCGCTGCGGCTGCGCATTGCGGGCCTGCGTCGGTCCGCGGAAGGCCTCGTTGATGGCGCGGGCGACGCCGGCGGCGTCGGCGTGCACGAGCGGGATCACGCGGAGCTGGAGCCCCGCGTCGTACTCGTCGCTGTCGAGCTTCGCGAGCAGCTCGCGAATGCCCGCCCACTCGCTCTCGACCGCGGAGATCACCAGCGAGTTCGACGCCGGGTCCGCCACGATCCGCACGTTCTGCTTGTCGGGGGTGTCGGCCTCGCCGGCGTAGCGGCCGTAGAAGTAGGAGAGCGCGTCCTGGACCTTCTCGGCCTGGGCGTGCTTCAGCGTGACGAAGTCGGTCTTGCGCGGGCGGCTGGCCGGAACGTCGATCGTCTTGAGGATGTTCTCGATGATCGTGAACTGGTCGGACGTCGCACCGATCACGAGCTGGTTCTCGAGGCGGTTCGAGTCGATCGACGGCGGCTGCTCGTTGGGCTCGTTGCGGTCCCGCACGAGGCGGCGCAGCGTGCTCGCGACGTCCGACGCGATCGCGTGCCGCAGGGTGAGCACGCGGTACTCGACCGGGCTCGCCGCGGGCACCTGCTCGAGCTTCTTGATGAGGCTCTCGATGACCGGGAAGCTCTCGAGCGTCGCGGTGACGACGAGCGAGTTCGAGCGGCGGTCCGGGGCGATGCGGGCCACGACCTGCACCGGCGGGCTGTTCTCGTCGGGCTTCAGGCTGATGCCGCTGGTGCGCCCCTTCGAGTCGAGCTGAAGCGTCTGTCCGAGGATGCGCGAGACGTCCTCGGCCTTCGCCCCCTTGAGGGCATAGGTGCGGATCACCGTCTCGGCCGCGTCGGTCGGGCCGTCGAGCTTGGCGACGAGGGCCTTGACCTGCTCGAGCTGCGCCGACGGCGCGTTGACCACGAGGCTGTTGGTGCGGGCGTCGGGCGTGACGATGACGCCGCTGCCGGCGCCGCCGCGCTTGCCGAACTGCTCGCCGATCATGCGGGCGATCTCGACCGCCTGTCCGCGCTCGAGGGAGAGGATCTCGACGCTCCGGTCGCCCGCCGTCGTCGGCTGGTCGAGCTTGGTGAGGAGGTCGCGGATGGTCGCGAGGTCCTCCTCGGTCGCGCTGATCACGAGCGCGTTCGAGCTCGGCATGATCGTCGGCATCGCGCCCTTTGCGGTGCCGCGGCGGTCGGCGAGGAACTGCTTCAGCGTCGATGCGATCTCGCTGGCGCTCGCGTACTCGACGGGAATCACCTTCGTCGTCTGCGACGGCCCGCTCATCGACTGCTCGAGGCCGGCGAGCAGCGTCGCGACCTCCTTCTGCGAGGCCTCGCTGGCGCTCACCACGATGGTGCGGGCCGAGGTCACCGGGACGATGCGGATGCGGGACGCGCCCTCGTCGCCGCCGAAGCGCTGGTCGCGGACGCCGAGGGCGTCCTTCAGGAGACCGGCGATCGCGTCCAGCTCGCCGATCCGTACCGGATAGGCGCGGACGGTCGTGCGCTGTCCCTCCTTCGCGGGCCGGTCGAGCTCGGCGACGAGCTGGTCGACGAGGGCGAAGGAGTCGCCGCGGCCGGTGACGATGAGCGAGTTCATGCGGGCCTCGGCCCGTACCGCAACGGCAGCGTTCTGGCCGCGCGTCCCCCACTGCGTGCCGCCGCGCATCGACTCGGTCCAGGTGAGCTGCCCGATGAGCGACTGGACCGTTCCGGCGATCTCGTCGGCGCGGGCGTGCTCGAGCGGATAGATGCGGAACTCGAGCGACTGCGCCGCCTTCGCCGTGTCGAACTGCGTGACGAGCTGCTTGATCTCCTCGAAGTCCCCGTCGCTCGCCGCGACCAGCAGCGTCGCGGCGCGGGAGTCGCCGATGATCGAGATGCGCCGGGCGTTGTCGCGACGCTGGCGGTTGCCGGTGGCGATCTTCGCCCGGTCGTCGTAGAAGCGCTGGATCGCCTGGGCGACGGCGCCGGCGTCGGCGCGCTCGAGGACGATCGAGCGCACCTTGAACTCGCTGGTCGCGGAGCGATCGATCTCCTTCAGGACGGTGCGGATCTCGGCCAGCGTCGCGTCGTCGGCCCGCACGAGGAGCGTGCCCGAGCCCTCGTCGGGCAGGATGAGCGTCGACTCGCGGCGGGCCTGGTCATCGCCGATCACGGTCTTGGTGAGAAGCTCGGCCGCGGTCTTCGGCTCTGCCGCCGCGAGATCGAGGATCTGCAGCGGGCGCCGGTCGCGCTCGCTCGGCTGGTCGAGCTTGGCGACGAGCGACTCGACCTCGCGGAGCGTCTCCGCCGGCGCGGTCACGACGAGGGTGTTGGTCCGGCTCTCGACGCCGAACTCCGCGGGCGCACCCTGGGCGCTGACGCCACGAGCCCGCGCCGCGAAGACGCCGCCGAGGGTGGTCTGCAGCTCCGCGGCCTTCGCGTGCCGCAGCGGGAAGATCCGCACGGCCGTGGCCTGGGCGACGGGCGTCTGGTCGGCGAGCTCGATGAAGCGGTCGAGGAAGGCCAGCGCCTCGGAGGGGGCAATGACCAGGATCGCGTTGCTCGAGGCGTCGGGGATGGCCCGGACCTGCGAGGGATCGAAGCTCGCGTCGAGCGCCTTGCCGCCGGCGTCGAGCGTGACCGAGAGTTCCTTGAGGCGGTTGTCGCGGCCGCTCGGCTGAAGCAGCTCGCGCAGGCCGCGGGCGGCGCGCTCGGCGCTGACGTTCTGGAGGCGATAGGACTTCACCACGACGCGATCGGGCGTGCCGCTCTTGGCGAAGGTCGCGATGAGCTGGCCGATGACGTCGAAGTCCTGATCGCTCGCGGCGACGATGAGGGCCCGCGATGCGGGATCGGAGAGGATCGCGACGCGCTTGGCGAGGTCGCCCGGCTTGCCGCCCGCCGGCGTCATCTTCGAGAGCGTCTGTTCGACGAGGCCGCGGATGCGGTCGAGATCCATCCCCTCGGGCAGCGTGATCGCCCGAATCGTGCTTGCCTCGGCGGGCAGCTCGCGCTGTGCCTGTTCGGCGAGCAGGCGGACGCGCTCGATCGACTTCGGCGAGCCGAGGATGATGAGCGAGTTGGTCTTCTCGTCGACGGCGATGGTGACGCCCGGTTCCTGCGCCGCCGGGGGCGCCGCCGGCGGTGCCGACGGGGGTGCCGGCGGCGGATCGACCGCGGCGAACGCCATCGCGACGATGGCGCCGGTGAGCGGCATCGGTCGGCTCGACGTCTTCTTCGGCGCGTCCTTGCCGCCGTACTTCTTCAGGAGCTCCTCGACCGGCACGACCTCGACGGCGCTTCCGTCGCGCTGCTGGAGTAGCCGCTCGAGCATGCGGGCGATCTCCGCGGCGTTGGCCTTGGTCGGATCGATCGCGATCGTCTTCATCTGGCGGTTCGTCGCGACCGTCGCCCGATCGAGCTTCCTCACGACCTCCTCGATCGTCGCGTACTGGGCGTCGCTCGCCCGCACGATGAGGGCGTTGCTCGACGCGTTCACGCGCACCGTCGGCGGGACGTCACTGCCGCCCGCGTCGCGGAAGACGTCCTCGAGGCTCTTGGCCAGCTCGGCGGCGTCCGCGTTCTCGACGGTCAGCACCCGCACGGACCGCGACTGGCCCTGGGCCGGCGCCTGGTCAAGCTGCGTCACCATCTGCTCGGCGACGTTCAGGCTCGACGGCGAGGCGCTCACGATCACCGCGTTCAGCCGCTGGTCGGCGACGACGCGCACCGGCGGTTCGGTCGAGACCGGCTGCTGCCGGCCGCGCGGTCCGGGCTGCGGCGGCACCGGAGCCAGGAGCTTCTCGACCATCGTGACGATCTGTTCGGCGCGGGCGTTCTTGAGGTAAACCGTGCGCACCTGCACGGCGTCGGAGCGGACGCCGGAGTCGAGCCTGGTGATGAGCGTCTCGAACTCCGCGAGCTGCTCGGGCGTCGCGGTGAGGACGAGCGCGTTGCTCGACGGCTCCGCGGCGATCGTCGGCTTCGGCTCGCCGGGCCGCGACTTGGCCCGACCGTCGGCGGCCCCCTGCAGGGCGCGGGCGACGTCCGCGGCCTCGGCGTTCACGAGCGTGAAGACTCGCGTGTCGGCGCTCGAGCCACCATCGCGGGCGACGTCGAGCCGGGCAACGATCTCCTCGACCATCGGCAGGAGCTCGCGCGGCGCCGAGACCATCAGCCGGTTCGACGCGACATCCGCCGTGACCCGCGGCTCGCCGACCGGAAGCCCGGCCTTCGCCGCCGCGACGAGCGACTGCGGCCAGCGCGATCGGTCCGCGAGCATCGGGGCGACCGTCGAGGCCACCACCGCCGCGTCGCTGTGGGCGATGGCGATGAGCTTCACGTCCATCTGCGGCGGCGAGGCGGCGCCCTCGTCGAGCTGCTTCAGGACCGTCAGGGCCCGGGCGCCCTCGTCCTTCGAGCCGATGACGATGAGCGCGCCGCTCTGCGGCTCGGGCACGAGATCGACCGTGGTCCGCACGCCCGACGGCTTCGTCGCGTCGAGGATCTTGCGGGCTGTCTCGGCCAGGCGGTCGGCGGCGAAGTGCGAGGGGGTGAATGTCGCAAACGAGCGCTCGGCGCTGGTGTCGGCGATGTCGAGCTGCTGCACCAGCGTCTCGGCCAACGCGACCACGCGCTGCGGCCCGCTCACGATGAGGCTGTTGGTGCGGGCGTCGGCCTCGACGCGCACCTTCGGGGCCGAGTCGGCCTGCCCGCGGCTGCGGCGGATGCGCTCGAGGATGATGCGCGGATCGGTCTCCTGCTGGTCGTTGAGCAGGCGCTCGACCGTCGGCGCGATCTTCGCGGCGTCGGCGTTCTTGAGCTGGATGGTCTTCGCGTCCACCGCGTCGTTCGCGGGCCGCGCGTCCATCGGCTCGATGAGCTTCTCGACCTCGTCGAGATCCTGGGCGAGACCGACGAGGAGCAGCGAGTTGGCGCCGCCCGCGGCGATCACCCGCACCGACATCGGCTCGCCGGTGGTCTTGCTCACGACGGCCGGCAGCGCCTGCGTGAGGCTCGTCGCGACGGCGTTGGCGTCGGCGAAGGTCAGCGGCCGCACGCGCACGATCGGGTCGCCCGCGGCGGTGCCGGTGTCGAGCTGCTTGACGAGCTCGTCGGCGAGCGGCACCAGCGCGATCGGCGCCGAGACGATGAGCGAGTTCGAGCGCCGGTCCGCGGTGACCTCGAGCAGGCGATCGAGCTCGGTCGCCGCGTCGGGCAGGTCCTGCTTCACGCGCCCGGCGAGGATCTGCCGGAGCATCGGGGCCATCGACTCGGCCTTGGCCTTCTCGAGGCGATAGGTGCGCAGCGCCGTCGACGGCATGTCGCCGCCGCCCACGCCCTTCATGAGCTCGTCGACCTTGGCGAAGATCTCCTTCGGTCCGCTGACGACGAGCGTGCCGGAGACGGCCTCGGTCGAGACGGTCACCTGCGACTTGCCCGCCGCGGCGCCGAGCTGGTTCGACGTCGCGAGCTGGCGAAGCGTGCTGGCCAGCGACTCGAGCCGGGCCTTGCCGACGCGGAAGGTGCGGATCTCGGTGTCGACGGCGAGCTGCTGGCGATCAAGCTGCTCGACGAGCTTCTCGAAGCCGGCCATGCGGGCGATCGGCGCGTCGACGATGAGGGCGTTGGTCTGCGGATCGGCGCGGACCACGACCTCGCGCGGCTTCTGCAGCTCGGGGCGGGCGCGGCCGCGCGGATCGACCGGCACCGGCGGCGGCGGATACATCTCGTCGATCGTCTTGGCGAGCTCGGCGGCCTGCGCGACCTTGAGCGGGAAGATCCGGATCTCGCGTCCGTCGCCGTCGCGCCGGTCGGCGCCGTTGAGCTCGTCGACGAGCCTCTCGATCTCGCCGAGAGTGTCGGGATGGGCGGCGACGAGGAGCGTGTTGGTCTGCGGATCGGCGCTCACCGTCACCGGCTTGGCGATGCGCTCCTCGGGCGAGCGCTTCGCGAAGTTCGCGGTAAGCGTGGTGGCCAGCGACACCGCGTCGGCGGTGCGGAGCTGGAGGATGCGGAGCGGCGACGCGCTGCCGCGCTCGACGTCGAGCCCCTTCAGGAGCGCGGCGATGATCTCGTGCTGCCGCGGCGATGCGGCGATGAGGATCGCGTTCACCTGGTCGACGGCGGTGAACGCCGGCGGGGCGAGGCCGTCGGCGGCGAGGGCCGTCGGCACCATCGCCTCAAGCGAGGTCTTGATCTCCGCGGCCTTGACGAAGGAGAGCGGCACGAGCCGCACGTCGGCGGTCGCCGCGGAGGCGTCGAGCCTCTTCAGCATCTCCTCGACGCGCGCGAAGGTCATCGCGTCGCCGGCGACGATGAGCGAGCGGCTCGTCGGATCGACGTTGACCGAGACCGCGACCGGCGGGCGGCCGTCGGCCGGCTGGGCCGAAAGCGCTCCCTTCGCGGCGAGATCCTGCAGCGTGCGGGCGACCGCGGCCGGGTCGGCCCGCTCGATGCGGTAGGCGCGGAGGTCCGGCTGCACCGGATTCGGACCGCGATCGAGCGCCGCCGCATAGATGTCGACGATGGCGAGCTGCTGGGCGTCGCCGATGACCTGGAGCGAGTTCGTCGCGGGCACGACCTCGATGGTCGGCGCGGCGCCGGAGCGCGCGGGATCGGCGGCGAGCGCCCGGGCCACGAGGCCGCGGAGCTGTTCGACGATCGCCTCGGCCTTCGACTGCTTGAGGGCCACGAGCTTGGTGGTGCGCGGCGCTGGCACCATCGTCCTCGCCTCGCCGAGCGCCCGTTCGTATAACGCGACGCTCGCCCGCGGACCGCTCACGGCGAGCGTTCCGTTCGTCGAGTCGTGCTCGACGAGCGGGAGCGGCATCTTCGCCGGATCCTCGCCCTGGGTCAGGCGCTCGAAGGCGAGCTTGGCCTTCTCCATCAGTCCCTTCGCGTCGAGTCCGGCGATGGGAATCGCCCGGAACTGCTGCTCGACGACGTTGGGCCGGTCGAGCGCGGTGACGAGCTGGCGGATCGCGTCGGTGTCGTCGGGCAGCGCGTTCACGAGCAGGCTGCGGCCGTCGGGGCCGGCGAGGAGCGTGACCGAGGTCACCTGCCGCGGATTGAGGATCGCCTTGATCGACTGGACCATCGCCTCGGGCGCCGAGTTCGACAGCGGGAAGATGGTGATCGCCCGCCGCGCGTCGGGATCGAGCGGGCCGGTGCCGTCGCCCTCGAGTTCGTGCAGGATCTGCACGCCCTCGTCGACGAGCGCCGGATCGCCGGCGATCGCGATGCGGTTGGTGTCGTCGAAGCCGACGATGACCGGCTTCCGCTCCTTCGCGACCTGGGCGTAGAGCTGATCGAGCTTCGCCTTCGCCGCCTCGGGCTTCTGGCGCTCGAGGGTGATGGTGCGGATCACGCGGCTCGGCTTGCCCGGGACGCGCGGCGGACGCGGCCCCTTGCCGTCGTCGTCGTCGGCGGGGACGTCGAGCATCGCGATCGTCGCCTTCACCTGGTCGACCTTCGACTTCGATCCGCGGGCGACGATGGCGTTCGTGCGCTCGTCGGCGGCGAGCACGAGACCGGCGACGCGGTTCTCCTCGATCTTCGAGCGCTTGCCGTCGGCGGGATTGATGATGTACTCGACGACGCGCTCGCCCATCAGCGCGTTCAGGGACTGCACCATCTGCGCCGCCTTGGCGTGCTGCAGCGGGATGAACTCGATGATGTTCTCGACGTCCTGCTGGTCGAGCTGGGCGATGATCGACTGGATGCGTCGGACCTGCGCCGCGGTCTCGACGATGATGATCGAGTTCTGCTGCTCGAGCGGCGTGACGCTGCCGTAGGAGGCGATGAGGTTCTTCACCTGCTCCGCCACCGGCACCGCGCGGGCGTTCATGAGCGGCAGGACGATGGTGACGATCTGGTCGTCGGTGACGTTGCTCGGGAGCTTGCCGACGAAGGTCGGGACGTTCTCCCGCTTCATGTCCTCGAGCTTCTGGAGGAAGAGGCGGTCCCCCTCGACGCGCAGCATGACGCTCTGGGTCTGCAGCAGGATGTTGAGGGTCTCAAGCGCCTGCGGCAGCGTGTACTCGCCGGGGTAGATGTAGTCGACGGTGCCGGCCGGGACGGGGACCTCGCGCACGATCGGATAGCCGGTCATGCGGCTGAACCAGTCGAGGATCTGGTCGTAGGTCTGGCCCTTGAAGTTGAAGCGGACGCGCACGTCCTTGCGGACGCCCGGCGCGCTCGCCGGCGGGGTCGCCTGGGGTGCGGCGGCCGGAGCAACGGGGGCTGCGGGCACCGCGTCCTGGATGGGCGTCACGAGCGTCGCCGCGAAGGCGGGAAGCGCCGAGAACGGGATCGAGAGCACGACGGCGGCGAGGGCGGCCGAGCAGCCCACCGAAACGCCTCCGCTGCGGGACTGGAGGCTCAGCCGGGCGGGCACGCGATCCTTCATGCTCGATCTCCTTCTCGCCAATGGGGGCCCGATGCCGCATTCGGGTGACGTGGGGACGTGCCGGAGCATGCCGCCATCAACCGCGCGCTGCATGGGTCAGGCGTGTGAACCACATCCCGCCGGCGAGAGATCGCGACGGGAGAACACCAACCTCGCACTGGCGTCGAGGACGCCGGAGCCGGTCGGGTGCGACCGGAGGGTCAGTGTACCGGGCGCGGCGTCATGTCCGACCGCCCCGACCACCGCGGAGGCTCCACACAAGCCCCGAACATTCACGCACGGCGAGCGAACCGCGTGCGCGTGGTGGCCGAGCTTGTTCCGACGCGCGGCGGCGCGGATGCAGTGCCTCGTCGCGCAGGGACGCGACTCAGTGGTGCTGCCGGGCGCATTCGCATCGCGGCGCGGGGTGCTCACCCCATGGGACTTGGGCCGCACATCCCCGAGTCCTCCCGAATCCGCGCAACTCACTGCACGGGGGAACGGGCATTCAGTGGCGTGCCGACCTGCACCCGGAAGCGATCGCGGCCGAGCGTGAACTCTGCGACGTCGCCGTTCGAGCCGGCGAAGGTGATCTCACCGATGATCTGGCCGACCGTGAGTTCGCGCCGCTCGCCCGTGACCGGATTCCGCACCCACGCCTCGGTCCCGGCAGGCCCCTCGACGATGCCCGTGAGCTGCCACTGGTCGTAGGGGAAGCCGAGCGTGGGCGGCGGCGCCGGCGGCGCGGACTGGGCCACGGCGGGAGCGGGCGGCGCGGGCTTCACCGGCGGCGGCACGCGGAAGGGATTCGCGTTGGCCATGGTGCGGAAGCGCTCGAAGCTCTGTTCGATCGCCACGCGCTCGGCCTCGGTCGGGCGCACGTCGCTCTTGGTCTTCTTGCCGGGCAGGAAGAGCGTCGCAAGCTTCACCGTCACCTTCACCCGCTCGCCGGCCTTCGACTGCTCGAAGCGCACGCCCTCGATGCGCTTGATCCACGGCTCGTTCTGCACGCGATGGACGAGCCGCATGGCCTGTTCGACGGTGCCCTCGCCGCTGATCGTCGCGGGCAGCTCGACGAAGTCGGGCTCGTCGCGAAGCTGCTTCTGCGTGCCGCGCGGCTGGAACTCCGCCTTCGCCGGGCTCGGCCGCACCGTGGCCCGATCGGTCTTCACGCTGAGGTCGAGGAGCCGCAGCTCCTCGCCGATCCGGTTGAGCCGCGAGCGGAGCGCGCTGTCGACCGAGTCAAGGTCGCCGCCGAGCGTCCGGTCGACGAAGGACTGGAGCTCGCGATCGAGCTGCGGGCGCTTCGCCCCCTCCTCGCGCATCGCGGCGATTGCGGTCACGGCGTCGGACCTGCTGCTCTCCAGCGCCGCCCGCTCCGCCGTGAACGACCCGCCGCCGACGAGATAGCCGAATGCCGTCGTCACCGCGATCGCCGCGGCGCCGGCCGTCCACACCATCGCGTCGCGCGGGCCGCGGGGACCGCGCACGAGCGGCATGCGCCGCACGCGCCTCATGGCGTCCTCTCCGCTCTGGGCTTCTCGGGCGGCGGCTTCGTCGCCGTCGACCGCAGGACGTAGGTGAAGGGCGACGCCAGCCGGCGACCGCCCTCGGTGTCGGCGCCGGTCGAGGTCACCGTGTAGCGGCCGTTGTCGACGAGCGCGTCGCGGAGGGCGTCGGCGGTCGCGCGGTCCTTGGCCTCGCCGGCCAGGGCGATCTTCAGGTCCGCCGCGATCTTCCAGCGCTTCGAGCGGTCGAACTGCACGTCCGACGCCTCGAGGTTCGCGGTGAGCGTGTCGAGCACGACCTTGGTCGAATCGGGCGCGAAGGTGTGGATGAACCTCGACTCGTCGAGCCAATCGGGCTGCACGCCCGACCACGCCCGCAGGTGCTCGATCTTGAATCCGTCGCGCTTGTAGCGATAGTGCGCGGGAAGGCGGCTCGTGGCGTCGGTGGTCAGCTCCTTCACCTCGGCCTCGAAGGACTTGCGGCGAAGGTTGCCGATCGTCCAGCCGACGAGCGCCGCGACGACCAATACGCCCACGCCGACGAGAAGCCGAAGGCGACGGCGGGCCGCGAGATCGGGCGCCATGCGCGGCGCGGCGAGATTGATCGTCTCCTCGTTCGCGGCCCGCTCGAGCGCGAGGCCGACCAGCGGCCACGCGACGCCGAGCGCATCGCGATTCACGCCCGCGGCGACGCGCACCGTCGGCGGCGCGGCGAAGGTCGTGATCGGCACGCCGAGCACGCGGTCAAGGGCGCTGACGAAGCCGCTCCGCATCGACTCCGGCGCGAAGAGATACGCGCCGGCCAGCGCCTCGTCGCTCTGCGAGAAGCGGTAGCTCATCCACGAGCGCTTGGCCTCGCTCGATGCGGCGCCGGCATCCGGCGCCCGCACGCCTCGCGAATAGATCACCTCGCCGTCGCGGGTCACGATGAGCTCGAGCACGTCCCCCGAACTGTCGAAGGCCGCGATGACGCCAGGGGCCTGGCCGGTCCTCACGTCCCGCAGGAGCCTGGCGACGCCGAAGGCCCTGAGGGCGACGGTGGCGCTCGGATATCCGGCGACTTCGGCTATGCGCTTGGCCCGCGCCACCGCCGCATGCGGCGCGGCGGCGAGCAGGACCGTGGTGTTCGTGCCGGCGCTCTCGCGGGGCACGAGATCGACCACCATGTGGCCCGACTCGACCGGCGTCTCACGCTGCATGGCGAGGCGGGCCATGTCGGGCAGCTCGTCGGGGTCGTCGGTCGGAAGCTCGATGCGCCGCACCGTCGCCTGCTCGCGGTCGAGCGTGACGATGGCCTCGTCGCACGCCCCGTTGCCCGGGAATCCGTGGCGCCGCAGCGTCTCGCCGATCCAGCGGGCCTGGGCCTCGACGTCGTTGGCGTCGACCTCCGCGGGCACGTCCTCGACGACGGCCCGCTCGACCGTCGACGCCCCGCCGTCCACCGAGAGGAGGATCGCGCGGAGCGATCGCTCGGCGGGGTCGATGCAGAGATACGAACGGGCGCTCATGAGGGGAACTGCGTGCGGGCCGCGACGGCGGCGGGTCACATGCTACTGCGCGCGTCGCCAACGACCAACGCCGTGTCGCGCGGGAACGTCCGACGGCTTCGGCGCGTCGCTGGAGGAGGGCGCATCCGATGCGCCGCTCGGCTGCGCTTCGGGACGATCCTCCGGACGATCCGCGGGCTCGGTCGACTCGGGCTCCGCAACGCCTTCCAGCGGGTCGGGCTGGGCGCCCGTCGGCGCATCGCCATCGCTCGGGGCGTTCGCCTGCTCGCCTTGGGCGCGCGGCGGTTCGGAGAGCAGCATCGACGCCACGGTGTCGATGCCGGTGAGGTCTCGAAGCGCCGCGATGCGCGGCCGCGCCGCGGAGCAGTCAATCACCGCCTCGAAGACGACGCCCGGACGCGGCAGCGTCTCCTTCGCCCGAACGATCGTGGCCATCACCCGCACGCGCCACAGGAGGCACCGCGTCGTCGCCCGCTCGATGAGTGCGGCGCAGCCGTCGGCGTCGAGGATCGAGCGCTCGGCGAGCCACGCGATCGAGCGGCGCGACTCGACCGGAAGTCCCTCGCGCTCCCGCACGATCCGCTCGGCGATCTCCTTGGTGATGCCGGGCAGCGAACGCAGCGCCGCGGCGCTGGCGTGCATGATGTCGATCCTCTGCTCGATCGGCCCGTCGCCGAGCGTCACGCCGTCGAGGAACGCGTGCCATTCGCGCGGATCGGGGTGCTTCGCGCGCCACGCCGCGAAGAGCGAGGCGAGCGACGGCTGGCCCGATTTCATCGCCGCCTCGAGCACGACGGCGCTGCCGCCGCCGAGCGCGGCATCCACCTCGCCGCGATGGTCGTCGGTCCATTCGCCGTCGATGCGGAGCCGCGGCGATCCGTCGACGCGGATCGGCGGCTCGTGCGCGAGCGCCGTGAGCAGGTCGCGCACCGGAAGCGCGCCGTCTGCGATGCCGACGCTCGCCTCAAGCGCGCGGTCGCGCTGCTCGTGGGGATCGCGGGTGAGCGACGCCGCGAGCCGATCGAGCGGCCCGTAGAGCTCGACCGGCGTGAGCCCGTCGGCGCCGCCGCGCGGCTGGAGGAGCGCGTCGATCGAGCCGAGCCGCGGGCCGCCGTCGCGCAGGGCAAGTACGCGCCCCGCGAGACTCTCGTCCATCGCCCCGGTCGCCACGAGGGACTCGACGGTGGCGCCGACGATCGGCACGCGGCCGCTCTCGGCGACGACCGCTGCGTTCGACGCGTCGATGGGCAGCACCCGTGCCGTCGCCGTCTCGCCGGTCGTCTCCCACAGGACGAGCTCCTGGTCCAGGAGCGGCGTGCCGCCTTCGACCATGAGCTGGCGCTGCCCGCCAAGCCGCGCCGCAACCGCCTGCACGCCGCTCAGCCCCGCGGCCCGGATCCGGAGCGACTCGCGCTCGTTCGCGCCGCCGGCGACCTCGCCGCCGACGAGGAAGACGACCGTCGTCGCCACGAGGACGGCGCTGCCGACGATGACGAGGACGGCGAAGAGGACGAGCCCGCGCCGACGATGGCGAGACCGGCTCACGGGAGATCCCCCGTCGCGGCATCGGGGTCGTCCGGGCCCGCATCGGGAATGGCCACGACGCGCAGCCGGTCGGGGGGCGGCCCGTTCCCGTCGTCGGCCGCGGCCTCTGCGTCCGTCGGCTCCGACTCCGGAAGGTCGAACTCCGGGCGCTCGGCCGGCTGCGCCTCGACGGCGTTGGGCCGCAGCCACAGCGCGATCTCGACCGCCGCGGGCAATCGCCCGAAGCGGACGCTGTCGAACGACGCGCTCCAGCGCTCGCCGTCGAAGTAGCGGAACCGGAGCCGGCTGATGTTCCCTAACAGTTCGCTCTCCGCACCGTCGCCCCGGGCGATGGCGATGCGGTGGCCCGCGCCGTCGAAGCGCACGCGCACCGTCTCGAACTCCTCGAGGGCCCGGGAGCGCTCGCTGGTGCCGAGCCGCCAGCTCGAGAGGCCGGAGCGAAGCACGGCCATCGAGGTCGAGTCGCCGACGACGCCGCCGCCGACGGTCGGCTCCTCGACGAGCGTCGTCTCGAGGGCGTGCTCGATGAGCGACACCGCGGCGTCCGCCGTGCGCGAGCGCTCGATCTCCTCCGAGACCCGCGAGCGGATCCGCAGCGCGTCGCTCAGGAAGGTCGCCATCGCGCCGACCAGGGCCATGATCAGCGCCGCGGCGACGATCACCTCAAGCAGCGTGAATCCGCGGCGGCTCACCGTCGTCCTCCGGCGCCGGCGGGCGCGACCCGCACGGCGCGGCGGTCGGGCAAGCGGATGAGCTGCCGCAGCTCGAAGAGGATGCGGTCGTCGACGGCGTCCTCGCGGACCACGACCTCGGCGAGGGTGAGTTCGGGATGCGAGCTTGGCGCGGTCTTCACCTCGACGAGCAGCCCGTCCTCGCGGCGGGCATTGCGCTCGCGGACGAGATCGGAATCGGTGACGAGCCCGGCCTCAAGCGACGCGATTGCGGTGCGGGCCGCGTCGGCCGCCCGCGTGCGCAGGGCGTTGCGCTGCGTGGCGTCGAGCGCCGAGCGCAGCGACGCGAGCGTGAAGAGCGCCGCGGCAACGAAGAGCACGATCGCCAGGAGCGCCTCGAGCAGGATCGAGCCGCGCCGGCGCATCGCGTTCACGGCCGCTTCGCCGAGTCGGCGTCGTCGGCCTCGAAGTCGCGGAGATCGTCGTCGTCGGCCGGCTGGTCGGCCGAGAGTTCCCTGTCCTCCGGCGCCCCGGTCGCCGTCTGGCCCTGGGCCCGGCGGGTGATCTCGGGTTGGCCGGTCCACGGATCGACCGAGACGCGGCTGCGAAGCCCATTCTGGTGCATGAGAAGAAGCGACGCGGCAAAGAGCGTCGTTCCGTCGGGCAGGTAGACGGCCAGGCGCACCGAACCGCCGTGCGTCGCGGGCTCATCCGTCGACGTCGTCGTCGACGGCTCGCTGCCGTCGGCGCTGGCCATGGTCGTCACCGACACCGACGGGTGAAGCTCCGACTCCTCCCACCAGCTGTCGCGCACCGGATCGACGCTCTCGCGGCCGGGCTTCGCGGCGACGGTGCGGGCGTCGTCGGTGAACCGGGCGCCGGTCTCGTCCTCGCGGAAGTAGCGGATGACGACGCGCGACGGCGACTCGAGCACGACGACCTCGACGGGCCGGCCGGACTCCTGGGCCTTCACGCGAGCCTTGATCAGCTCGGAGGCGATGTTCTCCTCGGTGGCCTCGAGTTCGCGCGACTCAAGCGAGCGCATCGTGAACGGGAGGACGATCGCCATCAGGGCGACGAGGAGGCCGATCACGATGAGCAGTTCCAGCAGGGTCACGCCAACGCGCGAGCGGTCGCTCGCACGTCGTCCCGACCGTCGGATGGATGGTTGCTCTCTTCGCATGGCCCGCACACGTTCCCCGACCTGTATCGGCTCAGCCGCCCGTGCCGCCCGAACCCGAACCGCCAGAGTTGCCCTGTCCCTTGAAGTCGCCAAGATCGTCGCCGCCGGTGGTGCCGTCCTCGCCGACGCCGTTGGTGATGTCGTCCTCGGTGCCTTCCTGCTTGTCCGGCCCCGCGGACGCAATAAAAGGCTTGCCGGTCGGCTCGCTGGGGGCCCGGTAGATCCAGGGGCTCCCCCACTCGTCCTTCGGCTTCGAATCGGTGGTGTAGGGGCCGCCCCACTTGGCCTTGTCGGCGTCGTCGGTCAGCACGTCCTTCGACCAGAGGGCGGCGATCCCCTCCTCGTCGGTCGGCCAGCGGTTGAGGTCGACCTTGAAGCTGTTGAGCATCCCCTCGAAGGCCTTGATCTGGGCTTGGGCGATCTTGGTGTCGGCCTTGCCCTTCTGGCCCATGACGTTGACCAGCACGATGCCCATGATCGCGATGAGGATCGCGAGCACGATCATCAGTTCGAGGATCGTGAAGCCGGCGGGGCTTCGGGAAACGGAACGGGACTCACTCGTCGAACGCATCGGCGACTCCAAGGACGCGGGGACCTTCCCCTCTTCGCGACAGGGGCCGGTGTCGACCGTACCCCATTGGGCCGCCTTCCGCGCGGCCATCTCACCCATGCTACTAGAACCGCGGAGCCGCCCGACGATTGCGGCGGCACAAGGGGGGCATTCACTGCATCGATCAGAGCAGCGATGAGAGCTTCATCATCGGCACGACCAGCGCGATGAAGATGAATCCGATGAAGCCTGCGATCGCCAGAAGCATGACAGGCGAGAGCAACTGAACAAAGACCCCGAGGAGGAGATCGGCTCGAGTCTCGAGCGTGTCGGCGATGGTGAGCAACACTTGGGCGAGGTTATTGGCCGACTCTCCGACGGAGATCATCTCGATCACGTCTTCTTCAAGGAAACCGCTCGCGGCAAGCGGCGGCGCGAGGCTGTCGCCCCCGCGCACGGCCTCGATGGCGAGATCGACCGCATCGACGAGCACGGGATGTCCCGCGGCATCGCGGGCGATCTGCATCGACTGGATCACGGGAATGCCGTTCTCGAGGAGCGTTCCGAGCGTGCGCGTGAAGCGCGCCGTCGAGACGCCCTTCACGAGCGGCCCGACCGTCGGGATGCGCAGCGTCCACTCGGCGATCCGACGTCGCACCCGATCTTTGCGCATTGCCCACAGGTACGCAAACGGAACGGCGGCCAGCAGGACCAGCAGCACCGGCCACCACGCGGTGAGCAAATCGCTCGCGCCCAGCAGGAGCTTCGTCGGCAGCGGGATCTCGATGCGCTTGTAGAAGTCGCGGAAGCGCGGAACGAGGAAGACCATCGTGCCCACAATGACCAGCGAACCGAAGACGATGAGAATGGCCGGGTAGATCAGGCTTCCGATGATGCGGGCCCGCACCTCGGCCTGCCGCTCGAGATACGCGCCGAGCCGGCCGAGCACCTGCTCGATGAAGCCGCCTCGCTCGCCGGCGCGGACCATCGCGATCTGGGAACTCGGGAAGACCTGCGGATAGCGGCTCAGCGCGTCGGCGAAGCGCTCGCCCTGGGAGATCTGCTCGGCCACCTCGGCGAGGACCGAGGCCAGCGCCGGGTTGCTTCGCCCGCGCCCCAGCAGCCGAAGACTCTTGAGGAGCGGCACGCCGGCGCGGAGCAGGTCGGCGAGCTGGCGGTACATCCGGGCGAGATGCCGCGAGTTGATGCGCCGCCGGCGGGCGGGCTTGGCGCCGGCCTCCTCGATGCGCACCGGCACGAGTCCGCGGGCGGCGAGTTCACCTAACGCGACGGCCTCGCTCGCCGAGTCCAGTCGGCCGCTGATCCGCTTGCCGGAGTTGTCTCGCGCGACGTAGCTGAACGCTGGCACGGTTCCAGAATACCCGTCGCGACGCGCCGACGGATCGCGCGGTTCGCGGCTTTGGGTTGCATGGCGCAAGGCGAGGGCGGGCACCACGAGTGTGCCCGCCCTCCAAGAAAGGGGGTCAAAGAGAGCTGAAGTCGATGCCCAACGGTTCGTGCGATCGGAGGTTCACGCCCGTCGCCGACGACGACCGAGAAGTCCTGCGGCGGCGAGAAGGCCGGCGGCACCCGGCGCGGGGACCGCACTGCCCTTGATCTGGATGAAGTAGCGCTCGCCGAGCCCCGCCTCGCTGATCTTGAGCGACAGGCCCTGGGTCGCGTAGATGAGGTTCGTCACCCCACCACCGGGCGGAGAGCCGGCGCCGCCGTTGCCGCCATTCTCGTTGGGTCCGCTCTGGCCTCCGCCGGCGCCGCCGCCGCTCGGAAGGGGCGTCGAGAAGGTGCTGGTGAGGACCCCGAGGTACCCGAGCGACACGAAGTGGAGGCAGTTGTAGTCCTGGTCGCCGGTCACGGCGTCCATCGCCGCGACGCGCATCCCAAGCACCGTGCTTCCCTCGAGCGTGTGCGGGATGTTGGGGCCGGCGTAGCCGAAGGTGACGGCGGTGAGCGGATCGAGGCCCTCGACCTTGAAGTAGTCGATGTCCGCGCCGGGGCTCGAGTTGTACTGGTTGTTGCCGCCGTCGATGACGGAGACGCTCTCAAGGTAGTTGAGCCCAAGCGAATGCAGGATGCCGTAGAGGTCAACGGTCACGAGCGTCCGCTGCGTGCCGTTGTTGACCACTTCGCTCGTGATGTAGCTTCCGTACGAGCCGGAGTAGGCGAGGCTCGGGCGCGGCGCGATCTGGGTGATGTAGCCGACGTCAACGGTGTCGGCCGAGGCTGTCGATCCGAGTGCGAGCGCCGTGAGAAGTGCCGGACCGATCGCGAGCGCACCGATGGCGCGCGTCGCCTTCGCCCCCTTGGGGGCATGCGTAAGTGACATCTCTTTTCCCTTCCTTGTGCTGAGGAGCGCATCGAGTCCTGACGCGCTTGCCGACTCCGCTCGTTGACAGAGGCGACGCACTGATCCTGCCACGCTCACGGCCCTCGGCAAGCGCTGCGCTCGCCGCCGCGACGGAAGGCCCCGACCGCGTACGGCCTATCGCATCTGTGCCGCCTGCGCACGGATCACTGCGTCGGCGACGGCACGCTTATCGCCCCGCGAGCGAGGGGCGTATCCTGCGTCCCGCCCATGGCATCACCGCGCGTCGTCAGCCTGCTCCCTTCGGCCACCGAACTCCTCTGCCAGATCGGCGCAGAGGTGCTGCTCGTCGGTCGCAGCCACGAGTGCGACTGGCCGCGATCGATCATCGACCGGCCCGTTCTCACCGCCCAGCGCACCCAAGCGGGCGACTCTCGCTCGATCGACACCGACGTCCGGGAGAGCCTCGCCCGCGGCGAATCGCTCTACACGCTCGATGTCGAACGCCTTGCGGCCGTTGCGCCGGACGTCATCCTCACCCAGGATCTCTGCGAGGTCTGCTCGATCGACCTCGCCGCCGTGCGCCGCGTCGCCGAGCGGCTTCCGTCAAAGCCGACGATCGTGAGCCTCAATCCGACGTCGCTCTTCTCGGTCTTCGACGATCTCCTCACCATCGGCGCCGCGGTCGGGCGCGAGCGCGACGCCGAGGCGGCGATGGTCGACCTGCGCGATCGCTACTGGCGGGCGGTCGACTACGTGAATCCCTACGTCCCCGGCCCGGAGATCGCCTTTCTCGAATGGCTCGACCCGCTCTTCGTCGGCGGCCACTGGACCCCGGAGCTGATCGAGGCGGCGGGCGGGCAACACTCCCTCAACCGGGCGAAGGCCAAGAGCCGCCAGATCGCGCCCGAGGATCTGGTCGCCGCGGCGCCCGAGCGCGTCATCCTCTGCCCCTGCGGCTTTGGCTTCGACCAGATCCGGCCCGAGCTTCCCGCCCTGGTCGCCCAGCGCTGGTGGCCGCACCTCCCCGCCGTCCTGGGCGGGATCGCCGAACATGTCGTGGTGGTGGACGGGAATCAGATGTTCAACCGTCCCGGACCTAGGCTGGTCGATGCCTTTGAGTGGCTGGTCGGCTGGATCAACGAGCGCCCGGAGCTGATCCCGAGCGCGATGCCGGTCCGCCGACTGGTCGATCTGCTGCCTCGCTGACCGCCGCCGGCCTCACTCGCCTGCCCGATCGGCAGGTGCGCGGCGCGAAAGCGCCGGTCGAGTCGCCTCATCGCGCGGCGCGCCCGTTGCGAAGCACCGTCGTCGTCCCGACACGAGACGGACAGGAGAAGTGCCCCATGCGTATGGACCGATTCACGACCCTCGCCCAGGAAGCCCTCGCCGCAGCCCAGTCGTTGGCCACGAGCGAGGGACACCCCGAACTCTCGCCTGTCCATCTCCTGATCGCCATGCTCACGCCGTCGGATGCGGGTCAGCCCGCAGCGACGGCGTCGCTGTTGGCCAAGGCCGGCGTCGACGCCGCCCGCGTCCGCCAGATCGCCGAAGCCGAGCTTCGCCGCTCGCCCAAGGTCTCGGGCACCGCGCCGCAGACCGGCTCGGCCTTCATGCAGGTCCTGGCCCAGGCCGAGAAGGAAGCGAAGGGGCTCAAGGACAGCTACGTTTCGAGCGAGCATCTCCTGCTCGCCCTGGCCGAGGTGAAAAGCGGTGCGAAGGAGGTGCTCTCGGCGTCCGGCCTTGACCGCAAGCGCGTGCTTGCGGCGGTCGAGGCGATCCGTAAGGCCAGCGGCGTGACCAACGTGACCGACCAGAACGCCGAGAGCAATCTCGAGGCGCTGAAGAAGTACGGCATCGACCTCTGCGAGAAGGCGGCGGCCGGCAAGCTCGACCCGGTCATCGGCCGCGACGAGGAGATCCGCCGCTGCATGCAGGTCCTCTCGCGGCGCACCAAGAACAACCCCGTCCTGATCGGCGAGCCCGGCGTCGGCAAGACGGCGATCGCCGAAGGGCTTGCCCTGCGGATCGTCAACGGCGACTGCCCGGAGAGCATGCGCGACGCTCGGATCGTCGGCCTCGACGTGGGCCAACTGTTAGCGGGCGCGAAGTACCGCGGCGAGTTCGAGGAACGGCTGAAGGCGGTGCTTCGCGAGGTCTCGGCGAGCGAAGGCCGGATCATCCTCTTCATCGACGAGCTCCACACCATCGTCGGCGCGGGGCAGGCCGAGGGCGCGGTCAGCGCGGGCAACCTGCTGAAGCCGGCGCTCTCGCGCGGCGAACTCCGCTGCATCGGCGCGACCACGCTGGACGAGTACCGCAAGCACATCGAGAAGGATCCCGCCTTCGAGCGGCGCTTCCAGCCGGTCTTCGTCGGCGAACCGAGCATCGAGGACACCATCGCGATCCTCCGCGGCCTGAAGGGCCGCTACGAGACGCACCACAACGTGCGGATCCAGGACGCGGCGCTCATCACCGCGGCGACGCTCTCGCAGCGCTACATTGCCGACCGATTCCTGCCCGACAAGGCGATCGACTTGCTGGACGAGGCGGCGTCGAAGCTCCGCATCGAGAACGACTCGATGCCGGCCGAACTCGACGAGATCCGCCGTCGGCTGATGCAGCTCGAGATCGAGCGCGAGGCGCTCAAGCTCGAGAGCGATGCCGAAAGCAAGCGCCGACTTGGCGCGCTCGAGCAGGAGATCGCCGAAGTGCAGGAGCGAAACCGCGCCCTGACCGGCCAATGGGAGATCGAGAAGGGCGAGCTCGACGCCGTGAAGCGGATCCGCGACGAGATCGAGCGGAAGAACGTCGAACTCGAACAGGCCAAGCGCCGCGGCGACTTCGAGACCGCCTCGCGCATCCAATATGGCGAGCTGCGCGATCTCGAGTCGAAGCGAGCGAAGGCCGAAGAGACCCTCGAACGGCGACAGCACGAGGGGAGCGCGCTCGTGAAGGAAGAGGTCGACCCCGAGCAGATCGCCGAGGTCGTCGCGAAGTGGACGGGCATCCCGGTCTCAAAGCTCATCGAGAGCGAGCGCGAGAAGCTCATCCACATGGAGGACGACCTCCGCAAGCGCATCATCGGCCAGACAGAGGCGGTGAAGGCGGTGAGCGAGGCCGTGCGCCGCAATCGCGCGGGCCTCGGCGAGCCGCATCGCCCGATCGGCTCCTTCCTCTTCCTGGGCCCGACCGGCGTCGGCAAGACCGAGCTCTGCAAGGCCCTCGCCGAGTTCCTCTTTGACACCGAGGAGGCGATGGTCCGCATCGACATGAGCGAGTACATGGAGCAGCACGCGGTCGCTCGGCTCATCGGCGCCCCGCCCGGATATGTCGGCTACGAGGAGGGCGGGCGCCTCACCGAGGCCGTGCGCCGCCGGCCCTACTGCGTCGTCCTCTTCGACGAGTTCGAGAAGGCCCATCCCGACGTCTCGAACGTCTTGCTCCAAGTGTTGGACGACGGCCGACTCACCGACGGCCAGGGGCGCACCGTCGACTTCTCGAACACGATCATCGTCCTCACCTCGAACCTCGGCTCGCAGATGATTCTCGAGATGGCCGAGAAGGGCGAGCAGGACGCGATGATCGAGGCCCACGTCACGTCGATCCTCAAGAAGCACCTGCGACCCGAGCTCCTCAACCGGATCGACGAGAAGGTCGTGTTCCATCAGCTCGGCCGCAAGGAGCTCGGCGGCATCGTCGAGATCCAGCTCTCCAACCTCCGCAAGCGCCTCGCCGACCGGCAGCTCTCGCTCGAGATCACCACCGAGGCGAAGAACCACCTCGCCGCCGAAGGCTACGACCCGCAGTTCGGCGCCCGCCCGCTCAAGCGCGTGATCCAACAGCGGATCGAGAACCAGATCGCGACCAGGATCCTCGTCGGCGAGTACCAGCCCGACGACACGATCGTCGTCGCGTACGCGGGCAAGAGCTTCACCTTCGAGCGGCGACCGGGTCAGGGCGACGGCCCCGTCCCGTCGCCGAGGGAACGGGTCGGCAGCGGCTGACGTCGCACGTTGGCGACCCGACCTTCAGGCCGGCACCCCGCGCGGGGCCGGCCTTTTTTTCGCGCCCCCTCGCAATGCCGGGACGATTGCCGTATTGATGCATGTCCGAGGTCATCGGGAACCCCACGCATGCTTCAGTCGATCGTCTTCTTCGAGGGACTGTGGGACGCGCTCGTCTACGCGCCGACGGCGCTCGCGATCCTCGGCGGCGTGCTGATCGGCATCGGACTCTTCACGGCTTGCGGCTGGCAGCCGACGTGCCGACGGTGCCGGCACGATCTCCGCGGCGTCACCGAACCGCGCTGTCCGGAGTGCGGCGCCGATCTTGACGCCCGCGCCGCGGTGCGCGCCGGACGGCGCCAGCTTCGTCCCCTTCCGACCGCGCTCGGACTCCTCTTGATCGCCGCGGCGGTCGCCCCGCTCGTCGGCTACACGCCCAGCGCGATTCGTCGGGCGCTCGCGGGCCACATCGACCGGCGCACGATCTACCGCGCAAACCTCTCGCAGAATCGCTTCGCCCAGCAGATCCACCAGCAGCTCCTCGCGGCCGGCGACTCCGACTACGCCGCGATGCTCCTCGAGGAGAACCTGCGACATCTCGAGAACGACCCCTTCGTGGGCCAGCGTGACCCGGCGCTGCAGGACCTGGCATGGCTCAGCCAGCGCTCGCCGCTCCGCCGCGAGGATCAGCTCCGCATCGCGGCGGCGCTCGTGGCGCGGGCCGCCGAGAGCGAGGCGACCGCGCGGTCGGTGCGCGACTGCCTCGTGTTCATGCACTACCTGAACGATCCGGCGGTCCAGCCCGAGCTGCTGAAGTCCGATGCCCTCATCGGCGCATTCGTCAGCGTCACCGCGCCGTCCCGGGCCCTGCGCGGTCGGCCGCTCATGGTGACTGCGGCCTGGAGCGCCCTGACGGGCCTCACCATGGCCCTCGAGCCGCAGGTCACGGCCATGCGCTGGAGGCGCGTCGGAAGCGCCGACTGGGCGCCGGTGCCGATGGGCGAGCAGTTCAACCGCCGGATCGCCGAGGGACTCGACGTCGAGGGCGACATCGAGCTCGAGGCGACCGCCGAGGTCGTCGTGCCTCGCGGCGCCGTGGCCCGCGGATCGCCCGAGCGGACGGTGACGGTGCGGCAGGTCCTCACCATCTCGATCGTCTCGCCGGACTCGATCCGCATCACCGGCGTGCGCGGCGACGAGGCCCACGCCGAACTCGAGCCGATGCTCGCCACGATGCGGCTGACGCGCCTCGCGTCCACGGTGCAGGTGAAGTTCGGCTTCCCCGCCGGCCGCGGACGTTCTCGCGCCGCATCGATCCGCTTCGGCGGGGACTTCGTCATCGTCTACGACGGCACCTCCTATCCGGTCGGCACCTACGTCTACGCCAGCGGTGGCGGAGGGGGCGGAGGCAGCGGCGGCGACGCGGGCTTCGGGCTGCTCACGCTCGATCCGGCGAAGCCGATCGTCGTGCGCATCGAGCCCAACGTGGCGGCGGTGCGGGGGCGCATCCAGGACGACGTGACGTTCCTCGACGAAATCATCGAGGCGGAGTTCCCCGGCCTCGATCAGCCCCCCTCGGCGATCCGCTGGATCGAGCCGTCAACGCGTTAGGCGGAGCCGGCGAGCATCGCGGCGATCCTGCGGCCGCACGCGATGACCGCGGCGCTCTCCTCGGCGCTCCAGTCGCGGGCCTGCCGGTTGGCGATGCCTAACGTTCCGCGCAGCTCGTCGCCGGCCCCGAGCATCGGCACCACGATCGCCCCCTCCATGCCCGTCGCCTTCGCGCCGGGCCGCACGTCGCCGCTGGCGTCGGTCTGGATGTTGCACGCCGTCACCGGCGCGAGGCGCTGGGCGGCGAGGCCGGCCATGCCCTTGCCGATCGGGATGGTGCGGATGATCTCGACGAGCGGCGGCGGAAACTCGCCGACCATCGCCCGCAGATGGAGCAGCTCCCCATCACGCACATGCAGCGTGCCGGAGTCGGCGCGGAAGTGGTCAACGACGGCGCGAAGCGCCTCATCGAGCGAACCGACACGAAGGTCTGGAAGGTCCATCGCCGCAGCGTAGGCACTTTCCCCCGGACGCGCCCGCGTTCCGCCGCGGCTCGGACTGCGCGTTTCCCTATAGTGCCTTGATGCGCCTTCGACCTGCGTTTGCCCTCCTGCCGCTCCTCTCGTCGGCGCTCGCTTCCGTCGCGCTCGTCGGCTGCGGCGAGCCCGCACCGGACCCGACGTTCGCGAATCGCGGCGGCGAGGTGACGATGGCCCGCGGCAACTGCACCGCCTGCCACGAGGCGTCGGCGCAGATCACCGACCGCCTGCGCCCGCTCGTCGCCCCGCGGCTGCTCGGCGATGCCGGCGTCGGCACGCGCCTCGCCTCGTCCTACATGCTCGACTTCATCGCCCGTCCGCACGAGGTCAAGCGCGGCACGCGCATGCCGAACGTCCTGCACGGTCTCGAGGAGAGCGCCCGCGCCGAGGCGTTGCCCGCGCTGGTTGCCCATCTCTCGCGCCAGCGCCCCGCGAACTGGACGCCGCCGGCCCCGACGCTCGTTCTTCCCGATGCGATCCGCCGCGGCGAAACGCTCTACCGCACGATCGGCTGCGCGGCCTGCCACGGCACGCCCGACCGCGAGCGGCTGGCGAGGGCCACGCACTTCGACGCCCTGGTCGGGCTCATCCTCGATCCGCTCGCCTCGCATCCGTCGGGACTCATGCCGCGGGTCCCGGCCAGCGAGGACGAGGCCCGCTCGATCGCCGCGTATCTCCTCGAGGGCCAGGCCAAGGACGCCAACGGCGCGACGAAGACCGTCAGCTCGCCCGGCCTGCGCGTCGAGTACTTCGAGCGGGCGATGACCTCTGATGGCCTGCCCGACGACGCGAACGCGCCGACCCGCGTCTTCACGCTGCCCGCGCCGACCATCGACTTCCCGCGCCGCGACGACGAGTTCGGCGTGCGCTATCTCGGAACGCTCGAGGTGCCCGCCGACGGCGAGTACACCATCCATCTCGGCTCCGACGACGGTTCGCGTCTCTTCCTCGACGGGAAGCTCGTGATCGATCACTGGGGACCGCACGGCTTCGCGTTCCGCTCGAAGAAGGTGACGCTCAAGAAGGGACCGCTCCCCTTCCGGCTCGTCTACTTCGAGATCACCGTCGACAACGACCTGAAGCTCGAGTGGTCGGGACCGGGCATCGCCCGTCAGGCAATTCCCGCGAGCGCGTTCAGCCACGACGCGATCTCGCTCGTGCCGCCGATCGCCTCGGAGCCGACGCAGGTCGACGCGGCGCTGGCCAAGCGCGGCGAGGAGCTCTTCACGTCGCTCGGCTGCGCGAGCTGTCACGTCGCGCCGTCGACCGGCGCGCCGAAGCTCGCGGACCTCAACGTGCGGCGCGGCTGCCTCGCCGACGCCCCGAGCGCCTCGGCCCCCGACTTCGGCCTCGACAAGGCGACGCGCGATGACCTGCGCACCACCGTCGCCCACGCCCGCGACCTCGCCCTGCCGCTGCGGCCCGCGGCGATGGTCACGCACACGCTGCATCGCATGGGCTGCATCACCTGCCACCAGCGCGGCGGCGAAGGCGGACCGAGCGCCCTCAACGCCGAGTCCTTCGTCGCCGACGGCAGCGCCGAACTCGGCGACCAGGGACGGCTCCCGCCGCGCCTCGACGGCGTCGGCGACAAGTTCCGTCCGGAAGCGCTGGCGAAGATCCTCGACAGCGCCGTCAAGGTGCGTCCCTACATGCTCACCCGCATGCCGGTCTTCGGCGCCGATGCGCTGCGCGGCGTGGCCGAGGCCATGATCGCCGCCGACCGCATGCCCGCCCACGACGCGGTGCCGACCTTCTCGCCGGAGTCCGCCCAGGCGGGCCGCTCGCTCGTCGGCTCGACCGGCGTGAGCTGCATCACCTGCCACACCTTCAGCGGACGGGCCTCGCTCGGCGTGCCCGCCGTCGATCTTGCCGTGATGCGCGACCGGCTCCGTCCCGGTTGGTTCCTCGCCTTCATCGAACATCCCGAGTCCTTCTCGCCCGGCACGCGCATGACCCGGTTCTGGATGCCGGGTCTTCCGATCTTCCCCGCCATCCTCGGCGGCGATCCGGTGCGGCAGCGCGAGGCGGTCTGGAACTACCTCTCGATGGGCACGTCGATGACGCCGCCGGCCGGGCTGCGGATGAGCGACAGCGACTGGGAGCTGACGCCCGTCCTCGAGCCGATGCTCTTCGCGACGTTCATGCGCGGCGTGAGCCCGCGAACGCTGTGCGTCGGTTACACGGATCTCGTGCATGCCGCCTACGACGCCGAGCACGCCCGTTTCGCGAAGGCCTGGCGCGGGAAGTTCATGGATGCGGCGGGGACCTGGGACGGCCGCGCGGGACAGCTCTGCCTTCCGGCCGGCTCGTCGGTCATCGACCTGCCGCCGGGCGACGCCGTCGCGATCCTCGCCTCGCGCGACGCGGCGTGGCCGCAGCCCTCGCTCGCCTATCGCGGCGTCGAGCGCGACGCGGGGCGCATCCCGCGCTTCGTCACCGACCTCGCCGGCCTTCGCGTCCGCGAGTCCGCCGTGCCGGCGCTGAACGCCCAGGGGGCCCAGCTCCGCCGCACGATCGAGGCGTGGGCCGACGCCGACCGCAGCGACGTCTACATGCGCATCGCCGTCGGCGACGCGATCACCGAGCGCGGCGGCGGCTTCGAGATCAGCCTCGAGGGCGGCGCCCGGCTCTCGGTCACGGTGCTCTCGCCCGGCGCGTTCGTCCGCGACGGCGGCGGCAAGCGCGAGCTCCTGGTGCCCGTCGACTTCAAGTACGTCGAGAACGAGACGCCGCGCTACAAGGCGACGGTGCAGGTTGACCTCCTCTGGTGATTCCGATGCTCATGCCCATGCTGACGCCTGCCACCGTCGCGATCCTCTCGCTCGCCGCGCCGCCCGTCGAGAGCGACTACTGGCGCATCGAGACGATGCGCGTGCCCGACTCGATCTGCATGGAGGCCACCGGTCTCCTGCCGCTCGACGAGAAGCGCCTCATGGCCACGAACCGGCGCGGCGAGGTCTGGATCGTCACCGATCCGTGGGGCGAGAAGCCGACCTTCAAGCTCGCCTACGACGGCCTCTCGGAGCCGCTGGGTCTGCTGGCCACGAAGGGCTGGAAGGGTCCGACCGACTGGATCTACACCTCGCAGCGCGGCGAGCTCTCCCGCATGCGCGACGACGACGGCGACGGCACGATCGACCGGCTCGAGACGGTGTCGAGCGCCTGGAGCATCTCGGGCAACTATCACGAGTACTGCTTCGGTCCGGTGCAGGACGCCAACGGCGACCTGTGGCTCACGCTCAATCGCCCCTTCGGCGAGGAGCCCTTCGGCCACAAGGACTGGCGAGGCTGGGCGGTGCGGATCGCCCCCGACGGGACGACGACCTTCGAGTGCGCCGGCCTGCGCTCCCCCTGCGGCGTCGCGACGAGTCCCGAGGGTGAGGTCTTCTACACCGACAACCAGGGCGAGTGGTGCGGCACGAACAAGCTCGCCCAATTGCGCCGCGGCGACTTCCACGGCCACCCGTGGGGCATCGCCAGCACCAAGCGCCCCGAGTCGAAGGTCAGCTACCCGGGCAACGTCGAGGAGATCGCGAAGAAGGGTCTCCTCATGCCCGAGGCGGTGCGCCTCATCCCGAACTTCCGGCTGCCCGCGGTCTGGTTCCCCTACGACAAGATGGGAAAGTCGGCGGGCGGATTCGTGTGGGACACGACCGGCGGAAAGTTCGGCCCCTTCACCGGCCAGGTCTTCGTCACCGACCAGCATCACGCCACGGTCATGCGCGTCTCGTTAGAGAAGGTCGAGGGCGAGTGGCAGGGCGCCTGCTATCCGTTCCGATCCGGTTTCCAGTGCGGCATCATCCGCGCCGCGTGGATGCCCGACGGCACGCTCGCGGTCGGCGAGACCAATCGCGGCTGGGGCTCGCGCGGCCAGAAGGCCTGGGGCATCGAGCGCGCCGTGTGGACCGGCAAGGTGCCCTTCGAGGTCCTCTCGATGAGCGCGACGCCGAAGGGCTTCCGCCTCGCCTTCACGATGCCGGTTGACGCGAAGGCCGCGGCGGACGTCGCCTCCTACGCGATGACCTCCTACACCTACGAGTTGCACGAGGCCTACGGCAGCAACGAGATGGACACGAAGCCCTGCACGATCGCGAAGGCGACCGTCGCCGCCGACGGGCGCTCGGTCGAGCTCGAGGTGACGGACCTGCGGGCGATGTACGTGCACGAGCTTCACGCCGACGGCGTGCGCAGCGCCGACGGGCTTCCCCTGCTGCACTCAGAGGCCTACTACACGCTCAACCGCCTGCCGAAGTGAGCTCAGGCGAGCGGCGGGTGTCGCGATGATGATGATGATGATGGCGGTGAGGTCGGCGGCGCGGGCGGCGGAGGGACCGTCGCGCCCCACGCCGCGCCGCATGCTTCGCAGCACTTCGCCGCGTCGAGCGGATTCGAGCACGCGGGGCAGAGCCCGTGCCGGCGCATGATCGCGATGAGGAGGAGCGGCTGCCCGAGGCTCCCGAGAATCGCGGTCGCCGCGCAGATCGCGAAGACGATGAAGAGCCCCGTCGATTCGAGTTCGAGGCTCACGGTCAGCGAGACCATGACGATCACCGTGACGAGCGCGAGCGCCGTGAGGCCGTACATCGACCAGCGCACGCGGCGTGCGGCCGCGGCATGTGGCGTGCCGCGCATCCATCGGGCCCGCGGCATGAGCGGGAGGATGAAGCGCCCGCGCCGGTCGCGATAGCGGAAGCGCGGCGTGCGGAGCTGGACAAGCGCCTTGCGGAGCCGCCGGGCGCCGAGGACGTCAGCCTCCGGGACGTGCACGGCGCGGATGCTGTCCGTCGCCCATGCCGCGCCGCATTCCGAGCAGCGCGTGAATCCGCTCTCCGACGGGGCACCCGCGAGGGGATGGCAGCAGGAGCCGCACCGTCCGACGTGTCGAAGGGCCCGGGCAAGCGAGAGGGTCAGGTCGGGCGTGAAGATCCGCAGGAGCACGAACGTGGAGCCCATCACGACAGCGACGCCGGCGACGATTGCCATGAGCGGCGATCTGGTCGCGAACGCCGCAACCCCGATGCCGCCGCAGGTGAGGAACACGACGATCGGCATGACCAGCGTGTAGCCGAAGATCACCGCGCAACCGCGCGATCCCCCGAACGTCGCGTCGCCGATCCTCGCGATCATCGCCCGCGTCGCGGGATGGTCCGGGTCGGGAATGACCCCGGCGCGAATCGGCGGCGCGGGGTGCTCCCGCCCCTGATCGTCGAGGATCGCCCTCATGACCGCGGACGCCCCGAGGCCGGAAGCGGCCAGAGCGCGCCGCATGCCGCGCACGCCCCGTGTCCGTCGGCATTCTCGGCGAGGGGATTCGCGCAGGCCGGGCATACCCGAAGCCGAAGCATGCCGTCCTTGGTCGCGGCGCGGCGGCCGGCGACGGAACGAAAGGCTCCGGAGAAGAGGATGGCGATGCCGACGAAGAGCGACGTCACCACCTGCCAGGTGGGAGCGCCGGTGCGCACCGTCGCGAAGAGCATGAGTGCGACGACGAGAATCAGCATCAGCAGCCACGCGAGGGTGCGCCGCAGGAGACGTCCCTGCAGCGCCCGCAGGCCGCGCGACGTCGCGTCGTCCCTGCCGAACGAGGCGTCGAAGATGCCGAAGACGACCTGCGGCCGGCCGTTCACGTCGTTGACGCTCGGCAGGCGCATGAAGGAGATCGCGAGGAATTGGATGAACCGCACGCGCCGGGCGAGCGGCGCGTCCGGAACGTCGTGGTCGCTGACCCGCTCCTCGCGCCACGCCGCGCCGCACTCGCTGCAGGTGACCAGCCCGTCGCGGCGCGAGGCGTTGGCGATCGAATAGCCGCACGACGCGCAGCGCCCGATCGAGAGGAGCTCGCCGCTGATGTCCCCCAGCGTCCGCTGGCCGGCCCGCCGCCTGATGATGCTGTAGGTCATCACGACCGCCATCACGGCCATTGCGGTGACGATCGGCATCAGCGCCTTCGGGGCCAGCCCGAGCCAGCGGACGCCGAATGCCGCGGCCATGGCCGTGCCCGCCACCGCCAGCGCCCCGACGACGTTGCCGCCGCGCTCGGTCACGCGCTTCGGCGTCGAGGCCATGCGCGATCGCAATCGCGCCAGCATCGCCCGGACCCGCGGATCGTGCGGGTCGGGCACGGGACCCGTGCGGAAGTCCGCCTGCGGACGGGTCGTTCCGCGGTCGTCGACGAGGGTCTGTTCCTGGACGAGCTCCATCGTCCCCGCATCCTAACGCGACGGTCGCCGCCATGTCGCATCGCACGCGGCGCAGCGGAGAAGCGGTCCTTCCCTGCGAAGGCGCTGCCGACACGCGATGCAGCGGCGGATGCGCAGCAGCGTCCGCCGACCTCGGTCCATCTGCCTCCGCACGCCGACGATGATCGCCAGCGGCAGGCCCGCGAAGACGATGCCGAGCGTCGCTACGAATGCCCACGGGGGAATGCGAAGCCGGACGTGAACGACGCCGACGAGGAGCAGGAGCATCGTGACCACGATTCCCAGGACCACCAGGGTGATGGGGAGCCAGAGGGTCCGCCGCATCACGTCGTCACCGGGGAGCTTCGACATGTTCACGTACTGGAGCTGCGGCGGCTCGGCGAAGAGACGTCCGGCGTCATCGCGGGCCTTCGATCGGCATGCCGCGCTGAATGCGAGCGAGGCCAGAAACGCCGTTCTCGTCGAGCGCGGCCCGTTCGCTACCGGCGCCGCGCCGATGCGGCCGGCGTTCCAGGTCGCGCCGCATTCGCTGCAGGAATGCGGTGCGCCGCTCGGTTCGGCGTCGACCGATATCGGATATCCGCAGGCCGCGCAGCGCCGCATGCGGAGCAGCGCATCGGCGATCAGGTCGGCGTTGCCCGCCGATCCGCGGGCGACGATTCGCGGAAGGATGAAGGTCATCGCCGCCACCGACACGCCGACGGCGAACACCAGGAGCAGGCCGAGGATCCACGGCGGCTGTCGGGTCATCCGGCTGAGGTGGACGGCGCCGACGATGACGCCGGGGACCACCGTCATGGCGGTGATCACGGTGAGTGCGATGGCAAGCTGCTGGCGGCCGCCGCGCCGTCCGGACGCCTCGCTTCGCAGTCGGGCCAGCGCCCCAGCCGTCACCGGATTCGTGAGGTCGGGGATCTCCTCGTGCTCGAAGGTCGCGATGGTCCGGTCGGTGCCGGCATCGTCGCGGACCGCGATGCGCGTGCCGATGGCCCGGCCCATCATGCGGCCCGCGCTCGGGGGGACGACGATCATGAGTCGAGCATCGTCCCGTCCCAGCGCACGAACGCCTCGATCGCCTCGTATTCGGCGAGCCCCAGCGCATCGAAGAGCTTCGCCGTCGCGCGGTTGCGCTGCTCGGCCCGCTGCCAGAACTCGCGGTCGTCGGCGCCGGGGAACATCGCCCGGTCCTTCTGGCTCTGGTGGCGGAAGATCGCGGCCCGCTTGCGGCCGACCTCGTCGGGCGAGAGCGGCACGGCGATGTCGAGCTCCTCGATCCCCCACTCCTGCCACGCGCCGCGATAGAGCCACGTCTCGCACTCGGCCATCCACGCGTCGTCGCGGGCCCGCTCGAGCGCCTTGAAGACCGCGGCGAGGCAGACGCGGTGCGTGCCGTGCGGGTCGCTCAGGTCGCCGGCCGCGTAGACCTGATGCGGCCGGACGCGGCGGAGAAGTTCGAGCGTGATGCGCACGTCCTCCTCGCCGAGCGGGCGCTTCCGGACGCGACCCGTCTCGTAGAAGGGAAGATCCTGGAAGTGCAGGCGGTCCTCGGGAATGCCGCAGAGCCGTCCCGCGGCCCGCGCCTCGCCGCGCCGGATGAGGGCCTTGAGCTGCTGCACCTCGGAGGGGTCGACGGTCGCGGGGCGCTTCTCGCGGAGCTTCCGCTGGATCGCGTGCTCGAAGTCCTCGGTGCGGGTGCCGTCGAACCCGAAGATGCGGTTGAAGTCGGCGGCGAAGTCGGCGAAGCGCAGGGCCTCGTCGTCGGAGACGGCGATGTTGCCCGAGGTCTGGTACGCGACGTGCACCTCATGGCCCTGGTCGACGAGCCGCAGCAGCGTGCCGCCCATCGAGATGACGTCGTCGTCGGGATGGGGCGAGAAGATGAGCACGCGCTTCGGGAAGATGCGGTCGGCGGGGCGGTCGATGTCGCCGGCCTGCTTCGCGCTCGACGGCTTTCCGCCCGGCCATCCGGTGATCGTGCGCTGCAGCTCGCGGAAGACCTGGAGGTTGATGTCGTAGGCCTTGCCCTTCAGCGCGAGAAGTTCCTGCAGGCGATGCTCGTTGTAGTCCTCGGCGGTGAGCTTGAGGATCGCCTTCTTCGTCTCGCGGGCCAGCCACGTCACCGCCTTGCGGACCATGCGCGGCGTCCACTCGACGGGCCCGAGCGTCCACGGGCATCGGCTGCGGGTGAGTTCGGCGCCGGCCGCCGCGTCAAGATAGAACGAGGCGTTCGGGTGCTCCTGGAGGAAGCTCGCCGCGACGCTCTCGGTGATCGCCCCCTCGACGGCCTTGGCCACGACCGGCGCCTTGCCCTCGCCGAAGGCGACGAGGATGACTCGCCGCGACCGGAGGATCGTGCCGACGCCCATCGTGATCGCCCGCAGCGGGACGTTCTCCTCGCCGAAGAAGTCGCTCGCCGCGTCCTTGCGGGTCACGCCGTCGAGGGTGATGAGCCGCGTGCGGCTGCCGCGCCCGGAGCCGGGCTCGTTGAATCCGATGTGGCCGGTGCGGCCGATGCCCAGAAGCTGCACGTCGATGCCGCCCGCGTCCTCGATGGCCCGCTCGTAGCGCTCGCAGAAGGAGCGGACCTCGTCCGGGGCGACGGTGCCGTCGGGCAGGTGCACGTTGCGCGGGTCGATGTCGACGTGATCGAAGAGATGCTCGCGCATGAAGCGGTGGTAGCTCTGCAGCTCCTCCGGATGCATGGGGAAATACTCGTCGAGGTTGAAGGTGACGACGTTCGCGAAGGAGAGTCCCTCCTCGCGGTGGAGGCGAATGAGCTCCGCGTAGATGCCCGTCGGCGTCGATCCCGTGGCCAGCCCCAGCACGCAGCGCTTGCCGGCCACGGCGCGGGTGACGATGAGGTTGGCGATCTCCCGCGCCACCACGACATTCACGTCGTGCGAGCGGGCGAAGACGAGGGTGGGCACGCGCTCGGCGTCGGTCGGCGCCGTCAGGGGACGGGGAAGCGCGGGCGAGTGGGGCGTCGCGGCTGCGGAGGACATGCCGTCAGCGTAGCGGCAACGCGCGGGCCAGCGTCAGATGCGCATCGAGCCCGGTGCGGAATTCGAGCATCGTGTCGCCGGGAAACTTCTCCAGCGCGGCGCGGGCGATCTCGAACGCCACCGCGTTCTCGAGCACCACGCTGGCCGCGGCGATGGCGCTGACGTCGCTGCGCTCGTACTGCGAGCCGATCGGCTCCTTCGTGTTGAGGTCGACGCTCGGCATGCCGCGGCCGAGCGTCGCGATCGGCTTCATCGCGCCGGTGACGACGACGGGCATGCCGTTGGTCATGCCTCCCTCAAGTCCGCCGGCGTTGTTGCTCGGGCGGGTGAAGCCCAGGTGCCGCTCGCCGCGGGCGCCGGCGTCGAAGAGGATCGGGTCATGCACCTGCGAGCCGGGGCGCATCGCCGACTCGCGGCCGAGCCCGATCTCGACGCTCTTGAACGCCTGGATGCCCATGACCGCGCCGCCGATGCGGGCGTCGAGCCGGTCCTCCCAGCGCATGCAGGAGCCGAGACCGATCGGGCAGCCGAAGACGTGGCATTCGACGAGGCCGCCGGCGGTGTCGTGCTCGGTCTTGATGCGGTGGATGCGCTCGATCATGGCGGCGCCGGCGACCGCGTCGGGGCAGTAGACCTCGCTCGCGTCCCGCGCCGCCCGCAGCTCGCGCCAGTTCGCGGCGGTCACCGCGACGTCGCTCCGCACGTCTAACACGGCGCGCACGAAGGCGAAGCACTCGATGCCGATCTCGCGAAGGAGGCAGCGGGCCATGGCGCCGGCCGCGACCCTCGCCGCGGTCTCGCGGGCGCTTGCCCGCTCGAGCGTCTCGCGGCAGTCGGTGGTGAGCCACTTCACGCTGCCGGCGAGATCGGCGTGGCCCGGGCGCGGGCGATGGACCGGGGGCGTGCGCTCGAGGTCGTCGAGCCGGCTGTCGCGGTTGGGGATCTGCATCGCGACCGGCGAGCCGATCGTCTTCCCGAGCCGCACGCCTGAGAGGATCGTCACCGCGTCGGTCTCGATCCGTTGCCGGCCGCCGCGGCCGTAGCCCCCCTGCCGCCGCCGCAGTTCGCCGTCGATGAACGCGACGTCGACGGGCAGGCCCGCGGGCAGCCCCTCGACGAGCGAAAGGAGCGCTGGTCCGTGGGACTCGCCGGCGGTTCGGTACGACAGGGCCATGATTGGCGACGATGATAGTGTCGTGCGCCGAACGCGAGCATGTCGCCGGCCGCCACCGAGCACACACCGCATGACCTCACCTCCCGGCAATCGTCCCGTCGCTCTCGTCACCGGCGCCTCCGCGGGCATCGGCCAGGCCTTCGCCGAGCTGCTTGCCGCCCGCCAGCACGACGTGATCCTCGCGGCGCGGCGCCGCAATCGCCTCGAGTCGGTCGCGGCCGGCCTGCGGGCCCGCGGGGTGCGGGCCGAGGTGATCGTCGCCGACCTCTCCCTGCCGGGCGCCGCCGAGACTCTGGTCGGCGAGTCGCTGGCCCGCACGGGCCGCGTGGACGTGCTCGTCAACAACGCCGGCTACGGCCTCGCGCGGAAATTCGGCGACATTCCGTGGGAGGAGCACCGGGCCTTCATCGAGGTCATGGTGACGTCGACGGTCGAGCTCGCCCATCGCCTGCTTCCGGCGATGCGACAGCGCCGCTCCGGGCGCATCGTCAACGTCGCCTCGCTTGCGGCTTTCGCGCCCGAGCCGCCCGGCTCGCTCTACACCGCGTCGAAGCGCTTCATGGTGAGCTTCACGCGGGCCCTGCAGCTCGAACTCGAGGGCAGCGGCGTCACCGCGACGGCGGTCTGCCCGGGCTTCACCTACAGCGAGTTCCATGACGTCATGGGCAACCGCGAGCACATGAACTCGCTGCCGAAGTGGATGTGGATGGACGCGGCGACCGTGGCCCGCATCGGCCTCGACGCCGCCGAGGCCGGCCACACCGTGGTCATTCCCGGCTCGGTCAACCGCCTGATCGCCGGACTCTGCGCATTGCTGCCGGTCACCTGGCTCCAGCGCATGGCGCCGAGGGGCCTCATGGATCGGCACGAGCACGCGAAGCGTTAGGTGCACGCGATCAGCCCGGCGACGCGACCGGCGTTCCCGTCCAGCGCTCGGACTGGCGGCGGGCCTGCTCCGCGAACATCGCCCGACCGGTGACGCAGCGGGCGCCGACGCTCCGGGCCTCGGCGAGAAGGGGCGTCCATTCCGGCGCGTAGACCGTGTCGAAGACGACGGCGTCCCCCAGCTTCACATGCGCTCCCGACAGTGCTTCGAGCGGATTGCCGTCCGGCGCCGGACCGCCCTGCATGCCGATCGGCGTGCAGTTGATGAAGGCGTGGTAGCACCCGCAATCGAGGGCGTCGGCGCGACCGACCACGACCCGGCCGCGCGTCACGGCCAGCGGGCATCGCTCGCAGGAGTCCAGCGAGTCCGCGCGCACCCGCGACAGCCCGAGGTTCAGCTCCTCGGCAAGGCGCTCGGCCCGCTCGACGGAGCGGTTGACGACGGTTGCGATGCCGCCCGCGAGCGCCACAGCGCCGGCCGCGGCCCGTGCCGCGCCACCCGCGCCCAACACGGCGATGCGCAGTCCCGCGAGATCGTTGCGTCCCGGGAACGCGCCGAGCAGGCTCGCCGCGACCGCGGGCCCGTCGGTGTTCGCGCAGGCGAGCGTGCCGTCGTCCTCGACGATCAGCGTGTTCGCTGCCCCGAACGCGTCGCTCAATCCGCTCACGCGGCCGTTGCGCTCGCGGACGAATCGCACGCAGTGCTCCTTGTGCGGAATCGTCACGCTCGCCCCGCGGAAGTCGAGCCCCCGATGGTCGAGGAGCGAACCCACGGTGGCCTTGAAGTGTTCCCATGCGTCGGGCACCGGCAGCGGCAGGTAGACGCCGTCAAACCCGACGTGCGCGAACGCGGCGTTATGGAACGCCGGGCTGCGCGAGTGACCGACCGGCCAGCCGATCACGCCGTAGACGCGCGTCGCCGTGCCGATCGAGTCGAAGCGGTAGAGCGAGCGCATCTCCTCGAGCGTCGGCTGGCCCGGCGCCGACTCCGAGCCGCGCTCGAGCGCGGCGAAGGTGAAGAGCGCCGCGAACTTCGGAGCCAGCACCCGCGAGAGCAGGCCGTACTCGCCCATGCAGAGCGCGACCATCGGCTTGGCCCGCTCGCGCAGCAGGTCGAAGGCCTCGAGATTGTCGCGGAGCGACCGGGCGGTCCACGCGACCTTCATCACGGCGCAGGCCGGCTCGGCCGCCATGGCCGCGACGCGCTGCAGCAGGTCGTTGGGCCGCTCGCGGAAATCGTGCGAGGAGAGGATGAGCCGCGCCCCGACCTCGCGGACCTGCCCGTCATGGTCGACGGCGAGATTCACCTTCTGCCGACGGTTGCGGCTCGTGCGATAGGCGTCGAGCTCGATGTCGATGTAGCGCGGCCCCGGCTCGCCCGTCCCGATGGCCTCGATCAGGCTGATGCGGTCCGTCTCGCTTCCCCCGTAGAGGCCGCCTTCCCACGTCGGTCGGATGGTCACGATGCAGGGGAGCGGCGAGGAGCGGATCAGTTCGCGAATCGCCTTCAGCGCCGCCTCGTGCGGCTCCTCGGCCAGCGAGTCGCATCGCCACTCGATGAGCTTCGCGCCCCCCGCCGCGGCAGCGCGGGCCCGCTCGACGGCATCGCCCACCTGTTCGGTCGCGTCGACGTGCAGCGGACAGCAGAGGAAGGTCATGGGTCGGCTGAGTGTACGGTGCGGGGGTTGGACCCCGGTACACTCCGGCCCCATGAGTGAGATCGACGATCCGGCCCTCGAAGACGCCATCGCATTCATGCGCGGCAATCTCTCGGGACTCTTCCGCTTCGAGGGCGAGGTGCGCCCGGTGAAGATCGTGATCGCTCCGGACGGCACGCTGCTCTTGCCGGCGATGGTCGCGATGCTCCGCTCGATCGACACCACGCTCTACCTCCCCGACGAGGAGGACACGTCGATGCACCTCCACGTCACGCTCGAGGAGTTTCAGGAGTCCGGTCCGATGGCGGCGCTCTGCGACCGCTGGCGGATCTATCACGGCGAACCGCCGGACGTGCGCTGGGGCCGTATCACCGTTGACGCCGCCCGCTACAACGGGCTCTTCATCGACGGCCAGGCGATGCACCGCCCGAACCCGCTCGCCGCGATCGAGGCCGGACTCTGCAAGCGATTCAACGCCGAGCGAACCAGCGACCTTCGCGACGCCTGCCGCATCCACAACGAGATCGTGCTCGAGAAGCCGATCGTCGTCGGCGTCGATCCCTTCGGATTCGACGTGCGCGGGACGTTCCAGATCGTGCGCCTCGAGTCGCCGATCGTTCTCGCCTCGGAGCGGGATGCCGTCCAGGCCCTCGACGAGCTGGCCCGCGGACAGACGGCGTAGCGGTCGACCATGTTCAGGCGTGCGACCGCGGCAACGAAAAAAGGCAGCGACCCGCGCGATGCGCGAGCCGCTGCCCCTCTCTGAGTTGGTGAAGATCCGGGTGAGCACTCCCCTCGTACGCCAGCGTCCCCCTGTGCAGGTCGCTGACGGGGCTTCGGAGGCTGCGGTGCGTTGGCGCCGCCTCTCCAGCCCATCGGTGCTCACCCGGATCGTTCCTGTTCCGGGGCCGTCCGCGAGTCCACCTCTTGGGTCCCCCACGATCCCCATTGGTTGGGGTGGGAGGCCCAGAGGTGGCGCTCGCAGTCGTTCCTCTCTCGTGTCCCAGCGGTCTCCGACGGTGTTCGAGACGGGGTCGCGTGGCGCGGCTCTGATCCGGCCGGCAACCCGACCATCGAACGGTCGATCGGTGTTCCCGCCACCTTCCGGAGGAACCGCGGAGCTTCTATCAGTGACTCGACAGAATTTTCTCGGAGCGCCGTCACACGCTTCGTCGGGGTGACCACCCCATCGCGAGCCGGATCACGGACCAACGATCGCGGTTGCACCGGCTGCGGGTATCGTGGCCATCAGGAAGAGGCCCGATCGCCGCGCGGTGAACCGCACGACGCCGCGAGCCCCATACCGCTCCAGGATCCCGTCACCATGGGAAGCATGTCCGGCAGCCTCAATCACGCGATGATCGACGACGGTCAGGCGAAGAAGGCCCAGTACTGCGCCGACCACTTCGGCGAGCCGGGCTGGGATGACCCGACGACGCTGTACATCGATCAGCGCTACGCCGGCTACACCCCCGAAAATCAGGAGTCGTGGACAACGCTCTTCGACCGGCAGATGGCGTTCCTCGCCGACAACGCGTCGCAGACCTATCTCTCCGGCGCGAAGAGCATCAACCTCCGGCGCGACCGCATCCCGCCGCTGGACGACATCAACAGCCGCCTCAAGCCGATGACCGGCTGGCAGAGCCGCGGCGTGCCGGGCTACATCCCCGCGAAGGCCTTCTTCGCCTGCCTCGCCCGGCGCGAGTTTCCGACCACGATCGTGATTCGCCCGAAGGAATCGCTCGACTATCTCCCCGAGCCCGACATCTTCCACGACATCTTCGGGCACGTCCCGCTGCACGCCGATCCGATCTTCGCCGACTTTCTCCAGACCTACGGACAGGCGGCCCTCCTCACCGACGACCCCTATCACACCGAGCGGCTCGCCCGGCTCTTCTGGTTTACGGTCGAGTTCGGTCTCGTGCGCGAGGACGGCCGCATCAAGCTCTACGGCTCGGGGCTGATCTCGAGCCCGGGCGAGAGCACGCACGCCCTGACCTCGCCCGAGGTTGATCGGCGGCCCTTCGACTTCGACCGGGTCTGCGACACGACCTTCGAGATCGACCACTACCAGCCGATCCTCTACGTGCTCGAGAGCTTCGAGCAGCTTCGCGACGCGATGACGCGATACGCGAACATGCTGCTGGCGATGAAGAAGCCCGCGGCGGTCTGAGCATCCCACCGCATCATCCACACGCGGCGCCGGCGAATCGCTGGCGCCGCGTGATCGCTTTTGACGGCTGCCCCGCCTCCTGTTTCACTTCGCGACATGCCCGACTCGAACGACACCGCCCCCGCTGCCCCGATCATCGCCGTCTCCGAATACGCCGCCCGCCGCGATCACGTCCTCGCCGCACTCAAGGATTCCGTTGGCCTCGTCTTCGCCGGCGAGGCCTCGGCGAGTCTGCACGCCGAGTGGCGTCCGGCGCCGCACTTTGAATATCTCACCGGCATCACCGACGAGCCCGGTGCCGTCCTCCTCCTCGATCCGCGCAGTCCGGTGCCGGCGCGGCGGGCGATTCTCTTCCTGAAGCCGCTCGACCCCGAGCTTGAGAAGTGGGACGGCTTCCGCGAGACGATCTGCCAGAAGCTGAAGGACCGCTACGGCGCCGCGACGATCATGCGAACGACCGCGATGTCCCGCTGGGTCACCGACGCGATCCGCCGCTCGCGGAAGGTCGCCTGCCTGCATACCTATGCGGCGTACAACGCGCCGGTGACGCCGGACCTCGCTCTCTTCCGGGACGCGGCCGCGCGAATCCCAGGCCTCGTGATCGAAGACCGCACCCACGTCATCGCCGAGATGCGGGCCCGCAAGAGCCCCGCCGAACAGGCGATTCTCCGCCACGCCGCCGAGATCACCGCGAAGGGATACGAAGCGGTCGTGCAGGCGATTCGCCCGGGCATCTCCGAGTTCGACGTGCAGGAGACGCTCGAGCACGCCTATCGCTCGAACGGCGCCCGCGGCCCGGCCTATCGCACGATCGCCGGCACCGGCTTCAACGCGACCGTCCTCCACTACCACCACAACAACCAGCCGCTCGTCGACGGCGACCTCATCTGCATCGACTCGGCCGCCGGCTATCACGGCTACTCGGCCGACGTCACGCGGACCTATCCGGTGAACGGGAAGTTCACGGCCCGACAGCGCGAGATCTACGAGATCGTGCTGAAGGCCGAGCTCGCCGGCATCGCCGCCTCGCGCACCGGCGCGACCTTCGGGCAGATCGACAAGGCCGCCCGCGACATCATCGTGAAGGCCGGCTACGGCGACTACTTCATCCACGGCATCGGCCACCACCTCGGCCTCGAGACGCATGACATCACGCCCGAGGGCCCGCTGCCGGAAGGCGCGATCATCACCGTCGAACCGGGCATCTATCTGCCGGAGGAGCGGCTCGGCGTGCGCATCGAGGACGACGTCCTCATCGGCCGCAAGCCGACGGTGCTCACCGCGATGATCCCGAAGGGCGCCGACGAGATCGAGCGGATGATGTCCCAGACATCCCTCATGGGGCGTCGGCGGGAGGCGGCTCGGCCGGCGGCGGCGGCTCCGGCGTCTCGCTCGCGGGCGAAGCGCTCGGCTTCGGGGTCGCGGTGATGTCGTCGAGCGGAATGCGCAGGGCCACCACGTAGGGCTCGGCGCCCTCGGTCCAGTGGCCGTAGCTGACGGCGACGACGCTCCCGTCGGGCAGCGTCTCGACGCCCGCGTAGCCGCAGTCGGTTCCGTCGTGATTGTCCATCAGGCGCAAGCGCACCTCGCCGCGGTCGCCCCGCTCGAGATCGTCCCACGTGCCCACCCACGCAACCCAGTCGCCGTAGGTCGTCGAAGTCCGGGCCATGTCGCGCATCGAGACGAAGTAGCGGCCGTCCTTCAGTCGCACGATGACGTGGCGGTCGCCGGTGAGCCAGGTCGGCAGCTCGCGCGGCTGGCTCCACGTCGCCCCCTCGTCGTCGGAGAAGCTGATGAAGGAGTTCCGCGTGCGGGTGTTCTCGCGAAGGAGCATCGCGAGGCGCTTGCCGTCCGGCGAACGGGCCACGCCGGGCTCGCAGAGGAACTCGCGCTCCCGCGAGAGGATCGAGCGCGGCTCGCTCCAGGTCCGCCCGCCATCGCGCGACTCGGTCGCATAGACGGTGCTCACGCCGGTGCCGCGGCCGTTGGGCTTGAGGAACCGTCCGTCGTCGTGGAAGAAGGCGATGGCCTTGCCGTCGCGGGTCTCGATCACGCTCGACATGGTGACGATGCCGCCCCACGCGCCGATTGGGGCGAGCTCGGTCCACGTCGCGCCGCCGTCGTCGCTTGAGGCGATGCGCGCCGGATGGAGTCCCGAGAAGAGGACGTAGCGCGGCGCGCCGCCCTTGGTGGGATCGGAGACGCGGTGCAGCGTCGGCGTCTCGAGGCTCGTCGCCCAACTCGCCGGCGTCGGCAGCGGCTCGCTCCACGTCGCGCCGCCGTCGGCGCTGCGGCGCAGCACGATCGGGCCGCGGCCGTGGCCGAGCGGGTACGCGCAGAGGATCGCACCGTCGGCGGTACGCACCGTCGAGGGATGGCCGATGTACTGGCCGTCGCGCCGATCGACCGTGACCTGAAGATCGCCGCGCGAGGCGAGGTCGACCGAGGGCGGCGGCTCGCTCGAGGGACTGAGCTCGTCGACGCTCCACGAGCGAAGCCGCACGGTCGAGGTCATCGGGATGAGGGCGAGCGTCTTGAAGGTCACGCCCGCGCCGGGGCAGGCGAAAAAGACCTTGCCGTCGATGAGGAACTCGAGGTCGTGCTGGGCCCGGCGGACCTCGAGGTCGAACTCCTCGCCGCGCTGCCAGAAGTCGATCGCATGGCCGATCACCGGCTTTCCGCGGAAGAGGTCGCCGATGAGCATGAGGTTCCTCGACGCGTCCTCGAGCAGGACGTATTGGTTGTCGAGGGCGATCTGCGCCGCCGAGCCATCGCCACCGTCGATGCGGAGCCGCATGCGCCAGCGGAAGGGACCTTCGCCCGCGTGCAGCGTGACGGCCAGCGCGGGGTTCGCGCCGGTGCCGACGAGAACGCCGTCCTCCTTGCGCCACTGATCGGCGGCAACGACGAACTTCTGGACGGCGCCGTCAACGACATAGGGCACGCGGCCAAGCGCGGGCATGACGGTGCCGGCGCGATAGATCGTGCTGCGCGGCTCGGGCGCGCTTCCCAGCACCGCGGCGCCGACGGCCTTCGCGATCCGCTCGCCTCCGGCCGCGTCCGCGCAGACGCCGTCGACAAACGACGACTCCGCGCCGGCCAGCGCCGGATCGAGATCGACCAGGGTGAGGTTCGCCGCCGTGGCCACGCGCTTCCACGCTTCGATGATGCGGGCCCGGTTCGCGCGATAGTTCGCGGCCCGCGACCAGGCCGGCGAACAGGGCGGCGGAAGGCAGACGATCACGCGCGGCTTTGACGGGAATGCGGCGATGACGTCCACGATGTCCTTCATGCCCGCGTCGAGTCGCGCGGCGGCGGGAAACCCGACGGTCGTCGCGTCCGAGCTGCCGAGCTGGACGACCACGGTCTCCGGCGCAAACTCCTCCATCCACTTCCACTCTGGCGCCGTGCGCACGAAGCGGGGCGATGCCGGATCGACGCTGCCCGACTGCCGCGAGAAGGCCCGCGTCGCGAAGTCGGAGCCGAGCAGCCGGCCGAGCTGCTCCGGCCACGCATCGACCCGCGCGGTCGGACCGGCCCCGATCGTCGCGCCGTCTCCGACGACGGCGACGTGACGGAGCTTGAGCTCCTGGGCGACGGCGTTCGCCGCGACGGCGAGCGTGGCGACGAGCATCGCGGCCAGTGCGATGACGAGTTGGGCGGGCGATCGTTGCTGCAGCATGGTCGTGGCGACCAGCGTATGCGACCGACCGTGCGCCGCAAGCGACGCGAGCGGGATCAGACCGGCGGCGGCCGAAGCAGGATGTGATCGATCAGCAGGCCGAAGGAGTAGATCACGGGGAACGCCGCGATGCCGACGGCCAGCCACGCAAGGCGCTTGCCCGACCTGTCCTGCCGACGGCTGATCACCTCGCAGCTCACGATGACGAAGAGCATGAGTGCGAACTTGAAGACGATTGCGCCGTGCAGTCCCCAGAGCCCGATGATTTGCTTCGCGACGGGATTCACCTCTTCGCCGCCGCGGCGCAGGATCGCCCACGTCAGCATGATGTCGAGGCTCGAGAAGAAGATGAGCCACACGTACGCGGACTGGTGGCGCATCTCCGGGGATCCGGCGAGCGAGAGGTCGCCGTGCGGCGCGCCGGCGTGCATGGAAGGCATGCTCGCCATCGGCGCTGGCACCGCTCCACCGGGCGCCGGGACGGGGGCGGAAGCCTGCGTCTCATGCGTCCGAGAATTGGGCTCGGAGGTCGACCGCGACATGCTCGGATCGTACTGGGTCGATCGCGAGACCCAAAGGTTCTTCGCGACGCCGCACTCGGGGCAGCAGTCGCCGACCGTCGTGGCCGCGAGTGGGTAGCCACAACCCGTACACCGGCCCAGGGCGCGACGCCACGTCGTCCGCAGCGCACGCGGCGCTGCGATCAGCAGGAACGAGACGAATGCCCAGAAGACCACGTTTGCCACGAGCGGAGCCCAGATCGGCCGGATCGGGATGAGCACGCGACGGCCGGATCGGTCGCCGAGCGGTCCCAAGTCCCAGTTCCATCGGAAGGTTGGCGGCCCCGCTTCAGACCGGTACCACGCCTCGCTCGCGAAACAGCGAAAAGGAAGGCCGTGGAGTGCGGTGTCGATCCGCGAAAACCCGCGGCCTGAGCCGTCCAGGCCGGCAAGCGGCCCGCTCGGTGACGGCACCGGGCCGAGGTCATCGGGAAGACGGCGCACGCGGTACCAATCACAGAAGATCGCGTGCTCATGTTCGACCGAGTATTCGCCGCGAGCGGTCGGCCACCCGCTGCCCGTCGCGGGCATTGGAGAAAACGAGGCGATGGAGGGCGCGATCGCCGCCGCCATCGGATGCCCGAGCCATGCGACGAGCAGGGTGACGACCACTCCGGCTGCGCTCAATGCGATCAGACGACGCACGGTGAGGGAGCGGACTCGCACTCGCTCCATCATCCCACCCGAACGGCGAAACGGAATGGTCGTCCGCACAGCCTTCAGCACTATTCGGTGCGAACGTTCAACACAGAGGCACAGAGGACACAGAGGACCACAGAGCAGAATTGTGGAGAAAAGGCGTTGTCGGGGGCATCCTCCGAGGAGTCGTCCAGAGTCGCCAGGCCAGGCGTGCGTCCCGGTCCAACGTTCCGTCGGTAGAAGCTCACGTCACTCTGCCCGGAGAACCTGCTCGACCAGCTCGAATCCAAGGCGCAAAACCACTTCGGTTCCCGTCGTCTCTGTGGCCCTCCGTGCCCTCGGTGCCTAGGTGTTGAGATCTGATTGAATTGTGCAGAATCCTGCTCACTCAGATGATCGGATCGTGCTTGGGCAGATTGTGGGCCGGCGCGGTGTTCAGTTGCACCAGCTTCGCCCCGACCTTCTCGGCGTGGAGCGACTTCGCGGTCTCGGGATCGACGTAGTCGCTGTGGCAGCTCGCCTTGCCGGCGTCGGCGCCGAGCGCCTTCTTCGTCTTGCTGGCGAGCTTGTGGATCTCGTCGGGGGAGAGGACGCCGCGCTTGGCGAGGATCTCCTGCTGTTCGGCGGTGAGCGCCGCGGAGCGCTGCGGCTTCTCCCAGGCGTACTCCTCGCTCTTGCCCGAGGTGAACTCGACGATCTCCTTCGAGATGCGGACCGAGCACCAATCGTGGCCGCACATCGCACAGAAGTCGGTGTCGACGTCGAGGTCCTCGTCGTGGTAGGCGCGGGCGGTGTCGGGATCGAAGGAGAGCTCGAAGTGCTTCTGCCAGTTGAGGGCGGCGCGGGCCTTGGTGAGCTCGTCGTCACGGTCGCGGGCGGAGGGGATACCTAACGCGACGTCCGCCGCGTGGGCGGCGATCTTGTAGGCGATGCAGCCCTGCTTGACGTCATCGCGCTTCGGCAGGCCGAGGTGTTCCTTCGGCGTGACGTAGCAGAGCATGCTGGCGCCGTGGTAGGCGGCGGCGGTGGCGCCGATGCAGCTCGTGATGTGGTCGTAGCCGGGGAAGATGTCGGTGACGAGCGGGCCGAGGACGTAGAAGGGGGCGCCGTGGCAGAGGCGACGCTCGAGCTTCATGTTGAACTCGATCTGGTCGAAGGGGACGTGGCCCGGGCCCTCGATCATGACCTGCACGCCCTTCCGCCAGGCGCGCTCGGTGAGTTCGCCGAGGGTCTCGAGCTCGGCGAGCTGGGCGGCGTCGGTCGCGTCGGCGAGTCCCCCGGGACGGAGGCCGTCGCCGATCGAGAAGGTGACGTCGTAGCGGCGCATGACGTCGCAGATGTCTTCCCACATCGTGTACATCAGGTTCTGCCGGCCGTGGACGATCATCCACTTCGCCAGAAGCGACCCGCCGCGGGAGACGATGCCGATGAGGCGCCGCCTGATGAAGTGGAGATGCTCGCGAAGGACGCCGGCGTGGATCGTGAAGTAGTCGACCCCCTGCTTCGCCTGGTGCTCGAGGGTTTCGAGAACGATCTCCTCGTTGAGGTCCTCGATCTTGCGGCCGATGATCATCGAGTAGATGGGGACGGTGCCGATCGGCACGTTCGAGTGGCGGCAGATCGCCTCGCGGGTGGCGTCGAGGTCGCCGCCGGTCGAGAGGTCCATGACCGTGTCGGCGCCCCAGCGCTCGGCCCAGCGGAGCTTCTCGACTTCCTCGTCGGTCGAACTCGAGACGGGCGAGGCGCCCATGTTGGCGTTGATCTTGGTCTTGCTGGCGCGGCCGATCGCCATCGGATCGAGGTTGTGTCCGAGGTGGACGCGGTTGGCCGGGATCACCATGCGGCCGGCGGCGACCTCGTCGCGGACCTGGGCGGCGGTGAGGTGCGGCTCGCGCTCGGCGACGCGGCGCATCTCCTTGGTGATGACGCCGAGCCGGGCGTGTTCAAGCTGCGTGATCGCCTCGAAGCCGGCAGGAGCGACGCAGCGGACAAACGGAGCGATGGACGACTTGTTATGTCCGCCGCAACCGACCTCATGCGACGCCGCGGCGACGATCGACCAGCCCTCGGGCAGGAAGTCCCACGCCGTCTTGTCGCTCGGCGCCGGCATCCCCGGCGTGTCCGGCGAGGCGAAGGAGAGCGGCCCGCCGATGTTGGCCTTGAGCGCGAAGGACCCGGGCGTCGTACCCTGGGCGCCGGTCGACGGATTGAACGCCCCATGCATCGGGAGCGAGTAACCAGGCGCGGAGGTGTTGGCGGGCTGAATCATGAGCGTCTCCTTCGACGGAGCCGACGCACGGTCGAGCTCCCGGAGACGGCCTGGCCGCCCGTGAGCTCGCTTCCCTACGCCGGTCTCAACCGGATCAGGTTCGACGGGTGCTTCTCAGTCTGCCGCGAATGCGACGACGCCCCGAGCGAGTCGGGGGAGTGTAGCGGGGTGAGGGGAGGGAGCGAAATGGGTGGGGGAGTCAAACAGGAACTCAGCGCCGAACGCCTGCTGCCGGTCTCCACCCAGGTCAATGGCGAGCGTGGGCTCGGCTCACACTCGGCCCAGTCTTCCACCACGCTCGGCTGATGAAGACTGACGGAACAGCACTTCGCGCTGAATGTTCTGCTTGGTACGTCTGAATTGGCCCCTCCACCCCGACCCGCGGATCCGCTGATTGCTCCCGCCTAGTCAACAGTCCGCGCTGACGGTCCGCCTTCGACCTCCAATGGAGCGACAAACGCAACGTCGGGCATCCCGATCGTGCGAAGGTAGTTGTAGACGCCGTCATAAATCGCTGGATCACGAGTACGGTCCCGCCGCCGACCAGGCGGAACGAAGATAACCATCCCCTGTCGCGCCCGCGTAAGCAGAACGCGATATGCGTTCGTGAGGTACTGGCGCCGCTCTGGCTTCTTCACGTCAGTCCAGCGATCTCCCCGAAAGCTATGGCAACTCCATCTGCCGCGCTCACGACGGAGGTCCGCATCCCAAGCGACAAGCGCCCAGTCCAATTCAAGCCCCTGAACCTGAAACTCAGTCGCGGCGTCTTCGAGGTACTGCGAGGAACGAGTGTCGTTCGCCGGCTGCAGGAACCAATGGACTGGGTCGACCTTCACGCGTACATCAACCGCGTGCGGCTTGAGTCGCTGCGCAGACGACGATGCCAAGAGGCCGGCTCGCTCCGTCCCGCGGCGCTGGCGGCGAATCCATCGCCGAGCGTCCTGCATGGATCGAGCGACAACAATCGGATACCGCTGTTGCACCTGACGGAACATCTGGCAGCAGGCGTCCTGATCGCCTTCGAGAAGAGCGTTCACGAATGAGGAAACTGCTTCCGCCCGGAACGACCTCACCGAGGTCGCCAGATGCAGCGACGGCTGAAGGACGAGCGTCGCCAGACTAGACCGTGACGTCCGAAGGCGGTCGATCATTCCATCGGCCGCGCACTCTGAGTTGAGGAGCTGCGGCGAGATGTGGACATCCCAACCGGGGTAGCTGTCGCAAACCCCGTCCACCCACGCGCCGATCCCGGCCTCGCCGGTGTTGATCTCCTGACCGCCGCCCACGAGACACACGACAGTCGCCCAATCGTGCCGATCCATTGCGCCGATCAACAACTCGGGTTCGGTCTGCGTGAATCCCGGCTTGTTCCTCTTTTGCCGCATGAAATTGGCGAGCATCTGGGCGTTCCAGGCGCGTTGCGCTTCATCGAAGACGACCACTCGCTCGAACGGAGCTTCGGTGGTGCGAAGCGTGTCGTCGCGAAAGTGATGCACATTCTGAATGAACGCCTTGACCGCGCTGCGTGAGGCGCCGATGCGTGCCACGCTACCTGTCGACTTCCGTCTCGCGAAGTCGTCGCGTGCCAGAGCCTCCCGCAGCACCGCGACGAGTGGACCATTTCCCGAGACGAGGACGGCGTGCGTCGCATCGTCGCGTGCCCCGTGTCTGGTCGCGACATTCAATCCGACAAGCGTCTTTCCGGCGCCCGGAACGCCTGTAACGAACACGATTGCTTTTCGCTTGCGCTCGCGTGCATCCGCGACGATCGACTCCACAACCTCTGCGGTGACTCTGAGATTTGCCGCGCCCGCGTCGCTTCTCGTGATGTCATGCACTGAGTGCCGTGCATATAGAGCGCGTGCTGCCTCGATGATCGTCGGAGTCGGCGAGTAGTCGCCCTCACCCCAAGTCGTCGGATCGAGAATGCGCGGCGCATCACGCTGAATGGCAAGACGTATCGCCTCGGCGAGAGAGCCCCCATTGCAGCAGAATGGCGGGCGCACGCCATCGCTATGCGCTGGCTTCCAGCGACGGTCATGCGTGCGAGCTGCGGTTGCACACAAAATGGGATAGATCCCGGCGCGGTGGCTGGGCGCATGAAAGTTCTTCAGGTCGAGGCCGTAGTCCCAGGCCTGCTCGTAGTCGGGCCGCTCGTACTCGGTCGCCCCGACTTTGAACTCAATCGGCACGACAGCCGATTCGGAGACAACAACAGCGTCGACCCGCCTTCCAAGCCGCGGGATGTCAAACTCAAGGTGGATCCAGCCAGCGGTGCCGGCAAGCGCGCTTCGCAAAATCGGAATCTGCAGACGCCACGCCGCAAGCTGTTCTGAGGTCAGCGTGAATCCATGCGGATTGGCGAGAGCACCGTGAACCCCGTCCTCATCCACCCTGAGGAAGTCGGCTACGGATGCCGCGTAGTAGGCGGCGTTCCGACTTGGGCGTTCAACTCCGAGGTGTTGGTGATGTGTGCTCATTGGAGCGTTCGGATCGCAGCGCCTGCAAAGAAATCGGGTGAGATTGGGCCAATACGGATTGAGACAACACCGCACCGAACGAAGCCAGCATACACAACGGCAGGATCGCCCAGCTTGTCACGATCTGCCGAACTCATACCCACGGCGGCACCGCCGCTGCGGTCTGATTTGCCTGCAGGGGAGGAACGCGAGCGAGGATCCGACTCTCGCTACGCCTTGAGCTTCCTGTGGCCCACGCCATCAAGAGAACCTCCGCGCTGGAGCTACAACTCGCGCCGAAGCGAGGATCATCGACAGCGGAATATCAACCCCTGCAAGCCGGCCGCCTTCTCCAGTCGGTCGATACGAACCACTTTCACGGAGCAGGCCACGCTCACGAACGGCTACACAGCGATTTCTGCCAGCGTCTCATCGATGGCGCGCCGCTCGAAAGATCCCTCGCTCGGAGAGTCGCGCTGGGACGCCGCGATTCGTTAGCTCAGATCCGGTTCAGGGGCAGCCCTTCTGCACTCGCCGCCCGGCGCCAGAGAACTCTCGCTCGGCTTCAGACACCGATTGAGTTCGTGATAGCGCCGCATCGTCTCAAGATCCTGCCGCCCCGGATCATCCTCGGGGAGGGCATCCTCGAGCCGACGCAGCGTCCATTCGAAGTGCTCGAACTCGAGCGGCTTCAGCGAATTCGCGTCGAGGAGATGGGCGTATCGGGCGAGGAAACGGACGACCAGCTGCGCTGCCGTCTCCATCGCTAGGCGCCTCGCTTCCGCACGAGTGAACATGGGCTTTCGCGGATCGGGAAGCCCTTCGATCTGGTCTGCCCGCGCTTGATCGACGATTCGCCAAAGCGAACGGCTCGGTCGCAACTCCTGCTCCGCGAGCTCGCGAGCGAGGCGAAGGAACATCGATCGCTGCGACGCCTTGAGTTCGATAGGCATGACCGGACCTCCTCGCCAGGATCCTGGCAACTCAAGGCCGGTTCGACAACCCCCACCGATGTCCCGCTTCTCAAAGAAGCGAGCCACAGGCGATGCGCGCAGCCCCACTCCCCCTCTCCTCTGTGCACCCCTCCGTGCCCTCTGTGCCTCCGTGGTTCTCTGGTAGCCCCGCCGTCACCCGAACCGCACCCCATACCGCCCGCAGATCTCCGCGACCTTGGCGAAGTCCGGAGGCCCCTTCGGCAGGGCGCCGAGTTCCTCGAACATCCGCTCGAGGCCTGAGGGGGTGACGGCAAAGAGCAACCGGACCGGCCGATTGCCGACCACGCGCCAGGCGTGCGGGATCCCGCGCGGGGCCCAGACCGAGTCGCCGGCGTTGGCGACGATCAGCGTTCCCGCGACGTTGAACTCCACCGTTCCCTCGAGCACCTGGAACGTCTCGTCCTCCCGATCGTGGACGTGCATCGGGATGCCTCCCCCGACCGGCGAACGCTCCTCGAACAGCGAGATCGTTCCGCCGGTCTCGGCGGCGGTGAGGCGAACGAGAATCTCGTCGCCCAGGATGTTCAGGCGACGGGCGTGCGGTTCGGTGGTGATCGCTGGCTTTCCCATGGTTCAGTGTCCTCGGGCCTTCGCGGCGTTCGAATCGGCCCAGATCTCGCGGGCATAGACGATGTAGTCGCTCATCGGCTGGTCGGTCACGCCGAGCTGCCGGAGCATGTTCTTGAACTGCGCCGCGTGATACATCTGGTGCGTGCAGACGTGCATGAGCACGTCGCCCAAGCTCGACGTGTACGCCGTGCCCTCGCGCACCCGCGTGATCGGGCGGGCAAGATCGGCGACGGTCACCCCGGCGAGGAACCGCTCCCATCGCGCCTCGGCATCCGACCACTGCGCGACCAGGGCCTCAATCGTCGCGTTCTCGTCCAGCGGCGAGAAGGGCGTCGTCGGATCCCCACCCTCCACCATCGCAAGCCACAGCCGCTCCGCCGCACAACAGTGGGCGAGCAGGGCAAAGACGCCGCCCGGTCCCATCGCGAAATGTGCCCGCTGCTGCTCGGGCGTGAGAAGCCGCGTCGCCGCGATCATCTTCTCGCGGAACCAGCGGCGGTGGGCGTGCAGGCGTCGGATGACATCGATCGCAGTGTGCATTCGGCCAGTGTAGAGTCCACACCCATGCCGTCCACCGCGCGTCACGCTGCGTCGATCGAGACCGTCCGCGAGGCGATGCGCCGCGTCGCCCCGCATGTCCACCGCACGCCGGTGATGACCTGCTCGACCATCAGCCGGCTCGCCGGTCTTGACCTTCGCTTCAAGTGCGAGAACCTCCAGAAGGTCGGCGCGTTCAAGTTCCGCGGCGCCTGCAATGCGGTCTTCAAGCTCAGCGAGGCCGACGCCCGGCGCGGCGTGGTCACGCACTCCTCCGGCAATCACGCCCAGGCCCTCGCCCTTGCCGCCCGCATTCGCGGCATCCCCGCCCACATCGTCATGCCCCGCAACGCCCCGGCCGTGAAGCGCGAGGCGGTCGAGGGCTACGGCGGCATCGTCTATCCCTGCGAGCCGACCGTCGCCGACCGCGAGGCGACGGCCAACCGCGTCTGCCGCGACACCGGCGGCACGCTCATCCCACCCTACAACCATCCCGACGTCATCGCCGGCCAGGGGACCATCGCGATCGAGCTGCTCGAGCAGTGCCCCGAGCTCACGGCCATCGTCGTGCCGATCGGCGGCGGCGGCATGATCTCGGGTGTCGCGATCGCGGCGAAGGCAATCAAGCCCTCGATCCGGATTGTCGCCGCGGAGCCGAAGAACGCCGACGACGCGGCCCGCTCGAAGTCGGCGGGGGCCATTCAGCCGATCTCGAGCGCGACGACGATCGCCGACGGGCTTCGCACCTCGCTTGGCGACATGACATTCCCCGTGGTGCGCGATCTCGTCGACGAGGTCGCGACGGTCAGCGAGGAGGAGATCGTCGCGGCCATGCGGCTGGTCTTCGAACGCGCCAAGCTGGTGATCGAGCCGAGCGCCGCGGTCGGCGTCGCCGTCGCGCTTTCACGCCGCTCGCCGACGCTGACCTCGCTCGACGGCCCCGTCGGCGTGGTGCTCTGCGGCGGCAACGTCGATCTTGATGACCTGCCGTGGACGAAACGTTAGGCGGGGGCGTTGGGTGCCGGCGTTCGCCGAACTCGTCAGGCGCTCCACGCCCCGAGCAGGATCGCCAGATCGGCCGATCCCACGGTGCCATCGCCGTTGAGGTCGCCCGCCCCCCCGGTGCCCCAGGCGCCGAGCAGGATCGCGAGATCGGTCTGGCCGACCGCGCCGTCGCCGTCGAGGTCGCCTACCACGGCGCTCGGCTGGGTCATGCGAAGGACATAGTGCAGGCCGTAGGGGCTCGGATCGGGCACCGGATCCTTCGGGTCCGGCGGGTGGTCGGGATCGATCTCGTCGCAGGTGAAGGCGCTGTGGAAGATGCGCGACGGCGACGCGGCCGAGACGACGCAGGCGTACGTTCCGGCGGCGAGGTCAAGCTCGATCGTCGAGGTTCCGCAGGGAAGGCCGACCGATTCGCCGAGCACGACGAAGGGCCCGAGGCACGGCCCCTGCGTCAGCAGCAGTTGGCCGGGGAACTCGGCGGTCAGCTCAAGCCGCACCCGCCGGGCAGCGCCAAGCGAGAAGCGGTACCAGTCGGTGTCGCGCGGCGAGCCGGTCGCGTACTTGCCGGTGCGCACCGCGGGCAGGTCGACGTCGATCATCGGAAACCCGACGACGTTGCAGCCGTCGTTGAGGTGCTTGTAGCAGGGCTCGTCCTCGTCGACGGCGTCGGCCGGGATCACGATCGAGCAGGCCGGCACGCCGCAGAGCCGGCTGGCCTCCTCGGCGCAGAACTCGTCCCAGCCGGTGAAGCAGCAGTAGCCGTCCAGCGGACAGACGAACTCGCAGCAGGTGATCTCCTCGCAGCCCGGCGAGTCGTGGGCCAGCACGCAGGAGCCGGGCGAGCCGCAGGTCACCCAGTCGCAGATGTCCACCGCAAGGTCGGAGCACTCGGTATCCCAGGCGACCTCGCAGCAGTGGGGCGCGTCCTTGCAGATGGTCGCGCAGCACTCGGGGAGAATGCAGCCGATTCCCTCGTGCGGCTCCCAGCAGAGTCCGGCTCCGTCGCCGCATTGGGCGGCGACCGGGGACGCGAGCGAGCCACAGGCGATCGCGCCGCAGACGAGCGCGGTGGCGATGGCGTCTCGGTCGCACCGCATCATCGCGTCCCTCCCGACTTCGCGCCCGTGGCGGCACGCGGCGCGGTCCAGTCGCTCAGCCACTTCGCCACGTCGCGGGCGTCGAAGGTCGAGTCGCCGGTGAGGTCATGCGAAGTCGGCGGCGCCGGCATTTTCGTCGGCCACGCCCGCTTCGGCTTTGGGGCCGGCGCGGCGTTCGCGAAACCCTGCCCCGTCGTGTTGAGCAGCGTGAAGATCGTGCTGCCGGCGATCTCGATGCCGACGAGATCCGCGTCGCCGTCGCCGTCGACGTCACCGCTGGTGAGATCGCGCACGAAAAAGCCGTAGGGGACGAAGAGCGGCTGCGACACGAAGGTCAGCGGAGCCGGCGGCGGCGCGGTCTCGTTGCGGAGGAAGAACACCGCGCCGGTGAGGGCCGTGCCGATGGCGAGGTCCAGACGGCCGTCGCCGTCGACGTCGAGCGGCGTCGAGCACCACGCAAAATAGAAGCCGAGGATCTCGTGCACCTTCTGGGTGGCGAATCCGCCGGCGCCGTCGTTCTGGAGCGTCACGACCTTCTGCGTCTGGGTGATCAGCAGGACCGGCAGGGCCACGTCGGGATCGCCGTCGTTGTCGAAGTCGGCGATGCTCGAGCCGATCACCGCGGGAACCTCGCCGCCGATGAGGTCGGGCTTCCAGTCCACCGGCGAGCCGAAGGTCGTCGCGTTCGTTCGCCGCATCACGGAGAGTCGGCCGCCGCCGATCGTCGTGGCCATGACGTCGGTGAGACCGTCGCCGTTCACGTCGGCCTCGTTTGCCTGCTGCGGAAACGGAATGCCGCCGAGGTAGCGCATGAGCCGCACCGCGCCGACGTTCACGAACGCGATGCCGTCGTTGCGGAGGAGCGAGACCGAGCCAGAGCCGTAGTTGGTGCAGACGACGTCGAGATCGCCGTCGCCATCGAAGTCGACGGTGCACAGGCCGCGAGGCGTGCGCTCGATCGGAACGTAGTGCGGGGCCTGGAACGTCCCGTCCCCGTTGCCGCGGAAGGTCGCGACGCGACTCGTGTGACCGTACACCGACACGACGAGATCGAGCACCCGGTCGCCGTCGAGGTCCACGAGCCGCGCGTCCTCGGCGTGCCCCTCACTGACGAACGCCTCATGCCACGGCGCGAAGGTCCCGTCGCCCATCCCGTGCATGATCGCGATGCGGGCACCGGTTCCGGGCTCGCCGTCCCAGTTGCGGCCGGTCACGATCGCGTCGAGCTTCGAGTCGCCGTCGAGGTCGCTCAGCCGAATGACGATCGGCGTCTGGCCCGCGGGCAGCGCCGACTCGATGATCGGCGAGAACGAGAAATCCGCCGCTCCCGCGAATGACGCGGGCGCGGCGGAGAGTGCCGCAATCGTGAGGAGCGTCCGCTGCTTCATGTCGCTCGTTCCATGCATTCCTGTACGCGGCAACCGACGCGACGGTGCCACGAAGATTGCCGGAAGAGCGGGAACGGTCGCCCTCGCGGGGGAACATGCGGGTCGTTCTTGAAGGCCGTGCGTGACGAGGGATGCCACCGACGCTCGCGCCAGAACGAGTGTTCGCCGGGAGGGCGATACGGACCGCTCCGATTGGGATCAGCCCCACGCGCCGAGGAGCAGCGCCAGGTCCGGTGCGCCCACGACGCCGTTGCCGTCGAGGTCGCCGGGGCCCGACTGGCCCCACGCACCCAGGAGAATCGCCAGGTCGGGCGCGCCGACCGAGCCGTCGCCGTTGAGGTCGGCGGGATTCAGTTGGGCGGCCGCGTCGGCGACGATGTTGAAGGTGAGCGACTGCGTCACCGAGAGGCTCGCGATCGAGCCGTCGAAGAGGAGGTGCGCGGTGCCGCCCGGCGGAAGGACGGTCGGCAGGTCGACCGCCTGGGCCGTGAAGGTCGCAGGAGGATCGATCGGCTGGGTCTGCTGGATGGTGTTGGTGCCGTCGAGCGTGATGACGACCGACTCGCCGCCGAAGCTGATCGTGCCGGTGAGCGGCAGCGCGAACGGGACGGGCGTGCCGCCGTAGACCTGGCCGTTGGCCTCGATCGTCGCAAGCAGGTCAACCGGGACCGCGGTCGCGAAGGTGTAGACGTTCTTGCCCGCGGGGACGAGCACGCCGATCACCGACGCGCCGGTCTGCAGCGCCGAGAGTTCGGTCAGCGTCGCCTGACCAAGCGGGACGGGAATGCTCACGCCGCCGGGGAAGATCGCGCCCGGGTTCTGGGTGTGGAAGGTCGAGTAGAGGATGTTGAGCGTGCCGTCGACCGAGGGGGTCTCGCCTGAGAGGAAGTCGATGGCCAGCCCGTCGAGCGTGAACGAGAGCGTGCTGACGTCGACGTTCATCCCGAAGCCGCCGCTCGGCACCGTCGAGAAGCTGCCGCCCGCGACGAAGCTCGCGCTGTACGAGATCGGGTTGTTGCCGCTGCCGCCGAAGAAGCCGGGGATGGTCTTCGTGCCGCTCGGGTTCGCGGTGGCGTCGTAGTTGCCGATGAAGGTGCCGGTCAGCGGCACGGTGAGGTCGGTGCTCGAGTCGATCGTGCTCTGCGAGGTGACGATGGTCACGCCGTAGTTCACGCCCGACGCCATGGCGACGGCGGACACGAGCAGGCCGGAAGCGAACGACAGACGCGACAGCGAATGGGTGAACATGGTCTCTCCTCGATGCGACAGCGACGCCGACGCGCGGCGATCCTCAGCGAGAAGATACTCCCGCGGCATCGCGCGGCGAATCACCCGTTCGCAAAATGAGTCCGAAAACTCATTTCCGCAGGAGTTCGTCGAGCTTCGCGAGTCTTGCCCGATGCTGCGGCTGGTCGGGCTCGATGCGCGTCAGCGCCCACACGTGACGGCGCGCGAGCTCCAGGTCCTTCGCCTCGACGGCAAGGGCCGCGGCGAGTTCGCGAATGGCCGGGTCATAGGGATCCATGCGGACCGCCCGCTCCGCCGAGGCGCTGGCCCGCGCGACGTCGCCCGAGGTTCGGTAGAGCCGCGCCAGCTCGAGCGCGTAGGCGTTGTCGTGCTCCTCGCGGCGATCGAGCTCGACAAGATGGGGTATCGCCCGCGTCGGGTCCTCCGAGGCGAGCTCGCGCTTGGCGAGAAGCCGATGCGGAAACGGGTCGACGGGACGGGCGAGCATGTAGCGGTGAAGGAGGTCGAGCGTCAGCGGATCGAGCGGCGCGCCGCCGAGCCGCTCGACCGAGCGCCGCAGGGCCCGCTCGAGAATGTCCGGGTGATTCGGATATTCGCCGAGCCAACGTCCCATCACCGCGTCATCGACCTCGAACGGGGCGAGATTCGGGCGCGACCACTCGCCGCCCGCGAGCCGATCGCGCTTCGGGTCGCCGGGCTCGCCGATGCCGGCACCGATCCGCTCGGCGGTCTCGCGCAGCGACGCGGCCATCGCGTCGTCGAACTGGGCCTTGAGCATCGGATCGCGCGAGCGCTCGGCGACGATGATGTCCTCGACCCGCGGCACGGGCGCCAGCCCCCACGACCGCACCTGCTCGCGGGCCCACGCGAGGAACGAGCGGTAGAAGGCCTCGCGCGTGACGCCGAGCGCCTCGGGCACCGCCCGCGACTCGGGGGCGCCGCCGCGGTAGATCCCTAACAGTTTGACCAAGGCGTCCTGGCCGAAGCGCTCGTTCATGAACTCGACCATCCAGTGGCCCTGGGCGTAGGCGAGGGCGCGATCCTGCGGGCGGATGGGCCGCACGAAGCCCCAGTTGATCGAGTCGAGGTTGAAGAGCGTCCCCTGCTCGAGCTCGCGGGCGAGCATCTGACAGGTGCCCCAGTCGCGCGGCGCGAACTCCATGCTGACCGCGGCGGCCTCGGTGAGCCAGTGCGGAATGCGGTTGCGGGTCTGGGCAAGCGTGACGGTGTGGGTGTACTCGTGGCGCAGCACCTTCAGCCAGTCGAAGAGCCCGAGGTGCTTCGTGCGCGGCCCCTGCCGTGGCACCTCGATCGCGATCATCGGACCGGTGCATGCGGCGATGGTGTGGATCTGCGGCATGCCGGTGATGCGCACGGCGAAGCTCGCGTGATCGGGCATGAGGTCGATGATTGTCCGCTCTGGCGGCTCATACTGGAACCGCGCCGTCACCGTCTCGTGCATCGCGTCGAGCGCCGCCGGCATCATCGAGGCGATGATCTCGTCGGCGCCGGGCTTGCAGCGCACGATGAAGTGCTTGCCCTCGAATCGCACGTAGTCGGCCAATTCGCCGAGCAGCGTGAGGCTGTTCTCGGCCCGCTTGTTGAAGGGGTCAAGGCGCATCGCCTCGGTGAGCGCGGCCCGGGCCCGGTCGTCGCGGGCGGTCTGCGTCTCGAGAAGTCCGAGGGCGATGTGGGCGTCGGACCAGTTCGGCGCCCGGCGGATCGCCTCCTGCAGGAACTCGGCCGCGTCGTCGTACTGCCGCACGTCGGCCAGCTGGCGCCCGACGACGAGCGGCCCGAGGGCGTTGCCCGGCGCCACCGCCTCGAGCTTCGCGAGCCATGCCTTCGCGCCGTCGAGGTCATGGCGCTCCGCGTCGGTCGCGGCCCGCAGGGCAAGCGCCATCGGCATCGTCGGTTCGCGGCGCAGGAGCTTGGTCAGCGCCTGGTCGGCGAGCTCGGGATCGCGGCGCTGCAGGGCAAGCGAGGCCTCGAGCAGGAGACCGAGCGGATGGCCGGCGCGAATCCGGGCGAGGGCCCGCACGGCGCGCTCCGCGTCCTCGAAGATGAAGCGGTCAACCGCGAGCAGCCCGAGCTGGTACCAGACCTCGCTCGACTTCGGCCCAAGCGACAGCGCCTGGGCGAGGGCGGGAATCGCCAGCTCCTCGTGGTGCTTCTCCGCAAGGAGCGTCCCCTCGGCGAGCAGCGACGGCCAGTGCAGCCGGTCGATCGCCTGGCGGGCGCGGCCGAGCGCGTCGAGCACGCGCTGCCAGTCGGCGACGTCGCGCGGCTCGAGCCGGCCGCGGATCATCGCCGCCCGCGCCGCCGCGACGATGTCGTCGGCGCTGCCCTCGGCACCGCCGTCAAGCAGCCTGTCGAGCGAGCGGGCCGCGGCCAGCGCCTCGTCGCGACGGCCCAGCCAGAAGAGGGCCTCGGCGCGGACGGCGACGGCGCCGGGCGACTCGTCGTCGGCGACCGTGCGGAACGCTTCGTTGAATCGGCCGCGGCGGAGGAGCGCCTCGGCCCGCCACGCCGCCGGCACGGCGGGATCGGTGAGCGCCGGCGCGTCGAGATCCCAGGTCTCGAGTGCAGCGAGCGCCGCCCGGCGCGGCGTGTCGAGATCGGCGGCGCCCCATCGGCCGTGGAGAACGCGAAGGTCCTTGCGCTCGTCGTCGGTGAGCCACTTCGCGTCGATCGCATTCGTCACCGCCTCGGCCGGCAGCGGCACGTCGGGCACGATCTGCCGCGCGGCGGCGCGGCCTGTCATCGCGGCGGCGCCGAGCAACACGATGAGGGCAAGAGGTCTGCGCACGGCGATCGGCTGCGGAGGGGAGAGACGGGGCGGCCTCGGTACGAACGAGTCGAGCGCCGCCGCTCGTCACACCTTATCGGCCGGATGATCGCCGGGATGCGGCCGCCGTCGCGAATTCCGCGAGGCCGTCAGGACTTCGGCGCGGGGTTCGAGTTGGGTTGCGATGGGGGCTGCGATGGGGGCTGCGGTTGCGGTTGGGGTTGCGGTTGGGGTTGCGGCTGGGAGTCCCACTCCTTCACCTCGACCCGTGACCAGAGAGCGACGTCGGCGCTGGGCATGATCAGCAATTCGCGGTCCTCGGCGGAAAGTCCCTCGTTCGCGACCGGCCTGATGAGGATGACCATGCTGTTGTCGCCATTGTCCTCGGCCATGTTCCCCAGCCGCGGCATGAGCGTCGCGACGTCGAAGAAGACGTCGATGAACGCCGTCTTCTCGGCGTAGGCCGTTCCCGGCTTGGGCTTCAGCCGCACGCCGCAGACAGACTCGGGGCGGACGACCGTCGCGACCAGCGGGCTCTGCGGAACGCTTGCCATCGAAACCTCGAAGCGGGCCCGCATTTCTTCGGCGGGCTGACCGACGGGAAGGGCCAGCGGTCCGCTGCCGAGGTTGAGCGGATCGACCTTGGTGCCGGGGGCGACGATCCGCCGCTTGATGAACGAGCGGTCGGCGAGGTTCACGTCGCCGAACCATCCGTCGTCGTAGATGAAGCGCGACTTCGATTCGATCGACCGACCGCCGCCGTCGATGAAGCGGTCGATGCGGCATCCAATGCGGCGATCCCCGCCCTTCCCGTCCACGACGATGCGTCCGAAGCGGCGCTCGGTGTCGTTCTCGAACGAGCGGTGCTTCTCGAACACGACGTTGGCGGCGAAGCTCTCGAGATTCGCGCCTGACCGCTCGAGTCCCCAGAGCGCGGTGTCGACCGACATCGACGGCTGCCAGATCAGGGCGGAGACGAGCGCGGTCGCTGCGAGGGACATGGGTTCGATCATGCGGTGGGAGGAGCGTCGCGGCGGTCAGCGCATTCCGCGGCGCGGTCAGTGAATCGGGACGTGCTCGACGATCTCGAGGCCGAACCCGTGCAGTCCGGGCAGCGGACGCGGGTGGTTCGAGAGGATACGCAGTCGGGTGAGTCCCAAGTCGCGGAGAATCTGGCCGCCGATGCCGAACTCCCGCTCGTGCATCGGATGGGCCCGGCCGCCGATGCCGTCGACCCGGGTCAGGTCGGGCGAGTTGACGTCGTCGCCCCGTCCGCGGCGGATCATCTGCAGCCGATCGCGCAGGTCGTCGCCGACGGCTTCGGGCCGCAGGTAGACGAGCGCCCCGCGGCCCTCGCGCTGGATGCGGCGCATCGCGGCGCGGAGCGTGTCGCCGCTCGAGCTCGCCCCCGGCGACTCGGGCACATGAAAGATGTCGCCGAGGAGGTCGCGGCGATGCATGCGGACCAGCACCGGGTCCGAAACGTCCGCAACGCGCCCATGCTCGTCCGGCCGACCGATGCCGCCGACGGTGAGGGCCAGGTGTGGCGTCGGGTCGATCGTGCTCGACCAGGAGAAGAGGTCGAAGGGGCCCTCCGGCGTCTCGATGCGCGTGCCGCCGACGGGAGCGAGCCGCGTGATGAGCGCCTCGCGCCGCAGTCGGTACTCGATGATCTGCTCGACCGAGCACATCTTGATGCCGTGCTTGGCGCAGAGCACCTCGAGATCGGGCACGCGGGCCATCTCGCCGTTCTCCTTCACGATCTCGATGATGAGCGCGATCGGCTCGAGCCCCGCGAGCCGGCAGAGGTCGACCGAGCCCTCGGTCTGTCCGGTGCGAACGAGCACGCCGCCGTCGCGGGCCCGCAGCGGATTGATGTGGCCGGGGCGCACGAGATCGTCGGGGCGCGTCGCGCGGTCGACGAGGAGGCCGATGGTCCGCACCCGATCGCCCGCCGAGATGCCGGTGCCGACGCCGTGCCGCGGATGGCCGTCGACCGAGACGGTGAAGGGCGTGCCGCGCATGCTGGTGTTGACGCTGACCGCCGGTCCGAGCTCGAGGCGGTCGCAGGCCTCGCCGGTCATCGAGACGCAGAGGTAGCCGCCGCCGATGCGGGTCATGAAGTTGATGATGTCGACGCTGGTGAACTGGGCGGCGCAGATGAAGTCGCCCTCGTTCTCGCGCCGCTCGTCGTCGACGAGCACGACGATGCGACCGGCGCGGAGTTCGTCAAGGATCTCGGGGATGGGCGAGAGCGGCATGGGGCGAAGAGTGTAGAGCACCGGCCGACTCTGCCGGTTCGGGCCGGGCGGCTCCGAACAGTGTCGGGCGGATCGGACCGCGGGCGATCGGGGACCGAAACGGGAGCGAGTACGATTCGCGTCCCCCATGCCGATCCGCCAACCCCGTCCCACGCAGCGCCGATCGACGCCCGAATCAGTTCGGGCGGAACGATGGCTTCTCGAGCTCACCGCGATTCCGACCGCCGCCGGGCGCGAGGATCGGGTCATCGCGTGGATCGCGGCGTGGGTTCAGGCACGGAAGGACCTGCGGATGTCGCGGGACGCGCACGGCAACGTGCTGATCCGGCAGCGACGTCCGGCGCCGAAGGGCGTCGCGCCGCTCTGGTTCCAGGCGCACCTCGACCATCCGGCGTTCGTGGTGCGGCGCGTGATCGACGCGCGAACGCTCGAGCTCGAGTTCCGCGGCGGCGTGCATGACCCCTACTTCGAGAAGGCGAAGCTCACCGTCATCGACGCGAAGGACCGCGAGTTCGCGGCGACGATCACGGCGCTCGACGGCGCCGCCAAGCCCTTCAAGATCGTGACGGCGCGGCTGAGCAAGGCGGCGTCGACGGTCGCCGTCGGCGACATCGCCCGCTGGTCGCTTCCGAAGCCGAGGATCACGAAGGGACTCATCTACACGCACGGCTGCGACGACCTCGCCGCCGTCGCCGCCGCGCTGAGCGCCTTCGACCTTGTGCGCACCAGGCCCGGGCACGGCCACGTCGGCGTCCTTCTCACGCGGGCCGAGGAGATCGGCTTCATCGGGACCATCGGCGCAGCGCGCAGCGGAACGCTCTCGAAGGAGAGCCGGATCATCTGCCTCGAGAACAGCCGGTCCTTCCCGGAGAGCCCGATCGGAGGCGGCGCGATCCTCCGCGTCGGCGATCGCCGCAGCGTCTTCGGGCCCGAGCTCACCAACCGGATCAACGACGTGCTGGTCGCACATCAGAAGGGCGATCCGACCTACGTCTACCAGCGAAAGCTCATGCCCGGCGGCACCTGCGAGGCCACGGCCTTCGCCTGCTACGGCCATCGCTCGACCTGCCTCTGCCTTCCGCTCGGCAACTACCACAACATGGTCGACATCGACGGCGTGCTCGCCGGCAACCGGCCGGCGCGGGTCGGGCCGGAGTTCGTCTCCGTGAGCGACTACCACGGCCTGATCACGATGCTCGAGATCATCGCCCGCGACGTCGACAGCGCCACCGTGCCGCCGATGTGCGAGGCGATGGAGACGCTGTGGAAGGACCTCGGCCATGTCCTCGACTGAGCATTCCGACATGACCACGTCCATCGCCGATCCCGTCGCCCTGCTCGACCGTCGCTTCCGCGCCGCCATCGCCGTCGCGCTGGGCGATCCGGCGCTCGATCTCGATCCCGTCATCAAGCCCAGCGCGAATCCGCAGTTCGGCGACTTCCAGGCCAACTGCGCGATGGCCCTGGCGAAGTCGCGCGGCATGAACCCGCGCGAGCTCGCCCAGAGGATCGTCGCCGCGGTCGACCTGAGCGGCGTCGCGATGGCGCCCGAGGTCGCCGGTCCCGGCTTCATCAACGTGCGGCTCGACGTGGCGGCGCTGTCGGCGATGCTCGGGGCGATGGACGCGGGCGACCTTGGCGTCGTGCGGACGAGGCGGACCTACGGCGTGACGATCGACCTCTGCGGCGTGAACGTCGCGAAGCAGATGCACGTCGGCCATCTGCGGGCGACGATCATCGGCGACTGCCTGGCCCGCGTCTTCGAGCGGCTCGGGCGCGACGTCCACCGCGAGAACCATCTCGGCGACTGGGGTCTTCCGATCGCGATGACGCTGGCATCGCTGCGGCGCGAGCGGGTTGACCTCGACCGCATCACCCTCGACGACCTCAACGTCGCCTACCGCGCCGCACAGGCCGCGTCGAAGGACGACGAGGCGGGACTTGCCGCGGCCAGGGCGGTCGGCGCGGGACCGCACCGGCTCATCGAGCTCGGCCTCCAGTGCGATGACGCGCGCATGGTCGTCGACGATGCGAAGCGGACGCTCGTCCGACTCCAGTCGGGCGATCCGGAGCTCGTGCGCGACTGGCAGAAGCTCATCGACTGCACGATGAAGGAGGTCTTCCGGACCACCGGCATCCTGAACGTGAAGCTCGGGCCGGAGCACTCTCGCGGCGAGAGCTTCTTCCGCGATCGCCTGGGCAAGGTCGTCGAGCAGTTCCTCGCCTCGGGCCTCGCGAAGGAGGATCGCGGCGCGATCGTCGTGCCCTTCGCCGACCGCGAGCGGCCGCTTCTCATCCGGAAGTCGGACGGCGGCTTCCTCTACGCGACGACCGACCTTGCGGCGCTGCGCTTCCGCGTGCAGGAGCTCCTCTCCGATCGCGTCGTCTACGTCGTCGACGGGCGGCAGCGGGACCACTTCAAGGACGTCTTCGACGCCGGGGCCCTCATCGGCTGGACGACGCTTCCGGACAGCTCGCGGGCGGAGATCACCCATCTCGGTTTCGGCGCGGTGCTCGGCAAGGACAAGCGGCCGCTGAAGACGCGGAGCGGCGAGAACTTCACGCTGATCGAACTGTTAGACGAGGCCAGCGAGCGCGGCACCACCGAGGTGACGCGGCGGGCCGAGGACCCGAACGCGCCGACCCACGGCATGTCGCCCGCGGAGCTGGCGGCGATCGGCCGGGCGGTCGGCATCGCCGCGGTGAAGTACGCCGACCTCTCGGGCGACGTCATGCGCGATTACGTCTTCGACCTCGACCGGATGATCGCCTTCGAGGGGGACACCGGTCCGTACATTCAATACGCCCACGCCCGCATCGCGACGCTGCTTGCCAAGTCGGGCGAACCCGAGGCGGCGATCCGCGCCGCCGCGTTTGACGTTCGCGAGCCTGCGGAGCGGCAGCTTGCCCTCCATCTCCTCCGCTTCGGATCGATGGTGCAGGAGGCGGCGAACGCCCTCGAGCCCAGTCGCATCTGCGCATATCTCCAGACGCTCGCCAACCTCTTCAACGGCTTCTACCAGGCGTGTCCGGTGCTGAAGGCCGAGGACGCGGCGGTGCGCCGCGCCCGGCTGCGGCTCTGCGACCTGACCAAGCGCACGCTCGCCGACGGGCTCGACCTTCTCGGCATCATCGCGCCGCAGCGGATGTGATCCGGCGCGTGTCCGTATACTGGCCCGCATGCCGAGCCGGCACCCCGAATTTCCGAACGTCAAGCTCTTCGACCATCCGCTGATTCGGCACAAGCTGACGCTCATCCGCGACCGGCGCACGCCGACCGCGGACTTCCGGCGCCTTCTGAACGAGATCGCCGGACTGATGACGTATGAGGTCTGCCGCGACCTCGAGACGGTCGAGATGGAGGTCGAGACGCCGGTCGCGATCGCCCGCGGCCACCGGCTGCGCGACAAGGTCACGCTGGTGCCGGTGCTCCGCGCCGGGATCGGCATGTGCGACGGGATCCTCTCGCTCTTCCCCGAGGCCCGCGTCGGCCACATCGGCATCTACCGCGACGAGGCCACGGCCTCGCCGGTCGAGTACTACCGCAAGCTGCCGCGCGACGTCGCCGCCGGCCCGGTCCTCGTCGTCGACCCCATGCTCGCCACCGGCGGCAGCGCGATCAAGGCCGTCTCCGACCTGCGGAGCCTCGGCTGCAACCGCGTGCAGATGCTCTGCCTCGTCGCGGCGCCGGAGGGACTGCGGCGCATGTGCGCGGCGGACCCGGACCTCGTCGTGAACACCGCCGCGATCGACGACCGCCTCAACGACCGCAAGTTCATCGTCCCCGGCCTCGGCGACGCGGGGGATCGGATCTTCGGAACTGCGTGAGGGATTTTGTCACCCTGATGTGACCTCGCAATCATCGATGCCGTTGGCCACGTCGAAGGCGTTCGCTCGCCTACATACTTGTCCTCAATCACAATGGCGAGTCGTCCCCCAGAGCGCTCGTCGCAAAGGCACCGGGCGCCGCTCGTAGGCGCGCCCACTCCTCGAAGGCGAACCCATACTGTGGCGTTCCAACGTTCGCGTCGAGCGTAATTGACGGTCCGACCTGCACCGCAGTCCCGCCTTGTTCTCGAAGAGGTCGTAATGCTCCCCGCAGCCGGGACGTTCGCAAGGAGGGCGCCAAGGACTGCGAACGGCCCGTGTTCCTCGCTACCTACGAGTTCGCCGTCGCCGGGCCACACACAAGAGTGGGAGCGCTGAAAACACGCCGGGACCTGGCACGATGTACATATTGTCTGCGCGATCTGCGCCGCTCAAGACAACCCGATCGAACGCGAAATCGGTCGCCCATCCATAGAAGTGAACTGCGTCCCCGGGGAAGAACGGAGGCGACTGGAAGGACGTGGCGACGAGCTGGCCCCGAAGGAAAAAGGACACACCAATCTCCTCATCCCACCCCGCCCACTCCTCGTACGCGAACGCGTGCTGTGGGGTCGCGTAGTTGACCGCAAGCGTATCGGTCGACGAACCCGTCGCAGCCCGTGCTGACCAACCGTCCAGGGTCGCGGGGTCCATCATGAGCGACCAGCTTGCGGCGTCCGGATGATACTGACTCGCGAGTGTGATTCCATACTGACTGAACCAGTCGAAGGGAATGAGCTGGCCGTTCTCGCTGCCGACAAAGTCAAGCTTGGTCCACGGACCGGCCTGCGCCGTCCATGCCGCCTTTTCGTCGAAATATGTCGTGATGCTCGCCACAGCCGGGGCGTTCGCAAGGAGGATGCTGAGGACCGCGAACGCCCCGTGTGCCGCGCGCTTCATGGGTCACATCCTGGGTGGGCAACGAGATCGCCGTCGCCGGGCGACCCACCACAGCGGGAGCAGCGAAATCACGCCGGGACCGGGCACGATGTACATGTTGTCAGCCCGATCTGAACCGCTCAGCACGACTCTGTCGAACGCAAAGTCCGTCACCCACCCATAGAAGTGGACTGCGTTCCCGGGGAAGAAGGGAGGCGACTGGAAGGACGTGGCAACGAGCTGGCCCTGAAGGTAGAACGACACGCCAACGGCCTCGCCCCACCCCGCCCACTCCTCATATGCGAACGCGTGTTGTGGCGCCCAGAAGTTGACCGCAAGCGTATCGGTCGACGAATTCGTGGCAGTCGACGTGGACCATCCATCGAGTGTCGCGGGGTCGACCAAGAGTGACCAGCTCGCGGCATTCGGGTGGTACTGGCTCGCAAGCGTGATTCCGTACTGACTGAACCAGTCGAAGGGGATGAGCTGGCCGTTCTCGCTGCCGATGAAGTCAAGCTTGGTTGACGGGCCGGCCTGTCCCGTCCATCCGGCCTTGTCGTCGAAGTAGGTCGTGACGCTCCCGAATGCTGCCGCGCTCGCGGCGAGCATCGCTGTTGAGATCGCAATTTCTCGTCTCATTGCTCACCTCCCTGCTGGGCAGCGAGCACGGCAACAATCAACTGGCCCGCGGACAGCACTTGTTCCGACTCGGAAGTGGCGCACCACTCCGCAAAGTCCGCCCGCGATGCGAAGCCGATCGCCTGGATAGCGCCTTCGATCTCACTGTCTCCACTCGTAACGGATGCGGCCTGCATTTCCTCCAAGAGAGTGCATCCCACTCCGGAGCATGGCCACTCAAGGGCAACTGGGCTCGCCCAGTCTCCCAAGAGGATCGCCAAGTCAGCAGCACCAACGCTCCCGTCGGCATCGATGTCCGCGCCGGCAATCACGTACACATTCGAGGCACCCCACACTCCGAGAAGGATCGCCAAGTCCGTCGCGTCGACCGTGAAGTTGAAGTCGAGATCCGATCGATGCCCGAGCACACCTACGAACCGCTGCGCCTGGCCGGATGGATACGAGCCCTTCACGAGGACCGCGACATGACCAGCCGCGTTGAGATCAAACGATTGTGCGACGTTCGAGACGGGATTCCCGATGATGTCGTCGACCCTGTAGGTGCACCAGTACGTAGGGCTGCCGGAACCCGGGCACGAATCCCAGATAGCTCCCTCTCTCGAGTCGGGAGACCATCCGACGAGTCGCCGCACTCCACACTCGGTGCGTTCACTGACCGCCTCAACAAGCGAATCGACAACGCCGATCGCCAAGGGCAGATTTGGCTGATCCTCGGGCACCTCCGGCGGCTGCGGATCGTCCCAGAGCGCTGGCATCGTCTCACAATTGCCAAACCCGACATACTTCTGCATGCACCCGCCAACCAATCCGTCCGACGCGACGGCTCGTGCTGAGGTGACTCGTTTCGACACCGGAGTCTCAACCGGATCTCCATTCGGGTACTCGTAAGGCCCGATCCTCAGCCAGATCGGCTCGAATCCCGGGACGAGTTCCGCGCCCACAATGAACTCAGTCGCGCACGGATCGAAGGTAAGGAGCGGCGACAGACATGGCTGACCCGCCACAGGCTCGCCGCCCGGGGTGTCCACATCGAGCGACTCCCCTTCCCCGTACGCAACGTCGGTGAAGTGGAACCGCAGCGCAAGATCGGGCACCTGACCAATGCTGCTGTCGTCCGGCTGCGAGAGCGAACTGAGGACTGTCGGTGTCGTCGAGGACAGCGAGAATCCCGCCGCCCACCAATGTCCTGTGCAGACCGGCTCTCCGACGGTACCGACGATCCCGGGCTGACCGAACGTCGTGAACTTCTCGATCGCCGTGGCGATCGACCACGAGATTGCGGTGTTGCCCGCAGTATCAAGCGGAATCGCACCCGAGCCGCCACCGCCGTAGCCGCTGAGACTCCACGCATAGGCGTAGAGGCTCGGTTCCTCGATGAGCCCACCGCGCCCACCGACGACGACGCCTGCATCGCTGATGTCATTGGCATAGCCGGGCTCGTCGCAGTCGGACTCTGGTGTCAGGTCGAGCAAGTCGTGGAAGCCCGCCGTAAGTCCATACTGCGGATCATGCAGCCAAACGAAGGGCCGAGGAATCGGAAACCCGGTCGAATTCAATTTCATGTAGGTTCCGGCCACGACCAGACTGTCGCTGATCGCCACCGTGCACAGTTTCGAGGCCTCGTAGGGCTTCGCGAAGTATGGGACGGACACGGTCCCGGTGGCCCCGGGCAACTCGATCGGCGCCTGCGTGATCTGGTGGACGCGCCACAGGCGGGGCGGGGCGGCCTCGGCGTCCGGCGGGCACTCTTGGGCGAGCGCGTATTGCTGTCCGCAACTCAGGAGGAAGCCCACGGTCATCGAGATCGAAGCGAAGCGGCACGACCCCATCGTCCGTCGGCCGCACGCACGCGGGCTAGTGTCTGGTCTGGTCTGGTCTGGTCTGGTCTGGTCTGGTCTGGTCTGGTCTGGTCTGGTCTGGTCTGGTCTGGTCTGGTCTGGTCTGCAAATTGAATTTCACGACAGTTCCTTTTCCCTGCACGTCGGGAGACAGAATCGAATGAGCGAGGTGCCCAAGCACCCACCGCACTCGCCTATGGGTCTTTACGGCGAAACCGGTACCCACTCGCCTCCAATGTCTCGAAATGGGCGAACTTCTTGGCGCGTCCGGCACTCGTTCGGGCCGCTGGGCGAGCCGTGTCGATCGCGGAACCAAGACCATGTTTCGCCGATGGTGAACGTCTTTCGCTCCGACTACTCCATGACTGGGCCGGACCCATCAGTGCAAACGTGTTCGTCCAACGCGTGACGAAGCGGGCCACGCAGAGATCGCTTGTGCTTCGTTAGCAGGAAATGCGTTTGAACTTCGGCAAGCGGGGCTCGTACTGCCCCGCCGCGCGTGCGGAGCCTGGAAATTCCGCGAGCTCACGCTCGACTGACCCTGGCGACTCTTGATGCCGCCGTACCGGCAGGCGCCTTCATGCTTGTCCCATGAAGCGCGGCGGTTGGCTCCGACAAAGCCTGCCCCCCTGAATCACCCGTGGCTCTGCGTGCGCTCCCGGCTCCGGAGACAACTCGATACGCTTCCACAGCTCCAATGGCCGAACGCAAGAACATCGAATTCGACCGCCCCGGCGGATACGCCATGCCGAAGGGCGCGACCCAGGTGCAGCGCAAGTCCCGCAAGGACCTCACCGCGCCGGGCGTCATCGCCCTGTACGGCGACGGCGCCGCTCCGCATGAGCCGAGCCGCACGACGCTCAGGCCATCGCTGCAGGCGCACGGCCCCGACACGCGGCTCTACGTCGGCGACTGCCGCGACGTGCTCGCCTCGCTGCCCGACCGCGGTTCGGTCGACCTGATCTTCGCCGACCCGCCCTTCAACTGGGACGTCCCCTACGACGAGTGGAAGGACGGGATGCCGCGGCGCGAGTACGAGCGCTTCACCTTTGAGTGGCTCGACGGCTGCATCGAGGCCCTCGCCCCGAACGGCTCGCTCTGGGTGAACATCCCCGACGACACCGCCGCCGAGATCGTCATGCATCTCAAGCGGCGCGGGCTCACCATGATCAACTGGTGCGTCTGGCACTTCCGCTTCGGCCAGAACCGCGACAGCTCGTTCATCATGAGCAAGGTCCACGCCCTCTACTTCGCGAAGGACCCCAACGACCGAATCTGGAACCCCGACGCGATCCTCGAGAAGTCCGACCGGGCGACGATCTACGCCGATCCGCGGACGATGGCGAAGGACTCGAACAAGGGCATGCGCGTCCCGATGGACGTCTGGTACGGCCCCTACTGGGGACGGATCCAGGGCAACAACACCGAGCGCCGCCATCGCCACCACAACCAATTGCCCGAGGTCTATCTCGAGCGGGTGATCCTCGCCTGCTCGAACGAGGGCGGCCTGGTGCTCGACCCCTTCTGCGGCTCCGGCACGACGAGCACCGTGGCCCGGGCATGGGGACGGCGCTCGATCACCTGCGAGTTCGGCGAGGGCAACGCGGCGAGCGCGTGGGAGCGCATCACGAAGATCGGGATGCTCCGCAAGGGCGTCTCCGCCGGCGGCTCCTCGGCGATCGCTCCGGCCCGCGGCTCGCTGAAGAAGGCGAAGGCCGAGGCGGAGGCGAAGCCCGCGAAGCCGGTCAAGCCGGCCAAGCCGTCAGGGCCCGTCGGGCGCGGCAAGAGCAAGCGCCCGGCGTGAGCGAAGCGTTAGGAGCGCGCCGCCGGCACCCACGGCACGTCGGCGACGCCCGCGGCGTGATTCGCCTGGCGGGCCATCGCGAAGAGCAGGTCACTGAGCCGGTTCATCCAGTGAATCGCGCCGTCGGTCACCGGCTCGCTGTGGCCGAGCCGGATCATCAGCCGCTCGGCCCGCCGGCAGACCGTGCGGGCCAGGTGCAGCCGCGACGCGAGCTCGGTGCCGCCGGGCATGACGAAGGTCCGGATCGGCGGGTTCTTGCCGTCGATCTCGTCGATCCAGGATTCGATCTCGGCCACGAACTTCTCGTCGATGCGGAGCACCTTCGCGGCCGACTTCGAGTCCTCGGGGGTGGCGAGGTCCGCGCCGATGTCGAAGAGCCGCGACTGCACGTGGGCGAAGATCTCGAGGAGGCGCCTCTCGTAGGCGTTGTCGCGTCGGCAGGCGCTGCACACCAGCCCGACGCAGGCGTTGAGCTCGTCGACCGTGCCGTAGGCCTCGATGCGCGGGTTGTCCTTGCTCACGCGTCGGCCGCCGAAGAGGCCCGTGGTTCCGTCATCGCCGCTTCGGGTGTAGAGCTTCATGGTTTCTCTTTCGAGGTGGAAGTCGCGTTCGGATTCAGGCCCCGCGGAATGGGCGCTCACGCCGGATCGGGAATCAGCACGGCGCCGGGCTCGACGATGGACTCGCCGCTCTCGTCGCGGAGCGCCGCCCGGAATCCCGGTCGCAGTGCGGCGCTGGCCCACGCTCCGTCCGGGGCCACCACGATCATCGCCACCTGGTGATGGGGCTGCAGGACGTAGCTTCGCCGGATTCGCTCCAGCGTGAAGACCGCGGCGTCGAGCGGCGAGTGGCCGCGGCGCAGGAACTCGACCGCGAGGAACGATCCGCAGACGCCCATGACCAGCTCACCCGTGCCGGTCGCCGTCGCGCCGCCCGCCTCGGGATCGACGTAGAGCCCGTGGCCGATGATCGGCGAGTCGCCCACGCGGCCGGGCACCTTGTAGGGCATGCCGCTGGTCGAACACGCCCCGGCCAACGTCCCGTGACGATCGATGCAGAGCGTTCCGATCGTGTCGTGGTGCTTCCAGCGGGCCTCGGCATCGTGGGCCGGTTCCTGCGCCGAGGGCTTCCGCTCGAAGAGCCGCCCGTCGGAGCCGGCGCCGCCGTCGATCGGCCGGAGTCCGACGAGCGAGCGATCGCGGCTCTGGTCGATGGTCTTGGGCATTGCCCGCCACGCTTCCCAGGCGGCCTCGGCTTCGGGCGAGAGCAGCGACTCGCTCGGCAGGCCGGCGAGGTCCGCGAACTCGTCCGCCTCTTGGCCGGCGAGCATGACATGCGCGGTCGTTTCCATCACCCGGCGGGCAACGCTCACGGGATGAAGGTGGCGGCGGAGCATGCAGGCCGAACCGCAGCGCGAGGGAGCGAGCATCACGCAGCCATCGAGGCTCACGCGCCCGGAGGCGTCGGGCAGCCCGCCGTAGCCGACGCTGTCGACGTCGGGAGCGGCGTCGACCACCGCGCAACAACGTTCGACGGCGTCGAGGGATGCGCCCCCCATTTCGAGGATGGGCCACGCTGCGGCGTTGCCGCGGGCGGCGAAGGACCAAGTGGAGACGATCAGGGCCATGCGGAGTCCGTGCGAAGGGGGCGGTCGACCGGTGGGGATCATGTTGACAGGAGCAGGCGGCTTTCGGCGACGGTCCGCTCGACGTAGGCATCCACCCCGCCGATCTCCCGCAGCTCGAGGACTATCTGGGAGGGCGGCGTCTTTTTGTTTCTTTTTTCGGAACGCAACCTCCCCTCGCCCCGTGCGAACGTTCAAATACCACTGGCCGTCGGCGCTTGCGCCGCCTCATTTCCCATGGCAGGGTCGGCCACCATGTCTTGGACCTGCCACAACTCAGGCTTTTGGCACCGGCTCACCGGTACGACTCCCACTTCGGGTGTCTGAGGAGTCGTTTCACGCCTGAAGCCTGAGGGACGCGGCCTTGTCGCACTGCAGCACACGCGACCTGACCGCAGCACCCTCGCGGGACCACACACCGCGGAAAGGAATCGTCATGCGAAAGACACTTTCAAAGAACGGGCGCGGGTTCACCATCGTCGAACTCCTCGTCGTCGTGTCGATCATCGCGCTGCTCATCGCCATCCTCCTGCCGGCCATCGGCAAGGCTCGCGATGCGGCGCTCGTCACGCAGAGCCTCGCGAACCTGCGCAACATGTCCGCCTCGAACTCCGCCTACGGCGCCGACTGGTCTGACCGCCAGTTCACCGCCATGCCGGACGACGCGGGCCTCGTGAGCGGCAACTGCGGCGCGTACCTCGCCATCGCGTGCCCCCCGCAGCAGCTTCTCGGCTGGGCGTCCAACGGCGCGATGTGGGGCTACTTCCTCGGCAGCACCGGCCAGTGCGCTCAGTACAGCTATCCCGGCAACTGCGGCAACTGGGTCGTCTACAAGCCGATCGAGTTCAGCGGCGTGGATGCGGGCTTCGGCTCGTTCCGTCTCCCGAACGTCAAGGCGTTCGCCGGCTACGTGAACAACAAGTTCTACGACCCGGTGTACTGGGCTCCGAAGGACAAGATCAACCTCGCGATCGCCGAGAAGTACTTCCAGCTCCCTGACCAGTTCAACACGAACGCTCAGGAAATCGCCTTCAGCACCTACTGCTGGAGCCCGGCTGCCATGTACGCCCCGGACGTCTTCGCGAACAGCGGCTTCAAGAATCCGAACAGCCTCCCGGGCGGCTACCGCTCGCCGGCCGTCGGCATGGCCACCTACCCTGACCTCAAGACCCGCATGCTCGAGCACTCGTGGCTCCAGAACGCGGAATCCGCGGTCAACAGCAACTTCGCCGGCGGCAACGAGCCGTGGTACTTCAACCACGGCTACAACAGCGCTCCGGCGACCCTCTTCTTCGACGGCCACGTCTCCATCATGGGCGTGGGCGATGCGATGGAGTCGGATGCCCGCGCCAAGGCGACTGCCCCGGCCAGCTTCTCCGAGAAGGGTCTCTGGCACCGCGGCACCCCGATGGGTACCTACTTCGGCGGCCAGAGCTACGACTTCCTCGTCAACACCTCCTACCACGTCTTCACGACCGACGGCATCCAGGGTCGCGACACGATCGGTTCGAAGTGATCTGACGAGTTGGTGCTCGGGACGAACCGCGAGCCGCGCACGCTGCATGCGTGAACTCGCCTGAAGCCCGACACCGACGCTCAAGTCATTCCGCCGGGCCCGCTCCCACGAGCGGGCCCGGTCTTTTTTCAGCGGTTCTTTTTCAGAAGTCCGCCGCACTCCCTGACGATCCCATACAGCGATGAGCCCACTCCCCAGTCCATCCGGCGGCGGCACCTTCGGCATGCTCGGCGGACTCATCATGCCGATCTCGGTGCTCCTGGCGATTCGCAAGGCGCCGCCGGGACCGGTGAAGCGGCTCATGCTCGCCGGCGCGGTGTCGCCGGAGACGGCGCTCAAGCCAAGTACCGCGAAGATCACCCGCCCGATCGAGCTCGCCGGACCCGCGCGACGCGGGATCGTCGTCGCGTTGGACGACGGCCGCTATTGGGTGGACGTGCGACGCTTCAAGCGGCAGCGGCTGATCATGGCGATCATCCTCGGCGTCGTGCTTGCCGTTGCCGCCGAAGGCGCCTGGCTCTTCCTTCGTTCCTCCGGCATTCTCTGACCGGCGCTACGAGCCTTGTCCTTCGCTTCCGCTTGCGGGCGCGTCGGGCGCCGGAATCGAGGGAGCGAGCGGCGGCGCGTCGGTGGCCGAGACGAACTCGGCGGGCCGGCCGAGCTCTTGCGTCGCGACCTGAATCGCCCTGTCGAGGGTGGACTTGCTCATCGTGGCGTTGGTGAGCGTGATGCTCATCACCTCGTTGCCCACGACCATGTCGATGATGCGGGTTGGCGGCACGGAGTCACCTTCCTGGGCCGACTCGATCGAGGTGATGCGTACGGAGACGCCATTCACCTCCGAGGTTGACTCGGAGAACGTGACCTGGGTGTGCTGACGATCGAAGTCCGCCCGCAGGAAGGACGGCATCCTCCGAATCGCCTCGGCGATGCGCGCCGTCGACGCCTCATCCTTGCCGCGCAGCGCCGAGAAGAGCACCGCGCCGCCGCCCTGGCGATTCGAATAGCCGAGCGTGTCGACGCCGAGGCAGCCGATCGCGAGCGCCTGGCGAGCCACGGCATTGGGTCCCTTCAGCGCCGCGAAGGCCACGGAGGGCGCCGATGGCGCGCGGGCCCGATCCCAGGTCTGGCGCGGAAGCTGCGTGTCCATCACGCTCTGCAGCACGCGGATCGCCCGCGAGCGGGGAATCAGCGCCGCAAGCTCCCGCACCGTCGCGGGCTTCGATGCCAGGAGTTTCCACGTCGCCTCAAGACCGTCGGAGTTCCAGCGCGACTCGACCACGGTGCGGCCCGTGCCGTAGATCGTCCGCTCGAGGGAGCTGCGCTCGTCGGCGGGATCGAAGCTTCCCGGCAGGAGCGCGCGATAGGCGGCGGAGTTCGGATCGAGCCCCATCGCCACCGCAGCGCGGTCGCGGGCGGTGACCGCGAAGCCCTCGCTGAGCATGCGGCGGGCAACGGCGACCTCCGGGCCGTCGCCCTTCATGAACTCCGGCGTCGAGAGTTCCTGATCGATGATCGCGCTGACCGTCGCCTGGGCCAGGAGCATGCGGGCGATCGGCCCGCGCTCCGAGTCGCCGACGGACGCAAGGCCGCCGGAGCCGACGAAGATCTGCCGCGAGCCGACGTCGTAGAGGGCGATTTGACGAAGCGAGAGCTGCTCCACCTGTCGCTGGTCGAATTCGCGGTTGGGCGAAGTCGCCTTCATCGATCGGAGAATCGCCTCGGCCATCTGCCGCGGCTCGACGATCTGGATCGGCACCTCCCGGCTGAGCTTTCGCCCGACGATGTCCTGAACGACGCTGCGGACCTTGGCCTGTTCACTCTCGGGGAGGATTGCCCGCACGGTGTCGAGAAGAAGCGGCGGCGGCGCGGCGGCGGGCGAGGCGGGCGCCTGGCCGGGCTTCGTGCCCGGCGCCGGCGGCGCGCCGCGCTGGGCGAGGGCCGGAAAGCTCACCGCCATCACCGGCACGAGCAGGGCAATCCATGTCGCGCCGGAGCGCAGGGGCGTCGGGCGGGCTGACTTCGGGCTGGAACGCAGGCGCATCAATCCTCCTCAACCCCACACCACCGTCGCCACCTCGGGCGGCTCCGAACGCGGAGACCGGCCACTTCATTCATACCCATCTCACATCCGTCCTATTCGTCCAGGCATGTCGGCGGATCGTCGGTCGGCTCCGAGAGTATGACCATGTAGCCATCGGGATCGCGGAAGGCGAATTCGCGGCAACCGTACCAGTAGACCTCGGGTCCCCACTCGACATGGACATGCGGGGCAAGGCTGGCGTGGAACGCGAGGACGTTGTCCACCTCGAAGTGCAGGACGACCTCGGGTGAGGAGGCGTTCTCGTGCGGCGGCGGGTCGGGCCGGAAGAACTGCAGGCGAACGGGACCGCGTTCGAGGATGACGAAGATCGGTGCGTCCTGCGGCCAGGTGCCGCCGACCTCGAAGTCGAGCATGTCGCGATAGAACTCGGTGGTCCGCCTGATGTCGCGGACCGGCAGTCGCGGGGAGACGTTCCGGATCGAGAGCATGGGCGCATTGGACCATACCGACGGCCGCTGCGTCTCGGGAAACGGACCACGGAAACGAACAGGCCGGACGGTTGCCCGTCCGGCCTGCATGTCTCATGGGATTCGTGGGACTCGTGGGTCCTGTCCGCTCGGACGGCCTCCCTGCGGAGTGGCCGAGCGTCTCAGGCCGGATCAGTAGTCGCCGTCATCCATGCCGGCGCCAACCGGAGCCTTGGCCTTCTTCTCCTTGATCTCGGTGATCGCGCAGTCCGTGGTCAGGAGCAGGCCCGCGATGCTCGCGGCGTTCTGCAGGGCGACGCGCTCGACCTTGGTCGGGACGATGACGCCCGCCTTGACGAGGTCCTCGTACTGCCCGGTCATCGCGTTGAAGCCGAAGTTGGAGTCGTTGGACTCCTCGACCTTCTGGGCGACGATCGAGCCGTCGAGACCGCCGTTGGAGGCGATCTGCTTCACCGGGGCCGAGAGCGCCCGCCAGATGATGTCGGCGCCGACCTTCTCGTCGCCGACCATGTCCTTCTTCGCCTTCTCGAGGGCCTTGCGGGCCCGGAGGACGCTGACGCCACCGCCGGGAAGGATGCCTTCCTCGACCGCGGCGCGACAGGCGTGAAGGGCGTCCTCGACGCGGGCCTTCTTCTCCTTCATCTCCACCTCGGTCGCGGCGCCGACGTTGATCTGGGCAACGCCGCCGGCGAGCTTGGCGAGACGCTCCTGGAGCTTCTCGCGGTCGTAGTCGCTCGAGGTCGCCTCGACCTGCGACTTGATCTGCTCGATGCGGCCCTGGATTTCCTTGGTCTTGCCGGCGCCCTCGACGATGGTGCAGTTGTCCTTGTCGACGGTGATCTTCTTCGCCCGGCCGAGATCGTTGAGCCCGATGTTCTCAAGCTGCATGCCGAGCTCTTCCATGATCGCGGTGCCGCCGGTGAGGACGGCGATGTCCTCGAGCATGGCCTTGCGGCGATCGCCGAAGCCCGGAGCCTTGACCGCGCAGACCTTGAGGACGCCGCGGAGCTTGTTGACGACCAGGGTCGCCAGCGCCTCGCCCTCGATGTCCTCGGCGATGATCAGGAGCGACTTGCCGCCCTCGGCGATCTTGCCGAGGATCGGGAGCATGTCCTTCGCGGAGCCGATCTTCTTCTCGTGGATGAGGACGTAGGCGTCCTCGAGGATGCACTCCATCGAGCCGGCGTTGGTGACGAAGTGCGGGCTGAGGTAGCCCTTGTCGAACTGCATGCCCTCGAGGAGCTCGACGACGGTGTCGAGGCTCTTGCCTTCCTCGACGGTGATGACGCCGTCCTTGCCGACCTTGTCCATCGCCTCGGCGATGATCTTGCCGATCTGCATGTCCTGGTTGGCCGAGCAGGAGCCGACCTGGGCGATCTCGGTCGAGTTCTTCACCGGCTTCGAGAGCTTCTTGAGCTCGTCGACGATCGCGTCCACGGCCTTGTCGATGCCGCGCTTCACGGCGTTGGCGTTGGCGCCGGCGGTGATGTTCTTCAGGCCCTCCTGATAGATCGCCTCGGCGTAGACGGTCGCGGTGGTGGTGCCGTCGCCGGCGTCCTTGGACGCCTTGCTCGCGACTTCCTTCACCATCTGCGCGCCCATGTTCTCGTACGGATCGTCGAGCTCGATCTCCTTGGCGACGGTGACGCCGTCCTTGGTGACCGTGGGGGCGCCGAAGCTCTTCTCGAGGATGACCACGCGGCCGCTCGGGCCGAGGGTGACCTTGACGGCCTTGGCGAGCTTCTGCACGCCGCGGAGGATCCGCTCACGTGCGTCGTTGTCGTATGCGATTTGCTTTGCAGCCATTGGTGTATCTCTTTCTGGAGTGGGATTCGTTGGTGTGAGTGCGTTGGCAGGCGTCGCGGCGCTCGGCTCAGCCGATCTCGACCCAGGCGACGCGCTCGGAGTCGACGATGTAGACGTGCGAGCCGTCGGTGACCTTGACGAGGCCGTCGGCCTCTTCGGGGATCAGCAGCGCCTTCTTGACGATGCACGCCGCCGCGTCCACGAACTCGATGCGGAGATCGCGAAGCCCGTTGAGCTCGCGAAAGGCCTTGCGCAGTTGCGGGGCCTGCATCAGTGGCCGTCCGTCCGGACCTGATAGGCGACCGCGACGTGCGACGCCTCGATCCAGATGTGGTTCTGGCGGGTGGTGACCTTGATCACGCCCCCGCCGCGGAGGTCCTCGACGTCCACGACGTTGCGGATCTCCACCGGCTTCGAGTCACCGACCAGGATGAGGTCGAGCTCCTTGATGGTGCCCTTCATGTCCGACAGGATCTTGAGCAGCGGACCTCGTTCCATGATCGATGCGCCTTTCGTGCGGTGCGTGGGGGAAGGTCAGGCGAGTCACTCGATGACGCCGAGGATGTCGTCCTCGGTCATGATGAGGAACGCGTCGCCGTCGATCTTCACTTCGGTGCCCGAGTAGCTCGAGAAGATCACGGAGTCGCCCTTCTTCACCGAGAAGGGGATGCGCTGGCCGTTGTCCTTGTTCAGGATGCCGTCGCCGACGGCGATGACCTTGCCCTGCTTCGGCTTGTCCTTGGCGGACTCGGGCAGGAAGATCCCGGAGTCGGTCTTGGTCGCGGCTTCGTCGCGCTTCACGAGAATCTTGTCGCCGAGGGGTCGAACCTTCATAGCACTGTCTCCTGCTGGTCTGAAAATGGGTACGGAAGTGAAAGGTCTGTGCGAATGGTCAGCGGGTCGAACTCACGCCGCCGGCCAGTGATCGCGGTAATGCCGTCGAATGACGCGACGCAGCGTCTCGAGCATGCTCTCGAGTCGCACCGGCCCGTCGATGACGGCGAACGCGCCGTCGCGCAGCGCTTCGCTCAGTCCGCGGGCGCTGTCGCGATTGCTCGGTTGGGGAGGCCGCACGACGACGGTCGGCGGCGGTTGCTCAAGGCGTCGGAGGAGCTGCAGCACGCGCGGGCCGGCCGGAGTCCCCTGAACGCAGCCGCTCTCCATCGGGATCGAGAGGTCAACGATGGCGATGTGCACCGACGCCCGGCGGAGGAACTCGGTCGCCTCGACGCCGCTTCGGCAGCGGTGGCAGTCGATTCCCAGCGGTCCGAGGAGGGCCGGGAGCTGCTCTGCGAAGTCGCCGTCCCGCCAGCCGCCGTAGGTCAGCATGAGGCTGAGGCGGCCGCGCCGCTGTGGTCCCGCCCCGCCGCCGCCCTGACCTGGACTGGTGCTGGCGCTCGCGCTCGGTCCCGTCGGGGGGTCAAGCGGGTCGGGATGGTGATAGCGGAGCTGCATCGGTCGGCGCGTTCGGTGTGGAGCGGGCCGATTGGCAATGCCCGTGCCGTCAGGGTTGGAGAGGCACCCCATCGCAAGCGGACCACATCGGAGGTCGGCTCACGGAATGGTCGAGTCGGCGGCGCGGGCGCAGTCGCGTTCCTGACCTCGCAAGGCCACTTCGACCGCAGAATCGCGCGCTGCAGGGCGGAGAGCGATGGCACCGACCGCGCGCGGCACTCAGTGCGAGTTTGTGGCTGGCGGGCCCCTTGCGCTTGCCGTTCCTGTCACGGCTCCGCAGCCCACCCCCAACTGCTGCCAATTTGGCACGGGCGCGGCGAGCCTCCGATTCGCCAGAGCCATAGTTATAGGACAACAGCCTCCGCCGACCGCGCCGTCTCTGGCACGCGTTTTCTCAGGCCAACACCCCCACGGCTTGCGACCCCCCGCGGCGGGCCGAATACTGCCCGTCTTTCCCATGAAGGCCCGCAGGCGTTCGCTCGCCCTTGCGTTCCCCTTCAGCTCACGAGACCGCCCATGGCCGCCGTTCGCATCGCCACAGCATTCGCCAACCCCGCCGACTTCATTGGGAAGGATGGCTCGGTCCAGGGCTGGGTGCGCACCCGCCGCGACTCGAAGGCCGGACTCAGCTTCGTCGCCGTGAGCGACGGCTCCTGCTTCGACCCGATCCAGCTCGTCGTTCCCGCCGACCTCGCCAACTACGCGAGCGAAGTGCAGCGACTCACCGCCGGCTGCGCGATCGAAGCGTCGGGCACCTTCGTGCAGAGCCAGGGCAAGGGCCAGTCGATCGAGATGCAGGTGAAGAGCCTGAAGGTCCACGGCTTCGTCGAGGACCCCGACACCTATCCGATCCAGCCGAAGCCGCACACGATGGAGTACCTCCGCGAGGTCGGCCACCTTCGCGTGCGCACCAACACCTTCGGCGCGGTCGCCCGCGTGCGCCACTGCCTCGCGATGGCGATCCACCGCTACTTCCACGAGAACGGCTTCGCGTGGGTCCACACGCCGATCATCACCGGCAGCGACTGCGAGGGCGCGGGCCACATGTTCCGCGTCTCGACCCTCGACTTCGTGAACATCCCGAAGACCCCCGACGGCCGCGTCGACTTCAGCCAGGACTTCTTCGGCAAGGAGACGCACCTCACCGTCTCGGGACAGCTCAACGTCGAGACCTGGTGCATGGCGCTCTCGAAGGTCTACACCTTCGGGCCGACCTTCCGCGCCGAGAACTCCAACACCAGCCGTCACCTCGCCGAGTTCTGGATGATCGAGCCCGAGATCGCCTTCGCCGACCTCGCCAGGGACGCCGATCTCGCCGAGGGACTGCTCAAGTACATCTATCGCGCCCTGCTGAACGAGCGCGGCGACGACCTGAAGTTCTTCGCCGAGCGCATCGACAAGGAATGCGTCACGCGGCTCGAGAAGTTCGTCGAGGCGACCTTCGAGCGGATCACGTACACCGAGGCGATCGCCCAGCTCGAGAAGGCGATGGCCAAGGGGGTGAAGTTCGACTTCGAGCCGAAGTGGGGCATCGACATGCAGTCCGAGCACGAGCGGTACCTCACCGAGAAGGTCTTCGGCCGTCCGGTCGCGGTCATCAACTACCCGAAGGACATCAAGGCCTTCTACATGCGCATGAACGACGACGGCAAGACCGTCGCCGCGATGGACATCCTGGCCCCGGGCATCGGCGAGATCGTCGGCGGCTCGCAGCGCGAGGAGCGCCTCGACATGCTCGACAGGCGCATCGACGAGATGGGCCTCAACAAGGCCGACTACTGGTGGTACCGCGACCTGCGCCGCTACGGCACCGTGCCGCACGCCGGCTTCGGCCTGGGCTTCGAGCGGGCGATCATCTACGCGACCGGCATGCAGAACATCCGCGACGTGATCCCATTCGCCCGCACGCCGAAGAACTGCGAGTTCTAGTTTCAATCCCGAGGCGACCCCACGCATGCAGTGCAACATCGACGCGAAGGGCAAGGCCGTCCGGCTCGTCGCCGGCGCGGCGTTCGAGGGCGTCGGACTCGTGGTCGGCGTGCTCTGGTTTCTCGACACGCTGCCGGCATGGGCGATCTACCCGGCGATCGGCATGGTCGCCGGCGGACTCTTCATGATGCTCGAGGGACTGTCCGGCTGGTGCGCCATCCGGGCCATGGGCATCAGGACCCCCCTCTGAATTTCGGCTGAAACGCAGCGGATGCGACGAGCGATCTCCACCATCTGGACGGTCTCCGAGGGCCAGCGCCTGCGCTATGGCCTGGCGTTCGTCGCGCTCATCGCCAGCGCCGCGGTCCTGTACGCGGTGCCGATGGTCTCGCAGGCCATGATCGACGGCGTGCTGCTCGAGCGGAGCGAACGGGCCACGCCGATCGCCCGGACGATCGTCCGCTGGCTCGGCGGCAGCGAGCACATCCGCGCCAACCTCTGGCTTCCCGGCGTGGCGATGCTCGCCGTCACCCTGCTGGCCGGCATCTTCACCCACCTGCGGACGCGCTTCGCGACCGGAGCCGCCGAGGCGATCGCCCGCCGCCTCCGCGACACGATGTACGACCGGCTCCAGCGGCTCCACTGCAAGACGCTCGACCAGCGTCCCTCGGGCGACCTGCTCCAGCGCTGCACGTCGGACGTCGACACCTTCCGCGGCTTCCTCGCCGGCCAGGCGATCGAGATCGGCCGGGCGATCGTGATGCTCATCGCCCCGCTGCCGCTCATGCTCTGGATCGACTGGCGCATGACGGTCGCGTCGGTCGTGGTGCTTCCCTTCATCGTCACCTTCTCGCTCCTCTACTTCAATCGCCTGCGTCCGGTCTTCAAGGCGAAGGAGGAGGCCGAGGGGAAGATGACGACGACGATCACCGAGAACCTCACCGGCATCCGCGTCGTCCGGGCCTTCGCGCGGCAGGAGTTCGAGATCGAGAAGTTCGCCGCGACGAGCGGCGTGTTCGCGGCCCAGGACCTCCTGCTCTACAGGAAGCTCGCGACCTATTGGGCGACCTCCGACCTCCTGTGCTTTCTCCAGTCGGCGCTCGCGGTCGGCACGGGCCTCGGGCTTCTCGCGAGCGATCAGGTCAGCGTCGGCACGTTCTTCTTCTTCATCTCCGTCATCGGCCTCTTCATCTGGCCGGTGCGGATGATGGGCCGCATCCTCGCCGACCTCGGCAAGGCCCTCGCCGCGATCGACCGCATCCGCGAGGTGCTCGACACGCCCGACGAGACCGCCGACGACGCCACCGAGCCCTTCGCGCCGGTCGCCGCCGGCGAGGGCCTGGCCATCGAGTTCCGCGACGTCAGCTTCGCCTTCGCCGACGGGACGCCGGTCCTCGACGGCGTCTCCCTCTCGATCCCGCGCGGCGCGACCCTCGGCATCGTCGGGCCATCGGGCGCCGGCAAGAGCACGATCGTGAACCTCCTCCTGCGGCTCTACGACTACGAGCGGGGATCGATCACCGTCGACGGCCGCGAGCTGCGAACGATCCCGCGGAGCGCGATGCGCTCGGCCGTCGGCACCGTGATGCAGCAGCCGTTCCTCTACTCGAAGACGCTGAAGGAGAACATCCTGATCAGCGCCGCCGGACACATGAACGACGAGGACGCGATGCGCAGCGCCGCGGCCGTCGCCAGCGTGCACGAGTCGATCGAGGAGTTCCCGAGGAAGTACGAGACGATGCTCGGCGAGCGCGGCATCACGCTCTCCGGCGGGCAGCGGCAGCGCGTCGCGATCGCCCGCTCGCTCGTGCAGGCGCCGCAGCTCCTCATCCTCGACGACGCGCTCTCGGCCGTCGACACGCACACCGAATCGGAGATCCTGCGCTCCTTCCGCTCGCGCGACGCGCGGCACACGACGCTCATCGTCGCCCATCGCCTCTCGACGCTCATGCACGCCGACCAGATCATCGTGATCGAGCACGGCCGCGTCACGCAGCGCGGGACCCACGCGGAGCTGATCGCGAAGGACGGCACCTACCGCACGCTCTGGGACATCCAGACCCGCACCGACGACCTCGACGACGACACCGCCACCGCCGCCGCGACGGAGGCGCACTGACCATGTCCGAGGAGCACCTCGACGAGGACTTCACCGGGAAGTTCGATCCGCGGGTCTGGCGGAAGCTGCTGGCCTACCTGCGCGAACACCGCGGCGCCGCGGCGCGGCTCGCCTTCGGCGGCGCGGTCATCGCCGCGATCGAGGCGGCGCTGCCGCTCTTCGTGGCGGCGATGATCGACGAGGCCCACACCAACGGTCTCACGACCCGCCTGTACGTCACCGCGTCGATCTACCTCTCGCTCTTCGTCGGCTTCGCCACCTGCGTCTGGATCTTCATCCGCGCCGCCGGCGAGATCTCGACCGGCGTCGGCTACAAGCTGCGCCGCGACTGCTTCCGGCGCCTTCAGGAACTCTCCTTCTCCTTCTTCGACACGCGGCCGGTCGGCTGGCTGACGTCGCGCCTCACGAGCGACTGCGGCCGCATCTCCGGCACGCTGCCGTGGGCGATCCTCGACCTCTTCTGGGGGTCGCTCCTCCTGCTCGCGACGTCGACGGCGATGCTCATCATCGACGTGCGGCTCTCGCTCGTGGTCTTCACGATCATTCCCTTCCTCGTCATCACCAGCGTCTTCTTCCAGCGGCTGATGCTCCACTCCGGCCGCCAGGCGCGGCGGACGAACTCGGCGATGACCGCGAGCTTCAACGAGTCGCTGCAGGGGGTGCGGACGACGAAGGCCCTGGTGCGCGAGGAGCGGAATCTCGACGAGTTCCGCCGCCTCTCGACCCAGATGAACACCTGGATGATGCGGAACTCGATCCAGAGTTCGCTCTACCTGCCGGTGATCATGTCGCTCGGCGCCGCCGGCGCCGGACTTGCCCTGTGGAAGGGCGGCGGCGACTACATCGCCGGCCACGGACTCTCGCTCGGCAAGCTGCTCGCGTTCCTCCAGTTCGCCGCGGTCTTCGCCCAGCCGATCCAGGAGCTCGCCCAGCGATTCGCCGACATCCTCAACGCCTCGACCGCGGCGGAGCGGGTCGTGTCGCTCCTCGAGACGACGCCGGAGATCCGCGACGGCGAGCGGGTCACCGCGACGATCGAGGCGCAGCGAACGTCGCCGCGCCCCGACCTCGCCTTTGACGGGGGCTCGCCGCGCATCCGCGAGGTGCGCTTCGAGCGCGTGCGCTTCTTCTACAAGCCCGACTCGATCGTCCTCCACGACTTCAGCCTGCACGTCCGCGAGGGCCAGACCGTCGCCCTCGTCGGCGCGACCGGCGGCGGCAAGAGCACGATCGTCTCGCTTCTCGCCCGCTTCTACGAGCCGCGCGAGGGGGCGATCCTCTTCGACGGCGTCGACTACCGCGAGCGCTCGCTGCACTGGCTGCAGTCGAACCTCGGCGTCATCCAGCAGGTGCCGCACCTGTTCTCGGGCACGATCCGCGAGAACATCCGCTACGGGCGCCTCGACGCGAGCGAGGCCGAGATCGTGGCCGCGGCGACGCGCGTGAACGCCCATGGCTTCATCACCGCGCTCGACAAGGGCTATGACTTCGAGGTCGGCGAGTGCGGCGAGCGGCTCTCGACCGGCCAGCGGCAACTCGTCGCCCTGGCCCGTGCGGTCCTTCGCAACCCGCAGATCTTCATCATGGACGAGGCGACCAGCTCGGTCGACACCGCGACCGAGCGGCTGATCCAGGGCGGCATCGAGGAGGTCCTCCGCGGACGCATCGCCTTCGTGATCGCCCACCGGCTCTCGACCATCCGGCGGGCGGACATCATCCTCGTCATCGACGGGGGACGGATCGTCGAGCAGGGCACGCACCGCGAGCTCCTCGGCCGGCGCGGCCGCTATTTCGAGCTCTACACCAACCAGTACGCGGCGGAGCGCGAGGCCGAGCTCTTCGGAAGCTGAGGCCCGCCGGCCCCGTCTCGCCTCCCGCGTCCGCGGAATTCCAAGATTGCGCCAAACCGTTGCGCTCCGCGCCGGCGGGTTCCGTCTGTGGTCGTGAGGCCGTTCCCGACGCTCGGGACGCCCACCGCACGCACCCTCACGCAACCACAGAAGGACGCACGCACATGCTCTCTCGACACGCGCTCATCGTCACCGCCTCGCTCGCCGCCTCGATCAGCCTCGCCGCCTTTGCCGGCGGTGGCCGAAAGCCCGACGCCCCGCAGGGCGGCGTCGCCGGAAACACCTGTTCCTGCACGGGCGACTTCGACCATAACGGCTCGATCGACGCCGCCGACCTCGCGGTCATGCTCGGCGCCTGGGGCGCCGCCGGCGCCGACCTCAACGGCAGCGGCTCGACCGACGCCGCCGACCTCGCGATCCTGCTCGGCCTGTGGGGCCCCTGCTCGACGCCGAGCAACGACGAGTGCGGCGGCGCGATCGAGATCGTCGCGGGCGACGAGATCGCCTTCTGCAACACGATGGCGACGAACTCGGGCCAGACCTTTCCCTTAGGCTCCTGCGGTCCCACGGCCACGACCGTCGGCCACGACCTCTGGTACGTCTATTCGCCCGAGGGCGACGGCGAACTGACCCTCGCAACCTGCGGCTCGGACTTCGACACGGTGCTTGCGGTGTACACCTCGGTATTGCCCGGCGCGTCGACCTGCCCGCCGGTGTCGGGCCTCTCGACCTCGGTGCTCGTCGGCTGCGACGACGACGGAGGCACCTGCGGCTTCGGCTCGAACACCTCGAAGCTCACCATCGACGTCCTCGCCGGACAGATCTACAAGATCCGCGTCGGCGGCTACACCACCGCGTCCGGCAGCGGCGTGCTCACCGCGACCTTCAAGAGCGTCGGCAGCCAGTGCTTCGACGGCATCCTCGTGAACAGCGCCACCGTCGCGCCGAAGGTCGTCACCGGCACCACGATCGACAACGGCCTCACCTACCCGCCCTGCGCGAACACGCCGTCGAAGGGCGAATGGATCACCTACATCCCGAGCTGCCAGGAGGAGCATGTCTTCCTGAGCACCTGCAACGACGGCACGGACTTCGACACCGTCCTGGCGGTGTGGAAGGAAACGGCCGCGGCCGGCTGCGACGGCGAGCTGAAGGCCTGCGTCGACGACACGCAGTCGGCTTCCTGCTCGCTCAACGGCTTCTTCCGCAAGTCAAAGGCCGACTTCTACGCCAACGCCGGCCACATCTATCACATCCTCGTCGCGGGCTACAACGCCGGCGCCGCGGGCAGCTACAAGCTCACCATCGATGCCGACTGCGTCACTCCGTAATCCGAGAGAGACGGAGTGATCATCGTCGGATCCGGGACGGCGTCGCGACCACAGGTCTCGACGCCGTTCCGTTTTCATGGTGATTGCTTGCGTCACGAGCGACGGGCAATCACTATCTTCCACGCCGGGAACGCCCTCCAGGGAGAACCGACGTTGGCAGAGTCGACCGTGATCAAAGCGTTAGAGGCGAACCGGCGCGAGCTGCTCGATCTCTCCGGGCGCAATCGCCTCCTGTCGATGCCGATCGAGTCCGCCTCGGCGCGTCTCATCCACGCGGTCGGCGAGGAGGCCGACACGATCTACCGCCTGCTCGTCGACGAGGGCAAGGCGCTGAGCTTCATGGCCACGCGCGGCGCCGACGAGGCGAAGGACGAGGAGCCGGGCGCGGCGGCGGGCATCGACGTCCTCGAGGCGGGCGACGGCCGCGCCGACCTCGGCCGCGACACGAGACTGACCACCGCACTTTCGCCCGACGGGCTCCAGCGCCGGCTGCTCACGCTCTCCCGCGACGCGCAGTCGATCATGGAGGAGCAGGGCGTCAACATCCTCTACCTCGCGATCGGCCGGCTCACCTGGTACGAGGCCAACCAGGCCGACACGCCGCGCCACGCGCCGCTGCTCCTGGTTCCCGTCGACCTTCGCCGCACGAGCGCGCGGGCCCGATTCACGATCCGCTGGCGCGAGGAGGACGTCGAGGAGAACCTCTCCCTGGCGGCGAAACTCCGAGCCGACTTCGGGCTCCAGCTTCCGCCGGTCGCGGCCGACGAGGAGTTCGCGCCCGCGGCCTACTTCGACGCGGTGACCAAGGCGATTGCGAGCGTCCCGCGCTGGAAGGTCGAGCCGAACGCGATCACGCTCGGGCTCTTCTCCTTCGCGAAGCTCCTGATGTACCGCGACCTCGATCCGAAGAACTGGCCCGATCCCTCGAAGCTCGTCGCCTCGCAGGCAATCGGCGGCTTGCTCGGCGAGGGCTTCACCCACGCGGACCGTCCCTTTCCGGACGACGCCGACATCGACACGCTCGTGCCGCCGGCGCGGCTCGACCATGTCGTCGACGCCGACGGCTCGCAGACGCTCGCGATCGAGTCGGTCCGCGCAGGGCGCAATCTCGTGATCCAGGGACCGCCGGGCACGGGAAAGAGCCAGACGATCACGAACATCCTCGCCACCGCGGCGCTCGACGGGAAGCGCGTCCTCTTCGTGGCCGAGAAGCTCGCGGCCCTCGAGGTCGTCAAGCGCCGGCTCGAGGCGATCGGGCTCGGCGCGCTCTGCCTCGAGCTGCACAGCCACAAGGCCAACAAGAAGGCGGTGCTCGCCGAGATCGGACGGACGTGGGAGCTCGGCAAGCCGCGCGGCGCGGAACTCGAGTCGATCGTCGCCCGGCTCGACTCGCTCCGAACGCGGCTCAACGCCCATGCGGCGGCGATGCACGCCACGCTCGCGCCGAGCGGCGAGACCTTCTTTCGCATCCTCGGTTCGCTGGCCACGATCGCCGGCCGCAACCCGCGCACCGCCCCCTGCCCGCTCCCCGACGCGCCGCGATGGACGCCGGCCGACCTCGCCGACCGCCGCGAGCGCGTCGCCGACCTCGGACGCCGCGCGGTCTCGATGGGTGGGCCCGCCAGACATCCGTGGCGCGGATGCGAGCGGCCGCAGGTCTCGGCGCTCGACCAGCCCCAGCTCGCCCCATTGCTCGATTCGCTGCATGCGGCGCTCAACGCGTTAGGTCCCGAGCTCGGCCGCGCCGCGGAGCTCCTCCGGCAGCGGGCGCCGCTCGACTTCGCCAACGCGGAGCTTCTTCGGCGCATGGCCGCCCACGTCGCCGCCGCGCCGCAGGTCGACCGCGAGGCGATCTGCAGCGGCGTGTGGAATGCGGGCCTCGACGGCCTGCGCGGACTCGTCGAGCACGGCCGCCAGTTCGCCGACTCCCGCGCCCGGCTCGCCGAGCGCGTGACCGAGCCGACCTTCGACGCCGATCTCGCGCCGGCCCGGGCGGCGATCGCGGCCCACGGCGGTTCGCTCTTCCGCATCCTGCGCGGCGAGTATCGCCAGGCGATGGCCGCGCTCCGCGGTTCGCTCCGCTGCGAGGTGCCGCGCGCCCTCGCCGAGCGCGTCGCGCTCCTGGACGAGATCGTCGCCGCCCAGCGCCACCTCGCCGCGGTCCGCGCCGGCGACGCGATCGGCTCGCAGGCCTTCGGGCATGCGTGGCGCGGCCGCGATTCCGACTGGAGCCAGCTCGCCGCGGTGGTGGGCTGGGTCGCGAAGGAGGCCGAGGCCCGGCTCGGCCCGGACTTCCGGAAGTCCTTCACGCAGCTCGACGCGAGCGAGGATTTTTCGGCCCTCAGCGCCCGGCTCACCGAACGGGTGAACGGGGCATGGCGTGCGACGAGGACCCTCGCCGAGTGGCTCTCGCTGAATGCCAGCGCGGCGTTCGGCGCCGCGGGCGCGGAGCGCATCCCGATCGCCGAGCTCGCCGAGCGACTCGCGGCGTGGCGGGCCAGGCCCGACGGCGTCTCCGAGTGGAACGCGTGGTTCGTCCGGGCCAGGGATGCGCGGGAGCGCGGGCTCGCCGCCCTCGTCGATGCCCTGGAGACCGGCGCGGCGGACGGCGCCGACGCCGGCGACCTCTTCGAGCACGCCTACTTCGGCGAGCTCTATCGCGAGGCGACGCGGCGCATTCCCGAGCTCGGGCGCTTCGACGGCATCGAGCACTCGCGCATCGTCGAGGACTTCCGACAGGCGGACCGCGATCGCCTCACGCTCGCCAAGTACCGCGTCCTCGCCAGGCACTACGACCAGATGCCCGACCGCCACGCCAACCTCGGCATGACGGGCGTCCTGTTAGGTGAGCTGCAGCGGCAGCGCGGCCATCGCCCGATCCGCAAGCTGCTGAGGGACGCCGGCTCGGTGGCCCAGTCGATCAAGCCGATCTTCATGATGAGCCCGCTCTCGGTCGCCCAGTTCCTCGAGCCCGGGGCGATCGAGTTCGACCTCCTCGTCATCGACGAGGCCAGCCAGATTCCGCCGGTCGACGCCTTCGGCGCCTTTGTGCGGGCCCGGCAGCACGTCGTGGTCGGCGACAGCAAGCAGCTTCCGCCGACCAGGTTCTTCGCCCGCATCACCGGCGGCGAGGAGGAGGAGCCCGACGAGGAGATCGCCGACGCCCCCGTCGCCCCCATCGCCGCGCAGGCCAAGGACATGGAGAGCGTCCTCGGGCTCTGCAGCGCCCGCGGCGTTCCCGACGCGATGCTCCGCTGGCACTACCGAAGCCGCCACCAGTCCCTCATCGCCGTTTCGAATCACGAGTTCTACGACGATCGGCTCTACATCGTGCCGAGCCCGACGCAAACGTCGCCGGACCTGGGGCTGAAGTTCCGCTTCATCGCCGAGGGCCGCTACGACCGCGGCAAGTCGGCGACCAACCGCGCCGAGGCCGAGGCGGTCTGCGCCGCGGTGCTCGAGCACGCACGCAGCTCGCCGGAGCGCACGCTCGGCGTCGCGGCGTTCTCGATCCGGCAGCAGCAGGCGATCCTCGACGAGATCGAGCGCTGCCGGCGCGAGCATCCCGAACTCGAGGAGTTCCACCGCCGACACGAGCACGAGCCCTTCTTCGTCAAGAACCTCGAGAGCGTGCAGGGCGACGAGCGCGACGTCATCTTCATCTCGGTCGGCTATGGCCCGGACGCAAGCGGCTACGTCGCGATGAACTTCGGACCGCTCTCGGGCGACGGCGGCGAGCGGCGCCTCAATGTCCTCATCAGCCGGGCGAAGCGGCGCTGCGTCGTCTTCACCTCGATCCGCGCCGCGGACATCGACCTGGCCCGCGCCGGCGGCCGCGGCGTCGCGGCGTTCAAGAGCTTCCTCCAGTTCGCCGAGACCGGCGTGCTCGGCGTCGCCGCGCCCACCGACCGCGAGGAGGGATCGCCCTTCGAGACCGCGGTCCGCGCCGCGATCGTCGCGTTAGGCCACTCCGTCGACGCGCAGGTCGGCGTCTCCGGCTTCTTCATCGACCTCGCCGTCGTCGACCCGGGGAAGCCCGGACGCTATCTCCTCGGCATCGAATGCGACGGCGCCGCATATCACTCGTCGCGCTCGGCCCGCGACCGCGATCGCCTGCGCCAGGCGGTGCTCGAGGACCACGGCTGGACGATCCACCGCATCTGGAGCACCGACTGGTTCCAGCGGCCGAAGGACGAACTGGCGAAGGTGATGGCGGCGATCGAGCGGGCCAAGGCCCGGGCCGCCGAGAGCGACGCGGCGCCGACCTCGCCGCCGCCGCCTCCGGCACCGAAGGCGCCCGAGATAGCCCGCGACGCCGACGACGCCGCGGTCGAGAACGTCGCGTCCATCTCGGTGCCCTACGTCGAGGCAACCTGCGATCACGTCCTGCCCGGCGAGCTGCACGAGGTTCCCCCCGCGAAGATGGCCGAGGTCGTCCTGCTCGTGGTGCGCTGCGAGTCGCCGATCCATGTCGACGAGGTCGTGACCCGCGTCCGGGGCTTCTGGGGTCTCAAGCGCTCCGGATCGCGGATCGAGGAGGCGGTCGGCAACGGCATCGATGCGCTCGTCGCGTCGAGGCGATGCACGCGCGACGGCGACTTCCTCAGCCTCGCCGGCGCCCCGGCGATTGTCCGCGACCGAAGCGAGGTCCGCTCCGCCGGGCTGCGCTCGATCGAGCGCATCGCCGGCGTCGAGATGCGGGCTGGGATCGGCGCCGCGGCCGTCGCACTGGTTGGCGCAAGCGAGGGCGACCTGGCCCTCGCCGTCGCTCGGGCCCTCGGCTTCAAGGCCATGAGCGGCAACGTCCGCGAACGGCTCCTCGAGGAAATTCGGGCGATGGTGCGCGAGGGATCGCTGCGGGAGGATGGGGCCGTGCTGCGACCGGCGTCGGCGACATAGCGGTCGATCGCCGATCCGCCCCCGTCCCTGGCTTCGGCGCCGCTCCGGTGGGGTTCGAGCCCGAGTCCGACCGCGCCGGCGCCGCCACCCGGGCGGATGCCTGGAGTACCATGCCCGCCCAGCTCGTTGGGAGGCTCCGCGGACGGCTCGACAGGCCGACCCCGGCGCCCCGCGAGGGGGAGTGACTCACATGCTCGCCAACGTCGACCTCATCTCATACCTCCCCATCCTCCTGATCATCGGGATGGCCGCCGGTTTCGTGATCGCCAACATCGTGGGTTCCTCGATCATCGGCCCGGCGAAGGCCGGCACGACCAAGGGTCTCACCTACGAGTCGGGCATGGATCCGATCGGGTCGACGAAGAAGCGGTTCAACGTCCGCTTCTACATGATGGCGATGACCTTCCTGCTCTTCGACGTCGAGATCATCTTCCTCTACCCCTGGGCCGTGACCTTCACGCAGCTCAAGCCCAGCAGCCCGGAAGCGGCCCTGTTCTTGGGCCGGATTCTCTTCTTCGTGGCGACGGGCATCGCGGCGTATGTCTACGCGTGGCGCAAGGGCGTCTTCCGCTGGGAGTGATCGGACCCGGTGACCGGTGAGGGCCGCGTCGCGTCGCCGATTCCGGCGCGTTTGACGCCAACGCAACAGCGCCACGGCGCCGTCGGCGTGGATACGCTCTCCGCCCCATGTCCGCCCTCACCGACCCGAAGGTAATGCAGGATCGCCTCTTCGCCGAACTCTCGCGCATGTTCGGCAGCGAGGTTCCGCTCTACGACCGCGCCGTGCTCGTGAACCGCGCGTGCAACGCGACGGCGTGCTCGCTGCTCGCGCGACGTCACCTCGGGTTCGCGATCTCCGAGGCCGAGCTCGAGCGGGCCAGCGGCGAGCGACACGGGGCGATCCGCATCGGCCGACCCGACGAATACCGCTGGATCGGCCGCTTCTTCGGGTGCTTCGGGATGGAGCCCCACAACTTCTACGACATGACCAACGTCGGGGCGAAGAGCCAGCCGGTGATCGCGACGGCGTTTCGCTCGGCGCACCAGCCGAACCACCGCGTCTTCACGTCGCTGCTGATGACCGACTATTTCGACGGCGCGACGAAGGCCCGCATCGAGGGTCTGCTCGCGACGCGCGAGGTCTTCTCGCCGCGGGCGAAGGAACTCATCGAGAGGGCCGAGCGGGCCGGCGGACTTGACTCGATCGACGCCGACGCCCTCATCGCGGAGGGGGTCAACCGAATCTTCCGCTGGACCGGCCGGGCCCGCGACCACGCCCTCTACCGCGAGCTCTGCGATGCGGGCTTCAAGATCGCCGCCGACATCGCCTGCTTCGAATCGCATCACCTCAACCACCTCACGCCGAACACGCTGTGCATGGACCTCTACACCGCGGCGATGAAGCGCTACCTCGGCGAGACGGACGAGGCGACCTTCCGGCAGCGCGCTCGCCGCGCCCTCGAGCGGCTCGCGGTCGAGGCCGATGGCGATTGGATGCGATTGCACTTCAAGCACCTTCCCGCCGCCCAGCTCCGCCAACTCGTGCCCGGCACTCCCTCCGCGTCCGAGATCGCCTCGCTCGTCGACGCACTCGACGCCCGCCTCCGGCAGCCGGACCTCGACCTCGGGTCGCTTCGTCACGCCGGCTTCAAGGACATCACCGAGGGGCCGCCACAGGGGACGCCGGTGCTGCTCCGTCAGGATGCCTACCGGGCGCTCACCGAGCCGGTGACATTCTCCAATTCCGACGGGAGCACGCTCAGCTCCACGCACACCGCCCGCTTCGGCGAGATCGAACAGCGCTTCTACGCGACGACGCCGACGGGCCGCGAGCTCTACGACCGGTGCCTCGCCGCCGCGGAGGCCGAGCGTGTGCGCGATCCGGGACTCGCGAAGCGCGACGTCGACGCGTACGAGAGCGCCTTCGCCCGTCACTTCGCCGAGTTCCCCTCAACGCTGCCGGCGCTCCTCGAGCGGAAACTCGTCTATGGTCTCTACGCCCCGACGCCGAAGGGACTCGCTTCGGCGGCCAGCCGACCGATCGAGACGACGGACCTTCCGCGACTCATCGAGCTTGGCTTCGTCTCCTACGAGGGCCTTCGATACGAGGACTTCCTGCCGGTGAGCGCCGCGGGCATCTTCGCGTCGAACCTGAACCAGTACGGCACGCGCTCAACGGCCCGCGAGCGGCCGACCTACACGCAGGCCAAGCTTGAGGAGATCCTCGGCCGCGCCATCATCGACGCGGAGAAGGCCTATCGGGCGATGGAAGAGGAGTCGATCGGCGCGACCTACGCGGCGCTCGGCCTTCGCGCGAGCCTTCGTCAGGCGAGCTCGACGGCGTCGGGTCGGGCCTGATTCGGTCCGAGCGGCGTGCCGAACGTTCACCCGCGGCCTCGCCGCTATCGCCGACGCCGCGCGTTGCCTCCGTCGCGCTTCACGTCGTTGGTTCGCTTTGCGTTCCGCTCGCCCCGGTCGCGCTCGGCCGCCTCGCGCGGCAAATCACCGGCCTTTGCCGGTGGCCGCTCGCGTGACCACTCGTCGTCCGAGCGACGGTAGACCTTGCCGTCCTTGCCCGCGTACATGTCGCCGTCGCGGTCGCGCACCACGGTGACGCCGTTGCCGAAGCGACCCTCGGCGTGAATGGCGCCGGCGCCGCCCGAACCCTGCACGCCGCCGACCGTTCCCCGCTCGCCCGCGCGATATCCGCCGCGCACCCACTCGTCGCCGTTGGTGATCGCCCCGCGGCCCCACGAACCGTAGACGTTCGAGCCGCCGGCGCGGAAGCCGGCGAGTCCGTTGGATGGGTCGTACGCGACGCGATAGCCCGCCGCGCCATTCGGCCCGTAGGCGAATGCGCCGCGCGAGTAGATGCCCGTCGACGGGTTGTAGGTCGCCCATCGGCCGGCGCCGCCGTAGGGGCCGCAGTGCCTGACGCCGCAGACGTAGCCGCCGCGGCCGCCGACGTAGATCGCACCGCATCCGTAGGAGAAGTAGTGGGCGCGATAGTGGTAGGACCAGCAGCAGTCGTCATCGTCGTCGAGCGCGACGCCGACGAGAACGCCGAGGCCGAACATGACGACACCGGTCGCGGCGACCGTCGCGCCGCTGTAGCCGGCGCTGTAGCCGGTGACCACCGTGGTCGGCGTCGAGTCGTACACCGTCACGTAGGTCACGTTGTGCTTGGGGCTGCTTGCCGGGATCGCGTAGATCGCCTTGGGCACGGCATCGCACACCGCCCACGGGCCGTTCGGCGCGGCGGCGACGAACCAGACCGCGTCGCTGCAGCAGTAGTACTTTCCCTCCACGAGGAAGACGTTGAAGGGCGTGTTGTGGGCGTACTTCACCGTCGTCCCGTCGATCGGGCGGAAGTCCGGCGGCCCGTTGTAGGTGACGGTGAGCGAGACGTCGGCGCGCACGATCGTCGCCTTGCGCGGGATCGACGCGATGGTCGCCGCCTCGCTCGACTGGACCGTTCCCGGAACCGATGCGAGCACGTCACCGGCGGCGGAATCCTCGGGGATGCTCCGGAAGTCCGGCGGCAGGTCCTGGCTCGCCGACGACCAGGGTCCGGCCAGGGCGCCGGCCCTGAACCAGCGCCCCGCGACGAGAAGGTAGTACTGCTTCTCGCCGCGGTGAAAGAGAAGCGTGTTCTCCGTGTTCGTGACCAGCGAGAGATTCGTGCCGTCGATCGCCTCGAGCGCCGGCGCGCCGCGCGTGACGATCAGCTCGGTCGGCTCACGGGCCACATAGACGATCGGCACGGCGCCGGCCGCGGCGCCGGGGATCGCCGCCCGCACGTCGGCCCAATTCGCATCCGCCGGGAGCTTCGCGAACGCCGCGGGAAGCCGCGTCGCCGCCGACCACTGTCCGCGCTCGACGTCGGCCGCGGTGAGCCACGCGCCCTCGTTGAGGAGGTAGTAGCGCTTCGACTCGGGATCGAGGAAGAGATCCCAGTTGGTGTTCACGGCGACGAGAAGTTCGCACCCCTGCACCGGCGCGAATCGCGGCTTCCCCATGAAGGTCACGAGAATGGCCGGCGATTCGCTGGCGATGATCTTCGGCGGCGCCAGGCCGACATCGGCCTTGCGCACGTCGACCCGCATCTCCGCCGGACGCGAAGCCAGCTCCGCCACCAGCCGATCGAGGGAGATCGTCTGCGGCCGCTCGGGCGGCATCGCCGCGCGGACGATCGCCTCCATGCGCGCCGACTCCGCCGGAGCGAGATCGGCGAACGCGATCGACTCGATCTTCCTGTTGGTCAGGACGACGATGCGATCGTCAACGGCGATGTCCGTGTCGCCGCTGCAGCGGATGATCCCGTGAACGGGCGAGCCGCCGCCCTTCGCGATGACCGAGATGGCGGCGCGAAAGAGGATTCGCCCGAAGTTGGGCCACTCCTCGAGCTGCGGCTGGTAGATGCGAACGACGTGGGCCTCGGCCTCGAACTCGCGCGGCCAGCCGCGGTCCTCCGCATCGCTCGCCGCGGCTGCCGGGCTCGTCGGCGTCTCGTTGCCGCTCGTCCTTGACTGCGGCGCGGCCAGGGCAAGCCCAGCCGTCAGCGCAGCGAACGAGGCGGCCGCAAGGGCCAACAGAACCCGACGGGAAGAGCGAATCGAACGGTGATGCGGCGTCATGCGGATCTCCTCGCGCCTTGCTGCAGCGGGCCTGACTCAGAAGCGGAACGAGAGACCGATGATCGGCCCGTGCTGAACGACATCCCACGTGAACGCGCGGTTGCCGCTGCCGTCGGAGTAGTCCTGGCCGATCGCGCGATACCCGGCGAAGGCCGAGGCCCGCGTGGAGCCGATGTTGAAGTCGTACCGGAGGACGCCGGTCACCGACCACGTGAAGTCGGAGGCGGCGCCGAAGCCGCCGATGTCGCCGTTGATCGCCGCGCTCCAGCTCTCGGAGATCGGAAGCACCGCCTTCGCACCGACGATCGGATCGAACCAGCTCACCGTCTGCGAGACCTTGGGCAGCACGGCCGGGCTGAGCTCGAGGTCGAGATTGGTGAAGCGGGCGCCGGCGTAGAGGTCCAGCGTGATGTTGTGGTCGTTCTTCGCGGCCTCGCCGTCGGGCTTCCACTCGCCCAGGCGATACATCAGGCCGAAGTCGACCAGCGCCGACTGGAAGGTGACGTCGATGTCGGCGACGCCACCCGGACCGGACTGGTTGTCGACGCCGAGGTTCGAGTACATGCCGTCGACGAATCCGGTCCACGCCCCGGTGCCGACCTCGAGCCGGCCGGAGAACGCGAAGATCGAGTCGGAGGCCTCGAGCATGTCGCCGAAGCTGGCGTTGACGTCCGACTGCCGTCCGCGGGCGCCGACGGTGCCGTCCATGCCGACGACCCAGATCCAGCCGATGAACTCGGCGCGCCAGGCGTTGGCGGCGGAGGACGCGTCACCCGGCGCGGTCGTCGAAGCGGTGCCCGGAGCGTCGTCGGTGCGAACGCTTGCGGTGGCGGTCGGCGCGGCCGTCGTGGGTGCGGGATCCTGGGCGAGACAGGTGGAGGCGAGGGCGGCGGTGCAGGTCAGCACCAATCGTTGCTGCATGATCATGACGGTCCTTCGTGAGGCGGCTGGGTTCGGCGGGACGTGGGATGTTCGTGGCTCGTCCGACCGCGGCCGGCGCATGGGTCGATGCGCCGGCCGCGATCGAGTCCGAACGAGATGCGCCGGATCCGCACGGGATCGGGCGCAGGATTGTCAGGTCGGATCAGGTCTGGTCAGGTCTGGTCAGGTCTGATCAGGTCTGGTCAGGTCTGGTCAGGGCTGGTCAGGATCGCCGAAGCCCTCTTCGACGGGCATCACCGGCTCACCCTTCATGTTGCGCATGACGACCTTGAACTGGTCAACGAGGAAGAGCGGCTTCGCTGCCTCCTTCGCGAGCTTCTCCAGACGCTGCTGCATGGCGGCAACCTTGTCCGGATGCGCCGCGGCGACGTTGTTCTTCTCGGAGGGATCCTGAACGATGTTGTAGAGGTCGACGCTCGACGGCAGCATCGTCTGCCACACGAGCTTCCACTCGCCCTGGCGGATGGCGGCGCGGAAGGGCTCGATGTTGTAGACGATCTCGTTGCGCGGCGAGGGAGAGCCCTTGGAGATGGTCTCCCAGACGTTCACGCCGTCGAGCGGCTTGCTGCTCGAGGTCGAGGCGCCGGCGAGCGCCGCGAGCGTCGGATAGAGGTCGACAGCGTGCATCAGGCCCGAGACGGTCTGGGCCTTGATGTGACCGGGCCAGTTCGCCAGGGCGCAGACCCGGGTGCCTCCCTCGAAGAGCGTGCCCTTGCCTTCGCGATAGGGACCGTTGTCGCAGGGAAGCGTGATCTTCGTCACGTCGGCCATCACGCCGCTAAACATGGCGTTGCGGGTGCCGCCGTTGTCGCTGTGGAAGATGATGAGCGTATTGTCGCGAAGATGCTTGGCGTCGAGGGCCTTGATGACCCGGCCGATCTCGTCATCGAGGCAGGTGACCATGGCCGCGTACGTGCGGCGGGTGGGGTCGGCGATCGACGCGTATCGATCGATGTACTCCTTCGGCGCCTGATAGGGGGTGTGCGGGGCGTTGAAGGCGAGATAGAGATAGAAGGGCTTCGCGGGATCCTGCTTCTCGATGTACGCGGCGGCGTCCTTGCCGAGCAGGGTCGTCGTGTAGCCCTCCTCGCGCACCGGCTCGTTGTTGCGGAACCAGTCGAGGACGCCGTGCTCGTCGTGGGTGAAGTAGTCGAGCTCGCCGATCATCGCCCCGTACTGGTAGTCAAAGCCGCGCTGCTTCGGCCAGTACTTCTTGTCGGCGTGGCCGAGGTGCCACTTGCCGATGATCGCGGTCGCGTAGCCGGCCTCCTTCAGGACCTGCGGCATGAGCACCTCGGAGGTGTCGAGGCCGTACTGGGAGACCGACGGGATGACTGCGGTCTGGAGCCCGTAGCGGAACGGATAGCGGCCGGTCATGAGGCACGCCCGCGTCGGGGTGCACATCGGCTGCACGTAGAAGTCGGTGAGCTTGGCGCCCTCCGCCGCGAGCCGATCGATGTTCGGCGTCTTGATGTCGGCGCAGCCGTTGAAGCCGACGTCCTTCCAGCCAAGGTCGTCGGCGACGATGTGAACGATGTTGGGCTGACGCGCCGGCGCGGCCTTGGGGGCCGCGGCGGGTGCCGCCTTTGTCGCCTGCGCGCCGGCCAGCATGGCCAGCCCGCCGACGACGATCGAGAGTCCGATGGATGCGAACCTGAACTTCATGCGGTGATCTCCTGTGAGTGACGCCAATCGTGAGTGCCAATCGTGAATGCCAATCGTGAACCAGTCCTGCTTCGCGTGTGCTAGTGCGCCGCGACGGAACCCGAACGCCGCGCCTCCCGCATCTCCTTCGTCATGACGCAGCGGAATCCGAGGTGCTGCATCGTGTTGTCCGGCGGCGCCGCCATCCGGGCGCTCGGCCGGTAGCTTGCGCAGTAGCCGTCGCTGCAGAGAAACGACCCGCCGCGGTGCACGCGGCTCTCGGGGGCGTACGCGTGTCGCGGATCGGCGGCCGACGCCGGTCCCTTCGGATTGACGACCACGCCCCCTTCGCCGGCCTCCGCCACCTGTCGCGCATACTCGTCGGCGCTGTAGTAGTCGGCGCACCACTCCCAGACGTTGCCGGCCATGTCGTAGAGCCCGTATCCGTTGGGCGGGAAATGGCGCACCGGCGCAACGCGGGCGAAGCCGTCCTCGGCGGTGTTGACGTCGGGGAAGTGACCCTGCCAGGTGTTGGCTCGCGTCGCGTCGATCGGCTCGTCGCCCCAGACGTTGGCGCGGCGCTCGAGACCGCCGCGCGCCGCCCATTCCCACTCGGCTTCGGTCGGCAGCCGCTTGCCCGCCCAACGGCAGTAGGCGACCGCGTCGTCCCACGAAACCTGGACGACCGGCTCGTCGTCCTTCCCGTCGATCGTGGTCTGCGGTCCGCCGGGATGGCGCCAGTTCGCGCCGATCGTCCACGTCCACCACTGGTGAAAGGCCCGCAGGTCAACCGGATGATCGGGAGGCGTGAAGACCGACGCGCCGGGCTGCAGCGCCTCGTCCGGCGGCTTCGGCGTTCCGGGCGGAAGCTGCTTCTTCATCTCCTCCCAATCCACCGGGCGCTCGGCTGTCGTCACGTAGCCGGTCGCCTCGACGAAGCGCCGAAACTGGGCGTTGGTGACCTCCGTCGCGTCCATCCAGAACCCGTCAACGCGGACGCGATGCAGCGGTCGCTCGTCGGGACGGGAGAGCGGACCGTCGCCACCCATCGTGAAGGTCCCGCTGGGGATCCAGGTCATGCCCTCGGGCGCATCGGCCTTGTCGGCAGCAGCGGTCGGTGCAGGCGGCGCCTGAGTCGCTCCCTCGCCGGCCCGCCCCGCGACCGCGCGAAGACGCTGGGCGAGGGCGTCCTCGCCGCCGGCGCAGCAGGGCGGAAGCGTCTGGGGAACATCGCCCTGTGGCCGCGGCGCGTCGGCATGGAGCGATCCGCCCGCGATCCAGGCGCAGGCCACGACGATGGCCGGGATCGTCCCGGCGACGGTACAGGTGTGGCTCATGTTCGCTCCAACGCCGCTTGGATCGAGTCGACGAGCAGTTGCCCGTCGATCGGCTTGCGGAAGAATGCCGCGACCTCCGTGGCGTTCAGCCGCTCCCGCGTCTCGGCTGTGTCGTAGCCGGTGATGATGATGACGGGCGGCCGGAGAGGCGGCCGCGGCAGTCCCTTCAGGACCGCGAAGCCGTCCATCTGCGGCATGTGCACATCCAGGACGATGCAGTCCGGGTGCCCCGTGGCGAGCGAGTCGAGAAACGCCTTGCCGGTGGCAAACACCTCAGCGGCGAATCCGGCCGAACCCAGGAGTCGGCCGAGCGCGCGGCGCACCGGCTCCTCGTCGTCGATCACGGCAATGACAGGTGGGTTCCGCGGCACGCTCGGAAAGGTACGGGGGGGCGGAAAGGCCACAATGGGACTTTGGTCCTACGCGCCGTGGCGCAGCCCCGCCCGCTCGGCCATGCGGACGAGCTCGGCGAGCGAGCCCGCCTCCATCTTCTCCATGACCCGGGCGCGGTGAACCTTGATGGTCTTCTCCGCGGTTCCGAGCTCGCGGGCCACCTGCTTGTTCAGCATGCCGGCAACCACGTGAACCATGACCTCGCGCTCGCGCGGCGTGAGCGTCGCGAGCCTTCGCCCGATCTCGTCCAGCTCCGCCTGATCGCGATGGGCTGCGCGATCCCGCTCGACGGCCCGCTGCACCGAATCGATGAGCACCGCATCGTCGACCGGCTTGGTGAGGAAGTCGACGGCGCCCTCCTTCATCGCCCGGACCGCGATGGGCACGTCGGCCCGTCCGGTGAGGAAGATGATGGGCAGCCGGATGTCGCGGTCCGCCAGCGCCGCCTGTACCTCGAGGCCGCCCATCCCCGGCATCGACAGGTCGAGCACGAGGCATCCGGGCGAACCAGGCACGTAGCGCTCGAGGAAGGCGGCGGCAGAGTCGAAGGTGGCCGTGCGCAGGCCGGCGGCTCGGAGCACCCGCGAGACCGCGGTCACGACGGCCTGCTCATCGTCAACCAGGAAGACCGTGGCGTCGGCGTCGCTCATGCGGCCTCTCCCTCGATCGGCTCGGAGCTGACCGGCAGCGTGAAATGGACGCTCGCGCCGCGGTCGGGATTGTTCGTCGCCCAGATCTCGCCGGCATGCGAGGTCACGATCGTACGACAGACCGCCAGGCCCAGCCCCATCCCCTTCCCCTTGGTGGTGAAGAACGGGGTGAAGATCTGCTCGAGCAGACCCGGCGGAATGCCGGTGCCGGAGTCACGCACGGTCACGCGCAGCAATTCGGGCGTGTGGGCCGCGACCGAGACCACGAGCATCCGCTCGTCCGGCTCGATCCCCTCCATCACGTCGCAGGCGTTCATGACCAGGTTGAGCAGCACCTGCTGGATCTGGATGCGGTCGCCGCGCACCGGCGGAAGGTCATCGGGCAGTTCCGCGTCGAAGTTCACGCCGTGGTTGATGAGGTCGCTGCGGGCGAGCTTCAGCACCTCGCGGACGAGCTCGCCCGCGGAGAGCGTCTCGTGCGACACCTCGCCCTTGCGCAGGAGCGCCCGCAGCCGATGGATGACCTCGCCGGCCCGCTTGTTCTGCTGCACGATGTCGTCGAGGATCTCGCGCACCTCGGTCAGGTCGACCGGATCGCGGCGCATGAATCGCTGCGCCGCCTGGGCGTTGCTGAGGATCGCGGTGAGCGGCTGGTTCAGCTCGTGGGCGATCGAGCCCGAGAGCTCGCCGAGCATGTTCACGCGCGAGAGGTGGGCAACCTCGTTTCGCTGTCGGGCCATCTCGAGCTCGACGCGCTGGCGCTGGCTGATGTCGTTGATCGAGGCAAGCACGAACCGCCCGGCGTCGGTGTCGATCGGGCTGAGGCCGATCTCGATCGGAAACTCGCTGCCGTCGCGCCGCCGGCCGACGCGCTCGCCCATGTCGTCCGCCTCGCTTGAGCCGAATTCGGGAATGAGCCGCTCGATGGGCTGCCCGATCAGGTCGGCGCGGGGGTATCCGAAGGAGCTTTCCATCTGGGCATTGACGAGCACGATGTTGCCCTGCGCGTCGAACATGACCATGCCGCTGCTCGATGCCTCGAGCGCGAGGCGGAAGCGGCTCTCCGACCGCTGGCGGCGCCGTTCCCTGATCCGGGCGATCCACGACGCCGACGCCCCTCCGCTTCCGACGAGGGCCAGCGCCGCGAGCACGCGAAACCACCACGTCTGCCAGGGGAATGGCGCGACCTCGAGCGTCGCGCTCGCGCCGGTCTCGTTCCACACTCCGTCGTTGTTCGCGGCGCGCACGCGGAAGCGATGGACGCCGGGCGAGAGGTTGCCGTAGACCGCGAGCCGCTCGGCGCCGACGTCGCGCCACGCGCCGTCGACGCCCTCCATCATCACCTGGAAGCGCACCGCGCTCGGATCGGCGAAGCTCAGCGCGGCATAGCGAATCGTGACGCGCTTCGCTCCCGGGGGAATCCGCAGCGCGTCGCCTCGCACGGTCAGGAGGGTCGGGGGAACCGTTCGATCGCCGGCCGGCGGAACGTCGGCGGTGACGTAGTCCACCTCCTCGATCGCCACGGGCGGCGGCAGGTCGTTCTCGCGAAACGTCGCGGGATCGATCATGGCCACGCCGCGGCGGGTCGCGAACCAGAGGCGGCCGCGCGAGTCCCGACCGGACACCGGCTGCCGGTCGCTGGCGCATTCGAGCGTCGCCAGGCCGTCGAGCAGGCCGACCCGCTGCACGCGAAGCTGCGCCTGACGGCCGTCCATGACGGCGGCGATGTCGTCGGCCGCGGCGCGGGCAATGCCGCGATTCGTGCTGAACCACCAGAAGCCCCGATCGTCCTTCACGATGCCAAGGACCGCGCGGCCGATCGCTTCCGTCCGATCCGACAGGCGATCGACGTGACCGGCTCGCCACCGCAGCAGCCCGGCGCGCTGCGATCCCATCCACATCGTGCCGCCGCCCTCGCCGACGAAGCAGGTCACCTCGGCGATCGGATGGCCTTCGCCGTCCTTCACCTCCGTGAAGCGCTCGCCCTCCCATCGATAGACGCCGCGGAGATTCGAGAGCCAGATGCGCCCCTGCTCATCCTCGGCGAAGCTGCACACCTCGGAGCGCGGCAGCCCCTCGGCCTCGCCGTAGACGCGCATCGTGTCGCCCGACAGCGAAGCGATCGCCGCGCCCCCCGAAATCCAGATGCGCCCCGAGGAATCCTCGAAGAGGGCCAGCACGTTCGCGCCGCCGGTCGCCTCCCCCGCGAAGTGCCGCGTGCCATCGCGCTCGACCAGGAAGAGGCCGTCGCCGTAGGTGCCGACCCACGTCCGTCCGCTCCGATCGACAAGCACGCTCTGCACGTACCCGCCGCCCGGACCGAGCGGCATGTGGGAGACGACGCCGTCCGCGAGACGGAAGTACCCGCGCCCGTAGGTGCCGACCAGCACCCCTCCCTCGCGATCGGGACAGACGCTGTTGACCAGCGGCTCGGGGATGCCGCTCTCGACGCCGAAGGTGCGGCAGCGGAGTCGCGTGAGCCGCATCAGCCCGCCGCCGCTCGTGCCGACCCACAGGTTCGACTCGCGATCCTCGAAGACGAATCGGACGCCGTTCGAGGCAAGGGTGTCGGCGGTGCTCCAGTGGAGAAGCTCGCCGTCGCGGCCGATGCGAAAGAGCCCATTGTCGTGCGTGCACACCCAGAGGTCGCCGCGCGAATCCTCGAACGCGCTCCAGAGCCCGCGGAGATCCTCGGCAAGCGCCGTGCGCACCATCTCCGAGGGCGATCGGTACCTGAGGACCGATCGCCGCGAGACCACCCATACGCCGCCGTCGCGAGCCGGCGCGCAGACGGCCGTCGCGGCCTCCTCGTCGCTCACGCTTGTGATCCGCGCCCATCCCGATCCATCCCACGTCGCGAGAAGGCCCAACTGCACAAGCCACCAGCGACCGGCGCCGTCGCAGGCGACGATCGGTCCCTTGCGCGTCTCGGCGGGCGACATCGGCGTGAAGCGCCCGTCGGCGAAGCGCTGCACGGCGCCGTCGAAGGTCGTGAAGAGCAGGTCGCCCGTCGGCCCCTCGGCGATCGAGCGGACGGCGTCCCCGCGCCACCCGTCGGCGGCGCCGATGGCGCGCCATGCGTCGCCCTCGCGCACGGCCAGGCCACCGGAGGTGCTCACCCAGAGCCGACCGGCCCGATCAAGATGGAGGTTGATGATGGACGAGGTCGGCAGCGCGGGCGTGTTCGTCGTATCGAGCACGACAAAGCGAACGCCATCAAATCGCACGAGCCCATCGAACGTTCCGAACCACAGATAGCCATCGGCGGTCTGAACCATCGCCGTGGCGGAGCTCTCGGGCAATCCGTCCTCGGTCTGCCAGACCTGGGCGCGAAACGGCGCATCGCGAGGGGGAACGGCGCGCGCGGTCGGGGCCAGCGCGGCGATCGCCAGCGCGACGAGAAGCGACCGGCGCCCGAAGCGTCGTCGGCCCACCGACCTGCGCAGCGGAGAAGGGGCGGCGGAAGGAGTGGGACGGATCGGCAACAGAGGACTCGGCCGGCTGCGGGTCGGGACGTTTCGGACGTGCTGGGCGATTCGGCCGACGTGCGTTCGACATCGTGCGGGCCCGTCACTCGCTGTCGCGTGAAGCCATGCTAACGCGGCCATCCGCACCGAGGAACCCGGTGGGTACCCGCCTCGGGCAGCGGACGAGGTGCGATCGCGATTCGACCCGATGGCTAATTCATGCCATGCCGGTTCATGCCATGCCGGCGAGCGCCGCACAACGCTCCGCCCCTCACCCCTCCCAGCTTCGCTCGACCTCATCAATGAGCTCGCGGAGGCGCTTGAGCATGCGGGACTTGATTCGATAGATCTCCTCGACGGCGATGCCCAGTTCGGCCGCGACGACCTCGCCGGGCACGTTCTGGAGCGCGAAGCGATCGAAGGCGTCGAGCGTCTTGGGCTCGACGCGCGACGTGGTGCGAAGCCGCACGATCGCCTCGGCCAGCACCGCGCGGCGCCACTCGGCGTCCCAGGCGCCCTCGAGCTCCGAGTCGTCGACCTGAACACCGATCGCGCTGTCGCCGCGCCATCCGTCGCGGAGATCGCCTCGGCGGAGGAGGTCGATCGAGCGATGCCGCACGATCGAGATGAGCCAGGTCCGCAGCCGACCGCGCGTGGCGTCGTATTCGCCGCGCTGCCAGCCGGCGTAGAACTCCAGCAGCGACTGCTGCGCCGCGTCCTCTGCGTCCTCCTGACGAAGCCCGAGCTTCCGCGCCACCGCAACGGCCAAGGGCCGATATCGACGGTCGAGATCCGACCAGTCGCTGTCCGAACCGCCCGCCCGAAGTCGGCCGAGGATCTCGACCGTGGTCGAACCGTTGCCGGCCGCGAGGTCGGCCGCAGCGCCCGCCGCGGGGCCCGTCGCCGGTGTCGGCGCTGAATTCGGTTCCGGTCGTTCCATCGTCGTGCAGTGATTCTGCACCGGAACGCTCCCATCAGGAAGCGTCCACGGGGCTTTGCCCCCCCGAATGTTCGGGATTCCTTCGTTGTGACGTGCGAGGTCAGTGGCCATACTCCGCAAGGAGAGGGTGACCGCATCCGGTCGGCGGAACTTCGGGCCGTGCGCCCGCGGGATCCCGCGACACTGCGAGATGGCGTTCGCCGCAACTGCCGGCCTCCGCCGGCGGAATGGACGGAGACGACGATGACGCAGCGTTCAGACGCCACGGGATATCGCGGAGTTGGGCAGCGGTGGTGCGCCGCCATCGCTGCGCTCGCCTTGGCTTCGGCCGCGCCCGCCGGATCGGGATGCGACATGACCTGTCCTCCCGGCTCGACGCCCCAGCTCGACGGCTGCGGCCCCGGTCCCGACCCGAACGGCGGCTGCAACCAGGTTCCGCCCGCGTTCCAGTTCGTCGCAAGCGACCGAGCCGTCTGCGGCACCGTCGGCGGCTTTGACGAGCTCGACGGCAGCCCCGCGCGGGACATGGACTGGTACGTCTTCAGCGTCGCGCACACCTCGATCATCTCGATCACCGTCCAGCAGCGCAGCGCGATCACCGGCGAGCCGTCGCCGAACTTCGTCGTCGCCCTCCTCGATTCGCCGCAGTGCGGATCGCAGAACATCCTGTCCTACGTCGTCGGCGGCTCCTGCCCCCTCTCGACCGATCAGGTGCTCGTCCAGCCGGGCGAGTACGTCTTCGTCGTGACCGTCGACGCCTTTGGCGCCTCCGACCCGTCCACGGCCTGTCCGGTCGACTACGTGGCCCGCATCAACATCGACGAGCTCTATCCCTCCTGCACCGGCTCGACCGACAGTTGCCTCAACACGCACTCGGCGCCGGGCTGCTCGAATCCGGAGTGCTGCGGCGCCGTCTGCGCGAATCCCGCCTTCGCATACTGCTGCACGGTCGCGTGGGACGCGTACTGCGCCGCCGAGGCCGCGATGAATGACGCCTGCGCCGGCGACGGCTGCCCGCGAGCGCGGGTGAAGGCAACGGTCGCGAAGTCCATGATCGCCCGGTCGCGGGCCAAGATGACCCAGGTCGATCCCGACCTTCTCGAGGTGCATCGGCAACTGTCGTCGGCGATTGCCCTGACCACCGCGGCGAAGGCCCAGATCCCGCCGCCCGGCGCACCGAGCGGCAATTGCGCCGGCATCAACCTGACGAGTCTCACGGGCAAGCTCGACAAGGCGACGACGCTGACCGACTTCGGCCGGACCAAGGTCGAGTACCTCATCACCAATCCCGGTCTCCCCGCCGACGAGGTCACGCTGATCGTCGGCGTGATCGAGGCGACGCTCGAGTCGGCCGAGGGCATCATCGACCTGGTGATCCAGCAGCTCTCCCCCTGCCCCGCGGACCTCGATGGCGACGGCAAGGTCGACGCGGCGGACCTGGGCATGCTGTTAGGCAACTGGGGCGGCTCCGGCGTCGGCGACTTCGACGAGAATGGCACGGTCGACGGCGCCGACCTCTCGGTCCTGCTCGGCGGCTGGGGCGGCTGTCCGGCGGGCTAACGCCTTGCCGGCATCGCGGCGCTCAGGAGTACCCATGGTTCGCGTGATGGATCTCGAAACCTGCCCCACCGAGCTCGAGCTCGAGTGGTTCGTCGGACTTCCGGCGACGGAGGGGGACGAGGCCACGCGCATCGAGACGCACCTCTCCCGCTGCGACCGCTGCCGCGAGCGGCTCGGCTCGCTCCGAACCGACGAGCTGCTGCTCCGCGAGTGCCGCGAGGTCATCGACATCGCCCGGGAGGCCGCACCCGACGTGGGCATGGGTCGCCAGTCGCTCGGCCACTTCGCGCTGCTTGAGGAGCTCGGCTCGGGCGGACAGGGCGTCGTCTGGAAGGCGCTCGACCGGCGCGTCGGTCGGCAGGTCGCCATCAAGGTCCTCCGGCTCGGCCACTTCGCGCCGGCCCGACAGCGGCGGAGGCTCGACCGCGAGATCGAGATCGTCGCGTCGCTGCGGCACGCCGGCATCGTGACGCTCTACGAGTCGCTCGACCTTCCCGGTGACGGCAAGGCGATCGTGATGGAGCTGATCGACGGCACGCCGCTCGACGCGTGGGCCGCGGAGCTGCGCTCGCGCGTCAGCGACGCGACCCACCGGACGCGGGTCCTGGCGACGCTGGCCCTCGCCTGCGAGGCGATGCACCACGCCCACCTGCGCGGCGTCATTCACCGCGATCTCAAGCCCTCGAACATCCTCGTCGACGCGAACGGCGACCCGCACATCGTCGACTTCGGCATCGCGACCGCCGGCGCCGACGCGAAGGAGACGCTCACCGTCGAGCCGATCGGATCGCCGCCGTACATGGCGCCGGAGCAGGCCCTTCGGCCGGGCGAGGGCGCCGACGTCCGCGGCGACGTCTACTCCCTCGGCGCGATCGCCTTCGAGGCGCTCACCGGGCGCCGCGCGTTTCCCGAGCGCCGGACCATGGCCGAATTCGCCCGCGCCGCCGATCGCCCCGAGCCGGCGCCGAAGGCAAGTCCGCTCCTGCGCGGCGCGCCGCGCCATGCCGACCTGGACGCAGTCCTCGCCACCGCGATGGCCCACGAGCCCGAGCGCCGCTACGACTCGGCCCTGGCCCTCGCCCGCGACCTGCGGGCGCTCGCCGACGGCGGGCCGGTGCTCGCCCGGCGCGACTCGATCGGCTTCCATCTCCGCTCGCTCCTCCGCCAGCATCGTCGCGCGGCGTTCCTCGCAGCGGCATCGCTCGCCGTCGCCGCAACCGGCGCCGCGGTCTACCTCGGCACCTCCTGGCGCCATGAGGCCCGCCAGCGCGAGCTGGTCGGCTGGGGCAATTCGCTCAGTTCGCTGCTGGCCGGCGCGGAGCTCGACTTTCCCGACGGCTCGATCGGCAAGCAAGCCGCGATCCGCCTCGACGAGCGGCGCGTGAGCGAGGCGGCGGCGCGTCTCGATGCGCTCCTGGCCCGCAACGAACTCTCCGACGCCCAGCAGGTCACGCTCTCGGTCGCGCTCGCACGGGTCTGTTACCTGGCGGGCGCCTCGCTCGACCGCGCCGAGGACGCGGCATCGCGGTCGCTGGCGCTTCTCCGCCACGACCCAACGGCGACCGCCGAGGGCATCTGGCAATGCGGCGAACTGTTAGCCGCGATCAGGCTCCGGCGCACCAACGGCCAGGGCGGCATCCCCGAACTCGCCGCGCTCGGCGCGGACCTGACGGGGGATCCGCGCACGACTCCCGAACTGCGATCGCGCATCGCCGAGCGCATCTCGACGATGCCGGTCCTCAGGACCATCGAGCAGGTCTCGGGCACCATCGAGGAACTCGAGCGCCAGATTCGCGACGCCGAGGGGAAATAGGGACGAAGCGTTAGCCGCCGGGCGGAGGCGCGAGACCGGATGGGGGCAGGAGACCGGATGGCGGCGCCGGAACCGCATTCGCCGCCGCCGGCTTCGCCTCGCGTATGCGACTGATTGCCGAACGCTTCCACTCCGGAAGCCTGAACTCCCACGCGGCCACGCGCTCGTTCCATGCCTTCCAGTCGAAGGGCGCCGGCGAGGGCTTCGCCGCATCGCCGTCCTTCGCTGTCTCCGCGGCAGGCGCCTCTGCGGCCTCCGCGCTGGGGGTCGCCGACAGGCGCACCCAGAAGGCGTCGCCCTCCTTCATGCCCTCGATCGTGATCGTCGCCCGCTTCGCCACGTAGGTGAGGCTGATCGCCGGATCGGGCGCCCACGTCACTCCCTCGCGCTTGCGGACGTTCTCGAGCTCGACGCGCCCGATCCATGCCGGCAGCGCCTGGATCGCGGCCTTTCGCTGCTCCTCGGGCCAGGCTCCGTCGGCGACCGGTCCGGGGGCGAGCTCGGCCTTCCATGCTCCATTGGCGCCGTCGGCGCCGTGATTCAGGAGAAGCCCGTCGTAGCTGATGGAGAGAATGTCGCCCGCGTCGAGCGAGACGACCTCGGCGTCGACGAAGCCGCGCGGCGCGGTATCGGCGGAGACGCTGCCGCGACAGCGATAGGTCTGGTCCTCGCTCAGGCGCCGGGCGTACTGCGATTTCGTCTCGTACTTCTCCTCGCCGAGCACGACCTCGTGCAGCACCGTGCCGCCGGCGCCGAGCAGCCGCACGAGCATCGCCTCCTTCGACGCGTCCGGCCACGCGAGGCCGAGCTCCGCGTGCCGCTCGCGCTTCGCGGTGAGCGACTCCTCGATGGTCATCGACGCCAGTCCCGAGACGATCCCGCGGACGGCGTCGATCTTCGCCGGATATCCGCCGGAACTGGCCAGCGTCCACGCCTCGCCGGAGCGCTCGAGCGCGATCCGCTCGTCGCCGCGGGCCAGCTCGATGCGGGCGATGCCCGCGGCCTCGGACTTCAGCGCCGGCAGGAGCGGGCCGTTGCCCTTCCGTTCGTCGGCGCCCTCGCCCCGCGTAAGCATGAACGCCGCGCCGCCGACCAGCGCGACGGCGCCAAGCGCCACCGCAATCGCCTTTCCGCTCATCGTCCACCTCCCGCGCTCTCCGAACGGCGCCGCTGGGCCATCATGCGCCGCGCGGTCCAGCCCGAGGCGCCGAACGCCACGATCGCCGGCCACGCCGCGACGTTCAGCAGCATCAGTCCGCTGCCGAGCCCGTCGATGTCCCGCCGCAGTCGATACTGCACGTCGCGCAGCTTCCTGCGGGCATCGCCCATCGTCTCCTCGAGCTTCGCGAGTTCCGCCTCCTGCTCGGGCGAGAGGATCAGCGAGCTCTGCCCGCTTCCCTTCTCGCGCTGCAGCTCGCTGATGCGGGACTGGCTGCGGCTGATGCTCTCCTGCAGCGAGCGCTCCTCGGCGAGGTACTTCTCCTCGGCGCTCTTCCGCAGGTCCTCGACCCGCCCGAACGGGCGACGGAACTCGCCGCGGCCGCGGAGGTCGGTCAGGGCGCGGTCGCCGCCCAGCGTCTCGACCGCGTTGAGCACCAGGCTCCCGTTGTCGGCGATGGTGCGGTATCCGAGGAGCTGTCCGCCGAAGCGCTCCTCGCTCACCCACGTCTGGTCCTGCAGCAGGTCGGCGTCGGTGATGACGATGATGTTCGCCGTGCCCTTCGCAGCCTCGCCCGGCGTGCCGTCCTCCTTGGTCGGCGGGAACGCCGACGTGATGGGACCGGTGATGCGCGCCGCGACGGTCTGTGCGGCGTTGAGCGAGACGAACTCGTTGATGAGCCGATCGGGCTGGCCGAAGAGTCCGAGCTTCATCGTCGGGACAAGCTGGGCGTTCGGCGAGCTTCGGATGAACGGCTCGATCGTGGTGGTGCCGCCGTCGCGCTTGCGGAGCGAGCCGGCGCTCATGAGGTTGAGCGACTTGAGCGAGCCGACCACCGGGTCGCCCGCGCCCATCGCAGCCTTCGGCAGCGAGAGCCACGGAAGGTAGTTCAGCTCCATCGTCCGTCCGCCCTGGGTCCGCGTGCGGATGCGGGTCGAGTAGTCGCGGTCGCCGATCACGGAGTCGGCGGGAATGTCGATGCCCCACGACGCGAGGAGCTGCGGCGCCTCGAAGCCGCTGCCGCCCCCGCCGCCCTGCATCGCCATCTGCCGCGCCTGCGGATCGGACTCGCACCAGGGATCGAGGAACGCGAGCGTCGGCTTGCCTGCGACGGCCCACGCGTCGATCGCCCTGAGCGCCGCGTCGCCGAAGGCATGCGGCTGGATCACGACGAGCACCTTCGCCTCGGCGGGAATCTCGGGCGCCGCCGACGGAACCATGCGCACGTCGAAGAGCTGCTTGAGCTGCTGGATCACCACCGGCGGCCCGCTCTGTTCCTGCGGCGCCCGCGGGTCCATCGCCCCCTCCATCGGCAGGGAGCTCATCACCGCGACGACCGGCTTCGCGCCTCCCTTGAGCGCCAGCACGCGCCGCGCGACCTCGTATTCGAGGAAGGACTCCTGCGCCGGATCGAGATAGGCGATGACGTCGCTCTTGTCCGTCGACCCGCGGAGCACGAGACCCAGCGAGAGCGTGCGTCCCGCGCCGTCCACCTGGAGCGACGCGATGCCCGCGGCGCGGGCGGCGTCCTCGGCCTCGGACGAGGGCTCCGGATCGATCTGGCGCAGCCGGAGCATGCCGTTGGACGCGGCGACGAGCTCGTCGAGGAACTCCCGCACGCGCTGGGCGTAGGTGCGGAGCTGCGGGACGTCGTTGCCGACCGACGCGGACCAGTAGAGCTCGAGGCGGATCGGCTCGTCGAGCGAGCGGACGAGTTCCTTCACGCCGGCCGAGACGGTGTAGAGCCGCTGCTCGGTGCAGTCGAAGCGCAGCGTGCGCGTGGTCATGCCGAGCATCGCGTTGAGGGCGACCGTGCCGGCCAGGACCGCGGCGAAGGAGACGATGGCGGTGTTTCGCTTGGCGTGGCTCATGAGTCCGACTTCCTCCAGTCGACGACGGTGATGGTGAGGAAGAGGAATGCGAGGATCATCGAGACGAAGTAGAGGACGTCGCGCAGGTCGATGACGCCGCGCATCATCGAATCGAAGTGGCTCATCGCGCTGACCGATCCGAGGGCCCGCGCGACCGGCTCGCCGACGTCGGTCGGAAGCCAGGAGCGAAGGAGGTCGAGCGCCGCGGGGAATCCGGCGAGCAGGACGAGGAAGCAGACGACGGCGCAGAGGACGAACGCAATCACCTGGTTCTTCGTGAACGCGCTCAGGCATCCGCCGATCGCGAGGAAGGAGCCGGCCAACAGGGCGCTCGCGAGATAGCCGACGACGATCACGCCCTGGTCGGGGTCGCCCAGCCATGCGACGGTGATCCAGATCGGCAGCGTGAGCGCCAGCGCCACGGTGGTGAAGGCCCATGCGGCGACGAACTTGCCCACGACCAGGTCACCCACGCTGAAGGGAAGGGTCGTGAGGAGCTCGATCGTTCCGGTGCGGCGCTCCTCCGCCCAGAGCCGCATCGAGACGGCGGGGACGAGGAAGAGATAGAGCCAGGGATGGAACTGGAAGAAGGGGCGAAGGTCCGCCTGGCCGCGCTCGAAGAGCCCGCCGACGTTGAAGGTCATGAACGCGGCGAGGAAGAGGAAGATGACGAGGAAGACCGCGGCAAGCGGCGTCGCGAAGTAGGCGCGGAACTCGCGCCGGGCGATGGTGAGCGTTCGGGAGAGCGCCATTACGCGACCTCCCTGCCGGCGCCCGCCGGAATGTCGCCGCTGGTGAGTTCGCGGAAGACCCAGTCGAGGCGGTTGCGGGTGACGGCGACCGGTGCCCGGGCCTCCATCGCCTCGGGCGTGCCGTCGAAGACGATGCGACCGCGGTTGATGATCACCGCGCGGGTGCAGACCGCCTCGACCTCCTCGAGAATGTGCGTCGAGAGCACGACCGCGCGCTCGCCGCCGAGCTGGCGGATGAGCTCGCGCACCTCATGTTTCTGGTTGGGATCGAGGCCGTCGGTCGGCTCGTCGAGGACCAGCACCTTCGGCTCGTGCAGCAGGGCCTGGGCGAGACCGGTGCGCCGCTTGTAGCCCTTCGACAGCGTCTCGATCGTCTGGCCGCGGACGGTGCCCAGGTTCACGCGCTCGATCGCGGAACGGACCCGGCTCGTGCGCTCGGCGCCGCGATAGCCGCGGGCTTCGGCGATGAAGGTGAGGAACTCGGTCACCGTCATGTCGGGGTAGGCGGGTGCGCCCTCCGGCAGGTAGCCGATGCAGCGCTTCGCCCGAATCGGGTCGCGCAGGAGATCGATGCCGCAGATCGACACCGAGCCTTCCGTCGGCTCGAGGAAGCCGGTGATCATCCGCATCGTGGTGCTCTTGCCCGCACCGTTGGGCCCGAGGAACCCGAGGACCTGCCCGGCGGGAACGGCCAGGTCGATCCCGCGAACTGCCCAGATTCCGCCGCCGCCGCCAAACCGTTTCTGAAGCCCGCTCGCACGAATGAGCTGGGCTCCGGCATCTGCCCCATCACGTGCCATGGTGATTGCTCCTGTCGACGCGTTCCGCTCGCGGACCCCAATCGCGGACCCCAATCGCGGACCCCAATCGCGGACCCCAATCGCGGACCGCGGAACGATACGGATGCGCGAGGTGCGGTCAAGCCGTCACGCATCGCTGGTCCGAATAGCACGTCCCGTCGTCGACTTCATCAGAATGTCGCGCAAAATCGAGGGATAGCGCGAGCCCAATCCCAATCATCGCGAAGACTTGCGCGTCAGTTCCCTTTTCCCTCAACCTGTCGATCTCAGCGCAACGCACGTGCGTCGCGCTCGGTATCGCATTCCCTCCCCACTCCCATGACCCTGACCCGAACCGCATCGATCGTTGCTGCGCTTGCGCTGTCAAGCATCGCCACCGCTGACGTCCTCTACCAGAGCGGCACCCAGACCGCTTCCCGCTTCAACCCGGGCAGCGAGGCGACCACCACCTACATGAACGTCTTCGTTTCCGTCGGCGCTGGCCAGACGGCGATCAACTTCTCCGACGTGACCGCTGGCATCCGCCGCATCGCGTCCGGCGGATTCCTGACCGCGGTCGACGTCGAGCTCTTCGCGGCTCGCATGACCTACGACAGCGGCACCGACACCTACGGCGCCGACATCGCCAACCAGTTCAGCCTCGGCTCGTTCAGCCTCGGCGCGGACGCGAGCGGCAGCGTGACCCAGCTCGTCACGGCCTCGGGCCTCGGCGGAATCACCCTCGACCTCGAGACCACCTCGCAGTCCGGCTACGGCGGATTCTGGATTGGCCTCCGCTTCAAGGGCGCCAACGCCGGCAACATCAACAACGGCTGGCGCATCGTGAACGCCCCGACCGTCGGCGCCTCGATCGACGCCTTCGGCATGTACAACTACCAGAGCTCGGGCGCGTTCGAGTCGTTCTACAACTTCACCGACGCCGCCGGCGCCCCGGCCCCGTCGCGCTTCTACGTCGACGTCTCCGGCGCCCTCGTGCCGGCCCCCGGCGCGGTTGCCCTCCTCGGCCTCGCCGGCCTCGCCGGCCGCCGCCGTCGCGCCTAACAGTTCGCGCACGACGGAATCGGTTCACTCCTCTGCCTGGACCACCGCCCGCGGCGCTTGCCGCGGGCGGTGTCGTTCGCTCACGCACCGACCAGGAACCAGCCCTGAAGCAGGCGGGCAAGCCCGAGGAAGGTGAAGAAGGAGAAGCTGTCGGTCACCATGGTGAGGAAGATCGTCGAGGCCGTCGCGGGGTCGGCGCCGAGGCGCCGCAGGAGGAGCGGCATCGAGGTGCCGACGATGCACCCGACGGTGAGGGCCACGGTCATCGCGATCGCGACGACGGCGCCAAGTCCCCACGCGTTCGACTGCGGCACCGAGACCCACTCGATGGCGGCGATCACCAGGCCCATCATCAGGCCGTTGAAGCTGCCGTTGAGCAGCCCGACAAAGCCCTCGCGGAGGATGAGCGTGCGGGCGGTCTGCGGCCGCACCTGGTCGAGGACGATGCCGCGCAGCGTCACCGCAAGGGACTGCTGTCCGGCGTTGCCCGCCTGGTTCGCGATGACCGGCATGATGACGGCGAGGATCGCGATCTTGTCGATGAGCTCGGTGAACTGGAAGACGACGATCGCGGCGAGCGAGCTCGTGAAGAGGTTGACCACCAGCCACGGCAGGCGGCTGCGGAACTTCTCCGACGCCGTCGAGAAGACCGCCTCCTCCTTGCCGGCGCCGACCATCGTCTGGGCGTCCTCGGTCGACTCCTCGCGGATCGAGTCGAGCACGTCGTCGACGGTGATGACGCCGAGCAGTCGGTGGTGCTCGTCGACGACGGGCAGGACGAGGTAGTCGTACTTCTCGAACTCGCGCGCGACCTCGTCGCGGGCGAGGTCGGGATGGACCGCGTCCACCGGCGAGTCGCAGAGCTCGATGATCTTCTGCTCGGGCCGCCCCAGCAGCAGCCGCCTCATGGTGACGCGGCCCTTGAGCACTGCCCGCCAGTCGACCACGAAGACGTAGATCCACTCCGTCTCGGTCTCCGCCCGGCGGATGGCCTCGATCGCCTCGGCGACGGTCATCGTGTCGCGGACCGCGAGGTAGTCCGTCGTCATCATGCCGCCGGCGGAACGCTCGTCGAAGTCGAGCAGCCGGCGGAGCTTCACCGCCTCGACCTTGCCGAGCGTCCCCAACAGCCTGTCGCGCTGCTCGTCGGGCAGGGCCTGCAGGAGGTCGGTCGCGTCGTCCGGGGCCATCTCCTCGATGAGCTTTCCGGCGTACGCGGGATCCTCGACGATGAGGTCCTCGAGCACGCTGACGCCCAGCGCCGGAATCATGTGGGCGAGGGCGTCCGCGGCGCTCTCGACGTCCATCTCGACGAGCACCTCGGCGGCCTGCTCCTCCTCAAGCTGCAGGTGCTCGAGCGTGTCGGCGGCGTCGGGCGCCTCCTGCTGCTCCACGGCCTCGGCGAGGACATCGACGTCGATCGAATGCTGCAGCAGCTGCCCGACGCGGCGGTCCTCGGGGGTGTCCTCGGTCGGGTGCTCGATCGCCGCGGCCGTGTTGTCGCCGTGGGGCTCCATTCGGTCCCCACTGGCCGCGATCGCATGCTCATCCCCCCGCTGTTCGGGGTTCAACTTGGACATTCGCGGCAAGTGTACAGGGCCGGCCCGCGCCGCGACGCGCGCGGTGGACTCAGGCGATGATTCGCGGATGGACGCCGAAGCACATCGCGCCGCGACGGGACCGATCATTGCGATCGATGACCTCAACGATCCGCGCGTCGCCGACTACGCCGGCATCCGCGATCGCGATCTCCTCGGCGCGGCGGGACGGCCGGGCCTCTTCGTGGGCGAGACGCGTCTGGTCGTCGACCGAATGCTCGAGCGCGAGGGCATGACGCGATCGGTGTTCGTCGAAGATCGCCATGCCGCGTCGATGCGCGCGGCGATGGACCGCGCAGGCCGCGGCGACGTGCCGCTCTTCGCCGCGCCGGAGCCGATCATCGCGGGCATCGCCGGCTTCAACGTGCACCGCGGAGTCTTGGCGATCGGCCACCGGCCGTCCGAGGCGTCGATGGAGCTCGACGGACTTCCGCGCGACGGCTCGCTGCGCACGGCGCTCGCGTGCGAGGACATCACGAACATCGACAACGTCGGCGGCCTCTACCGCAACGCGGCGGCCTTCGGCGCCGATGCGGTCCTCCTCAGTCCCCAGTGCCACGACCATCTCTATCGAAAGTGCCTGCGCGTCTCGATGGGCCACGCCCTTTCGATGCGCACAGCGCGAAGCAGAGCCTGGCCCGGCGACCTGCGCCGACTCCGCGACGAATGGGGACTGCACCTGATCGGCCTGGCGATCGGCCCCGGGGCCCGGCCGCTCGACGAGATTCCGATCCCGGAACGGACGGCGATCGTGGTCGGCGCCGAGTTCTCGGGTCTCGCCGACGCGACGCTGCGGCTCTGCGACTCGATCGCCCGCATCCCGATGGCGCCGGGCATCGACAGCCTGAACGTATCGGTCGCTGCCGCGGTTGCCCTGCATCGCTTCAGCCGATCGACGCGTATCTGAACGATCCGAAGCGCGTGTCGCGCTTCGGGTTGCCCTATCCTGACCGTTCTCGTGACGCCGAACCGACCACGCACGCCACCGACCTCCCCGGCCCTCCCGGCTGATGGTGACCTGTCGGCGTCGGGCATCGCCAATGAGGCGATCACCGTCGACTTCGTGCATCGCGTCCGCTTCACCCGCGACCTCCTCGACCCGTCCAACCCGACGCTCGCCGATGCGCTCGATCCCGGCCGTCGCGGACGCGGTCCGTCGCGCATGATCGCGGTGATCGACGAGGGAGTCGACCGGGTCTGGCCGGGGCTCGGCGAGCGCGTGCGGGCGTATGCCCGCGGCCACGCCGAGCGCGTGCCTGCACCCGAGGCGTGCATCGTCGTGCGCGGCGGGGAGGCGACCAAGAACGACGGCATCACGGTCGAGCGGGTCATCGATGCGGTCGACCATCACCGGATCTGCCGACAGAGCTTCGTCCTGGCGATCGGCGGCGGCGCGATGCTCGACGCCGTGGGCTTCGCCGCGGCGACCGCCCACCGCGGCGTGCGGCTCGTGCGCGTGCCGACCACGACGCTCGCCCAGGACGACGCGGCGATGGGCGTGAAGAACGGCATCAACCGCAACGGGAAGAAGAACTTCGTCGGCGCCTTCGCACCGCCGTGGGCGGTGCTGAACGACGAGCGATTCCTGACCACGCTGCCCGCCGCGGAGTTTCGCGCGGGCTTCAGCGAGGCGGTGAAGATCGCGCTCCTGCGCGACCCCGAGCTCTTCCGGCGCATGGAGCGCGACGCCGACGCCGTCCGCGAGGGCCATCTCGACGCGGCGATGCCGATCGTCCGCCGCTCCGCCGAGCTGCACCTTCGCCACATCGCCCGCGGCGGCGACCCGTTCGAGATCAGCGAGGCCCGCCCGCTCGACTACGGCCACTGGGCGGCGCACCGGCTCGAGTCGATGACGAAGTTCGCGCTGGGCCACGGCGCGGCGGTCGCCGTGGGCGTCGCCCTCGACACCGCGTACGCGGCGCTCGAGGGCAGGCTTCCGCAGGACGACGCGGACCGCACCATCGACCTCCTCCGCCGCCTCGGCATGGAGACCTGGCATCCGGCGCTCTCCGACGGCGACACGCTCCTCCGCGGGCTCGAGGAGTTCCGCGAGCATCTCGGCGGTCGCCTGACCATCACGCTGCTCCGCGAGATCGGCGAGGCCGATGAGGTGCATTCCCTCGATGCGGCGCTGGTGCGCAGGGCCATCGACCGGCTCCGTCCCTGACGGCGGGCCGCGACGCGCAACGCGTTAGGATGCGGCGATGAGCCTCATGATCATCCCGGCGCTCGCGGCGTCGGCGCTGTCGCTGGCCGCCCCCGACGTGACCGTCACGCCGCGCGCGACGGTCGCCGGGCTTCCGCCCTCCTGGGTCGCGCCCGCGAGGGCATGGAACGAGGCGATGCCGGTCGGCAACGGCCGCTCGGGGGCGATGGTCTTCGGCGGCGTCGCTCGGGAGCGCATCCAGCTCGACGAGATCTCGCTCTGGGCCCGCTCCCCCACCGGCCGCGTGCGGCACCCAGCGCCCGAACTGTTAGGCAAGGCCCGCACGCTCTGGTTCGCGGGCGACGTTCGCGGCTGCCAGGACCTCATGCAGCGGGAGTTCATGTCCGAGGACCTCAACGCCTCGCACCAGACCGCCGGCGACCTGGCGATCGCGATGGCGATCGACGGCGCCGTCACGGACTACGTCCGCTCCCTCGACGTGACCGGCGGCGGCGCTGCGACGGTGTCGTTCAGGACCGCGGCGGGCGCGGTGACGCGAACCACGACGGCGACCCCGTGGACGGTCGACACCGTGATCGTCCAGGGCGGGGAGCCCGCGCCGGTGACGCTCGCGCTCGGCCGCCAGCAGCTCGCCGAGGGCGGCGTCGAGCGCGTGCGGCGGGCCGACGGCGAGGTCGACCTGGTGATGCGCGGCCGCGCCCGCAACGGCGACTTCGTCGGCGGGCGCTATCAGGTCGTCGCGCGGATCAGCGCGCCCCAGGGAACGATCGAGGATGCCGATGCGCCCGGCGCGCTCTCCGAGGTCGGCGTGAGCGCCGAGCGGAGCGTCGCCCTTCGCGTCACGAACGCGAGGCGGATGCGCGTCTCCGTCGCGGTCGCCACCGACTTCGACGGCCGGGATCCGGCATCGATCGTGGAGTCGCTGCTCGCCTCGAACGCGGCGGCGCTCGCCGATCCGGCCTTGGCCGCCGCCGAGTCGAGCCGTCTCTTCGGGCGGGACATCCCCTGCACGATTCGCATCGGCGAGTCGATGCTCGCCGCGCCGGTGCCGGCGCTCCTCGAGAGGGTCCGCGGCGGAAGCGTCGACCCCGCGCTCGTGAACGCCTATCTCGACTTCGGCCGTCATCTCGCGCGAAGCGCGTCGCGCGACGATCCCCGCCGGGCCGACCTTCCCGCGAACCTCCAGGGCCTCTGGAACGAGCACATTCTCGCCCCGTGGAACGCGGACTACCACACCAACATCAACCTCCAGATGAACTACTGGCCGGCCGAACAGGTCGGACTCGGCTCGCGTGTCGTGGCGCTCACCGACTACATCGACCGACTCGCCGCCGACGGCGCGGTGACGGCGAAGGCGATCTACGGCGCAGGCGGCTGGGTCTGCCACCACACCAGCGACCCATGGGGCTTCACGCTCCCGATCGGCAACACCGTCTGGGGACTCTGGCCGCACGGCGGCGGCTGGCTCGTGCGCCACTGCTGGGAGCACTACTGCTACACGCTCGACCGCGAATATCTCGAGCGACGCGCATTCCCGCTGATGCGCGGGGCGTGCGAGTTCTATCTCGACTGGCTCACCCCCGACCCGACGACGGGCAAGCTCGTGGGAGGACCCTCGACGAGCCCCGAGAACACCTTCATCCTGCCGAACGGATCGCGCGCCGATGTCGGCATGGGCAACGCGATGGATCAGGAGATCGTCTGGGATTGCCTGACCAATCTCGTCGATGCGGCCCGCGTGCTCGGCCTGCGCGACGATCCCGTCGTGCGGCGGGCAACCGAGGCGCTTGCCCGGCTCGCGTGGCCGACGATCGGCGAGGACGGACGGCTGCAGGAGTGGTCGCGGCCCTTTGCCGAGGCCGAGCCCGGCCATCGTCACGTGAGCCATCTCTACGGCGTCTATCCGAGCCGGCAGTTCATGGCGCCCGATCGCGCGAACTACCTCGCCGCGGCGCGCAAGAGCCTCGAGACGCGACTCGCCAACGGCGGCGGCCACACCGGCTGGAGCCGGGCGTGGCTCATCAGCCTCACCGCGCGGCTGCGCGACGGCGAGGCCGCGTACGGACACCTGACCCAACTGTTAGGTCACTCGACGTTGCCGAGCCTGCTTGATGACCATCCGCCGTTCCAGATCGACGGCAACTTCGGGGGACTCGCGGGCGTCTGCGAAATGCTCATGCAGTCGCATGAGATGCGCTGGAACGGCGAGACGCCGGCATTCGTCATCGATCTCCTGCCGGCGCTGCCGAAGGCCTGGCCGGACGGGTCGGCCACGCTCTGCGCCCGCGGCGCGGTGCTCGTGCGCATGGAGTGGTCGGAGGGGCGGCTGCGCGAGACGGTGATCACGCCCACCTCCGCCGCGGGATTGCCGCCGGTGGTGCGCCTTCGCGCCCCCGGCTCCGCGGGCAGCCCCCAGTCCGCGGCCGCCGACGCGCCGCTCGACGTCGCGAACGTCGATGGGGTGTTCACGATCCGCGTGGCACCCACGGCGACGACCATTCATCTCCTCTGGAAATGAGCTCGCCCTACACTCCGCCCGCCATGACCACCACCGCCCTCAACGACTACGTCACGCTCGGCCGCTCGGGCCTGCGCGTCTCCCCGCTCTGCCTCGGCGCCATGACCTTCGGCGAGGAGTGGGGCTTCGGCACCGACGTCGCGTCGAGCGACGCGATGATCACGCGCTATCTCGAGCGGGGCGGCAATTTCATCGACACAGCAAACATGTACACGAAGGGCCACTCCGAGGCGATCCTCGGCGACTACTTCACCACCGGTCCGGGCAAGGGTCGGCGCGATCGCGTGGTGATCGCCACGAAGTTCATGGGCAACATGTTCCGCGGCGACCCCAACGGCGGCGGAGCCAACCGGAAGTCGATGATCGCCGCGTGCGAACATTCGCTGCGGCGCCTCAAGACCGACTACATCGATCTCTACTGGGCGCACTTCTGGGATCGCGACACGCCGATCGACGAACTGATGCAGACGCTCGACACCCTGGTGAAGTCGGGGAAAGTCCGCTACATCGGCTTCAGCGATCACCCGGCATGGGTCTGCGTGCAGGCCCAGTACGAGGCGATCCTCCGCCACTGGACGCCGCTTGTCGCGCTCCAGATCGAGTACGGGCTTCTGCAGCGGACCGTCGAGCCGGACCTGATGTCGATGGCCAAGGCGATGGGCATGGGCGTGACGCCGTGGAGCCCGCTCGGCGGCGGCGTCCTCAGCGGCAAGTTCTCGCGGAAGAACCCGCCGAAGGACGACGGCTCGAGCCGCATCAAGAGCGACAACAAGCGATTCACTCCCCAGGCCTGGAACATCATCGACGCCTGCGAGGCGGTCGCGAAGCGACGCGACTGCACGGTCGCCCAAGTCGCCCTCCGCTGGTGCATGGACCGCGACGGCGTGGCCAGCACGATCATCGGCGCCCGCACGATGGCCCAACTCGACGACAACCTCGGCGCGTGCGCGGTCCAACTGACCGCCGAGGACACGAAGCAACTCGACGAATCGAGCGCCGTGCCGCGGGCCTTCCCGTGGGACTTCCTCGACTTCGTCCGCACCGGCATCCATAACGGAACGCGCATCAACGGCGTCAAGACCGACGAGTGGGCGCTGAGCCCGGCGAGCGAGTCTGAGATGTGGTGAGGCCAGTCAATTCACCACAGAGGACACAGAGGACACAGAGGGGGCACAGAGGAAGGCGAAGAAGAACGACAAAGGGCCGCGACGCGAAGGGCGTCTCGCTCCGAATCACCAATTCGTTCATTGACAGACGCTCTCGTTCTGACCCGCTGAATTCTCTGTGCCCCCTCTGTGCCCTCTGTGTCCTCTGTGGTGAATCCCTCCCCCTACACCGCCGGGCGCCGGTTCCAGGCGCCGAGTTCGCGTTCGAGGGCGGTCGCCGCGCGCAGCAGCGTGCCCTCGTCGAAGAGGCGGCCCATCACCGTCATCGCCTGCGGTTCGCCCTTCGGGTCGAAGCCGGCGCGGAGGATGGCGCAGGGATGTCCGGTCCCGTTGGTGATGGTGAGCAGTCCGCCCGCGAAGGGCGGAGCCAACACAACGTGCAACTGGTCAAACAGATCGTGCATGCCGCGGCAGAGCCGCCGGCGGATCCGGTCGGCGCCGACCAGGTCGACCGCACTCAGGAAATGGGAACGGCGAAACGTGTTGGGCCACGCCTCGTCGGCCTGCCACGTGAGCCGGTCGTCGGCGTTCGTGCGGGTCATGGTGTCGAAGGCCGCGGCCGCCTCCGCGTAGAGGGTCACGAGCACCGGCGTCGGATCGATGCGCGGCAGGCCGATCTCGATCACCTCGAATCCGGCGCGACGGGCGGCCTCGACCGCGGCCGTCGCCGTCTCGGCATAGGGATTGTCGCGGCACCACTTCGGATCGAAGCCCAGCAGCAAGCCCTTCGCGTCCTGATCCTGCGACCAGGTGAAGGGCTCGTCGACGCTCGACGGATCGCCGTCATCGCGGCCGTTGATCGCTGCGAGGACGAAGCCGGTGTCCTCGACCGAACGGCCGATCGCGCCGATCTTGTCCATCGACCAGACCAAGGCCATCGTTCCGGTGCGGGCCACGCGGCCGAAGGTCGGGCGAAGCGCCGCGCAGCCGCAGCGATCGCTCGGCGAGACGAGCGACCCTAACGTTTCGGTACCGATCGCAAATCCGTAGAGGCCGGCGGAGACGCCCGACGCGGAACCGGCGCTCGAGCCCGAGGAACCCTTCTCGGTGTTCCACGGACTGCGGCACATGCCGCCGTGCCAGATGTCGCCGTACGCGAGCGCGCCGACGGCGGTCTTTGCGATGAGAACCGCGCCGGCCTCGCGAAGCCGCGTGGTGACGACGGCGTCCTCGGTCGGCACGCGGTCCTTCCACGGCTCGGCGCCCCAGGTCGTGAGAATCCCCTTCGTGTCGATGATGTCCTTGAGTCCGTAGGGAATCCCGTGCAGCGGTCCGCGCCATCGGCCCGCGGCGATCTCCGCGTCCGCGGCCTTGGCCTGAGCGCGGGCAAGGTCCTTGGTCACGGTGATGCAGCAGAGGAGCTTCGGGGCGATGCGCTCGACGCGCGAGAGATAGATCTCGGTGAGACGCTCGCTCGTGAGGGACCTCTCGCGGATCCAGCGGGCCAGGTGCGAGAGGGGCGCGAAGGCGATGTCGGCATCGTCGGCGGGAAGCGGCGGCGCGCCGGCGGCAAGCGTGCGCGGGTCGCCGTTCGGCGTGATGCGCGGCGACGAGAGGCCGGGCACCCGCGGCGAGAAGGTCGTCGCCGGCGCGAGCTCGTTCGGAAGGTCGCGAATGACGGAATGGACGACCTCGCGGTGGTCGCCGATGGTGCGGACGATCTGCTCGCGCTCGGCGGGAGTGAACCGGATGCCGATCAGCTTCTCCGCCTCGCGGATCGTCTCCACGGTGATCTCGTCGGACGAGTCCGTCGCCGCGGAACTCCCGCTTCCGGTCTGGCTTCCGGTCTGGCTTCCGGTCTGGGACGCATGTGCCAATCCCGCAGCGCTGGCGGCAAGCGCGGTGGCGGCAACGATGAAATCGCGGCGACTCTCGGGCATGCGAGCACGCTAACAGGCGGTCGCGGGAAGAGGTTCCACGAGGGACCGGCGCTCGCGACGCGAAGTCGCGAATTTCCTGACGCGCTTCGATGGCGGAGGGCTGCGCAGGCGGTTCGGAACCGTGGGATCACCGAAGACGATGGCAACCGGCCAGCGGGTCGACGAAGTCCGCCGTCTGCCCGTGCTCGTGACGGTCGTGTGACGCAGGGTCGGTGGAGGCGACCGGTATATTCCGGGCATGAAACGGCGACCGATGCTCCCTCGGGTCATGGCACTCCTTCTGGCACTATCGCTGGTGGCCGGCTATGTGGCGTACCGGGTGTGGGGAGGGACGCCGACCGCGTCCCAGCAGCTCAGCGGCACGAAGCGCGAAGCGGTCCTGGGGGAGGACGACGCGAAGAGGCTGCTCGACTCGTCGCCTGCCACCTTCAGCGGCTCGAAGTCAGCGGCGATCTTCACGCCGCGGGAAGGCTCAACGAGTCCGGATCAGTCCCACGATCCGAAGGATCCCGATCCGAAAGACCCAGCCCCGAAGAACCCAGCCCCGAAAACCCAAAATCCCGAGAACCCGAATCCCGAGAATCAAACTCCACCGCGCGGTCCGCGACGCGACCCGCCCTCGGATTCGAATCGGCCGGCACCGCACCCATGACCGCCCAAGCGCTCGTCCTCTCGACGGGGCTCAGCCTGCTCTTCCTGGTCGTTCTCTTTCGACCGCTCGAGTGGGCCTTTCCGGCCCGGCCCGGCCAGCGGTTCTTCCGTCCCGAATGGTGGACGGATCTCCTGTTCTTCGTGGGCCAGTACCTGGTCTGGAACGGCGCAGTGTTGTGGCTCCTCGGCTCGTTCGGCAGCGCTGTCAACGCTGCGGTCCCGGCGTCGTTCCGCGCAGCCGTCGCCGCCCAGCCATGGTGGCTTCAGGCCGTCGAGGTCATCTTCCTGAGTGACCTCTGCGTCTACTGGGGACATCGCGTCCAGCATCGAGTCGGATTTCTCTGGCGGTTCCATTCGATCCACCACAGCGCCGAGCATCTTGATTGGCTTGCGGCCCATCGCGAGCATCCGGTCGACACCATCTACACGCTGAGCCTGATCAACCTGCCGGCCTACGCGCTTGGTTTCCCGGTCGGCACACTCGTCGGGCTCATCGCCTTCCGGGGCCTCTGGGCCATTTACATCCACTCGAACGTGCGCATTCCGCTCGGCCCCTTCCGGGCCTTGGTCGGCTCGCCCGAGTTGCATCACTGGCACCACGACCGCGACCGCGAGGCGGGCAACTACGCGAACATCTCGCCGCTCATGGACCTGCTCTTCGGCACCTACCGCTGCCCCGATCATGAACCCGAACGCTTCGGCGTGCAGGAGCCGATGCCGCGGTCCTACCTCGGACAGCTCCTCCATCCGTTCCGTCGGAAGCGCGAAGGGTAAGTCGGCTGCGGCGGAACGCGGCGGATCACGGCGGATCACGGCGGATCCGACCAATGCGAGGGTGCGGGACCCGATTCGATTCGTGTCGTTGTGGCGGCGGCTCTCGCGCCCTGCATCGTGCCCGGCCAAGAGGATCTCACGCATCGCGCGACGTGCCAGAGCACACCCGAAGGGACGACGACAAGCGAGAAGCAGAACAGCCGAGACAGACCGCGTCGGCTCTCGTCTGCTGCTCCGCCTTCCGTCTCGGCTGCTCTGATTGAAAACAGCCACCCCCCTTCCGAGGGGGGTGGTCTGTTTTCAATCGGGGTGGCCGGATTCGAACCGACGACTTCTTGCTCCCAAAGCAAGCGCTCTACCAAGCTGAGCTACACCCCGTGCCGGACGGCGGATTGTAGCGGCAGAGCCATCGCGTCTTTGGCGTATCTTTCGGCCATGTCGCTCGTACCAATCGCCCGACGGCTGGCAAAGCAGGTCGGTTCGCTTCGCTTCGGCGCTCCCGTGGCGTGCGTCTATCACCCGTTGGAGTACGCCTGGGAGGCGCATCGGACCTATCTCGAGCGGTACGCGCGACCGGGCATCGAGGCGCTGTTCGTCGGCATGAACCCCGGCCCCTTCGGCATGGTGCAGACCGGCGTCCCCTTCGGCGAGGTCGCTTCGGTGCGCGATTTCCTCGGCATCGACTCGGGGGTGAAGGCGCCGGCAACCGCGCATCCGAAGCGTCCGGTGCAGGGCTTCTCGTGCACTCGAAGCGAGGTGAGCGGAGCCCGCGTGTGGGGCTGGGTGCGCGAGCGCTTCGGCACCCCCGACGCGTTCTTCGATCGCTTCTTCGTGTGGAACTGGTGTCCGCTCGCGTTCGTCGTCGAGAGCGGCGCGAACCTCACGCCCGACAAGCTGCCGGCGCGGGAGCGCGTTCACCTTGAGAGCGTGTGCGATGCGGCGCTTCGTGCGGCGGTCGCGGCGCTCTCACCGCGGATGGTCATTGGCTTCGGCGGCTTCGCTGCGGGACGAGCCCGAGCGGCAGTCGGCGAGGACGGTCCGCCCGTCGCCACCGTGCTTCACCCCAGTCCCGCGAGTCCCGCGGCCAATCGCGGATGGGCGCCGGCGGTCGATCGGCAACTGGCGGCGTTGGGGTTGCGCGTACCCTCCGCGCCCCGCGGCGGGTCCGATGGCGGCGCAAAGCCGCGGCGATCCATGCGTCGCGCGAGTGTGGCTCGCGCCGTGTCCGGTGCAACAGGAGTCCGAGATGACCCCGGCAGATACATCGAACCCGCGACGAACGGCAATTCAGGACACGATGGTTTGCGCGGTTCTGGCCGCCCTGGTCGCCAGCGGGATCGCACCCTACGACCGGCTGACCTGGGTCCTCGAGATCTTCTGGGTGGCGGGCGGGCTGGTGCTCTACCCCTGGTTTCGCCGGCGGCGGCAGGCCACGACGCTCCTGCTCTCGCTCCTCTGCGTCCATGCCCTTCTCCTCATCTGGGGTGGCTACTGCACCTACGCCCGGGTTCCGCTCGGCGAATGGATGCGCGACTGGTTCGGCTTCACCCGAAACAACTACGACCGGGTCGGGCATTTCGCCCAAGGCTTCGTCCCCGCGATCCTCGCCCGCGAAGTGCTGACGCGGGCAGGCGCGGTCCGGGGGCGAGGCTGGCTCTGGCTCTTTGTGGTGAGCATCTGCGTCGCGTTCAGCGCCTGCTTTGAGCTGATTGAATGGACGGCGGCCCTCGCGTTTGGCGACGGCTCCACCGACTACCTCGCGACGCAGGGCGACCCGTGGGACGCACAAAAGGACATGCTCATGGCGTTGATCGGGTCCAACGTCGCGCTCCTGTTGCTCTCGCGGGCGCACGATCAGGCTCTACGGTCGCTGCGGCCGGCGGAGTCGGCGAGAACGGCCTGAGATTCCCGCGATTCCGCTTCGGGTCGCCGCCCGTCGCGCGATACATTTCGGTGTGAGGTCGACACCGAAGAGCACCTCTCGGAAGGAGTGGGGCATGCCGGGGAAGCGAACGGATGACAGCGGCGATCGTGGAGGGCGGTCGGCGGCACTCGCCGCCGGAGCGACGCACTCCCCCATTCACGAGGTCAGCGTCGCCACGGGTGGCGTGGTGTGGAGCGAGTACGCGGCGACCGACGTTGAGGTCGCCAAGCGGTTTCTCTGCGGGCTCTTCGGCTGGCAGTCGCGCACCAAGCACTTCGGCGCCGAGGGGGGCTACACCACCTTCTTCATTCGCGAGGGCAAGCGCTCGCGCGACGTCGCCGGCCTGCTCTCCCTCTCCGACCTCGACGGCGCCGGCTCGCGCGGCTGCTGGATGCCGGTGATGCGCGTGCACAGCGTCGACGCGGTGACCGCGAAGTCCTGCGAATTGGGGGCGGCCGTGCTCGCGCCGCCGACGGGCTTCACCGGGCTCGACCGGCACGCGATCCTCGCCGGACCGAGCGGCATCTGCTACGCGCTCTTCGACGCGCGCGATGGGCACGTCTGCCGCGGCCCGGGGTGCGTGCGCTGGAGCGAACTGCGGGTGACCGACCCGTCGAAGACCGCCCTCTTCTGTTGGCAGGCCTTCGGATGGCTGGCGGAGTCGGTGCGGGACGTCGACTGGTCACTGCGGGTCGTGTACATGCATGGCGGCGAGCGAATTCTCTCGATGTGCAAGGCGACGTCGGGCGAGATCAGCCGCTGTCTCCCGTGCATCGAGACACCGGACCTTGACGCGTCGGTGGCGAAGGCGATCGAGCTCGGCGGCACGCTCATCGAGAGGCGCGACGACGACCCGATCCACGGGCGCTGTGCGCGGATCGCCGATCCGCTCGGTGAAGGCCTGATGTTGGTCGCGTCCTGAACGACGGCTCGTTCCGCTCTGTCGCGATACAGTGCCGGGCTTGGCATCCGCGGGGGCATCCGCGGGGGGCATCCGCGCGGGACATGCACGCGGGACATGCACGCGAGACTCTCAGGAGTAACCATCATGAACGAGCGGACGTCGACGCGGCGAGAGGTGTTGGCGGGCGGCATCGCGGCAGCGGCGAGCGTTGTTGCGGCATCGGCGACGCGAGGCGCTGGAGCGAGCGAGCAGAATCCGCCCGCGACGCGGCCGATGCACCTTCGCTACGGGCCGCATCCGGGGATGTTCCGCGAGCACGCCGGCGATTCGATCGTCGACCAGATTGCGTTCTTCGCCGATCGCGGCTTCACCGGCTTTGAGGACAACGGCATGAAGGGCCGAAGCGTCGCCGAGCAGACCGCGATCGCCAAGGCCCTCGAGAAGGCCGGCGTGATGATGGGGATCTTCGTCGCGACCGACATCGACTGGTCGAACCCCACGCTCACGACCGGCGAGCCCGCCCATCGCGAGAAGTTCGTCGCCCAGGTGAAGGAGTCGGTCGAGGTCGCCCAGCGGATGAACACGAAAACCTGCACGATCGTGGCGGGCGTCGAGGCCCGGAACGTGCCGCACGGCGTGCAGACGGCCCATGTCGTCGAGACCCTGAAGCGGGCGAGCGCGGTGTGCGAGAAGTCCGGACTGGTGATGGTGCTCGAGCCGCTGAACTGGCGCGACCATCCGGGGCTCTTCGTTCGCTACAGCGATCATGCCTACGCGATCATGAAGGCGGTCAATCACCCCTGCTGCAAGATCCTCTTCGATCTCTATCACCAGCAGGCGACCGAGGGAAACCTCATCGACAACGTCGGCCGCTGCTGGGACGAGATCGGCTACTTCCAGATCGGCGACAACCCCGGCCGCAACGAGCCGGGGACGGGCGAAGTGAACTTCCGCAACGTCTTCCGATTCATCCACGAGCGCGGCTACAAGGGCGTGCTCGGGATGGAGCACGGCAAGAGCAAGGGCGGCAAGGAGGGAGAGCTCGCGCTCATCGAGGCGTATCGGGCCGCGGACAATTGGTGATCGAGTGAGGCGAGCGGCGCAGGGACGGCGCGGCGCTACGCCGTCGGCAGCCGGACCATCGCGTACATCAGTTGGCCCTTGATGACGCCGGCCTTGAGGACGGAACCTCGCATGTGCCCTTCCAGAACGAATCCGGCCTTCTCGAGGACGCGCGCCGAAGCGACGTTGTCGTCGTAGGGATCGGCGTGGACGCGCACGAGATCGAAGCGGCGGAAGCAGTCGTCGATGAAGAGACGAACGGTTTCGCTCATGTATCCGCGCCCCCAGAAGGGCTCGGCGAGCCAGTAGCCCAGCTCGGCGGTTCGCCGATGCACGTCGCTGCCGATGAGGATGCCGATGCCGCCGATGACCTCGTCGGCGACCGTGATCGCGGCGAACGTGATCGGGTCCTTGGGGAGCACGCGACCCAGAAACGCCTCGGCGTCCGCTTGGGTGTAGGGATGCGGGAAGCCGTCGCGAAGACAGAGCGCGATGCGCGGGTTGTTGGCATGGCGGGCCATCGCCGGCGCGTCGGTGATGCGGTAGGGGCGGAGAACGCCGAAACTGGTCTGGATCGGTTCCACGGCGCGATGCTAACACTGCGACGCGCGCGACGAACCGATCTCCATTCGACCGACGAATACTCGGTGATTTCCGCATGGGACGGCGCGATCATGGCCGTACGCTGACGGCATGCTTCGGTTGACCGTCACCGCCATCGCCCTCACCGTCGGACTCTGCTCGAGCGCGCCGCTCCTCGCCGGCGAACCGTCGGCGCCGGGTCCCTTCGGCGCGGGTCGAAAGGACGTCACCGTCATTCGACCGAACGGAACGACCTTCGTGGCGACGCTGCACTATCCGGCGACCGAGAGCGGCGTGAACAAGCCCTTCGATCCGAGCGGCGGTCCCTATCCGATCGTGAGCTTCGGCCATGGATTCGTGCAGCCGGTGACGCAGTACCAGTCAACGCTCTCCCATCTTGCGACGCACGGGTATTTCGTGATCGCGAGCCAGAGCAACGGCGGGATCGCTCCGAGCCACGCGGGCTTCGCGGCGGACCTGCGCTCCTGCGTCGACTGGCTGCTGCTGCAGGGCGCGGCTGGCGCCCAGTTTGGCGGAGCGGTCGCGGCGGATCGCATCGCCTTCTCGGGTCACTCGATGGGCGGAGGCGCCGCACTCCTGGCCGCGAAGGACGATCCGCGCGAGGTCGCGGTAGTCACGCTTGCGGCGGCCGAGACGACTCCGAGCGCGATCGCGGCGGCGTCCGCGATCGGCACGCCGGCGAGGCTCATCGTCGGAAGTCAGGACACGATCGTCCCGCCCGCGTCGAGCGCCGCGCCGATGTACGCGAATTTCCCGGGACCGCGACAGCTCTGCACGATCGAGGGCGGTTTCCACTGCGGCTTCACCGACGCGGACTTCCTCTTCTGCGACTCCGGCTCGATCACGCGGGCGGTGCAGTTGGAGAAGACGCGCGGGCTCATGACGAGGTTCCTCGACCAGCACCTGAAGTTCGACGCCGCGACGCCGACCGCGCCGTGGACGGAGACCTGGGGAGCGGCCGCGCCTGGCGTTGTCGGCGTGACGCTGTCGTCGGACCCTGGTGCGTCAATCACGCCGAGCGTCGGGACGGTGGACGGTCCGCTCGGCGGGACGGGAACGATCGCCGTGACCGTGACCCACCTTGACGCCGCGCCCCAGGCATATGAACTCCTCGGCGATGGCGTGACGTTTGTTCCCCCATCGACCTCGGTGCTTGGGCAGGGCGTCTCGTTCGTCGCTTCGGCGACGATTGCGATTCCGGCCAACGCGGCCGCGGGCGATCAGGTGCTGCTGTCGGCCCGCAACGCATCGGATCATGCGACGCGGACATACGTCGCGATCACGCTGCAGCCGACCCCGGCGCGGAACCCGGCGGATATCGACGGCAACGGAACGGTGGACGCCGCGGACCTCGCGGTGCTGCTCGGCGCGTGGGGATCGGGCGGACCCGCCGACCTGGACGGGAGCGGGACGGTGGACGCGGCGGATCTTGCGATGTTGCTCGGCGCATGGAGTTGATCGGCACGAGGGCGCGCCGTGGCCGGCGCGTGGAGACGCCACGCGCCGGCCGTGCGAGCAACCGCTCAGTCAACGCCCTTGTGCACCACGAACCCTCGAACGACCCGCTCGATGCGCACCAGCTCGCGCTGGGCGCGCATCACGGCGTGGATCTCCCGATAGGCGTCGGGAAGTTCCTCGACGAGTCGATGGGCGATCCCCGGCGCGACCGTGACGTCGGAAAGCGAACGCGTCGTGGTTCGCCGGTCGAATGCATGTCGCGCGCGTCCGCGACTCATCACCCGCCCCGCGCCGTGCGAACTCGAATGGAGCGATGCCTCATGGCCGCGGCCGCGCACGTGGAACGAATCGCGGCCCATCGCGCCGGGGATGAGGCCGATCGCATCGGCGTGCGCAGGACCCGCCCCCTTGCGGTGGACGAGCAGGGTCTGCCCCGCGATCGACTCGAGGCGAACGTGGTTGTGATCGCAGTCGGCCATCGTTGCGGGGTCGGGCCAGAGCCCGAACCGCGCGAACATCGCCGAACCCACCGCGTCCAGCATCGCCCGACGATTGGCCCGGGCGAACTCGATCGCCCATCGAAGGTCGGCGAGATAGGCCTGTCCGGACGATTCGTCGAGATCGAGCGCGGGCAGGCCACCACGTCGTCGGATGGCGCTTGCGCCGTGATGGGCCGTGATCCGCTCCCCCATGATCCGTGAGCCGGAGTGGACCATGAGCCAGAGCCGATCGTCGGCGTCGCGTTGGAACTCGATGAAGTGATTGCCGCGGCCGAGCGTTCCAAGCTCGCGAAGACCATCGCGCCGCGCGATGGCGGCGAGCGGAGGATGCGAGAGGTCAGCGACGTCGGGCAACGATCCGGTCGGGCGGTCACCCAATGCCCCCGAATGGCGGATGATCGGCACCGCCTCAAGAAGCACATTGAGGAGCTGTTCGGATCGCGGCACGAGCGATGTGGCGCCGGCATCGAAGGCCACCGTGGCGATGCCACAGCCGATGTCCTGACCGACGAGCGCCGGGTAGATCAGCCGCGTGGTCGCAACGGCGCATCCGACGCAGGATGCGCCGGCAACGTGCACGTCGGGCAGGACCGCGATCCGCACGACGTCCTCCGAGCGGGCGATTCGCTCGATGGGTCGCTTCGCATCGGCGGGAATCCCGTCCACGGTCCAGGCGGCGATCGGCGCGGGTGAGTCGCGATTCGGGGCGTCACGTTTCGTCATGCGATGGTCCTCCTTTCGTGGTGACGACGAAGAGGAGCGTTGGCGTGCGCTTGCGGGTGATGGCCGCGGCCACGGCGGCGCGAAGCAAGCCCTCGGCGCGAAGAAGCGCCGCGTGGGCTGCCGACTCGCGGCCCGCCGGGGCCAAGGCCCGAATGCGGATGCGCGAAATCCGCGGCGCCGGCGAGGCGTCGAGAAGTTCGAGATCCCGCAGGTCCGGATCGACGCACGAGCTCTCGAGCGCGTCATGGACGGCGCGAAGCACCTGCTTGCAGAGTTGGGTGTCCTTTCGGGTGGATGATGGTTGCGGTCGGTCAGAACGAGATCGGGGCGAACAATCGTCGATGCGATCGTCCTCAAACAGGTGCGCGCAGAGATCGCGCGACTCCCTGAAACGCTTTCGCGTCATGGATGAGAGACTCCGGCGGCACGCGATAACGCATGCCGCGTGATGGATCAGGTCACGGCATAGCGCCGTCGAAACGGATTGGAGGGAGGATTGCGGTCAACGCACGGTCGTGCGGCTCGGCTCACGGGCGCGGGGGAGCGGGGGAGCGGGGGCGCGGCCGGCGGAATCAGGCAATCGAGGATGGAGTCGGGTTCGCACGCATGGGGGACTCCTCGCCAACGATGCGTCGGCAGAGAGGCCGGAAGATAGTCCGGGCTCGACGCAAGTCAATCGCGTTCTTCTCAGTTTGCGTCAGTTCGGGGCGCGCGACACGCAGGCTGGCGCTTCGCTCGAGCCCTACAGTGCGGCCCCGCTCGACGTCGACACACCCCATGAAGACGCTTCTTGTCACGATCGGTTCGCATGGCGACATCCATCCCTTCATCGCGATCGCCCACGCGCTGCGCCGACGGGGACACGAGGCGATTATCGTCACGAATCCCTATTTTCAGCGGCAGATCGAGGCGAGCGGAGCCGCATTCGCGCCGCTCTGCGAGCGAACAGAGCTCAAGCAGGTCATCGAAGAGCACAAGGTGATGGACCCCAACCTCGGGCCGATGAATGTCCTGCGGAATCTGGTGCTGCCGATGGTGCCGGAGACGGTGCGACGGGTGAGGGAATTGATTCGGAGCGAGCGACCGGACGCGGTCGTGTATCACCCGATCGTGCTCGGCGCGCCGTGGGCGTGTCAGCTCGAAGGGAATGTGCCGACGGTGTCGATCTCGCCATCGCCGACCATCTGGGCCAGCCGCGGGGATCCGCTGGTGATGCTGCCGATGCACTCGATCGCACCGGGGAGATTTGCCGCGGCGTTCGATCGCTTCGTCAGCAGGATCTTTCTCCGCCTCGTGCTCGACCCGCCGCTCAATCGGCTGCGCCGTGGGTTCGGCCTTCCCCGGGAACGGAACATCCTCTGGGGCCACGCCCGTGAGGCGACGCTCAACCTCGGCATCTGGTCGCCGGTCCTGCGTCCGCCGCTGCCGGACGACCCGCCATCATCGGCCGTCGTCGGATTCACGTGGCATGATCGCGATCACACCCAGGAGACGGCGGACCACGAGCTGCTCGCCTTTCTCGACGCGGGAGCCGCTCCCGCCGTCTTCGCACTTGGGTCCACTGGCGTGCACGCCTCGGGCGCGTTCTACGAACACGCGGTGAGGGCGTGCGCGGCGCTGGGGATCCGCGGACTTCTCGTGATCGGCCGGGATCAGCCGCCGCCGGCGAATCTCCCCGCCGACGGGAGCATCAAGGCCGTCGCCTACGCGCCCTATTCGGTGGTCTTTCCAAGAGCGAGCGTCATCGTCCACCACGGAGGCGCCGGCACCACCGCCCAGGGGCTCGCGTCGGGACGACCGACGCTGATCACGCCGATGGCCCATGACCAGTACGACAACGCGGCCCGCGTGCGACGGCTTGGAGCGGGCGAAACGCTGCACTTCGCACGGGTGAACGCGGCTCGGCTCACGACCGCGCTGCGCACGCTGCTCGCGTCGAACCGCTTCGCCGACGCCGCGACGGCTCTCGCGCCGCGCGTGACGGGCATGGACGGCGGCGAGCGGGCTGCCGATCTGATCGCTTCGCTGGTGGCCTGATCGCTTCGCTGGTGGCGCGCGCAACACGTTAGGGTCGCGGCGCGCTGCCGTTCGCCCCGTGTTGGCGAGGCTGCCGGGCAAGCATGGCAATGCCGATCGAGACGATGCCGCACGTTCCCGACGCGATGAGGAGCCCGACGGCCGTCGGCGCTGCCGCGTCGCCATGGTCGAGCATGACCTCGTCCTGCTCGGCCGTCGGGCCCGCCCGGCCGCTTCCTGCGACAAGCTCGACGCCGGTGCAGAGAAGCGCGACGCCCGCAAGAAACACGGCGACGGCAACCCAGCGCAACATGCGACGCACCCCGTCCATGGTCGCGGCAGCGTAACCCGGCCTCGCTCGCCGCCCAGACATCGCCCCGCTACGGTGACGCGAGCCGGCCCATTTCGCGCTCATAGCCGCTCATCCAGAGTGCCGGCGTGAAGCGGCGGATTGTCTTCACGCGATTCGTGTTCAGGTCGAACTCGATCCGCAGCGTGCTTGCCGGCGCGGCGTCGGCGGGAGCGTCCGCGGCGCGGTCGAGATCCCAGTCGACGCAATGGGCCCGCAGCGTCGCGTCGTAGAACTCGGCGTCCGGCGGACCGATGAGCGATCCGACCGCCTCGATCGTCATCCCCTCCTTGATCGACGCCGAGCGGGCCGCGCGGTCGCGAAAGGGAATCGCGGTCGCGATGGCGGCCTCGCGGTCCGGGACCCATCCCGACTCGGTCGCGCGATAGGGGACGAGCGTGCGACCGGTCGGGAGCATCGGAAGCTCGCCCATTCGCCGCAGCGACAGATGCACCATGGCGCGGAGCGATTCGACTCCGTCGGATTGGGGTGAGGTCGCCGCCTCGAGTGCGCGAAGCTGCGGCATGAGTTCCTTGAGTCGGCGGCACCCCGCCACGTGCACGGCGCTCCGGAGCGCATGGAACGACCTGTAGTCTCCTCCACGAAGCGTCGAGTAGGGATCGTGCTTCGCCGCGTAGCCGATCGCGTCCTTCACCCACGACGACTCCGCCGCAAGGAGCGCCGCGACGATCGCGGCTTGCTTCGCATCCGTCGGGGTCGCCGCTGGGTCGCGGCCGGCGCCGCCGATGTCGACCAGCGCGCCGTTGGCGAGATCGAACACCAGCCTCCGCTCCCAGAACGTGCGGAGCCCGAGATAGCGCCCTTCCCCCGCCGCCGACGCCGACGCCGTGTCGAAGAAGAGGAGGACCGAGAGATCCCGCCATAGCGGTCCGGCGGTCGTCTCGCTGACAAACGTTCGTGACTCCTCTTCGGAGATGGACGAGAGGATCCGCGGTCCGCGCACCGCGGTGCCGTCGCGCCCCGACAGGAGAAGCAGCTCTTCGCCGGCGACGATCGCGGCAACGTCGCCGCGGTCGCTCACCACGAGCTCCATCGGCGATCCCTCGTCCTCGGCCTGCGCATGCGTCCACCGAACGGCATCGCTTGCGACGTCCCGAAGCGTGTAGACGAAGTTGCGCGCGAAGGGCCGGCGATCGACGTTGTCGGGGCTTTTCGCCTCGAGGCGCACCGTTCGGTTCGGCGACAGCACGACCCGGTCGGGAAAGAACCGATCCGTGGCATCGGCCCTCGGGGCGACGAGGGCCGTGACGAGGAGAACGCACCAACCAAGCCACAAACGTACCGGCAACCGACACCACAGGCGACGCAAGAACAAGAGACTCATCGCACGACTCCTTTCGGCGGACGTGGGAGGTATACACCGTGGCGCAGGGCGACTCGCCAGAATGGGGTTGAGTGGCCAGAAGAATTTTGTGGGCGCATGTGCAGAGCTCAGGCGGACGAGCCGGGACCGCGTTCCATCGCCAATGCGATGCCCGACCCGAGGCATCCGACCACCGCGACGCTTCGATATCCTCCGTCGCCGTTGCGTCCCCAACGAGCGGGTCGCGGCACCGCCATGAGCGACGACGCACCCTCATCCGCTCCGTCCGACGAATCGCCGAGCGACTCCGAGATCCTCCGCCGCCTGCTGGCCGCGTCCGAGGCCGGGCGCCGCCGCGGCGCGATGGAGCCGCTCGTCGCCGTCGTGCTCTCGCTCGCGACGCTCTCGTCGACCTGGTGCGGCTATCAGGCGACGCTCTGGAACCGGGTTTCGGGTGCAGCCCAGGGCGCCGCAGACCGACTCGATCGGGAGGCGACCGCGAGCACGATCGCGGCGCTCGAGCACCAGACCTTCGATGCCGTCGCCGTGATGGCCTATTGGCAGGCGATGCGCGACCACAAGGATGCGGATCGCGACGCCCTCTTCACCCACATGCGCCCGCAGCTCCAGAAGGCGCTTCAGGTGAGCCTCGCCGAGGGATTCCTCGACGATCCGAAGGTCGTCGGCCCCTTCCAGCGTCCCGAGTACCTACTCGACGAGGCCGCCCGTGCCTCGGAACTTCGCACGAAGGCCAGCGAGAAGTCCAGCGCCGCTCGCGACGCGGGCCAGAACGCCGGAGCCTTCATCCTGCTCACCCTCATGTTCGCGCCGGTCCTCTTCTTCGGCGGCATCCGGGGCACGCTCGCATCGCAGCGCATTCGAGTCATGCTCGCCGTCACGTCGCTCCTTCTCTACCTCGCGACGCTGGCGCTCATGCTGACCCTGCCGGTCGCGCACGGCTGAGCGCGAACGAAGTTCCCCGCGAGCCGATCGGAGCGCGTACATTCCGCGGGCCTGATCCGGTCTGCTCCGGATCGGGCCGAGGAGGCTGACGTGGCGGGCTCGAACGATCAATCCATCACTTCGACCGCGAGCTTCGAGACCAGGCTGCAGCGCGGCGAGCTGCGGGCCGCATCGCTCATGCTCGGCCTGTGGATCTTCCTTCTCCTGACCGCGACCCTCCGCCGGGCCGTCGGCGGGGCCATGATGGGAGACACGACCTACTTCGTCGCGTCCCTCGGCGTGCTGACCGTCGCCATCGCCCACGAGGTCATCGTCATCCGCCGCACGCGGCAACACCTCGCGGCAGGCACCTTCGTCCCGGGATGGCAGCGCATCGTGAGCATGGCGATCGAGCTCGCCGTTCCCGGCCTCGCGATCGTGGTGCTGAACGCCCGCGCTCCGCGCGGCGAGTTCTCGGCGCTCTCCGCTCCGGCGCTTCTCATCTTCCCCATCGTCATCCTCCTCTCCATCACCAGACTCCGCCCGCGGATGCCGCTGGTCATGGGATTCGTCGCGGCGACCATTCACTTCCTCGTGGTGTTCGCGACCATCCTCAACGACGCCCCGCCGCGCGGCCAGTGGCCGCTCCTCTTCACGTACGGCGCCTTCCTCGCCGCGACGGGAATTGCCGCATCGATGGTGGCTCAACAGGCCCGCGAAACCGTCGTCGAGGCGGTGCGCGAGGCGACCGCCGCCGAGCGCGAGACGCGGGCCCGGAAGGAGATCGAGCGCGATCTCGACATCGCCCGCGACATCCAGGCGAGCCTGATGCCATCGGTCGCGCCGACGCTTGAGCGATTCGACATCGCCGGCATGGCCCGACCGGCGCAGCAGACCGGCGGCGACTATTACGACTGGCAGCCGACCGCCGACGGGCGACTCATCGTGGCCCTCGCCGACGTGACCGGACATGGCATCGGCCCGGCGCTGGTGATGGCCGTCTGCCGCGCATACGCGCGGGCGTCGGTCGCCCAGTTCCGCGACGCGGCCGCGCTCCTCGCCCACGTGAACGGCCTCATCGTCGAGGACCTCGGTTCGAGCGGGCGATTCATCACCATGGTCATCGCGATCCTCTCGCCCGACGGCTCGGTCGAGCTCGCGTCCGCGGGACACGGCCCGAGCTTCCTCCTCCACCGGGCGACCGGCGACGTCGACGTCTTCGGCGGCGACGGCCTCCCCTTGGGCATCGACACGGGCGAGGAGTTCGGGCCGCCGCGGCGCTTTCGCATGGACCCGGGCGACACGCTCGTCCTCGCGACCGACGGCTTCATGGACTGGCCGAAGGGCGACCACGGCGAGCAGTTCGGGCTTGACCGCCTGCGCGCGACCGTCGCCGGCCTTGCGGAGGGGCCGGCGACGGAGTGCATTCGAAGGATCGACGAGGCGGTGCAGGAGTTCGCCGGCGGTTGGCCTCAGCAGGACGACACGACCGCGGTGGTCATCCGACGCCGCTGAGCGCCGCGTGCCGGCTCAGGCGTAGTCGGCCATGGGCGGGCACGCGCAAACCAGGTTGCGGTCACCGTAGGGGTTGTCGACGCGCCCGACGTGCGGCCAGAACTTGAAGTCGCGGAGCCACTTTGCCGGGTACGCCGCCTTCTCGCGCGAGTAGCCGTGCCTCCAGGTGTCGCTTGCGACAGCGGCCGCGGTGTGCGGGGCGTGCTTCAGGACGTTGTCGTCCTTGGGCTGCTTGCCCTCCTCGATCTCCTTGATCTCGGCGCGAATCGCGATGAGGGCGTCGCAGAAGCGGTCGAGCTCCTCCTTCGATTCGCTCTCGGTCGGCTCGATCATGAGCGTGCCCGGCACCGGCCAGCTCATCGTCGGGGCATGGAACCCGTAGTCGATGAGCCGCTTCGCCACGTCGTCGATCTTGATGCCGGCGCTGTGGTCGAAGGGACGGCAGTCGATGATGAACTCATGCGCCTGTCGGCCGTTGCGGTTGGCGTAGACGACCTGATAGGCGCCGCGCAGGCGGTGGGCCATGTAGTTGGCGTTCAGGATCGCCGACTCGGTTGCCTTGCGGAGCCCCTCGGCGCCCATGAGCGCGATGTAGACCCACGAGATCGGGAGAATGCTCGCGCTGCCGTAGCCCGCCGCGGCGACCGGCTGGATCGCGTGGCGCCCGGCGGACTCGGGCCGGGCCACGGGATGGCCGGGCAGGAAGTCCTTGAGGTGCGCGGCGACGCCGATCGGGCCGACGCCCGGGCCACCGCCGCCGTGCGGGATGCAGAAGGTCTTGTGCAGGTTGAGGTGACAGACGTCGGCGCCGATGTCGCCCGGCCGGGTGAGCCCGACCTGGGCGTTCATGTTCGCGCCGTCCATGTAGACCTGGCCGCCGTGCTTGTGCACGATCGCGCAGACGTCCTTGATCGACTCCTCGAAGATGCCGGCGGTCGACGGATAGGTGACCATGAGCGCCGCGAGGTTCCGCTCGTGCTCCGCGGCCTTCGCCCGCAGGTCATCGACGTTGATGTAGCCCATCTCGTCGCACGCGACGGCGACGACCTTGAGGCCGGCCACGACCGCGCTGGCGGGGTTGGTGCCGTGCGCCGTTTCGGGAATGAGGCAGACGTCGCGGTGGGCCTCGCCGCGGTGCTCGTGATAGGCGCGGATCACGAGCAGGCCCGCGTACTCGCCCTGCGAGCCGGCGTTGGGCTGGAGCGAAACGGCGGCGAAGCCGGTGATCTCCGAGAGCCAGCTCTCGAGCATGCGGCACATCTCGGCGTAGCCTGCGGCCTGCTCCTTCGGGACGAACGGGTGAAGCCGGCCGAACTCGGGCCAGGTCACCGGAATCATCTCGCTGGTGGCGTTGAGCTTCATCGTGCACGACCCGAGCGAGATCATCGACTGGGCGAGCGAGAGGTCGCGCGACATGAGCTTGAAGATGTAGCGGAGGAGCTCCGTCTCGCTGTGGAAGCGATTGAAGACCGGATGCTGCATGAACGCGCTGGTGCGGCGGAAGGCGCCCAGGGGCGACGCGGCGCCGCCGAGCGCGCTCACGGCCGGCGCCGGCTTGCCCGACGCGAAGAGCGAGAGGATCGTCGCGAGCTCCTGCTCGCTGGTGCACTCGTCGAGCGCGACGCCGACGGTCCCGTCGGCGTACGGGCGGAAGTTCATCCGCTTCGCCGCGGCCGCCGCGTGAACGTCCGCGGCCTTCAGTCCGCCACCTAACTTGACGCGCAGGGTGTCGAAGAACGCCTTGCCGCCGACGTCGTGTCCGAGCTTGCGGAGGCCGTCGGCCAGCGCACAGGTCATGCGGTGGACGCGGGTCGCGATCGCCTTCACTCCCTCGGGGCCGTGATAGGTCCCGTACATTCCGGCGATGATCGCCAGAAGCACCTGGGCGGTGCAGATGTTGCTCGTCGCCCGCTCGCGGCGGATGTGCTGCTCGCGGGTCTGGATCGCCATGCGCAGCGCCGGGTTGCCGTGGCTGTCGCGGGAGACGCCGATGATGCGGCCGGGCATCTTGCGGACGAAGTCGCTCTTCGTCGCGATGAACGCCGCGTGCGGGCCGCCGAAGCCCATCGGCACGCCGAATCGCTGGGAATTGCCGACGCAGATGTCGGCTCCCCACTCGCCCGGCGGCGTGATGAGCGTGAGCGAGAGGAGGTCGGCGGCGGCGATCACCATCGCGCCGGCCTCATGGGCCTTCGCCGTGATCGCCCGGTAGTCCTCGATGCGCCCGTCGGTGGTCGGGTACTGCACCACGACGCCGCAGGTCTTCGCGCCGAAGGTCGCGGTCGCGACGTTGCCGATGACGACCCGGATGCCGAGGTGCTTCGCGCGGCCCTCGATCACGGCGATCGTCTGCGGATGGCAATCCTCGGCGACGAAGAACTCGTTGCGGCCGAGCGCTCCGTCGGGGTCGACGATGCCGTGGGCCATGGTCATCGCCTCCGCTGCTGCCGTGCCCTCGTCGAGCAGCGACGCGCCGGCGAGCGGGAGGCCCGTGAGGTCGGCGATCATCGTCTGGAAGTTCAGCAGCGCCTCAAGGCGACCCTGGGCGATCTCTGCCTGATAGGGCGTGTACTGCGTGTACCACCCGGGGTTCTCGAGGATGTTGCGCAGGATCACCGGCGGCGTGATCGTGTCGTGATAGCCCATGCCGAGGAAGCTGCGGAAGACCTGGTTCTTCCCGGCGACGCGCCGGAGCGCCTCGAGCGTCTCGAACTCGCCGCGCTGCGCGAAGCCTCCGCCGTTCGTCGGATCGGCGATGTCGAGCGGTCGCCGCAGCCGGATGCCGTCCGGAATCGTCGCCTTGAGGAAGTCCTCCATCGAGCCGAATCCGAGCGACCGCAGCATCGCTGCGATGTCGGCGTCCGAGGGTCCGATGTGGCGATGCCGGAAAGTGTCGGCGGGCGGGAACGGATGGGTCGTGGTGGCCGCGGCGGCGTCCAAGGTCGACTGAGGCATGGGATGTGGTGGGATTCGACCGTAGTGACGCTGCCGCGCGTGCGGCTGGTCCGTCGGTCGACGGCGAGAAAGGGCTGAGTATAGAAGGATCGGCAGCGCAATTCGCCACACACGGTCGCGCTCGCCTCTCGCGTCGCGCGGAATCCAGCCGGAACCGACGGGGAATCACCCCGGTCCGCAACCTCGCGGCACCCGAGCGGGTAGGCCGAGAACCCTCCAACGGGCGGCCGGCGCACTTCGCAGCACACGCGTCCCCTCCGTTCGGGTCAAATCCCGGTTGTGCGCCCGACCACCCTCTCGTGTCGAGGGACCGCGGGCGCGAAGGACCTCCGCATGCGAACCGACTCTCCGCGCTTCGGCCGTCACGCTCTTCTCGCCGCATTCCTCCTCTCGTGCGGCGCGGGAGCGACGCTCGTCGCCGCTCAGGATGCGAAGCCGGAGACGAAGAAGGAAGCCCAACCTGAAGCCAAGCCCGAGGCCAAGCCCGAAGCCAAGCCCGAAGCCAAGCCGGCACAGGAGGCGCCCTCGTCGCCGCAGCGCGGCACGGTCATCAACGAGGCCGTGAATCCCTACCGCTTCCAGCCGAAGGAAGACGCGGTGACGGTGGACGCCAACACCGTCAATCTCCGGCAGGTGTTCGAGGATCTCGGGCCCGACGCAATCGAGTGGTACCAGCACGTGCAGACGCTCTCGAATCCCTGGTTCGAGGGACGCGCCCCGGGCAGCCTCGGCCATGAGCGGGCGATCGAGTACTTCGAGTGGTGGATGAAGCAGGAGGGGCTCGCGCCCGCGTTCAGCGGACCGAGCGCCGGCAGCGATCCGAGCTACCGCCAGCCCTTCACGCTCACCGGGCGCGAGCGGCAGGTGAAGAAGTCAAGCGTCTCCGCCGACGGCGCGTCGCTCGTGAAGGGCACCGATTACGCGGTGATGGGCGTCTCGGGATCCGGCGCGGTCACGGGACCGATCGCCTTCGCCGGCTACGCGATCAGCGCGGGCGAGGAGGGCTACTCGAGCTTCGACGGCGACGACGACCTCAAGGGCCGCGTCGTGATGTTCCTCCGCTATGAGCCGCTGGACTCCGACGGCAAGAGCAAGTGGGCGGGAAGCCGATTCTCGCAGTGGTCGAATCTCGCCGGAAAGCTCGACGAGCTGCAGAAGCGCGGGGCCGCCGCGATCGTGCTCGTGAACCCGCCGGGCGCCAAGGAGGGCAAGACGGGACTCGAGGAGCTCCGCTCGAGCCGCTGGGGCGACGAGCTCAAGATCCCGTTCGTCCAGGTCACGCCGGAACAGGCGGACTCGCTGGTCAGGAAGGCCGATCCCAAGGGCCGCGATCTCCTAACGCTTCGCTCACAGTGCGACGCCGGCACGCTCAAGGACTTCGCCATGAAGCCCGAGGTCCGCATGACGATCGAGACCGACGTCGGCGAGGCCACCGTGCCGACGGCGAACGTCGGCGGCGTCATTCCGGGGCGCGGCACGCTCAAGGACGAGTGGATCGTCGTCGGCGGCCACTTCGATCACGTCGGCTACGGCATGTTCGGCGCCGACCCGTCGAACCGCGGCAAGCTGCACCCCGGGGCCGACGACGACGCCAGCGGATCGTCCGGCGTCCTCGTGCTCGCCCGCCAGCTCAAGCAGCAGTACGCCGACGCGCCGCCGGACGCGAACCTGCGCAGCGTCCTGTGCCTCGCCTTCAGCGGCGAGGAGAGCGGCCTCGACGGCTCGCGGCACTGGGTCAAGAACCCAACGGTGCCTGCGGAGCGCATCAATCTCATGCTCAACATGGACATGATCGGCCGGCTCCGCTCCGACACGCTTGCGGTCGGCGGCGTCGAGAGCGCCGAGGACTTCGGCGCGTTCCTCAATCCGATCTTCAACAAGAGCGGCCTCGAGATTCACGCCGATCCGAGCGGCCGCGGACCGAGCGACCACGCGAGCTTCTACAACGGCGGCGTGCCGGTGCTCTTCTTCTTCACCGGAACCCACAGCGTCTACCACAAGCCGGGCGACAAGGGCTACACCGTGAACCCGGCCGGCGCGGTGAAGGTCATCCACCTCGTGCGCGAGATCGCGACCGCCGCCGCCACGAGCCCGACGCGGCTCAAGTACAAGTCGAGCGACGGGAAGCCGACGCCCGACCGCGGCTACGCGAACGTGCGGCTCGGCGTGATGCCGGCCATGGGCCAGACCGACGTGAACGGCGTCGTCGTCGAGAACGTCTCCGCGGAGACGTCGGCGGCGGACGCGGGCATCCAGAAGGGCGACATCCTCCTGAGCTGGAACGGCAAGGAGCTCACCGGCCCCGGCGACATGATGGCGAACCTCCGCGAGCAGAAGCCCGGCGACGAGGTGAAGATCAAGCTGCGCCGCGACGGCAAGGAAATGGAAGTGACCGTGAAGCTCAAGGCGAGCAAGCCCCGCGAATGATCGGATGCGGAGCGGACCCCGTGACCGCTACCATGCACGGATGCCCGCACCGCCCATCGACCGCACCGCCGTCGTCGATCGATACTTCATCGAGCACCGCGCCAAGCTCATCGACCTCGCCGCGTATCTCGACCGCGTCGAGCGCTCCGCGCCGCGGGCCGGCGCCGAGGGCGAGGACTTCCGCCACGAGGCCCTCATCGCGGCGCTGGCGATCCTGACCGACGGCAGGCCGGAACGGGCCCGGCGGGTGCTGGAGCACTTCAGCGACCACTCGACCGAGCCGATTGCGAGGGCCCACGTGAAGGGCGCGACCGGCGCCCAGCCCCTCCGCGCGAAGGGGGCCGCGTCGTGACCTACATCGACCCGCACATCCACATGGTGAGCCGCACCACCGACGACTACGAGCGGATGCGGATCGCCGGTTGCGTGGCCATCACCGAACCGGCGTTCTGGGCCGGATACGACCGCTCGAGCGCCCAGGGCTTCCACGACTATTTCCGGCTGCTGACCGAGTTCGAGCCTCGCCGCGCCGCGCAGTACGGAATCCGCCACCACACCTGGCTCTGCATCAACCCGAAGGAGGCCGAGGACCCGGCGTTCGCGCGCGAGGTGCTCGCGATCATCCCGAGCTTCCTCGAGCGCGAGACGGTCCTCGGCATCGGCGAGATCGGCCTGAACAAGAACAGCCGCAACGAGCTCATCATCCTCGAGGAGCATCTCCAGCTCGCCGCGAAGCACAACCTCCTGGTGCTCGTGCACACGCCGCACCTCGAGGACAAGCTCAAGGGCACGAAGCTGATCCTCGACGCGATCGCCAACCACGGCTCGCTCGACCCCGGCCGGGTCCTCATCGACCACGTCGAGGAGCACACCGTGAAGCGCGTCCTTGACCGCGGCTTCTGGGCGGGCATGACGCTCTACCCCGACACGAAGTGCACGCCGCAGCGGGCCGCGGACATCATCGAGCAGTTCCACGGCGAACGGCTCTGGATCAATTCCGCCGGCGACTGGGGAGCGAGCGATCCGTTAGCCGTGCCGAAGTGCCAGATCGAGCTGCGCGGCCGCGGCCACGCGGAGGACCTGATCCGCAAGATCTCTTTCGACAATCCCGTGCGATTCCTCGGCCAGTCCGGCCGCTTCCGCATTGCCTGACCCCCAAGCGACGCCCACCATGCTCCGCCCACTCATCGGACTCACCCCAAGCGTCGATCGCGTCGGCGATCACTTCCGGATCCGCGTCAACGCCGCATACCTCGACATGCTCACCGAGGCCGGCGGCGCGGGCGTCATCCTCACGCCCGACGTCGAGCTCATCCCCAGCTACATCGCGAGGCTCGACGGGTTCCTGCTCACGGGCGGCCCGGACATCGACGTCCGACCGCTCGGCGGCGAGCTCCACCCGAAGTCCGAGGTGATGGAGGCGAAGCGGCAGGCCTTCGACTTCGCCCTGCTGAAGGCCCTTGATGCGGCGCCGTCGAAGGCGACGCTGGGCATCTGCCTCGGCATGCAGGAGATGGGCGTGCACGGCGGATGCAGGCTCATCCAGCACATCCACGACGAGATCGCCGACGGCGAGCGGCACGGCGACGATCAGCTCCATCTCGTCACCGGCGCCTTGGGGAGCGGAAGCGTGCGGAGCTATCACCACCAGGCGCTTGGCGATCCGGGGCGATACGAGGTGATCGCCACCAGCGACGACCGCGTGATCGAGGGGATCCGCGACCCCAAGCGCCCCTTCTACGTCGGCGTGCAGTGGCATCCGGAGCGCACCGAGGACCGCGAACTCGGCCTGGGCGTCATGCGGCGGCTCGTCGAGGCGGCTCGCTCGCGATGAATCCGGCGCGCATCGCATACTGCACCAACGTCCACGCCGGCGCGGATCTCGCGGAGACCGAGCGCCAGCTCGCCGAGCATTCCGCGCGGGTGCGGCAGCTCGTCGCCCCGCACGCGACGCTCCCGATCGGGCTCTGGCTCTCGGCCATCGCCGCCGGCGAGCTCGACTCGCCCGCGGCGGTGCGGGCCCTCCGCGGCCGCCTCGCCGCCATGGGACTTGAGGTCGTGACCCTGAACGGATTTCCGTTCCTCGACTTCCACGACCACGTCATCAAGCACGCCGTCTACGAGCCGCACTGGGGACGCCCCGAGCGCCTCGCCTACACCGTGCGGCTCGCGAACATCCTTGTTGACCTCCTTCCCGACCACGTGCGAGACGCGTCGATCTCGACCGTGCCGATCGGCTGGCGGCCGACGTTCACCAACGAGGGCTGCGGCGCGAGCGTCGGCATCGCGGCGTCGCAGCTCGAGGCGATGGCGGCGCATTGCGCCCGCATCGAGCGCGATCGCGGAGTCCGCATCCACGTCGACCTCGAGCCGGAGCCGGGCTGCGTCCTCGATCGCGCGTCGCACGTGGTCGACCTCTTCGACCGCTGCTTCGGGGATTCGGAGACGGTACGACGCCACATCGGCGTGTGCCATGACGTCTGCCACGGCGCGGTGATGTTCGAGCCGCAGCGCGAGGCGATCGAGGCGTACGTGCGGGCGGGGATCCGCATCGGCAAGATCCAAATCTCGAGCGCCATCGAGGCCGACGGGTCGCGGGCCTCGCTCGAGGCGCTTCGCCATTTCGACGAGCCGAAGTACCTCCACCAGACCTGCATCCGCACCGCGAGCGGCGAGGTCCGCTTCCACGAGGACCTCCGGCCGGCGCTGGGGCTCACGCCGAAGGGAACGCTCCGCACGCACTACCACGTGCCGATCTTCCTCGATCGGCTGCCCGCGCCGTACGAATCGTTAGGGACGACCGCCCGCGAGATCAGGGCGTGCCTCGACGCCCTGCCGCCCGACGCCAGCCCGACCCTCGAGATCGAGACCTACGCCTGGACGGTGCTGCCCGAGGGACTGCGCGGCGGCTCGCTGGCCGAGGGGATCGCCGCCGAGATCCGTTGGCTGCGCGAGGCGATGGCGTGAGCCTCGGGACCCGCGTGCTCGCATACCTCGAGCTCTCGCGGGCATCCAACGCGCCCACGGCGGTGAGCAACGCCCTCGCGGGAACGGCGCTCGCCGCCGTGGCCCATGGCGCCCCGACGCTTCCCGGATTCTGGCGGGCCGCCTCGCTCTCGTCGGCGGCGATCGTCGCGTTCTACGTCGCGGGCATGGCGCTCAACGACCTCTTCGACCGCGCCATCGACGCCCGCGAACGCCCCCACCGCCCCATTCCGTCGGGACGGGTGAGCCCCGAGGGGGCCACGGCATTCGCGAGCGTCCTCGTCGTGTGTGGCCTGCTGCTGCTGGCCCTCAACGACCTCGTCCAACTGGCGTCGGGCGTCGGGCTGGTCGCGCTCATCATCCTCTACGACCTGCTGCACGCGCGATCGCGATTCACGGTGCTCATCATGGGCGCGTGCCGTGCGATGGCGATCATCACCGCGTCGCTCGCCTTCGGGCTTCCCGACAGCCTGATGCCCGCCGTTGGGCCGGCCATCCTGCTGCTGATCTACGTCGCCGGCTTCAGTCTCGTCGCGCGGCGTGAGGCGATGTTCTCCGCCTCCGAGCCCGCCCAGGTCTGCGGTCACTGCGAATATCCGGTGCCGCTCGAGCGATGCCGGTGTCCCGAATGCGGCCGCGAGCTCGACCCGGCGCGCCATGGCGACATCGTGCCGCCCGGCTCGCGTCCCCGGCGCCACCGCTTCCGCTTCGCTCCGTACGTCGGAGCGATTCCGGTCCTCGCGTTCGTGTTCATCCCGCCCTCGGTCCTCCAGCGCGTCTCGCACGATCCGCTCGAGATCGCGCTCCTGATCGGCACGGTCGCGGTGCCCGCCGTCCTCCTCGCCTGGACGACCGCCGCTGCGCGGCTCATCGAGCGCGTCCCGCCCTCGGTCGGGCCCGCCATCACCATGTGGATCGCGGCGATCAGCCTCTCGGACGCGTATCTCGCCCTGCTTGCCCGATCGATTCCCGCCGCGGTCCTCTGCATCGCGTGCTTCCTCCTCACCCGCGCGGCCCAGCGGCGCATCGCGGGAACGTAGACTCCGCCCGTGCACCCGGTCGCGGTCCTCAACATCGTCGCGCTCTCGCCGTCGCTCCTGAACGACGACGCGCCGCGCCTCCGCGACTTCGCCCGGCAGTCGGGCGGCGTGCGCCTTCTGAAGCCGCCGCTGCCGGCGGTGACGTGCACGTCGCAGTCGTCGATGCTGACCGGCCTCGAGGTCGCCGACCACGGCGTCGTCGGAAACGGCTGGTTCCACCGCGACCTTCAGGAGGTCCTCTTCTGGAGGCAGTCGAACAGGCTCGTGCACGGCGAGAAGGTCTGGGATGCGGCGAAGAGGATGGACGCGTCGTGCACGACGGCCAATCTCTTCTGGTGGTTCAACATGTACTCGACCGCCGACGTCGCCGTGACGCCGCGGCCGATCTACCGCGCCGACGGCCGCAAGATCCCCGATTGCCACTCGCATCCGGCCGGGCTGCGCGACGAGCTCCAGGCGAAGCTCGGGCAGTTCCCGCTCTTCCGCTTCTGGGGGCCCGGCGCCGACATCCGATCGACGGACTGGATCGCGTCGGCGGCGATGCACACCCACGAGCGCACCAAGCCGACGCTCTCGCTCGTCTACCTGCCGCACCTGGACTATCCGCTGCAGAAGCTCGGCCCCGGACATCCGGAGATCCGCCGGCACGTGCGCGAGATCGACCGGGTCTTCGGCCGGCTGCGCGACTTCTACGCCGAGCGCGGCGTGCGGGTCCTGGTGGTGAGCGAATACGGGATCGTTCCGACCTCGGGCGCGATCGAGCCGAACCGCGCGTTGCGCGCCGCGGGGCTCCTTGCGGTGCGGGACGAGCGCGGCGGCGAGCTGCTCGACGCCGGCGCGAGCGAGGCGTTCGCCGTCTGCGACCACCAGGTGGCGCACGTCTATGTGCGGAACGCGGCCCGCGTCCCCGAGGTGCGCGGACTGCTTCAGGCGATTCCCGGTGTCCAGGCCGTGCACGACCGCGACGAGCTGCGGTCGATGTCCGCGGACCACCCGCGCTCGGGCGAACTGTTAGCCGTCAGCGCCGAGGACCGGTGGTTCGCGTATCCGTATTGGACGGATGGCCGCGAGCCCGACTTCGCCCGAACGGTCGACATCCACCGCAAGCCGGGCTACGACCCGTGCGAGCTCTTCGTCGATCCGGCGATTCGATTCCCCAAGCTCGCCGTGGGCTGGCGCCTGGCGAAGCGCAGTCTGGGCCTCCGAACGCTCCTCGACGTCATCCCCCTCGATCCGGGACTGGTGCGAGGATCGCACGGCCGGGTCGCCCAGTCCCGCGGCTTCGAGCCGGTGCTCTTCGGTGACGCGCTCGACGCCTTCGACCCGCCGACCGAGGGTCCGCTGGTGCCGATGACCCGCGTCCGCGACGCCATCCTGACCGCGCTCTCCCGCTGACGTCCGCGGAGGCGCCGATCGCAGTACGCTTCCGCGATGCGCGGTCTCACCCTTGCGGTCCTTCTCTGCACGACGCCCTGCGGCGCGGCCGACCAGCTTCCCTTCACGTTCGAGCGTGCGCTCGTCGTGGGACAGATCGGTCGTCCGGCCCGCTCGCCGATCCGCTTCGACGCGATCGAGCACCAGATCGTGATGGGGACGTTCGCCGCGCCGACCGACGGCACCGACGTCACCGCGCCGGACGGCACGGTCCAGAAGTGGGCGCCGCTGCAGGCCGCGGCGAGCGGCGACTCGGCGACCTTCTCGAACGCAGCGCTCGGGGCCGGCTACGCGTTCGCGACCTTCGACAGCGAGACCGAGCGGACGCTCATGCTCGCCTCGCGCGGCAACTCGATGGTCTACGTGAACGGAGAGCCGCATGTCGGCGATCCCTACGGCTACGGATGGCTGCGCGTACCGGTGCGGGTCCGCGCCGGGCGAAACGAGTTCCTGTTCGCGTGCAGCCGCGGCGAGCTGAGCGCGACGCTCGCCCCGTGCGCCTCCGACGGTCCGCACTTCCTCGGCGCCGACGACACGCTGCCCGACCTTGTCGCGGGCGCGACCGGCGAACTGCCGATCGGCGTCGTGATCGTCCAGCCCGCGGATTCGCCGCTGAAGGGCGCGACGCTGCAGGTCCGCGCGCCGAACGGGACGACCACCACGACGCCGATTCCCGACGTCCCGGCACGCAGCGCATTCAAGGCGTCGGGCATGGTGCGGTACGACGCGCCGGCGACCGGGAGCGTCCGCTTCGACGTGACGCTGGAGCTCGGCGGGCGCGTGATCGCCCAGCGATCGCTCGAGCTGCACGTCGTCGGCCCGCATGATCACCGAATGGTCACGCGCCTGAGTCCGATCGACGGCAGCGTGCAGTACTACGCCGTCGTGCCGGCGGCCGGCGACGGGCCCGCCGGCATCATCCTGTCGCTGCACGGCGCCAGCGTCGAGGCCCGCGGACAGGCCGCCTCGTACGCCCCCAAGTCGTGGGCCCACATCATCTGCCCGACGAACCGCCGCCCGTTTGGTTTCGACTGGGAGGACTGGGGGCGGCTGGACGCGCTGGAGGCGCTCGCCGACGCGCAGGCTCGCTTCGGCGCCGATCCCCGGCGACAGTGGCTCACCGGACATTCGATGGGCGGGCACGGGACCTGGCAGCTCGGGGCACACTTTCCCGACCGCTTCGCCGCGATCGCGCCCAGCGCCGGCTGGATCTCGTTTGCGAGCTACGGTGGCGTCGCGTTAGGAACGGCCGGCGCCGAGGGCATGTTCGCGAGGGCCACCGGCGCGAGCGACACGTTGGCAATGCGGCGAAACTACGCCCGCGAGGGCGTCTACATCCTGCACGGCGACGTCGACGACAACGTCCCGGTCGAGCAGGCCCGGACGATGCGGGCGGTCCTCGCCGACGGCGACGGGGCGTTCCACGCGGATTTCGCCTACCACGAGCAGAAGGGGGCGAACCACTGGTGGGGCAACGAGTGCGTCGACTGGCCGCCGCTCATGGCGTTTCTCGAGGCCCGATCGCTTCCGGACCCCGCCACGGTCGACCAGATCGACTTCACCACCGCGGCGCCGACCGTGTCGAGCGCCTGTGACTGGCTCGCGCTGGACCAGCAGGCGGAACCGTGGAAGCCGAGCACGATCTCGGTCGCGCTCGACAGGACCAGGCGCACGATCGTTGGAACCACAGGCAACGTCGCCCGACTCGCGCTGCGCCCTCCGATCGAGGGCGGACCGCTCGCGGTGACCCTCGACAACACGACGGTCGAGACCACGTATGCGGGAAGCTCGCCGCTGTGGCTCGTGCGAAGCGACGCGACCTGGAAGGTCGAGCCGGCGCCATCGCCCGCCACCAAGAGCGCACGCCGCGGCGGCAGCCTGAAGGACGCTTTCCGCAACGACATGCTGATCGTGTACGGCACGGCCGGCGACGATGCGAGCGATGCGGCGCTCCTGGCGAAGGCCCGATTCGACGCCGAGACGTTCTGGTACCGGGGCAACGGCTCGATTGACGTGATTCCGGACACCGATTTCGCGCCGGGGCGCTTCCGCGACCGCGGCGTGATTCTCATCGGCAACGCGGAGACGAACGCCGCGTGGAACTCCCTGCTCGGCACGTGCCCGGTCCTGGTGCGGAACGGCTCGATCAAGGTCGGCGATCGCGAGTGTGCGGGCGAGGACCTCGCGTGCGCGTTCACCTATCCGCGCCCGGACAGCGACGTGGCGTGCGTGGCGGTGATTGCCGGCTCCGGCCCGATCGGCACGCGTCTCACGATGCGCCTCCCCTATTTCGTCTCTGGGGTCGAGTATCCGGACCTGTGCATCCTGCACGCCAGCACGCTCGTCTCCGGAGCGTCGGCGATCCGGCTCGCGGGGTTCTTCGGCAACGACTGGTCGGTCGAGCGCGGCTCGTGGGCAGACTCGACCTCGCCGTGACGAGATTGCAATCCCCGTAGAATCGGGGCGTGCCGCTTCGCATCGGATCGCTCACGCTGGAAACCCCGCTTCTTCTCGCGCCCATCGCGGGACATTGCGATCTCCCGTTTCGCATCCTCTGCCGCGAGTTGGGTGGCGTCGGCCTGGCGACGACGGACCTGCTGAACTCGCGGGCGATTCTGAAGAACTCGCAAAAGACGCTCGACCTGGCGTCGACGAACGGCCTCGACCAACCCTGCGGCATGCAGCTGTACGGAAACGCGGACGATCCTCTACCCGAGGCGGCCCTGTGGGCCATCGATCACGGGGCCCGGCTCATCGACATCAACATGGGCTGCCCCGTTGACAAGGTTGCAAAGAAGAATGGGGGCTCGCTTCTGCTCTGTGATGTCGGATCGACCGTCCGGCTGGCCGAGCGAATCGTCCGCGCGGTCGACCGGCACGGCGCCGGACGCGTGCCAGTGACGGCCAAGATGCGGCTCGGTTGGGATCCCGAGCACGTCGTCGCTCCGACACTCGCGCGTTCCCTTGAGGACGTCGGCATCGCGGCCGTGACTGTCCACGGGCGGTACACGGTGCAGTTCTTCTCCGGTGAGGCGGATTGGGACCGAATCGGCGATGTGGTGGCGGCGGTGCGAGCGATCCCGGTGATCGGCAACGGCGATCTCTCCTCCCCCGAGCAGGTGCCGACCCGCATGCGGCAATCCGGCTGCGCCGGCGTCATGATTGGCCGAGCGGCGCTTCGCACCCCATGGATCTTCCGGCGGGCGGCGGCGCTGCTCGCGACTGGAAAGGCCGCTCCAGAGCCTTCGCTGAACGAGAAGCTTCGGGTAATCGCCCGCCATATAGACCTCGTCAGCCGTTATCAGACGGAACGCCACGCAATCCAGTCGATGCAGCGGCGGATCGCCTGGTACGGCAAGACGCTCGGTCACATGCACGAACTCAAGGAGGCGATTCGTCTCGCCCCGAGTTTGGCACACATGCATGAAACGCTCGCCGCCTGGCAGCGAGAGGCGTTCGACCACGTCACTTTCGCCGACCGAGACACCCGGGGCCCGTCCGGAAAGCGAAGTTCCGATCAGGACGCCTCCTTGATGCAGCAAGAATGAGACGTTCTCGGAACTGACCGCACAGGCAAAACTGGCGATACCCCGCTGGCAGTTCGACCAAAGCTCAGACTTTCGCTTGCGGAGGGTGGAAGGCTGTGCTACTTTCCGAGTGGGAAAAGGGCGGCGCTACGGCACCGCCGGAATTCGTTCGCGCTCCTTGGGAGGGAGCGTGGGCGGACCTCATCGGAGGAAGGGGTCTAAATGGCTGCCGTCTACAACAATCTTGTTATTTCGGGATGTGGTTGCGCCCTGATTGCGCTCGCCTCGGCGAGCGCGAGCGCAGACACATCAGTTCTTCCGGACCTGACGATGCGAATCGGCGTCGCAGGCCAGACCTACGAGTACAACGCGGCTACCGTCGGAAACGCGTGGTCGAACGGCAATAGCACGTTCGGCTACAACGGTTCCATCAGCAGCCCGTTTGACAGCACCGGCTTCAATCTGAGCTGGGGCCTGTTGGTCAATCCGGATCCGTTCATCGTTGGCAACTTGGTTGTCACGAACACCAGCAACGCGACGCAGACGTTCTTCCTGGACGTCTCGCTGCCGATCAGCCAGGCTCTTGCCTCGAGCACGATCGGCGGATCGATCACCGGCACGGTGACCGACCTCAACGGCGACGGCGCGACGGTCTCGGCGATCGGCGGTAACGACGCGATCTATCGCGCCTACACCGACGTCGCTCCTGACTTCTCGACCGGCAATCTCGCCGGATCGCTGCTGATCGGTTCGTCGGCGACTGCTGGCTCGTTCCTGAGCCAGACGATCGGCCCCGACACGTTCGGCGGTCCGATTCCGTCGCTCCCCTACGGGGCAGTGACCACCAACATCGCGATTCGTCTCCAGTTCACCCTTACTGCGGGTGACTCGGCGTCGTTCACGAGCCTCTTCGTCGTCGTTCCGACGCCGGGCGCGCTCGCGGTCGCGGGTCTCGGTCTCTTCGCGGGTCGCGGTCGTCGCCGCTCGGCCTAACACGCCGGCGGTCGGGACAACGCGGGACTGGTTGTGGTGAATGGAGCCGTGAGGCTTTCAAACTCCACGGCACGACTCGCGAACTCCACTCTTGGTGAGTGGACCGCACGAAACGTTCAGACGGCTCGGCTCTCGGGAAAAGGGTCGGTCCGACAACAGGCGGATGTCCGCACTCAGCGGACACCCGTACAGAAGGATTGAGGGAGGGAACTCACATGCTCCGAAATGGTCTACGCGGCTTCATCGCTACTGCGGCATGCGCAACTGCCGCAGCGGCGACCATGTCTGCGGCTGCGGACGGCCCCACGGTGACGCTTGGCATCACCGCTGACGGCTCGAACCAGACGCAGAATCTCATCGGCTCGTCCACTGCGACGCCCGACGTCTTCAACTACCAGGGCAACGTCATTGACGGTGCCGGTGCTTGGACGCTCGGCTGGAACTTCAACGCCTCGAACAATCAAGGCGGCAACAAGGCCTTCACGGCCGGCAATTACGTGATCCAGAATCTCTCGGATCACTCGATTGTCTTCAACCTGACTGTCTCGCTCCCGGTCGCGCTGCTCGGCAGCACGGTCTATGGCGGTTCGGTCAGCGGTGGTCTCACCACCACCGGTCCTGGCTTCATCTCGAGCCTCACTGGTCCGCTCTGGACTGGCTCGACTGGCGCTGCGACGATCGGCACGCTCTTCAACCCGCCGTTCAACGTCGCCCGCACTGATCCGGGCAGCTCGTCGCTCGGCTTCGACTCCTTCGGCAATCCGATCCCGAGTCTGCCTGGCCCGAACCTTGGTTCCGATCTGAAGATCACGTTCGCGTTCCTCCTTGGTGCGAACTCTTCGGCCTCGTTCACCAGCGTGTTCGTCGCCCAGATCCCGACCCCGGGTGCGGCTGCTCTCCTCGGTCTCGCCGGCCTCGCCGGTGTCGGCCGACGTCGTCGGGCCTGATCGCCCTCCGACCTGTCCTGAACGACGTCTGAGCTTCGGCTCCGGCGGCCTCTCGACACCCCTCTGATCCTCGAGCCCCGATCGGCACCACCGATCGGGGCTTCTTTCTTGATCGGGTGCGCCGGTTCTCGGGCTCGATGCCGGGATTCCGAACCCATCCGAAGCGTCGCCATCCACCCTGCCGCGCTGCCGCCCTGCCGCGAGCAGACGATCGCATCCATTCGGTATGATCTCCGCCCCGCCGCCTCACGCTGCGGCCCCGTCCGACGGCGATCCGCCAAGGACGCCACTTTGAGGTATCCGCTGTGCCCGCCACGTTCCGCTGCTCCATCGTCACTCCGAGCCAAGCACTCCTCGCCGCTGACGCGAACTACGTCTCGTTCGAGGCATGGGACGGCCAGCGTGGCGTGATGGCCGGAGCCAGCCCGTTTCTCGCATCGCTCGGCGTTGGCGTTGCCCGCGTCGAGCTGGCGGACGGCGGCAGCAAGACCTTCCTGATCGACAGCGGCTTCGCTCAGATGCAGGGAAGCGACCTCACCCTGGTCACCGACTACGCCGAGGACGCGGCGACCCTGAATCGAGCACAGGCGGAGCGCGAGTATGCCGACGCCCGGGCGAAGAGTACCGAGGCCGGACACACCTCCGCCGAGGAACGAGCACGTCTCGAGCGAGCCCAGCGCGTCGCTGCCACCAAGGTCGCGCTCGCCAAGGGCTGATTGGGCCGCCCGGCGCCAGGATCACGGTAGCCTGTCGGAATTGGCGTCGGGCCATCCGGCTGTGGTAGCGTTCTCGCATGGTTTCGAATGCCGACGAGGTGATTCCCCATGCGGACGCGTTCGCACACGACGAGTCTTCCGCCGACGCCGCGTGCGCCGAGTTTCCGCTCGAGCAGCGGCTTGAGGTGCTGCTCTTGGCGTCGGATCGGCCGCTCACCGAGGCTCGGCTCATCGAGCTCCTCGGCCTGATGCCGCAGCCCAGGGCCCAGCAGACGAAGCGACGGAAACCGAAGCCATCCGACCGTCCCGCCGACGCCGTCGACGCGGATCCGGAACCGGAACAGCCCTCGGACGATCCGGCCACCGCACGGGCTCGCAAGCACGCGCTGGCCAGACTCGCCGAGTCCGTGGCCAAGCTCAACGCCGAGTACGAGACAACCGGCAGGGCGTTCCGAATCGAGTCGCTTGCGAGCGGCTACCAGGTGCTGACGCTGCCGGCATTCGGTCCGCTCCTCGGACGGCTTCGCGGCGAACGGCAACAGTCCAAGCTCAGTCAGGCGGCGCTCGAGACGCTCGCCATCATCGCCTACCGGCAGCCGATTCTCCGCGCCGACCTTGAGTCCATTCGCGGCGTCGCATGTGGCGAGGTGCTGAAGAGCCTGATGGACCGCCGCCTCGTGCGCATTGTCGGTCGAGCCGAGGAAGTCGGCCGTCCGATGCTGTACGGGACGACTCGAGAGTTCCTGCGCGTCTTCGGCCTCGCCAGCGCCACCGATCTTCCGCAGGCCAAGGAACTGCGCAACAGCGCGATCTGACCGGCCCCGCGTCGTTCAGCGCAGCGCGACAAGCACGCAAGGACCGCCGGCGATGATCTCGAGTTCGAGCTCGTCGGCCCTTCGCAGCACGCGCTCGTCTTCGGCTCCGGGCTGAAGCCAGAGCCGGCGAATTCCCGCGGCCATCGCATCGTCGAGGACGGTCAGGGTCACGTCTGGCGGCACGATGACGGAGACGCCATCGACGGTCTCCCTCAGGTCTCGGAGCGATGCGACGGCCGGCACGCCTTCCACCGTCCGCTCGAACGGATGAACGGGAATCGCCCTTCGCCCGTGGGCGAGGTAGTGCCTGAGCACGCGATTGCCGAACTTCTCGCGGTTCCCGCTTGCGCCGACGACCGCGAACGTGCGGCCCTCGAGGAACCTCTGAATCGAACTCCATTCGCCGCCGCTCATGCCGCGCCCCGCTCTGCCGCGGTCGAGTCGAGGCCGTTGCTGCGCAGGACGACGCGGCTCTTGGGATCGCCCAGGATGAGTCGGGCACCCTTCGAGAACAGCACGTAGCTCGCTGCCCACGAGAGCATCACGAAGAGGCGATTGCGGAAACCGATCAGGAAGAAGACGTGGACGAAGCACCAGAGGCACCACGCCACGAATCCCTTGCGGTGTCCGCCGAAGATGTCGGCGACCGCTCGAGCCCGCCCGATGGTGGCGAGCGATCCCTTGTCCCAATACGCGAAGGATCGGGTGGGACGAACGCCGGTGCGAATCGTCGTGGCGATGAGCGAGCCTGCGAAGCGGCCCATCTGAATCGCCGCGGGACAGACGCCCGGCACCGGCTTGTCCTGTCCCGCACAGACGATGTGGGCGAGGTCGCCGGCGATGAGGACATTCGGTGCGCCCGGCACCGAGAGATCCGGCTGGACGACAACCCGCCCGGCCCGGTCCAGCGGCACGCCGAGCGTCCTCGCCAGCGGGCTGGCCTCAACCCCAGCGGCCCACAGCACGGTGTGGGTGCGAATGCGCTCGTCCCTTCCCCCGACGCTCACCACCACCCCGGACTCGTCGACGTGGGTGACCCGTGCGGACGTGCGCACCTCGATGCCGATCGACCGGAGACTCGCCTCGGCGCTCGCGGAACTCTCCGGCGCCATCGCCGCAAGCACGCGGTCCTGGCCTTCGATCAGCACGACTCGCGCCTTCTCGGCGTCGACCCGCCGCATGTCGGGATCCATCGCATCGACGGCGAGCTCCTTGATCGCCCCGGCCATCTCGACTCCGGTGGGTCCGGCGCCGACGATCACGAAGGTCAGGTGGGCGCGCTGCGCCTCGGGGTCGCGCTCCGCCTCGGCATCCTCGAACGCCTGCAGAATCCTGCCGCGGATCTTCGCCGCGTCCTCGAGCGTCTTCATTCCCGGCGCAACGCTCTCCCAGTCGTCATGGCCGAAATAGGACTGGCCCGCGCCGGCGGCGAGCACGAGCCAGTCATAGGGCGTCTCCGTTCCATCGCCGTGACGGACGATCTGCCGCTTGGTGTCGACCTCGCGAACCTCCGAGCGGAAGACCGTGACGTTCCGCTGGTGGCGGAAGATGCGCCGGATCGGAAAGGCGATGTCCGCGGGCGTGAGCACCGCGGTCGCCACCTGATAGAGGAGCGGCTGGAACAGGTGGTGGTTGCTTCGGTCGAGCAGGATGACATTGGCGTCGGAGCGCGCAAGCTGCTTGGTCGCCTCGACGCCCGCGAATCCGCCGCCGACGACGACGACCGTCGGCCGTCGCGCCGCGCCCCGCGAGTTCAATGTTCCGCTCGTCCGCTCTGTCGTCGTGTGATCCATGTCGAAAGTGGTCCAGGGTCGTTAGGGCACGGAAGCCTCTGCGGGCATCCCGTCGATCGCCAGCGCCGCGTTCCGGTAGCGGGCATCCTCCGTCACCTCGCGGACGACGAGGCCGCGGGCCCATTCCGGCGGCTCCGCAGCCTGCGAAACGTCCGCCAGCTCCACCTCGAGCATCACCAGCGGAAGGGAATGGAAGCGGTCGAGCTCCCAGAGCAGCGGTCCCTCCCGCACGCGATAGCGGGTTTTCTCGATTCGACGCCCCTCGGTCTGCGGCCACATGCGAGCGAAGTCCGCCGCATCGATCGTCCGCTCGGTCTCCTCTCGCACCATGCCCGCGCCGCGCTTGACCGTGTGGCGGAAGAGCTCCGTTCCGTCCGGGCGCACGATTCGGCGAAGCCGCCCCTCGGGGAAGTCCGGCGCGTCGCTGAGCGGAAGGTAACCCTGCTCGATCGTCCAGCGCTCGGCGCCGACGGGAATCTCCGGCATGGTCCGCAGCACCCAGACGCGCTCGATCTCAAGTCCCGATCCCATGGTCATCCCCGCGCGCCTGCGGCCGCGCCGCGTTCACAGGTCGCGACCCAGCGGGCCACGAGCAGCGCGAGCACCTGCTTGAGGTTCAGGTTGCGCCGAATCTGCTCGTCGGCGTCGGCCAACACGTCGGCCATCACGCCCCAGCGCTCCGCCTCGTCGATCGCGCCGCTCCGGACGCTCCCCGCGATGCCGTCGCGCACCCGCTGTCCCAGCACGCCGAAGAGAAGCCTGGTGCCCAGCCGGTTCGCCGCTTCCTTGCTGGCCCGCTCGTTCTCCTTCACGACCCTCTCCGCGCATTCGCCGATGAGTTCGGCCATTCGGTCGCTCAGCCCGCCCACAAGGCGGCCATTCGAAATCTCGTCCAGCGGCGCGGCGAGATCGCGGGCCCACCTGCAGACGTCATGCTTGAACGCGACGAGCGCCGCGCCCGGCGATCCCTCGGCGTATCGCTCGATCCACGCCCGGTCCGCGCCATCGACGGGCAGCGCCCCGCTCGCCATCCACTGCCGCATCCCGGCCTCGTCGATCGGCCCGAACGCCACGCGCTGGCAGCGGCTTCGGATCGTGGGCAGCAGTCGATCCTCGCGGGTCGTCACGAGCACGATTGTCGTGCCGCCCGGCGGTTCCTCGAGCGTCTTCAGCAGGGCGTTCTGCCCGACGTCGTCGAGCAGCTCCGCCTCGTCGATGATGAAGACCTTGCCGCGACCGAGATAGGGCGTGCGCCACACGGCGCCGTCGAAGGTCCTGCCGTCGATCGTGCCGCCGAGCATCAGCTCGCGCAACAGGTCAACGGGAATGTTGGTCTGCTTCTTGTCGCGGAGCGAGGCGATGGCCGAGTCCTCGGTCCGTTCCTTGCGGATGACGTGCAGGTCCGGATGCGTGCCGGCCCCGATGAGCTGTGCGACCTTCGTCCCCCGCGGCGGCGAGAACGCCGCGATGTGTTCGCGCGTCGTCTCCGGGTCGAGGAGGAGCTTCGCGAACTCGATCGCCGCCGTGCACTTCCCGACGCCGAACGGGCCGTGGAAGATCCATGCGTGATGAACGTGCCCGCCAAGCATCGCCTTCGCGATCGAGGTCGTGGCTCGCTCCTGTCCGAGCAGTCGTGGTGGGGCCAGGCTCATGGAGAGGTTCGATTCAGAACGAGGGCACTTCGACGAGGCGGCAGCCCTGGGGCCGCTTGGCGCCGTCGGGCTTCTGCGGATCGACGGGGATGAGCACTTCCTCGCCGTTGACCAGATGCCGCGGGAACTTCTTCATGAGCTGCTCGGCCTCGGAGGAGAAGAGCGTGCTCTTGCCGTCGTAGGCGCTGCCGTCGAAGTGACCGACGAGGACGACGCTGGTCGCCGTGTCGTCGTCGTGGTGGACCCACGCCTCGACGTTCTTGAGCCGAAGCTCCTTGCAGTACTTCTCGGCGGCGGCCCGCATGTCCGCTCGCGTCGCGCTCTTGTCGCCGAAGGTGCTCCACACCGCGACCTGCAGTGTGTAGAGCGGCTTCACCTTGGGGAATCGCTCGCGCAGCCGACGAAGGTCATAGGGACCGGGCGGCTCCGCGTCGGTCGACGTGCGGGTGAGGATGACGCCGGCGAAGGGCCGCTGCCCGTCGATCACCAGCGCCTTCAGCTCCTTCATCTTCGCCTGCGCGGCCGGATCGGAAGGTCCGTTGAAGCGACCGACCAGAAGCACCGAACCCTGCGGCACGCGGCTCACGAAGCAGTCGCTCACTTGCGGCACCTTGGCCGCGAGCCGCGCACGCGCCGAGTTCGCTGCGTCGGCGTGGTCGTCTCCGACAAACGTGCCGAGCAGCACCGACCACGCGGGCCCGCCCTCCTTGTCCGCGTTCGTTGCGCCGCCCTTTCCGTCACCTGCGGGAACCTTCGTTCCATTCGGCAGCGGCTTTGGGGGAACGACCTCATCACCGGGATCCCAGAGCTCGGGGTTGTCGCGCTTCGGTGTGGTCGGAGACTGCTTCGACGGCGTGTTCTTCGCCGGCGCGTCCTTTGAAGGCGCATCCTTCGGCGGCGCCGATTGCGGCGCGATGGCGAACGCTGGCCGCGACCCGACCAACGCGAGGCCCGCGCTCAGCATCACGGCCCATAAGAGCGCGCCCGATCGTGCCTTGGGTCGACTTTTACCAGACATCGAAAACCTCATGATCGGGCTTGCGCGAGCGGCGAAGCGCCGCGTGCAAGTCGCGAATTCCTCAACGGTTACAAGGTCGCACACGAAACGCTCAAACTTCAAGGGTTCAGAGGTCAAGCGCCGATCACACTGCCCGGGCAGCAACGCTTGGATGAACAGTCCGAGCCAAGACCCAGGCAGGACACTGGGGCCGGCTGCGATCAGCCGGTTCTCGCCCGAATTCTCGTTGCCAGGACGGTAAGAGACCCCTTTCGACCCGCGGACGCATTCTACGATTGCGTCGCGCGGTGGAGTATCGCTCCATGCCTGATCTAGGCAACATTGGCCTCAGCATGAACAGTCTCGGAAACAACATCAGCCTCACCACCGGTTACACGAGCGTCGGGGCCGTCAATCGAGCCACGCTCGATGCCGGCGCCCGGGCGGCGGGCACGACTCCGGTCGATGCCGCCCGACGTTCGGAAGCCTCGGATCGCGTGGAACTCAGCGAGCACGCTCGCTACATGGAGAAACTCCGCTCCATGCCGCCGGTCCGGGCCGACAAGATCGCCCAGATCAAGTCGCAGATCGACGCGGGCACCTACGACAGCGACGCAAAGCTGGCGACCGCGCTCGATCGCATGATGGAAGACCTCAACGCGGGCTGACCGCCCGCACGATTCAGCATGTCGGAGTCGAACATCGGGCGGCGAGCCACCTGGCTCGCCGCCCGTGCTTTTGGAGTCGACTCATGCCGCGGCCCGGCTCGACTTCCGCTCGCGGACGATCATGACGACCACGCCGAGCACGGCGATGCCCAGGATTCCCGCGAGCGCCTCGGTGAAGAGCATTGCCTTGGCGCCGCGGACGAGGTCGCCGTCGGTGCTGAACCGGGCATAGGACGCGGCGAGCACGAGCCCCATGTAGGCGATCGGCGTGTTCGAGAGCGAGGCGAGCGCCGTGTACTTCGTGGCCGCGGCCCCCTTGCCCACCGCCTCAAGGACGAAACCGGTGAAGCTCGCGTAGGCAAGCCCGGTCACGAAGGCGTAGGCGAGGTTGAAGAAGTAGTAGTTGCCCTCGACGAAGGGCAGGATCGCCATGGTCACGGCCACGAGCGCCATGAGCGCCCCGACCGCGACGTACACGCGCCTTGAGCTGAAGCGGGCGCAAAGCTCGCCGCCGACGAGACAGCCGAACGCCGAGATCATGCCGTTCAGCACGCCGTTCACGAGCGCGACGCCGTTCTCGTCGACATGCCAGAGATTCGCGACCTCCGCCTGGGCCAGCACACCCGTCGCGGCGCCGGTGCCGATCGGGATCACGCACAGCACGGCGCAGAGAATGCCCCGGCGCGACGCGATCATCTCCCACAGCTCGCGCAACACGCCGCCCATCGTGCCGATCAGGCTCTTCACCCGCGGCTCGGCCAGCGCCTCGGGCACGAACCGCAGGGCGATCGCGCCGAGCATGAACACGATGCCGAGCCCGGCGCCGGACATCCACGGAGACGGAAAGTGCGTGGCCATCCAGAGGCCCGCTCCGCCCCCGAGCCCGCCGCCTCCGAGATTGCCGGCCTGGAACCAACCGCCGACGCGACCTCGCTGGTCGTCGGGCGTCGCGTGTGCCATGAGCCCCTCGACCGACATGCCGAGGAAGGTCGTCGCGAGATTCGTGATGAAGATCACCGCCTCGAGGAGATGCATGTTCTCCTTGCTCAGCGGAATCGCGCTCATGGCGATGATGCCCAGGGCACAGAGCGTCACCGCGATCATGTACCAGGTCTTCCTGGTGAGCGTCGTGTCGGTGATCGGGGCCCAGAGGAACTTCCAGACGTGCGGGGCGACGCCGGAGGCGATCAGGAGCGCGCCGTCCTCGACCGACAGGCCGTACTGCGTGGCGAGGAACGCCATCGCGACGCTCACGTATCCGCCGATCGCCCCGAAGGGCACGATGAGGACGGTGTACGCGAACGGGTGCGGCGGGCGGGCTGTGGTCGACACGTTTCGTTGCTCCATGGGCGGATGCCGCCCTCAACCGGCCGCGCCGACGGCGTCGGCGTCGAGATACCACTTCAGCTCGCCGGCGAGCGGCCGCACGCCGAGGATCGGCATCGCGTGCCGGTCGGCGTTGCCTAACGCGACGCGCGCCACGGTTCCGACCTTGCCCGCCCCGCACACCATCACGGCGACGAACCGCGCCGCGTTGATGAGCGCGTAGGTCATCGTCACCCGGTCGGGCGGCGTCACCCGCGGACCGGAGCAGCGGACCACGAGACGGTCGAACTCGTCGAGCGCCTCGTGTCCCGGGAAGAGGCTTGCGGTGTGGCCGTCGTCGCCCATGCCGAGGAGCACGAAGTCGAGCCGGTCCTGTCCGCGCTCGCGCCATCCGAGATGCTCGCGCAGCTCGCGCTCGTAGCGCTCCGCCGCGTCGGGCAGCATCGCGGGGATCGCATGGACCTGCTCCGGCGGGATGCCCGAGTGGTCCACGATGATGTCCCGGATCTGCCGGAAGTTGCTCTTCTCGTGGTCGAAGGGGACGCACCGCTCGTCGACGATCCAGAGGTGCGTCCGCGACCAGGGCAGCGTCCGCAGGTTCGGGTCGTACATCAGCCGCTCGTAGAGCGGAAACGGGGTCGAACCGCCGGACAGGGCGACGTGAAAGTCGCCGAAGGTCCGCACGCAGTTCATCGCGTGCATCATGAGGTCCGCCGCGACCGCGTCGATCACCTGGTCCTTCGACCGCTGCACCGACACCGAGCCCGGAAGCGCCGGGACGGGCAGCGACTGGTCGTCGAGGTCGTAGGTGTCCGGAGTCCGCTCGGGGCTCATGCGCTCATGATGGCAGGTGGGAGGGGCTTTCGCGAGTGACGTCGGGAGGTTCGGATCACGGATTGTGCCACGCTCGCCCCGGCCCGAGCAGCGCGTCGGCCGATGCCGGCCCCCACGATCCGACCGCGTAGTTCGCGTTGATGCCCTTTCGGATCGCCGCCGAGCGCTCGTCGAGCAGCGGCATGACCGCATTCCAGGCGCCTTCGACCTCAACGCGGCTCTTGAAGAGCGTCTGGTCGCCGCGCATGGCGTCGACGATGAGCGGGCCATATGCCTCGACCGGCTCGACGCCGAAATGCCGGTCGTAGTCGACGTCCATCTCGATCGAGTCGACCCGCAGCCCGCTGCCCGGCACCTTGCACTCGAATCGCAGGGCGAAGGCCCCGCGCGGGGCGATCTCGATGACCATCCGGTTGGGCGGACGGGGCCAGCTCCTCATCGCCGACTCCGAGGTGCGGAAGAGGTTCGCCGCCGGCGGCTTGAACTCGACCACGATTTCGGTCCGCTTGGCCCTCATCTTCTTGCCGCTGCGGATGAAGAAGGGCGTGCGGGCCCAGCGCCAGTTGTCGAAGTGGACCTTCACCGCGCCGAAGGTCTCGGTCGTCGTTCCCGGCGTGACGCCAGGGGTCAGGTGATAGGCCGGCTCCTTCCCGTCGCCCGCGTACTGGCCGACGGCGCAGTGCGATGCGATCTCGTCGGCGGTCGGGATCGCCATCGCCTCGATTACCTTGGTCTTCTCGGCGCGGATCGCGTCGGGCGAGAAGCTCGTCGGCGGCTCCATCGCCACGAACGCGAGGATCTGGAAGAGGTGCGACTGGATCATGTCGCGGATCGCGCCGGTCTGGTCGTAGAACTCGATGCGCTGCCCGACGCCGACGGTCTCCGCCGCCGTGATCTGCACGTGGTCGACGTACTGCCAGTTCCACACCGGCTCGAACATCGCGTTGGCGAAGCGGAAGACGAGCAGGCTCTGGATCACCTCCTTGCCGAGATAGTGGTCGATGCGGTAGATCGACTCCTCCTCGAAGGCCCGGCCCAACGCCCTGTTCAGGCTCGCGGCGCTCATCGCGTCGTGGCCGAAGGGCTTCTCGACGATGATCCGCTGCCACGACCTCGTCTCGCGGTCGAGCGAGCACCAGCGCTTGCCCTCGCTCACCAGGCCCGAGGCCTCGATCTCGCCGACGATCGGCTCGTAGAGGCTCTCGGCGACGGAGAGGAAGAAGAGCATGTTGCCGCGCGTGCCCCACTTCTCCGCCATCTCGTCGAGATGCGTGCGGAGCGGGCCGTAGCACTCGGACTTCACCGCGTCGCCCGCAAAGTAGTGGACGCGGCCGGCGAACTCGCGCCACGCGACCTCGTCGAAGCCCTTCGCGTGCTCGCGGACCCAGGGCAGGAGCTCCTCGCGCCACTGGGCATCCGTCTTCCTCGATCGGCTCACGCCGAGGATGCGGGTCTTCTCGTGGAGGAGCCCGAGCTTCGACATCTCGTACATCGCGGGGATGAGCTTCCGCGAGGTGAGATCGCCGGAGGCGCCGAAGATGACGAGGATGCACGGGTCGGCAATGTTCATGGTTCGTTTCTCTTTCGTCTCGGTGGCCGGTGGCGTCGCATGCGTCACGGTCGCGGATGATGCTTCCTCACGACGTCGCGGAGGGCGCTGCGGTCGACATGGGTGTAGATCTGCGTCGTCGCGATGTCGGCATGGCCGAGGAGCTCCTGCACGACGCGGAGGTCCGCGCCGCCGCGCACCAGGTGCGTGGCGAAGCTGTGGCGAAGCGTGTGCGGATGAACGTCGCGGAGCTGGGCGATGCGGGCGTACTTCCGCACGATCTGCCAGACGGCGACTCGCTCGAGCGGCCGGCCGCTGAACGAGAGCAGCAGCCGGAACTCGTCGCGGCCGTCCTTCCATCGCGCAAGATGCGGCCGGCAGTCGGCGAGATAGCTGCGGACGAGCTCCTGGGCCGGCGTGCCGATCGGAACGACCCGCTGCTTCGATCCCTTGCCCGTGACCGTGAGCATGCAGAGCGTGTCGTGGTATTCGTTGACCTTCAGCGCCCCGACCTCGGAGGCCCGCAGGCCAGCGGCCCACATGAGCTCAAGCATCGTCCGGTCGCGCAGCCAGAGCTCGCCGTGTTCGGGCGACGGCGCCTGCACGAGGGTGCGCATCTGCGCCGGGCTCAGCACACCGGGGAGCCGCTTCCAGCGGGTCGGGCGCTCGAGCAGCCGCGAGGGGTCGGTCGGCACGCGGCGGTTCGCATGCAGGTAGCGGAAGTAGACGCGGATCGTCGCCAGGTGTCGGGCGACCGAGGTCGGCTCCATGCCGCGCTCGCGGTGGAGACGCTGCAGGTGCTCCGAGAGGAGCTGCATCGTGACCAGGTCGGGCGACGTCACGCCGCGCGGGACCAGGTCCTCGGCGAGTTGCCGGAGATCGCGGCCGTATGCCTCGAGCGTCGCGGCGGCCAGGCCCGCCTCGACGCGGAGATAGCCGAGAAACTCACGGAAGGTAGGCGCGAATCCGGAGAGGCCGTCCATCGAGCGAGGTGGGTTCCGAAGAGGTTGCGGATGTGGTGAGGGCCACATGCTTCTCGGAAACGCCGCCGACGGAGGCCACGGCCCGAGCGTCGTCGGCCCGGATCCGGTGGTAGTTCTCGCAGCGCCGGAACGAACCGCAGCAGAGGGAGAAGAAGCTGTCCAGCGCATCCACGCAGAACCGCGGCGCGCAGCGGGCGTCGTTCCGGTTGAGGAACGGGCACTCGCTGCCTTCCGCGGAAGGAGGAGTCGATGGGATGTCTTCGGCGTCACGCATGCGGGCGCAGGTCCACCGCGGTCACGGCACACAACCGTCCGCTCGAATCGAATTGAGAAGCGCCTCAAGATCGACCGTGAGCGGGCCCGCCGGACACAAAACGACGACGGGCGATTCCCTCACCGCACGCGATCGGGTCCTCGACCGGACCCTGGATCGGGTCGGGCGCGCTGCGCACGACCTGCTGGCCTGCGCACCGGCTGCGCCCGCGCGAGCCGGAGCCCGACGCGCCGATGGGGATATAGAAGGTAGGCGATCCTCGCTCCTGATGCGATGCGAGGGGTCAGTCGTCCCATAACGGGCTCTCGTTCGCGCACCGCGGCGCTGGCACCGGGCTTGCCTTTGGAGTCCGTTCCGCTTTCCGGGCAAGGAGTGCCAGATGCGGTGTGAACTCACGGACGAGACAAACGGGCAGGATGCCCTCCACGAGCTGGTACTCGACGCGATGCGCCGCACGGATGCGGCGTCCACCGCGACGGCGCCAGGCCACCCCCTCGACCTCATCGGTCGAGCGCGGTCCCTTCACTGGGACGACCGAACCGAGAGCCCATTGGAGCTCGTCGGGCGTCGTCTCTTGGATCTCGCGTCGGTCGCAGCCGCCATCCACCGCGGGCGCGTCGCCGCCGAATCCCTCGGCTGCCCCGGCGCCACCGCCTCGTGGGAGACCTCGCGATGAACTACGGAACCTTCCTCTCGACCAGCGGCGTGTTGGCCTCGATGCGCCGCATGGACGTCATCGCCAACAACCTCGCCAACGCCAACACCGTCGGCTTCAAGCCCGACCTGCTGGTCGCCTCCGAGCGTCCTGCCGAGCGCGTTGAGGGACTCTCTCCCTTCGCCGACCCCCTCGCCCCGCCGATGGCGATGCTCGAGAAGCTCGGCGGCGGGCTCCGCTTCGAGCGCGACCGCGTGGATCTCACCCAGGGCCCCTTCGAGCGCACCGACCTGCCCACCGACCTGGCGCTCTCCGGCGACGGGTTCTTCGTCGTCGCCCCGGCCAACGGCAAGAAGCCCGATCCGAAGGCGCCGACCGAACTCACGCGGGCCGGCAACCTGACCGTCGACGCCGACGGCACCTTCCGACTCATCGGCAGCGGCCGGGCCCTCATCGGCGAGTCCGGCGAGCCGGTCAAGATCGATCCGAAGAAGCCCTTCGCCGTCGACAAGAGCGGCCGCGTCTTCCAGAACGACTCGGAGGTCGCCCGCTTCCGTGTCGTACGGGCCAAGAACCCCGCCTCGATCGAGAAGGTCGGCGGCAACATCCTCAGGACCAGCGGCGCCGTCACCCGCGTCGACGACGGCTCCACCTCGGTCGAACAGCGCATGCTCGAGCAGAGCGTCGCCGATCCGATCAACTCGATGGTCGAGCTCATGCGGCAGGCGCGCATGCTCGAGGCCAACGTTCGCATGATGCAGTACCAGGACAACCTCACCGGTCAGGCCATTGCCGGGATCACCCGCAACGCCTGACGCCCCGGGAACGACTGAGACGCCATGAGCTACCTCGCACTCAACACCGCAGCGACGGGCCTCAATGCCCTGAACACGAACCTCGACGTCATCGCGAACAACCTCGCGAACGTGAACACCGTCGGCTTCAAGCGAAGCCGCGCCAACTTCGAGGACCTGTTCTACCTCCAGATGGCCCAGCCGAACCTTCCCAAGGACCCGGTGAACAGCTTCCCGACCGGGCTCGCGACGGGCCTCGGCGTCAAGGTCTCGGGCACGCAGCTCGACATGCGGAGCGGTCCGGTCGAGCAGACCGGCTCCCCGTACGACCTGATGATCCAGGGCGACGGCTTCTTCATGGTGCAGACCCCGGAGGCGGTCGGCGGCGGCATCGGCTACACGCGGGCCGGCAACTTCACGCCCAACGCCGAGGGACAGCTCGTTCTCGCCAACGCTCCGGGCTACCGGCTCATCGAGCCCGAAATCACCATTCCGCCCGACGCCTCGGGCCTCTCGGTCGGCGCCGACGGCACGGTCACGGTGATGCTCCCCGGCCAGACCTCGCCCGAGGAGCTCGGCCAGATCCAGCTCGCCCGCTTCGTGAATCCGGCCGGACTCACCGCGGTCGGCGGCAACATCTACGTGCAAAGCGCGGCAAGCGGCGATCCGTCGGTCGGCAATCCCACCGAGGACGGCCGCGGCTCGCTGCTCCAAGCCGCCCTCGAGCAGTCCAACAGCGAGGCGATCACCGAGCTCGTCAGCCTCATCCGCACGCAACGGGCCTTCGAGATGAACAGCCAGATGATCCAGGCCACGAACGAGACGCTCCAGCAGGTGAACAACCTTCGCCGCTTCTGAGTTGACCTAACGCTTCGCTCACGACGAACCGCGCGTCACGGAGGATTCCATGACCGACGACCGCACCAGCCACGGCAGGACGCCCGCCACCATGACCCAAACCCCGACCAGTGCCATCGCCCGAACCGTCACCGCGGCGATCCTCGCCCTCGGCCTCTCCGCCCTCGCCGCCGCCGACTCGATCGTGCTCCGCAGCAGCGTCCGCCTCGCCCAGGGCTCGACCGCCGTGCGGCTCCGCGACGTGGCGTATCTCGAAGGCGACGCGGCGCTCGCCCTCGGCGACACCCAGCTCGCCGACCTGGGGACGAACGCGACGCTCGAGATTTCGCTCGACGAGGTGCGAGCCAAGCTGAACGCGGCGGCGACGAAGGCGAACCTCATCGACTTCAGCGGCAAGTCCGTGCTCGTCCGCTCCGCGCGGGCCGGGAGGCCGGTGGCGATGAGGGCGCTTGCCCTTGACGCCCCCACCGCGCCGACCGGCGATCCGGCCGCGGGACCGAAGGGCGCGACCGAGACCAGCGCCCTGGCCCGCGTCGAGTTCTACGCCGACGAGGCAAAGGACATCCGCACGCCGCGCGGGCTGATCGCCGAGATGGTCAGCAACGTCCACGCCAGCACCAACGCCCGCGTGCGCCTCGTCGTCACCGGCGTCGACGCCGCGTTCCTCGACCAGGTGAGCGCGACGCGGCGCTTCGAGGTCGTGCCGATCACCGCCCTCGGCGCCGACCGCGTGCGGATGCGGATCATCGCCCGCGACGGCGACGTCGTCGTCGGCCGCAAGGAGCTGATCGTCACCCCAACGCTCGAGGCGAGCGTCGCCACCGCCACCGGCGCGATCCGCCGCGGAGACGCCATCGGAGACGCCGTCGACGTCCACACCGAGTTCGTGTCCCCGAGCGAGTTTCGCAAGCTGCCGCCGTCAACGGCGCTCGAGAGCGTGGTCACCACCGATCGCCTCAAGAAGGGCGAGCGCGTCACCGACGACAAGATTCGCCAGGCGATCGAGATCAGGAAGAACGACAAGGTCGTGATCCGCCGCGAGCTCGGCACGATCGCCATCGAGCTCACCGCCATCGCCGAAGAGGACGGAGCCGTGGGCCAGACCATTCGGTTTCGGGCCATCGACCGCAAGGATCGCCGCGACCGTCGCACGTTCATGGCCGAGGTCTGCGGACCGGGCCAGGCCGTGATCAGGGACGGCGCTCCCGACGCCGCGCCGGACACGACCCGCACGATCGCCAAGGAAGACGCATGACCAGCCACGCCATCGCCCTCGTCGCGTCGCTCACCGTCGCGGTCGCCGCCCACGCACGGCAGTCGCAGCCGACGGCCCAGCCGGGACCGCCAACGCAGCCCTCGCCGCCGCCACCGGCGCCGGAACAGCCTGCCGCGCCCGCGACCCCGTCGGCGCCGCAGCTCAACGGCGTCACCAAGCCGCTTTCGGTCGTGGCCCTCGAGTCGCGGGCCAACGAGGCTCCGCCCCTGCGCGGCGGTGCCGGCGGGGCTCGCGGCGGACTCACCGCCGTCGCCGATCCGGAGCCGCGCAGCTTCAAGGTCCACGACCTCATCACCATCGTGGTGAGCGAATCGAGCAAGGCCAAGTCGAGCGCCAACAGCAAGACCGACAAGAAGTACGACCTCTCCGCCGACCTCAAGCAGTGGATGAACCTCGACCCCGCCGAGTGGGCCAAGAGCATCACCCTCGGCAGCGCCGACCTCCCCCAGTTCGACGTCTCCGGCAAGAAGAAGTTCGACGCGAAGGGCGACGTCGCCCGCCAGGACGACTTCACCGCGAAGATCACCGCCGAGGTGGTCGAGGTGCTGCCGAACGGCACGATCCTCATCGAGGCCTACAAGCAGATCAACATGGACGGCGAGACGCAGACGATGCGCCTGAGCGGCCGGTGCCGCGCCGAGGACGTCGACGCGACGAACTCCGTGCAGAGCCATCGCCTCGCGAACGCCACGATCGAGAAGACGACCAAGGGCGAGCTGAAGAGCGCGACGGAGAAGGGCATCATCGCCAAGGTGCTGGATACGCTGTTCGCGTTCTGAGCGCGCCGCGCGGCGCCGCGGACCACCTCCCATGGCTCACTGGTTCACCGCCGACACGCACTTCGGGCACGCCAACATCATCCGCTACTGCAACCGCCCGTTCGAGTCGGTGGAGGCGATGGATGACGCGCTCATCGGGAACATCAACCGGCTCGTCGCGCCAGGCGACACGCTCTATCACCTCGGCGACTTCGCGTTTCGCACCCGCGAGCCGCGCGCCTATCGCGAGCGGATCCGCTGCCGGACCGTGCACCTCATCCTCGGCAACCACGACCCGCGCTCGACCGAGGGCGTCGTCGATCCCGAGTTCGCCGCGCTCTTCGCGAGCGTGCATGACCTCTGGCGCATCCGCCTCCCGATCGCCGGCATGCGGCGGCCGATCGTCCTCTGCCACTATGCGATGCGGGTCTGGGACGCGTCGCACCACGGCGCGTGGCACCTCTTCGGCCATTCGCACGGCACGCTGCCCGACGATCCGCACGCCCGCTCCTGGGACGTCGGGGTCGACAACAACGGCTACGCGCCGGTGAGCGTCGAGCGGCTCGAGGAGATCATGGGCGCGAAGGAGTTCCGGCCGGTGGACTCTCATCGCGACCGGTCGTCGGACGCAAGCGACTGACGGGGCGCGGCACGCACCTCCATCAGCAGGCGGCCGAGCGCGTTCTCGCCGACGCCATCACACACGCCCCAAAAGGTGTCGCCGAAGTCGTTGCCCTCGATCAGTTCCGCCTCACCGGTCGCGAGAAGGCCCCGCGAGCTCGACCGCCGCCCGATCCCTCACCCGCGGCCGGCGGTCCCTCCGGCGATGCTCCTGGCCCGCTCGCCGATCATCGCGGCCAGGGCCGCGGCGCCGGCGGGCAGCGGCTCGAGGGCGTCTAACAGTTCGATCGTCGCCTTCGCGTAGCGCTGCCGCTTCGAGTCGGGCCAGCCGACCATGCCGCTGATGTTGTCCCAGCGGTCGGCGAGCTTGATCCACTTCGCCTCGCCGCTCATGTGCCGGGCATGCTCGCGGAGTCGGGCCTGCTTCTCCTCCATCGTGGCCGAGGGGCCGAAGAAGTTGGTGACCTCGCGGACAAGTTCCCCCACGTCGGCGCCGAAGTCGGCGGCGATCAGGGTCAGCAGCGTCTCGCAGCCGGCGACGTCGGCCGGGCAATCCTCGGGGACGTCGTGCAGCCACGCGGCCGCCAGCGTCGCGGCGTGGCGGTGGTGGGCGACGAGCGTCTGCACGACCCGCTCGGGATGCCGCCAATAGGGCTCGCCGTTCGATCGCGTGTGTCCGCAGCCGTCGTGCATGGCGACCGCCATCGCTTTCGCGCGTTCCACGACGTTGGCATGCTCCGCATTCATCGCCGCGATGGTAGCGTTCCCCTTCGGCCTCGGCACGACCATGTACCTCTTCCGCACCGAACACTCCGAGGAGCTTCGCCCGCTCGCGGTCCTCACCATCGACGGCCCGTCGGCGAGCGGCAAGAGCACGGTCGCGGCGATGCTCGCCGATCGCTTCGGCGGGGCGGTGCTCTACACCGGCAAGCACTACCGCGCCGCGACCTGCGCCCTGCTCGATGCGGGCGTCGACGTGAAGGACGAGAAAGCCGCGGCCGCCTCCCTGCGGGCGATGGCCCCGACCCTCGACGGCGAGGGGCTGCTCGTCGTGAATGGCCGACGGATTCCCGACGCCGAGGCGGAATCTCCGCGGGTCGAGTCGCAGGTCAGCACCGTCGCCGTCAACGACGCGATTCGCGAGCTGCTCCGCTCCCTGCAGCGCTCGTTCATCCGGGCGAACGCATCGACCGCCCATCCGATCGTGGTCGAGGGGCGCGACGCGGGCACCGCCCTGGCCCCCGAGGCGCCGGCCCGGTTCTTCCTCGACTGCTCGGTCGACGAGCGGGCCCTCCGCCGCGGACGACAGCGGGGGCTGAACGACGCCCAGCGCGAGGCCGTCGCCGAGCGGCTCATCAGCCGCGACACGCAGGACCAGGGCCACGGCCGCGCGACCCGCGACACGCCGGGCATGATCTGCCTCCTCACCGACGGCATGGCCGCGGAGTCGGTGGTGCGAGAGATCTGGTCGCGCATCGAGGAGCGGCTCGGCTGATCTGCCGCGGGTGGGAGTTCGCCCTCCCGCAGCCGTCCCAATTCTGTCCCGCCGCAAGGCGAAGCGCCGATGACCTCGAAACCCGTCGGAGGGTGCCAGTCGTGTCCTGCGCGGGCGGGTTCGTTTCGGAGGCTTGCCGGTGAGCGGTCGGAAAGCGAGCACAGCAACCGGAAGTCCGTCGGCCGCGGCGCCGTCCGCATCGCGCTTCGGACCGATGAAGGTCGTGATCCTGGCCGGCGGCTTCGGAACGCGCCTCGCCGAGCACACCGACGAGATCCCCAAGCCGATGGTCGAGGTCGGCGGGCGCCCGATCCTCTGGCACATCCTGAAGATCTACAGCCAGTTCGGCTTCAACGACTTCCTCATCGCCGGCGGCTACCGGTCGGAGGCGATCAAGCGCTTCTTCCTCGAGTACCGCGAGCAGATGTCGGACCTGCTCTTCGACTTCACCGCCGGCACCGTCGACCGGCTCAACACCAGCATCGAGCCCTGGCGCGTCGGCGTGATCGACACCGGGCCGGAGTCGATGACCGGCGGGCGCATCAAGCGGCTCCAGCCGCACATCGGCAACAGTTCGTTCATGATGACCTATGGCGACGGCGTCGCCGACGTGGACGTCAACGCCCTGCTGGCCTTCCACCGCCGCCACGGGAAGCTCGCCACCTTCACCGCCGTGCAGCGGCCGTCGCAGTTCGGCGTGCCCGCGTTCGATGGCGACCGGGTCATCCGCTTCGCGGAGAAGCCGACCAACGAGACCGAGTGGATCAGCGGCGGGTTCTTCGTGCTCGAGCCCGGCGTGATGGACTACATCCGCGACGACTCGACCAACTTCGAGCTCGAGTCGCTGAAGCGCCTCGCCGAGGAGGGCCAGCTCATGGCCTACCGCCACACCGGATTCTGGCAGCCGATGGACACGCTCCGCGACGTGCGCAGGCTCAACGCCCTGTGGGCCGAGGGCAAGGCGACGTGGAAGGTCTGGCGTTAGGGACACCAGCGAGACGACGCATGCAACGATCATCGAATCCGCCATCCCCCGCCCCGTGGTCCGCGTCCAACGTGCTCGTCACCGGCGCGACCGGCGTCGTCGGATCGCGGCTCGTCCAGCACCTGCTGCGCCTCGGCGCGAACGTCACCTGCTTCGTGCGGGACCACGATCCCGCGTCGGCGCTCTGGTTCGACGGGGACATCGACCGCGTCGCCGTCGCCACCGGACGGCTTGAGGTCTACGAGCACGTGCGGGCCGCGATCGTCGAGCGCGAGATCGACACCGTCTTCCACCTCGGCGCCCAGGCGATCGTGGGCGTCGGGCAGATCGACCCGATGGCCACGATGGAGTCGAACGTGCGCGGGACCTGGCATGTCCTCGAGACCTGCCGCCTCTACGGGGCCCGCGTCCGGCGCATCGTCGTCGCGTCGAGCGACAAGGCCTACGGCGAGTGCGAGCGGCTTCCCTACACCGAGTCGACGGCGCTGGCCGCGCGCCATCCCTACGACGTCTCGAAGTGCTGCGCGGACATGATCGCCCAGTCCTACGCGCTCACCTATCGCCTGCCGCTGGCGATCGCACGCTGCGGCAACATCTTCGGACCCGGCGACATCAACTGGAGCCGGCTGATCCCCGGCACGATCCGCTCCGCTCTGCGCGGCGAGCGCCCGGTGATCCGCTCCGACGGCACGCTGGTCCGCGACTACCTCTACGTCGATGACGCGGTCCGCGCATATCTCGCCCTGGCCGAGTGGGCCGGGGGCGAGCCGGACGCGGCGCAGCGGGCCTTCAACTTCAGCTCGAACGCCCCGCTCAGCGTGCTCGACATGACGCAGCGCATCCTCGAGGCCTGCAGGCGAACCGACCTCACGCCCGACGTGCGCAACCAGGCGAGCGGCGAGATCAGCGCCCAGCATCTCGACTCGACCCGCGCCCATCACGTTCTCGGATGGGCGCCGCAGGTCGAGATCCGCGACGCGCTCCGCGAGAGCGTCGCCTGGTACGAGCGGTACCTCGGCCAGCATGGCCGGCGCGTCGGCCAGCCCGCGCTGGCCCGCACCGCGCCGACGAGGGCGATCGCGTGAGATGCTGTAGCTGCGGCGCCACGTCCTTCGGCGAGGTCATCGATCTTGGCCTCATGCCGCTGGTCAACAACCTGCTCGACAGCCCCGACCAGCCCTGCGGCCGATGGCCGCTGAAGGTCGTGTTCTGCCGCGCCTGCTCGCTCGCCCAGCTCACCGAGACGCCGCCGCCCGACGCGATGTTCGGCGAGTACCTCTACTTCTCGAGCCAGTCGCAGACCATGGTCGCCCATGCCGGCGATCTCGTGCAGCGCCACGTGCGCCGCGGCGATCGCGTGGTCGAGGTCGCGTCGAACGACGGCTATCTCCTCGCCCAGGCGCAGTCCCGCGGCGCCGAGGTCCTCGGCGTCGATCCGGCGCGGAACATCGCCGCATACGCCAACGCCCGCGGCGTCCCGACGCGCTGCGAGTACTTCAACGGCGCGACCGGCGCGGCGATCGCCGGCGAGTGGGGCCGCTGCGACGCGCTCTTCGCCAACAACGTGCTCGCCCACGTGCCCGACCCGAACGAGATCGCCGCGGGCATCCGCGCGGCGCTGGCCCCGCGCGGGCGGGCCCACATCGAGATGCCCTACATCCGCCGCATGATCGCCGGCGGCGCCTTCGACACGATCTACCACGAGCACCGCTGCTACTTCTCCGTCGCGGCGCTGCAGTCGCTCTTCCGCCGGCACGGCCTCGCCGTCGCCGACGTCGAGGTCATTCCGATCCACGGCGGCTCGCTGCACCTCGTGGTCACGCACGCCGGCCACGACGTCGACGAGTCGAGGGCCAACGCGATGGTCGCCGAGGAGCGTGCCGCGGGCCTCTTCGAGGATCGCTTCTACGCCGACTTCGCCGCCCGCGTCCGCGGCCTGCGCGAGCGGCTGCTGGCGACGATGCGCTCCTTCGGCTCGGTCTGCGCCTACGGCGCCGCGGCCAAGGGCGTGGTGCTCCTGAACTCCTTCGGCATCGACGCCGAGCAGGTGCCGTGGGTCGCCGACGTGAGCCCGCACAAGCAGGGCCGCTTCGTGCCCGGCACGCGCCAGGAGATCGTCGCCCCGTCGGTGCTCGTCGAGCGAAAGCCCGACGCGGCGCTTCTTCTCCCATGGAACATCCGGGACGAGATCGTTCGCCGCAATCGCGCGTACCTCGACCAGGGCGGCAGGTTCATCGTTCCCATTCCCGAGGTGGTGCTCGTATGACGACGCTTCCAACCCACGGATCGCGGCAGCGAACCGATACAGTCACGCCGACCGCCGGCGCCATCGACGGAGTGGTCATCGTGCCGCTTCGGCGAATTCCAGACGAGCGCGGCACGGTGCTGCATATGCTCCGCGCCGACGATCCGCACTTCCGCGGCTTCGGCGAGATCTACTTTTCGACCGTCTATCCGGGCGTGGTGAAGGGATGGCATCGGCATCGCGAGATGACGCTGAACTACGCGTGCATCTCCGGACGCATCAAGCTCGTCATGTTCGACGAGCGTCCCGGCTCGCCGACCCGCGGCACACTCATGGAACGCTTCCTCGGACCCGACGACTACAGCCTCGTGCAGATCCCGCCCGGGGTCTGGAACGGCTTCAGGGGAATGAGCGATCCGCCGGCGATCGTCGCCAACTGCTGCACGCATGCCCACGATCCCGCAGCGAACCGCTCCGAGCGGCTCGACCCGTTCGACAACCACATTGCCTATGACTGGCGCGTTCGATGCCACTGAATGACCGAGAGACAACGCAGGGGCCGGTGCTGGTCACCGGCGCCCGCGGATTCATCGCCTCGCACGTGATCCGCCGGCTGCGCGAGCGCGCCGCCATGGGGAACGGCGCGGACTCGCAGGTCATCGGGCTCGTTCGCGGCGCGCCGGGCGAGGGCGAGATCGCCTGCGACCTGCACGACGCGGCGGCCGTCGAGGAGACGGTCCGCAGACTTCGCCCCGCGGCGTGCATCCACGCGGCGTGGGAGATCGATCCGGCCAAGTACCGCAACGACGAGCGCAACGAGCGCTGGGTCGAGACGTCGATGGCGCTGCTCACCGCACTGCACACCTACGGCTGCGGCTGGCTCGGCGTCTTCGGCACCTGCATCGAGACGGAGACGCCCGACCCGGCGTCCTGCCGCTACGCGCTGGCCAAGACCAGGCTCCGCGAGGCGATGCTGGCCTCGGAGCTTGGTGCGTCCCTCTGCTGGTGGAAGCTCTATCAGCCGTACGGCCCTGGCGAGCCGGCCATCCGATTCGTGCCGTCGATGCTGCGGACTCTCTCGGCCCGGCAGCCCTTCACGGTGAACGCGCCGGCCGACACGCGCGACTTCATCCACGTGAGCGACATCGCCGACGCCGCCGTCGCCAGCCTTCATCGGCGGGCCACCGGCGTCTTCGAGCTCGGCACGGGCGAGGGCACGACGCTCGAGGAAGCCGCCCGCACCGCCGCCGATCTTCTCGGCGTGCCGCGCTGCGTGCGCACCCGCGCGCTCACCGACGCCGAGCGGGCGAAGGCGACGTCGATCGTCGGCGCACCGGCGGCGCTCACCCGCGCGACCGGCTGGCTGCCGCGGGTCGAACTCCGCTCGGGCTTCGCGTCGCTTCTTACCCGACCGCGCACGGCAACGTCCGGACTCAGCGCCGGAGGGGTGAACGCGGCATGAGCGGCGCGCGATGTCCGATCTGCGGCGGCATGGACGACCAGCCCATCCTCGAGGCGAGCGGTCAGCCCCTCCTCCTCAATCGCCTGCTGCCGACGCGAGCCGCGGCCCTCGACGCGCCGCGCTGCACGCTCGACTTCCGCGGCTGCGTCGCCTGCGGCTTCGTCCGCAACGCGGCGTTCCGGCCGGAGGACGTCGTCTACGGACCGGGCTACGTGAACGACCAGTCCGGCTCCGCCGTCTTCCGCGCCCACCTCGATCAGGTCACGCGGCACCTCGCCGACCTCATCGACGGCGTGCCCGGGACGATCGTCGAGGTCGGCTGCGGTCAGGGCGGATTCCTCGCGGCGCTTTGCGCCGCCACCGGCCGCGCCGGGGTCGGCTTCGATCCGGCGCTGACCCGCTCCGGCGAGATCGCCCCGCGGGTCCGGGTGCGGAACGAGTTCTTCGACGGCCGCTCGCTCGCCGACGCGACCGAGCCGATCGCCCTCATCTACTGCCGTCACGTGCTTGAGCACATCGCCGATCCCCCGGCCATGATCCGCGTGATGAGCGAAGCGTTAGCCACGTCGCCGAGGGCGGCGCTCTATGTCGAGGTTCCGACCTTCGAGTGGATCGCGCGACAGGGGGCGTTCTTCGACCTCTTCAGCGAACACTGCTCGCTCTTCGGCCCGGCGTCGATGCGCCGGGCGCTCGCCGGTGCCGAGCTCTCCTCGATCGACGTGCGGACCGCCTTCGCCGGCCAGTACCTCGCGGCCACCGCCCGGGGCGCCCGCTCGCCGGCGGTCGCACCGACCGCGACCGACGCCCGGACCCACGACTGGCGCCCGGCGCGGGAGCGGCTCGCCCGCGAGCGGAACGCGTGGCGCGACCGGTTCGCATCGCTGCGGGCCGCGGGACCGACCTGCATCTGGGGGGGCGCCGCGAAGGGGGTGAGCGTCGTCAACCATCTCGGCCTCACCCATGACGAGGTCCCCTGCCTCGTCGACATCAATCCCGCGAAGCAGGGCGCCTTCGTGCCGGTCTCCGGCCAGGAGGTGATCTCGCCCGAGACGCTGGCCCGGCGACTGTGCGGCGAGGCGGGCGCGACGGTGGTGGTGATGAATCCGAACTACGAAGGCGAGATCGCCCAGCAGCTCCGCTCGCTCGGCTGCGAGGCTCGCATCGAAACCATACGCGGGAGCATGGCCCTTGAAGTTCAGCGTTGACACCGACACGTGGACGATCACCCTCGCCGACGGCCGGACCATCTCGTGGTTCGACGACGAGGGCTTCCGCATCCTGAGCGACGCGTGGCTCGGAGCATCCTGGCAGCGCAAGTACAGCTACCAGTTCCGCTGGTTCGGACGGCCGATCATCCAGCTCCCGCAGGACATGGTCATGATGCAGGACCTGATCGTGCGCCTGCGTCCGACGCTCATCATCGAGACCGGCATCGCCCACGGCGGCTCGGCGGTCATGCACGCATCGCTTCTCTCGATGATCCACGGCGGCGTGAACGCCGCGACGCAGCGGCCGCACGTCGTCGCGATCGACATCGACATCCGCGCCCACAACCGCAAGGCCCTCGACGAGCACCCCCTTCGTCCGATGCTCACGCTCATCGAGGGCAGCTCGGTGAGCGCCGAGGTCGTCGCCCGGGCGAAGGCGGCGATCCGGCCCGACGACCGCGTCCTCGTCGTGCTCGACTCGAATCACCTTCGCGACCACGTCCTTGCCGAGCTCAACGCCTACGCGGGATTCGTCAGCCGCGGCAGCGCGATCGTGGTGATGGACGGCGTGATGCGCGATCTCGCGACCCTGCCCAACGCCGACCGAAGCTGGGGAACGGACAATCCCATCGCCGCGATGGACCAGTTCCGTCGAACGCCGCTCGGCGCCGAGTTCGACGTCGACCGCAGCTACGACGGCTACGCGTGCACGCACTCGCCGAGCGGCATCCTGATTCGCACCCACGGAGGCCGCTGACCTCCGATGCCCGCACCGCGCGTCACGATCGGCCTGGTGGTGCGAAACGGCGAGCGTCATCTCGCCGCGGCGGTCGAGTCGTTCCTGCGGCAGAGCTATCGCGACTTCGAGCTGGTGATCCACGACAACGCCTCGACCGACGCGACGCCGGCCATCGCCGCGAACCTCGCGGCCAGCGACCCGCGCGTGCGCGTCGCCCGGCGGATCGAGAACATCGGCGCCCTGGGCAACATCATCGGGGCGGGCGAGTCCGCGACGAGCGAGTACTTCTGCTGGGCCGCGCACGATGACGTGCGCGAGCCGGCGTTTCTCGCGACGCTTGTCGAACTGCTCGATCGGCATCCAAGCGCCGGCCTGGCCTCGTGCGCGGTGCGCGACATGCTGCCCGACGGCAGCGACGCCGGCATCCGGCCCGAGACCGCATCGCTGGCGACGACCGACGGCATGACCTCGGCCCAGCGGGCCGCGATGTACCTCCGCGACGGCGCCGGCACGCCCTTCTACGGGCTCTTCCGCACCGCCGCAATGCAGGCGTCGCTTGACGTGCTGCGGCGCGACGGCGTCATCGACGGCGTCCCGCTGCTCGGGCTCGACATGGTGTATCTCGCCGACGTCGTTCGCCGCAACGACCTCGCCGTCACCGATGAGCCGCTTCTCCGCTTCCGCTACGGCGGATGGAGCCATCGCCTCGACGTCTACGGCTCGCTCCGCGGCTACGTGCGGCACGTGCGGACGCTCATGGCGGCGCTGCGCCGCGCGTCGCTCGCTCCCGAATTCACGATCGCCGAGCGAGCCCAACTGAAGTTCGCCCGGACGCGCTTCCTCCTCCGCTACCTCCTCAGCCCGCCGATGCGGCGCATGACCTGGCATTACGTCTCGAACGCCGTGCCCGCGCTCCGCACGCTCGAGGCGTGGTGGGCGTCACGGACGAGCGAGCCGCTCGCGGCGCTTCGCCGCCGCGCAGCGCGCCTGCCGCGAGGCAGTGGCGCGATCCTCTTCGGCGCGGGCAAGCACACTCGCCGCCGACTCGATGCGCTCCGCATGGCCCTCGGCCGCGTGCGGATCGTCGCCATCGCCGACGACGCCGCGACGAGCGGTCCCATCGCGCCGATCAGCGGCATTCCCGTGATCGCGCCGCAGGAGATCGCCGGGCGCCGACCGGCGATCGTGCTCGTGTCGAGCGACACCTACGAGGCCGCGATGTGCCGCCGCGCCGAGAGCGTCACGCCGCCGACCACCCAGGTCTGGACGATCTACGACAGGACGCTTGAGCGCGGCTCGGCCGCCTCGACGTCGGCCAGGAAGGCCGAGAGCGAGTCGAGGGTGTCGACGCCGGCGTGATCCGCGGGCAAGGATGGCGTGATCGTCCGAAGGAACTCGACGCGCCGGCGCAGGTGTTCGGCGCCGGAGCAGCGGACGCGCATCCGCGCGCGGGCCGCGAGCGCCGCGGCGCGAGCTCCCTCCGGATCGCGCAGCACGCGGCATTGGGCCTCGGCCAACGCGTCGGCGTCGCCCGGCGGCACGGTCAGGAGCCCGTCGACATGCTCGGCGATGCCGACGCACCGCGAGACGACGAGTGGCGTGCCGCGATCGAGGGCCTCCACCGCGGCGAAGGAGAAGCTCTCGAAGACGCTCGGCACGACGACAAGCGAGGCGCCGGCGATCCGCGCCATCACCTCCTCGTGGCCCATCGCGCCGAGCCACTCGAAGCGCCCGCGGACCGAAGGCTCGAGCAGGTTTCGGACAAACGCGACCATGCTCGTCCCTCCCGGACCGGTCGGCGTGTCGGGGCCGATGAGCGTCGCCCGCGCGCCGGGATGGGCGCGAAGGACGGCGCCGAGGCTGCGGGCCCACGTGTCCGCCCCCTTGCGCGGCTGGACCGAACCGACGAGGAGGATCTCCTCGCCGCGCGGGGCGAAGCGCGGCGGGCCGGCCTCACCGTCGGCGTCGATGTCGATCGGATAGGGGATCACCGCCGGCGGACGGCGGGCGGGAAGCTCGTTGGCTAACAGTTCGCTCGTACAGATCACGCCGTCGGCCGCTGCGATCGCCTCGCGCTCCCAGCGGTGATAGATGCCCCGCCCGAAGCGCGTCGGGTCGGCGCCGGCCACCCGCTCGTCGATCCACATCGGCGTGTGGGCGTGGACCAGCATCGGGACGCCGGCGAAGCGCTCGCGCACCCGTCGGCTGGTGAGCGCCGCGTAGCCCTCCGCCTGGCTGTCGGGGAACTCGACCGCGTCCCACGCGCCGGCCATCGACGCCAGCCGCTCGGCGACGGCCCGTGTCCAGAGGCCGTAGCGATAGGGGCGAATCCGCTCGATGCGCCGCAGCCCGTCGACTCGCGCCGCGAACGACGGCAGCGAATCCTCGGTCTCGACCGCGTGGATCCGCGCCGCGGGGGGCAAGCGGTCGGAGGGGCGGGTCACGAGATCGACCTGCCAGCCGGCCCGCGCCGCGGCGGCGACGAACCGACTCACGTAGGTGCCGATGCCGCCGTGCGTCGGATGGTGCTGCGCGCTCACCAGCAGCCAGCGCATCAGGCCTCGCTCCGCGGCCGCGCGCCGAACGCGACGAGGATCCGGTCGACCATCCCGTCGTAGGTGTCGTGGGCCATCACCGAATCCCGCATCGGGGCGGCGATCGCGCGCCGCGCCGGCTCGTCGTCAACGTAGCGGTCGAGGAGCGCGTGCAGCGCGCTCTCGCTGCCGAAGCAGGTCGCGGCGAAGTTCGGGAGTTCGGCCGCCGCGCGAGGCGGCATCAGCCGGAGGTCGCGGAGAATGCCGAAGACTCCCTCGTCGGTGCAGAGGTCGGCGATGTTGTTGCCGGCCCGCGTCGCCCGCACCATCGCATCGCGGCGCGGATCGCCCAACGGCCTGATCACGAGACCGATGAGCCGCTCGGCTTCGGTGCAGGCCGCGTCCAGTTCGGGATCGACGGCGCGGCGGGCGACGAGTTCGGCGAGGGTCGTGAGGCCCGCCTCGGTGATGCCGCGGGCGATGCGGGCGCAGGCCGGTCGCACGAAGTCCGCGGGATTCGTCCGGCAGAGCAGGAAGCCCCCCGCGGCGAGCCCATCGAGCAGTCGCTGATGCAGCGAGCTGTGGCCGTTGACCTGGAGACTGACCTTCGATGCCTGATAGAGGGCCCGCAGCGGGCGCCCGCCGTCGACGAGCCCGCACGCGTATCGGCCCAGCGCGGGATGTCGGTCCCATCCGATGCCGTAGAGGCGCAACGTTCGTCCCCGCGACTCGGCCCAGCGCGCCGCCCACTCGATCGCCTCGTGGCGGAAGACGCGATCGAAGATGCGGACGACCTGCGGGAAGACGTGGGCTCGCCGCTGCTCGGGCGAGAGCGGCGGGAGGCCAAGCTCGCGCTCCACGTTCAGCATCAGCTCGACCAGCCCGTGCCCGTGCATCCACTCCGCGGCGCGGAGCTCGGCGCGGATGCGCTCGAGCACGGCCATGAGATAGCGCCGCACCGACGGCCCGTTGTTCGCGGCGATGATGTCGACGAGTTCCTCCGGCGTCTCCGAGCCGTGGCTCACGAAGGAAACGTCGCAGCGGTGCGGAGCGAGTTCCGCGTCCGGCAGCGGCTCGTTCGAGTAGAGCTCGCCGTCGGTGAGGTTGTTGGTGCCGATGCAGCGGTCGAGCGGATATCCGTAGAGCGACGCAAGCACGTCCGGCGAGTGGGCGAGCACCAGGTCAAGTGGACCGATCGAGTCCGCGGCCTTGCGGCTGCAGAGCTGCTCCATGTAGTCCTGGACCCAGCTCACGACCGGGAGGTTGGTCGGCACGGCCTGGCCATACTCGAATCGAAGATGGTTGACCATCACGATGCCGTCGTAGTCGACGGCCGCGAGCGTTCCCTGCACGTCGACGCCCGGCGCCCACGGCGCCGGCTGCACCACCACGTCGAGGCGACAGCCGCGGCGCTCGAACGCGCCGGCGAGGCTGGTCATCACGTGCCGCATCACCGTCGAGAAGCGCGAGGTGAATCCGACGAGGCGAAGCGGCGGCGCACCGCGACCCGCGCTCGCATAGCGCTGGCGCCAGTGTTCAACGTCCCGGTCGCGACAACGATCCTGCACGATGCGCACGCGCTCCCGGTATGCCTCCGCGAGCCGGTCCTTGATCGGGGCGAGAAACGCCTCGTCGAACTGGGGCGGCGCGACGCCGTTGCGGCGGATGGTGAGCGTGTTCGTCGCCGGGTTGCGCCACGGGTGGCCGAGCAGGTAGCGGCGGTACTCCTCGTAGGCGGCAGGGCCGACGAAGCACATCGCCCGCTCGAGGCGGAAGAACGAGGAGTCGTCGAGCATCGCGGTCCAGACCGCGAAGAGTTCCGCGTCCCGCTCGATGATGTCGATGGTCGGCACGTACCCCGTCGGCGAGCGCTCGGCGACGACGCGGTTCAGCAGCGCCTGCGAGGGCAGTCCGAGGAAGCCGTACGAGGTGTTCGCCTCCAGGGGCGGCAGGGCGATCGCCGCGGCCCGGGCGACCTGGTCCTCGAAGGGCAGGAGGAACGCGACGTGGCCGTTGGGGAGTTCGCGCAGGAGGACGAGGTTGCCCTTCGCGCTGCGGAAGGCGCGAACGCTCGTCGGGATCGTCGTCGGCATCGCCGCAGCGGAGGCCGCGGCGCGCTCGGCGATGAGCGCCCGACGCTCGGCAAGCCGCTGGCCGAGGATGTCGGCGCCGATCTCACCCGACGGCAGGCGGCCGATCTGGGCGATCAGGGCCGCGAGCTGGGCGTCGGCCTCGCGACCGCCGGCCATTGATCGGAGTATGCGCACCGCGACGCCGGCGAGTCCGGCGCGGACGAGGCCCTTCGCGACCTCGAAGAGGAGTGCCGCGTCGCCGCCGGCGCCGACCATCGGCATCGCAAGCTCGAGGCCGCGCTCCGGATCGGCGCCGCGCATCGCCTCGATCGCCGCGGTCCGCTGGGCCGCGCCGGCTGGCAATGGTGTGGTCGTTCCGGTGGACATGCGTGGCTCGCGCGGGCGACGAGGCGCCCGAAGCGTTAGGACGACACCCGCTCGAAGACCGCGAGGCCGTCGACGAGGGCCCGAAACGCGAAGCGGGCATCGGTGATCACGTAGCCGAGCACGAACCGCATGACAGTCTCGATCTGCGGCGCCACGTCATGGAAGACCAGCGCACCCCCCGGGGCGACGAGCGGCGCGTAGAGGTCGAAGTCGGAGCCGACGCCGTCGATGGTGTGCAGGCCGTCGATGAAGACCAGGCCGCACGCCGACTTCAGGTGCGAAAGGCCGGCGATGGCGCTGTTGCTCGTCTCGATGACCTGGAGCAGCCGATCGGCGAATCCCTCGCGGGCGAACGCGAAGCGCATGACGTCGCGCGTCGAGGCATCGGGGTCGATCGACCAGAGCGAGGGCCGGTCCCGCTCGGTCGCCGCCGCCATGAGCATCGCGCTTCCGCCGAAGGCCGATCCGATCTCGACCAGCGGTCGGCCGTTCGCGTAGTGGCGGGCGATGATGCCCAACGTCGCGCGCTGGGCGGGCGTCTGCATCGTCGAGGCAACCTCGCGGGCGACGAGGTGCCCGAGCAGCAGCCGCTCGAACGCGGTGCCGCCGAGGTCAAGCGCGTGTTCGGCGGGGAAGATCTCGCGGGTCGCCGCGGGCCAGAGGTCGAGTCCGAGCTCGCGGGCCGCGAAGTAGCCGTGGTCAGCGCGGCCGGAGAGTCCGACGAATGCCCGTCGCACCGAGCGGAGCGTCGTAACCGGCAGCGGGTCGGAAAGGTGCGGCGCGGTAACCGCGACCGAGGGACGCTCCTCGTCGAGCTCGATCTCGCGCTGGCCGTGAAGGTGCACGAACTCGCTGCCCGCGATCGAGCGGATGTCCTCGCGGATGACCGAGACCCGCAGCGGCAACAATGGATCGCGCGACTGGATGCGACAGCCGTCGCCGGCCAGCGTGCGCCGCGCCGCGGCGGTGAGGCGGATGGGGCCGTCGCCCTCGAACTGCTGGAGGCCGCTCCTCTGCTGGGCGTTGTCGAGCGTCGGCAGGCCGCGCTCGCGGGCCGCGACGAGCAGACGGTGGAGTCGCTCGTGCCGCGCGAGCGGCGAGCAGATCACCGCGGCGCCGAGGGCGACGGCGGTGGTGATCACGTCACCTTCCTCAAGCGTCGCGAAGCCGCAGGCCAGGGCCTTCGCGCGGGCGTCGGGGTTCCGCTCGTGGACGAGAATCTGTCGCGGCGGGATGCCGAAGGTGTCGCGCAGCCGCGCCGCGATCTCCTGGCCCTGCTGGCCGAAGGCGATCACGACGACGTGGGCCTGGGCCGGCGAGGCGCTCGCCGTCTCGCCGAGCAGGCGACGGAGGCGGTCGGTGAGCGTGGCCTGCGGAACTTCGCCGCTGCCGGCGTCGGTCACGAGGACGTAGTGCTCGTCGCGGACGGCCCCCCGCGCGGCCATCGCTCGCAACGACGGATGGTTGGGGTCGGTGAAAACGAAGCAGACGCCGTCGATCGGCCGGTCGGAGGGCCGCTCCCAGCGCGAGAGCATCGACCCGCGGGTGCGGGCGAAGTCGTGGCTCGCGTCGAGCGCCGGATCGGGAAGGGCGAACTTCAGCGGCACGTACGCGGTGGGCTCGCCCGGAAGCTCGCCGAGGATCCCGGCATCGCCCGAGAAGACCAGCGCCGCGAAGTCCCCGCGGCGGATCGGATGCGTCGCCTCGATGCGCGATGCGCTGGCCGACTGTTGGACGGTGCTGATGCCCATGCGATGGCGTTCCTGTTCGTACTGTTAGGCAGACTCGGCCAGCGTCGCGGCGTTGAGCACGGGCAGCGGAATCGATCCGCGTCGCCCGATCGGCGGCGGATCCGCGAGCTGCCGTTCGACCAGCTCCCGCATGCGCTGCACCAGCTCGGGCTTGGTGAAGTGCGTGTAGAGGACATGCGCCGCATGCTTCGAGCAGGTGACGCAGGTCTGGTGGGCGTACTTGGCCGCCTGGAGATCGGCCCAGGTGGTGTCGAGGTAGCGGCCGATGAAGTTGCGGCGGCCGTCGTAGACCGCGCAGCAGAGGACCACGTTGCCCTGGAAGTCGATGGCGAGCTGGTCGATGAGCTCGCAGCCCGCGTCGCGCTCGGGAAGCATGGCTTCGATCGCGTCCGAGACGCGGGGGACGATCGACCGGTCCGCGAACGCCCGCTCCTCGTCGTCGAGCGTTCCGTCCATGTACTGGACGAGCTTCTCGACCGGCATGAGGAACGCCCAGTCCGCGCAGAACTCGAAGCCGAGCTCCGCGGCGAGGGCCCGCATCGGCTCGAGCTCGTCGAGGTTGTGCCGGTACTTGTGGTAGTAGACGTGGATGCGGGTGCGGCTCCCGACCGCCCGCTTCGCCTCGCTGAGGCGCCGCATGTTCTCCTTCACCTTCTCGATCTTGCCGCCGCGGTGGCCGATGCCGTAGACCTCCTGCGTGAAGCCCGAGAGCGAGATGCGGAAGGTCTTCATGCCCGAGGCCATGAGCCCCTCGGGATCCTTCAGGTGGTTGAGATTCGAGGAGAGATGCAGGTGAAAGCCCGCGTCGGCCGCGGCGCGGCAGAAGCGGTTGATGCTCGGGTGGATGAGCGGCTCGGTCCAGTTGTAGAAGTGAAGCTGCCAGCGCGGGAAGTCGCGGCCGAGCTTCGCGAGGATCGCATCGAAGAGCTGGTCGTCGATGAGCCCCTTCGGGTTCGTCCCCTGCATCGTGCCGACCGGGCAGGAGGGGCAGCGCAGGTTGCAGCTGCCCACAAGGTCCCACAGGATCAGGCGCGGCCCAGCGCGGACCGAGGCATCGAGACGCGTGGGCTCGAGGCCGTCGGAGCCCAAGCGCTCTCCTTCATGGGACATATCGGGTGCAATCGGCCGATCGCGACGGAGCCCTTGAAAAGGCCCGCGGCCCGGCGATCCCGCCGTGACTTCAGCGAATTGGGCGAAAACCGAGATTCGCACGAAGGGGGTGTAGGGGCGGAACCGATAAGACGGCGGCTCCCATGCCGGGACCAGCACGAAGGAACGCCGCGATGAACCGATCCACGAACGCCTCCGCCTCCACGTCCGCCCCGACTCGCCCCTCGGTGAAGCCGTCGATCTCGACCGGCATCGGTACCTACACCGCGGCCAACGAGCAGACTCTCGTCGAGCACGACCTGATCTCCCCCGCGGACCTCGAGTGCCTCCGTCGCGAACAGGCCGCGGGCGGCCTGCCTCCGATCGACTCGCTCATCGAGCGCGGCGTCTACACGCCCAACCAGATCGACCGTTGCCTGAGCGCGGATGCCTGGTGGAAGCGCTCGACCGAGGAGCACAACGCATACGTCACCTCGCCCTCGGCGATCGCCGGCTACAAGGCCCACTACGCGGAGCATGGCTGGTTCAAGATCCCGCACGTCTTCTCGCGCGAGCAGTTCTACGCGATGGACCTGGCGATGTGCCGCATGTCCGTGCAGCACGTCGATGCCAATCCGGCGAAGCACAAGCTCTATCACTCGATCGGCGGCTCGCTCCTCTACTCGCAGAAGGCCGTCACCGACATCAACGGTCATCCCTCGCTCATGAAGATCGCCGAGAGCTTCCTCGGCGACGACGTCGTGCAGGGGAAGTACTACCTCAAGGTCGATGAGCCCTATCGATATGCGGGCATGTTCGGCCACACCCATGCCGAAACCCACTACGACTGCCTCACCCGCGGTCTCTACATGTTCCTCTACATGGACGCGACGACGCACGACTGCGGCGGCTTCCAGATCATTCCCGGCTCGCACCGCTGGTACAGCCGCGGCGCGAACGGCCAGACCATGTACAAGGGCAAGGTGCTCGAGTCGGAGTCGGCCGTCACCAACAAGGCCTCGCTCGTCCATGACCCCGAGCCCGCCAAGCGCTGGGCGGGCTACACCTCGCTTGAGATGCCGGGCAACAGCCTGCTCGTCCTGACGCCCTTCCTCTGGCACGCCGTGCGACCGGTCATGCATCGCCGTCGCCTGCTCTTCACCGGCTTCTTCGACGCCAAGGCCCTCACCCGCGACTTCGTCGAGCGGAGCGACTACTTCAGCTCCTTCCCCTACGACTTCAGCCAGTGCGACATCTCGCTCCTCGACGAGCGCCAGCGGAGGCTCCTGGCGATTCATGCCGATCGCGAAGCGTGGCTGAAGTCCCGCGGCCTCTGATTCGGCCCGCCCGTGTCCGACGACGATCAACGACGACCAGACAAGGAACCCCGACCATGGCAGTGACCGCCCCAAAGCCGACGTCCGTGATGACCAGCACCAAGGTGACGGAGATCAGCGCCGCGCAGGGCGCCGCGTCGCTCGCGGCGCAGTACGCGACGCAGGGCTTCTGCCTCGTCCGCAACGCCGTTCCGCTCGAGTCGATCGATCGGCTCATGGCCCACTACCTCGACCTCGTCGAGACGATCACCGGCCGTCGCTTCGCCAGTCCGCACGGCGAGGACATCGTCGCCTTCTACAACGAACATCCCGACCTCGAGTCGGAGGTGTACGTGAAGATCCGCGACACGCCGTGGCTCACGGAGTTCTCGACGCAGGCGGCGCTGACCAACCCGATCCGCGCTCTCCTGCCGGGCGGCTTCAGCCTCTTCAGCAAGATCCCCTTCCGGATCGACATGCCGCTCTGGACGAAGGAACTCGCCCTCTGGCACCAGGACCACTTCTACGTCGGGGGCAACACCGACGTCGTGACCGCGTGGGTTCCCTTCCAGGACACGACCTACTTCAACGGCTGCCTCAGCGTGATGCCCGGATCCCACACCCTCGGCGTCGTCCCGCACGACGCGAAGGTCGGCAAGAAGTCGGTGCCGTCGACGATCTTCGACCGCGAAGTCCGCCTGGTCGAGATGCGAAGGGGCGACGTCCTCTACTTCAACGCGCTCCTCTTCCACAGCGGTAACCTGAACGTCGCACCCTCGATCCGCTACTCGCTCCAACCGCGCTTCACCCCTGAGGGCGCGCCGACCAACCCGGCGATGGGCGACTTGATTCCGGTGTGACATCGACGGCCGAAGCGCGACGGGCAGATTGAACACAGAGGCACAGAGGACACAGAGGGCCACAGAGCAGCGCAAGGCGATGAAGATCCGCGGACGCCAGCCCATCGAACCCAAAGGGCTCGAGCATTGCGCGACGACGTGATCACCTACTCCTCACCCTCTGAACCCAAGCCGCACTCATTCCTCGATCCTCTCTGTGGCCCTCTGTGTCCTCTGTGCCTCTGTGTTGAATCCCCTTTCCCCGAGAACCGCATGATTCGCGAACCGAAGAACCAATCGAAGGCCGATCTCACGCAGTTCTCGATGATGGAGAGCGTGTTTGAGAGTTCCGCCGGATCGCTTGCCGAGCGGATCGACGGGTTTCCGAAGTTCGCGTCGCGGCAGGCGATCGCGAAGTTCCTGGCCCGCTACGAGATCTTCAAGGAGATCCTCGAGGTCAACGGCTCGATCGTCGAGTGCGGCGTGCTGCACGGCGCCGGACTTCTGACCTGGGCGAAGCTCTCGTCGATCTTCGAGCCGGCCAACCACGTCCGGAAGGTGATCGGCTTCGACACCTTCGAGGGGTTCCCGTCGATCAGCGACGCCGACCGCACCGAGGGTGACTCGTCGCATCTCGTCGAGGGCGGGCTGACCGGTTCGCCGCTCGATGACGTGCAGCGGGCGGTCTCGCTCTACGACCAGAATCGTCCCATCGCCCACATTCCGAAGGTCGAACTCGTCAAGGGCGACCTCTGCAAGACCGGCCCGGCGTACCTCAAGCTCAACCCGCATCTCGTGGTGAGCATGCTCTACCTCGACCTCGATCTCTACGAGCCGACCAAGGTCGCGCTCGAGACCTTCCTGCCGCGCATGCCGAAGGGTGCCGTCGTCGTGTTCGATGAGCTGAACGCGAAGATGTTCCCCGGCGAGACGCTCGCGGTGGACGAAGTGTTAGGGCTCCGGAACATCCGGATCCGCCGCATGCCCTTCGATTCCTACGTCTCCTACTGCGTGATCGGCGAATGAGCGCCGCCGTCGGTTCCCTGCCGATGCGCGAGCTCGTCCGCGGCGGACCGCGCGTCCCGATCGTCGGCTTCGGTGCCGAGGCGCTGGGCCGCGCCGGTCGCCAGTACGCGGATGCCGAACGAACCCTCCGCGCCGTCGTCGATGCTGGCGTTAGCCTCATCGACACGGCGTCTTCCTATGGCAACTCGGAGCGATTTGTCGGTCAGGCGATCGAACCGATCCGCGACGCCGTGACCGTCGTGACGAAGTGCGGCTGGACCAGCGCGTTTGAGCCGCGCTGGACGCCTGCGGAGATCGTCCAGACCGTCAACGCATCGCTCGAAGCGCTGCGCACCGATCGCGTCGACGTCCTTCTCCTCCACAGTTGCCCGCGCGAGACGCTCGAGCGCGGCGAAGTCATCGAGACGGTCGAACGGCTGCGCCACGCCGGCAAGGCCCGCTTCATCGGCTACAGCGGCGACAACGACGCCCTCGCCTACGCCGTCGCCTGCGGCCGCTTCGACGTGATCGAAGCGACCTTCAACATCCTCGACCGGGCCAACGCCACCACGATCGCGCACGCCGCCGCACGCGGCATCGGCGTCCTCTCGAAGCGCCCATTAGCGAACGCGATCCCAGGTCGCAGCGAACGCCCGCGCAGCGAGTACGCGGCGCAGTATTGGCCGCGGTGGGAGAGTTTCGCGATGCGCCAGCCTCCTGAGGGGCTCGCCTGGCTAAAGACCGCGATCCGCTTCGCCGCCCACACCGACGGCATCACAAGCGCCCTCGTCGGCTCAAGCCACGCTGCGCACATTCTCGACATCGCCCGCACGGCAGCCGAAGGTCCGTTGCCGTCGCCGGTGCTCGAAGCTCTCAATTCCGCCTACGCCAAAGTCGGATCGACCTGGCGTGCGCTTGGGTGAGGGAGATTCAACACAGAGGCACAGAGAACGCAGAGGGCCACAGAGAAGGCGCGCATCGGAAAGGCGATCGACGGCAACGGCCGTCGGCCACGCGACCGGAGAGGCGAGCGGACTCGATCGAGGAACCACGCTCACGTTGTTCTAGGTCGGCGGTGCGGCGGAAGTTGGGCCCCCATGGCTTCGAAGGCCTTCTCTTCGCCTTACATATCTGCTCTGTGAACCTCTGTGTTCTCTGTGCCTCTGTGTTGAATCCCTCTCACTCACCGCGCGAAGATTGCCCGCAGCCGCCCCTGCGCCTCGTCGCCAGCAATGATCGTCGCGCTGATCTCCGCGGCCTTGTCGAGGACCGCGTCTTCGTTGCTGCCGTCGAGTTCGTTGAGCCATGCCTTCGTCGCGGCGAGGGCCTTGGGGCCGCCGGCGACGAGGCGCTTGGCGATCGATCGCGCCGTCTCGTCGAGCGTGTCGAGCTCGCAGAGATGCGTCGCAAGGCCCGCGTCGAAACCCTCCTTGCCTGACATCGTGCCGCCGGCCAAGAGCATGGCTCGGGCTCGGCCCGCCCCGATCTTTCGGATGAGCCATGGAGCGACGACCGCAGGACAGACGCCGAGGTCGACCTCGGGGTAGCCGACCTTCGACTCGGCGTGCGTCACGGCGAAATCGCAGACGACCATGATCCCGCATCCGCCGCCGACGGCTGCGCCCTGCACCCGGGCGATCGTCGGGATCGGCAGGCGTCGCAGCGATCGCGTCACGCGACTGAGCTCACGTAACATCTCGCCCATCGCGACCGGATCGTTCGCCACCGCCTTGAGGTCCATGCCGGCGCAGAAGACCTTGCCTTCGCCACCGACGATCAGGACTCGCACCGACTCGTCCGCGGCGACGCGGCGCACGCCTTCGCCCATCGCCTGGATGAGCGGAAGCGAGAGCGCGTTGCGGGCCTCGGGACGGTTGAGGGTCAGCGTCGCAACGCCGTCGGCAATCGAAAGACGAACAAGGTCAGAGGTCGGCATGGGAAGTCTCAGAGCTTGCGGGCGCTCCAGAAGGACGCGAGCATCGAGACGCACTCATCGCCCGCACAGAGCGACGCAGAACCCTCGACGGTGCGGTCGAACGCGTCATCGCGATCGCTGCCGTCGAGTTCGTTGAGCCACCGCTTGGTCGCGGCGAGCGCCACCGGTCCCTTCGCACGCAGTCGGTCGGCGAGCTCGTCGACCAGCGCGGGCAGCGCCTCGGCCGAGGGCGCGCAATGGGTCGCAAGCCCGATCCGGAGGGCGGTGCGGCCATCGATGAGATCGCCGCCAAGCGTGAGCGGCCGCGCCGCTCCGCCCGTCGCCAGGCGAAGCGTCGGCAGGCTCACCGCCGGCGAGACGCCGATCCGGTGGACGGGATAGCCAAGGGTCGCGTCCGGCGCGACGCAGACGAAATCGCAGGCCGAGAGGAGCGCACAGCCTCCGGCAAGGGCGGCCCCCTGCACCTCGACGACGACGACCTGGCGGAGGCGCCGGATCGCTCGATTGACGCGACTCAGGCGGCGGATGAAGGTGCCGAGGAGTGCACGGTCGGCGACGCACGCCCCGAGGTCGAAGCCGGCACAAAAGGCCGCGCCGGCGCCGCGGATGCGGAGCACCGGGCTCGTCTCGTGCTTCGAGGCGGCGGCGATCGCCGACTCGAGCGCGTCGAACATTGCCGTCGACATCGCGTTCCGGCGATCGGGGTCGTTGAGCGTGAGCGTCACACAGGGCGCTCGAAGATCAAGCACAACCAGAGGCACGCGGCGGATGCTATCGCAGCCATACGACCGGCGGCGCCGCCGCAGGCGCCAGCGGCTTCGCCGCAGGGGCCTCCATCACCCGTCAAAGGCCCCACTTCAGGAAGAGGGCCGCGTTGTCGTCGTGCTGACCTGGACGCTCCTCGGCGGAACGCTCGTCGACGAGCTCGTCGTGCTCGACGAGCGCCCCCGGACAGGGCCGCACTTCCATGGCTGCCTCGTGCCAGATCTTCAGCGAGAAGTCGGGGTCGGCCCCGTACATCCGGTAGCGCTCGTCGAAGTGGCCGAGCCTCTCGGCCAGCGACCGGCGGACGAGGCCGAAGTTCGCGTAGCAGAGACCCCGGACATGCAGCACCCGGAAGGTCCGGCCGTCGAGGTCGATCTGCTGGTAGACGTTGCGGGTGACGGGCGTGTCGTGGAAGAACGCAGCCTGTCCGACTGTTGCGTGAGCGGGAACGCTCAGGAATCGGATGGCGTTGCCGACCGAGTGCGGGAGCAGCCGGCAGTCGTCGTTGAGTTGAAGGAGCCATCGCCCCGTCGCGGCCCGGAAGCCGGCGTTGGCGGCGCGGACGAAGCCGAGTCGCTCGGCCTGGCGGATGTGGCGGACGCCGGAGGTGGCGACGATCGCCTCGGTGGGTTTGTCGCCGGCGACCGTGACGCAGATGACCTCGTGGGACATCGGCACGTTGGCCCTCACCGAGGAGAGGCACCGGGCGAGGGCCTCGGGACGGCGGAAGGTCGGGATGACGATGGAGACAAGCGGCTCGGTGGGGTCGACGGACACGCCTGCTTCGTCGGCGATCGTTGCGCGAGGGGTGCAGTTTCGGTCGCCGGACCGGCGATCGCCGGGGGTCGCGCCGATGCCGCGAACCCAGGCGCGGCACAGCCCCGTCGCGGGGCACGCAAAGTGCAGAAGGCCAAGCGGATCGGTCGATTCTCACCACCTTGGATGCGCGGTCGGCGCAGGCTTGAGCAGCCCCCATGACGTTTGCCACGGGCTGAGCGGATCGACGACGGAAGGAGCGCTCCCAGTGGGTCACGCGGGTCATGCCGGTCACGGGAAAATCTTGACGGTCGAGCAGGTCTCCGCCGCGGTGCGCGCTGCACAGGAAGCGGGCGAGACCGTCGTCCAGTGCCACGGCTGCTTCGACATCGTCCACCCCGGGCACATCCGGCACCTGCGCCACGCCCGCACCTTCGGCACGCGCCTGCTCGTCACCGTCACCGGCGACGCGGTCATGTCGAAGGGCGACGGTCGGCCGCTCATCCCGCAGGAGCTCCGCGCCGAGAACCTCGCCGCGCTTGATTTCGTCGACTGGGTCGCGATCGACGACCAGCCGACGGCGGCCGAACTGTTAGACCACACCCGGCCCGACGTCTACGTGAAGGGCAAGGAGTACGAGCGGAACGGCGACCCGCGCTTCCTCCTCGAACGGCAGATCGTCGAGCGCCACGGCGGCCGCGTCGTCTTTTCCTCGGGCGACATCGTCTTCTCGTCGACGGCCCTCATCGCCGCGATGGAGGCCCGCACCGATCCGTTCCAGGCGAAGGTCCGGGAGCTCGTCCATCGCCATGATCTCGATGCCGCCGGCGTCGACCGCGTGGTCGGCAACTTCCGCGGCAAGAAGGTCGTCGTCTGCGGCGACGTGATCGTCGACACCTACGTCATCTGCGACCGGGCCGAGGTCGCCGGCGAGTCGCCGATCCTCTCGCTCCGCCCGATCGACAGGCGGAGTTTCGACGGCGGCGCGGCGATCATCGCCCAGCACCTCGCCGCAATGGGCGCCTCGCCCACCCTCGTCACCAGCCTGCCGCGCAGCCTCGAGAGCGAGCGGATGCGCCGCCGCCTCGCCGACCGCGGCATCGAGACCCGCTACGTCGAGTGCGAGCGCCCGATCGTCGAGAAGCAGCGCTTCCTCGTCGGCGCCCAGAAGGTCATGAAGCTCGACCTCGGCCAGCGGATCGACCTCGACGCGTCGCAGCGCGACCGCTATCTCGAGATCGCGACCGACGCCGCCCGCGGCGCCGACGCGGCGATCATCGCCGACTTCGCGCTGGGGCTCCTCAACGCCGCGTCGCTCGGCCCGCTCTGCCATGGACTGCGCCGCGGCGTCGGCATCCTCGCCGGTGACGTGAGCGGACGGCGGGCGAGCCTGCTCGGCTTCGACGAGATGGATCTCCTCTGCCCGAGCGAGTCGGAGGTGCGCGAGGCGATGCACCTGCCCGAGGACGGCCTCGCGAGCGTCGTGTGGGGACTGCTCGACGTCACCAGGTCGCGCTCCGCGATCGTCACGTTAGGTCCCGACGGACTCATCGCCTTCGACCGCCCCGGCGACGCGGGACGCGAGGGCGCCCGGTGGCTCGAGCGGGTCGCGGGCGAGCACGTTCCGAGCTTCGCGCCGTTCGCGGTCGACCAGCTCGGCTGCGGCGACGCCCTGCTCTCGGCCGCGACGCTCACGCTCGCCGCCGGCGGCACCGTCGCCCAGGCCGCGATCCTCGGCAACGTCGCCGCGGCCTCCGAGGCCCAGCGGCTCGGCAACATCCCGATCGACGCGGCGGAGATCCGGCGCGGACTCCTCCGCCTCCACAATGCCCAACTCGCCTATGGGCTGGCGCCGTCGGCTACGCTGGTCGGCGCCGCCGCCATCTGAGCGACCTCACGCCTCACGGAACGAGAGTGAACGTCATGGAACCGGTCGTCAGCTTCGTCCTCCCAACCCGCAATCGACCGCAGGAGCTCGCCCACACCGTCGCGATGCTCGGGGCGATGGAGCCGACGGTGCCGGCCGAGGTGATCGTCGTCGACAACCACTCGCACGAGCCGGCGTCGCTTCCGGCCCGGCTGCCCAACGGCTGGCGGGCGTGCACGCTGCGGCGCCCGAAGAACGAGGGGGCGGCGGCCCGCAACGACGGCGTGCGCATCGCCAGCGCGAAGTGGATCGTCATGCTCGACGACGACTCGCATCCGCTCGACATGCGCTTCGTCGAGGCGCTTGAGGACGCAGAGCCCGACGTCGCGGCCATCGGCGCCGAGATTCTCCTCCCCGGCGGCGGCCACGAGCAGGGCGGCCTGCCCGAGGTCATCGTCGGCTGCGGCGCCGCGATCCGGCGCGAAGCCTTCGTCACCGCCGGCGGCTACGACCCCGCCTTCCACTTCTACGTCGAGGAGTACGACCTCTGCGCCCGCTTTCTCCTCGGCGGCCGCCGCATCGTCCACGACCCGCGCTTCCGCGTGCTGCACACCAAGACGCCGACCAACCGCGACATGGGCGTGGTGTTAGGACGGCTCATGCGGAACAACGGCTGGGTGCTCCGCCGCTATGCGCCCGAACGCCTCTACGAGGCGGCCCTTCGCGAGACGATCGAGCGGTACGAGGGAATCGCCCGCAAGGAGAACGCACTCGAGGGATACGAGCGCGGACTCGCCGAGTTCCTCGCAACCGTGAACGACCAGCGGCGCGTTCCGATGGACGACGAGCACTGGGCCCGCTTCACCGGCGAGACCGCGGCCCGCGCGACCTTCGCCAAGGAGCGCGGACTCCTGGCCGGCCGCCGCGTCGCGGTCGTCGAACACGGCAAGGCCGGACTCCTCATCGAATCGCTCGTCCGCGACTTCGGCGGCAAGCTCGTCCCCGAGAGCGAGGCCGAGACGCTCGTCATCGGAACGCTCTCGCCGGGGCCGATGCTCGACGCCCAGCTCGCCCGCGTGAACGAGACGCGACCGGTGCTCGCGCCGTGGTCGTTCGCGGCGCGGCCGGTGCGGCTGCGCCGGGCGGGCTGATCGGAGGATCGGCGCGGTGCGATCTTGCACCGACCGCACGGACGTCGCAGCAGAAGGAACCTGATCGCTACGCGCTGATCGGCAGAAGCGTCCGCAGCGCCGCTGCGATCCCGCGGGTCGCCGTCTCGCGATCCATCGACGCTCTCCCGCGACCTGCGGCGACGGCCTGTTCGGGTAGCTGCGGCAGGTGGATGAAGCCCGCGACCATGGGGAGCCGCTCGGCCGCCGCGTGATGGAGGACCGCGTACATCACCTCGTTGCAGAGGAACGTCCCTGCGGACATCGAGAGCTCGGCCGGGATCCCCTCGGCATGAATCGCCGACTGCATCGCCCTCACCGGGAGCGTCGCGAAGTAGGCGGCCGGTCCGCCGGGAACAACAGGCTCGTCCGCGACCTGGCCGCCGGCGTTGTCGGCGATGCGGTAGTCGCGGAGGTTGGCCGCCAGCCGCTCGACGGTGATCGCCGAGGCCAGCCCCGACTCGCCCAGGGAGACGACCGCGTCCGGTCGCGCCGCACCGATCGCCCCGAGGATTTCCCGGACCGCGAGGCCACCCACCACCGGAAGTTGGTGCGTGATCAACTCGATCCCGGGAATCTGCCTACGCCGAAGCAACTGAGTTGCCTCGGCAGACGGATTGATTGTGCTGCCTCCGAAAGGCTCGAACCCAGTCAACAAGACCCGCATGGTGTTCCTTCGATGGGGGAATGGACATCTGGCAACCGAGGCAAATACCCCATGACAACTGTTGTCGTCCACCCCGTCGCGTTCCGGCTCGTCGATGAACGCCTCTTGGTCTGGCTCGCCCATCGGGCCGGGGACAACGAGCAGAGCCTACCGCAACGCGAGCTCTCGGAAACGGAGAGCGATACCGACGCCCTCGAGCGGCTCCTTGCCGTGCAGCCGTTCCATCGGGAGATCGTGCGGAGCAAGCACTGCGCGGTCTTCGCCGAGCCGAAGCGCATGCCGCACCGCCGCGAGATTGCCCTGGTCTCTTGGGTGCTGGTCCGGCCGCCGCAGGCTGGCCGCGGTGCGGACACCGCCGCGAATTCGAGAAGTGCGGCTGAAGGGGACAGTGCCGGCGAATGGCATTCCGCCGACGAGTTGCCCCCCCTGATCCATGACCACCGGGCGATCATTGAGGCGGCCTATCGGCATTTGGGGGCCGAGATCCTCCATGACGCGGTCACCCGCCGGGTGCTCCCGCGGCATCTCCTCCGCAGTGCCGCGGACGCACTCACGCTGACCGCGGGCACTGCCCCGCTTCCGCCCGCCCTCTTCGGGCTCCTGCCTGATCCCTTCCCGCTTTCCGCGATCCGCCGCTTCTACGAGCGCCTCCTCGGCGCCGAGATCGATCGGGGGAACTTCCGTCGAAAGCTGGTGGAGCTTCGTCCCTCAGGAATCCTGAAGGAACTGCCGATCTTCCAACGCGGCGTGCGTCACCGGGCGGCCCAGCTCTTCACCTTCGACGCAAAGGCGTGGGAGCGATGGGCGGCAACCGAGGATGCAGCCGATGATGGAGCCTGATCGGCCGCTTCCTCCATGCGTGAAACCCACTACACCCTGCCGCAAGCCAAAGTGCGCGGCGTCTTCTGCCTTGAGACCGACTGGACCGACATCACGCGGGCGCCGACGGTCGAGCCGCTGCTCGACCTCCTGAACCGCTCGCCGATCCGCATCCCGTACATCCACCGCAACGTCGTCACCCGCGACGCGCTCCTCCATTACCTCGACAAGTGGACGCAGCGCAAGCACGACGAGTACCCGATCCTCTACATCGGATTCCACGGCATCGAGGGCGAGGTGCAGTTCGGCGACCTGCGCCGGCGCTCGAGCCACATGACCATCGACGAGCTCGAGAGCCATCTCGAGAACCGCTGCCAGGGCCGGGTCATCCACTTCTCGAGCTGCCGCACGCTGATCCTGCACGAGCGGCGCATCCAGAAGTTCCTCTCGAAGACCGGCGCCGTCGCGGTGAGCGGCTACGGGCGCGACATCGACTGGATCCGCTCGGCGGTGCTCGACATGGCGCTCCTCGCGACCATGCAGCAGAACGCGTTCACGACCTCGGGGCTGAAGGCGATCCGGGCCCGGCTCCTCCGCCGCTACAAGCCCGAGCTCAATGCCCTCAAGTTCCGGATGATCGTGCGCGACGGACGCTGACGGCGCCGCGGCGGCAACGACCGATATCGTCGGAGGACGAGTTTCCCTGCCGTTTCGCAGCCGTTTTGTGCGGCGCGTTTCGTCGAGCCCGCGAAGCGCGGTGATGATGGTGGGCTCGCATGGGTCCGCTTCGGACGATCTCCCTCCTCGCCTCGCTCGCGCTTGGCCCGATGGCCGTCGCCGGGTCGGCGCCGCGCCTGCGCGAGCTCCTGCTCGATGCGCCGACGGGCTCGCGGGCAGTGGAAATTGCGGCGGCGCCGGGCGTCTCGCTGCGGGGCTGCACGCTCCTGGTGATCGACGGCGACGCGGGCGGCGCCGGCACGGTCGAGGCGCGCATCGCGTTAGGAACCCTCGCCGCCGGCGCGAACGGGCTGCTTCTCCTCCGCGACGGCGCCGCGGCGCTCACGCCGCCGCCCGCGAACGAGACGTCGATCGCCACCGTCGACATTCCCGCGGCGCTCGCCCGCGGCGCGGCGACGGTGCTCCTCGTCCAGGGGGCCGCGCCGCCGGTCGGCGCCGACATCGACCGCAACGACGACGGCGTTCCCGACGCATGGCCGCGCAGCGCGATCGTCGTCGACGGCGTCGCCTGGAGGCTCGGCGCCGGCGACCGTGAGTATGCGAGCGCGTTCGGGGCGACCTCGCTCGGCGCGCTCGCCGAGGCGCCGGCGGCGCTCTTCGCGGCGCTTGGCTGCGACGGCTTGCCTCTCGGTTGGGGCGGCGGCGCGATCGCCGCCGCGACCCCGAATGGCCCCTTCCTCTGGACCTCGACCTTCGGCTTCGGGACGGGCGGGGTTCCCCCGCTCTTCGACGGCCAGGCGCTCAATCCCGGCACGCCGAACGATGCCCTCGACCGCGATGGCGACGGCGTCGCCGACTGCATCGACAATTGCGAGAACATCCCGAATCCCGCTCAGACCGACGCGGACGGCGATGGCCTTGGCGAGACGGTCGCCGGCGACGCCGGTCCCTACGCGGCGTTCGCCGTGAACCTGGGGCCGCTTGCCAAGCGCATCCGCTTCGGCGATTGCCGCATGATGCTGATCGGCGACTCGACGGCCGTCGACTACACCGAGCGCGACCGTCTCGCGATCGTGCGGCAGTGGCGCCCCGAGACCTGGAAGGGATTCGTCGGCGAGCCGGTCCACGCGTTTGGCGGCATGGGCGGCCTGATCGACGCGAACACGGATCTCTACGGCAACTGCTACGGCGGGCGGCTCGGCACCATGGGCACCGTCGGCGGAACGCACAGCGCCGCCGTGAATCTCTTCGACATTCCCGAAGGCGCTGAATCCACGCCCTTCGCGGGCAACTGGACGCGCTGGCAGATCCCCAGCGGCGCCACGCTCACCGACACCTACGCGTTCTTCTGGACCGCCGCATATTTCGGCGGCGGCTCCTACGTGCAGGGAGGCTATGGCAGCGGCGACTGGCGGCGCGACCATCCGATCGCCGTCGATGTCATCCTCTCGAACCTCTCCAATCCGCTCGCGGGAGCGTGGCGCCTGCGCCTTGCCGAGAACATGCCCGCGGGTGGGCAGATCTTCACGGCGACGTCGACGTCGCTCGGCATTCCGAACGCCGCCGAACTCCTGAGCTTCTCGTTTCCCCCCGAGGCGATGCACCGCGACACGGCGCCGCTTGATGGTCAGCGTTACGCGATCGACGGCGTCGCCTACGGCGCGACCGGCCGCGATCGTCTCGACGCCTATCAGATGACGCTCTCCTACGCCTCCGAGGAGGCGACGGTCGGTCCGCGCTCGATGCTCTGCTACGGGTTCCGCTTTCGCCGCGCCGACGTCGCCTGGGAGGGCGGGCCCGGGTTCGCGTTCTGGCAGCTCGCCCAGTCCGGCTCGACCACCGAGTGGTGGCTGCTTCCGGAACTGACCTGCTCCGACCACGCCCTCGAGGCGCACTTCGACCTCCTCCGTCCGAACGTGATCATGCTGCGATTGGGCATCAATCCCGGCGCAGGCGAGCTGGTGGAGGGAAGCGGACAGGCGATCTTCCAGGCCCGGCTCGAACAGGTCATCGACCGTCTCTCGGCCCGCTTCGCCGCACGCGGGCTTCCATCGCCGTCCTTCCTTCTCGTGAATCCCTGGCAGACCTATCCGTCCTGGCATGACCCGGACACCGAGGGCGGTCGGCCCTCGTGGTATCCGCATCAGGTCGGCGCCGCGATGCGTGCGATCGCCGAGGAGCGCGGCTGCGCGTTCATCGACATGAATGCGCTCCTTGAGGCGACGCTCACGCCGACCGAGCGGAAGAACCTGCTCGGCTGGAACGACGGCGCGCCGCCCGCCTACGCCGACGGCACCCACCAGACGATGCAGTTCAGCGACGCCTTCGAACAGCGGCTCTGGGCCGTGATCGCGTCGTATGCGTCGGTCGACCTCACCGCCTGCGACAACTGCGACGCCATCGCCAATCCCGACCAGCTCGACTCGGACGCCGACGGCGTCGGCGACGCGTGTGACAACTGTCCCCTCATGTTCAACCCCGACCAGTCAGATCTCGACGGCGACGGCATCGGCGACATTTGCGAGGACCCCGATCTCGATCGCGACGGCGTGCCGAACTTCCTCGACAACTGCCCGACGACCTTCAATCCCGATCAGGCCGATCTCGATCTCGACGGCCGCGGCGACGCATGCGACAACTGCATGGCGACGCCGAATCCTGACCAGCGCGACTCGAACGGCGACGGCATCGGCGACGCGTGCCAGCTCGCGCCCTGCGACATGGACTTCAACGGCGACCACATCGTCGGCGGCGCCGATCTGGCGACGGTGCTCGGCGGATGGGGCCAGCCGGGAGTGACGGACCTCGACGACAACGGCACGACCGACGCGGCGGACCTTGCGATTCTGCTCGGTTCCTGGGGACCGTGCGGCGGCTAGCGGTCAGCAATCGGGACGCATGGCCCCCACGCGCCGAGGAGGAATGCCAGATCCGCGGCGCCGGTGAGGCCATCGCCGTCCAGTTCGCCCTCCGCGCCGTTCCATGCGCCGAGCAGCGTGGCGAGGTCGGCCGCTCCGACCGCGCCGTCGCCGTCAAGATCAGCCGCACAGGTCGGCGCTGGATAGGCAACCGTCAGCGTCTGGTCCGCGGCGACGTTCGCGAAGGTCTGGATGGTCCCGTCCGGCCACGTGATGGTCAGTTCGTCAACGACCGAGGCGGCGCCGAGTCCGACGTGGGCCGAGAGCTCCGAGGTGCCGGCATAGCCGACGCCGGCGTCGATCAGCCGCGTCCGCGTCGTCGTCGTTTCCGCGACTGTGCTGCGGGCCGCGATGCGGGCCCCGATGCCGTCGGGGGCGACCGCGGTCGACGCGCCGCGCGAGAGTTGGATCCGAAGCCAGTGCGCCGTCGGCCCCGCAGGCAGGTCGTTGCGGAAGAAGGTCAGGGCGCCGTTGTTTCTGCAGATGACCAGGTCCTGGTCGCCGTCGTTGTCGGCATCCAGGCGCAGCAGCGCCCTGCCCTTGATCGAGTAGACGAATCCCGACTCGGCGGCCCGGTCGGTGAAGGTCCCGTCGCCGTTGTTGATCCACAGGTAGGAGGGATCGTCGTAGAAGCTGCTTCCCGGCGCCGCATCGCCGTTGGTCTCGACGATGTCCTCCCAGCCGTCGTGATTCACGTCCACGCCAAGCGCGCCCCATCCGTAGCCGCCCTGGTGCACTCCGGCCGCCGCGCCGCGCTCGAGAAAGATGCCGCCGCCGAGATTCCGGTACAGCTTGTTGCCGGTCCACGCCGGCGGGAAGTAGATGCTCGTCACGTACCAGTCGATCGCGCCGTCGTTGTCGAAGTCGCCGATCGTCTGGCCCATCCCGTTCTCCTCCGCGCCGGTCTTCGATGCGACGGTCGCGTCGGTGAAGGTGCCGTTCCGGTTGTTCCGGAAGTAGCGGCTGCCGATGTACCCGGCGCCCTTGAAGTCGCCGCCCAGCAGCAGCTCGGGATAGCGGTCGCCGTCCATGTCGGCGAATCGCGCCGACAGGCAGGCGATCGGGCCGACGCCCGCGAAGAGCCCGATCGATGCCGTCACGTCGGTGAAGGTGCCGTTGCCGTTGTTGCGGAAGAGCCGCTGCTCGGTGTTGCTCGGCGCCCCTGCGAACCCGCCGACGAAGAGATCGAGATCGCCGTCGAGGTCGTAGTCGCCGAAGGTCGCCGTCCACGCGCTCTCGGCGCTCGGATCGGCGAACGCGACGCCCGCCGACGCCGCGACGTTCGAGAAGGTCCCGTTGCCGTTGTTGCGGTAGAGCTTGTGGTGACCCGGCGCGTTGATGCCGACGGGGCCGGCGCTGGTGACGTAGAGATCGGGCCAGCCGTCGCCGTCGAAGTCGCCGACGCATGCCGACTTTCCGCGATGCACCGCCGTGAGTCCCCATTCCGCGCCGCATTCGCGGAACGTGCCGTCGCCCTGGTTGATGAACAGGAAATCGGGGACGCTGCCGACGCCACCCGAGATGACGAAGAGATCCGACCAGCCGTCGCGGTTGAAGTCGCCGACGGCGCCGCCGCCGGCGTACTGGAAGTTCGTGAAGCCGGACGTCGCATGAACGGCGACGAGTCCCGACTCCCGCGTGCGATCCGAGAAGCTCGGCGGCACGGTGCGAGCGCTCGCGATTGCCGCGAGGAGCGCGGCGCCGGCCGCGCCGGCCAACCTGATCGAACGACACCCGATTGGCTGAAACGCCCGCGAACCGATCGTCCGCGCCCGACTCGATGACAGCGCCACGCGACCTCCTCCGACCCACGCGATCCACGACGCTACACCACCGCCCGCGGCAGTCGAGCGCGTTCAACCGAATTTCCGGGAGCTCGCGCATGAAGGACGGGTGAGCGATCGCTCATGCGCGCCGCGACCCGCGCGGATGAAAGCGAGTTGACCGTGCGTTTCATCCTGGGGCGCGCGCCGCGCACTACCGTTCGCTCTGCCTCATTCCCCGCGCGGGGATGTCGCACCAACGTCGCCCGCACTTCGGCCGAGAACCCGCATGAGACTCGCGATTCCTTCCCTCATCTCCTCGCTCTGCATCCTCTGTGCCGCGGCCCATGCCGAGCACCAACCCGGCGCCGTGGTCGCGACCTACGAGGCCGCGAGCGGATTTCTTCCGGACGAGCTCTGCTGGTCCGGCGCGGGCATCCACTTCGCCGCGCCACCGAGCGTCGTGCACGGCGCGCTGCACCTGGGACCGACGAGCAATCACGCCGCGACCTATTACCTGCGGGAGATCGCGCCCTTCTCCTTCGACGACGGCGCGGCGATCGAGGCGACCGCGCTGATCCAGACCTCCGACTACATCGAGGATGGGGCGTTCAGGTGGACCGGCTACGCCATCGGGCTTCATGACGGCGCCGGCGGCTACGCCCGACTCGGCGTCGCCGCCGACCGCATCCTGCTCCAGACCGACGAGAACGGCGAAGACGACCAGACCTTCCCCTTCACCTCGACCGACGGCTATCACACCTATCGCCTCGACATCGCCAACGGCCTCGCGACCGCGTCCGTCGACGGCGTCGCCGTCCTCTGGGACACGATCGGCAGCGGCCGCCTGACGAACGCCGCGACCTTCGGCGATTCCGCCATCGTCGCGGCAAGCGAGTCATCGACCGCCTCCGTCCGCGTCGAAGCGGCGATCCAGTTCGCGCTCGCCGACCTCGATCGCAACGGCTCGGTCGGAAGCTCGGATCTCGCCGAACTCCTCGGCGCATGGGGCACTTCCTCCTGCGCCGCCGACCTGAACGGGGACGGCATCGTCGAGATGCAGGATCTCTCCCTCCTCTTGGGGCAGTGGACGCCCTAACGCGACGCCCTCACGCGACGCCCCGACGGCGGAGTCCGGCCGCGTCACGAAGGTGATTACCCCCGATCGATCGCGCAATCGCGTCGATACGATCACCTTCATGCTGCGAGCCACTCTTGCCCTGGGCCTGATCACGACGGGACTCCTCCAGGTCGCCGCCGAGCGTCGCTCGCCTGCCCCGCCCGCGAGCGCCGCGCATCCCGTGCTGGTCTTCTCAAAGACCGCTTCGTTCAGGCACGACTCGATCCCGACGGGGATCGCCTGTCTCAAGGAGCTTGCGGAGAAGAGCGACGGCGCGATCCGCTTCACGATCGACGCCACCGAGGACGCCGCCGTCTTCACCAAGGACGGCCTCGCGAAGTACGACGCGGTCGTCTTCCTCTCGACCACCGGCGACGTCCTGAACGACGAGCAGCAGAAGGCCTTCGAGGCGTGGTTCAAGAGCGGCAAGGGATACGTCGGCATTCACGCCGCGGCCGACACCGAACACACCTGGCCCTGGTACGGCAACCTCGTCGGCGCGTGGTTCAAGACCCACCCACCGCCGCAGAAGGCGACGGTGATCGTCGAGGACCGCGCCCATCCGACGACGTCGATGCTGCCCGAGCGCTGGGAACGCTTTGACGAGTGGTACGTCTACAAGGAAAACCCGCGGACGAAGAAGGACTCGCCGGTGCACGTGCTGGCGAAGCTCGACGAGACGACCTACGACACGGCCGGCAACGCGATGGGCGACCATCCGATCGCCTGGTGCCATGAGTTCGACGGCGGTCGCGCCTGGTACACGGGCGGCGGCCACACCAAGGAGAGCTACGCCGAACCGCTCTTCCGCGAGCACGTGTTGGCGGGCCTCCGCTGGGCGCTGACCGCGGGCGACCGGCACGCCGCCGCGGCTCCCGAGCGGGGGGCGAAGAACGACAAACCGTGACGGCGCCGCGCGGCGCCGTCACGGCTCGCGGTTGTCGATCGCTCCGGAACTCAGCTCGGGCAGGGCCCCCACGCGGCGAGCAGGAACCCAAGGTCGGCGGCGTCGACGTCGCCGTCGCAGTCGAAGTCCGACCGGCAGGGCTTGTTCAGCCCGCAGCCCGGATCGCCCCAGTCACCTAACAGTACGGCCAAGTCGGCGGCGTCGATCGTGCCGTCGGTGAAGAGGTCGGCCGGACAGGTGTAGGCGTTGTGGTCGAGGAAGTCCGCGGCCTCGGGGGCATCGACGAACCCATGCCCGAAGAGATGGTCGTAGCCGGCATCGCCGCAGTCGGTCACCGACGCGACGAGCGCGGCGCGGACCTCGTCCGGCGTGGCGCCGGGCTTCAGCTCGAGAATCTGGGCGACGATGCCCGCGATGTGCGGCGCCGCGGCCGACGTGCCCGAGAACGAGCAGCCGCCCGCCGGCGGCGGCGGGCAGTTCGCCGGATCGCATGCGAAGCAGCCGGCTCCCGTCACGTGGACGCGATCGGTCGCGACGACCGTCGGCGTGTCGCGCTCCTCGAAGGGGAAGGACACGGTTGACGGTCCGTGGCTGCTGAAGTCCTCGAGCCCGCAGGGCGCGTCGGCGGCATCGACGGCGCCGACGGAAATCACGGCCGCGACCGCGGGGTGCCCGAAGATCGAGTCCGCAGCGACGACATGCTCGCCCATCGGCGAGTCGAGCACGAACATCTCCAGCGTCGACGGCCCGGCCGGGGCGTTGAACTCGCGGATCCAGATCTTGGCGTTGACCGGGTTCGCGCCGTTGTTGTTCAGCGAGACGAACTCGCGCGGATCCTGGGTCCCGTTCTGCGTGTTCGTGCTCGAGCCGAAGACCACGGTCTCGGCCGCATTCACCACGTAGAGCTCGTAGTCGTTGGCGCTCTGGCCGAACTTGTCGTTCCACTGAAGGTGCACGCGGATCGAGCCGTTGCCCGGCACCGTCACGTCGATCGAGTGGTCGCCGGCGCCGTCGAAGTCCATGAGCGTCCAGTTGGCGTTCCCCGTCGCGGCGTTGTTCACGACCACGCCGCTGAAGTCGCCCTGCCAGTGGGCGTCGGCGTCGTTGCCCGCGGCGCTGACGTAGGTGCGGCCCGCGCCGAGCACGGCAGACTCCGCCGCGTTGGCGACCGGACCGTCGTCGAACATGGGCTGGTCGAAGAAGCCGAGGTCGTCGCAGACGACGTGGCACTCGAGATCCTCGGCGAGGAGGTTGATCGCGTCGAACATCTCGGCCGACGTCGATGGCCCCGCGAAGAAGAGCTTCGCGTTGGGCGCGAGGTCGTGGACGATCTCGAGCATGGCCGTCCCCTCGTCGCCGTTGCCGTTCAGGCCGCCGGCGACCACCACGTCCGGCACGAGCTTCTTTCCGGGCTTGGTCGGTATGTCGTTGCTGATGACGCTGTCGACGATCGAGCTGATGCCGTCGGAGATGATCCCGACGCGGATGCCGTCGCCGTCGAGGCAGAACGGGGCGACGCGCAGCTCGTTCGACCGATGGGCCGCATCGCCCTCGGTGGTCACGCTTCCCTCGCGGGGCTCCGCGTAGCCGGGCAGCCGAACGGCGCGGACGAAGGGAAGGGCGGCCATCGCGTCGATCTGGTCGGGCGTCAGCCATGCCTGAACGAGCTTCATGCCCGGCACCGCGCGTTCCGTGACGATGCCCATGGCCTGGATCACCGCGAGATTCGCGTCCGTCCAGGAGGTCAGCTCGACATACACCTGCAGCGAACCGTCGTCGAGAACCCTCCACGAGCGTGCGTGGCTGAGCGTCGCCGGCGACACGCGGCCAGCGCCGCGCCGGATCGCCCCCTGGATCGAGCGAACGGTCGACTCGACCTTGGCGGCCGCGCCGCGGCTGACCTTCTGCGGCGGCTGGCCGAGCGAGTCCGTCAGCGAGTCCGCCCGCGGCTGCAAAGCGTGGGCGGGGACCCCGAACCCGGCGGATGACAACGCGACAACCAACACCATTGCGTGGCGAGAAGATCGGTGCACTGCGGCTCTCCTGCTTCGTGTGATGCGAGCCCGCATCGGCGGGATCGCGAGGCGCCCGACGAACGTCGGGTTCGAGTCGGATCAGATCCGTGCTCGCCTTGCAGCCTCTCTCAGGCGGACGCTCGATTCAAGCGCCGACCGCAGAAGCTGAGCGACTCGCCACCGCAACCGCACACAAAAACACCAAGACCGGCCGTTCCCTCCTCGGCCGGTCCATGGTGCATTGTTGTTCGGTTCGCCAGGCTTCCGCGTGGCGAGACTCTCATCGGCCGCGACGCGTGGTCAGTGAAGTCGCGTATGAGCTTCTTCGCCGTCGTGCGTCGCGCCAGGCGGGACTGCCTGACGGATCGTCACGACGCGAATGACCGGTCAGGCATACCAGCGCCCGGTCGATCGATCTGCGGTGAGCGTGAGGATCGTGCGGCTTGAGGCCGAGCGCACCTTCACCGCGATCGTGCAGCCGTCGATGCGGAAATCGTTCGGCCGAATCGCAAAGCTCGGCGCCGGCATGCGAATCGCGCCGAGGTCAAGCGCCGGAACTGAGTCGATCGACTCATCGATCACGCGGGCGACGTAGCCGGTGACGAGTGACGAGAGGAACCGTCGTGCGACCGCCAAGTCCCGGAACTGCGCCCACACCTGTCGGTTCGCGCCGCATTGGAGCACCGCGGCCGCCCGCAGGTCCGCGTCCATCGGCGGCGTCGCGCTCGCGATGGCCCGCTCGATCGCGCGGGCGTCGCTTGCGTCCACCGGGCCGTCCACGCATGCGAGCGTGATGCGGGTCGCGCCCATGCGGCCGACCTCGATCGCCGTCGCCGTGTCCACGAGCAGGCTTGATCCGAGGCGCGTCGCACCGAGTCGATCGCGCATGGCGTTCGTGAGGGAGTTGCCGCGATCCTCGAGGAGATGGCCGCCATCGACGAGGAGCTTCGCTCCCGAGTGGCCGAGCGCCCGGTCCAGCGAGTGCAGGGCGCTGGCGGTGCCGCAGGGACTCAGCATCAGCGTCGGATACGCATCGATTCGATCGGTCGGCTCGTGTCGCATCGTCACGCGCAGCGGCGGGCGTCGCAGGGCCTCGGCCAGGGCGCGCGCCGCGGGACCGGGCGTCTGCGCTGCTGCGGATGAGATGTGCGACCGACGACGATTCATGGTCTGTCTCGAGGGTTCCATCCACCCCGGACAACTCCGGGCCGTGTCATCGGCAGGACCTGCGGGCGATTTGAGCGTGATGTCCGAGCTGACCGGCGTTGAAGGTCCGCGCTTCGATCCGAGTATGCTCCGTTGATCTATGGCGATCGTTGAAGCCCACGACAGCTCGTTCGACTCCCTCGGGCTCCATCCGCTCGTCCAGCGCGGGCTGGATTCGCTTGGATTCACGCATCCGACGCCGATTCAGGCCACCTTCGTCCCGCCCGCGCTTGCGGGCAGCGACGTGATCGGACTCGCCCCGACCGGCACGGGCAAGACGCTCGCGTATGTCATGCCCGTGGCCCATCGGTTGCTCTCGGACCCGCCGACGATCCTGAAGGGTCCGCGTAAGCGAGCCGGCAAGTCGAGCAAGCGGGTTGACCGACGGACGCGATTGCGGTCGATCGTCCTCTGCCCGACGCGCGAGCTGGCCCAGCAGGTCGCCAAGGACGCGCGGGCGTTGGTGAAGGGCTCGCTCCTTCGGGTCGGTGCGGTGTGGGGCAAGTCACCGCTGGGACCGCAGCGGGAGATGATCGAGGAGGGAGTCGATCTCCTCGTGGGAACGCCGGGGCGAATTCGCGAGCTGCTCGATCTCGATGCCCTCTCGCTCGCCTACGTTCGCCATGTCGTGATCGACGAGGCCGACCGAATGCTCGACCTGGGCTTCATGCCGCAGGTCGAGGGCATCCTCGAGCGCATGCCGCCCGAGCGCCAGATCCTGCTCCTGAGCGCCACCTTCCCGCCGATGGTAAATCGGCTGTCGGCGAAGTTCCTCCGCGAGCCGCAGCGGGTCGAGTCGGGCGGCCATTCGACGCCCGCGAAGCACCTCGTGCAGCAGGTCTTCTCCGTGGACGACGCCTTCAAGACCGCGCTCACCCTGGCCCTCGTTGACGGCGGCAAGCGGCGCGGCGTGATCATCTTCTGCCGCACGCGGCGCCGCACCGGTTGGGTGGCGGGGGCGCTCGTGAAGCGCGGGATCGCCACCGGCCTTGTCCACGGCGACCGATCACAGGCCCAGCGCGAGCATGACCTGGCCGAGTTCGCTGCCGGTCGGCTTCCCGTCCTGGTCGCGACCGACGTCGCGTCGCGCGGCTTGCACATCCCGGCGATCCGCACGGTCATCAACTACGACGTGCCGCTCATGCCCGAGGAGTACGTTCACCGCGTCGGCCGCGCCGGCCACGGCGGCGGCTTCGGCGAGAGCTTCACCTTCGTCGCGCCGGAGGCCGAGGAGGAGAGCCGCTGGCGCCGGCTCTGCCACATCACTGCGGTCCAGCTTCCGCTCACGCCGCTTCCCGAGATGACGGCGTGGATGCGCCCCGAAGACAGGGAGCGCTACGACCGCACCCTTCGCAGGCAGGCTCGCAACGCCCAGCGGGCGATCGATCAGGCCCAGCTTGCTTCCATCGAGGCGGACGAGGCGGAGGCCGAGACCCTGCGACGCAAGGGCATCAGCACCGGCGGGGCGCCCGCGGAGAAGAAGAAGAGCACCAAGCGTGCCGGCAAGCCCAAGCGCCAGTTCCGCGGCGGACGCTCGAAGAAGCCGGTCGCGAAGGGCGAGAAGCCGGGGACCGGAGCGCGGGCGGCGAAGCGATAGGGGCGCATGCGGTGCCGGCACCGCCCGCGTTCCCCGCAGCCGACCGACGACTGGCGCCGCCCTCGACGCGGAGGATGTGGCAATCATGCTCGGCAATTGGGGCCGAGTGGGGGCCGGGTGGGAACCTCGTGGACGACGCATGCGATCTCGCGTCCTTCCTCGATATCCGGATCGAGTGCGAGCCGGGGGCCCGCTCGAGCCTCGTTCAGCCGCCCACCACGTAGTACTCCTTCAGCAGGTCATAGAGCTCCGGTCGATCGACGCGAAGGGCGAACGGCCGCTCGAAGTAGTGTTCGGTCGCGACGGCGAAGAACTCGCCCGGATTCGTCGCGCCGTAGGGGTCGATGGTCGGGATGACGCCGGCAACGAGTTCGCTGCGGAGAAGCGCGTACTCCTGAGTCATGACATCGACCCAGCGGTCGATCGGGATCGACTCGGGGAGCGCCGGCGTGCCGTTCACGAGACCGTCGAGCATGTCGAGCTTGTGGGCGAACTCGTGGAGGACGACGTTGCGGCCCGTGGGCTGCGTCGCGTGCCGCAGCGTGTCCGACCAGCTCAGGACGACGGGGCCGTTCACGTGCGCCTCTCCGAGACGGGCGGAGCCCTGCGTGATGATGCCTGCGGGGCCCGACTGCTGAGGAGCGTTGTAGCCGCTGGGGTAGAGCAGGACGCTCGAGGTATTCTCGAAGAGCGTCGAGCGGTTGTCGGCGACGAGCAGGCACGCGAGCGCCGAGACGACGGCCTTCATGCCATCGCTGACCTTCAGTCCGCCGCACCCTTCCCAGTGCTTCTCCGCCGCGAAGACTCGGGCATCGGACTCGACTCGCTCGCGTCGCTCGGGGTCGAGCGTTCGCAGGTGCCGAACGGCGCTCAGGCCAAAGGCAAATTCGGGACTGGGATCCTTCTTCAGGATCCGCTTCCGACGCAGACGTCGCAGTAGGCCCATTGGGGCGTTCCTTGTTCCGGCGACCTTTCGGTCGAGAGTGCAGCGCGGCGAGACGGTTCGCGAGCGAGGCGGGCCAGCTTGGCAATGGGCGCGCCATCGACGCGAACCCCGATTCACGGGGCGTGGCGACCGAGAACCAGCGCGATCAAGCTCGCGCGACCACGATCTCGCGGCATTCGCCTCCCGCTCGACCGCCGATACGATTCGCCTCCATGCCAGATTGGCCGAGACGACTTCACGAGATCGCCGCAGTCGGCGCGATGAGCATGGTGCTCGGCTGCGTCGGCACGGCCGCGAGCGTCTGGTGGTGCCTCTCGAGCGTCGATGGGCGGCAAATCGACGTGCAACGTCCCGATCTGCCCGAGGATGTCGGTCCCCTGCCCGAAACCGTCCGACTGCACGTGCTGGACGGGATCTTCTGGCTCGTTGCCCGCGACCAGCTTCGGGGCGTGTATTGGGTGAATCTCGAGCGGGTCACCGCGCCGTCGATCAATCCCCTGCTCTCGGTGGTGCTGGTGCCCTCGTGGGCGGACGCGCCGTTGGCGATGCAGGCCCGCCAGCTCGACGGTCCGATCGCGCGGGTCGGCACGTTGGCGGTTGGGTGGCCGTTTCTGGCCGTCGCCCGGCAGTGGGTCGAGCCCGATTCGACCGTGGGCTTCATCCCGAAGGTCGAGAATGATGATGACGGGTCGTCTACGGCCAAGGCCGCGGCCCGCTTCTTCGCCGCGGCACCCAACAGCCGCGCGATTCCCATCCCGTTGGGGCTCATGGGCGACGTCCTGGTCTTCGGCGCGGTGGCCGCGCCGCTCGTCGCGCTGGGCCGTCGGCTGACGCAACGGCGATCGGGCGGCGTCACTCAGCCGGCAAATGCGGCATGATCACGATGACGAGCACGTAGAGCGCGACGGCGATGGCCGCGACGCCGGCAATGATCTGGCCGGTCATCGAGAAGACGTCCCGCCAGTAGTGGTCCATGCGCGGCAGCCGCACGGCCTTCCACGCCATCGCGAGGAAGAAGGAGAGCGGCAGGAGGAAGAGCCACCAGACGCGACCCGCGGAGGGAAGCGGCTCGAGGAAGGGCACCCACGCATGCAACAACGTGGCCGTGTCGACGAACTGAGTCAGCGCGATCATCGGCCGCCCCCAGTCGCATTGGCGGCGCGTTCATCCGTGCCGGACTGGCGTCGGTCGTAGGGGCATTGGCCCTCGACCCGCACCAGCGCGTCCATGATCACGACCAAGTTCAGAAGCCCGGCGAGGAAGCAGAGCAGCGTGCCGAACTCGTTCGCGTGGGCCAGTCCCTTGGCGGCGGGGATGGGCTTCGGGGTAACGCCCCGCATCATCTCGGCCATGGATGGTGGCGTCGGCAGAAGCTCCGTCGCACGACCTGACTTCAGGAAGAAGTCGTTGGCGTAGGCGGTGCCGATCGCGATGGGACCGGCCACGACCTGGCCGGCGAACCAGAGCCGGTCCTCGTCCTTGTCGACGCAGTCGATGCCACCGATGAAGACGCCGGTGATGAAGAGGCCGAGGATCCCGATGAGGGCCATGATGCCCCGCCGCTTCTCGCCGATCACGATCTGCCCCAAGCCCGGCAGGACCCACCCCAGCACCGCAGCGCCAAAGTTGAGCGTCGTCTCGTTACGGGAATCGGAGGCCATGCGGTAGGAAGTGTCGGCGGTGACGGGTCTTCCGCTTATGCCGGTCGGGGAACGGGACGAAGCGGGGGAGGCCTTTCAATCGTCGAGCGGGCGCGAACCGCGCCCACAACCCGGACGATGAGGGATCGGAGCGGAAGTGTACAGGCGACCGTGCATGGAGGCGTTGTCGCCTTCGAGCGGGGTCGCCTTCGGCAATCACCGACGATGAAGGGGAAGGTCACGATCATGAGCAACGCTTCGAAGGATCAGGGTCCGCGCCCGCTGGGGCGGCCAGCTCAACCCGAGGGCTTTTCGCCGAACCTCCACGCGATCGACCCGCGATCTGGCTCGGTGGTCGACCGCCGCAGCGGTGCCGACCGCCGCGTGACCGAGAACGCCAGCGACACGAACTTGGAGCGCCGACGCGGCCCCGGCCGCCGGCTCACCGATTTCGTGAAGAGCGCCGAAGAGGGCGAGATGAACCAGGAGCAGTTCCTGTTCCTGATGGCGATCGAGGCCTTCAAGTGCGCCAACGGGAAGACCTTCCCGACCTGGACCGACGTCCTCGAGATCATCCGCAAGATGGGATATCGGAAGACGATGGCCAGCGAGCTCAACCTCGGTCCTCGGGCCCAGGACTGGACCGAGAAGGCCGACGCCCCCAGCGGGGTGTGGAAGGAATCTCGGGACGACGAAGCGCCGGTCCGCCGCAAGGCTGGCTGATGACTCCGCTTCGGCGGTAGGGAACGCGACAGACGACAGCACCCCCGGTCAGTGGCCGGGGGTGCTGTCGTTGGTGACGGGAGAGTCAGGGCGGGCTCAGCCGCCGGGCCGGCTCACTTCTTCTTGAAGTAGTCGGAGTTGATCTGGATGTACTTGGTCCACTCCGCCGGCAGGTCTTCCTGCGGGTAGATCGCCTGAACCGGGCACTCGTCGACGCACAGGCCGCAGTCGATGCACTCGTCGGGATCGATGTAGAGCTGGTTGGCGGTGTCGTTGCCTGATTCACCCTTCGCCGGGTGGATGCAGTTGACGGGGCAGACCTCGACACAAGCGGTGTCCTTGGTGCCGATGCAGGGTTCCGCGATGATGTGAGCCATGGGGTGTGGTGGTGCCGTTGGGACGAAGTTCTCTCCCCGAGCCGATTCGGGGCGGCGATTGTACGCAGCCGTCGCCTGCGGCGCAGCGGTGCCTCGCCGCCGTCGGCGGACCTTGGGGAGCGACTGCGGCGGGTCTCATGGGTGAGCGAGCTGGCGGATGGGGTCGCGCGGAGCTGCACGGGCTCCTGCTGGCCTCCGATTGGACAGCCACTCGGAACTGCCGCCGCTCGGAACTCCCGGTGTTCGGGCCGGACCCGACATCGGCGGGTCAAGTTTTCCACAATCGCGGGTGCGAGTGGGCCACCGGCGTCGCACTCGGGGAGCCGATCCGTCGCTAGGACCGATGCCCGCACGCGGCTGCGACAGAGGGCGTCACACCCGCATGGGACGCGCCTTCGCGCGCGGCGCGGAGCGAGTGATGCGGCGTCGCTTCAGGCGCCACAACGCGTCGAAAAGAAAAACCGGAGACCGCATCACTGCGACCTCCGGTTGTGTTCCTGCGGACTGCTGCGTGCTCGTCATCGGAGCGACTCACACGCATTGTCCGGTCTTGAAGTCGGCCGAAAAAGGCCAGCTTCATCAGTGCGAATCTCTGGTGAGACCCGACTGATTCAGGCCAGGTCTCAGGCCTTCTTGGCGCGGCGGGTGCCGGCCTTCTTGGCGGCCTTCTTGGCGGTCTTCTTCTTCGACGACTTCTTCGCTGCCTTCTTAGCAGCCTTCTTCTTCGCAGCCATGGTTGGCTCCCTATTTGGTTACGCTCAGGATGTCGGAGTCGAGTCAAGCGCCGGCGTAACGGAGCGCCCGACATGGAAGTTGTACACCTATCGGCCTCAGAAGAAAAGGCGCTTGACAGAAAAGATTCAAGCAGCGCGAGATTCCCAAGTCACGGGTCCGGCGCGCGACCACACACGAGCACGCGCGCGACGACCCGACTCGCGCTTCCGATGAGGGCTTGATGGAGCGAATCAGCGCATGCGCGAGAGCGCGATGACGACCTTGGCGCGCGACGATCGCCCATGTGTCATGCGTCCATCAAGTCCGAGACGACGGTCCGTCACACACCTCTTCATCCATCACACCGATGACACAGGCCACCACTTCCAACCCATCGTCGAGCGCCTCCACCACCACCGTTCCGATCGCGCTGCACGGCGCCAAGGGCCGCATGGGCCAGCGCATCGCGGCCCTCGCCGCCGATGATCGACGCATCCGGATCACGGCCCTCCTCGACCGGGGAGATCTTCCCGCTGGATGGCAGCAAACCTCGCTGGCACCGACGCTTGCGGAAACGCGGGTGATCATCGATTTCTCCTCGGACGAGGGCACGAAGGCCGCCGTCGGACTTGCGCGATCGCTCCGCGCGGGCCTGGTGGTGGGCACCACGGCGCTGAGTCCAGCAACTCTCGATGCGCTGGCCGACGCGGAGCATGAGATCCCGGTCATGGTCTGTGCCAACACCTCGTTGGGCGTCGCCGTGGCCCGTCATCTGGCACGTGAGGCGGCGCGTCTGTTGGGCTCGGACTACGACGTCGACATCATCGAGACGCACCACACGAAGAAGCTCGATGCTCCCTCTGGCACGGCTCTTGCCTTGGCCGCGAGCGTGCGCGAGGGGGGACGCGAGGTCGCCAAGGATCATGTCCATGCCATCCGCGCGGGAGATGTCATCGGGGACCACATCGTGCAGTTCGCCGGGGTGGGCGAAATCCTGCGCATCCAGCACAGCGCGACAACGCGTGACCTCTTTGCTCGCGGGGCCTTGCGCGCTGCCGCCTGGCTCGCCGGACGGGCGCCCGGACGCTATCGCATCGAGGACACCTTCGCGCGATGAGCGGGCCCCGGGGACGTGCCGATCACTCGCGTTCGTCGCTGCCGGCGAAGACCGTGAGCTCGCGAAGCCGCGAGCCGTTGACCTCGTTGTAGAGGGCCAACGCGTCTGAATCGGCCAGGGTGCGCGGGACGCGAGCCCTCACCACACCGAGCGCGGGGTTGTACCAGAACATGGCATGCTGACCGCCCTCGACGGTCGGATCGCGCGGGTGTCGAAGGCCAACCTCGTCCGGCGCCGCGATCTCGACCCATGGCCGATTGCCGCTGAGAAGGTGATTCCGCGGGACCTCCTCGTCGAACCAGATCGTCTGGATCTCGGGCGGAAAGGCAATGCTCTCAAGCGAGCCCCGCTCGATGGCCGTATGGAGGTCGACATTGGCCTGCATGAGCCGAACGGCACTGCGCGTCGCGTCGAGCGAGAGCGAGTCCTGTGCGACGCGATGCCGGTAGTCGACCACGATGTACGCGAGGACCGCTCCGCCGACGAGGATCATCGCGTCGAAGAACAGGTGCCGAGCGAATTCACGGTTGAGCCGAGGAAACCAGCGAGGTGCCCGATGCGCCATTGTTTGTGGTCCTTCGCCTCCGATTGACCTCCCCAACCGATCGGGCCGTTCCATCCCCTACTCCCGCCCCATTGGCCATTTGGGGCTATCCCGGGGTGACCGCAAAAGGAGCGATCGGCACGCCTCTCCGAGGCCGCACAGCTTCACAACCGCAGCGGTTGGACGGGCGTTCGAGCTTGGATCGCGGGGTCGGGATCACCCGCACCTCGCCCGGGCACGATGGGGACGCCCGAAACGACGTATCGTGCACGGAATGCCCGCCACCGCCTCACCGTCCGAAACCGCCCGTGTGTATCGCCTGCGATGCGGCATGCCGCTCCTGGTGGAGCGCTCGGATACGGCTCAGTCGGCCGCGGTCTGTTGGCTCCTTCCGGTCGGCAACGCGGCCGACCCCGAGGGCACGGCCGGCGATGGTCTGGCCGTTCTCCTGTCGGAGCTGGTGTTGCGCGGTGCCGGCGGACGGGATAGCCGTGGCCTGAGCGACGCGCTCGATCGCCTCGGCGTTCAGCGAGCGACGACCCCGGGTGCGGTCCACCTTCAGCTCTCGTCGACGATGCTCGGCGCTCGCGTCGTCGATGCCCTTCCGATCCTGGTCTCGATCGTCCGGGCTCCGATGCTCCCCGAGGACCATCTCGATGCTGTGCGGAGCCTGTGCCTTCAGCAGCTCGATGGACTTGATGACGACCCTCAGCAGCTCGTGATGCTCCGGCTTCGCGAGCGCCATCTTCCCGCGCCCTTCAACCGCACCGGTTACGGCAACCGACAGGCCCTGGAGAAGGCGACGATCGCCGACCTCCGTCGGGCGTGGTCGACGCGAGCCCGTCCGGGCGGGGCGATCCTGGCGATCGCCGGCGCCGTGGATGGCGATGCCATCGCCTCGGTGCTCGATCGAGAGCTCAGCGGTTGGTCCGGATCGACGCCCGACCCGAAGGAGGTGCGGCCATCGATCGGCGGCATCGGCCACGAGGAGAGCAAGTCGAGCCAGACCCATATCGCGATGGGCTTCAAGGCACCGCCCGAGGGCGATGAACTTGCGACGCCGTTCCGGATCGCCACGCGAATTCTCGGGGGCGACACCTCCTGCCGACTCTTCAACGAGGTGCGAGAGAAGCGCGGGCTCTGCTACTCGGTCGGGGCGAGCTACGCCGGCGGCCGTGACCGCGGCATGATGTCGATCTACGCGGGAAGCACCCACGAGCGAGCACAGGACACCATTGACTGCATCGCGCGGGAGGTCGAGCGATTCGAGGCGGGCGTCGACGCCGACGAGTTCCACCGTGCGGTGGTCGGCTACAAGAGCCGGTTGGTGATGAGCGGGGAAAGCACCTCGGCGCGGGCAGCATCGGCGGCTGGGGACTTCTACCGCCTTGGGCGGGTCCGATCCCTCACCGAACTGGCGGCGGAGGTCGACGGAATCAGCCTTGAGAGCCTGAACCGGTCGATCAAGACCCTCTTCAGTCCGGCGTGGCGTGCGACGCGGAGCGCGTTCACCATCGGGCCGAAGCCGATGCGGTTCGAGTGAGCCGGAGTGAGGCCGACCTCTCGCTATACTCCCTTCGCGTATGTCGATTGAGACTCTCTCGTATCAGCCAGCGTTCCAGCCGGGAACCCGCATTCGGGTGACCCAGCAAGTCCCGCACGTCGAGGGCGTCTGGACCACGACGGTCGAAGGCGTCGTCGTCCGCTACCGCCAGGCCAAGACCGGCTCGTGGTTCGCCCATGCCCACCAGGACAAGCTCTGGCTTGATCGCCTGGAGGTTCGCAAGGACGATGGCGAGCTTGTGACGCTCAACCTCGATCGGTACAGCGTCATCCAGGACCTCCCGTCCGCCTAAGCGATGTGCCGAGGCACGAGTGTCGGAGCAGGCCGAGCGCGTGGAGCGAACCTGATGTCATGGTCACCCATCCGAACCCTGCTCACTTTGGGGGGGGTGTCGTGGGTGGCGGTGTCGTTGGGGGGCTGCGGGTTCCAGCAGGGCGAGATCAGCCGACTCGCCGACGATGAGCAGATCGAGCTCGGATCGAGCGAGAACCGAGGCGCGTGGCCCTTCTGGCCAACGGCGATTCGGATTCTGCCGCTCACTCGGCTTGCTCGCACGGATGGTGCCGCGGATCCCGAGACGGCCCCCACCGTCGAGATCCGGGTCGAGGCCATGGACGCGACCGGGGAGCCGACTCGAGCGGTGGGGATCTTTGTGGTGTCGGTCGAAGCGGACGACGCCGTACCGACCACGCAGCGCTGGAAGATCGACGTCCGAACCGCAGAGACCCACTCACAGCGTTTCGACACGGTGACCGACACGTACCGCTTCGATCTCACCCCCACATGGACAACGCCGCCGGTCCGCGGCAGCAAGGTGAACCTGAAGGTCGTCCTGTACGGGACCGACGGGAGCACACCCGCGGCGAGCGCGACGATCACCTGGTGACGCGGGCATGGCGACGCGCGACGTCGTCAGGCCGTCCACGCTCCGAGGAGCATCGCCAAATCGCCCGATCCGACGACGCCGTCGCCATCGAGGTCAGCGGGGCCGCCGCTCTGGCCCCATTGACCCAGCAGTGTGGCGAGGTCCGCGGCCCCGACGGAGCCGTCGCCATCGAGATCGCCGGGCAGTGCAGCGATCGCGAACGCGAAGACGTCGAGCGCGCCGTTCGTGTCAAAGGGGACCAGGTCGCTCGCGGCGGAGGCGAAGAGCACGGTCTTCCCATCGTCGCTGATGGCCGTTCCTCCGAAGCAATCGGCGAGCGGCGCACCGGTGCCGCCGCGAGCGACGCGCTGGACGTCGCCGCCGAGGAGATCGACGCGAAAGACAGCGGTGTCGACGAGTGGGAAGTCGGGGTTGTTGAGCGGCTTCGCGACAAGGGCCACGAAGCGTCCGTCGCCGCTCAGCGCCGGAGCGCTGCTGGTACCCGGTACCCCCTCGGGACCCTGCGAGACATCCACGATCGTGGTCGTCTTTGCCGCGCGATCGCGAACCCAGACTCGCCCGGCACTCGAGGCGCCGGGACCGAGATTCGTCGCGAGCGAATCAAATGCGAGCGTCCGGCCGGTGTGCGACAAGGCGGGGCGGTCAGAGGTGCCGTTGGCGACCGCACCGTCGGAGGCCACGCTCTCGAGGGTCAGCTCGCCCGAGACCATGTCCTTCACGTAGATGCGCGACAGGATCGGGAGACCCTCGGGAGCGACGTTCGGTGCCGCACTTGCGAAGGCTACGTACCGGCCGTCGGCGGAGCACGCAGGGTTGTTGCTCGGAAGGTTGAGGGCGAGGCCGTCGCCTCCCTTGCTGACCCACTCCGTCTGATCGGTGAGTCGATCCCAGCGGAGGATGTCCCGCTTCGTCCCGTTGTTGTCGAACCCCGCCAGATTCGTGGCATCGGTTGCGAAGACGACGTAGTGGGCGTCTGGGGTGATTCGCGGCGCGTAGGAACCCTGGTTGCCGTGCGGCGGCGTGCTCGGTCCAAGCTCTCCCGTCACGAGCTCGGTCGTGCCGACGAGCCGATCCCGCAGCCAAATCTGTGCGATCGACGGATCGCCCGGAAGGAAGTTCGGCGCGGCCATCGAGAAGACCACGAATCGCCCGTCCTCGGACATGTCCGCGCCAAGGGGCGTGCCCCCCGATGCCGGAGCTCCGTCTGGCCCGCGACTGACGACCTCCAGGGTCCCGAGCACCCGGTCCTTGAGGTAGAGCTGGCAGGGTCCGTTGGCCGGCTGCGGGAGGAACTCGGGAGCGCAGGCGGTGAACAGCACGTATCGGCCGCCGGGCGTCGTACGGAGCGTGTTGAATGCGAGCGCTGGCGAGAGCGGCGGGGTGTCGACGGACGATTGGGTCCCGAGTGCCGTCACGCTGATGCGTTCGACGTTGGATGGCTCGCTTGGTTCGACCATCACCGAGGCGAATCCCTGGAGTTTCGGGTACTTCACCGTCATGGTTGTCGCACCGCTCAGGATTCCAACGATGGTCAGCGGCATCGTCGACGCGAGTCCGAAATCGCCGGGCCCGGACGGATATTCACTGACGCTGACCGGTAGGTCTCCCACACCGTCGCAGCACAGCAGATCGGTCGCTCCCGAGAGCCGCCGGCGATAGACGTCGAATGTGACCGCAAAGCCGACGGGCACGACGACAGGGTCGGGCACGACGACGAGATCGACGAAGGGATCGGGAAGCTCGAGCATCTCGCCAAGCGCCGTCGGGACGAGCGCCGTCGCCTCGCCGAACACCGTCGGCAGATTGGTGGCGCCCCACTGTGACGTCATTGGTGCCTGCGAGGTGATGAGCGGGAGTTGGGCATGTGCGACGGGCTGGAATCCGTCGCCGAGGATGACCGTCAGCGCGCCACCTCGTTGCAGCGGCCCGAAGAGTTGGATTGGGGCGGTCTGACCATTCGTCAGGGTCATGACGGTCGCTGCTTGGGAACCCAACGTGAGCCCGGCTGCGGCGAACGTCGCCCCCTCATCGACTTGCAGGAGCCCCACTCCACTGGTGCCGACCGATGCGCCGGCGGTGGCGAAGAGGAGGGACCCCGGATCCTGAACCAGCAACGAGCCGGCGCCGCCGCTTCCGCCTGACAGCGTGAGCCCGCCGGTCGTGAGAGTGCTCCCCTGCCTGACCTCGAGAGACGCGCTTCCGCCCGAGCCACCCGCCGCCGTCGAGCCGATGACGTGCATTGTCGGGCCTCGCAGGCTCAGCACCGCCCCACCCGTCAGCCCGACGTAGCAGCCACCGAATGCCGTCAGTGACCCCGTGCCGACCAGCCGGACATTGGCGCCGTTTCCGCCAACCTGCAGGACGCCCGCGCTGATCGAGCCCGTGATGGTGATGTCGTAGCCATCGCCGTCGATGCCCGGAAGGACCGCGAGATCCGATGTGCCGGGCACCCCGTTTGACCAGTTCCCGGCATCCGTCCAGAGTCCACCGGCGGGATTGGTCCACGTCGTCGTCGCCGCGAGCGCCGATGATGACGCAGGGCCAATTGCGAGAAGGGCAGCCAAGACTCGATGTGATCGCCGCATCCGATGCCTCCCGGGGTTGACAGTTGCTACGGACGCGGCCCGCCGATTTCGGGTCAGCGGCAAAGAAAGGCGCCAACGGGAAGATGCGGAACGAAGTGTCGACCGTTCGCCGGCTCACGTGCCCGGGGGCTTCTGGCCCGCCGGCAGTGACGGCCGGTAGCTGGGCCGACGTTGCGGTGCGCTGACCGCCTCATAGGAGAATTCCCTGACCTGCGCTCCGTCGAACGCCGCGACAAAGCCCTTCGGCGGCCCGCCGGACGTACTCGGTTCGATTGAGAATCCCTTGAGCTTCATCCCCTCGCGCAGCCCGGCCTTCGCTGCCCCGCTCCCCTCGTGGAGCCCGGTGACGACGCCGCTGGCTCGAGATGCGTCAACGTCGAAGCCGGGATCGAACGACTGGGAAATCGCCTCGGTGAGCGAGAGGCGAAGGGGGCTGGTCAAGGTCCTGGGAAGCTCGATGGGCGTACCGTCGACGATCGCCGCGCGAAGGAAGGTGCCCCACGCGGGCGACGTCGCCTCGGTGAGGGCGGCCAGGAGCGCCTCGCTGTCAGGCCGCCATCGCTCGTCGCGAGCCCGAGTGACGAACGTGCGCATGACGTCGTCGATCGACCGCGACCCGTTGCTCTTCCGCAGGATCTCCTCGTTCACCAGCGTGGCGATGAGATCGCCTCGCAGGTACGGCAGCTCCGACGCCGCGCGGTCTGTCCAGAACCGCTCGACGATCACGTCGTTGCGCGCCCCGCGCAGCGGGCTCTCCATGTACCGGCCAACCTGCTGGTTCAGGATCTCGGTGTACTCGGCGTCGTTGATGAGCCCCGCCGATCGCATGATCCGGCGGGCGAAGTGGTCGGTGAAGCCCTCGGAGAACCAGTAGGCCGACCCCTCGGGTCCGGAGGTGCCGAGCACATGCCCATTCCAGGTGTGGAAGTACTCGTGGGCGAGGAGCTTCTTCACCTCGAGGGCGTGCGGTGAGCGGGCATCGAGCGACATCGACGACATGCAGTAGAGCGCGAAGGCGTTCGTGCATGCCGTACCGCCGAGGGAGAATCCCCCCGATGTCGGAGCGGCGCGATTCGACTGCAGCGTGACGAGGAAGAAGGGCTCGCTCGTGTCCGCGAAGAAGTCGCGCTCGGCCCTGATGATCGGCGCGACAAACACAGCGAACTCCTCGGCACTGAACGACCATGGCCCATGCACGGCAACACAGAGCATGCCGCCGGGAACCGGCTGTTCGGCGGTGATGATCCGGCCGGCCATGAACAGTCCGGCCTGCAGGGACTCGCGGGTGGTCGTCGTGGTGCGATCACCGCGACCAAGTGACGAAACCGCACGCATGCCATCGCGGTCGAAGTTCTTCCACGCGACGGTGGCCCGAATCGGCTCGTCCGCGCCCGCTGTCGAGGGCAACACGAGCCCGAGCGGCCCGTGCAGACGGAAGAGATCGTCCTCGACGATCGTTCCGTAGTCGTTGCCGACGCGCCCCTCGGACTTCGGCGCGGCGCTGTGGAGAAGGTAGCGAAGGGACATCGAGCCACTCGGGGCCCGCACGCGCCAGAGGACGTCGTCTGGAGGCGCGCCATCACGCGTGGCCGCACCCGCACCGCGGACCCGCTCGACCAGCAGCGGAGATCCATCGCCCGCCGTGGCGACCGGATCGGCGATGGTTGCGATCGGATCGGGTGACCCGGCCCAGTTTGGGGGCAAGAGCCACTCGGTCGTGCCGTCGGGATCGACCGGGGCCGACACCGTGACGGCAACCGTGGTCGCATCCACACGCTCGAACGTGCAGCGGATGTCGACGGCCGGGTCGGCCGCGGCGAGAAGCATGGAGAGTGCTGTGAGAATCATGGTGATTGATGCACTGCGAGAGAGGCAGCCACGCGACATGGCGACGGCGCAAACCCGCGCCGCCAGGAGGGAGGGCCTTCGGACGGCGCGACGGACCGCTCAGCCCAGAGCAAGGCCGAAGATGCCGAACCGCCCGACGTACGTCAGCGCCGCACCCCAACACGTCAAACGAATCAAGCCGGCGTCGACGTCGTGCGAAGGTAGCACGTGACAAGGGGCCACCCCGCGCTTCAGGTCGAAGTGGCAATCAGTTTTTTCGCGAGTCGCGATGTGGATATCTGACCCGGCGACCTGCCGGTCTTCACGCGGGCCTTCTGGCTGCACATCGGGCCGACATCGGGCCGGCCTTCCGGCTGGGCTCCTCACCCTGCTTCTTCGGCGAGGCCGTAGAACCCCTCTCCGCATCGTCGAAGCTTGCCCTCGTCGGCGAGCGCCTCCCACACCGCGATGGGGATCTCCCGCGGCGGGATGATCGCGTCGATCCCGTGCTTTTTGCCGCCGCTCATCGGTCCGACGCCAAGCCGCGACTCCGCATCAAGCCGCGTGAGCTTGAGGCGCGTTCGAAACGCCTTCAACGCGTGGGCAAGCGTGTCGTGGTCGAAGGTCGGCTTTGGTTCCTTCGGTGCTGCCGGTTCCTCCTGGATCGGCGAACCCGAAAGCCGCGCGAGCAGCCTATTGAGCCCCACCTGATCGCGCCCTGCGACCAGCGGCATGATTTCGGCGGGCGCTACCTTGGCCTTCAGGAGGAGCTTGTGCATCGCACCCCAGTGCGGGCCGGCGGCAGCGGCGTCGCTCGTCGCAATCGCGTTGGCCTTCGCGAACAACTCCGTCAGCGTCGCCGGCGGCACGGTGGGTCGAGCGGGTTCAGCCATGCCGATAGCCTACTTGGTCGGTTGCGTCGCGCCATGGTCGTTGGCGAGGTGGGCCTTGAGCACGTCGCCAAAGTTTCGGTCGGGATCGTTCCAGACGCAATGGACGTGATTCGGGTCATTCTGCGTGCAGTCGAACTCGATGACGAAGGTGGGACCCGCGATGCGGTAGTAGTGCGGCTTGGCGAGCTCGGGCTCGCCGGCCCAGCCGAAGCGGATGCGCTCCGTGCCCGCGGCCTTGATGCGACGGAGTTCGTCGGAGGCGAGTTCGCCGCGCAAGTCACTCGCGTGGCGGACGACCAGCGCCCACAGGAGGTCGCGCTCCTCGGCCGTCAGGTCGGGCATCGCGATGCCACCTTGCGTTGCCGCATCGCGGAAGGACGCCTCGCGGCCCGGGCCGGTGATCACGTCGGCGGGCGCGCCGTCGCCGACCTTGGCCATCGCGACCTGCTCCGGCGAGAGCTTCCTGCGGAGCGCAAGCGCCGCGTCCTGCACCGCACCGAGCGGTCGCTTGCCCTTGTCCGATCCGCTCGCCAGCGACGCGGGAAACGCGCCGAAGAAGAGCGGCGTGGTCGTCGTCTCCCCCGCAAGCGAACTGAAGTGCAGCCCGATGTGATGACCCTCGAAGCGCCATCCCCACGGCTTCGTCGCATCGGCCGGATCGCCGAAGATGAGGATCGCGTAGAGGTCGGCGCCGTAGGTGGCCGGTGCGTTTCGGGTGATCTCGCAGGCGCGAGTGAGGCGAATTCGCTCGACACCGTCGGCCGAGAGGGCGCTCTCGATGAGCTTCATCGTCAGGGCCTTCTGCGCCTCGCTCATCTCGGAGAGGAAGAGGCCGGTTCGCGCGCCGGGAAGATAGGACCAGGCGGTTCGCTGCGGATCATCGAACGATCGCGTCGCCTTCGTCCGCTGCTCGCCGGGCAGGGCGGCTAACAGTTCGCTCGCTGCGGCGGCCATGGCCTTCGACGCGTCCGGCGCCGCCGCCCGATCGACCGCTTGGGCTTGCGGCGCGGGAGCCGTCGGCGCTTGGGTCAGCGACGCGACGAGAACGATCATGGCGACGGGCAGCATGCCCGCATCGTCGCAGGTCCGGTCAGCTCGTCCAAGCCGCCAGCAGGAGGGCGAGGTCACCAGCACCGACCGTGCCGTCGCCATCGAGATCGGCGATACCGCCAGCGCTCCCCCACGCAGCAAGCAGCACTCCGAGGTCCGCAGCGTTCACGGCACCGTCGCCGGTGAGGTCTTCGGGCGCCGGGGCGCCCTCGTGACGCACGACCAAGGCGGTCTGGATGGGCGCGAAGGGAAGAACGTCCGATGCGAAGCAGACGAAGAGGATGTCGCTTCCGTCCTGCGAGATCCACGGGAAGCCGGCGGAGATGGCGGGCGTGCCCCACGGATCGGTCCCGACCGGCTTCGGCGCCTGGTCGATGCCGTCCAGTCGCACCACGAACGCCGGCATCGCGACGCTGAAGACCGAGGCGTACACGACCGCGGAGCCGTCGCCTGCGATCGTGCATCCGGTGAAGTTCACGTTGGTCGGCAATCCCGGGACGTCAGCGCTGAGCCAGGTCGTCGTGCCGGCAAGACGGTCGCGCAGGAACACGTCCTGCGCCACGCCGTCACTTGGCGCCCCCAAGTTCGTTCCGGAGGACGCGAACGCGACGAATCGTCCGTCGTCCGAGATGCTCGGCGACGCGCCGGTCCCGGTTCCGCCGCCGGACGGACCGACATCGATCCGCTCCCATGTCCCCGTGAGCGTGTCGAGCAATCCGATGCGCCACGTGCCCGCGTTGTCGGTGAGGATGTTGGTCGCCTTCATGGGGACCGCGATGTAGCGGGCGTCACGCGAAATCGCCGGGCGGAAGAGGTCGCCGTTCGGCAGTTCGCCCGCCGAAGAGGTGAGCACGCTGGTCGTCTGACTGGCGACGTCGTAGCGGTAGACAAGCGGGATCGTGCCGGTGACGCCGGGAACGATGTTGCTGCTCGCGGTCAGGTAGAGAACGGCCGCGCCGTTCCCCGAAACGATCGGCCATGCGCAGGTCGCGTTGTTCACCTGCCCCTTCGGTCCGACCGAGATCCGTCGCGACTCGCCTGACCAACGGTCGCGCAACCACACGGACTTCGTTCCCTGTTGCGCCTTCAGGAACGCGACGTACCGACCGTCGTCCGAAATCGTCGGGCCGCTCCCCTCGCCATCGAGCGAGGCAAACGGTCCGCCGCTGTCGATGCATTCAATCGCGCCGGTCCACCGGTCCTTCACGAAGACGTTTGTGAGAGTCGGCTGTGGATCCGCCGGAACGAGGTCCGTCGCGAAACTCGCGAACGCGACGTAGCGACCGTCGGCGCTCATGTTCGGCTGTTCGAGCTGCCATGCCGGGCCGCCGTCGGACGACGCCGGGGGAGTGCCTTCGGCGGAGACGTCGACTCGATCATAAGGAACTGGCGGCGTGGGAAGAACCTCGACCTCCGTCGTCGCGGTGAAACTGCCCAATCCGCTCGAGACCGATCCGGTGAGCGTGAGAGGACCACTGACGGATGGCAACACGGTCAGCCCCTGAACGGTCGCGTGGGCCGGATCGGCACTCAAGCTGTACGGGACACTCAACAGCGCCTGTCCGCCGAGCGTGGTCGCCAGCAGCGTGAACGGCGTACGGAAGCCCACATAGAGGGGCGACTTTGCGGCACTCGGGGTGATCGACAGCGCGACGATGGGATCCATGGGTCCGACGTGCACCCACTTCACGAGTACCGATACGGGCCCCACGTACGAGCCGAACGCAGGGGCGAACGAAGGACCGCTCACGGACGAGAAGGTGCCGGTCATCGGTTGCCAGGAGCGAACGATGTCATACGCGGGCCCGGGCAGCACGCTTCCCGGCTCGGCGACGATCGCGAGAGCGCCACCGCGGAGGATCTGTTCGGCGACGAGGCCACCGGCGGCCGCCGTGTTGTACTCAAGCGTCGTGCTCGCATTTGGCGAGAGGGTGACGTAGCCCACCAACGCCTGCGAACGGCCGAGCACGGAGAATGCGCCGGTGCCCGCCGCTCCATTCAGGTCACCCACTTCCATCTGGAAGCCGGTGATCGCGGACTGATCGCGAAGCGACAGCGAGCCGGTGCCGCCATCGGTGCCGATGCGATACGCCCCGCCCGTCACCTGCACGGCGTGAAGCTCGACCGATCCGATGCTGCCGAACGTGCCGATGTCGAAGGTCGAGGCGAACTGGAGCGTCCCGTTCGAAAGTTCGATGCCTGGGCCGGTAACCGCCAGCGAGGCGCATGAAGCGCTTCCGACCTGCACCGTGTAGCCGTCGTCGTCGAGCGCCGGGAAGACGGCCACGTCGCTTGCCATGGGCACGCCCGCCGACCAGTTCGCAGGGTCGGACCAAGCCCCGCCGTTCGGGTTCGTCCACGTGCTGTCGGCGACAGCCACCTGGCTCATCAGGGTGGCGACGGCAAGAAACGGTAGGACCAGCATCGGGCGCATGGAGCAACCTCCCATGTGACAAGGTACGTGGATCGCGATGGAGGTTGCGCGGGAAACTCGGAAATTGGGATGGCGTGCGGTCGCACGAGCCTCGGCGCCGCGAAGGCGAAACGTCTTGATTGCCCCCCTGTCGCTTCGCGACATCTCCCCCGCCGATTGTGTGCGGGGACGGAACATAGGTAACACCTGTGACAGGACATGGGTAACACTCGGCCTCCCGCTCGGGAGGCTCTGCCATGCCATGGAACGAGTGTTGCCAAGTGGACCTGAGACGTGAGGCCGTTGAGCTCGCCCGCCGACCTGGGAGCTGCGTGAGCGAGATCGCGCGGCGCTCCGCGCCCTCGCTTCACCGCGCCAATCGCGCGTCACGTCACCGGAATCCCAACGCCCGCGGGAACGCGATCAGATTCGCCTTCTCCTTCACCATCGCGAGCGTCTCCTCGGCCAGCGCATTGGCCCGAGCCGTGCCCTTCTTGAGGATGTCAAGGATGACCTCCTCCTTCCCCTCGTACTGCTTGCGCCGCTGGCGCATCGGCTCGAGCATCTTGTTCAGCTCGGCGGCGAGCTCGACCTTGATGTGGCCGTCGCCGATGTTGTCGCCGGTCGCGTACTTCCGCTTCAGTTCCTCGACGCGGGTCTTGTCGCCGTGGAAGGTGTTCACGTATTGAAATAACGCGTTGTTCACGTCGCCCGGCTCGGTGGCGCTCTGGCGTCCGGTGAAGATCTTCTTGATCTTCTTCTCCACTTCGCTCGCGGGATCGCTGATGAAGATCGCGTTGTTGAGCGACTTCGACATCTTGTTGACGCCGTCCGTGCCGACGAGCCGACCGACCTCGCCGACCTCCGCCCGCGGAATCGGCAGCACGCCGCCGAGCTTCACGTGATCGTCGTCCTCGGCCTGATCGCTCACGCCGCAGAAGATCTGGTTGAAGCGGCGGGCGACCTCACGCGTCAGCTCAAGGTGCGGCACCTGGTCCTCGCCGACGGGGACGCCGACCGGACGGAAGGCGAGGATGTCCGCGGTCTGCCCCACCGCGTAGAGCGGGAAGCCGAAGCTGTAGGTCTCGCCGAGGTCCTTCACCTTGATCTCGTCCTTCAGCGTCGGGTTCCGCATGACGCGGTTGAAGGGCAGGAGCATCGCGAAGAAGAAGGTGAGTTCGGCGATGGCCGGGACTTCGCTCTGCAGGAAAATCGTCGCCCGCTCGGGATCGATGCCCATGGCCAGGTAGTCACGCACGATCTCGATGCAGTCCTTGCGGATCTGCTCGGACTTCTCGACCCGCGTGGTGTACGCGTGCATGTTCGCGATGATGAAGTAGCAGTCGTGCGAGTCCTGCAGGCTGACCCGCCGCTTCACGCTGCCGACCCAGTGGCCGAGGTGCAACATGCCGGTCGGCGTGTCGCCGGTGAGGATGCGGGGCTTGCTGCCGGAAGCGGCCTTCGTCGAATGGGCTGCGGACATGGGACGTGGAATATAGCGGGCCGCTCGGCGCATCGCCCGACGCACGGCGCGTCATGAGCCCGAGAACGCCCACGCCATCGCCAGATTCGCGACGTTGAAGATCGAGTGGGCAACGATCGGCGCGATGAGCCCGCCGGTCCGCTGGCGGAGCATGCCAAGCGCGACGGAGAGCACTGCGAGACCCGTCATCGCCCCGCCGAGCGACTCGGGCGGAATCGCGCCGAGGTGCATGATCGCGAAGAAGACCGAGGTCAGGAGAATCGTCGACCACGGGCTGATGCCCAAGGCCCGCATCGCGCCATGCAGCGCTCCGCGATAGGCGATTTCCTCGAAGATCGGCGCGCCGATCGTGACCGCCGCGATCACCGCCCACGCCCACGGATCGTGTCCATGCTCGATGAGCGCCCGCAGCGTCTCGTGGGCCAGGGCGCCGGGCGGCGCGCCGGTCGCGAGCCGCTGGATTAACGTGCCGAGCTGCGAGCCGGCGACGATCAACGGGATCGCGCAAAGGAGTCCGGCGAGCCCGGCGCCCACCATTCGCACGGGCGACCGGAAGAGCCCTCCGACGCGAAGCACGATCACGATTGCCAGCGGAAGCTGCGCCGCGTAGGCAAGCCACTGCAGCGACGCGCGCCCGGCGATCGTGTCGGTCGCGATCGATCCTTGCGTGGCGAGGACCGGAAGCGCGGGAGCGAGAATCTGGAGAAGAAAGAGCCCGATCAGCCAGGCGGCCGCGTCCTGGTGAACCGGCTCGCGCTGCGGATCGGTCGGGAGCCGAAACCACCCGCGGCGCGACGCGAGCGCGATGACGCCCGCGGCCAGCACCGCGGCGATCACGAGGGCCAGCGGGGAGTCGCTCTCGGCCGCCGGCGCGACCGCGTGGTCGGATTCGCCGTCCGCGGCTATAACGTGCCCTCCGCTGACCTGCATCGCCGCAACGAACGCGGCCGCGCATCGGAGGCGCGGAGCCAGCAGGAGTCGTCGCATGAGTTCAACGCTCGATCGCATCATTGCCCGGAAGCGCGAGGAGGTCGCCCGCGCCAAGGAGCTCGTGCCGATCGAGGCGCTCAAGGAACGCTGTGCGGAGCTGCCGAGGGCCCGGAATTTCTTCCGAGCGGTCGTCGACGCCCACCACCACGAGGAGTCGCGGGTCATCGCGGAGATCAAGCGCAAGAGCCCGTCGGCCGGGGTCATTCGCGCGGACTTCGACCCCGTCGCCATCGCCAAAGCGTATCACCACGCCGGAGCCTCAGCGATTTCGTGCCTCACCGACGAGGCGGACTTCGGCGGCGATCTCTCGTACATCCAGCTGATCCGCGACGCGGTGCCGCTCCCGGTGCTGCGAAAGGACTTCATCGTCGACGACTACCAGCTCTGGGAGGCCCGCGCCGCCGGCGCGGATGCGGTGCTGCTCATCGCCGAGGTGCTCTCCGAGGCCGAGATCATCGACATGCAGATCCTCGCGACCGAACTGAGCATGACCACGCTGGTCGAAGTGCACAGCGTCGAGAATTTGCTGAAGGTTCTCGATCACATCGGCTTCCCTCATGCCGGGTACTCGCTGTTGGGCATCAACAACCGGGACCTCTCGTCGATGACCACGAGCATCACCCACACGTTCCGGCTCGTCGAGCTGGTCGAGAACCGCGACGTGCTCGTCAGCGAGTCCGGGATAACCAGCCGTGATGACCTCAAGAGGTTGCGCGAGCACGGCGTGAACATCGCCCTGATCGGCGAGTACCTGATGCGCCAGCCGGACCCGGGCAAGGCGCTTGGGCGACTTCTCGGCGAGAACGACTGAGGCGATCCCGCCGCGCGGCCGAGGATTGATCGGGGCGGAGATTGCCCGCGATCGTGCCTCGACGTGAAACCGCACCCGATCGCGGTCTATACTCGCCCCTTCCTGAGGCGGACTCTTCGGTATGGCCCTGGCCCACGCTGGCCCCCACGCACACCCATGACGAACTCGGCCCCCACAACCACGAGCGCGACCACCGGCACGACTGGCAAGTTCCTCGGTTCGGAAACGACCACCGAGGGCATTCGCGTTCGCGTGGCACCGAGCTATCTCTCCGCCCAGTCGGATCCCGCGCAGGGCAAGTACCTCTTCGCGTACCACATCCTGATCGTGAATGACGGCCAGCAGAAGATGAAGCTCCGCAGCCGCCACTGGATCATCGTCGACGCCAACGGCGAGCGCCACGAGGTCAAGGGCCCGGGCGTCGTCGGCCAGTTCCCCGACCTGGGTCCGGGCGAGAAGTTCGAGTACTCCTCCTTCTGCCCGCTTGAAACGCAGTGGGGCACGATGGAAGGCACCTACGAGATGGAGCGCGAGGACGGCACGACGTTCGACGCGATCGTGGGGCGGTTCTATCTGGTATCGAGCAAGCGCTGAACGACGCGGGGGGCGGGCGTTTCGTTCAACACAGAGGCACAGAGGACGCAGAGGGCCGCAGAGCAGATTCGCGGCAACAAATAGGGTTGTCAGGGGCGATCCGACGAGGAGTCGCCCAGAGTCGCCATGGCAAGGCGCGTTCCGGGCCCACGATCCGTTGGCAAGAGCGCGAGTGACTCGGCTCGGAGAGAGCGCGCCTCAAGAGTGAAGCGAGGCCGCAAGGCCAGTTCGCGAAGTCGGCTCGCGAAGTGAGGGCGCGAATTCATGGCGCGCAACCAAGCCGCGAGACCACTTCCATTCCACCTTCTCTGTGGCCGGTACAGCCGGGCACATAGGTAACACTTCTGTCCGGGCACATGGGTGACACTTCGGGCGGTTGATCCGACGCAATTCGGCATGCCGTGGAAAGTGACATCTGTCGTGGACGAGCGAGTTCGCCTTGTGAATCTGGTCGGCAAGGGCATCCCGATCGCGGAGGCTGCCCGTGCGTTGGGGATCTCCCGGAAGACCGCACAAGTGGCTGGATCGGATGGCGGATGCGCAACGTACCCGCCTTACTCAAACAAGCGATGAGAGAGCGATCACATATGGAGGCTTGGGAGATTGGCTTCTGCCGATGCGGCGCCTCTATGGGCGAGGAATCGAGCGAAGTTGGAGATTTCCGATTGACCGAGCAGGCTTCAGCGACGACCGTACGAATGGGATACCAGCGAAGGGGCATCGGACAACCATGGCGACCACCGGCACTCGGCACTCAGTGCTGGGCTTTGTCGGGATTATCGCGCTCTCGATGACGGCACCAGTGGCGCTCGGTGATGATCCCTGTGACGTGAGTGCGCCGCCGCCGGAGCCTCGTCCGCTCCGCCTGATCCGCATCCTCGGCAAGCACTGCCCTAGCGATTCAATCGCGCGGCCGATCGTCATGCCCGACCTGTTCGAGGCGAAGCTGTTTGACAGCGCCTCCCTGGACAGGCGCGACAACGCCTTCGGGATCAATGACGCAGGCGTGGTGGTGGGCAGCTTCGGCAAGCGCCTGAATCCGTGTGAAGTGCTGGACCCCCTCGATCCGACGGAGCCACGGGCGTTCGTTCGACTCCCGCGATCAAGCGCGTCGATGGGACTGGGCGGAACGCTCGCCGGGCTTCTCGCCTACGACATCCACCAGGCCGCAGGGCTCGCCGCCGCGCCGCTTGGCTCCGCGATTCATCGGAGCACCGCCAACGGCGTCTCCGAAAGCTCCCGCTACGTCGTCGGGCAAGTGGGAACCGCGTTCGAGACCGACGGCGTCGCATGGATGTGGGATCTCCAGGGTGCGACAGGCTCGGCGATCGTCTCTCAGGATCTCACGGACGACCTCGCCGGACCTCTCGCCCCAACGTTGCCCTCGCTCTGGCGATCCGAGGCCCACGCCGTCATGCACGCAACCGGCGAGTCGGCGATCACGATTGCGGGCGGCGTCGATTCGATCTGTATTGGGCAGTCACTCTTCTGGGGGTTCCGATTGGAGCTGGGTGATCCCTTGGGTGCGGTGTATCTCCTTCCAGAGCAGCGATCTGCGGCAACAAAAGGACCGTTGAAGCCATGAGGGCGTGACCTCCGTCGCACCGCGGACGCGAGTGTCGTGAGCGCTCTTCCTCGATCAAGCCCATTCGCCTCGCTCGCCGGGTGGACGACGACACGCTCGGTCGTTGGCGTTCCCGGCGTTCACCTTCTCTGCGGCCCTCTTTGTCCTCGGTACCCCCCGTATCCGCTGTGTTGCACCGAAAGGACACCCGCCCAAAATGACCTGAGAACCCCTGTCGCGTTTTCCCGTCCGGCGTCGTCTTGCGTGCGGAGGTCCCATGCTCATCGCCACGCTTCTCACGTCCGCCAGCATCGCGTTCGCCCATCCCCAGACCCAGGCCCACCCCGCCAGTGCGCCGCCGGCAAGCGCGTCGCCGGCGGCAGGCGATCAGGCGCCTGAACAGGACGCCGGTTCGGTCGAGCTCGTCGCCGGCGAGCTCGTCATCCAATCTGTGTTCTTCGAGACCTTGACCGACCAAGAGCTGACGGAGTTCACCCAGAGACTCCATCGGTCACTGTCGCTCCCCGAGAAGGTCTTTCTCTATCCGGATGCCGACCATCGCTTTCACACCTTCCGCTGGGAGGGAGGCGACCTCGAACCGCTCCGCAAGCGCCTGAAGGACGTTCTGCACTTCGAACGGAACAGCCGCGAGCTCGAGCATGCCAGGCTGATGCGTCAGACCGCGACGCTCGACTTCAAGGGCGGAACGCTCGGCAATTACATCGAGTCGCTTGTTCAGCACTTCGCGCTTCCGACGCCGGTCTTCGATCCGCCCGAACTCAGAGCCGCCGTGATGCCGGCGGTGCAGCTCAATCGCCTGGATCTCGCGAGCGCGTTCGCGCTGCCCGGCAGCCTGTCGCTCATGGACGAGTCGAAGAGCACCGTTCGCATCCGGGTGATGTGGGTGGGGCCGGGGTCATCGGGAATGTTGGCGTCCCGTGCCCCCACGGACAGGCCGCTCGACGACTATCGCCAGAGCGTCTGCATCATCTCTCGCGTGGTGGACAAGAGCGCGAACGGGCCGGCCGAGAGCCGACGCGCCATCATCAACCTGATGGGCGAGAAGGGTCAGGTCACGTCGAGCGAGCTCCGCATGATCATGGAGGCGATCCAGGTCGCGATCGATTTCGACGGCCGCAGCCCGACGTTCAAGGCGAAGTACCACGAGCCGAGCGGACTGCTCATCGTGCAGGGAACCAACGACGAGCTCGGCGTCGCCGCCCAGGTCGTCCGGGCCAAGCTGCCGCAGTCGCGCATCGAGTTGCCCGGCGGCACCGCCGGCGAGTCGCCGAGCGTGCCGATCCTGAAGGACATACCGATTCTCGAAAAGACATTCACGCCGCCGGCCCCGAAGTCATGATGCCACTCCGCGATGCCCGCACGCGACGATCGAACGATCGACGACGACTGGGCGCGACGCACCTCCGGGGGCGTCGCGTCCGGTTCGCGCGCCGCGTTAGCGTCGCTCTACGAGGCTCGCTTCGAGATGCTCTTCCGCCTCGTGCGCAGCCGAACGCGGCGCGACGATGCCTTCGTCCTCGACTGCGTTCACGACGCATGGGTGCGGGTGGTTCGATCGCTGCCGGCGCTGCGATCGCTCGCCGCTCTCGACGCGTGGCTGGTGCGGGCGGCGCTCTCCGCGGCGCTCGACCGGCTGAAGGGCGAGCGGGCCCGCGGTCAGCGCGAGACGCAACACGCAGCCCAGTCGGCGACCGCACTGCCGGCGACGGGCGAGTCGATCGAGTCCCTCGCACGCGAACTCGCGGAGCTCTCCGACGACGATCGATCACTGCTGCAGCTCCGATTCTGGCGCGGCCTCTCGATCGCCCACATCGCGGCCGCGTTCGGGATCGGCGAGAAGGCCGCGGAAATGCGACTGCGTCGCGCCGTCGCGCGGCTCCACGAGCGGATGGAGGCGCCCGATGACCACGCCTGACCGCGACCCGCTGACGCCCGACGTGATCCGCCGCAAGGCCGCGATCTTCAACGATCTCACGGGCGTGCTCGACGAGCGCATTCGCGCCCGCCGCAACCGCCAGGCGACCGCGGCCGCGTCACTCTTCGGCGTCGCAACGCTGGCCGTCGCGCTCCTGCTCACCCGCACGGCGCCGAACCCGTCGGCAACGCCAGCGCCGCCGACGCCCATCGCCTCCGATCCCTTCGCCGACCCGCGCTTCACGATCGTCCACGCCCTCGCCGAAGCCCCGCCGCTCGAACGAATCAGCGACGACGAGCTCGCCACGGAACTCCAAGCCGCCGGCTTCAAGGGCGGCTTCGCGCGAACCAACACCGGCGTCTTCATCGCGAGTCGCTAACGCGACGCGCACCCCAGCTCGGCACACCACACCCCAAGCCCCACGCAGCCCTTCCGGACCCCTTCCCCACTCTGCTCTGTGACCCTCTGTGTCCTCTGCGCCTCTGTGTTGAACGAATCGCGTCCGTCGCGCACCGCTCACCACCCAACGCACACGTTCTTCGCTTCGGTGAAGAACCGCAGCGCCTCGTCGCCGCCTTCGCGGCCGACGCCGGACTGCTTCATCCCGCCGAAGGGCGTGCGGAGATCGCGCAGCATCCAGGTGTTGATCCACACCACACCGGCGTCGATCTTGGCGGCCATGCGATGCATGCGTTCGATGTCACGGCCCCAGATCGAGCAGGCGAGCCCGTACTTCGTGCAGTTGGCGACCTGCACCGCCTCGCCGTGGTCGGCGACGGCGTGAATCGTCGCGACGGGGCCGAAGATCTCCTCCGTCGCGGTGCGACAGGTCGGCGAGAGCCCGATGATCACCGTCGGGTCGTGGAACCAGCCGTTCGCGCAGCGCGGCGCTCGCAGGTGCGGCTCGCCGCCGCCGCAGAGGACCTTGCCGCCCTCGATCTTCGCCAGCGCCACGTAGCTCTGGATCTTCTCGAGATGCTGCCGCGAGACGATCGCCCCGACGTCGGTGTCGGTCGCCCGCGGGTCGCCGGTTTTGAGCGAGCGCACCTCGTTCACGAACCGATCGGTGAACTCCTTGAGGAGCGAGCGGTGCACCACGATGCGCGAGCCGCAGAGACAGATCTCCCCCTGGTTCTGGAAGGCGCTCCGCACGATCATCGGCACGGCCCTCTCGAGATCCGCGTCCTCGCAGACGATCGTCGCGTTCTTGCCGCCGAGCTCGAGCGAGAGCTTCTTGAACATCGGCGCCGCGACCGACGCGATCGCCGCGCCCGTTGCGGTACCGCCGGTGAAGCTGATCGCCGGCACGTCGGGATGGGCGACGAGGGCGGCGCCCACTTTCGAGCCGAGTCCATGCACGATGTTCAGGACTCCCATCGGCAGCTTCACGTCGCGGCAGATCTGCCCGAGCATCCACGCCGTGTAGGGCGTCACCTCGCTCGGCTTGGCGACGACGGTGTTGCCCGTCGCCAGCGCCGGCGCGATCTTCCAGGTGAAGAGATAGAGCGGCAGGTTCCACGGCGAAATGCAGCCGGCGACGCCGCGCGGCTGGCGGAGGACGTAGTTGATCGCCCGGTCGTCGGTGCGGTAGAACTCGCCCCGCTCGTGCTGGACCGCGCCGGCGAAGAACCGCAGGTTCGCGGCGGCCCGGGGAATCTCAAGCGACTTCGCCAGCGCCACCGGCTTTCCCTGGTCGCGCGACTCCGCCTCGGCGAACTCGTCGAGCCTGGACTCGATCGCGTCGGCGATCGCATTCATGTATCGCGCCCGCTCCGCGGCGGGCGTCTGTGACCAGCCGGGAAAGGCCGCCTTGGCCGCCTCGACCGCCCGGGCCACGTCGCGCTCGTCGCCGTCGGGAATCGTCGCGTACGCGGCGCCGGTGGCCGGTTCGAACACGCTGATCTGCCTGCCGTTCGCGGCGACCGCGTCCTGATTCGAGATGAAGTGCGTGAGCGTTTCCATGGCGGTAAGACAGCGTACGCGAGCGTGGGCTGCGGCGCGACCGCCCGAATCGCGTGGCACAATTCCGCCCATGAACAACGACGCCTACAAGACCGCCGTGCTCGCCCAGTTCGAGGGCTCGCTCGACATGCTGGCCGATTGCGTTCGTCGCTGTCCCGCGAAGCACTGGAACGGCATCATCGGCACGTACCCGTTCTGGCAGGTGGCCCATCACGCGCTCTCGTTTGTTGACTTCTACGCTGCGCGATCGGCCGCCGAGTGGACGCCGCACGAAACGTACCTTCCGAAGGGCCGCCGGGACCTGGACGCGGAGTTCCCAAGCCGCACCTTCTCGAAGAGGGAGATCCTCGACTACCTCGAATACTGCAACGGTCGCGTGCGCGAGTCGCTCGCCCGCGAAACCGCCCGTTCGCTCGCAGGCCCCTCGGGTTTTCCGCGCCTGAAGATGACCCGGGCCGAGGTGCCGATCTACAACCTTCGCCATCTTCAGCACCACGTCGGCCAGCTCAGCGCGTCTCTGCGCCGTGCGAAGGTCAACACGCGATGGGGCTGGCGCGGACGAACGTGAGCGCAGTCACTGGCCCGCGAGGCGCCCGCCGTCCACCGGCAGGTTCACGCCGTTGACGTAGCTGGCCGCGGGCGACGCGAGGAAGAGCGCCACCGATGCGATCTCCTCCGGAGCGCCGAAGCGTCCCGCGGGAATGGTGAGCATCGCGTCGCGCTCGACCTCGTCGACCGTCGATCCGGCGCGGCTCGCCTTCCCCTTCATGATCGCGTCCAGCCGCGCGGTCTTCGTGAAGCCGGGCAGGATGTTGTTGACGGTGATGCCGAATCGACCCAGCTCCGTGGCCAGCGTCTTCGTCCAGTTGGCGACGGCCGCCCGCACCGTGTTCGAGACGCCAAGGCCCTTGATCGGCGTGACGACCGAGGTCGACGTGATGTTGATGATGCGACCGTGGTTGGCCGCTCGCATGCCCGGCGCGAACGCCTGGGCCAGCGCCTGGAAGCAGGCGATGTGCATCGACATCGCGCTGATGTAGTCGTCTGGCTTCGCGTCGATGGCCATGCCCGCCGCCGGGCCGCCGGTGTTGTTCACGAGAATGTGCACCGTGCCAACCTTCGCGACGTGGGACTGTGCGGCCTTCTCGACCGCCCGCCAATCGGCGAAGTCCACCTGGATGGCCCCGTGCTGCTGATTCGCGGGGCGCGGCAGCTCGGCCAGCACCTTCGCCAGACCGTCGGGGTTGCGGCCCATCAGGTCAACGGTCGCGCCTGCCGCAGCCAGCGCGATGGCGATCGCCTTGCCGATGCCCTGAGTGCTGCCTGAAACGACCGCGCGGCGGCCGACGAGTGCGAGTTCGGTGGTCGAAGTCAAAAAGGCTGCTCCTTCGCGCGGCACATCAGAGCGCGAAGGAGCAGCGTAGCGTGAGATTCGTGGGCCGCGGGTCGCGGCACGATTGGCTCAGCCCCAGAGGCCGAGGAGCATGGCGAGGTCAGCGGCCCCGACGACACCGTTGCCGTCGAAGTCCGCGGCGCCAGAGCCGCCCCACGCGCCGAGCAGGATCGCAAGGTCGGGGGCGCCGACGTGGCCGTCGCCGTCGAGGTCGCCCGGCACTTCGCAGTCGTCGGGGATGCCGTTGAAGTTGGCGTCCTGCTGCGAGCCGTTGATGATCTCGATGTAGTCGAAGGTGCCGTCGTTGTCGCAGTCACCGAAGGGATTCGGGATGAGGCGCACGAAGATGCCCGACGCCTGCGAGCCTTCGCCGCTGACCTCGTGGTTCGCCCTCGCGTAGTACGACCCGGCCTGCAGCTGGCCGATCCAGATGCCCTCCGGCGGCAGCGGCGGCGGGAGGAAGTTGTTGTCGGCGACGGGATAGAAGATGTTCCACTCGACGTAGACGAAGGCCGGGGCGTCGAGGGTGAACTCGACGTCGAATCCGGCGGTCACATGCGCCGGCGTCCTGCCGCCAAGCGTGACGCCGTCGGCGGTCGCCGACGCGGTGAAGGAGATCGGGTTCACGCCGAGATTCGCGGTGGCGAATTCGACCACGGAGCGGTTCTGGTTGTCGCACACCAGAGCGCAGGGCGCTGAGGGCGTCGCGTCGCACTGCAGGTCACAGCCAGCCGTCGATGCGTAGGACGAAGCGGTCTGCACCGTCAACGTCGACGCCTGTACGGCCGCGACCACGGCGCACTCGGAAACAAGCGACACAAACAAAAACGCCTTGCGCATGACAGACTCCCGCCAATCGGGTTGGGCTGGTCGCCTCGGCCCACGGCGTGGGAGGGGCGGAACAGACGAGGGAAGGAACACCGGCAGGGACCGGAAGGGCGCCCGCTCCACAAAAACGCGGACGCCCTCGCGGAAGTTACCCGTCGCGAGGGCGTTCGCCAGTTGTTTCCGCGGGATAAGTCCAATCGGACCAAGCCGCCGCGGTGATTCATGCGCCCTTCATCGAATCGCTCATGAAGGGCTCGCTCGATCAGCCCCACGCGCCGAGGAGGACGGCAAGGTCGGCAGCGTCCACGGTGCCGTTGCCGTCGAGATCGGCGCTTCCCGGGCCGCCCCACTGGCCGAGCAGGATGGCGAGATCGGCCGCATCGACCGATCCGCTGCCGTCGAGGTCGGCCGGATTCGCGCAGCTCACGGTGGAGAAGGTTCGGTCGCGGCCGGTGCCCACGTTCAGGACCCGATCGGTCGCGACGACGTGGTAGACGACGTCATGGCAGGGGCCGACGTCCGGCAGGATGCCGCGGTAGTTCCACGCACCCGCCCACTTCATGATCACTTCGTTGGGAGCGCCGCCGTCGACGGTGTAGACGAGCTTCACCGCGCCGGGGAGGAACTCGTAGCCACGATCGTTTGCCGAGTCGTCGAAGACTTCGGCGCGAACCACGAACGGACCGGTGGACGCGCCCGGAACGACCTGCTCGGTGAGCTTCACGTTCGGGGGGCGATTGTCGACCAGGCCGGTGACGTTCACGTAGATCTTGTTCGTGAAGACTCCGCTCTCGCCCTGGGCCGTGACGATGTCCGGACGTCCGTCACCGGTGAGATCGGCGACCTTGGTGTCGAGCGTCGAGTCCGCCCCGGCGGGGAAGATGCCGCTCGCCACCTGCGCGAACGCGCCGGTGCCGTTGTTGTTGTAGTAGCGGTCATTGCCGCCGAGGGCGCCGATGAAGAGGTCGAGGTCGCCGTCGAAGTCGTTGTCGAAGAAGCGGCTGTCGTTGTCGTCGTTGGCGGGATTCGGCGTGATCGACGTCGAGACGTTCGTCCACGCAGTGCCGTTGCCGTTGTTCTTCAGCAGCAGTTCCTGCGAGCCGGTGCCGCTGTTGACCCCGATGAGGTCCATGTCGCCGTCGCCATCGATGTCGGCGGCGTCATAGGAGTACGCGGTGGAGCCGACGGGCATGCCGGAGGCGAGCTTCGTGAAGGTGCCCGCGCCGTTGTTGAGCCAAAGCTGGCTGTTGGCGGCCCGCGATCCGACGTAGATGTCGAGGTCAAGGTCGTTGTCGGCATCGAAGAAGATGACGTCCATCTGCTCGGCGATGTTCGCGACCGGGACGGTGGCCACATCGGTGAAGACGCCGGTGCCGTCGTTGAGGTAGAGGCGGGGACGACCGTTGGTGCCGAAGCGCGTCGTCGTGCCCGAGTTCGCGATGATGATGTCGAGATCGCCGTCGTTGTCGACGTCGCCAAACTGTGCGCGGGTCGAACTCAAGGTGAGGTTCGGAAGCTGCGCGGAGCCGTTGCTGAAGATGCCCGTTCCGTCGTTGATGAGCAGGATCGGCTTCTTGTTGAAGTCCTGGGCAAGGATGAGGTCGTAGTCCCCATCGCCGTCGATGTCACCCGCCTCGACGCCACGGAACCAACCGGTGATGCCCGGGGCGCGCGTGTCGGTTTCGTCGGTGAAGGTCCCGGTGCCGTTGTTGATGTACATCCGCGGCTTGAGGGCCGCGCCCGCCGAGGAATAGGTCTGACCGTTGGCCCAGACGATGTCGAGGTCGCCGTCGCCGTCAAGGTCGACGAACGTCATCTGGTTCGTGTACTCGTTGTTGCCGGTCGCGGGGAATCGGGTCGTGGTCTGGTTGATGAACTGCTGGGCGAACGCTGACGATCCAGCGGCGAACGAGACGGCAGCAACGATGAGCGAAAGGCGAGTCGAACGCAAAGGCTCCTCCGGAAGGACGAGTCGAGAGCAGCAACGGGCCTTCACGGAGCGACCGTGTACTTCCCGTAGCCAAGTCTGATAATGGAGTCGGCGCACGCGCATGCCGACGGGATCAACATACCGCTGGAACGGAGAGAGGCGCGGACCTTTTCCGGAGTTTGATTCCGAGCACTCGGTTCGGGCCGAATCGAGCGAGTCAATCGGCCATGGAGGAGGTCAATCGCCCTAGTAGTCACCTCGACGCAAGGCTCTCAGCGGATGAATCGCAGCGATCCGAAGTTCGGGACGATGGCCGCGTCCGGCTTCGACTCATGCGTCAGCGGCGCGGGGAAGTACACGCTCCACGCCGGCCCGAGCAAGAGCGATCTCGGAACGATGAAGGGTGAGGCCTCGCCGAGCTGGCGTTGCACGAGCTGGTGCGGGCGGCCCCAGAGGCGGCCGTCGCGGCTGTAGGCGGAGTTGTCGCCCATCATCAGGAACTGGTCGGGCTTGATCTGCGCGGGATGGGCCAGATCCGTGCCGAACGCGAGCCCCTCCACCGCCGGGCCGTTGCTCATGCACTGTTCCGCGGCGGTCGCGATCGCCGGTCGGTAGTAGAGATCCCGATCGACGCGAAGCCGGTGCAGCGACAGCGGCGTGCCGGCGAAGTTCCACGTGATCTGCGGTGACTCGGCCTGCCGGGCGACCGGCTCGGAGGCGTATCCCTCGGCACTGATGTCGGGGAATGCGAAGCGAATGCGGTCCTCGACCGTCCACTGGTCATAGGCCAGGTAGGCGACGGCAGTGCCATTCAGCCAGAGCGACATCGACTGGTCGACGTGCCAACACTCGAGGTCGCATGGGCTGCCGGTCGGCGGCATCACGAAGGGAACTTCGATCGAGGTCACGACCTGGCTGCTTGCCCGATTCGTGACGCTCAACGTCGCCTTGCCTCCCTTGATCGACCAGGTGAAAGCGTGCGAGCGGGCCTGCAGGACGAGTTCGGTCGAGAGGGCCGCGGCATCCTGGGCCTCGATCGCGGCGGCGACACGAATGTCGCTCACCGGATAGGAGATCGCCGATCGAAGGGCGTTGTAGGGGGAGCGGTCGTCGATGGCGATCAGCGCCGACCGCCACGCAAGCGACGTCGGCTCGGCCGTGTCGCAGGTATAGGCGGCGGTCGAAGTGTTCCAGTGGGTACCGATCCATGGCGGACCGTCATAACTCCGCTTCATCCGAAGGCCGGCCCCAGCGGGATCAATGGGCACGTAATCGGCGTTGTGCACCGGCTGCCAGACCGCGCGCTGCACATGCTCCGGCTTCCGCTGCACTCGGAAGTCCTTGAGCGGCGCGCCGATCGGCGCGGTCCAGATGTCGCCGTCGACGGTCAAAAGCTGCTCGTTGGGAAGTCCCACGAGGCGCTTGATGTAGTTCTGCGTCTCGCCCACCGGATCGGTCGGGTTCTTGAAGACGACGACGTCCCAGCGGCGCGGTTCCTGGAAGAGGTAGAGGAACTTGAGGACCAGCACCCGATCGCCCATCTGCTCCTTCAGGAGCCGCGGGTTCTCGGTGAGGATCGGGACGAAGGGGTTGATCATCGGGTCGACCAGCGACACGCGGTCGAAGGTTCGCCCGAGCTGCTGGGCTCTGGCCCGCTCGCTCGTGATCGGTCCGTAGTCGAAGGTGTACTCGTATCCGGTCTCGGGCGAGCGAACGGTCGAGTGGGCGCCGAGGAGCGTGGGTGCCATCGACCCGGTTGGAATGACGAAGCCCTCGGTCACGAAGGACCGAACGGTCATGGCGAGCGCGAATGCCACGGTCAGGGACTGCAGCGTGTCGACGATGTTCGTTTCGGAGTTCGCGGCCATGAGGGTGATCTATCGGCAGAACCGGAATGGGGGACGACAGCGGAACAGCGGGCAGGTCAGTCGGTCGGCGGAGGCCCGGACGGCTCGCCGCTTCCACCACCGTTGGCGCCGCCGGCTCCGCCACCGCGGCGGCGACGTCGACGGCGACGACGACGGGAACCGCCCGTTCGTTCGCCCGTTTCGGGCGATTCGCCACCGTCGCCTCCCCCATCATCGGGTCCATCCGTCTCAGTCGCCTCGTTGGGGGCAGAGTCGCTCGGCGCGGGACCTGCGGATGGTGGAAGCTCCGACCGCTCGCCCTGCGCGGGGGAACCGGCGTCATCACCTGGCTCACCGCGCCCGCGGCGCCGGCGACGACGGCGACGGCGGCGCTCGCCCTCGCCCTCACCGGTGCTGGTCCCTTCGCCGCCCGGCGCGTCGGTCGCGGCATCGCGCATGTCGGTCGCCTCGATCCCGTCGTCCGCGGGAGCGGGCTCGTCGGCGCTCGACGCCCGAAACTGATCCTGCTGCTCAGAGCGGGATCGCTGCCCGCGATCGCGCCGCTCGCGGTCGCCGAGCTTGCGGGCAGCGTCCTCCGGCGACATGCCGCGAAGCGGGTCGGCCGCCTCGGGAGTCGCGGGCGCTCCGGCCGGCCGCGCTGGCTTCATCGATCGCGAGCCGCCGCTCGGGGCCCGCATGGGTTCCGGCGCGGGCGCAGGCTTCGGGCAGGTGTCCGGATCGAGAAGTTCCTCGACCGGGACCGCGATCTCCCGGCCGTCATGCTCGAGCTGAACCAGCACCAATTGCACCAGGATCTTGCCGTCAACGACGATCCCCGGCCCCTCGGCCGTGCCGACGCGCGACTTGTTCTTGGGAAGCCTCTTCTTGAGGTCCTCGTAGGTCTCGTCCTCGTAGCGAAGGCAGCACATGAGCCGTCCGCACCGCCCGGAGATCTTGAGCGGATCGAGCGTGGCCTTCTGGATCTTCGCCGAGCGCATCGAGATCGGCTTGAGCACCTTGAGGAAGTTCTTGCAGCAGCAATGCTGGCCGCAGCGCTCGTAGTCGGCGACGAGCCGGGCCTCGTCGCGGGCCCCGACCTGGCGCATCTCGATGCGTGTCTGGAACTCCGCGGCGAGCTGGCGCACGAGCTCGCGGAAGTCAACCCGCTCCTCGCTGAGGAAGTAGACGGTGAGCTGTTCCCCGCCGAGCAACGGCTCGACGTCGACCACCCGCATCGGAAGCCCGGTGGCCTCGACGATGCGCCGCACGTCCTTCACGCGGGCCGAGATTTCGCTCTGCACCTCGGACCAGCGGTTGAGGTCATCGATCGTCGCGACGCGCAGGATCTGGCCGTCGGTGTGGAAGGGGTAGTCCTTGCCCCCCGACTGCTCGATGTAGTCGAGCATCTCGTTCCGCGAGACCGACTTCGAGCAGCCCGAGTTGCCGCAGGTCGTCGTGAGCATCTCGACGACTTCCGTTCCGCGGTGCGTGCGGGCGACCAGCTTCGAGCCACAGCCGGGCTTGGCGTCGCCGCGGTAGGGATACTCCGCGACGAAGCGCATCCGCCCGACGCGCACGACGATCGTCGTCGGCGGCTTCAGGCGCTCGTAGATCTCGGCGTCGGTCATCGCCGAAGGATCGTTCGAGCGACGCGCCGGATCGCGATCGGCCTCAAAGACGGGAAGCGGGAAGATCGACACGGTCGGTGAGTGTAGCGGCGCCGGCAGGCGGCATCGCGACCGGCCACACGCCAGTCGGCCGCGTCACTCCTCGTCGCCGTCCGACGCGGCGCCGTGGTTTCGCGCCATCAGCTCGCCGAGCTTCATCCGCTTGCGCTCGCTGAAGACGAGCTTGATCGGCACTTCCGAGTAGGGCAGGTGCTCGCGGAGCTGGTTGAGGAAGTACCGCTCGTATTGCCCCTTGAAGAGCTCGGGCTTGTTCACGACCATCACGATCGTGGGCGGTCGCACGTCGATTTGGCTGACGTAGAAGACCTTGGCCCGCGAGCCGAGCTTCGAGCTCGGGCCGCGATCGGCCAGGATGTCGCGGATCACGCCGTTCAGGCGGCCGGTGGTCTCGCGGTGGTTGGCCTGGCGGTGGAGGTTGAAGGCCATGCGCACGAGGTCGCGCACGCCCGAGCCGTCCTTCGCGGAGAGGAAGACGATCGGGGCGTAGGAGAGTCCGGGGAACTCCTGCTCGAGATACTCCAGATAGGCCGCCGGCTTCAGCTTCTTGTCGACCAGGTCCCACTTGTTGACGCCGATGACGACCGGCTTGTGCTGGTCCTCGAACTCCTGGGCCAGCCGCTTCTCGACCTGCGAGCTCTTCTCGGTGGCGTCAAGGAGAAGGACGCAGACGTCCGAGCGCGTGATCGCATTGAGCATCCGCTGGTGGGCGAAGCTCTCGACCTCGTCGGCCCAGGACTTCTTCTTGCGGACGCCCGCGGTGTCGATCGCGAGCATCGCCTTGCCCTCGACCTCGAAGCGGACGTCGATCGCATCGCGGGTCGTGCCGGCGATCTCGCTGACGATGACCCGCGGCTGTCCGGCGAGGGTGTTGATCAGGCTCGACTTGCCGGCGTTGCGGCGACCGACGATCGCGAGCTTCATCTCCGCGTCGCGGGCCGGGCCGGTGTCCTCGGGCACCCGCTCCCACATCGCCTCGAAGAACATCCGGCGGCGGTAGCCGCTCGTCGCCGAGACCATGATCGGGTTGCCGAAGCCGAGCGACGCGGCCTCGAGGGCGTTGCTCTCCCAGCTCTCGTCGTCGACCTTGTTCGCAACCATCACGACCTTCGGGGCGTGACCGTTGCGGCGCATCATCGTGGCGATGGTCTGGTCGAGCGGGGTGACGCCGTCGTGGGCGTCGATCACGAAGAGGATGAGGTCGGCCTCGTCGGCCGCGGCGCGGATCTGGGCCTCGATCGCGCCGGTAAGGCGGGAGAGGTCTTCGCCGGCGTCGTCGAAGCGCTTGCCCTCGGCGGTGTAGACGCCGTAGCCGCCGGTGTCGATGAGCTCGGCGAAGCGCGGTTCCCCCTCGGCCATGTCGGTCGGCGGCGGGATCTCGATCGTGAAGCTCACGCGGTCGCGGGTCACGCCCGGGGTCGGGTCGACGATCGAGATGCGACGTCCGGCGAGCCGGTTGAACAGGCTCGACTTGCCGACGTTCGGTCGACCGATGATGGCGATGCGCGGAAGCATGGGGAGCGGAGATCATACGCCACAGCCCCTCGCGACCCCGCGAACCGCGAGAAAACGCGCGGCACCGAGCCCATTGGGTGCGCCCACATCTCGGACCGGCCCGCGCGATCCATGCTCACCGACGCCGATGCGCCTCCTCGATGACCAGCTCCGAGGCGGTCGGGATCCAGTCATAGGTCGGCAGCACGCGTCCGTCGTCAAGTCGGACACCGGCGGCGCTGCGGGGGACCTCGCCCTCATTGCGATCGGCGCGACAGGACAGCCACTCGATGCCCAGCGACTGCACCGCAACGACCTCGCCCTCGTCCGAAACGCCGTCCGAATCGCGGTCAAACCACACGACGATGCCGTCGAGTTCGCTCCCCCGCAACGCCCCGTCGCCATCGTCATCGAGCGTCGCCAGGGCTTCGTATCCGCTGTCGAAGAAGAGCCACCACGAGACCGAGCCGAAGAGCTGTCGCCCCGAGCGAATCTGCCCGGTGCGATCCGGATCCCACGCCAGGATGCCGACGTCAGGGGCCACCCAACTCCAGCGGATCGGACGACCCGAGCCGTCGAGATCGAACGCGACCCGCTTCTCGATCGGGATCGCCGAGTAGGGTCGCCCGGCGCGGTCGATCACCAGCGGGGTGATTCCGCGCGGCGGCGGCAGCTCGTCGAAGGCCTTCAGCGTCGCCTTCGCCACCTTCAGTCGGATGGAGTCGTCGGGCCGCGCCGCCCGCGCCTCGACGACCCGCACGAAGTTCCCGGCGGCCTCGTAGGACGTCCAGTCCTGCCGGCCTCCCCACATGGGCTGCGCATCCGCCCGGCCGTTGGTCGGCAGCGAATAGCACATCGCCGTGAAGTACTGGTCCTCGATCAGGTCGACCCAGTCGGCGGCGCGGAAGCGCTCGAGGAACTCCTTCGTCGCCGCATCGGTCGCCGGGTCGCTGCGCATCCGGAACGCGAGCGTCGCCAGCACCCCGCGGGTCCCGTCCTGTCGATCGTTCTCGCGGAAGGTCCTCATGAGACGATCGAACTCGGTGTCGGAGTTGCGCGCAGCGAGCAGAAGGCCGCGGGGATACTCGAGCCCGCCCGATCGGTCATTCGCGGAACCGGCGCCGACGCCCGCGACGGGACAGAGCGGCCAACTGTCAACCTCGCCTAACAGCGGCTTGCCCGCCTCGAGGGCGCAGGCCAGCGTGAGGCGATACGCGCCGGACTCGGGCCGCAGCTCGATCGCCCTGTTGAGGCAGCGGATCGCCTCGGAGAGATGCTCGCGGATCTGTGCGGGCGTTGACGCCGGCGCCTTCTCGTTGTCGCCGTAGGGCTTCCTCCTCGACCAGCTTCCCTCGGTCGGCGTCGCGTCGTCGGGCGTGCGCCCCGACTCGAACGCGAGCACGAACTCCGTCTTCGTCTCGAGGGCCAGCGTGTGAACGCGGCCCAGCCGATAGAGGGCTTCGGCGTCGCTCGGATTGGCCTCGATACTCCGCTTGAGGTTCGCGACGATGCGATCGACCGGAACGTTCCGCGGAAACATGCCGTGCCCGAGCGCCTGGGCGTCGAAGGCTCCGATGACCGAGGCGACGGCGAGAAGGGCGACGCAGGAGCGCTGAGCGCGCGAGACGGGATGCGGCATGGGACCTCCGGATCGATCGGCAGCGTAGGGTGCGCCGACCGATTGCAGAAGCCCAAACCCGGCCATTCCGCGCCCGCCGATGTCGCCTGTCGCGCTCAGACCAGCGACATCCCCGTCATCTCGTCCGGCCGCTCGACGCCCATCATCGCCAGCGCGGTCGGGGCCACGTCGGCGAGACGGCCGCCGCTTCGCAGGCGCTTCCCGCGGAACGCCTCGCCGACGACGTAGAGCGGGACGTCGTAGTTGGTGTGTGCCGTGTGCGGACAGTTCGCGATCGGGTCCCACATCTGTTCGCAGTTGCCGTGGTCGGCGAAGACGATGAGCGAGCCGCCGCGCTTGAGCGTCGCGTCGATGACCGCGCCGACGCACTCGTCGACGACCTCGCAGGCGCGGACCGCGGCGTCGAGCTTGCCGGTGTGCCCGACCATGTCGCCGTTGGCGAAGTTGACGACGAGGAGCGACTCGCAGTCGGCCGCGGCCAGCCGCCGCAGCACCGCATCGCGAATGCCGTAGGCCGACATCTCGGGCTTGAGGTCATACGTCGCGACGTCGCGCGGGCTCGGGATCAGCTCGCGCCGCTCGCCGGGGAATGGCTCCTCGCGGTAGTCGTTGAAGAAGAAGGTGACGTGCGGATACTTCTCCGTCTCGGCGCAGCGAAGCTGCGTGAGTCCGGCCTTGCCTAACGCTTCGCCCACAATCATCGGCATCCGCTCGGGACGCCCGAAGATCACGCGGACGGGGAGCCCCTCCTCGTACTCGGCCATCGTGGCGAAATAGAGGTCCTTCGGCCGCGCTCCCCGGTCGAAGCCGCCGCCCTGGATCGCCTTCCACGCCGCGTCGTCGAACATGAAGGCCTTGGTGATCTCGCGCGGCCGGTCGCCGCGGTAGTTGAAGAAGAGGACGGCGTCGCCGCTGCGGATGCGCGATCGCGCCGGAAGGCCGGGATCATTCGGCGGAACGACCTGGGTGGGCAACACGAACTCGTCGCCGCCGCGCGAGGTGTCGCTCGGGTTCGCGTAGTAGTTCTCGAGCGCCGCCGTCGCGCTTGGGGCGCTTCGGCCGCCGGCGACGCAGAGGCAGTCCCACGCCGCCTTCACGCGCTCCCAGCGGTGATCGCGGTCCATCGCGTAGAAGCGGCCGATCACCGAGGCGATCGCGCCGACGCCGACCGAGCGGGCGTGCTCCTCGAGCGCCCGCACGAAGCCGACGCCCGACTTCGGCGCGGTGTCGCGCCCGTCGGCGATCGCATGAACGAACACCCGATCGCCCGGAAAGGCCTCGCGCTTCGCCAGGTCGAGGATCGCCATCGCGTGTGCGATGTCGGAGTGCACCTGGCCGTCGCTCAGCAGTCCGAGGACGTGCACGTTGGTCCCCTGCCGCTTGGCGTGCGCGAACGCCCCGCGCATCGTCTCGTTGGAGAAGAACCGGCCGTCGCGGATCGCCCGCGTGATCCGCATGACCTCCTGGTCGACGATCCGCCCGGCGCCGATGTTCTGGTGGCCGACCTCGGAGTTGCCCATGACCGGTCCGTCGGGACCGACCGGGAGGCCGACGTCCTCGCCGCTGGTCTTGATCAGCGTCGAGGGCCACTCGCGATCGAGCCGGTCCGCAACTGGCGTCTTCGCGATTTTCGTCGCGTCGTACGCGGCCTGTTCGGGGTGCGGGTTGCGGCCCCAGCCGTCACGGATGATCAGGACGACCGGGACATTCCGAAGCGTGCGAGCGGGCATGCGAACAGGCTACACGCTCGGCGCCGCACCGGCGTGAATCGTTCCCTTCGCACGGCAGATCCCCGCGGTACGCTAGTCGCATGGCAAGCCAGACTGATGTTCCGGCGAGCGCGACCGATGCCGGTCCCGAGCGTCCGATTCGCGAGCGCTACGAAGAGGTCAAGAGCCGCATCGCGGCGGCCGCGCAGCGCTCCGGACGGCGTGCGAGCGACGTCGTGCTCGTCGCCGTCACCAAGACCGCCTCGATGGACCAGATCCGCGAGGTGATCGGTCTGGGCCAGGTCGACCTGGGCGAGAATCGCGTGCAGCAGCTTCAGCAGCGCGTGGTCCAGATCGACGAGTTCCTCAGCCGCCGCCGCGATCTCGCGCCGGCCGGCGCGAGCAAGCTTCCCTCGCAGGTGCGCTGGCACATGATCGGCTCGCTGCAGCGCAACAAGATCAAGAAGGCCATCGAGTTGGTGCGCCTCATCCACTCCGTCGACAATCTCCGCCTCGCCGAGGACCTGCAGATCGCCGCCGAGCGGCGCGAGAAACCGGTCGAGGTGCTGATCGAGGTGAACGTCGCCGAGGAGTCGAGCAAGCACGGCATCGCCCCCGCGGCGGCGCGGCATCTCGTCGACATGATCGACACGATGCTCTCGCTCAAGCCGCGCGGACTCATGGTGATGGCCCCGAACACCGACGACCGGGAGGTCCTGCGCCGCACCTTCACGCGGGCCCGCGAGCTCTTCGAGGAGGTGCGCCGGTCCAACGTCGGCGGCGACCGCTTCGACATCCTCTCGATGGGCATGACCAACGACTACGAGATCGCCATCGAATGCGGATCGAACATGGTCCGCGTCGGCAGCGCGATCTTCGGCAAGCCCGCGATCGAGGAGAGCGCCGACGACGAGTGACGCGTGGAGGGGGAGTCAACACAGAGGACACAGAGGGCCACAGAGAAGGCATGAAGAAGGGTCCAGAGTCCGGGCGCTTCGTCGTGGGCGAGGCCCAGCCGCCGATTCCGCCTGAGGCTCTTCTGGACCCATTCCCTTTGCCTTCTCTGTGGCCCTCTGTGCCTCTGTGTTGAATCTCCCTCTCTCCCCGTCACCGCCGGTACTGGTCGAGCTCCGACCATCGGGCGAAGCAGGCCTCGATCGTCCGGCCGATCTCGTCGAGCCTGTTCGCCGCCTTCGTGATTTCGCTCGGCGTCGACTGGTAGAAGCCGGGGGCGGCCATCCGCGCCTCGATCGCCCGCTGCTCGATCTCGAGCTTCTCGATCTTCGCCGGAAAGCCGTCGAGTTCCGCGGTTTCCTTCGCGGTCAGCTTGCGCCCCTTGGCGGCGCCGACGGTTGCGGCACCTAACGCGGCGCTCGGCGCCGCAGCGGGCTGCGGCCGCTCGCGCGGCGGCTCGGCCTCGCGCCGGTCGATCGGCGGCGGCGCCGTGCGCCCGCTCACCCGAACGTAGTCGTCGTAGCCGCCGGCGTACTCCTTCACCGCGCCCTCGCCCTCGAAGACGAGGAGGCTCGTGACCGTGCGGTTCAGGAACTCGCGGTCGTGGCTCACCATCAGCACCGTGCCGCCGAAGTCGGCCAGCAGTTCCTCCAGGAGGTCAAGCGTCTCGGCGTCGAGGTCGTTGGTCGGCTCGTCGAGCACCAGCAGGTTCGAGGCCCGCGAGAAGAGCTTGGCGAGGAGCAGTCGGTTGCGCTCGCCGCCCGAAAGCAGCGACACCGGCGAGCGGGCCCGATCCGGCGTGAAGAGGAAGTCACCGAGGTAGCCGATGACGTGGCGCGATCGGCCGCCGATCACCATCGTGTCGGTGCCGGTCAGGTTCTCCTGCACCGAGCGCCGCTCGTCGAGGCCCGCATGGAGCTGGTCGAAGTAGCCGATCTCGAGCTTCGTCCCGAGCCGCACCGATCCGCCGGTCGGGGCGAGTTCGCCGAGCAGGAGCCGGATGAGCGTGGTCTTGCCGGCGCCGTTGCAGCCGACGATGCCGATGCGGTCGCCGCGGAAGATCGCGGTGTTGAGGTCGCGCACGATGACCGGGCCGTCGGCGTACGCGAAGCTCACGTTCGTCGCCTCGGCCACGAGCTGGCCGCTGCGGTCGGCCTCCTGCGCGACCATGCGCACCGCGCCGACCCGCTCGCGGCGCTGGCTTCGCTCCTGCCGCAGCGACTCGAGCGCCCGCACGCGCCCCTCGTTGCGGGTGCGCCGGGCCTGGATGCCGGTGCGGATCCAGACCTCCTCGGCGGCAAGCCGCTTGTCGAAGAGCGCGTTCTGCTTCTCCTCGGCCTCGAGCTCCGCCTGGCGGCGCTCGAGGAAGGTCTTGAAGTCGCAGGCCCAGCCGCGGAGATTTCCCCGATCGACCTCGACGATGCGCGTCGCGAGGCGGCCGAGGAATCGGCGATCGTGGGTGACGAAGAGGAGCGCGCCGTTCCACTTGAGGAGGAAGTCCTCGAGCCAGCCGATGCTGGCGATGTCGAGGTGGTTCGTGGGCTCGTCGAGGAGGAGGAGGTCGGGGTCGGTGACGATCGCCCGTCCCAGCATCGCGCGGCGCTTGAGGCCCGCGGAGAGCGAGGCGATCTCGGCGTCGGGATCCATCGAGAGCTTCGTGATCGTCGCCTCGATCTGATGAAGCCGTGCCCAGCCGTCGGTGGCGTCGAGGATTGCCTGGGCGTCGTGCAGCGCCGCCTCGTCGTGGTCGTGCTGGGCGCGATGGAACTTCGCGAGCGCGTCGCCGCCCTTGCCCAGGCCGCCGGCGACCACGTCGAAGACCGTGCCGTCGAGACCCACCGGAACCTGCTGCAGCAGCGTGGCGATCCGCAGGCCCGGCTCGCGCCAGATCTCGCCGCCGTCGGGCGACACCTCGCCCGCCAGCACCTTGAGGAGCGTGCTCTTGCCGGCGCCGTTGCGGCCGACGAGGGCGATGCGGTCGTTGCGCTCGATCGTGAGGTCGACGCGATTCAGGAGCGGCGGGCCGCCGTAGCCGGCGACGAGTTCGTTGATGCGGAGGAGCGGCATCTCAGGAGCCGTCCCCCCCGACATGCGCGCCGCCGCACGCGCCGCCGATGCCCTGCCGCAGCGACTCCGGCAGCGGCCGCGCACGGCCCTCGCGATCAAGACAGGCAAGCGTCGACTCGCCCGTGGCTAACACGTCGCTCGCGCGGCGGAGCTCGTAGGTGTGCTCGATCTTCACGTGACCGACGTCTCGGAGCCGAGTCACCAGCGTCAGCAGGTCGTCGTACTTCGCGGGGCGCCTGTACTTCAGCGAGAGCGAGACGACCGCGAGGAAGATGCCCGCCTCCTCGAACGCGCGATAGGTCTGGCCGCTGGCCCGCAGAAGCTCGGTGCGTCCCATCTCGAACCAGATCGGATAGACGCTGTGGTGAGCGACGTTCATCGGATCGCATTCGCAGTAGCGAACGCGGATCTCGGTGGCGATCTCGCGGGATTGGCTGGCGGACTCGGAGGACATCGGGGCCGAGCATTCTGACAGAACGGCCCGCTACCTGCCGCACTCCGGGCAGACCTCGCCCGCCGGGCGCCGATAGCCGCAGTGCGTGCATATCGGAACGCGATCCTCGGCGATGCGCAATGCCCCGACCAGGCGAAGCGAACCGACGGCCGCGACGACGAACGGCACCGCGAACGCGAGCGCTCCCGTGGCCGCGACCCGGAGCTCGCAGGCGTGTGGCGTCAGTCCTCCGAAGAGCCTCGGCGTGAAGGGGACCAGCAGCCCGATCGTCAGGGCAACGTACGAGGTGGCGCGGAGGATCGTGGCAAGCCGGTGCGTGGGCCGGCCGACCCCGAAGAGCTCGACCAGCGGGGCGAAGGATGTCGTCGAGCCGCTGATGCCGAAGAGAAGGAGCACCACCGCCCCGACGCCCATGACGGCGTGCGGAATCTGCGGAAGCCCCGAGGCCGGCGCGTGCACTTCGCGATAGCCGGTGACCGCGATCAGGCCGATGCCCATGAGGAGCGAGAGCAGCGGGAGGACCAGACGCACGGCGACCCACGCCCTCGTCCACGCCGAGAGCCCGATTCCCATCGATGTCAGGCCAATGGCGAGCGACCAGCGGTCGTAGAAGATCGCGATCACGGGACGGAGCGCGTCGGCGGTCGGCAGGAGCATCAGCCACCACGCAACGAAGGAGCAGGCCACCAGCGTCAGCCCGATGGCGAAGCAGATCAGCGCCAGCCGCGTCATCGAATACCAGTGCCGTGGAAGCTCAACCTCGTGCGTCATCATCGTCGTCGTCCGCGTCAACGCCCGTAGCGTATGTCGCTCCGCGTCGCCGTTCACATCGCCTCGCGCCTCACCTGCTCCCGCGGCCAATCGTCGGGACAGCGGAAGGGGCGGGCGCGGATCCAGTCGAGGAGCGACGCGAGATCGATCGGCGCGAAGTCCCAGGAGTCGACGCCGACGTCGGTCGACCGCCCCTGCTCGGCGAGCGTCCCGTGGACGTGGCCATAGAGGTGGATCGCGCCGCTCGGCCATCCCTGCCACTGCCGCATCGGGTAGTGGCTGGCGACGACGCGAATCCGGTCCTCGCCGGGCCAGCCCCGCCATGTCAGGATGTCGTGGGTCTCCTCGACCATCCCGTCGAACCAGCGCTCGCCGACCGGGTCGCAGTTGCCGGCGACAAGGATGATTTTCCGGCAGAGGATGCGGTCCCGCAGCCGCTTGGCCCGGAGCTTTTCCGGCCGCGTCCACTCTCGTTCGCCAAAGAGGTCGCCGACGTGAAGGAGCACGTCCCGCGCCCCCACGCGGGCGTTGATCGCCGCGACGAGGGCAAGGTCCATCGCCTCGACGTCCGCGAAGGGTCGACCGAATTTCGTGAACGCAATCTCGTCGCCGAAGTGCGTGTCGGCGGTGACGTAGGTGCGGCGGTTGCGCTTCCAGAAGCTGTCGCGGAGTTTCATGCGTTCGATGTGCCCGGCAGGCGCCGCCTCAGGCCCGACGGAGAAGCGTCCGGAGGCGCCGCTTCGGCGGATTCTCGTCGTCGACGAGCAGTTCGATCGAATCGCTCGGCTCGTAGTTGATGCTCGCGGCCAGGTCGCGGAGGTCGGTGACCGTCAGCGGCCAGGGCGGTCCCTGGTCGGCGCGGACCGGGTGTTCGCTCTCGCGGCAAAGCATGAAGAGGGCGCCGTGCGGGTGGAGGAGCGACTCGATCGCCCCGATCGTGCCGCGCCGGGTTTCGGGGGGCAGCGCCTGAATCGTGTAGATCTCGACCACCAGGTCGAACCGCCGCTTCCATCGCGACGGGAGGTTGAAGACGTCGGCGACGCAGAAGGACGAGGCCCACTCGGCGTGCAGGCGCTTGGCGTGCTCGATCGCGGACTCGCTGATGTCGAAGGCCGTGACGTCGTAGCCGCGCGACAGGAGCGCTCGGGCGTCGTGTCCGAAACCGCAACCGACCACCGCCACCCGGGCGCCGGGGCGCACGATGTCATGCGCCGAGCGGTCGAGCCACTCGAGGAAGAGCGGATTGGGCTTGCCGTCGTCCCAGGGGATCGTTCCCTCGCCGGCGAGGCCGGCGCGGTAGATCGCCTCGAAGTCGCGGGCTGCGGCGATGCCGCTCGCAAGACCCGACCCCATCTCGCCCGTCAGACCAGACATGGTGGTCGCTTCCGTCATGAGGCCTCCCACGGCGACTGCCTTCAGGACGAGGCCAATGTAACGCGCTCTTCCGCGCGGCCCGCCGAATTGTTTGGGAAGTTCGGGCTGAAGGCGGCGGACGGTCGGTAACTCCCTTTGGCACGCTGACGATGCCTCCGGCTTCAGCCCGCCCGAATCACCGGCTGGGCGCCCTGCTCGCTGCAGAGGACAACTAACAGATTGCCGACGATCTGGGCCCGCTGGTCGGGCGTGAAGCCGCCGATCCCCTTCTCCTCGAGCTTGTGGAGCGCCATCTCGACCATGCCCGTCGCCCCCTCGACGATCTTCTGCCGGGCCGCGATGATCGCCTCGGCCTGCTGGCGCCGGAGCATCACGGCCGCGATCTCGGCGGCGTACGCGAGATAGCTGATCCGCGCCTCTAACACTTCGACACCCGCCTTGCGGAGGCGCTCGTGCAGCTCCTGCCGGAGGTGCTCGCTGACCTCCTCGGTCGTGCCGCGGAGCGAGCGGCCGTTCGCGTCGGCGCGGTCGTAGTGGTACTGGCTCGCGAGATTGCGGAGCGCCGCCTCGCTCTGCACGCGCACGAACTCGTTGTAGTCGTCGACCTCGAAGAGGGCGTCGGCGGTGTTGATGACCTGCCACACCACGACCGCGGCGACCTCGATCGGATTGCCGTCAAGGTCGTTCACCTTCGCCGGCTGCCGCGAACGCGTCGCCGGCGTGACGACGCGGCCGTTCTGGTCCTTCACCTCGCTCGTGATGTTGTCGCCCGTCTCGAAGGTGCGGGCCCGCAGCGAGACGCGCCGCTTCACGTAGAACGGGTTGACCCAGTAGTAGCCCTCGCGCCGAATCGTGCCGTGGTAGTCGCCGAAGAGGACGAGCGTCCGCGAGTCGTTCGGGTTCACGATCGTGAGACCGCGGAAGACGATGATCGCGGCGACCTCAAGCAGCAGGCCGACGAGAATGAGAAGCCCCCGCGCCTGATCGGTCGCGCCGGTGAGCGAGGGCAGCAGGAAGAACACCGGCCCCACGACCAGCATCACGATGAGAAGCACCGTGAGCATGGGCCAGCCGGATTGGGGGCGGAGTTCTTTTTCGGTCATGGTTGGTCCTGGGAGAGCCGGATTCACCACAGAGGACACAGAGGACACGGAGGGGGCACAGAGAGGGCGTACAACGGGTGGCTGGTTCAAACATCACTGATCGGACGCCGTATTCGACACGGCAGCGATCGCGACTCGGCCTTCCGCCCGAACTTTCGTTTCTATCGCTTCTCTCGTCCCGACCGATCCGTCTCTGTGCCCCCTCTGTGCTCTCTGTGTCCTCTGTGGTAAATGAACCGCGTCAACCCGTCACTGATGGATCATGCGGCCTTCGGTGCCGAGCGCGGCCTCGTGGATCGACTCGGCCATCGTCGGGTGGGCGTGCATCGTCGAGATGATGTCCTCGGCGGTCGCCTCGAGGCGCTTGGCCAGGCCCATCTCGGCGATGAGTTCGCTGGCGTCCTCACCGATGATGTGGGCGCCGAGGATCTCGCCGTAGGGCTTGCTCGTGATGACCTTGACGAAGCCCTCGGTCGCGCCGACCGCGATGGCCTTGCCGTGGCTCTTGAGCTGGTAGGTGCCGACGGTGTACTGCAGCCCCTTCGCCTTCGCGTCGCGCTCGGTCATGCCGATCGAGGCGATCTGCGGATTGGTGTAGGTGCAACCCGGAATCGCGCCGTAGTCGACGCCAAGGGTATGGTGCCCCTTCATCCGTTCGACGCAGGTGACCGCTTCCTCGCTCGAGACGTGGGCAAGCCACGGCGGGCCGATGATGTCGCCGATCGCGTAGATGCCCGGCACGCTCGTCGCATAGGTCGGCTCGGGCTTCTCCTTGTAGTCGGTCCAGATGTGGCCCTTCTCGACCTTGACGTTGACGCCCGGTCCGAAGAGGCCGTCCATGCGGCCCTGCACGCCGATCGCGACGAGAACGACGTCGGCATCGAGGGTCTGCGTCGCCTTCTCGTCGGTGACCGAGACGGCGGTGACGATCGCGCCGCCGTCCTTCTTCTTCTCGATCTTGTTCGTCGTGTGGCCGACGAGGAACTTGATCCCCTGCTTCTCGAAGGCCCGCTTCGCCGCCTTCGAGACGTCATCATCCTCGATCGGCAGGATGCGATCGACCATCTCGATCACGGTCACGTCGGTGCCGAAGGCGTTGTAGAAGTAGGCGAACTCCATGCCGATCGCGCCGGAGCCGATGATGACCATCCTGTTCGGGCGCTTCGGCAGGATGAGCGCGTCGTAGCTCGAGATGATCGTCTTGCCGTCGTTGGGGGCGAAGGGAAGCTGTCGCGGGGCGGCGCCGGTCGCGATCAGGATCTTGTCGCAGGTGACGGTGCCGACGACCTTGCCGCCGGTGCCCTTGTAGTAGTCCTGATCGGCCTCGAGGACCTCGATCTTGCAGGGGCCGGTCGAGGTCTTGCCGCTGGTGATGCGGGCGTGGCCCTCGATGTGGTCGATCTTGTTCTTCTTGAGGAGGAAACCGACGCCGTTGGCGAGCGTCTTGGTCACGTCGCGGCTGCGGCCGATGACCTTCTCCCAGTTGACCTTCACCGCCGAGGAGTCGACCTCGATGCCCCACGCGGCGCCGTGACGGATGCCCTCCATGTAGAGCTCGGCGTTGTGCAGGAGGGCCTTGGTCGGGATGCAGCCCCAGTTGAGGCAGACGCCGCCGAGCCGGTTGCGCTCGATGCAGGCGACCTTCATGCCCATCTGCGCGGCGCGGATCGCGCCGACGTAACCGCCCGGTCCACCACCGATGACGACGAGGTCGTAGTGCTTCGTTTCCATAATCAACGTGCCAATGTCTGCGAGCTGCTCACAACGACTTCCGCATCAGGCGTGCGGAAGGGAGCGGGATTCTAGCACTCCACAGGCGTCAGGTCCGAGCGCCTCGGGACCTCACTTCGCCACGCGGACCCGGACGATCAGCCAGTCGTCGTTGGCGAGGCTCGCGCCGCCCTCGCTCGGCGTTGAGGGAATCGTCATCACAACCGCGTCGCCGAGCTTGCACCGTGATTGGGAGGAGACCGTGCGCATCCGCTGTTGGGCGCGATCGACCGCGGTGACGGTGCCATCGCCGGCCGTCGCGAATTGCACCTGGGGCATTGGCTTCCACGCCATCTGCACGTCGACGGTGGCGCTGGCGCCGTCGGCCTCGATGAGCGGAAGGGCGATGATCTCGATGCCGCTGTGCACGTGCCCGACGATCGGCGCCTTCTCGCTCGACTGCTGGGCGACGATCGCGTGCTGTCCGGCGATCGTGTCGAGCTGCGTCACGTCGGAGATCCATGCGGCCTCGCCGTTGCGCGTGCCGGATGTGCTGCGGAAGAGCACGCCGTCGACGTTGGCGCCGAACGCGAGCTCGTCCGCGGTGCGACCGTCGACCACGGGGAACCTCTCGCCGGCCTGCTGGCGAATGCCCGCCGCGCGCTGCGGCGCGACGCGCACGATGGCGACGTCGACGGTGAGGCCAACCGGGCGCACCGAGCGGAGAAGCTCAAGCACCGATCGGATCTCGGCGTGGTTCTTGAGCGACTGGCGAATGAGCAACACGCCGTCGCGCACGTTGATCGAGCCGAGCTGGCCGCCGTTCTCCTGCCAGGTGTCGCGGGCCACCTGCTCGGTGATGAGTCCGACGAGCGTGCCGATCTTCTCCATGCGGCTGGGCTCTTCGCTCGGGTCGCCGAAGATGTTCCCGCCGCCGAACCCGCCGCCGCCGCCACCAGGCCCGCTCCCCGATTTTGCCTCGCCCTCCTTCAGCTGGTCGCCGCCGACCCATTCCTTGCCGGTCGTGGACAGGCCCAGCGTCGGCGTGTTCGCGAACCGGCGGATCGCGTAGCCGCTCTCGAGGAGGTCGCGCACGTCGTAGGCCTTGAGGATCGCCTGACGCTGCAGCGCGGTCGTCTCCGAGATGAGCACCACGCCGCGATCGACTGCCCAGCCGAGCTCCGCGGCGCCGCTCGGGTCGATCTCGCGGACGATGTTGTCGAGGAGCACCGAGAGCGGCACGTCCTTCAGGCGAATCTCGACCCGCTTGTCCTTGCGGATCCCGAACCGGTCGAGCACGCCCCAGGCGATCTGGACATTGAGCCCGTGCTGGGTCCGAAGCTGCTCCACGACCTTGATCAGGTCCTCGGGGGCGTACTCGACCGAGGTTCGCGTCGATTCGAGCCTTTCGACCAGGGCCTCGTCGGTATTGGCGACGTCCGCGGGCGCCGCCGCGGTCAGGGAGGACACCGCCATGGACATGACGACCGCGAGTGCGGCGGCGAGACGTCGGTGCATCATCTGTGGAACTCCTCCGGACAGTCCGAGCGCAGGCGATCGCACTCGGCGAGCCGACGCTGGCTCTCCGGACGTGTGCGGGGCCGGTCCATGCAGCGGACCGGTGCCTGAGCGGGGCCGGTGTTGATCACTGGGGTGGATTGGAGAGGGGCGAGCGGCGCTGGATACGCCATGCGGCGCGACATCCGTCCCCGGGGATCCATTCGAGCACGAGGGCATCGGCACCGCAACGGCGCGCCGGAGGAATCACCAAAAGACGCGCCCGGGCGGCGAATTGGCGAATTCGCGCGGACCGCCTCGCGACGAACGGCGCTTCTTGAGTGCATCGGCGCCTCGCGGCGCGTCATGGTGCGGGGCACGCTCCGCATCGGGGGATCCCCGCTTCCCAAGAAACGGGCAATCCCGAAACTGCTAGGATCCGCGATTCTTCGGACCCGACTCCGTGCGCACAGCTCTCGTCAGTGACATCCACGCGAACCTCGCCGCATTCGAAGCGGTCTTGGCGCATATCGCGACCAAGCAGGTCGATCGCATCATCTGCCTCGGTGACATCGTGGGTTATGGCCCCGATCCCGTCGAGTGCGTCGATCTGGTCGCCCAGCGGTGCGAGTGGTCGCTCATGGGCAATCACGACTGCGCCGTCCTGTACGAGCCGACCAACTTCAACGAGGCCGCCCGCCGGGCGGCGTTCTGGACGCGCGACCAGATCAACAACCATCACCTCCGGCTCGCGGGCGAGCTCGAGGCGCTGCGGGCCGCCGGAGAGGTCGGGCCGGATACCTTCGAGCGGCGTTCGCGGGAGGTCGAGACCGATCGCCAGAAGCGGCTCGAGTTCATCATGACGCTGGCGGTCCGGAAGTCCTTCGGTCCCTTCATCTGCGTCCACGGCACCCCGCGCAAGTGCATCAACGAGTACCTCTTCCCCGACGACACGCTGTCGAGCCCGCAGAAGGTCTCCCAGATCTTCGCCCACGTGCCGCGATATTGCCTGGTCGGCCACACGCACGTGCCGGGCGTCTTCACCGACGAGCCGGATTTCTATCCGCCGGAGGACTTCGACGGCGTCTACGTGCTGCGGCCCGAGGAGAAGGCGATCATCAATCCGGGCTCGGTCGGCCAGCCGCGCGACGGCGATCCGCGGGCGAGTTACGCGGTGCTCGAGGAGATCACCGAGCAGTCGCTCGGCGGCGACCAGCTCATCCATCGGATCGAGTTCCACCGGGTGGAGTACGATGTCCGCCGTACCGTGGAACGGATTCATGCGATTCCCGAGCTCTCGAACTGGCTCGGCGACCGCTTGCTTGAAGGCCGCTGACAGCCCCCCCGCGAGTTGGCCCGCGGGTTGGCCCGCGAGTTGGCCCGCGGGTTGGCCCGCGAGTTGGCCCACGGACTGAGGCCCGGCGTACGCGCCGTTCGTCAGGTCGATCGGTCCCGTCCGCGCCCGCAACTCTGTCCGCACCGGTGATTGCCCTTTCCGCTCCCGCACTCACCCCCTCCAGATCACGTCCGAGCGCCTCGCGCCGCGCTCTCCTCATCCGCCGATGACTCCAGCCGCCCGCAAGATCGTCGTCACGCTCGTCACCTTCCTCGCTGCCGCCGGCATCTTCGCCGTCGTCGCGATGTCGAAGCCACGGACCGCCACGAGCGCCGAACTTCCCGCAACGCCGTCCGCGGGCCAGACGGGCAACCCGACGCCGCCGAAGGGCGCCGAGTCGACGGCACCCGAGTCCGGCGCGCCGAAGGCTGACGGGACCGCGGCGCCAGCCGCAACCCAGACCCCCGCCGCATCACCCGCTGCGGCGCCGGCGCCCGCGACACCACAAGCGCTCACCGCCCGCGTTCCCGCCGGCCAGAGCGCCGCGACCGCGCCGACCGCCATCGGCTCGCTCGACCCCGAGCAGTCGCGCTATCGCATCGAGTTCGCGCCGACCGGAGCGGGCATCCAGTCGATCGTCTTCTCCGACTTCTGGCGCACCGCACGCGACCTCACCGCGGCGCGAGCCCACCGGGCCGACCCGAGCAAGCCGATGCCGCCGGACAGCGAGCGCCACGTGCTCGCCTCAGCGACACCGCTGCACTGGTCGGGCAACGTCACCCTGGTGCCGGTGCTCGCGGCCCACTCCGTCGAGATCAACGGCGCCCGCGTCGACCTCTTCGGCGCGGTCTGGAGCGAGACCTCGCCCGGCCACTTCGCCACGGAAATCGTCGACGCCGCGGGCGTCCCGCAGTTCCGCGTCGAGCGCGGATACGAGCTCGCCGCACAGTCCTACGACCTCACGCTTCGACAGAGCGTCACCAATCTCACCGCGGCGCCGGCGAAGGTCCGCTGGATCCAATACGGACCCAACGAGCTGCCGAGCGAACCCGGCGCGAGCATCGAGGTCCGCCGATTCCACTTCGGCTACCTCAAGAGCAAGGAACATGATCCTGACCAGGCGTACGTCATCACCACCGGGCAGATGTACGAGCACGCCGGAGCGATGAAGGTCGCCCAAGCGGAGCGCAACACGCTCTGGCCCAATGCCGACGCCGAAACGGGGAAGTTCACCCCATCGTGGTTCGCGACGACGAGCCGCTACTTCTCGCTCGCCGTGCACGCGCCCGGCGCCAACGTCGGAGCCGGCAACCGATCGATCGGCGACCTCATGGGATCGGTGACGGTCCAGTCGAACAACGCCGCCGTCGTCACCGACGTCCTCCTGCTCTCGGCCATCCACAGCCCCGAGCGCGAGGTCGCGGCGAACGCGACGACCAACTTCGATCTCGGCGTCTACGCGGGACCGCTCGACCCGAAGATCCTCGGCAAGACCGAGCCCTACGCGTCGATCGCGATGCAGCAGTCGATCGTGTACGTGCTTTCGAGCTGCTGCTCGTTCTGCACCTTCGCGTGGCTGGCCAACTTCATGGCCAGCTTCCTCTCGACGCTGCACGACTACGTGGTCTTCGACTGGGGCCTCGCGATCATCGTGCTCGTGCTCGTGGTGCGCACGCTGCTCCACCCGCTCATGAAGAGCTCGCAGATCAAGATGCAGCGCTTCGGCCGGGCCATGGCCGAGCTGAAGCCCGAGCTCGACGCGATCCAGAAGCGATACAAGGACGATCCGAAGACGGCCCAGATGGAGCAGATGCGGCTCTATCGCGAGAAGGGCGTGAACCCCGCCGGCTGCGTCGGCGGCATCCTGCCGACGTTCCTCCAGATGCCGATCTGGATCGCCCTCTACGCGGTGCTGTACTTCAACTTCGAGCTTCGCCAGCAGCCGGCGTTCTTCGGGATCTTCCAGAGCCTCAACGGCTGGCAGTTCCTCGGCGACCTGTCGCGGCCGGACAACTTCCTTGAGTTCGCCTCGCCGGTGAACCTCTTCCTGTTCACGCTGCGCGGCATCAACCTCCTGCCGCTGATCATGGGCGTCGTCTTCTTCATCCAGCAGAAGTACATGACGCCGGCGACGCCGAACATGACGCCGGAGCAGGAGCAGCAGCAGAAGATCATGAAGGTGATGATGGTCGTGATGTTCCCGGTGATGCTCTACGTGGCGCCGAGCGGACTTACCCTCTACATCCTCACCTCGACCTGCGTCGGCATCGTCGAGAGCCGCCGGGTCAAGAAGCACATCGAGAAGTACGGGCTGGCGAAGCCGGCGAGCAGCGCGAAGAAGCCCAGTGGCCTCTACGCAAAGATGCTTGAGATGCAGCAGCAGAAGGCGCAGCAGGCCCAGGCCCAGGCGAAGCGCACGTTCAAGGACCGCGACTGATCGCAATCGCGCGACCGCGGGCGCGGAAGGACCGCGATGGTGGACCTCACGAGCACGATCGTCGCACGCGGATCGGCGCCGGGCCGGGCGACGCGGGCGATCGTGCGGATGAGCGGCGAGGCGTGTGGCGCCGTGGCCGCGGAGCTTGCGGGCATGACGGCGTTCGGCCGCGGAACGAGAATGGTCCGCGTGCGGCTTCCCAGCGGGACGCTTCCCTGCGTCTCGCTCGCCGCGACGGGACCCGCGAGCTACACCGGCGAGGACACGCTCGAGTTCGCCTGCGTCGGCAATGACCTGATCGTCCACGAGCTCGAGGAGTCGCTGCTGCGGGCCGCGACGGCGCTCGGATTCGCGGCGCGTCCCGCGGCGCCGGGCGAGTTCACGCTGCGGGCGTTCGTCCGCGGGCGGATCGACCTCACCCAGGCCGAGGGGATCGCCGCGACGATCGCGGCCACGACGGACGCACAGCTCCGCGCGGCGCGCCAGCTCGCCGACGGCGGACTCGGACGATTCGTGTGCGGACTCGCCGAGCGGGTCGCCGACGATCTTGCCCTGGTCGAGGCGGGCATCGACTTCACCGACCAGGAGGATGTCGTCGCGATCCCGCCCGAGACGCTTCGGATCCACCTTCTCGAGGCGATCGACGCGTTAGGAGAGCGGCTGTCGCGCAGCGTGCCGTGGGAACTGATCGAGGCCGTGCCGCGCGTGGTGCTCGTCGGACCGCCGAACGCCGGCAAGAGCACGCTCTTCAACGCCCTGCTCGCGAGGCGCCGGGCCGTCGAGTCGCCGACCGCCGGCACCACGCGCGATGCGCTCGAGGAACAGGCGACGCTCGTGACGTCGCGGGGGCGCTTCGAGATTCGATTGGTCGACGTCGCGGGGATCGACGACGGGAGCGAAGGCTTCCACCGGGCGATGCAGGAGCGGGTGCGCGCGATGATCGAGCGTGCCGACCTGATCCTGCGCTGCCGCCCCGCGACCGACGCAGCACCCGAGCCCGAGCGCCCGAGCGGACGGCCCGAGCTTCTCGTCCGCACCAAGGCTGACATCGGTGGCGGCGGCGCCGCGGAGGGTCTTGCGGTGAGCGCCCACGCCGGCCTCGGCCTCGACGCGCTGCGCGAGGCGATCGTCGAGCGCCTCGCGGGGCGTCTCGTCTCGACCGACGGAGAAACGCTCGTCCTCTCGGCCCGACACGAGACGGCGCTCCGCAGCGCCCTTGCGGCGCTCGAGCGGGCGCTGGCCTCGGTGACCTCCCGCCGCCTCCGCGACCCCGAGCTCGTCGCCGCCGAGCTGCGCGAAGCGCTCGACTCGCTCGGCGCCGTCAGCGGCGCGATCGCGGCGGACGACGTGTTAGGGAGGATCTTCGGGAAGTTCTGCGTGGGGAAGTGAGGGGAGCGGGAATCCGTGATCCACGACGTGCTAGCGAGCACGTGAATCGCGCTCCGTCGGCACCAACTTCGGCTCCGTGTTCGGCCACTCCGGCTTGCCGCGACGGCGCACTCGCTCGGCCCAGGTGACGGCGTCCCAGACGCGTTCGGCGCCGTTGGCGTAGCCGACGACGAGGCGTTCGTTGTTGGGTTCGATGAAGATCGCGGTCGGGGCTGCGGTGATGCGCTCTTCGTTGAGCGTGAGCAGTTCCTTGCCCGTCTCGCTGTGCCAGATGCGGATCGAGCCGTCGTCGGAAGCGGTGAAGTAGCGGAGGCCGTCGAAGGACGGGGTCATCGCGCCGATGGCGTGGCCGCCCCCACTACCGTTCGTCGGGAGCGTGACGCGAACGGCAAGCGACGTCGGACAGAACGGCGGGGGAGTGGGCTGGTCTTGCATTGCGACCAAACAACCGCGGAGGTTGGCTGGCCTGCGAGATAGCGATCAATGTCCGCGGCAAGCTCGCCCGCTGACTGGTAGCGACGCGCGGGGTCCTTCTCGAAGGACTTGGTCGTGATCGCTTCCCACGTGGTGCATCCTGTCCTGAGATCCGTTCGGCGTCACCGTCGAGTGCGACGGGGCCAACGGGATCGGGCGGTCAAAGGGACAGGCGAAGGAAGCGGGAGGCGCGGTTCAAGATCGCTGGGTCGGATGTCGAGCCGGCTCGGCGAGTGTGCGCACTCGTGCAGCGAGGGTGCGCCAATAGGCGTTCTGTGGATTCCATGGCCTCTATTATTGGCCTTGTGAGAGACCGAGGCCGATGCAACGGTTTACTCAATGTCCTGCGTGAAATTACTCGATGCCCTGAGTAGGCTCCTGCCATGTGCCCGGCCGCAGATAGTCACTCCTCCCCGGCATTCGAACGCCGCTGGGCCGCACAGCTCGCCGCCCGTCTTCGCGAGCCGCGCCGCTTTGTCCAAGCCATCGCGGGACCCCGCCAAGTCGGGAAGTCGACGATCGTCGCACAAGCGCTCGCTCGCTGCGGACTGCCGGCTGTCTCGGTCAGCGCCGACGGACCAACCGTGACAGATCGCGCGTGGCTCGTGGCGCAATGGGATAGGGTGCGTCAGCTCGCGGAGCAATCACCACGCTCGGGCAGCGCCGGTGCGGTCCTCGTCCTCGACGAGGTCCAGAAGCTCCCCTCGTGGTCCGACATCGTGAAAGCACAGTGGGACGCCGACACGCGAGCGAAATGCCCGCTTCACGTCGTACTCCTCGGCTCGGCGCCGCTGCTCGTCCAGCGAGGACTCGGCGACAGCCTCGCGGGGCGCTTCGAACTCCTGCACATTCCGCATTGGTCGTTCGCCGAGATGCGAGCGGCGTTCGCCTTCACGCTCGAGCAATACGTCATCTTCGGCGGCTATCCCGGAGCGGCGTCGCTTGTCACCGGCGCCACACCGGATCCCTCGCGCTGGCGGCGATACATCCTCGACTCACTCATCGAGACCTCGATCTCACGCGACATCCTCCTGATGAATCGCATCGACAAGCCCGCGCTCCTGCGACTGCTCTTCGATCTCGGTTGCCGTCACTCCGGCCAGATTCTCTCGTACACGAAGATGCTCGGCCAATTGCATGATGCGGGCAACACGACGACGCTCGCTCACTACCTGGAGCTTCTTGCTGGCGCCGGCATGCTTTGCGGCCTGGAGAAATTCGCCCGCGGCGCGGCGCGACAGCGGGCGTCGAGCCCGAAGCTCCAAGTCATGAACACGGCGCTCATGACCGCACTGTCGAGCGAAAGCCCCGCATCGCTTCGCGCCGATCACGAGACGTGGGGACGACTCGTCGAGTCGGCCGTGGGCGCCCACCTCATGAACGGCGCCGTCGAGGGCGAGTACGCCGTCCACTACTGGCGCGATCGAGGACGCGAAGTCGATTTCGTCGTCTCGCACGGCGACCGAATCACCGCCATCGAAGTGAAGAGCGGACGCTCACCGGACAGTCTGCCCGGGCTCCGAGCCTTCTCTGATGCCTTCCACCCGACCCGCACGTTGCTGATCGGCGGCGATGGCGTCCCTCTCGACGAATTCCTCGCGTCGCCGGTTGACCGATGGGTGGACGTCGCCACGAGAGGCGGGTGAGCCCGGTGGGCGCGGACGAGGCCCCGAGCGGTCTCACGCCTCGCGTCCCATCTCCCGCAGCAGCCATGCCCTCGCGAACTGCCACTCTCGCTTCACCGTCGACAGCGAGACGCCGAGGGCCTCCGCCGTCTCCTCGGAGCTGAGACCGGCGTAGAAGCGAAGGCGGACGACCTCGGCAGCGGTGGCATCGACCGCGCGGAGTCTCTCGAGCGAATCGTCGAACCGAAGGATCGCCTCCGGGTCCGGAACCGCGGCGAGGTCGGCCACGTCGTCGATCGAGAGTTCGCTTCGGCGAGCGTGCGCCGCTTCGCCTCCTCGCTTCTCGGCGTTCCGTCCGCGCGCGTGATCGATGAGCGCCCTTCGCATCGCCTCCGCCGCGAGGGACGCGAACACCTTGGGCGAGCTCCATCGGTTCGGGTCGGTGGCCACAAGGCGCAGCCAGACCTCGTGCACGAGCGCCGTCGCCTGCAGCGTGTGTCCCTGCCGCTCCGAGGCCATCTGAGCCCGGGCGATCGCCCGAAGCTGGCGATAGACCTCGTCGAAACTCGGCTCGGACCGCCCGCTCGGATCGCCATCACTCATGCGCCGATGATAGACCCCCGCTCCCACCGCACCAGCCGGTAGCCGAGGTCCATCTCCTCGCGCGGGAGCAGGTCGGCGTTTCTCTTCTGCCACGCACCGCTGGCGAGGTCGGCGCGGAGGCGGGCGATGCGCGGCTCGACCTCCGAGGTCATCGAGAAGCTCGAAATCGCGGCACGCACGCCCTCGTCGAGGTAGGCCTCCGGCCGGCGCCAGTACGCGCCGAGGAAGCCGTCGGTGCAGTCGTGCGGCACGGGCACGATCTCGACCGTGGCCGGTCCGAGCGCGGCCTCGAGCCGCTCGAGCGGCGGGAAGCACGCGCGGTCGAGGTCGTCGAACTCCGGAAAGTAGTCGCGCCGCAGCCAGAACGGCTCGTGCTCGACGGTCCAGGTCAGCATCACGACGCGCCGTCGGGCGATGCGGCGCAGCTCCGCGAGGCCGCGGTCGACCTCCTTCCAGTGATGGATGGTGAGGACGGCCATGCAGGCGTCGAAGCTCCCGTCGGCGAAGGGCAGCGACTCCGCCGACGCCTGAACGACCCGAGCGGAGCCTGCGGGGCGTTGGGCGATCATCACGGCCGAGGGTTCGGCGGCGACGACCTCGCGGTCCGTCGGTTCATACGAGCCGGCGCCCGCGCCGACGTTGAGGACGGAGCGGGCATCGCCGAGGGCCGCAACGATCCGCGCCGCGATGCGCGGGTCCGGCAGTCGATAGCGCCGGTAGCCGACGCCGATCCGGTCGTAGCGGGCCGACTCGCTCACTTGACCACGCGCGTCCAGGTCGTCCCCTGCGGGCCGTCCTTGATCGCGACGCCGAGCGCGGCGAGTTCGTCGCGGACCTTGTCGCTCTCCGCCCAGTTCTTCGAGGCCCGAGCCGCGGCGCGACGCTCGAGGAGCGCCGTGACCTTCGCCTCGAGCCCGTCGTCGCCCGCGGACATCGCGGCGTTCCGCTCGAAGACGCCGAGCACCGAGTTCATCCGCTCAAGCGCCGCCAGCTCGCGCACCGGGCACGCGGCAGCGCCGTCGCGCCCTAACGCTTCGTTGATGGCGGCCATCGCCCGGGCGAGGTTGAGGTCGTCGCAGAGCGCCTCGACGAACGCCGTGAGCGCCGTCTCGAACGGTCCGGCCGGCTTGGCGGCGTCCGCCTTCCTTCCAGCAGCGGCCGCCTTGAGCGCCTCGTACGCCCGCGCCCAGCGGTCGATCTGGCGCTGGCAGTCGGCGAGCCCCTGCAACGTGAAGTTCGCGTTCGATCGGTAGTGGGTGCGAACGAGCTCCAGCCGCAGCGCCGCCGGCGTCACGCCCTTCGCGAACAGGTCGCGGGCGGTGAAGAAGTTGCCCTTGGACTTGCTCATCTTGTCGCCTTCGACGAGCAGGTGCCGGGTGTGGAACCAGTAGCGCGAGAAGTGGACGTGGCCGCTCGCCCCGCAGCTCTGGGCGATCTCGCACTCGTGGTGCGGGAAGATGTTGTCCTCGCCGCCCGAGTGCAGGTCGATCTCCTCGCCGAGCAGCGACGCCGCCATCGCCGAGCACTCGAGGTGCCAGCCCGGATAGCCCTCGCCCCACGGGCTCGGCCAGCGCATGATGTGTGTCGCGTCCGGCTTCCAGAGCATGAAGTCCGCGGGGTTCCGCTTGTTGGCCTGGTTCTCGGCGCTGATGCGCTCGCCGGCGCCTTCCTTCAGGTTGTCCAGCGTGTTGCCCGAGAGCTTGCCGTAGGCGGGGAACGAGCGCACGTCGAAGTAGACGACGCCGTCGCGGCCGACGTAGGCGTGGTTCCGTTCGATGAGCCGCGCGACGAGGGCGATCATCTCCCGCACATAGCGCGTCGGACGCGGCATGAGCGTCGGGTCGCGCTCCTGGTCGAAGGCGACCTTCAGGCCGAGCGTCTTCGAGTCCTCGAGGAACGCCTGGGCGTAGAACTCGGCGATCGTGTAGGGATCGTTGGGGTCGATCGCGACGCCGGCGGGGAGCTTGCCCGACTTCTTCGCCTCGGCCAGCCGCCGTCCCGCGACCGCCATGCGGTCTTCGCCGCCGCCGTCGGCGTTGCCGTCGTCGGTCATGTGGCCGACGTCGGTGATGTTCATCACGTGCCGGACGCCGTACCCGAGGAGCTCCAGCGTGCGCCGCAGGACGTCGGCGTTGAGAAACGACCGGAAATTCCCGATGTGGGCATAGTCGTAGACGGTCGGGCCGCAGGAATAGAACGTCACGGTCGAGCCGAGCGGCTTGAAGGCTTCCAGCGATCGGGTCAGCGTGTTGTAGATCGAGAGGGCTGGCGCGGGCATCGGAACGGATGGTATCGGCAGCCCCCGCGGGGTTGTTGCCGCGAACCGGAGGCGACCGGCGGGCGAACCACGATGTCCCTCGCAGAATGGCGGCGAGCCTCGGTCCGGTTCGCGATCTCGATCGCAGTCGGCCCCCTCATCTGGCCGATAGCCTGTGATTCGGACCGGTCATCGACCTGTATAGTCTCCACCCCGACTCGGCCTCGCGCGGCGCGTCCTCAACTCCACTCGCTTCCATGCCCTACACCCCCGAGTCCCATCCAGAAGCGAGTCCCTACCGCAACGCGTTTCGGGGTCGCCGCGTCCTCGTCACCGGCGGCGCCGGCTTTATCGGAGGTCACCTCGCGGCGAACCTCCTCCGGCTCGGCGCCCAGGTGAACGTCCTCGACGACCTCTCCTCGGGCCATCGCCATCGCGTCGCCGCCGGTGCGACCTTCTTCGAGGGGTCGGTGCTCGATCGGCCGCTCCTCCGCAAGGCGATCGCAGGGTGCGATCTCGTCTTCCACGAGGCGGCCATGGTGAGCGTGCCGCAAAGCGTCGAGCAGCCGGAGCGCTGCGCCCAGGTGAACATCCTCGGCACCGAGCAGGTGCTTGAGGAGGCGGTGGCGACGAAGGCGTCGCGGGTCCTCTTCGCCGCGAGCGCCGCTGCCTACGGCGGCGAGCCGCAGCTTCCCAGCCGCGAGGACCATCCCACCGACTGCCGCTCGCCCTACGCGGCGAGCAAGGTCGCCGGCGAGGTGCTGCTCTCGGCCTTCGCCCACTGCTTCCCGATCTCCACGGTCTCGCTCCGCTACTTCAACGTCTTCGGCCCGGCCCAGGATCCGAAGTCGCCCTACGCCGCGGCGATCAGCGCCTTCACCGACATCCTCGCGTCGGGTCGCCAGCCGACGGTCTTCGGCGACGGGCTGCAGACCCGCGACTTCGTCTTCATCGACAACATCGTTCACGCCAACCTGCTTGCCGCGGCGTCGCCGCGACCGCTCGCGGGCGAGGTGATCAACATCGGCACCGGGGCCCGCATCACGCTCCTCGAGACGATCGCCGGCATCGCCAAGGCCCTTGGCCGCGAGGCGACGCCCAGCTTCGGCCCGCCGCGGGCCGGTGACGTTCGGCATTCGTCGGCCGACATCGCGAAGGCCACGGCGCTCCTCGGCTACCGGCCGGTCACGGCGTTCGACGAGGGCATCCACACCACCGTTCGATGGGCGGTCAGCCAGACCGCGGCGACCGCATGAGCGAGCCGACCTCGACCAACACGCGACCGCGATCGGAGCCGGCGCCGCCGACGGAGCTGTACCAGCGCCTCGACAAGACGGCGCGGGCCCCCTATCCCAAGAGCGAATACGTCCGACGGGCGCTGTGGGAACTCGTGCAGGCGACGCTCTTCCGCTGGTCGCCGATGAAGGCCCACCGCTGGCGCCGCTTCCTGCTGCGGAGCTTCGGTGCGTCGCTCGCCGACACCAGCGTGGTCCGCCGAAGCGTGCGCGTGCAGCATCCGTGGCTGCTGGCCATGGGAGCGCACAGCGCGCTGGCCGAGGAAGTCCTCGTCTACAACCTCGGACCGATCCGCATCGGCGACCACACCGTCGTGTCGCAGCGCTGCCACCTCTGCGCCGGCACGCATGACTATCACCGCGAGGACCTTCCGCTCTTGCGATCGTTCATCACCATCGGCCACGGCGTCTGGGTCTGCGCCGACGCGTTCGTCGGTCCGGACGTCACGATCGGCGACAACGCCCTGGTCGGCGCGAGGGCGGTCGTCATGCGCGACGTGCCCGCCGCGATGATCGTCGCGGGCAATCCGGCCCGGGTCGTCAAGGCCCGGCCGCGCCCCGAGCGCGTCGGGGAGGGAGCGAAGCCGTGACCGCGAATCCGATCGAGAACTTCCGGGTGACGCTGCCGAACGGCAAGGTGCCGGTGAGCATCCTTGTCCTGACCAAGGACGAGGAGGTGAACATCGAGGCGTGCCTGCGCTGCTTCGACTTCACCGACGACGTCGTCCTCTTCGACAGCTACTCGAGCGACCGGACCCTCGAGATCGCCGCCCGCTTCCCGAACGTCCGCATCATCCAGCGGAAGTTCGACAACTGGTCGGCGCACTCCAACTGGGCTCTCCGCAACATCCCGTTCAAGTATCCGTGGGTCTACTACTCGGATGCCGACGAGCGCATGCCGACCGACCTGCGCGACGAGATCCTCGCCAAGACCAACGACTCCGCGCTTCCGCACGTCGCCTACCGGCTTCGCTACAAGAACATGTTCCTCGGCCGGTGGATCCGCCGCGGCGGCATCTATCCGGTGTGGATCCTCCGACTCTTCCGCCCCGAATGCGTCCACTATGAGGACCGCGAGGTGAACGCGCACCCGGTGGTGAACGGGTCGCTCGGCGAGCTCTCCGAGCACTTCATCCACTACAGCTTCAACAAGGGCCTCGTGCCCTGGTTCCACAAGCACAATTCCTATTCGCAGATGGAGGCCCGCGAGGCGATGCGCGTCGTCGGCGGCGGGCTCATGGCCCAGTTGCGGCTCGCGTTCGACGGCGACAAGGCGGTGCGCCGCCGTTCCATCAAGAACCTCAGCTTCTTCCCGCCCTTCCGCGGGCTGGTCCGCTTCCTCTACATGTACTTCGTGCGGCTGGCGATCCTCGACGGGAGCGCGGGCTTTCACTATGCGGCGATGATCTCGATGTACGAATACTGGATCGAGCTGAAGCTGCGCGAGCAACAGCGCAACTGGCGGGCGCGCACCGACGAGCTCGCCCTCCGAATGCTTGAGGAGAGGCCATGAGCACGTCCGACAAGCCGCTCATCGAGATCCTCATCCCGACCTTCAACGAGGCGGCGCACATCGAGGAGACGGTCCGGAACGCCATCACGGTCGGACCGGTCTTCGTCCTCGACTCCTGCTCGACCGACGGCACGCAGGAGATGGCGAGGAAGGCCGGCGCGACGGTCGTCGAGCACGCCTGGGAGGGGTACGCGCGGCAGAAGAACTGGGGTCTGGACAATCTCGGCTTCCGCGCGGACTGGATCTTCATCCTCGACGCCGACGAGCGCATCACGCCGAAGCTCGGCCGCGAGCTCCTCGAGGTCGCAGCCAACGAGCGCGACGTCGCCGGGTTCTTCGTCAACCGCGTGGTGCTCTTCATGGGTCGCGCGGTCCGGCACGGCGGGCTGTACCCGTCGTGGAACCTCCGCTTCTTCCGCCGCGGCCGCTGCCGCTACGAGGATCGCGCCGTGCACGAGCACATGCTCTGCGACGGGCCGACCAGCTACCTGCGCGGCGAGATGCTCCACATCCGCCGCGAGACGATCTCGGAGTACCTCAAGAAGCACATCAGCTACGCGGACCTCGAGAGCGACGAGTGGGTCCGCGCCCACTTCGGCGAGGGCGGTGGCGCCGACCCGCAGCGGATGTTCAAGGACCACCTGCGCTGGCGCCAGTGGATCCGCCGCACGCTCTGGCCGCGCCTCCCGGGCCGGCCGCTGATGCGCTTCGTCTACATGTACTTCCTGCGGCTCGGATTCCTCGACGGGCGTCCGGGCTTCCATCTGGCCTGCCTCATGGCCAACTACGAGTACATGATCAGCGTGCTCTTCCGCGACAAGCTCCACCGGATCGACGAGGGGCAGCAGATCCCCGGCCTGCCGGTGCGCAAGGCGAAGTGAGCGCCGCGGAGGGCGATCAGCCGCGCTTCGCGCGGACCATCGCCTCGAGCGCGCCGACCGACCGCATCTTCTCGATGTCCTCGGGATCGAACTGCACCCCCAGCGCCTGCTCGAGGCCGAGCACGATGCTGAGATGCTGGATCGAGTCCCAGCTCTCGATGGTGTCGGGCGACGAGGCTTCGGTGAGCTGCGATGCGGGCACTCCGAGAACGTCGGAGACGACGCGGCGGATGTCGGTGGAGAGTTGGTCTGGCATGGCGTTCGGGCGTTCTGTTCGAGTCGGATCGGACGGCGGCGCCGGCTTCAGGCCGGCCGGCAGACGAGGGCGACCTCGTAGGCCTCGTCCTCCATCTTCAGGTTCATCTTCAGCGGCAGGTCGAGCTCGTCGAGCACCGTCAGGCCGCACTTGCCCGTGCAGAAGTCGCGGACTTCCTGCAGCGAGCGGAAGAGGTGGATGTGGTCGATCGCCTCGAGGTTCACCACGGTCGTGATGAAGAAGAGCGTGTCCCTGTGCGATCGCTCGCGGGCCGCGTTCACGATGATCTCCGGCTCCTTGAGGTGCTCGATGACCTCGGCGATGACCACGCGATCGAAGGGCTTGGCGTGGGCCTCGATGCCCTTCTGGGCGTCGCGCTCGAGGACGCTCCAGCGCGACTGCTCGATCTTCGCGGCAGCCAGCACCGATCGGCTGTACGCGACGGAGTGCGGGCTGATGTCCAGGCCGAGGAATCGGTTCGCCGGACTCGAGCGGAGCTGCCAGAGGGCGAGCCAGCCGTGGCCGGGGCCGATCTCGAGACACTCGCCCGGCCGGGCCTTGGCGAGGAAGGCGTCGCGGTACCAGTTGAGGAGCCGGTAGTGGTTCGGCCACGCGATGTAGGTGAGCAGCAGGCCGTCGAGGTACTGGGCCATCACCGTCTCGTTGGAGTAGACCTCCTTGTAGACGGTGTCGTAGTCGTTGGCCTTGTACTCGCCGGTCTTCGCGAACTCGATCTGCCGCTTCAGGAACTCCATGCTGTGGAAGGCGAGTCCCTTCATGCCCTGGGCGAGGCGCTCCGCCTCGGGCGTCGTCGGTCGGGCGTTGCGCATCACCGTCCAGATGTCCTCGACCTCGCGGGCGTAGGCCGGGAGCATCGCGGGGGTGAGGGCCTCGAGCATCGGCTTCAGGAGCCACGCCTTATCAACGTACATGGCCCGCAGCAGCGGCTGGCAGGTGGCGCCGGCCGGGAGCGCGCGGATGATGTCGTCGAACGTGACCTGTCCCGAGGGGGCGGTGCCTGCAGTCGTCATGACGGAGTCTCCGTGCGCGTGCGTGTCGAATCGGTCGTCGCGATTCGCCTGATCCAGCGCGGGAACTCGATGTTCCCGGAGGTCAGGTCGAACTCGAATGTCTGCGTGCCGTCGGCCTCGCTCACCTTGGCGAAGCCCTGACTGGCGAGGAAGTCCTTGGCCGGCGCATTCTTCTTCGTCGGGATGAACCAGGCCCGGAGGAGCGTGGCCCCGTGCTGCCGCGCCTCCTCGATGATCGCCGCGACGAACGAGGTCTCGACGGTGCGCCCGATGACGCGGCAGGAGAGCAGGAAGGAGTCGATCTCGCAGACCCTGCGGCCTCCCTCGGCCACGTAGTGGGCGATGGCAACGCCGACCAGGCCGTTGTCGCCGAAGCGGTCGCGGACCCGGATCGAGTAGACCCGCCAGTCGGGCGAGTCGGCCATCTCCTGCACCTGCTGCTCGCTGTAGCGGCGCGTGGTGAGATTGAACTGGTTCGTCTTCCCGGTGAGCTGCGAGACGCGGGCGAGCGTCATCGGCGTCACGTGGGCGATCTCGACCTCCTGGGCGAGCGACTCGTAGAACTCCTCGATCGAGCCGGCCTGCTGCTGAAGCTCCGACCGCACGCGCTGCTCGGCGTACTGGCGTCCCCGCTCGCGGTCCTCCGCGGTGAGCGAGAGCCGCTCGAAGACCATCGACTCGCGCAGCGCCTTCGCGTAGCCGCCGGGGTCCTTGGGCAGGTCGATGACCGTGACCTCGGGCACCTGTTCGCGCACCCACGTGCGCTCGACCGGGTTGTCGTCGATGAAGGCGAGGCTGTCGATGCCGATGTTCAGCTCCGCCGCGATCTCGCGCAGGTTGCTGGCCTTGTCCTTCCAGTTGATGCGCACCGCCGCGAAGTGCTCGGGCCGCAGCAGCATGCCGGGATGTCCCCTGATCGCCTCCATCGCGTCGTCGATGTTGTTCTTGCTGGCGATCGCGAGAATGACGCCGCGCTGCGAGAGATCGAGAATCGCCCGCTGGAGCGCCTGAAACGCGGCGCCGGGATGCTCGGCGCCGAGGCGGATTCCGGTCATGCCGTCCTCGCCGATGACGCCTCCCCACAGCGTGTTGTCCAGGTCGCAGACGAGGCACTTGCAGACGCGCCCGGTGATCGGATGGAGGAAGCGCGTCCACTCGCGGGCGAGATGGATGAGTTCCTTCGGCCCGATCGGCATGCGGGCGTTGAGCCAGAGCCGCTCGTCATGCCACTGCTCGCGCCCGCGTCGGGCGACGAGCTGGTTCACGTCGAGGGCATAGACCGCCCGCTTTGCCCGGCACGCCGCGGCGATGCGGGCGTTGATGCGGCGAATCGCCTCGGCCTGGCCGAGCTCCTGCTGGGCGTCGAGGATCCCCTGGGCCGGCTCGGGCACCTCGAGGAGATGCACGATGAGATGGGCGCTGCTCTCGCGGCGGAAGGTCTCGATCCAGCGCTCGAACGCCGCGGCCGTTCCCTCGACCGACGCCTCGATCTCCTCCGGCGCGAGATCGGCGAACCGGGCGTGGAGCGACGGGGCGATGTCGCGGGTCTGCACGGCCAGAATCGCAACGTCGGGCTTGAAGGCGTAGAGGGCGCCCTTCGGATCGAGGATCTCCTGGGCATACGTGTTGAACTCACCGAGCTGCACCGTCGCGTCGATGCCGCCGGCGAACGCCTGGGCCCGGAGCAGCGGGATCGCGCTCTCGACGGTGAACGAGCGCATGACGTAGAGTCGGCAGGCGGTCAGCGGGATCGACCCGCGCAGCCGCTCGAATCGCGACACGGCGAAGGCGGCCGTGGCCGGTCCCGCGTCCATGCGCCAGAGCGCGTCGAGCGCCCGCTTCGCTTCCTGGTGCTGCCCCTCCGCCAGCAGCGCGTCGACGCGCTCCCTGGCCTCCGAGGGCGAGAGTTCCGCGACGTGGGTCGCGTGCGCGTCCGCGGGGCCGGAGCCGGTATCAGCCACGTTCCACCACCTCGATGAGCTGGCGCGTGGGCATGAGCAGCCACGCGATGCGGCGCATGTCGAACGCCACCGCCGGCACCGGTCCGCTCACCACCAGACAGCCCTTCGATCGCATGTGCCTCAACGTCCCGTCCATGTCCGCAACCTCGTAGCAGATGTGGTACGCGCCGAGCTCCTTGCGGAGGTATTGGTGAATCGGCGCGTCGTCGCCCGCCGGCGAGGGCAGCGGGCTGATCAGTTCGATCACCGCGTCCGCGGGTTCGCCCGTCCCGATGAAACAGACCCGAACTTTCTGGATCGGGTCATCGAAGGGACCGGAGAGCAGGCGAAGCCCAAGGATCTCCGCGTACTTCCGGATCGCCACGTCCATGTCGGGCACGGCGACGCCCATGTGGTGGGCTCGCAGCGGCGCGGGCGGATTCGGGGTCGGCGTGGGCTGGGACATGAAGCTCGGTCGGAAGTCTGGCGGCGGCGACGCCCGCGGCGGCGAATCGCCGATGATATTGGCTCGATCGACAACAATCCGACGGCGAGGCGCTCGGTGCGGACCCGAGGACGGGCCGCCCGATCCGGATGACGTCGATGGAGCGCCGAATGGCCGAATCCTCATCGGATCAAGTCCAACTCCACGTTCTCTCCCGTCGCAAAGTTGCCGAGGGCTCGGTGTACTCCGGGTGGGACGAGTCAGTCTGCACGGCGCGGCTCAGCGCCGAAAAGCAGCGAGCCTTGCTCGCCAATCCACTCTCGCGCGACGACGACGAACCGATGCAGGTTATCGGAACGCGAGGCGCTCGCGTCATCGGCCGCATGGACCTCATCGCGGGAGAGCTCGTCCTTCGCGACGGAGATAAGGACCGCTGCGTCCCACTGCTGTGGGGCTCGAGTCTCTTTGTGCCCCCCGAGGAGCGCAAGAGCATGATGGGGGTGATGCTGGTGATGAAGGCGAGCGCCGCCCACCACACCGTCGGCGCACACGGCCCCTCGCAGATGGCGCTGCCGCTCTACGAGAAGCTCCGCTTCGCGAAGGTCCCGCTCGATCGCTTCATCCTGCTTCGCCGATCCGCCTCGGTCGTCTCGCGCTACGTCGGCACCGGCCCGCTCGGCGGCGCGGCGAGGCTCGCTGCAGACGCGGCGCTGGTGGGACTTCGCGGCGTCAACGCGATTCGCCGGGCGCTCGCGGGCGTGCGGATGCGCCGCGTCGATTCGATGCCGAGCGAGTTCGATGGCGTCCTCGCCCGTCCCACTCGCTGCACGCCGGTTCGCTCCCACCGCTCCTCGGCCTGGATCAACTGGCTGCTCGCGAGCCAGTTCGAGCCCCAGCGTCGCCATGAGCGGGCCCTCTACCTGCTCGAGGGATCGCGCGGCGAGGCGCTCGGCTACATCCTCATGAAGGTGAAGTTCCACGCCACCGCGACGCACCGGGCATTTCCGAACCTCACGCTCGCGACGCTCGCCGACTGGGGCGTCTTCGACGAGAGCCGATCCGACGGCCTCAGCGCTATTCACGCGGCGATCCGCGCGACCGGCGACCTCAACGCCGACGCGCTCGAGGTCTGCCTGCAGCCCGGCGACGCGCGGATTTCCCGGCTTCGCCCGCTCGGCTTCCTTCCCGCCGGCACGATGAGCGGCATGTGGAAGGCGGGACCGAAGAGCCCCCTCGCCGGCGATCGCTTCGCCGATCCGGCGTCATGGACGTTGCGGTATGGTGACGGAGAGAACGTGCCCGGCTGACCGTCGTCGGGAAGCGCGGTGGACGGCGGCAACGCGAGCGACGCATGCGAATCATCACGAACGCAGACGACTTCGGCATGAGCGGGGAGCTCAACGCGGCCACGATCGAGTGCTTCGAGCGCGGCTCGCTCACCAGCGCGACCATCATGCCGAAGATGCCGGGCACCGACGAGGCCGTGCGCTACGCGCTCTCCCGTCCCGACCTCTCCTATGGCGTGCACCTGACCTACGTCTGCGACGATCTCGAGGCGCCGGTCTGCGACCCGAAGAGCATCCCGGCGCTGGTGCGGCCCGACGGCCGGTTTCTGCCGTCGAACGAGACGCGGGTCCTGGCTCTCCGCAATCGGCTGCCCGTCGACCAGATCGCCCGCGAGACCGAGGCCCAGATCCGCTCGCTCCTCGAGCGCGGCATCCGGATCTCGCACGTCGACTCCCACGGCCACCTCCACAAGTTCCGCCCCTTCCGCACCGCGTTCGCCCAGGTGCTGCCGAAGCTCGGCATCGCCCGCGTCCGGTCGTCGCAGGACCTCTACCTCAAGCGGCCCTACAAGTCCTTCAACTATTGGTACGGCCCCTTCTGGCGGCGGAAGATCCGCAGGGCCTTCACCACCACCGACCACTTCTACATGCCGTCGAGCGCCTGGGACGTCGACTGGCACATGCCGCTGGTGGCGATGATCGGCCGTCTCCGCGCGCCGACGGTCGAGGTCGGCGTGCATCCCGGCTACACCGAGCGGTGGCGCATCATCGAGCGGACCGAGCTGCACGCCTTCGCCGACGCGGCGCGGGCCGCAGGCCACACGCTGATCGGCTGGAAGGACCTCTGACCGCGCGCTGCTAGGCCGGGGAGCCGGCGGCGACGCGCTCGAGAAGCGTGCGCCACCGTTCGCAGCAGATGCTCCGGCTGAACCGCTCGCGCAGGGCCCTCAGGCCGCGCTCGCCGCATTCGACGCCGACGCGCCGGTCCGACGCCATCATCCTGATGCGCTCGGCAAGGGCCGCGCTCTCGCCGAGTCCCACCGAGAAGCCGCAGCCCGTCTCCTCGACCGACCGTCCGACCTCCGACGAGGGCGGCCCGACGTAGAGGACGGGGCGCGAGGCGCCGATGATCCCGTAGAACTTGCTCGGCACCATGCAGCCGAGCGACGCCTCCTTCAGCGTCACCAGGTGCACGTCCGCGGCGGAGAGCAGCTCACCTAACCGTTCGCGCGGCTGGACCGGCGCGACGAGGCAGTTGGAGAGCCCGCGCTCGCGGACGTACGTCTCGACCTCGCCCTTGCGCTTGCCGCTGCCGACGAAGGCGAAGCGGATGCGGTCGTCGTCGCGCAGCGACTCGGCCGCGGCAAGGAAGGTCTCGACGTCGTGGCCGATCCCGAAGTTGCCCGAGTACATCACGAGGAAGCGGTCGCCGAGCGCCCACTCGCGACGGTAGCCGTTGCTCTCGCGGGCGATCGGGGCAAGCTCCTCGTCGTCGGACCAGACGTTCACGAGGTCAAGCAGCTCGGCCGGCACGCCCTTCGCGACGACGCGGTCGCGCATGCAGCGGCCGAGCACCACGGAGCGGTCGCACTTCCTCGTCATGCGCACGCCGATCCGCTCGAAGAGCCGCGCGACCGGCGAGCCGCGGCGCATCGCGCCGAACTCGATCGCCACGTCGGGATAGAGGTCCATCACCCACTGGACGCACTTCGTTCCCTTGCAGAGCCGAACGATCAGTCCGGCATACGCGATGAACGGCGGCGTGGTGAAGCAGACGATGACGTCGTGCCGGGGAAGGCGCAGCGCCGTGACCAGCGCCGCGACGTAGAAGAGCAGGAAGTCGACGCCGCGGGCGACGAACCCGCGCTTGCCGAAGAGGCTCTTGCCGACGCGCACGATGCGCACGCCCTCGACGACCTCCTCCTTGGCGAGCGACGCGCCGGCGTCGCCGTAAAGCGACCTCGACGCGATCGCGGTGACCTCGTGGCCGTGGGCCCGCAGGTGCCGGGCGAGATCCCAACCGTGCTGCGCCGTCGCGGCGGAGTCCGGATAGAAGACCTGATTGAGGAGAAGGACTCGCATGGGGGAAGGCCAGCCGACTCAGCGCCCGTGGTGGGCGCGGAACCACTCGATCGTCCGCTTCAGGCCTTCCTCGAAGCCGACCGACGCCCGCCAGCCGAGCATCGCCGCGGCCCGTTCGGTGTCGAGGCAGCGCCGCGGCTGGCCATCGGGCTTCGTCGAGTCCCAGCGGATTTCCCCGTGGAAACCCGTGAGCTTCGCGATGAGGTGCACGAGGTCACGAATCGTGATCTCCATGTTCGTGCCGAGGTTGATCGGCGTCGGATCCTCCATCACCTCCGCGGCGCGGACGACCCCTTCGCCCGCGTCGGCGACGTAGAGGAATTCGCGGCTCGCCGAGCCCGTGCCCCAGCAGACGATGTGGTCGCGGTTCGCCTCGATCGCCTCGACGCACTTGCGGATCAGGGCCGGGATGACGTGCGAGGTGTGCAGGTCGAAGTTGTCCCACGGCCCGTAGAGGTTCACCGGCAGGAGATACGCGCTGTGCAGGCCATACTGGCGGCGGTAGCCGTCGAGCATGACCATCGCGGCCTTCTTCGCCACGCCATAGGGGGCGTTGGTCTCCTCGGGGTAGCCGTTCCAGAGATTCTCCTCCCTGAACGGCACCGGCGTGAACTTCGGATAGGCGCAGATCGTCCCGACCTGCACGAACTTCCGCAGCTTGTTGATGCGGGCATGTTCGATGAGGTGCAGCGACATCGCCATGTTGGCGAAGAAGTAGCGCCCCGGGTTGTCCATGTTGGCGCCGATCCCGCCGACCTCGGCCGCGAGATGGAGCACCACGTCCGGGCGCATCTCGGCGTAGAGCCTGGCGACGTCGGCCTCGCTGGTGAGGTCGAAGTCGCGCCGGCGCGGAATCATGATGTCGGTGGCGCCGCGGCGCGCGAGGCTCTCGCAGACGGCCCGGCCGAGGAAGCCGGCGCCACCGGTGACGACGATGCGTTGTTTGGACAGGTCCATGAGTGAGTCGGGAATATCGGCCCAACCGGCAATCGGGTCGAACCCATGCGCGGGCTTCGGAGAAGACTCCGACGCGGAGAACCGCGGCCGGGGGGTGCGGACGTTACCCGAGCGGCCTCGGTTCGCGCCCGTGCCCGCGCCCGTGTCGGGTGCGGCGCGGCGTCGGGGCGGGGCCGAGGGCTTCCTGTAGACTCTCGGGCCCGTCATCGGGATCAGCAGTCAAGAGCGCCGCCAGTCTGCCCGATAAGGCGCTCGCGTCGTCTCGGCAGCGGCGTCTCCGGGGGCAACGTGGTCCCTCCCAGCCGGCAACTCCACCGTTCGCGAAGTATCGCCCCGCTCGAACGACCCTCGAACGACCCATGAAACGCGCGCTCATCACCGGCATCACCGGCCAAGACGGCTCCTACCTCGCCGAACTCCTGCTCGCCAAGGGCTACGAGGTGCACGGCATCATCCGCCGCTCGGCCAGCTTCAACACGAGCCGCATCGACCACATCTACCAGGACCCGCACGAGCGCGGCGCCCGCCTCAAGCTGCACTACGGCGACCTCACCGACGGCAACGGCATCACGCGCCTCATGCAGGACGTGAAGCCCGACGAGGTCTACAACCTCGGCGCCCAGAGCCACGTCCGCGTCAGCTTCGACCAGCCGATCTTCACCGCCGACGTCGTCGCGACCGGCGTCCTCAAGATGCTCGAGGCCGTGCGCGGCTACCAGGACGCGAGCGGCAAGCAGGTTCGCTTCTACCAGGCGAGCTCGAGCGAGATGTTCGGCAAGGTGCAGGAAGTGCCGCAGAAGGAGACGACTCCCTTCTATCCGCGCTCGCCCTACGGCTGCGCCAAGGTCTTCGGTCACTGGATCACGGTGAACTACCGCGAGTCCTACAACCTGCACGCGAGCTGCGGCATCCTCTTCAACCACGAGAGCCCGCGCCGCGGCGAGACCTTCGTGACCCGCAAGATCACCCGCGCCGTCGGCCGCATCAAGCTCGGCATGCAGAAGAAGCTCTTCCTGGGCAACCTCGACGCCCTGCGCGACTGGGGCTACGCCGGCGACTACGTCGATGCGATGTGGCGCATGCTCCAGCAGCCGACCGCGGACGACTACGTCGTCTCGACCGGCACGATGATCTCGGTCCGCACCTTCTGCGAACTCGCCTTCGGCCACGTCGGCCTCGATTACAAGGACTTCGTCGAGATCGACCCCCGCTACTTCCGTCCCGCCGAGGTCGAACAGTTGCTTGGCGACTGCTCGAAGGCCAAGGCCAAGCTCGGATGGGAAGCGACCACGACCGTCCAGCAGCTTGCCGTGATGATGGTCGACCACGATCTTGAGCTCGCCAGCCGCGAGCGCACGCTTCGTGATGCGGGCCACACGATGCCGCAGAGCATCGGGCACGACCAGTAGGGATCGCCAGGTTCGCCCGAACTCACGCCATGCTCGGCGCATAACCGGACGCGCAGACGGAATGCCTTGCCGAGGCGGTGTCTTCGCCGGTTGCCATCGCGCAAATACGGCGTAGCCGCTGCATCGGATCGTACGATGGTTTCAGTCGACCCAAGTTCGGTCGGCTGGAGGGATCCTGCATGTCCTACGTTCACCACACCACGCTTCAGTCACGCCGTAGTTTCGCGTGCCTCGCTGCGGTCTCGCTCGCCTCGGTGCTCGCCGCGGCAGCCACCACGCTCGCCGCCCCGATCGGCGATCCGGTCAAGCCCGCAACCGGTGGACAGGGCAACGCCCTGATCCAGAAGTCAGGCTCGGCGCCCGCGGGCGTCGTCAGGATTAGCGCCGTCGCGGCGAGTCCGGCGAAGGCCGCCGCGAAGCCGGCGGTGAAGGCCGCCGCGAAGCCTGTCGCGCCTCCTGCGAAGAAGGCCGCACCGGCCGCGAAGCCGGCGCCACCGGTGGCCAAGCCAGCCGCGGGCACGCCCGCGCCGGCCAGCGGCGCTCCGGCCTCGGGCGACAGCACGCCTCCTCCGGCCCAAGCCCAGGCGGCCGTCGCCGGCGCACAGCCGCTCATCCTCCTGGCGAACCTCAACGCCGGCCAGTACTTCAGCCCGGAGATGCAGGCCCAGAACGTGCAGGAGCTGCTCGTCCTCTTCCAGCACAACTTCGACCCAAGCTCGCTCGAGACGGGCAAGGTGAGCGGCGAGAAGGTCGTCAAGGCGGTCCTCGACGCCCGCGGGGCCAACCCGTCGGGCTGGGTGATGCTCGACTACGAGGTCCCCTTCGACAGCATCTTCTGGAACGGCAAGAGCGACCCGCGCTACGCGACCATGATGACGTCGATGATTGACGCGCTGAAGTACGCCAAGGAGAAGCTGCCCGACTGCAAGTTCACCTACTTCGGCGTGCCCAACGTCCGCTACTACGTCTCGAACAAGGGTTGGGAGTCGATGCCCGCGTCGACGCAGGTCGCCACGAAGAACGACGTCGTCGCGCTCTACATCGACCTCGTCAAGGCCATGGACTGGATCAGCCCATGCATCTATGACCGCTTTGACGCCGCCATGGAGACGCCCGTCGACCGCGACGCGCTCGTCGCACGCGAACGGCTCTACCGCGCCAACGTGACGTCGATCTGCGACGCCCTCCGCGATGCCGCCGGCAAGCCCGACATGCCCATCATCCCCTCGGTCTCCGTGGTGTATGAGGATCACGGGAAGGCCACGGTCTGGGGCACCATCGGTCACGACGAGTTCCGCTCGGACCAGATCGACCCGTGCATCGCCAACGGCGCTGACGGCTTCTTCCTCTGGTCGTCGCTGGAGTACAACGCCTGGGTCGCCAGCCTCTCCTGGGTGCCCACCAACACCGAGGCGCCGCGTGCGGAGGCCCGTTCCGTCCTCACGAAACTGCTCTATGCCAACTCGCCGCCGGCCTCCTGGGTCAGCAACGACGGCAAGTCCGACCTGACCAAGCGCGTCTCGCAGTACATCCTGAAGTACGCGACCTGGGTCCGCGAGGCCGAACATGCGGTGCCGCGCTCCGGCAGCGCCCTGGCCATCGGCTCGGCGAAGTAGCCCGACAGACAACCTCTGGACCTCACCGGCCCGCGAGCTCACCGCTTGCGGGCCGGTTCTGTTGTGGCATCTCGGTCCGCCGATGGTGTCGCAGGGACGATAATCGCCGTTCGCCGCTCGCCGCTCGGATCACGCTCGGTCCAAGTCCGGCCGGCGGATTCAGTTCATCGGCGAACCCGGAGCCGGGGGGGCCGTAAGTCGACTCGCGTTTCATGCCCCACGGGGATTGGGCCGAAAATCTCACGGGCAGTTTCGCGCCCGCGACGAAACGCCCCAGCGAAATCCATCGACTCGTCGGACCGGCAGGCCCAGCGCCGCGGCGGCGGTCAGCGTGGACTCCGTTAGTATCCGCCCCCGACTCCCTCACGCATGATCGCGATCGTCACCCTGGTACTCATCGGCCTGGCCTACTGCATCGCGATTGTGCGACCGGCGTGGGCGGTGGCCGTTGTGCTGACGATGTTCGCGACCGAACAGCTCCTTCAGGCGAGCACCCCGCTCTTCCGAACCCACGGTTCGCTGGCGAACATCATCGTCGGCTCGGTCGTGCTGGGGGCCCTGGGGAAGTCCTTTCTCGCCGGGACCCTTCGTTGGCAACACTGGCTGACGGCGAGCTCGATCCTGACGCTTCTCCTGTACGTCTACGCGGGCGTGTCCTGGTTCTGGACCTTCTCGCCGGAGTGGCTGGCGGAGTACATCCGCTGGACCTCGCCGTACATCCTCGTGACGCTCGGCATCGCCCCGCTCCTCGTCGGCGGCTTCAAGGACCTTCGGGACTTCCGCTTCGCCATGCTCCTGCTGGGCACGCTGGTGGCGGTCCTCATCATCCTCAGCCCCGGCTTCGAGCTGGTGAACGGCCGCTACGTCGTCAACGTCGACAATGACTCGCGGACCAATCCCCTCGCGATCGGCGCGCTGGGCGGCATGCTCGTCCTGCTCTCCGTCCTCGGACCGTCGACGGAAGTCGGCCCGGGCATCCTGTCGCTGCGGGCCACCGCGTTCTTCGCCGGTCTCGGACTTGGATTCATGTCGGGCTCGCGCGGCGAGGTGCTTGCGGCGCTCGCCTTCTCCATGGTGTTCCTGCCGATGGCCCGGCGGGTCGCGAACCTCGGCCAGTTCGTCGGCATCGTCGCGGTGGTCGCGATCTTCCTCGTGGGCGTGCTCTCGGTCCGGAGCTTCTTCATCGTTGCCGAGAACGAGGACCGCTGGAGCTCGGAGGGCGTCCTCTACGGTTCGCTGGGCCGCGTCGAGAATGCGATCGACCTCGCCGAGCACTACTTCCGGCGGCCGATGTACTGGTTCACGGGACTGGGCTCCGCCGCCTTCCACGACCTGCCCACCCGCAGCGGCGACCCCTACTCCCACGTCATCGCGGCGGACCTGATCTTCGAGCTCGGCGTCCCCGGCGTCGCCCTTGGCTCCGCGATCCTGCTCACCGCGATCTCGAGCGCCCGAAGGCTTTTCGCGTCCGTGAAGGACGACCCCGAGTCCCGGGCGCTGGTCGCGTTCATTGCGGCGTTCATCGCCTACGAGTTCGCGCTGGCCAACAAGGCCGGCATCCTCTGGGCCCAGTACGACCTCTTCTTCGGAGCGGTCCTGCTCGGGCGACTCTGTGCTCTGCAGATCGAGCGAGACAACCAGGCGTACGCCGCCGACGAGAGCGATCTCGACGACGCGGCCGACCCTGCTGCCGTCGACGACGCGGATGTCACTCCGGTGACTTCACTCTAAAGGGACAGCAGTCACGCCATGTGTGGAATCTTCGGCGTCATTCGGCGGGATCGTCTGCAGGGGGAGGACAGCGCGCTCGTCCGTCGCCTGGCCGAGCACACCCGTCACCGCGGTCCCGACGGCGAGGGGTTCTACGAGGACCCGCATGTCATGCTCGGCATGCGACGGCTGGCGATCATCGACCTCAACGGCGGCTGGCAGCCGCTCTACAACGAAGACAAGTCGGTCGCCCTCGTCACCAACGGCGAGATCTACAACTTCGTCGAGCTCCGCGCTTCGCTGGAGGCGAGCGGCCACCGATTCCGCACCGGCAGCGACTGCGAGACGATCGCCCATCTCTACGAGGAGATGGACCTCGGGTTCGTGCAGCGCCTTCGCGGCATGTTCGGCACGGCCCTCTGGGACACCAAGCGGAAGCGACTCGTCATCGCCCGCGACCGGATGGGCGAGAAGCCGCTGTACATCGTCGAGACGCCGGACCGCATCGTCTTCTCGTCGGAGTTGCGCCCGCTGCTTCTTGCCGGCGCCGCCGATCGCGTCCTCGATCCGACCGCACTCGTTGACTTCTACCACTACGGCTTCGTGCCCGATCCGACGACGCCGATCCGGGGCGTGAGGAAGCTGCCCGCCGGCTCGATGCTGATCGTCGACACCGAGCCGTGGTCGGTGCGCGAGCAACGCTATTGGCGGATGGAGGACGCGCCGCCCGTACAGGGCGACCCCGTGCGTCTCCTTCGCGAGGAGCTTGAGCGCGTCATCGAGATCACCGTGCGTTCCGACGTTCCCGTCGGCGTCTGCCTTTCGGCGGGCGTCGACTCGTCGACGGTCGCGGCGCTCGCCTCCAAGCGCTACAAGGGAACGATCGAGGCGGTGTCGGTCGGCTTCAGCGGCAATGCCCACCAGGACGAGAGCGGCGACGCGGAGCGCATCGCCGAGCACCTGAAGATCCCCTTCCACCGGGTCGAGGTCAGCGCCGACGACGCGGCCGGCGCCTTCGCCGAAGTCGCCGTGGCCCGCGACCAGCCCTTCATCGATCTCGCCGGCATCTCGCTGCACTTCCTGATGCGCCGATGCCGCGAACTCGGGCTCGTCGTAATGCTGTCCGGCCAGGGAGGCGACGAGCTCTTCTTCGGCTATCCGCACCACGCCGGCGCCATTGCCGCGAATATCCGGCGGCTCGCCGCCCACGAGGGAACGGCTCGCCTCGGCGACTACCTGAAGCTCAAGGCACCGCCCAAATCCGTCACGCTCGCCGTCGACTGGGCGAAGTCGCTCGCCGGACTTCGCACCGGCCTGCGCGACTGGCGCGAGGACCGCTCGGCGCCGCTCGAACAGCTCCGCTTCTGGGATCTCACCATGGGATTCCGTTCGGCGCGACGACGACTCCCCGGCGTGGCCGGTGCGCTCATGCTCGACGCGGCGCGCTCCGAGAGCCCCCATCGGTTCGCGCGCCGGTCGACGCCGCCGCTCCCGATCGACTTCGAGATCATGCGGCTCTTCGTCGAGATCTACCTTCGCGAGAACGGCCTCGCCCAGGCGGACCGCATCAGCATGTGGCATGGCGTCGAGCTGCGAAACCCGCTCGTCGACTATCGCCTCGCGGAGGAGGCGGTCGGACTTCGCAAGGCCCACATCGGGCCGCAGCCAGGTCCCAAGGCATGGCTTCGCGACGCCGCCCGCGACCTCGTACCGGAGTGGGTGCTCTCCAGGCCGAAGAAGGGCTTCAGCTCGCCGTGGCGGGCGTGGCTCAACGCGATCGCCGCGAAGAACTCGCATCTTCTCCGCGACGGGGCCCTGGTCCGCGCTGGCGTGCTCAGCCGCGCCGCGGGCAGCCACCTGGCCAGCGGACTCTCGCCCGGCCGCTTCGGCATGCCCAACGACATCGCACTCTCCTCGCTCTGGCTCGAGTGCTGGGCCCGCGGCGTCGGATTCCCGGGAGCGTGATGGTGAGCGCCACCGCATCGCCAGCAGCCCTCGCCAACGCCCGGCGCCGCCCGAGCGTCGCCATCGTCTACCACTTCTTCGCCCACTATCGCGCCGCGGTGATGGTCGAGCTGGCCCGCAACGGCCGCTGCGGCTGGACGCTCGTCGGCGACGAGGGCGACTACGAATCGGACATTCGCGCGTGGCGCCCGCCGGACGACGTTGCCTTCCGCGTCGGCGCGTGCCGGCGCATCGCACGCAGCATCATGTGGCAGAGCGGCGTCGTCGGCCTCGCGATCGGCAGCGAGTTCGACGCCCTCGTCATGCTCGGCAACGCGAACTGGCCGGCGACGTGGCTCGCGGCGATCATCGCCCGGCTGCGCGGCAAGCGGGTCTTCTTCTGGACGCACGGCTGGATCACGCCGCCGAACGGACTGAAGGGCACGTTCCGAAACACGTTCTATCGCCTTGCGAATGGCCTGCTGCTCTACGGCCATCTCGCGAAGCAGTATGGCATCGAAGCCGGCTTCAGGCCCGAGCGCCTGCACGTGATCTACAACAGCCTCGACTATGACGCGCAGCGCGTCGCCCGGGCCAAGGTCACGCCCAACGACGAGCGGGCGCTCCGGCGCGAGCTCTTCGGCAGCGAGGATGTCGCGGTGGCAATGTGCTCGACTCGGCTCATCGCGATCCGACGCCTTGACCTTCTCATCGAGGCGGCCGCCCGCCTGCGCGCCGAGGGACTTCCGGTCGTCCTCCTTCTCGTCGGCGACGGGGCCGAGCGCGAGAGCCTCGAGCGCCTCGCGAAGGAACGTGGCGTGCCCGCCCACTTCACCGGCGCCTGCTACGACGAGGAACAGCTCGCCCGCTACACGATGGCGTCCAACGTGACGGTCGCCCCGGGCAAGGTCGGCCTTACCGCGATGCAGAGCATGGCCTTCGGCACGCCGGTCATCACCCACGACGACGCCAGCGACCAGATGCCGGAGTGGGAGGCGATCATCCCCGGAAAGAACGGTTCGCTCTTCCGGCGCAACGACGTCGCGGCGCTGGCCGACGCGATGCGCCCCTGGCTCGCGACGCCCGGCGTCACGGCCGAAACCCGCGCCGAGTGCCACCGCGCCGTCGACCGCTTCTACAACCCGGCGATGCAGCGCCGCGCGATCGAGCGCGCGGTGCGCGGCGAGCCGGCCGACGACCTGTTCTGGATGCGCGAGGGCAACAAGCCATGAAGTTCGTGCGACGCATGCTCGGGCGCGGTTCGCTCTTCTATTTCCTCCGCGGCCGCATGATGGCGTGGCGACGGCTCCGCTACGGCCTCAAGCGCGTGCACCCCACCTTCTACATGGTGAGCGGCGCGCGGGCGGCGAGCGATCTCGTCGCCAAGGAATACAGCTTCGTCAACGTCGGCTGCATCGTCGGCGCTGGCGTCGAGCTCGGACGCTACGTCATGCTCGCGCCCAACGTCGCGATCGTCGGCTCCGACCACATCCTCAACGCACCGGGGACCCCGATCATCTTCGCGGGGCGTCCCTCGCTCGCGAAGACAATCATCGAGGACGACGCCTGGATCGGTTTCGGCGCGATCGTCATGTCCGGCGTCACCGTCGGCCGGGGTGCAATCGTTGCGGCGGGTGCCGTCGTCACCAAGAGCGTGCCCGCCTACGAGATTCACGCCGGCGTCCCGGCGCGGAAGATCGGCGAGCGATTCCCCGACCCCGAGGATCGGCGGCGGCACAACGCGATGCTCGACGGACCCGTCTTCACGGGCCGACTGGCCGACATGCCCGAGGACCTCCCCGCCGACCAGAAGGGCCGGTAGCGGGACACGGGCGGAATCGATCGAAACGGAAATCGGCGCTTGCGTCGCATCGTCGGCACGGCGACAGTGGCCCCGCCCGAGCGACTCCCGTGCTTCGCCGATCGATAGCGTTTGCCCTTGCCGTCGTGCTCGCGTTCGCGTGTGCGGTCGATCGCGTCGCGGCCCAACAGCGGGATGACTTCAGCATCGCGGAGCCGCTCTCGATCGACGCCGTGGCCCTCGCGTTGCGCCGCCACGAACCGATCGACGACGCGACATGGGAAGCGATCGCCGCCGCCTATCGGGGGTATCTCGACCGCATCGACAGCACCGTCTTCGGACCGCGCTACGCCGAGCTCGCCCCGGAACCGTTCGAGGACGACACGGGCGATCCGCAGGCGATGCCGCCACTCGAGCGCGACCTGCACAGGATGCGCCGCGCCCAGCACCGCAGCGACGTCGCCCTGCTGATCGGCCAGGAGTTCGTCGACGCGGTCGTGCAGGCGCTTCTGGCCTCGGGCCATGCGGATGCCGAGCGATTTCGCGTGGTCTCCGCGTTGGCGTCGTCAAGCCGACAGCGATACTCGATCAGCCCCTCGCGCTCGACGCTGCGACTCCTCGGCGCGCTGCGCGCGCTCCGCCTGGCTCCGGCCGACACCGCTGCGGTGCGCTCGCTCACCGATCGGATCGAGGACGCCTCCCTGGCCCTCCGCCGCTCGCGGGCGGACGCGGAAGCTCGGCTCCAGGTGGAATGGGAGCGACAGCGCCGGACCATTCCGCGACCCGTGGCGACGGTGGTCAACGGAGCGACGGAGGACGAGTCACTCGATCGATTCTGGCGCGCGTACACCCGCATGGAGGCGGGGTTTCGCCATGAGAGTCTCCGGTTCGAATTCGACGACGCGACGAAGGCGGAGGCCGAGGTCGGCGCCGCATTGCCTTCGCTCACCCTCGGCGGGCGCCGGTCGGTCGCGGCGGCGCTTCTTCGCTGGCGCCTTCCGGAGTCTCGAGCGCCGGTGCCATTTCTCCGCGGAATCTACGCGGCCCTGGCGAAGGCCCCGCCGGACGCGGTGCCGGAGCTGCGGCAGGCACTGACGGAATGGCGCCGACGAGACGACCAATTCGTCGCCCGCCTTCTCGAGAGGGCACACGATCGCGCAGTGCTTGACGAGGAGCTTGATCGACTGCAGGGAGCGGACGACGATGAGTGGAGCGCGACCCTCGCCCGCCGCGAGACGGAGATCGAGCGCTGTGCGGCGCTGATCGCCGAGCGACTCGAAGCGGGAAGCGCGGCGCGCGAAGCCGTGCTGTCGATCTGGGCACGGGCCTCCAAGGTCGACCGTGAGTCGCTCGCCGACGTCGAAGGCGCCGACCACCCGATGCTGCCATTCGTCGGGACGGCCACGTCGAAGCCTCCGGCGCGCGGCGGCTGGACCGCCGAGAGCTGGAGTGCGTGGAGCGAAGTTTGGTCCGACCTCTGGGCCGGTCTCGACGGAGTTCGCGGAGAGCCCGAATCGGCTCCTCCGACGCCCGAGGCGTGGGAACAGTCCGACGATTCCCTCTTCGCCTGGTCCCAGCCGGCGCCGTTGGAAGTGGATGCCGAGCACTTCGGCGATCGGGTTGGCATGAACGACGACCAGCGGGCCATCGTCGCGTCACTGCTCGCTTCGTTGCGTGAACGGAGGACGGAATGGCTCGCGGCGAAGGCGGAATCCTGCGAGGCTCGATTCGGCTCCCTTGCCGACGCCACGGCGGATCAGCGGACGCTCGAACCGGAGCTTCTTCACGACATCGAGACGACGACGCGCGAGCTGCGGGCGTTCGAGTCCGAGTTCTTCGACAGCCTCCGTGCCGTCGTCGACGAGCGCGACCACCAGGCGGTTGAGGCCTGGCGCCTCCGTCAGGAGCTGGGCATCGCGGCGTGGGTCGCCAACTATCGATCGGACCCCATGACGATCCGTCTCCCGTTTGGCATAGCGCGGCGGCACGTGAACGTGATCGCCGCCGTCGAGGACGGTGCGCCAACCGCCGCCCTTCGCGATCGCGCCGAGAGTCGCGTCCTGGCGTTCTCCGACGAGCTTCGCCGCGCGAATGCGGTGATGGAGGCGACGGAGCTGCGAACCGTTCTCCGATGGCAAGCGCTCGAAGGGGAGGACGAACGCAGTTTCCAGGAGAACGATGACGAGGATGCCCGCGCCGCGTACCAGCGGTACGTCGAGGCCGAGCGGGCCAAGCACACCGCTTCCCTCGAGGCTGCGGCCGCGGCGAAGATCACCCTGGAGCGTCGGATCCTGGCTGACCTGCGCGAGGCATTGCCGCGCGACGCATGCGACGCGATCGAACTCGCGTACGGCATGCAATGCGACCCCGACGTCAGCCGCACCACCGCCCGCCACGACGCCCTGCTCGACGCCTATCGGCGACGGATGACGGCACGCTCGACCCCGACGGAACAGCCGCTCGCCCGTTTCGACCGAGCGGCGGATGCATTCCGTTCCCGCGATCGGGCGCTGGTCGCCGAGATCGCCCGACTCTCGCTCCAGTGCGATCTGACTCCGGGCCTGGCTGGAGCGAATTCCGATCCGCCGCTCGAACAGCATTACGAGTGGCTGGAGGCCCGCCGCGTTGCCGAGCTCGAGCTCTGCATCCAGACGCTTCGGCGCCTCTTTCCCGCCGAGGAACGCGACACGCTTCCGGTCATGGGATGGTGATTGGCCGTCGGATGCCAGCGAACTTCCGCAAAGTTCCAACTTCGGCGACGAAACGGTCATGTTGATTCCGTCTTGGAACAGTGCTGTGACGGCGCCGTTCGAAGGCGTCGCCGACGGCTGCCCGCTCACGGACGAAACACCATCATGGCTTCACGAATCCCCGGACATCGCACACGACGGGCGGTCGTCGCCGCACCGGCGCCGCCCAAGGAAAACCCGGGCGGAGCACTCGCTCCGCCCGGGCATGAATCGACATCACGCTGCTTCGCCGAAGGTCAGCAGGGACCCCAGTTGCCGAGCAGAAGCGCCAAGTCCGAGGCGTCGACAGTGCCGTCACTGTTGATGTCCGGTCCAAGCGTCGACGATCCCCATGCGCCGAGGAGGATCGCAAGGTCGGCGGCATCGACCACACCGCTGTTGTTCAGGTCGCCGGCACAGGCCCGCGAGCACTGGACCAGAACGAATCCCGTGCCCTGAGCGCCGTTGAATCCGCCTAGGCGGACGCGATAGCACTGGCCGAGCGTGACGTTGATCGTCACCTTCGAACCGCCGGCGAAGACGCCGCAGCCGTCGTCGTCGCACGCCAGGAGCGTGGCAAGATTGCAGAAGAAGAATGGCTGCGAGAATCCGCATCCCTCGTAGACGGCAAGCTTGGTGTCGAAGTCGGTGAACGAGCACGTGGAGAGCGTCAGCTGTCCATCGCAGGTTGCGACGTACTCAAACCAGACGTCGTCGGTGAAGGTGTCACCCACGCAACCGGCGCCGCTTCCGCCACCGGTGGCGCCGATGTTGGTGAAGAAGTTGAAGCCGGACTGCAGTGAAGGCGTCGCTCCGAACAGAAGACCGCAGGAGTCGTTGGGGACATCCCGAATCAGGTACGCACGTCCCTCATTCGGCAGGCCCGACGCTCCCTCGTCCTCGTCGGCTCCGATGATGTAGTCGGCGAGCCCATCGCCCGTGACATCCGGAACCGACGCGACGGAATAGCCGAACTCACGGTTGCCCGAAGTCGCATACGGCGACTGCAGCGTGTCGAAGAGCGAGCTATCCGAGCCCTTGAAGACATACGCCCGACCCGGAGAGCTCGACGCACCGCCACCGTCGCCGGGGGCGCCGATCATGAACTCGACGTAGCCGTCGCCGTCGCGATCGCCCACGCCAGCCGCCGAAAAACCGAAGTTTCCGCCCGACTCGGGCGTGGGTGACTGGAGCTGCGAATTCAGCGTTCCGAAGGTGCCGGAGAAGACGTATGCACGACCCGCGTCCGAGAGGCCAGCAGCGCTCTCGAGCCATGCGCCGACAACCACGTCGCCAAGACCATTGCCGCCCGTGTCCTTGATGCCCTTCACGCACACGCCGAACTGTCCCGAACTTTCCTCGTTCGGCGAGGCCAACTCGTGGAGAAGCGTTCCGGCGTTTCCGGAGTAGACGTACGCGCGACCGGCGTCGAAGGGGCTCGCGCCGGGATCCGAGAACGGCGCGCCGACGGCGTAGTCGCCGTCGCCATCGCCATCGACGTCCGGAACGCCGCTCACCGACCAGCCGAACTCGCCGCCCGCGGCGGTCGCCGGGGCCAGATGCGAACGGATGAGGGCGCCCGAGGCGCCGTTGTAGATGAAGACCCCGCCGTCCGTGCCGGCGCCGGTCGCACCGACGATGTACTCGGGCTTGTTGTCGCCGGTGAGATCGGGGACACCGTCGACGCTGAAGCCGAAGCGGCCAAAATTCTTCGCGCCGGGCATCGTGTGCGTGCGAATGAGCGCCCCGTTGGCGCCGGAGTAGACATACACGCGGCCCGAGTCGGTGAATCCGAGGCCGTCTTCCTGATACGCACCGACGATGTAGTCGCCGCGACCGTCGCCGTTGATGTCACTGATGCCGGCGACCGACACGCCGAACGAGCCGCCGAATTCCGAGTTCGGCGATGAGTGGGAGCGAATCAGGGCCCCGGTGCGGCCGGAGTAGACGTGGACCCGGCCCGACTGGGCCGCGCCACCGGTTTCGTCCCAAGCGCCGACGATGAAGTCGCCGGCCCCGTCGCCATTGATGTCGGGAATGCCCGAGACGCTCAGCCCGAATTGCCCGAAGCTCACGGGGCTTGGAGATGCGATCTCGACGACATCCGCCATCGCGGTCGACGCGGACGCGATCAGGGTCAATGCGATCGCCCACCGGCGGAGCGATTCCATCCGTCTCTCTTCATTGCGCATGTTCAATCCTCTCTCTGTGAGCCGTCGGCGGTACGAACATCGGCCGCCGTTGGTGACCTCGGTTGTACCAGATGTGGCCGCTTGCGCACACGCGGCGGGCGCAGCGCTCGAGAGGCCCAGCGCGGTGGCGCCCCCGCCTCCGACAGTTGCCCAATTTCTCGCGATCCATCAACTTTTCTGACGAACGGACGGGCTTGACTCCGTCTTGATGCAGCGGCGCCTCGCCCGGCGTACGCCTGGAGATCCACCATGCCCCTCCGACTGACGATTCGATGCTGCGTCCTTCTCGCGGCCCTCGCCGTAGTACCGCTCACTTCAGCGACGCATGCTGGTGCCCCCCCGGCTACCGCAGCCGCGCCAACCCCCGCGCCAACCCCCGCACCAACCCCAGGGTACACCTCCAAGCAGGTTCCGCTCCGCTTTGCCAGCCCCGCCGAGGTCGCGGCGATCCTGCAAGCGACGCTGAACGTGACCGCAATCGGATCCGAGCGCAGCGGAGTGGTGGTGGTGTCCGGTCAGGACTCTGAGGTTGCCAAGGCTCTGGAACAGGCCGCCGCACTCGAGACAGCCGCTGCGGAGCGAGTCCGCGAGGGCGAGATAGCCAAGCGCGACGCCGAGGTCGATCAACTGGACCTCGAGCGGAAGAAGGAGGAGCAACGTCGTCGCATCAACGAAGCCTCAGCCATTTCCGTGGAGTTCGGCGGCGGAACAGTCGCCGACTACCTCGACGCCGTGCGTGCGGCGAGTCGGTTCGAGAACATCGTGATCGGGGACCCGAGCATCACCAAGCTCAAAATGCCCACGGTCAAGGTGAAGCGCGTCACCGGAGCTGCGGCCGTGATGCTCCTCCAATCGCTCCGATTCAACTCGGAAGGGCGATCGGTCGCGCTCAACGTCACGATGGTCGCCGGCGATCCGGCGGCGATCGGCATTGACGCGGACCCAGTGCTCGTCATCGACCTGGCCAACCCAACCACGACCCACGTCGCTGGCCCATCGCTTCAAACTCAGGTCTTCGACCTCGCAGTTCACCAAAAGGTCGAACCAGAACGCGTCAAGGCGCTACTGGACGCCATTCAGCTCGCTTCCTCCATGCACGGAAGCGGCGAGAACTTCCAGCTCAAGCTTCACGAGCCGACGGGCTTGCTCATCGCCCACGGGACGCCCGACGACCTCGAGCTCGTGCTTCACACCATTCGGGCGTTCACCGGCCAGCCGCGCCCGGTGCAGTCACCAACCGACACGTCGCCGGCAAAGCAGTGACTCCCACCGTCCAACACTCCTCCCGATTTCCGCGGATCGTGCTCATATCGAGCCCTTTCCACGGTCGCTCACGGCATCGATTCGTGCGAATCACCCGCGAACCGCTTCGCAGCCCCATCGCTCCAACGGCGCCACGATTGGCGGCGAGCGGTGAGGCCGCGCAGTCCGCGGACCTGGGCGAGAGTGCCGATGCGTGGGCACGGCGGGTGAGCTCTGCGATCGCCAGGGGGTCACGCGAGGCACTCGGCGAGCTTTACGAGGCGAAGTTCGACTTCATCGTGGCGATCGCCCGCGAGCGAACCCGCCGTGACGAGAGCTTCGCGCTCGACTGCGTCCACGACACCATGATTCGCGTGGCAGAGTCGCTCGATCGTGTCGAGCGAATGGAGTCGCTTGACTCCTGGCTGCGGCGCGTGGTCTTGTCCGCTGCCATTGACCGATTGCGAAGCGAACGCTCGCGTCACCATCGCGACCTTGCTCATTCCTCCCTCGAGCGAGAGGTCGACGACGCACGACTTCGCGATCTCGAACATGAGTTGGCCGGTCTCGCCGCGGAGGATCGAAGTCTACTTTCGCTGCGATTCGGTCGCGGCCTCACGCTGCAGCAGATGGCGCATCACCTTGGCCAGGCGCCCAAGGCCATCGACAGCCGTATCCGACGGCTGGTTGCACGCTTGAGGGCGAGCCTGCTGGGCCATTCCGTTGGCGATGCGGAACCGATGACCCGAGCGGCCGCAGCCGATGACGCCCCGACGGTGACCGATCGTTCAGCCACTGAAGCGGAGCGTTCCCGAACGGCCCGCGCCGCCCCATCGAAGTCCGCACCCGCTGCTCCGTCCAAGGGGACCCGGCCATGAGCATGCACGAACGAAAGGCTTGCCCTCCAACGGACGATCCCCAGCTCCGCAAGCGGGCCATCCTCATGGCTGCCGAGCAGGCCCTCAGTCAGCGCATCCGTACCCGGCGGGCTCGGCGATCGCTTTTGTCCCTGGCCCTGCTCTTCGCATGCGCCGTGGCACTCATGCCTCTCCTTCATCGGCGTCCCGCTGCCCAATCGGGGGGAGCGATGGCGGTGACGCCAGATGATGCCTCTCCAACCGCCAGGCGACGCCCCGACGCCACCGATGCGCCGACCGCCTCGTCGCCGAGTCTGACCCACCGTGCCGCGTATTCGACGATCGACGACGATGAGCTTCTCGCCGAACTCACCGCGCTCGGCCACGACGTTCGGGTGGTGCGAGTCGGCGACGACGCCCGACTCGTGACCTCAGCAGGACGAGCCGTTGATCCTTCACGGTTCGCTCAGCCGCCCGGATGAGCCGATACCGCCGAGCGGCCCCGGACTCGCGTGGGGGACCCATCGAGTGTTCCGCCGGCGGGTGGTCCCGATCCAACCCGACACGTCGCCGTCAATCACTTCTTCTTGAACAGGCCGTCGACGGCATCGCCGACCCCCTTCGCTGCGTCCTTCATGCCCTTGCCGATCGCATCACCGGCGTTCTTGGCGACATCCTCGACGGCCTTGCCAACATCGCCGCCCACATCCTTGAGACCCGCCCCAAGATCGACCGCCATCTTGCTGTTGAATACGTCGCCGAGGCCGGCCAACCCATTGGTGATTGATTGGGCAAACACCTGCGGCAACTGGCCGCCGCCCGCCTCCATCACTGCCTTCATCACTGCCTCAACGACCATGCCAGTGAGCTGATCGAGTCCCACGGGGTCGGAGCCGCCGCTGCCGATGTCCTTCAGAACCAGCTTCGGCACCTTGATCTCAATCCCCTTGTCGGCGAGCGGCACGCCGGCGACACGAGCTGTGACCGAGATCCCCGAAAGGGTCAGTTCGTCGATGACGAACTTCTTGCCCTCGCCACCGGAGCCGCCTGAACCCTTCGGCCCTTCGCCGGAGCCGGCGAACTTCTTCGCGTTGCCGAGGATCACGTCAACGTTGGAGTCGCCTCCGGCCCGTTGCTCAAACTCGATGTGCATGCCCGAGAGCTCGATCTTCGGGACACGAACCACATTCTCGAGGAGCGATGACGGCGTCACCGCCACCGCTCCGAGGTCGAGCACCATGAACTCCGGCGCCTTGCACCCCTCGGGATTGGCGACGTGGAGCCCGCTCATCGCGGCACTACCCGAAACGAGTCCGATGGAGATCCTGTTGACGGTCGTCTGAACGCCCAAGACCTTCGTGCCGGCGACTTCCACCGCGGCCTTCGCGATAGTGTCGATGTAGAAGACCGCCGCCACTACGGCGCCAATGACCAGTACGACGAGGACGACGAGGAGCCGGAGGAGCTTCTTCATGGTGATCTCTCTGAGGGCAGATGGCGACGGATGCCGGGGAGTCCGAACATCGGCGGAGATGCCACGCCGCGCTGAGAATAGCGATCACCGGGCGGTCGCGTCGAATCAGAGCGCAGGAACGGTCCCTCCCCCATCCCGCGTCCCCTCCGCTTCTCCTCGCTTGCTCACTGGCCGGTCAAGCCCTGTAGGTCTTCTCGATCGCCCGGGCCAACTCTCGGGGGCGGAGGGTCATCGCCTCCGCCAGCGCCACGCCGGCCTGCTCTCGGAGCCTATTCCGGCCGCGGCGGCACACCTGGAGCACCGCCTCCGAGAACGTCACGCCCAACTGCGTTCGGTGGAGAGCGATGCACTCGGCGAGGATCGCCAAGTCATGTTCCTCACCCAGCGCCGAGGTCGCCCGGCGCAACCGCTGTCTGAACCTGCGGAGTTGCTTCGGCAGATCCTGCTCGATCAGGTTCAACTGGTGCACGAGCCGTGATACGGCCTTCCGCACGTCGTGTGACTTCTCACCGTCGTGCTGCCACTCGCGATTCGCCTTCCGCCGCGCCGACCTCCACAGCCGAGCCATGCCGTCGGCCGCCACAGAGCTCGTCAGCGCTTCCGATGGCATCTCGCCAATCACGTCATTGGCGCGGGCGATGAGTGCCGCCGCCCGTCGGACCGCCGCCACCTCATACGCGAATTGGTCATCGCCGACTGGCGGCGGCGCGGTGATGGAGACCAGCAGCAGGCGGGCCTGCTGTGCTCGCGCGTCCTGCTTCCCCTCGAGGAGGCGATCGATGGAATCGACCATTGCGTCGCGATCCCGTATCGCCGAGAGCAGCGACGCCGCGTCGCCGAGCAGGCGCTCCGCGCCGCTCCGTGCCTCGTGCGACATCGTGTCGTGCAGCATCCGGATCAGCGAACGACCAGACTTGGTCGCCTTGCGAACGGTCTTGACGCATGCCGCCCGCTCGACCTCCGGGACCGACGCGTGACGCTCTGCCGCCGCCATCGCGAGATCGACAATCGCCGACCATCCCGCGGCCACTCGGGTCGCAACGTCGAGCGGAACTCCGCCCTGCGCCTCGACGCTCTCGCTGCGCTCGGCATCCTCTCCAGATTCCGACGCTTGCCCGATCCGGCTGCCCCTCTCGCACTCGCCTGAAGCACTCACGGGCTCGTCGTCCGAGTGGACGTCGTGCTCAATGCCGGCGGTGGTCCCCTGCGCGTTGTGGCTCACGCCGTCACTCTATCCGTCGGCGCCTCGCGGTTCGCCGGTCCACGGGAAACTCCGTCGTTCTTAGCAATCTGCTCGGCCTTTGTTACGCTTCCGATCTTCGCGCACGGGCCATCGCGGCCGCGCAACGTCGCGATAAGCGAGTCGTCATGTCCAATCCCAGCAACCAGCAAAAGTCCCAACCCGCAGCGGCCGCCAGCCAGTCCGCCATCTCCCCCACCCGCGCGGAGAACTACTCCGAGTGGTACCAGCAGGTCATCAAGGCCGCTGACCTCGCCGAGACCAGCGCCGTCCGCGGCTGCATGGTGATCAAGCCGTGGGGCTACGCGATCTGGGAGAACATGCAGGCGGTCCTCGACAAGATGTTCAAGGACACTGGCCACCGCAACGCCTACTTCCCGCTGTTCATCCCGCTCTCGTTCTTCCAGAAGGAAGCCGAGCACGTCGAGGGGTTCGCCAAGGAGTGCGCGGTGGTGACGCACCATCGCCTTGCTCCCGGACCCGACGGCAAGCTGATGCCGGTCGGCGAGCTCGAAGAGCCGCTGATCGTGCGCCCGACGAGCGAGACGATCATCGGCGCGAGTTTCGCGAAGTGGGTGCAGAGCTATCGCGACCTGCCGCTCCTCATCAACCAGTGGGCGAACGTTGTCCGTTGGGAGATGCGCACGCGCCTCTTCCTCCGCACCGCCGAGTTCCTCTGGCAAGAGGGCCATACGGCGCATGCGACGTCCGAAGAGGCGGTCGTCGAGACGATGAAGATGCTCGACGTCTACGCCGACTTCGCCGAGAACTTCATGGCCTGCCCCGTCATCAAGGGCAAGAAGACCGACGGCGAACGCTTCCCCGGAGCGGTCGATACCTATTGCATCGAAGCGATGATGCAGGATCGCAAGGCCCTCCAGGCCGGCACCAGCCACTTCCTCGGCCAGAACTTCGCCAAGGGCAGCGACATCAAGTTCCTCGACCAATCGGGCACGCTCCAGCACGCGTGGACGACGTCGTGGGGCGTGTCGACGCGCCTGATCGGCAGCCTGATCATGACTCACTCGGACGACGACGGCCTGGTCTGCCCGCCGCGGCTCGCCCCGGCGCATGTCGTCATCCTGCCCGTCCTGCACAAGCCCGAGTCCGCACCCGCGGTACTCGAGTACTGCAAGAAGCTCGCGACCGAACTCCGCGGCATGACCTACTGCGGTCGGCCGGTCACGGTCGAACTCGACGAACGCGACATGCGCGGCGGCGACAAGATGTGGAGTTGGGTCAAGAAGGGTGTCCCGGTCCGCATCGAAGTCGGTCCGCGCGACATGGAGCAGGACAGCGTCTTCATGGCCCGCCGCGACAAGCCGCATAAGGAGAAGGCGTCGGTCAAGCGCGCCGAGTTCATCGCGACGCTCACCGCGATCCTCGACGACATCCAGGCTGGGCTTTTCGCCAAGGCGAAGGCTCACCGCGAAGAGAACACGCGGAAGATCGACTCGATGAAGGAACTGACCGACTTCTTCACGCCGAAGAAGCCGGCGAAGGACAACGAGCAGCCCGAGATCCACGGCGGCTTCGCGATGGCGCGGTTCTCGATGGACGTCGCGGCCGAAGCGAAGCTGAAGGACGATCTCGGCGTGACCGTCCGCTGCATTCCGCTCGAGGGTTCCGATGATCCGGGCCCGTGTGTCGTGACGGGCAAGCCCGCGACGAAGCGGGTGGTGTTCGCGAAGGCGTATTGAAGCCCAAGCGCCCTGCGCCGCCGCGTGCCGCGGACTAGTACGCCAAGGACGCTAACGGGGCCGCGCGACGGAAACTGGGACACCGCTGGGCAATCTCATCCCGTCGGTACAGTGCATGCATGGGGTGGTTCATGCCGACCTGCGTCGGCGCCATTGTTTGTCTTCTCATCGCCCGGTGCGTGCGGTGGCTGTCGTCGGTTGGATCCATCGGCGGGATCTTCCCTCCATGGGTGCTCGCGCCCATGGCGGCTCTATCGATCGCGGGGCCGCCGTGGATCCTGTGGCTGACGAGCACGCGGCCAGGTATGGGACAGTCGTACAGTCACCTATACCTTCTTGCGGCGCTGGTGGTGTGCGTCCTTCCGACGGTGATCTGCCTGGTCGCCGCGTGGTTCTTCGCGCGGCGCGCGGATGGCGAGGACCGGTGCCCCTCCTGTGGACATCAACTCCTGAGCGACCAGCGAACGTGCCCCGAATGCGGCGGGGGGAGGCAGTTGTCGACGTTCCGGCGGATCTCCTCGGGGTTCCTTCGACAGCGATCGAGCCATCCAATCCTCTTCGCGATCGGGATCGGCTTCCAAGCCTCGCTTGCCTTTGCATCGTTCGTTGTACTGGCGCTCGTTCTGGTTCCGACGCCGCGGCTCGTGACCAACCAGCGGGCAAAAGGAATATCGAGCGGAACGGTGTTCAGCGTCACCCCGGGTGGCGGGCCTGATTACCCCTTCACCCTCACGAATGAGATCAAGAGCAGGGTGACGACCGCCGCATCGTTCGGTGGAGTGGTTCCGTTCCTTCCATCGGATGTCGCGTTGGACGTGGTCGTTCAAGGGACGATCGGAACGGAGCGGAACGGCGCAAGCGTCGGGGACGCCCAGCCGTTCTCCATTGCCAAGGTGGTCCGCTCTCGCTCGGACATCGAGGCGCTCGCCGCCGAATTGACCTGCACCAGCCTCGGGCTTCCGATCACCCCGTCACGCGATCCGCTCATTTCCGAAGCCGGTCTCGTTCGCATGATCGCATCGGGATACTGGCCGGCACCCAGCGGCGGCGGCACGACACCGACGGGAACGATGGCTCAGGCGGATCGTTGGCTTGCCCTCGGTGAGATCTCGTCGCCCCTGTTCAACCTCGGCATTCCGAGCGCCGTAGGCGTCATCGCGTTCTTGGTTGCTCGACCGAGGCGACGCTGACGGGCGATCTCGGCGAGCGTGCGTGCTCACCGGCACGCCCGCGAGGAAACGCATGGTCTCTTCGATCGCTCGGAGCACGACGCAAAAAACAACCCGGCCCGCATGGAGCTACGCGGGCCGGGCTGCTTTTCAAATGTGCTGTGTGAATCTGACCGCTGAAGTCAGGCCCGACGACGGCGGCCGACCAGGCCGGCGAGTCCGAGCAGTGCGACCGCGCCTGGCGCCGGCACCATCGAACCCTCAAGCCGCACCGAGCCGAAGCCGTCATCGCCGATCGCCGGCGGAACGAGCTTCCACGTGCCCCACGGATTCGTGGGCGAGGTGAAGTAGCGGCCGGTCTGGTCCGCTCCGGCCGACCAGATGAACTCGTCGCCCTGGCCATTGGCCATCACGGCGCCGATGTTGATGTTGTACGTTCCGGCCGCCAGCAGGCCGCTCACCGCGGCGCTGAACTCGTATTCGGGAGCGCCGAAGAAGTTGGTCAGGCCGGTGGCCGTCGCGGTCAGCGAACCGAGACCGATGTTGAAGTTGGCGACCTGCGCGGAGAAGTCGGCGTTCCAGATCACGACCTCGAACGCGCTGAAGTTCGAGAGATCGCCGCCGCTGAAGTTCTGGCTCGAACCCCACCAGGAGATGTCGGAGAGGTTGAAGGAACTCTCGACGGAGAAGCGCTGCGCGCAGCTCTGGCCGAACGCATAGCCGCCGTTCGAGCCGAACGACTCGGAGATTGCCCCGAGCGTCGACGTCGGGAGGTTCTGGTAGATGATGTCGGCGCCGGCAAGCGTCGTGACGCTCGCGGCGGCGATGAGGGCGATGGTGTTCAGGCGGTTCATGGCGGGGTCCTCTCTTCGAATCCCAATCAGCGATTGCTGGGTCGAGAGGTGCGCCGCCGGCTGACCGGCACCAACGCGAACGAGTCCGAACGTCGAAGCACGCGCAACGCTGGCGCGAGCCCTTCGATCACATGACTTGTTGAGGCCCTTTTCGATGCCGCTTTCCAGGGCGGCACCAACCTCTACCTCCGTCGAACCCGCGCCGAGCTGCGCTCGTCGAGGATTCCCGTCCGTTGCCGGACGGCCCTACGGCTCCAAGATAGGGCACTTTGTCGACCGGGCGAAGCGGCCACACGCAAATTTCCCGGTCCGGTAGTCTCCGTGGCGCAGACGCAGACGAGACCGCTTCACTCATACAGCCGCATGGATGCGGTTTCAAAGTCGATCTCGACCCTCGAGCACCGGGAGAGGGTGTCGTTCCCGAGGACGCCAACGGACACCGGCCCCTGGAAGCGAGCGAAGAGCGGCAGCGAGCCGACCCGGACCGCTGCGTCCCGCGCTACCCAGCCACCGAGCGAAATGGTCCCCGCCGTTCCGGTCCGCAGTGCCGCGCTCCCGCTTCCGATCCCCCGGGCGTCCTTCGACGGCCTATCAGCGACGATGCCGGCGGACTTTGCCATCCGCGGGTCGAGGATCGTGATCGGCGAGCCCGAGTCGACGATCAACACCGCCTTCGCGTCGTTCACGGTCGCCGCGCAGTAGGCTCGGGAGTCAACGATCGTCAGTGGAACGACCGCTGCGGCGCCCTTTGACCCGCTTGCCCCCACGCGCATCGTTCCCGTTTCACCCTGCTTCGGATACGGCAGCGACACCGAGCGCGAACGCGATAGCAGGTCAAGCCCGAGGATCCCGATGACGCCATCGCCCACCGGCGGCATCTCGGCCATCACCAGCGCGTCAACATCGCGGTAGGTGATGCCGCCAACCACCAGCGCGGAGAGCTTCGCAAGGCCAAGGGGAACAACCGCGGTCGTCGCCCCGCCGATCTCGGTCGCCAGTCGGCGCACGCCGTCGGCGCTGTATTGGGCCATTTCGGAGGGCGTGATCACCGTACCGTCCGGCAGTGCGGCCTTGGCGATGATCGTGATGCCGGCCGCGCAGTCGATCACGAGGTCGCCAGCCGCGCCCCCCTCCACCGACGCCCGCGCGAGGTGGTGGCCGTTGATGTGTCGAACCGGCGCCTCACCCTCGACGTGTGCGGCATGCGGCTCGCGGGCGACGAACGTCGTTGTGTTGATGACGCAGTCGTTCGGCTGGAGCGGAATGAGCGTGCCGAACGGGTCCTCAACCACGCCGACGCGATCGGCCTCCACGCGGTCGTACCCGCGAATGAAGACCGAGAGCGTGCTGCCATCGCCGGTGCGGGCAGAGAGATGAATGTCGAGCTTTCGCAGCTCGTCAGCCGCCGGAATCGGCCGGTCGAATCGCTTGCTGCCGAGCGTCGTGATGACCGAGAGCTTCCCGTCCCTGCAGCTCGCGACGGTGGTTGGCCTCATGGCTGACTGCACGATGCCCGCGGAGCCGCCCGGACCGGGCGGGAGGATCACATCGACAAAACCCTTGTCGCCCACGGTCCACGTGACGTCGGTGCCCTCGATGAGATGGACCTTCTCGATCGCCAGGGCGCTGTCCGATCGGCGCAGCACGTAGAGATCGGTGTCGGCGAGCGCCGCCTGCGACAACGCAGCGAGCGTGAGCGCGGCGACACGAACCAGCGGTACGAGACGCATGGAGACTCCTTTCGGGTTTCGAGCCCCACAGGGATGCTCGCGGCGCTTCGAGGCCGTCACCCTTGCGGCCAAATCAGCGCCATTCGACGCCGCCCTCCGCAAATCGCCGAGGACGCCGCCACGCTCACTTCCCTTCGGACGCGAGACGCGCCTCTCTGTGCCGCATCGCCGACGGGGGATCGAACGGGGCCGCGGCGCAAAACCGCGGCCGATCGGCCTCACCCGTTCGGCTGCGTCGCCTCATTGATGGTCGGCGGCTCGATCCGCAGCGTCCACGGCTGGACAACCTGCACCTTCCACTCTGCGAGCACGCCGCCCTGCATGTGAACGGTGAAGAGCTGGTAGTGCTCGCCCTGCGGCACGAGGACGTCGACTTGCCCGATGGAGCCGTCGAGTCGCACCTGTTCGACCGAGGTCACGCCCTTTGCCCCGGGCTTCGCTGCAAACGAGCCGCTCGGAAGCCGGTGCCACACCTGCTCCCACGTGCGCTCAGGAGCGCCCGCGGGCAAGTTGAAGACGATCGGCTCGTCCTTCGCCGAGCTCTTCGCATGCGCGGCATTGATCGCCAGCGCCATCATCTCGGGAACGGGAGGCACGCCGGGATCGAAGAGCGGCTCTCCCACCGTCGCGGGAAAGGTCTGTCGCGGCGCACAGGACACCAACCCAACACCGGCCAACACGCCAACCGCAACGATCAAGGCAAGCTTCATGTGGGCACTATAGACGCCGCACCGCTGACATATGGGCGCCCCGCCGCCGGGCCGCGACCGGAGACCGCGATGCCTCTCGACGTGGCACGCATCGCAGACGATCTCGCTTAGGTGCCGGCCTTGGCGATCTGCCAATACTCGAGCTCGATGGGGGCCTGGCGGCCGAAGATGGTGACCAAGACGCGGACAAGCCCCTTCTCGGGAAGGACTTCGTCCACGGAACCCTCGTAGTTCTGGAACGGGCCTTCCTTGATGGTGACCGAGTCGCCCTTGGAGAACTCCATCTTGACCTGCGGCGTCTCTTCCGGACGTCGCGAGTCGAAGAGCATCTTCTCGACCTCGTGCGGCGCCATCGGGGTCGGTCGGCCGGCGGTGCCGACGAAGTCGCCGACGCCGGTGGTTTCCTTGATGAGGAAGAAGACGTCCTGCGGGATGCGGCCGTCCGGCTCGAGCTTCATCTCGACGAAGACGTAGCCCGGGTAGAGCTTCGTTTCGGTGACGCGCTGCTTGCCGCCCTTGAGGGTCTTGGTCTTCTCGGTCGGCACCATGATGCGGCCGACGAGGTGTTCCATGCCTTCGATCTGGACCTTGCGGAGGAGGGTCTCGCGGACGCTCGACTCCTTGTTGCTCGCCACGCGAAGGACGAACCAGTCCATGCCCTCGCGATACATCGGGAGATCGGCGGCCGGATCGAACGCATCGGCGCCGGCGGCGGCCTCGCGAGCCTCGGCTGCCTTCGCCGCCGCTTCCTTGTCGGCGGCGGCGGCCTTCCCCTTCTTGCCCGCACCAGGCGTGATCGCCTTGCTGGTGGCAACGCCGGCGCCCTTCAGCGTCGAGCCGGCGGCTTGGGCGGCCGACTTGCCGGACACGAGCGTCTTGCCCTGCTTGGTGTCGACGTCGGTGTCGATGCTCTCGGAGAACGCGTCAGCGGACACGCCTTCGGTGTCTTCGCCTTCGATTGGCTGGTTGGAGTTGAGGCTGTCCATGGAGGGCTCTGCACTCAGTCGGCCGCGAGGGCCGTTCGGGAAGGCTGTACGAGGGAGGCCATTGGCCCGCCGCACCCCAGCGCAAACGCAGGATGCGGGGGAACCGTCACTTGCCTTCGAGAACGCCGATCTGCTGGAAGAGGAAGACGAACGCGTAGTCGACGCACCAAAGGAAGGTCGTCCCGAACGCCATCACGAAGATGACGACGCCGGTGGAGCCGACGACCTCGCGGCGAGTCGACCAGTTCACCTTCTTCATCTCGCCCTCGGTGGCGATCAGAAAATCGCCCGACGTCGGCTTCAGGAAGACATAGAGGTAGATGAACGCGCCAATGACGGTGCCCACCAGCGTGCAGATGCCGAAGGCAACGTACGTCTGGTTGATGGTGCCGATCTTGATCTGGCCCGCGTAGTCCCACAGCCATCGGAGGCCGAGCAGCGCCAGGAGGCCGGCACCAACCGTGGTGCCCATCCGTGTGTAGTAACCCTGCCCGCTCTTGTAGATCCCTGACGCCATTCGGGCATCCTCAAAGGAGTTTCGCGTGGAACCCGTCGAGACCGCTCAACGTGTGAGCACTCGACACGGGCCATTCCGCGAACAACGCGCCAGGAGTGAATCGAACACTCGACCTGCGGATTTGGAATCCGCTGCTCTACCAATTGAGCTACTGGCGCCGGAGAAGCGGCCGGAGCGCCGGGTAGGCCGCAATGCTCGAGGCATCGGGGCTCACGCGGTGCGCACCAGCGCGCGAACGTGATTTACTTGCGCTTGATCTTGTGGAGCGTGTGCTTCCGAAGGCGAGGGCAGTACTTCATGAAGCCCTCCTTGACCTTCTCGGCGATGCCGCCCTTGACCCGGATGTTCGTCCGGTAGTTGAGGTCGCCGGTCTCCGTGCACTGGAGCCACACGTACTCACGATCCATCGCTCGCTTGGCCATTGCCTCGTCCTTCCGTCAGTCAGCGGCGTGCCGGACGCTCCGGCGTGCCGCGGGATTCGCCGGTGCCGGGGTGGGTCCCCGGCACCGGCGTTCGCACGTGATTGAGGGTCCCGCGGCAGTTGGCCGCAGGCGGAGCCTCAGGATTGTTGTGGGATCAGACGAGCACCTTCGTCACGACGCCCGAGCCGACGGTACGACCGCCTTCACGAACGGCGAAACGAACGCCCTCTTCCATCGCGACCGGCTTCTCTTCCAGGTCAACCTTGATCTGGATGTTGTCGCCGGGCATGCACATCTCGGCGCCGCCCTGGAGCTCGAGCTTGCCGGTGACGTCGGTCGTCCGGAAGTAGAACTGGGGCTTGTAGCCAGTGAAGAACGGCGTGTGACGGCCGCCTTCTTCCTTCGTCAGGACGTAGACCTGAGCGAGGAACTGGGTGTGCGGCTTGATGGTGCCGGGCTTGCAGAGGACCTGACCGCGCTCGATGTCCGACTTTTCGACGCCGCGGAGGAGCAGACCGACGTTGTCGCCGGCCTGACCCATGTCGAGGGTCTTCTGGAACATCTCGACGCCGGTGACGACGGTCTTCTTGGTCTCGGAGCGGAGGCCGACGATCTCGACGTCCTCGCCGACCTTGACGACGCCACGCTCGATACGGCCGGTCGCGACGGTGCCGCGGCCCTTGATCGAGAAGACGTCTTCGACGGACATGAGGAACGGCTTGTCGGTCTCACGCTGCGGCTCGGGGACGAAGGTGTCGAGGGCGTCCATGAGGTCGCCGATGCACTTGTTCTTCGCCGCGTCGCCCGGGTTGGTGAGCGCCGGGTAGGCAGCACCGCGAATGATCGGGGTGGTGTCGCCGGGGAAGTCGTACTTGTTGAGGAGTTCGCGCACCTCGAGCTCGATGAGGTCGAGAAGCTCGGCGTCGTCGACGAGGTCCACCTTGTTCAGGAAGACGACGATCTTCGGCACACCGACCTGACGGGCGAGCAGGATGTGCTCGCGGGTCTGCGGCATGGGGCCGTCAGCCGCCGAGACCACGAGAATGGCGCCGTCCATCTGGGCGGCACCAGTGATCATGTTCTTGACGTAGTCGGCGTGGCCGGGGCAGTCGACGTGCGCGTAGTGACGATTCTTCGTCTCATACTCGACGTGCGAGGTAGCGATGGTCACGATCTTGGTCGCGTCGCGACGGCCTTCCGAAGCCGAAGCCTTGGCGACGTCGTCATAGCTGACGACCTTGCCGAAGCCCTTGGCGGCCTGGACCGCGGTGATGGCGGCGGTGAGCGTGGTCTTGCCGTGATCGACGTGACCGATGGTGCCCACGTTCACGTGGGGCTTTGTACGGACGAATGTTTCCTTCGCCATTGGTTGAGTCTCCGACTGAATTCGCGTGCGAAGCGATGCGCCACGCTTCGAGATGGTGACCGTCCCGAACACGTCTACGGCAGACGTCTGCGGACGGCGCTGCACGATCCGACTCGTCGTCGCATCGCGAGAGCCACCGATGGGGCTTGAACCCACGACCTCACCCTTACCAAGGGTGTGCTCTACCACTGAGCTACGGTGGCGTCACTGACAGGTGTTGGATTCATCGGCTTGGTAGGGCTCGATCGTTGCAGACGCCGTCGATCCTTGACGCCGCCAACCGCGCTCGGGCTACCGATGAAAAACCGCCCCTCGCGGGACGGTAGAACGGGGAGTGTAGCGACGGACGAGGCGAAAGCAAGCGTCCAGGCGAATGCTCCGACTCGCAACGCTCATGGTTCGCCCCCCAATCGGAGCGGGCGTGGGGGGAAGCGGGGGATCGTTCGGGGGCGAGCACTCTCACTCCAGGAACTTCCCCGTCGCCGCGCTCGTCATGGCGCGAAGAACGGCTTCTGCCGATCGAGATTCAGGGTCCGAATTTGCCGGGCTTCCTCAAGCTCCCGAAGGTTGTCGAAGCCGTCCTCGGCGGTGACATGGGCGTCCATGAAGAGCATCAGGCACTTGTCGCCGACGTAGCGGTAGTCGGTATCCGCCCACGTGAAGCTGTTGACGTCGGTACCCGTCGTCTGGGTGACCTCGCCGGCGAAGCTGTCGATCAGGTACACCGACTGCGACGGACGCAGGATCTGCCCGTTCACCCACCACTTACCGCGATTCGGGTGGGTTCCGTCGGCCGGACGGACGTCGAAGAACTCGTTCGCCGCGAAGTAGCCGGGATGGCCCATCTCGGTCGAGGCGCTGCCCGTCCCGAAAGGAACGGCCTCGTTCCCGTCCGAGGTCTTGGTATTCCGGGCGGCTGACCGGAAGGGGTTCTGGTCGTAGTCGGCGTCCTTCTCGTAGAAGACCCGATCCGGGGAGTCGAAGCCGTAGTTGTAGTTGGCGGGACTGTCGGGATCGACGATGGGACCGATCTTGTTCTCGGTCCACAAAATGTCCGACCACGTCCCGACGCCAGGAGCGCCGATAGGCGGCAGGACGGGAGCCGGCTGCGTCGGTGATGCGGTACGAACCCGCACGCGGGGATCGGGGAGCTGGGCCGAGTAGTCGAAGGCGGCCGGGACGATCGTCTCGCGATTGGCCTGCGAGTAGACCGTCATGAACGTCGCGATCTGCCGCATGTTGTTCTGACTCTTTGCCATGATCGCGTTCTTCCGGGCCGCAGCGAGGCCGGGGAGCAGGATCGCGATGAGCACGGCGATCACGCCGATGACCGTGAGAATCTCAACCAGCGAGATGCCCCGGTGATGGGCGTGCGAACTGGCCGAGGGTCGGCCGGGACGAAGAGACGGAACGGTGCGGGGGAAGCGACGGGTCACACGGGACTCCTTGGCTCGGCGATAGGCCCGGATTGAGACGGGACGGGAGGGACAGCCCACCATGGCCACAATGGGTTGAGCGCCAGGCTGGCGCGCGGATCCCGTCGCCGACCGCAATGCCTGTGTGTGGGGCGTGGTCGCTGGCGGAGACGGGCGTCACCGCCCATAGGCCTTCGTGGCCATCGAGCGTGCGCTCAGTCGGACAGACATGATGTGCCGCAGACTGTACAGGGGTATCGGCCTGCTTTGAATCCCAAACGCAAGGATCGTCAGGCCGACAGCACGAACTCCGCCGCAACGACCCCTTCGGGTTGAGGTGGAAGAGTCCCCACTTCTGTACGCAGGGTTACTCCGGCGGACGCGACCAGAACGCCGAAATCACGCTGCCCCTCCCCTGAACTCGTCACCTGTAGCCGTCCCCAGACGTCACCGTGCCCGAACGCCACCTTCCCGTGTCCAGACTCGCCACCGCCTCACGACCGCGCCGCTTTAAGCCGACTCGGGCCATTGTTGGCGCCGTGGCGTTTCTCCTTGTGGCGGAGTGCGGGCTCCGCTGGGGATGGGGATTCGGCACGCCCGTGCTCTACGAATGGGACCGTCGATTCGAGTACCGGATGGCTCCGAACCAGAGCGTTCGTCGCTTCGGCAAGAGGATTGAGACCAACGCCCTCGGGCTCCGCTGCCGACCGTTCGATTCCAGCCGCTCCGATCCAAACGAGTTTCGGGTTCTCGTCCTCGGCGACAGCGTCGTGAACGGCGGATCGCACGTCGATCAGTCCGAGCTCGGCACGGCGTTGCTTGAGCGGGCGCTCGCCGATCGACTCGGCCGTCCCGTCCTCGTCGTCAACGCCTCTGCCAACAGCTGGGGACCGCCCAATGAACAGGCCTTCATCGAGGCCTTCGGCACCTTCGACGCCGACGTCGTGTTCCTCGTCCTTTCGAGTCACGATCTGGTCGACATTCCCGATCACGCGGCCGAGTCCCGCTCGGGATCGGGGAACTCGTTCAATCGCCCGTGGTGTGCGCTGAGTGAAGTCGCCGGCATGGCGTGGGCGCGGCTGATCCCCGCCGCAGTCCCGTCCCCACCGGACGAGGCCGACGAAGCGAGGTCGGTCGAGAGTCGCGCTTCGCTTCGGGCACTGCTCTCGACGCTCGCCGCACACACCCAGCGCGTCGCCGTGGGCTTCCACTGGGACCGTGACGAGCAGGCGAAGGGCGAGCCGCGCCACGCCCACGATGTTCTCGCGAGCGACGTGGCCGCGATGCGCGTTCCGTCGTGGGATTTGGGACCGGCCTTCGTGAAAGCCGCCGGCGCGGGCACTCCCGTGATGCACGACCGGATCCATCCCACCGCGCAGGGCCAAGCGGTTCTGGCCGCGGAGTTGCTGCGCCAAATGGACGAGCGTGGTTGGATGGGCGCGGTAGCGGCGCTGCCCGACCGCAGCCGCTGATCACCGGACATCAGGCGATGTAGCGAAGGTATTTGCCGATCCGGGCGGGCGCGACGGTCACCATGTCGGCCACCACCGCGCGGAAGAAGAGCCTCGCCACCAGCGCGTACAGGCCCAGGAAGACGAGGCCCGCGACCGACATCTCGAGCAGCCATCGCGGGTCGCTGTTTCTTGTGGCCCCGGTCCAACCCTGGTTGTGGTCGATCACGATGCGGACGACGACGGCAAGGAGGCCGCCGGCAAGCGTCGGGACGAACGCAAGCCGCGTCGCGCGGACCGCGCCGATGCCAAGCCTCTTCAGAACACAGATGGCATTGATCGCACTGGTGACGCCGCCAACGGACAGGACACCGACGGTGATTCCCATCGGCGTCGGCGAGATCGCGGCACCGGCACCCGCTCCGACGATGATCGCGATGGCCCTCGCGCATTCGAGCTTGGCGGGCGTCCGGAAGTCGCGCATGCCCTGCAGCGTTCCATAGAGCAATGTGGCCATGATGAGGAACGAGACGTGGGCGGAGAGCAGCATCGCTTCCCACTCCCACTTCCCCCAACGCCCCTTCCAGACGATGAGGTCGAGCTCGGGGAAAACCACGGGGACCGCGAACACCAGGCAGGGAATCATCACGGCGAGACCCCGGGCGATGCGCACCGCCACGAGCACGCGACGGTCGGTGTCCTCGCGGACGCGAGCGATCGCCGGGCCGACCGCCTCGCGGAGCATCGACGCCGCCATGTACGCCGACTGGTTGCAGAGGCCGAACATGAAGTAGTAGACGCCGACGGCGCCGGCCGGGGCGAAGAAGCTCGCGGCGAAGTAGTCGCCCTGCAGCACGCTTGTGGAGGCGATGCCGGTCAGAATCGTCCACTTCACCGTCCGGAGCGCCTCGCGCTCGCCGCCTCGTTCGCGCAGCATTCCGAAGACGGGCACGCGCGTGACCCACCAGAGAATGATCGCCTCGACGATCGCGCTCACCAGAAGCTGGATGGCCAGCGTCATCGCCCCGGCGCCCCCAAAGGCGAAGACCACGACGACGACGATGCGCAGCAGGGAATTCAGCGTGTCGACGATCGTGAGAAACCCGAAGCGCTGGTCAACCTGCATCCTCGAACGGAGCGGCGCGTTGATGAACGGCGTCGCCGAATGCACGGCGAGGATCACGAGGACCGCCGGGAGCATCGGCACCGATCGGGTATACGCGGCCAGCACTGCGGCAAGGAGCGTCGCAACGGTCCCGATCATCGACGCCACGAACGCAACGCGAACGTACGGCCCGGCATCGCGGTTGAACCGCGCCGGGGCGAGCGTCTGCAGGTAGTGGTGCACCTCGCCGCCGCGCAGGCAGCCGGTGACGATCATGTAGCCAAGGGCGATGCTGAATGCGCCGAACTGCTCGTCGGTGAGCATGCGCCCGAGGACGAGCTGCGAGGCCAGTCCGGTGAGCCGGGCGATGATGGCGCTGATGGCAAGGAAGCTGACGCTGCGGGCGAAGAGCTTGCCGGCTCCGGTGGGGGCTCCGGTGGGGGCTCCGGTGGGGGCTCCGGTGGGGGCTCCGGTGGGGGCTCCGGTGGGGGCTCCGGTGGGGGCTCCGGTGGCGGGCGCGCCCTGAGGCAACGGATTTCCATCCGCCTCGCCCGCTGAGTTGTGCTGCTCGTCAACCACGCATCCCACCCTACTCGGTGATGCACCGTTCCGCGCTCGCACGTCCGTTCCGACAACCGAATCCGCCGATCTGATCCGGCATTAGCGCATACGCCCATTAACCCATATTCATGGTCATCAGGAACTCCGCGTTGCTCTTGGTTTTGCTCACGCGGGTCTTCAGAAGCTCCATCGACTCGATCAGGTTCATGTCGCTGATCACCTTCCGAAGACGGACGATCAGGTCGTGTTCCTTCTTGTCGAGGAGGAGCTCCTCGCGGCGGGTGCCGCTGGCGGCGATGTCGATGGCCGGATAGACCCGCTTCTCGACGAGTTTCCGGTCCAAGTGCAGCTCGGCGTTGCCGGTGCCCTTGAACTCCTCGAAGATGACCTCGTCGGCGCGGCTGCCGGTGTCGACGAGGGCCGTCGCTACGATCGTGAGCGAGCCGCCGTTCTCGATATTGCGGGCGGAACCGAAGAACTTCTTCGGCTTGATGAGCGCCGCGTTGTCGACGCCGCCCGAGCCGATCTTGCCCGAGTTGGGCATGGCGTTGTTGTAGCCGCGGGCGAGCCGCGTGATCGAGTCGAGCAGGATGACGACGTGGTCGCCGAACTCGACCATGCGCCGGGCCTTCTCCATCACCATCTCGGCGACCTGGATGTGGCGGGTCGCCTCCTCGTCGAAGGTGCTGGCGACGACCTCGACCCGCTTCGGCGTGTTGCGGCGGAAGTCGGTGACTTCCTCGGGACGCTCGTCGATCAGGAGGACGATGACGTGGGCGTCGGGGTGATTGGTGGCGACGGCGTTGGTGATCTGCTGCAGGATCACCGTCTTGCCGGTGCGCGGCGGAGCGACGATGAGGGCCCGCTGGCCAAAGCCCAGCGGCGTCACCATGTCGATGATGCGGGTCTCGATCTTGGTCGGCTGGCCGAGGATCTCGAGCTGGATCCGCTTGTTCGGGTGGAGCGGCGTGAGGTTCTCGAAGGTCGGCAGCTCGTGCAGCACCGCCGGATCGCGGCCGTTGACGCTCTCGACGCGAAGGAGCGCGAAGTAGGTCTCGGCTTCCTTCGGCGGACGAATGAGACCCTTGACGACCTGGCCCTTGCGAAGGCCGAAGCGGCGGACCTGCGACGGGCTGACGTAGACGTCGTCGGCGCAGGGCAGGTAGGAGTACTCGGGGCTGCGAAGGAAGCCGAAGCCGTCGGGCATGACCTCGAGCGTTCCCTCGGCGACCATCAGCCCGTGCTTCTTCGCGCGGGCCTTGAGGATCTCAAAGACGAGCCGCTGCTTCGGGATCGAGAGATCCTCGACCCCCTCCTGCTTCGCGACCTTGGCGAGCTGGTCGCCGGTCATCGCCTGAAGAACCGCCAGGTTCAGGTCGTCCTTCTTCGCGATGTCGTATTTGCCCTGGATCTCCTGCTCAAGCGCCAAGGCCTCGGCCTCAAGCTGCTCATCGCTCGGCACCGAACCGGGCACCAGCGTCACGCCACCGCGCTCGCGAACGGCGCCGGGCATCCCCGGCCCGCCCGTTGCGCCTTCCGGTCCGCCCGCGCCGTTTCCCTTGCGACGTCGGCGGCGACCATTCTTGTTGCTGCTCATGGGTGGTGCGCTCAATTCAATCATCGCTCGCGCGAGGCGAGCGGGAAAGGCACATGCGGAGACGGCTCGTGGGGAGCCGCAAGGACGCGAGTTGGTGTGGTGAGGGGACGGCCGGGACGTGCGGGAGGGCCAGTGCGATCACGGGAGTGCATCCCGCGGCGCGGAGGCCCATCGGAACAGAAGCCCCGACGGCGGCGCGATGAGCGGAGCTCGTCGCATCCGGACCCATAATCGGCAGCATGTCGACCGCGGTCAAGCGCGAGATGTGGAAGCGATGCAGAACGCGCGTGGGATTTCGCCTCGGCACGTCCGCAGCCGCCAGCCGCCGGATCATCCGAGGATGGTTTTGAGCACAGCGATCGACCGCGACCGCAGCGCCGCCAGATCCCCGTCGTTCACGATGACGTGACTCGCCTTCGCCCGCTTGCGATCGAGCGACCATTGCGCGTTTTCGCGCCGCTCGAGCTCCCCCTCGTCCCATCCGCGGCGCTCGCGAACCCGTCTTAGCCGCTCCACGCGCGGTGCGTCGACGAAGACGATCGCGTCGCATTCGCGATCGAGCCCGACCTCAAGGAGGAGCGGCGCGTCGATGACGAATGCCGGCGTCGACGCCGGCGCCGCGGCGAAGGCAACCCGTCGCGTGCGCTCGATCCACGGATGGGTAAGGCTCTCGAGGCGCCGTCGCTCGGCCGGATCGCCGAAGACGATCGACGCGATCGCGCCGCGATCGACATGCCCATCCGCGCCGACGATACCCCTCCCCCACCAGCCAATCAGCGTCTCCCGAACCGCCGGGTCCTCGAGCGCCTGCCGTCCGAGCTGGTCGGAATCACAGACGCAGCATCCCGCCTCGCGCCATGCGGCAGCAACCGCGGACTTGCCGCTTCCGATGCCGCCGACGAGTCCGATGGTGGGAGGTCGCACGGGCCGCATGCTACGGGCGGGCGCGACACTCCAGCAGCACGATCGGCGTCTCCTTCCCCGTCGGTCCCGACTCGACCCCCAGCGGCCGCTCCGTCATCATCCATCCGACCGCGCCGAGCCGGTCCATCAGGTGCGCTCGCCAGGGCCGCCGCGGATCGGCCAGGAGCGCCCGACCGCCCGGCGCCACGATGCGCGGCAGCAGTTGGGCGATGGCCTCGGCGTTCCGTTTCTCGTAGAGGACGTCGGCCGCGATCACGAGCGGCGCGACGAGGCCATCGGGAGGCGAGCGCCAATCGAGGACGCGGGTCGCGAGCGGCGCGAGGCCATTGGCGCCGGCGTTGAGCTCCGCGAAGCGGAGCGCGTCGGGCTCGTAGTCAGTGGCGATGATCGACACGCCGACCGCCCGCATGGCCAGCGAGACGAGGGCCACGCCGCTGCCCAGCTCGATCGCATCGCGCTCGGCGACATGGCCATCGAGGATCCACCGCGCCAGCCGCTTCGCGCTCGGCCAGAGGTCCGCCCAGTAGGGCAGCCGTTCGTCGGCGTCGAACGCACCTTGATCGAACAGGTCCTCGGAGGAGCGCGGCAGGGTGAGCGACCACGCGGTCGGACCATGCTCGAATCGCTCCTCGCGGGTGCTGAACCGGGTGAGCCAGTCACGTTCCATTCAGTTGACCGTCCACTCCAGAATCCCGGCCGAGCGGTCGTCCGCAAGCGTGAGTTCGAGGCGCAGCGCGGTCGTCTCGATCGGGCTGAAGGTGACGGCACAGGCCTTGTCGCGGGCAACCTCGAAGGTCGCCTCGATCGGCTTCCAGCCCTCGCCGACGCGGGCGAGCAGCCGCCACGACGCGGGCAGGGCGCAGCCGCCGCCGAAGGCCGTGTCGTCGAAGAAATACACGCTCGATGAGGTGATCGTGATCGGCTGCGGCCAGGTGTACTCCATCGATTCGACCGCGCCCGCCGGCGTGCCCTTGTGCGGCCAGAAGGTTTGGCGCGGGATCTTCGAATCGGCGCTCGAGGAGGGCGCCCGCCGGTCGTTGGCGGCGAGTTCGGTGTCGCTCGTCCACGTGTGCGAGGCCGTCACCGTCGCCCGACTCGCGGTCGTCTCCGGCGGCTTTGGTTCCGCGAGATTCCGGATGCGCGGCAGCCACACCGCCATCGCTCCGACCCCTTTCGGCCCCGGTCGGTTCGCCCAGAGGCAATAGGGGATCGCGCGGAAGGACGCGGCGCTGGCGCCGTCGCCTTCGAGGCGCTCGCCCTTGATGAGCATGGTCACGGTGCCCTTCGCCGGCTCGTCGCGCGTCTCCAGCGAAATGGCCGCGGCATCCGGCACGACGAGATCCGCCACCGAGCCGTTGGCGTCGACGGCCTCGACCGCATACACGAGCGGGCCGCGCTCAAGCGCCGTGCGATTCGCGTCGGCCGTCACCCTCTCGTTGGCGAGCACGCGCCGCACCTGCATCGGCAGCCCCACCGTCACCCGATCGCCCCGCTTCCAGGTTCGCTTCAGGAGCGCGTAGCCATCCTTCATCGGCGGCGGCACGAGGGGCGTGCCGTTCACGGCGACGACCCACATGCCCGTCACCTGCGGACCCTGCGGCACGAAGTAGCTGTAGAGGTCGCTCGGAATCGGCTTGTTGCGGGTCCATCCGGGGATCCGCACCGCGAGCGTGAACTCCTTCGGCTCGCTCGGCTCGACGGTCATCTCGACGCGGCCATCCCAGGGATACGCGGTCGACTGGCCGATCGCGACCGTCGTCCCGGCGCAGGGAATCGATGCCTCGGACTGGATGAAGAGATTGGTGTAGATCGTCGTGTCGCCGGTCGCGTAGATGTAGCCGCCGAGCGACGGAAGGAAGCGGGCGACGTTCACCGGACAGCACGCGCAGCCAAACCAGGGCGCGCGGCCGTTCGTGCCGTGGTTGAACTTCCGCGAACCGTCGCAGGCCAACGGATTGGGATAGAAGAAGCGATCGCCCGTGAGGCTGACGCCCGACAGCATGCCGTTGTAGAGCGTGCGCTCGAGCACGTCGATCGGCGCCGACGAGCCCGAGCGAAGGAACATGCGATCGTTCCAGAGGCAGTTGGCGATCGCCGCGCATGTCTCAAGGTATGCGCTCTCGTTGGGCAGGTCGTAGGCGTCGCCGAAGCCCTCGTTGCTTCCCAGCGCGCCAATCCCGCCGGTCACGTGGGTCTTCGTCGTGACGCAGTCGGTCCAGATCGCGTCGAGCGCCGCGTCGAACGTCGTCTCGCCGGTGACCGATGCGACATCGGCCATGCCGCTGTAGAGGTAACCGGCCCGCACCGAGTGGCCGATCGCGGTCCGCTGCGACAACAGCGGCATGTGGTCCTGAAGGTCCTCGCCGTACAGGGTGCGGCCTTCGGCGACGCCGCGCGACACGAGGAAGTGGCGCGCGAGATCGAGATACTCCTTCTTGTGCGTCACGCGATAGAGCCGCACGAGGCCGATCTCGACTTCGGGATGGCCGGGCACTTCCTTGCGGGCGTTCGGATTCGCCGAAGGAAGGAAGGTCTGGACGAGAAGGTCGGCAACCCGCGTCGCGACGTCGAGGAGCGAGTGCTTGCCCGTGGCCTGCACATGGGCGACCGCGGCTTCGAAGAGATGGCCGGCGCAGTAGGTCTCGTGGCTGGAGTGCTCGCCCTTCCACCGCGCGTCCATCCCGCGCTTCTTCGCGGTCGCGATCGTGTAGAGGTAGCCGTCCTTCTCCTGCGCCGCCGCGATCGTCGCGATGAGCCGGTCGAGGTAGGCGTCGAGTTCGGGATCGGGGTGCTGCGAGAGGGAGTACGCAGCCCCTTCCATCACCTTGTAGACGTCGGAGTCGTCGTAGCAGTTGCCCTTGAACGCGGGCCCCGGCTTCCCGGCCATCGCCGCCGCCGCGGCGTCGAAGTTGGCGATGCGGCCGGTCGCCTCACACTGCTTGAAGCAGGCGGGGATCGTCACCGTGCGATTCGTCTCGATCCGCGGCGCCCAGAACGCGTCGGTGATCTTCACCGCGGTGAAGGGGACAGGCGTGATGGTCGGGCGATCGGGTCCCGCGAACGCTGCCGGAGCGATGGCGAGGACCGCCGAAAGTGCGGTGAGGAGCATGTGGGCAGCGTGGCTGGTTTGCGCGGCGGAGTCAACATGCTGCCGGCGTGCTCACGCGATCGCTACCGCCGATGGCGCCACGCGTCGATCGCGACCGCGAGGGCGATGATCCCGCCGGTGATGATCTCTTGGATCGAGTTCGACCAACCGCGGAGGTTGCAGCCGTTGGCGAGGAAGCCAAGCATGAGCGCCCCGAGGACCGAGCCGGCGATGCGGCCCTCGCCGCCGGTCAGGCTCGCGCCGCCGATGACGACGGCGGCGACGACCGCGAGTTCCATGCCCGGGGCCCCGGTCGGATCGCCGACGCCGACGCGGGCGAAGAGGAGTAACCCCGCGAGCCCCGCGCAGAGGCCCGAGAGGAGATAAACAACAAGCTTCGTCTGCCCGACGCGGACGCCGCAGAGGCGAGCGGTCGGTTCGCTTGAGCCGACCGCATAGACGTGGACGCCGAAGATCGTGTTGCGGAGGACAAACGCCGCGACGAGCGCGACCGCGAGGGCCAAGAGCGCACTCGGCGGCACGAGAAGCCACGAGGGCGAGGGCGTCTTCGCGGAAAGATCGGGGAGCCAGCCCGGGTCGGCGACGCGGACGGTCTGGTCGTGGGCGAGCCATTTCGCGAAGCCGCGGGCCGCACCGAGGGTACCGAGCGTCGCCACGAAGGGCGTGATGCGAACGACACTCACGAGGAGACCGTTGATGAGCCCGACCCCGACGCCGGTCAGCAGGCCGGCCGCGAAGGCGAGGGTCGCAGAGCCGGTCGCACTCAGGACCAGGGCCGTCGTCACCGAGGCGAGGGCCGTCGTCGAACCGACCGAGAGGTCGATGCCGCCCGAGACGATCACGAAGGTCATGCCGACCGCAGCGATCGCGAGCCCCGCGTACTGGGCGAGCACCGTCCGACCGTTGGCGACCGAGAGGAAGGTATCGGGAGCGAGGAGGGCGAAGGTCAGGCCGACGATGGCCAGGCCGATGATCGCGGGCAGAATCGCCTGCAGGTCGCGTCGGCGGATCATGCGACCTCCTTCGCCTCGTGGCCATGCTCGACCGACGCGGCCATGAGGATCGACTCTTCGGTCCAGTCACCGACGTCACGCGCAGCGCTCAGCCGCCCGCGCGACATGACCGCGATCCGGTCGCAGATCCCTAACAGTTCGCTGGTCACGCTGCTCACGACGAGGATGGCCTTGCCCTTCGCCGCAAGCTCGGCGAGCAGCCGGTAGATCTGGGCCTTGCTGCCGACGTCGACGCCACGGGTCGGCTCGTCGAGGAGAAAGACGTCGACGTCGCGCTCGAGCAGCCGGGCGAGTGCGATCTTCTGCTGGTTGCCGCCGGAGAGGTCGCTCGCCGGCTGCCAGGGATCGCGAGCCTTGATCGAAAGGCGCTCGAACCACCGTCGCGTCCGTTCCGCCAGCGCCGACTGGCGGATGATGCCAAAGCGGCTCGACGCCCGCAGCGACGAGAGCATCGCGTTCGTGGCGAGCGGAAGCCGCAGGGCGAGACCCTCGTGCTTGCGGTCCTCGCTCAGCATGCCGATGCCGCGGGCGAGGCGATCGGCGGGCCGCGCCTCGAGGCGATCGCTCGACCAGGTGCCGACGGTGATGCGACCGGAGCGAACGGCGTCGAGCCCGAAGAAGGCCCGCAGGAATTCGGTGCGCCCGGCCCCGACGAGTCCGGCGAGGCCGAGGATCTCACCGCGGCGGAGTTCGAGCGAGACGTCGACCGGGAGTCGCGCCCCGCTGAGCGACTCGACGCGGACGATGACCTCGCCCGGCGAGCGCGTGCGCGCCGGATAGATCTGGTCGAGCGGGCGGCCCGCCATCCGTTCGACGAGCTGATCGTCGGTGACGGTGGCCAACTGCCCGGTCTCGACCGTGCGGCCGTCGCGGAGGATCGTGTAGCCCTCGGCGATCGTCCGGACCTCGTCGAGATGATGGGAGATGAAGATGACCGCGCTGCCGAGTTCGCGAATCCGGCGCATGGCGGCGAAGACCCGTTCAGCCTCGGCCTTGCCGAGCGAACTGGTCGGTTCGTCGAGAACGACGACGCGGGCGTCCCCGATGAGCGAACGGGCGATCTCGACGAGCTGCCGTTCGCCCGGTCCGAGCGTGCGCACTTCGACGTCCGGATCGATCGAGAGTCCGAGCGCCGCAAGGGCGGTCATCGCGGCACCGCGGCGCACGCGATGCTCGCGGCCGAGGATCAGGTTCTGCTCGACGGTGAGGTGCGGGGCGAGAGTGAGCTCCTGGTAGATCATGGCTACGCCGGCGTCACGGGCCTCGATCGGGTTCGATGGCGCGTACTCGCAGCCGTTGAGCGACATCGTCCCCTGGTCCGGGCGAATCGCACCGGCGAGGATCTTCATCAGCGTGCTCTTCCCGGCGCCGTTCTCGCCAAGGAGCGCGTGAATCTCCCCCGACCGCACGGTGAGCTCAACGCCGTCGAGGGCGACGGTGCCGCCAAAGCGCTTGCGGACGCCTTGCATGAGAAGCGTCATGAGGGGCACCTGGCCTCGGAACGCCCCTCCACCACACTTCGCGTCACTTGATCCACCGCGAGAGATCCGGCGCGAGCACTTCCTTCGCCTCGGGCGACTCCATCGTCGCCTTCGTCACCAGCGTGCAGCCGGTGTCGATCCGCTTCTCGACGCTCTTTCCGCCTAACGCTTCGACCATCGCCCGCACGCCGAGCTCGCCCATGCGGAGCGGGTTCTGGACGACGAGGGCGTCGATCGCTCCCCCGCGCAGCCCTTCGACCAGGGCCTTGCTGGCGTCGAAGCCGACGAGCCGCACCTTGTCCTTCCGCTTCGCGTCGTTAATCGCCTTCATGAACGCCGCGGCGCTCGGCTCGTTCGGCGCGTACGCCCCGTCGAAGTCGGGGAATCGGGTCAGCAGGTCCTCGGCGGCCTTGAGGCAGCTCTCGAGCGTCGCTCCGCCGTAGCGGTCGCTCGAAAGGATCTTGATCTCCGGGTACTTCGTCGTGATGACCTTGAGGAAGCCCTCCTCGCGCTGCCGGGTGCTCGCCGAGCCCTCGACATAGCGCATCATCACGATCGATCCCCTGCCGCCGAGAAGGCGGCCGAGTTCCTCGCCGGCCAGCTCGCCGCCGTGGGTGTTGTCGGTGGCGGCGAAGCTCTCGTATCCGTCCCAGTTCAGTCCGCTGTCGATGACCGTGACGCGGATGCCCGCGTCCTTCGCCTCCTTGAGCGGCCGCACGAGCGCCGTGTCGTCGAGCGGCGCGATCACGATGCCGTTCACCTTCTGCGTCGTGAAGTCCTCGACGACCTTGATCTGGTCGTCGCGGTCGTCCTCACGGGCCGGGCCCTTCCAGACGACTTCGACGCCGAGTTCCTCGCCGGCCTTGAGGGCACCGGCCTGCACGGACTTCCAGAACTCGTGCGACGTTCCCTTCGGGATCACCGCGATGCGAGTCCGCTGGGCGGAGGGTGTCGGCGGGGTCGGGGCGGGCGTGGGCGAGGGTGACGAGGGGTTGCCGCAGCCGACAAGGGCGAGGAGCGCGCCGGCGCAGAGGGTGAGGAGATGGTTCGGACGCGGCGAGCGCAGCATGGTCGGTTCCTCGAGGTGATTCGGTGAACCCAGAAGGTAGCGGATGGTCGCTGGGGAAGCATCCCAGCACCCTCGGATCTTCTCGTTTGATAGCCTGCGCGGATGCTCTCGCTCGCTTCGCTGATCGCCTCCGTCGGCCTGACCCTTCTCGCACCGGCGCCCATCGCCTCGCCCGCGGACGCGCCGCTGGAGTCGGCCTTCGACCCTGCCCCCATCTCGCTTCTCCCGGAGACGAAGGAGGAGCGGGACGAGCGCATGCGCTGGTGGCGCGAGTCGCGCTTCGGCATGTTCATCCACTGGGGTCTTTACGCCATCCCGGCCGGCGAGTGGAACGGCAAGAACGTGCCCGGCGCGGGCGAGTGGATCATCAACTCGGCGCACATCAAGCCCGAGGACTACGAGCCGCTCATCAAGCAGTTCAACCCGGTGAAGTTCGACGCCCAGAAGTGGGTGGAGATCGCGAAGAACGCGGGCATGCGCTACATCGTGATCACGAGCAAGCACCACGAGGGCTTCGGCCTGTGGGATTCCGCGCTCACCGACTGGGACGTCGGCAGCACGCCGTTCAAGCGCGACATCCTCAAGGAACTCGCCGACGCCTGCCAAGCCGCCGGCATTCGGCTCTGCTTCTACCACTCGATCATGGACTGGCATCACCCGGACTACCTGCCGCGTCGGGCGTGGGACACGCGACCGACCGACACCGCCAGCTTCGATCGGTACCGCTCGTTCATGAAGGGGCAACTGAAGGAGCTGCTCGGCGGCCACTACGGCGACATCGGCGTGCTCTGGTTCGATGGCGAGTGGGAGTCGACGTGGACGCACGAGTTCGGCAAGGAACTCGACACCTACGTCCGCTCGCTCAAGAAGGACATCATCATCAACAACCGCGTCGACGTCGGCCGCGACGGCATGGTCGGCTTCAGCAAGGAGCCGGAGTTCCGCGGTGATTTCGGCACGCCCGAGCAGCAGATCCCAGCCACCGGTGCGCCGGGCATGGACTGGGAGACGTGCATGACGATGAACGACACGTGGGGCTTCCACAAGAACGACCACAACTGGAAGTCCAACGAGACGCTCATCCGCATGGTCTCGGACATCGCCAGCAAGGGCGGGAACTTCCTGCTCAACGTCGGCCCGACGGCCGAAGGCGAGATCCCCCCCGAGTCCGTCGCCCGGCTTACCGCGATCGGCGCGTGGATGAAGACCAACGGCGAGGCGATCTACGCGACGCAGGCATCGCCATTCGCGAGCCTCGCGTGGGGACGGGCGACGATGAAGCCCGTCGCCGGCGGCACCAAAATCTACCTGCACGTCTATGACTGGCCGGCGGACGGGAAGCTCGTCGTGCCGGGGCTGCTCAACACGGTGAAGGGGGCGACCCTTCTCGGCGGCGGATCGGTCTCGACGGAGTCGGTCGAAGGAAACGTCGTCGTGAGCCTTCCGCCGAAGGCGCCGGATCCGATCGTGAGCGTGATCGCCCTTGAGGTCGAAGGCCAGCCGAGCCTGGTCAAGCCCGTGCAACTTCTTCCCGAGCGCGATGTCTTCGTCGATGCGGTGCAGGTCACTGCGGTGCCGATGCCGGGTGGCGTCAAGATCCGCTACACGACCGACGGGAAGGACCCGACCAAGGACAGCAAGGAACTCATCGCCCTCGCCCTTCGCGGCACGGCGACGGTGAAGGCCCGTGCGTTCCTCGACGACAAGCCGATCGGGCCCGTGACGCAACGCCGCTACGAGGGACTGCGGCTCTGGTCGAACTACCAGTCCCGCACGATCGACACGGCGGTGCTTCACCGGGCCGTGGTCGATGGCGAATTCAACACCGTGGCGGACATGAAGGCGAAGCTGCCGGATGCCGCCGATTGGGCCAAGAGGCCGCGCACGACGATCGAGATGCCGGAGGAGAAGAAGGAGAACTTCGGCGTGGCGTTCCGCGGACTGCTCCGCGTCCCCTACGACGGGCTCTGGAGCTTCCGCCTCGGCTCCGACGACGGAAGCACGCTTGAGATCGACAAGAAGCTCATCGTCGACAACGACGGACTCCACTCGTTCAAGGATGTGGAAGGCTACGCGCCGCTGACGCGCGGCCTCCATCTCATTGAGGTCTTCGCCTTCAATCGCTCAGGTCAGTCGGGGCTCAAGCTGTTGTGGAACGGTCCGAGCGTGGAGTGGAAGCGAATTGAGGCCGGTGACTTCCTCTCCTCGCAGGGTCGCCAGTGACGCGACCCGCGGTGCGGCTCACGCCGCTCGCCGCCGACCTGCTGATGCTCCTCGCGGCCCTCATCTGGGGGCTCGGGTTCATCGCCCAGATTCTCGGTTCGCGGGATCTCGGTCCGCTGACGTTCACCGGCCTCCGTTTCGGACTTGCGGCGCTGCTGCTGACCCCGATCGTGCTGCGCTCGCAATTCACGCGCACCGAACTCGCCGGTGGCGGCGTGGCGGGCGTCGTTATGGCGATTGCGGCCGTGCTCCAGCAGCGCGGCATGGGAAGCACCACTGCGGGAAACGGCGGGTTCATCACCTCGACCTATGTGGTCATTGCGCCCTTTCTCTCGATGGTCGCCGGCCACCGCGTGCGCTGGCCGGTGTGGGTCGGGGTCGCACTGGTGCTGCCCGGACTCTGGTTCCTCTCGATCGAAAAGGACTTCACGCTCCAGCCGGGCGATCCCTACATCGCCGCGTGCGCGTTCGGTTGGGCGACGCACATCCTGCTCATCGGACGGTGGGCGGATCGCGTGGACGCGCTTCGGTTCACCTTCCTCCAGTTCGCGATCACCGGAGTCGTCGGCGTGGCCCTGGGCATCCCGATCGAGCGCCCCGAACTCGCGGCCGTGCAATCGGCGTCGGCGGCGCTGTTGTTCGCCGCGATCTTCCCGACCGTGATCGCCTTCGGCCTCCAGGCCGTTGCCCAGCGCGTCGCGCCGCCGGCCCACTCGGCGATTCTCCTGAGTTTCGAGGCCCTCTTCGCCATGATCGCGGGCGTCGTCATCCTTCACGAGCAGACAACGCAAGCGAAGCTCCTCGGTGCCGGGCTCATGTTCGCGGGCATGCTGGTCGCACAGATCCGACCTCGCCGCACGTCAGCGACGGACGGGGACCGGAATCGGAACGAGCGTGCGCCGCAGGGTGGCGCCGGCGAATGCGGAGGCGAGTGCGGGAAAGAGCGCGATGGCGTGCGAGTCGAGCGCGGGTGATGCGGGCATGCCCGATTGCATCGTCGTGAGGATGAACTGGGCGACCGGAACCGCGGCGCCGATCGTCGCGCCGACGATGAGAGCACGACTCGCGAAGACGCAGCCGAGCGTGAATGCGCCGAGCGAGAGCGCGAGCCACCACGTGTCGGGCGCTTCGCCCGGCGTGGCGGGCACGGCGATCATCACCGAGGTGACGACCGACAGCGAAAGGCAGAGGAGACGATCGTTCGTGGACCGATCCGGCGCGACGGGAGCGTGAGGCATCAGGTGGACTCTGCGAAATGCGCGGCCTCGATGCGGTCAACTCCTGAGCGCGCCGGGCAATTTCGCGCAGGGATTGCGACGCGAGTCACCGATAAGCGCAGCTTCGAGAGGGCTCCGTGCGCATTATCAGCCGCCGTGCCAACGTACGCGGCACATCTCGCCCGCAAGCCGAAACAACTGGCGTCACGAGCGACGCAACGCAGCGACGCAGTGCGACAACCAAACGCCCGAGAGGATCTCGGGGCCATGACACCAAGTCACGGACCATCGCGTGGAGGCGAGACGGTCCGCTCCAATCCTCTCAGGCAGCAATGAACTTCGAAGCAACCCTTGAGCAACTCTTCGGTCATCTCGTCTCCGGCAACCGCATCGCAGCCCGCGCGCTGGTGAACGACCTCTACGACTCCGGCATCGCCGCCGAAACCGTCAGCCGCGAGCTGTTCTGGCCGGCGATGGACATGATCCACAACCTCTACCGCAACGATCAGCTCACGACGCTCGCCCACAACTACGCGACGCGCCTGCTCCGCATGCTCGTTGACCAGGCCCAGGGCCGCTACACGCAGAAGGCCCGTCGCGGCCGCAGCGTCTGCCTCTTCTGCGGCCCGAACGAGCCGGAGGAACTGGCCGGCCAGGTCGTCGCGGACCTCTGCGAAGCCGACGGCTACGACGTCAAGTTCGCCGGCGGCGGCGTCGCCAACGACGAGATCCTGGCCGAAGTCGGACAGTCCGTGCCAGACGTCCTCCTGATGTTTGCGTCGAGCAATCGGGATGCGCCGAATATCCGGGTTCTTATCGACACCATCCGAGACGTTGCAGCCTGCCCAAACATGCAAATCGTTGTTGGTGGAGGGATCTTCAACCGAGCCCCTGGATTAGCCGAAGAGATTGGCGCGGACATGGCTGCGAGCTCGCCGTCGGATCTCCTCGACAAGCTCATCAGTCAGAAGGACGTCCGCAGCGCCAAGGCCCGCATCGTGAAGAACCGAAGCCGCGCAGCCGCGTGATTCGCTTCACGAACCGCGCGACGTGACGCGCACCCAACCTAGTCTCCCCCTTCCCTCCGGGGCGCCGTATGTCGTGTACGGCGCCCCAGTTTTTGCGCTCCGTAGCGCCCTCCGGGCGCACACTCGCTCTGGCGCCGCGGGCGCCCGCGAGTGAATCGCGGGCTGCGGGTGGCGGTGGACCGCGCTCCGTAGCGCCCTCCGGGCGCACACTCGCTCTGGCGCCGCGGGCGCCCGCGAGTGAATCGCGGGCTGCGGGTGGCGGTGGACCGCGTTCCGTAGCGCCCCACTCCCACCTCACTCACTTCCGAGCCGCCGGCGGCCCCGCCCCCTGTGTCGGCCGGCGCTCTTGGCGGATCGCAATCGGCACGTAGCCGACTTCGAAGCCCGCGGGCGGCGTGACGATGAGGGCCGGGTCGAGCGACGCGAGGGTTCCGGTGGTCGGTGGCGCCAGGTACGTCCGCTCCTTCGTCCACGCTCGGTGGATGAGTTCGACGCGGCGCTGGGCTTCCTCGCGTTCCGCGTCGGTGAGGTCGGCGTTGAGCATCGCGGGCTGATCGGCGAAGCGATACCAGGCGTAGGTCACCACGCTGCCGTCACCGAGGACGGCCTCGAAGGGGCCGGCGACTGGGCCAGGGCGCTTGAACGGGCTGTTCGGTGCGTCGGGCGTCACGTACGCCCCTTCGGAGGGTTCGTCGTGCGGCGGTTCGAATGCAATCTCCTGCAGACCGGTTTCGCGCGGGACGTCCTTGCCGTCGACGACCTCCCACCGCCCCTTCTCGCCGTCCTCGTGGGCGAGGCGGAAGTACTCGGGCAGGCGGACGCGGCGACCGGCGCCATCCGCGACCGGCCGGACAACGTCGGCGTTCCAGGTGTAACCGAAGGTCGTCGGGTCATGCGCGATCGGTGTGCCGAAGCTCTTCCACGCGAGGTCGCGGCGCTTGGGGTCGGGCGTGCCGTCGGCAAAGAGCCGCCACGTCGAACCGCCGCCCTTGCCAAAGGTCTGCACGTGCGACGCTGCCGGATCAAGCGCACCGCTCGGCGCCGGACCTCCTGCGAACCATGTTCGAACGGCGTCCCAGAGCGCGGCTCGCGTGTACGAGGTCAGCCGATGGAGAACGACAGTCCGTCCTTCGGCATCGACCGGAAATGACATCGGTGCGACGCGCCCGTAGGTCGGCGGTCGCTCGCCCGCTCTCGACGGGCTCGCCGTACTCAACACCGCCGGAATCCACTGCGTCTCCATCTGGAACGCCTTGTTCGGGTCGGAGGGCCGCGAGTCGAGGAGGAGCCCGGCGAGCTCCGGCTTCGCGACCGCCGACTCGCTCCAGAAGTACGGCGTGAAGAAGCAGAGCGGCCCCTTGAAGTTCGCCGTGTTCAGAAAGAGCGTCCAGCACTGATCGCCCGTCGGGACCGGCGCGCCTGCCGTCGTCGTCGTCGCATCAAGCAACGGCAGCGGCAGGTAGCCGTAGCCGAAGAGTTCGCCGCAGGTGCCCTGGGCCAAGTTCAACCCATCCGGAGGCCACACCACCCACGGGCTGAGCTGGGCGATCGCGTACTTCCCGAGCGGCCGATCCCAGTCGCGTCCCTTCCCGGCGCCAGGCCCGTTCGCCCACGCGGAGAAGTTCGGGGCGACGCCGCCCATGATGAACTTCGGCGTCGCCGTCGCGAAGCGCGTGTCGCGCCACCAGCCGAGTCCGCCCTCGACATCCGAATAGAGATCCTTGGGCTTCTCGCCGCGATACTGGGCGAACATCCACGTGCCGAAGAGTCCGCTCTGGAAGCGCGAGCCGGGATAGTGCTCAACGATCGGCCACGCCGCCGAGTAGAGCGAGAAGCCGGCGTTGAACTCCTCGGGTACGCGCTCGGCCGGCACCAGCATGTAGCCGGACATCTCCGCCGTTCGCGGCGACGTGAACGCCGGCCCGGGCAGGGTTGGCACGAAGGCCGGCGAGCCCTTGACGACGAGCGACCGCATCGCCCTGCCTAACGCGTCGCCCACCAGCAGGTAGGTCTCGGCGTTGCCGAACTCGTGATGGGCGTGCTGCGGATTCGGCGATTCCTTCGGATTGCGGACGAACGCGGCGGTCGGAACGAACACCACGTTGCCCTGAAGCTCCGGATGGGTGGTCGCGGCGGCTTGGGCCTTGCGAAGCCGCCCCCACTCGTTCGGCGCGTCCACCCACGGGCCGGTGATCTCACCGACTGCGACCGGCAGGGTCGCTACGCCGAGATCGCGGCGCACGTCCTGGATCAGGTGCACGAGATTCGATTCGTACTCGGGCACCGCATGAGCGGGATCGCAGCCATCGTTCCAGCCGTGGTACCAGACGAATCCGGCGAGTTCGACCGTGTACTCCCGCGGCTTGCCGTCGGGACCGGGGATCTCCTCCTTCGCCCGGGCGATCGCCGTCCGGATGTCGTCGATCATCCGACGGTAGTAGGGGCCGACCTCACCGCCGGAGGAGGGCGGACGGAAGTCGGCATAGAGGCTCTTGCCGCCCCACGCGGTCTTCACCAGCAGCACCGGATCGTCGATCGCATCGCCCAACACCGCGCCGAACGCGAGCTCCGGCCCGAAGTGATGCTGATCGAGGTACGGCGTGAAGCCGAGGCCGAGTGGCCCGACCTTCGCCGGCCGACCCTCCGGCGTATAGCGAATCCAGACGTCGTCGCGCACCCGCCACGTGCCGTCAGCGTTTCGGAATGGCGCGACCAGCGCGGCGGTGCGCGGTTCGCCCGCGAGCGTCAGGAGCGTGCCGCGTCCCTCGTTGTAGTCCTTCCCGGCGAGATCGACGACCGCCTGCCCCTCCATGTTCGACTGACCGGCGAGCACGAAGACCTTCAGCGTCGGGCGCTCGTCCCCCATCGCGCTGGAGACCGCCGACAACGAGAGAAGGATGGCGAGCGCTCTTCGCATGCGATGGATCATCGTGGCGTCTCCTTGGCGAAGACCGCGTCGCGGGAATCGCCACCGGACTTCAGGTAGGCGAGAAGGTCGGCGAGTTCGCCCTCCGACAGTCCGTCGGCCAGGCCGAGAAGCATCGGAGAGATCGGGCTCGGCCGACGGCTCGCGATATTCGCGACCTCGATCTCGCCCAGCACGTCGGGGGCGAGCAGATTCTCGATGATCGTGAGCTTCTCCTGCGAGGGGCCGACCACGCGGCCGAGCCGCGTCGTTCCGTCCTTCATGGTGAACTCCTCGAACCGGTACTGATCCGAGATCACCTTGCTCGGCTCGGCGATCGCCTCGGCCATCTCGTGCGGGCCGAAGCGCTGACCGACGCCGGTCAGGTCCGGTCCCCCCGCGCGGCCGGTGCCCGCGAAGCGATGGCAATCGATGCAGTTGGCGGCCTTGAACATGCGCTCGCCGCGGGCGAAGTCGCGGCCGGACTTCACGCCGGCCGCGACGCGCTCGATCTCCGCGGTCGTCCAGCGATGCCCCGGGCCTTCCGGATGCGGACGTTCCGCCTCAGTTGGCTCGTTGCCGCGGGCGATCCTCGTCCATCGCTCGCGCTCGCCTTCGGGCACCGTCGTCAGCGCGTCTTCGCGAATGTGATCAAGGAAGCCGCTGAACGAATGCCCGCCAGAGGCTCGCTTCGCCGCCGGGAACCAGCGGAAATACCGCTCGCGATAGCTCGGCGTCCAGCCTCGCGTCGCGGAGCGCAGCGCCGTCGCCATCGCGATCTGCTGCTGCCGCGGATTGTCGGCCGCCATCTTCAGGATGACCGAGCCGTAGTTGTCGTTCCGCGACAGGAGCGCCGTGTCGAGCGCGTCGGGCGCGGTGTCGGTCGATTCCATCACCTGGAGCGCCTTGGCGATGACCGAGGGCGACTCGAGGAAGACGAGCAGCTCGACCAACAGGCGATCGGAGCGCTGGTCCATCGACGGAAAGAGCGGATCGAGTCGGCGGCGAAGTTCGTCGGCCACGGCGCCGTCGGGCTTGCCGTGTCGCGCGAGGGCGATGATGATCGTTCGCAGCGCGCCGCGCTTCTCGTCCGGCGTGAGGTGACCCCAATCGAGGGCCAACAGCGTGGCGATGGCCCGGTCACGCTCGATCGCACCGCCGCTTCGCACGAGCGCGAGGCAATGCTCGACGGTCCCCTGCGCCGTCGCGCCGGGCAGCGAACGCGTTGACCAGCGATCGAGCTTCTGATGCTCGAGCACCGACCGCGCGGCGTAGCGCACGAAGCGGTCGTCGCTGCTCAGCGCCACCAGCGCCTGGTCGATCTGCCCGTCGCTCGCGCTGTCGATCTGGCCCTTCTCCAGCTCGCGTCGAAGCTGCCGTTCGCGGGTCGGCGCCGACTCCTTCGCGGAACCGCTCGACTCCTCGACCGCCCGAATGCGATAGACCGACGAGGCCGACCCTCGTCCGCCGGTCGAGACGTACATCGCGCCGTCCTTCGGGAGGATGACCGCGTCGGTGAGGGGCAGGCCCTTTCCGGCGAGAAACTGCTCGCGCCGCGCCGCGTACGTCGCCCCCTTGGGCTCGAGGAAGACGGCGTGGATGGTCGCGTAGGTCCAGTCGAGGCAGAAGAGCGCATCGCGCCACGGCGCCGGGAATTTCGAGCCCGTGCCGAAGACCATGCCCGTCGGCGAGCCCGGTCCGATGGGCATCGCGGGCGGCAGGAGATCGACGTACCACGTCGGCGGACAGGCGGAACCGGAACGCCAGCCGAACTCGGCGCCGGGCACGACGTGACAGACCGCCGTCGGGCGATACCACGGCGCGCCGATGTCCCACTCCATGTCGCTGTCGTAGGTGAAGAGCTCGCCATCGGGTGCGAAGGCGATGTCGTAGGCGTTTCGGAAGCCGATCGCGAAGATCTCCCAGGTCTTCCCCTCGAGATCGGTGCGGACGATGAAGCCGCCCGGCGCCATGATGCCGACGGCGTGACCGTTGGCGTCCCACATGCGCGGCAGCAGGAAATCCTCCTGCCAGAGTCGCGGCACAAGCGACCGCTCGGGATTCGGCGGCTTCGCGTGATTGCCGATCGTGATGTAGAGCTGACCGTCGGGCCCGACCGCGATGCCGTGGGCGCCATGCTCGCCTGTGTCACCGGGAATTGCCCGCAGCAGTTGCACCGCATCGAGCGTGCCGTCCTTGTTGCCGTCGGTGACGCGATAGAGGCCTTGGCCCTGGGCCGCGCCGCCGTTCACGACGACGTACAGGGCGTCGTTGGCGTAGACCATGCCTTGGGCGTCGCCGATCGGCAGATCGAGCTGGGTCAGCGTGCCGCTCGCCGGATCGAGCCGAATCAGCTTGCCCTGCTGCGGCCCGAGCATGAGCGAGCCATCGGGCATCGCGCACATCGACGCGATGGAGCCCAGTTCCTTCGGCACCGACGCGACCCGCTCGGCGACGAATCCCTCGGCCATCGTGATGCCGTCGGCCGACGGCGGCGTCGGCGCCTTGGCGATCGCCATGGCCGTGTCGCGCATGGTCGACGAGGGCGCTGCAGCGGGCGCAACGGCCGGCGAGCTCCGCAGCGACCAGAGGACGATGCCGACGCTCACCGCGGTGATGGCCACGCCCACGATGGTGATCGCCACGATGTCGGTCTTGAGGCTGGAGTGTGGTTCAGTCATGCGACCTCATGCCCCCTTCGCCATGCAGTGCTGGTCCCGGATCGCGGCGATGCAGCGCGCGATGTGCGCGGTCGGATCAACGTCCAGCTCGCGCATTCCCCGATCGATGTCGCTTCGGCTCACGGCCGCGGCGAAGGTCAGCGTCTTCAGCTTCTTCATCACGCTGGCCGGCTCGAGCGTGGCAAGTCCGTCGGGACGGACCTTCGCGCACGCGACGATGAAGCCGGCCAGCTCGTCGACGGCGAAGAGATGCCGCGACATCGGGGTGAGCCGCGGCGTCCCGGTGTATTCGGCGTGGCCCATGATCGCGTCGAGGATCTCCTCATCGACGCCGAGCGAGCGCAGGTGGGCGACGCCGACCCGCGGGTGCTCCTCGGCCGAGGGGTGCCGCTCGTAGTCGAAGTCGTGCAGCAGGCCGCAGATGGTCCAGCGTTCCGCCGCGGCGGGATCGACGTCCTTCGCGTACGCGCCCATGCACGCCGCGACGGACTCCATGTGCACGCGAAGCGAGGGGTTCGCGACCCACTCGCGCATGAGCGAGCGAGCCTGATCGAGCGAGAGGCTCATAGGTACTCCTGGACGATCGCCTCGAGCCACTCCTGACGACCGCTTTCGAGCGCCGGCTCCGACGAGGCCATCGCGATCCGCTCAAGCTCGGCGAGCGACGAGCGGCCGGTCTCGATCGCGCGTCCAAGCTCGGTGTCCCACGAGCGGTAGCGGCGCTTGAGGAACTCGGCGATGCGCCCGTCGGCCCTGATCGCCGCCGCGATCTTCAGCCCGCGGGCGAAGGCGTCCATTCCGGCGACGTGGCTGTGGAAGAGATCGATCGGCTCGAAGCTCTCGCGCCGCCGCTTCGCATCGAAGTTGAGGCCGCCGGTCGTGAAGCCGCCCATCGAGAGGACGATGAGCATGATCTTCGAGGTGAGCTTGATGTCGATCGGGAACTCGTCGGTGTCCCAGCCGCAGTGGTCGGTGCCGGTGTTCGCGTCGATCGAGCCGAGCGCCCCGGCGTCGCGGGCCACGGTCAGCTCGTGCTCCATCGAGTGGCCGGCGAGCGTCGCGTGGTTCGTCTCGATGTTCAGCGTGAGGTGCCGCATCAGATCGAACTCGCGAAGGAACGCGAGGCACGCGGCCGCGTCCGAGTCGTACTGGTGCACGCTCGGTTCGCGCGGCTTGGGCTCGATGTAGAACTGCCCCTTGAAGCCGATCGCCCGCTTGTGGTCAACCGCCATGTGCAGGAAGCGGGCGAGATGCTCGCGCTCGCGCTTCATGTCGGTGTTCCAGAGCGAGGTGTAGCCCTCGCGTCCGCCCCAGAAGACGTAGCCCTCGCCGCCGAGTTCGTGCGTCACCTCAAGCGCCTTCTTCACCTGGGCCGCCGCATAGGCGAAGACCGCGACCGAGGGACTCGTTGCGGCGCCCGAGGCATATCGGGGATGGGCGAAAAGGCAGGCGGTGCCCCAGAGGAGCTTCTTGCCGCTCGCGGTCTGAGAGGCCCTCATCGCCGGCACCAGCGCGTCGAGGTTCCGGTGGCTTTCGGCGAGCGTGCGGCCTTCGGGGGCGACGTCGCGGTCATGGAAGCACCAGTGGTCGATCCGGCACTTCTCGAGGAACTCGAAGAAGACGCCGAGGCGCCGCTTGGCGTTGTCGAGCGAGTCGCTGCCGTCGTCCCAGGGCATGTGGGCGGTGGGCGCACCGAATGGGTCGGCGAGGCCGTTTCGCATGGTGTGCCAATAGCAGCTTGCGAAGCGCAGGTGATCGCGCATCGGCTTGCCTTCGACGGCCTCGTCGGGCCGGTAGTGCCTGAACGCGAGTTCGACGCGGGAGCGGGGCTCGGCGAAGGGGATTGGACCGGGGACGTCGGGAAAGGCGGCCATGCCGAAAGCGTACCGACAGGGAACGCCGGCGCACCGACACTCGCCATTTCGGCAAAGGGAACTTGCACTCGCGGCCGATGACACTACAGTTGTAGTGCCGCGACGACGTTTGTCGTATGCACACCCGCCGGCCATTGCCCGCAGGACTCGACCCCATGCCCGAACCCGAATCGCCGATCACCGACGCCGAATGGCGACTGCTTGAGGCCCTCTGGATTCTCGAGCGGGCAACCGCCCGTCAGGTTGCGGACGACCTGCATGACGCCCACCAGTGGGCATATTCGACGGTCAAGACCATGCTCGACCGGATGGCGGCGAAGGGGCTGGTGGATGCCCGTCAGGTCGGCAACGTGTGGGAATTCACCGCAGCGGTCAAGCCCGACGACGCCCGCCGCTCGGCGTGGAAGCGTTTCGTGGGCAGTGCCTTTGGCGGCGCCGTCGCGCCGGCGCTGGCGTTCATCGCGTCCGAGGCTCGACTCACCAAGAAGCAGCGGGAGGCTCTGCTTGCCCTGCTCGAAGACCAGGAGAAGCAGTCATGAACGACGTGGTATCGACCGTGGCACACCAGTTCAGCGGACTTGGCGACGCGATGTTGGCCTGGATCGGACAGATGAACCTCTGGACCGCGGGGCTCTTCGTCCTGGCCTACGCCCTCGACCGACTGCTCGCCTCGCGCGTGGCGGCGGGGTGGCGAATCGCGCTTTACGTTCCGATTCTGCTCCGCATCGCCCTTCCGACGGGCTTGAGCGTCCCGCTCCCCCTTCTGTCCGCTCCGCCGACCGCGGCCGTCGGAACGGCTGCACCGATCGCGGTCTTCGCTTCCGCCACGCCGGGGATCTCGAGCGGAGAAGGTGGCGAGCCCGCATCGGTGACGTGGACGGCGCTCCTGCCGCTCGCGTACCTCGCCGTGGTCACCCTGCTCGCGATCCGCTGGCGCCGCGACGTCGAGCGGCTCGCAGCGGTCCTTGATCAGTGCGGACCGGCGCCCGCCTGGCTGCGCGGCTTGGCCCGCGACTTCGACATCGTCGAACACGCCTCGAATGGCCCGATGCTCGTCGGCGTGCGCACTCCCCGCCTTGTCCTTCCGGTCGGTCTGGCGGAGCGCGTCGGCGCCGACGGCCTTCGCGCGATCGTTCGACACGAGGCATCACACGTTCGTCGGCGCGATCCGCAGCTTGCCGCGCTTGTCCACGCCCTCGTCATCGTCGCGTGGCCGGTGCTTGCGCTGTGGTGCGGCGCGTCGCGCTTCCGCACGCTCATGGAGATGGCCTGCGACGAACACGCCCTTCGCGATGCGGACTCCGAAGCGCGGCGGGCGTACGGGCGCACGCTGATCGACCTCGCATCGGCCGCAGTCGCGTCGCGCGGCGCGACCGGCGCCGCGTTAGGCTTCGGCGGCGGGCTTCGCGAGCGCATCGCCTCGCTGCGCGACGCGCGGCATCGCTGGCGCTCGCTCGGCCAGGGAACCGTCACGGCACTTGCCGCGTGCGTGATCGCGGCGTGCGGCACGGCCAAGGTGGTTGAGCGGGAATCGCCGCACGAATCGGTGGAGGCGTCCGACGCTGCGGGTGCCGAGGAGCACGAACTCGACTTCAAGATCCTCGACGGAACGCTCACTTCAACGGGCGAAGGCGATGTCACCATTCTGCAAGCGCGTGAGATGAGCGATCTCGTCAAGCGCCATGCGGGCAACGTGCTCTCCGCACCGCGGCTCATCACGCTCACCGGCCAGCCGGCGTCGATCACGATCGGGAGCGATGCCGGCGAAATTCGGCTCGAAGCGAAGGTCCTCCGCATCGAGTCGGGCGTGCGCACGATCGCGTTGCACTACGTCGAGACCGGCGACGCCGGCTCGCCGCAGCAGCCGGTCGCGGATCGCGCCCTCACGTTCAAGCTCGTCACCGACTCGGCGATCGAGGTGCCCGTGCACGGGAAGATCACCCGGAGCGTGGTGCTTGAGGCCCGTCGTCCGACGTCGCCCAACACCCTCGAGAATCCGTTGCCGTCCGACACTCCGCCGGCGACGGCGACCGTCTTCTGCGCGATCAGGATCGCGGAGGCGGGCGTTCCGCTCCACTTCGCCGCCGACGACACGCTGTCGGAGGGAGGCGACGGGAGCGGCGACCATCGCGTTCTGACGAACGCCGCTGCCGAGGCGCTGGTCGATCGGCTGATGCACACGAGCGGCTCCCGCACCATTGCCGCGCCGTCGATGCTCGTCCGAATCGGCGAGGCCGCGAGCATCGAATCGGGACCGGAGTTCAAGACCGACTCGGGCTCCGAGGCCGATCACGTCGAACTCCGATTCATCCAGCGGGATCGCTCGCTGCTCGTCGACCTCTCCTGGGCGCTGACGGCGGAAAGGGCAGCGTCGAAGGTCGTCCATCGGGTTCATGAGGTGCCCCTCAAGGGCGACGAGGCGCTGGTCGTCGTCGTGCCTTCGCTCGAAGGACATGCGGCGCACGGCCGCGTGCTCGTCCTCCGGTCGACGGTCGTGCCCCCAAGCGCGACGGGCCGATGATCGCCGCGATCAGTGGGCGAGCCGCTCGGCCGGGATGTTCTCTTCCGCGAAACCGGGCCCGGCCCAGCGAAGCTGAAGTCGTTCCTCGCCGGAGATCTCGAAGTACTCGAGCCGAATCGGATGCCAGCCCGCCGCGAGCGGCACGCGACCTTGGCACCACTCCCAGCTCGCTCCGTCGTCGCGATCGATCAGGATCTCGCCGTGGAGCCGGAGAAGGCTGCCGTCGTCGGATCGCAAGGAGAACGTGTAGATGCCGTCGGTCGGCGCGTTGATGAAGCCCTCGAAGATCAGGCCGAACTGATCGGCGGGTCGATCCTTCGGCAATCCAAGGGTCTCGACGACGCGCTCCTCGACCAGCGGCGACGCGCGCATCTCAGCGACGTTGCGGAATCCGCCCTTGCGAAGCTCCATGCGGAGGCCGGCATCGGGCGCGCGAAAGAACTGCACGGCGGGCTTGAATGACGTGGGGTCGAATCGGATCACGTCGCGCGACGCCGGGTGAAGGCTCTGCGCGTCGCCTCTCCAGGCGATGGCTCGAATTCGCGTCGATCGCTCGACCGCGAGAGGCCCCGCATAGCGCGGACTGGACCGCGTGGGCGTGGAGCCGTCCAGCGTGTAGTGGATCTCGGCGTCGGGGCTGTCGCTCGTGATGGTCACCATCGCCGGCTCGATGAGCGCGCCGTCCGGGGCGTTGATGACCACCTCTGGCGGAGCTGCGAAAGCCCGCAATTCGGCGATGGCAGGCGGGCCGGCCTCGGCGCGGACGGTAAGGCGAAGGGAGGAGGCCGCGACGACCGGGATGCGGAGGATTCGGCGAGGCCCGATCCCGTCACCCGTGGCGATGCGTCGCCACGTACCGTCAACGATCGCATCGACGTCAAATCCACCGATGCGGGCGCCGCCGTCCATCGCCTCGACCAGCTCGACTCGATTCAGTGGTTGCGGGGCGCCGAAATCGACGTCGATGGATGCGGAGCGGGCGTTTTCCGCTGCGATCCAGCATGTCTCCGGCGCTCCGTCGAGCGCCATCGCGGCGGCGTGGTCGGGATCATCCTGCCGCGATGACGACGCCCGAACGGAGCGGCCGTGCAGGAGTTCGCGGGCGAACGTCTGATCGAGCAGGCGGCGAAGCTCGACCAGGCGGAGCGCGTCGGGATCGGCGATGCGCCCGCGGTTGTCGATCGGCACGTTCAACAGCAGCGTCGCCCCCTGACCGACGGTCGCGTACCAGAGTTCCTCCAGTTGCTCGAGTGACTTGACGTGTTCGTTGTCCGACTGGCGCCAGGTCCAGCGGGGGCGGATCGACACGCTCACTTCGCGCGGTTGCCAGGCGTCACTCAATGGCCTGGTTCCAGCCTGCGTCGTCACCCATACGTCGGGCCCACGATCGCCCGCGATGACTGCAGCGGGCTGAAGCTGGCGGACGAGTGCAACGGCGGCTGTGAGGGCGGATTCGTCCGGCGCATGGGTGGCTTCGTCGTCGGTCGCATCGTCGAATCGAACTTCGCAGAGCGACCCGTAGTTCGTGCAGAGCTCACGAAGTTGCGTCTCCATCCGCGCAGCGCCCGCTTCAGGATCGAATGGCTCGGTCGCGGCAATGGAGACGCCGACCTGCATGCCGCTTGTGGCGCAGACGTCAACGCACTCCCGGAGAAGATCGCCCCCGCGAGCGTGCCAGGGCGATTCGCTGACCCATCGCGGCGCGGCCGCCGACGGCCAGAGACAGAAGCCATCGGGGTTCTTCGCCTGGAAGATCACGCGGGTCAGACCGGCGGCGCGCAGCGTTGCGATCCATTGGGCGGGTTCGGCCTCTCCCCGACCGGGTCCGGGGGCGGTCTCGGGGTCCGCCGAAGCAGCAGGCGCCACGCGAATGCAGATCGCGATGCCCAGCGGTCCCCCAAGGCGTTGCCAGGCGACATGGGGCGCGGGGGGCGTCACCGAGGGGGCATGTGGCGCACAGAGCAGGGCAAGCGAAAGCGCCGTCAGCATCGTGCGGGCATGCTACGGCTCTCAGCCGCCGTATCCGGTGTAGTCGGGACCGCTTTCCTCTTCCGACGTCGTGGTGCTTGACTGGACGAAGGCAGCGCCGAGCGCGAGGAACGCGATGAGCGCCGGGCCCGCGACCCGCAGGAATGCAGCGAGATGCGGGCGACGTCGGGCGAACGGAAGGTCGGCGCTCAGTGCCGCAACCGGAGCGAGGACGGGGAGTGCCCAAAGCCCGGCGGTGAAGTGGCCGTCAAAGTACGCGGCACCCGACCCGGCGATTGCTCCAAGCGCGGCGATCCCCGTCGTCATGCCTGCGACGCCGAGGCCCGCGCGCGTCCGCCATGCCAACAACGCGACCATGCCGAGCGTGAAGCCCGTGGACGCCGCAATGATCCCGAGCTTCGCGAACGATCCGACAAGGCACATGCCCGCCAGTGACACGCAGGCGAAGCTCAGCGCTGCAGGAAGGCCGAAGCCAGGGGAACGCTCGCCGCGAAGAGCAAGGACCGCAATCGCGGGTGCGGTCACCAGTGCCGCGCAATGAAGCGGCTGCAGCGTGCCGAGAAGTGGCGAGCGGGCGATGGCAACGAGGCCGAGCGAGGCGAGGAGGGCCGGCCCAAGCGCCCGTTCTGCCGTCGGCGACGCGCGTTGGAGCCTTGCCAGAATGGACGACAGGACCGCGATGGCCGCGACCGCGAAGACGATCGTGTGCCACTTCGATGTCGGCGGCAGGGCAGGCCAACCCTCCTGGACGACAAACTGCCAGACCATGGCGAGGGCGATGGCCATTCCCGCGAGCCGCATCGACCCGCGCCGTCGACCTCCAACCACGATCAACACCACCGCCATCACCGCTGAGGCAACGACGTGGATCGCCGTCTGCATTGGGTCCATGCGACGCTCCGAGCGGGTTCAAAAAGAGCCTGGCGGGGCAGACAAGCCACCCCGCCAGGTCGCACAGAGACGCATCGGGTTCCCGGAGTCAAGCTCCGAGATCGGGCGGACGCTGCCGTCAGTACGGCGCGATCGCTCCCAAGGCGCCTTCATTCACTTCTTGACGCCTTCCAGATTCACCACGATGCGAACATCGTTGCCAACCATGCCCTTGTCGACGCCATACGAGACGCCCCAGTCGTTGCGCTTGATGGTGAACACGGCCTCGTAGCCGGCGCGATCACCCATCGGGCCGGCCTTCGCGCCGGTGAATTCCACGGCAGCGGTGATCGGCTTGGTGACGCCATGCATGGTGAAGTCGCCGGTGACTTCGAGCTTGCCGTCCTTGCCCTTCACGCCGCTGCTCTTGAACGTCATCGTGGGGAACTCCTTGACGTTGAAGAAGTCAGGGCTGCGGAGATGGTCGTCGAGCTTCTTCTCGCCGGTATCGACGGTGTTGACGTCGACAGTGATGTCGAACGACGTTCCTTCAGCGGCGCCGTTGCCCGAGGTGAAGGTGCCGGAGACGCCGTTGATGCGACCCCAGAACTGACCAGCGCCGAGGTGCTGCACGCGGAAGAACGCCGACGAGTGAACGTCGTCGATCGCGTAGGTCGCCGCGGCGGCCGGCGCGGCGGCCTTCGGAGCGGCGGCGGCGCCGGTGCCCTGCGGCGCGGCGGCGACAAGTACGGCGGCGAGGGAAACGAGCGAGAAACCGGCAGCGAGAGCAGTGATGCGCATGTCTTTCCTTGGCAGTAGAGTGATCGAACAGCCTGTTGGCTGTTTCAACGCGGATAGAGCTTACACCGTACGAAATTGGATGTCGAGCGACAGTCGCCCCGACGGTTACCCCGACGGTTACCCCGAAGGTCACCCCGACGGTCTCTTGTGCGACAGAGTACCGGTTGGCCAGCGCGTCGGCTCCAGTCCATAGGGCTCTCGCCGCCGGATGGCGCTCCGCCGGAGCCTTGCTTGAGTTCGCCTTTAGCATGGGGTGCGACCGATGCGCACCTCCACCATCCCCCACCATCGTTCGGGGCTGTTTGCCACCGTCCTGATTGCCGTTCCCAGCCTCTTGGTTGCGGCGCTGGGCGCCACCCATCGTCCGCCGCCCAGCGCGACGAAGGAACTCCCTGCGGACCGGCCGACCTACGACAAGCCGGCAAAGGTGAAACCGGTTGCGGGGCTGAAGTCGGCCCTGTTTGCGAAGGAGCCGCTGGTCGAGGATCCGGTCTCGTTCTGCTTCGACGATCTCGGTCGACTCTACCTCGCCGAGAGTGCTCGGCAGGAGCGCGGCATCGAGGACAACCGCTCGTCCAAGTGGTGGCTCATGGACGACCTCCAGAGTCAGACGGTCGAGGATCGGTTGAAGATGTACGAGAAATGGGCCTCGAAGCGCGAGGGCGGCATGGATTACTACCGCCGCTACGAGGACCGCGTCCGGCGCATCGAGGACTCCAACGGCGATGGCCGTGCCGATCGACAGACGATCTTCGCCTCGCCCTTCAACGAGCCGCTCGACGGCACCGGCGCGGGAATCATCGCCCGCGAGGGGGAGGTCTGGTACACGAACATCCCAAACCTCTGGCGGCTCATCGATCGCGATGGCGATGGCGTCGCAGAGGTGAAGGACAAGGTCTACACCGGCTTTGGCGTGCGAGTCGCCCTCCGCGGACATGACATGCACGGACTGGCGTGGGGCCCCGACGGCAAACTCTATTGGTCGATCGGCGATCGCGGCTATCACGTGACGACGGCGGACGGTCGTGTCCTTGCGGATCCGCGGTCGGGAGCGGTGTTCCGCTGCAACGCCGACGGAAGCAACATCGAGGTCTTCTGTCGCGGACTTCGGAATCCGCAGGAACTCGCCTTCGACGACTTCGGCAACCTGATCACGGGCGACAACAACTCCGACGCCGGCGACAAGGCACGCATCGTGTACTGCGTCGAGGGCGGTGAGACGGGATGGCGGGCGGACTACCAGTCGATGGAAGGGGCCAATGTCCGGGGACCGTGGAATCAGGAGGACACGTGGGCCATGCGGCCCGACTTGGCCCCGGACCGCGTGAAGGACTACTCGCCCGTGCAGCCCGCGTGGACGGTGCCTCCCCTTCACCACGTCAGCAGCGGTCCGTCGGGATTGGTGCACTATCCGGGGCTGGGTCTCCCGGAGCGCTACCAGGGGGCGTTCTTCCTGTGCGATTTCCTTGGTGGCGATGCGTACAGCCGCGTGCTCGCCTTCAAGCTCGAGCCGTTCGGCGCCGGTTTCCGCGTCGTCGATGTGCACCCGTTCGTCGAGAACGTGCTGCCGACCGATGTCGACTTCGGCTACGACGGCAAGATGTACATCAGCGACTGGGGTGGCGGCTGGGACAGCAAGGGCTACGGCGAGGTGTACACGGTCTGGGATCCAGCGTTGATCAAGGACCCGCGCGTCGCCGAGGTCGGGACGCTGTTCCGCGAGGGCTTTCGACAGCGCGAGACGAGCGAGCTGCGCCGGCTTCTTTCGCACGCCGATCAGCGCGTGCGACTTCGCGCCCAATTCGCCCTCGCCGAGCGCGGACCCGACGTCGTCGCAATGCTCACGCGCGAGGCCGCAACGGGCGCGAGCCGGCTCAGCCGTATTCACGCGATGTGGGCGCTGGGCATGATCGCCGGGGACGGCTTCTGGCCGAACGCCGTACAGGGATTGGTCGAGCGACTGGACGACGCGGATGCCGAGATTCGCGGTCAGGCGGCGAAGCTCATCGGAGAGGCGAAATTCACGGGGGCGACGAAGCAGCTCATGCGAGCGCTCACCGACGAATCTCCACGGGTTCGCTACTTCGCGGCCATGGCCCTGGGTCGTCTCCAGGTGCAGGACGCACATGCGCCGATCGTCTCGATGCTCGCTGAAAATGACGGGAAAGATGTCTTCCTCCGCCACGCCGGCGTGACGGCACTGACCTGGCTCAATCGCGGCGATGCAACCCGACTGCTCATCAGCGAACCCCAGCCGGAGCTGCGGCTTTGTGCCGCGCTCGTGATGCGCCGCTGGGGCGACCCGGCCATTGCGCGGCTTCTCCAGGACTCTGATGATCGGGTGGTGGCAGAGGCCGCCCGGGCCATCAACGACGTGCCGATTCCCGAGGCGTGGCCGAAAGTCGCCGAGCTGGCCCGTCGCTTCGTGCGAAGCGCGTCGGCGCCGGTGCAGTCGACGATCGAGGTGAAGCGGGAGGTCTGGAATGACGTGAAAAATGCGGGTGACGCGAAACTCGAGGATGACGCGACGTTTGGAGCCGCCCCGAGCCAGACCGACGTCGCCACCACGTTTGAGGGACATTCGAACTTCGGCAGCAACTTCCTGCAGCGGGTCAGCGGCGTGGTTGTGGCGCCAGAGACCGGGCCATACGTGTTCCAAATCACCAGCGACGATGGGTCGGTGCTCTACCTGAGCAGCGACGAAACGCCGGCAAAGAAGACGAAAATCGCGTTCGTGGACGGGTATTCGTCACGCGGCGACTGGGATGGACAGGAGGGGCAAACGTCGCAGCCCGTGATGCTCGAGGCGGGCAAGCGCTACTACCTCGAAGCCCGGCAGGCTGAGGGCGGTGGCGAGGACTTCGTGATGGTGGGCTGGAAGCGGCCGAATGGCATGGTCGAACGGCCGATCGGAAGCGGCGTTCATCCGCCGCTGGAGACGCCGATCGTCCGGCGGGTGATCAATGCGTGCGTCCGATCGGACGAGACGGCCGCCGCGGTGTCGCTGGCCGATCTGGCCCGGTCGGACTCCCTGCCCGAGGCGATGCGGGTCGAGGCCATGGCCGCGTTGAGCGAGTGGATGCATCCGGGTCCGCGCGACCGGGTCAACGGCGCCTACCGCGCGATCGATCCGTCGAGGCGGGATGCCAAGGCCTACCAGACGGTCCTCATGCAGAAGCTCCCCGGACTCGTTCAATTTGGCTCGCCGGCGGTGCGCGGAGCCGCTCGCGACGTGGCGACGGCCGCCGGAATCGCACTCGACGGTGCCGCGAATTACGACGTGGTCATCGATCCAAAGCAGCCAGCATCGGAGCGAGTTGCGTGTTTGCGCCAGCTGTGCAGCGACCGCGACCGCCGCGCCGACGACGCGCTGGCGATCGCTGTCGCGTCGGAAGAGCCGTTGCTGCGGGCGGAAGCTCGGGCGCATCTGGCCGAACGGTCGCCCGAGAGGGCGGCAGAGACGCTCCGGGCCGGATTGCGTGCCGCGGACCGGGGAGAGCGACAGGCCGCAATCGCGACGTTGGGCAAGGCCCGCTCGACCGAGCTTGACGCCCTAATCGCGGAGTCGCTTGGCTCACTGGAATCCGGGTCGCTCGAGCCCGCACTTCAACTCGACGTCATCCGAGCCGCACAGTCGCGCGAAGGGTCGCCTCTCGCCGCACGGGCAGATGCCTGGCTCAAGGCCCGGGACTCGAAGGGACCGCTTGCCCGATTCGATGTGGCGCTTGAGGGCGGAGACGCAAAGCGCGGCTCCGACATCGTGCACTTCCATACATCAGCGACCTGTTTGAAGTGCCACTCGCTCACTGGCATGGGTGGCGATGCGGCCCCCAAGCTCGATGGAGTGGGCGGGCGGCTGACCAGGCCCCTCATCCTTCAGTCGTTGGTGGATCCGAACGCTGTCGTTGTGAAGGGCTTCGGCGAGCGATCGGCCATGACCCCCATGGGTCCGGTGCTCACGCTCGATGAACTGCGCGACGTCGTCGAGTACCTCACAACCGTGAAGTAGCTCGCCCGGCCTTCTGAGCAGCCTTCTCGAGCCGGAAAACGCGATACGTCGTTGCGACTCTTTCGCACAGCCACAGCCTGCTGAGTTGTAATGACTTCAACAGTGTGGTCAGGCGTGATCTTGGAAGCCGAGTTTCGCCAGGATCCCGTCGAACTGATCAAGGCTGAAGAAGTCAACACACAGCCGCCCCGAGCCCTTCTTGCGCCCGAGCTGAATGGTGACTCGTGAACCAAGATGCTCACTCAATCGGCGCTCAAGGTCCTCGAGATGGGCCGACGACTTCACGACGGTGGCACCCGGCGAGAGTGAGGGCGACGGCTCAATGTGCCGGAGTGTCTGCTGGACACGGCGTTCTAGTTCTCGGACTGACCACTCCCCCGAGATCGCTGCGGCGGCAAGGGTCTGTCGATGATCGAGCCGCTCCACCCCAAGGAGCGCTTTCGCATGCCCCTGCGAGAGCTTTCCCTTTCGAACAGCATCAGCACAAAAGGGATCGAGGTCTGCGAGCCGCAGGAGATTTGAGACGCTCGTTCGGTCGAGTCCCACCCTTCCGCCGAGCTCCTGGTGCGTCAATGAGAACTCTTCGGCAAGCCTCCGGAGCGCTGTCGCTCTCTCCATCGGATTGAGATCCTCGCGCTGGATGTTCTCAATGAGTGCCCACTCAGCGGCAGTGCGATCGTCGACATCACGGATCACAGCGGGAATCGTGAGGAGACCGATGCGCTGGGCTGCCCGCCAGCGACGCTCACCCGCGATGATCTCAAAGGTCCCATCCGACGCCGACCGCACGACGATGGGTTGCATGAGCCCCGCGACACGGATACTCGCGGCAAGGGCATCGATGCTGGCCGAGTCGAAATCCTGCCGGGGCTGCCGCGCATTTGGTCGCAGCTGATCTACAGGGAGATCGACAAGACCAGGTCCCATGACGGCAGCTTCTCGCGTCGAAGTCACTGTCGCACGGTGCTCTTGAGGGACTGTTCCACGTGGAACATCGCTCACAGCGCCCTGGGACTGGATTGGGCTGGAGGCAACGGGGGATGCAGTGCTCGGCGAGGCGTGGGCCGACCCGCCCGACGTCTCGGTCCGGGACCGTGAAACACCAGGAAGGGCGATCTCGACAGGGACGCTCAACAGCGCATCAAGCCCACGTCCAAGCTTCCGCGGAGGAAGCTTCTTGCCTTCGTTGCCTTGTTCCCCTGTCATCTGGCGCCTCCAAATGCGTGCCACGCAGCGTGCTCTTCAACGGAAATTGGCTGCGCCACAGAGTATCAGCCGTGCACCCAGTCCACAGCGGATATGGCTATCGAGACAGGATCCCCACGCCAAGACGTTCCCCGTGGAACATCGCATATGTGTTCTCGGACGTTTTCGGTCTACGCAAGCCTTCTATAGAGCGCACTCCGACTGAACTTGCCCCCAGCAACGCCCGATCACGCGTGTGAGACAAGGACGTCTCCCGGACATCACGGCTCCGGTCACACAGGGAAGGACCTCATGCACGTCGACCCGATCGATGCAGACCGCCAGGTGCGGAAGGCCAAGTCGCTTTTCCAGCAGACACTCGCGCAGTGGGCCTCGGATGTCCTGATTCTGCAAAGCCACGGGGAGCGAGTCCCAACGTGGCGCCACAACCGCGCCGCTGCGGTCGAGAAGGTCGTTGTCGAGACCATGCGCCGCAAGGCGGCATAGCCGCGCAAGACCCGCCTGGCGCGTCGCTTGCCGACGGACTCGCCTCCGCAGTTCTTCCGGCGAAGCCTGCGCGATGGTCGTGAGGAGTGAACACCCATGGGCTCGATCACATCCGGCGTCGGTCTCGTCAGCGGCATCAACAGCGCCCAGCTCATCGACCAACTGATGTCGCTTGAGGCCCAAGGCAAGACATCGCTCTCGACCCGCGTAGCCAGCCTCCAGACGAAGCGCACGGCGCTCCTGGACGTGAACGCCCGGCTCCTCGCCCTGAAGTCCGCCTCGACATCGTTCCGCGTCAACAAGGTCTTTCGCGCCGCTACCGCCACGTCCAGCGACGAGTCGGTCGCGACGGCCGTCGCCGACGGAACCACGCCCGTTGGCAGCTACCAATTCTTCGTGAAGCGACTCGCGTCCTCGTCCCAGCTTCGAAGCAAGGGATATTCGACGCTCGACGCGACCCCGCTCGGCCTCGATTCGCTGAGCTTCGAATTCGGCGACATCGGCGTATCGCGGTCGGTTGACCTGAGCTCGCTCAACGGCGGAAGCGGCGTTCGCCGCGGCAAGATCGTAATCACCGACAAGAGCGGCGCCGACGCGACCATCGACCTCTCCAAGGCAACGACCCTGCAGGAGGTCGTCAGCAGCATCAACGCCACGAGCGACGCCGCGATCTCCGCAAGCATCGACAACGAGCGCCTGGTCATCACCGACACCTCCGGCGGCTCCGGCTCGCTCGCCGTCGCCAATGGCTCCGGCGACTTCACGGCCACCGATCTCGGAATTGCCGGCACCACCGCTGGCTCGACCATCACCTCAGGTCAGATCAACAAGCTCGGCGCGGCCACGACGCTTGCTTCGCTCAATGACGGTCTCGGCGTTCTCATCCGCGACAACGTCACCGACTTCAAGATCTACGTCGATGACGGCGTCACCCCCACGACCTACAAGGTCTCGCTTGGCCGCAAGAACCTGCCCATCACGGGAGCGACCGAACTCGCCTCACTGAACAACGGCAGCGGCGTCAAGATCAACACCACCGACGCCGCGGACTTCATCGTCAAGACCGCAACCGGCAGCCAGGTCGAGGTGAACCTCGGCACCGTTCTCGACAGCAACGGAAACGTCGACAAGGACGCGGTCACGACCGTGCAGGAGATGCTCACCCGCGTCAACGACACCCTTGACGACGCCCTCGGCGCGGGCAAGGTCGTCATGTCGATCAACGCCGACGGCAACGGATTCGTCCTCACCGACACCACCGGCGGCGCACAGACGCTGCGGGTCCTCGGCACCGGCCCCAACGCCGACACCACCGCCAAGAACCTCGGCATCTTCACCGGCACGACCGGCACCGGCGCGACCATCACGGGCAAGACGATCGTGAACGAGGCCGCGAAGCCGCGCGCCGCAACGATCCAGGACGTGATCGATCGCATCGCCGAAGCGACCGGCAACGCCGTCACCGCGAGCGTCAATGTCGCGGGCACGGGCCTGCAATTCAGCAGTGCCTACGAGTTCAGCGTCCTTGCCGGCGATACCGACGGCTCCTCCCAAGCCACCGCGATTTCCGAGAAGACCGCCCGCGACCTCGGCATCTTCGACATCACCGATTCAAGCACGACCGGCAGCCGCATCACTTCTGGCCTCGGCACGCTCCTCACCCGAAACGTGAACGGAGGAGCGGGACTTACAGCCGGAACGAACTCGCTCACGCTCCAGGATCGAGCCGGCACCTCGTTCACGGTCAACAATCTCGACTCGTACACGACGCTTGAGGGCCTGATCGACGCGGTCAACTCCGCCGCGAGCGGCGCGGGCTCCCACCTGACGCTCGGCGTCGGATCGGACAACGCGAGCCTCCTCGTCACCGATTCGGTCGGCGGCGGGGGAAACCTCATCGTCAGCGGCACCGCGGCCTCGGCGCTGGGGATCGCCAACGCCGGCGTCGCGTCAAACACCATTCGCGGTGGAAACCTCGAGGTGAAGTACATCAGCGAGGCCGCGGCTGTCGGTTCCCTCAACTACGGCAGGGGAATCGGGTCCGGCACGTTCAAGATCACCGACTCCACAGGCGCCTCCGCGACGGTCGACATCGGCAAGGACACCGTTTCGCTCTACGACGTCATGCGCGAGATCAACTCGCGCGGTCTTGCCGTCGAGGCCCGCCTCAACTCGACGGGCGACGGACTTCTGCTCGACGACACCGCGGCGACGCCGACCGGAAAGCTGAAGGTCGTGGACTCCAGCGGAACGGTCGCGAAGTCCCTCGGCATCGCCCAAACCGCCACGACGATCGGCGGAAACATCGACGGCACCTACGAGAAGACCGTCGACCTCGACACGACCGACAGCCTCAAGAAGATCATCGCCAAGGTGAACAAGGCGGGCATCCCGGTCACGGCCACCTCCGTGAACATCGGGTCCGGCGCTACGCCCTTCTACCTGAGCTTCAGCAGCGCCATTGGCGGTTCTGGCGGCCAGCTCCAGATCGACACGGGCGGCGTCGATCTCGGCTTCACGACACTGAGCGAGGGGCATGACGCCGAGATCATCTTCGGCAACGACAGTGCCGCAGACGGCCTCGTGCTCCGCAACAGCGACAACGTGTTCGAAGACGTCGTCTCGGGCCTCGACATCACCGTGAAGAAGGCTTCGGACACGCTGACGACCATGGAAGTCAAGCGTGACGTGGACGGGATCAAGAAGGACGTCAACGACTGGGTGGACGCCTTCAACGCGGTCATCGACAAGATCAACACCTACGACACCTACAACTCGGACACCTCGCGGCGGGGTCCGCTGCTTGGCGACCCGACCATCGCCCGCGGCCGTCAGGTCATGTACGCGACGCTTCAGGGCAAGGCGAAGAACATCGACGGCTCCTACCAATACCTGACCCAGGTCGGCATCAAGGTGGCGAAGAACGGCAACATCGAGTTCGACGAGGCCAAGTTCGACACCGCCTACGCCGCCGATCCCGACTCGGTCGAGAAACTCTTCGCGACCCTCAAGCAAGAGAAGGTGGACGCGGTCGAGAGCTCGATCCCCGGCGTCACCGTCGGCACGTCGAAGATCGTGAACACGGCCCTCGGCTTCGGCGACCTCTTCGACCAAGCCCTGAGTGGCCTCACCAACACCATCAACGGTGCCTTCACGAAAGCCAGCGAGAGCTTCGCGAGCCAGATCGACCGGGTGACCGAGCGCATCAGCCTCTTCGATACCCGTCTCGCCTCCCGTAAGGAACGGCTGCAGAAGCAGTTCTCGGCAATGGAGTCGGCCCTGTCCAAGCTCCAGTCCCAACAGTCGTCGATCTCGTCGATCTCATCGCTGATCGGCTGAGCCCCCCCTGAACCACCTGCCGGGACGCCGGGCACGAGCCGCGAGCAACCAGATCCTTCGCATCGGACCCTCTCCGGAAGCAAGTAGCCCCTCCCTCGGGCCGATAGAACCAGCATGTCGGTTGCTCCACAGGCATATCTCAAGACGAAAGTCCTCACCGCCTCGCCCGCCGAGCTTCGGCTCCTGCTCCTCGACGGGGCACTCCGGTTCGCCGAGCAGACCAGGGCTGGGTACGAAGCCCGCGATTTTGAGAAGGCGCTCGACGGCACGACCAAGTGTCAGGCCATTCTCACCGAGCTGATGTGCAGCCTTCGGCCGGATCACAACCCTCAGCTCTGCGAGAAGTTGTCGGCGCTGTACACCTACATGTACAAGCGCATGGTCGAGGCCAGCATGGCCAAGAGCGCCGAGATCGTCCAAGAGGTGCTCGGCCTGCTGCAGTACGACCGCGAGACCTGGACGCTTCTGATGAAGGAGCTGAGCCAGACTGCCCAAGCCGGGTCGGGTCAAACCGACCCGTCGCGCGCCGCCGACCCGACGGCACCACAGGCCCGGATCAGCGTCAGCGGGTGAACCTCGCGCACTCGATGCGCGAACCGTTCCGCCCCCATCCGGACTACTCTCCTCTCCCTCACAATCCACCGTTCCTCGATCGTTCGCTCTACTCTAGGCCCGCCATGACTACGCCCGCCGCTACCGCTCGTCCCGTCGCGCCCGCCGCCGAACGCCTCCGCGACCTCATCAAGACCAACCGTGCGACCGTCGGCGTCATCGGCCTCGGTTACGTCGGCCTGCCGCTCGCCGCGGCCCTCCACGACGGTGGCATGCCCGTGATCGGCTTCGACATCGATCAGCGGAAGGTCGACTGCATCGCCCGCAAGGAAAACTACCTCAAGCACCTGGGCGACGGCATGATCAAGGGCCTCTCGGAGAGCAGCCGTTTCGAGGCCACCACCGATTTCAAGCGATTGGGTGAGGCCGACATCATCATCATTGCCGTGCCAACCCCGCTCGGGAAGCACCAGGAACCGGACATCAGTTACATCCTGCACACGGCCGAGGCGATCGGAAAGACGCTTCGCGCCGGGCAGCTCATCGTGCTGGAGTCGACGACCTATCCGGGCACCACCCGCGACGACATGATGCCGGCGATCTTCAAGGCCGCCGGCGAGAAGGGCAAGTCCCTCCAGCTCGGTCGCGACATCTTCGGCGCCTTCTCGCCCGAGCGCGAGGATCCGGGCCGCAAGTCACACTCGACCTCGACCATTCCGAAGCTTGTTGGCGGCCTCTGCGAAGTCTCGACCGAACTCGCCGCCAGCGTCTACCGCAAGGGCGTCAAGGACGTCGTTCCGGTCTCGAGCGCCGAAGTCGCCGAGAGCGCCAAGCTCCTCGAGAACATCTTCCGCTGCATCAACATCGCCCTGGTGAACGAGCTCAAGACCGTGCTCACCCCGATGGGCATCGACGTCTGGGAAGTCATCCGCGCCGCCAGCACCAAGCCCTTCGGCTTCATGCCCTTCTACCCGGGTCCGGGCCTCGGCGGCCACTGCATCCCGATCGACCCCTTCTACCTCACCTGGAAGGCCAAGGAAGTCGGCAAGTCGACTCGCTTCATCGAGCTCGCCGGCGAGATCAACACCTCGATGCCGCACTACGTCGTCGACCGGGTGATCGAAGCCCTCAACGACCGCGCCAAGAGCGTGAAGGGCTCGAAGATCCTCGTCCTGGGCCTGGCCTACAAGCCGGACATCGACGACGTCCGCGAGAGCCCCTCCTTCGAGCTCATCGAGATCCTGAAGTCCAAGGGCGCCCACGTCGACTACAGCGATCCGCACTGCCCGGAGACCTGGGCCGGCCGCAAGCACGACCTCAAGATGAAGAGCGTGACCATCACGCCCGACGTCCTCAAGAGCTACGACTGCGTCCTCGTCTCGACCAACCACGCGGCCTTCGACTGGGCCATGGTGGCGAAGCACGCCCGACTGGTCGTCGACAGCCGCGACGCGCTGCGTGCGTTCCATCGCGAGATGGAAGGCCGTATCGTGCTGGCGTGAGTCGGCTGCGGATCGTCCATGTCATCGAGGGCCTGCACCCGGACCGAGGAGGTCCGCCGGTGGTGGCCATCTCGTTGGCGGCGGCACAGGCGAGGCTGGGCCACGACGTCACCATCGTGGCCGAGGCCGAAGGGTCGAAGCCCGACGGCGTCGAACCGCTGTGCAAGGCGACTCGCGACGCAGACCGCGTGACCATCGAGCTCGTCCCGAAGACCAAGCTCTTCGCCGCGCTCTACGGACAGTTCCACAAGGTTGCGAAGGCCCTCTCGAAGCCGGCGTCGCTCATCCATGCCCATGGCGTGTGGAATCCGATCGCCCTCGCCGGCTCGCGGGCAGCGCGATCGCTGGGCGTTCCGTACCTCGTCAGCTCGCACGGGGCGATGCATCCGGAGATGCTCAAGCTCGGCGCCAGCAAGAAGCGGGCGGCGCTGGCATTGGGATGGCGAGCGATGCTCCGCGACGCCCGACGCGTCCTGGTCCTCAACGACGAGGAGCGGCTCGAAGTCGATCGACTCGCGAAACGCCCGGTCGCGGCGATCGTCCCCAACGGCTTCGACGTCCCCGCGCTGCAGATCCCTCCCGCCGGTCTCTTTCGCGACAGCTACGAGCCGCTCGCGAAGCGCCCGTACTTCGTCTATCTCGGTCGGCTTGATCGCGTGAAGGGGCTCGACGACCTGTTGGAGTCCTTCCTCATCGCCCGTTCGATGGGCAGCGCGGCAGATCTCGTTCTCGTCGGACCGGATTGGGGTGAGCAGTCCACCATCGCGGCGGCGGCCCGATCCGCGGGCGTTGGCGGAATCGTCCACTTCACGGGACCGCTCTACGACCGCATGAAAATGGCTGCCCTGCGTGACGCAATCGCCACCGTCCACCGACCTCGCTACGAGGGCTTTGGCCTCGCGGTCGTCGAGGCGATGTCGGTCGGCACCCCCGCGATCATCGGCGAGCGCTGCCTGCTTCCGGTGAACGGCGAGGCCGAGGGGGTCGTGTTGGTGCGCGGAACCGCGCGGGACTTCGCGACGGCGATGGTGACGATGGAACGAGACGCCGCCCGCCGCGCCCAACTCGGCGCAGCGGCACAGGTGTGCGTCGCCCGCCGATTCGACTGGACTGCGATCGCCCAGCAAACGCTCGTCGAAGCGGGCTTCGGGAGTCCTCGGGCATGAGCGCCGCATCCCCAGGCACGCCGGCGTCCGATCCCCGGGCTCTCCGCGTCCGCTTCGTCCAGCCGCTCATCCCGAAGTATCGCGAGTCACTGTTCGCACAGCTCGCCGCGACGCCCGGCATCACCCTCGAAGTCTGGGCGGACCTTCAGCCGAAGCAGGGGAGTCTCAAGGGTGCCGCAAGTCACGCCGACTTCGCCTGCGTCCACAAGCCCTATCGCGAGATCGGGCCCTTCATCTGGCAGCCGGGCGAATTCAGCGCGGTGAGCAGGCCCGCCGACGTCGTGATCATGCCGTGGAACTCGCGGTATGTGCAGCTGATTCCGGCGCTTCTCCGCGGGCGGCTCAATGGCGTCCGCACGATCGTCTTCGGCCATGGTCTCGGCAAGCGCGAGAGCTGGCTTCGCCGTCGCTTTCGCAACGCGATCCTGGCCCTCTGCGACGCCTGCATCCTCTACTCCCGCGGCCAGGCCGATGCCCTCATCGCCGAGGGCCACGCGAAGGAGCGGATCTTCGTCGCGCCGAATTCGGTCGACGCTGCCCCGATCGAAGCGGCGAAGGCCGCGTGGCCACCGGCCAAGGTCGATGCGTTCCTCGCCGAGCGCGGCTGCGTGCGCGGCAAGACGCTCCTCTACATCTCGCGGCTCGAACAGTGGAAGCGGGTCGACATGCTCCTGCGGGCGGTCGCATCCCTGGCCCCGCGCGAGCCGGCACTTCGGGCGGCAATCGTCGGCGACGGCGAGGACCGCCCGCGACTTGAAGCTCTCGCCCGCGAACTCGGCATCGCCGATCGCGTCCTCTTCGTCGGGGCCCTCTACGACGAGATGCAGCTCGCCCCGTGGATGCTCGGTGCGGCGTGTCTGGCGTTCCCCGCGGCGATCGGCCTGAGCATGCTTCATGCTCTCAACTACGGGCTGCCGGTCGTCACGAGCGACAATCGCCTACCGCACGGCCCCGAGATCGAGGCGCTGCGTCACGGCGAGAACGGCTTCCTCTACCGCGACGGCGACGTCGGATCGTTCACCGAGATGATCGCGGCGACGATCGCGGATTCGGCCGTGCAGCGCCGTCTCAGCGCCGCGGCGCTGGCGACGGTCACCGGCGAAAGCGCCTGGAACCTCGACGCGATGCTCCGCGGGTTCCTCGCGGCGATCCGCAGCTGAGCGCCCGCTCACGCCACGCGCACCACCACCAGCGTGCGGTCGTCGGTGGCGAGCCCGCCGCGCGTGAATGCCTGGACCTCGGCTTCGACCGACCGGACGTAGTCGGCGGCGGCGCCGCCGGTGCAGCGAAGGAGGGACTCACCCAGCCGCTCGTCGCCGAAGAGCTCGCGCTTCCCGTTCGCGTCGCTTGGTGCCATCGCCTCGGTGATTCCGTCGGTGTACAGGACGAGCACGTCGCCGCGCTCCAATTGAAAGCTCTCCTCGCGATACTGCTCGTCGCCGAAGAGTCCGAGGGGCAACCCGGCGTCGCCATCCAAGGCGATGACGCGCCCGCCCCGCACGACGAAGGGTGGATTGTGGCCCGCGACCGCGAAGGTCAGCCGTCGCGAGTGCGGGTCGAGCGTCGCATAGAACGCCGTGACGAAGGTGCCTCCGGTCGCGTACGACCGGCTGAGGTGGCTGTTGACATATGCGAGGAGCGTGCCGGCGGGCATCGGCGTGCCCGGGCGGGTGTGGGCGATCGCATGCGTGATCGCCATGAGCACCGCGGCCGGCGTGCCGTGGCCGGAGACGTCGGCGATGAAGATGCCCCATTGGTCCGAGCCGTTCGGCCCTTCGCGCGTGATCGGAAAGAAGTCGTAGTAGTCGCCGCCGGCCTGCGCGCTGGTGGCGTAGCTCGTCGCGATGTCGAAGCCATCGATGACGGGCGGCCGCTCGGGCAGCAGCGACCGCTGGATCTCGCCGACGACCGCCATCTCGCGATCGAGGTCGCGAAGGGCCTTGGTGAGCTGCTTCCTGAGTACGAGGCTCTGCGTGCCACGGCCGAAGAGGCTCGCCTGCCAGTGCATCATCGGGACGAAGCTCCGGTCGAACTCGACCCCTTCGCGCATGAGCGAAATGCCGACGTTGATGCCCTTGCCCCCTTCATACTGAGGCAGGGCGATGAGCGACTGGAAGCCTTCGAGATAGAAGTGGGCCGGGTCGTCAGGCCGCAGCCGGGCCGGGATGTCCTCGATGACGAGCGGCCGGTCGGCGTAGGCGATCTCGCCGAGGAGCCCGCCGCGCATGCGGGGAAGCCGCTCGCGATTCTCCCACGGATTCAGATGCTCCGTGAAGCGCGAGGAACGCGTGATGATGTAGTCGGGCACCTCGACGTTGCGCCGGGAGAGGGCGATGAAGTCCTCGATCGGGATCAGGTCGCCGATGCCGTTCCAGTAGACGTCAACCATCTCCTCCGGTTCGGTGAGGTCGGAGATCGACTTCATGACGCGATCGACGATCGCCAGTTCCTCTTCCCATGGTCGCCGCTGTTGGAGCATGTCGCGATTCTACGGACGCCCCGCGCCGCCGCCGACATCGCGCACCCGCGTCAATGCGGCGTTGCGGCCCGAGCCTTGGTCAGGAACGACACCGCGGCCTCGAGCACCTCGTCGCGCCCCGCGGCCAGGCCCTTCGCGGTCGGCGTCACCGGCAGCGTCGGGGCGATCCCGACGCCGTGGTGGGTCGAACCGTCGTGCTTCAGGACCCGCATGCCGGTCCACGCAATCGAATAGCCCCCCGGAACCATGAACGGATTCACGTTGCCGTTGGTACCGGCGGTCGTCGCGCCGACGATCGCCCCGAGCCGGTAGGCCTCGACGATCCCCATGATCGATTCGGCGTAGGAGATCGCCCGGCCGTCGGTCACGAACGCCACGTTCTTCGACAGTTTCGGCTGCCGCGGCACCAGGCTCCAACGCTGCGATTCGAGCCACGCGAGGTTCACGCGGTCCGGACGGGTCACGATCGGCACGATCCACCGGGCGCTCTGTGATGGCGCGTCGATCAGCCGCTCCATGAGGTCGTAGGCCGCCTGGCCGGGATAGCCGCGGAGATCGAAGACGATGCCCTCGGCCGCCGCGAGCTGCGGGAGGATTGCCATGAGCGCGGCAGACTCGGCGCCGTCGAGGTTGAAGTAGCGAATGCCAGGTGCGATTTCACTGCCGGGCGCGGGCCGCTTCCGCGTCTCGTCCGTTGGCATGCACTCGTTGGTGGGCGTGACCATCGCGCTGTACTCGGCGCCGTCCGGCGAGCGCAGTTGAACCGCGACCGTCGTCGTCGCCGGTGCCATCGCCGAAGCATGCGTGGCGATGAACTCCGCCGATCGGTGCCGAAGCCAGCCGTCCGTCGCGGCCGAGATCCGCTCCGCAGCAAGCCGCTGCCATTCGTCGACCGACCGATCGCCGATGGCCCGGATCTCATCGCCGATCGCCACGCGCTTCGCCGCGTCGCCGCATGTTCCGATCACGAGAAGATGCCCGCCGCACCACTCGAGCCGGAGCGGCAGACGCCGAACCGGGGGCTGATCGGCCCACGAGACCGACCCATGGCCGTCGTGCAACGCAGCAACCAATCGCTCGAGCGTCGCGAGAAGGGCCAGGCCATCGGCATCGGTCGCGGCACTGGTCAGCGCGGTGCTCAGGGTCGCGTCCCAATCGGTCGTGACCACGTCAAAGTAGGGGTAGAAATGCTCGAAGACCCCCCACGCGAGGGCGACGGCGGCGAGCCGGGTTGAACGATTGAGCGGAGAGAGCGTCGGCCGGCGGACGCCCGGCGCGAATGCCGTCGGCACCTTTCCGCGCGGCAGCGTCCCCTTCGCGTCGGCGTAGACCCGCACCGGAATGCGAGCCATCACGCCCCGGCCGAGCGAGACATCGGTGGTCATGCCGACCAGACTCGAATTCGGCACCAACTCGACGCGCTCGAGAACGCTGTGGTAGATCGCGTGCTTCGCGCCGCCGATGCGCCCGGCGCCGAAATGCTTCCATGACACCGCTGCCGTCGCACCCTCCGGCATCGGTCGCGGTTCGGGTCCGTTCGAGGCTTCCGCCTGCACCCAGAGATCGACACCCGGCGCAAGTTCGGCGATCGCGCCGCCCAGCCGATGGGCAAGGTCCGCAGCATCGCTCGCCGGTTCGGCGGCGGCGATCACGCTGATCGCGACTGGCCCCCAGTCTTCGATTGCCCGCAATTCATCGGTCGGATGGAAGAAGCGAAGGCAGGAGACGAGCTTCGCCGCGGCCCGCACGTTCTCGAGAGCATCGCCCGTCAACGGCGACGGCGGCGAGGGTGGTTGCGGGCCGATCGCCTCGCCGACGACGGCGAGCGTCACCTCGTCGATCGAGGCCTGGACCGCTCCCATCGCCATGAAGCCAAGGACCATGCCGGTCGCGTCCGCATCGACGTCGGCCTCAATCGTCGCCGCGGTCCACTCCCCCGGCAGGATCGGACGATCCTGCGAGTTGTCGAAGGCCCCGCGGACATTCCCCGGTCGATCGACGCGAAGCCACGGCTGCACGCGGCCATTGCCCTCGACGCGAACCATGGAACGGAAGGCGATCCGCTTCCCGCGATAGGGGGTCGCATCAAACGACCGAAGCAGATTGCCGAAGCCGGTGGCGTCGCTCGTCGGCGAGAGCAGCGCTCCGCGTTCGCCGGCGTGCTTCGCCCGCTCGCTCATCTCCACTTTCCATCCCGGCGTCGTCACGAACCAATTCGCCCCTGGCGAGCTGATCGTCTCGTTCTCGAAGCCGAGCGGAGTTGGGTCGTCACCGCGGGCGAATGATGCGATGCAGCACGCGGCCAGCAGCGCCCACATGATCATGAACGTCGATCGCACGGCAGGCTCCTCCAGAAGACGAGGCTGCATTGAGCGATGGCGGTCGTCCTGCCGCACGGCATCGGTCGACGCCTGCACGGCGAGGCGGCATCACCGCGCCCGTTGCAAGTCGCGCAGCGTATCCTTCCCGATCCATCGCGCCGACGCGACCTCGGACGCTGCGAGCCGCTTCGCAACCTCCATCGCCTGCGTTCGCAGCGTGTCGTTGCGGTGTCCGATGCCGCGGAGGGCCCAACTCACGCCCTTCTTGACGAAGTTGCGATCGTCGTCGGCCGCGGCCTCGATGAGCGGGAAGCACCGGACGAAGGGGGCGTCCTCGAGCTTCTTGTCGTGGAGCGCCACCGACGCCAGCAGGGCGAAGGCCGCGCGCCGCTCGAACTCCTTGCGGCGCTTTGACCAGGCCGCGACTTTCTTGAACGCGTGCGGCGTGCGGTCGAAGAGATGGAAGCAGGCGTGATCGCAGACCGCCCAACTGTCGAAGTCGCGACACCATTCGTCCATCAGCTTCGGTGTGACCTTGTCGCGCTCGGCAATGAGGACGGCCACCATTCGGGCCTCGTACCAGCCGGACGTCCACAGATCGCGTGCGAGCGTCTGGTTGCGACCGATCCGCTTCGCAAGCGTCTTCAGCTCATTCATCGCGATGCCGAAGGCCCTGTCGGAGGGGATCGCGAATCGGGCCATGCCGTCGCGGGCCTTCTTCGAACCCATGCGCCGCAGCGTTCGGACGATTTCGTCGACGGTGGATGGAGCGGGCGCAGGCATCGCGGCGGCACGGTACCGCGCAAACCGCGAATGACGAGTCGCGAGGGCGCGCGAAGTCGCCCCTCAGGAAGCGGTCGCTCCCCGAGGGGCCAACTCCTCGGTGCTCGAGCCCTCCTTCGCCACCGGAAGCGGCGGAGGGATTGGCTCGACGAACTCCTGCTCGCCGCTCATGAACTGGACAAGCGTCCGGAGCGCGACGACCTCAGTCGCCGCCTCCTGCTTGGACAATTCGCCCGGCGGATGGCAGCAGGGCTGCACTCGTGACTGCACGTACTCGAGGTACGCGAATGCCGCCCGCACCCGACGGGGGAGCGGGGGTCCGCTGAAGATCTGTTCGTTCATGGTGTTTGGTTTCGAAAATGGGGAGAACTGAAAGCGCATGGCGATGGCCAAGTGCCTCGCGACGTGAGCGACGCATGCGACGAGGCGAATCGCGGCCGGAGGAACACCACCTCACGCAACGAGCGTGTGGCGGCTGGCCGCGGCGGTGCCGGACGGGGTGACGGACGGGGTGACGGAACTGCCTGGCGATGGCGGCCGCGAGGGGCTTCGCCGCTCGCGAACGACGGGAATCACCGGCGAAAGCGGTGAAGTTTCGCGTACGCCAGAGCGCCGCGGCGAGACGCTCTCGCCGCCACAGGGCATCCACATGAGCGAACCGCTGACGCCGGCGTCACCGGACGGTGAAGCGCAGACTGCATTCGCTCGCGGCAATTCCGAAGACCGAAGTTCCGAGGGCGGCGATCCGCTCGCCAGAGGCGATGGCATCGCGCCCGAACCGATCGGTTCGCATGCATGGGTCGAGGTTGTACTGCTCGATGAATTGCATGGGGAAACTCCGCGCGACAGCGACGTCGCGAAGGAGGGGAAAATATGGCCGATCTCCGCAACGTCAACCCTGAATCTTTGAGATTTGCCGATTTTGATCAGCGGCTGCGGTGAATTCGATACGCCGTTCTCACTGCTCGCGCTGCGTCAATGGCACGAACGCCACGCGCGAATGCGGCAGGTCCAACACGATGACGAACCGCTCGGCGAGCGCGAGACCGATTAGCCCGTCTGCCTCGTGCATGATCGACGACCGCGGCGGTGGCGCATCGCCTGGCTGCGCGAATGTCACCTCGTGGAGCGGCCCGAGTTCCTCGGCGCCCACCGCGAAATGGTCGAGCGACCCGAGGCTGACCTTTTCGCTCGAACCGAAGTTCGTTTGGGTGCGCGAGCCGCGGATCCGACTGGGGTCCGCAAGCAGGTCATGCTCGGTCACGGCCCGGCCGAAGACGTGAACCGCCACGTTGCAGCCCGTGTCGAGCATGAAGAGACCTTCCGCGTCCTTCGCGTAGCGGCAGCGCACGCAGGGCAGGTTGTTTCGTAGCTCGATGTCGTGCCACGCGGCTTCGGCGATTTCGGAGGCCTCGCTCATCATCCGAATCTGCTTTGATCGGCCGTCGAGCTCGATCGCCACCGACGCGAACGCCTCGCGGCCGGCGATGCCGACGACCTCACGCCCAAAGGACCACGCCGTGTTGTGCATGTCGAGGCCGGTGAGTTCGAGACCGTCGAGCACCAGCGGACCCAGCGTGACCGTCGCACAGGTGTAGACCGCCGCGGCTTGCCCCACCCGCGGCCCGCCGATCGTGACCCGACCGATCTGTTCGAGACCGGCCGACGCCGCGGCCCGACTGTCGATCGTCCATCCCGACGCGCCGCTGTCGAGAATGAACCAGCCGACGTCCTTGCCGTTGAGCAGCGGGCGAACGAGGACGCAGTTCGCCGCCCACGCGCTCGCAACCTCGGCGCCCCGCGACGCGTCGACGTGCGCGCTCGACTGCATGTCCATCGCGCCAACGCTCGGGAGATCGTCGCGCGGCGGTACGGCCGACATGGAGAAGCAACCCCCGAGCGGAAGGCACGCGAGCAGCCCCAACAGCGAATGCAACATGCGACGCCGACGACTCGACATCAACGATCTCTCATCCATGTTTGCGTCCGGGTCGGGCGGCGTGTGGTTCATCAACAACCGAGAGTAACGCCCCGCGAGCGTCGGCGAAGGGGGTATCCCCGGGGACCAACCCATGGATCAAATTCGCACTTTCGTGACGTATCTCTCAGTGGATGGCGCATCTCCCCTTGGGAGGCGGTCAAACGCCCCCGCTCTTCCGCCTCATCCCACGAACACCCACATGCGCATCAACGTGCTTTTCTCGGCCATCGCCCTTCTCGGCCTCACTTCCGTCGGTTCGGCCCAGCTTCCGACCTACAAGGTCGAGACCCTCGGCCCGGACCTCCAGGGTTTCGGGATGAACGAGCTCGGCGACGTCGTGGGCCGCAAGGTCATCAGCGGCAATCAGGGTCTGGCCTTCGTCGCCAAGGCTGGCGGCACCACGGTCGAAGTCCTGCCGCTCCCCGCCGGCTGGGTCGGCTCCGACGCGTACGCGATCAACGACAACGGCGTGATCGTCGGCGCGGTGAGCACCATCGGCATCGCCTCCATCGGTTCCCACGCCGCTGCGTGGTATCCGTCCGAGAACGGCTACCAGTTCGTCCTGCTCGGCGCCCTGCCCGCCCAGACGTACAGCACCGCGACTGGCGTCAACAACCTCGGTGACATCGTCGGTGGCTCGGGCGGGATCGGCCTTGGGATGTACTCCAACAGCGTCTACTTCACCGGTTCCACCGTCGTCGATCTTCCGGGCCTTTCGATCGCCGCCGACGTCAACAACAGCCGCGTCGTCCTTGCGAGCAACAAGCTCCTCGATCTCAACACGATGCAGACCACGACGATCCCGCTGCCGCCCGGAAACTGGCAGGGCGTTCAGGGGGCCGACCTCAACAACGTCGGCGGCTTCTGCGGCTACATCCAGGGCTTCTCCGGCTGCAGCACGTTCCCGATCATCTACATGCCGAACGGCGGCTGGACCGTCGTCGGCGGATGCGCGACGACCACCGCCGCAACCTCGATCAACGATCAGGGTGACACGCTGACCTTCGTCACGAGCGGCGGCGTCAACGCTGTCTTCTTCGACGAGGGCGTCGTCGACGTTCTCTCGCTGATCGCCCCGGGCCAGGGCACCTGGGTCATCACCGGGCTCGGCACGATCAACAACAACCGCCAGATCCTGGGCAACGGCAAGGCCCTTCCCAACAATGTCACACAGCTCATTCGACTGACACCCATCGTGACCGGCGACCTCAACGGCGACCTGCACGTCAATGCGACGGATCTCGCCCTCTTCCTCGGCCAGTGGGGCTCGGTGGGCGGCGACGCTGACTTCGACCAGAACGGAATCGTCGACGCGTCCGACCTGAGCGTGCTGCTCGGGGCGTGGAACGGCTGATCGGGACGGACCTCGTCAATGCCTTCGATGGAGCGGCTCAGGCGCGCAGCGGCAGGAGCGCGCGAATCCGCGCGTCGCGGAACCAGATGCCGAACCAAACGACCGCGCCCAAGATCGGCGGGAGAACGTACGGGTCGCCGACGCGGAGATGCGTCACCGTCGCGCCGCCGAGGTAGCCGGTGAGAAGGACCGCACCAAGGACGGCCGTCTGCGGAATCAGGTAGAGGAGCGTGCAGACCAGCTCCACCACGCCGATGCCGAGCAGAACCTCCTGCTTGAAGCCGAACTTCGCCATCTGCTCGACGACCTCCGCTGGCTGGATGAACTTGAAGCTGGCGCTGAAGCAGAAGAGGGCGGCGCAGAGGCCGCTCAGGACACGGCCGGTCCAGATCATGGCGCGCGACGAGGAAGCGGGACGTTCGGAGTCAACCATGCGGCGAACAGTACCGGCTGCAGGGCCGATATCGACGTGAGAGAGCGCGGGCACTCGACCTGACGCAGGAGCACAAACGCGGCGTGCGGCAAATCCTCGTCCGATTCCTGTCGGAGCCGCGGAGCGATGCGGGCGTGCATTGGTCGAAACGCAGGAGAGATCTGGCGCGAACCCGCCGCGACTCTCGCGTCTCGGTCGGTGAACCCCATGCTCAAGCGCCTCGCCATCCTTGCCGTGACCGCCCTGGTCCTTCCCCAAACCGCCTCTGCCGACGTCTGTCCTTGCCTTGGCGACCTCAACGCCGACGGCCTGGTCGATGCCGCCGACCTGGCCATTCTGCTCGGCGAATGGGGCCAGACCGGGCCGGTCGGTGACCTCAACTTCAACGGCTTCGTCGACGCCGCCGATCTGGCGATCTTGCTCGGGGCGTGGGGAGCGTGTCCGGTCGTACCCGTCAACGACACCTGCGCGACGCCGATCACCGTCGACGGCTTCGGCGTCGAGGTCCCGTTCTGCACGGTGATGGCCTCGACCTCGCTCTCGCAGTCGAGCGGCTGCGACATCGTCGGCAATCTCCAGAACGACGTCTTCTTCCTCTACCACGCCACCTCGGCCGGTCACTACCGGGCGAAGGTCTACGACGCGACCTTCGACGCCCGGGCCCTCGTCTACGGCGCGCCCACGCTTCAGAGCGTCTGCGCCGCGGCCCAGGGAGGCGGCACGCTGCTCGGCTGCACGCATCGCGTGATTCCCGCGTCGATCGACCCGACCGGCAACGGCCGCTACGTCGAGTTCGACCTCGACGCCAACGAACAGATTCTCGTCCGCGTCGGCTCACCGTCCGGCGCCGTCGGCTACGGAACGCTTAAGGTCGAGCGCGTGAATCCCGGCTGGTCCCCCTGCGAGCCGCTTGCGTTCTTCACCGGTGGCGGCGGCGGTTCGACCGACATCGGCACCCTGGACGACAACTACCCGAGCGACTATCCCTCGGGCTGTATCGACCTCACCGGCGTGCAGGACGAGTGGCACACCTTCGAGAGCGCCTGCTCGCAGAATTTCACCCTGCGGATCTCGACCTGCACCGGCTTCAGCTTCTGCGACACGGTGCTTGCGGTCTACGTCGGCGACGGCTGCGGCAATCTCTTCGAGGTCGACTGCGTGGACGACAACTGCACCTTTGGCGACCAGCTTCACCTCGAGACGATCGTGCTCGAGGACTGCACGCCGAACACGAAGTACTACGTCCGGCTGAGTCACTACCCGGGCACGCCGCTCGGTCAGATCGGGCTGCAGTTCCAGGTTGAGACGATCTGTCCCTGAGCGTGAGGCGACGACCTCGGCGAGCGAGCAGTACGCTGCGTGGCACCATGCACGCCGCAGGCCGTATCGCCGTCTCGTTCGCCTCCGCGCTCCTGGCACACGTCGCGCACGCCGGCCCGCCGGGTGATGTCGCGGCGGTGACCTTCCGCTCGCTGCTCTCCGAGATGTCCGATCCCGGCGTCGTCGCGCGGTGGCCTTCGCCGGCGTACCGACAGATGCAGGCGAGCAGCTACAACCGGGCGTCCACGAAGCGGGGCGAGCCGAACTGGTTCGCCGACAGCGACGGGCTCGGGTTCCTTCGCGTTGAGGAGCGGGAGGGTCGCAAGGAATGGGTGGCCATGGAGTACGAAGGGCCGGGGTGCCTGACGCGGCTCTGGGCGCCCTTCTTCTACAACGACCTGAACACCCACGATGTGCCGATCGTTCGCATCTACCTCGACGGCAGCCCGACGCCGACGATGGAGGAACGCTGGATCCCGCTGCTGACGAACTTGCCAAGCGAGGGCCGTCGATGCACCGTGCCCGCCCCATTCGCCTCGCTCACCGCCCGGGCCGGCGACCTCTATCTGCCGATTCCCTTCGGCACATCGTGCAAGGTCACGTTTGATCGACCGCCCTTCTACAACATCGTCAACTGGCGGGCCTATGAGCCGGGGACAAAGGTCGAGTCCTTTTCGACGGCGCTCGTCCACGACGCCGGCGACGCGATTGTCGCTGCGGGCAGGGCGCTCACCGACGACCGCGATTCATCGAAGGCCGAGCCCGCGGCCTTGCTGCGGGCGATTCCCGGCGAAACCCATCCGCTGAACTTCGAGGGCGCTCCGCTCTGCATCACGGAGCTCGCGATCACGCTCGACCCGACCCTCGTCACCAGCCACCCGGAGCTCCTTCGAACGCTCATCCTTCGCATTGCCTTCGACGGCGAAGAGACGGTGTGGTGTCCGCTCGGCGACTTCTTCGGCTCGCCCAATGCCCTGAATCCGTTCGCCACCGCGGCCCGCTCCTGCGATGCCAAGGGGTTGATGACGTGCCGCTGGCCGATGCCGAGCGCCGAGCGGATCACGATTCGACTCGACCAGATGGGAACGACGCCCGTCGAGTGTCCGCTGCGATTGACGATGGAGCCGCGGGCCTGGGATGAGCGATCGATGCACTTCCACGCGTCGTGGCGCCCCGACCACGTCCAGCCCGGCAACGAATTCGTCGATCTCAATTTCATCGACATCCGCGGGCAGGGGGTCCTGGTCGGCGACCAGCTCACGGTTCTCAACCCGACCGATGGTTGGTGGGGTGAGGGCGACGAGAAGATCTACGTCGACGGCGCGTACGACCGCGGCTTCCCCGATCACTTCGGGACGGGCACCGAGGACTACTACGGCTGGGCGGGCGGGGTGAATCCGACCTGGGCCGATCTCTTCAGCCATCCGTTCCTCGCCAACATCGCCGTCGGTTCGCACGCCGGCGCGAAAGCCGCGGGCGGCACGACGCGGGGCTTCAACATCTGCACCCGGCAACGATCGCTCGACGCGATTCCGTTCCGCGAGCGGCTGGTGTTCGAGATGGAGGCGTCCCCCGGCGTCGATCAGCGGAGGGCGGAGGATCGCCTCGGCTACTCGACGGTCGTCTTCTGGTACGCGAGACCCGGCGCGACGAGCAACCGTGCGCCGCAGCCCGAGGCAGCGGCGAAGCCGATCATGTCGTTCGAGTCGCTCAGGTCGCGATAGCGCGACAACGCGACAACGCGACAACGCGACATGGCACCCGCGCGGCCGCCGGTCACGCCGGGCAGTTGCCCCACGCGCCCAACAGGATCGCGAGGTCGTCCGGGCCGACGGCACCATCGCCCGAGAGGTCAGCGCTTCCCGCGCCGCCCCACGCGCCCAAGAGCTGGGCGAGATCCTCGGGACCAACGGCTCCGTCGCCGCTCAGATCCGCCGGGCATTCCGCGGGGAAATGCACGATCCAACCCGGCGGGTTGCCGGCGCCGGAGCCCCAGCCGACGATCGTTCGGCCGTCCGGCGAAATGTCCATCGCCGTACCGAGCGAGGTGTAGGGAGCGATGCTTCCGCCCTTCGACTCGATGTAGGTCTTGAGATTCTGGCCGACGCCGTTGATCCAGATGATCGCCTTGCGACCGATGGGAATACCGCCTGAAGTGCCGACGACGATCGTCCCGTCTTCGCTCACGCCACTCGCCAGCGCATCTTGGGCGCCGAATTCCGGCAGGTTCTGGAGCGCTTCAACCGTGTTGGTCACGCCATTGAAGTGCCACGCCGGTCCGCCGGGTGCGTTGAAGACGTTGTAGCCGACGATCTGATCGCCGCCGGTGTTGCATCCCAGCGCCTCGCCCACCTGATAGATCGTGCCACTCGGCGCGACGTAGGGCGGCATGTAGGTCTCGACGCCGTTGTCCCAGCGAGCGCCGCGGCGTTGACCGCTCGCCAGATCCTGCCAGCCCACGATGATCGTCCCGTCGCCATTGACCCCGTTGGCTCGCGAAGAGCGACCGGCGACAAGCGTGCCAAGGTCGACCGTGCCGTTCACGGGATCCCAGCGGAACGCCCGCGCCTTGCACGCCGGGAACCACGCCAAGCCGACGACCACCGATCCGTCGAAGTTCATGTCGTAGGCATTCAGCAGAAACGCGTCGCAGCTCGCGAGCCCGGTCGTGGGAAGAAGGTCCCACGACTTCCCGTTCCACGTCGCGGCGTGCTGCTTGCTGGCGGCATCGAGCACATCGGCAGTCAGGCCCGTGCCGTCGCCGGAGACCGCGGCGAGCGTGCCCGACGCCGCGCCTGGAATCACTTTGAAGCCATCTTGAATGGTCCAGCGGAAGGCCCCGGTTGTCGTGACGCCGACAACCACCGAGCCATCGTCCGAGACCTTGTAGGCCGCCGTCCCGGCGGGAAGGATGGTGACGACGGGCGGAGCGGCGAGAGCGCTCGAGGCAAGGGCGGCGGTGATGAGTGAGGACAGCACGGTGGCGACTCCAAGAGACGGTGGTTGGCGACGGGGCCAGCGTATTGGCTGTCGCAGCTTCTCCAAAGAAAATACCGTCCGACGCCGATGCGGCTCTTGCCCCATCGAAGAGGCGGTCACCGTGGTGCGCGGCGGTGCGTGTGCCTGTCCAAACCTTCCCAATCACATCCGGGCGCGCAGCCTCAGTCGTTCGCTGCGGCTGCCGCCTCGTAGCGCCGGAATGCCGCTTCAAAGGAAGCGCGCGACGGACGGAGCCGCGGATCGGAAGGCCAGACCGCGAGCACCCGGCGCATGAGTGCCGCCGCGCCGCGCGGATCGTTCAGCGCCGCCCGCACCGTGGCGACGTCAGCGAGGGCAGCCGCGTCGGGATAGATCGAGGTCTCTTGCAGGTAGCGCTCCCAACGGTCGGTCGGCGTACTCGCCTCGAGCGCATCGATGAGGGCCAACGCTCGATCAGCCAAGTCTTTCGCGACCTGCTCGTCAACACCGACGAGGAGCGTCGCCATCTCGGCGAGCGGGACCGGCTCCTCCCGAACGCCGGCGGCGTTCGCGGCTTCGAGCCCTGCCCGCAGCGCTTCATCAGAGCGACCCCGTTCGACCAGAAGCCGCACCCGCACCGTCCGTGCCCACCACGGTGGCGACATCCCGGCGCTCAACGCGACGGGAATGCGGCAGGCTTCCTCGACAGCGGCCAGCATCGCGTCGCCATCGCCTCGCGCGTCGGCCGCGAGGTACCGGGTCACGATTGCTCGCGAGGCGAGAGCCGACGCTTGGCGAAGCTCGTCGTCGCGCCGCGCGGCATCGCAATCCCACGTTCCCGCGACCACCGCAGCGACCACCGCGCCCGCGTCTGCCGGATGTCCATGCCACGCCAGCCGACCCTTTCGATCGACGAGGTAGGCATGCGGAAGCGCCGTCTCCCGTGACGCGCGTCGATAGGCGTCGGCGGTCTGTGTTGCTGCGTCGATCGCGACGCGGAACGCCGGGCCGGCGCCCAGCCCGGCCTCGGTGGACGCGATCACGCGACGAATCGCCGAGCGGTCGTTGTCTTCGTCGAGGGTCGTCAGCGCCACCGCCACCAACCGATCGCCATGGCGGCGAGCGAGGGCTTCGAGCCGGGGCAGCGAGGCGACGCACGGCCCGCACCAGCTGGCCCAGAACTCGATGAGATAGATGCGGTCATCGGCGAAGGAATCGACCGCTCCGCCGGAGAGCCACTCGGAGGTCACAAGCGGCGGTGCGGGATCACCGACCGTCAGCGTCCCAGACGTCGCGAGTTCCGCCTCGGTCAGGCGAAGTGGCGGAGGAAGGGTCGCACACCCAGTCGCGAGGAGGATCCCCGCCACACAGCCCGTCACACGCCCCGTCACACGGGCGGTGTGAGCGAATCGCTTCCAGAACGAGACCGTCCGCAGGAAGGTGCGCATGATCCGTACGAAGGTATCAGCGCCGTGCGGACGTCCTGTTAGGCTCTCGCTGCGGACGAACGCCGTCGCAATCGCAACAGGGCTCGCATGACCGACTCACCCGCCGATCCGCCGCCGACCTCGATGCCGAATCCCCCTCCGGCTCCGGCGCCGCCCACGCAGCGGCCCGCAGCCCCCGCACCGACCCCACGGTGTCCGGGCTGCCTCTACACCCTCGACGGTCGCCCCGAGACCGGCTGTTGTCCCGAGTGCGGTCGCACGTACGCGGCGGCTGACCGATTCCTCTACCTGAAGCGAGGCGGGTTCTGGCGAACGTTCGCGGCATTCTTCTGGCCGGCCCTCGGCGCTCCGCTCGTCTTCCTGATCGATGGCGCGGACAGCCTGTTCGTCCCCATCCTCGGTCTTCTGTTCATCGTCCTGATCGTGAACAGCATCTGGGTCTCGTACAACATCGCAAAGCGGCGGCGCATTCGAAAGATGGCCCCGGGCGAGACCCGGTTCGCGAGCGCCGGCCTCATTGCGGAGAGCATTGGCTGCGGCTTGCTTGCCGCAGCGGCGGTCTTTGTCGTCACCTTCGCGCTGAGCTGCGTCATCCTCCTCTCCATGTTCACCTCGATGCACTAAGCCCCGGCCATGCACCCACTCACCGTCAGCGCCGAATCGGTTCTCAAGTCCGCCCGCAGCCGGTGTCCGGAGTGCAAGGCCGAGATCGCGGCCCGCATCATCGATCTCAACGGCCGCGTGGTGATGCGCAAGCGCTGCCCGACCCACGGCGACTTCGAGGTCACTCTCGCGAAGGACCGACGGTTCTGGCACCTCAGCACCGGCTCCTCCGGCGCCTGCTGCGGAGGAGGCGGCTGTTGCAGCACGCCGTCAACGGCGCCGGCGGCCGCCTCGACCAGCACCGATCCCTTCGATGTCCTTTCGACCTGCGTCGCCTTGATCGAGATCGTCGAGAGCTGCAATCTCACCTGCCCGACCTGTTACGCCGCATCGCCCTTCGGCGTCGAAGAGCACCGCAAGGAGAGTTCCTACGAGGAGGTCCTCCGCCGCGTGCAATCGGTGATCGACCGCAAGGGCTTCATCGACATCCTCCAGCTCTCAGGCGGCGAGCCGACGCTCCACTCGCGCTTCTTCGATCTCCTCCACTGGGCCCTCGACCATCGCTCGATCGGCTACGTCCTCATCAACACGAACGCGGTGCGCGTCGCGACCGACGAGGCTTTCCGAACCGAACTGGGTCGCGTGCGGCGCGAGAAAGGGAAGTTCGAGCTCTACGTCCAGTTCGACGGCACGCAGGAAGCGGGCCAGCGCGAACTGCGCGGCGCCGACCTTCGGGCGATCCGGACACGCGCGATCGACGAGGCCGGCGCGATCGGCGTGCCGAGCACGCTCGCGATGACCGTGACGCCGACGACGATCCACCACGTCGGCGACACGCTCCGCTACGGCCTCGAACGCCGCCACGTCCGCGGCATCTCCTTCCAACCGGTCTTTACGAGCGGCCGCATCCAGCGGGTCGAGAGCTCGCTGCCGATTCACCACCCCGACCCGATGCCGCTCTCGGTCGGCGACACGATCCTCGCCTTGGTCGACCAGGCCAACGGGCTCGTCACCCTCGACGACTTCACACCGCTCCCCTGCGGCGATCCAAACTGCCACACGATCGGCTACCTCCTTCGCACCGCCGACGGACCGGTCGGCCTGAGCCGACTCGTGGACCTCCCGTCGATGCAGGGCTTCCTGAAGGACCGCGTCGACTATCGCCTCGAGGACCTCGCCCGCTGCGGCTGCGAGTCCGAGCCGCTCGGCGAACTCATCAAGAAGCTCGAGATCTCGCCCGAAGCGCCTTTCCGAATCTTCATCAAGCCCTTCATGGATGCCTGGACCTTCGACCAGGACCGCATCGATCGCTGCTGCACCCACGTCATCCGCCAGGACGGCTCGCTCGATTCCTTCTGTCGGCATTACCTGATGGGCGGCGCGAGCGGTGGCGCCTGACCTCGCCCGCATCGGCGTGCTGCTCGCGGATTCGGCGCTCGCCGCGAACCGCCTCTCGCTGTGGTACGCGGCGCTCTCGCTGGCGGCACTCCTGATCTCGACCTTCATCGCCTCACGCTGGGCGGGAAACGACGGGGCGGGAGAACGCGGCTCGTCGCTCGCGATCGTCTGGCTCGGCGCCCTGGTCGGCGCCACGGTCGGGGCGAAGCTCGCCTTCCTTCTCGCCGAGGGGCTCGCCGAACGAACCGACCTTGCCGCCCTGATCGGCGGACGAAGCGTGGCCGGTGCACTGCTCGGTGGCTACGCGTCCGTCGAACTCGCCAAGCGCTATGTCGGCTGGTCGCGCCCGACCGGCGACCTCTTCGCCCTGACCGTCCCGCTGTCGCTGGCGATCGGTCGGGTCGGTTGCGTGCTTGCCGGATGTTGCCAAGGCATCGTCTGCGATGACGCCTGGTACGCGGCGCACGATGCGACCGGCCACGCCCGCTGGCCGGCGCCCGCCGTCGAACTCCTCTTCAACGCCGCGTTCTTCGTCTGGGCGATCGCCGCGAGCCGCTTCGGCTGGCAGCGCACGCAGCGCTTTCACGTCTATCTCATCGCCTACGGCGCCTTCCGCTTCGGCCACGAGTTCCTGCGCGACGACCCGCGCTGGTTCGGCCCGATCAGCGGCTATCACGCGGTCGCGCTCGGACTGATCGCGCTGGGCGTGTGGCGCCATCGAATTCGCGCGAGGCGCTCGGCCTACTGAGCCGTCTTCGCCGGCGCTTCGGCCGGCTTCTCGGCCGGCTTTTCGGGGGGCTTGTCAGCAGGCTTGTCCGCCGGCTTCTCGGGAGCCTTCGCCTCCTTCGGCGCTTCGTACTTTCCGATCGTGCGGAGAAGAAACTCCTCGTACTTCGAGAAGCGGCCGAAGCTCTTCACGTCACCGCCGAGTCCGTGGTTCCCGGTCGGGTCAAGGAAGAGGTCGACGTTGGTCTGCTTCTTCGCCTTCAGCAGTTCGCGATACACACGGACCGTGTCCTGGAAGAGGACGTTCGAATCCTCCATGCCGTGAACGAGGAGCAGCTTGCCCTTCAGGTTCTTCGCCAGCGGCAGCAGCGAGTACTTCTCGAGCTCGACCTTGCCCGGTTCGTACTTGCCGACCGTGCCCGTCGAGTACCACGCGTTGTAGTTCTGCCACTCCGTCGGCCCCGCGCCGGCGATGCCCGCCGCGAAGACGTCGGGCTCGGTGTACATCACCATCTGCGTCTGGAAGCCGCCGAAGCTCCAGCCGTGGAGCGCCATGCGCTTCTCGTCGACGCCGTGGTTCTTGACCAGCCACTTCGCGCCGTCAACCAGGTCCTCGGTCTGCGGCTTGCCGACCTGCTCGAAGTTGGCCTTCTCGAAGACCGCGCCGTATCCGCTCACGCCGCGCGGGTCGATGGTCGCGGTGACCCAGCCGTGCACCTCGGTCATGTACCGGGCGAAGAAGTAGCCCGACGTGTCGAAGGAACCGTGGGCCGCCATGTTCCGCTCGCCGAGCGGACCGCCGTAGACGTAGAGGAGGAGCGGCCGCTTGTCGGTCGGCTTCCAGTCCTTCGGCTTGAACATGTGGCCGTGAATGACCTGGCCGTGGCGGTTCTCGTAGCTGAAGTACTCGGGGCTCACGCGGGTGAGCGCGAACGCCTCGTAGGGATGCGAGTCGGTGAGGCGCGTCATCACCGCGCTGTCGACGCCGGGCGTGGCGATCGAGACGAGCTCGCCGAGGACGCCGAAGTCGACGTGCGACGCCAGCAGGAACGAACCGTCGTCGCGCACCGCGACGCGGCTGTAGGTGCCGGGGTCCTTCGACAGGCGCTTCGCCTGCTTGCTCTCAAGATCGATCGCGAAGATGTGGTCCTGCGTGGGATCGACTTCGGTCGAGGTGTAGAAGAGCGTGCGGTAGTCCGCGGACTGATGGAAGGGATAGACCTCGCACTTGCCCTGGGTGAGCTGCGTGAGTTCCTCGTACCGCGGATCAAGAAGATGCAACTGGCGGAAGCCGGAGAGCTCGGTGATGAACACCATCCGGCGGCTGTCGGGAAGGTAGAGGGGCGCGATCATCCCCGGCGTGTTGGGGCCGCCGGCGTGGAGGAACTGATAGACGACCTTGGCGTTCTCAATCTTGAACTCGGGCTTGTCGGGATCGGCCTTCTTCGCGTCGGTCGGCTTCTTCTCCTCCTGCTTCTTGGCGTCGCCGACCTTCTGGTCCTGCGGGTCGGCGTCAGCGCTCTGGTAGGGGCTCTGGTCGGGGCTCTGGTCGGGGCTCTTCTCAGCACCCTCGCCGTCCTTCTTCGCCCCGTCCTTCTCCTTGTCCTTGTCCTTCTCCTTCTTGTCCTTGTCGCTCTCCGCGACGAAGCCCGCCTCGAGGATCTTGACCTGGCCGGTCGACTGTTCGAACGCCGCGAACGCGACGCGCGACGAGTCGGGTGACCACTCAGGAACACGGATCACGTCGCGCGGTCCGCTCACCCGCTTGGTGAAGACGCGCTCGAGCTGACCGTCCTCGCTCTGGTGCTTGGCGAGGTCGTAGAGATAGACGCTCGAATAGCTCTCCGGCCACGGGTCGTCGGGCATGTGACGCGGGACATCCACGGCCTTGGCGAAGCGGTCGCGATAGTTGACGATCGTGACCGTGCGCCCGCCGGCGTCGGGAGAGGACGCCGCGCCGCGGGTCGCGAGGAAGACCAGCCGCTTCTGGTCCGGACTGATGCGATAGCCGACCATGCGCTCGCCGTCCTTGAGCTCGGGATCGAGTTGCACGATCTCCGAACTGCCGAAGGTGACGCGGAAGAGGGCGTTGTTGCGAAGATAGGTGAAGCCCGAGGCGTCTGGGAGATACTGCACGTCGCTTTCGCGCTCGCGGGTTCGGGTGAGCCGCACGAGGTCGCCGAGGTAGGGGGTCGAGGGCTTGAGCTCGGGCTTCTTGACTTTGGTGTCGGCGGGCTTGGTGTCGGCAGACTTGGTGTCGGCAGACTTGGGGTCGGCAGGCTTGGGGTCGGCCGACGTGTCGGAGGGCTTCTCCGCCGGCTTGTCGGTCGGCTTCTCAGGCGGCTTCTCGTCGGTCTTCTCCGCCTTCGGCACTTCCGCCGCCGGCGGCGCAATCGGCGCTTCCCACTTCGCGATGTCGATCGTCAGGCGATAGACGTCGCCGTCGATCATCACCAGCATCTCGGCCTTCGCGGCGTCTTCCGCGGACGTGTCCACGGGCAAGCCGTTCGGCCCCGGACGGTGCGGCAGCCACTCAAACGACGCGACGCCGTTGTAGCGCGGCGCCGGATCCTTCGGCGGCTTGCCGTCCTTCTCGTCGTTGATGGTCGCGTCGTCGGCAGGGACCACGTCGGCCATGGCAAGCCGCTCACCGATCGCGCCAACCACGCCCGCGGGGAGCTTCTTCTTCGGGTCCTCGGGTTCGGGCTTCGCGTGGGTGAGGGAGATCTCGAGCTTCTGCGCCGGCGCCTTGATGGACAGCGATCCCTTGAGCGCGCCGTCGGCGAGCGTCAGGAGCAATTCGCCATCGACCTTCAGGGCTGTGTCGGCGATCGTCGCCTTGAGCTCGTGCTTGGCATCGTCGTAGGCACCATCCTTGACGGGCAGTCGGACCAGGCCAACTCGCAACTCGCCACCGATCGTGCCGCCCTTCGCGGCGTTCAGGGTCAGCTTCGACTCGCCCGCGGTGAGAGCGCCCGCGGCGCCATCCGCGCGGGCGTCGCCCGACCAACTGCCGAGCACCCATCCGTCCTTCCAGCCGAGCCGCTCGCCGAGCTGTTCGTGCTGCTCGGCCGCCAGCGTCGCGAGCGTGATCCCCGCCTTCTTCGCCTTGGCCTCACGGTCATCCTTCACCTTCCGCGCCTCGGCATCGAACTCGGCGAGCCGGCTGACGCTCGTGATGCGCCGAGTCTGCCCGCTCTTCGTGTCGATCACATAGAGGTCTTCGCCATGCCGCCGCTCGAGGTACGGGGCGTAGAGGAACGCGGCGAAGCGACCGTCGCGGCTGAACGCCATGCTTCGGGCGCTCGGGCCGAAGAAGCTCTTCTCCGGATAGAGGCGCTCGAGGGTGAGCTTCTCGTCGGCCGGCTTCTTCTCGGCGCTCGCGTCCTTCGCGACCTCGGCTGACTTCACGGCGTCATCGCCCGCCGCGGCCAGGGCGAGCCCGGTCGTGAGTCCCGCTGCGGGCAGGAGAAGCGCCGCAAGAGTCATGCTGTGCCAACGGATCGCGGTGCGCTCGGAAGGGCGGGGGAGAGGTGTCAATGGAAAACTCCGGACAGGCCGCGCCGCTCGGTCCGACGCACCGGCGTCGGCCCGCCGTCGAGCGCGGTTCCGCACAACGTAGCGGCAAGCGAGCCCGCCGTTGCAGCCCAACCCCCTCACACGAACCGCGCAACCCCGCCGCACGGCACGCCGCGACGCGGGGTGTTTGCCGTCCGGTTAGCGAGGCTCGATCAGGTCCCACTTGTTGCCGTAGAGGTCCTCGAACACGACCACCGTACCGAAGGGCTCCTCGCGCGGCGACTCGGTGAAGCGCACGCCATGCGAGGCAAGCCGCTCGTAGTCGCGCCGAAAGTCGTCGGTGTGCAGGAAGAAGAGGACCCGCCCGCCGCCCTGGTTGCCGACGGCGGCCACCTGTTCGGGTTTCGCTGCACGAGCGAGAAGAAAGCAGGTCTCGGCCCCGTGCGGCCGGACCCGCACCCAACGCTTGGCGTCGTCGATGCGGGTGTCTTCGACGAGCTCGAAGCCGAGCGCGTCGACGAAGAAGCGAATCGCCTCGTCGTACTCGCGAACGAGATAGGCGATGGCGGCAAGTCGGCGCGGCGAACTCACGCCTTGCCCGCCGTTGCGCTCGCCGCAGCGCCCGGTCCGTCCATCCGCATGAAGAGAGCGCACTTCTCAATCGCGGTGCCGACCGGGAGGACGTCCGCCGCACTCGCACCGTTACCGATCGACTGTCGCACCGCCGCGATCGAGGTGCCGAAGGCCTTCAGCATCTCCTCGCACTTGCTTGGCATGATCGGATGGAGCGCGGCCGCGGCGTAGCAGAGGGCCTGAGCGCAGTCGTGGAGGATGCTCCCGACCGCGGCCATCTGGCTCGGATCCTTGGCCATCTTGAAGGGCTGGTACTCGTTGATCGCGAGGTCAACCCAACGCACGATCCCAAGGCCGGCCATCGCGGCCTCGCGGAGTTCAAACGCCTCGTAGGCCTTGTGGGCCGCGGCGAAGCCTGAGGTCGCGGTCGAGAGCGGCGCGCCGCCGGCCGTCGTCGTCCAACCGGCGCTCCGCGCGGGCAGCTTCCCGTCGAAGTACTTGCCGATCATCGCGCTCGTCCGGCTCGCGCAGTTGGCGAAGGTGTTGACGAGTTCCGCGGTGTAGATCTCGTGGAAGTGCTTGGCGCTGAAGTCCGCGTCGGTCGCCTCGAGCGGCCCCTGCGTCACCATGTACCAGCGCCACGCGTCAAGCGAGTACTTCGCGTGGTACTCCTCGATCGTCGGCAGGTCGATGAAGTTGCCGAGCGACTTCGACATCTTCTGACCTTCGGAGATCCAGAAGCTGTGGGCATAGATGCACGCGGGCAATTCCCACTCGAGGGCCATGAGCATCGCCGGCCAGATCACCGCGTGGAACCAGAGGATTTCCTTGCCGACCACGTGATAGGCGGCCGGCCAGTACTTCGCCCGCGGCCCGGTCGTGCCGTCCGCGCGGCCGAGGGCCGTCGCGTAGTTCAAGAGCGCGTCGATCCAGACGTAGATCACGTGGCCCGGCGCGTCGGGCATCGGGATGCCCCAGGTGAAGTTCGTGCGCGTCACCGGCACGTCCTGAAGGCCATCGCGAAGGCGCCCGATCACCTCGTTGCGGCGCCCTTGCGGCCGGACGAATCCGGGGTTCTTCGCGAAGAGCTCCTCGAGCGGCTTCTGGAACGCGCTGAGCTTGAAGTAGTAGTTCTCTTCCGTCGCCCGCACCAGCGGTCGGCCGGAGATCGGGCTCTTGTAGTCGAGCTCCTTCGCCTTCGTTTCGGTGTGGTACTCCTCCTGGCCCTCGTCGTACCAGCCCTCGAACTTGCCGAGGTAGATGAAGCCCTTGTCGAGGAGCCGCTTCACGATCATCTGCACCTGCCGCTTGTGGTCGGGATCGGTGGTGCGGATGAAGTGGTCGTTGGTCAGCCCGAAGAGGCCAAGCACGCGGCGAAACTCGGCGGAATTCTCGTCGGCCAGCTCCTGCGGCGAGATGCCGCGAGCGGCGGCGGACTTCTCGACCTTCACGCCATGCTCATCGGTGCCGGTGAGGAAGAAGACGTCGCGCCCGGCCGCCCGCATCGCCCGCGCCCAAACGTCGCACAGGGTCGTCGTGTACGCATGGCCGATGTGCGGCTTGTCGTTCACGTAATAGATGGGCGTGGTGATGTAGGCAGTGGACATGGGGCGTGGATTCTACGAGTGGGGTGGGGGCGCGCGGGCGCGGTTCATTCACCACAGAGGACACAGAGGACACAGAGGGGGCACAGAGAAGGCGGAGAAGGTGGGTGAGAGCGACGATTCGGCTCTGTCTATGGATGGTCTGGCATGCCTCTCACCGAGCTCGAGGGTTGCCCAACTCTGGGAGCACCACGACCCAACCCATTTTCCCTCTCTGTGCCCCCTCTGTGTCCTCTGTGTCCTCTGTGGTGAACAATCCCCTCTGCGCTTCTCCGCCCCGTACACTCCCCGCCCATGTCGGTGCGACGCGGACTTCTTCTTGTCATGTCCGGGCCGTCGGGAGTCGGCAAGACCTCGATCGTCCACGAGCTCACGCGCCGGTTTGACGCGGTGTTCAGCGTCTCGGCGACGACCCGCGAGCGGACGCCGAGCGAGCGCGATGGCGTCGACTACTTTTTCGTCACGCAAGAGGCCTTTCAGCACTGGATCGACGAGCGGCGCTTTCTCGAGTTCGCCCAGGTCTTCGGCCGGAGCTGGTACGGCACCCCGCGCGAGCCGGTCGAGCGGCAACTGGCACTCGGCAAGCTCGTGATTCTCGACATCGACGTGCAGGGCGCCGCCCAGGTGAAGCGGGCAATGCCCGACGCCTTCGCCATCTTCGTGCTGCCGCCGAGCGAGGACGAGCTTCTCCGGCGCCTGCGCGACCGGGGGCGCGAGGACGAGTCGGCGATCCAGCGCCGCTTTTCCGAGGCCAAGAAGGAAATCCAATTCGCCCATTCGAGCGGCGTCTACGACCACTTCGTCACCAACGATGATCTCTTCAAGGCGATCGAGGAGGTCGAGCGGCTGGTCCGCGCCCGACTCGCATGACGACCCGTCGTCTTCGTCCACGCCATCCGCTACGCTGATCGAATGCTTCGGCTCACCAACCTCGTGAAGCGATTCGGCCAGCTCACGGCCGTCGACGGACTCACGCTGGACGTCCGGCGCGGAGAGGTCTTCGGATTGCTCGGGCCCAACGGCGCCGGCAAGAGCACGACGATCTCGATGGCGATGGGACTCGTCGCCCCCGACTCGGGCACCGTCGAGCTCGAGGGCCTCGGTCCGCCGAGCGACGCGGAAGTGCGTCGCCATCTCGGTCTCGCCCCGCAGTCGCTCGCCCTCTACGACAACCTCACCGCGGAGGAGAACCTCGCCTTCTTCGCGAAGCTCTACCGCCTCGACCGCATCGCCGAGCGCGTCGCGGCGACGCTTGACCTCGTCGGGCTTCGGCCGCGCGGCAAGGATCGCGTCGGCGGCTTCTCGGGCGGCATGCAGCGCCGACTCAACCTCGCCGTCGCCCTCATTCACGATCCGCCGCTCCTGCTCCTCGACGAGCCGACCGCCGGCGTCGATCCGCAGTCGAGAAACAACATCATCGAGCTCGTGAAGGAGCTGGCCAGCAAGGGCCGCACGATCGTCTACACGACGCACTACATGGAAGAGGCCGCGAAGCTCTGCGACCGGGTCGGCGTCATCGACCATGGCAAGCTGCTGGACATCGGCACGGTGCCGGAGCTCGTCGCCCGCCACGGCGGCATGACCTCGGTTGTCATCGAGCGCGACGACGCGGCCGACGAGCGCGTCGCCACCAACGATCCGCTGAAGGTCATCAGCCAGTCGCTCACGAGCGGCGAGGTGAAGGGACTTCGCGTGGAACGGCCCGACCTCGAGGCCGTGTTCCTCGCCCTGACCGGAAGGAGCCTGCGAGACTGATGTTCAACGCCGTCCTCGCCATTGCCCTCAAGGACCTCAAGCTCCTCTTCCGCGACAAGTCGAGCGCGTTCTTCACCTTCGGCTTTCCGCTTGCCCTGGCCGTCTTCTTCGGCACCGTCTTCGGCGGCGCGGGCGGCGACGGCGAGGGCTCGCCCACGACGCTCGCCCTCATCGACGAGTCGGGCGGCAAGATCGCGAAGCACTTCACGGCCGACCTTGACGCCGACGCACTGATCGAAGTCGTTCCCGTCACGACCCGCGACGAGGGCGAATCGATGGTCCGCGAGGGCAAGGCGCTCGCATGCGTGATCCTGCCGAAGAGTTTCGACGAGGGCGCGAATTCGATGTTCACCGGCGGCGGCCTGACGGTCGAGGCGCTCGTCGATCCCTCACGCAAGGCGGAGACGGGGCTCCTTACCGGCAAGCTGAACGAGATCGCCTTCCGGCAGCTCACCTTCGTCTTCTCCGACCCCGACCAGACCAAGTCGCTGCTCGACACCTCGCGATTGGCGATCACGCTCTCGGAGTCGATGCCGAAGGAGGACAAGGACCTCTTCACCCGCTTCTTCGACAGCGCCCAGAAGCTGACCTCGGAGAACTCCTCGGTCAAAGAGGCGAAGGCGGGGGAGGCGAAGGACGCGAAGGCTGACGCGGGCAAGGAGAAGTCCGGCGTCATGGGCAACTTCTCGCCCGCGAAGGTGACCGTGACCGAGCTGAAGCCGAAGAAGTCGAGCGGCCCGACGAATCCCTATTCGATCAGCTTCCCGCAGGGCGTTGCGTGGGGACTCATGGGGTGCGTGATGAGCTTCGCCGCCGGCCTCGCCCAGGAGCGGGCCCGCGGCACGCTCCTACGCCTCGCCGTCGCCCCGGTGACGCGGCGTCAGGTCTTGATCGGCAAGGCGCTCTCCTGCTTCATCGCGTGCATGATGGTGATCGTCCTCCTCATGGTCTTCGGACGGATCGTCCTGAAGGTCGAGATCGGCAACCCGGTGGTCTTCCTCATCGCCGCGGCGATCGCGTCGTTCGGCTTCAGCGGCGTCATGATGCTCCTCACCGGCATCTTCCGCACCGAAGGCGGCGCCGAGGGCGCGGGCCGGGCGATCATCCTGGTGCTCGCGATGATCGGCGGCGGCACGATTCCGCTCGCGTTCATGCCACCCTTCCTGCTCAAGGCCAGCATGATCTCCCCCTTCCGGTGGGCGATCTTCGCCGTCGAGGGCACCGTCTGGCGCGACCTTACCCTCGTCCAACTCCTGCCCGCGTTCGGGGCACTGCTCCTCTTCGGCATCGTCGGCTTCGCCGTCGGCGGCTGGGGCTTCGCGCGAGCACAGGCTCGGTGAGGGGTGGGGATTCAACACAGAGGCACAGAGGACACAGAGGGCCGCAGAGAAGAAGGAGCATGGGTCCAGAGCCCATTGGTTTCGTCATGGGCGGCGCCCACCGTCGAACCCCGCCAAAAGCCCTCTGGACCAAGTCCCTTGTCCTCTCTGTGCCCCTCTGTGTCCTCTGTGCCTCTGTGTTGAATCCCCTCACCCGACGAAGAAGCGCTCCGCCGTTCCTAACAGTTCGCTGAAGACCTCGTCGGGCGAGCGGGAGGCGTCGACCGTTCGGTAGCGATCGGGATAGTCGCGGACCTGCTGGAGATAGCCCTCGCGGACTCGCTTGTGGAAGTCCATGCCGCGCTGTTCGATGCGGTCGAGGAGCGGCGAGAGGCGACTCGCCGCCGTGCGCTCGTCGACGTCGAAGATCACGGTGAGGTCCGGCAGCCGATTCCCCGTCGCGACCTTTGCGACCGCGAGGATGTCCGCGACCGCAAGGCCGCCGGCGGTGCCCTGATAGGCGAGCGTCGAACTCGTGAAGCGGTCGGCCAGGACCATTTCGCCGCGGGCGAGGGCCGGAACGATGCGCTCCTCGATGAGCTGGGCGCGGCTGGCCATATAGAGGAGCATCTCGCAGCGCATCGCCATGCAGTCGTTGTCCGGATCGAGCAGGACGCTGCGGATGTGCTCGCCGATCTTGGTGCCGCCCGGTTCGCGGACCTCGGTGACGGTCACGCCGCGGGCGCTGCAGAACTCGACGAAGCGACGGATCTGCGTGCTCTTGCCGCTGCCGTCCGGTCCGTCGAAGACGAGGAACTTCCCGCTGAGGCATTGCGGAAAGCCTGTCTTCGCCTTGAGCGATGCGGGGCCGGAAGCGTTGTGTTCGGGCGTCGGGTTCGGAGACGTCATCGAGACACGGGGTGAAGGGGGAGATGCAGCGTCGAGGGGCACGGACATCTCCCGTATCATCGCGTCATGCGCATCGATGTGCGCGAGCGGGGTGGCGACAACCCCAGCGAGCGGAAGAATCCGTGGCTGGGCCGGATCGACGTCGATCCCAACGATCGTCCCAACCTCGTTCGCTTGCCAGCCCCGACCGACCGACCACACCCGGGCGACGCCCGCGACCGGGGTGCGGATGGCGATGCCGGCGGCGCCGAAGCGAATGCCGCGGGGGACGACGCGGGCTCGCCGCGTTCGCTCAGCGTCTTCCTGAATTGGGAAGGCGCTCTCGACGATGCTGGCCAACTCCGCAAGTGTGTCCTGTGCGACTGCGACCGGCTCTATCGCCGCAAGGTCCTGCCGCAGGTCACGCCCTTCGTCGTCCTCCTCGCCTTCGCCGGCGCGATCGTCGGACTCCTGGGATACAGCGGCAACCCTCTGATGCTGCCCGGACTTGTGGTGCTGCTCGTGATCGACATCGCCACGCTCGGCTTCGCCCGCGAACGGCTGGTGTGCTACCGCTGCGGCAGCGTCTACTCGAAACTCCGGATCGCCCGCTATCACCGGCGCTGGAACCGCACCGAGGCCGAGCGCGTCGGGGCGCGGCTGGGGCCGGCCTCTTCCGGATCGACGGTGGCGTCGACGACCGCCTCGTGACAGAATCCAACGCCGTGGGAACCCGCGAGCTCATCCTCCTCGGCGCCGGCGGCCACGCCTCGGTCGTCGCGGAGAGCGCCGTCGCCGCGGGATGGCGCGTCGTCGGCTATCTCGCCAACGAACCGACCCGCGAGATGCGCTGTGCGGCGCTGGCCGTTCCGTGGCTCGGCACCGTCGAGCAGCCGACGGCCGATGGCGTCCGGCTCCTCGAGCAGGCGGTGAAGGTCCATGCCGCCGTGGGCGACGCCCGGGTGCGGGAGCGCTGGTCCGCCCGTTTCGGTCCCGAGCGGCTGGCGACGATCGTGCATCCGACCGCGTGCGTGAGTCCGAGCGCGACGATCGGTCCGGGCAGCTACATCGGCGCGTTCGCCGCGATCAACGCGAGCGCCTCGATCGGCATCTCGGTGATCATCAACACCTCCGCCATCGTCGAACACGGCGTACGGATCGGCGCGTTCACCCACTGCGCGCCGCGGTCGACCATGGCCGGCCTCGCCGACATCGGGGAGCGCACGCTTGTCGGCGCTGGCGCCGTCGTCCTGCCCTTCGTCAAGGTCGGCGCGGACGCGATCGTCGGCGCCGGGGCGGTCGTCCACCGCGACGTCGCGTCGGGCATCACCGTCGCCGGAACGCCGGCCAGGCCGTTACGTCACCGAGCTTGAGCCGGCCCAGATCGCAAACGAGACGATCGTCGACCCGAAGCCGAGCACGATGAGGGAGAGAATCGCCGCGCCGATCACGAGGCCCGCATCGCGCGGCGCGAGCCGGAAGATCGCGAAGGTCAGCACCCACGCGACGGCGACCGGCGCCACGATGTCATAGCTCTGCTTGACGAACGCGACGTCGATCGGGAAGACCCTCGAGAGCAGGGCGACGGCGCTGATCATCACCATGCGGGCCGCAAGTGCCCGGAGATCGCCCAGCGGCCGGCGGTCCACGATGTGGAAGAGGGCTGCGCCGGCGACGAGGCAGCCGCCGCAGAGGAGCATCATGAGGATGCCGCGAAGCAGCATGACCAGCCGCTCGCCGAATCCGACCTCGACCTTCACCGCGCCGGGGAAGATTCCATGCTGACCGCTCAGGCACGCGGCGACGAAGAGCGCGGCACAGCAGCCGGCGACGGCAAGCGGCCACTCGACGCGCGTGGATCGGACGAAGGGGCGCTTCGGTGCCTCGGGGGCCGGCGCCGGCTTGTCGACCTTGCCCGCAGCGCCGGACGGAGTACGGGTCGCGGAGACTCGTGCGGACTCCGGCTCCGGCTCGACGCCGATGGCGTCGAAGTCGTCACTCGACGGAATCAGCGGGCCGCCGAAGTCGGGGGCGGTCGGCGTCGGGGCTGGTGATGGTGTCGGCGCCGGCGATGGCGCGGACGCCGGTTGGGAGCCATCGCCGCTTCCGACAGGCTTGGCCTGGGGATCGTTCGGCGGCGTCAGGTCGTAGGAGTCCTTCGGGTCGGTCACGTGTCGCTCCTCACCCGTTCATTCGGAAGGCGGACGCGACCCGTTCGCCATTCGAGGCGATCGGCGCCAGCACATCAGCCAGCGGGAAGATACCGCAGCCGCCCCTTCATCGTCGTCCAGCGCCGATCCCCTACAGTCGCCGCCATGCGACGACTCGCTCGAATCACGCTCCTGAGCGTGTTGATGTCTGCACGCCTTGCCGCGGCCCAGGATCAGGTCCACCTCAAGAGCGGCGATGTGTTGCGCGGCACGATCGTGTCGAGCGAGTATGGCGTGGTGACGCTCGACCATCCCGAGCTCGGGCGGATCGCGATCCCCCTCGAGAAGATCGAGTCCTATGGACCGGTCCCCGAGCCGCCCGCGGAAGCAACGGCGACGGTGTCAGGCGGCGCGTCCCCGCCGCAGCCCCAACCCGCGGCGCCCACACCTCTGGCCGCGGCGCCCGCACCTGCGGCCAGCTCGGCGCCGCCGCCCGCGCCGGCCGAGCAACTCGACACCGGCGACTGGAAGGTCCACCTCGGCTTCGCCCTCGCCGGCAACTTCACCGTGAACGATGAGGTCACGTTGCGCGGGAGCATCGGGGCGAAGCGCCAAACCGTGAACGACAAGACGACCGTCGAGGCCGAGTACTACTACCGCCTCTTCAACAGCGTCGTCACCGACGACAACGTGCTCGTGAAGGCCCTTCAGGAATGGAACGTCGGGACTTCGCCGTGGCTGATCTTCGTGCAGGGCCAGTATCAGTACGACGAGTTCCAGCCATGGACGCACCGGATCAGTCTCTACGCCGGTCCCGGCTACCGCGTGCTGCACGACGAGGCCATGGACCTCACGATCCGCGTCGGTGCCGGTGCGACCTACGAGAACGGCGACGTGAACAGGCTCGAGCCCGAAGCGCTCGTCGCCGAGGACTGGTCGTGGCGCATCAGCCACCGACAGGAGCTGAGCCTCAACACGAGCATTGCCCCGAACGTGCAGGAGCTCGACGACTATCGCGTGCAGAGCCAGCTCGAGTACCGCTTCCTGCTCGACGAGACCAAGCGCGGCCTCTCGCTCACCGCGGGACTCCGCGACATCTTCCAGAGCCGGCCGGCCCCCGATGCCAAGGCCAACGAGCTCCGCATCTACGCCGGACTTCGATACGACTTCTGACCGGGCGTCACTCGTGATGGCAGGTGACGCGGACCTTGGTGATGTGCTGACCGGTCGGCTCTGAGGCCTCGCGGAGCTTCGCCTCGCCGCCGCTTCGCAGGAAGCGATCGAGGGCGAACTGGCAGGAGGCCGATCGCGTCTCGACGGTCAGGACGCCGCCCCGCAGGCCGACCAGCGTGCACTCGCGGGCGATCACGCCGGGGACGATCGCCTCGAAGGTCTCGCTCACGACGCCGAGCGACTTCGCGATGCGGGTCTGGTCGCGGGCGAACTGCTTCAGCAGACTGGCGATCTCGACGTTTCGCTCGCGCCGGCCGCGCCACTGCTTGAGGCGTTCGAAATGTTCCAGGCGCGGGTCCACGGCCCGATCGTACCGCCTGCCACCACCGCACGAGCGGGTATCCTTCGCGTCCCCATGACGGCGATCCGGCTCGAAACGCTCAAGAAGGCCTACGGCGAGACGGTCGCCGTCGCCGACATCGACCTTGAGCTGAAGAAGGGCGAGCTGACCTTCCTCCTGGGACCGTCGGGGTGCGGGAAGACGACGCTCCTCCGCATGATCGCCGGCTTCATCGAGCCGACCGCGGGGCGGATCCTCTTCGACGGCAAGGACGTCAGCAGCCTTCCGGCGAACCAGCGGAACACCGGCATGGTCTTCCAGAGCTACGCCCTCTGGCCGCACATGACCGTCGCGGAGAACGTCGCGTTCGGTCTTGAGGTCCGCAAGCGGCCCGCGAGCGAGATCAAGACCAAGGTCGAGGAAGCGCTGGCGATGGTGAAGATGGCCCACCTCGGGGGCCGCCGTCCGACCGAGCTCTCGGGCGGCCAGCAGCAGCGCGTCGCGCTCGCCAGGGCTCTCGTCTTCCAGCCGAGCGTCCTGCTGCTGGACGAGCCCCTCTCGAACCTCGACGCGAAGCTGCGCTTGGAGATGCGCACCGAAATCCGGCGCATCGTCACCGATCTCGGCATGACCGCGGTCTACGTGACCCACGACCAGGAAGAGGCGCTCTCCGTCGCCGACGCGATGGTCGTCCTCAAGGACGGTCACGTGATGCAGCACGGCCGGCCGGGCGACCTTTACCGTCGGCCGCACACCCGATTCGTCGCCGACTTCCTCGGCGAGACCAACTTCGTTCAGGGAACGGTGCGCGAGGCCCGCGACATCGAGCTCATCGTCGACACCGCCTTCGGCCCGCTCGTGGCCCGCGGACTTTCAGTCGCCTCACAGCGCAGCGGCACCGTCACGCTCTCGATCCGGCCCGAAGCCCTGCATATCGGCGGACGCGGCGCCAACACCGTCTGCGCCGAGTACATCAGCACGATTTACCTCGGCAAATCCGCCCAACATCGCCTTCGCACGACGGGCGGCGCCGAACTGAAGGCGCTCGAGGGGAACCCGCGCGAGGTGCCGACGCCCGGCGAGAAGACCACGCTCTCGGTCGACGCCGATGATGTCGTGGTGTTGGGGGATTGAGCGGCGACCCATAACGGTTCTCGCGGCGAATCGATCGCTTCGGAGTATCCGCGCCACGGGGACCCGCACCTTTGCGTGCGTCCGTGTCACGCGCTCGTTTTTGTGGAGTTCTCCATGCGCATCGCCTCCTCCTGCGTCCTCGCCCTCGCGTTCTCCGCTTCGGCATCCGCTGAGATCATCTTTCAGCAGCCACCCATAGCGACGGGACCCTTCTATCAGTCAGGTCGCTGGGGCGAAAACGGCAGCGATTACGACGAGTACGTCTGGGACAACTTCACGCTCACGACAACGCGGGCGATCAAGGAGATTCACTGGCGCGGCGGCTACAACATCGTCGGCGCGCCGATCACCCAGTTTGAAATCGCGATCTACGGTTCGATCGGCGGGGGTAGCCAGCCCAACATCGGCGCGGGACCGCTTGTTCACTACATCTTCGTCGGCAATGCCGGCGAGACGCCGGCGGGCTCGGCTGGTGGCCTTTCGGTCTATGACTATGGCGTGACCCTTCCGGTCCCCTTCAACGCGACCGGCGGGACGAAGTACTGGGTCGAGATCCTCGCATGGCAGAACGGTTTCCCGTTCTGGTCGCTCCAAGCTGGCAGCGGCGGGAACAACACCCACTTCAAGTTCTCGGAAGGCGCTGCGATGTTCTTCCTCATCTCCGGTGACGTCGCCTTCTCCCTCGTCGCCGACCCGCTGCCCTGCGTCGGGGACATCAACAACGACGCTAAGGTGGATGCGGCCGACCTCTCGCTGCTGCTCGGCGCCTGGGGCTCGACCGGCGCCGCCGACCTCAACACCGACGGAATCGTGAACGCGGCGGACCTTTCGGTGCTCCTCGGCGCGTGGGGCAACTGCGGCTGACGGTACGGGAGGGCGACCTCCCCGTACCATGTCGCACCCATGCCCGTCACCTTTCACCGCGCCCAGCTCGACAACGGACTCCAAATCGTCGCCGAAGTCGACCCGACCGCCCATACCTCGTCGGTCGGGTTTTTCTTTCGCACCGGAGCCCGGGACGAGTCCTCGCGGCTGATGGGGGTGAGCCACTTCCTCGAGCACATGATGTTCAAGGGAACGGCGAAGCGGAACGCCCAGCAGGTCAACAACGACTTCGACGCGATCGGCGCGACCCACAACGCCTACACCTCGGCGGAGATGACCGCCTACTACGCCCACGTCCTGCCCGAGCATCTCGGCTCGGCGACGGAGATCCTGGCCGACATCCTTCGCCCGGCGCTGCGGGTCGAGGACTTCAACGAGGAGCGCGGGGTGATCCTCGAGGAGATCGCGATGTACGAGGACCAGCCCTTCTGGGTCCTCTATGAGCGGGCGATGGAGCTCTTCTACGGCGACCACCCGCTGGCCCATCGCGTCCTCGGCACGCGCGAGACGGTGCAGAAGCTCGAGCGCGACGAGATGGCGACCTACTTCAACGACCGCTACTCGGCCGACAACACGACGGTCGCCGTCTCCGGCCGCGTTGACTTCGAAGCGTTCGTCGAACAGGTGCGCGGCCACTGCTCGCACTGGCAGGCGACCAAGCCGGAACGCCAGTTCCCGGCATGGAACCTGACCGACCGCGACGAGACCCTGACCCTCAAGAACACGACGCGCCACTACATGATCATGGGCATGCCGGCCCCGCACGTGAACGATCCGTGGCGCTACGAGTCGACGCTGCTCGCCCATCTGCTCGGCGACGCGGACGGCTCGCGCTTCCACTGGGCGCTCATCGAGACCGGGCTCGCGGAGGAGGCCAGCGCCCAATACGACGGCCGCGACGGCGTCGGCGAGTTCATCGTCTCGGCGGTCTGCGATCCGAAGGACGCCGCGGAGGTCGAGTCCATCTGCCGCAAGGAGCTCGACCACGTCCTCGACGGCCTCACCGACGACGATCTCCTGCGGGCCCGCAGCAAGATCGCCACCAGCGTAACGCTCGCCGGCGAGCGACCCTCGGGGCGCATGAACCGGCTCGGCACGATCTTCGCCTACCAGGGCGAGTACTGCCCGCTTGAGGAGGAGCTGGCCCGCATCGACGCGATCACCGTCGAGCGCCTGCGAAAGTACATCGAGCGCTGGCCGCTCAAGCCGCGCATGGTCGCCCGACTCAAGCCCGAGTGACGATCGCGATCAGGCCGCGTTGGCCCGCGCGGTGTCCTTGCGGTAGAGAACGACCTTGTTCTTCGTCTGCTGGGCCATGGATGCGGCGATGAGCGCGGCCTTGAGGAGCTGATCGCGGGTAGTGATGCCAGAGGCCGCTCGCACGGTCGCGTCGCCCTCGCAGATCGCCACGCCGCAGCTTGCGGTGAGGTGCGTCGTGTGGTGCTCGACCCGCGCGACGGTCTCGGCGACCAGCTTGCGGGCGGTCTCGGCGACGCGGCAGAGCTGTTCGAGATCGGACTTCGGAATGAGCGCCACGACGCCCGCGCCGACGAATCGGTACGCGCGGCCGAATCGGCCGACGGCATCGACCATCGCGTCGGCCACGTGCTTCAGCGCCGCATCGCCGGCCGCCGGGGACACCTGGACGTTCAGGTTCTTGGCGTCGTCGAGAAGGGCGATGATCACGCCGATGCCCGCACCCGTCGCCGACTCGGAAAGTCGGGCGAAGGCGGCGTCGATGTCCCGAATGAAGACGGTCTTGTCGGGCAGGCCGGTGACGGTGTCGCTCGCCTCCTTCGCCTCACCGGCGAGAAGGTCGTCGACGTTCATCGCCGGAAGCGACTGCTCGGTGCGGATCCGCTCCGCCTCCGCGAGGATCTTCTCGACGTCGGGCGTCTCGCCGACGTTGAGCCCGAACATGCGGGCGAGTTCCTGGGCCTTGTCGCTGAAGATCTGCAGCAGCGACAGCGGCATGTTGTTCTTGATGTCGAACCACTCGTTCGCGCTGGAACGGAAGTTCGCGATCGCCTCGTCGGGCTTGTTCGACTCGCCGAGAATGATCGTGGCGGCGAGGCCCGCGAGCTCGATGGTGCGGGAAAGCTGCATCGAATCGGAGGACGAGCTCTGGCTGCCGTGATGGCAACGGACCGCCTCGACGATTTCGGTGGGGAATCGCCAACGCAGCGTCATCTCCCCGGCGACCGTTGCGTGGTCAAGTTCGAGGGCCTTCCGTTCGAGGCTGACGAGACGGCGGTGGTCCTTGCCCGCGGAGTCGACGGTCTGCAGATAGCGGTCGCCGAACGCCCGCCACATGGCGACCATGCCGATGTCCTGCACCAGCGCGGCCACGAACGCCTCGTCCGGATCGCATCGCCGCGTGACGATCGCAATGTGTCGGGCGGCGGCGGCGCAGTACATGCAGCGGCGCCAATAGGTGAGGAAGTCGAAGGACACCTCGCGCTCCCCGCCGCCGTCGAGCGAACGGGCCAACGAGAATCCGAGCACGAGTCCCTTGACGGTCTGGAGGCCCAGAAGCGCCAGCGCCTGCTGGATCGAGCCGCAGCGCCGCGACAGCCCGTAGAAGGAGCTGTTGATGGTCCTCAGCACCTTGGTGGAGATCGCCTGGTCATTCTCAATGACGCTGGCGACTTCCTTGAGCTGGACGTCGGGCTTGTTGGTGAGTTCCAGAACCTTCATCGCCACCGCTGGCAGCGTCGGCAGGTTCGGACAGGCGAAAACTCGCTCGAGTGCCGCGTTATTCATGACTATCCCCGCAGACCGGATCGGCTCGGCCGGACGTCGACCGCTGCGACGCCTCGCGGAACTCATCGACGGTTCGATTCCGCCGATTGAGGAGGGCTATCGGATTCCCGGAATCGTGCAACGGGGCGGGCCTCGATCACGCGCGTTCCGGAGCGGATCGCCATGTCGCGATCGTCATGGATCGGGAAAAAGGGCCCGCATCGTTTCGGGAAAACCGCCCATGACATGCCGGATATAGGCCGCAAGCAGCCGATTGGCCCGACCGATCGCATCGGGCGACGCATCCTTGGCAACGGAACCGACGACGTCTGCCAACGTCGTCGCCTCGCTTCCCTGCGCGGCGTCACCACCGGTCCATCGGTCGGCACATCGCGCAATGCCGCGAAGCAGGTCAAGCGTCCCCTTTCGGACCTTCCATCCCGTGGTCGAGATGCCCCCGGCCTCGGCCGAGAAGTGCACCGTCTGGCCCTCTTCGGCGCTGGGTTCGAGCGTAGGCCGATATCCGCCCTCATCGAGCGCCAGCCACTGAAAGAGCAGTACCCAGGGAGCGCACTCCTCGCCGGCGTCAATGCGCTCCAGACAGGCAATGAGACCGTCGTAGAGCCTCGGATGCGGATCGGCGTCGCCGATGAATCGCTGCACGAGGTCGATCATGTAATAGCCGGCCCGATTCGCGTCGAGGTTCGTGCGCAGCGAGCGGAAGGTCCCGATGAGAGTCCAGTCGGTGAGCGTCGAAAGCTCCCGTCCGGCCTTCACGATCGCGACGACCTGGCCTCGGGTCATCAGGTCGATCCCGCCCGAGAAGCGACCTCCGGCACGCTTCGCGCCCTTCGCGAGCCCGCGAAAGACGCCGTGGCCGCGCGAGAACAGGCTCACCGTCTGGCTCGTCTCCGAGTAGTCCCAGTGTCGAATGCAGATCGCCTCGTCGCTCAGGTGCGGCACGCGAGCAGACTACCGCCTCCGTCACGCCGCGGCGCGCCGACTCTCGGCGGATCGCGCAAGCCAGTTCGTGCAGCCCTCGAGGAGCGAGTCCCGTCCGATCGGCTTCGCCGCAAAGTCGTCACAACCCGCGGCGATGCAGCGGTCGCGCTCGTCCGGCGCGGCATGGGCGGTCAGGGCGACGATCGGGCGATTCCATCCGCGGGCCCGCAGTGCGGCCGTCGCCTGGTAGCCGTCGAGCTCCGGCATCTGCATGTCCATGAGGATGAGATCGAATGGGCCACGACGCTCGTTGAGCGATTCGAGCGCGCGACGCACGGCCTCGCGTCCGTTCGCGACCAGCTCGACGTCGGCACCGGCCCGGCGAAGGTGGAAGCTCAGCAGACGCTGGTTGTCGAGGCTGTCGTCGGCCACCAGAATCCTGCCGGTGATCTTCGTGCTCTCCCTCGGCTCGGCCGACTGGCGGCCGGCGATGGCATCCAGCCCGGCAACCATCGGCACGCCGTCGAGCGAGCCGGTGTCCACGGTGACGCGGAATGTGCTTCCCCGGCCAAGTTCGCTCTCGACGTCGATTTCGCCGCCCAACATCTCGCTCAGATGGCGACAGATGGCGAGTCCGAGCCCGGTTCCGCCGTACTTCCGCGTCATCGAGCCGTCAGCCTGCGAGAAGGGCTTGAAGAGGCGCGGAAGCACCTCGGGCGACATGCCGATGCCGGAGTCGGAGACCTCGAACATGAGCTTGGGCCGATCGGCGTCGCAGGCGGTGAACATCGCAACCCGCACGATGACCTCGCCGCGGTCGGTGAATTTCACAGCGTTCCCGATGAGGTTGATCAGGATCTGCCGCAGCCGCGTCGGGTCGGACGAGATCCGCACGGGGACGGCGCCATCGCAGCGCGTGACCAGCGAGACGCCCTTCGCGCGGGCCCGCTCGCGGAGCATGCCGATCGAATCGCACATGATCTGCAATGGTGACATGTCGGTTCGCTCGACCGTCATCTGTCCCGCCTCGATCTTCGACAGGTCGAGGATGTCGTTGATCAGGGCCAACAGGTGCTCGCCCGAGCGTCGAATGGTCGTCAGGTGCTCGCGGCGCTCCTCCTCGCCGGCGGTTCCCTGGGCAAGCACGTCCGCGAAGCCCAGGATCGCCGTCATCGGAGTTCGCAGCTCGTGGCTCATGTTGGCGAGGAACTCGCTCTTCACCTGCGCCGCGGCTTCGGCCTTCGCCTGTGCCTGCTGGGCGTCGACGCGGGCCCGCTCGAGCTCGGCGTTGCGCTCCTCGAGATCCTCGACAAGCGATTGCACCGCGGCGTCGGCGCTGGTGCGGGACATCGCGACGGACACGAGGTCCGCGGCATGCCTGAGGAGTTCCCTGCCCGCCGAATCGAAGGTCCCGATGCGGTGGCGATAGAGCGACACCGTGCCGACGGGGCGACCGCCGCTGTCAACGACGGCAACCGCCAGGCACGCATGGAACGTGCCGCCGAGCTCCGACGCGAGTTCGCAGGAGCCGCGGGCGACGGCGATGCCGCAGCAGCCGATGCCCGTTCGATCGCCGCCGATGCGGCCCGCATCCTGAGCGTCGATGCCGGAGGTCGCAAGCGTGGCGAGACGTCCCGAGTCGCCCTCCAGCAGCATGACGGCGGAGGGGCAGCCGGTCGCGCGATGGACGCAGGCCGCAATGGCCTCGAGCACCGCAAGCAGCGATTCGCCGGAGGCGATCTGGTGCAGGATTCTGGTCCGCTCGTCACGGCCGATGTCCTCGGCTCGCGTCGTCGGCCAGAGAAGCGCCGTCGCGGCGAGCAGGGACACCGCGCCGCCCGCCACGAGCACGATCGACGCGATCGAATCCGCCCGCGCGGAAACCGCGAGCAGCACCAACGCCTGAACCACAAGGGCGAAGGGGATCCAGGGGCGACGGCGATGTCGCTCCGGTCGCATGGGTGGGGGTCGGTCCTGTCGCATGCGCGGTGGCCCGGGAAGGCGGCGTCGCACGCGTCCGTGCGCGCGACAACCTGCCGACCGGTTCATCGGCCAAAGCGAAGTTCGGAATCGCGCAAACCCGGAGCATCGGCCCGCATCGGATGATCGCGTCCCGGGACCGGACGGCAACGGTCAGGCGGACTTGCGGAGCGGCTGCTGCAGCACGGATGCCGCCGTCTCAACCCGGTTGCGACCGCCGTGCTTGGCGGCGTACATCGCCTTGTCGGCTGCCTCAACCATGAAGCTGGGGAGCGTGTTCGGCGGAATGCAGCTGATGTCCGCGACGCCGAAGCTCGCCGTGATGCGCAGGTCTTCGTGGCGCGGCCATCGCTCGCTCGCGAGGCGCTCGCGGAGGCGCTCGGCCACCTCGGCGGCCTCGGACAGGGTCGTGCTGGGAAGGATGATCCCGAACTCCTCGCCGCCGTATCGACAGGCGACGTCGGAGGTGCGGCCGCTCGAGAGAATCCTCGCGAATCGCTCGAGGACAAGGTCGCCGAACGGATGGCCGTAGCCGTCGTTGAGCGACTTGAACTTGTCGATGTCGCTCATGATCAGCGAGAGCGGACGCCCATGACGCAACCCCTCGGAGAACTCGCTCTCGAGGCGGGCGTCGAAGTACTTGCGGTTCCAGAGACCGGTGAGCCCGTCGATCTGGGCCTTCACCGCGAGCATGTGCATGGCGCTCTGCAGGCGAAGAATCGAGCGGACGCGGGCGGTCAGCTCGATCACCTCAAACGGCTTGGTGATGAAGTCGACGGCTCCGAGGTCCAGGCCCCGAACGCGATCGATCGATTCGCTGAACGCCGAGATGAGCATGACGGCGATGTCGCGCGTCTCGGGGTCGGCCTTGAGCTGCTGGAGCACCTCGAATCCGGTGAGATCGCCGAGCTCGATGTCGAGCAGGATCACCTCCGGACGCAGCTCCTTGGCGAGCCGAATGCCCTCCGCGCCGCTGAGCGCCGAATGCACCTCGAGCTGCTCGTGCTGGAGACGCACGCGGAGGATCTTGTGGATCAGCTCCGAATCGTCGATGGCGAGCAGTCTCGGAAGTCGGTCGTTGCTGTTGGTCGTCGAATCCACCGCGTTGGTCTCCGCCGTCGATTGGTGCACTTCTTCCAATGCCACTTAGCGGGCCCCGTCGGACGCCGGCAGCGCGGAACGGCACAGCCGGATGAGATCCTCGACCTTGTCCTGAAGCGACGCGATGTCGGCCTGCTGGCCAAGCAGTTCGCGTTCCACGGCACCCGCGGCGTGACCGATGGTGGGGAAGCCATAACCGCCCGCGGCGCCCTTGAGCTGGTGGGCAAGGGTCTTGAGCCGGGCGCGATCGTCCTTGTCGAAGGCCTCGCGCAGCGAGTCCATTCGAGCGGTGAGGTCATTCACGAAGAACTCGACGATCTCGCGCATGTCGGGATCGTCGGCGTACTCGCTCCGCAGAACGCTCCCATTCGCCGATGGATGAGCGCCCTGACCCGATGCTGAGTCGTGACCGTGCATACGGCGGTCTATCGGCCGGTTCCCGACACGACTTCGGGTCCAGAAGGACACGACCGCCAAAATCGCGATTGACGCCAACGCCGGTGAGCCCGTATCGTCGGCGCATCAGTCCAGGTCCCGACGACGGAAAGCGTCGTCGAAGGAGCATTTTCCGTGATTCCAAGCATGCCGCCCCGGGAGGGGCAGTTGGGTTTCCTCTATTTGCCGCCCTTCAGGGTGCAGGGGATCAGCGTCGCAGGCGAACAGACGGTCATTCAGGTCCCGGAACTGGACCTGTGCTTTGACATGGGCCAGTGCACTCGGGCCTCGCTCGCGACGCCGATCGTCGCGCTCTCCCACGCCCACATGGACCACGTCGGCGGACTGCCGTACTGGTTCAGCCAGCGGCAATTCCAGAAGATCGGCACCGGCAAGTGCATCTGCCATCCGCGCGTCGCCGAGCCGCTGCGGGCGATGATGCGCTCGTGGGTTGACCTCGAGCTGCAGCGCACGCCGCACGAGATCATCTCGCTCGCGCCCGACGACGAGATGGAGATCAAGAACAACATCTTCCTCCGCGCCATCGAGACGAGCCACACGTCACCGAGCATGGGGTTCGCGGTGATCGAGCGGCGCAGCAAGCTGAAGGAGGAGTTCCGCGACTTTCCGCAGGAGAAGCTGCGGGAACTGAAGGGCTCCGGCGTCGAGATCACCCGCACGATCGAGATCCCGCTCGTCGCGTACACCGGCGACACCGAGCCCGGCCCGTTCCTCTTCCGCGACGAGTTCGCGCTCGCCAAGGTCGTGTTGGCGGAGTGCACGTTCTTCGAGGCCGACCACCGCTCGAGGGCCAAGATCGGGAAGCACCTCCACATCAGCGATTTCGCCTCGCTCCTCCAGGTGTGGAAGGCCGAGAACGTGGTGATGGTGCACGTCTCGCGGCGCACGGCGATTCCCTTCGCCCGCGAGTGCATCGCCGCGATCGACGGCGGCGCGCACGCCGCTCGCGTCCACCTGCTGATGGACTATCGCGCGAACAAGCAGCGGTACGATCGTCAAGTGGCGGAGGCGGGTGGCGCGCCCGAAAAAACTGCAATTTCCCCCGACGAACGTGCGGTTTCGCGCCCCGCAGAGAATCGCGAACAGAACGGTTGACGCGTTGTGCACAGCGCACTACATTCAGCCTCGCTGTGCCGGTGATCGCAGGTGGGACTTCGGCCCGACGCAGCACGATCAGCTCCTCAACTCGACGTCGTCACAACGCGACCGTCGGCGACCCCTTGGCCTTGGCCCGCGATTTCGCGGCCCGAACCTCGGACTGGCCGACGGATGGCGGAAATCCGACACGTGCGTGGGTCCAGCCGCAGCATCGCCTGAGCTTGGGTCCCCGCGCCAAAGGTCCTTCCGTCCCTCGCGCGTTTTCGCCCACTGCGCGTCGGGCTTCCTCCGGGTTCCCTTTCGATTCGGGATGATTCATGCCGCGGCTTGATCCAGAATTCCGAGTCTCGATCAACGGCTACTTGCGCAAGCACCACCCGGACCTCTGCCGTCACTGGTTTGACGACATTGAACCGCTGGACATGCAGGCGGGAGTTCTCCGTCTCCTCGTTCGCGAGCCCGTTCAGCTCCGCTATCTCCAGCGCTGCTGCACCTCACAGTTCAGCGAAGCGGCACAGTCGGTGACGGGACGACTGCTCGTGGTCCGGTTCATCGGTCCCGACGAGGTCTCCGCAGTCACGGCGAGCGATCATGAGGCGAGCTCGGCCAACGGCAAGTCGCACGGCAGGAGCAACGGCGGCCCCGCACACCACGGAGTGGGTCGGCATCGTGACTCATCCACGACCGCTAGTGCCGTCTCCAGCGAGAGCGAGTCGTTCGCGCGAGCGTCGACGAGTTCCTTGATCGGCGTGTCCGGGGAGAGTGGCGACGCCACGAACAGCGCCGCGACGACCCTCTCGATCACCGAGCTGAAGCCCGCCGCATCCACCGCGCATGATGTCGGCCCGGACCATGAGGTCTTCGCCGCTCTCGACGACCAGACGCTGCTGTCGCCGGACTACTCGTTCGAGAACTTCGTCGTTGGGCCGAACAATCGCCTCGCCCACGCCGCAGCCATCGCGGTGGGGGAGAAGCCGGGCAAGGCCTACAACCCGTACTTCGTCCATGGCGGCGTCGGCCTCGGCAAGACGCACCTCCTTCAGGCGATCTGCCAGACGATCCTCCGCAGGAACTCCCGGGCTCGGATCTGCTACATCTCCTGCAACACCTTCATGGACCTCTTCCATGACGCCGTGAAGGCTGGGCGGATGAGCGACTTCCGGAGCCGCTTCCGGACGGTGGATGTCCTCGTGATCGACGACATTCACTTCCTTTCGAAGCGCGAACAGACCCAGGAAGAGTTCTTTCACACCTTCAACACGCTGTACCAGGCCGGCAAGCAGATCGTCCTCAGCTCCGACGCTGCCCCGAGCGAGATCCCCGACCTTGAGGAGCGGCTCACAAGCCGCTTCAGCTGCGGTCTGGTCGCACGGATCGACCGGCCCGACTACGAGACCCGGGTCTCGATCGTGAAGACGAAGGCCTCCCTGCACGATCTGGTTCTCCCCGACGACGTTCCGGCGTACATCGCGGCCAAGATCGACTCGAACATCCGTGAACTCGAAGGCGCGCTGACCAAGCTCCGCGGCCTCGCCGCCGCCACCGGTCAACCCATCAACCTCGAGCTCGCCAAGCAGGCCCTGAGCGACATCACCCCGAGCGGGGGTGCCAGCCAGCCGACGATTCAGATGATCATCGAGGAGGTCAGCCGCTTCTTCGACGTGAAGCTGACCGACCTGCTCTCGAAGCGCCGCCACAAGTCGATCGCCCTCCCTCGGCAGGTCTGCATGTGGCTCGCCCGCAAGCACACCCGCTACAGCCTGGAAGAGATCGGCGGGTACTTCGGCGGCCGCGACCACACCACGGTCATGCACGCCATCAAGACGATCAACGAGAAGCGTGGGGCGGATGGCAAGCTCTTGGCCGACGTCAGCCGGCTCGAAGAGCAGCTTCTGCAGCGCGTCCGGTAAGTTTGAACGGTTGATGACGAGGCGGTGGTGATCTGCCCGCTCATAGGCCGTCCGCGGCGATTGTCTGTTGCGCTTTCGGCTTGTTGAGAACCTGTCGTGTCGCGCCCTGTGTTCGACTGCTCACGAAACGGTCGGACGTTGTGGATGAGTCGACGGTCGCGTTCTGGTGGCAACAGTGCGGTCGACGAACAAGACCATCCGACGAGGTGGAAGGCCGGTGGCCGCTGGCGCCAGCGACCTGACAGGTCGTGCACGATGCGGCTTGCCTCACAACCCTCTACAGAAAGGCCGTTTGCGTCGGCCTCATCGGCTTTGTTCACATTCAGACAGGGCCTCTTCTAATGAGAATACAGAGATACTTCTCATATCCACCACAGCCTGTCTTCACACCGCGCTGACAGCACGAGCGAGCAACACCTGCCGATCCTCGGCTCCTTCCTTCTCACGCCGATGTGTTGGCAACATCTGTATAACACCGCGAGCGATTCGCGAGTGTCATCGCCCGCTCGTGTGGATAAGAGGCTGGCAGTGACGGCAGGCAACCGTGGTACGGCCGGCCGCCTGGAAGCCATCCAAGGGTCTGCCGCACTCAGGGCACGCCATGCCAGCTCGACCGTAGACCACATGGAGTTCCTGGAAGGACCCGGGCTGGGAGTTGGCGTCGACGTAGTCGCGAAGGGTCGAGCCGCCGGCATGCACCGCCGCCGACAGCACCGACTGCACGGCATCCACGAGGCGTGCAAGTGCAGCATTCGACAGTGTCGTGAGTGGCTGCAGGGGGTGGATGCCGGCGCGGAAGAGGGATTCGTCGGCGTAGATGTTGCCGACGCCCGCAATCACCCGCTGGTCCAGGAGTGCGGCCTTCGCCTGTCGTCGCAGCCCCTGGAGTCGACGGACAAGCTCTGGCTTTGCCGCCAGGAACCCATCGGGACCGAGTTCGGACCAGTGGTCCGCAAGTGCCTCAGCCGAGGGGAGTGCCGTCAATCCTCCGAAGCGCCGCGGGTCGCGGAAGGTCATCCAACCTTGGGTCTTTGTGCCGCTTGAGAATCGCCAGCTGACATGGGCGTGACGATCGTCGGCGTCCGGTGGCGTGAACGTGACTCGTCCAGACATGCCTAGGTGCATCCCAAGGACTCGGCCGTCGTCGGTCAGAAGCGCTAGGTTCTTGCCCCGCCGCCTGAGTTCGGTGACCGTTCCGGCGGCCAGCAACATTCGGTCGACGGACGCTCGTGTGCGATAGGCGCTTCGATCGAGGACGTCGAAGGTGCCGCGGCGCACAGCGTCGATCCGCGTTCCGACGAGCCGCTCCTCCAGCGTCCGCCGCAGATGTTCGACCTCGGGCAGTTCAGGCACGTGAACCTCGATCTTCCGCCGACGAACAAAGCGGAGTCTGGCCGATGGGGTGAATGTCAGAATCCACGCACTTCACGTGACAAGGCTCCGTTCGTCGCCCTGGAAAGACCGATCCTTATACTCGGATTCGCCACCCGTTCGCGTCCGTGGCGAAGGCTGTCGGTAGGGCCGTCGGTAGGCACGCCGCCGAGACATCAACCACATGAACAACGACCGCTCAGCCGATTCAAACCCCTCCGGCACTCCCCTCGGCGCCCCCGGCGGCAACCAGAGCGGCACGGCGCCGGCGAGCCCTGACGCCGTGGCCGAGGTTCAGCGGGCCTTCCACCGAATCCGAACCGAGGTACACAAGGTCATCGTCGGTCAGGACGAGGTGCTCGAGCAGGCCCTGATCGCGCTCTTCTGCGGCGGACATGCCCTGATCGAGGGCGTGCCCGGGCTCGCAAAGACCCTGCTCGTCTCCACGCTGGCCAAGACCCTGTCGCTGGGCTTCTCGCGCATCCAGTTCACCCCGGACCTCATGCCCTCGGACATGACCGGCACCGAGGTCATCGAGGAGGACAAGGCGACCGGCAGCCGGGAACTCCGCTTCGTCAAGGGACCGATCTTCTCGAACGTCATTCTCGCCGACGAGATCAACCGCACGCCGCCGAAGACGCAGGCGGCACTGCTGGAGGCGATGCAGGAACGCCAGGTGACGGTCGGCGGCGTCATGCATCGCCTGCCGAAGCCGTTCTTCGTCCTTGCCACACAAAACCCGATCGAGCAGGAGGGCACCTATCCGCTGCCCGAGGCCCAGCTCGACCGCTTCATGTTCAACATCCGCGTCAAGTACCCGAGCGAGTCCGAGGAGCTCGAGATCGTCCGTCAGACGACCTCCCTTCGTCACGTCGAGCCCGACCGCGTGCTCACCGGCGAGGACTGCCTGCGCATTCAGGACGTCGTGCGCCAGATTCCCGTCGCCGACCACGTCATCCGCTACGCGCTTCGCATCGTGCGCGCGACCCGCGTCCGCGACGAGGGCGAACGGCCGAAGATCGTGCGTGACTACATCGCATGGGGGGCCGGTCCGCGGGCAAGCCAGTTCCTGGTGCTGGCGGCGAAGGCGAAGGCGATGCTCACCGGCGCGACGCACGTGATGCCCGAGCACGTGAAGGCGATCGCGCTTCCGGTCATGCGGCACCGCATGATCACGAACTTCAACGCCGAGGCCGATGGCGTCACCAGCGACTCGGTGGTGCAGGCGCTCCTCGACCAGATCCCGCTTGATCGTGCCGACGCCTCGACCGACCGCCAGATGGACTCGGTCCTCCGCTGATCCGGACACCGCCACAAAGGGAGACGCGCGGTGGCCAACACCTCCGGCATCCGAGCTGAGCAATACCTGGCGCCCGAGACCCTCGGCCAGCTCGGCTCGTTCGAGCTGCGCGCGAAGATGATCGTCGAGGGCGTGATGAGCGGCATGCATCGCTCGCCCTATCAGGGGCTCGCCGTCGAGTTCGCCGAGCATCGCCAGTACGTCAAGGGCGATCCGGTGCGGCACATCGACTGGAAGGTCTTCGGCCGCTCGGACAAGCTCTATCTCAAGCGGTATGTCCAGGAGACGAATCTCGACGTCGTGGTGCTTGTCGACGCCAGCGCGTCGATGCGCTTCGGGACGCTGGCGGTGAAGGAGGGATGGGGCGGCACCAAGGCCAGCGCCGGCGCGCCGCGCTGGACCAAGTTCGACCACGCCACCGCGATCGCCGCGGCGATGGCGTATCTCTGTCTCCAGCAGCGCGACCGCGTCGGCGTCGGCACATTCTCCGACGAGCTCCGCACGATCATCAAGCGCTCCAACGCCCGCGACCAGTGGCGGCTCGTCGTGCAGGCGCTCTCGACGGAGCCGGTGCAGAGCAAGGCGAACCTGCCGAAGGTGGCGGAGCAGGCCCTCGCGAAGGTCCTGAATCGCGCACTCATCGTGATCGTCAGCGACTTCCTCATGCCGGTCGCGCACATCCGCGAGGCCCTGGCCCGCTTCCGCCACCGGCATCACGACGTCGTGCTGCTTCAGGTGCTCGATCGCCAGGAGATGCGATTCGACCTCGCCGATCCGGCGCCCTTCGTCGGCCTCGAGGGCGAGGGGCGCATCAACGTCGACCCGCCGGCGCTGCGGACCGCGTATCTGGCCGCGCTGCGCGAGCATCTCGAGGCGATCGCGTACGTCTCGCGCTCCTTCGGCTTCGACTATCAGCGGATGGACTCCCACGAATCGGTCGGCCCGACGCTCGCGGCGCTCCTTGCACGCCGTGACGCGCTCGCCCGCGGGAGCCGTGCAGGATGACGCTCGTGAACGCCGGATTCCTGACCGCCGGACTCGTCGCGGCGGCGATCCCGATCCTCATCCATCTCCTCTTCCGCCGGCGCCGCCCGCCGATTGACTGGGCGGCGATGGACATCCTGTTGGCCGCGATGCGGAAGCAGGAGCAGCGGCTTCGGCTCGAGCAGATTCTCCTGCTCGCGGCCCGCTGCCTCCTCTTCGCCGTCGCCGGGCTCGCGCTCGCCAGGCCGATGCTCGCCGGTGCCGGACTGCTCGCGCCGCGCGGCGGACGCGCGGTCACGATCGTTCTCGACGACGGCGTCGCGACGCAGGCCCGCGACGGCGCGACGACGGCCGCGGAGACGACCTTCGACCGCCTCAAGCGAACGAGCGCCGAGGTCGTGCGCGGACTTCCGGCCGGCGACACGGTCGGCGTCGTCCTGGCGTCACGGCCGGCGCGAGCCCTGGTGATGCCGCCGACGAGCGATCGGGACGCGGTCGCCCGGGCGATCGAAGCGTTAGAACCCTCGCAGTCCGCGACCGATCTCACGGGCGCGCTGCGCGTCGTCGCGGACGCCGTCGGCAGGGAACCGGAGGCGGAACACGCCGTGCTGATCGCGAGCGACTTCCGGCTGGGATCGCTCGACACGGGCAGCGCGTCGCCCGGCGCGATCAGCGCCGCGACGGGCGAGCGGGCGCCGCGCATCCTGGCCCTCGTCCCCGCGTCCGTTGATCGTTCGGACGTCGCCATCGTGGGCGTCGAGGCCCAGCGGTCGGTGGACGACGACTCGCTCACCGTTGCGGTGCGACTGGAGCGGGCCGGCGGCGGCAATCCCGCGGCGGTGGTGCGCGTGAGCGTCACCGGCGACGGAACGGCGCAGGTGCCCCCCAAGAGCGTGCGATTTGATGCCGGCCAGGCAAGCGCCCGCGTCGAGTTCGCGCTGCGACCGTCGAACGATGCGGAGCGAAGCGGAAGCGGGGCGATCGTCGCGCGGATCGACGGTGACGCGATGCCTGCCAACGATGCGCACTTCGCGGTCTTCGACGCCCGCGGCGCGACCCGCATCGGAATCGTCGCCCGCCGCAGCTTCGGAAGCGGCGCGGAGCTGGAACGCGTTCCCGCAGCGCGATGGCTGGCGCGGGCCCTCAGCCCGGTCGATCAGCCGGGCATCGACGTGACCGAGCTCGAGCCGGCCGGCGTGGATGCGCGGGCCCTCCGCGACTTCGACGCGCTTCTCCTGCCGAGGCCCGAGACCGTTGACGCGACGGCGTGGCCGGAGCTGCGGCGATTCGTCGACCGCGGCGGGCTGCTGGTCGCATTTGCCTCGGGCGACGGAACCGTCCAGCGCTGGACCGACGCGTTCGTCGCGGCGTTCGACCTCCCGTGGCAGATCGGGACCGAGGCGCCGCGGCTCGAGACGCCGCTCACCTTCGCCGCGGAACAGCCGCAGCGGGGGAACGGCCAGGCGATCTTCGCGACGATCGACGCCGAGTTGCCCGAGTTGCTGCGTCCGGTGGACGTGCACCGGCGGCTCGAGACGCGCGGCGCGGCGCCGAGCGACGTCGCCCTCGCCCTTTCGGACGGCTCGCCGTTCCTCCTCGTCACCTCGCCGCCGGCCCGCGAAGGGACGGGGGCATCTCGCGGTCTTGTCGCCCTCGTGACCACCGCGCTTGAGCTCGAGTGGACCAACCTCCCGGTCAAGCCCTTCGTCGTGCCCTTCGCCCAAGAGACCGTCCGGCGCTCGCTCGCCCGCATCGGCGGGGCATCGCGGGCCATCGTGGCCGACCGCCCCTTCGTCACGGTGCGCGACGCACAGGAATTGGCGGGTCCCGACGGACACCGGGCGGGATTGGACCGCAATGGCCTCTGCAGCGTCCCGCTCGATCGGGCCGGAGCGTGGAGCGCGATCGATCCCGCGGGCCGAGTCGTCGGCGGCATCCCGGTCAACGTCGACACGAGCGCGACGAGACTCACGCCGCAGTCGCCCGAGTCGGTCGCCGGCTGGCTCGCGCCGCTCGGACAGGTCACGTTCGGCGACGCCGACGCGCTGGTCGCCCAGATGGCGCCGGCAAAGGATTCGGTGGGAGCGGCGGTGTGGCTTCTCGGGGCGCTCCTGGCGATCGCCGTGACGGAGGCCCTGCTTGCCCGATGGTTCTCGCACGCGGCCAACGCATCGGGGGCCCGATTCGATGGCGGCGTCACCGCAACGTCGCTTCGGGCCGACGACGAGACCGGCGCAGCGGGCGCCCGCGGCGCGACGGAGGTGGCGGCATGATGAGCTCCCCGCTCGTCCGTTGGCTTCTGGGCATTGATGCGCCTGACGAACAGTTAGGTGGAGCGAGCGTTGTCTTCGAGCGGCCGATTCCCGGATGGGGTTGGTTCCTCGTCATCGTCGGATGCGCGGTGCTCGCATGGTGGGCGTATCGCCGGCTTCGCGGCTCGTCGAGCGGACGCGTCGGTCTCGGCGGCATCCGCGCCGTCCTTCTCCTCCTCCTGGCGGTGCTCATCGCCGGACCCGCCCTGCGCATCGCCCACGAGACGGTGGAGGAGGACTGGGTGGTGGTGCTCGCCGACCGGAGCCGCAGCATGGCGATCCGCGACGGCGACACCGACGGCACGGGCGCCCGGTCGACGCGCGACCAGTCGCTGCAGTCGGCGCTCGGCTCGTCGAAGGCCACCTGGGAGACGATCGCCCGCGACCGCACGCTCGTGTGGCTCGGCTTCACCGGCGGAGCGTTCGACCTCATGCCGAGCGGTTCGGAGTCGACCGAGGCCGCAGTCGAGGCAATGCGCGGCTCGGGGCGCGAACCGGGGCGCGAACCGGGGCGCGACCTCGGCGACCGCACGCTGATCGACGACGCCCTCACTCAGGCGCTGCAGCGGGCCGCGGCGCGGCCGATTGCCGGCATCGTCGTCATGAGCGACGGCCGCACCTCATCGCCCCCGTCACGGGCGACGATTCGGCGTCTCCAATCGGCCGCCGCGAAGGTCTTCGTCGTTCCGTTCGGGTCGACGGCATCGGCGGGTGATCTTGCCGTGGCGAAGGTCGACGTCCCGCGACGGGCGTTCGTGCGCGACGAGGTGCCGGTGCGGGTCGAGATCGAGCGATCCGGCGAGATGGCGGCCCCAAACGCGACCGTGCGACTCGTTGATGCGGCGACGGGCGAGCGCCTCGCCGAGCGGCCGGTGCCCGCCTTCGCGCCGGGCTCGAACAGCGCCGTCGTCATGCTCCTGCCCCGCGCCGACGAGGCGGGACAGCGCGACTGGCGCATCGAGATCGATGCGGGGGCAGGCGATCTCGTCGCCGAGAACAACGTGCGGACCGCGCAGCTCGAGCTGGTCGATCGGCCGCTGCGGGTGCTGTACATCGACGGCTATCCGCGCTGGGAATATCGCTACATCAAGAACCTCCTGATCCGCGAGAGCACGATCGAGAGCTCGATCCTGCTCCTGTCGGCGGACCGCGACTTCGCGCAGGAGGGCAATCTTCCGATCACGCGGCTCCCGCGGACGGCGGAGGAGTTCTCGCAGTTCGACCTGTTCATCATCGGCGACGTGCCCGCGGGCTTCTTCACGCCGGAGCAGCTTGAGCTGATGCGGGACCAGGTGGCCCAGCGCGGGACCGGCGTGCTGTGGGTCGGCGGCGAGCGATCGACGCCGAAGAGTTGGGACGGGACCGCGCTGGCCGAGCTCTTGCCGATGCGCCCTCCGCTGGCGCTCGCGACGATCGATGGCCCCGTCAACCTGGTGGCGACGTCCTCGGCGACGGCGCTTGGCCTGCTGAAGGTGGGAGACGACGAATCGTGGCCCGCGGAGCTGGCCGATCCGAAGGTCGGGTGGTCGAGGCTCGAGTGGGCCCAGGCGATTCCGGTCGAGCAACTGAAGCCGACGGCCGAGACGCTCGCCGTCGGCGTCTCCGCCGAGGACCGCAACAGCGACACTGCCCGCACCTGGCCGCTCATCACGACGATGAAGTACGGCGCGGGCGAGATCGTCTACGTTGCGACCGACGAGATCTGGCGCTGGCGATACGGGCGAGGCGAGCGCTACACCGAACAGGTCTGGCTGCCGCTGGTGCGGATGCTCGGACGCGAGGCGCTGGCGGGCGGCGGCGCAACGGCATCGCTGCGGGCGGTGCCGGCGCGGGTGCAGCTCGGGCAGTCGGTGCGACTCGAGCTGGTGATCGGCGACGCGCGACTGGTCGATCGCGGCGACGCGGCGATCGGCGCGGAGATCCGCGGCGGCGGCGAGTCGGGCGCCGGAGAGCTCGAACTCCTCAGGACCCAGCGGCCCGGCGAGTTTGCGGCGACGGTGACGCCCGACTCGGTTGGCGTGTTCACGGTGCGCGTGCCGAACGGACCGGCGGCCGGCGCGGAGGTGCGATTCGAATGCGAGCGGCCCGACGACGAGACGCGCCGGGCGGCGGCCGATCATGAATTGTTGGCGGACCTGGCGAAGGAGACGGGCGGAGCGGTCATCAGGCCCGACCAGCTCGCGACGCTGCCGGACCTCCTGCCCAAGCGAAGCGTGGTGACGGAACACGCGACGATCGAACCGTTGTGGGATTCGCCCCTGGCGCTCCTCCTCATCATCGTTCTTGCGACGATCGAGTGGCTGGGGCGACGGTGGATGAGGTTGGCCTGAGGCGGAGACGACCATGACCAGCATGACGACCCTCAGCGAATCGCAGGAGCTCTCAAAGGCCATCGACCGGGCCGGCCCGCTTCAGCAGGCCCTGCGCCAGCTCGATCGGCTCGGCCGCCGGGCCCGATGGCTCCTGCTGTCGCGCCGTGCGATCGGCCTGGCCGCTGCGGCGATTGGCGTCGTGGCCTGTGCGGTGGCGCTGGACTGGGTCTTCCGCTTTCCGGCGTGGTTCCGGGCGATCGGGCTGCTCATCGGCGTCGTGGCGTTCGTCTCCGCGGCGATTCGGCTTCTGGTGCCGGCGTGGCGCTTTCGGCCGTCGCCGATTGACCTGGCGCTTCGGGTCGAGCGTTCCGCACCGGCCCTTCGCGGCCGGCTGGCAAGCGGCGTCGAGTTCGCCATGGGCGACGCAGGGCGCGACAGCGTGCTCGCCGAGCGGGCGATGATTGACCTCTCCGAGCGGCTCGCCGGCGAGTCGCTTCTCGCGTGGCTTGCGCCGCGCCGCTCGTTCGCCGAACTGACGACCTCGATGGTCATGGTCGCGGCGGTCGCCATCGTTGCGGGCCTCGTTCCCTCTCACGCGTGGATCGGAGCGCGACGGATCCTGGTGCCGTTCGTGCGCGTGGACTGGCCGGCCCGCACCGCGGTCGAGTCGATGCTCTCCGGACAGGCGTACCACGCGAAGGGCCAGCCGCTTCTCCTGATGGCGCGGCTGACCAGGGGCGACGGCGACGCAGAGCGCATCGCGGCGGACGTGCGGATCACGCGTGACGACGGGTCGGTGATGAGTGATTCCCTGGTGATGACGAGGCAGCCCGACGGGCGCTACGAGCGGGTGCTCGACGGCGATCCGAACGCGGCTGCGGTGGAGGTGCGGTTCCGTTCGGCCGATGCGGAGTCGGCGGCGGATCGCATCGCCTTCGTGCCGCCGCCGGCGATCGCCGCGAGTCGCATCACGATCGATCCGCCCGCATACGCGAGCGGTGCGGTGGAGCCGCGGACCGCGGACCTCGGCGACGGGACCGACGAGCGGGCGACGCTGCGCGATCCGGCGCTCGTTGGGTCGACCGCGACGCTTGAGCTGGTCATGAACGAATCGCTGGGGACCGACGCGACATTGGCGATGGACCGCATGGTGCGAACGGATTCGGCGACGGCCGCGTCGATGCAGCTCACGATCGATGAGGCCCATCCCGAGCGTTGGACGCTGCGCTGGCGCGTCGCGGCGACGGCGGCGCTCGGGCTTGCGCTCGAGGACCAGCACGGAATCACCGGGCCGGAGGAAATTTCGTTCCGCATCGAGGCGAGCGAGGACAAGCCGCCCACATGTGCGGTTCTGGCGCCGGCCACGGACGAGAGCGTCCTGCCGACGGCGCTCGTGCCGGTGCAGATCGAGGGTCGCGATGACGTCGGGCTCACGAACTTCGGATTGACCGTGACGAGGCGCGAGGGCGGCAAGGGCCAACCCCAGCCCTTTGGCGACACGGTGACCGCGTCGACCGGCACCCTGCAGCGGCGCGACGAACCGCTGGATCTCGCGTCGCTGTCGGTCAGTCCGGGCGACGTGCTGACACTCGTGGCGGCCGTGGAGGACGGGTTCGAGCTTGACGGGCAGCGCCATCCGAGGGTCACGAGCCAGCCGCGGACCCTTCGGATCATCAGCGAGACCGATTTGGGCAAGCAGATTCGCGGACAGCTCTCGGCGATCCGTCGAGCGGCGATTCGCCTGGACGAACAGCAGGGTGAGCTTCTCGCGGCCACGCAGAACGGGCGATTCGATCCGGCGCTCGAGCGCGGACAGGCCCAGATGTCGGAGCGGCTTCGCGTCGCGTCGGAGTCCTTGGCTGACCTCGCCCGACGGGTGGGCCGAAACAGGCTCGCGGATGAGGAACTCAAGGCGACGCTCGACCAGGCGAAGGACCTGCTCGAGACGGGCGGTCGGGCGTCGGCGCGGGCGAGCGAGATGATGCAGGCCAAGCGCGATGCTGCGGCGAAGGGGAATGCGAGTGCCGAGGAAGCGCAGCGAATGGGCCGGGAGGCGGAGTCGGCTCAGGAGGATGTTCGGGCGGAGCTTGAGGATCTCGTGAAGCTGCTCGATCGCGATGAGGACTCGTGGGCGATGGGTCGGGCGATCGACCGCCTTCGCGAGGAAATCGGCGAACTCGCCAAGCGAACGGAGACGGCGGGCAAGCGCACCGTCGGACAGAAGCCCGAGGAGCTTGCGGCGGCGGATCGCGACGAGCTTGAGGACATCGCCACGAAGCAGGGCGAAGCGGCACAGGGCGCGCAGGAACTCCTGGACGACCTTCGCAAGCGAGCGGAGTCGCTTCAACGGACGGACAAGGCCCGGGCCGAGGCGATGCGCGAGGCGGCAAAGGCCGGCGAAGAGCGAAGACTCCAGCGGAACCTCGAGCAGGCGGGTGAGGAGGCGAAGCGCAACCGCATCGAGCAGGCGCGAGCGAGTCAACAGCAGGCGATGGAGGCGCTCGACCAGATGCGCCGCGGACTCGACGACGTGCGGACCGCGCGGGCGGAGGAGCTTCGCCGGGCCCTCGAGAGCCTCGAGCAGAGCATCGCCCGGCTGGTGCGGACCAACGAAGACGAACTGATCGCGCTCGCCCGCGTCGCGGGGCCGGATTCGGCGGAGCCCATTGCCGATCGCGGACGGGCGATGGCCAAGCTCGCCCAGAACACCCAGGCGGTGGCGAGCGAGGCGAGGGCGGCCGGTGCCGAGGCGAACCCGGTGGCACGGCTCTTGGACCGCGCGGCGGACAGCCATGGGGGTGCGGTCGGATATCTGCGGGCGACGCCGCCGAATCTCACCGAGGCCAAGGCGGCCGAAGAGCGCGGCCTTGAGTTCCTGAAACAGGCGCAGTCCCAGACCAGGCAGACGCGCGAACAGATGGAGAAGCGCGAGGCCGAGAAGAAGAAGCAGGAGATTCTCGCGGCGTATCGGCGGATCTTCGAAAAGCAGACGGTCGTCCACGACGGCACGCTCGCAGCGCGACCGGCGGACCCGAATGCGAAGCTCGATCGTCGCGGGCTCATCGAGAGCCGCCGACTGTCGATCGCCCAAGGCGACGTGCGCCAGGACCTCGAGGGCGTGCTGCGCGACTTTGACGATGTGCGCGGATCGGTCGCCTTCGCGCAGGCCCACGAACTTCTGGGCGGTTGGGCGTCGGACGCGAGCGGGAGACTCGCCCAAGGCGACCTGTCCGACTTCACCGTCGGTGTCGAGCGGCAGATCCTTGAGACGCTGACGCAGCTGATCGAGGCGATGAACAGCGAGGCGGCACCGGGCGACGACCAGCGATTCCGAACGCCTGAGAACCCGGGCGAGCAGCAGCAGCAACCGGGGCAGGGAAACGACGGCGAGCGGCCGCAGCCGGCGATTCCGCCCGTGGCCGAGCTGAAGCTTCTCCGCGGCATGCAGGCTCAGATCCTCGATCGCACGCGACGGCTCGACGGCGCTCGTCAGGCGCAGCCGGCGAATGCGAGCGCGGTGGAGACGGAACTCAAGGCGATCGCTGACATGCAGCGGAAGCTGCTGGAAGCGGCGACCGCCGTGGTGAAGAAGATTGAGAAGCCGCAACCGGAACCGGGCGCGACCGACGAGCCGAAGGCCGAGCAGCCGGAGCGACCGACGGACGAGCCTGCGCCGGGTGGCGGTACGAATGAGGAGGCGAGTCGATGAGTGGATTCACACAGCGGTCATGCCTTGTCGCGGCGATCATGCTCGCGACATCAATGGCGGTCGAGATGCGTGTCCATGCGCTCAGCCAGAGCGGACAGGCGAAGCCCCAATCGCCTCCAGCCGATCGGCCGCCCGAAAAGCCAAGCCAACAGACGCCTGAGAAGGCGAGTCCGCCATCCGGGGAGAAGCCACGCCAGGATCCGGGGAAGAAGCCAGAGCCAAGGCCAGAGCCGAAGCCAGAGCCGAAGCCAGAGCCAAGGCCAGAGCAGAGGCCAGTCGCCACGCCTCCCGTCCCGCCAGCGAAGCCGACGGAGGGAGGCAAGTCACTCGACGAGCTGCTCGGAATCCCCACATCGGGGAAGACGGGCGACACGCCCGCGACGGCTGATGGTCAAGGCGGCGCGAAGCCGGATGAGGATCCCGCGGCGCGCGCGGCGCGAGAGCGACTTCAGCGTGGGCTGGACGAGAAGGAGTTGGACTCGCTGCTCCATCAGGCGCTTTCGGGCATGCAAACGAGCGCCGAACAGCTCGCTGACCGGACGGAAACGGGGCTCACGACACAGCGCGTGCAGGCGGATGTCGTGGCGAAGCTCGACCAGCTGATCGAGGAGGCGAAGCGACGGAGCAAGAACTCCCAGAGCAAGTCGAGCAGCGGTTCGTCCAGCTCGCAATCTGGCCAGAAGCAGCAGCAGGGCAACGCACAGAAGCAGGGCGAGCAGGACGGAAACAAGCCGGGTGAGTCGAAGACCCGAATCGGAAGCCAGAGGAGCAAGTCTGGTGACGGCAACCGTGAGGGCGAAGGGCCGGCTCCCGTCGATCCGGACAAGGACCAGGCGGCGATGGACGAGTCGCAGGCGGAATGGGGCGCGCTCCCCGAGCGCGTGCGCGATCTCATTCGACAGGGATCGCGCGATCGCATCGCATCGCTCTACCAACGTCTCACCCAAGAGTACTACCGGCGCATGGCCGAGGACGCCTCGCGATGAACAGGATGAGCCCACACGACGATCTTCGGCGGCGGACGAGCAAAGCCCGTCGTTGCGTATCGCATTCGGCTGCGCTTGCTGCGCTGGTCGCCATGGCGCTTGGTGCAGGGCCAGGTCACGCCTCCGACGATCCGCCCGCACCGGTGAAGCCCACAGGCCCGGCGGTGCCCCCCGATCAGGCGCCCGGGCCGATGACCCCGCCGTCCGCTCCCGCACCGAAGCCGGGCCAACAGCCCGCCCCGCCAACGACGTCTCCTTCCGACAAGGGTGCAACCCCCGTCGATTCGACGGGAACCGAGCGGATCGATTCGAGCGCCCAGAACAACCCGACCGACGGCGAGATGACGCCGGAACTCGAGGCGGCGGTGGCGCGATCGCTTGAGTACCTCAAGGGCCTGCAGAATGCCGATGGCTCGTTCGGACGCGGGCGATACGGGCGCCACGTGGGAATCACCGGCCTGTGCGCGCTCGCGTTCATGGCCGACGGGCATCTTCCCGGTCGTGGGAAGTACGGCGACGTCGTGAAGAAGGCGCTCGACTTCGTCGTCGAGCATGCGACCGAAACGGGGCTCCTTGCGGCCGAGTCCACTCATGGCCCGATGTATGGGCACGGTTTCGCCGCGCTCTTTCTGGGCGAGATTTACGGGATGAGCCCCGACGATGACCGAACGCGCGATGCGCTGACCAGGGCAGTGCAGCTCATCGTCAACAGTCAGAATGATGAGGGCGGGTGGCGTTACAACCCGGTGCCATACGACGCCGACATCAGCGTGACGATCTGTCAGATCATGGCCCTTCGAAGCGCCCGCAACGCCGGCATCAAGGTCCCGAAGGAGACGATCGACACCGCGGTGAAGTACGTGAAGGAGTGCCAGAATCCCGACGGTGGCTTCCGCTACATGAAGGACATGGGGGGAAGCGCCTGGCCGCGAACGGCCGCGGGGATCGCCAGTCTCTTCTATGCCGGCATCTACAAGGATGATGCGATCGATCGGGGTCTCGACTACCTCGTCCAGAACGCGATGCCGACCGGCAACGGCGGGCCACTCGGCCAGGCGCACTACTTCTACGGACACTACTACGCAGTGCAGGCGATGTACCTGGCCGGCGGTGAACGATGGAAGAAATGGTGGCCTGCGGTGCGGGGTGAGTTGCTGGCGAGGCAGGAAAACAACGGTGGCTGGAACGACCATCAGGCGGGCGAGGCATACGGCACCGCGATGGCGCTCATCATCCTTCAGATGCCGAAGCGGTATCTTCCGATTTTCCAGAAGTGAGCGCGCGGGCGGCGCGCTGCGCCGGCCGGGCGACATCCGACCAGAGAGATCACATGCGTCGAGCGCGAAGTCTGAGCGTCGTGAACGGAATTCGCTTCGCTGCGATGGCGAGCTGTACGCTGACCGGCGCTGCGGAGGGCGCGAGTCCGGCCTCGGGACGCGCTGACGCGAAGCTTGTCCTGATCGACGCGTCGTTGAGCACCTCGGTGATTGAGCGGTTTGGAGTCGACGGATCCGATCTCGTTGCCTGGTCCCGCCCGTCGCCCGGCGGCACGGCACAGGCGGAGAGCGCACTTCAAATGCGTCGGCTTCGACTGGCGGAGTGCGTTGCGGTCGTGCGAGATTCCCCGGCAGCGCCGAACGTCGGCGCAGTCATGCTCCGCGCCGACGGTCAGCGCCTTCCGGGCGAGCTGCGTCCTCGCGCCGAGGGGGCCAAGGGCGAGAGTGTGGGATGGCGGCATCGATGGCTGGGCGAGATGCCGTCTGACATCGAGGCCCTCCATGCCATTCTGCTTCTCCCGGACGCGGCGGTTCCGGCTACGGGAGCCGGCGATGTGATCGTCCTCGCCAACGGGGATCGGCTTGAGGGCGTCATCACCGAGATCGGACCGGTCGTGCACATCGATCGGGGCGGAGCGCCGGAGACGAAGCCCTCGGGTGGCGATGCGAAGTCGACCGAAGCGGGGACAGAGGTTCCCATTGCGCGGATCGCCGCCATCGGATTCATCACACCCGACGTCGCACCGAGCGGAAACAGGCTGTGGTGCGCGGACGGCACGATCATCGCCGCCACTCCGACGATGGACTCGGAGACGGGGCTGCTGCTCATCAGCCGAGCGATCCCGGCTCCTTCGTCTTCGCAGGCTACGCCCACGATTCGGAGCGACGAGATCCTCGGCTTCGCGCCCGACCCCACGCGGGTGAAGCCACTGGCGGGCATCGAGCCGCGCGAGATCCGGACCTCGGGTGAGACACCCCGCGGCTACGTTGAGCGCCCTGAGGTCGCGGCGGGGAATTGGCCGATGGGCCTCGCGCCGATCACGATTCGCGGCCCGGCGCTGGTGCGCTTTCCCCTGCCGGCGCGAGGATGTGCCATCGTCGCGGAGCTTCGGGTGGCGGACGGGGATCAGCGCTGGACCGATTTCGAGATAGTCGTGCGGGACGGGAATCGCGAGATTCTCCGGCAGCACATGGATGCGAGGTCAAACTCCATTGCCTTGCGCGAGACCCTCGCCTCGGACGAGCTGTCGGTCGAGCTGACCGAGGGCGAGCAAGGCCCGATTCGAGACGCGATTGAGATTCGGAGGGCGTTGGTGGTTCTGCCGTCGCACTGACGTCGCCGCCAACAAGCGCCGCGGGGCGCTGGTTCGGTGCCGGCTGGGGGCGAGGATTCGCCCGTCCGAGCGCGAAGCGACCGCAGGGAATCCAACCTGCTCCCCGCCAATGCGCCACGTCGACATAGCCGTCGTTGTTCTGCGTGAGGCGCACCGCCCCGTCGCGACAGGTGACGAAGCGGAGTGGATCGCCGAGGCGTTGCCACAGCGTCTTCCATCGATCACGGGAAAACCGAAGCGCCGCCGTCGACTGGAGCATGACCCTTGCGCGCAAACGCGAGAGCATCGGGGCGAGCTCCGGCTGCCAGGCTCCGTGATGGGGCATCTCGCAGACGTCGACCTCGGCGTCACCGAGCACATTCAGATACTCGTTGAGAATGTCAGCGCCGTGAGACTCAAGGTCGCCGGTGAAGAGCATGCGAAACGCACGGCCGACAGCGTCGACGCTCGTCATCAGGAGCACCTGTGAGCTGTCGTTGTCCCTGATTGGCGCGAAGCCAAGAGGCGGATGAAGCCACCGCCAGGTTGTCGCACCGATCGTTCGCGTATCGCCGCGCGATGCGACGGTGACGCGCACGCCGGCCTCGCGTGTGGCGCGCAGAAGCTGGCTGGGCAATCCCTGCGGCTCGCGATCCGCCGCCGCGAGGAAGTAGTCCGTGAGAATGAGCTCCCGGACGCGAACGGAAGAAAGGAGTGTGGTCACCGCGGAGAAGTGATCTGCGTCGGGATGGGTGACGATGATTGCCTCAATCTCTCGAACACCGGCCTCCATGATCGCGGGAAGAAGAACGGAGCGGCCGGCGCTGGTCATCGAGCTTGAACCGGCATCGACCACGACGCACTTGGCGCCGGACCGAACCAGGTACGAGGAGCCATCGCCAACCGCAAGCATGGTGACGGTGACGCCTCGGTCGGAGCCGGAAAGCGGCGTGAGCCGATCGTGAGCCAGGGCGACGCCGATGGGGACGACCCAGACGATCGCCAACAGGGCGCCGGCGAGTCTGGCGGTTCGTCTGCGCATCGCACGACACCACCAGACGGCCGCGAGCACGGCCGCAACGCACCATGGCCACCCTGCGGGAAACGGGGGAAGGAGCTGACCGGTCGCCGCCGCACCGAACTCCGCGATGCGAACGAGGCCGAGCGTGAGCGCCCCGGCGAGGGAAGCCAACGGCATGGCCACCGTCGGCGAGAGGAGTGCCACGGCGACCGTGGCGTACCCGCTGACGAGAACCATGCTTCCGAGAGGGATGGCGATGATCGAGAGCGGTACGGCCAGTGGAGCGATTCGCCCGAAGTGCCAGACCGCAATCGGGGTGGTGACGAGCCACACCGCAAGCGTCGTCGTCATCAGCGAGCGGAGTCCGCGCACAAGCCCCGCCAGAATCCCATCATCGGCGGGCGACGATCCGTACCATCGCTCGTGCAGCTGCGGGGCTCCATAGCGAAGGCAAAGCACCGCCGCGAACGTGAGCTGAAATCCGGGACGAAGGATCTCCAACGGGTCAGCCACGAGGACGACCAGCGCGGCGATCCCCAGCATGCTGTCCGAGCGCCATCGGCGGCGGGTGACAACGCCGGCGCTGATGGCCAGTGCGCACACGGCCGAGCGCGTGACCGAGGCTTGCGGCTCGACGAGGAGCGCGTAGGACCCAAGCAAGAGGAGCGAGGCGGTTTCGCCGAGCCGAGGCGGGGCGCGGGTGATCGCCGCACAGACGCTGACGGCGCCGGCCAGTACGGCAAGGTTGAAGCCCGAGATGGCGATGAGGTGGGCGAGTCCGGCGACCGTGAACGCCCGCTCGACATCGGTGGTGCCGATCGATTCGCGACCCAGAAGCATCGTGCGAAGGAGCGACCACGCATCGGCGTCGACCCAGGACGGCGCCGCCGCGGACAGCGCCGCGCTGACAGCATGCCGACAGCGATCTCGGATCGATGCAGGTTCGGGTGCTGACGGATTGACCGACAGCAGCGATCGGTCAGGCACGTCCAGCGTCGCCGCGATGCGCGGAGGCGGCACCGGCGAGAGACCCGCCGCGCGAGCAGCTCCACCTGCGGGTCGCGGATTCTGCGCCGGCCCGCGAACCGAGAGCCATCCGATTGCCCGAACGCGTGAGCCGATCAGCTCCGGTGCCGGTGCGCCCATCGTCTCGATCAGGACGCTTCCGAGGGGATCATGCTCTCCGTCGCCCGCAGTGATCGTCGCGTCAACGAGTTCGAAGATGCATCGACCGCCCGATCCAGGCGGCGTTTCGCCGGGCCGGCCAAGGTGCCGATCGGCACCGAGATCGAAGCCCCGAACGGTCGCCTCGGACGACGACGCGACGCGCCCCTCGACCCGCACCAGCACCGGGTCGCCCGACACGGATCCAGGCGATCCGACGCGGGTTCGGATGATGCGGTCCTCCGCCGACGGCAGTGGCGCGCCTGGCCGGTCAGGCACATCCGACGGTCGGGCACAGCAGAGCGCGGCGCCAACGAAGAGGAAGCTCGTCAGCATCATCGCCCGCGAATGGGGCCGGAGCGTCGGGTGACCGGTAGCGAGGGACGCGAAGAGCGCGAGCGTCATCGATGCCATCGCCGTCGGCCACAGGAGTTCGTTTCGCGATCCGTCCTCGGCCGCGATGCACGCAGCGGCACATCCGACCGCCACCGCGACGCTCGCCGCGGCGAGAAGGCCTGGCCGACGCCCCGGCTCGCCATGCGGCGCGCGGGACAGCCGTCCCGCATTCTGGCGGGTTGATGTCATGGGAACCACCGATCCCTTCCTGAGCGCGTGCGATTGCCGTGTTCGTCGCGTGCGTCGTGGCGCATGCGGAGTCGATCAACGCGATCGAGTCAGGACGAAGCTACAGCGCTCGAAAGGCGCCTCCGCCGATTTGCGGCGAAGTCCATTCGATTTTTCGGCAGATTCCGAATGTGGAAAACCCGAGACCGCGCACCGCGTTCAGCGGCCGTGCGACGTTTCGCGAAGGAGCTCGAACGTGCTCCACGCGTCGCCGAAGTCGATCGACTGTGCGGAGACGCGGAGTCCCTCGTGGAAGTCGCCGACCACGCCCGCTGCGACAAGTGCCGCCGCCGCGCTCAGGAGAAGCATGTCGCGGGCCGCCCCGCGCTCCTCGCCCCGCAGCAGCGAGATCATCAGGTCCGCGGCGTCCGCGAGCGACGCCGGCGCGAGTTCGGTCGGCTTGGCCGCCCGCAGCCCGAGCGACTGTGGGTCGATCTCGCATTCGCGGATGCCCTTGGCGTCGACATCGGCGACGAAGGTCGGCGCGCCGATCGAGAACTCGTCCAGGCCGTCCGCCGAATGCATGACCAGGGCCCGCACCGCGCCGAGGCGCCGAAGCGTCTCGGCGAGCGGTCGCACGAAGCGCCGGTCGTAGACGCCGACGATCTGACGCCGCGCTCCCGCCGGGTTGGTCAGGGGTCCGAGCAGGTTGAAGATCGTCGGAACGCCTAACGCTTTGCGCACGGGCATCACGTGCCGCGCCGCCGGATGGTGGTGGATCGCGAAGCAGAAGCAGATGCCCGCCCGGTCGAGGCAGCGGGCCTGGACCGGACCGGTCGCGTCGATGTTCACCCCCGCCGCGGCAAGGGTCTCCGCCGAACCGCGTCCCGTGCGCGATCGGTTGCCGTGCTTGGCGACCTTCGCGCCGCAGCTCGCGGCGACGACGGCCGCGGTCGTCGAGACGTTGAAGGTCTTCGGCGCCCCGCCGGTGCCGGCGGTGTCGAGCAGCTTCGCGCGGTCGATCGTCGTCGGCACCGGCTCGACGCGATCCCGCATGACGCGGGCGGCGCCGACCAGCTCGTCGACGGTCGGCATGCGGGTGGCGAGCAGCGCGAGGAGCGCACCGACCTCCGCGGGATGGATGTTTCCCGCGACGATCGCGGAAAACGCCGCTGCGGTCTCCTGCTCGGAGAGCGTCGCGCCGGCGATCAGTCGCTGAAGCGCCGGCGTGATGTCGGTCGGCGAAGCGGAGCGAGAGAATTCGGACGGGCCGGGCAGGACGGACATCAACGCGATGATACGGAACGGCCGCCGGCGCGCCCGGTCCGCCTCGACGTCCGTGGCCGTACACTCCGCCCGTGTTTCTCGCCGAGTCGATCGTTCATACCTGCGACAAGTTCGCGCTCCGCATCAGCGGCGACTTCGGCATCCGGTGGTACGGGCTCGCGTACGCGGTCGGATTCCTCCTCGCGTGGGGGATCATGCGCTGGTTCGCGCGGTCGCGACGATCGCCCCTGACCGTCGCCCAGGCCGGCGACCTCGCGACGGTGCTCGCGTTCGCCGTCCTGGTCGGGGGGCGCTTCGGACACATCCTCTTCTACGAGCCGAACCTGCTCGTCTCCTTCGGCGACGGCTTTCCCTATTGGGGCGTGCTCCAGCTCCAGCGCGGCGGCATGTCCAGCCACGGCGGCATTCTCGGCATCGCGGTCGCCGGCTTCTGGTTCTCGCGGAAGACCAGGCTTCCGCTCATGGTGATCGGGGATCTTGCCTGCTTCGTGGCGCCGTTCGGGCTTGGCTTCGGGCGGCTCGCGAACTGGGTGAACGGCGAGCTGTGGGGCAAGCCGCTGCCCGACTCCGTCCAGGCATCGCCGCCCTGGTGGAGCGTCAAGTATCCGGAGGAGATGCTGCTCTCGAATTTCCCGCACGCCGACCGGCTGGCGGAGCTCGCCTCGATCCGCTCGCAGCTTGGCATCGAGAACAGGGTGCCGATCGCCGAGGCCCTCTATCAGGCGTGCTATGACCATAACGCAGCGATCATCGCGAAGATCGCCCCGCTCCTCACGGCGCGATACCCGATCAACTTCATGCAGGCCACGACCGATGGCGTGATGCTCTTCGCCGTGCTCGCCATCGCGTGGATCCGCCCTCGTCCCGCCGGCTGGATCTTCGGGTGGTTCATGCTCACCTACGGCGTGCTGCGCATCGTGACGGAGCAGTATCGCGTGCCCGATCCCGACGTCCTCACGGTCGGGCCGGTGACCCTGCCGATGACGCTCAGCGCGGTGATGTGCGCCGTCGGCGTCGCGACGCTGACGGTTGTCGTCAATCGGGGCGACCGCCACGGCGGCCTGTTGCGGGATCCGGTCGCGGCCGGAGCGCGGCCCGGGCCGGCGAAGCGTTAGACGTCCATGGATCGAGTCGCACCCGAGGCTCGCTCGCGGATCATGGCCGCGATCCGGAGCAAGGACACCGGGCCCGAGCGGGCCGTGCGGTCGCTCGTTCATCGCCTCGGCTATCGCTTCCGCATCCACTCGCGGGCCCTGCCCGGCACGCCCGACCTGGTGCTGGCCCGGCATCGCGTCGTGATCCTGGTGAACGGGTGCTTCTGGCACCTTCACCGCTGTCGTGCCGGCCGCGCGGCGCCGCGGACCAACGCCGCGTTCTGGCGTGCGAAGCGGGAGGGGAACCGCGACCGCGATCGCCGCACGGTCGCCGCGCTCCGCCGACTCGGCTGGCGCGTGCTCGTCCTCTGGGAATGTCAGCTTCGGAACGGCGGGGCGCTGGCGGAGCGCGTCGCGAACTGGCTTCGCGAAAACTCGGCGGTCACTTCGAAGGCTCGTCCGCGGGGCGGGCCGCGGGCGGCGCGCTTGGCTGCGGCGCCGGCTCGGACGCGGGCGAGTCGCTCGGCTGCTCGCCCGTCTTCTTCTCGCCGAGCCAGATCTGGTTGAGCAGCTGGTTGAGGAGGTCGTTCTCGATGGTGCCCTTCACCGCGGCAAGCCCCTCGGTGACGAGCGCCTTCTCGTCGAGCTGGTGGCCGAGGTAGGCGAGGGCCAGGCCGTAGCCGTCGGCATCCTGTCCCGAGGTGATGCGCTTGCGGAGCGTCTCGATCGCGAGCCGCATGCGCGTCTCGTTCGGAAGGAGCGAGCGCTCGTAGCGGGTGTCGATCATCTCGGGGTGGTTCGAGAAGAGCGTGCGGAGCGTGAGCGCCGCCGAGAGATGCAGACCGGCGCCAAGCTGGCAGTGGGCGAGCCCCGCGAAAAGCAGGGGATTGTCGGGATTCAGCTCGAGCGCCTGGTCGAAGCAGCGTTCGGCGCGGAAATAGTCGCCCGATGCGATGAGCTGCTGGCCGTTGCGGACAAGCTCGTCGACGCGCGATCGCTCGCCCGGCGTGAGGTCGCGCACCGTCGTCCCGTGACGAAGCGCCTCGCCGGCGGCCGTGATGGTCTTCTGCATGTCCTCGGCCCGCTTCTTGGCCTCGTCGGCCTCGCTGTCCCGCGATCCGCCATTCTCGTTGGGCTTCGTGTCCGGCGTCTCGCTTCCCTTGGGCTTCTTGGGGAGACCCGTCACCGGATCGATGCCCGGGTCGGTCGCGCCTCGCTTGTCGGAGCGCGGGGCGCGTCCGTTCATCGCGTCGCGCAGCTTGGTGAGCTCGGACTTCGCCCGCTCGACCGCGTTGGGGTTCGCGTCGATGTGCACGGTCTTGTCATCGCCATACCGCTCGACGATCCGCTTCACGATCTGGTCATAGGACGACGTCGGCTTGTCCTTTGGCGACTCCTTCGTCACGCCCGGGATCGTCGGCTCGATGCGCGTATCGCGCTTCGCGTCGTCGCCGAAGCTGTTCTCCAGCAGCGGACTCTGGAAGGACGAGATCGGCTTCGTCGCGTCGACGCGGCCGTTGGCGAGGTCCTGTCGTGCTCGGGCCCGCTCGAAGGTGGGAAGGCCGCTGTTCTCGACTTCGTCGTCCGCCCGACGACTCCGGAGTCCCTGCGTCGTCGAGACGAGGTAGTCCACCTGCCGCCGATCGCTGAGGTTGCTGGCGAACTTGGTCGGCTCGGCCTCATATTCGAACATGCGCCCGCTCGAGATCGCCGCGGCCGAGCGGTCGAGGCGCACGCGGGCGGTGGTGGTGCTTCCGCTGGTCATTGGCATCGGCGTTGCGTCGCGCCGGAACTCGTAGATCCCGAGATCCTGGAAGAGGCTGAATCGATCGGCGGTGGCGATCGAGAAGAGGTAGGGAGCGGAGATCGCCGCGTTGGATCGGAAGGAGTAGCTTGAGTCGCCGGCCGTGGTGCCACGGAAGTCCTCTGCGGCCCGGTATCCGACGGAACCGCGGAATCCGCGGCCACCCGCGACGCTGCTGGTGACGATGGCGTTGCGGCCCGCGTAGTCGATCGGCGCCGACTTCTGGTTCACACCGCCGCTGCCGCGCTGAAGGTTGTGGTCGAGCGCGGTACCGCTGCCGCGGTTGTTCGGCTGCTGCTGTTGCGATCCGCTGCCCGGCCGGCCCGCGCCGCCCTGTCGATTTCCGCCGCCCTGCGCGCCCTGTCGGGACCCCGAGTCGCGGGGCCTCGGATCGAGCGCGTTCTGACCGACGACCGTCGAAGCGATGACGGCCGCGAGGCCCACGGCGCCAGACGCGAGCAGGAGCTGTAGGCGGAACGATCGGAAGGAAGGGGCGGTCGAGGGCATGGTGTGATCCGAGAGTGACGTGACTCGAGAGATCGAATTATCGGCGGTTCGCACTGCCGAGTTCCAGACTTCCCTCATGAACGGGCGACGATCCGACACTCCTACCTGCGGTCGTGCCCCGTGGTTCGGGAGGATCGCCGTTTCCGGCGCGTGACTCAGCGGGAGACGACGGACATCGCCGGTGCGAGTGCCGGAGTGACGTCGGCGAGCGTCGTTCGGCGAGATCCGACGGCGACGAACAGAAACGTCCCGTCGGTCCAGGTCAATGCCGAGGGATGGACCTGTTCCGAGGGCGCCGCATCGACCGTGATCGCTCCGCCCGAGGGAAGGAGCTCCGGGCGGCCGAACTCGGAGAACATCGTGTACTGCTCGGCATAGGGGGCGATCGCCAGGCAGAGATACTCGGTGCCGTCCCGGGTGGGCCGGGCAAAGATGACCGCCGCCGATCGCGCGGCTCCCGACAGCCGCAGGGTGTGCGGCTCGAGCGGCATGAATTCGGCCGAGGTGAGGTCTGGGCAGGTGAACGGCTGGTGAAGCAGCTCGCTGAGTCCCGCGGACACCGTTGACGGATCGACGCTGTCGGTGGCACGGAACGACGCGTGCGACACGAACGTGTCGAAGTGCTCGACCACCTGGTCAACGACTTCCCATAACGGAGTGCCAACGCTCGGCGAGCCGCGATCGACGATGCGCGGGCCGTACACGCCGAAGATGATCGTGAACGCCACCAGCGCCAACGACGCGGCGACCGGAAGGCCGCTCCATCGCCGGTCGGCTCGGCTCGGGCGCGTCCGCCGGTCGAAGGACCGATTGGGTTGGGCCTCGCTGATGGAGGCCTCCGCGCCTGCGGTGCGTGTGGGGTCTTCGACCGAGTCGGCCATGGGTTCGATGGTACGGCGGGGAGGCTCATCGATGCGAGGGGCTTCGCCTGACATTCGATCGCTCCCTACACTCCGGATCTCACCCATGAGTGGCGTTCCCCCAATCGATTCGACGTCGTCACCCGCATCCGGGCAGGACGCCGCATCAACCGCGCACCCGTCCGCTGCGGCGTCGGCGATCTCCCGCACGATCGCCCGTCATCCGCGACCCTTGGGGGGTGACACGAGTCGGTCCGTCGGACCGTCGCTCGTGAACCTGTCGGGATACGTCCTCAACAACCAGTCGGACTCGGTCCATCACGTCCGCATCGGCAAGAAGCCCGACTGGCTGCGGGCGAAGGTGCCCGGCGGCGAGGGCTACCAGCGGCTGAAGACGATCATCGACGAGCACCGCCTCCACACGGTCTGCCAGGAGGCCTCCTGCCCGAACATGGGCGAGTGCTGGAGCCGCGGCACGGCGACGATCATGATCCTCGGCGACGTCTGCACGCGATCCTGCGGCTTCTGCAACGTGAAGACCGGCAAGCCGCCGACGCTCGACCTCGACGAGCCGCGGCGCGTCGCCGAGTCGCTGCGGCTCATGGAGCTCCGTCACGTCGTCATCACCAGCGTGAATCGTGACGAGCTCTCCGATGGCGGCGCCGCGATCTGGGCGGAGACGATCGAGCGCGTGCACGAGGCATGCCCGTGGATGTCGGTCGAGGTGCTCGTCGGCGACTTCTGCGGCGACGAGGCATCGCTCCAGAAGGTGATCGACGCGAAGCCCGAGATCCTCGCCCACAACATGGAGACGGTCCGCCGCATGCATCCCGCGGTGCGCCCGCAGGCCAAGTACGAGCGATCGCTGCACGCGCTTCGCCAGATCAAGGACAACGGCCTCGTCACCAAGACCGGCATCATGGTCGGCATCGGCGAGCGCGACGATGAGGTGCTTGCCCTGATGGATGACGTCGTCGCCGTTGGTCGCGCCGACATCCTCACCATCGGCCAGTATCTGCAGCCGACGCGCAACCACCTCCCGATCGACCGCTGGGTCACGCCCGCGGCGTTCGACGCCTTCCGCGAGGCCGGCTTGGCGAAGGGCTTCCGCGTCGTCGAGAGCGGCCCGCTCGTGCGAAGCTCCTATCACGCCGAGGAGCAGGCCGATCGCCTGAATCCCGATCAGCTCGAGGTTCGGCGGCGCATGAGCGCCCTGATCGAGCTCGGTCGCGAGCGGCGGCTGGGCTAACAGTTCGCGAGCCGGAAGCGGGACTCAGTGGCCGCCGGATTCCTTCTTGGCCGGCTTCTTCTCCTCGTGTCCGCCTTCCTTCTTCGCATCCTTCTTCTCGGGCTTCTTCTCGGCCTTTTTCTCGGCGGGCTTCTTCTCCGCGGCCTTCTTCTCCTCGTGTCCGCCCTCGGCCTTTTTCTCGTGGCCCGCTTCCTTCTTTGCGTCCTTCTTTTCGGCCTTCTTCTCGTGGCCGGCTTCCTTCTTCTCGCCCTTCTTCTCGCCGTGCCCCTCGGACTTCGCGGCCGGAGCGGACTCGCCCGCCGCGGTCGTGGATTCGACGAGCTCGCGGAGCTCCGCCGGCGTAAGGGCGCGGATGCGGTCGTTTGCCGCGACCGATCCGGCCATCATCCAGACGACCGGCACCCAGACGACCATCGTGGCCGCGGCGATGCCCACGATCATCCGCAGCTTCGCCGGGACGACGTTCGCCAGAACCGTGAGCGCGGATCGGACGGCAACGCTGACCGCAGCGGTCCTGGTCGCGAGCGCATGGCGAACCGAGACCGCAAGGCTCGGCTTCGGCGTCGTGGCGACGGGTGTCGGCGCCGCTGTCGGAGCGGATGATGCCTGCGCCGCAACGGCGACTGCTGCCTGCGCCGCAACGGCGACTGCTGACGGATCCGCAGGCGCGGGCGATGCGACTGGCGTCGCCTCCGTCGCGGCGGGAGCCTCCTCCGCCGCGGCAGCTTCGGGCTGGCGTTCAGGCTGCGGGTCCGCCTGGATTTCTGGGGTTGGTTCGGATGCGCTTGCGTCGGCGGCCGGCGGCGCCGCGGCGTCGGCGTCGGCTCGCGCACCGTCGGGCGCATCCGTCTGGTCCGCGGCCTCCGCGGCGATGGCTTCGCCGGCAGCGATTGCGGGCTCGGTTGTCGTCGCATCGGTGAGCGCCGACATGGCGCTTTCGACGGCGGCGAGCGCATCGTCCGCCGAGACCTCCGCCGTCGGTGCGGCATCCGCCGCGGGCTCGTCGGTTCCCAGGAATTCGCCGAGGAGCCTGTCCAGCTCCGGCGCATGCTCGTGCAGCGCCTTCTCGTCGCATACCGACTCCACCAACTGTGCGGCATCCGTTGCGTGATCGCTCATCGTGCCGCGCACCTCTTCGAGGAGGTGCTGCATCCGGTCGAGCGTCTGCTCGGCCGCGACGATCGTCTCGCTGACGGGAGCGGCCGGCGCAACGGCCGACTCGACGGACTCCAGGTGATCGGGCTGTTCACGGGGCGGCGGCTCAATGTCGGACGCGACGGGCGGTGAGACGGACGCGGTGTCCGCTTCACACTCCTCTCGCGATTCGCCGGAGCCCGATGGGTCCTCGGTGAGCGGGGCGGGTGAATCCGCCATCACCGTCGACGTCAAATCCGCGGCGACGGCCGGAGAACCCGCCTCCATGGCGCGGTCCTCCTGCATGTCGTTTCCCGCCGATGCTGCGATGGGGTGCCGATCGTCCATCGGTGCAGCCGCGCTCCCATTGGATTGAGAGAGTCCGCCGGGATCGCCGCCGGACGGGGGCTGTCATCGTCGATTCGCGAACCCAACCCCGCGCGGTTTGCGGTCTCTTCCCCCAACGCGGAAGAGGTGAGCCGGTCGTGCCGACTGCCATACGTGAAAGCGTCCGAGAAGGCGACTGCCGCTCGGTTCGCCCTCGGATGGGCGAGGAAGCGTCCGCAGAAGCCGATAGACGACTCGTCGACGGACACATCCCTCCATGCTGCCAAAACGAAAACTCGGGTCCGCACACGGTCCCAACGCGGACTGGCTCACGCCGAGCGAGCGCCGCTACAACAACGGACGCGTGCCGCTGGCCGGCGAGGTACTTGTCGCCTGGAGCCACGCGAAGGACTCGCCGCTGCGCTATCGACTGCTCGACATCAGCGAAGGCGGCATGCGCATCCATTCGCTGCTGCCGCTGCATGAGGGGATGACCGGCGTCGCGATCTCCCTCCTGCCCAACGCGACGGCGCTCAACCGCAACTTCCAGATCGCCTGGTGCCGACGGAGCGACAACGCCTACGAGGCAGGCGTTCGCTTTACCGCGCAGGCCTGAGTCCGGGCGGATCTCGGCGACCCGCGGACCGACCGTACACTGGCCGCACCCATGCCAGTGACGCTTGCGATCTCGGTTCTCTGTGCGCTCGTCGCCGCCGACGGCGCCGACGGTGTCGTCGCCCGCGCCACCGACCTGCGCGGCGGCACGTGGACCGTCCGGGCCGATTCGGTGCATCGCACCGCCGGACGCGACGTCGCGTTCCTCACTCGCCTGATCGGCGCCCGCGACGTCCGGCCGCTCGGCCCCGGCGCCGCGTTCGTCCTCGAGCCGCCGAACCTTCTCCTGGCCCGCGACACCGACGGCGACGGCGCCGCCGACACGACGTGCTTCGTCGCAAGCGGACTGGCGAGCGGGACGCGCATGGCGTTCGGTGACGACGGCTGGCTGTACGTCGTCGGCACCGCGTCGCGCTACCGATGGGACGGCATCAGCCTGCGGCGCCTCCCCGACCTTGCGGCGCCGCTCGGCGAGGTGGCGATGACCTCGGCCGGCGATCGCATCGAGATCCTCGGCGGCGAACTTCGTCTCTGGCCGGGCGATCCGATTCGACTCCCCAGCGGTGAGATGTGGGACGCCCCGCCCATGTCGGTGGGCGCCGTCCGGGCGCCCGATTCGCGGCTCCTCCGCGGGATCGCGAGCCCGGCGGACGGCTCGCTTGAGCGCGTGCTCGTGACGGGCGACGTCTCGGCGTTCGAGCGACCGGCTTCCGGCTTTCGATGGCTTCCCAGCACGGCAGCGCCGCCGGCGCCGATGCCCGTGCCTCCCCCCGATGACCTCGCGGGCCTCGCGCTCCTGTGTGCCTCGCCCGACCCGGCACAGCGCGGCATGGCGGTCGAGGAGCTTCTCGGCCAGCCGCGCGAGCAAGCGGTCGCCGCCGCTGCGGACCCGCTTCGGGCCCTGGCCCGCAGCCATGTCGACGCGACGGTGCGGAGGCTTGCCCTCGCCACGCTCGAACGGCTTGGTGCCCTCACCGAGGCCGACATCACCGCCGCACACTCGGACGCGAGTCCGCTCGTCCGACGCTTCGCGGCGAGCGTTGCCGCGGACACGGCGCGAAGTCTCGTTGCCGCGCTGGGCGATCCGGCGCGGGCGTTGGCGATGTCCGACATGATCGACGGCGCGATAGCCGCGCATCGGGCCGAGGCGCACGACGCCGCGGCGCGGAACACGCTCATCGCCGCGGCCCGCGGGCGCGAGACGCTCCTCATCGAGCGCCTCTTCGCGCGGCGGGCCACGGAGGCCGGAAGGGGCGACGCCGCGTGGTGGGGCGACACGCTTCTCGACGACGCCATCAGCGCCGCGGCGCGGGCCGGCGAGCCGGCGACGACGCGCCGCCTGCTCGAACTCGCCGCGGACCGCGCCGGCGACGACCGTCATGGGGCATCGGACCTCATCCGCGCCGCATTTGCCGCGGTGCGACCGAACGGGCGCAAGCACGCGATGGTGCAGCTCGACCGCGCCCCGAGCGGGTATCGCACGCTGCTCGCCAGCGAGGTCGCAGCGCCGTTCGCGCCGCTCGACGCCTGGATCCGCTGGCCGGGCCGGAGCGACGTCGCCGCACCGCCGCTCGCGACGTCGCTCGAGGAGACCATCGAGCTCGGGCGGCAGGTCTACAGCACCTGTCTCACATGCCACGGACCGGCGGGCCGCGGCCAGCCCGGCGTCTATCCGCCCCTCGCCGGAAGCGAATACGTGACCGGCGATCCGGAGCGCTTCGCGCGGATCGTCCTCCACGGGCTCAAGGGAAAGGTGCAGGTCGGAACGGTCGAGGTGAACGGCCTCATGCCCCGGCCCGCGATCGAGAGCGACGAGGAGATCGCGGCCGTGATGACCTACGTCCGTCAGGCGTTCGGCAACGGGGCGGCCGCGGTCACGCCCGCCCAGGTGAAGGCGGCCCGCGAGCGGCATCGGGATCGGACCGAGCCGTGGGACGTGAGGGATCTCGACGCACCGAAGCCCTCGGGACAGTGAGCGAACATCCATGACGCAGATCCCGCAACCACTCACCGAGAAATGGCACTACCGGTTCCTTGAGCTCGCCGACTGCATCGCGACCTGGAGCAAGGACCCATCGCGCGGCGTCGGCTGCGTCATCGTCTCGCCGCCGAGCCGCCAGATCGTGTCGACGGGATTCAACGGATTGCCGCGCGGCATCGAGGACCGGCCGGAGCGGCTCGAGCGCCCGGTGAAGTACGACCTGGTCTGTCACGCGGAGATGAACGCGATCGTGCAGTGCGCCCGCAACGGCGTCTCGCCGATCGGCGGGACGCTCTATTCGACCTTCTTTCCCTGCATCCAGTGCGCGCTGGCGATCATCCAGTCGGGCGTCTCGAACGTCGTGGCCTACACGGTGACCCGCGACGACGCGCGATGGATCGAGAGCATCGAGAAGAGCAGGTCGGTCTTCGCCGAGGCCGGCGTCGGGATCGTCGAGCTGCCGCGGCGGGCGCCGTCGAATCGTTAGGTCAACCGCCGACGAGGCCGAACGCGCCCCAGAGCGACGGATGCCCGTCGGCGCTTCGCATCCGCCGCGAGGCGTCGCGCACCGCGTCGGCGACGTCGGAGTCGGCCCGGGCGGTGAGCCGCTCGTGCAGTGCGACCATGAAGCGGGCGGCGGCGGCGTCGCCGACCGGCCACCGGCTCACGATCACGCCGCGGGCGCCGGCGGCGAGGAAGCTGCGCGCGAGACCGATCTGCTCGTCGCCCGGCTCGATCGCGGCCCGGCCGGTGTCGCAACCGGCGAGAATCACCAGGTCGGCGCCGAGCCGGAGCGAGAGGATCTCGCGCAGCGACACCCAGCGATCGCTCATGCGAAGTCCCGACGCGAGCGGCATCGACTCGGCGAACCGGCCGTGGCAGGCCAGGTGCAGGAGACTCGCCCGCGGAGCGGCGTCGAGGAATGCGGCGGCGGTCGCCGCGCGTTCCCGAAGCACCGTGGCGCCCGGCCACAGCGCCGCGACCGCGTCGACCTCCGAGGCAATCGACGGCGCCGCGTCGTCCGGGACGCCGACGACCAGCGGGGCGCGGCCGCGCGGCCCGACGTCGCGCGATCGGGCCACGCCTAACGCGGCGCTCGGCGCGACGGTCACGCGGTAGCGGTCGACGAGATGACCCTCGGGGTCCCGGAGGGCATGGAATGGCACGCCGTGCAGGACGCTGTGCGGAACGATGATCAGCCGCGCCGCGCCGCCGAGCGACCGGGCGAGGGGAGCGATGAGGAGGTCGTGCAGCTCGCGAAGCTCGGGCATGTCCTCGGAGCCGCGCGGAAGCCGCTGTCCGCGCGCCTCGGCACGCGTGGCGCGGCGCATCCCGAAGAGCATGCGGGCGACCAGCGTCGCGGCGGCGCGGGCCGATCCGAGCCGCAGGCAACCGCGCATCCCGTCGTGGCGGAGCGTGAAGGCGAGGAGCTGGTCCTCGGCGACGAAGTACTCGACGAGGGCCACGTCCGGCGCAAGTCGCGAGCGGACGTCGGCGGCGACGAGCGGCATCGCGAGGACCGAGCGCTCGCCCTGCAGTGCGGCGAGGCGGCCGGTGACCCGCTCGAGCTCGATCTCGTGACGCCGGATCTCGCGGGCGACCTCGCCCGTCGGGACGCCCATGCGCCGCTCGCCGATCGCCCCCTCGTCATCCCATCGCGCGTAGAGCGCCGTGAGCCTGCGGCGGAGCCGATCGAGTTCCTCCGTCAGTCGGCGCTCGTCGGCGTTCGCCGGCGCGTCGCCGGCAATCGGCGTGCATCGGTCGACCGCGCCCTGGACGAGATCCAGGAGCGATCGTGACTTCGACCGCTCCACGGCGTCGAAGGCGGCGTCGAGGGATTCGGGCGTCGCCTCGGCGAGACGCGCCAGGGCCAGTCGCTCGTAGGCGCTCGTGCGGCTCCCGAGCCACGCGGCCCGCAGCCGCTCGGCGTGAATCGTCGTGCGGATCCGTTCGATTTCGGCGACCGCGGCCTCGAGGTCGCGAACGGCGTCGGTCGGCGACGCCGCCAGCGACGCGCGGGCGAGGAGAAGGTCCGACGCGAGCGGCGCCAGGCCGAGCGCCCGGGCCGACTCGATGGCCGCGGTGACCGTTCCGACGAATTCGCCCGCGCGGCCGAGGCGCGCCGCGGCGACGGCGGCGTGATGGGTCAGGATCAGGCGATCGATGCGCGGAAGCGAAGGTTCGCCGAGAAGGGCGTTCGCCTCGGCGAAGGCCCGCTCGTGGTCGCCGGCCGCAAGGGCGAGCTCACAGGCGAGGAGCCGCGCCCGCTGTTCGAGGCGCGGCTGGCCGCGCTCACGGGCAAGAGCCCGAACCGCATCCACGTCGCGGCGGGCCTCGTCGAGGCGCTCGAGGCGAGCAAGGGTGCGGGCTCGGGCAAGTCGGGCCCGTGCGGCCTCGATGGCGAAGCCCTTCGACTCGAGCCACGCGAGCGATCCGTCGAGCGTCGATTCGGCCTCAAGCGGCGCGCCCAGCGTCGAGAGCACCTCGGCCTCCTCGGCCGCAAGGCGCGCGGCATGGCCCGGGGCGACGTCAAGCTCGAGCACGCGGCGGGCCCGCTCGAAATGGGCAAGCGCGTCCTGGAGATTGCCCTCGCGGGCGGCGAGGTCGGCGAGATTGCCCTCGACGATCGCGGCGGCGAATCGGTCGGAGCATTCGTTGAAGTGGCCGAGCGCGGCAACGAACGCCGCCCGGCTTGCCGGGAGGTCGTCCCGGAGGTACTGCACCTCGCCAAGGGTGTTTTCGATGTGGGCGAGCATGCGGGGCTCGCCCTGCAGCGAACGGCGGGCCCGCTCAAGGTGCTCGGCGGAGCGGTCGGGGTTGCCGGCAGCCTTGTGGATGTTGCCGAGATTGATGTCGGCGCGGGCGGCGAGCGCCGGCTCGTGCAGGGACTCAAGCGCGCTCCGGGCCTCGTTGCCGATGCGAATCGCCTCGTCGATCCGCCCGAGCTTGGTGAGCGGGTGGAGGCTGGCGATCTGGGCCCGGGCCGCATCGATCGGCCGGGCGAGATCGCGCGCGGTCCGCTCCGATTCCGCCGCCGCGTCGAGGGCCTCGGGAAGTCGGCCGGCGTAGGCCAGAGCCATGACCTTCGCCCGGAGGAGCCTGGGCTTCGATTCGAGATGTCCCGATCGTTCGGCGTCGCCGAGGACGACGTCAACGGCGTGCAGAGCGGCCGACACCGCGATTGTCGCGATGCGCTCGCAGTGGTCGCCCAGGGCAATCAGCGTTGCGGCCGGTTCATGGTCGCTCGCCAATCGCGAGGCCCGCTCATCGTCCGTGAGTTGGAGCCAATCCTGCAACGGCTGCGGTATCGGTTGGGAGGGAGGCGGCGGAGCGGCCATGCGAGGTCGACCTTACGGAAGCTCCAAGGTCGGCAGCTCGATGGGTTCGGCGCTCGCGTTGCTCGGCGTCAGGCGAAGGCGATACGTGCCCGCCGCGAGTCGCATGCGGAACATGCCGTGCTCGTCGATCACGGTCTCGAATCGTTGGCCGGCGCCATCGTCGGCGACGGCGTTGAGGATTCCGCCGCGCAGGCCGCTGGCCATGCCGACGACGTCAAACGACGTGGCCGTCACCGCCGCGGTCGGCCCGGCGGGAGCGCACTCAAGATCGATGTCGGTCCGCCCGGCGGGTCCGTCGACTTCGTAGCTCACCACGAAACCGGTGCCGCCGCGAAGTCCGACGATCGGGCCGTCGAGTCGGCTGTCGAAGACGAGTCGGCCGACGAGGGATCGGATGGCACCATCAATGCGTTCGGCCAGCGAGGGAGCGCGGAGCGACTCGAGGCGGCGACCGAGACGCTTCGCCGCATCAGTCGCGTCGGCCGGCACGGGGTCACGCGTATCCGCCTCGATGGTCCGGGCGGCAAAGCCGAGGCGATCGAACGCCGCACGCAGCTCGGCGGACTGGGCGATGGCTGCGCGGACCGCCGCGGCCTCAGTCGCCGGGAGGCGGCCACAGGCGAGAGCGACGATGTGATCAAGCGTGATGTCCATGGGACGGGCCTGTTGAGAAGTCCGAGTCAGCCTTCGAGACGCCGGGGGCTCCACGAACGGACCCGGTGTTCAGCATCAGGTGAGGAGACCAGCCGTCGAGCAGATACCGCAACTTCGCATTTGGTGCTCAGGGTAGCGCCGACGCCTTATCGGATCGGGCCTTCGGTCGGTGGTGCCTGCGTCTCTCCCCGAACGCCCAGCACGCGGAGGATCGCCTCGAGCTTCGCGAGGCATCGCGATCTGGTCGGTCCGATGCTGCCCACCGGGATCCCCAGTTGTTCTGCGACCTGTGGGTAGTGTGGCTCATCCGCTGAGGAGAAGAGCATCTGAAGCAGGTGCTTGCACCGATCGTTCAGCCGGTCGAGTCCCTCGCGGACAAGCTGCTTCTGCTCGTCGGCGGCGTCGGTCTCGGGCAGCGGAACTTCGGCGACCTCCTCGAGCGCCGCATCGCTGTGCACTGCGCCCCGGCCCGACGCCTTTCGCCGCAGTCGCCAGCATTCTCGCGTCGCGGTCGTGATGAGCCACGAGGAGAGACGTTCGCGATCGCGGAGATCGCCCAAGTGGTGCACCAGCGTCGCGAAGACCGTCTGGTGCACGTCCTCGGCATCCTCGCGGGCAAGTCCATACTTCCGCGGAATGGACCAGACCAGCCGGGAGTAGCGCTCGACCAGCAGATCCCACGCGCCGCGGTCTCCGTGGAGACAGGCTTCAATGAGGCCCGGGTCATTGCGAAAGGCGGTCACGACCGCTCAAGGCTACCGCAAACCGCTTCGCCGATGTCGATCGGCCGCGGGCGCGGCGCCTCCGAGCAGTGCCGCGAATTCGCGAAGCGACTCGAGCATCACGGCGGGGGGCGGTTGGCAGGTGTCGATCGGGCTGGCGTCGTCGTAGCCGCCCCGAACCGCCACCGCCGTGGCGCGGGCGGCGTGGGCCGTCCGAACGTCAGTGATCGAGTCGCCCACCATCCATACGGCGTCGGGCGGTGCGGATGAGACGCCGAGGCGCTCGGCCAGTGCGAGAAGCCCTGCCGGACTCGGCTTGCGGCCAAAGGGGGAATCGCCGCCGAACCACGCGTCAACCAGCCGGTCGAGGCCATAGTGCCGAAGGATGACCGCGGTCTGCGCGGCGGGCTTGTTGGTGAGGATCGCCGTCGGGAGCCCGGCCGAACGCGCGGCCTCAAGGGCCTCGATCGCGCCGGGGTAGAGCGTCGTGTGGACGGTGCAGCGACCGAGGTAGATCGCCCGAAACTCGCTGACTGCACGGGCGGTCTCCTCGGCAGCGGGCCGACGCTCCGTGTCACCCCCGACCAGGGCCCGCTCCATGAGCCGTTCCGCCCCCTCGCCGATCCACCGACGGATGGTCGCGACGGGCCATTGCGGGAGGTCGCGGCGGACGAGGACCTCGTTCACCGCGTCAGCCAAGTCGTGGGCCGAGTCCACCAGCGTTCCGTCAAGGTCGAAGACGACCGCGTGGGCGGCGGGGAGACCGCTCACGAGTCGGATCTCGACTCTTCGTCGGAGCTGAATGCCCGCGAGCCGATCGGATTCGCGATGAGGTCTGCGATCAGCTCAAGGCGGGTGGCCACCCGATCCATCGACTGAGGCCGAGCCCCGGGGTCAAGCTGGATGCACTCCATGATCTGCTTCGACAGCAGGTGGTGGAGATTGGGGTTTCGCTCGTGCGGCGCTGCGGGAAGCGGGATGCGCTCCCGTTCGATCGCGCCCTTGTACAGCCCGGACTGCTCGTCCTTGGGGGGCATGGCGGTGGGGATGACCTCGCCCATCAGCACCCAGTACATGGTTGCGCCGAAGTTGTAGATGTCGGTCGCCGGCGTGATCGCCTCGCGATGGGCCTGTTCGGGGGCCATGTAGCCGGGCGTCCCCTGAATTCGCTTCTTGACCGTGCCGATCGGACAGGCCTGGCCGAGGTCGATGACCTTGACGATGCCGTCGGCGACCATCACGTTCGTCGGCTTCATGTCGGCGTGGACAAAGCCTCGGTCGTGCATGTGGGCGAGGCCGCGAGCGACCTGGGCGAAGATCCGGGCGGCCTCGAGCTGGTTCTTGGGCATCCGCTGGTCGATGCTTCCGGCATCGACGTACTCGAGGAGCAGCCCGATCTCGATGGTCTTGAAGAGCTTCCGCTTCCGGAAGAGGTCGATGGTCGCCCGAAGGTTCGGGTGGTCAAGCCGCTTGCCGATGGCGAACTCGTCCTCGACCTGCTGGATGAACCGGTCGTCCTTCTCGGTGCGACGGACGACGTGTTTCAGGGCCCAGATCTGCTTGGTCTTCTGGTCCTGGACCAAGTGGATGTCGCTCGCGGCACCTTGGCCGATCTTCGCCAGCGACTTGAATCCGAAGAGGTCCGAACTCATGGGTGCTCGCGAGGACGATCCGAGGGGGCGCTTCCGGGGCGCTACCCGCCGTCACGTCAACGGGAGGGGCAACGGGCTCGGGGGCAAAAATCCGAAAACGTACCGTATCGCGAACCGACCGGCAACGCAGCGGATGCCGCGCGTCAGGCGGTTCCCCACCAGATCCTTGGTGAAGGGGCGAGCTGGCCGCAATCAGCGGTGCAGGGCCGACTCGAACGCCGCCACCGGGAAGAATCGGCCGGGGCTGGCAACGTCGGCGAGATCCGAGTGCAGGAAGACCTGATTGTCCGGGATCCCGAATTCTCGCTGGAGGTCGGCGACAAGTTCGCCCAACCGCGTGATCTGGCTGTCGGTGAAGCTGCGTCGCTCGCCATTGCCGATCAGGCAGATGCCGATGGCGTGCTCGTTGAACCACGCCGCGTCCGGCTGCGTGCCGTTGGCGCGGGCGGCGACGTGGGCACCGGGCTCCTGCCGGCTCCAGCGCGGGCCGGCCTGAATGGCGCCATCGCCGAAGTCGATGCCGTTGCCGATCACGAAGTGGTAGCCCAGCGAGGCGAAGCCCCACGAGCGATGAAGACGGTCAAGCGATTCGGGGCTTCCGCCCGGCGAACCGGAGTGATGAATGACGATGGCCTTCCATCGGGCGTGGTCGAGCGGGGTCGCGCTGCCCGAGGAGCCCGCGTCGCCGGTGAGCGACGCCGCGATCGGAACGCCGCGGAGGTCGCCGTTCAGCGCCAAGAGGACGCCGGCCGCCAAGGTCATCGCGCCGCCAAAAGCGGCCCAGACAATGCGGGTTCGACGCGTGTTGCGGCGGCGCTGCGATGACTTCGACTTGCTCACGTACGGCGGTCCTTCGAAGGCGGAAGAAGATAACTCCGTATCGGCCGAACTCCGTCCTGACTGTGGAGAAAGTGCGCAGATTCGTTCAAGGCTGTTGCGCGATCGGACGGTCGTCGAGGGCCCGCGTACTCCGCGCACGCCGCACAACCCGAAGCTGTGATGAGCCGGCCGGCTGAATGTGGTGGAGGCTCTCGCCGCAGTCCACCATTGGTTGGGCTCACTCTTGGCGACCGAGTCGCGCACGCAGCGCCGGCTGCGGCGTGCCGAAGACGTCGGGCTCTTCGAGCGGCACGTAGCGCGACCGCATTCGGTCGTAGGTCTCGAATTGGGTGCGAGGCGTGTCCGGCGGGAAGAGCGGCTTGAAGCACCCGGTCACGCTCACGCAGCCCGCCGCGACGGCAAGGGCCATCGCGATGCGGCGAAATGCTGTTCGGCGAAGCGAGCGACGCGTGGACATCGCGGGAAATGTAGCACCGGAACGGCCGCCGCGAGCCGGGTTCCGCGCGGTATTCACCGGCGGAGCGGACATTCGGCGATGGTCTCGAGCTCGCGCTGCGTGAATCCGTCGCGATAGAGCACGCGGGCGACCACCACGCGATGATCGCGTGCGGTCCCGGCGGGGAGCGGCAGGGCAAATGCGTAGTGAATGCCGAAGAGCCCGGACCGGAGCGCGTCGCGGACCTCCCCCGGCTCGAAGTGCCTGGCGGCAAGGACCACGGCTTCGGCCGGGTTCTTGCTGAAGGTCACGACGCTCACGTCAACCCATCCCGTCAACTGCACGAAACGGTCGCGGCTGTCGGTCGGGCTCACCTGCACCGTCAGCTCGATCGGACCGTCGTTCGACGGGGTCGATGCCGACCCGCCGGCGACGGGAACGGCCGATCCGAAGGCCCCGACGATGCGAGTGGGGATCGGCGCGTTCGCCACGATCTCGGGGCGAAGGGCGTCGGCATTGGTGGCTGTCCGGGTGATCGACTGTCGAAGCTCATCGTTCTCCTGCTTGAGGAGCCGGGACTCCTCCTCAAGCTCATGGATGCGGGCCCGCAGGGGATCGTCCGGGCCGGGCACCAGCGCCCGGGCTGAGCAGCCGCCGAGAAGCGCGGCAACGACGGCGAGGACGGGCGGGGCCGGGGCTGGTCTAACTCTTCGCCGCATGGAACGATCCCTTCACGCCGAGGGAGATCTGGAAGGCAAGCTGTTCGAGCGCCACCGAGAAGTCGACGTTGACGACGCTCGCCCGCTGGCCGACGTCGAGCCGCCGCGGAGCGAAGTTCAGGATGCCGAGCACGCCGGCATCGAGCAGGAGCGTCGCGGTCTCCTGGGCCGCCTCGCCCGGCACCGTGATGATCCCGATCTTGATTTCGCGCGAGCGGACGAGTTCGGGCAGTTCCCCCAACGGGCGGACGCGATGGTCGCCGATCTGGGTGCCGACGATGGCGGGATCGCGGTCGAAGATCGCGACGATGTCAAAGCCGTCGAGCCGGAACCGCGGGTAGGGCATGAGCGCCCGGCCGATGTTGCCGGCGCCGACGACGCAGGCGTTCCACCGGTAGTCCTTCCCGAGGATCTTCCGGATCCGCTCGATCAGCTCCGACGTTCGGTAGCCGACCCCCGGGTGTCCGAACTGGCCGAAGATCGCGAAGTCCTTCCGAACCTGGGCGTCGGTGAGCCCCAGCGCCTCACCGAGCTTCTTCGACGATGTCGTCGTCTGCCCCGCATGCTCGCGCTCGCGGAGCTCGCGAAGGTAGAGGCTCAGCCGCCGAACGGTGGGCTCGGGGATCTTGTTTCGCGCCGAGCTCTTGGCGGGATTCTGGCTGCCGTCGCTCGTGGCCATACGGTCGCACTGTACCCGGGGCGCATCGGGGAAGCGGTGCCGGCCCCGACCGGCCGGCGATCGCCCGCGGTGACCGGAGCGGTAGCATGTCGTCGTGCACATCAACGACGTCTTCGCCCGCGACAGCATCACCTACTCCTTCGAGTTCTTCCCGCCGAAGACGGATGCCGGATGGGGAGCGCTCTTTTCGACCATCAGCGAGTTCGAGCGCCTGGCGCCGAGCTTCGTCTCGGTCACCTACGGGGCCGGTGGCTCGACCCGGACGCGGACCCATGACCTGGTCGAGCGCCTGCGGCTCGACACGAAGCTCGATCCGATTCCGCACCTGACGTGCGTCGGGCACTCGGTTCGCGACATCGAGGCGATCGTCGCCCGCTACGCGACGGCGGGCGTCTCGAACATCCTCGCGCTCCGGGGCGACGCGCCGCGCGACGCCGGCGCCGACGGCGACTTCCGCTACGCCGCCGAGCTCGTGCGACTGCTGCGCCGATTCAACGAGTCGGGTCACCACCCGGACAAGCGCGGCTTCGGGATCGGCGTCGCGGGTTTCCCCGAAGGGCATCCCCAGACGCCGAATCGCCTCGTGCAGACCGATCACCTGAAGGCGAAGGTCGACGAGGGCGCCGACTACATCGTCACCCAGCTCTTCTTCGACAACCGGGCCTTCTTCGACTTCCAGGAGCGCTGCGTCCTTCGGGGCATCCGCGCACCGATCATCGCCGGCATCATGCCCATCACGAGCATCGACGGCCTGAAGCGCATGGCCGAACTCTCCGGCGGCACGAATTTCCCGGCGCCGCTTCTGCGATCGATCTATCGCTGCCAGGACGATCCGGTCTCGGTGGCCCGCGTCGGGGTGCATTGGGCAACCGAACAGTGCCGCGACCTCATCGATCGGGGCGTGCGCGGGATCCACTTCTACACGCTCAACAAGAGCGACGCCACGCGGCAGATCTACGAGACGCTTGGCGTGCGCACGGCGACGACGCGCTAACCGCCCGGCCGACTCAGCCGCGCACGTCGATGTGCGGCAGTCCGTCGCGCGGCGGCGCCGGCTTCGCGTGCGGCTCGGGAATCTCGACGAGCTCGCCGGTGGGCAGCTCGTGACGGAAGTCGTCGCGCTTGCCGTCCCGGCGGTCGCGATGCGAGTCGCTGTCCTCGTCGGCGTGTTCGTCGGCGGTGCGGCGGACGGCCGATTCGCTTTCCGCTCCGGCGACGCGCCGCTCACGGGCATCGCGGAGCCGCTGTGACTCGTCGGTTGCAGCCTTCGATCGATCGTGGGCGCGAACGCCCTGCGCGCCGGCGAGTCCGCCCTGCACGCCACGGGGGTCGATCGGAGATGGGCCGAAGGAAGTCATCGCGATGCTTCAGCATCGGATGGATTCGATCGGATTCAACAGCGAGCGGACCGAAATGGCGAGATTCGTCGCCGGCGAGAGCGCCTACGGGCCCGCGTCCACCATGCCCCGAAGCGGCTCGACGCGACGGACGCCGTCGGCAAGCGCAAGTCGCAGGAGATCCCGGAGAGCGACGCGGACGACGATCACATGCGACGCATCGTTGTGCCCTTCGATCGTTCCCCCCGCAAGCCGCAGGGCGTCGAAATGGCTCGGTGCGCTCGTGCCGAGCTTGGCGTCCACCAGGATCGTGACCGCGATCCGCCGCTCGGCATCCACCGCGATTGGCGGCGTCGCCGTCGTCGCCAGATCCACCGCATTCTCTTCGTCGATCTGTGCGGCGAGCGCCACGACGAGAAGTTCGCGGTGCACGCGGCGGGCGAGTTGATCGCGGTCCGCGTTCGTCAGTCGAAGCGGCGTTGCTCCGGCTGCGTCGCGCTCCCTCGTTGCGGACGCGATCGCGCCGCCGGGTTTGGCTGGCGCGGATGGCTGTCCAAGCGCCTCGGTCGAGAGTGGCGCTGCCTTCAGGGCGTCGACGCCCCGGGCCGGCGGTTCGCTCGGAGCAGCAGCGCGCTTCGCCGGCGCGCCGCGCGTCGGGCTCGGCGCGTCGCCCGCTGGCGCCGGACCTCCTGAGGAGGGATCCGACTTCGGATGGCCCGGCTGTTCCGGCGATGCCGCCGGGGCTGGAGCTGCAGGCGCGGGCGACATCGGCTGCGGCGGTTCCGGCTTTGGCGCCTTCGAACTGCCGGCCGGCATCGGAGCCCCCTGGCCGCCTCCACCACCGCCGCCATATCCACCGCCGGCACCCTCACCGGGGCCGGGAAGCGGCGCGGGGGGTTGTGGCGGCGCGACGTTCTTCTTCCTCGCGTCATCGGTCGGTGCCACGGCGCCCGGAGGCGCGACGTCGGACTTCGGCTGGCCCGGCGCGGTGGCCGGGGCACCGCCGTTTCGCTTTCCCTGCATGGCGCCGGTATCCGATCCCGCCGCACCGGGCGGGCCGTTGGACGCCGCTGGCGGAACTTCGCCGTCGCCTGTCGGGCGCCGACGCAGCGCCTCATCGGTCGTGATGGCGACGACCCCCTGCTTGACGGCATAGGTCGGCGCCAAGTTGGCGCCGAGCTGACCCAGCACCCGGTCGAGCGCGACCGACGCCGGGACCTTGTCGAGCGCGAGGACCACCGAGTCCTCGGGGTGAATGGAGAGCTCCTTCAGGGCGTCCCAGTCCGGCGAGATCTCAACGCCGGTGACGCGCCTCATGTACTCAAGCACTTCGTCAAAGCGGTTGTTGAAGTGGACGGAGAGGACCGTCTCGAGTCCGGCGCGGGCCCGAATGTCCTGGTCGTCCACGACGAAGCTCTCCGCGCCGCCGCGCTGCAGCGGCAGCGCCGAACGGTCGTCGGAGGCATCGACGCGCGCGATACCGAATGCCGGCAACCGGGATCGGCCCAGATCGGAACCGCGTTCGAGCTCCTCGGCGCGGAGGGCCGTGACGGTCCGGCCGCCTGTTGGTCGGCCCTCGGTCGTCGCGCCGATCTTCGAGCCGATCGCCGCGCCGGGGTCAATCGTCCCCGTGGTTCCGGTCGCGGCATCGGGCAGCGGCCGAGGCGCTCGTTGCTCGCTCTTTGCGGCAAGCGCATCGTGAAGGTCCCTGTCGGCGCGATCCTTGTCGGCGCGATCCCTGTCGGCGCGGTCTGCGTCGGACCGGTTCCCGCCAGTCTGGTCGTGCGGGTTGCGGTCGACAATCACGTTTCCGACTTCGGCAGCGTCGTCGAAGAAGAGGTCCGCCGGCTCGGCCGCCGCACCCTTCTCGCCCGCCGCATCGCCGCGCTCCGCAAGCACGCGCTTGGCGAGGGCGGAGACCGTCAGTGCGCGGCGATACTCGATCGCGGGCCCGTCGCTCGTGCGGGTCGCCCATGCCGCGGGCGCAACGCCATCGCCGAAGATCGCTCGCCACGACGTATCCTCGGGCAGCTCGACAGGAACCTGCACCAGCATCGGGCGTCCCCCAACGTTCATGCGGCTTCGCTCGACGGCGACGAAGGACGTGAGCGGCGTCAGGATTCCATAGCGTTCCGCGAGCCGAACGAGGTCGCGCCGCCGCTGCGTCTCGGCATCGCTCGGGCTTGACCCGTCGATCGGCGAGGCCGCGAGACGATCCGCGGTCGCCCTCGCCCACAGGGACGCGATGGCCCGGTTCGACCCGCCGGCGCCCGTGAAGGACAGCGGGAGCGTCCGCTCCCACGCTCCGTCCGCGCTCCGCCCGCGCAGCGTCACCGCCCCGACGCCCGGCGTGGCGCAACGACCGAACAGGACGATCGGCGCGTTGTCGTTGAGGTCGGGGATCCGGTCGGGCGCCGGGACGAGATCCGTGACGTCCACGCCGCTGAACGAGGCGCTGATGTCAACCAGGAGCGGGGCCCCGACGCGCTGGGTGAAGCGTGCGACGGCGTCCTCGACGTCAGCCGGCAGCGTGGCGAACTCCGCAGTGCCGCGGCCGGCGCGGGCAATCGCGTCCAGGAGCGGCCGGTTCGCGCCGGTGCCGACGCCGATCGCGAAGACGCGGGTCCTCTCGGCGTGCTGGCGCACGAGGTCCACGATCGCGTCGTCGTTGCCCATGAGCCCGTCGCTCACCAGAAGGACGATGCGACTCGGGACGATGTCGGCGAGGCCGGCCGCCGTTGCCTTGCCGACCTGCGGCGGCGCGCTGACGGCGGAATCAAGCGCGGTGAGCATCTCGGTCGCGCCGCCTCCGGCGCGGTCAGTGAACTCGATGGCGACGCGGCGATTCTCTTCCGTCGCGGCGCGGGGTTCGGTCCAAAGGGCGGCGCCGCCCGCCGAGGCGATGACATTGAAGGTGTCGGCGGGCCGCATCGACGCGATCGCCCTGCCGACGATCCCCTTCGCGTTCTCGAGCGGAAGTCCCCGCATCGATTCGCCCGTGTCGAGCAGGATGGCGAACTCGCGCGGCAGGACCCGCTCGGCCCTCGGACGGGCCGGCGGATCGAGGAGCACCGCGAAGTACCCGCCTGCGGTCTCGTCGTCGGCGGTGCGCACGTGGGTGAGAATCCCCTCGCCGATCGAGGTGCCGTCGGCGGGCGAGGTTCGCCAGGCGAGCACGAAGTCGCGGTTCGGGATCGCCGGCTTCGAGGCGAGGGAAATGGTGCGCGTGTTGGGGCGCGGACCGCCGACGTCCGTGATCTCGTGACGCTCGCTGCGCACGCCGTCGATGGGCAATCCGCCGGAGTCGATGGTGACGCTGACGGAGACCTCCTGTCCGGCGCGCTCGGCTGGGCCTATCGGCAGCGGCGCGACGCGAGTCGTCTCGCCGCTCCCGTTCGACCGCGACGCGGCGTGGAACCAGCGGTCGGCGACCTGGCCGATCGAGGCGGCGCCGAAATACTGCCCCGACTCGCGCGTGCCGTCGGCGTAGCGGACGACGAACTCGTCGGGCTCCCCGAGCGACCGGTCCGACTGCCCCAGCCATGTCGGCTTGCGGATCGGCGTGGCCCGGGTCAGGATCGACTGGAGCGAGCCCGCGCCGAGCGAGGGGACGGGGGAGATGACGGTGAGTTCCGCCGGACCTAACAGGACGACACCAGCGCGGCGGTCGATGCCCTCGGGCAGGGAGTCGCCCGCGGTCGTTGCCGCCGCGGTGACGTAGCGCGGCGCGACGGTCATCGGGAACGCGAAGCGGTACTCGCCGTCGCGGCGCTCGAGGAGCTCGACGTAGCCGATCTCGACGGTGACGCTCGCCCCCGGCTCGATGTTGGCGACCGACTGCGCGAACGTGTCGGGCCGTTCCCGCTCGAGCAGGCCCGTGACGTGACCCGAACGGCGGGCGCCCTCATACTCGGCCCGCGCGCCCTGCTGCTCGCGCACCTCGCCGTCGAGGACGCGCTCCGAGCCGTCCGTGCCGCGCACGGTGATGCGCATCCGGTCGACGGCCGCGCGGCGGGAAAGCGGGAAGGCGTACGTTGCCTCGATCGTTCGCGGGAAGGGGTTCGTGTAGCGCTGCCGAACGGTGACGTGCGTGACCGTGCCCGAGACCTCCGCCGCGACGTCGGTGTGCTGCAGCGGGCAGGGGCCGAGCCGGTCGCCGTCGTCGGCGAAGGCCGTGAGTTCGCCGCCCTCCGCGACATTGATCACGGAGGCCGACGCCGGCTGTCGCGAGGGCATGAGCAGGATGGTCGCGAGAAGCGCGGTCAGGGCGACGCATGCGGCGGCCCGCACCGCGCGGCTCGTCACGGCGCGGACGAGCGCGGGTCCGATTCGGGCGAGCACCGCGAGGCGCACCGCATCCGGCGCGTGGCGCTCGGCGGTTCCGGTGCGCGGCTCGACAAACTGGCGCGGCTGGGCGCCTTGGTCGTCGCGCTCGACCGCAGCGAGAATGCGGGCCCGGTTGGCCGCGGCAAGGTCGGCGTTCTCGCGATGCCAGTCGCGGAGAAGCGAATCGAGCTCGTCGTTCGGCGGCGGCGGGGCGCCGTCGTCGGCGTCCATCAGTCGGGTGATCGAGACAAGGCGGCTGACGCGGTTGTTCATCGGTGTGCCTCCCCGCCCGTCGAGCTCGCGTCCATGATCGTGGCGAGACGCTCGCGGGCGCGAGCGAGGAGCTTGTAGAAGCCGGATCGCGAGAGCCCGAGGCTTGCCTGGGCCGCGGCGACCGGATCGGGATCGAGGTAATAGAGGTGGATGGCCAGGCGCTCCGCGTCATTGAGCGTGCGCATCGCGTCGCCCAGTCGCGAGAGCGACTCGCGCTTCGACGCGACCTCCGCGCCGTGGGTCGGCGGGGTCAGGCGTTCACGTTCCTTGGCCAGGTTCATCGCGTGGTCCTCGTGCTTCATCCGCCGCGCCGCCGAGCGCCGACGCTCCGAGCAGACCAGCCGCGCGATCTGGTAGAGCCAGGGCCGAAACCCCGTGGGGTCGGTCAGGCGATCGAGCATCCGGTGGGCCCGGAGAAAGGTCTCCTGCGCCGCGTCCTCCGCGTCCGGCAGCGACCGTCCGGGAATCAGGGTGCGGCACAGCGCGAGGATCACCGCCGCGTGCCGGTCGTAGATGCGACCAAACGCACGAGGATCGCCCCGCAGGTGGGCGTCGAGATCGGAGCTGTCGTCGCTCACGTGCCCTCCCATGGCTTCCGACATGACAACGTCTCCGGATCCGCGTTGGCTTCACCGAGGATTGTCACCGGAAGTGGTCGGACCGCGCGAATCGAGGTGCGTCACTTCTTCGGCGTCGCGTCCGCGGGCGGCGCCGGGGGTGCGGACGCGGGGGCGCCTCCACCTCCACCTCCGCCTCCGCCTCCGCCTCCGCCTCCATTGCCGCCGCCCTCACCCGGCGCGGCGTCGGGACGCTGTCGACGCTGGCCGTTGCCGCGTCGCTCGCCGTTCGGGCCGGTTCGCCCACCCGGAGGACCCGTGCGCTCGCCGCCTCCGCCTCCCGCGGCGGGCGCGGCGCCCTCGGGCGGGCCGCCGTTCGCGGCCATCGGCGGAACCGCCGGAGCGGGCGGCGCGTCGCCGTGCGACTGCTGCTGCGGCGCGAACTTCGCCGTCAGCGCCTCGAAGTCGAGCTTGGTCGCGATCTCCTCCGCGGCGGGCTCGCGCAGCAGGACGCGCTCGCCCTCCTTGAGTCCGTCCAACACTTCGACGCGCAGCTCGCTGGCGCGGCCGAGCTTCACGAGCCGCTGCTCGTATCCGCCGCCGGCGCGCACGTTGACGTAGGCGATGGGACCCTGGCGGAAGATCGCCTGGATCGGCACGCCGATCGCGTCGTCGACGCGGTCGAGCAGGATCTCCGCCTTGCAGCGCATCGACGGCTTCAGCCCCAGCGCCGGATCGACGTCCAGGGCGACGCGCACGGTGTAGTCGCGCCGGTTCGGGTCGCGCCAGCCGCCGCTCGCGGCGAGGACGCTCACGCTCTGCACCGCGCCCTTGACCGGAACGTTGGGCATCGCGTCGGAGTAGACGGTCACCCCCTGGCCGGCGCGGATGCGCCCCGAGAGCGCCTCGCTGACCTTGAGGTTCGCGACCATCTGCGAGGTGTCGGGGAGGATGATGACCAGCTCGTTGGGCTTGAGCTCCGTGCCGACCTGCGGCGGCTGGGCGTCGCCGCCGCCGCGGCCGCCGCCGCCCGAGTCGATGCTCGTCGCGTAGACCACGAGCCCGTCGCTCGGCGCGATCACGGTGCAGTAGCCAAGCTGCGTCTCGAAGCTCTTCAGGCGATCGGCGGCGCTGTCGTACTTGAACTTGGCGCTTTCGACGTCGGCCTTGGCCTTCACGATCTCGGCGTTGTTTCGCTGTTCGACGCGCCCGCGCTCGGCGACCGCCTGCTCGACGTCCGATTCCTTCTTGGCCTTGTCCTGCTTGTACGTGTACTCCTCGTACACCTTGAGGTCGAGGTCGGCCTGCTTGGCCTTCGCGTTCGCCTCGATCATGGCGATGCGGTCCTTCTCGAACTCGTCCTTGGAGATGAAGTTCTTCTCGACCAGCTTCGCGCTCTGCTCGAAGCGGTCGTTGAGGCGCTTGAGGTCGATCTCCGCGGTCTCGCGGGCCAGGGCCAGCGACTGCCGCTTGCTGACCAGCTCGCCGTTCTCCCAGGCGAGCAGGGCGAGCTTCGCCATCTCGATCGCGAGGTCGGCCTTGTCGAGCTCGCTGGCCCGCGTGTTCTCCTTGATCGAGTAGGTTTGCTCGGAGGCGATCATCTCGCTGTTGGCGATGTTGAGCTTGTCCTTCGCGTCCTTGATCTTGTCGCGGATCTCCTCCTCGGCGAGCCGCAGCACCACGTCGCCCTTGCGGACCGACTTGCCCTCGCTGATGACCTCGGTGATGACCGCGCGGCTCTCGAGCCTGTTGCGCACCTCGATCTGCCGCAGCGCGGCCAGTTCGCCCGAGACCGGGATCGCCATGTCGAAGTCGGCCTTCTCGACGGTGTAGAGGTCGGGCGTCGACGCGGAGGCCGCGGGGCTGGGCTGGTTGCCGCATCCGGTCAGCCACAGTGCCGGGCCGAGCGCGCAGCCGAGGGCGACGGCGGCGGCGATCGAGGAGGGGCGGAGGACGTGTGTTGGTCGCATGGTCGGGAGGCCGGCGTGGTTGCGTGGGCGAACTGTTAGGGAACTGGGGGGGCGGCGGGAGCGGGCGGCGCGTCGCCGAGTCCCGCGGGCAGGGCAAGCTCGCCGCGCTCGCTGACGCGGAGCTGGCCGGTCGTCTCGAGGTACTCGAGAATCGCGACCTGGAGGTCGCGCCTCGCCTGCTCGAGGCTGTCCTGGGCGCGCTGCAGGTTGTTGACCGCCTCGGTGCGGTCGCGGGCGGTGGCGCGCTCGGGCGCCGCGTCGATCGCCGCGAGCCGGTTGTCCGAAGCCTCGACGCTCCGGCCGTTGATGAGGAGGGAGAACTGGGCCTTCTCGATCGCGCGCACCGCCTGCCGGGCGTTCACGGCGACCGAATCGCGGAACTGCCGATAGTCGCGCCGCGCCTGCTCGAGGCGGATCTGCGACTCGCGGTAGCGGCTCTCCTCGATGGTCCGGTCGAGCGGCATCGAGTAGGTGATGCCCGCGACGAAGTCGCTCTCGCCCGGCCGGAACTGGAGTCCGCCGCGGCGCTTCGTGCCGTCGGTGGGCATCGAGCCGCTGAGGGCGAGATTCAGGTCGCCCTCCAGCTCGTTTCGCGCGACGTCGACGGCCCGCGACGAGTCTCCGACGCGATCCGCCTGGGTCTGCAGGTCAAGCCGATACCGCAGCGCCAGCTCGACCGCGCCGTCGAGGGAAACCTGGGGCAGGGGCAGCGAGAACGCGTCGTTGGCGATCGCGATCGTCCGCGTCGTCTCCATGCCGATCCGCAGCTTGAATCGATCGACGGTGAGGCGGTGATTCTCCTTGAGCTGCGCGAGGCGATCGACGGCGAAGAGCGTGTTCTGCCGGGCGAGATCGGCCTGGAAGGGCTCGGTGCGCCCGGAGTTGACCAGCGCCACCGTGCGGTCCTCGACGTCCTTGCTGCGCTGGACCTGCCGCACGGCGTTGGCGATCTGCTGCTTCTGGAAGATCAGGCTCAGGTAGTCGCGGGCGAGGTCGACGAAGAAGCTGCGCCGGAACTGCTGGAACTCGCGGGCCGCGTAGATGAGGTTCCGGCGGGCCTGCGTGCGCGACTCCTGGGCCGTGGTGCCCGCGCCGCGCAGCAGCGGGATGTTCGCGCTGAGCAGGACCTCGGCCGACTGGCCGTCGCCGGCGACGGCGTTGTCGAGCTGCTGCGTGGCGTCCACGAGAACGCGCGCCGAGACCTCGCCGCCGTAGGGCAGGCGCTGCGAGACGCCGAGGCTGTTGAGGAGCGAGAGCGCCGTCGTGTAGCGGCCGGTGGCGTTGGCGTTGGCGTTGAAGGTGGCGCTGGTCTCGTTGAAGAAGCTCGGACCCCAGCGATGCTCCTCGACGAGGAGCCGCAGCGCGGAGATGACGTAGGTCTCCTCGGCGGTGAGGTACTCCGACGCGTTCTCGCCCGCGAAGGCGATCGCCTCCGGGAAGGTCAGCACCTTCGCGTCCGCGGGGGCCTCGACCATCGAGTTGAAGCGGGCGATGATCTGGTCGGTGGTCTCGAGGCTGATGTCGCGCCGCTCGACGCGGAGAGATTCCACGCGGGGATTGACCGTCGGCGGCTGGTCGTCGTCCTTCCCGCGGGCCGGAAATGCGTCGCCGTCGGAGTATTTCGAGGAGTCGTAGCGGGGCACCGAACTCGCCTCGCCGACCAGCTCGGCGCTCTCCTTGAGCCGCTCGTCGGTGTGGCGGTCGATCGTGGCGAGCGACTCGCACCCGGGCAGCGCCGGAAGCAGGAGCGACGTTGCGGCAAGCGCGACGATGCCCAGCGCCGGAACGCGATGGAGGAATTCTGCTACTGGCTGAAGCGGTCGCATGCGGGGGGTTGGGCTCTACCGATGTGGGGCGGGCGGGTTGCTGACTCGGGCGCCGCGCGGGACGGGCCCAACGCGGCGTTGGGCGGGGGATTCGTCGCTGCGGCGCTTTTGGGTGATTGCACCGACCACGCCAACCGCGGGGCGGGCTTTGTGGGCGGTCCCGGTTTGTGCCACACTCCGCTTCCCGCCGCAACGCCGACTGCGTCCGTTGAGGCGCCGACAGCGAAGAGACTTTCCCATGCCGAGCGTGACCTTCGATGGCCAGAGCCTCAGCGTAAAGGGCCGACGCGTATGGCTCTCCGCTTTTGAGTTCCATTATGCGCTGATTCCACAGGCGCGTTGGGGGAAACGCCTACGCGCGATCCGACACGGCGGCTTCAATGCAGTGGTGCTCCCCTGTCCGTGGAGCATGCACGAGTCGCGCGCGGGGCGCTTCGCGTTCGATGGCCAGCTTGCCGTGCGGGACCTCATCACCCGCTGCGCCGAGATGGGCCTGTGGGTCGTGCTCAAGCTCGGACCGGTGATCGGTCCGCCCTATGAGGGAGGTGCTCTCCCCGCGTGGCTCTCGGACGTCCCGGAGATTCGTCTGCGCCAGCCGAATCCGACGTTCTTCGAGCGCGTGACCGCGTGGTACTCGGCGATGGGCGCCCAGTGCGCATCGCTCCTGGCCACCGATGTCGCAAGCGCCGCGATTCGCGCCCGGCGTCCCGGCGCGGAGACGGGCCCGGTCATCGCGGTGCAGATCGAGGACGACTGGCGCTGCGGACAGGAGGAGCTCGCGGGCGCCTATCTCTCGGAGCTCGTCCGCTTCGCGCGCGAGGTCGGCTTCGACGTGCCGATCCTCACCGCGAACGGTTCGTTCGCGACGGTGGACGCCGCGATCGACTCCCTCGACGTCGGCGGCGACGCGCTGGCCCTCATGCGCCAGCTCGCCGCGCTGCGCCCCGGATTCCCGCGCTTTGCCGGCGTCGACCGCGCCGAGCCGTTCGCCCTCGCGCTCGCCGGCCGGGCCCAGTGCGTCCTTCGCGACCTGACCGCCGCCACGGTCGCGTCGGAGGAGATCGACCCGGCGATACGGCGGGCCGCCATCTTCGCAAGCTCCTTTGGCCAGGTCTTCGCCCAGGCGAGCGCGGTCAGGACGCCGATCGTCGGCGATCCGGGCGGCGGCGAGGGGGATGCCCCGGCCGCCGTCGTGCCGGTTTCCGGCGACGGCGGGACGGCGCTTCTCGTGGCGCGCGGCGCGGCCCGCAAGCGCGGCTCGCTGCCGATCCTCCTCGAGGATGGCCGATCGCTGCGCGTCGCGTTAGGGACGACGCAGCACTCATGGTTCCTCTTCGACGCGGACATCGGCGGTCGCGCGCGACTCGATTTCTCAAGCGCCTCCCCGCTCGCGCTCGTCGCCGGCTCGGTGCTGGCGTTCGTCGGCGCGGCGGGCGAGGAGGTTGCGGTCTCGATCGACGGAACCCTGCTTGCGATGAAGGTCCCCGCGGCCGGCGCCGGACCGAAGCCAGCGGTCGCCCGCGTGCGCGAGACCGTCGTCGTCCTCTGCAACGAAAGCCAGGCTGACGCGACGCTCGTGACCGACGACGCCCTGTACATCGGCGCCCGTTCCATCGACGAGCGGGGCGGGGTCGCGCTCGCGGCCGGCTTCCGCGGCGTGCTGCGGGTCGGCGCCGACGGCGAGGCGAAGGCGGTCGCGAAGGACCGGATCGCGCCGGAGCCGGCGGCTCCCGCCGTGCCGACCCTCGGTACGTGGGCGGTGCAGCCCGCCACCGACTGCGTCGACGGCACGAGCCACAGGTTTGCGAGTCTTGCCGGCGCGTCGAGCTTTGCCGCATGCGGCGCCCGCGAGGGCTACGGCTGGTATCGCGTGAGCTTCCGGCGCGCCGCTGCGGGCAAGATGACGCTGCACGCCCCGGACCTGGCCGATCGGGCGACGGTGTGGCTCGACGGGACGAAGCTCGGCACCTTCGGGCGCGGCGCGGAACCGTTCCCCATCGAGGCAAAGGTCTCGTCGGGACAGCACTCGATCGTGATGCTGGTCGAGTCCGCGGGACGACCGTCGCGCGGCGACTACGTCGGCCGACGCACCGGCCTGTTCGGCCCGCTGGTCGAGGTCGTTCCGGTGAAGGGGACGCCGAAGGTCGAGTCGGACGTGCGCGTCGATCCCTTCGCGCTCGGCTTCGTCTACGAGCTGCATCCCGGCGACGCGCGACCCGGCCACGCCCTCGCGTGGAAGCTCACGCCGCGCACGGCGCCGACCTTCGTCCTTGATCTCGGCGACGCGGGGAGGAAGCTCGGCGTGACGGGCACCGTCACCTTCAACGGGACGCCGGTGGCCCGGTGGAATGGCGACGGCCCCGAGGGCACGGCGCTCCCGATCCGCGCCGCCAAGATCGTCCTGCCCAAGAGCAGCACGAAGGCGGCCCGCGCCGCAGCGGCCGCCGCGCCGCCGGTGACCGGACCGGTCGAACTCCGCTTCGTCCTCGACGGAGAACTCTCCGAGGCCGAACTCGCGACGCTCGTGAAGGGCACGACCCTCTACGAGGTCACGGGAGAGCCGGGCGGCACGCCGCACTACTCGTTCGCGCGATGGAGCCCGCCGCCGACGTGGGTGGGCGTCGGCGGAAGCGGCGCCAAGGCGGCGAAGGGGATTCCCGCGTGGTCGCACGCGACGTTCTCGCTGCCGCGCGAGGCCAACCCCGCCTCGGAGACGCAACCCGGCGCGTGGCTCGAGGCGACCGGCCGCGGACGGGGCAGCGCCCTCGTCAACGGGACGAACCTCGGCCGCTTCGACGGCACGATGCGGCTCTTCGTGCCGCCCTCCTCGCTGCGGGCCGGAACGAACGAGGTCCTGATCTTCGACGATCAGGGTGCACCGGCGGGCGCCGTGACGCTCCGCTGGTCGTGACGACCGGACCCCGCCGGCCCCCAGACCGAGCAGGGCGTTAGACCGAGCAGGGATGCCAGATCGTCTTCATCTCGACGAAGGGCTCGATCGACCAGGGGCCCGCCAAGCGGTCGTCGTCGGACCAGTCGGGCTTCGCGTCGCGGACGATGCGCACGCGCTTCAGGTTCTCGGCGGCGCCGAGCTCGAGGGCCCGGATCTCCTTGGCGTCGCTCGTCGCGGCGCTGATTGCGCCGATCTCGCGGTGCGAGCTCATGTGGGCGAGCAGCTCCGAGCGCTGACCGGTGAGCACGTTCACGACGCCGGCGGGCACGTCGCTCGTGGCGAGGATCTCCATGAGGCTCACTGCCGGCAGCGGATTCGCGTCGCCGGCGACGGCAACGATCGCGTTGCCGGAGCACATGGGGGCGCAGATCAGCGTGACCAGGGCCAAGAGGCTCGGTCGATCCGGCGCGACGACCGCGACGACGCCAGTCGGCTCCGGCACGGTGAAGTTGTAGTACGGCCCCGCGACGGGATTCTGGTTCCCTAACAGTTGGGCGATCTTGTCGGTCCAGCCCGCGAAGCGAACGACGCGGTCGACGCTCGCCTCGACCTCGCGCCTCGCCGCGAGCGGCGACATTCCCTCGACGTCGCGCAGCGCCGCGGCGAGCTCGCCCGATCGGGCCTCCATCATCTCGGCGATGCGATAGATCACCTGTCCGCGGTTGTACGCGGTCGCGGCCGCCCACTTCGGCTGGGCGGCGCTGGCGGCCTCGACCGCGTCGCGCAGGTCCTTGCGGCTGGCGTGGGCGATCTGGGCGACGATGCCCCAGTCACCGTTCCGCAGCGGCAGCGACCGCCCGGACTCGGAGCGCGGGAACGCGCCGTTGATGTAGAGCTTGCAGGTCTTCGTGACGGGAATGCGGTCGGTCATGGGCGGTTGGTCCGTGGTCTTCGTCACTCATCGCTTCAGGTACGCGAGCAGTCCCTGCCGTCCGCCCTCGCGGCCGAAGCCCGATTCGCGGAAGCCGCCGAAGGGGCTGGTGGCGTCGAACTTGTTGAAGGTGTTGCACCAGACCACGCCGGCCTTCACGCGGCGGGCCATGTCGAAGACCTTCGAGCCCTTGTCGGTCCAGATGCCGGCGCTCAGGCCGTAGGGGGTGTTGTTGGCGCGGAGGATCGCCTCGTCCGGCGTGCGGAAGCTCATCACCGCGAGCACTGGCCCGAAGATCTCCTCGCGGGCGATCGTGTGGCTCGGCTGCACGTCGGTGAAGAACGTCGGCCGGCACCAATAGCCCTTCGCCGGCAGCGGGCCGCTCTCGATCGTCTCGCGTCGCCCGCCCTCGCGCTCGCCGATCTCGATGTATCGACGAATCGTGGCGAGCTGCGTCGCGCTGTTGATCGCGCCGACGTCGGTGTTCTTGTCCATCGGGTCGCCGACGCGCAGCGATCGCAGCCGATGCCGCAGCTTCGCGATCACCTCCTCGAGGACGCTCTCCTCGACGAGCAGCCGCGACCCGGCGCAGCAGACGTGGCCCTGGTTGAACCAGATGGCGCTCACGATGCCCTCGATCGCCTGATCGATCGCGGCGTCGGCGAAGATGATGTTCGGGCTCTTGCCGCCGAGCTCGAGCGTGAGCCGCTTGCCCGTTCCGGCGCAGCTCGCGGCGATGAGCTTGCCGACCTCGGTCGATCCGGTGAACGCGATCTTGTCGATGCCCCTGTGCTCGACGATCGCCTTGCCGGCCGCCGGTCCGCCCGTGACGATGTTGACGACGCCCGGCGGCAGGTCGACTTCCTGCAGGATTTCCGCGAGCATGAGGGCGGTGAGCGGCGTCGTCTCGGCCGGCTTCAGCACGCAGGTGTTGCCGCAGGCGAGCGCCGGCGCGAGCTTCCACGCCGCCATGAGCAGCGGGAAGTTCCAGGGGATGATCTGGCCGCAGACGCCGATCGGCTCGAGCTCGCCCTCGGTGAGGTGCGGCGCCGCGTACTTCAGCTTGTCGCACCAGCCGGCGTGGTGGAAGAAGTGCTGGGCGACGAGCGGAATGTCGACGTCGCGGCTCTCCTTGATCGGCTTGCCGCCGTCTAACGTTTCGAGCACCGCGAGTTCGCGGGCCTTGTCCTGGATGCGCCGGGCGATGCGGAAGAGGTACTTCGCGCGCTCGGTCGGCCTCGTCGCCCGCCAGCCCTTGAGGGCCTTCCGCGCCGCGGCGACCGCGCGGTCAACGTCGGCCTCGGTCCCCTCGCTCACCTTGGCGAGCGTTTCCTCGGTCGCCGGGTTCGTCGTCGCGAAGCGCTTTCCGCCCTTCGACGGGACGAACTCGCCGCCGATGAAGAGGTCGTACTCGGGTCGGATGGCGACCTTCACGGTCTCCGGAGCGGGTGCGTATTCCCACGGGCGGACGGGGGGTGCTGCGGAAGTCACGAACGCATCGTAACGATGGAATTGGCTGCATCGGTCCGCGGAGGGGCAACGAAGCGGTCGGGCCATGATCCCCTTCGCCACCATCGCCACCACCGCGCTTGCCGCGGCAACGTCCCTGCTCGCGGTCCGACCCGGCGATCCGCCGGCCGCTCCCGCGGCGCCGGCCCATCCGGCCACTGTCGAGGGCACGAAGGGCGTCGAGGGAGTCGGTGCGGTGCGGACTCCCGAGCTCATCACGCGCGTCGGCGGCGACCGTGAGGCGGCGGTCGAGGTGCGGAAGGGCGCCTTCCACTGCGGTCGCTCTACCATCGAGAGTCCGCTTCCCGACGGGTATCCCGAGCCCACGCCGCCCGGAGCGATCGACATCAAGCGGTACCCCTCGGTGCGCCGCGCCGAGTTTCGCCAGGAAAGCGCCCGCGGCCTCAACGCCCGCATGAACAGCGGATTCTGGCCGCTCTTCAGCCACATCAAGCGGCACGACATCCCGATGACCTCACCGGTCGAGATCGAATACGACGGCGTGTATGACGACCTCTCGACGCTCAAGCCCAATCCCGACGGCGCGTGGACGATGAGCTTCCTCTATCGCGTCAAGGACCTCGGCCCCGTCGGTCAGGACGGCTCGGTGCGCGTCGTCGATTCGCCGGAGCGCACGGTGCTGTCGACGGGCGTCTGCGGCGAGTACGGAATGGGCGTGACGCGCGAGGGCGTGAAGCGCCTCAAGACATGGCTCGACGGCCAGGCGGAGTGGGAGATCGCGGGGACTCCACGGGTCTTCCACTACAACGGTCCTTCGGTCCGCGACGCCGACAAGTGGTCCGAGGTGCAGATCCCCGTGCGGCAGCGAACTCCAGCCGCCGAAGTTCGCGTCGCACCGGGTTCGGCTGAATCGAAGTCGGCTCCCAGCCGATAACGTAGCCACCATGCGCATCCTCGCTATCGACGTCGGCGGCTCGAAGGCCAAGTGTCTGCTCTCCGGCGAGACCGAGCGCCGCACCGTCGTCTCCGGTCCCGACTACACGCCGGACCGCTTCGTCGCGGACATCTGGCAGCTCATCGGCAACGAGAAGTTCGATCGGGTGACGATCGGCTTCCCGGCGCCGATCAAGCTCGGGCGTCCCGCGAAGGAGCCGGTGAATCTCGGGACGGGATGGATGAACTTCGATTACCGCGCGGCCTTCAAGTGCCCGGTGAAGTTCGTGAATGACGCCGCGATGCAGGCGATCGGCAGCTACGAGGGCGGGCGCATGATGTTCCTCGGCCTGGGCACCGGGCTGGGCACGGCGATGATCGACGAAGGTCACCTCATCGCGCTCGAGGCGGCGCACCTGCCCTACAAGAAGCGAAAGACCTTTGAACAGTGGGTCGGCAACGCGGCCAAGGAGAAGCTCGGCAAGAAGGTCTGGCGCGACGAGGTGGCGAACGTCTGCGCGATCTTCCGGCGCACCTTCCTTCCCGACTACATCGTGCTCGGCGGCGGCAACGCCAAGGAACTGAAGGACGCGCCGGACGGCTGCCGACTTGGCGACAACGGACTTGCGTTCGCCGGCGGATTCCGCGTCTGGGACAAGGAGTGGTCGCTGAGCGTGCCGGAGTGTCCGGCGATCGACGCCGAGCGGACGCTTCGGGTCGGCTGAGTGGCCGCCGCGGCAGGCGACCGGTCTCAGTGCGACGAGCGGCTCGCCATCGACTTCTTCACCGGCGCGAGCGTGCGGGCGATTTCCTCGAGCTTTCGCACGACCCAGGCCATCTTCACCCGCTGATAGGGCTTGTCCTCGAGACAGCGGAGGATGAGCACCGAAAGGTCCTCGGGAATCGTCGGATCGAGCTTGCGCGGCGAGAGCGGTTCGGTGCGGCTCGCGTGACGCGAGTTGCCGTCGGCCTGTCGCCCCTGCGGCGCATGGTCGCGGAGCAGCGTCCACCACATCGTCGCGCCGAGATTGAAGACGTCGGTCTGCGGGGTGATCTCGTCGCGCGCGGCCTGCTCGGGGGCGAGGAAGCCCGGCGTGCCCTGCACGCGGTCCTTCTTCGTGCCGATCTTGCACGCCTGTCCGAGGTCGATGACCTTCACGTGGCCGTCGTCGGCGATGAGGATGTTCAGCGGCTTCATGTCCGCGTGCACGAAGCCGCGCTCGTGCATGTGCTGCAGCGCGTGGGCGACGTCGAGGAAGACGCGAACGCACTGCGGCATCGGAGGTCGGGGCATCTCGCTCAGCGGCGTGGCGTCGACGAGCTCCATCACGAGCCCGAGCGCGCTGACCTTGAAGAGTCCGCTCCGCTCCTTGCAGAGCTCGTGCATCTTGCGGATCACCGGGTGATCGAGCTTCGAGCTGATCTCGTACTCCTGGGCGACCTGGTCGAGATACCGCTGATCCTTCTCGGTGTCGGCGAGCATCACATGCTTGAGCGCCCAGATCTGCTTCGTCTTCGGATGGCGCACGGCATAGACGCGGCTCGCGGCGCCGTCCCCAAGGTGCTTGAGGATGCGATAGCCGAAGAGCTGCTGCTCCATGCGCTTCTGGGCGCCGGGTGAGGTGCTCACGACACAGCCTCCGGGCTCTCCGGAAGGCGGTCACGGCAATCAAGGGAAGATGAAACGCTGGTGCCGTTCAAGGACGGCAACCCCTCCAAATTCGAGATGGTGCCCCGAGCTGACCCCCACGAGGGCCGACAAAGGCCCTGACGGAGAACGGGGAGGTAGGCGAAGGGCGTCCGAAATGCCCAAGCGCCGACTCAAAGACGTGATGGCATCCTGCCACGCGGAGAATACGCAATTCGGAGGCCCTATTCGTGACGCGAACCTTGGGATTGCCGCAACTTACGGAAGATCACCAGAGCTCTCGGCACACGCCTCCAACCCGATGCCGGCACCCGAGTAACCGCCAGGTGCACGAGCCGTTTCGGGAAACGGCGCATGACCGGACGACTTGCATCGGCAGGCGGGCCGAAAGGATAGAGCACAACGGTTCAGGCCGCATGAACCCGGTCACTGCGAGTTCCGCGTCGGCTGATAAAGACCGCGCATCTCGCGATGGGGATTACGCCTCTGACAGGTCACCGCCGCCGACATACCGGCCGCGGGCCTCCTTGAGGATCTGCCGCAGCAGATCGTTGGCGAGCGTCGAAGCGCCGAAGCGGAAGAGATGGGGCGAGAGCCACTCCGGGCCGAGCGTCTCCTGCACCATCACCAGGTAGTGCAGGGCCGACTTCGCGGTGCGGATGCCGCCGGCCGGCTTCATGCCGACGCGGATGCCGGTCCGCTGAAATGCGTCGCGGATCGCCTCAAGCATCACCAGCGTCACCGGCATCGTCGCTGCAGGCGTGACCTTGCCGGTCGAGGTCTTGATGAAAATTTCTCCATCCCCGCACCGTCGGCCGTCCGCCGGTGCGGCGAGTGCGGCGTCGATCGCGATGTCGCTCGCAAAACGGACCGCGTCGAGCGTCTCCAGCTCACCGGTCTCGAGGATGACCTTGAGATGCGCCGGTCCGCAGCACTCCTTGATGGCCCGGATTTCGTCCATGACCTCGCCGTAGCGCCCCTCGAGGAAAAGACCGCGCGAGATCACCATGTCGATCTCGTCCGCTCCCTCGGCGACAGCGAAGCGAACGTCCGCGAGTCGAACATCCAGGGGAAACTGGCCGCTCGGAAAACCTGTTGCGACGGACGCAACCTTCACGCCGCTGGTGCCGAGCGTTTCCTTCGCGACCCGCACGAGCGTCGGGTAGACGCACACGGCGGCGACAGAGGGCAATGGGGGCGTCAGGTCGAATTCGGCGGGCCGCATCGCCTTTCGGCAGAGCCCCCGTACTTTTTCGGCGCTGTCCTTGCCCTCGAGCGTGGTGAGGTCCACCATCGAGAGCGCCAGCCGGAGCCCGTCGAGCTTCGACTGCTTCTTGATCGAGCGCTTGGTGAACGCCTCGGCGCGCTGTTGGGCGCCGACGGCGTCAACGGGTCGCCGCGGTGGAATGGGGCGTTGGGCGATCACGTCCTGCGGTCACCCGCCCCGGCCGGAGCGGAAGAGCGACGGAAGGGCGGCGCCGCTGCGGTAGACGATGCGACGGTCGGTGGCGGCATCGACGGAGTAGACGTAGAGCATCTGCGTCGTGTTGTCGATCACGTAGAGCACTTCGTAGGGCTTGTCGGCGGGGCCGAAGCCGCTCGGTGCGGTGACCAGCGAGAAGCCGCCGGTGCCGGTGGTCGCCATGTTGGCGTAGGCGGGGTTTTCCGGAAGGCGGCCGGCGGTGACGAGGATGAGGGCGGCGACGATGATGGCCGAGGCCCAGAGCACTGCAGCGGAGTTGCGCATCGATTGATTCCCGTGTGGGTGCGGTCGAAGGAGATCCGAACGGCCGGATCTCAGTTGCGGGCGCGGCCGACCTCGGCCGAATCCGCTGCAAGGTTTCGGTAGCCCATGCCGACGAGGTTCTTGCCCTGCTCGTCCCAGCTCACGCCGACGAGTTCCTGGGCGCCCTCATCGACGATGAAGAGAATCGGCATCGCCTGACCCTTCACCGTGCCGGCGACCATCGTGTAGCTGCTGCGACCGAGGGCATTGGGGTTGGCCTGCACGCGGGGGGCGAGCGTGACCGTGGCGAGGACGCCCAGCAGTACCGCATTCAGGGCAAGCAGTCCGACGAGCGGACGATGGCGAGTTCGCATCTGGAGACTCCGGGGTGCGGGGAGGAGGCTTGGGGGCCAACGGCCGATCAGGAGAGATCGGTGTGGGCGCGCTTCGACGGGTAGAGGCTGATCGCGAGGATGATCCCGGCGAAGAGCAGGAAGATTCCGTAGCCGATCACCGGGCTGGGAACGGCGTCGACCTTCGGCTGGCGCGGGCCGCCGCTTTGGGCGACGGCCATCGACGCGACGGCGAGCGAGGCGACGACCGGAGCGGCCGTCGTGAGCGTGCGTTGCAGGAGCTTCATGGTTGGGAGAATACGGCCCGCGAAGCGAGAGCCGCAAGACGTTGGTGCGTGACCGCGAGCAATTCGGGCGATTCGTCCGGTCGGTTCCTGATGATCAGGTGGTTTCCGGAGTCGTCGGCGCGAGGCGGAATCGCCCGGCGTCGTCCGGCTCGGCGATCGCACGAACGAAGGGTGTGGATGGCTCGTGATCAAGCGCGAGGATCCAGCCCTCGCCGGCGGCCTCGGTCAGGAAGTTTCGCTTGTTGACCATGTTCTCGTAGGGGAGGACGTCGTAGCCCATGTTTGCCGAGAGGTGCACGTGATGCACCGTGGGGATGAGGTCGGCGGGAAAGACGGTGACTCCCGCCGGCGTGCGGATGAGGATCCCGTGCTGGCCCCAGGTGTGTCCGACGAGCGGACGGACCGCGATGCCGGGCAGGACCTCGCCGGGGCCGTCGACGCAGCGGAGCCGCTCCCGAATCGGATCCAGGTGCGTGCGGAGGTAGGTGCGGGTCATCGTCGAGCGGTTGGCGATCGCGTCCTCCCACTCGCGGCGCTGGACGACGACGTCGGCGGCCGGGAAGGTCGGGATGAGCGAATTGTTAGGGCCGTTCGCGGTGAGTCCGGCGGCGTGGTCGAAGTGCAGGTGCGTCACGATGACGTGATCGATCGCCTCCGGCGAGATGCCGCGCTCGGCCAGCGCGTCAACGACGGTGCGCGACTCGAGCGCGTAGATCGCCCGGTCCTTCGCGCTCCATTTGTCGCCGTAGCCGGTCTCGACCAGCACCCGCGACGTGCCGTCCTCGAGGAGCAGGCAGTTGCATGCGAGCCCGATCCTGTTCGACTCGTCGGCGGGCATCCAGGCCGACCAGAAGGTCTTCGGAATCAGCCCGAACATGCCGCCGCCGTCTAGGCGAAAACCCCCCGCACGCAGCGGCGTGACGCGCCACTCGTGCCGTCCGGGAAGCGTGCGATCGCTCTCGTTTCCGCCGTTGGACATGCGGGCACGATACGGGAAGCGGCGAATCGCGACGCTTCGCGCGTCGGCGCTTCTGCCCGCGCCATGCGGCTCGTAGCATGCGGTCGGGGTCGGCGCGCCGACCCTCCCGGGAGACGGCGCCGGCCATCGGGCGGCGCCCGCGATCCAGCGTCACGCCGCGGTCGAGGCCGCGCGTCCTTCTCGGGCGCGCACCGCGCCGCCGCTCCAGCAGGCCGGCTCCTCGATCGCCCTCGGCCCGGCCTTCGCGTCCCGCATGCGCGGCGCCGGGGATGTCGTCACGTTAGGTCCGATCGCGCTTGCCGACGGGACGAGCGTCTCGCTTGCCCTGCGCCGCTTCGAGGCGGTCTCGCCCGACGTGCAGGCCATCGTGTCGGGCCGGCCGAGCCCCGCGGTCGCCCAGGCGATGCGCGGCGTGCAGCACTTCCGCGGCGAGGTCGTCGGCATGGCGGGATCGTCGGCGTATCTGGCGGTGAGCGACAGCGGCGCCGCGGCGACCATCGACCTCGGTCCGGGCCGCGAGCGATACACGCTTCGTTCGGTGAACGACCAGCGCCCGGGCCTCGTGCACGGTCTCGGCCGCTTCGACCGCTCCGGCGGCATCAGCGCCCCGGACGTCCCGCTGTGCGGCAGCGACGACGAGGCGGACGGCGGCGTCGCCGGAACCGGCGCGATCCCGAACGGCGCCATGCCGACCGTCGAGGTCGCGGTCGACACCGACTACGAGTACTTCAACATCTTCGGCAACGTGACCGATGCGGCGGAGTACGTCGCGTCGGTCTACGGCGCCGTGAGCGCGATCTACCAGCGCGACGTCGACTCGCGGGTCACCGTCGTCTACACGCGGTTCTTCGACGTCCCCGCGGACCTCTACAACGATCCCGATCCGCTCTACCAGTTCCGCAGCGACTGGAACGCCAACCAGGGTGCGGTCGCCCGCGACGTCGCCCACTTCATGACCGGCCGGCGCGACTTGCCCTACGGCGGCGTCGCATGGCTCAACGCGACCTGCACCGACTTCGGCTACGGCGTCGTCGGCCACATGATCGGGCGATTCGCCGATCCGGTCGCGACCAATCCGGGCAACTGGGACATCAACGTCATCGCCCACGAACTTGGCCACAACGTCGGCACGCTGCACACCCACAGCTACGGACTCGACGGTTGCGACGGCGGCGAGGTCGTGCGCGGCACGATCATGTCCTACTGCCACGTCAACAGCGGCGCGTCGGCGAACATCGACCTGTCGTTTCACACGGTGTGCGTCAACGCAATCGAGGGCTTCATCGTCACGAGCCCCTGCCTCGAGGGCGATTGCGACGGCGACGGGATCAGCGACGCGGACGAGATCGCGGCGGGCGCAGCCGACGCCGACGGCGACGGCATCCCCGACGCGTGCCAGGACTGCGACGGCGACGGCGTGCTCGATTCGCTGGCGATCTCGACGGGACTCGTGACCGACGTCGATCTCGACGGTCGCCCCGACGCGTGCGAACCCGACTGCAACGGCAACGGCCTGCCCGACTCCTTCGACATCGCCAACGGCACGTCGACCGACGCGTACGGCAACGGGGTGCCGGACGAGTGCGAGCCGGACCTGAACCGCAACGGGATTTCCGACTACACCGAGATCCAGCAGGACATGTCGCTCGATCGCAGCCGGAACGCGGTGCTCGACGCCTATGAGGACTGCGACGGCGACGGCGTGCCCGACCTCACCGAACTCGCCGGCGGACTCAGCATCTGGACGGGCGGCACCGACGGGCTCGTGCGCGAGCTGCATCCGCGCTCGAGCGTCTTGCTCCGCTCGTTCACGCTCGACGCGGCGGTCACCGACCTGGCCTTCGGTCCCAACGGCCTGCTCTATGCGGCCGCCGGACGCAAGGTCTATCCGATCAGCCGCGAGACCGGCGCGGTGCTTGCCCCGATCGTGAATCTCACCGGCGCAACCGCCGCCGCCCGCGGCCTGGCGTTCATCGCCGACGGCATGCTGCTCGTCGCCCGGGCGCCGAGCGGGCTCGCCAAGTACACGATCGACGGCACCTTCGTCGCGTGGATCGGCGGCGGCGAGGCGGCGGCGCCGGATCCGCGCGACGTCGCGGTTCGCGCCGACGGCCGGATGCTCGTCACCTGCGGCGACGGGCGCGTTCGCCAGTTCAACGCCGACGGCACGGCGACCGGCGGCTTCGACGGCAGCGCCGCGCCGCACGACTACTACGGCGTCATCGAATCGCCCGATGCCCGGTACATCATCGTCGCGAGCCGCGCCCAGGCGGCGCTCGTGCGCTTCGACGCCGTGACGCGGGCGTATCTCGGACGATTCGACGTGCAGTCGAGCGGGTTCCTGAGCAGGGCCTCGGGCATCGCGCTTTCGGGCAACGGCGCCGCGTATCTCGCGACCAGCTCATCGAGCTCGTCGACGCTGAACGGCTACAACATCGAGAGCGGGTACACCGAGCGCACGTATCGCTCCTATGGCGCCGACGCTGGGCCGGCTCAGGCGGTCGCGGTTGCGCCGAAGAGCCCGACGGACCAGAACGGCGACCTCATTCCCGACGAGTGCCAGGTGCCCTCGCCCGACCTCAACGGCGACGGCGCGGTGAACGCCGCCGATCTTGCGATCCTGCTTGGTGCGTGGGGCACGACGGGCGCGGATCTCGACGGCACCGGCACCACCGATGCCGCCGATCTCGCTGCGCTGCTCGGGGCGTGGACGGCATAAGCGGGCATCCGCACGATGGCGGGCGCGGCGAGTCCGACGCACAATGTGGGCATGCGCCACCTCGCCACCGCGTCCCTCGTCATCGGGCTGCTCGCCTCGTTCGCCGTCGGCGTGCAGTCGCCGCCCAAGGTCACCGAAGGCGCCGCAAAGCCGATCGCGCTGCCCGCCTCGGAGGCGACCGCGACCAAGGCGCTCGTTGAGTCGCCTCGCCACGGCGAGTGGGTGGACATCCCGCTTGTCTCCGAGTCGAAGGATGGCACCAAGCCGACGCTGAAGACGTGGGTGTCCTATCCCGAGCGCAAGGACGGTGCGCCAGTCGTCATCGTCGTGCATGAGATCTTCGGCATGACCGACTGGGTGCGGGCCGTGGCCGACCAGCTCGCAGCGGAAGGCTTCATCGCCGTCGCCCCCGACCTGCTCTCAGGCAAGGGACCGGAGGGCGGCGCGACCAGCTCGTTCCAGGGGGACGCGGTGCGCGATGCGATCCGCAAGCTCGACGCGAACGAGGTCGTCGCCCGACTGAACGCAGCCCGCGACTACGCGACCGCGCTGCCGTCGGCGACGAAGAAGTCGGCGTGCATCGGCTTCTGCTGGGGCGGCTCGACGGCATGGACCTACGCGACGAAACAGCCCGGCCTCAACGCCGCGATCGTCTATTACGGCACCGCTCCCGAGGCGAAGGATGCGATCGCCGCCATCGCGTGCCCCGTGCTCGGCTGCTACGGCGGCGACGACGCCCGCGTGACCGCGACGGTCGAGAAGACCAAGGCCCTCACGACCGAAGCGGGCAAGACCTTCACCGCGGCGATCTACGACGGCGCCGGCCACGGCTTCCTCCGCCAGCAGGATGGCCGCGACGGGAAGAACCGCGCGGCGGCGGAGGCCGCATGGAAGGCGACGATCGGATTGTTGCGGGAGCGGCTGGAGACGAAGTGAGCGGAGGCGGACGGGTCCGCAAACGCGATCGGTGAGGGTCGCGGCGTATTTTCGGGATTCGATGCGGGAGGTGAAGAGGTCTCTCGCTCTTCGCCTTGGGATTGCCGTGCCCGGCCGGGTGTCGGCCGCGCGCACGCCCCGCGTCGTGACGGCGGCGGCGCCGACCTCGCGGTTCCGCTCCGCTCATGGGCACACTCGTAGGCCATGTGTGCGTACCACGCCAGGAGTCGCGACGAGAACGGCTCGTCGCGACTCCGGCGTCGGTATCATCCGAAGCGGCTGTCGGAGCGGACCTGATCGGCGTCGTGCGTGACGCCGGCGGCGTTCTCCGGGCCTCGCGTCGCGGACCCGGGCAGGCCAGTGACGCGCGGCCCTCGTCGCAGCGCGCGGGGGATCGAATGGCCGACGACGAGGAGCGAACGAGCCCAGCGCCGGCGCAAGCATGCCATGGGCGCGAGTCCGAGGGGGAGGCGCGGGCGCATCTGGCCTCGGTGGTCGGCGCTCGATATGCGGAGATCCGCGGGATCGCCGCTGCGGCCCTTCGGCGCGAGCGAATCGACCACACGCTTCAGGCGACGGCCGTTGCCCATGAGGTCTGGCTTCGCATCTCCGGGAGCGACGGCGTTCGCGCCGAGGATCCGATCGCCTTTCGGGGCCTCGTGGCGACGGTGGTGCGCCACGTGCTCGTCGACCACGCCCGGGCGAGGAACGGGCCGAAGCGGGGAGAGGGATGGCGCCGCGTGCCGTTCGCAGACGTCGTCTCGTCGGCCGACGGCGCGATCGTCGGTCAGGCGGCCGACGTCGATCTGGTGGATCTCGATGGCGCGATCGAGCGCCTGCGCGCCATCGCGCCGCGGCAGGCTCAGATCGTCGAGATGCGGTTCTTCGGAGGCTTCACGCACGAAGAGTGCGCCCGAAGGCTGGGCGTCTCGCTGAGGACGGTCGAACTCGACTGGAAGCTTGCCCGCCACTGGCTTCGTTCGACGCTCGTTGCGGGAGGGACCTGATGGCGCCGCGCGACAACCATCGCCCAATCGATGAGCTGCGCTATCGCCGGCTGTGCGAGCTGGCCGTGCGATGGCAGGAGGGCGGTCGCGAGGCGCTCTCGGGCGAACCGATCGCGGAAGTCCTCGAGGTCGAGCGCATACTCGCCGGCGACGCGTCGTCGCCTCAAAGCCCGGTCGTCGATCGGGAGCTCATCACCTCGCTCGCCGCCCGCATCACCGGCGACCTCGGACTAGCCGCGGCGGATCGGCGCGTGCCGCCCGTCGTCGCCGGCTATCGCTTCGAGCGGCATCTCGGAAGCGGCGCACATGCCGAAGTGTGGGAGGCGGTGGAAACGACCCCCCTTGCGCGCCGCGTCGCGCTGAAGGTCGTCACCGGTCTCGCCTCGCAGCTTCGATTTGACCTTGAGCGGCAGATCCACGCGCGGCTGTCGCACCCGAACATCGCCCGCGTCTTCGGGGCCGGTGCCACCGTTGACGGCCGACCGTACCTGGCGATGGAACTCCTCAGCGGGCGGACCTTCGTCGATGCCTGCCTCCATCCTCCGATCCCGATCCGCGAACGCGTTCGGCTCTTCGTCGGTGCGTGTCGCGGAGTGCAGCTTGCGCACGAGCGGGGCATCCTTCACCGCGACCTCAAGCCGTCGAACATTCTCGTGGTCGAGGAGAACGGACAACCGCTCGCGAAGGTGATCGACTTCGGCGTCGCGAAGGCGATGGCCGGACAGGAAGCGATGACGCAGGCGGGGCAGCTCGTCGGCACGCCGGCGTACATGAGTCCGGAGCAGCTCGGACTGGATCCGTCATCGGAGCGGGCCATCGACGTGCGATCGGACGTGTATGGCCTCGGCGCGGTCCTCTTCGAGGCCCTCGTCGGAGCGCCGCGGTGGGATCTCAGCGGGCGCTCGGTCGCGCAGGCGATTCGGCTCGTGGACACGACGGAGCCGCGGCCCGTGGAGAACGGCGACCGCTCGATCGACATCGACCTGAGGGCGATCATCGAGCGCTCGCTCGAGCGCGAGCCGCAGCGTCGCTTCCCGTCGGTCGCGGCGCTCGTCGAGGACCTCGAGCGCTGGCTCGACGGCGCGCCGGTGCTCTCGCGGCCGGCCTCGCCGGTGCGGCGGGCGATGTGGCTTGCCCGGCGCCATCGGGTGCGGGCCGCCGTCGTGGTGGGCGCGACGATCGCGTTGGCGGGCCTCGTGGTCGGCGGCGCCGTGCTGTACGTGTCGAAGGAACGGGAGAACCGCCGGCTCCGGGACTGGAGCGCCGCGACGGTGCAGGCCCTGGTCGCGCTCGCCGACGTTCCCGGTTCGGACGATGCGCGGGATCGTCTCTCGGCCCTGGTGGTCGAGGAGCTGCGCGGCATCGTTCGCGATGACGATCCGACGATGCTCGGACTCTGGGCGGACGCGCTCTGCCGACGCAGCGACATCCTGCGCGAGCGCGGCACCATGGCCGAGGCGGCGGAGCTTCGTGAGCAGGCGCTGTCCGCGGCAATGCGCGTGGTCGAGCTGCGGCCCGACAGCGCGACGGACCGCCGGCGCCTGGCGAGAACGATGGTGCTGGTGGGCGACGTCGCGCGGGAGACGTCGCGGCCGCGAATCGCCGAGGCGCGGTACCGCGACGCCCATGCGATCTTCATCGACCTCGCTGCGCGCGACGCGGGAGACGCGGCATTCGAGATCCCGCTCCTGTGGAGCTACGACAGGCTCATCGACGTGGCGATGAGCGAGGGGAGAATCGACGAGTCGCGAGTCCTGGTCGACGCGATGCACGATCTTTCGCGCCGTCTTGATCCGTCGCGGAACGAGATCGACGTCCTCCAGGCCCGGATCGCGGCGCGGTCACGGGCGATCTACGTCGGGACGCTGCACGGCGAGCGGATCGACACGCGTGCCGCACGCGACGCCAACCTGCGTGACTGCGCCGCGCTGAACCGGCTCGCTCCCGAGAACCGGACCTACGAGATCATGTACGCGTTGGAGTGCCGGAACGGAGCGGTCGAGCAATTGGCCGCGGGCGATCGGACGCGGAGCGACGAGCTCTTCGGCGAGTCGCTGGCGACGCTCCGCCGGCTGGTGAGCCGCGAACCGGGGTATCTCGACGGATGGGCACGCCTGGCAGAATCGGCGATCGAGTTCGCGCGGACTCGAGCGCGGGCGGGTGATTTTGCCGCCGCCGCCGCCGCCGCGGATGAGGCGCTCGCCGCCTCGGAGCGGGCCCTCTCGGCACAGCCGGAGAATCCCGCCTACCTCGCCGCGCGCGACGCGGCACGGGCCGTGCGAGATGGAGCGCGCTCCCGATTGGGCGAAGCGACGGGCAACTGAATCTCGCCTCACCCGAGCAGCGACGCCGGATCCTCGAGCAGCTTGACGACCGTGTTCAGGAACCGCGCGCCCTCGGCGCCGTCGATCACGCGGTGATCGCAGGAGAGCGAGAGCGGCAGCACGTGGCCGGCGTAGAACTGGCCGTGCTTGACGAGCACCCTCTCCTTCGCCCGACCGGCGGCGAGGATCGCGATCTCGGGATAGTTGATGATCGGCGTGGCGAACATGCCGCCGTAGCTGCCGACGTTCGAGATCGTGAAGGTGCCGCCGGTGAGCTGCTCGCGGGCGATGGTGCGGTTCTGGCACTTCGCGGCGAGATCCTTCACGGCGTCGGCGAACTGGACGAGGCTCTTCTGGTCGGCGCCATGGATGACCGGCACCATGAGGCCGTGGTCGGTGTCGACCGCGCAGCCGAGGTTGATGACGCTCTTGATGAGGATCTCCTCGTTCGCGTCATCGACGTTGCAGTTGACGGTCGGATGCTTCTTCAGGGCCTTCGTCACGGCGAGCATGATGAAGGGGAGGAGCGAGAGCTTCTGGCCGAGGACGGTCGAGTATTCCTTCCGCTTGCGATCGAGGGCGGTGACGTCGGCCTCGTCGACCACCGTGAAGTGGACGGCGGTCTTGACCGAGAGGTCGAGCGCCTGGGCGATCTTGCGTCGGACGCCGCGGAACGGAATGCGGGCGGCGATGCCGTCGCCCGAGATGACCGGAGCCGGCGCCGCGGGGCGCTCGGCGGACGGAGCGGCGCTGCGGGCCGGGGCAGCCGCCGCGCCGCGACCGCCGGACGCGCGCTCGATGTCACCGGCGGTCACGCGGCCGCCGCGGCCGGTGCCGGGAACGCGATTGATGTCGACCTTGAGCTCGCGGGCGATGCGGCGGACGGCGGGAGTGGCGAGCGCCTTGCCGTTGGTCGTCGCGGCCTCGACGTGCTCGGGCGCGCGACGCGCGAAGCGGTCGCTGACGGTGAGCGTGCCCGAGACGTTGCCGACGACGGTGCCGGCATCCTCGCCCTCCTTCGAGGCGGGAGCTGCGGCGGCAGGCTTCGCCGCGGCCGGAGCGGCAGCGGCCGGTGCGGCCTTCGCGCCGCCGATGTCGTATCGCACAAGCACGTTGCCGACGTTGAGGACCTCGCCCTCCTTGCCGCAGAGTTCCTTGATCGTGCCGGCCCACGGGCTCGGCACTTCAACTAACGCCTTGTCCGTCTCCATCTCCGCGAGGATGTCCATCTCCTTCACGACCTGACCGGGCGCGACGCGCCACTTGATCAGCTCGGCTTCATGGACGCCCTCACCGAGGTCGGGGAGGAGGAAGTGCGACTTGTCAGCGGGTTGCTTGAGTCCGGCCATGGTGGGGATTCAACACAGAGACACAGAGGACACAGAGGGCCACAGAGAGGTCAGTTCGCGATTCGACGGATGCCGTCCTTCAGGACGGAAACGTTGAAGTTGATGAGGAGTCCGACTCTGAGACCGGTGAGGCGAAGGTAACTGAGAAGCTGGGCGGGGTGGACCGGCTCAATCTTCTCAATGCTCTTGACCTCGACGATGACGGCGTTGTCGAGAAGCAGGTCGAGTCGTAGCGCCGACTCCAAGACTCGACCTTTGTACTTGACGGGGAGGTGAACCTGCTTCTTCACCTCGATACCACACGAAATCAGTTCATCTGCCAAGCAGGTCTCATACACCGATTCAAGGAGCCCGGGGCCAAGATGCCGGTGAACCTCCATCGCGCACCCGATGATCCGTTCGGTCAGTTCGCGATGTGTTCCGTTCTCCGTCACCCCTTCTCCCCCTGCTCTGTGGCCCTCTGTGTCCTCTGTGCCTCTGCGTTGATTCAGACGGCACCAGGACGTCAGTACGCCGCGATGTCCGCGATCGCCCGCTCGATTCGGGCGGTGTCGGGCATGTATTCGAGCTCGAGCTTGTAGTACGGCATGATCGTGTCGAAGCCGGCGACGCGCTGGACGGGGGCTTCGAGGTGGAGGAAGCACCGTTCCATGATGCGGGCCGAGATCTCGGCGCCAAAGCCGCAGGTCTTGGGGGCCTCGTGGACGATCACGCAGCGGCCGGTCTTCTTCACGCTCGCCTCGACGGCGTCCATGTCGAAGGGGTAGATGGTCCGGAGGTCGATCAGCTCGATCGACTTCCCGCTCTTGCTCTGGCTCTGGTCGATCGCCTGCATGCACTGGATCACCGACGCGCCCCACGAGACGATCGTCAGGTCGTCGCCTTCGCAGACGGTTCGGGCCTTGCCGATCGGGAGGGTGTACTCGTCCTCCGGGACCTCCTCGCGGAACGCACGGTAGATGCGCTTCGGCTCGAAGAAGATCACCGGATCGGGATCGCGGATCGCCGAGATGAGGAGGCCCTTCGCGTCGTAGGGCGAGCTCGGCATGACGACCTTGAGGCCCGGGGTGTGGGCGTAGATCGACTCGGGCGAATCGCTGTGGAGTTCGGGGGCATGGATGCCGCCGCCGACCGGCACGCGAATCGTTAGGGGCACGGTGAACGCCGAGCGGGTGCGGGTCCGCATGCGGGCGGCGTGCGAGCAGATCTGGTCGTAGGCCGGCCCGAGGAACCCGTCGAACTGGATCTCCGGCACCGGACGCAGGCCCGCCATCGCGAGGCCGATCGAGGTGCCGATGATCCCGCTCTCCGCGAGCGGGCTGTCGACGACACGCGACGCGCCGAAGCGCTTGTGCAGCCCTTCCGTCACGCGGAAGACGCCACCGTTCGCGCCGACGTCCTCACCGAGAAGAATGACCCGGTCGTCCTTTTCCATCTCCTGGACAAGGGCGAGGTTGATTGCTTGGACGAGTGTGAGATTGGCCATGGCGATGGGGAGTCCAACACAGAGGCACAGAGGACACAGAGGTTCACAGAGAGGTCAGTAAGGCAGCGTTTGCGGGACCGGGCCACCACCGTTCACCGTCGTCTCTGTGGCCCTCTGTGTCCTCTGTGCCTCTGTGTTGATGAACGAGTTAGTGACTGGACGCGTGCGAAGGCGACTCGATCTGCGACGGATCCTCGCCCAGCGAGTGGGTCTGCATCGTGTCGCGCTGGAGCCGCAGGTCGTCGTTGATCTCCGCATACATGTGGTCGAAGAACTCCGCCCGCTGCGGCGGGGTGATGTTCTCGGCCCGCTCGACGGCGGCGGTGACTTCCTTTTCGGCGCGCTCCTTGAGGGCCGCTTCCTTCGAGTCGTTCCAGAGTCCCTTCTCCTTCAGGAGCGCCCGGACGCGGAGGATCGGGTCGCGCTGCTTCCACATGTCGACCTCCGCCTGGTCGCGGTAGCGGCGGGCGTCGTCGGCGGTGGTGTGGTCGCCGAGGCGGTAGGTCACCGCCTCGATGAAGACGGGGCGCGACTTCTCGCGTGCGATCTTGGCGGCGTCACGCACCGTCTTGACGACGGCGAAGATGTCGTTGCCGTCGCACTGGAAGCACTCCATGCCATAGGCGAGACCGCGCTGGGCGACGGTCGGCGCCGAGCACTGGATCTTGCCGGGGACGGAGATCGCCCAGAAGTTGTTCTGGCAGAAGAAGACCACGGGGATGTTGAGGTTGGCGGCGAAGTTTGCGGCCTCGTGGAAGTCGCCCTCGCTGGTCGCGCCGTCGCCGAAGAAGGTGCAGGCGATCTGCTTGTCGCCCCGGTACTTCGACGCCCAGGCCAAGCCGGTCGCGTGGAGCATCTGGGTGCCGATCGGAATCGCGATCGGGGTGATGTGGTACTCGCGGGGGATCGCGTTGCCGCGCTCGTCGCCCATCCAGTGGAGAAGGATGTACTCCATCGGGAGGCCGCGATAGAAGAGGCCGCAGTTCTCGCGGTAGCACGGGACGATCCAGTCGTTCCGGTCCAGGGCATACGCGGCGCCGAGCGACGTCGCTTCCTGCCCCATGTTCTGGGGATAGGTCCCCATGCGGCCCGACCGCTGGAGCTTGAAGGCGACCTCGTCAAGGTGACGGCAGATCGACATGTGCTCGTAGAGCTTGATGAGATCCTCGTCGGGAATCAGGTCCTTCCCGAGCTTGGCGTCGAACTTGCCATGCTCGTTCAGGATCGACAGATGCTGGATCTCAGTCGAGAAGACGGTCTTCAGCGGCATCGGCGACTCGTGGTGCGAATCAGGAATACAGCGCATCGTCCGGACTGCCCGGCACGAGGCGCGCGTCAGAGAGCTGCGCAGGATAGCCGAAGCGATGGGGCGGACGCCGCGCGACTCCCCATCGTTCGGGGCTTATTGGCCGTCACGTCACCACGGCTTGCCCATCCGCGCGCTGGTCGCTCGCCGCGACGTAGCCGTCGGCGAGTCGCCAGATTGCCTGGCCGCGCCCGAACGTGACGCTGCGGCTCTTGGCGATCTCGAGGTCGTGCCCGCGGCGCCGCAGCTCCTCGTACAGCGACGGCTCGAATCCCGGTTCGATCAGCACCTTCAGGCCGGTGGTGACCTGCCACCGCGGCGCGTCGAGGGCCGCTTGGGGATTCTGCCGGTGATCGACCATCCGAAGGAAGGTCTGGATCTGCCCCTGCGGCTGCATGAACCCGCCCATGACGCCGAACGCCGCGAGGGGCGCGGCAGCGGCGGTCGCGGTCGGCTCCGCCGTGATCATGCCCGGAATAATGGTGTGGTAGGGGCGCTTGCCGCCGCCGACCTGGTTGGGATGTCCCGCCTCGAGGGTGAAGTTCGCGCCGCGGTTGTGCATCGCGATTCCGGTGCCGGGAATGACGATGCCCGAGCCCCAGCCCTCGTAATTCGACTGGATGAGGGAGACCATCCGGCCCTGGGCGTCGGCGGCGCAGAGAAGGATCGTCCCGCCCGGGTTCGGCGGGCCGTGCTGGAAGTCCTGGGCCCTTGAGGGATCGAGCATCGCGGCGAGCTCCGCGATGCGCGCGTCGCCTAACAGCTCGCTCGCCGGCATGCGCATGAAGCGCGGATCGGCCACCTCGCGATGGGCGACGCGGAATCCCAGCTTGATCGCCTCGATCGCAAGGTGCTGGGCGTCGGGGCAGTCGGCCTCGAGCGAGAGGATGTCGCGGGAGCGAAGGATCGAGAGGGCGATGAGGGCGACGATGCCCTGGCCGTTGGGCGGAATCTGGTGCATGCGCACGCCGCCGGCGTGGCCCTTGTGGACGACCGACAGCGGGTCGACCCAGTCAGCGGCGTGGGTCGCGAGGTCCTCCTCGGTCATCAGTCCGCCGTCCGCCGCGGCAGCCGACGCGATGGTCCTGGCGATCGCGCCGCGATAGAAGCTCTCGCCCTCCGTCGCCGCGATGTCGCGGAGCGTTCTGGCGTGGTCGGGAAACCGCACCCGCTCGCCGGCCCGCGGCGCGCGGCCGTCGATCGAGAAGACGCGCTTCCACTCGGCAAAGGACTCGAGCTTCGGAAACGCCCGTTCCCAGAGTTCCGCGGTCAGCGGCGCGAGCAGGAAGCCCTCCTCCGCAAGGCGAATTGCCGGCTGAAGCAGCTCGGCGAAGGGCAGCGTGCCGAACTTCTTCCACAGCGCGACCCAGCCGGAGATCGCTCCCGGCACGTTCACCGGATCCCATCCGCGATGCGGCATGCCGCGCTGCCCGGCGAAGCGTTCGGGCGAGAGCTTCGCCGGCGCGCGGCCGCTGGCGTTGAGGCCATGGACGCGCTTGCCGTCCCAGACGAGTGCGAAGGCGTCACTGCCGATGCCGTTCGAGGTCGGCTCGAGCACCGTCATCGCCGCGGCGGTCGCGACGGCGGCGTCGGCGGCGGTGCCGCCGCGCTTGAGCATCTCCAGCCCGGCCTGCGCGGCGAGCGGCTGACTGGTGGCGACGGCGGCGCTGCCGAAGACCGGCTGGCGCTGCGATGCGTACGGAAGTGACCAGTCGAACGGGGCGGATGGCGCGGCCATGCGCACAGCATCCGCGGCGGCGGGCGCGAAGTCCATGGCCGACCGGAAAAGGTGCGGGCCGACCGCGCCGCTTTCGCGACGCGGCCGGCGCCGCGTTCCCGCGAGGCGCGTGATCGGCTACGCGCCAACGCTGGGAATCCGGATGGGCCGGGTGACCGAAGGGGCGAAGAGTACCGTTCTGCGGGCGGCGGCGGAACTCGGGCGCGAAACTTGGAGCGAGAATTGTGGCGCGAGGACTGGGGCGACGTGCCTAGTTCGCCCGTCGCGCGAGTCTCGCGCAGGCCGCGTGTCGCGGGCAGTCGAGAAGGTGATCGTTGACCATGCCGACCGCCTGCATGAACGCATAGCAGATCGTCGGACCGCAGAAGGAGAAGCCTCGCTTCTTCAGGTCCTTCGCCATCGCGCGGCTTTGCTCGGTGTCGGTGGGACAGTCGGCGAGCCGCCGGAGCCGGCTGTCGATCGTGGCGTGGTCGACGTGCTGCCAGAGCAGGTCGCGAAACGAGCCCTTGCCGCCCTGCATGATCTCAAGCCAGAGCCCCGCGTTCCGGATGGTGGCCTCGATCTTCTGCCGGCTGCGCACGATTCCCTCGTTGGCGAGCAGCCGGGCGACGTCGCGCTCCGAGTAGCGGGCGATTCGCCGGGGATCGAAGTCGTGGAAGGCCGCGCGGAACGCATCGCGCTTCCGGAGGATCGTGATCCAGGAGAGCCCCGCCTGGAAGCCGTCGAGGACGAGCTTCTCGAAGAGGGCGCGGTCGTCGGTCACGGGGACGCCCCACTCCTCGTCGTGGTAGGCGACGTAGAGCGGATCCTCGCCGCACCAGGGACAGCGGGCGGCGGAACTGGCGGCGCGTGCTGCGCTCATGGGATCGGATCCAGGGAGTTGGCGTATCGATTTGCGCGACTGGCGATCGAGTCGAGGATCGCTACCGTAATCATGCAGACGAGGAAGAGGAAGATCGGCGTCATCGAGAGGCTGGCGCTCACGCTGGCGGCGCCGTTCGTGCCCAGGACGGCTTCGCGCGGCGTCGTCACGTAACGAACGAGCCAGGTGACTTCCGCGAGGGACATCGCAATCACCATGCCGCAGCTGTTCAGCCCGGCGCTGCACCACGGCACTGCGCGGGCGAGCGGGGGAGATTTCCGTCCCGCGAAGAACGACGCGGAGAGCCACGTCGCCGCCAGCGACAGCGGCATGGCGACGATGAGGAGAACGAGGGCCAGCATCGGGAAGGCGTCGAAGACGACCTGATAGGTGCTTGGTGACGTCTCGTACCGGAGGTTTGCGGGACCGAAGAGGGCGACGATGGCCGTCGGCGCGACGCCGAGCAGGCAGGTCACGCCGACGTTGACCATGAGGAGCCGGCGCGTCGATCGCGTGTCGACTCGCACGCGTCGATAGATTCCGATCGGCGAGACGAGCCACGCCGCGAGCGTGGCGATCCACGATCCGGGCGAGGGCCGCCGCTGCCAGGGGATGCCGGGCCGGAGCTCGGGGCGCGAGTCGGCCACCGGCGTGCCGCACTCCGGGCAGCGTGCCTCGGGCGCGATGTCGATGAGCGCATGCCCGCAGCGCTCGCAGCGAAGCGAAGGCCGAGCCGCGGCGGCGGGGTTGGTGCTCAGTTCCATGCGCCGAGGAGTATCGCCAGATCCTCGCTGCCCGTCACGCCGTCGCCGTTGAGATCCGCACCCGACGTCCCCCACGCTCCGAGGAGCAGGGCCAGGTCGGTGGGTCCGACGGCGCCGTCGCAGTCGAGGTCGGCGGCGACGCAGCTGGCGGCGGTGCGGAAGGCCCGCATGTCGGTGCCGGAGCCGCAGACGACGAGCGTCCCGTCGGCGGCGAGCGTCGGGCCGCCCTGATTCAGGTTGGGCACGGTGATCGACCAGCGAAGCGTTAGGTCGGGGTTGAAGGAGAAGACCGTGCCCGGAAAGCCGCCGTTGCCGTAGAAGATCGTGCCGGCTCCGTCGACGGCGACGTGCGACTGGTTGGTGCTCGCCGTGACGGTGGCGGCGGTCTCGTGCCGCAGCGCGCCCGTGAGCTGGTCGCGGACCTGCAGCTTTCCGTTGAATCCGACCATCACGATCCCGCCGTCGGCGGTGAGGCCGTGGTTCGAGCCGGCGCCGCCGATCGCGGGCTGTTGCCATAACAGTTCGAACGCCGCGCCGGTGTCGTGCCAGGCGTACATGAAGTCGACGGCGGGATTCGACTGCGTACGGGCGTAGAAGACGCGGCCGTCGGGGCCCGCCATCGGCGTGTTCTGCGAGAGGAACCCCGGCATGATCGCGCTCGAGTAGAGCTTCGCGCCGGTGGCGGCGCTGATCCTGGTGATCTTCTGGCCGCCGGGGCCGACCTCGTCGACGTAGATCGATCCGCCGCTGAGGGCGGGACCGCAGTCGCCGCTCACCGAGCAGCTTCGCACCGTGTTCCAGAGCGTCTCGCCGGTGAGGTGGTTGAGGCGGCGGATGTAGAGGTGGGTCGCGAAGATCGGATCGCCGTCGTCGGTGAAGACGACGCCGTCGTAGCTGCCGGTCGCGACCTCCTCGGCGGAGCTCCACAGGATCGCGCCGCTCGCGGCGTCGAGGCAGAAGACCGGAGCGCTGACGCTCGACCCGTTGCCGCCGCGGCCGACGTAGACGCGGCCGTCATGCACGCCGTAGACGTTGGTCGTCCAGTCGCCCGAGGCGTAGGGGCAGGAGAAGCTCCAGAGCGTCTGGCCCGTGGCGAGATTGAGCGCGTAAACCTTGGACTCGTCCGGGACGCCGTTCGGAATGAAACCGGTCTGCCGGACTACGAAGATCCGGTTGCCCTCGATGCAGGGACTCCACGCGATGATCGACGACGGCCCGGTCGTCCAGATCGCATCCGGTGCGGTGGGTCCGATCGCCGCGGTCAGGCCGTTCCGGCCCTGGTTGCCGCCGAGGTTCGACCAGTCGGCACGGGCGGACGATGCGAGCGAGAGCGCGACGAGGCACACCATTCGAGCGGCGCGAGGCATGGCCGGAGCTTACAACTGGTTTCGGGCGAGGCCAGTCGGGAGTTGCGAGTCCTCGAGCGCCGGGCGCCCCGTCGGGAATGGACCGACCGACGCACATCCCGGGCGGAGCCGAACAATCGGCGGAAACATCGATGGCTGATGATCGGCTCGGCCGACTCGCTCGCTTGGTTGGGCATGGAGCTCGCGCCCGCCATCGACCCGCCATTCGCCAAGGGGAACGCCCTCGAGCACGACGACCGATCATCGACCTCGGGCGCCCGCATGCAGGAGGTCTGGGAGACCGCCGCGCGGCATTTCCTCGCGCCGATCGCCCGCTTCCTCGCCGACGAGTCCGTCACCGAGATCATGGTGAACGGGCCGACGCACGTGTACATCGAACGCCAGGGGCGCATTGAGCCCGCTGGCGTCGAGTTCGTCGACGACGGAGCCGTCGAGGCGGCGGCGATTCACATCGCCCAATTCGTCGGACGACGCGTGAGCAGGGAGCAGCCGATCCTTGATGGACGCCTGCCCGCGGGTCACCGCGTCTCCGTGGTCCTGCCGCCGATTTCGGGGACCGGAGCGACGATCACGATCCGGAAGTTCTCGAGCGTTCCGCGCGATCCGGCATTTCTGATCGAAAGCGACGCAATCACGGACGAGGCCTGGTCCTTCCTCGAGCGTGCGATCCGGGATCACGCCAATGTCCTCATCAGTGGCGGAACGGGCACGGGCAAGACGACGGTTCTCGGCGCCCTGGCGTCGACCTTCGAGCGAAGCGAGCGCGTCATCGTGCTCGAGGACACGCGGGAACTGCAGCTAGGGTGCCCTCATGTGGTGCGCCTCGAGGCTCGCCCCGCCGACCGGCACGGACGCGGCGCGGTCACCATCCGCGACCTCTTCGTCGCGTCGCTCCGCATGCGGCCGGACCGACTCATCGTCGGCGAGGTCCGCGGACCCGAGGCCCTGGACATGATCCAGGCGATGACGAGCGGACATCGCGGCTCGCTCTCGACGCTTCACGCCAACTCCCCCTACGACGCGTGCCATCGTCTCGAGACGATGGCGCTCCTTGCGGGACTGAAGCTCGCCCCCGACGCCCTTCGGCGGCAAATCGGCAGCGCGATCGACCTGATCGTGCAGCTTGCCCGCGGCCACGACGGGCGTCGTCGCGTCGTGGACATCAGCGAGATTCGCCTGGCGGAGAACGGCGACTCATACCGACCGACCGCCCTCTTCCGGCGCGAGCGGGGCATCGGTCCGCTTCATCGCGTCATCGAACAGGAGTAACCCCATGCCATTCGACGTCCTTCGACTTCTTCAGCGCCACATTCGACGCTTCCATCGCCGCCAGGCCGGCGTTGTGCTCGAGCAGGCCGCCATGATCGCGGTCGTGGTGCTGACCATCGGGGCCGCGACGCCGGTCATGATTGCGCTCTATCGCGACTTCCTCTATCGGATCGCGTCGGTCGTCAGCAGCCCGTTCACGTGACGGGCGATCCGGTTTCTCCGAACCGCGCGACGGTGCCCCGGCGGCACCGTCGCTGTCGTTGCGCTGCGCCGTGGCTGCCGAGGAAATCCGAAAAAGTGAACGAAGCGTGATCGGCCGCGGCGGCGCGGCTCGCTCAGGAGGGTGTTGGAGCACGCCTCATGCATACCGAATCAGCCAACCACCCAGCACAGCCAACCGCGAATCGCAACGAGACGCTCGCGTACCTCAACGTGACGCTCCGGCTCATCGCCGCCGCCGCCGCCGTTCAGCTCCTGGTGTGGTCTGCCTCGGCCGCCTGGGGATCGTGACTCCGACAAGAAGGTCTCACCACGTCTGCGCAGTTCGAAGCCGCCGGAACTGCTCACCACTCTCTCAGGCGGCATTCAAACGGTCGAAACTCGACCGAGAAAGCTGAAGGAAATCAGATGAACGCTCTCACCACCACCGACGTCGCCGCTCGCCCCCTCGCCAAGGCCGCCACCGGCCTCCGCCGCTTCCACCGCAACCAGCGCGGCGACGTCCTGCCGAAGGTCTTCCTCACCATCATCGCCCTCGCCGGCGTCATCGCCCTCGGCACGATCGTGACCAAGGCCATGAGCAGCCTCGGCGATCAGACCACGGAGACCATCGCCAAGGCCAAGGACGTGGCGTCCAAGTAACGCCTGACGTCTTCACCCACACCCCGCGGCCGCGAAAGCGACCGCGGGGGTTTCCCTTCCGAACGTCCACGCTCGCCTCCCATCGCTGACCGAACCATGCGCCCACGACGATTCCCAACCAGCACTCCGGCGCGATCGCTCTTCCACTGGACCTTCGCCGTCGCCCTCGGCACCACCGCAGCCGTCGTCACGGCGGCGCTGGCCCCGGAGTGGTCGGTGAGCGTGAGCACCTGTCTCGCCTGCATGATCCTGACCGCCGCCGCGCTGCACGACACGGTTTCGGGCCGCATCGCGAATCGGCTGACGTACGGCGCGATCGCCGTGGGGTTCGCGTGCGCCGCAATGGCGACGTTCGCTCCGGGGCTGGCCCCGCTCGTTGGCGGTCCCGGACTTCTTGGCGCTGCAACGGCTTTTGCGATCGTCGCCCTCGTCGGCGGCGCGGGATTCTGCCTCGGCGGCTTCGGCGCCGCCGACCTCAAGCTCGCCCTGGCGTTGGCGCCGTTCATCGGCATCGTCGGCGTGTTCCTGACCGTCGTGCTGGCGTCGGTTGCGGTCGGCCTCCTCTTCGTCGTCGACGTCGCTTCAGCGCGAAGGTTCGTTCCCTCGATCCAAGTCGTCCTGAGGCCGGTGCTCTCCTGGCACGTCGGCGAACCGGTCGGTCGGCCGGTCACCTTCCGCCGATCGCGGCTTCCCATGGCGCCCGGCTTCCTGGTCGGTTTCCTGCTGCTGCCGACGGTCGGCGCGGCGCTCGCCTCCGCGGAGTGGATCCCATGAACTGCCTGCGCGCATCCGCCCGTCGCCTCGGACGGATTCCGTTCCGATGGAGTCGCGATCGCCGCGGCGCCATCGTGCTCGAGTGGGTCGCGATTCTCCCGGTCTTCACCGTGGTCGTGACCGTGATCCTCCAGATCGCCGTGATCGGAACGTCGTCGCTCGTCGCGCGATACGCGGCGTTCAGCGCCGGACGCGCCGCCATGGTGGGACTGCCCGATCACACCAAGGAGAACGCCGAGGACGCCGCGGCCATGGTGCTCATGGCGATTGCGCCCGGCGTGTCGGGAAGCGACGAGATCGGTTGGCGCTTCGGCGAGACGATTCGCCGCCAGGGCGAGCCATGGTCGTTTCGAAAGGCCGAGCAGCGCCTCGCGGTCGCTCGCCGGGCAATGGACCTCGACATCTCACCGGACGAGATTCTCGGCGGACCCGAGACGCTTCGGGTCAAGCTGCGCTACCCGCTGCGGCTGGCCATTCCCTTCGCGGCGAGCGTTCTCGGCGAGTACCGCGTCGTCGACGGCGTCGCCGGCTACTACGTCGACCTCTCCGCCGAGGTCGAGCTTCGCTCGCACGGCAGTCGCGTCGCGGTCAGCCGCGGCTCTCTCGGAAGGGTGACACCATGATCGCTCACGCTCTTGCCAAACGATTCCACCGCAGCCAGTCGGGCTTCCTGCACTTGCTCATCGGCTTCCTCTTCCTCGTGATCCTCGTGGCGCTTGCCGTGGTGATCAACGCCGGCGAGGTGGTCGACAACAAGCTTCGGGCCCAGCGGGCCGCCGACGCCGCGGCCTACTCCGCGTCGGTCGTGCAGAGCGAGGCGGTGAACGCGATCACCGGCGGCAACATCGTGATCGTGCGAACCGCATCGGCGGAAGCGCTCGCGCTCGCGGTGCGACCGACGGCCAGCCAGATCTACCGGAACTGGGCAGCGGCGCTCTCCGGTAGCCCCTGGCTTGCTGGCGCGGTCGCGGCCGAGAAGGTCGTGCTGACCGAATTCCTCCTCCGGACAGGTCAGACCGCAGTGCGCGAGGAGACCACCGGCTCGCTGGTCCGCAAGGCGAAGCGCGTGTATCGCTGGCAGCGCGATGTCGTGGCGTCCGTGCCCGAGGTCATTGAGGCCGACCGTCGCCGGTTCGAGGAGACCTACGGAATCGAGATCATCCTTTCGCAGCTCGGTCCCCATCCCGACCTCGTGCGGGCCCCGATTCGCAAGCCCCGCGGTGAAGCCGAGCGGTTCCTTGCCTTCGCGGGGCTGGTCGAGAAGCGAATCCACGAGGACCGTGCGGGATGGGAGCGAACGCTCAGCCGCATCGTCATCGGTCGCGGCGCGGCGGAGTGGGACGCGGCGACGAGCGAGATGGGGCTTCGCGTTGCCTACGAATTGCGCGGGAAATTCCACGTGCTTGAGACGCAGAGGGGATTCCTGGAACGGAAGCCCACGCGAGCTCAGCGCGACTACGCCTTTGCCGTCACGGCAATCGCACGCCTTCGGTCCGGCGATGAGAGCCCGTTCGTCCTCTCGCGGGTCTTCAATCGCCGCGCGGAACGCGGAAGCGATGCGACGGCGTTCGCCCAGGCCGAAACGTATCACCCGGCCGACGAGGGCCAGATCCTGCCGCCGCAGTGGCGCGTCTGGAGTTTCGCCGGCTGGCAGTGGGAGCCGCGCCTGACCTTGGCGCGGGCGATGCCGAAGCTCGTACAGAGCGACTATCGCGTCGCTGAAATCATGCAACTCTCAGGGAGTCCAACCGATGATCCGATCGCGATGCAGAAACTCATCAAGCACTGAACGACGCCAAGTCCGTCGCCGCGGCACGGCACTCTTCGAGCTCATCGCGTACCTCGTGCCGCTGATCTCGCTGGCGCTGTTCGGACTGGCGGTCGTCAAGATCCGCGGCGCGGAGTCTGCGGCGTCGTGGCGCGTCCATCGGGACGTGAATCGGCTCGCGACCGATCCCGGCTGGGGCGGACCGACGCGGCGTTCGTGGGACGACCTTGAGCCGACCGAGGGCGCCCGGCTCAACGGCGAGTCCGGGCCGGCGGCGCTCTCCCTGGCGGGGCTTCGTTCGTCCGTGATCGGCGGCACCGAGACCGTCCGCGTGGGAGCCAACATCGGTGTCTTCGGCACCCTCGGACCGGTCAAGATCGAGCGAGGCGGCGCCGTTCGACGACAGGCCTGGACCCATGGCCAGGGTCCGGTGAGCTACACCCAGTCGGGCGGCGACACCGGTGCGGTGCGGGGCTGGTTCTCGCGGGCCGCGAAATGGGCCCACGGGAGCGCCCAGCGACCGCTTCGCCTCGCCCGCTGAGAAATCGTGCGCGGCGGTGATCGGATGTGGTCACACCCTCGCTAGGAACGGGTGAACGGAGATTCACCCATGCTCAAGACGCAAGACAAGCTCTTCCTCGCAGGTGCCGGCGTGTGCGGCATCGTGGCCGCGGTCTCAGGCGCCCTTTACCTCAAGGCCAAGACCCCCGAGCCGATCCCGACCATTCGCGTGCTGGTCGCCGCCCGCGACATTCCCGCGAACCGCAAGCTCACTGAGAAAGATCTCGAGGTCCGCGAGATCCCGCTCATCGACGAAAAGCTCCAGTCGGTGACGATCCCGGCGGAGAACCGCGACCTCATCGCCAACCGCGCCGTCTCGCAGCCCGTCACCAAGGGCGTGTTCCTGACCGAGTCGCTCTTCACGCAGCTCAACGTCTTCACGGTGAGCGAGGGCAAGTTCGGCATGGCGATCAGCCCGCGATCGGCGGCGATGCTTGCTCCGGACCAGATCGTCGACGTGTATGTCTGTCCTCCGCGGCCCAAGGCCGAGGACGCCGTCGGCGCCGCGGCCGCGAAGCCGGGTGCGGCGGGCGATCCGCTCGCGATGTTCGACCCGACGGGCGCCGAGCGCGCCGTGGACGCCAAGCTCGTCCTCGAGGGCGTTCGCGTGCTTTCGGTCGGCGATCGCATCCGCGACCTGCAGGTCACCATGCACGACCAGCTTGATGAGGAGGGCGGCCGGCGCCAGGACGTCATGCTCGAGCTCTCCCGCGAGGAAGTCGCGCGACTCCTGTCCGAGAGCCGCGACTTCGGTCTCCCGATGACGCTCGTCATCCGCGGCGGCGTCGCGCCCGCCCGACTCAGCGCCCGCTGAGCGCCGCCTGTCTCGCCGCCAGTCTCGCCCCATCGCAAGGAGACACCATGCGAGTCGTCATCCAGGACACGTTGCAGAACACCCAGCGGGTGGCGCTCGAGGACGAGGGACCCTTCGTCATCGGCAGCGCCCAGCACTGCCAGGTTCGGCTGGACTCGAGGTTCGTGTGGCCCGAGCACGTCCAGATCGCGCCGCTCGGCGGCGCGTGGACGCTGACGGTCCGCGAGGGCGCGCCCGACGTGACGGTCGACGACGTTGCGGTGCGGGCCGGGTCGGTCCGCCGCCTCGACGAGATCAGCCAGATCAGCCTTGCCCAGTTCGTGGTGGTGCTGGACTGCTCGAAGCGATCCGACGCGGTCGAGCGCGACCAGTACGCGGAACTTCATCGCCTGCAGCAGGACCTGCATGCCCTCACGCTTCGCCGGCTTGACCTTCGCGTCTTCGAGCTGCGCGATCGCGCTCCCTCGCGCGAGCAGTGCGAACTGGTGAATGCCGCCATCGACGACGCGCTGCACGGAGAGCTCCGGGCGCGGATCTTCGCCGACGACGTCATGCGCGAGACGCTGGTCATGATGGCGATCCGGGTGCGCCTCGAGTCGATCATCGCCAAGGAGCGGGCCGCGCCGGAGGACGGGATTCGGGCCGCGTTTCTCGTCGAGCTGCCCGGCCGGAACATCCGCATGGAGGAACAGCTTGGCCGTCAGGTCGGGGCGCTTCGCGCCCGCATGGCCCGTTGGCCGCTGGACGAACCGCCGAGTCCGGAGCTCGAGGCCGCGTTCGACCGCGATGCGCGGCGGATCATGCAGCAGAGCGCGCAAGCGCTCGTCGAATACGCCATCGCCCAGCTGCTCAAGAAGCTGATGTGCGACCTGCTCTTCGGGCTCGGGCCGCTCCAGGACCTCATGGACTCGCCGGGCCTCACCGAAATCATGGTGGTCGAACCCTCGCTCGTCTACGTCGAGCGCGGCGGCCGAATCAGCCGCAGCAACCGGACCTTCGTCTCCGACGAGCTGCTCACCTCCGTCATCGAGCGCATCATCGCTCCGCTCGGGCGCCGTCTCGACGTCTCGGAGCCATCCGTCGACGCTCGTCTGCCGAGCGCCCGCGTGCACGCGATCATTCCGCCGCTGGCGATCAAGGGACCGTGCCTCACCATTCGCCGGTTCGGACGACAGGCGTCGGAACTCAAGACCCTGGTTGAGCGACACCGATCGCTCACGCCGGCCGCCGCCGCGTTCCTTCGCGCCGCGGTCATCGGCAAGAAGAACATCCTCGTCGCCGGAGGTACCGGCGCCGGGAAAACCACGCTCCTCAACGCCCTCGGGCGGTGCATTCCGGGCGACGAGCGCGTCATCACGATCGAGGACGCCGCAGAGCTCTCGCTTCACCACCCGCACGTGGTCGCGCTTGAGGCCCGGAAGCCGAACGCCGAGGGCAAGGGCGAGGTCTCCATCCGAGAGCTCGTCCGAAACTCGCTGCGAATGCGGCCCGATCGCGTCATCGTCGGCGAATGCCGCGGGCCGGAGGCGATCGACATGCTGCAGGCGATGAACACCGGCCACGCCGGCTGCCTCACGACGCTCCACTCCAACAGCGCCGAGGACGTGACCTCGCGCCTCGAAACCCTGGTCTCGAGCGGCTCGTCGATTCCCCTCATGGCGATTCGACGCCAGATCGGCCAGGCAATCGACCTGATCGTCTACATCGAGCGACACGGCCGCCGCCGCCTCATCACGCAGGTGACCGAGGTGATCGGCCTCGATCCGGACACGCAGGAAGTCGAGCTTGCCGACGTGATGCGGATCGACGCCGGCGGCCGGCTGCGTCCGACCGGCTACATGCCGAGCTTCATGCCCGAGCTGGTCGAGGCCGGTTACCTCTCCGCCGACGAGTGGCTCGACGCCGGCAACCTCACGACTGGAGTCCTCTCATGAACACGGAATCCGCGCTCATCCTCTCGCTGATCTGCGCCGCAGCCGCCGCGCCGCTCGCCGTCCTCGGCGGACGCGCGCTCCTCCTGCGATTTCACGCCCAGGAAGTGCGCTGGTGGACGACGCTGTGGGATCGCCTCTCACCGACGCCCCGGCCGGCCGCCCAGCACGCACTTCAGTTCTATGCGGCGGCGCTTACCGCGGCGTTCGTCCTCTTCCTGCTCGCACCGCGCTGGTGGCTCGTCGCGATCGTCGCCGTCGTGTGGCCGGTCCGAAACTGGATCGCGGGCGTGATCTGGCAGCGGCGCAAGCGGCAGATCGAGCTTCAGCTGCCCGAGGCCATTCGTACCGTCGCCGCCGCGGTGGACGCCGGATGCACGCTCCCGCAGGCCATCGCACGAGCCGCCGACGCGTCCGTTGAGCCGGTGCGCACCGAGCTGCGGGTGATGAGCAATCGATACAACCTCGGCGCCGACCTTCGCAGGACCATCGAAGCGGCCCGTGAGCGCCTCGACCTGGCGGACTTCGACCTCTTCGCCTCGGCGGTCCTGGTCGGACGCGACATGGGCGGCGACATCGGCCTTGTCCTCAGCAGGATCGCCCGCGCGATCCAGAGCGTGCACGCGATGCGATCGAAGGTGCGGGCGGCGACATCGGCCGGGCGCACGAACCTGAAGGGCCTCTACGTCGTGCCGTTCATCTTCGTCGGCATGGCGTACTTCGTCGATCCCGAGGCCGTGCGCCTGCTGTTCACCACGCCCTTGGGTTGGTGCGTCGCGATCGTCGCGGGCAGCATCATCGTCTTCGCCGTGTCGTGGGCGAGGCGGATCATCAACGTCGACGTCTGACCAGGAGCTTTCGCCATGATCGTCGCATGCCTCTTCCTCTTCGTTGCCGCCTCACTCATCGTCCTGCCCCTCCTGCGGTCAACGGTGGCCGTCGAGTCGGCCATCCGCGACGCGCGCCTGTCCGACCGCATGCTCCTGCTCGCCGCGGACGCCGTCCTCCCAGCAGCGGAGAGGCTCATCCCAGCCAGCGTCTTCCGGTCCTTCGAGGAATCGATCGCGACCGACGAGCGGGCCAGTCGAATCGGTGCGCGGCGGCTCGTCGGCATCGTGACGCTCGCCGGCCTCTCCCTCACGGTGCTCGCGACCTGGAGCGCACTGGCCATCGGATCCGTGAAGCTGGCGATCTGCTCGCTCGCCCTCCTCCCGATCTCGCTCGCGTTCGCGCAGATGCACTTCCGCGGCGTCCAGCGCGCCCACCAGAAGGCCATTCGCCGCGAGTTTCCCTACGCCCTCGACCTCTTGGTCCTCCTCTGCCGTTCCGGCGCACCGCCCGCGATCGCGCTGGCGCGGGTTGCCGCGGACCGGCGGACCTCGGCATGGGGGCGCGAGCTTCAGCGCGCGGTGCGCGAGACGGAGCTCGGCACGCCCCGGGCCAAGGCCCTTGCGGATCTGGCCGAGCGCGTTCGCATGCCCGAAGTCAGCAGCTTCGTGGCCACGGTCCGCCAGGCGGAGGAGCTCGGACGTCCGCTCGGCGACGCGCTTGAACAGTGTGCCGACCGGCTGCGCGAACAGCGCGTCCAGTCCGCTGAGGCTTCGGCCGGCGCGGCGGGCGTCAAGATCATGATCCCCGCCATCATCGTCTTCATGGCGTCGGTCGTGATGCTCCTCGGTCCCTTCGCCATCAAGTTCATGCGCGACGGCCTTCCGTTCTAGATTCGATTCCGCTCCCGGACTCACGCCTTCAGAAGGACACCACCATGGCAACTCTCACGCTTCAAGTCATCAGCGGTCCCTCGATCGACCGCTCCGTCGTTCGGGCCCGCGGTCGCCTCCTGATCGGCCGCTCGTCGAACGCCGATCTGCGGCTCGCCGACGCCGACGTGCACTGGGAACATTGCGTCGTGCAGGTCGGCGACGAGACGATCACCCTCGTTGCCCTCACGCCGAACGCAACGCTGGTCAATGGACGACCGGTGTCCGGCGCCGTGCGCCTGCGCGATCGGGACGTCGTCACGCTCTCGTCGTCGTCGAAGGTGCGAGTCTCCGCGCCGGCGCTTCGGACGTCGTCGATGCGGAACGTGGCGCTGGCCGCCATGGCCACGGTTGCCGTGATCGTGGCGCTCGTTGCGGTGGCCAAGCCGACGCTGCACCTGCGGAGCGACTCGCGCGACTGGGAGCGGTCGTACCTCGTCCTCGCCCGAGCCCTGGATGCGTCGTCGTTGGACCCCCGCATCGCCGAGGACCTGTCGAACGGGCTTCAGCGGGCGTGGCGCCGCGAGCGATCCGAGGAGGTGGAGCAGGCGGTGCGCGAATACGGCGAACTCACCGTTCGTCTCGCGGCCATCCTCAGGCGGACCCCCGAGCGGGCGGAGGAGCTTCAGGCCCTGGCCGCCCTCGAGGCGGGCGTGCCGAGGCGCGTCGAGGGCAGCGCGGTTTCCGTGGCCCTGCATGGGTTCGCCCGAGCCCGTGCCGAGACCCTGCGCGGCGGGTAACGATCTCCCCGAGGCCCGTGCGCCGTCGCGCACCAGATTCCGTACGAAACGTGATCGGATCGTCGCCGTGGCTCGCTGAGGCCGGTGAAGGGGACATCTCTTCCCCGTTCTCGACAGGGAGTTTCGACATGGAAGGCAAGATCATCGGTCGATTCCGGCTCGGCAAGGCGATTCGCGAGGGAAGCCTGAGCACCGTCTATCGCGCCGAGGAAACCCTCGGCTCGGGTGAACGCAGGCCAGTGGCCCTGAAGCTCATCGCCACGCCGAATGCCAAGGACGGTCGGTACGTCGAGACGGCGATTCGCGAAGCTGCGATCCAGCGCCGCTTCGCCGGTCTCCCCGGCATCCTCGAGGTGATCGATGCGGGCGAGATCCACGGCCAGATCGTGTGGGTCGCGATGGAGCTTGCGTCGGGGTCGCTCGCCGACCTCATCGGCGACGGACCCGCGGAGCCGGCGGTGGTGATCGACATGCTGAGCCAGGTGCTGAAGGGGCTCGACCGTCTGCACGCCTTCGAGCGCGCTCCGGTGCTTCACCGTGACATCAAGCCAACCAACATCCTGCTCGTCGGCTCGCAGCGCACGCCGCAGTTCGCGCTGAGCGACATCGAGCTGGCGGGCGAGGACGTCCCGCCGATGCCCTGCTGCCCGAAGCGGGCCCGGTATCTCGCGCCGGAGTTCTGCGGCGCGGACGCGCGCCACGAGTCACCCGCGAGCGACATCTATTCGCTCGGACTCGTCGCCTATCACATGCTGCTCGGCAATCGGCTCTTCGACTCCACGGTGGGCGCGGCGCAGGCCACGGGCCATGACCGCGCGGATGTCGGTGCGTGGATGCAGTGGCATTGTTCGCCCGGTCTCATCGCGCCTGCCGCACAGACCGTCGTACCCGGCGTGCCGCGCGTCCTCTCCGACGTGATCGCCCGCATGATCGCGAAGCCGCTCGATCAGCGCTACGCGGCGGCCCTCGACGTGCTCCGCGACCTCACCGCGTCGCGAGCGGAGATCGGTCGCGGCGTCGAGCGAGCGGCGGTCGACGCCATGCCGCAGACCTCGTCGCGGCGCTGGAATCGGCGGGCCGGCGTGGCCATGGGCTGCGTCGCGCTGGCCAGCGGACTGTTGACGACGTGCGCGTGGGCGTGGTCTCGGCCCGCCCCGACGGTCAGCATTGATCCGAACTCGACGCTCGTCGGCTACGGGAAGAGGCACCTCGTGCGCGTTCGGGCCCAGCAGTTGCCCGAGCGCGCGTCGGTGATGCTCGAGATTCCCGGCGCCGATCCCAAGGCGCTCGAGCGCGTCCAGGGCTCGACCCCGGGCCTCTTCGAGACGACCATCGACATTCCCCGCGTTCGGCGCGTGGACGGGAGCATCATCGTGGTGGACGAGTCGGGCGAGCGAGTCGCGTCGCGACCGGTTGCGTTCGAGCGTCTCTCGCCGATCGACGTCGGCATCGAGACGACGCCGCCGGTGCCTGGCGCGAAGCTCGTCGTTCGTTCGGCGAACGGCAATGATGCCATCGAGGAGATGACCGACGGCCAGGGACGAGCCAAGCTCAAGCTTGAGCCCGGCGACTACAAGGTCGCGCTTGAGGGCGGTGGCCGTTACGAGGTGACCGGGCTCTCCGTCAGCAAGCGCGTGTCCGAGGAGGACGCGGAGGCGGATCTCGCATGGAAGATTCCCGTGACATCGCTGGACGGAAAGCTCAAGGCCACGGTCTCGCCGACGAATGCCCAGGTCCGCGTGACCTCGACCAGCAAGGGAACACGATCGATGCCCACCAACGCGGGAATCGGCGAACTGGTCCTCGATGCGGGCGAGTGGGAAGTCGCTGCGGAAGCCGAGGGCTACACGGCCGCGGTCGAAAAGGTCCTGGTTCCGAAGGGAGGCGGCACCGAAGTGGTGATCGCGCTGCGGGCCATTCCAAAACCCCCGCCGCCCGCGCCTCCGCCGCCGCCGGCGGAGCCCGAGCGATTATCGGCCGAGCAGGTGAAGGCGATCGCGAAGACGCTCCTTCCGATCGAGCAGTTGGAATTCACGGCGATCGACTTCTCGGGTCAGGTGCGCGTCTCGGGATGCGTGGCGACCGAGGAGGAGCGAGCCCTGCTGTCCAACCGACTCAAGGCGATTCTCGACCGGACGGAGCTCGAGGTCCGCGTCGATCCCGAACTCATCGTGGAGCGGATCCGCGAGGAGCTACGAAAGGCCGACGTGAAGTTCGTCACCAGCAAGATCCGCTGCGAGGGCGGCCTCATCCAGATCGCCGCGCCGAAGGCGCAGCCGGTCGAGGACGCCCCCGCCAGGGTTCGTGCGATCGTGGGCCGCTTCCTGTTGGTTCCCGAACGTGCGAAGATCCGCTGGTACGAACTGTGATTGCGACGGTGGGTTATGAAGGAGCATCGAATGTCCGCTGACGACAATACAAATCTCGCAAGCCGCATCATCAGCGCCTCGAGCGAGGCCGACCGCGCCCGACTCGACGCGCTTCTGCCGGAGGTGTACGACCATCTGCGCGAGATCGCCCGGATGATGCTCAAGCGCGAGCGCTCCACGACGACGATTCAGGCGACCTCGCTTGTGAACGAGGCCTACGCGAGAATGGTGACGGGCGCGGGGGTCGCCGCGAACGACCGCATGCACCTCCTGCGGCTGCTGGCCCAGCGGATGCGCTGGATCCTCATCGAGCGGGCCCGTCGGCCGAAGGTCGACAAGGCCGGCGACATGGACGTCGAAATCGTCCCGGACGGTCAGGAGCGGGACGCCGCGAGTCTCGAGGCGCTCGACCGGGCGGTTCGCAAGCTCCGCGAGCGCAATCCGGTCGCGGCCGACGTCGTCGACGCCCGCGTCCATCTGCAGTGGACCGAACAGCAGATCGCCGACGAGTTCGGCATCGGCGAGGCCACGGTGCGCCGCAAGTGGGCTTTCGCGAAGGCGTGGCTGCGCACCGAGATCGAGGGCGTCGGGAGCGGTCCGATGGAGGAGTTGGCGTGAGCGCTTGATGGGAATTGATCGACCTGCGGTGCCGACGAACCTGGGATCGTGGGATCGGCGCATCGCGAGGCGAGATAGGCCGAGCGCCGCGTTGGGCACTCCAGTGCCCGCCGTGGATAGCAAATCGGGTGCGTGTCGCTGATGCGATACCCGTGTGGCCGTATTCTCTCGATCTGTGGCCGGGACACCCCGCCGGATCGTGAGACGTGCCATGACTGACGACGATCTCTCTCGTCTCGAGCAACTCTTCGAAGCGGCCTCGCTGTTGCCGACGTCCGAGCGTGACGCATTCCTGCGCGGGCAGTGCGGCGAGGATCTGGCACTCCTCGAGCGGCTACGGAAGATGCTCTCCGCAACCGACCCGACGGCCCACATTGCTGCGTTTGGAATTCCGCCGCAGGTCGGACCGGCGGTCGGACCGAACGCCCAGAGCGATCGTGAGCGGGCCGGCTCCTCGGGCGAGCGAATCGGCCCTTACGCCTTGATAGAGAAAATCGGCGAGGGCGGCTTCGGCGTCGTCTGGCTTGCCGAACAGCGCGAGCCGGTGCGTCGCCGCGTCGCGATCAAGATCATCAAGCCGGGCATGGACTCGGCAGCCGTCGTCAATCGATTCAGGGCGGAGCAGCAGGCCCTGGCGATGATGAACCACCCCAATGTCGCCAAGGTTCTCGACGCCGGCACGACCGAGCGGGGCGTTCCGTATTTTGTAATGGAGTACGTCGCCGGCGAGTCGGTGACAAAGTACTGCGACCGCCAGCGGCTCACGATCCGAGATCGGCTGGAACTCTTCGCAACGATTTGCGACGCCGTCCATCACGCCCACATGAAGGGGCTGATCCATCGCGACATCAAGCCCACGAACGTCTTGGTCGCGGCATCGGAGCGGGGACACCGCCCGGTGGTGATCGACTTCGGGGTCGCCAAGGCGCTGAACCAGAGGCTCACCGAAGCGACGCTCTTCACCGCTCGCGGCCAGATGATCGGCACGCGGGAGTGCATGAGTCCCGAGCAGGCGGAGATGGTCGAGACCGACATCGACACGCGGAGCGACATCTACTCGCTCGGGGTGCTTCTCTACGAGCTGCTCACGGGGGCGTTGCCGTTTGACCGCGAGTCGCTGCTGAATGCCGCCTACGACGAGATGCGCCGGATCATCCGCGAAGTGGAGCCGCCCAAGCCGAGCACGCGAATGACGACCCTCGACACGGCGCGGAAGTCGGCGGAGGCGCGACAGACGAGAGTCGAGGAACTGGCGAGAACGCTGCGGCGCGAGCTCGAGTGGATCCCGCTCTACGCGATGCGCAAGGACCGGACGCGCCGGTACCAGTCGGCGTCGGAACTTGCGGGTGACGTGCGGAGCTATCTGAACGGCACTCCATTGATTGCAGCGCCGGAGTCGGCGGCGTATCGCCTGCGAAAGTTCGTGCGGAGAAACAGGGTGGTGGTGGCGGCTGTCGCTTCGGTGACGCTTGCGCTCTCGGTGGGTCTGAGCATGGCACTCTGGCAGCGCGGCGCGCTGATCGAACAGACGATTCTCGCCGACGCGAAGGCCCAGGAAGCGGTCCGCGAGAGAGAGCTGGCGAAGGCGGAGACGAAGCGGGCCGAGTCCGAAGCGACCGAGGCGAAGCAGGCACGCGAGACGATCGAGCGGAACGCGTATGCGGCAGATGTACAATCCGCGGAGACGGCGCTTCGCCTGCGCCGATTTGACCTTGCCCGCGAGCGGCTAGATGCCTGTCCCCGTCGCTTTCGCGGATGGGAATGGGCGTTTCTTGAGTCGCAACTTGACGCGGGGCTTCAGCGACTTGTTGGACACACAGGTCCGGTCAGATCGGCCGCGTTCAGTCCGGATGGTTCGCGCGTGGTCACCGCGTCGGAGGACCACACCGCCCGCGTCTGGAATCTCGCCGACGGTACAAGCGTCGCGCTGAACGGTCACACCGACTGGGTCAATTCTGCCGCCTTCAGCCCCGACGGGTCGCGAGTTGTCACCGCATCGAGAGACCGTACCGTCCGCGTATGGAATCTTGCCGACGGAACGGCCATTGAGCTCAGGGGGCACATCGGGCCAGTGAATTCCGCCGCGTTTGGTCCTAACGGTTTACGCATCGTATCCGCGTCGGATGACCATACTGCCCGGCTGTGGGAGATCGCGTCCGGTGGGAGCATCGAGCTCAAGGGACACACCGCAGAGGTGAACTCAGCCGCGTTCAGCCCGGACGGATCGCGTGCTGTCACGGCCTCGGACGATATGACGGCGCGAGTTTGGGACCTCGCCGATGGAACAAGTATCGAACTCGACGGGCACGTCAACGCCGTAAACTCCGCTCAATTCAGCACTGACGGTTCGCGGATCGTCACGGCATCTCGGGACGAGACCGTCCGCATCTGGGATCTCGCTGAAAGCTCTAGCGTAGAGCTCCACGAGCACGATTCGTACGTCAATTCCGCTACATTTAGCCCGGATGACTCTCGCGTCGTAACCGCATCGACGGACAAGACGGCCCGGGTCTTGGATCTCATCAGGGGCTCAAGTACTGAGCTGTGGGGACACACTTCTTACGTCAACTCGGCGGCGTTCAGTCCTGACGGATCGCGAGTGGTCACCGCGTCGGACGATCGTACCGCACGAGTCTGGAGCCTTGAGAATAGGACAAGCATCAAGCTCGATTGCAAATGTCGCTGGGTCGTTTCTGCCGCATTCAGTCCCGATGGAGCACACCTTCTCACGCTGCCCTACCGGGGCATGAGCGTGCTGATTTGGGACCTTGCCACCAAAAGGAGCGCAGAACTCAAGGCGAATAAAGGCGGCCTTAATGCAGCCGCCTTTAGTCCCGATGGCTTGCGTGTTGCCACCGCATCCAGCGACGGCAGCGTTCGGGTATGGGATCTAGCGGCAAAAACAAGCGTAGAGCTGGTAGGACATACGGAGCTCATAAGTGCGGTGACCTTTAGCCCCGATGGCTCGCATGTCATCACTGCGTCGCGGGACCACTCTGCACGCATATGGGATCTCGCGGGCACGAGCGTCAAAGTCCTAGGACATTCGAATTGGGTCAATTCGGCCGCGTTCAGTCCCGATGGCTCGTTGGTCGCCACCGCAACTGACGACGGCACCGTTCGCGTCTGGGATCTCTCCGCCGGAACAAGCGTCGAGCTCGCTGGAGACTCGAATGCGGTCACCTCAGTCACGTTTAGCCCTGATGGCCTTCGCGTCCTCACCGCATCAGACGACAGCACCGCCCGGGTTTGGGACCTGGGCACTGGAAAGAGCGTAGAGCTCAAGGGGCACACCGAGAGGGTCAATATTGCCGCGTTCAGTCCCGATGGATTGCGTGTCGTTACCGCATCCCGTGACGGGACTGCTCGTGTTTGGAACCTCGCCGGTAGGTCCAACGTCGAGCTCAAGCGACATTCCGGCGAGGTGTACACGGCTGCATTCAATCCCGACGGAACGCGGATCGTCACAGGCTCAGAAGACCGCACTGCTCGTGTTTGGGACCCCTATTCTGGCGCAAGTGTCGAACTCAAGGATCAGACGCGCGAGGTCGCCTCGGTCGCATTCAGTCCTGACGGCCTGTTCGTCGCGACCGCCTCACTAGATGGCACAGCCCGCATCTACGATTGCATCCCGAACCGAATCCGCCACGCCGAGCGTCAGGCCAACGCGCGCGGCGAGGATGGCTCGGCGATCGTGCGAACGTGGATCGAGGAAAACCTCTCGCCCGATTTCGGCAAGCCGCGTGTAGCGGTGTCGGTTCCTCAGAAGCCAGCGAGCAAGTAGAACCGGGCCGAGCGTGCGGTTGAGCGCTCAGTCGAGTTCAGTTCACAAGTGCGGATCAACTCCGGGGCACGGGCCATCCCCTCCGCAACGCTGCGCTTGAATCTCCAAATGCTTGATCGCCTGCCGCACGATCGTATACGCACCGGCTCCCGCCACGACGAAGAGCGCCGCTGCGATCCCGGCGCTCATCAGTATCCGGCGACGCCTGCGAAGCCTTTGGATTTCGTGCGACGTCACCGGCAGGTCCGTTCCGATTGGTTCTGTGGTTGTGTTCATGTGATACCTCCACATTCGGAGCGAGCGAAGGGCGAAGAGCGATCACCGATCTTCCACCAGGAAGCGGATGGCACCCACGGTCTTTGCGTCGACGCCGGCGGCGCGATCTGGTCGGTGTCGCCCCACTCGCTTCGGCACTCGCAGTTCGAGGCGCTCACCTCGTCTGCGACGATGCGGGCGTACGCTTCTCAATCAGCCGCAGCAGATCCCTGACTTTCGGAAGGTACCCCTGCATTCCAGAGGGAAGGCGCTCGTAACCCTTCACGATCTCCGCGAGCTCCTCGCGAAGGCCCTCGTTCCTGCCGAGTCGAAACTTCGACTCGGCGAGGATGAAGCGTAAGGCCAGCCCGTCGGAAGAGGTCGGCGGCGCTGCGGTCGGCAACGATCGAAGTTCGCTGCACGCGGCGACGACATCCTCAAATCGCTCACGCTGGCGCAGTACGGCGATGAGCATCCCGAGTTCCTTTGCGAATTCCGTGTCGTCGCGCGGGATCGATCCTCGACGGAGCTCGACCATCTCGCGGACAAACGGCAGCGCCTTGTCGAATTTCTGGAGCTCGTACAGCGTCAGGCAGAGCACCCGAAGCGTCCTCAGTCGGGTGTCGGTGTCGATGGAGGGAGCAATTCGCGCGAGATCCGCGGAGCGGCGCGATGCCCGTTCGGCCTCGACCATTCGGCCGGCCTTGTACCACGCCGCGCCGGCGCTCAAATCCGAAGCAATAGAGCGTTGTGGGGCGCGGAATGACGGCTCACGATAGAGATCCGCCGCCCTCTCGTAGGTCGCCGCGGCCCGTTCGAGAAGGCCCTCGTCCTGCAGGATCCAGGCAAGCACGTCGAGCGAGATGGCCTTCCACCTGCGCCCCGTCAGCGTCTCCTCGACAAACGCATCGGCCGCGGTGGTGAGAATCGACATGCCGTAGCCGTTCTCGCCCTGATATGCGAGGACCATTCCGAGCATTGCCCTGTTTGCGATGCAAAGGGGATGGGATGGGGGGAACTGTGCCCGAAGGGATTCGCCCGTGCGTTCAATGAGATCGGTCGCCTCATTGAAACGAGCCGACATGACGAGCGCGTAGCAGAGCTCTTGAGCGGTCTCCAGGGTGTCCGGATGGTGTGGACCAAGGACTTCCGTCTGATCGAGCAGCGTCGCGTTCAATCCGTCGATTCCTTCGACTTCCTTCCCAGTCTGCATCTGGACGATGGCCCACGCACGTCGGGCTCGAAGCGTTTGCGGGTGTTTCGGGCCGAGGCTCATGGCGCTGCTCGAAACACTCCACTCGGCGAGGGTCCCGGCTGCCTCCACCTTCCCCGTGATGCGCGCTACCTCGCCAAGCCTTATGCGAGTCGCAATCGTCTGCGGATGGTCTTCTCCCCTGTGACGGACGCACCACTCCAGGTGTTCCTTGAAGTACGGCTCCGCATCCTTCGGGCGATCTTGATTCTGCAGAACAGTTCCAAGCGCGAGCGCTGCGCGACGCGGTAGTTCCGCATCTGGCCCGAGCGATCGCCTCGAGTCGTCAAGCACCGCGCGAATCTCTCGTTCCGCTTCCGGCCATGCGCCCTGCCGTGCTCGCACGTCGGCCAAGCGAAGTCGAGCGTCCAGCGTTCGCTCATGCATCGGTCCGTGCAATGAGCTAGAGATGTCTCGCGCCGAGGCAAGAAGACGGCATGCCTCGGGGAACTCTCCGCGCTCGACCCGCACCTCGCCGAGCTTCATGCGCAGCGCGGCCACGGTGGCATCGGTTTCGCCGACAGCGGCCACACGCCCAGCCTCGCATCGCCGAATCGCCTTCACCGCCCTCTCGAACTGACCGAATCCGACCAGGGCGTTGCTCAGCGAAATCGTCGTCTCGGCCGTGCGCGGGTCTGCGTCGCCGTAGGTGGCCAGCGCATAATCGGCGGCGCGTTGGTTCAGCTCGATTGCCTGGGCGTAGTGACCAAGGATCGACGCGGTATCGCCGAGGGTGCGTCGCAGAGTCGCATCGACGTCCGGCGTGTCGCCAAAGTCGCTGTCGAGCGTTGCCACGGCCGGCTGCAGCATCGTGCGGTCGACCAGTTCTGCCGCCACCCCAGCGAGATCGACGCCCCCAAGCGCTTCAATCAGCGCCCTAATTCGATCGGCCCTCTGCGCCTTCGGCATCGATGTCGGAAGTTGCTGTTCGAGGCGAGTGCGGAGTGCGTGCTCAAGCCAGATGCCCGCGTCACTCGTGCTGAACCGACTCAGGATGCCTGCCTGAAATCGCGACACGCGCTCAAGCTGTTCGGCCCGTTGCCGCTCGGCATCCTCGGCCTTCTTGGCCGCATCCGCCCGTTCGTTCGCTCGATTGCGCTCGCGCGAGATCACACTGGTCTGCATTGCGAAGCCGACAATGCCGATCGACAGCGACGCAATGGTCGCACCAATGCCGATGACCGCGGCGCGGTTTCGCCGCACGAACTTCCGGACGCGGTAGGCCCGCGATTCCGGCGCAGCACGAAGCGCCCGCCCAGCCAGGTAATTCGCAACATCATCCCCAAGCTCCGCGGCACGCTGGTATCGCCGCTCCCGCTCCTTCCGCATCGCGAACAGCGGGATCCACTCGAGCTCCGAGCGCAGCCGGCGCGTCAGATCCGAGACTCCGGCCTTCCTCGCCGCGGCGCTCGTCTCCGCCGTCCCGTCGCTTCGCAGCCGGTCGCTCGGACTCGGTGGCTCATCCTCGCGGATCATCCGCCGCAGTTCCGCCTCGGCCGCGTTCCGCAGCGTCTCGCCCTCGAAGGGCTTCGCTCCGCACAGGAGCTCATAGAGCAACACGCCGAGCGAGTACACGTCGCTTCGCGTGTCGACGTCGGGGTCGCCCGCCGCCTGCTCGGGGCTCATGTACGCCCACGTGCCGACGGCAAGTCCCGCCTCGGTGCGGTGGGTCGCTTCCCTCTGCTCGCCCTCGGCGATGACCTTCGCGACGCCGAAGTCGATCACCATCGGCTCGGGGCCGCCGCCGTCGGTGGACGTCACCAGGACGTTCGAGGGCTTCAGGTCGCGGTGCACCACGCTCTTGATGTGGGCATGCTCGATCGCCTCGCACACGCGCCGGAAGAGGCGAAGCCGCTCCTCGATCGAGAGCCGCCGCCGATCGCAGTACTCGGTGATCGACTCGCCGGACACGTACTGCATCACGAAGTAGGGGAGTCCACGTTCGGTCACGCCCGCGTCGTACACCTTGGCGATGTTCGGGTGGTCCATCCGGGCCAACGACTGCTGCTCGGCGCGGAACCTCCGAAGGACCCCCGCAGAGTTCATGCCCGCATGGAGCACCTTGATCGCCACCTGGCGGGCGACCGGCTCGGTCTGCTCGGCGAGGAAGACGTCGCCGAAGGTGCCAGAGCCGATCAGGCGAACGAGTCGGTAGGGGCCGACGGTCTCGCCCTCGCGGGACGCGGACTCGGGGCGCTCCTCGAGGAGTTCCGTCGACTGCCGGGCAAGATCGACGAGAGCGCTGAGCTCGCCGGTGCGGTCAGGTTCGAGCATGCGTCGCAAGCGCTGCAGAAGCTCCGCATCCCCGCCGCAGCGCTCGCGAAGAAACGCGTCGCGCGACTCGAGCGGCAGCGAAAGGGCCTCCTCGAAGAGCGACTGAAGTTGATCGTTGTTCGAGCTGTCCACGACGAGTTCTCCAGTGTCGCGAGGGCAGCGATCTGCCGGGCCATGCGATCCGCGGTCAAGGCTCTCTGCGTCAAACGATATCGGGAATGGGCGATGCGTCGGAATCGGCGCATCGCCCCGCGCGCCGGGGGCGCGCGGGGCGATGGCAGTTCACGGGTCGCTCTGCGGTTGCAGAGTCATCGATGGCGATCGATCAGTGCCACGCCCCAAGCAGCATCGCCAAGTCCCCCTGGCCGACATGCCCGTCGTGGTCAAGATCCGCCGGGCCGCCGCCGCCCCAGGCACCAAGCAGGATCGCGAGGTCCGCCTGACCGACTACGCCATTGCCGTCGAGGTCAGGGTTGCCCGGGAGCAGGCTGCAGCTTGCGGTGATGGAGCCGGTGCCCGAGTCGCCCCAGAACCCGCCGACGCGAATGAGGTAGGCCGTGCCCGCGGTCACGGGAATCGTCAGTGACGACGCTCCGAAGTCCACGCACTCGTCGCTGTCGTCGTTGCAGTCGATGAAGTTGAGCGAGTTGCATGCGCCGGAGTAGATCGCCAGCGCAGTGTCGAAGGTGGCGTTCACGCACGTCGAGAAGCTCGCGTTGCCGGTGCATGGCGCGACGTAGCGGAACCAGACGTCCTTCCCGAAGAGGTCGGTGCAACCGACGGGCAGGTCAGGAGCGCTGGTCGTCGCCGATGTGGTGTTGAACGCGGTCGTCCCGTTCGCGATCAGTTGGGCGCCCGAGCAGTTGTCGTTGGCCGGCGCCGGACTCACCGGAGCGCAGGTCGCGGAGAGCACGCCCGAGACGGCACCGCTGTAACCGCCGAGGCGAACGTAGTAGATCGCGCCGCTGGTCACCGGGAAGATCACGGTCGACGGACCGAACTCGCCGCAGTTGTCGTCTTCGTCGTTGCATCCGATCAGGCTCAGTGCGCCGCACGAACCGCTGTACACGGCCAGCACGGTGTCCGGGCTGCCGTTGCCGCACGTCGAAATCGTCGCGTTGCCGTTGCAGGTGGCGACGTAGCGGAACCACACGTCCTTCACGATGGAGTCGGTGCAGTCGAGCGGAAGGCTCGGAGCGGAGTTCGTTGCGTTCGCCGTGTTGAAACTGGTGGACGTGCCGGTGATGAGCTGGGACCCGGCGCACTCGTCGTTGGCCGGCGGCGGCTGGGTCGGAGCGCAGGAGACCGTCAGCGTGCCCGCGACGATCCCGTCGTAGCCGCCGAGGCGGACGTAATAGGTCGAGCCGTTCGTGACGGACACGCTGACGGTCGACGGCCCGAATGCCGAGCAGTTGTCGGCCTCGTCATTGCAGCCCAGGAGCGAGAGGGCGCCACACGGGCCGGAGTAGATGGCGAGGACCGTGTCGGGTTCGCCGTTGCCGCAGGTCGAGAACGTCGCGGTGCCGTTGCATGTCGCGACGTAGCGATACCAGACGTCGCCAGCGATGCTGTCGGTGCAGTCAAGCGGGATCGCGGGTGCGGAGGTCGTCGCGCCACTGGTGTTGAAGTCGATGCTCGTGCCGGTGATGAGCGCAGCGCCCGAACACTCGTCAATGGTCGGAGCCGGGGTGCAACTGGCGAACATCGCGCCGGTCACCGGGCCATCCCAGCCGCCGATGCGGATGATGTAGTTCGCGCCCGCGGTCACCGGAATGGTGACCGTCGACGGTCCCGCAACGCCGCAGGCGGGATCGTCGTCGTTGCAGCCCACGATCGGTCCGCCGCAGCCACCTGCGTACACCGCGAGCACGGTGTCGGAGGAGGTTCCTCCGCACGTCGTGAACGTCGCGGTGCCCGTGCAACTGGCCGTGTAGACGTACCAGAGGTCGTTCGCGATTTGGTCGGTGCAATCAATGGGCAATGCTCCCAGGGAGGTGGTGGCGTCGCTGGAATTGAACAGCGTCGTGCCGTTGCCGATGGCGAACGCGCCGCCGCACTCGTCGTTGGCGACGGGAATGGGGGCGGTGAGAACCCGCATGCGAAGCGCCTTGCATCGCAGCATGTTGCCGCTCGCGGGGTTCGAGCTCAGTCGCCGAATGCCCAGATGAAGATCGTTGATCATCGCCTGGGTCCATGAGCCGGCGGCATTGGTGATTTCGCCTTCGGCGACGCTGAATTCATAGTTGCATCCGAGATCGCTGGTGAAGTTCCCGGAGTCGCGGGTGGTCTCGATGCCATAGCTCGGAAACGTCGCCTTCAGGCGAACTTCGCCGCTCTCGTTGTTGTCGAAGCGGATGAGTGCGTTCACGCGAACCGAGACGATCATCTCGCCCGGAGGCAGCGTGAATGCCTGGAAGTCCGTTGCCGTCATGTAGCCGGTGGCGGCAGCGTTGGTCGCGTAGTCGCCGTCATCGCAGGGACAGCCGTTCGAACAGCCCGGATTGCCGCTGGCGTACGACTCGTTGTTCCAGTCCGTGACATTCGGAATGGTCGTGGCATAGAGAAGGTAGTCGCCTGCGCTCGCGGACATGCCGCTGGCCGCGGCGGCGGCGAGCGCCAGCGAGGAGAGGAATCCGCGGGGGCGGGGTGCGAAACCGACGCGGGCCGAGGTTGCGTTCATGATGAAGGTCATTCGAGTCTCCAGTTGAGTGGGGGGGAATTCGCCCATGCGAATCGGGCGGGAGGCGGGCCGCACCGGAGGCGACCCTTCACCCACGCAAGCGAGCGAGATCGAGGCGGCGATCAGCCCGGGGGAGAGATCTCGAAAATCCGAATTCACCATGATCGGGCCGGTGCGCCGGATCGCTCCTTCCCATGGCGGGTGCGGTCCCGACGGAGGTACCGCCGCGCGCCGTGCCACTCCTCTACGGGGACGAATTGCCATGAATCAGTCAGCGCTCGCCGACGTCCTTCGCCGCTCGCCGCGCCTCACGGCCGCATGCATGGGCATGGCCCTCGGGGCCTGCGGCGTGTGCACCCTGGCCATGGGCCACACGGCCCGCCCCACGTTCGCGGGTGTCGCCTGGAACTCGGCCAACGGCAACCTCACGGCCATCACCGCGGATGGCGACATCTACTACAGCGAGGTCTACATGTACAACGACGGCCGCCCGCCGGCCCGCATTTGGCAGCATGGCGTGAACGTCACGGACGAAACGCAGGCGTGGGACGAGATTCGCCGGCGGGATCAAGCCTCGAAGTGAGACGACGAATCGCCGAAGCGAATGGGGGAGGCGCATCGCGCTCAATCTCCGCATGGGGATCGAGCATGCGGCCGCAGTGTCCTCGCGGGCCCCGCATTGGTGATCCCCCCAACCGCTGATAGGCTGCCCTCGCGCGATGCGTACGCTGGATCGCGTCGATTGCATTCGCAGTTCCGTGGCCCGCTCACCCACTTCCGATGGATCGCCAGACCTACTCCGCCGATGCCCATCCGCCTCGTGTGATCGCGCGGAACGTTGAGCGGCTGGGGGTGGCGAAGGCCCGCACCGACGCGCTTACGCTCCTCGTGCTGGCGGTGCTTGCCGGCGCGTTCATTTCGATCGGAGCGATCTTCTTCACGGTCGTTCTGACCGATTCCGGCCTGGGCTTCGGCGTGACCCGCATTCTTGGCGGGCTGAGCTTCTCGCTCGGGCTGGTGTTGGTGGTCATCGCCGGCGCCGAGCTCTTCACCGGCAACAACCTGTTGGCGATGGCGTGGGCCAGTCGGCTGATCGGCACGCGCGAGGTCTTGCGCAACTGGATACTCGCCTACATCGGCAACGTGATCGGGTGTCTGGGCACCGTGCTGCTGGCGGTGCTCGCCGGGATCGGCGGCCTTGGCGGCGGCGCCGTCGGGCGGACGGCGATGGAGATCGCCCGAGTGAAGTCGAGCCTCTCCTTCGGCGAGGCATGCGCACGCGGCGTGCTCTGCAACGCGCTGGTGTGCCTTGCGGTGTGGCTCGCGATGGGCGGCCGCAGCGTGGCCGACAAGATCCTCGCGATCGTCTTTCCCGTGACGGCATTCGTCGCGATCGGGCTTGAGCACTCGATCGCCAACTGGTTCTTCCTGCCGTTTGGGTGGGCGCTGAATGGCGACGGCGCCGTGTCCCTCGCCGGCGCGTGGAGGAACCTCGCGGCGGTCACGCTCGGCAACATGATCGGCGGCACGCTGCTGGTCGCGGGGCTGTATTGGATTGCCTACCTGCGAGGCAAGCCCGACGACGAATGAGCGAACGGTGAGCGGGCGAGGCGGACGGCGGCCGCCGCTGTCAATCATCCCGTGGCCGATCGCGTCACCGCGCGCCGACGGTCTGTGCCTTCTTCGCCGGACCCGCCGCGATCTTCCGCTTCGCGTAGGCGATTGCGGCGGCCGAGGTCGAGGGCTGGCTCTTCGACTCCTCGAAGACCGCGAGCGTCGTCTGCTCGATCTGCTCGACCTTCTTGTCGAGCTGGGCCTCGGTGAATCCGAGGTAGAGGCCGGCGAGGCGGATGAGTCCGCCGGCGTTGGCGACGAAGTCGGGCGAGTAGAGGATGCCGCGCTTCTTGAGAAGCGCGCCGTCCGTCTCGGGCACGAGGAGCTGGTTGTTCGCGGTGCCGCAGACGATTCCGCACTTCAGGTTCTCGATCGTCTTCGCGTCAAGGATGCCGCCGAGCGCGCACGGGGCGATGATGTCGACCTTCTCGGCGAAGAGGTTCTTGTCGTTGCCGAGGGCCATGCAGCCTAACTCTTCGACCGCCCGCTTCACGGTCGGCACGTGCACGTCGGTGACGAGCACCGCGGCGCCGGCCTGGCGAAGGAGCTTGGCGAGCCGGTAGCCGGTCGCGCCGACGCCCTGGATGCCGACGGTGAGGTTCGCGAAGTCGACCTTCTTGCCGAGGAAGGCGAGGCAGGCCTTCATCGAGTTGAAGCAGCCCTGCGCGGTGAAGGGCGAGGGGTCGCCGCCGTGGGAGACGGTGTTGCCGCCCATGACGTGCTTGGTCTCCATCGCCATCCAGTCGCAGTACTGCGGGCTCACGCCGACGTCCTCGGCGGCGATGTACTTGCCGGCCATGGTGTCGACGAAGCGGCCCATCGCGCGGGCCTCGGCCTCGGTCGGCTGGTGGCCGGGCTTCGGCATGATGATGATCGACTTCGCGCCGCCCATCTGCAGGTCCGACGCGGCGGCCTTGTACGTCATCCCCTCCGAGAGCCGCAGCACGTCGAAGAGCGCCTCGCTCTCGCTTGCGTAGCACCAGCGGCGCGTGCCGCCGAGGGCGTTGCCGAGGACGGTCGAGTGGATCGCGATGATGGCCTTGAGGCCAGTCGCCGGATCCTGATGGAAGGCGACGCGCTCATGACCGTATGACGACATCTGCTCAAGGATGTTGGTGGTGGGGTTCATGTCGAATGCTCGGGAGCGGAGTGGACGGAACGAATGGAAACGCCGCCGATCGGCAGCGAACCGTCAGGGCATCAAGGGGAGAGAGTAGCAACTTCGCCCGTTGATTTCTCGACGGTCGACGGTCCGCCCGCCGGGGGCGTACGATGCATGGCCGCGCCTAGGCGACGACCGAGAATTGGCGCGGAGCGGGGGCAATGCGCGTCGCACGAAGCGACTCCGGCCGGGACCGGAGCTACGCGGTGGTCGTACGGTCTGGTGAGGATGACCTTGATCGAGCGGTGAGGCGTCGAGAGTTTCTTGCGGGACACGTTGCGATGCGCAGAATCACCGACGCGCCGGTGAGCCGAAGCCCGGCGCGAGATTCTCCTCGATCCACTTCCTCACAATCGCCGCCCCGTCTTCGCCGCGAGCGTTGGCTTGTTGCTCGGCGTAGCGGATGCGGTGGGGGATGCAGTCGTAGATGCGGGCGGTGTGGTCTTCGGACGCGGTGATGACGCGGAGACCGTCAGGGCTGAATGCGGCGGAGGTAACTATGCCCGCGTGCTCGCTGAGACAGAGGCTGGTGCCGGTGGCGAGGTCCCACACGCGGGCTGATTGGTCGGCGGAACCGGTGACGACGCGCGAGCCGTCGGGACTGAACGCGGCAGACGAGAGTTCCTTCGTGTGACCCTTGAGATCGACGCTCGTGCCGTCCGCAAGACTCCACACGCGGGCGGTGTGGTCCCAAGACGCGGTGACCGCGAGCGCGCCGTCAGGGCTGAACGAAGCAGAGGAGAGCTCCTTCGCGTGACCCCTGAGCTCGACGCTCGTGCCGTCTGCAAGTTGCCAAATACGAGCGGTGTGATCCTCGGACGAGGTGATAACGCGGAGGCCGTCGGGACTGAATGCGGCGGATCTAACGATGCCCGCGTGCCCTCTGAGAGTGAGGCTCGTGCCAGTGGTGAGGTCCCACACGCGGGCTGACTGGTCGGTGGACCCGGTGACGACGCGCAAGCCGTCAGGGCTGAACGCGGCAGAGAGGAGTTCCCCCGTGTCTCTACTGAGCTCAACGCTCGTGCCGTCCGCGAGATTCCAGATGCGGGCGGTGTGGTCCCAAGACGCGGTGACCACATGCGAGCTGTCAGGACTGAACGCGGCGGAGACTACCGCGCTCGTATGTCCCTTAAGCTCGATGCTCGTGCTGTCCGCGAGCTTCCAAACGCGGGCTGTTTTGTCCTCGGACGTGGTGACAACGCTTAGGCCGTCCGGACCAAATGCGGCGGAGAAAATCAATTCAGTGTGCCCCCTGAGCTCAACGGGCGTTCGAGAGGTGAGGTCCCAGATGCGGCAAGTGGTGTCGTCCGAGGCGGTGACTACGCGCGATCCGTCTGCGCTGATCACAGCGGAATACACGGAACCCGTGTGACCCTTGAGTTCGATACTCGTGCCGTCCGCGACGTCCCAGACCCGGGCGGACATGTCGTCGGAAGCGGTGACGATGCGCGATCCGTCAGAGCTGAACACAGCCGAGAGCACGGGGCCCGTATGACCCCTGAACTCGACGCTCGTACCCGCGGCGACGTCCCAGGCGCGTGCGGTACAGTCCGCCGACGCCGTCACGATGCGCGAGCCGTTGGGACTGAACGACGCGGCGAGTACAGGACCAGTGTGACCCCTGAACTCGGCGCTCGTGCCGGCCGCGATGTCCCACACGCGAACGGTCTTGTCATCGGACGCGGTCAAGACTCGCGATCCGTCCGGGCTAAAGACAGCGGCGAGTACGGGACCTGTGTGACCTTTGAGCTCGACGCTCGTACCCGCAGCGATGTCCCAGACGCGTGCGATGTTGTCTGAAGCTGTTACGACGCGCGAGCCGTCTCGGCTAAAGGCAGCCGAGAAAACGGATGACGATTGTCCTCGGAGCTGGACGTTCGTACCGGCGTTGAGATCCCATACGCAGACGGTGTTGTCCGACGATACGGTGGCTACGCGAGAACCGTCCGGACTAAATGCGGCAGCGGAAACCCATCCCAGGACATCGCGGAGGATCGACGCGTCCAATTCACCCACCTGTTCGGGGCTGAAGATCGCCGAGGAGCCCGATCCCGGGAGATTCCTGAGCGCGACGCTCGTACCGGCAGCGATGTCCCAGACGCGGGCGGTGTTGTCGTATGACGTAGTGACGATGCGCGAGCCGGTCGGATCGAAGGCTGCGGAACGGACCGGCCCCGTGTGTCCTTTGAGCTCGATGTTCGTGCCGGCCGCGAGATCCCAGACGCGTGCGCTCTTATCTCCAGACGCCGTTACGACGCGAGAGCCGTCAGGACTGAGTGCGGCGGAGAAGACGGGGCCAGCATGCCCCGCCAGCCGCATCTGACACTGATCCGCCTGCGCCTCCAAATACGCCCACTCCCATCCGCGGAACCGACGCGGACAGGCATCGATGCGCTGCCGGGCAAGATCGAACCGCCGCAGGCCGAGCGCGGCTTCCGCCATCTGGATGTCCGCCGCATATGCGTTTCGCTCGATAGTGTCGCGCGCGAGCTTCGCCTCAACCGCTTCGGACTCGGCCCGCTTCGTCTCTGCCTTTGCCAACTCGCGTTCTCGATCCGCCTCGCTGGCTTTGGCGTCGGCGCGGTCGGTCTGCAAGACCAGCGCCTCTCCCCGCTCGATCGCCACCCCGCGCTGCCACATCGCCGTCCCCATCCCCACCGACAGCGCCACGATCACCGCAGCCACCGCGATCACAACGCCCACGTTCCGCCGCACAAACTTCCCCACCCGATACCCCACGCTCTCCGGCCCAGCGATCAATGGCTTGCCCTCAAGGTAGTTCCGGATGTCCACCGCGAACTGCGACGCCGAGTCATACCGCCTCCGCCGGTCCTTCCGCATCGCATAGAGCGGGATCCAGCTCAGCTCGCCGGTGAGCGTCCTGGCCAGCTCACGCACGCTCGTCTGTCGCGACTGGGCGGATTTCGTGCCCGTCCCGGTGAGATCGCTCGCGACCCGCGCTCCCGGCGACGGCGGCTCGACCTCGCGGATGAGCTTTCGCCTACCCTCGTCGCCCGCCTTGTCGAGCGTCTCGTCGTCGAAGGGGCGAACTCCGGCGAGCATCTCGTAGAGCACCACGCCGAGCGAGTAGATGTCCGTCCGCGTGTCGATGTCGGCGATCCCCTCGGCCTGCTCGGGGCTCATATAGGCCCAGGTGCCTTGGGCCTGTCCCCGCGCGGAATAGACGGTCTGCTCGGTGAGCGGCTGGGCAAGCGCCTTGGCGACTCCGAAGTCGATGACCAGCGGCTGTGGCCCGCCATCCTCGGCCGTGGCCACGACGATGTTCGAAGGCTTGATGTCACGATGAACGACGCCCTTGATGTGGGCGTGGTGCACGGCGTCGCAGATCCTGCGGAAGAGCCTGAGTCTGTCGGCGAGCGAGAGGCGCTCCCGGTCGCAGTACTTGACGAGCGTGTCGCCCCGAACGTATTGCATCGCGAAGAATGGGAGTCCTGTGGACGTGATCCCCGCGTCATAGACCTTGGCGATGTTGGGGTGGTCCATCATCGCGAGGGCCTGCTGCTCGGCCCGAAATCGCGCGACGACCTGCTCAGAGTTCATGCCGGCGTGGAGGATCTTGAGCGCGACCTCGCGGCGCACGGGTTCGCGCTGTTCGGCACGCCAAACGGCGCCGTAGCTGCCGCCGCCGATGAACTCGAGGAGGACGTAGGGGCCGATTCGGTCGCCTCGACGCACGGTCGGTGACGCATCCACGATCGGCAGCGCCGCCGAGTCGTCGACGGAGCCGGCGGTCGGGTCCTCCACGTTCTCGTCAGCCATGCGGGTCGCGCTCCGGTTTCGCGTCGGCGTCCGAGCCATCCTAACAGCATGATCGTCACGGCCGCGATCGGAAGCGAACGACGGCCCCCGCGTGGCGGGGGCCGTCGTCGTTCATTTCGTCACCGATGCGGCGAACCTAGGCCTTCTGCACGATCGGCCCCGCATAGATCGAGCCCGATCCGAACTGCGGGATCCCCTCGGTCGGCTCGGGGCGGCCCTTGCCGCGGGCCGACATGTCCGGCGTCTGCTCGGGGATGTCGTACTTGCCGTGCGGAAGTTCCTCGGCCCACTTCATGACCGCGTTGCCGACCCGCTTGAGGGCGTCGTCGGCGTTTGAGTGCAGGGCCCGCAGCTCCTTCGCGATCTCGTCGTTGGCCATCGCGCAGAGGTACTCGACGACGCCCATCTCGTACTCGAGGTCGCTGCCGTCGAGGCCGTTGCGGAGATTCGCGTCCAGCCGCGAGAGCGAGCAGCACATCGCGTGGATCCAGAGCGACGACATCGAGAGTCGGGCCTGGATGAGCTCCGCGGTGACGAGCTTCTCCTCGTGGTCCTTGAACGCCATCTTCACGGCGTGGCTGTGCTCGCGGATGCGGAGCATGACCTCGCCGGCGAAGCGGGCGAGCTTGGGGTGGATCTTCGAGAACGTCGGCACCGCGCGGCGGAAGCCGAGGAAGAGCTCGGCGCCGATCTGCAGCGCCGAACCGATGCTCTTGGTCGGGTTGTTCTTGATCGCGAGCATCCACTCGCCGAGCTGCTTCGAGCCGTACGCGAAGATGAACGAGTGCATGACCTCGTTCGCGCCCTCGACGATGATGTTGATGCGCGAGTCGCGCCAGATGCGCTCGACGTCGTTCTCGGTCATGTACGACTCGCCGCCCATGATCTGGATGGCGTCATCGACCGTGCGATAGCCGAACTCGCTGCAGAAGATCTTGCACATCGCCGTCTCGAGCATGATGTCCTGGTCGCCGCGGTCGAGGAATCCGGTCGTGGCGTAGAGCATCGCGTCCATCGCGTACGTGTACGCGGCCATGCGGGCGAGCTTCTGCTGGACGAGATCGAACTCGCCGATCGGCCGCTCGAACTGGTGGCGGTACCGCGCCCACTTCGCGGCCTGCTCGAAGGCATAGCTCGCCCCGCCCAGCATGCCGGCGCTGAGCGTGCAGCGGCCGTAGTTGAGGCAGGTCATCGCGATCTTGAAGCCCATGCCCTCCTTCGCGAGGAGGTTCTCCTTCGGAACGCGCACGTTGGTGAACCGGATGCGGGCCTGCCACGTGCCGCGGATGCCGCACTTGCTGCGGTTCCTGCTGAAGATGTCGACGCCTTCCATGTCCGGCGTGCAGATGAGGGCGGTGACGACCTCGCGCTCCTTGCCGTCCTTGCCCTTGACCTTCTGCTTCGCCATCACGGTGAAGAGTCCGCTGAGCGCGCCGGAGGTCGCCCACTTCTTCTCGCCGTTCAGGATGTAGTGCGAGCCGTCCTCGCTGAGCTCGCAGTGCGTCTCCTGGCCGCCGGCGTCGCAGCCGACGTTGGGCTCGCTGAGGCAGAACGCGCTGAGCGTGTCCTTGGCCATGCGCGGCAGGTAGCGCCGCTTCTGGTCCTCGGTGCCGAAGAGCATGACGGCCTTGCAGCCGATCGACTGGTGGGCCGAGACGAGCACGGCGGTCGAGCCGCAGTAGCGGCCGATGCGCTCGAGCACGCGGTTGTAGCTGGTGATGCCGAAGCCGCCGCCGCCGTTCTCCTTCGGAATCGTCATGCCGAGGATGCCGAGGTCGAAGAGCTTCTGGATGACCCACTGCGGGATCTCCTGCTTCTGGTCGATCTCATAGCGCGGGTGCTCGGTGCGGAGGTACTGGTCGAGCCGCTCCAGCAGTTGGTCACAGCGGGCGGTCTCGTCGGCGCCGATCGACGGATACGGGAAGAGCAGCTCCTCGCGGAAGTTCCCCCAGAAGACGTTCTTGAGGAAGCCCATCGTCGAGGGATCCGGCCCGAGCATTTCCTGGGCCTGCTCGATCTGCTTGCGGTCCTTCTCCGAGATGTTCTTGAGGTCCTTGGCGAGATTTGGGTTGCTCATCGGTGTATCCGAGCGGTGTTGGTTGAGAGGAAAGCGCTGTGCCGAAACGGCGACGGTCCGGGCTGCCCCGATCGATCGGGGAGTCAGGACTTGGCGAAGAACGCTTCGAGCTTCGCCCGCGCCTCGGGCGTGTGCCGGAGGCGTATGAGATGCCGACGTTCGGCGTCGACAGCCTTTGTCCAGCCGTCGCGGAGTCCCACCTCGACGGCATCGATGACCGCGGCGGCCGCGGTCGAAGCCTGGATTGTAGAGCGAGCCGCATCGAGTCCGGCGCGGACGCGGGCTGCGTTCGCCTGATCGATGGCCGTCGGATGCGACCGAGAACCACGCCGCGGGTTCGCGCGGAGCCACCCCAGCGCCGCCTCACGAAGGTCGGCGGGCGTGGCGACCGTCGCCGCGAGCAAGCCGGACGGAAGTTCGCTGCTCTTCCAAGTCTCACCCGTGGCGGTGCTTCTGATTGCGACCGCAGGGTCGATGCGAGCGGGCAGCATCTGCGTCCCCCCCCAGCCCGGGCAGATCGAGAGGCCGCACTCCGGGAGCCCGATCCGGTAGGGCTTTTCCGTGGCGGGCGTCGCGACGCCGATCAGGGCATCGCAGTGCATGGCGATCTCAAGACCGCCGCCCAGCGCGGACGAGTTGATCGCGGCGACCGACGCGCAGGGCAACGTCGCGATGCGACCGAACGCGTCCGTGCCCTTCCTCAGGTATGCGTCAAGGCCCGGGTCGTCGAGGGCATCGATCTCGGCGAGGTCGGCGCCGGCCACGAAGACGCGCGTGCTTGCCGACTGCAGGACGAAGCCTGTGGGGGCGGGTCCCCTGGCGAGGTCGTCGAAGAATGCGAGCAGCTCTCCGATGAGCCACGCGTCGAGGACGACGACCCCGCCGCGCGGCTTGGACGGATTCGGGATGAGCGAAAGAAGCACGATGCCGTCGGCGGTGCGCTCGAAGGGGAGGGCAGTGGGCATGCCCGGATGGTAAGGACAGGCCGCGATTCCCGCTTGTGCATCAAGGACCGGGATGGCGACGGGTGCCGAGGCTCATTCCGGGCGTTCGGCGGACGCTGCCCGCTGACCCTCGTCGACGCGCGTCGCGCGGGCGATGCGCGCGTCCTCGAGCTGGCTGCCGATCCGGTCGCCGGCGCCAAGGCTCAGCGCGACGTGTCGCGCCGGCGCGGCGGAGGGCATCGATCGCCATGCGACGCAGTCGGGCGCGGGAGCGCCGGCGGACCGCGTCTCCGTGCCGCACGCGATAAGGAAAACGCTCGCCGCAACAACTGCCGCACCTGATGCGGTTCGGGTCGCGGCTGACGTGATTCCTGCCCCATCGGCGCCGGAACGCGAACTTCGCATGGTCCCTCTCCCCTGTCGGTCCCGGTGAGGACGGACGCGGATTGATCGGCCACGGCGTCGGCATCCATCCCGCAGACGGCACCGATCGGCGCCATCGGGCGGCGGTCGCGCCGACTGTGGCGCCTGTGTCGACCAGGGAAGCGAACGCGCCGCGAGCCAACGGTCCGAGTAGCGACTCGCGTGTGACGGTGGTCGAACTGTGGGGCGACGGGAAGCGGACTTCTGCGTTGACACTCCGAATGGGGAGCGATACATCATGCGGGCAGTGGCCGATTCGGCCTTCGCGTGTGGGGCTCGCTCGTCGCACCCGATCGACGCCCCGATCGTCCCGATCGACGTCCCGATCGACGCCCCGATCGACGCGGAGTTCGCCACGTGTTTCTTCGTTCGCCGGACATCGTCCGGGCGCGCGTCGGAGTCGCCTCAGGCGTGGCCTGGGGACGCTCAATCAGAGAGGCGTGCCGCGTCGCTTGGCGCGTTGAAAATCGGAGCACGACATGGCTCGGCATGAATCACGCGTGGGTCGACGATCGAACGTCGACCGTTCGGTGCATATGGCGCCGCCTCTCCTGCGGGGAGCCTGCGCGATCGTCCTGTTAGGCAGCGCTCCGGCCGCACGTGCGGAGGGTCCCGTGCGCACCGTCCGCGACGTTCGGGTCGAGTTTGTTCGCCCGTTCGGGCTGCCTGCCTTCGAGGACCCGGGGCGCAATCTCGCCGCGCTCGAGAGCGCCGCGCGGGACCTCGTGGCCGCGGTCGGCGACGAGGGAGCTGGCGGCCTGGCGCCCATCGACCTGCGATTCCTGGGCACGAATCTCGCGGCGGCCGCCGCGGTCGCCGCCGATCGGGAGACCGCGCCACCGGTGCGCGGCGCTCCGCTCACCATGCGATCGCTCGGCGGCACCGGCGTCTTCGCGAGCGTCATGCGCTCCTATGTGACGCTCGCCCGCGGCGCGGCGGCGCGGGACGGAACCTCCGAGCGCGACGCGACGGCGCTCCGCCGCTTCGCCGACGCGGTCGAAGGAAGCGTGGACGGACTCTCCGAGATCGGCGCCATCGCCGTGCGGCTTGACGTCGCCGACGGCGTCCTTCGCGCGCCGCACGGGGGCGGCGGGAGCGAGATGTCGCTTGCGTCGGTGGCGAACTTCGTCGGCATCGACGCGAGCGCAATCGCCGCGATCGAATCGCAGGTCGAAAGCGCGCTCGAGCGCGATCTCGGCGTCACCGGCCCCGACGGCGCCGCCGCGAGGCTCGACTACACCGTTCGGGCCGCGCCCCCCGCGGACGAGCGCGACCGGACGCTTCGGCTGAACGTGGCGTTCGTCGGGCCGCAGGCGCAACCGTCGGTGCCGGTGTCGGCGATCTCCCTCACCTACGTCGACGGAAGCGGAGCGCCGATCGCCGATGCGGCGGCGCTCGGACTTCCCGATCCCTCCGCCGTGGTCGCGGCCACGACGGTGCGGCTCTACCGCGCCGACGAGGGCGGCACGGCGTTCCTGTGCGACTGGGGCGACGCGGGCGCGGCGGTCAGCTGTTCGCTCGCGCCCGGAGCGATGCCGGCCGACACGAGACTCTCCGTCTCCGCGCTCCGCGCGGTCTCGGAGGGGGTGCTCGCGACCCTGCGCTCGAAGGACCTGATGGGCGTCTTCGTCGACGTCGCCGGCGGCCAGTTCGACATGGGGCGCGGCGGCATCGATGTCCGCGGCGGCGCGACGGACGTCATGTTGGTTGCGGTCCCGGGCATCGTCGATCGCGTTCGCGTCGTCGCCGGCGGCGAGCGGGTCGATCCCGCGGCGACCATCGACCCTCCGGAGCGCCGCTACGAACGGGTGCGCGAACGCTCGCCCTTCGGCGCTGGCAATCGCGTATTGCGCCAGTCGGCGCTCGAGGACTACCTGCACCGCGCGTCGCGCGTCCCAAACCGCCGCGTTGATGCGGCGATCACGCCGCCTCCCGAAAGCGCCGCGACCGACGCGGCGGTGCGCGGCACGATCGGGCTCGACTACCTCGTCCGCGAGAACAGGCCCTGGTCGATCTTCGTGCAGGGATCGAACACCGGAACCGGCTCGACCGGCGAGTGGCAGGAGCGGTTCGGCCTCTTCCACAGCGATCTCCTCGGGAACGACGAGATCGTCTCGATCGAATATCTGACGACCGACTTCGATGCGATGCACGCGGTCAACGGGTACTTCGACGCGCCCGTGCTCGAGTCGGAGTTCCTGCGCTGGAAGGTCTACGGAGGCTGGTACGAGTACAACGCCTCCGACGTCGGCTTGGGCAACGAGCGATTCGAGGGCAGCTCGCCCTCGGTCGGCGCGGAGATCGCCGCGAACTTCCTCCAGCGCGGCGAGCTCTTCGTCGACGCCGTGGCCGGCGCCCGGTGGTTCAACGTACGGATCAACAACCTGGCGATCGACCTGCGCGGCGAGGAGGACTTCCTCGTTCCGTACCTCGGGGTCCGTGCCCAACGAAACACCCGCGCCGCGACCACCGACGCGTCGGTCTTTCTCGACGTGTGCGTCGCAGACGCGACCGACGTCGACGCCGTCCAGCTCAACGCGCTGGGGCGACTCTTCCCCGAGCGCGACTGGCGCATGCTGCGCTGGGACCTCGCGCAGTCGTTCTATCTCGATCCGCTCTTCGTCTCCGACGCCGCCGAGGGAACGCTCGCCCACGAGCTTGCGTTTCGGGTTCGCGGGCAATTCTCCTTCGGAAATCGCCTCATCCCGCAGCAGCTCGGCGTGGCCGGCGGACTCTACACGGTGCGCGGCTATCCGGAGTCGATCGTCTCCGGCGACAACCTCATCGTCGCGAGCGCCGAGTATCGGCTTCACCTGCCGCAGATCCTCGGCTTCGACGCGAACCCGCAGCCGCTCCTGGGCGTCGGCGAGCCGTTCCGGCTGCGGCCGCAGTTCGGCTACGGCACGACGGACTGGGACTTCATACTCCGCGCCTTCGTCGACGTGGCCCGGGTCGAGAACGTCGATCGCCTCAGCTTCGAACGCGACGAGTCGCTCATCGGCGCGGGCGTGGGCGTCGAGTTCCAGCTATGGCGCAATCTTGACCTCAGGCTGGATCTGGGCGTCCCGCTGCGGGAAATCGATGGGCGGGAACTCGATTCCGCCCGGCTCTCCTTCGTCGGAACGCTCGCGTTTTGAGCAATGTCGCCGGGCCCGCTCGCCCGGCATCCGAACCTGTGGCATCTGTTGATGTGGTGAACGACATGCGGCCGCCGTCGCGCTCCGGCGCCCGCCCCTGCGGGGCATCGACCATGACAAGACTCTCCACGTTCTCGACTGCCGGCGTCGGCGCGGCGTTCACGCACTCGCTCGGTTGTGCGCTCGGCCTCTCGCTGTGCTGCACGACCACGCTGTTCGGAGGGATCACCGGTCAGAACGTGGTCGTGGGGAGCGCCACGTTCATTCCGACGCCGAACGGCTGGATCATCATTCCGACCGACGGAACGATCATCGAATACGCCTCGTTCGGCGTGAACGCGAACGAGACCATCAAGTTCATGCAGTCGGGCGCCAACGCCCGCGTGCTGAACCGCGTGCTGGGCGACCTGCCCACCAACATCAACGGGCAGCTCCTCTCCAACGGCATCCTCTACATCACGAATCCGGCCGGCGTGTTCATCGGCCCGTCGGGCGTCGTGAACGTGGGCGGCATCTACGCCGCGGCGGGAGCGATCTCGAACGGCGACTTCGCGAACGGCGAGAACACGTTCACGAACATGAAGGGGAGCGTCACCAACGCCGGCGACGTCACGGCCACGAGCGTCGCGTCGTTCATGGGCACGAGCGTCGTCAACTCCGGCTCGATCAAGACCGGTCCCGGCGGACTCACCGCGCTGATCGCGTCGACGGGCGCGGTGCGCCTCACCGAGACGAGCCTCGATCCGACGGTCTTCGTGGACGTCTCGATCGCGTCGAATCCGGACAAGCCGCCGGCCTCGGCGATCGGGGTCCTCAACAGCGGCACCGTCGAGTCGGGCGCGGGCGGGCGCGTCCTGCTCGGCGCCGGCGACGTCTACTCGCTCGCCATCCGGAACACGGCCACGAGCTCCGTGCGCACCTCGGGCGGACTGGTGCGCATGAAGGGCGGGATCATCGACCAGAAGGGGACCATCAGCGGGGAGCGGCTCATCGCCGACGGCACGCGGATGGACCTCGGAAGCGACCTGCGCTTCGACCGCACGATCATCAACGCCGCGGTCACGCTCACGGGTGACGTCTCCGTGCGCGGCGAGGCCGGGGGCGAGGCCACATCGCTCTTCATCCAGGGAGAGCTGCGAAGCGCCGACGGCGAGCGGCGATCGCTCGACGTGCATGCGGCCAACGGCGTCTTCGCGGCGGACGTCGGCGCCGGCCCGGGCCGCCTCGGCTCGCTCGCCGTCTCGGGCACCTCGTTCTTCGGCGGAAACGTCACCGCCCAGAACGACATCACCGTCGGCGGCAAGACGCTCTTCAACGACGGTCTCCACGACCAGCGCATGACCTCCGTCGAGGGAACCATCGACTTCGGCGACCTCTTCTTCAAGCTCGGCAAGTCGCTCACCCTCGACGCGGGGGAGATCCGGGCGGCAGGCGACGGGTTTGCGGTCGGCGACCTGAACATCGGGGCGGCGCCGACCACGGTGATCACGCTCGACGGCGGCGCCCACCAGCGACTCGGCTCGTACACGAAGGTCGTGATCGACGGCGTGATGTCGAAGCTCACCGCCGGAGACCTCTTCATCGACGCGAGGGACATCGAGACGACCGGGAGCATCGCGACCGCCCAGGGCGATCTCTGGCTGATGGGCGCGGCGCTCTTCCGGGGTGTCGGCGACCAGAGCGCGACCGCCGGCGGCGGCGACCTCCATCTCCTCGCCGACGCCCGGAAGACGACGGCCGGCACGCTCGACCTCGCCGGCGAGAGCATCTTCGCGCGGGGCAACGTGACTTCCGAGGCGGGCGGGCTCTCCCTGCACGGCGTCACGATCTTCGACGGCGTCGGCGATCAGGCCGCGACCGCGTCCGGGGGGCAGCTCCGGGCCGGCGACGACGTGACGAAGTCGGGTCCGGGAGCGCTAACGCTCACGGGTGATTCGATCTCGCTGGGCGGCAGCGTCTCGACGACCGGGGGCGCACTCTCGCTTGTCGGTCCGACCACGCTCGACGGCGAGGGAGACCAGGCGATCGTCGCGTTAGGCGGGGCGCTCTCGGCGAGCGGCAACGTCGTGAAGACGACGGGAGGCGACCTCACGCTCACCGGCGATGGCGCGATGACGCTCGGCGGCGACGTGCGCGCGGCCGGCGGCGACGTGTCGCTCGACGCGGACCAGATCACGATGGACGGTGCCGGCACGCAGGTGCTCCGCGCCAGCGGCGTCGTCCAATGGAACGGCGCGATCACCAAGGCCCAGGGCGATCTCCGGATCATCGGCGACCAGCGCATCGACATCGGCGGCGACGTCTCGGTCGAGAACGGGCAGCTTCGGTTCAGCGGCCCGATGCTCCTCAAGGTCGACACGTCAATGAGCGCGCGGCGCGCCATCTTTGACGGATCGATCGACGGAACGTACGCGCTGGTCGTCAGCGCCGACGAGCGGATCGATTTCCGCGGCGCGATCGGACAGAACGCCGCCGGTCTCAAGGGAGCCGAGGATGGACTCCGATCGCTGACGCTGAACGCGGGGGGCCTCGTCGAGTTCCAGACCGATGCCGTGCGGGTGGCGGAGGCGATCTCCTTCAACGCCGGCGACGCGAGCGGCGGGCCGATCCCGCAGGTCGCCACGATCGGCGCCTCGGGCGACATCACCTTCGAGTGCGGCGACTTCGTGATGGGGCCGCGGCAGAAGTTCACGGTGCTCGGGACGCTCACGATCGAGGCGGGCGCCGGGAGCGTCACGTTCGGCGACGTCAACACGCTGAACGATCTCGTCGTCAACGCCGCGACGATTCGGATTCGCTCCCGCGACGGGGGCACGCTGCTCACGCCGAGCGGGACGCGCAGCGATCTGGGGACCGATCTCGTCGCGGGCGGGAACTTCGCCCTCTCGACCGTCCCGATCGTGCTCGGCGGCGGCACGGTTCGCTTCGCGTCGCTGAGCGGAACGCCCGACACCAACGGCACGCTCTCCGGCTTCACGCTCAGCCTGATCACCGACGCCTTCGGGCCGGCGACGCTTCGCGACGGCGGGCTCTACCTCGATGCCACGCTCTCGCCGCCGCTGCCCTCGCCGCCGACGGTTCTGACGAGCACCGCCTCGCCCGCCGAGATTCTCGCGGTGGACGACCCCGACGCGAACCGCGACGGTGGCGACGCGGATCGGGCGATCCTCCGCGAGAGCGAGCGGATAGCGATCAATCGGCTGCTGGGCTCGGCGGTCACCTTGCGTCGGCAGCTGCCGCTCGAACTTGAGCGCGGCGGCGCCGGAACGGTCGTCTTTGACGAGGGCGAGGTCGCCGATGCCGGTCGCCTGGACGGAGCCCGCATGGAAGTCGCCCTGCCGCGGCTTTCGCGGGACATTGCCGTGCGGTTCCTCGGTGCCCACGCGGCGCTCGCCCGGCTCGCCGCCGGGGACGGAATGCGCGAGCGGGGGCGGGCGATCGTCGCGCGGCTGGAATCCGCGAGCTCCGGGGCCGATGTCGAGTCCGTGGCCCGCGAGGTCCGGGCCGACGGGGATGGCCGTGACGCGGACCTCCTGCGCGCCATCGCCGGAACCGTGCTGTGGGGCGAGTCGTTCGGCCTCTCCGACACCGAGCGGGCCGCGGCCGGCGCCGGCGGCGCGCCGTTCCCGCAGAGCCGCGTGATGGCGACGCTCGGGCTCTCCGCGTGCTCCGTGCGGGGTGATCGGTTCGGCCCGGCATTCTGGGCCGCCCTCGGCGAGCCGGCCGTCGCCGACGCGGGGCGCTGAGGCCGGCGGGGCGAGCGGCCCGCGACGCGGCGTGCTACACTTGCATCATGACGCAAGCAAACAGACGTCGCTCCGGGACCCGCCCCGGTACCCCCACCGGGAAGAGGGCGACGCCCGCCCCGAAGGGGACGCCGACGCGGGCCCCCACGCGGGACGGCGCCAGGCGCTCGCCCCCACGATCGCCGCGCGAGGCGGCCGAGTGCTGCGGCGTCATCGACGACCTCCTCAATCCCGAGCTCTTCCGGGCGCTCTGTGATCCGACGCGGGCCAGGCTTCTCGGCTGCCTCATCAAGTGCGCCCGTCCGTGCACGGTGAGCGAGGTCGCGGAGTGCTGCGCCGTCGACTTCTCCGTCGTCTCGCGTCACCTGAAGCTGTTGGCCCGGGCGGACATTCTCGACGCCCTCAGGCAGGGCCGCACCGTCTCGTACGTGGTGCGGTTCGCCGAACTCTGCGCGACGCTGCGATCGCTCGCGGAGGCGATCGAGGGACACGGACCCTCGGCGACGTGCGCATGCGCGGGAGGCCGCTGTGGGAAGCGCTGACGCCGCACCGGGACGTCGCCCGCGCGTGCTTCTCCTCTGCACCGGCAACTCCTGTCGCACGCAGATGGCGGAGGGGTGGGCGCGGTCCATGGTGGGCGGGGCCATCGAGGTCCATTCCGCCGGCGTCGCTCCCCAAGGCGTCGATCCGCGCGCGATCCGGGCGATGGCCGAAGTGGGGATTGACATCAGCCGACAGCGGTCGAAGCGGCCCTCGGAGATTCCCGGCGCCGCCGACGTTCCGTTCGACCTCGTGATCACGCTGTGCGATTCGGCCCGCGAGCGCTGTCCGATTTTCCCCGGCGCGCGGGTCACGCACGTCGGCTTCGACGATCCTCCGCGGCTCGCCGCACGCGAGGTGTCCGACGACGCGGCGATGGCCCACTACCGCCGCGTCCGCGACGAACTCCATGCACTCATCGAACGGCTTCCGGCGCTCATTGCGGCGCCGGGCCAGAAGGCACCACCCATGACAGACCGGCAACCCACCGTGAAATCCGAACCATGCTGCTCCGACGACTGCTGCTGCGGCCCGCGGGCCGCCAGGGAGGAGAGCGCCGACGCGCTGCGGGAGAAGGTTCGCGAGGGCTACGCCAGAATCGCGACCGAGGGCGGCTGGTCCGCGGGCATGTCGCATGGAACGCCGGGCGAGGCACCCAAGCCCGCGGGCGGCGGATGTTGCGGCGGCGGTGGATGCTGCGGTCCCGCGACGTTCACCCCAGAGGCGCTTGCCGCCGCGATCGGCTACTCGCAGGGCGATCTCGCCGCGACGCCCGAAGGGGCCAACATGGGACTCTCCTGCGGGAACCCGACCGCGATCGCCTCGCTCCGTTCGGGCGAGGTCGTGCTCGATCTCGGATCGGGCGGCGGCTTCGACTGCTTCGTGGCCGGGCCGAAGGTCGGTGCCGCGGGGAAGGTCATCGGCGTCGACATGACGCCCGACATGCTCTCGAAGGCGCGGCGCAACGCGAGCCTCTACCGCGAGCGCACGGGCCTCGACAACGTCGAGTTCAGGCTGGGCGAGATCGAGCACCTGCCCGTCGCGGACGAGAGCGTCGACGTGGTCATCTCCAACTGCGTCCTCAACCTCTCTCCCGACAAGCCGCAGGTGTGGCGCGAGATCGCCCGCGTCCTCAAGCCGGGCGGCCGCGTCGCCGTCTCCGACCTGGCCCTGGTCCGCGCGCTGCCCGAGACGGTGCGACGTGACGTCGAGGCGCTCGTCGGCTGCGTGGCCGGTGCCGCGCTCGTCGACGACACCCGTCGGTATGCGTCGGCGGCCGGGCTCACGGAGATCCTGCTCACCTCGAAGCCCGACTACATCGACGCGATGACGAACTGGGAGGATCCCCTCTATCGAAAGATCGTGGCCGGCCTTCCCGAGGGCTCGAAGCCGAGCGACTTCATCACCAGCCTCGATGTCTCGGCCCGCAAGGCCCGCCGCTGAGCGTCTCGCCCGCCGATCCCCATGACAACCGACGAAATGCAATCGTGCGGCCCGTGCGGTGAAGCACCGAGGCCCGGAACGCTCTCGTTCCTCGACCGCTACCTCACGCTCTGGATCTTCCTCGCCATGGCGGCGGGCGTCGCGTTGGGTCGCTTCGCGCCCTGGACGAGCGACCTGCTCAACCGCGCCAGCGTCGGCACGACCAACGTGCCGATCGCGGTCGGGCTCATTCTCATGATGTACCCGCCGCTGGCGAAGGTTCGCTACGAGAAGCTGCCGGAGGTCTTCCGCGATTGGCGCGTGCTCCTCATCTCGCTCGTCCAGAACTGGGTCGTCGGTCCGATCCTGATGTTTGCGCTCGCGGCGCTGCTGCTCCGCGACAAGCCCGACTACATGACGGGGCTCATCCTCGTCGGGCTGGCCCGCTGCATCGCGATGGTGCTCGTGTGGAACGACCTCGCGAGGGGAAGCGCCGAATATGCCGCGGGGCTCGTCGCCTTCAACAGCATCTTCCAGGTGCTCTTCTTCAGCGTGTATGCGTGGTTCTTCATCACCGTGCTGCCGCCGATGATGGGGCTGCCGGGCGCGGAGGTGCACGTCACCATCGGCGCGATCTTCGAGAGCGTCATGATCTATCTCGGCATTCCCTTCGCCGCCGGCGTGCTCACGCGGGCGATCCTGCGTCCGATGATGGGCGAGGACTGGTATGCGGGGCGCTTCATCCCGCGGATCGGGCCGATCACGCTTGTCGCGCTCCTTGCGACGATCGTCGCGACGTTCAGCCTGAAGGGTGACGCGATTCTCCGGCTTCCCCTCGACCTCCTCCGCATCGCGATCCCGCTCGTCCTCTACTTCGCCATCATGTTCTTCAGCAGCTTCTGGCTGGCGAGGCGGGCGGGCGCGGACTATCGGCGCACCGCGACGCTCGCGTTCACCGCCAGCGGGAACAACTTCGAGCTGGCGATCGCCGTCGCCATCTCCGTCTTCGGACTGCAGAGCGGCGTGGCGTTCGCCGCGGTCGTCGGTCCGCTGATCGAGGTGCCGGCGCTCATCCTTCTCGTGAACGTCTCGTTAGGTCTCGGGCGGCGATGGTTCGGCGCGGATGGTCGGGCGACGCGCTGAGGCGGGCGAATGCGCCGCATGACCGTTGCGGCGGCCGAGAAATCCACATCGGCGCGGGGCAGGACAAATCGCATGGAAATTTCCCTGCTTTTTGCGGGAGTGCGATGCTCGCGTGGTAGTGTGGCCCGGCCGCGACGGCGGCGGAGGTCACGATGGAGCGAGCGACGACGGTACGGGCCATGATCACTCGGGGCGGAACGCAAGCGATCCGACTCGCGCAGGCGGGCATTGCGATCCTGGCCGTCGGAATGGCACCGCCCGCGAGCGCCGCGCCGGACTCGCCGGCCGCACCCGAGGGCCGGCTCGCGGCGCGGGACCTCGCAGCGCCGCCCGAGGATGTGAGCAGCGGACTCCTCAGGCTCCCCGATCCGCCGTCCCTGCTGTCGGACCACTGCCTGCTCTCCGTGACCGCCGTGCCGTCGCGCGAAGGTTCGATCGTTCGCGTGCGGCTGCCCCACGCGTCGTCGGCGGTCGCGGCTCGGCTCTCCGTCGCCTTCGCCATGCGCTCCTCCGGTTCCTGGAAGGCCACGCTCCTCGCACCCGATGGGTCGCCCGCCTATCAACAGGGCGCGGCGCCGCAGCCCGGGATCAGCGTGCGAAGCGGCGATCTCGCTGGGCTGCTCCACCTTTCGAACGCCATCGGCGTCGAACGAATCGATGTCGAGTCCGCCGCCGTTGGCGAGTGGACGCTCGAACTTCGCGGCGGAGCCGAGCTGGTCGGGACGCGGGGCGTCGTCATCCTCGGCGACGCTCCCGCTGTCGCGCTCCGCGGACGCTTCGAGCAGTGGACGTCACGGGTTGGCGTGCCCCAGTCCATCCTCTTTGATGCCGACGGGGCGATTGAGGGTCTCACGGTGACGGTGCACGCGCCGACCGGTGCGGTCGAGGGGGCCACGCCGATCGCCGATGGCGTGGTGGTGACGCCAACCATCCCGGGACTGCACACGCTGCACGCCGTCGCGCTGGTGAGATTGCCCGGCGGAAGCGCCGCGCTTCGCTCGATTGAGACGACCTTTGACGTGAGTGACTCGGGGCTGCGCCTTCGCGGTACGGCGTCGGTCGCCGCGCTCGACGCGGCGCGATCGCGCATCGCCCTTGCCGTCGATGGCGGAAGAACGGGCGAGACCGTTCTGGTCGCAGGCGAAGTGTGGATCACCGATGGCGCCGGTACCCGTCCGATCTGCTGGCTTGCCACCATCGCCGACGTGGATCGCGGGACGATTTCACTGGCGCTCGATCGTCGCTGGCTCGGACGCGCGAAGGCGCAGGGCGGCACGCTCCAGCTTCGGGACATTCGCGTTCAGGCGCGGAACGCGTCGACGGTCATCGATCGCCTCCCGGTGGTGGATCTCGGGCCAGCGCCTGAGGCGGCACCTTTCGATCCGCGCGAGGAGTCGTCGCTTCTCCGGGGACGCGCGGGCGGCCACGCGGTTCCCGGCACCGTCGCCGCGCCGGCGGCCGCCAGCGACGCGCTGGCCGGAAGCCACGCCCTGATGTTGGTCCACGGCTACTGCTCCGACGGCATGCCGTTCCCCGCATCCGACTTCACCGGGGCGGTCGGCACCTTCATGGACCCGAACGCCGCTCGAAGCAACGACGAATTCGCCCAACTCATCGCCGCCTACGGCGCGAACTTCAAGAGCTACGGCACGGCGGCCCATAGTCAGGGCGGTCTTGCGAGCCTGCACCTCTACACCTTCTATTGGAGCGGGCTCGATTGGGCGACCGGCCCTCGGCTGATCCAATCCGTCGGCGCGCCCTATCAGGGGACGCCGCTGGCGGGGAACCTCGCGATTCTCGGTGACATCTTCGGCGTCGGATGCGGCTCCGTCGCGGACATGACGCCGGCAGGTGCGACGGCATGGCTTGTCAACATCCCGACCTGGGCGCGACAGAAGGTCTGGTACTGGACGACCTCCTACAAGGACTATCCGTTCAGCTACGACTACTGCGACTTCGTCTCCGACCTCTTCCTGAGCAATCCCGACGACGGAGTGATCGAGAAGTCGAAGGGCCAGCTCCCCGGCGCCACCAACATGGGTCACACCGAGGGATGGTGTCACGTCGCCGACATGGTTGATCCGCCGCAGTGCACCGACCACGTCCGCAACGCCCAGTGGGATGCCAATGCCGCACGCTGAAAGGGTTCTCCCAATGCGAACGCTGATTCCCTTCCTCATGATCCTCTCGGCATCGTCGCTCCACGCGGCGGACACGTACTGCGCCAACGGCACGACGCCGGTTCCGGACGGGACCGGAAGCGCGGTCCGATCCGTTGACGTGCCGGCGGGTAGCGGCACGCTGTCGATCGTCGGTGTGCGCGCCACCGTCGCCATGACGCACCCCTGGGTCGGCGACCTTCGTCTCGTCCTTCGTCATCCAAGCGGCGCCGAAGTCCTGCTCCTTGATCGCCCCGGACTGGCGTCCGGAGGTGGCTCGGGACTCGGGTTCCCGGGGCCGTGGGGCTGCGGGGGCGTGAACGTGGACGTGACGTTCGACGAGGGCGCGCTCCTCGATGCCGAGGGGGCATGCGAGACCGCAGGCACGGCAATCGTCGGAGGAAAGCGACCGCTTGAGTCGCTCGCCGCGTTCAATGGCCTCTCACCGGTCGGCACATGGACGCTCATCGCCAGCGACCTCATACCTATCGACGCGGGAACGCTGGGAAACGTGTGTCTCGAGCTGACCACCGTCGCCTTGCCGTCGTGCCCGGCGGATCTCGACGGCAACGGAGTCATTGGCGGCGCCGATCTCGCCATCGTGCTCGGCGCATGGGGGCCGGGATGCGGTGGGTGTGCGAGTGACCTGAACGCCGACGGCACGGTCGACGCCGCGGACCTGGCGATTCTCCTCGGCGCGTGGGGCGACTGCGCCGGATAGGCGCAGGCGACAGTTCGAGTCCGCTTTCTTCCGGCAGTCGTCAGGTGTCGCGCGTCTCGCCCGCGTCGCTTGTCTCAGCTCGTCTCAGTCACCGGTCATCCGCGTTCGACGCCCGGAACACGAACGCCGCGCCCGTGCCACCGATCACGCTTCCAAGAAGCGGAATCCACGCATCGCCCCAGCGGATCAGCCCGAAGATCGCGCCGGCCAGCACGACCGCCGGATTGAACGCGCCGATCTTCGAGATCGGTCCGAAGATGAAGGCGCACACCGCCAGCACCATGCCGATCGCAGCGCCGTAGAACGGGTTGCCCTGGGTCCCGCGCGAGGTCGCGACCTGGAGGACGACCCACACCAGAGCGAACGTGCCGAGGAGTTCGGCGCCAAACGCGGCGCCCGCGCTCCCGATCGGCGACGGGTTCAGGCCATCACCCTTCATCGCGATCGCCACGCCCGCGGCCAGCGCGCCTGCGGCGAGCTGCACCATCGAGTACACGATCGCCTCACCGGGATTCAGCTTCCCGCGAACGACCATCGCGATCGAAACCGCGGGATTGAAGTGGGCGCCCGAAAGATGCCCGCACGCGTAGATCATCGTCATCAGCGAGAGGCCGATGACAAGCGGCGTCATCGGCCCAAGGCTGCCGCTGACGGCAAGGCAGATGGTGAGCAGGAAGAAGAAGGTGCCGACGAATTCACCGAGAACCTGGCGCATGGTGTCCCCACTGAGCTGCGGGAGGAATCGATTGGAGCGCAATATTGCGGCGGGCAACGGCACCCGCGGGTCGCGGCCGAGCTCAACGAGCGAGTCAACGCACGAGCGGGCAAGCGTAGCAGAGCGATTCGGGATCGACAGGGACGTCGCAGCGGCCCCGATGGTCACGTCCGCCCCTCGTGCACGGCCATCGGACCTCAGGTCATTTCGCCGGCGCGGTCAGGAGCTCGTCAATGCGAGCGAGCGCCTTCGCCGCCTCGTCTCGGCGCAACGGGACATCGACGACCACCGGCCACGTGAACGTCGCAACGTACGCGAGCCACGAGTCCTGGGTCGCCGTACCCGGCGGATTTCGAACGGACCATCGTTCGACGAGGTCGCACGCCTCCGCAACGGCTGCGGCATCGAGCAGATCCCCCACGCCGAGCAGCGGTGACTTCATCGCGTCGCCGCCGCGCCAGTTCGCAAGCCCTGCGGCGAACGCCTCGGGCGGACCGGACCGCTGCGACGACTCGCGCTCCAGGATCTGCTGCAGGAAGAGAATCCCCGCAAGGGAATCGGATCGCCGCTTGAGCAGATCCTCGGGTTGATTGGGGTCCCCCTCCCACCCGGCGAGGCGCCGCTGCATGAGCGATCGGTCCGTCTCGGTCGCCTTGGCCAGGCCGATGGGGTCGGGACCGGCCAGCGCATTGGCGATCGTCCGCAGCCGCGCCAAGGCCTCGGGATCAAGTCGCTTCGCTGCGACCGCATCGTCCAGCCCCGCCGCGGCATCCTTCAGGATCGACGCGGCGACGATCGTGTGGCCCAGCGCCGGATCCATGGCGAGATGCCGGGCCGCCCGCAGGGCCAGCGCGATCGCCTCCTCGGCCGTGAACGCGGGAACGTCGCCGCCCCGAATTCCCTCGGCGCTTCCGGCGGCCGCCGGCCCGAGCGCGGCATCGGCGAGCGCGATGCGGATGGCTCCGCGCAGTCCGGGCAGGTAGCTCATCAGGAGCGCCGGGCGCGGTGCGCGACTGATCGAGAAGTCACATCGCTCGCGCTTCGCGGCCGACTCGAAGAGCGTGCGCAGCGGCTCGCGGAATCGCGCGGTCTCGCGACGGGCATTCGTCGCCGCCGCGGCGTCCAGCGCCGACGCCGCAACCCGTGCCGCCTCGATCGTCGCCTGCCGTTCCTTCTCGAGCGTCGTCACCAGCTCGGCCGCCTGCAGATAGGGATACGCGGCGTTCGCGAACGCCGCGGCGTCCTTTCGTCCGCTTCGGATGTCATCGAGCATCTGGTATCGAGCCGCGATGAGATCCTCCGCCTTCCAGCAGCCCTCTGCGGCCCGAAGCAGCGCCGGCATCATCGCCTTGGCGAGCGGACCGATCTCGCCCGATGCCGTGCGTCGCTCGATGTCGGCCAGCACGGCCCGCGCGGCGTCCCGATCGGGACCCGCCACCGCGTCCGCGGCCTGCACGTAGAGCTTCTCCATCGAATCGAGCTGCTCCTTCAGCCGTTCCGGAGTGAACTCCTCCGGGCTTGCATTCTCCGGCATGCCGAGGAGCTGCTGCATCGAGTGCTCCCTGTCCTCCATCGATCGCTCGACCGACGTGCGCAGCATCGACGCCTCGCCTCGAATCGCGTCGCTGAGATGCAGCGAGTCGTTGCCGCGCATCGACTCCATCGCCGTCGCGAGCTCGTCGGCCGCCTCCTTGTCGAACGCGCCAAGGCTCAGCGCCCGATCGATGGTCGAGTCGCCAAGGCTCACGATGGCCCCGCTCACCAGGCTCGAGATGATGATCGAGTCCTGTCGGGTGTGATCCGAGAAGCCGACAATGGCGCGAATCGCGTCGGCGGCGCCGCGCACGTCGCCGTCGGCCATGCGCACCTCGGCATCGAGCCGCAGTACCCGTGCAGCATTGCGAAGCGAACCGAGGTGCGGCAACACGAGCTCGAAGCCCTTGCTGCGGTCAAGCTCGAGGCCATACGCCTTCGCGCTTCCCCCTTCGCGCATCAGGTCGATGTAGGGCCGCACCTTCGCCAGCGCCGCGCGCACGTCGGGCGTTGGCGATCCCGAGAGACCGTCGCTGAGGATGTTGAGGTCCTCCTGCGTCAGCGTCGCGGATCCTCCGTGGGCGTTCGCCTGCCACCATTCGAATGCTCGCTGATAGGAGTCGATCGCGGTGTTGGCGGCAGTCGGCGGCGTCTGGCCCGCACCCGCGAGTCTCGCGAGCGAAAGCGTCAGCGTCAGGATGACCAGTGCGATGATCGGGCGCATGCGGTGAGGTCTCCGCGATGCATGTTCGCACCGAACCGTCGCGGGTCGACCCTCGATTCGGAAACTCGCCGAGATTCCGCGCGGCGCGGTCGCGCGGCCGCGCCGTCCGTCAGGGGCTCACGGCATCCATGAGCGGCGGCCAGAGCTGGATGTCCGCTGCCGGCGGCGGGTACGCGGCCCCACGCTCCGCAGGGCGGCCGATCATGTCGTAGAGGCACTGCCCGGGCCACGCATGCGCCAGGCCATCATCCCTCAGGTCCGGTCCGGCGCTCCACACGAAGGGCGTTTCGTTGCGGACCGCGTAGCGAAGCGGCGCGCCGGTGAAGGGATCCTCGGGCACGGCGGCCAGGCAGGACGGCACCATCGCCGCGAGCGTCTCCGGCCAACGGCCCGTCGTCGCCCGATGCCGGTGAAGGGCGATGGCCACGCGACTCACGTCGAGTCTGGTGCGGAGCTTCGCCGACGTCGTCGCCGCCCTCACCAGGCTCTCGCCCCGAATCCACTCATCCAGCCAATCGGCGCCGGCGATGCCGCGGAGCGAGTCGCCGTCCTTCTTCGGCGGGTCGGGCAGAAGGGCGGCGGTCCACTGTGGTGGCGGCAGTGACTGCACGGCCTCGGCACGCTCGACCGCCGCGTCGCGCAGGGCTTGGGCCTCGCGACGCGACGGCTGCACGAGCGCCTTTGCCGGGAGCGCGAGACTCGATGTGAGCGACGCGCGGCGATCGTCGGTCGCAACGCCGGTGACGCGCAGCGATGACGCCAAGAGTCGCCCGTCGCCGGCCCCGTCGTCGGAGTAGCAGCGCTGCAGAACATCGCTGAAACAGAGCCGCTCGCCGTCAAAGTGAATCCGAAGGTCCTTGCCTCGGACGGAGTCAATCAGCCCCGCGAGCCGGTCAAGCCTCTCCATCGTCCAACCATCGGGCCAGCGGACGATCAGCGTGTTCGACAGTTCCGCCGCCATGGCGACCAGCGCCATGCCAACGAGCTGGTCGACCATCAGCGGCCGATCCAGTTGCCTGGCTACGCCAAGGATCGACTCGAGGTCCCCGATCGCACCGTCAAGGTCACCGCGGGCCGCCCGGTGTCGCGCGTCGCAGGCGAGCCACTGGGCGGCCCGTCGCACCTCGGCGAGGTAGGGCAGAACCGTCGAGAACAGGCCGCCGCGATCGGAGTCGCCCGACGCGGACCGGGATGCGACGCTCTGCGGATACAGCTCAAGGTCCTCGGCCGCGAATTCGCCGACGCGAACGCCAAGCGATGGACGACGCGCACCCTCCCGCAGCCGATCGAGGTGCGGCGCCATGGCGACGAGCGCCCGCTCCGCAGCCTCCCACGCGGCAGTTCCGGGGCGGTCGTCGTTGATCGGCGTCGGCTCCGCGGGCCTCCAGTCCCCGGGCTCGCGGGCCACGGTGCGGGCCAGCTCACGCTCCGTCGGGTTCAAGTGCATGAGCGCGGCGCGATACTCGCCCCACGCCGTCGCCCCGGTCGCTCGCTCGGCGATCAGCGAATTCAGCCGCACCTCGTAGTTCACGCCGATCGTCGGTCGCGTCAGCCAGAAGCGGGCCGCGAGTGCGCCGTAGGCGATCGAAAGCGCCGCCACCGCCACGCCTGCGGTGCGCGACGACCACCACCATGCCTTCCAGGCGCGACCCCGCTTGCGTCGGATCGCGCGACGAAGAAGTCGCGCCGCCCTGCGCTCGTCGCCGAAGTCGGCGATCGACTGCTCGACCGTGCGCCCCGAGCGAAGCGCATCGTCGAAATGGGCGAGCAGCTCGTGGGCCGTGTCGCGCCGCTCGCCGTTCGTGCAGCGGATGCGCCGCACCACGCGTTCGACGAGAAGCCGCACCGGGGGCGGCAGCTCGCTGACGAGAATCGCCTCGCGCCACGAGAGACGATCCGCTCGGCGCGCCGCGGACGACGCGGGACGGCTCGCGCCGCGAAGCCACCGCAGGAGCGGCGAGCGTTCGCGAAGCGGCAGCGGTGATGGGCTTGATTCGGCCATCGGTCAGGCCCCCGCCAATCCGTGCGAGAGGACGCCGATCGCCTCCATCGCCTTGGCCATCGATCGCCACTCCTTCGTCGCCGACGCCAGCATCTTCCTGCCCCGGTCGGTGATGCGGTAGTACTTCCGCGGCCGGTCCTCGCCCTCGCCCCATCGGCTGGCGATGAGCTTCTTGGCCTCGAGGTTGTAGAGCATCGGATAGAGCGTCGATTGCCCCATCGCGAGGAGGCCGCCGCTCCTGCGGGCCAGCGCCTCGATGAGCTCATAGCCGTACATCTCCGTCCGCTCGAGGAGCTTCAGGACCGCCACGGGTCCGGCACCGCGCATGAGTTCGATCTCGATTCGCATGACAGCCTTCCGTTCCGGCGATGAGCCTACGCCTGGCCAAGTACTATGCGAGACATAGTACAAGGCGGTTGCGAGGTTCCCGCGCGAAATCTCGGGAGAGCGTCAGCGGCCGGCGGCGACGCCCGCGGTCACGAAACGCTCCGCGATCTGCACGGCGTTGAGGGCCGCACCCTTGCGGAGCTGGTCGCCGGCGACGAAGAGGTCGAGCCCCTTGCCCGGCTCCTGGCTGATGTCGGCCCGGATGCGGCCGACCAGGACGTCGTCGCCGCCCGAGGCCTCGATCGGCTCCGGGAAGCGGTTCGCGGCCCGGTCATCGACGATGCGTACGCCGGGCGAGCCCGCCAGGATCGCCCGTGCCTCAGCCTCGCCGAGCGAGCCGCGGAAGGTGAGGTTGATCGACTCGCAGTGGGCCCGCAGCGTCGGGACGCGCACGCACGTCGCCGTCACCCGCACCGCCTGGTCGTCCCAGATCTTCCGCGTCTCGAGCAGGAGCTTCCTCTCCTCCTCGTTGTAGCCGTCGGGACCGACCGCGGAGTTGTGGCTGAAGACGTTGAAGAGGTACTGCCGGCCGAAGATCTGGGTCGAGTACGCGAAGCCGGCGACGAACTCGCGGGCCTGCGTCTCGAGCTCCCGCATCGCCGCCGCGCCGGCGCCGCTCGCGGCCTGGTAGGTGCTGACCACCATGCGCTCGACGCCGACCGCGCGATGGAGCGGCGAGACGGCCATGAGGGCGATGATCGTCGAGCAGTTCGGGTTGGCGATGATGCAGGGCTTGCGGATCGCGTCGAGCGCGTGGCCGTTCACCTCGGGCACGACCAGCGGAACGCTCGGATCCATCCGGAAGCAGGAGGAGTTGTCGACGACCATGCAGCCGGCCTGCACGGCGATCGGACCGTACTGCTTGCTGACGTTCTTGCCCGCGCTGAACAGGGCGATGTGGACGCCGTCGAAGCAGTCCTCGTTCAGCTCCTCGACCAGCAGCTTCCGTCCCTGAAAGTCGACGACGGTGCCCGCCGAGCGCTTGCTCGCGAAGAGCCTCAGTGAGCGGTGGGGGAAGCGGCGCGCGGCGAGGATCGAAAGGAATTCCTCGCCGACGGCGCCGGTGGCGCCGACGATGGCAATGACTGGTTCCGACGGGATCATTGACGGGACTGTACAAAACGCGGCATGACGAGTCACGACATTCACTCGACGAAGGCCCCGGAACCCGTCGGCGCCTACCCGCATGCGAAGCGGGTCGGATCCCTGATCTTCTTCTCCGGGGTCGGGCCGCGCAAGCGCGGAACGAAGGAGATTCCCGGCGTTTCGCTCGGTCCGGACGGTTCGGTCGTCGCGAAGGACATCGAGCTCCAGTGCCGCTCCTGCTTCGACAACCTGAAGGCGGTCTGCGAGGACGCGGGGGTGCCCTGGACCGCAATAGCGGACGTGACCATCTTCCTCACCGACATGAAGGCCGACTTCGCGACCTACAACCGCATCTACGCCGAGTACTTCGCCGGCCCGGGGAACCCCAACCCGACCCGGACGACGCTCGAGATCAACGCCCTCCCGACGCCGATCGCGGTTGAGGTGAAGGCGATCGCGGCGCTGTAGGTCGCACGTCCGCGCTCTGTGTTCACGCGGGCTCTGTGTTCACGCGCGCTCTGTGTTCACGCGCGCTCTGTGTTCACGCTCGCTCGGGGCATCCGCAGCACCGCCCGCACCGGACTCGCGTCAAAGCCGACAAGAGGGAGGGGCAGGGCGATCAGCTCATAGTGACCGGAGGCGACGTGCGCCAGCCGCAGCCCCTCGAGGATCGCCAGATCGCGAGCGAGAAATCGGCGATGCGCCGGGAGGTCCTTCGACGAGAAGAGATCGACGCTCGGCGTATCGATGCCGATCGTGATTGCGCCGCGATCGGCGAGTGCGTCGACGAGCGCCGGATCGAGCGCCGCGAAGTCCTCATTGAAGCGGTTGGCATCGGGATAGGTGTCAGTCGCGATGAGGACGCGCCGCGCGGTCGGCATCGATTCGAGATCGGCAAGCCGCACGCGCTCGCCGCGAGCGACCCTCGCCCGCACGACCTGACATTCGCCGAGGTAGTGCTCGAGCCGCTGGGATTCGATCGAACTGGCCCCGGCCCCATAGTGATTCGGGCCGTCGGCGTGAGCGCCAAGATGGACCGTCGCCCGCACCGTCGAGAGGGTGACCGACGCGCCGCCCTCGATCGTGCATAACACTTCGCGCGTCGGTGGCGTGTCGCCCGGCCATACCGCGAGATCGGTGGTGATCGGCGGCGTGATGTCGATGATCGTCACGATTCCTCCGCGGGGTCGTCCTTTTCGCGTGACCATCGCAGGACGCCCGGCGCCGCCAGGGCCGCCGCCAGGCTCACGAAGATCGACGTCGCCCACACCATCGGTCGCATCATCGAGAGACGCCCGCCCGGGGAGCCGACCAGCCAGGAGATCGACTCGAAGAAGTCGATCGCCGCCCGGTCGCCCGGTCCGCCACGGACCATCGCGTGATAGGCGGCCCAAGAACCGCCCGGTGGCCCCCACGCGTAATACGCGATCGAGGCACCGCTGACCGCGGCGAAGCCGACCGCCATGCCGCCGACCGCGATCGCGCCGATCGACATGCCGCCGAACGCGAGGCCGAGCGGTGCGATCGCCATGCCGCCGAAGGAGACAAACAGGCCGACCGACATGCCGCCGACGGCAACAAGCCCGACCGACGATCCGCCGAACGAGACGATGCCACGAGCCGACCCACCGAAGGCGACGACGCCGGTGGCCCGGTCGCCGATCGCGATCCAGCCGCGGGCGTGTCCGGTGCGTCCGTCGGGGCCGATCCCGCGAGCGATCGACAGGGCCGGCATGCCGAAGAGCGTCGCCTTCGAGTTGTAGCGCCGGAAGCGCCGGATCTTCGACGTCTCGCGGACAAGGACCTCGACCAGCGGCTTGCCGCATTCGCTGCACTTGCTGCTGTCGACCAGCCCGGTCAGGTCCTGTCCGCAGTTGGCGCAGATCGGCCGTCCCCAGTGTTCCGCGACTTCGCTGTGCGATGCCATCATCGTTCTCCTGTGGACGGGTCAGCTTCCGAAGAGCATGGTCGCGCCGATCGCACCGACCGCGATCGCGCCGGTCGCCGCCGCCGTCGCGGCAATCGCGAGGACCGCGCGGTCCTGCCGCCTCGCCCGCTCGCGGGCATCGGCGTACGGGATGGTGCTGAAGCTCACCATGTCGTAGAGCGGCACGTAGGACTGCGGGAAGAGGCCGTGCAGCGCGTGCTCGATGCGCTTCCGCCAGCGAAACGCCGGCGACGCCGTCTTGTCGCGCATCTCGACGAAATTCGCCAGGGCCATGTCGGCGATCGCGTTGGCGTGCCGGATGCGGCTCGCCTGGTAGAGATCCAGCGCCGCCCGCTGGTCGTTGGGATGCGCCGCCATCGCGTCGGTCAGCGCCTCGCAGTCCTCGAAGCTCGCGTTGGCGCCCTGTCCGTAGAAGGGCACGACCGCGTGGGCGGCGTCGCCCAGGAGCGCCACGGTGCCGTTGAGGTGCCACGGCGAACAGCGCACGGTCACGAGCGAGCCGACGGGGTTGTTCCTGAAGTCCTCAAGCAGCGTCGGCATGAGCGGCACGGCGTCGGGATAGAAGCGTTCGAAGTGCCGACGGACGGCCTCGTCGCCGCGGACCTCGGCGAAGCTCCCCGCGCCCTCCCACGGCCAGAAGAGCGTGCAGGTGAAGCTCCCGTCGGGATTCGGCAGTGCGATCATCATCGAGCCGCCGCGCGGCCAGATGTGCAGCGCGTTCCGGTCGATCGCGAAGGAGCCGTCGGCCCGCGCCGGGATGGTCAGCTCCTTGTACCCGTGCCCGAGATAGGACTGGCTGTAGTCGAATCGCTCGGTGCGCTGCATGACTGCCCGCACCGCGGAGAACGCGCCGTCGGCGCCGATCACGAGGTCGGCCTCGATGCGCTCGGAGCTGCCGTCGGCCCGCACGAACGTCGCCGCCGGCGCGGCGAGGTCGATGTCGGCGCAACGGAGATCGAATCGGGCTTCGACGTTCGGCTCGCGGCACGCCGCGTTCAGCAGCAGCAGGTTCAGGCGCGATCGGCTCACGGAGTTGATCGCCCGATTCGGGTCGCTCGAGTAGGGCTGGAACGCCGCGCTTCCCGAGATCGGGTGGATCATGCGCCCGGGCATGCGAATGCCCTGGGCGAGCAGTTCGTCGGCGAGGCCGGCCCGCTCGAGGGCGTGGATGCCGCGGGCCGAGATCGCGAGGTTGATCGACCGTCCGCCGACGTAGTTCCTCGCCCGCGGGTCGCCGCGGCGCTCGACGAGAAGGACCCGATGTCCGGCGCGGCCGAGGTACGCCGCGAGGAGCGAGCCTCCGAGACCGGCACCGACGATGAGGATGCGACGGGGCATGGCGTGGACTCAGTCGGCGAGACGGGCCATCACGTGGGCGAAGCGATGGACGTCGAGGAAGGTGTTGTACGACGGCGTCGGCGCGACGCGAATGACGTTGGGCTCGCGGAAGTCGCAGATGACCCCCGCGTCGCTGAGGGCCCGGAACCGCTCGCGCGGCCGGTCGTGGACGAGGATCGAGAGCTGGCAGCCGCGGGACTCGGCGTCGTGCGGGGTGATGATCTCCCATGCGTTCGCCTGCGGCACGAGCTCGCGCAGGAGCCAGTGCATGTAGCCGGTCAGCACGCGGCTCTTGGCCCGCAGCCTCGTCATGCCTGCCTCGTCGAAGACCTCAAGCGACGCGCGGAGCGGGGTCATCGCCAGGATCGGCGGATTCGAGATCTGCCAACCGTCGGCGCCCGGCCGCGGCACGAAGTCGGGGATGAGCTGCATGCGGAAGCGCGTCGCGGGATCGTTGCCCCACCATCCGGCGAAGCGCGGCAGCGTCGCGTTGTTCCCGTGCCGCTCGTGCACGAACGCTCCGGCGATCGCGCCGGGTCCGGCGTTGACGTACTTGTACGAGCACCAGCACGCGAAGTCGACGTTCCAGTCGTGCAGCCGAAGCTCGAGATTGCCCGCGGCGTGGGCGAGGTCCCATCCGGCGATCGCGCCGACGCGCTGCGCGGCCCCGGTGATGCGCCGGATCTCGAGCGCCTGGCCCGAGAGGAAGTGGACGCCGCTCAGCATCGTGACGGCGAGCTCCTCGCCGTGGCGCTCGATGAGCCCGAGCACGTCCTCGGTGCGGAGCGTGTGCTCGCCGGGGCGCGGCGCGGCCAGCACGAGATGCTCGCGCCAGTCGAGTCCGTGCGTCGCCAGGTGCGTCTTCACCGCATAGGTGTCGCTCGGGAACGCGCCGTCCTCGATGAGGATCTTCGTGCGCCGCCCGCGCGGACGGAAGAACGTGACCAGCATCAGGTGCAGGTTCACGGTGAGCGAGTTCATCATGACGACCTCGCCCGGCAGTCCGCCGACGAGCCGGGCGCCGCTCTCGCGGAAGACCTCGTGATAGGAGTACCACGGCGTCAGGGCGTGCATGTGGCCCTCGACGCCGAGGTTCGCCCAGTCCTCGAGCTCCCGGGCGAGCAGCTCGCCGGTGCGCTTCGGCATCAGGCCGAGGGAGTTGCCGCAGAGGTAGATCGAGTCCTCGCCCGACGCAGCCCGCGGAATCGCGAAGCGCCCGCGCAAGTGGGCGAGATCGTCGATCGAGTCGAGATGCCGCGCGAACCGCTCGTGCGGATCGAAGTCGCCGGCCGTCACCTGTCCGAGTGCCGTGAGCGTGGTCATGCGGAGAGTCCGAGGAAGGTGCGGGCGGCTCCGGAAAGCAGCAGTTCGCGAGTTGCTGCGTCGAGGTCGCCCATCGACTCGATGAGCGCCCCGGGCTCGCGCTCGCCGAGCGGGAAGGGATAGTCGCTGCCCAACGCGACGCGCTGCGCGCCGACGAGGCGGATGAGGAAGCGAAGCGCTTCCGCGTCGTGCACGAGCGAGTCGAACCAGAGCCGCGGCAGCGTCTCGCGCGGCGAGGCCGCGTTGTCGACGGCGCAGAGGTCGGGCCGCTCGCGGAAGCCGTGCTCGATCCGGCCCAGCGTGAAGGGAAAGCTTCCGCCGCCGTGCGAGAGGCAGACCCGGAGCCGCGGCAATCGGGCCAGCACGCCGCCGAAGATGAGCGAGCACGCGGCGCGGGAGGTCTCGGCGGGCATTCCGACGAGCCACGGCAGCCAATACTTCTGCATCGACTCCTGGCCCATCATGTCCCAGGGGTGGACGAAGACAGCAGCGCCCAGCTGTTCACATCGCTCGAAAAACGGAAACAGCTCCGGCGCGTTGAGGTTCCAGTGGTTGACGTGCGAGCCGATCTCGACGCCGCGCATGCCGAGCTCGCCGATGCAGCGCTCCAGCTCGCCGATGGCAAGCTGCGGGTCCTGGAGCGGCACGGTCCCGAGCCCGATGAAGCGATCGGGCCGGCCGCGGCAGACGCCCGCGACGTGGTCGTTGAGGAAGCGCGCGAAGTCAAGCGTGTCCGCGGCCTTCGCCCAGTACGCGAACAGCACCGGAACCGTCGAGAGCACCTGCGTCGAGATGCCATGCCGGTCGCACTCGGCGATGCGCACCGTCGGGTCCCAGCAGTTGGAGTCGATCGAGCGGAAGAAGCGGCCGTCGATGTGCATGCGGGCGCAGCAGGGTCCGTGTGCCTCGAGCGCGACCCAGCCGCCGTAGCCATACCGCTGCCGAAGGTTCGGCCAACGTTCGGGAAGGATGTGCGTGTGGAGATCGATCTTCCCGGACGGCATCGGCGAACATCCTAACGATGGGGCGACGAGGTCGAGGGGGATTGTGCCTCCATCCCCGGCGAGTGCTCGCCAATACCTCGTGGTTGCCGCGGTGCGCGTTAGCATTTCCGATTCGACCCGCAGCGGGCGGTTCGGACGACGACCGGGATCGCACGATCCGGTCCGTCCGAGGTTTGGGGGGACACGCCCCCCTTCCGCTGTACGGTCCATCGGCGACCCACTCGGTCGCCACCTGACGGCCATGTCCACTCATGCCGCCCCTCATGGGTCGCGGGTTCCCCTCAAGACGACGCTTGCCTTGGCGCTGGGGGCGCTGGGCGTCGTCTACGGCGACATCGGCACCAGTCCCCTCTACGCGCTGAAGGAGTCGTTCCAGCACTTGGCCCTGCGCGCCGACGGGACGTTCCGACAGCTTGAGCGCGACGAGGTGATGGGCGTGCTCTCGCTCGTCTTCTGGGCGATGACGCTGGTCGTCAGCGTGAAGTACCTCCTGATCATCACCCGCGCCGCCAACCGCGGCGAGGGCGGCATCTTCGCGCTCCTCTCCCTCGTCCCGCGCAGCCTCTCCTCGCGCGTCGGGCGCCTGCACAAGGTGGCGGTGCTGCTTGCGATGCTCGGCGCCGGACTCCTCTACGGCGACGGCATCATCACGCCCTCGATCTCGGTGCTCTCGGCGATGGAGGGCCTCACCGTCGTCAACGAGCGGCTCAACTCGCTGGTGCTGCCGGGCACGGTGATCATCCTCTGCGCGCTCTTCGCGGTGCAGCAGTTCGGCACGGGAAAGATCGGCGTGGTCTTCGGGCCGATCATGTTCGTCTGGTTCGTCGTGCTCGCGGCGCTCGGCATCTACGGGATCTCGATCGAGCCGACGACGCTCCAGGCGATCAACCCCTACTACGCGGTCGCGATGTTCGTCAACGAGCCGACGCACACCTTCCTGCTCCTCGGCTCGGTCGTCCTCGTCATCACCGGCGGCGAGGCGCTCTACGCCGACATGGGCCACTTCGGCATCCGCCCGATCCGCTGGAGCTGGTACTTCTTCGCCGCGCCCGCCCTGGCCCTCAACTACTTCGGACAGGGTGCGCTGGTCCTGAGCGATCCGGCCGCCGCGTCGAACCCGTTCTTCGCCCTCGTGCCGCGGTGGGTGCAGCTCCCGATGGTGCTTCTCGCGACGGTGGCCACGGTCATCGCGAGCCAGGCGATGATCTCGGGCGTCTTCTCCCTCGCCCAGCAGGCGATCCGCCTCGGATACCTGCCGCGCCTTCAGGTCGTGCACACCTCGGGCGAGCACAAGGGGCAGATCTACGTGCCGACCGCGAACTGGCTCATGCTCATGGGTTGCCTGCTGACGGTTGCCGTCTTCCCGAGCTCGAGCAAGCTTGCCGGCGCCTACGGCATCGCCGTCACCGCCCAGATGGCGATCACCACGATCCTCTTCGCGCTCGTCGCCCGGCGCCTCTGGCGATGGAAGCGGCGCATGCTCGTTCCGATCGTCGCGGCGTCGCTGGCCATCGATCTCCTCTTCTTCTCCTCCAACGCGGTGAAGCTCCTCAGCGGCGGCTGGTTCACGCTGCTCGTCGCGCTCCTGGTCTTCACCGTCCTCTCGACGTGGGTGCAGGGCAGCTACCTCCTCGGTCGCCGCATCGCCGAGGAGAGCCGCTCGATCTACGAGTTCATCGGCGAGATCTGGGCCCGCGACATCCCGCGCGTTCCGGGCACGGCCGTCTTCCTTGCGACGAACTACAACACGCCGCATGCCCTGGCCTTCTTCGTCGAGCACGCCCACGTGCTGCACGAGCGGGTCATCCTGCTCTCGATCCAGCCGGTGAACGCGCCCTTCGTCTCGCCGAACCGAAGTGTGCAGGTGGAATGGCTGCCCGACGGGCTGTGGAAGGTCACGGCGCGCTGCGGATTCATGCAGACGCCGAACGTGCCGCGCATCCTCGAGCGGGCGAAGACGCAGGGTCTCGAGTACGACCCGGCCACGACGACATTCTTCTCGCGCCGCGTCGAGATCGTCCCGACCGGCACGACGAAGATGCCGCGCTGGCAGAAGCTCCTCTACGCGGCCCTTGCCCGCAACACCGTCGACTCGACCCGCGCGTTCAGCCTGCCTCCGGAGCGGGTCGTCGACTTCGGCTCGCAGATCACGCTCTGACTGTCAGGTGGCCTGCATGCGGCGCTCGCCGATCGGCCGCGCCGGATTGCCGGCGACGATCGTCCACGGCTCGACGTCCCTGGTGACGACGCTGCCCGCGCCGACCACCGCGCCCTCGCCGACGCGGACGCCGGGCAGGATCATCGCCTGGGCGCCGACGAACGCGTCGGCGCCGACCTCGATCGTGCCGGTCACGAGCGGCAGCGACGGAAGCGTGAGGTCATGCGTGCCGCCGCAGAGATAGGCCCGCTGCGTCACGGTCGCGCGGGCCCGGAGGATGCAGGGGCCGAGGTTGTAGATCTCGGCGGCCGGCGCGATGCACGCCCGGTCCTCGAGCGTCAGGTTCCACGGCATGCGCACCCGCGCCGAGCTCGCGACGAAGGGCGTGCCGGTGACCTTCGCGCCGAAGAGCCGCAGCAGGAACACCCGCCACGGCGAGAGCGGCTTCGGCGTCGGGCGGAAGAGCACGCACCACACGACTGACCACGCGCCGCCCTTGAGCCGCGTGGCCAGCGTCCACGGTGACGAGTACGCGTCGCGCTGTTCCATCGTCTCGAGCCGTCCGCTCCGATCGCTCATGACGTTGGCCTCCCGCGCGCCGCGACGAGCCGTTCGAAGTCCGCAAGGTGCGCGTCGGCGATGCGGTCGACCGAGAGATCGCGGGCCCTGGCGACGCCGGCGGCGCGCAGCCGCGCGGCAAGCGCCGAATCGTCGAGAACGCCTGCGAGCCGCGCGGCGAGCTGGAGGTCGGCGTCCGGAGCCTCGCGCGGAAAGGTCAGCCCCGTCACGCCGTCGGTGACGTATCCGCGGAACTGCGGCAGGTCGCTCACCACGGTCACGGCGCCGCAGGCCATCGCCTCGAGGGGCGCGACCGGCGAGGCCTCGCCGAAGTAGGCGACGCTCGGGTAGCAGTAGACGTCGGATGAACGAAGCGTGAGGGCAAGCGCCGCGGGGTCGGCGATGTTCGCGCCGAACGCGATCGGCGCGTCGCCGGCCAGGGCCCGCAGGGACTCGACGAACTTCGGCCCGCCGCCGCCGCGGGCGACCTCGCTCGGGCCGACGATCGTGAGCCGCACGTCGCGCCGCTCGCGATGGACGCGGACGAAGGCCTTCACCAGGAGGTCGAGCCCCTTCTCCGGATGCACGCGCCCGGTGAAGAGGATCGTCCGCGTGCCGGGCTCGCGGGACGTCGGCCCGTCCGGGGAGAAGACCGCGATGTCAACGGGATTGGGGATCACGAGAATTGCGTCGGCGACCGCCGGAGTCTGCTCGCGAATCGCCGAGGCGATCGCATCGGACACCGTCGAGATGCGGTCGGCGCCGCGATAGAGGCTGAACTGTCCCTTGGGGAAGCGCTGGGCGTGCACGTTGAGCGCGCCGACCCGCGAGCGGCGGGCGATCCGCAGCAGCGCCGGGAGCCAGAAGGAGTTCGTTACCGTGACGTCCGACTCGGGCAGCGTCGCGAGTGCGCGGAAGGAGTAGAGGAAGTCCTTCACGAGGTCGAGCTTCGTCGAACCGGTCCGGTGCCAGCGGTGCAGTCGGCAATAGCGAACGCCGTGGCGCGACTCCTCCCGCGCTTCGCCCTCGGCCGCAGGGCAGAGCACGGTCACCTCATGTCCGCGCGCCGCGAACGCCTCGCACAGTCGGTGCCAGACCTTCTCGATCGCTCCCGTCGGCGCGGGAGGCATCGGGAAGAAGGGACCGATGACGACGGTGATCCGCATCCGTGCGGTGGAGGTGCTCAGGTTCAGGCCTTCGGCTTCGTGATGCGGTGTCCGCACTGCTTGCAGGTGCAGAGCTTCGGGTCGGCCCAGAACTCCTCCATCGACCGGGCGAAGTGCTCGACGATGTCCTTGCAGTCGAAGACCTTGTCGTAGACGAGCGAATCGCACTGCGGGCAGAAGAACATCTGGTGCTCGGTCTCGCCCGCCGGTCGCGTGCGCTCGACGACCAGGCCCAGCGTGTCCGGTCCGCGGCGCGGCGAGTGGGCGACGTTGGGCGGAATGAAGAAGACCTCGCCCTCGCGCACGTGGTGGTCGACGACCTTCCCGCCCTCGATCGTCTTCACGATGATGTCGCCCTTGATCTGATAGAAGAACTCCTCCGAGTTCACCTTGTGAAAGTCATTCCGGGCGTTGGGGCCGGCGATGATCATCACGAAGAAGTCCTTGCCGCTGTAGAGGTACTTGTTCCCCACCGGCGGGACCATCAGGTGGCGGCTCTTCTCGATCCAGGTGCGGAGGTTGAAGGCCGAGGAGACCGAACCGTCTGGCTCGAAGCCGTTGGGCTCGTTCGGCGTGTCGGGATTCGTGATCCGCGGCTGGGCGGCGTCGATCTTCGAGCCGGGAGACCTGAGCGTGGTCATGGGGACCTCCGTTGGTGGCGAACTTCGGTGCACGATACCGCTCCGTAACGGCCCGTCCAAGGACGCCGCGGCAATCGTGCGGGTTCGGCCGAGACGTTTGACCTCGGACGGGGGGGAACTGCAAGCCCGGCCGCCGTTGAGCCGATGAAGCCAACTCCGCCGCCGCACGTCCCGTTCCGGGACGCGCCGGTCTCGTTCCCCGCGACCCACGCATGCGAGTTCAGTTCCGCCACAGTCTTGCCGGCCGGCTCGTGCTCTTCGGGGTCATGCCGACGCTCGTTCTGGTCGGCACCCTCGTCGTCCTCGCGCTCGTCGAGAAGTACCGAACGCTTCGGACGATCGTCGAGAACCAGCTGACGAGCGCCGCCCGCCTCACGGCGGCCCGGGCCGAGGGGCGAATCAACGACGCCGCGAGGACCGCGCGGCTGTTGGCGGATGTCGTCTCGGCCGCGGAGTGGGAGGAGCCGGACCAGGCGGTGCGTGTCCTGCAGCAGGTCATCGAGCGCGACCCGGTTGTCACCGCCGTGTGGCTTGCCTTTGAGCCCGACGCCCAAACGGCGGCGATGCGGGCGAAGGCGCCGCAGGCCTACTCGGCGGAGGGCCGCTTCGTTCCTCGCGCCCGTCGGAACCCCGACGCCGCGGGGCGCTCGACCCTCGCCGCCGCTCCGGAGCTTCTGGCGAGCGACGCGTATGTCCGACCGATTGAGGGATTCCGGACGCGCGGGCTGCGCGAGCACCACTTCGGCGAGCCGGTCGAGCGCGACGGCGATCTCGTCATCGAGGTCTCCTACCCGATCGTGCTCGGCGACCGCGTCATCGGCGTGGCCGGCGCGGAGTACTCGACGCGCGACATCGACATGGCCGTGCACTCGATCGCGAAGGAACTGGGCGTGGACCTCTTCGCCCTCAGCGCCAACGGGCACGTGATCGCCACGAGCGTCGACGCCGCGGAATTCGATCCCAAGGACGCGAAGGCACTCAGGGCGCGGAGCATCGCCCATACGCCGTATGCGCCGATGCTCGCGCCGATCATGCGGGGCGAGCTCCGGCCGCGCGTCTTCGTCGACGTCGATCCGGTTGCCGGGGGCGAGGCCTACCTGGCGACGGCGTCGAGCGCCGTGGGCGCGTGGCGCATCGTCCTCATGAAGCCGGTCAGCGAGATCATGCGGCCGGCGATGGTGACGGTGCTCCAGAATCTCGTCTTCGCGATCGTTGGGCTATTGCTGCTGGCGACGCTTCTCATCGCCCTCGCGATCAGCGTGCGCCGGCGGATCGACCGCGCGGTGAATGCCGCCGAGCGCATCGCGCAGGGCGACCTCACCGTCCGGATCGACACGCGGGGCCACCGGGACGAATCGGGTGCGCTCCTCGAGACGCTCTGGACGATGGCCCAGCGCCTCAACGCCCTGATCTCGCGCGTGCAGACCGCGGGCCGAACGCTCGACGCGAGCGTCGTCGAGCTCGCGAAGAGCACGGTGACCCAGAAGCACGCCGCCACGCCGCTCGGCCAGACCACGACCGAGGTGGCTGCGGCCGCAAAGCAGATCAGCGCGACCGGCGTCGAGCTCGCCCGAACGATGGATTCGGTGCAGACCAACGCGGCCGCCACGGCCGACCTGGCGAAGCGCGGACGCGAGCAGCTCTCGGCGGTCGACGGTTCGATGCGCGAGCTCGACACGGCGACCGCGTCGGTCGCCGGCAAGCTCGCGACCATCAACGAGCGGGCCGTCGCGATCAACACGGTCGTGACGACCATCACCAAGGTCGCGGACCAGACCAACCTCCTGTCGGTCAACGCCGCGATCGAGGCGGAGAAGGCGGGCGAGCAGGGGCGCGGCTTCCTCGTGGTCGCTCGGGAGATCAGGCGCCTCGCCGACCAGACCGCCGAGTCGACGCTCGACATCGCCCGCCTCGTCGAGGAGATGCAGGCCGCGGTCTCGGCGGGCGTCATGGAGATGGATCGCTTCGCCGACAAGGTCCGCCGGGGCGTCGACGACGTCAACGAGACCTCGCGGCAGATGGGCGCGATCATCGGACAGGTGGCCGAAAACACCGAGCGATTCCGCGCCGTCACCGAAGGCATGGCGAGCCAGTCTGCGGGGGCGGTCCAGATCAGCGAAGCGACGGCGCGACTCCAGCAGTCGGCGCGGGCCGCCATCGACGGACTCGCGAGACTCTCCGCGACGGCCCGATCGATCGAGGGAGCGACGTCAACGCTGCAGACGGAAGTCGCGGCGTTCCGCGTCGCGGAATCGACAGGCTGAGCGCGGCGCCGCGCCACGAGCGTTGAGCCACCGTTTGTGCGCGACTTGCCCAGCGTGCGCTGACGCGTTTTCCACATTGAGAAACCTCGCGGAAAAACCCGCCAGAAATCGAGGGGTGCCTCCGGGCCGCAGTAGAGTGCGGCGGTCGTGCGAGAGAACGCACGACCATTCGACGCGGGGCATCGCGCAACGCGGAATGCTGTAGAGAAGCGACTCCTTTGGAAGGGGAAACGTATGCGGCACTTGCCGATGGCGGTGTCCTGCGCGCTGGTGGTCGGGATCGCGGGTGCGATCTCGGCGAGCGCGGGGGCGGACATGGTGGCGTTCTGGCACTTCAACGGCTTTGACCCGGCCAACGGCCCGTTGGTCACCGCGTCAAGCGGAAGCGGATCGATCGACTGCACGCCGTTCGGGACGGGTCTCACGTCGTTCGGAGGCACGGACGTGAACGCTCCCGACGGCATCGTCGCGGGCGAGTCGCTCGGCCTGACCGGCTCGAGCCACAACGGGGCAATCGCGCTGTTGAGCGTCGGGACCGCCGGCTATGGGGACCTCTCGCTGTCGTTTGCGGCGCGTCGCAGCGCGACGGGATTCGGGAATGATCGACTTGAGGCGCTCGTCAATGGCGTCTGGACGCTGGTGACCACGTTCAATCCGTCGACGACGGCGTGGACCACCATCACGGTGGACCTGAGCCCGCTCGACTCCCTCGAAAACGGCACCGCGGCGTTGCGGATGGTCTTCGACGGGGCGAGCAGCGGCTCCGGAACGGTGCGCATCGACAACCTGACGATCACCGGCAGTGCGGTGCCGGCGCCGGGTGCGATGGCGCTGCTGGGCGCAGCGGGCCTCGTCGGACGTCGGCGGCGCGCGAAGAGCTGACCGCCGGCGTCAGGGCGGCGAAGGGCGTCTCGCGGGTGGACACGTGGGGCCCGGCGCGGCGGGGAGCGGCGGAACGGGACCGATGCGGGGAGGGGAAAGTCGGTTCGCCGTTCCGTCGCGCCCCGTCGCGGCCCGTCGCGGCGCCGGAGCGCCGTAGCGCCGTAGCGCTCACCTGTGCGTGTGCGCGACCGCGAGAGAAGTCCTGACGAATCACCCCTGGTGCGCGGCGCCGCCGATGACCGGGGACGTGCGGCGGGCAGGACGCCCGTCGCGTTCCGTCCCGGAATGCGCCTCGGCAGCGGCGGCGCCGCCACGCTTTCGGCCGACGATCACTTTGACGATCTCTCTTTTTCGGCGAGCGCGGACCCGTTTCGCGCTTTGGGTTCGGTGTCCGCGATGCGACTCGATTGCGGGTTGGAAGCCATCGGGTCGCATCGCGGCGCCGGGCCGGCCGAACCGCAGACGCGCCTCACTGGTGCGGCGCGCCGTCGAGCGGGCTCGGCGCGCTCGCTGCGGCGGGAGCGGACCCCATGCGGACGGCAAGGTCGATCGCCGCGCGCATCGATCCTTCGCTTGCGGCATTCGTCCCCGCGATGTTGAACGCCGTGCCGTGGTCCGGGCTTGTCCGAATGATCGGAAGGCCCACCGTCACGTTCACCGCCTTATCCCAACCAAGGAGCTTGACCGGAATCAGGCCCTGATCGTGGTACATCGCGACAACCAGGTCGTACTTCCCGGCGGCGGCGTCGATGAAGATGGTGTCGCCCGGAAACGGGCCGTGGACGTCGATGCCGTGTCGCCGCGCGACGTCGATGGCGGGACGGATGATCCGCTCCTCCTCGTCGCCGAACATGCCGTTCTCGCCGGCGTGCGGGTTGAGTCCGCAGACGGCCACCGACGGATTTGCGATGCCGAGCTGGCGGCAGAGCTGCGCGCCGAGATCGATCGGGTCAAAGACCTTTCCAATCGTCAGCACATTCTTGATGTCCATGAGGGCGACGTGGGCCGACGCCAATGCGACCCGCAGGCGCGGTGACACGAACATCATGGCGTGGCGCTTGGCCTTCGTGCGTGCCGCAAGCAGCTCGGTGTGGCCCGGCCATCGAAAGTTCGCCAGCGACCAGCTCTCCTTCGAGATCGGGCCCGTGACGATGCCGTCGATGCGCCGCGGATCCCCATGCTCGCGGAGGGCATCGGCGATGGCGTCCTCGACGAACTGCCGGCTTGCGAGTCCTCCCGATTTCGACGGGCCGGCGGGACCGCGCCGGGCGAGGTCCTCACCCGGATAGTCGAGGACCGTCACGTCGCCCGAAAGGGGAAGCGCTGCGCGCTCCGAGGTGGCCGCAACCCGAAACCAGTAGGGATGGATGCCGGCCCGATCTGCCGCGTACGTCAGAAGATCGTTTTGCCCGTAGACCACGAAGCGAGCCGATCGGCGGAGACTGGTGTCGGCGAGCGCCTTCACGACCACCTCGGGGCCGATGCCTGCGGGATCGCCCATCGTGATTCCGATGACGGGCGGAGTGGTGGGCTGGGGGGCCATTCGGCGGATTGTACGGGTCTCGCTCGCGCGGATCGGAGAGCGAGAAACGAGCGACGGCCCGCCGGAGCGGGCCGTCGCGATGGAATCAGAGTTCGCTCGAGCTCGCAGCGACGTGCGTCACTTGATGCGAATCGTGCTCTGTGGCTCGGTGAGGCACTCGTACACGAAGGCGATGTCGTCGGCCAGCATGCGGATGCAGCCAAGCGATCGCTCATGTCCGATCGACTCGGGATCGACCGTGCCATGGATGCCATAGCCCATGAGGTCCTTGTTCTTCTCCTCGACGCCCATGATGCCGATCCAGTGCTCGCCGATCGGGTTCTTGGGATCGTTGCTCGAGAAGTGCTCGCCGGTCTTGGGATGCGTCCACTCGGGATCGATCAGCTTGGACCTCGGACGCACCTTGAAGAGCCCGGTCGGGGTGCCGTTGCTTTCGCCGAGGCCGCAGCGGAGGCTTGCCACCATCACGCGTTCGGTGGAACCCTCGCCGGCGTCCAGATAGAGGTTGAATCGGAATTCGCTCTTGATGACCTCGGCGTGGAACGCGCCCTTGGGCACGCGCAGCTTCTGGCCGATCTGAATGCGCCGCTCGTCCTTGATCCCGTTGATGCGCTTGAGAAGCGACGTCTCGCACGCCAGCCCCTCGTTCCGCACAACCTTGGCAAGGCTCTCGCCCGCCGCGATCGTGTGGACCTTCATGACGGGGTCGTTCGGATTGACGTTGGTGCTGAGGAAGAGCGACTTCCCGAGCGCGTTCACCAACTCATACCCGCGGTCGCGATCGCTTGCGGAGAGCGAGCCGCCGTCAAGAGCCCGTGTCACCAGGGATCGGGCCGCGATTGGGTCGGCCGTCTGAAGCTGATAGGCCTTCGCCAGGTCAGCACTCGAAATGCCCGTCGATGCCGGCGGCGAATTGGGGGTCGCGGCGGGAGCCGTTGGGGGTGTCGCGGGCGGTGTCGTCTGAGGTGCCGGCTGATTCGCGGGCGGGTTTGCCGTCGGAGGAACCGATGGGGCCGAGGAGGGCGGGGGTGCGGCCGGCGGTGTGCCTGCGGGTGGGGATTGACGCGACGTCATCCCGGCTCGCGGGTCGGCCGATCGAGTCTTGGTCCCCATCTCGATCGCCCCGGCGCCATTCGAGCTTTCGCCCGCCGCCCGATCGTCTGCGACGAGCGAGCGCAGCGACGGCTTGCCTCCCGGCGTGTCGGTCGAGGCCCGTCGGTCCTCGTTTCCCCCGGCCGGAGGCGTCACGGGCGGCAGGCCGAGCTTCGACGCCGGCGGCAACGGATTTCCGCCGCCGAGGTCCGTCGCCTCAGCGCCGCCATTCAGTCCGGCGAGCCCCTCACCGGTCGTCTGCGCGCTGTCCGCGCCGCCGTCCGGCCGCAGCAACCACCACGATCCGAGGATCACGGCGCCGGCGACCGACAGGGTGCCGACCACCTTCGGGGTCAGCAGGCGGCGTTGCGAGAAGGTGATTCGTCGACGGTCGTTGGAAGGAATGCTCTGACTGGCAAGGGCCATGGTGTTCGTTCTCAGCTCGGACGTGAGTGTCACGGTTGCGGGAGCGGCCCGCATCGGTTGGAGGTTATTCGGCGTTTTGGAAGTCCACCCGCCAATCCCGAGCACAGTCCCGGCGAACCCGGTCGGCTGGGGCGTCACCCGACCTCGACGCATTCCTGATCGGTCACGACGCGATGGACCCGCTGGTCGTGTGCGGCGCAGGGCACACGCTCCACCAGCTGAAAGTGCATGCCGATGCCGATCGTCGCGCAGTGCGGCGTCACCCGCACGAGCATCCGATCGTAGTACCCCGCACCGCGACCGAGCCGTCGTCCTCCGCGATCAAACGCCAATCCCGGAACGATCACCGCATCCAATTCCGTGGCGCGGAGTCGCCGGCCACCGCGCGGCGTCAGGATCCCGAACCGGTCGCGTTCGAAGAACCGCTCGTCGAGCGACTCGATCTCGATCGCCTCGATCTCCCGGCTGGCCTCATCGACCCGCGGCACGGCGATCGAAATCCCCTCCTTCAGGCAGGCGGCCATCGCCCGACCCGGATCGATCTCCGCTCGCATCGCCATGAAGAAGAGAATTCGCCCCGCGTCGCGAACCTCGTCCAGTTCCATCAGCCGGTCGCTCGCCTCCCGGGACCCCCGCCGCAGCGTGGCGTCGTCTGCCTCGTTCAGCTTTCGCTGCAGGTCGGCCCGCATCGCCTTCTTCGCGAGCCTGATCGCCTGATCATCTCCGTCGTCGAGCTCATTGGCCATCGCGACCCTCCTTGTGACCTTCTGCGGCGCTGCCCCTCCTTCGAATCGCCTTCGCCCGTTCGAGCCTCTCGCGAATCGTTGCCTCATGTCCGCGCGTGGTGGGCTGGTAGTAGGTCTTCTCGACCCCGAGGTAGTCTCGGGGCAGGTACTCCTGCCGTCCGATCCCGTCGCTCTCGTGATGGGGGTTTCGATAGGACTTCACCGTCGGGTCGATCGTCGATCCGTCGTCCGCGAAGGTCGTCATCGATCGCTTGGTCTGGTCGAGGAGATGCATCGGCACCGGCACGGTGCGACCCTCGCGCACGTCGTCCATCGCCGTCCAGATCGCGGCGCTCGACGCCCCCGACTTCGGGGCGCAGGCCATGTAGATCGCGGCCTGGGCCAGATTCAACTGGGCCTCGGGCATCCCGATCCGCTCGACGTTCTGCCAGGTCGCGGCGGCCAGGATCGCTGCCTGCGGGTCGGCGTTGCCGATGTCCTCGCTTGCGAAGATGGCGATGCGCCTGGCGATGAAGCGTGGGTCCTCGCCCGCGGCGAGCATGCGCGCGAGCCAGTAGGTCGTCGCATCCGGATCGCTGCCCCGCATCGACTTGATGAACGCGCTGGCCAGGTCGTAGTGCTGGTCGCCGCTCCCGTCGTAGACGAACGCCTTCGCCTGAATTGACTCCTCGGCGATCGCGAGCGTCACGACGAGCGGCTCCGTGCGCCCGCGGGCGCGCTCGGCCACCAGCGAGAGCGCCGCGACCTCGAGCGCACCCAGCGCTCGTCGCGCATCGCCATCGGAGATGCGAGCCCAATGTCGGATTGCCTCCTCGCGGACCTCAATGCCCATCGGCCCCAGGCCCTCGGGGTGCACTATGGCCCGGCGCAGCACCGAGGCGACTTCCTCGTCGCTCAGCGGCAGGAAGGTGAAGACCGTCGATCGGCTCACCAAGGCCGAGTTCACCGCGTAATAGGGATTCTCAGTGGTCGCCCCGATGAGCGTCACGATGCCGCGTTCGACGTCGCCAAGCAGCACATCCTGCTGCGACTTCGAGAAGCGGTGGATCTCGTCGAGGAAGAGAATGGTGCGCCGGCCCCCGTCGCCCAGCCGCCGCTTCGCGCTCTCGACGATCTCCCGAATCTCCTTCACGCCAATCGACGCGGCGTTGGCGCGTTCGAAGTGACTTCGCGATCCTGACGCGATCAGCTCCGCCAGCGTCGTCTTTCCTGTGCCGGGCGGACCGGAGAAGAGAAGCGACGTCAGCGAGTCCGCGTCCAGCATCCGCCGAAGGAGCTTGCCCGGTCCGAGGAAGTGGGTCTGGCCCGCAAACGACTCGAGCGACGTTGGCCGCATCCGCGACGCCAAGGGCTCGGCGGCCCTTCGCCGCGCCGACCGCGTATCCGACCAAAGGTCTGCAGAGCCGCCGAAGCCTGTTTCGCCAAGGGACGTCACGGATCCGATCGTACCGACCAGCGGTCAAGGTCCCTGAACCGAGGCGACTTCGAGCCTTCCAGTCCATCAAACTCTTACCGGACGGCGAACTTCCGGCACAACTCGTCCGTACGATGCCGCCCCCTCCCGTCCGGCGTGCGGTTCTCCGGTCTTCGAGGGTCAGGCTTCCGCGGTGGACCGCGGAACGCCGATGGAGAGACGTCACACCACCAGCGTGCGGTCGGCGTTGGGTCCGCGAGGATCCTCGGCGACCGACCCGTCGAGGGGAACGACATGGCGGATGCCCCGCCGGCCGTTTCAGCGTCGCTGGACGTGATGTCGACCGAACCGAGGAGCTATCGCTGTATGTGCGGAATCGTCGCTTACATCGGACGCAAGCAGGCCAAGCCCATCTTGCTCGAGGGTCTCAAGCGTCTGGAATATCGCGGCTACGACTCCGCGGGCCTTGCCATCCTGAACGGCTCGATTCGGGTCGCGAAGGCCGTCGGGCGCGTCAGCGTGCTTGAGGAGCTGGTCGAGCGACAGGGGGGCTTCGACGGGTCGCTGGGCATCGCCCATACCCGTTGGGCCACGCACGGCGGCGTCACCGACAAGAACGCCCACCCGCATTGCGACGACGCGAAGCTCGGCCACGGCATCGCCCTCATCCACAACGGCATCATCGAGAACTACTCGGTGCTCAAGAAGTACCTCGAGGAGAAGGGCCACGTCTTCACCAGCGAGACCGACACCGAGGTCCTCGCCCACCTCGTCGGCGAGCTCTACCGCGGTGATCTCGAGAAGGCCGTGCAGGCTGCGCTCCGCGAGGTCACGGGCGCCTACGCCATCGCGGTCATCTGCAACAAGGAACCCGACGTCCTCGTCGTCGCCCGCAAGGGTTCGCCCCTCATGGTCGGCGTCGGCAAGGACGAGTACATCGTCGCCAGCGACCAAAGCGCGATCGTCGCCCACACCACGCAGGCGTTCACGCTCCAGGACTACACCGTCGCGAAGCTGACCCGCGACAGCTTCCAGACCAATACCGTCGACAACGTGCCCGTCACCGCGGAAGTGCGCGAACTCGAATACGACCTCGGGCAGATCGAACTCGGCACGTTCGATCACTACATGCTCAAGGAGATCTACGAGCAGCCGCAGGCCCTCCGCATGTCGATGAAGGGCCGCATCGATCTCCGCGCCGGCCAGATCGTCCTCGGCGGCGTCAGCACCTTCGCCCGCGAGCTGGCCCGCGCCCGCCGCATCGTCTTCGTCGGCCAGGGCACCGCCCTCCACGCGGGCATGGTCGCCGAGTACGTGATGGAGGACCTCGCGAAGATCCCGACCGACGTCGACTTCGCCAGCGAATTCCGCTATCGCAATCCGATGGTCGAAGAGGGCACCGTCGTCGTCGCCATCAGCCAGTCGGGCGAAACCGCCGACACGCTCGCGGCTCTTCAGGAAGCCAAGCAGCGCGGAGCGCTCGCCCTCGGCCTCGTCAACGTCGTCGGCAGCTCGATCTCCCGCGAGACCGACGCGGGCATCTACCTCCGCGTCGGCCCCGAGATCGGCGTCGCCAGCACCAAGGCCTTCCTCGGCCAGGTCGCCGTCGCGACGATGCTCGCCCTCTTCATCGGTCGCCGTCGCTTCCTCTCCGCCGACTACGTGCGCGAGCTCCTCGAGGCGATGCACAAGATTCCCGATCACATCGAGCGCGTCCTTCGGCAGAGCGACGACATCAAGAAGGCCACCGCGAAGTACATCGACCGCGAGAACTGGCTCTTCCTCGGCCGCGGCTACAACTATCCTGTGGCTCTCGAGGGCGCCCTGAAGCTCAAGGAAATCAGCTACATCCACGCCGAGGGCATGCCCGCGGCGGAGATGAAGCATGGCCCGATCGCCCTCATCGACAACGGCATGCCGGTCGTCTTCCTGGCGACTCGCAACAGCCAATACGAAAAGGTCCTCTCGAACATCGAGGAGGTCCGCTCGCGCGGCGGCCACGTGATCGCCGTCGCCACCGAGGGCGACGAGAGCATCCGGAAGCACGTCAACGAGGTCTTCTGGGTGCCGGACGTGCCGGAGCCGCTCCAGCCGATGCTCACGGTCGTGCCGCTGCAGCTCCTCGCCTATCACGCCGCGGTGATGCGCGGCAAGGACGTGGACAAGCCGCGGAATTTGGCTAAGTCGGTCACCGTCGAGTGACCGAGGGGCCAAGTCGGTCACCGTCGAGTGACCGAGGGGCCAAGTCCCTTCGCCTCAGACAATCAATGACAAGCGAACGACCGGCGCGTCGGCCCTCGGGCTGATTGGCGCCGGTCGTTCCGTTATGAAGAAACCCATGATCATCACGCATCATCATTGATATGCGATGCTCCGTTCATTACATTGTGCGACGAAGCGAATCCCCCCTGCGGCGCGAACGCCGGCATGATCGATCACGATGACCGCACAGGCCGAAGAACGAACATCGCCGGCGACTCCGGCGACGGAGGCGGTGCCGATTCCGTCGGCGCTGCTCGCGGTCCACTGCCTTGAATGCGGACATCCGCACCACACGACACGCCCGACCTGCGCCGAGTGCGGCTCAGCGCGCCTCGTGGCCACGATGCACTGCGCGATTCCTTGCGCCGCGTCCGACCCCGTCAGCTCCTCGTTGGCCTACCTCTTCGCACTCGGCGCAGGCGGCCAGGTCGTATCCCTCGCCCTTCTGAATGTCATCGCGGTGCAGAACGGATGGCGGTGGTTCATCGTCACGGAGCTCGCCCTCTTCGTCCTTGCCCTGGCCACGGCCGCATCGGCGCGACTGGTCCTGCGTCTCCGTCCGCATTGGAAGCGAGGCATGATCAGAGTCGGCCGCGCCCTCGCGTGGCAATTGCTGCTTCCGACCGTCTGCACCGCATTCGGGATCTCCGCCTCGCTCCTCGCCATGGACTCGGGCCTCCGCTACTGGTCGGTGGTGCCGACCATCCTCCTTCTCCTCACGGTTCGCCAGGCGTGGAAGATCGCCGTCGAGGGCCCCCATCACCTTTACGGTGCCCTCGCGGGAAGGATCCGCCGGCGGGCCGCGTGGCAGAACGCCCCGATGCGCGGGCGGCTTCCCGTAGCGCTCTCGGACATCACCGCGATACGGCGGTCGCACCCGTGGGACCCGCGATGCCTCGAGTTCGTTGCCCGCGACGGCTGGGTCGGCGATGTCGAGCTGCGCGCGGATTCCGCGACCACCGCGCGCATCGTCACGCTCCTGCGGGCGATCATGGACGCGCAGCAGCTTCTCCCGCCCATGGCGCGGGCACAGCAGTGGACCGACCAGCGGTCACCCGAATAGGGCGCACGCCACGTCGTTCCGCGGCGACGGAGCCTGACTCACTTCGTCGCCGGCGCGGCGGGCTTGGCTGCGGGAGCATCCGGAGCCTTCGCGGCCAGCGCCTTGTCGATCGCCTCGCGGAGTTCCTTCGCGTCCGGCTTCACCCGCGAATCGAAGAAGGTGATGGCCTGGCCGTCGCGGCCGATGACGTACTTCGCGAAGTTCCAGCCGGGAAGCTTGTCGGTTCGCGTGCCGAGGAACTCGTAGATCTCCGCCTGTCCGGCGCCGGCCTTGGTCTGCACCTTCTCCATCATCGGGAAGGTGACGTCGTACTTGCTCGTGCAGAAGGTCTTGATCTCCTCCGGCGTTCCCGGCTCCTGGCCGCCGAAGTCGTTGCTGGGGAAGCCGACGATGACGAAGCCCTTGTCCTTCAGCTCGCGATAGAGCTTTTCGAGCCCCTCGTACTGCGGCGTCAGGCCGCACTGGCTGGCGACGTTCACGACCAGCGTGACCTTTCCGTCGAACTGCTTCAGCGCCGCCGGCTCGCCCGCGAGCGTCTTCGTCGACAGCGAATAGAAGCTCTTGCCCTTCCACTTCTCGACGAGCTTCGAGTCGGCGGGCATGGACGCCGCAGCGCCAAGCCCGAGGGCTGCAATGACGGTGCCGGCAATGACGGATGCGATCTTCGACATGGTTCTCTCCGAGAGGGCGTGACGTTGGAAGTGGGCGGAGCGTAGGTCACTCGGCAGCGGTCAGCGCGGCGTCGGCCGACAATAGGCGTCGGGACGCCGCGGCCCGCACCTTCGCGAGAAGTGCCATGGTGGTTGCAGCCGCGAGCAGCGATCCCGCGAGCCAGCTCGGATGGCTTCCCGTGACGAGCCCCAGCGCGGCGAAGGCGACCACCAGCGGCTCGACCGACATCCCCGCCAGCGCAAGTGCCATCGCCCCCACCGGCGTCGCCCGTCCGGCCGACCAGTGGCCCAGCCAGGCGCCGAGCCAGCGGGCATCCTCCAGGACGAGGTAGAGAATGAGCGTCAGGCCGATCCTGAGGTCGCGGAAGGGTTCAACCTCGAGCATGCAGAGGGCCATCAGGGCCGGCACGACAAGCCGATCGACGAACGGCGCCATCCGCGGCCGCAGAAGCCATCCGACCGGAAGGCAGGCGAGTGCCGCCCACGCAAGCCAGGGCATGCGGAGCGCGCCGCCAGCGAGCATCGCGGCAACGAGAAGGGCAGCCGCCATGACCGTGGCCATGCGGGACGACTGCTCGATGAGCGCCGCCGCACCCCAACTCACCGATCGCGCCGCCCGCCGGTCCTCCCGGGTGAGCCCGCATGCGCCGCACGACGCGGCGGCGGCGAGGCCCAGCGACTCGGGCCCGAGCGGCGCGAATCCCCACAGCCACATCACCGCGACGCTCAGCCCCACCGATGCCGATCCGCTCCAGAGCGCCAGGAGCAGCGCTTCCGCGCGATGGTGCCGGCGAATGGGCGAACGCACCGCGGACGCGCCGCCGCTCCCCAGAAGGACCAGCGCCGCGAGCCCGAGGATGGCCACGCGCAACGGCGCACGATGCGCCTCGCGGGTCCGCTCCCATGCGACGCTTGCCTTGGCGATGCGCTCGTCGAGATCGCCTGCCGCGGCGGAGGCGTCGGCGCCGGCGAGGGCCGGTGCGGCTAACGCGACGCTCATGGCGCCGCGCTCCCGCTCGAGGGCAATGAGCTCGCGAAGCCGAGCCGGGTCGCCGTCGAGGATCCTCACCGTCAGTTCGGGCGCCACGCGACCCATCACCCCCGGACCGCACAGAACGCCCGCCGTCAGTCCGGCGAGGAGCGCAGCGCCCGCGACGCCCAATCGCCTCAGCACCGCCGCGAGTCCGACGGCCAGCAGCGCGATGACCGCGGGACCGAGCGCCACGGGGAGCCCGACCACGCTCGATTCGCCAACCGATTCAGCCAGGGAGATCGCGTTCATCTGCATCGCTTCGCGCGTATCGCCGTACAGTAAGGCCTTGTCGCCGAAGGAGCCTCACGCCATGTCCCGTCCGCGCTTCGCGTCCCTCGTCTCCGCCGCCGGCCTGCTCGTTGCCGCGGTCGCCATCGCGCCGGCGCTCGCCCTTCCACAGGCCACCGCGGCCGCCGAGCCGGCCCGTTCCGCGCTGGATGCGGCGCTGGCCCTCGTCCCCGCCGACGCGATCGCCTTCGTCATCGTGCCGAATCCGAAGCGGGCGAGCGACGACCTTCAACAGTGCATCGAGCGGATGAACCGACCCGAGGCATCGCTCGGCGGTCGTCCCATCGACCAGCTCAAGGCCCAGCTGGGGATCTCCGCCTCCTTCGACGACAAGGGCCCGATCGCCATCTCGGTGCGGGCGCCGTCGGAGGCAACGAAGCCGGCCCGCATCGTCATCAGCGTCCCCGCCACCGACCCGAAGGCGTTTCTCGCCGGCAATTTCGTGGCCGCTCCCGACATCGCTCCCGACGCGTACAGGCGGCAGGACGGCATGGTCCTCTATGGCAAGGCCGGCGCGAATCACGCTCATCTCTCCAACGACGCCGACGCGGTACGAAACTTCGATCCCGGCGCCGGCGTCGGCGCCGCTGCGCGGGCCCGCCTTGGCCAGCGCGGCGCGGAGCTTCTGGCCAAGGGCGACCTGATCGCCTGGGGAAGCCGCGAGGCGATGCGACCCGCGCTCGAGCAGGCCGCGACGCAGGCGAAGGACCGCACTCCGGGCGACGTGCCGTTCGCCGCGCAGGCGAAGGAAATGCAGGCCACGGCGATGAAGCTGCTCGAGGGGCTCGACAGCGGTCTCGTCGTCGTCGACTTCGATCCGCTCGGGGTCGGCGTCCGCACCTTCGTCTCCTTCGCGCCGGGCAGCGAACTCGCCACGCTTGCCGCCGGCGGAGCCGACCACGAGACGCGCCTCGACCGCATGCCGAAGCAGCCCTACTACTTCGCGGTTCGCGCCGACATCGACGGGCTCGGCGGCATCGGCGCGCTGGAGGCGCTGCTGCGCACGCTCCCGGGACAGCCGGCGCTTCCCGCGTGGCTGGCCGGCGCGAAGGGCTCGGTGCACGCGATGCAGATGGCGATCTATCCGAGCAAGATGGGGCTCGCGGTGGGCGGCTTGCTGAACGACAGCGCCCTCTTTCTCGAGACCGACAAGCCCGACGCGGTGCGCGACGGCCTACGCGACGCCATCATGTCGATGAAGGGCGAGATCGGCGGCCTTCGACGCGAGCCCGCGTGGGAGAACGATCGGCACCTGAAGTCGGGCGAGATCGCCGACGCGTTCGAGGTCACCGAGACGGTGGTTGCCGCGAAGGATGCGAGTCCCGGCGACCTCTCGATCCAGCGGATGATCACCCAGGGGATCTACGGCAGCCGCGGGCTCGTCGGCTTCGTCAAGCGCCAGCAGGGGGGCGTGGTGATGACCTTCAGCCAGCGCGCCGACGTGCTGGAGCGGGCGACGAAGACCGGCGCCGGCGGCGCGGCCCTCGCGAGCGACGCGACGATCGGCGCGTTTCGCGAGTGGCTCATCGACCGTCCGGAGATCGGCCGCGCCGACGTCGAGGGCTACGTCGGCGTCGGCCAGTTCGGCAAGCTGTTCCAGCAGGTGCTGACGCTGGTGCCGGGCGGCGACACGATGCGAGTGCCGCAGATCCCGACCTCGGTCGAGCCGGTCGCGTTCGCGCTCGAGATCGACAAGGGTACGGTCGAGACCGCGTTGGTGATTCCCAGCGGCGTGCTTGCCGTCGGCTTCGACGAGATCAAGCGCCAGATCATGGGCGCGGTGCCGGGGCCGGCGAAGGACGTGAATTGACCGGCGCCGCACCGAGGGCGGAGCGCAGCGGCGCGCTGCCCGCGACGTGGGCGCTCGCGGACGGCAGGGCGCTGGCCCTTGAGCCCTTCGCGCTGATGGGCATCCTCAACGTGACGCCCGACTCCTTCTCGGACGGCGGCGAATTCGCCTCGGTCGACGCGGCGGCCGATCGGGCGCTGGCGATGATCGATGAGGGCGCGACGATCATCGACATCGGTGCCGAGTCCACCCGGCCCGGCGCGACGCGCGTTTCGGCGGAAGAGCAGATCCGCCGCGCCGTGCCGGTGATCAGGCGGATCCGGGCGCTCGGCGGGCGCGGCGACGTGCCCGTCTCGATCGACACGACGCTGGCCGAGGTCGCCGCCGCGGCGCTCGATGCCGGCGCCGATGCGGTGAACGACGTCTCCGCCGGGCAGGAGGACGAGGCGATGCTCCCGCTCGTCGCACGGCGCGGCTGCGGCGTCGTCCTCATGCACCGCGTCGCGCCGCCCGAGCGCGATCGCTACAGCACGCAGTATGCGTCGGCCCCTATCGGGGGCGACGTCGTTCCCTTCGTCCGCGACCGGCTTCTCGCGGCGGCGGAGCGGGCCCTCTCCCTCGGCGTCGGGCAGGCCGGCATCGCCCTCGATCCGGGGCTCGGATTCGGCAAGACCGTTGCCCAGAACTGGGCGCTCATCGCACGCTCGGGCGAGCTCGCGGATCTCGGCTATCCGCTGCTCATCGGGGCGAGCCGCAAGAGCTTCGTCGGGCAGGTCACGGGCGTGGCCGATCCGGCGCGGCGCGTCGTCGGCGGGGCGGTCGCCGCGGCGATCGCCTGGTCCGGCGGGGCCCGCATCATCCGTACGCACGACGTCGCCGCCGTGCGCGAAGCGTTAGGTGCCGCGGCCGCCGCGCTCTCGGCTCAGGCGTAGTGCTTGCCGAAGCGGTTCGTGATGAAGTCGTCGTAGCTGACCTGCTCCATCTTCACGAAGCCCCGCTGCGGGATCTTGCCCGCGACGAGGAGGTCGAGCACCGCGCAGACGCCGGCGGCCGTGGTGATCTGGATGCCCGACCAGTTCTCGTTGTCGATGAACTTGTGGAGCACCGTCTTCGCGTAGGTCCGCTCGGTGAGGCGCCCGTGGTACTGGCCCGTCGCCGAGACGAAGATGATGATCTGGTCCTGGTAGGTCGTCGGCAGCGAGCGCTCGAAGATGCGGCCGAGCTCGTCGCGGTGGTCGCGCATCTGGAGGTCGTCGAGCAGGAACTTCATCAGCGTGTTGTGGCCGGGGAAGCGGATCGTCTTGTAGTTGACGTTCCTCACGCGGCCGCGGAGCGTGTCCGCGAGGGTGCCCAGGCCGCCCGAGGTGTTGAAGGCCTCGTACTCGACGCCGTCGATCACCAGCGTCTCGCGGTGCTCCATCGGCGGGACCGAGACGAGGCGGCCGTCCATGAGCGCCTCGCACGGATTGCAGTATTCGTTGATGAGCCCCTCGGTCGACCAGGTGAGGTTGTAGCGAAGCTGGTTGTCCGGAAAGCGGGGCAGCGCGCCGACGCGGAGCCGGAGGTCGGTCACCTCGGTCATCGGGCGGATGAGGTGCGTCGCGACGATCGTGATGAAGCCCGGGGCCAGGCCGCACTGCGGCACGAATGCGGTCTCGGCGCCGTGGGAGAGCTCCATCACCCGCTTGGTCACGGCCACGTCCTCGGTGAGGTCGAGGTAGTGGACCTTGTGGGCGCGGGCCCGCTCGGCGATGAGGGGATTGCAGTGGAACGGCGCGCAGCTGATCACGGCGCGGCAGCCCTTCAGCAGCGCGTCCATCGCGTTCACGTCATGGAAGTCGAAGACGTGGCCCTGGACCTGCGGATAGGCGCTGGTCACGTGGGCGACGCTTGCCGCCACGGAGTCGGCGACCCGGACGCGGTAGTCGCCGCAGGTGGCAAGCATGTGGGTGGCCATACGGCCGATCTTCCCGGCTCCGATGATCGCGATGTCGTGCATGTTCGGTTCCAACCCCCCGAAAGGGGCGCTAGGCGAGGGATCGGAGATGGTACGGGAAGGAGGCTGCACCTTGGGCCGTCGAGGACGCGCCGCGGTGTGCCTGACGCGTTGTGTCGCTCCAGCCCAACCGGTTTTTCGCGACATCTGGGACGCGAGCGGAGCTTGCCCCAATTCACGGGCGAAGCTGAGCCGATAGCGTGGAGGGCTGCGCGGAGGCTGCTACTATCCCCGCTCACTTTCAGCGCCCATTTCACAGACCGCCCCGATCGGAGATCCCCATGGCTGGTGCCGCCACGATTGAATTCACTGACGCCAATTTCGACGCCGAGGCCCTCAAGGCTTCGACCCCCGTCCTGGTCGACTTCTGGGCCGAGTGGTGCATGCCATGCCGGGCGCTCGCGCCGACCATCGACGAGCTCGCCAAGACCTACCAGGGCAAGATCAGGGTCGGCAAGGTCGACACCGACAAGCACCAGAAGACCGCGATGAGCTACCAGATCACCGCGATTCCGACGGTCATCCTGCTTCAGAACGGCCAAGTCGTGAAGAAGTGGGTCGGCAACGTCAAGAAGGACGAGTTCGTCAAGGCGATCGACTCCCTCGTCGGCGCCGCTCGCTGAGTCGGCTCAGCCCACGCCAACCAACCCCTCGAACCGCCGCGGCAACGCGGCGGTTTTCGTTGCGGACGACCGCTCGGCGGGCGGCCGCAGGATCGACGAGGCTCGCTGCAGCGACCCCGACAAACGGTCGATAAGCGTCGCCGCGGACCTTCCGGCGACAGGCACGGCACCAACCGCTTGCCGCCTCGCCGGGCCTCCGCTACTCTCTCCCCTCCGCGGCAGCCCTTCTCGCGAAGGACCGTCGCGAGAGGACAATTCGTCCGGTGCGGGCCTGTAGCTCAATTGGGAGAGCGCTTCCATGGCATGGAAGAGGTCGTCGGTTCGAGCCCGATCAGGTCCACTGCAGAGAACGCCCCGCGACTCCACACGGAGTGGCGGGGCGTTTCTCTTGGTTCTGCGTTGATGGCGAGCCTTCGCCTTGAGCCGCCGTCACTCGCCCCCGAGGATCTCCACGTCGGCCAGTCGCTCGGGCGGCCAGACGGCAAGCGTCTCGATCCGCCCTTCGCGGACGACACCGGTCAGCAGCGTGTTCCCCGGCGCGTGCAGCCTGAACTCGCAGTCCCATCCCCGCGGCCACGCCGGCAGCAGCAGGATCCTCCGTCCGTCGCACTGCATCAGCATCGACTGGAGCGTGGTGAGGATGTTCGAGCCGTGGTCCTGGTCGGGGACCCAGTCGTAGTTCGGTCCCCAGAACGCCGGGAAGCGGCTCTTCGCGTCCTTGAGCGCGACGCGTCGGGCGAGCATCGACGCGGCCTCGTCGGCAAGACCGAGATGCGCCGCCTGCATCGAGTCCTGGCACCAGCCGACGTTCGCGCGGTTGGCGCGGGCCGCGAAGGTGCGCCGGGCGAGCTCGATGTCGGGCTTGCCGACGCCGTAGAGTCGATAGGGGAAGATCGCGTAGAGCTCGGGGTTCTCGACATTGGCGAGTTGTCCGAATCGCGCCGCGGGGCGCAGGACCGTGCCGGCCGCCCCCTCGCCGGTCGGGATCGGCGGCAGTGACGAGAGGAGCGCGCCCCACGCGGCGCGGCGCGGGGCGTCGATGATCGTCGCGTCGAGGGCGAGGAGCTTCGGGATCACGAATCGGAGTCCGGCGATCTCGGGCAGCGGATCGGTCGCGTCGTGCCAGGTCTCGAGCGACGCCGCCGGCTCGAAGCGAATCGTCCCCTCCGGAGTGCGCGGATAGAAGCTCGCGTAGAAGCCGAGGATGGCGTCGGCCAGGGGAACGAGCGTCTCGCTCGCGAAGGAGTCGTCCGGCCGGTGCGCATGACGCTCGAGCGCCATCGCGAGGAGTTCGATCGAGCCGCTGCGATAGTGGCGAATGTAGGGATTGAGCACCGCGCCGGGCGCGGCTCCCTGGCGGTTCCAGCCGAAGGTCGAGTTGTCGGGCGTTCCCCAAAAGTAGATCGTCTCGAAGAACGTCGCGCCCCCCGGCGCCACGCGATCGCCCTCGAGCGTCGCGGCGCGGGCGATCGCCAGCGGCAGCGCGTCGCGGTACATCGCGAAGAAGGGCTCGGTGAGGTCGACGTCGCCGCTGGCGAAGAGCGGCCAGTAGATGAGTCGGGTGTTCTGGAACCAGTACCCCGGTCCCCACTTTCGGTAGTCGGGGTCGCCCTCGTCATGGCCGGTGCGCGGCACGGTGAAGAGCGAACCGTTGAACTTGATCGGCGCGCCGCCGCGTCCGGCGCAGGCGGCGATGTAGCGCTGCAGCGCATAGGCGCGGTTGATCGCATCGGACGCGACCGCCTGCGGCGGGCTCTCGGCCACGCGCTCGCCGTCGATGTACAGGCGTCGTCGGCCGTCGTGGGCGTCATAGGTGCCGACGACGCAGACCCGCCTGCCCGGGACGAGTCGGGCGTCGAAGGTCACGGCGCCGTCGCCGGTGAGGAAGCGGAGCGAGTTGCCCGGATAGGTGTCGAAGAGCCAGCCGTCGGAGGCGCCCACCGTCGCCTTGTCGGCGATGCGTCCGCCCCCGGGATCCTGGGCCTCGGGCACGATCCACGCGACGACGCTCAGCCCGGCCTCGCCGTCGAGCCGGTCGGCGTCGTCGATGAGCGTCGGTCCGCCGCCGGCCCATGCGAGGGCGGTGTCGGCGGGTGCGCGACCGGTGCGCAGCGACGCGACCTCGTCGGCGCCGAGCGGTCGGTCATAGACCAGGACGTTGTCGATCGCGCCGCGGAAGCGGTTGCCGTCCTTCGAGTCGCGTCCGATGCGGACGGGGTGGGTGTTGTCGGGCAGCCGATACGTTCGGGCCGTCGCGTTCTCGCCGACACGAATCCAGGAGCGCTCCCAGAACGAGTCCCACCAGCGGCGGTGCCGGGCCAGCGCCCGCGCAGCGTCGTCCTTCGCGCCGCGCCGAACCATCGCATGAAGGCCGTCGACGAACGCGTCCGACGTCGTGTCGCGGCGCGTATCCGCCCAGACCTCGATGCGGTGGGTGCGCGATGGCTCTGCGCTGCGAAGCGCCCGATCGCCGCGGGCCGCGAGCCCCGGGCCGGTCATCGCGCAACCGAAGGCCCGATGAAGGATCGGATCGCGATAGCCGGCCAGCAGCGACTCGAGCCCCTGAAGGCGGAAGGTCGCGGGGATTGGCGTGCGCTCGTTGAAGTGATGCCAGAGGAGTTCGGCACCGAGCGGGCCGGCCACGATCGGCGAAACCACGTCCGGCGCGGTGACGGTCGGCTGGACGCCGGGGGCGTTGTGTTCGGCGCAGTAGACGTCGCTCCAGCTCAGCTCCTTCACCTCGCGCGGCGCCGTGCGCCAGTGTTCGAGCGACGCGGTGACCGAGCTCGGCTCCGGCGTCTCGATCTCGATGACGATGACCGGCCGCTCGGCGTCAATCCGCACGCGGTAGGTGACCGGCGCCGCAGCCGGTCCGATCGCGCACTCGATCTCCCCCTCGCGCAGGTCGAGCCGCTGGCGGAAGCCCGCGTCGACGGCGGGCTGCGGGTCGAGCGTGATGGCGATGCGCCCGAGCTTCAGCAGCCGCGCGTTGTCGTCCCACGCGTCGGACTTCGAGATGTACATCCACAGCGCGCCCTCGGCATTCCACCAGACGTTCGCGGCGAGGTCGCCGTTCCCGATCGGCATCGAGCCCTGCTCGTCCCGGCTCGGCGATGTCCACGTCACGTCGGATGCGGCAAGCGGATCGTCGGGCGCCGTCGCGCCGACCACCGACATCACCGTCAGGAGCACGAGGGAGGAGATCGACATGAGCGGCAGTATCGCCGCGTTCGGGCTACGCTGGACGGCATGATCCTCGGGCTCCAGCATCGTCGTCCCTTCGGCACCACCGGCCTCTCCGTCTCGCCCGTCGCGTTCGGCTCGGCGCCGGTCGGGCTGCTCGCCTCGGAACGCGAGGCCGCGAGCCGCCTGATGAACCGGCTGCTGGACGAGGGGCTCAACGTCATCGACACCGCCGCCGCCTATCGCGGCGCCGAGGCCGCGATCGGCGAGAGCGTCGGCCACCGACGCAGGGAGTTCATCCTCGTCTCGAAGTGCGGCGCCGACAGCACCGATGCCGGCTGGGTGCAGGCCTCGCGACCCGAGACGCTCGTCGAGCAGATCGACCGCTCCCTCGCCCGCCTCAGGACCGACGTCATCGACGTCATGCTCATCCACTCGCTGCCGCTCAAGGTGATCCAGGAGGGCTGGGCCTTCGAGGCGCTCTTCGACGCCAAGCGCAAGGGCAAGATCCGATTCGCCGGCTACTCGGGCGACAACGAGGCGGCGCTCTGGGCGGTGCAGCAGCAGGGGATCAGCGTGCTCCAGACGAGCGTGAACCTCGTTGACCAGATCAACATCGACATGGTGCTTCCCGCCGCGGCGAAGCATGGCGTGGGCGTGCTGACCAAGCGATCGATCGCCAACGGCTGCTGGCGTCCGCGCGAGCAGCACTACGAGCGCTACCACGACTACGTGGATCCCTATCGCCGCCGGTTCGCGGCGATGGGGATCGACCGCGGCGCGGTGGCCGGCGTGCGCGGCTGGTCGGAGCTGGCGCTGCGATTCACGCTCTCCTTCCCGCAGGTCCACAGCGCGATCGTCGGAGGCACGTCGGTCGACCGGGCACTCGAGAACCTCGACAACGCGACGCGCGGTCCGCTGCCCTCCGCCGCGGTGAGCGCGATCCGCGCGTCGTTCGCCAAGGCCCGCGTGGTCGGCGAGGACTGGTCGGCCCTCACGTGACGCGCCGTGCCGTCACGGGCGCGCAAATCGTTACACTCCGCGCATGACACTGCCTGCGCTTCGTGAGGCCAACTTCGACGGCATCGTCGGCCCGACGCACAACTACGCCGGGCTCTCCTTCGGCAACGTGGCGAGCACCTCGAACGAGGGCAGCGTCTCCGCGCCGCGCGAGGCGGTGAAGCAGGGGCTGGCGAAGGCGGCGTTCCTCGCGTCGCTCGGCATTCCGCAGGGGTTCCTGCCGCCCCATGAGCGGCCGCACATGCCGACGCTGCGGGCCCTCGGCTTCACCGGCGGCGACGCGGAGGTGCTGGCGAAGGCGGCGAAGGAGGACTTCGTGCTCCTGGCCCGCACCTGCAGCGCATCGGCGATGTGGACGGCCAACGCCGCGACCGTCGCGCCGTCGGTCGACGCGGCGGACGGGACCGTGCACTTCACGCCCGCCAACCTGCGATCCATGTTCCACCGCTCGATCGAGCCGCCGACGACGGCCCGGGCGCTGCGGGCGATCTTCGCCGACGCCGAGCGATTCACGCATCACGCGCCGCTGCCGTCCGCCGATCTCCTCGGCGACGAGGGCGCCGCCAACCACACGCGGCTTGCGGGCAGCGACGGGCGCGGCGCGCATCTCTTCGCCTACGGGCGGAGCGAGCGCGAGGCGGAGATGCCGAAGCGCTTCCCCGCCCGCCAGACGCTCGCCGCGTCACAGGCGGTAGCGCGCTCGCACCGGCTCGATCCGGGCCGCTGCGTCTTCGCGCGGCAGCGGGCGGAGTCGATCGACCTCGGCGTCTTCCACAACGACGTGATCAGCGTCGGCAACGGCAACGTGCTGCTCACCCACGAGCTCGCCTTCGCCGACCAGGCGGGGACGATCGAGGCGCTGCGGCGTCTCGTGCCCGGCCTCGTCGTCGTGACGGTGCGGGCCAACGAGCTGAGCGTCGAGCAGGCGGTGAGGACGTATCTCTTCAACTCCCAGCTCATCTCGCCTCCCGAGTCCGCGGGCGGCGGCATGATCCTCCTCGCCCCGACGGAGTCGCAGGAGGACCCGGCGGCGTCGGCGGTGATCAACCGCATCGTCGGCGACGCGTCCAATCCGATTCACGCGGTGCGCTTCATGCACCTTCGCGAGAGCATGCGAAACGGCGGCGGCCCCGCGTGCCTGCGGCTCCGCGTGCAGCTCACCGACGAGGAGCTGGCCGCGGTGAACCCCAAGGCGCTCTTCACGCCGGCGCGGCACGAGGAGCTCGACGGCTGGGCCGACCGGCACTACCGCACCGAGCTCCGGCCCGCGGATCTCGCCGACCCGAAGCTGCTTGAGGAGAGTCGCGCGGCGCTCGACGAGCTGACGCGGATCCTCGGGCTCGGATCGATCTACGAATTCCAGCGCTAGCGAACGGCGCGACGGCGGGCGGCGAAGACCTACCGGGCGCGATCGCGCTGGTATGTGGTGCGCGAATCGTTATTGTTGCGGCATGCGCGGATCAGCCCTGTGCGTGGCCCTGTTGGCGTTCACCGCCCCGATCGTCGTCGGCGTCGCCGGCTGCGGCGATCCGCCCCCCGAGCCGGAGAAGCTGGCGCCGCCGCTTCGCCCGATCTCCGAGGCCTCGAAGGCCGCGGCCCAGGACCCCCGCTTCGAGGAATACCGGCGGCTGCTCCGCGCCCAGTTCGCGTCGCTCAAGAAGGCGGGCGACTTCTACCGCAAGGCGACGAGCGGAGGCTCGCATCCGATGTCGCAGGCCGACCTCGAGCAGCACAACGCGATGCGCGGCGAGAGCGACGCCATCGCCGAGGAGTGCTTCAAGTACGCCGACGCGCACTTCCCCGACGAGTCGCCGGAGGTGCTGCAGCAGATCTACAACGAGGAGCAGGCCAAGGCGATGCCCGACGGCTAACGCGGCGCCCGTCGCTCCCCGTCAGAACGGGATCGCGCCCGGCAGCATGTACTGGCGCATCACCCGGTAGACCGGCGCCGGCGAGGGCTCGACGTAGTTGTTGCCGAAGCTCTGCATGGCCTTGATCAGCTTCGGCGAGAGGACGTTCAGGCTCTGCGTCGAGCCGTCCATCATCGCGATGTTGATGCGGTTGCCGTCCCAGAACGACGGAAGGTCGACCCACTTGTTGGTGTAGGTGTTGTCGCGGACCTCGAGCACCCAACCGTGGCGGTTGTAGCCCGGCGCGTCCTCCTCGGCGATCACGGCCATCGTCGCCGCCGGCTGGCGGACCTGCGACGCCATCACGGTCTTCTTGCCGTAGGTGTCGTAGAGGTCGTCGCAGAGGTTCGGCGGATTGGTGTTCGGGTAGACGCCGCCGACACCGACGAAGGAGCTGAGCGAGTACGAGCGGACGCGCTTGGTCGGATCGAGGGGCGAGCGGTAGGAGTCGTAGCTCAGGTTCATGTACGGCCAGAGCACGCCCTTCTCGAGCGAGCCGGGCTGTTCGACGTTGTTGATGAGCGTGCCCGCGGACTGCGTGCAGTTCACCCACGGGTTCGGCACCGTGCCCATGCCCGCCTCGGGCGAGAGCTTGTCGGTGCGCGGGCTCGGGCGGCGCCCGTCGGAGTCGGTCGCGTAGACCTGGCAGGCCAGGGCGATCGTGCGCTGGTGCACGAGGCACTTCGTCCGCAGCGCGCCCTGGCGCAGCGGCTGGAACACGACAAAGAGCATCGAGATGATCAACACGATGATCGCGATGACCACCAACAACTCAACCATCGTGAAGCCCCCGCGCGAGCGGCTGGCAACGGCGTCTCTGCGCATGCCGTACCTCCGCGACTGATCGTACCGAGTGAAGCGATGTCCCAGCGCGCGAATTCAACGCCTCGAAACGACTCGACCTCTTGCCTGCGACTTCGCGTTCCCGCACACTGCATCGCATGGCTGACTCGCCGCAGCATGGGGGCGCTTCGTCGGGCGTCCACCCCATCAATGCAAGCCCCGGGGCCTCATCGCCCCTGACCCGCGCCGCCGTGCTGGCGGTCGTCGTCGCCGCGCTGGGCTACTTCGTCGACATCTTCGACCTGCTGCTCTTCGCGATCGTCCGCGACGCAAGCCTCTCCGACCTCGGCATCGCCGACGCGGCCCAACGGAGCGAGCTCGGCGTCTGGCTCGACAACTACCTCCAGATGACCGGCCTCATGGTCGGCGGCCTGGTGTGGGGCATCATCGGGGATCGCCGCGGTCGCCTCTCGGTCCTCTTCGGCTCGATCCTCTGCTACTCGGTCGCCAACCTGCTGAACGCCTTCGTGGCCGACGTCACGCCGACCTCGTCCTTCGCGTTTCTCGAGACGATCGGCCTCGGCACGGCACTCCGCCAATACGAGCTCCTCCGCTTCGTCGCCGGCTTCGGCCTCGCGGGCGAGCTCGGAGCGGGCGTGACGCTCGTGGCCGAACTGCTAGGACGCGAGCGCCGCGGCATCGGCACCACGATCGTCGCCAGCGTCGGCGTCCTCGGTGCGGTCTTCGCGGCGATCATCGCCGAGTACTGCTCCTGGCGAAACGCCTATCTCGTGGGCGGCGGCCTCGGGCTCGGGCTTCTCTTCCTCCGCGTCGGCGTCGTCGAGAGCGGCCTCTTCCATTCCGCCAAGTCCGATCGCGTCGGCCGCGGCGAGTTCTGGCGCCTGGTGAGCTCCTGGTCGCGGCTGCGCCGCTACCTCGGGGTCATCGCGATCGGGCTTCCGATCTGGTACGCGGTCGGCGTGCTGGTCAAGTACTCGGGCGACGTCGGGGCGTCGCTGGGCATGGAGAAGGGCACGGTCACGCCGGTCCGCCACGCGATCCTCTGGTGCTACGTCGGCCTCGCGATCGGCGACCTCGCCAGCGGCCTCATCAGCCAGCTCATCCGCTCGCGCCGCAAGACGGTCATTCTCTTCCACATCCTCACCGCCGTCGCCGTCGCGCTGCAGTTCATCGTGATTCCGCGCTCGCTGATGGCCTCGAACATCCTCTTCCTCGTCCTGGGGATCGCCATCGGCTACTGGGCGGTCTTCGTCACCATGGGGGCCGAGCAGTTCGGCACCAACCTGCGGGCGACCGCTGCCACGACCGCCCCGAACTTCGTGCGCTGGCTGGGCGCCGCCGGCAGCGCGTTCCTGTGGAAGGCCCTTGAGCCGCGCCTCGGGACGTGGGAGTCCGCGGCGGCGGTCGGGGCGCTGGTGATCCTCATCGCGATGGTCGGCTGCATTTCGCTTCGGGAGACCTTCGGGACATCGCTCGACTTCGTCGAGGAGTGACGCGGCGCGGATATCCTCCCGGCGCCATGAAGAAGACGATCGCCGCGCTCCTGCTGACCCTTCCGCTCGCCGCCTGCGCGGGCACGAACAGCGCCTCCTACCTCGTTGCGGTCCATGACCGCGCCAGCGGCACGGCCATCGAGGGAGCGACGGTCGAGGTGCGCCCCTCGCCCAGCGGCGTGGCGGAATCGGGGGCCCGCGGCCTGACCGACGCCCGGGGCGAGACGGTTCTCCTGCTGTCGGGCCGCGATCACGCGGATCTCTTCGTCACCTTCGACGGCGACACCGAGCGCTATTGGTTTGCGACCAGCCGCGTGCCGGGCCATGACGCGTCGCGCGAGGAGATCGAAGGCGACCGGTCGCCGGTTCGCTTCATCTCCGGTCCGACCTCGAAGGGCACGCCGACGTGGCGGGTGAGCGTCGTCCGAGTGCTCGAGCAGATTCGCTGACGGTCGCGACGTCCATGCAACGGCAACGCCCGGGGCCGGCTCATGATCGTGGGGTCATGGGCGCGAACCCGGGCGTGCGTCGGCGTGTCGAGGAGTGTCAGGAGAGAGAGGAGAAGATGCGGTCTTGCGTGTCGGAGACTTCGCGAGCCTCGAGGCAGCCGAAGCCATCTCGCGAATCTCACATGAAAATACGCAGCGTCGGCCGGACGGTTCACGCGAAGTTGTCAATCCGCACCCGAGTTCCATGGGATCGACGTGCGCCACAACGCCAATCGCCCGAGCGGATGCTCGGGCGATTGGCCTTGCGCTTGGGAGAGAGAATCGTCGGGAGAAGAGTCACCGCTGGTGTCGAGCGGGGGCCTGCGGTTCAGACAGGCTCGTGTTCCGGCGAGTGCTACGGGGCGGACGGGGAGGCGGTTCGCGCACCACGCCGCCAGCGACAAAAAATGCGAGTTACCGCGCCAACGGCTCAATGAGGCACCCGACCGGCGTGGTTCTCGGCACCGCAACGGGTCGCCCCGACGCCACCGCCTCGATCGCGTCCCGCAGGTCGCGGCTGGTGACGGCGGTGCGGCGAATCCCTCGGGCCGGGTAACGGTCGTCGATCCGCCCTCGGTAGAGCACCTCGATCGGATCCGCCACGACGTTCCCGACCCGAACGACGGCCGCCTCCGGAGTCACCGTGGCGCCGACGGCGTCGACCAGGCGGTGCGTCGGGTCGAGCAGGAAGGGCATGCGCAGCGCGTACTCGCGCCCGTGCCGCGCCGCCTCATCGACGGTCACGTCGGCGGCGGGGTAGACGTAGACCATGCGCAGCCCGAGCTCGCGGCATCGGGCCGACAGGGAGGCGAGTTCCGGTGCGTAGCCGTTGGCGATCGGGCAGTCGACGGCGCCGAAGAGGAGGACGACCGTCTCACCTGGCGCCGCTCCCGGAATCGGGGGCGCGGGCGTTGGGGGAACCATCCCCGAATCGGCGCCGACGTCGCCCGGCGCGCCGGCCCGTGGTGCATTCGCGCATCCGACGAGGCAGGCCAGGGCAAGCGAAACGAGTCGCGTGAGACGCATGAGGACGGAGCGTACACTCGCCCGCCATGAGCAACCCCACGAACCAGGGCACGGACGCGTCGAGCAACGCAGCACGAGTCGCCGTCGATCGACGGACCTTCATCGCGACGGCCGCCACGGTCGCCGGCGCCGCATCGATGGGATTCGCCCAGGCGACCAAGCCCGCGCCGCCCGTCGCGCCCGCGGCGCCGGCGCCGGAGGCCGACGGTCCGTTCGCGCTCCCTCCGCTTCCCTACGCGCCCGAGGCGCTCGAGCCGGCGATCGACGCCGAGACGATGCGCATCCATCACGGCAAGCACCACGCCGCGTACGTCAAGAACCTCAACGCGGCGCTCAAGGGCATGGCCGCGCCGACGTCGGTCGAGGCGCTCATCGCCCACATCGACGCGCTCCCCGCCGACAAGCGCACGGCGATTCGCAACAACGGCGGCGGCCACGCCAACCACTCGCTCTTCTGGCTCACGCTCGCGCCGAAGGGCACCTCCGGCGAGCCGTCGAAGGAGCTTGCCGCGGCGATCGACAAGGACCTCGGCGGCATGGCCAAGGCGAAGGAATCGCTCACGACCAACGCGATGACTCGCTTCGGCTCCGGCTGGTCGTGGCTCGTCGTCACGCCCGAGCGCACGCTTGCCGTGACCAACACGCCCAACCAGGACAGCCCGCTCATGGCCGGCATCGCCGAGCGCCCGGGCACGCCGATCTTCGGCATCGACGTCTGGGAGCACGCGTACTACCTGAAGTACCAGAATCGCCGCGCCGACTACGTGAAGGCCGTCCTCGACGCGATCGCGTGGGCGGAAGTCTCGAAGCGATTCGCCGCGGCCACCGCCTAACGGTTGATCATCGTCGGCGCGTCGGGCTCAGAGGCGATAGGGCTCGCCGGGCATCGGCCGCGCGCAGGCGAACCCAAGCGTCTCGCGGATCGAATGCTCGAGGGCGATGCGCGAGGCCTCGGTGCCGTGGTTGAGGAGGACCATCGAGGGCCGCTCGCCGATGCCGCGCAGCCACTCGAGCGTGTCGTCGCGTCCGCCGTGGCCGCTCAGTCCCTCGACCTCGCTGACGCGGGCCTGGACCTCGATGATCTTGCCGTTGATCTCGACGAGCTTCGCCCCGCGCCGCAGCCCGTCGCCGATCGAGCCCGCGGGGTGATAGCCGGCCAGCACGATGCGGCAGTCGTCGCGATCGAGTCCCGCCATGAGGTGGTGGAGAATCGGACCCGCGTCGCAGAATCCGGCGCCGGCGAGGATCACTCCGCCGCGGCGCATCTCGGTGAGGGCCAGCGACTGCGTGCGGGTCGTGAGCCGATGCATCGCCGCGAACTCGAGCGGCGACTCGCCCCGGTCGAAGATCTCGCGCACGTCCGGGGCGAGATGGTCGAGATGGTGATGGAAGCGGTCCGCCACGCGCACCGCCATCGCGCTGTCGACGTAGACGTTGAGGCCGTGGAGCGCGTTGCGTCGGGCGAGGTGTCCGAGCCGCAGGAGAATCTGCTGGGCGCGGCCGATCGCGAAGGTCGGGATGAGGACGCGTTCCTCGCGCGGACCGGCCTCGGCGAGAATCGCCTCCAGCTGCATCTCGGCGTTGGCGCCGGGATGCTTCGGCGCAAAGCCGTTGGTCGACTCGACGATGACGATGTCGGCCCGCTTCGGCGACGCGGGCGGTTCGTGAAGCTGGTTGTGCCGCGGGCCGAGGTCCCCCGAACAGACCACGATGCACTCGTCGATGCCGAAGCCGCAGGTGAGTTCGGCGCTGGCGGCGCCAAGCACGTGACCGGCGTTGAGGAAGCGCAGCGAGATGTCCGGGGCGATCTCCTGCGAGGTGTTCCACGCCAGCGGTCGCACGCGGGCCATCGTGGTCGTGACGTGGCTGTTCACGAAGATGACCGGCGGCTCGGGCGACTCGACCTTCGGCAAGTGCAGGGGGTCGCCCTCGAAGATCGCGCGGGCGATCGGCGCGGTGCCCTGTCGCCACTCGTGACGGCGCACCTGCTGGAGGCTGGCCGAGCCGCGGAGGATCCGGGGCAGGAGGTCCGCGGTCGCGTGGGTGGTCCAGATGGTGCCGGTGAAGCCGACCTGGGCGAGCATCGGCAGCCGGCCGCAGTGGTCGATGTGCCCGTGCGTGAGCACGACGGAATGGACGTTCGGCCAGTCGATGCGGGGCGGCGTGCGGTTGCGCTGCTCCTCCTCGTCGGTGCCCTGGATCATGCCGAAGTCGACGACGACGAGGCTCCGCTCGGTCTCGATGAGCGTGCAGGAGCCCGTGACTTCGCCGGCGGCGCCGAACAGCGTGATGACGGGTGGTTTGGGCACGAGGGGCTGTCGTCAGTGGCCGTTGCGGCCGTTCGCGGTCTCGAGGTCGAACACCTCTTCCATCGGTGTCCACCAGTCGTTCGGACCGGCCTCGACGAGCTTGGCCTGATAGGTCCTCATCCACTCGTCCCACTGCCGACAGCGCGGGTCTTGGGCATACGCCTGAAAGTCGCGCCGCGGGTCGAAGTCGTCGGGCGCCTCGAACCACATGAAGAGCCTCGTTCCGACGAGCCAGATCTTCATGCGGCGGATGCCGATGGCGCGAAGCGAATCGATCACCTCGGGCCAGACGGCCCGATGGTGTTTCCGGTATGCAGCAATGAGCGTGGGCTCGGCGTGCAGATCCAGCGCTTGCGCAAAACTCTTCAACGAAGGGAAATCCTCTCTCTGAAGTCGGGTTGGCCGCGATCATCGAAATGTCGCGAACGGGGCAGGATAGCCGTTCGCGACGGATCGACGGGGCGGACGGCCCGGAGGCGACGATCGCCTCCACGAATCGGGCGAAGCCACTACGATCGCGCGGGTGCCCAGTCACGTGATGCCCTTGGAGATCGTCGTCACCGCGGCGCGCGAGACGCAGGCGCGCGGATACCGGGCGTTCCTTGCCGACCGCGAGGAACGGGGGGATTTTCCCCGCGGGGCGCGATGGTCCGTCGTCACCGATCCGGGCGGCCGCCGCGCGGGCAGCGGTGCGGCAACCGCGCTGGCGCTGCAGTCCGTTCGTGGCCGCGGCAACAGCGCGTTTCGCGGTCGCCGCGTTCTCATCGTTCATTCGGGCGGCGACAGTCGCAGGCTTCCGGCGTTCGCGGCGCTCGGTAAGGCGTTCGCCCCGCTGCCGGCGCGGCGATCGTGCGGCGCACTGGCCACGATCTTCGATCTCGTGCTCGCCGACCTGCTGGCGCTGCCGCAGCACGCCGAAGGCGACATCGTCGTCGCTAGCGGCGACGCGGTGGTCGGCGCCGGGCGCGAGGGGATCGATTGCGCCGGCGGCGGCGTCGTCGGCATCGCCCAGAGCGGAAGCGTCGAGCGCGGCGCGCGGCACGGGGTCTACGTCGCGGCCCGCGACGGGCGCGTGCGCGACTTTCTCCAGAAGCCCGCGGCCGAGACGGCTCGCCGGGCCGGCGCCGTTCGGAGCGACGGCACGCTCCTCATCGACACCGGGATCGTCCGCTTCGCGCCCGACGCGGCGGACCAACTGTTAGCCGGCTTCGGCGTGCGCGGCGCCGCGATCGGCCGCGGGCTCCTTCGCGCCATCGTCGCCGGCGACGCACGGCCGGTCGATCTCTACGAGCACGTGCTGACGGCGCTCGTTCCCGGGCTGTCGCCGGCGGACTATCGCGCCCGCCTCGGAATCGGCGCGGGCGACCGCGACGCGGCGCATCTTGCCTCGCTGCACGCCGCGCTGCGGACGGTCGACTTCCGCGTGCGGCGCAGCGCGACCGAGGGCTTCCTCCACCTCGGCACGACCCGCGAGTGTCTCGACCTTCTCCTGCGCGACCGCGCGACGTCGGAGCGCTACGGGCTCGAGCCGCCGCGCGGCGGCGTCCGCGCCTTGGGCGTCGCCAACTGCCGCATCGCCGCCGCCCCCAGGGCCGGCGCGGCGGTCATCGGCTGCATGGGCGCACGGCTCTCGCTTGCCGGCGAGAACCTCGTCTTCGGACTGCCGCGGGCGGCTCCGGCCATCGACCTTGCCCGCGGCTTCGGATGCGTGGCGCTCCCGATCGGAGCCCGAGCGTGGGCGACGATTCTCTTCCACGTCGACGATGACGCAAAGTCGCCGCTCGACGCCGACCCGCGCTGGGCCGGAACCTCGCTGCGTCGATTCGCCGCGGCCACCGGCCTGTCCCTCGCGGCCGGCGCGGCCCACGGCGGCGCCGGCAGTGCGACGCTGTGGGACGTCCCGCTGTGGCGCGTGACCCCGCGACCGACGGTCGAGGCGTGGATGATGGAATCGAAGCCGGCGCCGGCCGCCGCGCTCCGGGCCCGGCGGCATTCGCTGGCCGAACTCCTCGATCGGGTGAATCACGATCGGATCGTCGGACTCGAGCGCGAGATCGCCGAGGCCGCTGCCCTCGAGGATCCCCACGCGGCGCTCCGCGCCGACGATGCCCTCGGCGCCGAGGCCATGGGCGCCATGCTCCGGCCCGCCTCGCGCCGGCACCTCGTCGCCGCGCTTTCGGCACCGGCGCGGCTGCCGCCGCTCGAACGGGCGCGGGCCCTGGCGGTGGCGGCGCGGATTGCCGGAGGGAGCGCGGAGCGGGCGCTGCGGGCGCGGGCACTCGCCGCGGTCGGCGAGGCGGTCGCCACCGAACTCACGCTGCCCTCCACGCCGCCGACCGCCGCCATTCGTCCCGACGAAACGGTCTGGACCAGCGCTCCGGCGCGCATCGATCTCGCCGGCGGGTGGTCCGACACGCCGCCGATCTGCCAGGAGCGCGGCGGCGCGGTCGTCAACCTGGCGATCGACCTCGACAACCGCCCGCCCGTCCACGCCATCGCCAAGCTCGCCGAGGAGCCGGTGATCACGGTGCACTCGGTCGATCTCGGCGAGCATCGAACGATCCGCACCAGTGCCGAACTCTTCGCCCACCGCGACCCGCGGGACTGGACGGCGCTGGCCAAGGCGGCGCTGCGCCTTGCGGGCATCGCGCCGCCCTCGCCCTCCGTTCGACTTGACCGCTGGCTGTCGAAGTTCGGCGGCGGCCTCTCGCTCTCGATGCTCGCCGCGGTGCCGAAGGGCTCGGGGCTCGGCACCTCGTCGATCCTCGGCGCGACCGTGCTCGCGTGCCTTGACCGCGTCGTCGGTCGGCGAACGGCGCGCGATGTCCTCATCAGCCGCACGAGCCTGCTCGAGCAGATGATCGCGACGCGCGGCGGATGGCAGGACCAGATCGGCGGAATCGAGGCCGGCCTCAAGATCGCCCGCAGCGAGCCGGGCATCGTGCAGCGCCCGACGGTCGAGACGATCGCCCTCTCGCCGGCGTTCGAGCGCGAGCTGAACGAGCGCACCGTGTTGTGCTTCACCGGCCGGCGGCGCATGGCCCGCGACATTCTCGAGCGCGTCGTCGAGCGCTACCTCGCCCGCGACCGCGGCGTCCTCTCGATCGTCGCGCAACTCAAGGTCGGCGCCGAGCGCATGTGCGTCGCGGCGCGCGAAGGCGACATCGACGGCTTCGCCCGCGAGGTCGGGCGCTATTGGTCGCTGAAGGTGCAGCTCGATCCGCTCGCGTCGACGCCGGAGATCGAGGCGATGGCGGCGCCCTTCGTGCGATCGCTCCTCGCGTGGACGTTGCCGGGCGCGGGCGCCGGCGGATTCCTCTTCTTCATCGCCCGCGATCGCCGCGCCGCGGAGCGCATTCGTCGAGCGTTCCGCGATGCGCCGCCGAATCCGCTCGCGCGTCCCGTCGATTGGTCGATCGCGCAACACGGCCTTCGCTTGGGCTCCGTCTGATGAGCGGCGCGCGAAGATGCGGACAAGAAAAATCGGGAGGCCGCGCGGACCGAAGTCCTGCAGCCTCCCGACTCAGAGAGGAACTCGTTTGAGAGGGCCAATTCGACCCTCAGCGATGATCGCGTGGGGAGAGTACCACCGATCAGGGCGAATCGAACTATCTCAGGTTTCACCCGAGCTTTGTTGTACCGAATCGGACCTCGGCGCGAAACTGCGGAAATTGGGGAATGCACCACAAAGCGGTGGCACCAAGCCGGTCGGTGTTGCGCGATCCCCCTTCGGTCGGGAGCCGGCCCGACCCGCCAGCGCATGGACAGCCTGTGGATCCGGTGTGTGAGGCGAGTTCTGGCGCTCGACTGAATGTCGATGCGGATTTCGTCCGATATCCCCGGTGGCACCGGCCGTCGCGACGACCGCGGCGGCGCCGCGACTTTCCGCATGTCCGAACAGATCCTGCCCTTTCGCCAACGGCTGGTCGGGAAGATGGTCCTCTTCGGGATCATCCCGACGGTCTGTCTCGTCGGCCTGATCATCGGTGGCAACGTCGTCCGCGCGTACGCCCTCTTCGGGGAGCAGGTCGAGCGCGAGCTCGCCGACAGCGTCCTCATCGCGGCGGCGGAGCTCGACCTTGAGAGCCAGCGGGCGTCGATGACCGCGGAGCTCCTCGGGCGCGCCGAAATGCATGCCGGACTGCTCGGGAACCGGGCGGGCACCGAGCAGCTCTTGCGCGGGATCTTCGAGGCCCACCCCGAACTGCAGGCCATCGGCGTCGCCTACGAGCCGACGGCCCTCGCACCGTCGAGCGGAGGAAGCGCCGCGGTGGCGACAACCGAAGCGAGCGAGCGCTTCACCGCCGAGCTGCGGCGCGATCGCGGCGGCCCGCCCGGCGGACGAATGGAGACCGAGGTCGATGCCTCGCACGAGGTGGCGTACCGCGAGGCGAAGCGGCGGGTCGAGCGCGACGGCACGGTCGACGTGCTCTTCGCCAAGCCGGTGAAGCACGGCGACACCGCAGCCGTCCGTCAGGCCTTTCCGCTGGTCCGCGACGGCCGGTTCGTCGGCGTCGCCACGGTGGACCGCACGCTTGCCGCCATCGAGGCGACCCTCGCCGCGATGGGACAGCGCATCGGCGGCGACCTGTACCTCGCCGCCGACGGCCAATTCCTGGCCGCGACGACCGACTCGGGCTCGGGCGCCGACCATCGCCTTCAGATGGCGTCGGTCGTGGGCAGTCCGCTCGAGCGCGTCATGGAAACCTATGTCGAGTCGCCCGGCGCGGTGCGGGTGGTCGAGGGGAACGACGCGACCCTCGGCGCCGACTGCTACTACGGCATCACCAAGCTCCGCTTCGGCGACTGGACCCTGGTGGTCCGCAAGAGCAAGTCCGGCGTCGCAACCGGCGTCTGGGCGACGCTCCTCGCGAACTCCGCCAGCGGCGCCATCGGCGTCGCGGCGATCGCCCTTGTCCTGGTCCTCCTTGCCCGCGGCGTCGGCCAGCGGCTCGAGCGGGTCGTGGTCGCGGCGAAGCGCATCGCCGACGGGAACCTCTCCGAACCGCTGCCCTCCGTCGGCGTCGCCGACGAGTCGGGCACGCTGCTCGACGCCTTCGAGCAGATGACGCGGAACCTCAACCGCATCGTCGGCCAGGTGCGCCACGCGAGCATTCAGATCAACTCCACCGCCACGGAACTGGCCGCGACGAGCGTGACGCTCGAGTCGACCGCCTCGGGATTCGGCGCCTCGGCCGCGGAAGTCGCGGCGGCAACGCGGCAGATCTCGACGACCGGCGACGAGCTTCTGCACACCATGCAGACCGTCGCCGACAGCGCCGCGGGCGCCGCCGAGAAGGCCCAGGAGAGCCGCAACGGGCTTCGCTCGATGCAGACCTCGGTGCGGCGGCTCGATGACGCCGCCCATTCGGTCGCGGCCCGGCTCGGCGCGATCAACGAGAAGGCCCAGGCGATCAACGCGATCGTCGGCGCGATCACCAAGGTCGCCGACGAGACCAACCTGCTCTCGGTGAACGCCGCGATCGAGGCGGAGAAGGCCGGCGAGTTTGGCCTCGGCTTCCTCATCGTCGCCCGCGAGATCCGGCGCCTCGCCGACCAGACCGCGGCGGCCACGGTCGACATCGAGCGGATGATCCGGCAGATGCAGGGCGCGGTGGCCGCCGGCGTGGTCGAGATGGACCGCTTCGGCGACTCGCTGCGCACCGTGCTCGACGACGTCGACCACGTCGGCCAGCGGGTGCAGGGCATCATCGCCCACGTCGAGGACGACACGATTCGCTTCGTCCAGGTCACCGAGGGGATGCGCAGCCAGGCCGCCGGCGCGAAGCAGATCGACGAGGCGATGCGCACGCTCTCGGTCGGGGCGAGGCAGACCATCGAAACCGCCGGCGAGTTCGGCAGCGCCGCGAACGAGCTCCAGACGGCGATCGGCTCGCTCAAGTCGGCGGTCGCGATGATGCGGCTCCGCGAGGGGAACTGACCGATGAGGGCGCTTCTCTTCGACACGGCCGTTGGTGAGGTCGATCGCCGCTGGGCGATCTCCTGCGGCGCGATCGTCGAGCTGCTGCCGGTCGTGCGGTGGCGCGAGATTCCCGACTCGCCGCCGTGGATGCTCGGCGTCTTCGAGCGCCAGCGGGCGCTCCTGCCGCTCATCGACCTCGGCAAGCGCCTCGGCGGACCGGCGACGGCGCCGCGCCTCGGCTCGCGGATCATCCTCGTGCGACTCGCCCCCGAGCGGTCCGACGGCGGGCTTGGCGGTCTCTTCGTCGGCGGCGTCCTCGGCATCGACACCATCGACTGGTCGGACGTCGGAACCCACGCCAGCGCCGCGTGCGCGCTCGACTCGCCCTTCGGCCCGATCACGCCGCATCACGACACGACCGTCCAGCTCCTTCATCCGGAGCGGCTCCTCGTCGGCGACGATCGGCAGCGCCTCTATCCGGATCCGACGCTCTCGGGGATGGCGCAGTGATGCGCTTCCCGGAGACGATCGAGTGGCTGCGCGTGCATGCCCGGCTCGCGCCGTCGCTTCTCGAGTCGCCCTCCGTCGCACGGTCGATCGCCGAGAGGGCCGGATCGCTGCGCGCGGACCTGGGATGGCCCGAGGCCGAACTCGACAGGCAGTACGCGAAGCGACTCGACGCCGATCCGGCCGAGGCGGCGCGCGCCCGGGCGATCGTCGCGGTGCCGGAGACCTGGCTCTTTCGCGGCGCCGCGTCCTTTGAGATGCTCCGCGCCAGGCTGCGCGAACGGCGGCGCGGCATCGCCCAGGGAATCTCGATGCTCAGCGCCGGATGCGCCAACGGCGCCGAGCCGGTCTCGATGGCCCTTGCCGCCGTCGACGCCGGATTCGCGCCGCGCCAGGTCTCGATCGACGCCGTCGACGTCAACGCCGACGCGATGCGCTCGCTCGTCCACGGGACCTTCGCCGGATTCGCGGCCCGCGACGGGATTCCGCCGTGGGTTGCCGACGCGCGGCTCGGCGCCGACCGGAGCGTGACCGTGCCCGACTCGGTGCTTCGCATGGTCCGTTTCGTCGAGGCCGACCTCTTCGCATGGGATCCGGGCGCCGAGCGCTACGACGCGATCTTCTGCCGCAACGTGCTCATCTACCTCGGTGCCGAGGCCCGGGTCGAACTGCTCGAGCGCCTCCGTCGCTGGCTGCGCGACGACGGCGTGCTCGTCCTCGGCCATGCCGATGCGGCCGACGCGCCGGCGGGCTTTCGGGCCGTCGGCCCGGTCGAGGCATTCGCGTTCGAGCGCGGCGAGGTGCGGGTCGCGCCGCTGCTCGCTCCGCCTCGCCGCGAACGCGGCGCCGCACACCGGCAGCGACCCCCGGCACGCGAGTCACGCGACCCGGCGCCGCGTCCGCCCCGAGCGGAACGCGCATCGCTCGAGCGCTGCCGTGGGCTCGTGGCCCAGGCCGCATGGAGCGAGGCCGACGCCGCGCTGCGCGAGCTGTTGCGCCGCGATCCCGGCTCGGTCGAGGGTCATCGCCTCCATGCGGAGACGCTTCGTCGACTCGATCGGACCCGCGAGGCGGAGGAGTCGCTGCGACGCGCCGTCTACCTCGATCCGCGATGCGAGGCCGCGCTCATCGCGCTTGCGGCGCTGGCCGAGGACACGGGCCGTCGCGCGATGGCTGACCGCTACCGCGAGCGGGCGCTGGCGGTCCATCTTGAGCCCCATCCCGAATCCGGTCCGGACAGTCCGCGGCCCTGACTTCGGAGCGGGGAATCGACGGTCGCCGCAGGCCGCGACCGGCCGATCGGACGCGGATTCGGCGCCCGATCGCCCGAATGTGGCCGACGGTGCGTTCCGCCGTCGAATTGCCGAAGGGAACCCCTCCGATTGGCCGATCGCACCAGTGTGCAGGACCAGCCGCCAGCGGATCGAAATGCCAGCGACGGAACCGGCTTCGGCGCCCATGTCGGCACCGTCGCGGAGACCCCGCCGAGCGTCGACTCGCGCGGCATGGACATCGCGATGCGGCTCCGCGTGCTGCTGCAGCGGCCGCTTCCCCCCGACGAGCTCGTCGAGAACACGCGCATGGTCGGAGCGCCGGCCGAGGAGCGCGATCGCCTCAACGCGACGCTCCTGGTCGCATCGTTAGGCACCGAGCGCCTCGCGATCGACGTCCGCTTCGCCCGCCGCGTCCTCCCGCCGCGAACGATCCACCGCATTCCGCACCGATCGAACGATCTCTTCGCGGGCATCTGCAACGTGCAGGGCGAGCTGTTGCCCGTCGCGCGGCTCGAGCGCGTACTGGCCATCGGCGATGCCGGTGACCGCGCCGCCGCCGATCCTTCCGAGCGCCGCATGGTCGTGCTCGGCGACGCGGCCGCCGCGTGGGTCGTCACGATGGACAGGATCGAGGGCATCCGGCGCTTCGACGCCTCGACGTTCATGGCGCCGCCGGCCACCGTCGCCCGCGCCCTCGACGGCGTGACCGATGCGCTGGTGCCGCTCGAGCGGGGGGCCTTCGCCGCGCGGCTCGATCCGGCCAAGCTCGCCCGCGCACTCGCACGGTGCCTCTCATGAGCGGCGGCGAATTCGGTCTCGACGGGTTCTCGATGTTCGAGCTCTTCCGCGCGGAGGCCGAGGCCCACACCCGCACGCTCAGCGAGGGGCTCCTCACGCTCGAGTCGCGGCCCGACGATCTCGCGGCCATCGAGCCGCTCATGCGCGCGGCGCACTCGATCAAGGGGGCGGCCCGCATCATCGGGCTCGACTCCGCGGTGCGCCTCGCCCACGCGATGGAGGACGTGCTCGTCGCGGCGCAGCGGGGACGTGAGGTCGTCGGCACCTCGCGCATCGACCAGCTTCTCGCCGGCACCGACATCCTGAATGAGCTTGCCACGCTCGCCGAGCAGGACCTCTCGACCTGGGGCGACAGTCACGCGAAGGTGATCGGCGAACTCGTGGACCTGCTTGCCCGGCCGCCGGCGGCGAGCGCGGCGCCGGAGCTCCCGGCGGCGCCGCGGGCCGAGACGCCCGCGCCGGCACCGGCGCCGGAGCCGGCCCCCACGGAGGCGCCGTCGGCGTCGGCGACGGTCGAAGCCAAGACCGTGCGACTGGCCGCGGAGTCGGTCGACCGCATGATGCGGCTCGCGGGCGAGATGACGATCCAGAGCCGCCGCCTCGAGTCGACGCGCGATCCGCTTCTCTCGATGAAGGAACAGCTGCTCGATCTCGACGAGACCCTCGAGCGGCTGGAGGAGGAAGTCGGGGCCCGGCCGCGGCTCGCCCAGGCCCGCGATCGGGCGCGGCGGGCGATCGGCCGCGCCCAGAAGCAGATCGTCGAGTCCGAGGACGTCGCCCGTCGTCTCGAGGAGATCTCGACGGCGCTCTATCACGTCGCGCTGGGCAGCCGCATGCGGCCCTTCGGCGAGGTGACCGTCGGCTTCCCGCGGCTCGTGCGGGATCTTGCCCGCGAGCTCGGCAAGCAGGTGCGCTTCGACATCATCGGCGCCGGCGTTCCCGTCGACCGCGACATCCTCGCCCGGCTCGAGGCGCCGCTCAACCACATGCTGCGGAACGCCCTCGACCACGGCGTCGAGACGCCCGACGAGCGGTCGGCCGCGGGCAAGGACTCGGTGGCGCGAATCGTCATCGAGGCCCGACATCACGCCGGTCACCTGCTCGTCCTCGTGGCCGACGACGGCCGCGGCATCGACACCGAGCGGCTGCGCGGGAAGGTCGTGAGCAAGGCCCTCAGCTCGCCCGAGGTCGCGGCGAAGCTCACCACCTCCGAGCTCTTCGAGTTCCTCTTCCTGCCGGGCTTCTCGACCGCGAACGACGTGACCGAAATCTCCGGCCGCGGCGTCGGGCTCGACGTCGTCCAGTCCTTCGCCCAGGAGGTCGGCGGCACCGCGTCAATCGACTCCGACCTCGGCCGCGGCACCGAGTTTCGGCTCGAGCTTCCCGTCTCGCTCAGCGTGCTTCGCGCCGCGGTCGTCGATGTCGGCGGCGAACCGTACGCCTTCCCGCTGGCGCGGCTTGAGCGCGTGGTTCGCGTGGCGACCTCGACGATCTCCGCGGTCGAGGGGCGGCGCCAGTTCATGCTCGACGGCAAGGCGGTCGGCCTCGTCGATGCGGCGACGGTGCTTGAGCTCGGCGAGGGCGAGCGCGGCGCCGAGGGGGCGGTGAGCGTGATGGTCGTCGCCTACGGACGCGGACACGACGAGGAGTGGTACGGCCTCGTCGTCGATCGCTTCGCCGGCGAGAGTGACCTCGTCGTCCGGCCGCTGGACCAGCGGCTCGGCAAGGTGCCCCACGTCGCCGCCGCGTCGATCGCGGAGTCGGGCGATCCGCTCCTCATCGTGGACGTCGACGACCTCGTGCAGTCGGTGCGCCAATACCTCTCCGAGGGCAAGCTGCGCGGCGCGGCCGCGCGGCCGGAGCTCGACGCCGCCCGCAGGCGGCGGATCCTCGTCGTCGACGACTCGCTCACCGTGCGCGAGGTCGAGCGCCAACTGCTGTCGCGCCTCGGCTACGACGTTGACGTCGCGGTCGACGGCGCCGACGGATGGAATGCCATCCGCGCGGGCCAGTATGACCTGCTCGTCACCGACATCGACATGCCGCGCATGAACGGCCTCGAGCTCGTGGCCGCGGTGCGCCGCGAGGCCCGGTTCGCCGACCTGCCGGTGATCATCGTCTCGTACAAGGACCGCGAGGAGGATCGCCTCGCGGGCATGCAGGCCGGCGCCAATGCGTACCTCACCAAGGGCGCGTTCCGCGACGACACCTTCGCCCGCGCGGTGCGGGACCTCATCGGCGCGCCGGAGGGACCGCGGTGAGGGTCGGCATCGTCAACGACCTGCCGATCGCGATCGAGGCGATTCGCCGCGCCGTCCTCTCCCGTCCCGAACACTCGATCGCGTGGGTCGCGACCGACGGGGCGCAGGCGGTCGCGCGATCGAAGACGGACCTTCCCGACGCAGTTCTCATGGACATGGTGATGCCCGGCATGGACGGCGTCGAGGCGACGCGCCGCATCATGCGCGATACGCCCTGCCCGATCCTCGTCGTCACCGCGACGGTCGAGGGGAACTCGGGCCGCGTCTACGAGGCGCTCGGACACGGGGCGCTCGATGCGGTCCACACGCCCGAGTTCGGCCCCCGAGGCGAACTCGAAGGCTCGCAGACGCTGCTGCGAAAGCTCGACCACATCGCGCTCCTCGCCCGGCGCGAGCGGGCCCTGATCGCCGAGGCCTGCGCTGAGTCTCCCGCCCCGGCTGCGGATGGGCGCGGCATCATCGCCCTCGGCGCCTCGACCGGCGGGCCGCAGGCGCTGCTCACGGTGCTGCGGGCGCTCGCGCGTCCGATCGCCGCGCCGATCGTGGTCGTGCAGCATCTGGGCGGCGAATTCGTGCCCGGACTGGCGACGTGGCTTGGGCAGAGCGCCGGCCTTCCGGTGTGCCTCGTCGCGGGGCGCGAGCCGCTGCGGAACGGAACGGTCCATCTCGCCGCACGAGAGTCGCATCTGGTCTGCGAATCGGCGTCCGCCGTGACGCTCGCCGACGAGCCGGCCGACGCGCTCCACCGGCCGTCGGTCGACGTCCTCTTCGCGTCGCTCGCCGCGACGGGCTCGGGCGGCGTCGCCGCGCTGCTCACCGGCATGGGTCGCGACGGCGCCAACGGGCTGCTCGCGCTGCGCCGCGCGGGATGGTGGACCATCGCCCAGGACCGGGCCTCGAGCGTCGTGTGGGGCATGCCGGGCGAGGCGGTGCGGATCGGCGCCGCGGTCGAGACGTTGGGAGTCGGCGAGATCGGCGTGGCGATCGGCCGGGCGCTGGCCCGACGCGCCGCGGGCACCGTGCGCGGAGGAGTGCGATGAGCGGAAACGGAACGCGTGGCTCTGCCGGGACCGTGGTGCTGCTCGTCGACGACCAGCCGATCGTCGCGATGGCCGTGGGCAAAGCGCTGGCCGGGCAGCCGGACCTGACGATGCACTACTGCGCCGACGCGGCCAAGGCCGTCGAGATGGCGGTCGCGACCCGCCCGACGGTCATCCTCCAGGATCTGGTGATGCCCGGCGCCGACGGCCTTGAGCTCGTGCGCCGCTATCGCGAGTGCGAGTCGCTGCACGAGGTGCCGATCATCGTCCTCTCCTCGCGCGAGGAGGGACAGACCAAGGCCGAGGCGTTCGCGAAGGGGGCCAACGACTACATCGTGAAGGTGCCCGACCCGGTCGAGCTCATCGCCCGCGTGCGCCATCACTCGCGAGGCTACGTCGCCCAGCTTGAGCGGAACGAGGCGTTCCGGCGCCTCGCCGCGAGCGAGGCCCACATGGCCCAGGAGCTCTCCCAGGCGGCGAAATACGTGCGCACGCTGCTTGATCCGCCGCTTGAGCGGGCCGAGCTCCGCACGTCGTGGGTCTTCATCCCCTCGGCCAGCCTCGGCGGCGACAGCTTCGGCTATCACTGGGTCGACGGCGACCGCTTCGCGTTCTACATCATCGACGTCTGCGGTCACGGCGTGGGCCCGGCGCTTCTCTCGGTGAGCGCGATGAGCCTGGTCCGCAGCCTCGCGGTCGAGGAGGCGTGCGACCCGAAGGCGGTGCTGACGCGGCTCAACGCCAACTTCCCGATGGCTCGCCATAACGGGATGTTCTTCACGATGTGGTACGGCGTCCTCGACCGCCGTGACCGTTCGCTCGTCTATGCCGGCGCCGGGCACCCGCCGACGCTCGTGTCGACCGGCGCGTCGCTTCGGCAGCTCGACTCCGACGGCATGATGATCGGCGTCCTCTCCGAGTACGAGATCGAGAACACCTCGACCACGCTCGAGAGCGGCGATCGCGTCTACCTCTACAGCGACGGCGTCTACGAGATCGAGCGCTCCGACGGCTCCATTTGGGGCCACGACAACTTCGTCGAGGCGATGTCGGCGGCGACGAACGTCTCGCGCATCGACCACATCCGTCGCGTCACCCAGGCGATCCGCGGCGGCGACCAGTACGCGGACGACTACTCGATCGTCGAGATCGAGATCCGCTGAGGCGAACGTCCCGGGCTAACGCAGCGTCTTCACGCGGATGTTGCGGAACATCACCCGATCGCCGTGGCCGCAGAAGGCGATGTGGCCCTTCGCGTTCTTGAGTCCGGGGTGTTCCTTGCCGTCCATCGTCCCGGCCTTGGTGGCCTCGTCGAGATTCACGTCGACGATCACCTCGCCGTTCAGCGTCACCTTCACGTGTCGGCCGTCGGCGACGATCTCCTCGACGTTCCACTCGCCGACCGGCTTCTGGAACTCGCGCTTCGCCGGGGCGATGCCGTACACCGAACCGTGATACTGATAGGGCTTCAGCGTCGCATATTGCTTCGCCGTGTTGTCGAGCACCTGGATCTCCATGCCCACGTAGGCCGCGTCACCCTCGGCCGGCGTGCGGATTCCGATGCCGTTGTTGGCGCCGGGCGTGAGCCTGAACTCGAAGCGCAGGGCGAAGTCGCCGTATTCCCTCTCGGTGTAGAGGTTCTGTCCGTTGGGGCCGCAGGCGATCGCGCCCTCCTCGACGAGATATCCCTTCGTGTCGCCGATCCAGCCGGTGAGGTCCTTGCCGTTGAAGAGCGAGACGAAGTTCGCCTCGTCGTCGGCTCCGCGCGCGGGCGGCGCGGCTTTCGTCGCGGCGCCGTCGCCGGCGCTCACGAATGCGGCCATCGTGCCGGAGAGAAGAAGGAGAAGACCTGAGGCGAGGATGTGCTTCGAAAGCATGCGATGAGCGTACCGTCCCGCCGCATCGCTTCGTACGATGCGACCCCACTTTCCGGAGTCCTCACGCATGTCCCCTTCGATCGCGTCCGCCGTCATGTCGGTAGTCGTCAGCTCCATTGCGCTTGCCCAGGCTCCGGCGTCGACCCCAAAGGCTCCGCAGGCCACACCCGCGAAGGCGCCGCCGGCCCCGGCCGCCGCGGAGGCCGCGAGCTTCCCGGAACTCTCGCTCGAGCGGTTGTGGCCCTCGATCAAGCTCATCCGTCCGATCCAGATGATCCAGCGGCCGGACGCGCCGAACCTCTGGTACGTCGCCGAACAGCCCGGCACGATTCGGCTGCTCGACGCGACGAAGGACAGCGCGACGGAGGCTCCGGTCGTCGTCGACTTCACCTCGCTGGTGAACGACAAGGGCAACGAGGAGGGACTCCTCTCGATCGCATTCCACCCGGACTTCCCGACGAAGCGCGAGCTCTACGTCTACTACACCGCCGCGAAGCCGCGGCGCTCCGTGCTCTCGCGCTTCGCCGTCAGCGCCGACGGCCTCACGGTTGATCCGAAGAGCGAGGAGGTGCTGCTCGAGCAGGCGCAGCCCTACTCGAACCACAACGGCGGCACGGTGCTCTTCGGCAAGGACGGCTATCTCTATGTCAGCCTCGGCGACGGCGGGGCCGCCAACGATCCGCATGAGAACGGCCAGAATCTCAAGACCTTCCTCGCGAAGATCCTCCGCATCGACGTGAACCGCAAGGACGAGGGGAAGAAGTACGCGGTGCCCGCGGACAATCCCTTCGTCGGACGCGCCGACGCGATGCCGGAGATCTGGGCCTACGGCCTCCGCAACGTCTGGCGCATGCAGTTCGACCGGACGACCGGCGAGCTCTGGGCCGGCGACGTCGGGCAGAATCTCTGGGAGGAGATCGACCTGATCACGAAGGGCGGCAACTACGGCTGGAACAAGCGCGAGGGAACGCATGACTTCGCCGGGAAGTCGAAGGAAGGCATGATCGATCCGGTCGTCGACTACTCCCACAAGGAGGGCGTGTCGGTGACGGGCGGCTTCGTCTACCGCGGTTCGAAGATCCCCGGACTGCAGGGGGCGTATCTCTATGCGGACTTCGGGATCCCGAAGGTCTGGGCGCTCCGCATGAAGGACGGGAAGGCATCGGAGCCGAAGCTCCTGCTTTCGAAGAGCGCCTCGCTCTTCTCCAGCTTCGCCGAGGACAGGGACGGCGAGCTCTACATCATCAGCTTCGAGGGCGGACAGAATCCCGGCCAGGGCGGCGCGATCTGGAAGATCCGAGGGCACTAACGGTTCGCGCACCACGGCCGGTCCGGTGCGGTCCGGGGCTCCCGTTCGGCGCTCCAGTTCGGCGCTCCAGTTCGGCCGCGACTCAGACGGCGACGCGGGCGTCGGCGACGGTCGTGTCGATGATGTTCTGCAGCACCGTGTCGGTGGCCATGCCCTCAGCTTCGGCCTCGAAGTTGAGGAGGCAGCGATGGCGCATCGCCGCGATGGCGATCTGCCTGATGTCGTCGGGCTGCACCGCATCGCGTCCGGCGAGGAGCGCCCGGACCTTGGCGCCGAGGACGAGCGTCTGGGCGGCGCGGGGGCTCGCGCCGAATCGGAAATAGCGATTGACCTCGGGCGTCGCGAACTTGCCCTGCGGATGGGTGGCCAGCACCAGCCGCACGGCGTAGTCCTGCACGTGGTCGGCGATGTTCACCCGGCGCACGAGATTCTGGTGGGCGATGATCGTGGGGGCGTCGATGACGCGCTCGATGGTCGGGTTTGCGCCGGTGGTCGTGCGGTTCAGGATCTCGACGAGATCCTCGCGGCTTGAGTAGCCGACCTCGAGCTTGAAGAAGAAGCGGTCGAGCTGGGCCTCGGGCAGGGGATAGGTGCCCTCCTGCTCGATCGGGTTCTGCGTCGCCATGACGAAGAAGGGCTTGTCGAGCTGGTAGGTCGTGCCGCCCACGGTGACGCTTCGTTCCTGCATCGCCTCAAGGAGCGACGACTGCGTCTTCGGCGTTGCGCGGTTGATCTCGTCGGCGAGGACGATCTGCGCGAAGATCGGTCCGCGGCGGAACTGGAAGTCGCGACCCTGCGGCGTCTCGACGACGATCGTCGTGCCGGTCACGTCGGCGGGCATGAGGTCGGGCGTGAACTGAATGCGGCTGAACTGAAGGTGCAGCGCCTGGGCGAGCGAGCGAATGAGGAGCGTCTTGCCGAGTCCCGGCACGCCTTCGAGGAGGCAGTGGCCGCCGGCGAAGAGGCAGGTCAGGACGCCGTCGATGATCTGCTCGTGGCCGACGACCGACTTCTGGATCTCCTGCTTGGTCTTGAGGTAGTCGCTGCGAAAGCGGTCGGGCGAACTCGTGACGGATCCGGAGGCGGTGGTGTCAGCCATGGAGCGGATGGTAACGGGCGTTGTGACGTGGAGTAGGTGGTTGCCTGCCGATTCGGGGGGACGAAACGTCGGCTTCCCCCGTTCAGGAATGCGGAGCATCACGCCATCGCCGGCGCCCCGGCCTTGAGCCAGGCGTCGAAGCCGCCCGCGAGATTGGTGACGTCGTAGCCGTTCCGCTCGAGGAGGGCGCTCGCGTAGGCCGAGCGCATGCCGGCCTTGCAGTGGCAGAGGATGGGTGAGCCCTTCGGCACGTCGTTCAACCGGGCGGCGAGCCGCGTGTGGGCGATGTTGGTCGCGCCGTCGATGTGGGCTTCGGCGAACTCGGTCGCCCGGCGGACGTCGAGGACCGAGACGCCCTGATCGATGAGCTTTCGGGCGCCTGCGACGTCGACTTCCTTCGTCGTCACCAGTCCGCCGCACTGGGCGAGCGTCGCCGGGGTCGCCCACGCGACGGCCTTGTCGATCCCGACACGGACCATCGCCCGCACGCACTCGTCGAGCTTCGCTGCGTCGCAGATCAGGACGGCATCCTGCTTCGGATCGGTGTAGCTGCCGACGATCGTCGAGAAGTTGCCGTCGAGCGGCGTGAAGAGCGAGCCGCGGAGGTGGCCGCCGCGGAAGTCGGCCCACGAGCGGACGTCGAGGACCTGAGCCTTCGCCGCAAGCCCTAACAGTTCGTTCGCGTCCGTCACCTGTCGCGGCTTCGGCAGGCCGTTGAGGACCGCCGGGCCGTCGCGGTTCTCGTACTTCATCCGCGCGAAGTAGGTCGGCGGCTCGGGCTGGCCGTCGAGGATGAAGTCGACGAAGGCCTTCTCGCTCGTCGTCGCCAGGAGCGCGGAGTTGAATCGCTTCTCGTAGCCGACGGTGGACTGCGGCACGGCGCCCAGGGCCTTGCCGCACGCGCTCCCGGCGCCGTGGGCCGGCCAGACCTGAAGCCACTCGGGCAGATCGCTCATGAAGCGCCGGGCGCTCGTGAAGAGGAGTCGCGCCGAGGAATCGGCCATGCCCCTGACTCCCGCAGCGCTCTCGAGGAGGTCAGGTCGGCCGAGATCGCCGACAAAGACGAAGTCTCCGGTCACCATGCCCATCGGCTGGTCCGCGCCGCCGCCGCGGTCGATGACGAGGTAGCAGACGTGCTCGGGGGTGTGGCCCGGCGTGTGCATCGCGACGAACTCGATGTTCCCGATCCGGAAGCGATCGCCGTCGGCCAGCAGGCGATGCGGATATGCGCCGCCGCTTTGCCTCGAACCGAGCCACCTGTAGGACCAGTCGCTTCCGCCCATGCCGCTGACATAGACCGTCGCACCGAACACTTCGGCCACCTCGCGCACGCCGCTCAGGTAATCGGCGTGGATGTGCGTCTCGGCGACCGCGATGATCCGCAATCCATTCTGCTTCGCGAGATCGACATACCGATCGATGTCCCGCTCGGGATCGATGATGATCGCCTCCCCGGTGCGCTGACACCCGATGAGATACGCGGCCTGGGCAAGACGGCTGTCGTAGATCTGGCGGAAGAACATGCCGGAATGGTAACGGGCTCGCGGCCGGCGCTCACTACGCCTCGGTTCGGGCCACTCGGCGTGGTTCATTCACCACAGAGGACACAGAGGACACGGAGGGGGCACAGAGAAAGGCCAGGATCATTCCGGAGAGGTCGATTGATCGACTCCAAGCTGCGACGCGGCGGGATCCGAATTCGCCTCTGCCGCATTCTCTGTGCCCCCTCTGTGATCTCTGTGTCCTCTGTGGTGAATCCGGCTCCGAGACCTCACCGACGCCGAGCTCGCCTCCGCGGCTTCTCGGTCGCGATCTCCGCCATCACAAGCTTGCGGATCTCCGCCGGCAGGGCGTCGTCCTTCGCCGCGTGGCGGCAGGCGTCGAAGCCGAGGTCAAGCGAGGCGAAGACGTTTCGGCACCGTTCGCAGATGAGTTCGTCCTGCACCGGGAACGCCACGCCGTGGTCGAGCGCTTCCATCTTCGCCCGCAGGAGGTCGATGCACATCGACCTCTCGTAGACCGGCGGCGGGACGGGCACGCGCTTCGAGTCCTCGAGCAGCGCGGCCCGGAGCATGAGCCTGCCGCGGTGGATGCGGGTCTTCACCGTGGGCACCTTCGTGCCGAGGATCCTCGAGATCTCCTCGATCGAGAGCTCGGCGATGTCCTTGAGGACCACCGGTATTCGGAAGGCGGTCGGCAGCGTCGAGATCGCGTCGTTCACGCCGTCGCGGGCCTCGGCCCGGATGCGCTTCGCCTCCGGCGACTGGACGTCGTCGGGCACGTCCGGAAGGCGCGGGTTGCCGAAGGGCATGACCTCGGTCGCGCTCCACGCCCGCTCGCGGCGCTTCGATCGCCGGCGGAGCTGCCGACCCGCGGCGCGGATCGCGATCCGATAGAGCCACGTGCCGGGATCGGATTCGCCGCGAAAGCGCGACCAGTTGCGGTACGCGCTCAGGAACGTGTCCTGCGTGACGTCGTCGGCCTCGGCCACCGTGCCTAACACTCTGCGCGCGACGGCGTGGACCATGCCGCCGTACTCGCGCATGAGCAGCGGGATCGCCTCGGCGGGCGCCAGCTTGGTGCTGATGGGAACGCGTGCTGATCGAAGGGCGCGGCGCGCCGAAGGGGTCGCCATCGAGAGTGGGCTCCGAAAGCGGAGACGATACGTCCGGGTCGCCGCGGAGTCCGCGCCGATTCCAAACGAACGACGGCCGGCGCACGCGCCGGCCGTCAGGTGTTCGTCCGCCCTCGGTCGCCTCAGCGGCCGGGCAGCTTGGTGAGGACCTTGTCGACGAGACCATATTGGGCCATCTCGTCGGCGGTGAGCCACTTGTTGCGCTCGCAGTCCTCGGCGATCTTCTCCTTCGTCTGTCCCGTCGCGTCGCGGTAGATCGAGTAGATCTGGTCGCGCATGCGGAGGATGTGCCGGGCCTCGATCTCGAGGTCGGTCGCCTGCCCCTCGAGCACGCCGCCGAGCAGCGGCTGGTGCATCAGGTTCTCGCTGTTGGGGAGAGCGAACCGCTTGCCCTTCGTGCCGGAGCAGGCGATGACCGAGCCCATCGACGCGGCCTGGCCGATGATGTAGGTCGCCACCGGGCAGGGGATGAAGTTGATGGTGTCGACGATGCCGAGGCCGGCCGTGACGCTGCCGCCCGGACTGTTGACGTAGAGGGAGATCTCGGCCTTCGGATCCTCGTTCGAGAGGAAGAGAAGCTGGGCGACGATGAGATTGGCCATCTGGTCGCCGACGGGGCCGCCCAGGAAGATGATGCGGTCGTTGAGAAGGCGCGAGTAGATGTCGTAGGCGCGTTCGCCGCGGCCGGTCTTCTCGATGACGATTGGGATGAGTGTCATGGGTGCTGAGGCTCCGGCGCTTTACTTCTTCGCGGAAGATGACTTGTCGGGGAAGATGCAGACTTCGTCGACGAGGCCATATGCCTTGGCCTCGTCCGCGCTGAAGAACTTGTCGCGCTCGCCGTCCTTTTGCACGCGCTCGACGTCCTGGCCCGAGTGCCGGGCGAGGATCTCGTTGAGCGTGCGCTTGGCCTTGATGATCTGTTCGGCCTGAATCTGGATGTCGGTCGTCTGGCCGGTCACGCCGCCGTAGGGCTGGTGGATCATGACCTTCGCATGCGGCAGGATGAACCGCTTGCCCTTGGTGCCGGCGGCGAGGAGAACCGAGCCGCCGGAGTAGGCGCGACCGATGCAGAAGGTCGCGATCTCGCTCGAGATGTACTGCATCGTGTCGTAGATCGCGAGCGTGTCGTCGACCGAGCCGCCGGGGCTGTTGATGTAGAAGTTGATGTCCTGGCCGCGGCGCTGGTTCTCGAGGTAGAGCATCTGCATCATCACCCGTGCGGCGGATGCGTAGTTGATCTCGCCGACGAGGAAGATGACGCGGTTCTCGAGCAGGAGCTCGTCGACGGTCATCTCGCGCGTGCGCTGGTAGTTGACGCTCGCGAGCATGTCGGGAGTGATGTTGCCGTCATGGGGCAGGCCATGGGAATGGCCCTGAGCCTGGCTCAGGCGCGGTGCCGACGGTACGTGGAGCCGAGCGAAGTCGGACATGGTTTCGGTTTCCGGAAGAGGAGGCCATCTCGCGTTCGCGAGAGGGCATGTCGCGTTCTCGCGACATCGGCGATGCGAGGGGGTGGGATGATAAGCCCCGCGATCTCATCGGCAAGCGACGCGAGAATCTTCGGCGGAAGTTGCGCGGGGCCGGGGTGGTTCGTTCACCACAGAGGACACAGAGGGCACAGAGGGGGCACAGAGAAGACAGTCAAGGGCTGAGACGAGACGTACGTGATCGAGCGGGCCACTCCCTGCACGTCGCGCTCGAACGGAGTGCCACGAGAACGTCGCTGCCCATCGCACAGGACCGAACTCGCTTTCCTCTCTGTGCCCCCTCTGTGCCCTCTGTGTCCTCTGTGGTGAATCCGGCGCTCCGTGGTCCCTACTCCGGCTCGCCGAATTCGATCCCCAAGCCCTCTTCGCCTATGGACTGCGGGAAGTGGGTGCCGTCGGAGTCGTCCTCGCCGCCGCGGTCGGGGAGGCGCAGGCACATGAGCGTGCCTTCGGGGCCGGTCGCGACGACCTCGATCGAGCCGCCGTGCTGCTCGGCGATCTTCTTGGTCACGACCAATCCGAGGCCGGTGCCGCGTTGGCCCTTGCTCGACGCGAAGGGCTCGAAGAGGCGGGAGCGGATCGCCTCGGGAATGCCGGGACCGTTGTCGACGACGGTGATCTCGGCCGACTGCGATTCGGCCGCGAAATGCGTGCGAACCGTGATCTTCCCGACCTTCTCGGGCACCGCGTCGAGGGCGTTCGCGACGAGGTTCATCACCGCCTGATGCACCGCATCGGGATCGATCACGATCGGCGGCATCGCCGGATCGAGCTCGACGACGAGCTTCGCCCGCTTCCGGTCCGCGGCGGGAGCCAAAAGAAGGGCGATCTCGCCGACGATGTCGTTCACGTTCTGGCGAAGGAGATCGAGCGAGCGTTCCTTCGCATAGGCAAGCATGTTCCTGGTGAGGGAGTGGATGCGGTCGAGGTTGCGGCCGAGGATCGGCCAGCCCTCGCGGGCCATCGGCAGGTCGCCGCGCGACAGGGCCAGCTCGACGGCGTCGGCGCCGCCGCGCAGCGCCTGGAGGATGTTCTTGATCGAGTGCGAGAGGTTGGCGACGGTCTCGCCCATCGCGGCGAGCCGCTCGCGAGCCACCGTCGCCTCGACGAGTTCGCCGTGCCGCATGAGAAGCCCCAGGTGGGCGCCGACGGCCTGCAGCAGCCGAAGGTGGCGCTCGTCGAACGCGCCCGCGCTCACCGGTCGCTCGAGCCAGAGGACGCCGAAGGTCCGCTCCGGCGTTCGCACGGCGACGCACAGGGCGCTGAGCGTGTCGGGTCCGTCCATGCCGGCGGCAAGCGTGAGCAATCCGGCGCCGGTGCGCGTCGACTCGTCAACGGTGTCGCGCGGGATCGCCGGCGGCCCGAGTCCGGCTCGAGCGCTCGAGCGCTCGATCTGTGCCGACGAGGCGCCGAGCGTCGCGAACGCGCTGCGCTCGGCGCCGAACTCCTCGCGCACCAGTCGCAGGGCGTTGTCGAGGAGCTTCGCGCGATCCGTCGCATCATCGGCAAGAAGGGCGAGTTCCTGGAGCAGGCGAAAGCGTGGATCGGCGACGGCCGGGGCGTTGGCCGGAAGCCGCGCCTCGACCGCAACGACCGCCGGGGCTCGCGCCGCCGGCGCCGCGGCCTCGGGCAACTCCGCTTCGCTCGCCACGACGAAGAGCGTGTCGCCGCAGCGGATCCGATCGCCGGCCCCAATCGCCGCCTGGTCAATCACCGGACGGCCGTTGACGAAGGTGCCGTTCGAGCTTTCGAGATCGCGGATGAACCACGCGCCGCCGTCCGGCGTCAGCTCCGCGTGCCGCCGGCTCACGGTCTTGTCGCTGATGTCGATCGCCTCGGTCGAGCGCCCGATGAGTTGGGGCTCGTTCGCCGGCAGCGGAAAGCGCTTTCCGGCATCGGGACCTTGGAGGACGTGCAGCGTGAGCATGACGACGCGGCCATCGTACCCCTCACGCGTTTCCCTGACGCCACCCGTTACCATTCGGCCATGGCCCGTCCCACCGGTTCTTCCGGCAAGTCCGCCGCGGCGAACAGCCTCGATGCCTCGATGCGCGTCGCGGTGCTGCATGGGAAGGACTCCTATCTCCTCACCGAGCACCTCAAGCGATTCCGGAAGTCGCTCGAGGAGAGGTTCGGGCGCTTCGACGAGTTCTCCTTCGACGGCACGACCACGTCGCTCGCCTCGCTGCTGGACGAGCTGCGATCGTGGGGGCTGATGGGCGGGCACAAGCTGGTCATCCTCGAGAGCGCCGAGGACTTCCTGAAGGGCGAGGACCGCCGCCGGGCGCTTGAGCGCTATGTCGAGGAGCCGATGCAGGACGCGACGCTGCTCCTCCGCTCCGGTGCGTGGCGGCCGGGCAACCTCGACAAGCTGATCCTCAAGATCGGCGGGGCGATCATCAAGTGCGAGCCGCCCGACGACGAGAAGGCCGAGGAGTTCTGCCAGCGCCGAAGCCCGAAGCAGTGGGGCGTCCCGATCGACCAAGATGCGGCGGAGCTGCTGGTGGAGCGGATCGGCCCCGACCTCGCGCGGCTGGACACGGAACTCGGGAAACTGGCGGCCGTCGTCTGCGATCGGCCGGAGCCGCGCATCACCCGCGACGACGTCGTGGCGATGGTGGGTGTCGGGCGCGAGGAGCAGGCGTGGCTCATTCAGGACGCGTTGCTCACCGGTGACGCGAGCGTTGCCCTGACGAAGTTGCGCGACCTGCTCGAGGTCTCGCAGGCGCCGGAGCAGATGGTGATCTGGTCGATGGTCGAGTTGGCCCGAAAGCTCCACGACGCCTCGCGACTTCTCAGGCAGGGGGAACCGGACTTCGCGGTCGGCAAGACCCTGAAGCTCTGGGGGCCCGCCCAGGCGATCGTCCTGAAGGCAGCGCGGCGGATTTCGCCGCAGCGGGCCGAGGAGCTCTTCCGAACGGCGGTCGGCATCGACGTGGGCATCCGCCGGGGCGTGACCCGCGATGTCCCGCGCCGTTTGCAAAGTTTCGCGGTCGAGCTGACCGACGAACTGCACCGATGACGTGGAGGTTTTCGCGATCGCCGATGGGCGATGGCGGGACCCGCGGATGGGCGAAAGATGGCCGGCGCCAAGGATGGCGCCGAGGTGGCCTGTGGTTGGCGCTCGCGCCGACCCGACAGCAGGAGGCTGTCCGTGACCCGCTCGATTCGCCCTGCAATTCAATACGCCGAACGCTGCCCGCAGCACTCCGCCATGCGGCCCTACGCCAAGGGTCTCGCCAGCGGCGTCATGCTGATGGGTCTCATCGGATGCCTGCCCGACGCGCCGAGTGCCCCGATCACCGCCGCCGTCGCCCAACCGAAGGACGTGCGGGTGGCGCTTCCCGCCCGATCCACCGAGGTGGGACGAGCCGAGGTCGACACGCCCGAAGCCGATCCGGCCGAGCATCGCGCGACTCTGGAAGACGTGAGCGCGTGGATGGCCAACGGCGCCGCCGAGGCGCCGGCGAAGCTCCGTGAACTGAACGAGAAGGCCCGCAAGGCCAACGAGGAACTGGCCCGGCGCGAGGTCGCCAGCGCCCTGCAGACACCGGCCGCTCCCACGGCTGCCGCGACGCTGGCGCCGCCGACGCAACCGACGCGCGAGCCGAAGCCGGCTCCGCCAACCGCACCAGCGCCCGTCACGCCGTCGGCCCAGGTCGCAAAGCCGCCCGCCGCGCCGGCGCCGACCCCAACGTCGGCGCCCACGTCCGCCGAAGCGACGGCCTCGGCCGACATCGCCGGCGCCGCGGACGTCCTCGCGAACGCGATGAGCGCCGCGATCGCGCGAAACGCCAGCGCCGACGATCTCGCCCGGCCCATCGCGAAGGCTGCGGCCGAGGCGATCGCCGCGATCAGCGATCCGAACCGGCCCTTCGACATCTCCAAGTACCCATCGCTCGACGAGGATGAGGCGGCATTCGTGACTCGACTCCACGAGGCCAGCGCCGACGTCGGCCGCGACCTTGCCGCGGGCAAGCCGATCGGCGAGGCGGTGGCCAAGCTCGCCGAGGCGATCAAGGCCGTCGAGCCCGCGAAGCCGCTTCTCGTGAAGCGATCGGAATTCGCGACCAAGGTCGATGGCTTTGGACAGCTGCAGCCCATCGCGAACCGCCGCTTCCTGCCGGGCCGCCAGAACCAGATCATCCTCTACAACGAGCTTGACGGCTTCACCAGCGACCGCAACGACAAGAACGAATGGGTCACGAGCCTTGCGACGAAGATCCAGATCCTCGCCAAGCACGACGGCACCGAGGTGTGGAACCGCAACTGGGTTGCGGTCACCGACACGAGTTCCGTCCGCCGCGGCGACTTCTTTGTCTGCGAGAAGGTCGTTCTCTCGGAGTATCTGACGGTCGGGACGTACATCCTCAAGACCTCGGTGCGCGATGAGCGGACCGGGGCGATCGCCGAGAAGAGCATTGAGTTCTCGATGGTCGCCGACCCGTCGCTGGCGGCTCGCTGAACCGCACTACACTGGCGGGCATGCCGACCGCCGTGAGAGACTTCCTTGCCCTCGAAGGTTGCCCTGCACCCGAGCTGACTCGGTGGCTTGATGCCGCCGAGGCCATGCTGCCCTTTGCCTCGGGCGCGAAGCAGCACCCGGCACCGCTGCCGTTGGCCGGGAAGGTCGTTGCGAACATCTTCTTCGAGGACTCGACGCGGACCCGCGTCTCCTTCGAGGTGGCCACGAAGCGGCTCGGGGGCGAGGTGACCAACCTCGGGGCCAGCGGCTCAAGCGCGAGCAAGGGCGAGACGCTTCTCGACACGGCGAAGAACATCGAGGCGATGGGCGTTGACGCGATCGTCGTCCGCTCCTCGATCTCGGGTGGCGCGGCCATGCTTGCCCGTCATCTCGAGGTGCCGGTCATCAACGCCGGCGACGGTCGACATGAGCACCCGACGCAGGGGATCCTCGACCTGCTGACCCTGCGCCGGCACTTCGAGAGCACCCTCAAGACCCGCGACTTCAGCGGGCGGACCGTCGCCATCGTCGGTGACATCGCCAACAGCCGAGTTGCCCGTTCGGCGACCCATGGGCTTGTCGCGTTGGGAGCCACGGTGCTTCTGGTCGGCCCGCCGACGCTGGTCACGGCGGACTTCGCCGAACTCGCCAGGGGCCCGGGCCGCATCGAGGTCGGCCACGATCTCGACGGCATCCTGGCGCGACTCGACGCGATCATGCTTCTTCGCATCCAGATGGAGCGGGCCGCCGGCTCGGGCGTCGCGCCGGACTACCGAACGCTCTATGGGCTCACCGAACATCGCGCCGCGCGCCTCCCAGAGCGCTGTGCCGTCCTGCATCCGGGGCCGGTGAACCGCGGGGTCGAGATCGATGATGCGGTCGCCGACGACCCTCGTCACAGCCGGATCATGCCCCAGGTGACCGCCGGAGTTGCGACCCGCATGGCCGTTCTGAACGCCTGCGTTCGACGGTGACCGGTCGCGAATCTCGTGTCTCGGGGTGGCCGATCGCTGGCTTTTATCCTCCCAGCCTGCGTGGTTTCCTCAACTTCCCCTCTCCGCCTCGCCGATCAAGAGGCCGGTAACGCGCCCTTGCGTTGCGTTGTCGCATCGACCGTCGGTCGATCGCGCCGCCGCCGCTGGGCTGGATGGTTCCTACAAAGGAGAGCGGCGTGCGTACGCAAGTGTCGAAGCAGAACCTGTCATCGTCGAAGCGACTGATCACCTCGGGGCTGCTGGCCCTCACCAGCGTGGTGGTCGCTGGCTGCGAGACGGACACGTTCTTCGATCCGAGCAAGCCAGGCTATTTCGAACACACGCCGACCACGCTGCCGGTGCTCACCCGACTCGACGTGATCGAGCGTGAGACGACCGGCTGGGGCCAGCTCAGCCAGCCGACCGTCGACGACCTTCAGCCGGGCGAACTTCAGTACCGCCTTGCGGCCGGCGACGAAGTGCGCGTCGAGGTCTTCGAGCTCACCCAGCAGAACGAAAACGAGATCATGGTGCGAACCATCGATCCGAGCGGCAACATCCGCCTCCCGAACATCGGTGAGATCGCGGTGGCCGGCCTGACCATCTCCCAGGTCCAGAAGGCCGTCGAAACGCGTCTCAAGGACCTTATCGCCGATCCGCTGGTCAGCGTCGTCCTCGAGCGCGGCCAGGGTTTCAGCTTCGTGATCTACGGCGCGGTGCAGCAGACCGGCGTCTATGGACTCACGCGACCCGACTTCAAGCTCATGGAGGCGCTCGCCCTTGCCGGCGGGACCTTCAGCACGACCGACAAGATCTATGTCATTCGCTCGGCGCCGCTCGATGAGTCGGTGGCCGATCCCTTCCACAACCGCGGTCTCAACCAGCCGGGCGAGAGCAACCCGTCGGCGAATCCCGGCGCCAATCCGGGTACAAATCCGGGCAAGCCGACCAAGGACATCAACGATCTCATCAACCAGCTTGGCGGGCCCGACGCCAAGCAGCCCGACGCGAAGAAGCCGGATGAGACGAAGCCCGCAGCCAGCCCCACGGGCGCCCCGGCCGGCAGTCCCGGCATGGTCAGCGGCGCCTTCCAGTCAGGCGGCGAGCAGGAGAAGCCGCCGATTGACGTCGATGAGCTCAAGCAGGGCAACGCGCCCGCAGCGGCCACCGCCGCCCCAACGGGCGCGGGATGGGTCTGGGACGCGCAGAAGCAGGAGTGGGTCCGCGGCAACCCCGGCGCTCCCTCCAGCCGGACCGCGCCGCCGCGCCCGACCGACCACGTTTCGGCGTCGAACTCCTTCGCGACCCGGATCATCGAGATCGACTACAAGGCGCTGGCCAAGGGTGAAACCAACTTCAACGTGATCGTGCGCCCCGGCGACCAGATCTATGTGCAGCCGCCTGTTGATGGCTTGGTGGTGATTGGTGGCGAAATCACGCGCCCCGGCGTGTATGACCTTCCCGCCAATGGCCAGCTCACGCTGTCACGGCTTGTCGACGTCGCTGGCGGGCTGTCGGGGATCGCGATCCCGAGCCGCGTGGACCTCGTTCGCCGGGTCGGTCCGAACCGCGAGGCGGTCATTCGCGTCAACCTCGCGGCGATTCGCAATCGCTCCGAGCCGGACATCCTGATCAAGCCCGACGACCACGTGATCATCGGTACGAACTTCTTCGCGACCCCGCTGGCCGTCATCCGGAACGGGTTCCGCATGACCTATGGCTTCGGCTTCCTCATGGATCGCAATTTCGGTAGCGACGTCTTCGGCGTCCCGCCGGAGAGCATCGGCGCCCAGAACCAGCGGTGATCCCGAACGTATCGCGTTATTGGTGCCCTTTGCTCGCTCGCGGCCGATTCGGGAGGCCTGAGCGAGTCGGAACTCTGGCCCGAACCTTTCGCCGACGCTTCGCGTACCCTGTCGCCCCCCTCGGTCAGGCTTTGACCGGGTGAACGCGCTGGGAGAGAGATCGGTGGCGAACTTGGGACGTCTCCTCACCCGCTCGGCGGGCATGTGGGTGGTCTGAGGTCCGTCGGCGACTCTGAACCCTTCGAAGAGGAACGCCGATTGAGACCCGTATGAGGCCAGGGACCGACGAGCAAAGCTCCGGCGCCGCAGCGATGCCCGCCGGATCGCTGGAGGTGTCGTCGTCGCGCGTGCTCGCGACGGGCATCGCCCTCTTCGTCGCATTCGCCGCGGTCTTCTGGTTCTTCCTCTATGCCCAGGTCCGCAGCGCGATCCAGTTGCCCTCGGATTGGGGCCACATTCTGGTCATCCCCTTCATCGCCGGCTACTTCATCTGGCTCCGGCGCCGGGAACTCCTGAGCGAGCCGTTTCGGCCCGCGTGGAGCGGCGTTCTCCTGATGACGGTCGGGCTGGCGATCTACTTCCTCGGGTACCTGGGGCCGCGGTCGATTCTCGTCCACACCAACGCCCGAGGCGCGGGCGTGGGCCTGACGCTCTTCGGCGTCGCCCTGCTCCTCTTCGGGTGGCGGGCGATGCGCTATCTCTGGTTTCCGCTCGCCTATTGGGTGATCTTCGGCCAGGTCATCTCCGACGCGATCATCAAGCCGGTCACCGAGCAGCTCCAGGACATCTCGGCCCGCGGGGCGTGGCTGCTCCTCAACCTCTGTCAGGTCGATACGGAGCGCGACGGCAACGTCCTGACCGTCTGGCAGAACGGTACTCCAAAGCCGCTGAACGTCGCCGAGGCCTGCTCGGGCATGCGCATGCTGCTGGCGTTCCTCGCCCTCGGCGTCGCCATCGCCCACACCGGCCTCCCTCGGTGGTGGCAGAAGGGGCTGCTCGTCGCCGCGGGCATCCCGATCGCCATCGGCGTCAACGTGCTTCGGGTCATGTCGCTGGGCATCCTCTCGCTCTGGGACGTGAACTTCGCGGCCGGCGAGTTCCACCACATCATCGGACTGGTCTGGCTGCTGCCGGCCTTCCTCTTCTATCTGGGCGTCTTGTGGGTCCTTCGCAACCTCGTCATCGACGAGGACGCGGGCACCGGCGACAACGAGGGTCCGAGCGAGGCCCTCGCCGCCGACGAGACCGTTCCGTTCCGATTCGCCCGCGCTGCCCGGCTGGCCTATGGCGTCGCCTTCGGCGTGCTGCTGGTCGGCTCGCTCGGCTTCATGGGCGGCATGAAGTTCCTCAACTACTACCTGGTGAAGGAGCCGGTCTCGCTGCGGGCTCCGCTCGACGGCATTCCCGTGCATCTCGGCACATGGGAGAGGGCGGGCAAGGACAACATCCTCACCGACGCGATCGTCGAGGAGCTCGGCACCAAGCAGTACCTCGACCGGATGTACATCCGTGAGGGCGCTCCCGAGCGCGGCGCGGTGCAGGTGCACATCGCCTACTACACGGGCACCATCGATGACGTTCCGCACATCCCCGACCGGTGCTGGGGCGTTGCGGGCTTCGTCCAGACGCAGCGGGCGGTCGATTTCGACCTGAAGCCCGACACGACGCTGTGGTCGCCGAAGTCCGGCGTGACGAACGTGGCCACCGGTCTTGAGTACCAGACGACCACCACGCCCGATCCGATCACCGGCGCCCCGGCCACGGTGCACCTTCCCGTTGGCGGCCTCAAGATCCGAATCACCGAGTTCCAGGATCCCAAGCGCCCGAAGCGGCGACTCGTCGGCGGCTACCTCTTCATCGCCAACGGCCGCATCACCTCCGACCCCTACGGCGTCCGCGCCTTGGCCTTCGAGCGCACCGAGCGGTTCGCCTACTACTGCAAGGTCCAGTTCTCGATGAGCGCTGAGCTCAAGTCCGAGGACGAGTCGCTCATGCCGCTCTTCCGCCAAAACGCCGACGAGCTGTTCACGCTGCTCGTGCCGCATCTCATGTCCCGCCTGCCCGACTGGCCGCAGGTCGAGGCGCTGTCGCGCGACGGCGCCGTCCAAACGCCCTCCCCGACCCCATCCGCTCCGGCCCGTTGAGGCCGTCTACGAGCATCACCCGATCACCACGACCCCACTTCGGTTCTCACCATGGCTACTCGCGTCAACAAGAAACTCCTGATCATCGTCGTCTCCTGCGTCGTGATCGCACTCGGCGTCCTCGGCGTCGTTGCCTTCCAGCAATACCGTCAGGACCCGACGCGCTTCCTCAAGGCCGGCGATGCCGCCATGGCGCGAGGCGACTTCCGCGAGGCCGCCCGCAACTACGGTCGCGCGATCGGGAAGCGGCCCAACGAGGTCGAGTTCCACAACAAGTATCTCGACGCGGCGGGCAAGATCATCCCCGAGTCGCGGCAGGAAGCCGGCGAGAAGTACACGCTGTGGGTCGGTTCGCTCCTGAAGCGGGCCCAGATCAAGCGCAACGACGAAACCCTGTGGCGCGGCGTCCTTGAGGAGACGCGCTTCCACTCCGAGCTCAACGACACCGTCGCAGCATGGAAGGCGCTGTACGAGGTCGCGTCCGAGGATCTGCTCAGGACGCTCGATCCGACCGATCCGCTCGTTCCGACGGCGAAGGCGCTGATGGGATATGCCCAGGCCCGCCGAATCGGCGCGCTGACGCCTGAGGAAATCACCGCGACGGTCGCGCTCCTCGAGGGAGCGCTCGCGACCGCGAAGGGCGCCGACCGCGACATCGCGTACGGCGGTCTCCTCAACCTGCGCTTCGAGCAGGCCCTCGCGATGAGCCGCTCGTCGCAGAGTCGCCAGGCGGCGGATGCGTGGAAGGTCTTCGACGAGCTGTACGCCAAGGCGATCGCCGACGTGCCGGACGGATTCGAGATTCTCCGCACCGGCATGCTCCGCGTTCGTGCCAGGGCGCTCGCCAATGATCCGACGCTCACCCCCCAGGCGATGGCCGCCGCCGCCGATGCCCTGGCCGACCGCGCCGCCGCGCTCGGTGACCAGACCTCGACCTTCCAGGCGACCAAGGTGCTCGGCACCCCCGGCGTCCCCGACGGGATGAAGCGGGCGGCGAAGCTGCTCGTGCCCTTCCTCGAGAAGCACCCCGACGCGGTCGTGCATCGTCAGGCTCTGGCGTTCTGCCTCGGCGCGTCGAAGGAAACGGTGGCCGAAGCCGAGAAGGAAGCGCTCAAGATCATTGAGGCGCCGCGCATTCCGGTGAGCCTCGCGAGCGCCGTGCAGGACGAGAGTCGGGTCAATGCGGCCAAGCAGCTCTTCGACCTTGACTTCGGCCGCCTCGACGGCGTCTCGTCGAACGACGCGAAGGCCGAGATCATCAAGAAGCTCGAGGTCTCCGCCGCCCGGATCCGCGAGCTCGCGAAGGGCGAGGCGGACGATTCGATCGTCCTCAAGACCGACGGCAAGCTGGCTCTGGCGAAGGATGACTTCGCGACCGCCGACCAGAAGTTCAAGGAGGTCTTCCGCAAGGGAACGCTCATCGACCTCGAGCTTTACGTGCTCGCCTCGGCCGTGGCCGAGCAGCGCGGCGAGACCGGCCAGGCGCAGCAACTCGCCAACAAGGGCCTCGAGATGGCCCCGAACAACCTGCAGCTCCTCGCCCGCGTGGGCAGCCTGGCGATGCGCAACGGCCGCTTCACCGAGGCCCGCGCCGCGGCCGAGCGCATGCTGGCGGCGGCACCGGACGACGAGGGCGCGAAGCGATTGCTCGCCGCCGCGAAGGAGGGCGAGCATCCCACGATGGTCGACCCCAACGACCCGCTCATCCAGAAGATCAAGCAGCTTGACGACCTCCGCGTGAAGAAGGACCTGAACGCCGGACGGCCGCTCCTCGAGGAGCTCCTCAAGGACCACCCGGACGACGTCCGCATCCTGACGGTTGCAATGCTCTTCGAGTTCGACGCCAAGGACATGGAGGCCGCCCGCAAGTACGCCGACCATGCGCTCGAGCTCTCGCCGGGGAATCCGACGATCACGCGCATCCGCAGCTTCATCGTGGGCGGCGACGACCCGGTGGCCCGCGTGGAGGCCGCCGTCGCCACCGAGTTCCCGCGCGAGCCGGACAAGACCGTCTACAGCGCGATCCGCATGGCCCAGTCCGTGCAGGCCACACAGGACCAGATCGCCCGCGCCCAGAAGACCGATGCCACGGAGGCGGCGCGCCTGACCGAACTCCTCCCGCGCGTCCAGGCCGCGGCCAAGCGCTGGGAGGAGGCGGCGATCAAGCTCGATCCGCTCCATCCCGCGTGGCTTGACTTCCGGTTCTCGAACACGCTCGCCGAGGAGAACGCCAAGACGGGCCCGAAGGACTACAAGACCGCCGAGTCGATCATCGCCGAGGCCGAGCGCAGCGGTCGTTCGCCCGCGATGGTGGCCCTCTTCCGCGGCCGACTCGCGCTGGTGCAGGGCCGCGCCGGCGAGGCCGCGACCCTTCTCCAGAAGTCGATCGACACCAACATCGACGACTCCGACGTCTTCCGCATGCTCGGCATCGCCCTCGAGCAGGCCGGTGACCTCCCCGGCGCCGTGAAGAACTACGCCGAGGCGTATCGCCGCAAGCCGACGGACCTCAACGCCGCGAAGACCTACGTCGCCGGTCTCGGCAAGTCCGGCGACCGAGCCGGGGCGCTGACGGTGCTCCGCGACCTGCGGAAGATCGCGCCGTCGGACGAGGACATCACCGAATCGTGGCTCGACCTCGAGGCCGAGATCGGCGACCGCGTCCTCGCTCGCGACACGCGCAGCGGCGCGTTTCAGGTGAACCCGGCGAACCGGCGCAACGCAATCAAGTTCGCGGCGATGCTCGCGGAGCTGCAGCCCGATCGCGCCGACATCGCCGATGCGGCGGGCAAGGTGAAGTACACCGAGGCGACGTGGCGGGCGCTCGACGAGCGCACCCGCCAGCAGGAGCTCGAGAAGGTGCGGACGACCTGGCAGCAGGAGAGCGACGAGGTCTTCGCGAAGCTCATCGCCGCCGAGCCGCAGAGCAAGGAGCTCGCGATGGTGCGCGCGGCGACCTTCCGTCATCAGGGCCGCTACGACAAGGCCGAGGGCGCGATCCGCGACCTCATCAGCCGCGCCGGCGGGAAGCCGTCATCGGACATGTACGTGGCGCTGGGCGTTCACTTCGTCGAGACCAACGGTCCCGATGCCCAGGCCAAGGCGGCCGAGGCCTTCGCGGAGGCCCAGAAACTCCAGGACGACAACGTCCGCGAGGCCGACGCGTCCATCGCCGAGTACTACTTTCAGCGATACGACTTCCCCGCGTCGCTGACCTATCGCGAGCGCTTCGCCCAGGCAAAGGGCGAGCGAACCGTGGCCCAGCGCCGAACCCTGGCGCTGCGCCTGGCCGAGACCTACTCGCGGGTGAGCGAATTCGACAAGGCGAACGCCGCGCTCGCCGAGGCCATCAAGCTCGGCGAGCGAGACCTCTACACCGACCAGCTCGAAGGCACGATCGCCGAGGGCCGCGGCACCAAGCAGGCTGCCGACGATCGGGCCGCCGCGGGCGTCGGTCCAGTCCCGAAGGCCAAGATCGATGAGGTTCTGAAGATCTACGATCAGGGTCTCGCGGCCCTTGCGAACGCCGCGAAGACCGCGCCGAACAACGCGACGGTCGCCGTGCAGCAGGCGTGGCTCCTCCGCAAGAAGTTCGACGTGAGCGGCGATCCTGCGTTCCTCGACGCGGCGCTCGCTGCCGCGGATCGCGGAACCAAGCTTCGCGGCGAATACTGGCCGGCAGCGCAGGCCAAGAGCCAGCTGCTGCTCGACAAGGCCAAGCCCTCCGAGGCGGTGGTCGAGCTCGAGCGGTTCGTGCGGGCCGCCCCCTCGGACAAGGAGGGCCGTGAGCGCCTGATCCAGGTGCTGAACGACAACCGCAATGCCGCGCGCGCCATCGAAGTCGCCCGCGAGGCGATCCGGATCGCGCCGAACGAGCCGAAGTGGCGGGCGGCGATTGCGGAGGTCTATCTCTCGAGCGGCCAGCTCGACAACGCGATCGACTCCTACGAGCAGGCCGACAAGCTCCGTCCGAGCGATGAGTACCTGAGTCGTCTCACCGACCTGCGCCTTCGACAGCCGAAGCCGGCATGGGCCGAGATCCTCGCCTCCCTTCGGGCCCGCGAGGCGTCGGTCAAGCGGACGCCGTATCTCCAGTCGGCGATCGGCGTGGCGCTGGCCAACTCAGGCGACATGCGCAACGGACTCGACGTCCTCCGAAGCTCCTATCAGAGCATCAAGGCCTCGATCAAGGCCGGGTCGGCCGAGAGCCTCATTGACTCGTGGTTCACCAACCTGCGGCTGGTCTATCCGCTCAGTCGCACCGACGAGGCCGCGAAGTTCCTCAACGAGATCAGCGGGAACAAGCCCACGACCCGCGACCAGCGCTGGATTGCGGAGATGTGGTACGCCTCGGGCCCCGAAGGGGCGAATCGCGCGGTGGAGGTCGCGGAGTCGGCCCTCGCCTCCGACGACAACAAGGACAAGGACATCACGGCCCGCCTCTTCGACATCATTGGCGGCGCCAAGTTCTCCCAGGGCGACTGCAAGGGCGCGCTCGCTGCCTTCGCGAAGGCGGTCACGACGCTCCCCAACGAGCCCGCCGTCCTCAACAACTTCGCCTATCTCTCGGGCGAATGCAGCGATGACCCGACGGAGGGACTCGCCGCCGCGGAGAATGCGGTCCGGATCGCGCCGGGCCAGGCCGAGTACCTCGACACGCTCGGCTTCGTGCAGGGCAAGATGGGCCAGCACGACGCAGCCGTGGCGACCCTGAAGAAGGCGCTCGAGAGCCAGAACTCGGCCAGCGCCAACCTCCACCTCGCGCAAGTTCTGCTTGCGATGGGCCGGCGGGACGAGGCCAAGACCTACGCCGCCGCGGCCGGCGACCTCAAGCCGGATCCGATGCTTCAGAAGCAGATCAACGCCCTCATTGAGAAGCTCCGTTGACCGATATCACCCAAACGCGCCACATGGCACAGGTTCACGGATCGTGATCCAGTTCAGCATCAGCACCAGACAGGACGAACGATGAGCACCGCAGCACCAACCCGCCCGGCCGCCGAACGGCCTGCGCAGCGACCCGTCGCCGCGCAGCCGCAGACGACAGGCCTCCGACTCGACCCGATCCGGGTGCTTCGTCAGAACCAGTGGAAGATCGTGATCGGCGCGATCGTCGGCGCCGGCCTCGGCGTCGCCGCGAATCTCCTGCTGAGTCAGTTCTATCCGTTCTATTCGGGAACGGTGCTCTTCAAGCTCCAGCCGGGCATCGCCGGCGCGGACCAGTTCGTGGCCCGCGACTCGCCGACCGACGACATCGTCGAGCGCTTGGGCCAGACGGAGGCGCAAAGCCTCCTCTTCCGGCCGACGCTCGAGAAGGCGATGCGCGGACGGGACATCGAGTCGACGAAGTGGGCACAGGGTTTCCGTGACGCGACCGGCAAGTTCGATCTCGACGCCGCCGTCGACGATCTCGAGGATGACCTCTCCGCGAACTACCGAAAGCGTTCGCAGTACTTCTACCTCACCTGGGACACCCACGAGAAGGCCGACATCCCGATCGTCCTCAACGCCATCGCCGACACCTACAAGTCGATCAAGGAGTCGCAGGACGCCGAGCGCTTCGCCCAGAACCTGAACCTCTACAACGAGCGCATCCAGCAACTGAACACGCAGCTCGAGTCGCTCAATCTCGAGATGGGCGCGTTCGTCCAGAAGCGGAACATCACCGGCGACAAGGTCCCGGTCGAGATCATCCAGGGGCTCGAGGACACCAGCAAGCGCATCAACGAGACCAAGGGCCAGCGCTCGATGGCCGAAAGCCGTCGGGACCAGACCGACCAAAAGCTCAACGGCACCATGGAGCCCAGCTCGGACGACGTGCGGCACGCCGACGAGGATCCGGTGCTGCTCAAGCTCAGCTCCTCGGTGAAGGACGCCAACATCTTCGCCGAGTCGATGAAGCAGAAGTTCGGCCAGACGCACCCCGAGTACCGGAACGCCCAGCGGTTTGCCGAGGCCGCCGCCGCCGAATACGCGAGCGAGCTCAAGAAGATCCTTCGCCGCAACCTGACCGCGGACCTCAAGCTCTACTCCGACCAGGCGGAGAGCTACGGCAAGCTGCTCAAGGACTACGAGGACGACTTCGACAAGCAGAGCATCCGCATGAAGGACTATCAGGAGGCCTTCCTGGAGCTCGAGCAGAAGAAGGACCGCCAGCTTCGCCTTCAGGAGCAGCGGTCGAAGCTCATGGACCTGACCATGGACCTGAGCGCGCTGAAGGCCCGCGAGGACGCGAAGGCGGTGACCATCGCCCAGTACGCCTCGACCCCGCGCGAGATGAGCTTCCCGAAGAGCCTCAAGGTGATGATCCCCCTGGGCGCGCTGCTCGGGCTTGCGCTGACCCTCGGAGCCGCGTTCCTTCGCGAGCTCCTTGACCAGCGCGTTCGCTACACCAGTGACCTCATCGGTCTCGGCGCCCGCTTCCTCGGCATGGTCCCCGACGTCGAGGACGATCCGACCGGCGTCAAGCGGGCGGAGAACGCGATTCGCGAGGCGCCGCAGTCGGTGGTCGCCGAGAGCCTGCGACAGACGACCTCGCACATCCTCAAGCATCTCCGCTCCGGCGGCCATCGCTCGATCCTCTTCGTCGGCGGCCTGCCCGGCGCCGGCGTCACGGCGATCCTCACCAACGTCGCCGAGTCCATCGCGTCGAGCGGCAAGCGGGTGTTGGTCATCGACGCGGATTTCCGCCGTCCGGCCCTCGCCCAGGCGCTCGGGCAGGACCCGAACCAGAACGGTCTCGGCGATGTCCTCGCTGGCAAGATGACGGTGAGCAAGGCGGTGACGCGTTTCACCGACACGATCGACCTTCTCGCCTCGGGCACTCCCGAGAGCCGCATCTTCGAGCGTCTCGCGACGCCGACGATGGACGAGGTCATTCATCAGGCGAAGCAGTCCTACGACGTGATCCTGATCGACAGCGCCCCGGCGATCGTCGCCGGCGACGCGATGGTGCTCGCCTCGAAGGTCGATGCGACGGTGCTCGTCGTGCGTGCCTTCCAGGAACAGCGAGGCCTCATCGCCCGCCTCTGCGGCCAGCTCAACGACATGCCCAGCCAGCTGGTGGGCGTCGTCCTGAATCGACCGCGCAACACCGCCGGCGGCTACTTCCGCAAGAACTACGAGGTCATGGCCGGCTACGCGAAGGGTTCGTGACATCCATGCCCATCGCCACGAAGCAACGCGCCTCGCTCGTGACGGGAGGAGCCGGATTCATCGGTTCCCACCTCGTCGAGCACCTTCTTGCCCGAGGTGACCGCGTCACGGTCGTCGACAACCTCTCGACCGGACGCCTGTCGAACCTCGACGCGGCCCACGCGACCGCGCGTGATGCGTCGGGGAAGCCGCGGCTGCGCGTGATCACCCGTGACGTGAGCGACGCCCTGCCCGGGCTCGACCCGCGCGAGTTCGACGAGATCTATCACCTTGCGGCCGCTGTCGGCGTCCGGCTGGTGATCGAGGAGCCGATCAGGACGATCGAGACCAACGTCCACGAGACGAGCGCGGCCCTCCGCTTCGCGGCCGAGGCCCGCGTCCCGCTCCTCCTCGCCTCGACCAGCGAGGTCTACGGCAAGAGCGCGAAGACCCCGTTCAGCGAGGACGACGACGTCAGCTACGGCCCGACGACGCTCTCGCGGTGGAGCTATGCCTGCTCGAAGGCGATCGACGAGTACCTCGCCCTCGCCTATCACGCCCAGCATCGCCTGCCGGTGACGATCGTCCGCTTCTTCAACACCGTCGGGCCGCGGCAGGTCGGGCGCTACGGCATGGTGCTCCCGCGCTTCGTGCGGGCGGCGCTGCGCGGCGAGGCGATCGAGGTCCACGGCGACGGCACGCAGAGCCGCTGCTTCTGCGACGTCCGCGACTCGGTGCCGGCGCTGGTCAAACTGTTAGGCGACGCGCGGCACGCGGGCCGGGTCTTCAACATCGGCAACGACCTCCCGATCTCGATCCGCGACCTCGCGACCGCGGTCCTCTCGACCCTCGGCCGGAAGGCGCCGATCCGCTTCGTTCCGTACGAGGAGGCATTCACCGCCGGCTTCGACGACCTTCTCGTCCGCCAGCCCGACCTTCGCCGCATCAGGGCGGCGATCGGCTTCGCCCCCTCGATCACGCTGGCCCAGACCATCCGCGACATCGCCGCGGAGCTGACCGAACGACCGGAGGCCGACGCCCCGGACCTCGCCCGACCCGGCGTCGGAAAGGCGGCCGCGTCGTCGAACTCCGGGGGCGGCTCGCCATGAGTCGCCTCGTCGACATGGTCTCGACGCTCGCGGAATCCACGCAGTTCCCGCTGATGCGATCGATGGAGGGGATGACGCCGCTCGATCCGTCGATGGCGCCCGGCGCCCCGATGAAGGCCCTGGCGTTCCTGAACGCCTATGCGCCGGTCTTCCTCGTCGCCTTCATGGTCACGCTGCTGATGACGCCGATCGTGCGCCGCGTCGCCGTGATGCTCGAGATCATCGACAAGCCCGACCAGACGCGCAAGCTGCATCGGTTCCCCATCGCCTACCTCGGCGGCTTCGCCGTCTTCATGGGCGTGACGGCGGCGATCATCGCCAGCCTCTTCCTCGACAACGGTCCCGCCGCCGAGTTCGAGCACGTGCCGCTCGCGGTGGTGATCGGGATCCTCGCCATCACCTTCACCGGCCTCGCCGACGACGCATACGGATGGGACCCGCGGCTCAAGATCGCCGGTCAGCTCGTCGCCGCGGCGGCGCTGGCGATGAATGACGTCGGCGTGCATGTCGCCGAAGGCGTCCTCGGCTACTTCCTCGGCGCCCCCGAGGCGCCGCTGATGACGATCGCCGGCTACGTCATCCCCAACGCCGAGCTCTATTACTGGGTTGGCACGGCACTGATCGCGATCTTCGTCCTCGGCGGCTGCAACGCGACGAACCTCATCGACGGTCTCGACGGGCTCCTGTCGGGCACCACCTCGATCATGATGGTCGGCTTCCTCGCGGTGAGCCTGATGATGGCGACGGCGCTCCCCATCGCCCACACGACCGAGTCGCTCGCGGGGGCCCGCGTCGTCATCTGCCTCGCCACGCTCGGGGCGGTGCTCGGATTCCTGCCCTGGAACTTCAACCCGGCGGTGATATTCCTCGGCGACTGCGGGAGCCTGCTCCTGGGCTACCTCTGCGTGGTCGTGATCCTCATGTTCGGCGAGGAGGGCCACACCCAGCTCGTGATCGCCGGGCTCATCATCTTCGCCCTCCCGATCATGGACACCTGCCTGGCGATCGTGCGGCGCAAGCTGGCCGGTCGCCCCTGGTCCTCCCCCGACTCCGACCACATCCACCATCAGCTCAAGCGCGGCCTCGGTGGCGTGAAGCTCGCGGTCTTCGCCCTCTACGGCATTGCCGCATCCTTCGCGGCGGTCGGCGTGGGCGTCGCGGCCATCACCCTCTACACGGGCCTGCGGCTCCAGGTCGCGTACACCATCGCCATCGTGCTCTTCGCGTTCATCGCCACGATCGCGATCAAGAACGCCCGACGGCAGCAGTGGGAACTTGCGGCCCACGCGCCGAGCGACGCGATGAAGGCCGATCCGGCGCATCGGGCGCCCGCGGCGAGCGACCCCGCAGCTGAGACGAAGCAGCCGGCGGCCGAGAGCTCGCGGTAACGGCGGTCTCCGCTCCCACTACCATGCGGCCGGGGCGCGGTTCGTCGCAGCCCCGACGCCGCGATGACCTTCAACAGCCTCGAGTTCATCCTCTTCATGCTCGCGTTCATGGCCCTTTGGCCGAACGTGCGCGGGAAGACGCAGCCGCGGCTCGCGGCGATCACGATCTTCTCCTTCGTCTTCTACGGCTGGTGGGACTGGCGATTCCTCTTCCTGCTCGTGATCAGCGGGCTGATCGACTACGTCGCGGCGCTCGGGATGGAGCGGTGGCCGAGCCGTCGGCGATGGCTGCTGGCCCTCTCGATGGCGGGCAATCTCGGCATCCTCGGCTTCTTCAAGTACGCGCGATGGGCGGTGACCGAGGCGGCGATCGCGTTCGGGCTCGACGTTCCCCACGACACGTGGCTCCACTCGATCGTGCTGCCGGTCGGCATCAGCTTCTACACCTTCCAGTCGATGAGCTACACGATCGACGTGTATCGCCACGAGCTGAAGGCGACGCGAAGCGTGGTGCACTTCTTCGCGTACCTCTCGATGTTCCCGCAGCTCGTCGCCGGTCCGATCGTGCGGGCGGCGGATCTCTTGCCCCAGCTTGAAGGGCCGGGACAGTTCAATCGCCAGAACCGCTGGACCGGACTCGAGCGCACGGCCCTCGGCTTCCTGAAGAAGTGCGTCATCGCCGACAACCTCGCCCCGATCGTGAACGCCGGCTTCGCGATCGACCCGAGCGCGAGCGGCGGCCTCCACTGGTGGCTGATGGCGTTTCTCTTCGCGGTCCAGATCTACTGCGACTTCAGCGGCTACAGCGACATCGCCATCGGCACCGCGCAGTGGATGGGCTACAGCTTCCGCGACAACTTCCACCATCCCTATCTCGCGACGAGCTTCCGCGAGTTCTGGACTCGCTGGCACATCTCGCTCTCGACCTGGTTTCGCGACTACGTGTACATCCCTCTGGGCGGCTCGCGTGCCGGCGCGCTGCGATCGACGGCGAACCTCTGGATCACGATGCTCGCGTCGGGACTCTGGCACGGCGCGAACTGGACCTTCCTCGCCTGGGGCGCGCTCCACGCAACGTACCTCACGGTCGAACGTGCGTTGCCGCGTGCCGGCGGACCCGCGGTGCGGGCGATCGCATGGGCGGTCACCTTCGCGGGCGTACTCTGGGCCTGGGTCTTCTTCCGCGCCGAGTCGGTCGCGAAGGCGTGGGCGATCACCGGCCGCATGTTCTCGCCCGCCGCGCTGGGCGTGACCAAGCTTCCGATCGACATCGGCGCGGCCGGACTCTTCGCGGTGGTCGCCTTTCTCGGCATCGAGCTCGCGTCGCTCGTCGATCGCGGCTCGACGGCGCGGCTTGTGCCCGCCACGCCATGGCGCTTCGGCCTCGTGGTCGTTGCCCTTCTCGCAAGCATCTTCCTTCGCGGTCCCGGCGGTGAGTTCATCTACTTCCAATTCTGACGCCCGTCGGCACGCACCCGCGGACCAGACGCCCCTGGCGCCGGGCAGCGATGCCGTGGGCTTCGATCGCGGCGACTGGTGCATGTGGGCGATGCTGGTGACGGCCGCGCTGGCGGTGGCCGTCGGCGTCCTCCGCACCGACCCGCGCTTCGCCGTCGAGCAGCCGCTCTATTTCGAGGCGAAGGCGCGATGGCCGAACGCCTCCGCCGATCTGGTGCTCGCCGGCAACTCGCGGGTCTATCGCGGCCTGGCGCCGTCGGAGTTCCCGGCGGGGTGGCGCACGCTGAACTTTGGCTTCTCGAGCGCGACCTTCGACGAGACCTACCTCGATCGCTGCGCGGCGCTCCTGGCCCCGGACGGGCGGCGCACGATCGTCTTCGGCGTCACGGCCCTCAACTTCGTGAACGGCCCGGACGACGGCTTCGACGTCGCCATGCGCGACATGCAGCGGGCGCGGCTGCCCTTCGCGGTTCGACGGATCTTCGGCACCGCCCAGCGCGAGTGGTTCCAGCCGGTGGCCCTTGACCTTCTCTTGCCGGCCGACGGGACCGCCCGTCGAGCGCTTCGCAGCGACTACGTCGAGATCTTTCACGCCGACGGCTTCGTCGGAAGCGACTACCGAACCCACGAGGTCGCCCGGGCGGTCGAGAGCTATCGAGCCGAGTATGAGAAGGGGAAGCGGGTGGATGCCGGACTGGTCGCCGGCTTCGTCGAGCGCGTTCGATCGCTCCGCGCCGCCGGCGTGACCGTCCTCTGCTTCCGCATGCCCGCCTGCCCGGAAATGGACGCGATGGAGGACGCGCTCGCCGGGCTCGACTGGGGCACGCTCGAGCGGGACCTTCGCGACGCCGGCGCCTCCTGGCTCGACGTCGGCTCGGCGGACCTGACCAGCTACGACGGGAGCCATCTCGCCGAGCCGAGCGCGATCGAGCTCTCGCGGCGCGTGGCGAGGGCATTGGCCCCGATCGCCGGCGGTTCTCCCGTACCATCGTCGCCGTGACGCCCTCGCCGCCCGACGAAGCTCAGCCCGGACCGGAGGACCACTCCGACTGGTGCGGGCCGGGGAGAGGGGGCCCACATGGGCACCTTCCCGTCCTCCTTGGGGCGTGTCTCTCCCATCTCGCCCCGCAGCCGGGCGAGACGGCCGTCGACTGCACAGCGGGTCGGGGTGGGCACGCGGTCGAACTTGCCCGGGCGGTCGGGCCGACCGGTCGGATCGTCCTGGTCGATGTGGACGCCGAGAACCTTGCGTACGCATCACGACGGGTGCGCGAGGAGTCGGGTTGCGAGCCTCTCGCCATCCGTAGCAATTTTGCGGGCGTCGCTGCGGCCTTGCGGGCGCATGGTGGAAAGACGGTGATGAAGGCGGACGTGGTTCTGGCCGACCTCGGGTTTAGCTCGACCCAGATGGACGATCCGGGGCGGGGATTCAGCTTCATGGCGGATGGACCGCTGGATATGAGGCTCGACCCCACCTCCGGCGCGACCGCTGCGGAGCTTCTCCGATCCCTCCCGGAGCGCGAACTTGTCGAACTGCTGTTTCGCGTCGGCGAAGAGCCGATGGCTCGTCGTATCGCGCGGAAAGTTGTTGAATTCCGAGGGAGGGAACCGATTGAATCGACGGCGCAACTGGCGCGACTGGTCCGCGAGGCCTATGGCCCGCGCGCCCATTCATCCCGGCTGCATCCGGCGACCCGGACGTTCATGGCCCTGCGCATCGCGGTCAACGATGAGCTTGGCGCCCTCCGGAGCCTGTTGCAGTCGGTCCGATTGGGCGCTGAGGCTGCGGGACACGAAGCGGATGACGGCTGGCTCCGCGGAGGCGCGCGAGTCGGCATCATCTCGTTTCACTCGCTTGAGGATCGACTGGTCAAGCACAGTTTCGTCGACATGGCCAGAGACGGGCTCGTCGAGGTCCGCACGCGAAAGCCAGTGGTATCATCCGACGAGGAATCCGCGGAGAATCCGCGGGCGAGAAGCGCAAAACTGCGAGTGGTCCGAGTTGCCATGGTCGGCGGCTCGGTGCAAAATCCGGACTTCGACAGACGGAGTCTGGCGGGCGAGTGAGCCCTCGAGCGCGCGGCGGATGCCGCAAGCTCAGGGAGCCCGACGGGTTTGGTTTCGGGGTGATGCCGCCGAGCTCGGAACGGCGCATCGAAGAGCCTTCGGGCAGGGACGCTGAGGCAATGACACGCGAAAGCAAACTGGCGTTGGTGTTGGGCTTCAGCCTGATGCTCTTCGTCCTCATCCTGGTGTCCGATCACATGGCGGCGCGCAACGCCCCCGTGGTCGCGACCAACACGACCGTTCGCAACGATCTCGGCGTGCCGCCGCTGCCCGGGCCCGGAGCCCAGAGCGGTTTCGTGCTCACCGGCGCCAACGGCGCGAAGGCCTTGCCCGACACGAAGCCCGAGTTCGCCGAGCCGGTGGCGCAGGGCGACCAGTCCGCGCAGCCGCAGGGCGCCGGCCAGGCTTCGGGATCGGGCGACATCGTCATCGGACGCCCGCACGACTCGAAGGTTGCCAACGGCGCCGGACAACCGTCGCATGGCGACCTTCCCGTGCCGCAGTCGGTCAAGACCTACACCGTGAAGAAGGGCGACACGTTCGCCGCGATCGCCGCCGCCGAATACAAGAAGCGCTCGCTCGGCGACAAGCTCGCCGCGTTCAACGGCATGAAGCCCGGCAAGCTCAAGATCGGCGACACGATCAAGCTGCCGACGGTCGAGGAGCTTGACCCGAGCACCGCGCCGAGCCATCTCGCCGCCGCGGACGAGTCGTCGAAGCCCGCAAGCTCGACCGATCGCCCGAGCGACAAGGTCGCCTCCTCCGAGCCCTCCTTCCGCACCTACAAGGTCAAGGAAGGCGACACGCTCTACCGCATCGCCGAGCGCGAGATGGGGACCGCCAACCGCTGGAAGGAGCTCCGCTCCGCCAACAGCGAAGTGCTCAAGGGCGGCAGCGATCTTCAGCCCGGCATGCAGATCAAGATCCCCGAGCAGCGTCTCACCAGCGCATCGACCGACGCCTGATCCGCGGTGTCCCGCATGAACCCGAATCCGTTCACGACCTGATCACCATCGACGCGGCGCGAAGGATTGCGCCGCGTCGGTCGCTTCTCCCGAATCCTCTCGTCAGCGTAGCGCCGCATGGTTGCGAAGCTTGCCGTCATCATCATCGCGATCGGGGCCGCCTTCGGAGCGCTGCTCGTCAATCGACAGCAGCGCATCGACGCGGTCGCCGAGATCTCCCGTTCGCAGCTTCGCATGGAGCTGCACGACAAGACGATCATGCGGCTTCAGGCCGCTGTCGCCCAGGCCATTCGTCCCGACGAGCTGCGCGTCGCCGCGTTCAGCATGCCGGTCGAGTGGCAGCAGATTCCGTATCGCTTTGATCCGCTCCGCGCCCCGACCAACGGCGACACCGCGATCGCGGGCGTGATCGTTCCGCCCGCCGAGCGCGAGGCCGCGATCCAGCGGCCCGGCGCCCAGGCCAAGCCGAGCAAGCCGAAGGCGGCACCCAGCAGCGGGGCACGCGGTGCCCTGCCCGAGCGCAAGCGGACGCCGCAGCGCGTCGCCGACGGGAACGCCCATGAACGCGGAGGCGCGCGGTGAGCGAAGCGAACGCCAATTCATCGGCACCAACGACCGCGGAGACCGCGGCCGCGAACGAGGCGACCGCACGTCCCTCCTCGCCCTCCCACGGCGCCGATCGCGCCGGCGGCGATCCCATTCTCCGCGAACAGCGATCGCGGGCCCGGCGCACGCGCATCTGGTCGGCGCTCATGCTGAGCGTCGTCGGCCTCTCGATCGTCGCCACGATCGCCCGCGTCGCCCAGCTCAAGACCGACGCCGACCCGCGGCTCGTCGACGCGATGCAGCACAACGACGGCACGCCGATGCAGTACCTGCGCAGCGTGCAGTCGGAGCCGCGCGGCCCGATCTTCGACCGGCGCGGCCAGATGGTCGCGATCGACGTGCCCGGCTACCGGCTCTTCGCCGACCCGCGGCACATCTACCGCGAGGCGATGAAGGCCGCCGACAAGGCCCAGAAGAAGCACGATCGCCTCGCCGAGAAGGCGAAGAAGGACGGCAAGCCGGCGCCCGAGCTCGAGATCTCCCTCGATCCCTTCGCCGACGCCGTCGCCACCATCGCAAACCGTCTCGGCCAGAGCCCCGACGCGATGATGAAGGAGATGCTGCGGCGCGTGCCGCCCGAGCTCCGGACGCTTCGCGCCGACGCGACCGACGAGCAGCTCGCCAAGCTGCCGCGCTACGTCGTCCTCCGCGAGACGCTCGCCGACACCGAGCTCGAGGCCCTGCACGGGCTGCGCCTCACCGGCGTCGGCATTGAGGAACATCCGATCCGCGAGTATCCCTTCGGCGCGCGGGCCTCGAGCCTCATCGGCATCGTCGGCACCGAGCACGACGGTCTCGGCGGCGTCGAGCGGCGCTACAACAAGACGCTCGACGGATCGCCCGGATCGATGGTGCGCCTCGTCGACAACCGGAACCAGACCATTGCGGTCCCCTCCGACGGCGTGCTGCCGGGCAGGCCCGGGGATCCGGTGCAGCTTTCGATCGACATGAACGTGCAGGAGATCGTCGAGAAGGTCCTCGACGATTACGTGGTGAACACCAACTCCGCCGCGGCGCGGAGCGTGGTGGTCGACGTCGACACGGGCGAGATCCTCGCCATGTACGACACCCTCCGCATGGACACCGGCCGTTCGCCGATCGCGGTCGACAAGGACCGCCTGAAGCACCCCGCGTTCGGCCGCAATCGCTGCGTCACCGACCCCTACGAGCCCGGCTCGACGTTCAAGCCCTTCGCGTGGTCGTGGGCGACGATGCTCGGGAAGTTCAGGCCCGAGAGCGTCCTCAGCCTTCCCACGGCGGGCGGACTGATCGTGCGCGACGGCAAGTCGAGTCGCCTCATCCGCGACGTGAAGTACTACGGCCTTTCCACCTGGAAGCAGGTGCTCGAGCGCTCGCAGAACGCGGGCATGGCGACTGCCGCGATGCGAATGACCAAGGCCCAGATGCAGGAGGCGATCCGGAGCTTCGGCTTCGGCACCAAGACGCACTGCGGACTGGCCGGCGAGACGGCGGGCATCGTGACTCCGCCGAGCGCGTGGACGATGGTCTACACGCAATGCTCGGTCGCGATCGGGCAGGAGATCGGCGTGACGCCGGTGCAGATGGCCCGCGCGTTCACGACGTTCTGCCGCGACGGCTCGCTGGTTGAACTGACGCTGCAGCGCCTCGCCCCGTCGCAGAATCCGGTGACGCGGCGCGTGTTGCCCGAGCCCGTGGCCCTCGCGACCCGCGACGCGATGCGTGGCGTGCTCACCGAAGGTACCGGCAAGAAGGCCGAGGCGATCGCCCGCTACGAGATGTTCGGCAAGTCGGGCACGGCCCAGCTTCCGAAGAAGACGGCGACCGGCAAGAACATCGGCTACTACGAGGACCGTTACGTCTCGAGCTTCATCGCGGGCGCGCCGTTCAAGCAACCGCGCATCGTGGTGCTGGTCGTGATGGAAGATCCCGACAAGTACCGCCTCGGCGCCAACCGCTACGGCGGCGGCGCGATCGCCGGACCGGCGGCCGCCGAGATCACGAACGCGGTGCTCGAGTACATGGGCATTCCGCCCGACAAGACGGTCGATGCATCGAAGGTCGCCGTCGCCCACTGAGGCCGAGCGGCAGTCCCGTTCGATGGGCGCTGATATCCACAATCATGAGGCCTCGAGATTCGTACGGAATTTCGAGGCCTTTTTCATGGGTGCCCCGAATCGCGCGGTAGCATCGCGCCGCGATCGGAATCCGTAGGGGTACGGGTGGGCCGGCGCGCCTGTCCGCTGCTGCATGCAGTCGGCGAATGGAGGTCATGATGTGCCGGAGTGGAACCACGCGGTGCGCGACGGCGCACGGCGCGACGGGTCGTGCGTGGCGGTGGCTGGTGATGGCCTGCGCCCTGGTCGTCGGCGGGGCTCTGGTTCCGCTCGCCGGCTGTGGCACGCCAAGCGGCCCGCTTGCCCGACCGGTCGTCATCGGCGCCAGCGTCTCGGCAGGCGTCCAGTCGCTGGAGCGGAACCAGCCGGCGGACGGCGGGGCATCCGGTCCATCGGTGGACCTCGCCCGGGCGATCGATGCCTGCCTCACTGTCACCCATGGCCAGACCAAGCTTCTCGCCGATCGGGCGATGGTCTTCGACGCCAACGGTTCGCTTCAGCGCCAGGTCACGGTGGCCATGGCGCTCAAGCCGACCGTCGTCTTCGCCATCGACAGCCTCTTCTGGACGGCATACGCGCCTGCGGATTCGCCCGCCGATCGGGTCCGCCGGCTGGACGAGGCGCTTGCCTCGCTCGATCGCATCGAGGTGCCGCTCGTGGTCGGCAATCTCCCCGACATGCGGGGGTCCGTCGCCGCGGTCCTCGGCGACCGTGCCGCGGTCAACGAAATCGAGCGGTGCTCGCTGAACGAGCGGATCCGTGCGTGGGCGTCGCTGCGGCCGCGGGTCGCGTTCATCCTGCTCGACGAACTCATTCGCGAGATCCGCGCGGGCGAACCCGTCGACCTCGGACGGGCGCAGGTTGAAGCACGTGATGTCGGTGGCCTGCTCAGTTCCGACGGCCTCCACCTCACGCCGGAGGGTCAGGTCGCGCTGGCGACGCTGGCGCTCTCGTCCCTCGCCACGCACCGGGTCATTCCCGCCGACGCGATTCGCGCGAATCCGCGGATCAGCAGGGCGATCCTGCGCGAGCAGGCGAGCCGCGACTCGGGAAGCGTGGGGACGGATCTCGGCGCGTCGACGATCGCCCGTACCCGGCGAGGGCTCGAGCTCGTCGCCCAGACGGACCGAGCAATCAAGGATGGCGATGTAGACCGCGCAGCCGCGCTGATCGAGGAGCGATTCGACCCGGCCCGGGCCGACCTCCGCCACAACGCCGACGCGCTCGACGTGGAGCTCGCGCTGTCGCGCCTCCCCGCGTTGCGGGACGCGCTGCAACCGGCGGTCGAGCGGCTCGTGCGCGCGGGCCGGTCCTCGGACGCCACCACGGAAGCAATTGTGAGCGGCATCGAGCTTTCCCTCCTCGTCGGCGATGAGGCCGCCGGACGGTCGCTCGCCGCTCTTCTGGCTCCGCGCGTGCTGGCCGACCAGCGGGCGGGCACGCGGCCAGAAGTGCCCTCGTCCAGCGGCTACGCCCATCGGCTCTACGAGTGGTTCTCGACCAAGCACCATGCCGTCGCCGCCAGCCTCTTCCTCGACGCGGATGCGACGGCGCAGGAACTGGCGGAGCTTCGAACGTCCGATCGCGCGAAGCTGGCGTTCGCCCGGAAGTCGGGCGTCGCTCCGGCGGCGCTCCACTTGCGGTCGCCCGAGGAGGAGATCTCGAGGTTCGCGACGATCCTGCGCGACGCCGGCCGGACGGACGAGGCTTTGCGCATCGAGGCCCAGGCTCGAGCCATGGGCGCTCAGGTGGCCGACGGCGCCGACCCGACCAGCGCTCGGTAGCCGCGCGAGTTCAGTGTGGCGTGCGGCACGCGCCACCGCTCGAACTTGGCTCTCCACTGTCCGGGGCCGCCCGTCCCGCGATCGGACGCGGCCGCGTGGCGCGTCAGGGCTTCGGCGAGCGCGAGCCGCTGCTTCCGGAAGGTGTCCTGCTGCCCCGGCGCGAGCGCCTGCGCCCAGCCGATCGAACCGACGACACCCGCGGCGCCGAAGCGCCCCGACCGGAGGATCCGCTCGACGAAGACGCGCGTCACGCTCGAGTAATGCATGACGTCATGAAACGCGATGACCCCGCCCGGCTGGAGGAAGTGACCGAACAGGTTGACGTCGTTGGTGACGCCCTCGGTCGTGTGGTCGCCGTCGATCCAGAGAAGTCGTATGGCCCGATTCCAGCCCGCAGCCAACTCGTGTGAGAACTTCTCGTGGAACTCCACGCGATCGCGCACGCCGGCCCGATCGAGATTCGCGAAGAACTCGTCGCGCCCCGATGCCGCGCCGTGCAGCGATGGGTCGGTCGGCGCCGGCGACGTGAGCGGATCGACGGCGACGAGCGTTCTCCGCCCCGTCGTGTCGCGCTCGGCCTTCGCGAGAATGATCGTCGACTTCCCCTTGAAGCTGCCGATCTCAAGAATGAGCCCATCACCCGGAGTGGATGAGGCAAGCACGGCCAGGAACATTGCCTCCCTGCGCGTCAGGTGTCCGGCAACGCCTTCGCATTCGGCGGCGAGGCGTTCCGCCAACACATCGATCGCTTCGGGTTCGGTGATCGGCATGCGATGGCCTCGGGAGGGGTGCGGGAAGTCAGGAGAAGAGCAGTCGCTCGGGCCGCTCGACGCAGTCCTTGATGTGCACGAGGAACCCGACCGCCTCGGCGCCATCGATGATGCGATGGTCGTAGCTCAGGGCCAGGTACATCATCGGCCGCAACGCGATCTGACCGGGGTTCCGGGGATCCTCGATCGGCCGCTTCTTGATCGCGTGCATGCCCAGAATCGCCGACTGCGGCGGATTCAGGATCGGGGTCGACATGAGGCTTCCGTAGACGCCCCCGTTCGAGATCGTGAAGGTCCCGCCCGTCATTTCATCGACGGTGAGCTTGCCGTCGCGGGCCTTGAGGGCGAGTTCCTTGATCGTCGCCTCGACGCCGGCGAAGCTCAGCGCCTCTGCGTTGCGAAGCACCGGAACGACCAGGCCGCGATCGGTTCCGACGGCGACGGCAACGTCGCAGTAGTCATGGAACTCGATCTCGTCCGATGCGGCACCGCAGATGTAGGCGTTCACGCGCGGGTACTTCCGCAGGGCGCTCGTGGCCGCCTTCACGAAGAAGCTCATGAAGCCAAGGCTGACGCCAAACTGCTTCTCAAAGCTCTCCTTGTGCTCGGTCCTGAGCCGCATCACCTCGCTCATGTCGACCTCGTTGAAGGTCGTGAGCATCGCGGCGGTGTGTTGGGCCTCAACCAGCCGCTGTGCGATCCGCTGGCGGAGCTTGGTCATCTTCTCGCGGCGAACGCCTCGCGAGCCGACCGGCGCGGAAATTGCGATCGGCGCCGCCGCTGCCGCTGGTGCGAGCTTCGGAGCCGCTTCCGGCGCTGCAGACGGCGCGTCCGCTTCCACCGCGGGCTTTCCGCTCGCGGCAAGCACGTCGGCCTTCATCACCCGACCCGCCGGCCCGCTGCCGGAGACATCATTGAGCGCGACGCCCTTTTCGGCGGCGATCTTCTTGGCCATCGAGGTCGCCCGCACGTCTGCCGATCCCGTCGCACTGCCGGCGGAGGGCTTGGCCTCGGCCGTGGAGGGAGCGCTCTTCGGCGCTGCACCCGCGGGTCGCGCCGCCTTCTCGTCCACCGAGCCAATGACCGCCCCAACCTTCTGCTCGCTTCCGCTCTTCGCCTTGATCTTCAGCAGTCCGCTCGCGGGGGCAAGGAGCTCCAGCGTCGCCTTGTCGCTCTCGATCTCGACCAGCAGATCGTCCTTGTTGACCCAGTCCCCCTCGGACTTCGCCCATGTGCCGAGTGTGACTTCGCTGATGGACTCGCCTGGGCTAGGAACGGTGATGTCGGTGGCCATGGGAGGAAGCGTGAACGGGGGAGAGGAGGCTTGATGACGCCGAGGTAACTTGATCGAAATTCGGTGCCCGACGGTGAGGCCCACGCGCTGCGAGGAACCGGTCGCCGAGATGCACGCAGCTTACGGCTTGCCGGACTTCGCCCGCGGCGACTCCCCGCCTGAAACCGAGCCCGATCCCGAGCCCGATCCCGAGCCCGAACCCGCCTTCGCCGGCCCCATCGCCTCCAGGAGGATCTTCTCCTGCTGGGCGGCGTGGAGCTTCGACGAACCGCAGGCCGGCGTCGCGCTGTCCGAGCGCCCGATGTAGCTCACGTCGATCCCGTGCAACTCCTTGAGTTGCGCCTGGCAGTAGCGGTACGCGCCCATGTTACGGGGCTCTTCCTGCACCCAGATGAACCGCTCCGCCTTCGGGTACTGGGCAAGCACCTTGCTCAGGGCAGCGTCAGGGAAGGGATAGAGCTGCTCGAGTCGTACGACCGCCGTCGTCTTGGTCTCGGACTTGTCCCGCCACGCGATGAGCTCGTGGGCAATCTTGCCAGAGCAGAGAAGGACCTTCGTCACCGCCGAGGCGTCATGACCGCCGTCGCGCCCAGTCACGAACTTCGGATCAGGCAGCACCTGCCGGAAGTGTCCGCCGGTGAATTCCCCGAAGGGACTCATCGCCGCCGGCAGACGGAGCATGCTCTTCGGCGTCATCACCACAAGCGGCTTGCGGAAGCGCTGCTTCACCTGCTTGCGCAGGAGGTGGAAGATCTGGGCCGAGGTCGTCGGGTAGACGACCTGCATGTTGTCGTCGGCGCAGAGCTGGAGGAACCGCTCGAGCCGCGCCGAGCTGTGCTCGGGACCCTGGCCCTCATAGCCATGCGGCAGGAAGAGCGTCAGGCCGCTCGACCGCTTCCACTTCACCTCCGCCGACGCGATGAACTGGTCCATCATCACCTGGGCGCCGTTGGCGAAGTCGCCGAATTGGGCCTCCCAGATCACGAGCGATCTCGGATCGGTGAGCGAATAGCCGTATTCGAAGCCGACACAGGCGGTCTCGGTGAGCGGCGAGTTGTGAATGCTCATCGTCGCCTGCTTCGTGCCGGTCATCTCATGCAGGTGGTTGAGCGCGAGGTACTTCGACTCGTTGTGCTGGCAGCGCACCACCGCGTGGCGATGGCTGAACGTGCCTCGCTCGACATCCTGCCCGGTGAGCCGGATCGGATGTCCATCGAGGAGCAGCGATCCGTACGCGAAGAGCTCGCCCATCGCCCACTCGACCGGACCCGCGTCATCGCTGCCGGTCGCCGCGCGCATCTGAAGGAGGTGTGCGACGGTCTTGTGGGTGGTGTAGTCGTCCGGAACGTGGCCGAGGGCCTTCGCGATGAGGCGAAGCCGATCCGCCGCGACGCCGGTCTCGGTCATCTCATGGCTGTACTGCGAGACGTACCCGGACCAGAGCCCCTGGAACGGCGCGATCCCGGGCATCACCGGCTTGGCCTTGGCTCGCGACTGCGCAGCGTCAAGATCGTTGGCGAACCGCGCCGTGAGGTCGGCGAACTGCTCCGTGGTCAGGATGCCGTCGGCGATCAGCTGGTCCCGGTAGGACTGCAGCACCGGAAGCTGCTTCCGAACGCGAGCGTAGAGCCGCGGCTGGGTGAAGTTCGGCTCGTCGGTTTCGTTGTGCCCGTTCTTGCGGAAGCAGACCATGTCGATGAAGGCATCGGTCTTGAACGTCTGCCGCCATTCGAAGGCCAGCCGTGCCACCCACGCGCACGCCTCGACGTCGTCGCCGTTGACGTGGAAGATCGGCAGCTCGAATGCCTTGGCGATGTCGGTGCAGTAGTTCCCGCGCCAGTCATCGCTCGGGTCGGTGGTGAAGCCGACCTGATTGTTGATCACGACGTGCAGCGTGCCGCCGACGGTGTACCCGTCGAGCTTCATCATGTTGAGGCACTCGGCCACGATGCCCTGGCCCGGCAGCGCGGCATCGCCGTGGAGGACGATCGGAACCACATGCTCGCGGCTCAGGTCGCTGGCGAGCCGCTGCTTGCCGCGGGCCCGCCCGAGCACGACCGACGCGCCGAACTCCAGGTGCGAGGGATTCGCCGAAAGGGAAATCCGCACCGTGCCGCCGCTGCTCGTGACGTGGTTGGTCGAATAGCCCTGGTGGTACTTGACGTCACCGCCGCCGCCGATGAAGTCCTCTTCCCATGACTCGTCGAACTCGGTGAAGATCTGCTCCCACCGCTTGTTCAGGATGTTGGCCAGCACGTTCACCCGGCCGCGATGGGCCATGCCCATGGTGACCTCGCGCACGCCGTGCTCGGGACAGAGCTCGATCATCTGGTCGAGAATCGCGATGAGCGACTCGCCGCCCTCGAGACCGAATCGCTTCTTCCCGATGTAGCGCTTCGCGGCGAAGGCCTCATAGCCGTCGGCCTCGATGAGCTCGCCCAGCAGCCGCATCCGCTGCGCCGGCGTGAAGGTCGGCTTGTTGCGAATCGACTCCATCCGATCCTGAAGCCAGCGGCGCTTGGTGTCGTCGCCGATGTGGCAGAACTCGACGCCGATCGCGCTGCAGTAGGTCTCCTCGAGGCACGCGATGATGTCGCTGAGCTTGGCGGGCGCCGCGAGCGGGAGCGAGTTTGGGTCGAAGGTCTGGTCGAGCTGCGCGTCGCTCAGGCCGAAGGCCTCGAGATTGAGCTCGGCCGGGAAGGGGCGGTCGGTTCCGAGCGGGTCGATCTGGGCGGCGAAGTGGCCCTTGGCCCGGTATGCCTCGATGAGCCGGTCGACGGCCCGCTGGTGGTCCGATCCCGTGCCGATGGAGGGCGGGCCGCCGCCCGCCGGCGCGGTCCGGTCGGCGCCGAGCTCGAAGCCGAGGAAGAACTGCTGCCACTGCGCATCGACCGCGCTGGGATCGGCTTTCCAACGGCGATACTCAGCCTCGATGAAGTCGCTGGACCAGCCGTTGAGCGACTGGTTGGACCCGATGGGGGCGAGGGCGGGTTGGCGAGCGATCGGCGCACCTGAATCGGAACGATTCGGGGTGCGCTCGTGGGCGGGCTCAGACGACATCAACGGCTCCGAAAAGCAGACGCGCGGGGATGCTCGGCCCACAGTGAAACACGTCGACCGTGCCAAGCGATCCAGAGTCCTCCCATCCTACAGCCCACGGCGAAGGTCAATCGGGCCGCAGACGAGGGGAAAGGCAGATTTCTTCGTCTCCGCGGGGCACTCGAATCGATTCGGAAGGTGCCTCAGCGCGGCCCTCGAAACGTGTTCGTTGCCGTCGCCATAGATCCCAAGACGACGTCGCCGCGTGCTTCGCCCGGGAGGGCCGCATCGGCGTGAAATTCGGGCGATGTTGGGGGTGCACCCGCATCCGTCGCACGTCAGAGAAGCGCGATCGGATCGACATCCACGGCCACCACTTCGCCCAGCGGAAGGCATCCGGCATTGCGTACCGCGGTGAGGAATCGGGTGAGTGAGGCTGCGGAGTCCCCATAGAGCTCGATCTGCTGTCGATACCTCCCTGCGATGCGCGATATCGGGCATGGCGTGGGATCTCGGATCTCGATGCCCGGAAATGCGTGCGGTCGAATCGCCTCCGTCATCTGCCGCGCCAGATTGACGCAGGTGGACTCGCCGGCGTCGCGAACGACGAGCCGGGCCATGCGGCGATGAGGCGGCAGTCCGAAGCGGGCCCGTTCGACAAGTTCCCGTTCGGCGAACTGTTCGTATGCATGCTTGGCGGCCAGAACGATCGGCGGGGCCTTGGGCTGGAACGTCTGCACGATCGCCCGACCGGCGGCGGCGCCTCGACCGCATCGACCCGAGACCTGGCTGACGAGCTGGAAGGTCCTCTCGGCGGCGCGGAAGTCCGGCAAGTGCAGGGCGGTGTCGGCGCTGATGACGCCCACCAATCGCACGTTGGGGAAATCAAGCCCCTTGGCGATCATCTGCGTGCCGAGCAGGACGCGCACCTCGCCGCTGGCGAATCGCTCGAGGGCATCGCGGAAATCCGCTTCGCCCTGCATCGCGTCGGCGTCGACCCGCAGCATCGTCTGACCCTCGACGAGCGAGGGGAAGAGCCGCACGAGCTCCTCCTCGGCCCGCTGCGTGCCGAGGCCAAAGACGCTGACGCGCTTGCCGCACGCCGGGCAGTGCGTCGGCAACCGCACCTCGCTGTGGCAGTGGTGGCAACGGGTGTATTCGCGCAGCGCGATCGCCCCATCGGAGGTGCTGTAGCGGTCGCGATGGCAGATCATGCCCGCATCGCACTGGTCGCACTCGAGGATCCACTCGCACTTCGGATCGGCGCAGGCGATGTAGTTGGCGTAACCCCGGCGGTTGAGGAGGATCACCGCCTGGCCGCCGGACTTCAGCGTCTCATCCAGCGCCTGCCGCATCGTGGGCCCGATGACATGCACGCGCCGATCGCGAAACCGCTTCCGCTCCTCGTTGAAATCGACGACGTGCACCGTCGGCACGTTGAGGCCCGGGGCCCGCTCCGGCAATCGGTGCAGCATCGACACGCCCCGCTGCGTCGCGTTGGACCAGCTCTCGAGCGATGGCGTCGCGCTCCCGAGGACGATCGGCACCTTCGCAAGCTGGGCACGTCGAATCGCCACGTCCCGACCGTGATACCTGGGCGCCTGATCCGCCTTGTACGAACCGTCATGTTCCTCGTCGACGATGACGATGCCGAGCGTCCCGTCCGGCACCGGCGCGAAAATCGCGCTGCGGGCGCCGAGAATGATCTCCGCCTCCCCCGAAGCCACGCGGGCCCACATGTGGTTTCGCTGCGACGCGGTGAGTCCCGAATGCAGGATCGCCACGCGATGTCCCGGGAATCGGCTCACGAGCCGACCCGCGGTCTGTGGGGTGAGCGCGATCTCCGGCACCAGCACGAGTGCCCGCTTGCCCATCGCGAGGGCCTCGGCAATGAGCCTGATGTACACCTCGGTCTTGCCGGAACCCGTGACGCCGAAGAGGAGATGCTGCGAGAACCCCGCGCCGAGCGTGCTGCCGATGGCCGCGACGACCGACGCCTGGGTCGGCGTGACCGTCGGCGCCGGGCCCGACTCGAGCCCGCTGCGCTCGAACTTCGCCTCGATCTCGGTGCGTCGATCGAGATGCAGAAGTCCCTTGGCGACGAGCGCCTTCACCGGGCCCTGCGTGCCGATGCCCGCCCGAACCAGCAGGGAGCGAAGCTCGATCGGCCGCTCCGCCGCCGGAATCGCCTGCACCGCCGCGAGCAGCTCGCGCTGCTTCTTCGACAGTCCGGCGGTCTCGGCACGCTCCGCCACGACATCCACGTAGGTCCGTGTGACCGCCCCAATGCCCTTTCGGACTGCGGCGGGGAGGATCCCCGCGAGAGTCATGCCGATCGGGCAGCAGTAGTAGCCGCTCACCCATCGGGCGAGGGCCATGAGCTCCGTCGGCAGGCGTCGGGTGGCGCCGACCCGGTCGATCACGAACTTCCGCTTGCGCTCCTCGAGCGCCGCCACTTCCGCGTCGGTCGCGGATCGAACCACCACCCCCTCGGTCGCCTGATTCCCGGCTCCGAGCGGGACCATCACGCGGTCGCCTTCCGCCACGTCAGCCAGCGCGGCCGACAGGGCGTAGAGCAGTCCGTCCGGGTATCGATCGACGCCGCGCTCGACCGCCACGAGGACATGCCCCGTCGCGGTGGGGAGCGTCCCGTCGGCTGAGCGATGGGCCGTCGGCGGCGCGGACCGCTTGGTCCGCGCCGGCTTCGACTTCGCTCCGCCGATGTCGCCGAAGAGGCTCTCCACGCCGCCACTCTACGAGCCCGGCAGAGGTGCCTGTCCAATCCGACAGCCAATCCGATCGACACGCGAGCGGAATTCCACCGGCCGATTGCTACTATCTCGGCCATGCACAAGTCGCGAGCTTCATCGCCCGCCCGTCTCGCACTCGAGAACGGGACGGTGTTTCACGGCACCAGCTTTGGAGCTGCCGAACCAGAGACGCCATCCGCCACCTTCGGCGTCGGCGAGGTCGTCTTCAACACCGCCCTCTGCGGCTACCAGGAGGCCCTCACCGATTTGAGCTACACCGGCCAGATCCTGGTGATGACCGCGACCCAGATGGGCAATTACGGCGTCGGCATCGAGGACGTCGAAAGCGCCAAGCCCTGCGTCGCGGGCTTCGTGGTCCGCGAACTCTCGCGCATTCGCTCGAATTACCGCAGTATCGAGTCGGTCGGGCATTGGCTCACGGAAGCGGGAGTGCCCGCGATCGAGGGCATCGATACCCGCGCCCTCGTCCGGATCCTGCGAACCGAAGGCGCGCTTCGCGGCGTCATCACCTGCGACAGCTCGAAGACCGATGCGGAGCTTGTGCAGATCGCTCGACAGAGTCCGTCGATGGCGGGGCGAAACCTCGCCGCCGAGGTGAGTCCGCCCGGGGGCTGCGGCCAGTGGACCGAGGACTTGGGCACATGGGCACCGGAATCGCTCGGTGCCTGTGCCACCTGCGGCGAGTCGTGCGAACCCGAAGCGTCGACCGCGGCCGGGCGCCGCTTCCGGGTCGTGGCCCTCGACTGCGGAGCGAAGCGAAACATCTATCGCAACCTCGTCGATCGCGGCTGTGACCTCGTGATTCTCCCGCACGACGCGTCCGCCGCTGAAATTCGGGCCCAAAACGCCGACGGCCTCTTCATTTCAAACGGCCCCGGCGATCCGGCCGTGGTGACCGCGACCATCGCGACGCTGCGCGAGATCGCGGGCGAGATTCCAACCTTCGGCATCTGCCTCGGTCATCAGCTCCTCGCATTGGCGCTTGGCGCGAAGACGTGGAAGTTGAAGTTCGGTCATCGCGGCGCGAACCAACCTGTGCGAAACCTGTTGACTGGTCGCGTGGAGATCACGAGTCAGAATCACGGCTTCTGCGTCGATGAAGCATCGCTCGTGAGCGCTGGCGGCGAGGCGACGCACATCCACTTGAACGATGGCACCGTCGCTGGCTTCCGTCACACGCAGAAGCCGATCTTCAGCGTCCAGTACCACCCCGAGGCAAGCCCGGGTCCGCATGACTCGGCCTATCTCTTCGATCTGTTCGTGGCTTTGATGAGATCTCGTAAGCCACTGTCGATAAAAGAGATGTCCGCGATTCAGTCGCGGCGTTCGACGCTCCAGGGAAGCGAGCGTGCGACGCGCCCGCAGCCCGTTGAGGTCGCCAGCGCGCGCTGATCCGTCCCTGTCGTCGTTCCGTCCGAGTGAGCTCGCGCGCGCCTCGAAGCGGGGCGATTGCCTGACTCATTCGCGCTCTGGTCGCGCTCGCATGGCGCGGCGTGAATGCGCGCCGTTGCGGCATTCACACCAGCGCTTCTGCGCTGCGCACCGGCTGAGTCCGCTGAACCCGTTGCCGCAAAAGAGCTTGCTCGCGCGCGACATCGATCATTCGCGACGAGTCAAGGCTTGCGAATGCCCACACCGCGAAGTAGTCTGCCCGCCCGTGTTGGAGGCACCGATCGGAGCCGAGCGCTCGTGAAGCGTTTGCTCCTTCGCATGCAACCCCACGAAATCACTGGAACTGCGCAGGCGAGTTCCACGGATGTCAGCCCCGCGTCGTGTGGACGAGTCCTCCGACTCGCCACTCGGGCCCGCTCTGATGTCCGAGGACAAGCAGGCGTGTCCGCAATCGGTGTGCTTCGAGCGGCTTGCGACGAAGCACACCATCCCCCTCGGAAGCACCTTCGGAGTCCCGCATGAATCCGTCGTTCGAGTCCCCGGCGAGCTTCAACTTCCCCGTCCGTCGCTCGAGTGCCCCATCAGGCCTGTCTTCGAACGGCCCATCGAGCGTGATGGTGGCGTTCGTTCTCGCTACCACCGTTGGCGGGCTCCCGTTCACCACGCTTTCCGGTTACTCAACGAGCCTAGGCACCTTCGGCTTGCAAAGCGCAGTCGCCGCGGCGCAAGACGGCGACCGCGAGGCAGCCCGAGCCGCGAGCGCCAAGTCCGACTGGCAGAAGGCGCTCGACCTCTGGAACGCGGTGCTGACCGCGAACCCCGGTGACGCGGAAGCGACCGCCGGCGTTCTTCAGGCCCAGGCGGCCCTGAATCAGGCCAGCCCGACCAGCGCCGTCGAGCAGGACATCCAGCTCCGGCAGCAGCGGGCTCGCGCTCAGTACACCAGCGCCATCTCCCGTGCCAACGACTTCCTCGCTCAGGACAACTTCAAGCTCGCCGAGCGTGAGCTCCTGACCGCGGGCGTCCAGCTCGACAACGCCAAGGGCATCCTTCCTCCGGGCGAATACGCCACGATGAAGGCTGACCTGATGAAGCTCTCCGAGGATGTCGCCCAGAAGCGCACGGTGAGCGAGCTGAACGCGACGATCCAGGGCAAGAAGGAAGCCCAGGCCGCCGCCGACGCCGCGAAGGACCTGGATCGCCGCACCCGCGAGAACTCGATCAACGAGAGCCTCAAGCGCGTCCGTCAGCTGCAGGTCGAGCTCAAGTACGCCGAGGCCATCCAGGTCCTCGACGAGATCCTCTTCATGGACCCGCACAATCCCGCTGCGCTGGCCCTGAAGGACATCATCTCGACGAGCCAGATGTACCGAAAGTACAGCGACGTCGAGAAGCGCCGTTGGGAGGCCTACGCCGCCGAGAGCCATCGGGCCCTCGAGAGCATGGTTCCGCCGCGCCCGAACATGAGCGGCGCCGGCCCGCGGTCGGTGACGGGTCTCATGGAATACCCGGAGGACTGGCCGCAGCTCTCGATCCAGCGCGGCAGCGCCGCCGGCTATCGCCAGAGCGATCGCGATCGCCAGACCGGGATGGACCTGAACAAGGTCGTCAGCGTCAACTTCAGCAACAACCAGCTCGACCAGGTCATCAACTACATGAAGACGGTGACCGGGGTTGACTTCTTCCCCGATTGGAAGGCCCTCGAAGGCCTCTCGATCCGCCCGGAAGACACGATCTCGCTCACCCTCAATGACGTGCCGGCTTCGATCGCCCTCGCTCGCATCCTCGAGCAGCTTGGCGAAGACGAGGCAGATCGGCCGCTCTATTCGATCGAGGACGGCGTCGTCGTCGTCTCGAGCGACGAAGCCCTTCGCAAGAAGAAGCTGACCGTCGTCTATGACATCCGCGACCTCCTGTTCGAGGTCCCGATGTTCACCAACGCGCCGACCTTCAACCTGAGCCAGTCCATTCAGCAGGGCAATCGGGGTGGCGGTCAGGGTGGCGGCGGTGGTGGCGGTGGCGGCGGCGGATTCGGCGGTGGCGGCGGTGGTGGCGGCTTCGGCGGCGGCGGTGGTGGCGGCGGCAGCGGTGGCGGCGGCGGCAACATCTTCGGCGACCCGAAGGAAGACCCCGAGCGCAAGAACCGTCAGGACGTCATCGACCAGCTCGTCAACATCATCCAGACCCAGGTCGACTCCGACGGCTGGGAAGAGAACGGCGGCAGCACCGGCACGCTTCAGGAGCTCAACGGCAACCTGATCGTGACCAACACGCCGCGGAACCACATGGAGATCGAGGGCCTGCTCACGCAGCTTCGTTCCATCCGCGCTCTTCAGATCAACATCGAAAGCCGCCTGATCAACGTCTCCCTCGAGTGGTTTGAGCAGATCGGCATCGACCTCGATCTGTACTTCAACACCAACAAGCAGATGTACAACGCTGCGCGGGCGGTTGATCCGAACTTCCAGCTCAGCGACTTCTTCTACAGCAATCAGCCCGCCAACGGCGCTTTCAAGAACGGTGACCTGAAGAAGCAGGTGATCTTCGATTCGTTCGCGGGAACGAACACCAGCGCGAACACCGTCGCGAGCGGCGCTCAGTTCGGTCAGCCGGATCCGGGTGATCCGACCGCGATCCAGTACGTCACGGCCCCGGTGGGTACGCCCATCGGTCGGCAGAACGGCTGGGCGCCGATCGGCGTCTCGCAGGATTCGCTTGGCCTCACCGAGGCGCTCGCGACCGCCGCGGTGGGTCCGGTCGGTGCTGCCGCTCTCGCGACTCCGGCCCTCAACATGGGCATCAGCTACCTCGACGACATTCAGGTCGACCTGATCGTCAAGGCCACGCAGGCCGACCAGCGAAACGTCGTTCTCACCGCCCCGCGCCTGACCCTCTTCAACGGTCAGCGGTCGTGGATCTCGGTGGCGAAGGCCGTCTCCTTCATCTCCGGCCTGACGCCCATCACGGGCGACAACTCCGGTGCGTTCCAGCCGCAGGTCGGCGTCGTCTATGAGGGCTTCGTCCTCGACGTCGAAGCGGTCATCTCCGCCGATCGCCGCTATGTCACGATGAACGTGGCCTTCGGCCTCAACGAGAACGTGAAGTTCCGCGACGTCGCCTTCAGCGGTGCTGCCGGCGGCGGCGGCAACCGAGGTGGTGGCGCCGGCGGCAACAGCTCGGTCTTCGAAGGCACTTTCCAGCTCCCCGAGCTCGAAGGTACCGAAATCCGAACGACGGTCTCCGTCCCCGACAAGGGAACGATTCTCCTCGGCGGCCAGCGCAAGCTGCGCGAGTTCGAGGTCGAGACCGGCGTGCCGATCCTCTCGAAGATCCCGATCGTCAACCGGTTCTTCACGAACCGCGTGACCAACAAGGTCGAGCTCACGACGCTCCTTCTCATCCGGCCGGAAGTCATCATCCAGGAAGAGAACGAGGACAAGCTCTACCCGGGTCTTCGTGACCAGCTCGGCGGCGGCGTCATCACCCAGTAACCGAGTGCGTCACCGGCCGCACCGATTGGTGCGGTGGGCGGCGCACCGGAGCGGGTAGCGGCAAGCCGGCGAATCGGCAGACACGAACTCGGCACTGCTCCAGATCAGAACCACAAGACGGCCCCTCGCGGGCCGTCTTTTCCTTTCCTCCCCCGCACGCGCCCCGAGGCCGCCGGCGAGGCGCGGAGTTTGGCTGCCCGATTGGCTGCCCGATTGGAGCCTTGCGACTCAGGCCGCAAGCGTCACCTGCTACAGTCCTCGATAGAGGTCTCCGTTCGGCGAGTTTCGCCAATGAACGGGGGGCTGAGGCGTCGATGTCACCCGGGTATGGGTGGCCGGCTTCATGTGATCGCAATTGGGAGTGACGGTATGGGATCTGTCGCATCGCGGCTCAATGTGCGTGTTCAGAATGGCGTCACGCGCGTCGAGTTCGTGGACCGCAACATCCTGGACGAAACCAACATCCAGCAGATCGGCGACGAGCTCTCGAAGCTCATCGACAGCCAGGTGAACCCGAAGCTCCTGATCTGCTTCAAGGGCGTCGAGCACCTCTCGTCCGCCGCGCTTGGCACGCTCATCACGGTGAACAACCGCGTCAAGGCGAAGACCGGCCAGCTCCGACTCTCCGACATCGACGCGCAGATCTTCGAGGTCTTCGTGATCACGAAGCTGAACCGGCTGTTCAACATCCACGAGACCGCCGACAAGGCCCTCGCCAGCTTCAGCTGACCCTTCCGTTCGGCGTCGCCCGCTGGCGTCGCCTGTTTCCTCGTCGCACGCTCCGGCCCCGCCCGCAGCCCCACCACACGCCTCCGACGCACTGCCGAACATGACTGCCGCATCCAGGGCATTCGAGCATGCGAGCGTCCTCCGCGACCCGGGGGCGGACGTCGGTCGCATCCAGAATGTCGTCGCCGACGCGCTGCGAACCCATGGCTACGACGAGAGCGCGATCTTCGCGATCCGTCTGGCGCTCGAAGAGGCGATCGTCAACGGCTTCCGCCACGGCAACAAGGGCGACCCGGGGAAGGCCGTGCATTTCAGTTGTCGCATCGACGCAGAGGCTGCCCACTTCGACGTTCAGGATGAGGGGCCCGGTTTCGATCCCGACACGGTGCCCGACCCGACCGAGGACGAGAACATCGAGATCCCCTCCGGACGCGGCATCATGCTGATCCGGGCGTACATGACCGACGTCTCGTATTTCGCTCCGGGCAACCGCCTGCAGATGGTCTATCGCAAGCCAGGCTGACCCTCGCCGGCGGCGCGAAGGCGAAGGAGTTCGAGCACCTGGGTCGGCGTCAGGACCTCGGGGCGCATCTCGGGTGTCACCCCGGCGGGCCATGGTCCGTCGCGGCCCAAGATCGACCCGAGCTGCTTCCGCCGCTTGGAGAAGACCTCGTGCGTGAAGCGCTCGAAGCGGTCGATCTCCGCCTCGGAGCCGAAAAGTCGCTCGGGCCGCGGCCTGAGCGCGATCATCGCACTCGTGACCTCGGGCGCCGGCCAGAAGCTGCCGGGCTTCACGACCGCGATCTCCTCGATCTCGCAGAGGAGCTGGAGAATCACCGTCAGCGGACCGTAGTCGCGGGTGTTCGGCTCGGCCCGCACGCGGTCGCCGACCTCCTTCTGCACGGTGACGAATTGGCCCCGGCACTCCGGATGGCGTGCGGCGAGGATCGCCATGAGCGGGCTCGCGGCGTTGTAGGGGAGGTTTGCGACGAGAACGAAGGGCCGGCGGTCCAGCGCGGCGACGAGATCGGCACTGAGCGATCGCTTCCCGTCGAGACAGTCGCCGCAGACGAGCGTGACCGCGTCGCCGAGTCGCTCGCGCACGATCGCCTGCATGTCGAGGTCGATCTCGCAGGCGATGACCTTCGCCCCCGCCTCCACCAGCGTCTCCGTCAGCGTGCCCGTTCCCGGCCCGACCTCGACGACGAGTTCGCCCGGGCGAACCGCCGCCGCCTCCACGAGCTTGCGAAGCTGGTTGTGGTCGTGGAGAAAGTTCTGGCCGAAGCGATGCTTCGGACGAATGCCGCGGCCGGCGAGCAGGGCCTTGATTTCGGTGAGCGTCTGCATGCGGCGCGGCGAACCGCTCACCAACTGTAGTGGACGGTGTACTCGACCTTTGCGGAGCCCTCGGCGGGCACGTCCACGTCGAAGGAGACGGCACGGGCGCTGAGCTTGCGGAAGTCCTGGCTCTTGGCGGTGATCTCCCAATTCGACCAGCGATAGAGGTACTCGCGGACCTCGACCCGCTGCGGCTCGTTCTTCGCGTTCTTGAGCTCGATGCGGAAGCTCTCGGTCATTTCCTTGTTGCGGTTGTTCAGCTTGAACTCGGTGCGGGTCCGCTTGCCGGTGACGTCGAAGGACTCGCCGAGCTTGAGCCGCACCGTCTCGTTCTTCGGGGTGTGGTCGATGACGTCCTCGCCGACGAACTCGAGCGTCCCGTCGGCGGCGGCCTTGTAGACGCGAACCCGACCCTTCGGCAGCGGCATGCCGAGCCCGCTCGCCTCATCGTTCCTGAGCGAGACGAAGACGCCGACCTTCTTGCTCGAGCCGCCGTCGATGCCCTCGTCGGTGAGCCTCCCGCCCTCGTAGCCCCAGAAGGCCTGAGCTCCGTTGAACACGAGCTCCTTCGTCACCTTCACGTCGGACACCGCGGGGAACAGGGCGAGCTGCTGGCACGCATTGCGATTCACGGTCACCTGCCGCGGAAGGGTGTACAGGTGGTACTCGAGGAGCGACTCCTCCTGAAACGACGCGTCCGCGCCCTCTGCCGCGACGCCGCCAGAGCCCCGTGACGCGGCGGGCGGGACCATGCTCGGCTGGACCTTCTGCACGTCGCCGGCGACCAGCCGCAACTGGGCGTTCTCGAAGGAGGTGCCGCTCACGTTCATGAGCGTGACCCACGGCGTGAGGCTCGCCCTCGTGTCATTGGCGTTGAGGACCACGTTGTAGTCCGCCCGCCAGGTCATGCCCGCGGTCTGGTAGGTCGTTCGGATCGTGTGCGCACCCTCGGCATCAGCGCTGACCTTCCACACCAGCGTCGGCTTCGACTGCAGTCCGCCGGGCAGCTCGCCGAGGAGCTCGACGCGCGTGTCGGTGGCCGGGACCACGGTAATGCCCTGTGCCGTGTCGACGACGAACTGTCCCTGCGTGGTCGAAAGGAGCGTGCCGCTCACGATGACCTCGGGCTTCGACTGGGCGATGAGCCGGACTTCGTGGCCGATGAACTTCTCGTAGAGTTTCGACGGGCTGACGAGGTCGAATTCGAAGGCCTGCTCGACGACCGAGGTGCCGGGATGGTTCACGTCGGCGAAGCCAACGGTCGTCGGGTCGATGAATGCCGCGACGTTCGTGAACGAGAGGGCGTTCAGTCCCTTCTTGAGCGTGACGTCGCGCGTTTCGCGGACGACGCCGAAGCCCGGCACCTGCCAGGCGAAGCTCGGATCCTGGCCGAGCCTCTGCTGGGCGATGAACTGCTGCGGGTCAAAGCCCCGCGCGTCCGCCGAGGAGTACACGGTGATCGAGACGCCGGCAGGCGGAGCGTCGGCGCCGGCGACGAGCGTTGCCGCGAGATGGGCGAGTACCAGGGTTGTCGTGAGCATGGTCAGAACCAGGTTCGCTTGCCGACGATGTAGGTGCGGTAGAAGTCTTCGTCGGACTTGGTGAGGTAGACGATGCCCTCGATGATCCCGATGATCGCGAAGATGGTCCCGAGAATGCCGCACGAGAGCACCGTCAGCAGGAGCATGACCAGGCCGGCGCTGGTGTAGCCCAAGATGAACTTGTGAATGCCAAGCGACCCGAGCAGGATGCCCAACACGCCGGCGGCGATCTTCTTGCCGGAGACGTCGCGGGGAACGGAATCGATCTCCGGCCGCTCGCGCGGGGGAGCTGCGGATCCCGGCGGCGGCGGGTTGTAGGCCTGACCGTACGGGCTCTGCTGCTGCCCGGGCGCTTGATAGCCCGCGGGTTGTCCGGCGTTCGCATCGCCACTCGGATGTGGGCCGGACGGGGGCGTGTATTCAGCCATCGATGGACTCCAGTGGTCTGCGGACGCTGCGGCCGAACGGCGGCCGCGGCTTCGCCGAACCCGAAGGGGCGTGGGGGCATCATTCGGGAGCCGCGCCGCTGCGCTTCAAGCTACCTTGCGACCGCTTCCGCACGCACCTCGCGAAGGACCGTCACCTTGATTTCGCCGGGGAAGGTCATCTCCTGTTCGACCCGCTCGGCGATCGCCTTGGCGATGGCGAACGTCTCGACGTCGTCGGCCCGCTGGGCGTTGACGATCACGCGGACCTCGCGGCCCGCCTGAATCGCGTAGGCCTCGTCGATCGCCGGATGCTGCTTGGCGATTGCCTCAAGCTGCTCGAGCCGCTTGATGTACATCTCCATCGACTCGCGCCGGGCGCCGGGCCGGGCGCCCGAGATGGCATCGGCGGCCATGACGATCGGCGTGTAGGGGGTCGTCGCGGGAATGTCGGCGTGGTGACCGCCGATCGCGTTGAGGACCGCCTCGCTCTTCTCCCCGTACTTCCGCGCGAACTCCATGCCGATCGCCGGGTGGCCGCCCTCCATCTCGTGGTCCATGGCCTTGCCGATGTCGTGCAGGAAGCCGGCCCGGCGGGCGATCTGCCCGTTGAGGCCAAGCTGGTCGGCGATCATCTGCGAAAGGAACGCGACCTCGATCGAGTGGCGAAGGACGTTCTGGCCATAGCTCGTCCGGAAGTGGAGCTTGCCCATCGCCTCGATGATCTTCGGGTGAAGGCCGCGGATGTTGCCCTCGACCACCGCTTCGTTGCCGTACTTGTTGATGCGCTCGTGGATGTCGCGCTTGGTCTGCTCGACGATCTCCTCGACGCGTGATGGATGCACGCGTCCGTCCGCGACGAGCTTCTGAAGCGCCTCGGCGGCGATCGCCTGTCGGACGCGGTCGAAACAACTCACGCTGATCACGCCCGGGGTGTCGTCAACGAGAATGTCGACGCCGGTCGCCTTCTCGATCGCCCGGATGTTGCGGCCTTCGCGGCCGATGATCCGGCCCTTCATGTCGTCGGAGGGGATCTTGATGGTGCGGACCGTCGAGTCGCCGACGTTCTCGGCGGCGAACCGCTGGATCGCCATGAGGGTGATCTCGCGGGCGCGGTCGCGGGCCGAGCGCTCGGCCTCGTCGAGGATCTTCTGGCTCAGGGCGTTCGCGTCGTGCTCCGACTCGATCCGCACCTCGGCCATGTAGGCTTCGCGGGCCTCCTCGTGCGTCAGGTTCGCAACCTTGCCGAGTTTGGTCCGCATCTGCTCCCGAAGCGACTCGGCCTCGCGGGAGGCCGTCTCCGCGGACTCCTCCAGCGTCTGGATCCGGGTCTCGCGCTGGTCGAGCTTGCTCTCGCGCTGGTTGATCGACTCCAGCTTCCGGTCGAGCGTCTCCTCGCGCTTGGCGGCACGGGCCTGGCTCGCCTTGATCTCCGTCAGCCCTTCCGCGATCTCGCGATCCATCTTGGCCCGCCGCTCGGCGATCTTCTTCTCCGCCTCGAGCTCAGCCTCCTTCGACTTGGCCTCGCCCTCGGCGCGGGCCGTCTGGACGATGAGCTCCGCCTCCTTCTTGGCGTGGCGTCGCGACCGATGGAACAGCGTCGACATCACGAAGAGGCCGACCATGACACCGAACAGGTGAGCGCCGATCATCACGGCCGCCGTGATGGCGATCTCGCGCGTCGACCACTCGGAACTCGTGACGGCAGGACTCGCGTCCGGTGCCGCAGCGACAAGCGTCAGAAAGAAATCCGGAAGGGGCATGCAGGCTCCTCCGCCGCGCGGTGGCGCGGCATGAACGGCCCGTCGGCGGCGCGCAGCGACAACTGCGAGCCCCGGAAGCCCGACACAAACAACCACACGTCGAATGACGATGATTAGCGCTGGCGATCGAGATCGCGACGCGAACAGGTCCCAATAGGTTGTGAACCTGCGGGCTTCACGCCGTCACGGTCAACGAACAACTTCGTGCGAAGGAGCGTCGACGTGATTGCGGGAAGGGCAGAAGAGGCCGCGCGCAAACTCATTCGGAATACGTGCCCGTGAACGAAGGAGCGGATGGAGAGAACGCCAGGCGAATCGAACGTCAATCTATCGCGATCGTGTCCGCTTCGACCGCGATGGTCGGAGCAAGCGCGGTCGCGGGGCGGCGAGTTGTCTCGCCGCGCCGGGGAACGGTGGTTGTCGCATGAGCGCGACCGCTGCGGGTGATCCCGAAGCAATCGCCATGCTCGTGGCGGGGCAACGGACCGGAAAATCGAGCTCGCCGATCGGCTACCCCGACGAGGGGACCGACCGACGCGCTCATCTCCAGTATTGCCTGAGCCAAGGGGGTGTCAAGATGCGGCGTTTGCGCGTCGGCCGGCTCGCCCGGAGTCGACGCGTCCGAGTCGAGCGCGGATCGAGCGCGGGTCCAGCGCGGGTAGAGGGTGGGCGATGGTCCGGCCGAGGTCGGTCCGAATCTCCGGCCTTGGCTCTCGACCGGCCGATGTTCCCAGCTCACCCCGGAGATCCCCGCATGACCTCTGTCGCCACGCCCGCCGCTCAATCAATCGGACCGGTCACCCTTCCCTCGGGATGGGATGAATACCTCCTCTGGCTGAGCTTCGCAGTGCCGGGCATGTTGGCGAAGGGAAACGTCAATGGGATCGCTCACGCCCTCCGGCACATGCCTGCCGGTGGGGCAGTGCTCGAGATCGGGAGCTTCTGTGGGCTTTCGACCTGTGTCCTCGCCCATCTGCGGCAAACCCATGGCGTCACGGCCCCGTTTTTCACCTGCGACCGATGGGCTTTCGAGGGGCAGCAGCTCGGCGCCCTGATCGGTACCTCGGCGACGGTCACGCACGACGCCTACCGCGCCTTCGTGAAGGCGTCCTTCCTCCGCAACGCCCAGATGTTCTGCCCCAGGGACCTGCCGGTGACCATCGAGCAGGATTCGGACGGCTTCTTCGACCTCTGGCGTCGCGGGGTGAGCCTCACAGACGTCTTCGACCGGCAGGCACGCCTCGGCGGACCTCTCTCCTTCGTCTACATCGACGGCAACCACACCTACGAGTACGCCAACCGGGACTTCCGCAACAGCGACGCGTTCCTCCTTCCCGGCGGCTTCCTCCTCTTCGACGACTCCGCCGACGGCAGCCAGTGGGAGGTGTGCCGGGTGGTGAAGGATGTGCTCGACTCCGGCGCGTACGAGCTTGTGGCGAAGCTCCCGAACTACCTCGTCCGGAAGCGGTGACGCGTCGTGGCGTGTGCCGGGACTCCCGCTGGTGATGGCGGGTCGCGACGCGATTCGCACTGAGAGACTTGTGAGCCCGCCCGACCTGGGGGATGCTGACCGGACATGCCTCCCTTCGTCCTCTGGGTCTCCAGGCTCCTGCCGACCAACCCGATCGTGGTGCGACTCGTCGCCGGCGGATCCCGGCGGCTTCGCCACCTCTACATCCGATCGGGCTATCTCGCGGTCATGATGCTGGTGCTGTTCTTCAGCCTGCTTCAGATCGGCGGAAGCACGTCGCTGAAGGCCCTGGCCCAGCGCGGCGCTGGGGCATTCACCGTCATCAGCTTCGGCCAGGTCGGCCTGCTCTGCCTCCTCACGCCGATCTTCATGGCCGGCGCCATCGCTCAGGAGAGCAGCCCGCGAACGTGGGACATCCTGCTCACGACGCCACTGACGAATCTGCAGATCGTGCTGGGAACGCTGTTCGGACGCCTCTTCTTCGTCCTGGCCCTGCTCCTCTCGACGCTTCCTCTCTTCGCGACGACCCAGTTCTTCGGCGGCGTGCCGAGCAACTCGATCTTCCTTTCCTACGCCATCGCCGCGTGCAGTGCCCTCCTCGTCGCCGCGATTGCGGTGACCCTGAGCGTGACGCGCTCCGCGGGAAAGCGGGCGGTCTTCGTCTTCTACATCACCGTCGTGATGTACCTCTTCGTCACGTACGCCGCCGACATCGCCCTTCGCCAGCGGTATCCGGTCGCGGTCGGAACGGAGCAGTGCTACACGACGGTGATCACGCCGACGAATCCGTTCCTCGCGCTTGAGAGCCTTCTCTCCGCGAATTCCTACGTGACGCCCGACATGAGCAACGCCAGCTCGGCGCTCGTGCGCTGGTGGATCGGCAGCCCGGTGAGCGCGTTCTGCTGGACCTGCGCACTGCTGTCGGTGGCGATGATCGTCTACTCGACGATCCGGCTGCGCATCATCGGAACCCGGGGGGCGACGACGCCGCTTTGGCAGAAGCTCTTCGCGAAGCGCACGGCCGGCGGCGAACGGGTCGCCCGCTCCGTCGGCAACAATCCGATCGCCTGGCGCGAACGAACCAGCAAGGGCGGATCGATCGTCGGTCGCGTTGGCCGGTGGGCCTTCGTGGGCATTGGCGTCGCCGCCGCCGCCGTCGTCCTCGCCTTCTATCACACGGGGAGTCTCTCGCCGGCCGAATTCCAGCTGGCGATGGTGACCATCGTGCTCGCGGAGATCGTGATCGTCACGCTCGCCGCCCTCAATCTCAGCGGCGTCGCGGTGAGCCGCGAGCGGGAGGACGGAACGCTCGACCTCCTCCTGACCACGCCGATCCAGCCCGGCCCCTACATCTCGGGCAAGCTCCGCGGTCTCGTGCAGTACCTCCTGCCGATGATTCTCGTGCCGTTCCTTTCGCTGGGCGTGATTTCCCTCTATGTGCTTGCCGGCGGTTTCGGCACGAGCTCGCCCCTTGTCGTCAGCGTGACCAGCGGCACCTCAACCGTGACGGTGCCGATCATGTTCGTCGAGGGTGCCATCCTCGTGCCGATCGTGCTCGTCGCGTTCATCGCCTTCTGCGTGATGGTCGGCCTGCAGTGGTCGATCAAGAGCAAGGGCACGATCGGCTCGGTCATCGCGGCGTTCGGCGTGGTCGTGGTCATCGCCGGCATCCTCGGGCTCTGCGGCGTGGCCGTCGGTCGGCAAGTGCAGTACGTCGGCCCGGTGTTGAACGCGCTCAGCCCGGTGAATCTCGTGCTCGCCGTCACCAAGCCCGACTTGGTGATCGAAGAGTCGCTGCAGGACCTTTCCGCGGCGCGGTCCTCGCTTGCGGTCGGCTCGATCATCGCCGCCGGCATCTACATCGTGGCGGTGATCAGCATGCACGCGACGATGAAGCGCACGTTCATGATGACGGTGCGACGCCTGGCCGGCACGAACTGAAGTGATCGACGTTTGCAAAAAGCAGCCAACCCGCGACGACGGTCGCGGGTTGGCTCCGTTGAACCATGGTGAGGAGATCAGCCCGTCCAAGCCCCGAGCATGATGGCCAAGTCACCGCCGTCGACGGCACCGCTGCCGTCGAGATCGGCAGCGCCGGCACCGCCCCACGCGCCGAGCAGCATCGCAAGGTCAGCGCCGTTCACGGCGCCATCGCCGTTGAGGTCGCCGACGATGGCCGTCGAGAACTCGATCTGCGCCGAGTCCATCGCAACGGGCGCCGACTTGCCATGCAGGGTCCAGAGGTTGTACGCAGTCTCGCCGGTGTTGTCCGTCTGATTGGAGTCGCGGAGGAACTCCATGTACTCACTGGTCGAGGTCTGGTAGTAGAGGGTGACGACGGCCTTCGCGGCCCCCTCGGGGATCGCGAATGGCGTGTCGTCCCAATACTGGCCGTCGGAGTAGCTCGCACCGATCACCGGGGCCCCGACCGCAGCGAATGCCGCAGCGCTGTAGCCGCGCGGCGGGATTCGATTGTCCTTGAGCTTCGTGTTCGCCAGGGCGAGGCGCGTGGACGGGCCGGCGGGCAGTCCCGTTGCGGCGGCCACGTTGGCGTCGATGCCGTGAATGGCCTCCCAGACCTTCGTCCCCTCAAGGTCGGCTTGAGCTCGCTTGTAGTCGTAGCCGCCCAACTCGTCGATGAGCTTGTCGTTGGAGTCGAAGAACTTGATGTTCAGCCACATGCGGCGACCTTCCGGATAGCCGGTCGGCAGCTTGTGCCCCGTCTGATTGATGACGCGGATGTTGAGCGTGGAACCAACGGTCGTCAGTTCCATGTCGCTGGCGTTCTGGAGCATGTTGACGTTGCGGGCGATGGCCGCGTCCACTCGCTCCTGCGTGACGCCGTAGTAGTCGGCCTCATCGCCCAGCGACGTGCGAATGCCCGCCATGACCCACGAATTCGAGCCGCTGAAGCTGTGCTCCGGCACGTCGCGATAGAAGAACGGCGGATAGTCGGCGAAGGTGCACGCCCCGCCGTTGGTCACTGGCATGTGGCAGTCCTGGCAGCTCTTCATGAGACCGGTCGGATGGTCCGGTCCGCCGAAGCGGTTGTCGGGGAATGCAACGCCCTTCGTGGCGAACTCGCTGAGCGACCACTCCGAGTAGGTCCGCTGCTCGGGGAACATGTCGTGCGGATTCTGCGTGGGATGGGGAGCGTTCAGCTCGCCGATGCCGTACGTGCCGTCCTTCTGCTTCACGAAGACCGGATTCGAGACGTCGTGGCAGGTGCCGCAGAACTCCGACTTGGTGTGGAACGGCGAGGTCACAAGCCGGATCTGCTCGCCGACCACGGAGAGACCGTGCAGGTTGTCGGGGACATCCGAGAGCGGTCCGCGCCGGGAGTCCGCGGGATCGATCACGTAGCGACCGTCGCCTGCGCCGGTCGGCAGGAGCCCCGCCTTCGTCAGTGCCGTCACGATCGGCGTGTCGGGAGATGCCGGGTCGCCCGGGTAGCCGGTGGCGCTGTCCGCGCCGAGGACTGGATTGACCATGCGGTGACAGATGTTGCAGTTGATGCTGTCGAAATCCTCGGGCTGGAATTCGGCGGTCGTGCCGGAGCTCGCGCGGTCGGCGAGCCAGGCTCCGGGGGAGTGGCAGCGAATGCAAAGCTGGCCGACGACATTGGCGTCCTGGTTCGCGATCGCCAGCGCGGCGTTCCAGATCGGGTCGCGAGAGGCCTGCCCCATGAGGCTCACCGTCCACGTGTCGAAGGGGGCCGTGGTCGGGTTGTAGTCCGAATGGCAGTAGGTGCAGGAGGTCGACGGGCTGATCGGATTCAGCAGGTACGGATCGGACTCGGGCTGTGTGCCGGGCATGAAGAAATCGGCGCCGGTGGTGGGCACCTTCACCTGCCCGCCTCGCCCGCCGCCGCCTCCAGCGAGCACGCTCGGAACAAGCAGCGCAATCGCGCTGAGCGTGATGCCGCTCCAGACGCCGATTCGCGCCGGGCTGGGTGTGCGGGAGGGAACTGCGCGCTCTTCAGATTCCGATGGAGCTCGATCCGACATCTGGGCCTCCGACAAGTATGTGGCCAGCCCCATGGGGATGGGCCACTCTTCCGCCTCGCGCGACTGGGCTCGTGCGTCGGCGTTCCTGGACTTCGAACAGTGGGGCATCGATCACGACGACCGATGCTGTGCAGTCACGACGATGGAGCAAACCGTCGCCATCGCGACCCCGAATCATTCGTCGGGACCTCTACCTTAGATCCTGATAAGCCAAGGTCAAGCAGCCCGCGCGCGTCGCAGGATCCCAGACGGAACTGCGGGGAGAGCTGTGCGGAATGCACGACTCAGGAGTTCCATTCGGAGGTGGAATCAACCCACGTTCCGCCGTCCGATACACTGCCGTCCGATGCTTCGAATCAACGCGAGAATCTGCGAACTGCTGGCCGCGATTGCATTGCCAACCGCGATGTTCTCGGGTGTGACGCTGAGCATGGTGAGTTGCTCGGCTCACCAGCCGACGGCGCCCGCGGTGCTGTCGCTCGACCATGGGACCTACGGCAAGACCTTCGATGCTGCCGTCGCCCTCATTGCCGACGAGGGAATGCCCGCGGTGCTCCGGGACCGCGACGGTGGCGTCATCGAGTCGCGACCAAACATCGCCGGCTCCCTTCTCGAACCGTGGGATTGGCCGCGCGGCGATGTCGGTGCTGCCGCGGAGAGCACGATCGGGTACGAGCGGCGACGCGTGCGATTCGAGTTCGTTCCCTCAGGCTTTCGACCTCGAAACGTGCAGGCCGACGCGAGCGATTCCGTGGTTCTCGAAGGGCAGCGCACGCCCGGAAGCGCCGATCCGAGCGCGACCGGCACGGTCAATCTCGGCGGATACGAGGGTCCCTTGGAGCTTCGGGTGTGGGTCTATGTGGAGCGGGCGTTCACGCCCAACGTCCAGCGATCCACGTGGACGTTCCGAGACCGATCCGTGGCACGCGACCCGCTTCGGCAGACGACCACCAACGACGGCACGACGCGCGACCGCAGCATCTGGACGCCGGTCTCGCGCGATCCGGCCATGGAGGCCGATATCCTCGCGAAGCTCAAGAACCGGCTTGGCTGAGGCTACTCGCCGACCTCGATCCGGGGATCGATGAACCGGTAGAGCACGTCGACGGCGAGATTGAACAGGACGAGCATCGTCGCGTAGACGAGGACGACGCCCATCACGAGGGTGATGTCCTTGCCGGTGACGCCGTCGACGAAGTGCTGGCCAATGCCCGGCACTGCGAAGATCTTCTCGACGACGAAGCTGCCGGTCATCGCCGTTGCGGTCGCGGGGCCAAGGTACGAGAGGACCGGAAGAAACGCGTTCTTCAGAACGTGTTTGACGGCGACCCCGCGGCGCGACAGCCCCTTGGCGCGGGCGGTGCGGGCGTAGTCGGCATTCATCTGCTCGATCATGCCGTAGCGGACGAGCCGTGCGATGTAGGCCGCGTAGGGAAGCGAGAGCGCGAAGGCGGGAAGCACCACGTAGCTCACGCCACCCCATCCGCCGATCGGGAACCACTGGAGTCGCGCGGCGAACAGCATGAGGATGCCGGCGCCCACGACGAAGCTCGGAATGCTGATGCCGATGAGCGCAATCAGCTGGGCGCCAAGGTCGAACGGAGCGTTGGGCCGCAGGCCCCCGATCACGCCAGCCGTCAGGCCGATGACCATGGCGATGAGCATCGCGCTCAGCCCCAGGGTCATCGACACCGGCAGTCCCGTCGCGAGGATCTCGTTCACCGACCAGTCGCGATGTCGGAGACTCGGTCCCAGGTCAAAGGGACGGTCGCTCCTCCCCAGCACCCAAGACACGCCGGTCGCCTTGCCGAGGTATTCGACGTAAAACGCCGCGGGATTGTCCAGGTGATACTGCTTGCGCATCGCCTCGACGATTTCCTCCGGCGGGCGGCGCCCCTCAGGCTGCTGAAGCGGATCCCCCGGGACCAGCCAGGCCAGGAGAAAGGTCATCGTGTAGACGACCAGCACGATGGCCGGCATGATCGCAAGCCGCCGAAGGACGAACGCCATCATCGGCGCGAACCCTCCGGTCCAGCGCTCGGCACGCGGTCCTTCGCCCCATCACCCGCGCCCGCGGAGGACGTCGCCTTGGCGTCGGCCGATCGAACCAGTCGCGAGAGGTACTGCTCCAGGCGCGGATGGTGCGTGAGACCGTGGACGGTCTTCGGGTCGTACATGTACACGGTGACGTATCCGCACAGCGGGAGAATCGGAAGGTCCTCTTCGACGATGATTCGCTCGGCCTCGGACAGGATCGCGAGTCGCTTGGCCGGGTCGAGCTCCCCAGCAGCCTGGTCCAGCAGCCCGTCGTATCGCTTGCTCGCGTACTTGCGGTCGTTGTTGCCGTCGGTGGATCTGGCCAGGTCGAGGAAGGTGGTGGGATCGCCATAGTCCCCGTACCAGCCGCCCCGGGCGATCATGAAGTTGCCGGTCTTCAGGTCGTCGCGGAAGTCGCGCACGTCCTTGGCTCGCGCCTGTACCTCGACGCCCAGGGCGCTTCGCCACATCTCCCGCAAGGCGAAGCTCAGATCGCGGTAGCGAGGGCTTCCGAGCGAGTAGACGAGGTCAACCGTCGGAAATCGTTCGCCGTTCTCGTCCTCGACGAGGCCGTCGCCATTGCGGTCGCTCCAGCCGGCCTCGGCGAGTTCCTTCCTGGCGCGGGCCGGATCGAAGGGCAACCCCTTTGGGCTCTCGTACCCCGGAATCGCGTCTCGCGGCACGAGGACCGCCGAGGGCTCCTCATTGAGCCGAGTGACGCGCTCGACCAGCATCGGTCGGTCGACGGCAAGCGCGAACGCCCGTCGAACGCCGGCCTTGGAGAATGGATTGGGCTTGCCGTTGGTGAGGGAAGGCCGACAGTTGAAGGAGTAGAAGTCGGTGCCGAAGGACCGCAGTCCGTGAGCATTGCGGCGCTCGCCAGGCTCCGGCTCGGGAAGCGTCGCGACCGCATCATCGATTCGCATCCCCTTCGCCACGAGGGCATCGATGTCGGCCGCGTATCTCGTCTCGTAGCGGAGTCGTTCCGCGAGCATCTCGGGTCGGTACTCCGCCAACGTGTCGGTCACCCAATCGCACGCGCCGGCTTCCGCGGACAGGACCGTCGTGTTGGCGTCCTCGACGATGCGGACCTCGACCGTCCTCGATCGAACCTCCGCCGCGTTCCAGTAGTGTTCGTTTCGCTCCAGGAACATGTCCCGCCGGTAGCGCCAATCGACCATCCGATACGGACCGTTGCTGATGAGCTGCCCCGACTTCGTCCAGCCGTGCTGCTGCACGAGACGCCCGGTCGACGGATCGAAGGAGACGCACGCCTCCACGCTCGCCCGATGCACCGGTGAAAGCGAGGGAAACGCAACGAGATCGAGGAAGTACGCGACGGGGTGCTTGAGCTCGACGACAAGCGTGCGAGCATCGGTCGCACGAACGCCGACCGTGGCGCGAAAGCGCTCAAGCGTCTCCCTCCAGAGCGTGGCGCAGCTGTTGGCGGTGCGCTCCGACGCCGGTTGGCTCGCGTATTGGGTGAGCCTCTCATTGCGCCAGTCGAAGAACTCCTCGGCACCGCGGATGTGAAAGAGGAAGCCCGAGTAGTCAGCCGCCGTTTCCGGCAGGATTCCCCTTCGCCAGGCGTAGACGAAGTCCTCGGCGGTCACCGGCTCGCCGTTGCTCCAGCGGGCATTCGCGCGGAGGTGAAACGTGTACGTGAGCCGATCGCCCGAAATGTCCCAGCTCTCGGCGACGCCCGGCTGCGGCGTCGTCCCTTGGGCATCGAGCGTCGCAAGTCCCTCATAGAGCGCCCGACCGATGCGAAAGTCCTGCTGCCAGGACATGCGCTGCGGGTCGAGGGTCGTCGCGTCCGCCCGCTGCACCAGGACGAAGTCCGCCCGCGCCCGCGGATGGTCGGCGCTGAGCGCAATGAGCAGCGCCGCGACGAGAAACGCAATGGGGGCAAGCAGCCGCACGCCGTCAGCGTAGCGACTCGGAACCTGACGGGATCAGCGGTATGGAGCCGCGGAGACGACCTTGGTCCACTTGGCGACGAGCTCGTCGAACGCCTTTCGGTCCTTCGCCTCCCACGCGTTGCTGATCGCGTTGGCGGGCGTCACCTCACCGGCCTTCGAGCGGAGGCGCGTGTCAACGACGCGGAGCAGCACTTCGGCGCCGGCAACGGCGTCCGCGAACGACTTCGGGTCACCTTCGTCGCCATGGGCCGCGTCCCACTGCTTGGCGCCCGCGCCGAGCACGTCGATCAGCAGCGGGGCCACGATCGGTCCGAACTTGTCATGTGCCGATGTGAGCTTTGTCCATTGCTTCTGGAGGTCGGCGATCGCACGGGCGACGACGACCATCCGGCCGTCCGTCGCACCCTTGGCGTCGATCTTGCTCAGCACGCCACGAACGAGCTTCACCTGATTGGTCCGGGCCAGCGTTGCGCTCGCCTCGGGGACGCCAGTGCGGCTGGCGATGATCGTCAGCACGCGGAAGTGCCGCTGAATGACTGCCGGCTCGGTCTCCTTCTCCGCCGCGGCGAAGACAGCACGGTCGATCGTGTCGAACTCGACCGCGCTGAGGCCCGTGACGACTTCGAGGGCGTGGCCGAGCGTGCTCGCGGCGCTCAATCGCCGGCTCGAATCGCCCTCATCCGCTCCAAGCCGGCCGGTGATCAGGGCCAGCGCCTCGGGCGTCCCGATGAACGCAGCAACCTGCATCGCATGAATCGACCGCTGGGTGTCCTTGCCGCTGACGATTGGCGCCAGACGACTCACGGCGGCGCCGGAGAAGGCCCGGCGGAACACCGGGGTGGCGGAGGGATCGCGGAGCGGCTCAACCAGCGCTCGGCGGGCATCGTCCATCGATCGCCCCTCGCGGGTCGTCTCGATGGTGTTGACGAACCCTTCGATGAACTCGCCCAACACCTTTGCCTGATCGCTGTTGAGAGGCGCCGTTGCCCCGACGATCTCCCTGGGAAGCGTGCTACCTCCCGCCTGTGCGACGGGCAGCGGCGACGCCCACGCCGAGGCGGTGAGCCAGCAGGGCGTGGCGGCAGCGAGGGCGACGGTGATGGAGCCGAGAAGCAGGGCTTTGGGGGTCGTCATCGCGATGACCAGTCGATGTCCGGGTCGCTCGAAGCCACGCTTGGGGAGGGCTTCGGGAGGGAAGGTAACAGTGGAGCTCTGGCTGCGAACGCGGGTGCTGCACCCGGTCCGCCGAGTCTGGCGGACGGCACGCGATCGCAGGACGCGACCAGCGCAACCAACCTCACCTCGGAACCCGTTGACCGTAACCGCGGCAGCGGGGGGTGTCAAAGGGATCGGCGGGTTGCAGATGCCCGCGGGCAGCCATTCGACAGGCACCTTCCCCGGGTTGCAGAATCGTCCGAATCAACGGGTTCCAGAACGGCTGGCTCGGTCACGCCGTAGCGCGAGCTCCCTCGAACGATCGTCGCCCACGACCGAACCGCCAGCCGCCAGCGCTCGCTTCTGGCTTTCCCTGCTGTGGGACCCCCCGAACCGCCGACACTGCTTATCGCCATGCCTCGCCAGAACCCAGCTTCACCGTGGCCCACGTCGCGCATCCCAACGAACGCTGCGGTCGCCATCGCCGTGTCCCTCGGACTCGTCACCGCGGGGACAACGTTGGCGCAGAGCCCGGCGGCGCCGACCCAGCCCGCCGCGGCGCCCTCCGCGGCAACGTCCACCCTGGACCGGGCGATCGTCAAGGACGCCCGGGAGGGACTCGCTCGGGTATTCGCCTCCTTTGCGGGGAAGACGCTTCGCAAGGACGAGCTGGCTCTCGCGGATCTGGAACTCAGCCTTCTGCTCGCCCAGCAGGCGACCGAGCTGAATCCCAACGACATCTTCGCCTGGCGAATCCTCTTCTCGGTCACGCTCCTGTCCGATGGCACCGATCCTGCGATCGGCGCGCTCCGCCGGCAGGCGATGGAGCGAATCCTCGCCCTTGACCCGGGCGACGAGGGCATGAAGCTCCGTCGCATCATCGATGCCGTCGAGCAGGCGCCGACCGCCGAGGATCGGATCGCGCGATTCGAGTCGATTCTGAGTCCCGCGAATCGCGCGACGATCGGCAACGTGATCGCCAGCCAGCTCGCCCTTCGCCTCGCCGTCCTCTATCAGCGCACCGGCGACACGCCGAACTTTGAACGGTGGCTCGGCGAGTCGGTGACGCTCGATCCGTCAAGCCCCGATGCCACGGCGATGGCCGCCGGCTACTTTCGATTCGCCTCCGACGAGGCTACGAAGGAGGCGGAGCTCCTGCTCGCGGCGATGACCGCGAATCCGCTCGACGCATTGGCCATGCGCGGCTTCGCCACGCTCCTCCTCGAGCGAGGAGCCTATCGCGGCGCTGCGCGATTCCTTCAGATCTGTGCCGACGTCGCCCACACCGACCTTCCGCTCATGGAGTACGACCAGCTTCTGACGGATCTCGCCCTTGCCCAATGGGCCGCAGGCAAGCCGGCGGAGGGGGACGAACTCATCGCCAAGCGCCAGCGCAAGCTCAACGAATATCGCCGACTCATCGACTCGCGCAACGACCCGTCACTTCTCGCCGATCCCGCCAAGCTCGGCGAGCGCCGCTATCCGATGCTCGGCTCGGAACTCGCGGTGCGAGCCGCGATCCTCCGGGCCACCGGCGACGAGGAGCGCTGCAAGCAGGCCGTCATTGACGCCTGGCTCTCCTATGACCTCGAGCTGACGAGTGCGGAGGAGGCGGAGAAGAAGAAGTCCGGGGCCCCGCAGCCGTCGGCCGAGTCGGCGGACCAGCAAGAAGACTCCAAGAGCAAGCGTGCCTCGGTCAACCTCGAGGCCGCGATGTTCAGCTACTGGGTCGGCGAGGATGCAGCCAAGGGCGACGCCTACGTGAAGGCCGCCAACGAGCTCGAACCTCTTTCTGACGCCGCGAAGGCCCGCTTCGCCGCGTGGTCCCAGCTTCGCTCCGCCGAGCCAGCGAAGGCCCTGCCGCTCTTCGAGGCCCTGACCGACGACTCGGCCGCCACAATCGCCGGCCGCGCGATCGCCCAGATCGCTTCGGGCGACCTGAAGAGCGGAGCCCGCTCGCTGCTCACGGTGTGGCAAGCCAATCGCGGCACGATGTTCGGCATCGACGCTCGCGCCCGACTCGCCAAGCTCCTTGGGGCGGTCGTTCCGGATGACGAGCTGGCGACGGCACTCGAGACGCTCGCGGCACAGGTTCCGCAGACCTTTGACCGGCTCTTCAGCGAGGGATCCCGGCCGATCGCGACCCGGCTGCGATGGGGCACGCAGCCGACCAGCGTGCTCGAGTCGATTCCGATGACGCTCGACATCATCAACACGACCCAGTGGCCGCTCGCGGTGACGGAGTCGGGTCCGGTGAAGAGCGTGGTGTGCTGCCGAGGCACCGTGACCGCGGCGAACCGTTCGAACGAGGTCAACATTCCCTTCCTCGTCGTGTCGGCCGAGCGGGCACTCACGATCCCCGCGCGATCGACGGTCACGATCCCGATCGATCTGGCGTACACGGACCTCGGGATCGGACTGCTTCAGTTCGCCCAGCAGGGGTGCAACGTCTCCTTCCGCGCGATGGTGAACTGGGAGACGGCCACCGGCGGCGTCGTCGCCGGCGAGTTCGGCGACGAGGCCAAGGCCGACCCGCTGCGGATCGAGGGGGTGCGGATCACCGACGACTGGATCTCGACGGCGCTGGCGAACGCCCGCACTCCGCGCTCGACTCGCGATCTCGTCGAGTTCATCGGCCTGATTGGCGCCGCGTGCGATGCCCACGTGCGCCCGACCGAGGTCAGCGATGCCCGCAAGGCGCGATTTGCGGAGGTGTGGAAGGCCCTGCCCGAGATCATTGCCGGCCTCGATCCCGTGGTGCAATCCTGGCTGCTCGTGATCCTGCCCGACGGCATACCGCCGATGGAGCCGATGCTCGAGGTGCTCCGCCCCTCAAACGATCCGCTCGTGCGGCTTTCGTACCTGGTCCGCAGGGCGAACGACTCGAACGATCCGTTGCTTGAGCTCGCGATCAAGTCGGGAGACGAGCGCATCGTCCGCTACGGCCGCGTGGTCAAGGAAATGCTCGCCCACGACGAGGAGGTTCGCCGTCGCGACTACAACCTCGGGACCGGTGGCGGGAGTCCCAACGAGAAGCCCAACGAGAAGCCCAATGAGAAGCCCAACGGGGCGAATCCGGAATCGCGTGGCCCGGAAGGGGCGAGCAACCCCTCCCCGGCGCCGACCGCGCCGGGCAAGCCGTGATCCGTCCTCATGAAGCGGCCTGATCACGATGGCCTCACCGAGTCGGCGCTTCGGCTGCGCAGCGCGCTCGGCAAGGTCCGCCCCATCGGCGCGGCCGTTGGCCTGCTTCTGCTCGCCGCCGCGATCACGGTGGTGCTGCGCGAGCGAGGTCTCCTGAGCGAGGCGCTGCAGTCGTTGCAGTCGGCCCCGGTCTCCACCGTCGCGATGCTCCTGGGCAGCGTCGCCTCCAGCGTCGCGCTCACCGGACTCGTCTTCTGGATCCTCACCTCGCGCTTCGGCCGCATTTCCCTCGCCGAGATGCAGGCGCTCATGGCCGCGACGTCGCTGGCGAACTACCTGCCGCTCCGTCCGGGCCTCGTCGGCCGCGTGCTCTTCCACCGGGCGCGCCACGGCATTCGCGCCCGGGATTCGCTGCGCACCATCGTCGAGGCGATGCTGCTGACCGCCGTCGCGCTGGCCCTGCTGGTCCCGGCAATCCTGCTTTCGCGCGGCGGCGGCACCGGCGCCGCGTGGCTCGCAAGCGCGGCACCGTTCGCCTTGGGGGCGGCGGGACTCGCCGTTCCCCGATTCCGGACCCTGGCCTGGGCCTTCGAGCTGCGTTATCTCGAAACGCTCCTGACGGCGCTTCGCTATCACCTCTCGTTCGCGCTGGTCGGCGCCCCGCTTCCGTGGACCGCGAGCACGGCCGTCGCGTGCGTCAGCATGATCGCCACGATGGTGCCCTTCGTGAGCAACGGCATTGGCCTGCGCGAATGGTCGATCGGCCTGCTCGCCCCGCTTCTCGCGGACGTCACGCTCGAGCGCGGTCTGGCCGCCGAGCTTGTCCATCGCGCGGCGGAGGTCGCCGTGATCGTGCCGCTCGGCCTCCTCGGGCTCATCGAGCTCTGGCGCAGGGAGCGCGGGAGGCCTTTGCTCCATCCGGCCGATCCGGGGCGCGATCGCACAGCGGAAGGGCGAAATTGATTCCGGCCTGAATCCTCTGCCCCGATTCCGGGCTCTTTGGCCTCGATCGCATCCCCGAAGGAGTTTCCCCAATGGCCAACAGCATCCTGGGTCCGAACGAACACCCGATCGAGCGCGTGGTCCGCGTCGTGATCGGCCTCGGCCTGCTCTCGCTCATCGTCGTCGGACCGCAGACGTGGTGGGGACTGATCGGCATCGTCCCGCTGCTCACCGGTCTGGTCGGCAACTGCCCGCTCTACACGCTGATCGGCGTGAGCACGTGCCCGGCGAAGCGCTGACGTCCCCACCTCCGCTCAGACCACGCCGAGATCGCGCACCGTAAAGAGGGCATCGAACGCGATGCCCTCCTTCTCGATGTTCTCGCGGGCGCCCTCGAGCCGGTCGATCGTCGCGATGATCGCGAGCACGTCGGCCCCGCCTTCGCGCAGCACCTTCGCGGCCTCAAGCGCCTGACCGCCCGTCGTGGCCACGTCCTCGATGATCGTGACCTTGTCGCCCTTCTCGAGCTTGCCCTCGAGCTGCTTCGCGGTGCCGTAGTCCTTCTTCTGGTTGCGGACGAAGATGCAGGGCATGCCGGTCGCCATCGACGCCGCGGAGACGAGCGGGATGCCGCCTAACTCGGCGCCCGCCAGCCGCTGCGTCCGGAGGGGCACGCGGGCCGCGAACATCCGGCCCAGCTCGGCGAGCACGCGGGGCTGCGTCGAGAAGAGATACTTGTCGAGGTAGAAGTTGCTCGTCCGGCCGCTGCGAAGCGTGAACGTGCCGCGGAGGAGCGAGGCGTCGGCGATGAGCTTCGCCAGCTCGTCGCGCGTCATGGTGGTGGGCATCGTGGCGGTCATGGCGCGGATGGTAGCGTCGGCCTGCTCTCGGGCGAAACGGCGTCCGCGCGCCGGCCCTCCCACTCGGACCGAAGCAGGCCGAACATCGCCGCGTCATGCCAAAGGCCGTGCACGAAGTAGCGGTCGCGGAAATGGCCCTCCTGACGAAAGCCGAGCCGCCGAATCGCATCGAGCGACGGGGCGTTCTCGGGATCCACGTCGGCCTCGAGCCGGTGGAGACCGAGCGGCCCGAATGCGAAGTCGACGAGTCGCGGGAGGATCTCGCGCACGTAGCCGCGGCGCCACGAGGTCCGGCGCAGCGCGAATCCCAGCTCCGCGCGGCGATGCGCCGGGGAAAGCGACGCGAGCGTGCAGGTGCCAATGACCTCGTCGGTGTCCCGCAGCGCGATGCCCCACTGGAAGAGCGAGCGATCGCGGAAGCACTCGACGATCTGGGCGCGGAGGCGCGCGGCCTCCTCGACCGAGCGGTATGCGGCGGAGCTCCAGTAGCGGCAGACCTCGGCGTCGCCGAAGATCGCGTAGAGCGCCGGGACGTCCGCTTCGGCGAGCCAGCGGAGCCGGACGCGCTCCCCCTCGATCGTCGGAAGCCGTTCGGCGCCGTCGAGCATCGGGGGACTCAGAGGCCCGCGCGGGTCTTCAGGTTGTCGAGCACGTTCATGAAGTTGATGTACGCGTCGTAGGGGCTGTCGTAGGGCGAGAAGTACTTGTGGACGTCGCCGTCCGCCCAGTACTTCGTGCACATGTAGTAGAGGTGGTCGCTCGTCGTGAGCTTGCGCCAGTCCTCGAGGATGTGCTCGTCGCCCGCGGCATGCCGCGCCTTCACCGGTCCTTCGAGCCGGTAGAGCTCGGCGGCCGCGTTGTCCTGGATCGGGTTGCCGAGCCACGCGGAGAGGTCACGCTCGGTGTCGGCCCACGAGATGAACTTCGGCACGCGGTACTCGCCGACCGGCGGATAGCAGTCGATCACCTGCGACGGCGTGAGGAAGTCGTTGTGGCCGGGGTTCGTGTCGTAGATCCAGCCCGGAAGCGCGTCGAGGAACTCGAAGATCCCCGTGTCGGCCCACTGGTGCTCGCCGAAGGTCTCGTAGTCCATGAACAGGTTGCAGCAGTAGCCGTCGCCGTTGATCTGGTTGACCCAGCGGGCGAACTTCTCCGCCGAGAGCGGCCACTCCTTCCATCCCCGGTTCGAGAAGCGGAAGGCGATGTCGTCGGAGAGGCGGAAGTTCTTCAGAAGAAGCTTCACCGGGCGCTCGCCGAGATCGTCGGCCCGCTGACCGTCGACCTGCGGCGGCACGTAGACGTAGTTGGGCGAGCGGTAGCCGAGCAGGCCGTCGACGCCCTCGCAGAGGATCGCCTTGTGCCTGCCGCGCTTCGCGATGTGGGCCCCAAGCTCGTCGGAGTAGATGAGCTCGGTGTTGCGGAAGACCGAGGGGGTGACGCCGAAGGTCTCGCGGATGAGCCGCTCGTGGTTGGAGACCTGCTCGTCGAACTCGTGCCGCGAGAAGAGGAAGCTCAGCGAGTGGTGCGTGGTCTCGTTGATGAACTCGCACGCGCCGGTCTGGGCGAGCTCCTTGAACATGTCGATCACGTCCGGCGCCCAGAGCTTCATCTGCTCGATGCAGACGCCGCTGATCGAATACGAGACGCGGAAGCGTCCCTCGTGGCGCTTCACGAGATCAAGAATCTTCGCGGTCGTCGGGCGATAGCACTTGTCCGCGACCTTCCGGCAGATTTTCTCGTTTGCCTCGTTGTCGAAATAGAAGGGATCGGTCGCGAACACCGAGTACCGCCGCAGGCGGTACGGCTGGTGAACCTGGAAGTAGAAGCAGACCGATGCCATGGGACGCGGATGATAGGGGGAGGCGGGGCGGTCTGCGCGGCCCGCAGGCCTTGGTCACTTCAGACGAGAATCATTTGCCACAGAGGACACAGAGATCACAGAGGGGGCACAGAGCGGAGTTGGGGACGGGTGGAGCGAAGCCGCGGTCAGGTGCCGGAGCGAGATGACATGGCGAGAGGCCGACGCGATTCCTCGTCGACTTCTCTGTGCCCCCTCTGTGATCTCTGTGTCCTCTGTGGTGAACGAATCGGTCCTGGTCACACTCCGTAGTACGCGCGATACCACGCGACGAATCGGGCGATGCCCGTCTCGATCGGCGTGTTCGGGCGGTAGCCGACGTCGTCGATCAGGGCCTGCACGTCGGCGCAGGTGTCGGGGACGTCGCCGGGCTGCAATGGGAGCAGGTTCATCGTCGCCTTCTTGCCGAGTTCATTCTCGAGCACCTCGATGTAGCGAAGGAGCTCGACCGGCGCGCTGTTGCCGATGTTGTAGACGCGCCACGGGGCGTTGCTCGACGCCGGATCGGGACGCGTCGGGTCATAGCTCGGGTTCGGCTGCGCCGGCCGATCGAGGGCCCGGACCACGCCCTCGGCGATGTCCTCGACGAAGGTGAAGTCGCGGGTGTGGCGGCCGTTGTTGAAGACGTCGATCGGCTTCCCCTCGAGGATGTTCCGCGTGAAGAGAAAGAGGGCCATGTCCGGCCGGCCCCACGGTCCGTAGACGGTGAAGAAGCGAAGGCCGGTCGTCGGCAGCCGAAAGAGATGGCTGTAGCTGTGGGCAAACAGTTCGTTCGCCTTCTTGCTCGCCGCGTAGAGCGAAAGCGGATGGTCGACGTTGTCGTGCACGCTGAAGGGCATGTGCGTGTTGCCGCCGTAGACCGAGCTCGTGCTCGCGTAGACGAGATGCCCGCAGCCGTGGTGGCGGCATCCCTCGAGGACGTTCTGGAAGCCGACGACGTTGCTCTCGACGTAGGCGTGCGGATTCGTCACCGAGTAGCGCACGCCGGCCTGGGCGGCGAGATGGACGACGCCGGGGAAGCGATGCCGACCAAACAGTTCGTTCATGCCGTCGCGGTGGGCGACGTCGAGCCGCACGAAGGTGAAGCCCTTCCGCGACGTGAGCCGGGCGAGCCGCGCCTCCTTCAGCGTGACGTCGTAGTAGTCGTTCAGGTTGTCGAGGCCGACGACCTCGTCGCCTCGATCAAGCAGTCGATGGGCAACATGCGAACCGATGAAGCCGGCGGCGCCGGTGACGAGCGTGGCCATGCGTGCAGTGTCGGGGAGGCGCCGCGGCGAAGCAAACGCCCCGATCACCAGAAGGCCTGGCCGTACGCGAACCACGCGCCCTGGGCAAGCGCGATCGGCCAGAGTCGGCGGATCACGGTGAAGGCGATCGCGAACATCACGCCGACGACGAACCCGTCGATCATCGGGAAGATCCCGGCGCCGACCTGCAGCGTCGCGTTGAGGACGGCGGCGGCGACGATCGTCGGCGCGATCCCCCAGCCCAGCCATCGAAGGCTGGTGAGGAAATGGCCGTACACCGCCAGCGCGATCGCGAACGAGTGGGCCATGCCGCCGAAGATCGCGAGCGGCAGCTCGATGCGACGATCGCCGCTGGTCGGCTGGTGGTCCGCCGCGTAGCCCCAGTTCACGATGTCAGGGAGGCGGCTGTGGAACCAGTCGCGCACCGCCGAGCTCGGCGCGAGCAGGATCAGCGCGATCGCGATGCTGAGCAGGAGGTCGACCGCGAGCCGCGGTCGGACGAGCCCGAACGCCCGAAGCGAGCCGTGCCGGACGCGCAGGAGGTAGAGGAGCGGGATCGCGGCCTGCAGGCCGACGATGAGCGCGGTTGCGCTGAGGTACCAGCGCGGCCGCGGCGATCCCTCATTGTGGGCGAGGCTCAGGAGGCCGTAGGCGACCTGCGGCGCCGCGACGATCGCGAGCACGACGAGCAGTTCGAGCCGGACCGCGCGACGCTCGGACGCTCCGGTCACAGGCGTCGGATCGGGTCCGGCGAGGGGATCGGGCGGCAGCGGCTCGAACTCGTCGTCCATCCCGGGGACTTTACCCGGCCAGGCGCGCCGATACCCGTCGCGTCGCATGCTCGGTGAGGAGTCCGCGCACCGCCTCGATCACGCGCTCCTGCTGCATCGGCGTCATGTTCGAGCCGCTCGGCAGGCAGAGCCCGTTCTCGAAGAGCGTGTCGCAGACGCTCGTCTCGCCGTGGCGGTGATAGCGGCACTCGGCGAAAACCGGCTGGAGATGCATCGGCTTCCACGCGGCGCGGGCCTCGATGCGCTCCGCGGCGAGGCGCTCGACGAACTCGAGCCGGCTCATGCCGACGGTGCGCGGATCGATCGTGCAGGTCGTGAGCCAACGGGTCGAGCGGCTCCACGCCGGCTCGGGCATGAAGCGGATGCCGGGCAGGTCGCCCAACGCCTCGACATAGCGGGCGTAGACCGCGCGGCGGCTCTCGACGCGCTCGTCGAGGACGCGGAGCTGCCCGCGCCCGACGCCGGCGAGGATGTTGCTCATCCGGTAGTTGAAGCCGATCACCGAATGCTGGTAGTGCGGGGCCGGATCGCGGGCCTGGGTCGAGAGGAAGCGGGCCTGTTCGACGAGGGCCGCGTCGTCCGAGACGAGCATGCCGCCGCCCGAGGTCGTGATGATCTTGTTGCCGTTGAAGCTGTAGACGCCGATCCTCCCGAAGGTGCCGCTCGGGCGGCCCCTGTAGGTCGCACCTAACGATTCGGCCGCGTCCTCGAGGATCGGCGTGCCGTACTCGTCGCAGATCGCCCGGATCGCGTCCATGTCGGCGCTCTGGCCGTAGAGGCTCACCACGATCACGGCCCGCGGCAGCTTGCCCATGCGCTCCGCCTCGCGGAAGGCCCTGCGAAGCGCCGTCGGCGACATGTTCCAGCTCTCCGGCTCGCTGTCGATGAAGACCGGCGTCGCGTTCTGGTAGACGATCGGATTCGCGCTCGCGGCGAAGGTGAACGAGGAGCAGAAGACGGTGTCGCCCTGGCCGACGCCGAGGACCCGCAGGCCGAGGTGAATCGCGGCGGTTCCGCTCGAGAGCGCCGCGGCGTGCTTCACGCCGACCTTCTCGGCGAGCTCGCGCTCAAAGGCGTCGACGTTCGGTCCGAGCGGGGCGATCCAGTTGGTCCGGAACGCGTCGGCGACGTAGCCCTCCTCGAACTCGGAGAGATGCGGCGTCGAGAGGAGAATCGGCGTCGGCAGTTCGCGCCGGAGCCAGAGTCCGATCGGCGCGCCGCGCTCGTCGAGCGCCGGCACCTGATCGATCTTCTTCGAGTCCATCGCCTGGGCGATCGTGGCCATCGGGGCGTTCGCTCCGACGGTGACCGACGCGATGCGCGGCAGCGAGTCGAGCGTCGCGTCGATCGACTGTCCGGCGAGGAGCAGTCGGCGCAGGTCGCCGTCCGTCACCGTGCGTTCGAATCGCCCGTCGGCCTCGACCACCAGAAGCACGCCCTTCGCGGCGCGGTTCATCTGGTCGAGTGCATCGAGAAGCCGGGCGGAACGCCTGATCGTGAGACCGTCGATGGGGAGCATGGAGACCTCGTCCCGGCGGGGAAAAGGACGCCGAGACGGGGGTGTTATCGGCAGGCGGCAGGGGGGACTCGCGGAAGTTCCGGCAGTTCCGAGAAGTCGTTTCGGTCGCCCTCCGAGCGGGTCAGCCTTCGACCCGGTCAGCCTCAACCCCAACGCTCTTCCCAGGCGCGGAACATGAGCACGTTCCAGACCTGATGCTCGACCCGACGCCCGCGCAGGAGCGACGCCCACAGCGTCCGCACCGAATCGACGCGGAATCGCCCGCCCTCCCGCAGCCGCCGCTCGTCCAGCAGCGCCTCCGCCCACTCGCGGAGCGGTCCCGACAGCCACCCATGCAGCGGCACCGCGAACCCGCGCTTCGCCCCGTCGGTGAGCGATCGCGGGACCCGTCGGGCGAGCACCTCGCGCAGGAGCCGCTTGGAGGTGCCCTCGCGGACCAGCATCGATGTCGGCACGCTCAGGGCGAATTCGACGAGTCGATGGTCGAGCAGCGGCTCGCGGGCCTCGAGTCCCACGGCCATGCTCGCCCGGTCGACCTTCACCAGGATGTCGTCGGGGAGATAGCTCACCAGGTCGGCCTGCATCATTCGCCGAACGAGGTCGTCGGAATCGGTCAGCCAGTTGCCGTCGGTGAGCGGCGAGCGAGGTTCGGCGGACGCAAGGAGCAGCGCCGAGGGCGCCTGCACCACCGAGGTCAGCCGGTGGAACATCTCCCACGCGTCGCTCGACCCGAGAATCGGTCCGAGCTTGTGGCCGCGATCGCCGAAGAGTCGGCCGAGCGCTCCGCTCATCGGCGCAAGCGCTGCGGCCGCGGCGCTCCGCATCGGAACGGGCAGTGACGCGATGCGCCGCCAGAGTCCCGGGACGAGGCGATACCGCTCGTATCCGCCGAAGACCTCGTCGCCTCCGTCGCCGGTGAGGGCCACGGTCACATGCTCGCGGGCCAGCTTCGCCACGAGGTGCGTCGCAAGCTGCGAACTGTCGGCGAAGGGCTCGTCCCAGATGTCGGGGAGCGTGGGGACGAGGGCCAGCGCGTCGTTGGCCGAAAACGTGATCGCGGTGTGGCGGGCGTGCAGGTGTCGGGCGACCGCGTTGGCCTTTCGCGCCTCGTCGTAGCGCGGATCTTCCATCGCGATCGTGAACGTGCGCACGTCGCTGGAAACCGCGGTCATCGCCGCGACGACGGCGCTCGAGTCGACGCCGCCGGAGAGAAACGCGCCGACCGGCACGTCGGCGATCATCCGCTGGCGCACGGCCTCGTCGATCAGGCTCGATGCGCGCTCCGCCGCCTCCGCCTCGCTGCCGGTGAATGTCGGGCCGCGATCGACGAGGTCCTTCGACGACCAATATCGCTCGAGCGTGCAGCGGCCATCGCGCACGCGGAGCAGGTGACCGGGCGGAAGCTTGCGGACCGAGCGATGAATCGTCCACGGCGCCGGCACGTAGGAATGGCGCAGGAAGAGCGCGAGCGCGCCCTCGTCCACGTCGAAGCGCATCGCGGGCATCGGGCGCAGGGCCTTGAGCTCGCTTGCGAAGACGAGCGAGCGGCCGGCGGGCGTCGCTCCGCCGAGAGCCGCGTCGCCGTTCCCGTCACCGGTGAGTCCCACGTAGAGCGGCTTCACGCCGAGGCGGTCGCGGACCAGCGTGAGCTCGCGCTCCTGGGCATCCCACACGGCGAACGCGAACATCCCAACGAAGCGGTCGATCGAGGCCCGAATGCCGAAGCGCTCGAACAGGGCAAGCATCACCTCGGTGTCGCTGCCGCCGCGAGGGGCCTGCCCGCACTCGCGGCGCAGCTCGCCGAAGTTGTAGACCTCGCCGTTGAAGACGATCGTGTAGCGGCCGCTCGCCGAGGACATCGGCTGATGGCCGAGCGGCGAACGGTCCTGGATCGCCAGGCGCCGGAATGCGAAGCCGACGCGCGGCGACGGGATCCACGCGACCCCCTCGTCATCCGGCCCGCGATGGCGGAGCGTCGCCGCCATCGAGCGCAGCGTCGCCTCGGCGTCGCTCACGACGCCCGCGCTGTCGAGGAATCCGGCGATGCCGCACATGGATGCGATCAGGTGCGCCGTCGCGGTGCGGGCGACGGGAGGAGCGAGGGGAAGAGGGCGAAGGCGAAGGCCATCGCGAACGGCGCCGTTGAGCGCGGGCTGATGTGGTTCCCCTCGAATGCGGCGGAGGTCGCCCACACCACCAGCGACGCGAGTCCCGCGAGGGCGATCGCGTCGCGCCGCGCCGCGGGGGCCGCGGTCTTGGCCACCGCGAGGGCCACCGCGAGCGTGAGGAGCGCGCCGACGAGCCCGGTCTCGGCCAGCGTCTGAAAGTAGGTCGAATGCGGGTGGGCCATGATGAGCCGATCGGGCGTGGTCTTCAGCCGCGCCGAGAGATCGATCGTCTCGCGCTGTGACCGCGCCCATCGCTGCCAGCTTCCGTAGCCCGTGCCGGCGATCGGCGCGTCCCGCCATTCCTCCAACGTGAGTCCCCACCAATACACGCGATACGCGGCCGACCCGCGCGGGTCGCCGATGTCCTCGCTCCGCCGAAGCTGGTCACGGGCCCGCGAGATGGCGAGCGAGATGTCCTGGCCGCGAATCACGGCGATCGCGCTGGCCAGGATGACCGCAATGGCCGCGCCGCCGAACCACTGCCGCGGCGTGAATCGCGACGACGCGAGGGCCACGCCCAGCAGGGCCAGGCCGCCGAGCCCGAGCCCGATCAGCGAACCGCGTCCGCCGCCGACGAACGCGCCGATGACCAGCGCAACGATCGCCAGGGCGAGGACCGCGCGGCCCGCGGCCGAGGAGCCGCGCAGCAGCGAGACCGCGGCCATCACCGCCATCGAGAACCAGAGCGTGACATGGCCGGGATGCGAGGCGAAGCCGATGTAACGGTTGAGGTTGTCCTCGCGGTGGCGGATGAGCCCGCAGACGTCGAGCACCTGGCCGAATGTCTGGAAGCACATGCCGGCCACGAGACACCACGCGAGAAGCCGTCGATGGCGCATCACCGGCCAGAGCGCCGGCGCGACGAGGATCATGCGAAGCGCGCCGAACTGCCGCGCGCCCTCGCCCGCGTCGAGCGACCAGAGGAGCGTCGTCGCCGCCCACGCGATCCACGCCAGAAGCGCGAGGACCGCGCCGATGCCGAGGAGCGGCGGCAGCGTCCGCCACGTGTGCGGCAGGCGCAGCGCCGCGAAGATGATGAGCGCGGCGGCGGTGATCTCGAGCGTCGCGGTCGAGACCCCGCCCAGCGCGCAGAACGCGCCCGCCAGAATGAGGTGGACGCCGTGGCCGGACGGGTCGCGGGCCTCGGCCGCATCGAGCGCCTCCGCGTTCGCCGCCCGGTCGCGCTGCGGGGGCCAGAGCGGAACGGCGGGCATCGGAAGGCGGGCTGCGGTCACGCGGTGATTATGTCAGGGACCGGAGCAGCGTGGCGTTGACGACCGCGGCGTCGAATCGCCGCTCGGCGAGGCTGCGCGACGCGGCGCCCATCGATCGGAGGAGCGTCGGGTCGTCGGCGAGCCGAAGACATGCGGCGGTGAGCGATTCGGCGTCCCGCGCCGGCACGATGAGTCCATTCGCGCCGGGCACGACCGTCTCCCTGCAGCCGGGCACGTCGGTGGTGATGACCGCCCGGCCGGTGGCCAGAGCCTCAAGCGTGCTTCGCGGCATTCCCTCGCGATAGGAGGGGAGGACGAAGGCGTGGCACCGGGCCAGCTCCTCGCGCACGTCGTCGAGCCGGCCGGTGCAGGTGAGGATCCCCTCGCGGGTCCATGCCTCGAGCTCGGCGGGACGGATCGCGGCGGGGTTGCCGTCGATCCAGCCGACGAGGCGGAACGCGCATTCCGGCCGCTTCGCCCGGACTGCCCGCGCCGCCGCCGCGAATTCGCGCACGCCCTTGTCGCCGAGGAGCCGTGCGATCATGAGAAAGACCGGCGGCCCGGACGGCAGCTCGCGCTGCGGGAACGCGGTGAGGTCGACGCCGCTTCCGCCGACCGTCGCGACGGGGAGCGACGGAGGCAGGAGCTGCCGCTCGCGAAACTCGCCGAGATCGTCCCCGTTCTGGAAGAAGACCGCCGTCGCCGACCGCATCGCTCGCCGATAGAGGACGCAGGCGATCGCCCGGACCAGACCCGCGCGCGGACCGCGGCCGATGAAGGCGTAGCCCAGTCCCGTGATCATCGCGACGCGGCGCGGCACGCCCGCCTTCGCCGCGATGGTGAGCGCGTGAAAGACGGGCTTGGGATTGCTCGCGAAGATCGCGTCGGGCTTGTGTTCGGCGATGAGTTCGCGCCAGTGGCGCCGGGCGCGGAGCTCGTCGAACGGATTCATGCTCGTGCGCCTCAGCGGCGAGAAGACGACCTCGGCGCCGAGGGCGCGGATGCCGGCGCGGACGCTTTCGACGTCGGCGCACTCCGGCTCCGGCGTCGAGACGAGCACGCGGTGGCCGGCGGCGACGAGATCGCGAATCAGCGGCCCGCGAAACGCGAGCACCGCATCGCCGATCCCGTTCACCACCAGAATGAGGCTCACGTCGGATTCGCGTTGAGGGCGGTTGCGGACTCGCGCGAGCGGGCAAGCACGATCACGTCATGCTCCGCCTCGTCGGCGCGATACTCGGGCACCACGCGGACGAGGAGGTCGCGCACCGCTGGGGCGTCGCCGGCGGCGCAGGCCTCCGCCATCGCGTCAAGGGTGCGCTTGAGCTCGTTCCACGGCAGCTCGGGCTCCTGGGCCTGGAAGATCGAGCGGTGGGCGGTCGGCGCCGCGGTCGCGCTGATCAGCAGCTCCTCGAGGAGCTTCTCGCCGGGCCGCAGGCCGGTGAACTTGATCTCGATGCCCTCGGTCGAGCCGGGCAGCCGAAACGGCTTGCCGGCAAGGCGAATCATGCGGGTCGCAAGGTCGGTGATCTTCACCGGCTCGCCCATGTCGAGGAGATAGACCTCGCCGCCCTCGGCCATGCCCGCGGCCTGCATGACGAGCTGCGCCGCCTCGGGAATGGTCATGAAGTAGCGGATGATGTCCGGGTGCGTGACGGTGACCGGGCCGCCGCGGGCGATCTGCTCGCGGAAGATCGGAACGACCGAACCCGACGAGCCGAGCACGTTGCCGAAGCGCACCATGGTGAAGATGGTGGTGCCGCCGCGCCGGGCCAGCGCCTGGAGGACGAGTTCGGCGAGGCGCTTCGTCGCCCCCATCACGTTCGTCGGGCGCACGGCCTTGTCGGTCGAGATGAGGACGAATCGGCGGACGCCCGCGGCCTCCGCCGCCTCGGCCGCGATGCGCGTGCCGAGCGAGTTGTTCGCGAGCCCCTCGGTCACGTTGCGCTCGACGAGCGGCACGTGCTTGAACGCGGCTGCGTGGAAGACCGTCTCGATCGCGAATGCGCGGCAGGCCTGCTCGACGCGAGCCCCGTCGAGGACGTCGCCGAGCATCGCGGTGAGTTCGCATCCGGCATCGGCGGCGGGACCGCGGAGTTCCTGCTCGATCGTGAAGAGGGCGTGCTCGCTCCGCTCGAAGAGGACGACCCGCCGCGCGCCGCGGCTCACGCACTGCCGGGCGAGCTCGCTGCCGATCGAGCCGCCGGCGCCGGTGATCATCACGTGATGGCCTTCAACGACGCGACCCAGCAGTTCGCGATCCGGCTCCACCGCGTCGCGTCCGAGCAGGTCCTCGATGTCGATCTCGCGCAGGTCGTCGTAGCCGGCGCGCTCGGAGAGCAGCTCCTGCAGCGGCGGCACGGAGCGCACCGCGACGGGAATCTCGAGGAGTCGCTCGAGCAGCGTTCGCCGCCGTTCGCTCGACAGCGAGGGGATCGCGAGGAGGACGAGCTTCACGCCGCGCTTCCGCACGATCGATGCGATGGCGGTGGGGGCGACGACCGCGACGCCGCTGATGCGGGTGCGCTGCCGCTTCGGGTTGTCGTCGACGATGGCGATCGGGCGATAGCGGCCCATCGAGCCGAGGGCGGTGAGCAGCCGCGCGCCGGCGACGCCGGCGCCGTAGATGATGACCGGCTCGCGCTCCTCGGCGTGGATGCGGCCGAAGGCCGATCGCAGCGCCCAGCGGGCGCCGCCGACGAGGGCCGTCGCGACCAGGAAGTAGAGGACCGGGAGCGACCGCGGAGCGCTCGGGTCGGCGGCCCAGTACATCGCCAGCGTGATCACGAGTGCGGAGATCGCCGTTCCCTGCACGACGTGTACGAGGAGGTTCGGCGTGCTGTGCCGGGTGACCTCGCGGTAGAGGCCGATGATCCACAGCACGGGGATGCCGCCCGCGGCTGCCACGACGGTGAGCCACCAGAGGCGGAGGAACTCCGCGGGCATCGCATCGCCGAGGCGCAGGGCCAGCCCGGCCCAGACCGAAAAGCCCAGGACAAGCGCGTCCAAGGCCATGAGCATGGCCTGTTTCGTCGGCCGCGAAAGCGCGGCGAGGCGACGAAGGTGGCGAAGCGGCACGTCCATGGTCGAATCGTAACAGGCGACTTCCCGATCCAGCGCCTCGATCGAGGATCGACGGCGCGCCGCGATGTCGCTCATCAGGTCCGAGATCCCGCCGATGCGCCGTACGATCACCTTTCCCATGCGCCCCGTCCGCGGCGTCGCCCTCGCATCCGTCGTCGCCCGCTGCGTTCAGGCTGGCACGCTGTTGATTTTGTCGAGGTTGGTGCCGCTGGATGAGTTCGGCGACGCGGGCGTCCTGATGGCCATCGCCGCGGCGCTCCAGCCGGTGGCGACGCTGCGCATGGACGGCGCGATGCTGGTGCCCGAGGATCGCGACGAGTCGGCGCGGTTGGGCATCGCCGCGCTTGCCCTCGCATCGATCGCATCGGTGCTCTTCGCGGTCGTGCTCCTCTTCGCCGAACCGCGACTTGCGGCGCTGCTGGGCCTGCATGCCGGACTCAAGGCGTGGCTCATCGCGCCGGCGCTCCTCCTCGCCAGCAGCCTCGGCGCGGTCGGGACGACGGCGCTCTCCCGGGCCGGCGAGTTTCGCCGACTCTCCGTGGCCCGCATCCTCTCGGCGGCGGCGACCTCTGCGGTCTCGGTCGGGCTGGCGATGGCCGGGATTGGCGTCGGCGCGATTCTCGTCTGCTTCGCATTCGGCGTCGCGCTGCCCGGGATCTGGGGGCTGCGCTGCCTGCGGCTGGCGAATGGCCGGGCGACCGTGCGGTCGGTGCGTGAGGCCGCGTGGCGCCACCGACACTTCGCGATGCTCGCGTCGCCCGGCGCGCTCTTCAACGCCCTTGCGCTTCGCGCGCCGGCGTACGTCCTGCCCGGTCATCTCGGCTCGGCGAGCTTCGCGGCCGTCGACAACGCGGGCCGGGTCTGGTTCACGGTGATGAACCCGCTCATCGACGCGGCGACGGCGTTCCTGCAACACCGGACGTCGGGGGAATTCCGCGGGCGGCACGGCGCGCAGCATGCCGTCGTCCTGCGCATCGGATGGCAGCTCTTCCTTCTCGCGGCGGTCGGTGCCCTGCCGGTCATGTTCGCCGGCCCAGGCATCTTCGGCGTCGTCTTCGGCGACACGTGGACGGTTGTCGGCGTGACGAGCGCGATCCTCGCCCCGGCGCTGGCGGTGCAGACCGCGGCGAGCGCGATGTCGGTCGTGTTGCTCTCGACCTCGCGGCTGAAGCGGCTCTTCGCCTGGCAGGCGACCTATTGCGTGGTCCGCTTCGCCGCCCTGCTGTGGGCGGCCCAGCGCCTCGAACTCGAGGGGGTGACGAGAACGCTCATGGCGGTGGACACGCTGGGGTACGCCTCGCTGGCGATCCTCGCCTACCAGAGCGCGCGGACCGGGGCGACGCGGGCCGAGGCGGCCTGAACGCGCGGCCCAATTCTGCGAGGATGGGCGTCTCGGATGCGCATCGTCCTGGTCAACCACTATGCGGGGTCTCCCCGACACGGCATGGAGTTCCGGCCGTACTACCTCGCCCGCGAGTGGGCGGCGATGGGCCATCACGCGACGATCGTCGCCGCGACGTTCTCGCATCTCCGCAACGAGAATCCGACGATCGCCGGCTCGCGGGCCGCGGAGCGGATTGACGGCATCGACTACCGCTGGCTCCGCACGCCGCCGTATCAGGGCAACGGCGCGCGCCGGCTCGTGAACATGGCGACGTTTCTCCTGCGCCTGCGCGGCGAGCTTCGGCGCATCGAGCGCGAGGGTCCGGTCGACGCGATCATCGCCTCGAGCACCTATCCGCTCGACTACGGCCCGTGCGAGCGAAGCGCCTGGCGCAGCGGCGCGGCACTCCTCTTCGAGGTCCACGACCTCTGGCCGCTCAGCCCGATGGAGCTCGGCGGCTACGGCGCGGGGCATCCCTACATTCGCGTGCTGCAGCGGGCCGAGGACCGCTTCTGCCGCACGGCGGACCGCGTCGTGTCGATCCTGCCCAAGACCCTCGAGCACCTGCGAAGCCGAGGCCTCGACGAGCGGCGCTTCCGGTTCCTGCCCAACGGCGTCGACGGCGGCGCGGCGAATCCCGATGCGGCGTCGGTGCCCGCGGAGCTCGCGAGCCTGATCGCCGGCCATCGCGCCGCGGGGCGCTTCTGCGTCGGCTACGCCGGTGCGATCTCCTCGGCGTACAGCCTCGTCACGCTGCTCGACGCGGCGGCGAAGCTCGAGCGCGAGGGCTTCGCGTTCGTGCTGCTCGGATCGGGCCGCTCGATGGAGGAGCTTCAGGCCCAGGCGCGGGAGCGCGGGCTCGAACGCACCCATTTCGCGGGCCGCTTCCCGCGCGACGTCGCCCTCAGCGCGCTCTCCACCGTCGACGCGATCTGGGTCGGGCTGCGCAACGAGCCGCTCTTCCGATTCGGCATCGGCATGAACAAGATCTTCGATGCGATGGTCGCCGGACGGCCGGTCGTCGCGTCCTACACGGCGGGCAACGATCCGATCGGCGAGGCCGGCTGCGGCATCACCGCGCCGGCGGAGGACGTCGGCGCCCTCGTTGACGCGCTGCGTCGCATGCGGGCGATGCCGGCGGCGGAGCGCGACCGCCTCGGCGCGACGGGCGCGTCCTTCGTGCGGCGCGAGCATGACTACGCGGTGATCGCCCGGCGCTTCGTCGAGACGATCGAGGAGGCGAAGGCCGATCCCAACCCGCATTCGCCGCGGGCACGGAGCCGCGGACGATGAGCGGGGGCGGCGGAAAGGCCGAGCTCGACGCGATCGCCCAGCGCTATCGGCGCCGCGGGGGGAACGCGCCGCAGCGCTCCGAGACCTTCGTCCGCTGCATGATCGAGGAGCGCCAGGCGATCTACCGCGCCCTGCTCACGGAGCTCTCCGGCGGCGACCTCGCGTCGCTGCGGCTTCTCGAGATCGGCTGCGGTGAGGGAGGCGAACTCGCCCGCATGCTGGCGATGGGGCTGCGCGCCGACCGGGTCGTCGGCAACGAGCTGCTGCCGGAGCGGCTGGCCGTCGCCCGCGCGGCGCTTCCCGCGGAGCTGCGTCTCGTCGGGGGCGACGCCGCGTCGCTCGCGTTTCCGAACGATTCGTTCGACACGGTGTTCCAGAGCGCGGTCTTCACGAGCATCCTCGACGACCGGCTCCAGCGCGACGTCGCCGCGACGATGTGGCGGCTCGCCCGTCCCGGCGGCGCGATCCTCTGGTACGACTTCACAGTCGACAATCCCTCGAACCCCGACGTCCGCGGCGTGCCGCTTCGTCGCGTCCGCGAGCTCTTCCCGCACGGGTCGATGCGCTCGTGGCGCGTCACGCTCGCCCCGCCGATCGGCCGGCGCGTCGCACGGCTCGGCCGGTGGGCGTATGGTGCGCTCAACGCGCTTCCGTTCCTCCGCACCCACGCGATCGCGTGGATCGTGAAGCCGAGCTCCTGATGCGCCAGCGCCTCCTCGATCTCCTGCTTGCGGTTCCGATGCTGCTCGTCGCGCTCCCGCCGCTCCTTCTCATCGCGGTCGCGATCGTCGTCACCGACGGCTTTCCCGTCCTCTTTCGCCAGACGCGCGTGGGACGGGGCGGACGCGAATTCACGCTGCTCAAGTTCCGCTCGATGCGCGGCGCGCCCCGCAACGCCAGCGGCGGATTCGAGCCCGGCCAGACCAGTCGCGTCACGGGCATCGGAAAGCTGTTGCGACGGACGAAGCTCGATGAGCTACCCCAGCTTCTCAACGTGATCCGCGGCGACATGAGCGTCGTCGGCCCGCGACCGGAAGTGCCGCGGTGGACGAAGGTCCACGAGGAGATGTGGCGCGTGGTGCTCAGCGTGCGGCCGGGACTCACCGATCCTGCATCGCTGACCTTCGCCGACGAGGAGGCGATTCTCGCGGCCGCGAGCGACCCCGAGGCGGCGTATCGCGACGAGGTGCTGCCGCGCAAGTTGCGCATCGCGTCGGAGTACGCCCGCACGCGGACGGTGCTCGGCGACCTTCGGATCGTCGCCGCGACCGTCGGATTGGTGGTCCGACGGCTCGCGGGCCGCTGATTCCGCGCCGTTTGGGGGGGAGCGCGATCCGCTACACTCCTCGCCCGATGTCAGCCAGGCCCGCCGAGACGGATCCACGCACCTCCATCAAGACCGTTCCGTTCTTTCGGTTCCGGCCGGTCGGGCGCGAGGCGGAGCTTGTCCTGCAGGTGCTCAACAGCGGGTGGCTCACGACGGGCCGCATGGCCCTCGACTTCGAGGCGGGATTCGCGAAGGCAGTCGGCGCGCGGCACGCCCTCGCGGTGAACTCCTGCACCGCCGCCCTGCACCTGGCGCTCGAGGCCGTCGGCGTCGGACCCGGGCAGAAGGTCTTCGTCCCCTCGCTGACCTTCACGGCGACGGCCGAGGTCGTTCGCTATCTCGGCGCGGACGTGATCGTCACCGACGTCGATCCCGTCACCAAGATGTGGACGCCGGCGATCCTCGATCGCGCCGCGGCGGAGCATCCCGACGCGCGATTCTGCATGCCGGTCCACTACGGCGGGCATCCCGCGCCGATGCTCGACCGCGCCGGCGAGCCGGGGCTGCTCGAGGTCGCCCGGCGGCGCGGGCTCACCGTCGTCGAGGACGCGGCGCATGCGTTCCCGTCGAAGCTCGACGGGCGGTACGTCGGCACCTTCGGTCGCGTGACCTGCTTCAGCTTCTACGCGAACAAGACGATCACGACCGGCGAGGGCGGCATGCTGGTCACCGACGACGACGCGATCGCGGCGCGATGCCGCGTGATGCGCGTGCACGGCATCGACCGCGACGTGTGGAAGCGATTCACGACGCCGGGGACGAGCTGGGACTACGACGTCGTCGCGCCGGGCTACAAGTACAACATGCCCGACGTGAACGCGGCGATCGGCGTGGCGCAGCTCGAGTGCGCCGAGGAGCTGCGCGAGGGACGCCGCGCGATCGCCAACGCCTACCTCGAGCGCCTCGGCGACATTCGGGCGATCGAGCTGCCGTCGGTGCGCTGCGAGCCCGAGGGCCACGCCTGGCACCTCTTCCCGATCCGGCTCATGCCGTCGGCGCGCATCGACCGCAACACGCTGTCGCAGGAGCTTTCGACGGTCGGCGTCGGCGTCTCGATGCACTACCGGCCCCTTCACCGCATGACCTACTGGCGCGACCGCTATGACCTCCGCCCCGAGCGGTTCCCGGGCGCCGAGGAGGTCTGGCAGCGCTGCCTGTCGCTCCCGATCTTCGCCGGAATGACCGACGACGAGCTCGACCACGTGTGTGCCCACGTCCGCCGGCTGCTTGCCTAACGCGTCGTTCCCACCAGTCCCATCCACCATCATGTTCACCTTTGAGCCCATCACCGGACGACCCATCCGCGTCGCACTCGTCGGATGCGGGCGCATCTCGCGCAACCACCTCACCGCCATCAACGCCCTCTCGCCCGACCTCCAGCTCGTGGCGGTCTGCGACTCGGTGCCGGCGCGGTTCGACGCGATTCCGTGGAAGGACCTGCCGAACGTCTCGTCGTCGGTGGCGCGGTACGTGCGGCTGGAACAGATGCTCGAGGCCCACGCGGCGGGGGCGAACCCGATCGATCTCGCGATCCTCGCGACGCCGAGCGGACTGCACGCGTCGCAGGGCATGAAGTGCGCCCGCTCCGGCGTGCACGTCGTCACCGAGAAGCCGATGGCCACGCGGTGGCAGGACGCGCTTGACCTCGTCCGCACCTGCGACGAGGAGCACGTGCGGCTCTTCGTCGTGAAGCAGAACCGGTTCAACCCGACGCTTCGCCTGGTGAAGCGGGCCCTCGACGAGCGGCGCTTCGGGCGCATCTTCCTCGTCGGCATCAACGTCTTCTGGCAGCGACCGCAGAGCTACTACGACAGCGACCGCTGGCGCGGCAAGTGGGAGCTCGACGGCGGCGCGCTGATGAACCAGGCGAGCCACTACGTCGACCTCCTCGACTACTTCGTCGGCCCGATCGAGAGCGTGCACGCGATGACCGCGACGCTCGCCCGGCGCATCGAGGTCGAGGACACCGCGACGCTCAACGTGCGCTGGCGGAACGGCGCGCTCGGTTCCGTCGCCGTCACCATGCTCGCCTACCCGAAGAACATCGAGGGCAGCCTCATGATCCTCGGCGAGAAGGGCACGGTGCGCGTCGGCGGGGTCGCCGTGAACACGATCGAGCGCTGGGACTTCGCCGAGGCCAGGGACTGGGACGGCGAGGTCGAGAGCGCCAACTACGACGTGGCGAGCGTCTACGGCCACGGCCACCAGCCCTACTACCGCAACGTCATCGAGACGATGCGCGGCGCGACCGAGCCGCAGACCGACGGGCGCGAGGGGCTCAGGAGCCTCGAGGTGCTCATCGCCGCGTATCTCAGCGCCCGCGACGGGCGGACCGTGTCGCTGCCGCTTCAGTACTGAACGCCGAGGGGAGCATCGCGTGAGCACGGAGATGATCGACATGCCCGGGGGCTGGAAGCGGCACGTGAGCGCCATCGTCGACGAGGGCGCCTCGATCGGCGCCGGGTCGCGGGTCTGGCACTTCTGCCACATCTGCGCGGGAGCGAGCGTCGGCGAGCGGAGCGTCTTCGGGCAGAACGTCTTCGTCGGCAACAGGGTCGCGATCGGGCGCAACGTCAAGATCCAGAACAACGTCTCGGTCTACGACTGCGTCACGCTCGAGGACGACGTGTTCTGCGGTCCGAGCATGGTCTTCACCAACGTCTACAACCCGCGCAGCGCGATCGTCCGCAAGGACGAGTACCGCGACACGCTCGTGAAGCGTGGCGCCACGTTAGGAGCCAACTGCACGATCGTCTGCGGCACGACGGTCGGCCGCTTCGCCTTCATCGGGGCCGGCGCCGTGATCAACCGCGACGTGCCCGACTACGCCCTCATGGTCGGCGTGCCGGCACGGCAGATCGGCTGGATGAGCGAGTTCGGCGAGCAGCTGAAGCTTCCGCTGAAGGGCGAGGCCGAATGCGTCTGCGAGCACACCGGAGCCCGGTACCGCCTGCACGGCGGCCGCGTGGAGCGCCTCGAGTCATGAGCCACCCAACCAGCAGTGCGACCAGCGGCATCGTCACGGTCGTCGGCGCGCGACCCCAGTTCGTGAAGGCCGCGGTCGTCTCGAGGGCCTTCGCCGCGGCGGGCGTCGACGAGTGCCTGATCCACACCGGCCAGCACTACGACGCGGCGATGTCGGACATCTTCTTCGAGGAGCTCGGCATCGCGCCGCCGGCCTTCAACCTCGGCGTCGGCAGCGGTCCGCACGGCAAGCAGACCGGGGCGATGCTCGCGGGCATCGAGTCGATCATCCTCGAGCGGAAGCCGGCCATGATGGTCGTCTACGGCGACACCAACTCGACCGTCGCCGCGGCGCTCGCGGCGGCCAAGCTGCACGTGCCGGTCGCCCACATCGAGGCGGGGCTGCGGAGCTTCCTGAGGGCGATGCCGGAGGAGATCAACCGCGTCGTCGCCGATCACCTCAGCGAGTGGCTCTTCTGCCCGACCGACACGGCGGTCGCGAACCTCCGCAGCGAGGGCATCGTCGACGGCATGCGCCGCGGCCCGAACATGGTGCACGTCGCCCAGGTCGGCGACGTCATGCTCGACGCAACCCGCACCTTCGCGCCGATCGCGCTGAGCCGGTCGACGGTCATGCGGGACCTGGCCCTGGCCGGAACGCGCTATGTCCTGGCGACCGTTCACCGCGCCGAGAACACCGACGACCCGACCTGCCTCGCCGAGATCTTCACCGCGCTCGACGCGATCGCAGCGACGGTCCCTGTGATCATGCCGCTCCATCCGCGCACCCGCGGCAAGCTCGCCGAACACGGCATCGCCGCGAGCCGGATCCGGATCATCGATCCCGTCGGCTACCTCGACATGAGCGCCCTCGAGTGCGGCGCGACGCTGGTCGCGACCGACAGCGGCGGCGTGCAGAAGGAGGCGTTCTTCCACGGCGTCCCGTGCGTGACGCTCCGCGACCGCACCGAGTGGACGGAGCTGGTGACGCACGGATGGAATCGCCTCGCCGACCCGCGCGACGTCGGATCGGTCGAACGGGCCCTGCGGTCGGCTCTCGCGGCACCGAGGCCGAGTTCGATGCCGTCGCTCTATGGTGCGGGCGACGCGTCGCAGCGGATCGCCCATGCCGTTGCCGAAGCGATCGGAACGCTCGCGCGAACCTGAACTGGGCTTCATGCAAGCGAACGGCCGATCCCTTCGCTGTTGTGCCGGGGGAGGGGGGTTTGTTACGATCCTGTGAAGACGACACGGCGCGAGAGGCGCCGCAGTCGGTACGTCAATCGAATCGAGACCGCACGCTGAGGGCGACGATCATGGCGCTACGCCGGGTCGCTCATGTCGATATCCACTCATGACCGATCGCGCGACCAACCACCGCAAGCACATCGCAGCGATCGTCATCAATTCGGTGAGCCACGACTCTCGCGTCCTCAAGGAGGCCGACGGCCTGGCGGCGGCGGGCTACCGCGTCACCATCTACGGCATCCAGGACAACCGCTGCAACGAGGCGACGACCGCCCGCCCGAGCGGCGTGGTGATTCGCCGCGCCGAGTGGCGCTCGGGCGCCGTCGCGATGCGCGTCCGCATGCTGCGGCTTGCCGCGGTCGGCTGCGTCCTGTTGGCGATCGGGTCGCTCACGCTCATCCTGTTGGGACTCGCCGACGAGCCGTTCGTCGGGATCGTGCTCACGCTCGCGTCCATTCCGGTGCTTCTCTTTGCGGCGCGCCGCATTCGTCGTGCCGCGTGGTCTGCGGCGAATGCCGGTGAGAGGAAGAGGATGGCGGCGAGCACGGTGGAGCCGAAGCCGGCCGCAGCGCCAGCCGCAGCGCCGGTCGCGGCGCCGGCGAAGTCGACTCCGGCCGCAGCCGCGCCGAAGGGCCGTGTCGGGGAATTCCTGGCGAAGCTCCGCAAGCGCTATGCCCATTGGCTCCGCGAACGGGCCATCGCCGAGCTGGTGCTGGCCGACCGTCCCGATGCGGTCCATGCCCACGACCTTCAGGCGGTGCCCGTGGGATGGCGCGTGAAGCGTGCCATCGGATGCCCGCTCGTCTTCGACAGCCACGAGCTGCATGACGACCTCTCGCTCATCTCCGAGCGGGAGCGTCGGCGCAGCCGCCGGCAGCAGACGTACTACAGCTCGAGGCTCGACGGCTTCGTGACGGTGAACGATTCGATCGCCGCAACGATGCGCGAGCGCTACCCGGCGTTGCCGAAGGCCGTCGTCGTGCGCAACGCGACGCGCTTCGACGGCGCGACCGTCGTCGACGACGGTCGGCTCCACGCCGCGGCCGGGCTTCCGACGTCGACTCGAATTCTCCTATACCAAGGCGGCTTCGCGAAGCACCGCGGCCTCGACGTGCTCGTGCGTTCCGCGGCGAAGCTGCCCGCCGGATGGGTGCTGGTGATGATGGGCTGGGGCAACTTCGAGGCCGAGCTTCGGCGCATCGCCCAGGAGGTCGATCCCGAGGGCCACCGCATCCGATTCCTGCCGGGAGCCCCGCAGGAGGAGCTCGCCCGCTGGACCGCCGGCGGCGCGCTCGGCGTCATTCCCTACGAGAACGTCTGCCTCAATCACTGGTTCTGTACGCCGAACAAGATCTGGGAGTATCCGGTCGCCGGCGTGCCGATCCTGGCGAGTCCGTTCCCCGAGCTCGGCAGGGCCGTGAGCGAGAACGGCATTGGCGTCCTGCTCGAGGATCCGGTCACGCCGGAGAACATCGCAGCGGTGGTAGCGTCGGTGACCGACGGGCAACTGGCGACGATGCGGGCGAACTGCCGTCGCTTCCTCGAGCGCGACAACTGGTCGATCTACGAGCGTCGGCTGGTCGAGCTCTATGCGGGCATTCTCGGTTCCGCGCAGCGGTCGCCCGACCCGCAGGCCCCTCGCGCGGCGCGGGAATCGGACGTCGCAGTGATGTCGGATCGGTAGTACGATCGGCATGACGGCGATCGCCCGCATGGCCAACGTTTCGTTCATCCGCGCCAGGCTCGATCGTTACCGCGGCACCGTCGCGTGGATCATTCGCGACACGCTCCGCGCGGCCTGGCGCCGCGTTGTCGTGGTGCTGCTCCTGAACTCCGCCGGCGTCCTCTCGGCCACCGGCTCGATGGGGCTGGTCCTCCGCTACATCCACTGGGCCCAGCAGGCCAAGCCGACGCCCTTCAAGTGGGCGGGCGTCACGCTGCTCGAGAGGCCGGGCGTCTGGCCGGTGGTGATCGTGGCGATCCTGGCGCTCTTCCTCGGCGTCTCGAGCGCCTACCTGATCTACGCCGGCGACCGGGCGCTCCTGCATCTCGTGCGGCAGGCCCAGACCCGCTTCATGCGGAGCATGCTCCAGAACCTGCGTCGCCGGAGGCTTGGCACGCTGATGCTCGAGTATGAGCGCCGGCTCGGCGAGGCGCCGGCCCCGATGGACCTCCTGGTCGCGGGAAGCCGCTACTCGGCGTTCGCCCTGCGCTCGCTGATCCAGCTCTTCCTCCCGACGATGACGCTGCTCGTCTCGCTCATCGCCCTCGTCGCGATCGACTGGCTGATGACGACGGTCCTCGTCGTGCTGGCAAGCCTCTACCTCCTGCCGCTCTATCGAATCAACGAGTCGGTGGCCCGGCATCATCGGCAGTACCGCCGCACGACGCGCCACGTGCCGCGCGTGATCGGGTCCTCGCTCACGGTGATGGTCGGGACGAGCGGCCCGGTGCGCGACTTCTCGCCGGGCAGCGACGACGACATCTTCGAGCGGCCCGAGTTCCAGGAGATGCAGGACGGCCTCTTCGGCCGCATGCTCGCGACGAAGCGGCTGGTGCTGCTGAACTCGACGTTCCTCATCGGTTTCGTGACGCTGATTCTCCTCGCGTTCTCGCGCGAGGACGCCATTGCGTGGACCAGCCTCCTGGCCTACCTCATCGCCGTGCGGTTCACCTGGTCGAGCGTTCGCCAGGTGACGGCGCTCCTCACCAACTTCAACCAGATCTACATCGAGGTCGAGCGCGTTGCGACCTTCATCCGCCTCGCCGAGGAGCGCGAGGCGGCTGCGCAGGCGCCCCCGCCCTTCGCCGGCATCGAATTCGCGAATCCGGCACGGCACCAGAAGACCTACGGCGCGCCCAAGCGGGTCCGCATCGATCGCGGTTCGCTCGTCCTGCTGCTCGACGCCCGGACGATCGAGGGGTCGGCGATGGACCGGGCGCTCGCGGTGCTCGCCGCCAGGGCCGAGAGCGGCGCCGAGCATCTCGCGTCGGCCACGCTCCATGACGCGCCGCGCCTCGTGCCCGCCCTCACCCTCGGCCAGCACATCTTCGGGAACCGGACTCCGACCGACGCCGAGGCGCGGACGCTGGCGGAGATCCTCAGGGAGACGGGAGTCGCGGACCAGGTCGATGCGCTCCCCGAGGGACTCGCGACCGGCGCCGGCGGCGAACTGCCGCTGACGCGCCATGGCCGATTCCTCATCGGCGCCGCGTATCTCCTGATCGAGCCGCCCACCGTCGTCCTGCTGAACCTCCAGTCGATCGCCGATGTCAAGTCGTCGATGCGGCAGGCGTTCTTCCGCCGGCTTCGCGGCTCCGTCTCGATGCTCATGGACAACGCGGTGAAGACATGGTCGGAGAACGACGAGATCCGCCGGGCGACGACGCATGTGGTGATGCTCCTCGATCGCGGGGACGTGGTCGTCGGCGACGTGACGTGGCTGGAGTCCCGCCGCGAGCAGGTCGAGGCGGAGCTGGAGGCGCTCGCCGCCGCGAGGCGCCAGAACGACGGCAGCGACCAGGACGACTCGGAGGAGTTCACCGATGACGACTGACGTCGCGCGGGCCGAAGCGGGGCGCGGCCGGCCGGCGACCGCCGTGCGCGATCGGCTTCGCGTAAAGTCCGGCGGTGGGCGGGCAGCGAACTCCGGGAGCGACGCATGATCGGGCTGTATCTGAAGAGCGAGGACGATCCGGCGCGGGAGGAACTGCTGTCGCGCATCCAGGCGGCGGTCGGACGGGCGATCGCGCCGCGCGAGATCGTCACGTTCACCTCGACGGCGCTTGGGATGTCGATGCTCGCGCCGGGGGGCGACGCGGGCCGCGCGACCTGCTCCTGGCTCTGCGCGTGGCCTCACAGTTCGTTCGATGCCGTCGGCTTCTCGCCCGGTCTCCGGCCGCTGCGGAGCGCATGGTCGGCGGCGCTTCTCGACCAGGCGAACCGGACGCTGCGGGCCGGCGGCACGATGGCGGTTCCGCTGCATGCGGGCGCCGAGGCCAAGGGATGGTGGACGCAGGCATGGCTCGAGCAGGCGATCGGCGGCAAGCCGACGTCGGCCGCCGGCGAGTGGGCGACCTTCCGTCGCGGGGCCGGCAACCAGCAGGCCTCGGTGCTCCGCTGGTTCTTTGAGGACGCGGGCCGGCTTGCCCTCGACTCGCTCCAGGCCAAGCTCACGCTCAAGGAGCGACTGGCGGACCTGATGCTTGCGGGGGACGCGTCTCCGGCGCTCGTGCCGCAGGGCTGGGATCCGGCGAGCTTCGACGGATTCCTGGTCGAGTCGAAGGACGCCGATGCGGTGATCCACGCCTTCAACTACGCGATCGGCGGCGTCGGCTACAAGGCGCCGATGATCCGCCACATCATCGCGACGATGATGCCCAAGGGCCGCAACCTCTCGGTGCTGGACGTCGGCGGCGGCATGGGCGCCGTCGCCGCCGAACTGCTCCTCACCTGCGACGCGGTGACCCAGGCGACCTGCTGCGACCCGTTCGTGCCGCACCTGGCGATCAGCCAGCGCATCGCCCATCGCTACCCCGCCCAGATGGGCAGCGCGTTCCGGCTGGCCCACGCGACGGCCGAGGCGATGACCTACGACCGTTCGCACGACGTCATCAGCTTCCTCGGAGCGCTTCTCTACGTGCCCCGGGAGCACACGGCGGCGACGCTCCGCCGCGCGTGGGAGCGGCTGAATCCCAACGGCCTTCTCATCATCCACGAGAACATCCGAAATCAGGCCTACGCCAGGGATTTCAAGTACATGTTCACGGTGGATGAGCTTGAGGGCTTTCTCGCCGAGTTCGGACAGGTGTCCTACTGGCTCTCGACCGCGACGGTCCCGACGGACAGGGCCCAGGCCGGCGAGCGATCCGTCTTCCGCGTGCTTCGAAAAGCGTGACGCGATCCGCGGGTTCGCTTCCTTGCGGCGCGCGGGGCTGCGATACTCCCGGCTTCCCGGATGCAGATCTTCAAGCCACAGTCCTCCGCGGAGCCGGCGCCGACGCCGTCGATCGTCGACGGCGAGGCCTTCGCCCGCGCCTGGGAGTCGGTGCAGTCGAGGCTCGCGGACCTTCCGGGCGAGGAGGGCGCGACGCGCCGTGCCGCCGAGTATGCGCCGTTCTTCCTGCGCTTCGGGGCCCGCGTCTTCATCGCCCAGGGGTGCCGCTTCTATCACCCGCAGCGCATCGCCCTCGAGGACGACGTTCGGTTCAACGAGAACGCGCTCGTCTATGGCTCGGGCGGCGTGCGCTTCGGTCGGCACGCGCGAGTCGGCCCGCGTGTCTTCCTGCACAGCGCCAACCACGAGATCACCCCGTCGCCGCTGGCCTTCCATGAGCGCGGATACGAGTACGCCCAGGTGATCATCGGCGACAACTGCCTGATCAGCGCCAACGTCTCGATCCTGCCCGGCACGACGCTCGGCGCCGGGACGTTCGTCGCCGCGGGCGCGATCGTCACCGGCCGTCCCTATGGCGAAGGGGCGCGGCTCGTCGGCGTTCCGGCGAAGGAACTTGCGTTGCCGCCCTCGAGGGCGGAGGCGACGGCCGCCGCCGATCCGAGTCCGGCGCCGTCGATCGCGGTGATCGGGCGCCGCGACGATCGGCGGCTCGAGGCACTGCGGCGCATCGTGGCGACGCTCGGCCTGGTGCAGGTCGCCGTTCGCGAGGCCGATGCGGCGGGCGCGGTCGAACCGTCGGTGAGGGCGGTGATGCGCCTCGACCAATCGATCGACGTCGGCAGTGAACTCGCGACCTGGTCGCTCGCCCCCGACACCGCAATCGACGGCACCACCGCGACGATCGCATTGGAGGGGGGCGAGCGATTCTCCCTGCCGCTCGTCCGCACGGTGACGACGGCGCCCGCGGTGGGCGGCGGACCGCCGCTTGCCGATGCGGCGAACATCACGCTCTACAACGCGCTCAAGCGGCTGCGGAAGCGCCGCCGCGAGCCGGCCGACCAGTTGGATGTGCTGGTCGGGCTGCTCCTCGTGACGCGGCTGCCCCCATCGGCGGCGCTCGACGGCGTGCGGACGCGACTGTCGGCCATCATCACGAACGACGAGCCCGCCGGCGCCGACGCGGCGCTGACCGCCGCGATTCGGGCGATCTCCGCAGGCCGGTCGCTGGCCCCGGTCGCTGACGCGATCCTTGCCCGAGCCAACGCGTCGGAAGCGGTCCGGGCCAAGCTCGTTCCGAAGCGGAACCTCGATGTCGCCGAGCGGACGCTTGCGGCGTGTCCGGAGATCCTCGTGGCCGCCGCATGTCTCGACGAGCGAAGTCGAAGCGACATTCAGGCGACGCTCGGCCGCGCCGACGCGGTCCTCGACCTCGCGGACAAGTCATGGACAATCGTCTGCGTCGCCGCGGTCGCGGCGATCACCGGACGGCACGAGCTGCTCGAGCGGGCAGCGGCGAAGCTGCTCGCGCCGGAGTTCTTCGATGCCGCGGCGGCATGCGTGCGGACCATCGCCAAGCCGACGAGCGGGTATGCATACTCGGGAGGCGTGGGGATCCTGCTGGCGCGCAGCGCGTCGTTGGCGGACCCCGCGTTCCGTCTGGACATCGAGCGCGAGCAGTCGACGCGCCTGCGCCTCGGCGTCGTGAGCGACCGAGGCGATTCGCCGGTGTCGCTCGCGGGGCGCGGGGCGATGGTCTGCACGACCTCGCGGCGCGTGGCGACCAGCATGGTGGACGCGTGGATCGATGCGGTCACGCCGCCTGTCGTCATGGCGTCCGCCCAAGTCGAACTGACCGACGAGACGTATGAGCCGGTCGCGACGGCGCTCGAGCGGGCGTGGAGGGCGCTCTTCCGCCACATCCTGCACGCCGCCGGCGAACCGCTCGTCGAGATCCTTCCCTGGCCGGAGGGAAAGCGGGCCGCGGTGAGCATTCGCTACGACATCGATCGGGCGACGCAGCCGGGGCAGGTGCGGAAGATCGTGGACATCCAGCGCCGTTGCTTCGGCGGTCCGTGCGCAAGCTGGTACGCGATTCCGGGCACGGATTTCGGGGCGAGAATCGACGCCGTGCTTCGGCAGCATCTGCAGGAGAGCGGCGTGCATGGCGTGCGAGCCAACCACGCAGAGGTCAGGGGAATCGGAGTCACGATGCACTCGGCTCCGCGCAGCGAATATTGGCGAGGCCGGACAACGCTCGAGGGCCAGGCCGCGGCGGGTGCCGCATATGCCGAGCTTCTGAGCGCATCGCTCGATCGGCCGCAGCCGATGTGGCATGAGGGCCGCGGCGACGCCGACCTCTGGGTCACGCCATTGCACTTCCCCCTCGAGGGCTCGACGAACGACCTCGATCTTGCCTATTTCGACCGGCTCGTGCGGTCGTTCCGGGAGCGGATCCATCGCGGCGGTCACGCCATCATCGCGAGCCACCCCGACCTCAATCAGGAACTGCTCTCCAAGCTCGCCGCCCGCGAGTCGTTCGCCGACTGCTGGTGCGCGCCGGTGGCTGACGTCGTCGAGCGCTGCCGCCGGCTTCTCGGCGCCGGCGCGATTGTCGCCGTGCGCGGCACCGGCGACGGGCCGCTGCTTCTGCTGAGCCGCTCGACGGTCGCCGACGTCGCCGTGCGCGTCGAGCGCGCCGGGCAGCCGGCGACGGTCACGACGATGCAGCTCATGGCGGGCCAGCCGAGGCCCGTGACCATCGCGTGAGCGGTCACGGCGCGGATTCGCGCGACGCCCGCAGCGCGTCGGCCGGCGTCGGCTTCGGCTCTGTCATCGCCAACGGCGAGGGGGGAATCTTCGGCGTCGGCACCGCCAGCCATTCGCGATACGCCCGCACCAGGCGGTCCGCGAAGACTTCCCAGTGTTCGGTCTCGACGAAGCGGCGGCATGCGGCCTTCATGCGCCGATGATCCGTCGGGCTGATGCTCGCGAGGAGATCGTGCAGCGTCCGCTCGTTCAGCGGCGACGGCAGCAGCATGCCGATCCCCGCCTTGTCGATCGGCCGGCGGAGTTCCGGGAAGGCGCTGGCGATGACCGGCACGCCGGAGCTCGGATACTCCCACAGCTTGTTGGGCGTACAGAACCAGTGGTTCAGACAGGTGTTCTCGTAGGGGATGACGCCGAGCGTGGCGCCGGCGCTCCACTCGCAGAGTTCCTGCTGCGGCGCCGGCGGAATGAACCGGACCTTCGCGGAGGACGGATCGGCCTTCGTGGCGATCGACCGAAGATGCTGCTCGATCCCGCCCCAGCCCATCATCACCAGCGTCCACCCCTCGGGAAGGCCGGCCGCGGCGCGAACCAGGTCCTCGAGACCTCGATGTCGCGAGTAGCCGCCCTGATAGAGGAGGATTCGCTCGGAGCTGTCCAATCCCGCGGCCTGACGAAGGCGGCCATCATCCACCGGCTCGCGCACGGGCAGTTGGGCGGCGTTCATGACGATCACGGCGCGGGGCAGTGCCGGATGCCGGCGGGCGTGCTCGGCCGCAATCGAGTCGTTGATGGTGATGAACCCATGAACGCGCGGCGCATAGCGACGAAGCACCGTACGCCAGATTGACCGCATGGGCTTCGAGAAGCCGGCGACCTCCTCGTAGAGCTCATGGCTGTCGAAGATGAGCCGCGCGTTCGGATGCCGGGCGCACCACGCCGCGCCGATCGGGACTGCGGGGAGGTCATGGCAATGCACCGCGTGGGGCTCAAAGCGGTCGAGCTCGCGCTGCACGAGCGTTCGGGTCGCCCGATAGGCCAGGGCCCTCCGGATGAACGTCGCAAGCCCGCGCGGGCTCCGCTGATTGGGGCCGCCCTTCACCCGACGTCCGTGATCGATTCGGATGATTCGAACGCCCGTGGAGCGATGGGTCTCTCGCTCGGAGCAGCGGTCGTCGGCGAGGCCGATGATCAGCATGTCGAATCCGGCTGCCGCGAGGGCATCCGCTTCCTTCAGGACCCGAGCGTCGTGGTTCACCGAGTTGAGCACGATCGCGGCGATGCGAGGGCGATCGCTCGGCGTGGTTCCTCGCTCGGTTGTCGCCGGAAGTGGCATGCCGAATTGCGATGATACTGAACGGCGAGGGGGGGCTTGGGCGACAAAAAGAAAGCTGGCGGCGCGAGCGCCGCCAGCCATGGGGGTCAGTTCAGGAGATCCCGATCACTTCTCGGCGTAGACCTTTGCCGTCCCGGTCGGACCGGTGCCGATCGTGGCGCTGCTGACGACCTGGAGGCCGTTCATCTTCCAGCGGACGAGAATGCCGTTGGAGGTCTTGCGCCAGACGAGGTCAGCCTTGCCGTCGCCGTTCACGTCGGGGAAGCCGACGAAGGTGAAGCCTGCGGCGAGCGTGAGCTGGGCGGAGGAGTTCACGGTGAAGTTCGAGTTGAGCTTCGCCAGGAGGACGCCTGTGCTGGTCGAGTTGCGGAAGGCCAGGTCGAGGACGCCGTCGCCATCGAGGTCACCGCCGCCCATCGCAGTCCATGCCGTCGAGAGACCGGCCTGGATGAGGCCGTTCGTGGTGACGGTGGCGCCATTCATGCGGAAGTAGCGGAGGTCGCCGTTGGAGGTCTTCCGCCAGACGATGTCGGCATTGCTGTCGCCGTTGATGTCGCCCGAGGTGCAGACGGTGTAGAGCGACGGATCGAAGCCCGACGAGGTCACGTACGAGCTGCCGATGATGCTCGAACCGTTCATGAACCAGATGCGCATCTTCTTGCCCGCATCCCATTCCATGAAGAGATCAGCCCGGCCGTCGCCGTCGAAGTCGTTGATGGCCGTGATCTGCCACGCCGTGCTGAGCGTGGTCGTGATGTTGGTCTTCTGCACCACCTGGCCGTCCTGCATCAGCCAGACCTGGACCTTGGATGGGTTTGTGTTGTTGCGCCAGATGATGTCGTCGTCGCAGTCGCCGTCGAGATCGCCGAAGCCCTGCACCGTCCATCCGCCGCCGAGCGCCGACGTGATGATCGTCTTGGTCTCGGTCAGGTCGTTGAGGTACCACGCCGTGACGGCACCGCTGGCGATGTGCGTGAGCAGGTCGCCGCTACCCGATCCGTCCATGTCGCCGCGGCTCGGCAGGCCGTACGACGCAGCATGACGCGTGTAGGCGAGGTGATCCATCTCCCAGAGCGGACCGCCGCTCGAGCTGATGGAGATCGTGTCGATGCCGTTGGGCGAGTTGACCGCGAAGCCGACGTCGTCGTCGGTGGTGGAGGCTGCAGAGCCGTCGCCAACGCCCGCGACGATGAAGTTGCCGATGTTGCCGTTGCCGTCGAAGACCGTGAACGTGAAGGTCACGCCGCTGGCCCCGTTGGTGTCGGTGATGGCGAAGCTGACATTCTCGGGGAGATCGTCGAAGGCGAGCGTGATCATGCCGGCCGACGCAGTCGTCGCCCGGAGAGAGCGGCCGCTCGGATCAACCGAGTCAGCAGCCGCGCTGGGGCCAAAGATCTCGGCGTTCGCGCCGGGGGCGCCGAAGGCCGGACCCTGCACGACGACGCCCGGGGTGTTGAGGGCGCCGTCCTCGAAATTCTCGAAGTAGAACTCGACGCCCGGCCGGTCGCATCCGAGGTTGAACACCGGGCTATCGCCGATGCCCGTGTAGCTGTTTGGGCCGTAGAAGCTGATGGGGCCAGCCGTTTGGCCGGGCCCGCCAGCCGTTGCGGCGGCGGTGAGTGCCAGTGCCAGACCGAGCGACAGCGAGAGCGTCTTCTTCGCGAACGTGATCATTCCCTGTTCCTTTCCCCGGCGCGGTGACCGCGCCTTCCTCAACAGAACCGTCGCGCCTCGCGGCGCGCGGCCAACCTGATTCCCTTGACCGGAGTATTGCCGCGGACCGGGCGCCGGTCCAGCGGCTTCATCCCACCTTGTCCAAACGCCCGGCACAAATCGGACGGACCGCGCAAGTTCACGTGTGACTTCATGAAGCGCGCACGATCTCCAACTCGTCCGAGAAGCCTCGAAACGGTGTGGGAGCAGTTCGCGTGACTCGCTGGGGCGGTTCCGCACCGCAGCAGAACTCGTGCAAGATGCGCGAGATCAACCGCCGCCGCTCCCGATCCCAAGGGGATTCACCGCGCACCGTTTGCCGCGGTCGCCGTCGTCGGGATCCCGATCGGCGAACCGTGCCCGTGTTATTCGTCACGCCGCGTCGCTGGCCAGCCCGAGGCGCTTCATCTTCTTATAGAGCGTGGTGCGGTCGATCCCGAGCTGGTCCGCCGTCCGGCTGCGGTTCCAGTGGTTTGCCCGCAGCGCTCGAAGGAGAATCGCCCGCTCGGGCTCCCGGAGCGCGTCGTCGAGCTTGACCGGAACCCATGGAGCGTTGGGATCGAGGAGGAAGGGAGCGGTGTTCGACGGTGGAGGGGGCGGGGGGGTCGACGGGCCTGGACGCGTTGCCTCGGGCTGGTTCCACTCGCCGATCGCGTGTTGACGGTCGCCCCCACGAATGCGAAGGCCCGAGCCGTGGAGCACGGTCGGCGGCAGGTCACCCGCCTGGATCACGCCGCCGCGGGCGAGGACGACAGCTCGCTCGACGACATTCTCGAGCTCACGCACGTTGCCGGGGAATGCGTACTTGCAGAGGAGCTCCAGCGCCTCGGGGCTGAAGCCGGCGATCTGACGATGGTGCTCGCGACACTGGAGTCGGAGGAAATGCTCGGCCAGCGCCGGGATGTCCGCGGTGCGGTCGCGCAGCGGCGGCAGCTCGATGGCGATCACGTTGATGCGGTAGTAGAGGTCCTGGCGGAATTGCCCGGCCGCGACGAGCTGCTCAAGCGGCTGGTTGCTGGCCAGGATGACGCGGACGTCGACCTCGATCGTCTCCGCCGAACCCACAGGCTCGAACTTCCGCTCCTGCAGGACACGCAGCAGTTTCAACTGCATGGAGGCCGAGGCGCTGTTGATCTCGTCGAGGAAAAGCGTGCCGCCGTGTGCGGCGAGGAAACGACCCTTCTTGTCGGCGTGTGCGCCGGTGAACGCGCCCTTCACGTGGCCGAAGAGCTCGCTCTCGAGAAGCGTCTCGGGAATCGAACCGCAGGAGAGCTCGACGTAGGGCTTGTCGGCGCGCGGTGACTGGCGATGGATGGCGCGGGCGATGAGGCTCTTGCCCGTGCCCGACTCGCCGTTCATGAGCACGGTCGTGCGGGTCGGGGCGACGGCACGCACCAGCTCGTAGATCCGATGCATGCGCGGGTCGTTGCCGATGATGGATTCGAGTCCGCCGCCGTCGGCGGCGGGACGGGGAGCGCGCGGCTCGCGGGTCAGCGCCTGACGCTGAATGCCGCGCTCGATCGCAAGGACCAGCTCCTCATCGACCACCGGCTTCATCAGGTAGTCGCTGGCGCCCTCGCGGATCGCCTCGACCGCCGACTCGACGGTGCCGTAGCCGGTGATCGCGATGACCGCAGGCGTCCAATCGCGGCGGCGCACGAGCCGAAGCAGATCGAGCCCGCCGTCGCCGGCGGTGAGGCCGGGCATCGACATGTCGGTGACGAGGGCGTCGAACGGGGTGGTCTTCTCTGCCGCCTCGAGCAGTTCGGCCGCCGAGGCGTAGTCGTAGCCGACCTCGACCTCATAGCCCCGTTCGCGCAGGAAGGCCGCGAGCGATTCGGCAACGATCGCATCATCATCGACGACAAGCACGCGCCGCGGCCTGTCGGCGGCGCGGGGCTGGGTCGGCTTCGGATCGGTGGGAGTTTCCGGAGGCACGTCGTTCAGGCGGCTCGCGACCGCGCGAAGGGAAGGGCGGGAAGATCGGCGCGGACGAGGGCACCCCTGCCGAATGGAACGTTGCTGAGTTCGAAGCTGCCCCGGACCGACGCGACGATCTCGCGGGCCACGGTCAACCCGACACCATGGCCGGCCGGGCGGGGGTCGTCACGGAGCCCCGGGCCGTTGTCGAGAACGTCCACCAGGAGTCGGTCGCCGCGACGACGGATGCTCACGGAGACGACGGGGGCGACGGACGCATCGGGGGCTCTGGCGCAGGCCTCGATGGCGTTGCGGATCGTGTTGCGAAGGAGGGGCTCCAGAGGCCCGGTGGTCAGTTGTGCCGCGCTCGGGTCGCACTCAAGGCGAACGGTGACGCCGCACTCTTCGGCGGTCGAGCTGAGGCTCCGCACGACCTGTCGGGCGGTCTCGGCGAGCGGCTGGTTGTCCGTGAAGGCGCTGACGACGTCGCCCGTCGAGGGGGCGGCGGGTGCGGCGAGGACTCGCGCCAAGGCGTCGGACATCCGGACCATCGCCAATTCGACGGCCTCGAGATCGCGGGTCGCGGCCACGGTCTCGGGTGTCGGCTCCCCGAGGGTCATGGCACGGCGGGTCAGTCGGAGAGTGCGGAGCGACCCGTCCAGAAGCGAGTTGAGCTCATGCGCAAGCGCGCGAAGCGGTGGAGGCGCTTCGTTCCGAACGGGGTCGCTCCCCTGTCCGTGGGTGGAGGAGGCGAATGCCGTAGGGGCTGGGCGCGCAGCGTCGTGCATGGTCGCCTCCATCGGCGGAATGACCGTCGAAATCGAGCCAGACCCTACAGACGGCGAGTTGGGAGCGGAAAACCGATCGCTCGCGGTCAGGCGCGAAGTCCTGATGAAGTCCCATCGACCCTGGTCAATGCGGCTAACCTGCGGCAGCATCTTGCCTTATCGGACACCTTGAGGCATGTAAATCCTGCCGAAAGCGAGCATGGAGTAGCTTCCATCGGCCCGTTTTTTCGGGTAGTTTCTCGGTCATCTGCGGCGTCGGCACGGTGTTGGAGGAGACATCGTGCTTGACGCCGCGGTTCTTTTTGCCCGCACATCGCCGTCACGCGCGGCTGATTGAGCGCGAACTACCTATTCGCGCCTCGCCGTTCCGCCGTCTGATTCCGGGCGCTACTGGCGGCCCGGGATGCAATGCGTCGATCGACCTGCATGGCCCGCTTTCGAACGACCGTCCTGACCGTTCTTGTCGCATGCGCACCGACTGAGATCGCAGCTGGAGCGAGGACGGTGATTCGAAACGCGAATCTGGTGATGCTCGCTCCGGATGCGCCGACGGCGATCATCGCCGGCAAGACGATCCTCATCGAAGACGGTCGCATCACGGACATCAAGAGCCCAAGCGATGAGGACTTGCGCGCGGGCGACATGCTTGTCGACGCCGGCGGGGCATGGCTTCTGCCTGGGCTCATCGATGTCGTCGACGGCGGGGCCGTGCCCTATTCGGAAGTGACTCGCTCACCGCTCAGGGGAGCCACCACGCTCGCTGGCCACTTCGGGCCGAAACGGATCGCCTGGTATGCCCGACTGAATGCGGAGGCTGCGGTTCACGCCCCTTCCTTGGTCGACATTCCCGCAGGAAACACGGGTCCATGGCATTCCGTCGCGGTGCCCGTGGAGACACGAACGCCTGACGAGGTGGCCAAGCACCTGATCGAACGAACGAGGCAGCGAGCGGCATCGCTCGGGCTCTCCGATCGTGGGGCGATCGCAGTGGGCCAGCGCGGCGATCTCATCGTGGTCGCTCGGAACCCGCTGGAGAGTCCTGACACGCTTGCCCAGCCGATCGAGGTCGTCATCGGAGGCGCATCGATGCGTCGGTCAGCCATTGAGACGAACCTGAAGATGATCGCTGAGGCTGACGCTGCCATCGCGTCGCAACCCGCCCCCGGTCCGTCCGAGCAGCTCTTCCTGGTGGAAAGTGGTGGCCTTCGCGTTGGCCGCCTGGTTGTTGCTGGCAACGGCATGAGAGGGGTTGATTGGTGGGGGCCGCCAGTCGATCAGAGCACGACATGGGCCATGGCGACCAAGGCCGAGGCTTCACGACAGTGGGCAGTTCAACTCACGCACGTTGTGCAGCACGGATTCACGATCGAAATGCACGTGGACCGCATGGACCGCGAGACTTCCGCCACAGCGCAGATCACGGCGCCGGAGAGGCTCCCGCTCAAGGCGACGACGCTTGCCGCGACACCGGAGCAGCCGCTTCTCGATCCCGTGAGTCTCGTCCTGCGAATGCGCGAGCGCGTTGCAGCGCTGGAGGAAGGTACCCACCTCGATGTTGAGGTCATCGAACCGGTCCCCGAGCGGGGCAGCGTCAAGGTCGGCGTTCGCGTCCTTCGGCTCGCCCGCGTCGGTGCGACCTCCGTCCCGGTCCCCGTCGATGCCGGCGAGCGCGTTCTTCGCGTGGAATCGCGAGCGGGAGCCGATCCCAGCTCCAATGCGGAACCCTCCGAACAGGCGATCGCCGGATGGATCGTCGTCGACGGCAGCGGTCAGCCGATCCGCGCCTCGCTCGTCGCACCGGAAGGCATCACCGAGTATTTCCTTTCTTTACCGCAACCAAGTCCCCCTTCTGAACCACAAGTGAAACGGCCCTGAAACACGCGGTATGACATAGCGTTGGCTCAGGCTGTCCGCTGGTCGCTGGTCCGTGGAGCGTTGTGTGGACGCTCGGACGACCGCTCGCGGGGATCGGCCCTCTTCAAGGAAGCACACCGTGCATCGATCTTTTGACCTCTCTCTCCGCCAGCGAACTCCGCTCGCGGTTCGTCTCGCGGCGCTCGGACTCTCCTCCATTCTGGTTCTTGCCGACGCGGCCTCGGCTCGGCAGTCGGCTCCGCCGCCGCCGCCCCCCGGCGGACAGGACGGTGGTCAGGGCGGACAGGGCGGCCCCGGCGGAGATCGTGGAGGCCAGGGCCGGCGCGGCCCGGGTGGTATGGGGGGTGGCATGGGCCGCATGTTCGGCGGCGGCGGATTTGGCGGCGGACCGGGTGGCGGAATGGGCGGCGGCATGCGCGACATGCGTGAGCAGCTGGAGCCCGACTTCGTTCGCCGCGACATTCCCGTCTTCGTTCGTCAGCTCAAGCTGGACGACACCCAGAGCACCGTGCTCGAGACCCTGATGAAGGACTACGAGGAGGAGTTCAAGACCGCCTCCACCGAAGTCCAGACCCAATTCACCGAACTCGGCCAGCAGCTCTTCTCGAACGTCATCTCGCCCGCCATGCGCGACCGCATGCAGGAGCAGATGCAGCGCGTGCAGGACGACCTCCGCCAGCTCGCTGAGGAGAAGGGCGGCGAGATCGACGAGCAGACCCGCCGCCAGTTCTTCCGCGACCGCATGCAGAAGATGCAGCAGGAGGCGATGGCCGAGCGCAAGGCATCGGGCGCGGACGCCGAGATGAAGAAGGTCCTCGGCACGATGTTCGACAAGATCACCGCATGGATGACCCACAAGGACGCGATGCGAACCAAGTTCGTCGACGGGCTCAAGGCGAGCCTCAACGACGACCAGCTCACGCAGTGGGATCCCTTCGACCGGTTCCTCCGCCGCGAGAAGACGCTGCCGCGCGGACGTCTCGCTGGCGAGAACACCAACCTCTTCTTCGTCCTCGACGAGCTGAAGCTTCCCGGCGAGGACTTCGCCAAGATCGAGCCGCTGCTGGACGACTACGAGATTCGACTCGACAACGCCCTGAAGAGCCGCAACGAGTTCCTGGCTTCGTCGACCGCCAAGCTGTTCAAGGCGATGCAGGACGGCGACTCGAAGGACGGGACGCGCATCATGGAGCGGCAGTTCGAGCTCCGTGCCGCGGTCCGGAACGTCAACGACGAGTTCCGCAACACGATGGTCAGCACCCTCGGCGACACCGAGTCGGCGAAGAAGCTCGAGAAGGCCGCTCTCGAGAGCGGCTACGACCGAATCTACCGGCAGACGACAACCGAGCGCGCGTTCGCCAAGGCACTTGAGTTCACCGACCTCGAAGACGGCGTGCGAAAGAGCATCGTCGAGCTTCAGGCCTCGTACCTCTCCGAGTTGGGGGTCAAGAACCGCGACATCCTCGCGATTCTCCAGAAGACCGAGCCGGACCAGCAGACCGCCGACGCCACCCGCATGGTGTCGATGATGGCGGCTGCGATCAACGGCGACATGAGCTTCATGAGTGGCCCCGGCGGTCCCTTTGGGGATCGAGGCCCGGACAAGGTCCGCGAGGCGATGGATAGCCGTCAGACCCTCAACGACTCCTACCTCGAGCGACTCCGCGCGTTGCTGACCCCTGAGCAGGTCGCGGAGCTTCCGAAGCGCGAGGGACGCGGCGGAGGCGGCATGGCCCGCATGCTCGACAATCTTCCCGAGAATGTCCGCGCGGACATCATGAAGCGATTCGACAAGAACAGCGACGGTCAACTCGACGACAACGAGCGAAACGAGGCGTTCCGCGCGATGCGAGACGAGTTCGGTGGCCCCGGCGGACCCGGTGGTCCGGGCGGTCGCGGCGGTCAGGGTCGCGGCGGTGATGGAGGCGCCGGCGGCGGTGCTGGCGGGAACGGCGGCTCTGGCAGCAGCGGCGCTGGCGGGAACGGCGGCGCCGGCAGCGGCGGCGCTGGCGGGAACGGCGGCGCCGGCGGCTCTGGCAGCGGCGGTGCTGGCGGCAACGGTGGACGCCCCCGACGCAATCGAGACGGCGCCTGAATGCAACCGACGAGCTCCGTCGCACGGAGTTCGTCGGAGCGGCGCTTCGAACACGGGCCACGCAGCGACCACTCCGCTGCGTGGCCCGTTCGCGTTCGGCGCAAGTCGCCGAGCCGGGCACTGCGATGCGGGGCCGGTATCCTTCCGACCATGTCATCCGTTCCGGAGGTGTCAGACGCGGTCCTTGTTCGCTCGCTGGTCGGCTCGATCAGCGCCGATCCGTGGCCCGCGCCGACGGGGGACCCGCCGCTGCTTGATGAGGTCGTGGCGTCGCTCGAGCGGATCCGCATAGCGCTCTTTCCGCGCGTCGCCGCCGGACATCCGAATTCGCCGATCGAACTCGAGGCGTTCGTGCACCGACAGGTCACCGACCTGCGTCCGCGACTCTACCGCCAGCTGGTCGCGTCCTACGCGGGCGCCGCGACTCCCGGCGACCGGATTGCGCCGGTGCAGCGCGCGAGCGACGCCATCAACGCGTTTCTCGCCCAGCTCGCGGACATCCGGGCGACGCTCATCGTTGACGCCCAGGCGGCATACGACGGCGATCCCGCCGCACGAAGCACCGACGAGGTGATTCTCTGCTACCCGGGCTTCTATGCACTCATCGTTCACCGAGTCGCGCACGCGCTGCACCTGCTCGGAGTTCCGATCGTGCCGCGCATGATGTCCGAGTGGTCGCATCGCGCCACGGGGATCGACATTCACCCGGGAGCCTCCATCGGGAAGGGCTTCTTCATCGACCACGGCACAGGGGTGGTGATCGGCGAGACCGTGACGATCGGCGAGCACTGCAAGGTCTATCAGGGCGTGACGCTCGGCGCGAAGAGCTTCGAGCGCGACGAATCCGGCAGGGTGCGGAAGAACTACAAGCGACATCCGACGCTCGAGGATCACGTGACGGTCTATGCCGGCGCCACGATCCTCGGCGGCGACACCGTGATCGGCCGCGGGAGCGTCATCGCCGGCAGCGTCTTCGTGACCCAGAGCGTCCCGCCGAATCACCTCGTGGCGCAGGCCCGCCCCGAGCTGCGCGTGCTCGAGCAGCGGACGGGGCTCTGATCCGTGGCGACGGATCGGGACCCGCCTCCGCGTCTGCGTGACGCGATCCTCACGCCGCGCTGCCTCGTCATGGCGGCGCTCGGCTTCGCAAGCGGCCTGCCGTACGCGATCGCGAACGAGACGTCGACGGTCCTGCTCGCCGAGCTCAAGATCGAGCGGTCGACCATCGGCCTGCTGGGAGCGATCGGAACGCTCTACTCCTTCAAGTTCCTCTGGTCGCCCTTCGTCGACGCACGTCCCGTCCCCGGGCTCGGCCGCCTCGGCCGGCGCCGTTCGTGGCTGATCGCGCTCCAGGTGCCGCTCGCGATCCTCATCGCCGCGCTCGGCTTCGTAGCCCCGACGACATCGGCGTCGCCGCTGCTGGGCTTCGCGGCGACGCTCGTCGCAATCGCCTTTCTCTCCGCGACGCTCGACATCGTCGTCAACGCATGGACCGTCGATGCGTTTCCGCGCCGCGAGCTCGGCATCGGAAGCTCGATGTCGGTCGGCGGATACCGCATCGCGCTCCTCGTCGGAGGAGCGGCGGCGATGCAGGTGGCCGCGGGTCTCGGATGGCCCGCGGCCTTCGTTTCGATGGCGGCGGCGCTTGGTCTCGGCATCGTCGCCGCACTCGTGGCTCGCGAACCCGCGAACGAGGCGACCCGGCACGAGAGCTACGCCGCGTCCCTCGCGGCGCCGATCGTCGAGCTGGTCCGTCGACTTGGCCCGGGGCTCCTTCTCGTCGCGGCGATGGTGCTCCTCTTCAGGCTTCCCGACCAGCTCGGCGCGGTGATGCAGAAGTCGCTCCTGCTCGAGACGCTTGGCTACGAGAAGGCCCAGTTCGGCGTGATCCGGAATGGGGTCGGCCTCGGCGCGACGCTCGTCGGTTCGCTGATCGGCGGCGCGTGCGTCGCGCGATTCGGCATCGTCCGCGCGCTGGTGGTCGGCGCGGTGCTGCAGGCGGCGAGCAATCTCGGCTTCGCCTGGATCTCGACGGCGGTCGAACCGTTAGGCGGAGTCGCCCAGCCCTGGACCTCGCAGCCCGTGATCGCGCTGCTCTGCGTCGGCGGCTTCGAGAACGTGTGCGGCGGCGCTGTCGCCACGGTCTTCGTCGCGTGGCTCATGTCCCTCTGCGAACGCCGACATGCGGCGACGCAGTACGCGATCCTCTCCGGGGCCATGGCGTTCACGGGCGGAATCGCCAGCGGCGTGAGCGGTTTCATCGCCGAACGCACGACGTGGCCCGCCTTCTTCGCCTGGACCGCGCTGGCGGGGCTCCCGGGCATCGTCCTCGCGGCGGCCGCTTCTCTGGTTCGCCGCCGCGAGGACTGAGCTCGCCGCTATCCGCAGTTGCCCCAATTGCCGAGGAGAATCGCAAGGTCGGACGCGTCGACCGCACAGTCGGTGTTGAGGTCGCCCGCGGCGCCGCTGCTCGACTGGCCCCATCCGCCGAGGAGAATCGCCAAGTCCGAGGCATCGACGCCGCCGCTGCCGTCGATGTCGCCCAGGCAGGAGACGGCGCTGAATCCGCGAATGGCGACGACCCGGTTGCCGCCGCCGTAGGTCGAGAAGAGATAGTCGCCGGAGATCGGGTCGCGCGTCGCGCCCTCGGCGCCTGCGAGGCCGGTCAGGACGACTCGCTGCGTTGCCGGAATCGGGTCGCCGTTGGCGTCGATCTCGTACGTGACGATGCGGCCCGTGCCGTACTCGCTGACGATCACGCTGTCGGCGGGGAATTGCGGGTTGCCGCTCTTGATGTAGACGATGCCCTCGGGGCCTCCGCCGATCGAGATGGCCGGCCCGACCGCGCCCAGCGCATAGGTCCCGTCGGGTTGGGCCACGACGCTCGTGTCGTGCCACGTGCCGATGTTGTAGCTGCAGATCTTGAGTCGACCCGCGCCGGCGAAACCGGGCGGAACGAAGCGCAGCGTTCCCGTGGACGAGGCGATGCCATGATCGGCGAGGGAGATCAGGAGGTCGGGACTCACGCTGCCCGGCTTGATCTCGCAGACGTGATGATCCGAGTACGTCGTGTAGAACAGCACGCCGCCCGGACCGAATTCGAGTCCGCCGTCGATGCCGCCATACGTGCCGAACGCGTTGAACGCCGAGACGGCGTCGCCGCAGTTGAATCCGACGATGTGTCCGGCAGCATCGCGCGCCAGCGAGACCGCGTAGATCTTCGCCGAAGCGGTGTTGGCCGCGCCGCCGAGGTAGAGGACATTGGGGTCGTCGGCCCGAATGGTGAGTCCGCCGAAGTTGGCCGGCACGCCAACCGGCGATCCGAGGTTCACGAAGACATAGTCCTGGGCAAACGCAGGCGCGATGACCTGCGCTTCGGCGCCCGCGGACACGATCACGAAGGCGCTCGCCGCGGTGACGAGCGAACCGATGGTGCAAAACCGCATTCTTCTTTCTCCCGAGGTCTCGCCCGTACGCGGGGCGTCGCACACCAGCCTATGAGTCTCAATGGGTGATTGCGAGCGCGCGAGCCGCGGAGAGATGACGGAAGACCGTTCCGTGGCAGCGGCGGCCGTGCGGAAAACCCTATAATCGCCCTCTCGCTGTCGAAGCCCCGAGTCACTACCACCATCCCCATGGCACACGCTCACGACCCGTTCCACGCCCGCACGCAACTCGACACTCCCTACGGACCGAAGACCTATTGCCGAATCGACGCGGTGAAGCACCTCGGTCCGATTCACCGCTTGCCGTATTCGATTCGCGTTCTGCTCGAGAGCTGCCTCCGCAATCTTGACGGGCATGTCGTCACCGAGGAGCACATCCGGAAGATCTGCCAGTACGACCCGGCCCATCCGGGCGAGGACGAGATCCCCTTCATGCCCGGTCGCGTGGTGCTGCAGGATTTCACCGGCGTTCCGTGCGTCGTCGACCTTGCGGCGATGCGCGCGGCGATGAAGCGCCTCGGCGGGGATCCGAAGCGGGTCAATCCGCTGGTGCAGTGCGATCTCGTCATCGACCACTCGGTGCAGGTCGACGCATTCGGGTCGGGCGTCGCCCTCACGATCAACAGCGAGCGCGAGTTCGAGCGAAACAAGGAGCGATACGAGTTCCTCAAATGGGGACAGACGGCCTTCTCGAACTTCTCGGTGGTGCCGCCGGCGACCGGCATCGTCCACCAGGTCAACCTCGAGTATCTCGCGAAGGTCGTGTGGGAGAAGGACGGCGTTCTCTATCCGGACTCGCTCGTCGGCACCGACTCGCACACGACGATGATCAACGGTTTGGGCGTGGTGGGCTGGGGCGTCGGCGGCATCGAGGCCGAGGCGGTCATGCTCGGCCAGCCGATCTACATGCTCATCCCGGAGGTCGTCGGCGTTCGGCTGACCGGCAAGCTTCCGGAAGGCACAACCGCGACCGACCTGGTGCTTCGCGTGACCGAGGTGCTGCGAAAGCACGGCGTCGTCAACAAGTTCGTCGAGTTCTTCGGCCCGGGTCTCGGCGAGATGTCGCTCGCGAATCGCGCGACGATCGCGAATATGGCGCCCGAATACGGCGCGACGATCGGATTCTTCCCCATCGACGATCAGACCCTCGCATACATGAGGCTCTCCGGTCGGCCCGAGGGGCTCATCAAGATGGTCGAGTCATACGCCAAGGCCAACGGCTTCTGGCGCGACGATGCCGCGACCATCGCCTACACCAACACGCTCGAGCTGGACCTGGGAACGATCGAGCCGTCGCTCGCGGGCCCGGCCCGGCCGCAGGATCGCGTGTCGCTCTCCGGCATGCAGGCGGGATGGCGCCGTGACCTCGGGAAGATCTACAACAGGCCGGCGGAGAGTGGCGGGACCGCCGTGGCGGATTCGGTGCGAGTCAGGGACGGGAGCCAGGAGTTTGACCTCAAGAACGGCGCGGTGGTCATCGCCGCCATCACGAGCTGCACGAACACCAGCAATCCAAGCGTGATGCTTGGGGCAGGCCTCGTCGCGAAGAAGGCGCATGCCCTCGGTCTCACCCGCAAGCCGTGGGTGAAGACATCGCTCGCTCCGGGATCGAAGGTGGTCACGGACTACCTGAACGCTGCCGGCCTCATGCCCGCGCTCGAGGCGCTCGGCTTCTTCACCGTGGGCTACGGCTGCACGACCTGCATCGGCAACTCCGGTCCGCTGCCCGACGCGATCGGCAAGGCAATTCAGCAGGGCGACCTCATCGTCGCGAGCGTGCTCTCCGGAAACCGCAACTTCGAGGCCCGTGTTCATCAGGACGTGAAGGCGAATTACCTCGCGTCGCCGCCGCTCTGCGTCGCGTACGCGATCGCGGGGACGGTTGACATCGACCTGACCAAGGACCCGATCGGCACGTCGAAGGACGGAAAGCCCGTCTATCTCCGCGATATCTGGCCCTCCGAGAAGGAAGTGCAGGAGACGGTCGCGCGATGCGTCACTCGCGGGCAATTCGAAACCCAATACGCCAACGTCTTCGAGGGCAGCGGCGAATGGAAGGCAATCAAGGTCGCGGGTGGGGAGATGTACAACTGGGATGCGAAGTCCACGTACATCCAGGAGCCTCCGTTCTTCGTCGACATGAAGCGCGAGGCCGGCGAGATCACGTCGATCCGCGGCGCTCGCTGCCTTGCGAAGCTTGGCGATTCGGTGACGACGGACCACATCTCGCCCGCGGGGGACATCAAGAAGGACTCGCCGGCCGGGAAGTTCCTTCTCGACGCCGGCGTGGCGCAGTCGATGTTCAACAGCTACGGATCTCGCCGCGGAAATGACCGCGTCATGACTCGCGGAACGTTCGCGAACACGCGCATCAAGAACGAGCTTGCCGCCGGCACGACTGGCGGGCTGACCAAGGACTTCACCGACGGTCACGCGAAGCCGATCTACGACGCAAGCGTGAACTACAGGAAGGCGGGCATTCCGCTCGTGGTCCTCGCGGGCAAGGACTACGGGATGGGCTCCTCGCGCGACTGGGCGGCCAAGGGGACGTTCCTTCTCGGGGTGAAGGTCGTGATCGCGGAGAGCTTCGAGCGAATTCACCGCTCGAACCTGGTCGGGATGGGAGTCCTGCCGCTCGTCTATCGGGCAGGCGAGACGGCCGCGACGTTGGGACTGGACGGGAGCGAGGTCTTCGAGATCGATGTGCCAGCAGCCCTGAAGCCGCGTCAGGAGATCGTCGTCAGGGCCACAAAGTCCGATGGAAAGCTGATTACGTTCAGGACCATGTGCCGCGTCGACACGCCGGTTGAGGTCGACTACTACCGCAACGGCGGCATCCTGAACACCGTGCTTCGCCGCATGATGATGAGCTGACGCAGGCGCCTGTCCACACACGTTCGACGCCCCGTCCACCGACGGGGCGTCGCTTCTTTTTTGCCAATGGACTTCGCGGCAACGGCGCCGATATCGCGACACCGCTCGGTAGTCTCGTCCACCCATGTGGACTCGATCTCTCCTGTCGGGATGTCTCGCCATCGCGCGGTCGATGGAGCGTGAACTGGTCGGTTGGGAACTGCCGCCGCTCGATGTGGCGCTCGCGGAGACTCCCATCAGCGCCGATCCGATCGGAATGTGGTGCACTCGTTGCGGCCAGACCGTCGGTCCGGGCGAGGCCACGGTCGCTGGATGTGGGAGCTGTCGGGGGAAGTACAGCCCCATCGACCGAACGACCCGGCTCTGCGAGTACGGCGGCGGCGTCGCCCGGCGGATCCTGCAGACCAAGCACGGCCGCTGGTTCGCGATGGCGTACGAACTTGGAACTCGACTCGGCGAGCAGGTGTTGGCGGCTCGAGGCGATGCGCAGCTGCCGACGGTCGTCGTGCCGATCCCGATGCCTTCGCTTCGGCGGCTGAGCCGCGGTATCGACCATGCCCACGAAATAGCCCGGGGCGTCGCCTCGGTCATCAGGCGACCACTTGCGAGACCGTTGAGGCAACACGCGCAGGGCACACAAGTCGGTCGTTCGCCGACGGAGCGGCGGCAGGCACGATCCCGATTTCACCTGCATTTCCTCCCAGTGTGGAGGCCTATCGGACTGAGCGAAGCGACGATTCGCCGGATTCCCTGGCGGCCGCCACGGTCCGTGCTTTTGGTGGATGACGTTCGAACCACTGGTGCGACGCTCGAACAGGCAGCTCGAGTGCTCCTCGCTCAGGGAGTCACCGTGGTCGAGGCAGCCGTGGTCGCGGTCGCGAACGATCCCAGCCGCCGGCGGATTCAGTGGGGTGTCACAGGGACGACATGTGAATGAACTGTCGATCTCTCATGGATGAGCCCTTGACCCGACGTGGCGGCGGCGATAAAACGCTTGGACCTGACGCACGAAGACCGTGGCGAGCAATTTCTTTCGCCCCGCCGAGCCGGAACGCTGATCGGAAGCGAGCGAAGTCCCCAGAAGGGGGCGTCCCGCTCCCCGATCAGGGCCTTTTTGCCACCGACTCGAATTTTGGTCTCCGTTGAGGTTGACACCCTTGGCGGTGTCGGTATCATCCGCGATCCCAACTGACCACGTGTCTGTCGCACATGCGAACGACCTTGGTCAACGGGCACGCCCCTTCGGGCGTTGGTTTCTTTGACAAGTAAACAGTTGGGAACGCCGCGAGGATGTGGCTGGTCACGAGTCGTTTACGACGGCTCGTGTGTCAGCAAACTCTTGTCGCTGCCACAGCAGCGACAACAGACATCCTTCGTGATGCCATTTTCTGGTCAATTCGAGAATCCAGACAGGCAGGCCCGTCAAAAGGCCTGCGGGCAAATGATGTCTGCTGTATGGCAGGTAGCCGACCTGCCACGTCCACCCCCGCAAGGGGATCTTGTGTGGACGAAGACCGGTCCGGACAACTCATCCGTTTCGTGGTGAGCCGGATCGCCGGGCAAACCTTCTAAATTCAAGCGGATTCGTCCGTTTGCAATACCTAATTGAAGAGTTTGATCCTGGCTCAGATTGAACGCTGGCGGCATGGCTAAAACATGCAAGTCGAACGCGAAAGGGAGCAATCCCAAGTAGAGTGGCGAAAGGGCGAGGAATAAATTTCTACGTACCCTGAGGTCGGGGATACATCGGAGAAATCCGAATCAATACCCGATGTGGTCCGAGAGGATCAAAGGCTTGCTGCCTCAGGAGCGGGGAATTTCCTATCAGGTAGTTGGTGGGGTAACGGCCTACCAAGCCTTAGACGGGTAGCGGGTGTGAGAGCACGGCCCGCCGCATCGAGACTGAGACACTGCTCGGACTCCTACGGGAGGCTGCAGTAACGAATCTTCCGCAATGCGCGAAAGCGTGACGGGGCAATGCCGCGTGCAGGATGAAGCCC